>CBDDLG010000003.1:0-14015 GCA_965230595.1 Flavipsychrobacter sp. | reverse complement strand
AGTAGCGCAATAACTTCAGCAATATTAATATTTTTTTGCGAGGTCTTTCTACGTTGATAGCCATATTCAATATTTTGCCTCACGCTGAGGTGAGCAAATAAACTGGGCTCTTGAAAAACATAACTTATAGCACGCTTATATGGTGCGATAAAAGTAGTTGCATCTTGCCAGGTAATATCATTAACTTGTATTCGACCTGATACGGTTGGCTCTAAGCCTGCAATACAGCGTAATAGTGTGGTTTTACCACAGCCCGAGGCACCAAAAATAGCTGTAATGCCACTTGCTGGTACCTCGAATGCACTCTCTAGTGAGAAGCTATCTTGGTGATCGCCGTTATCCCGGTATAGTTGAAAGTTTGCACGAATCGTCATGGCTATTACTTCCACATATTCAAACGTCGATTCATGCCATACACGAATAACAGCATAATAAAAGAAAGTAGCAATAAGCCTATGGATAAGATATGAGCTTGCCCATACTCTAGCGCCTCTACATGTTCATAAATCGCAATCGATAATACTTGCGTTTCTTCAGGTATATTACCACCTATCATGAGTACAATACCAAACTCACCTAAAGTATGCGCAAAGCCCAATACGGCTGCTGTAATGTAGCCAGGGCGCGCTAGTGGTAGTATTACGCTGAAGAAGCTATCTAAAGGGGAGGCCCCTAGCATTGCGGCGACTTCCATGGGTCTGCGGCCTAATTGCATAAAGGTATTTTGTAAAGGCTGTACGACGAAGGGTAGAGAATAAATAACCGAACCGACCAATAAGCCATAAAATGTGAATGCTAAGCTCAAACCGCTAAGACTTGCGATCGGCCCTTGTGAGCCGAGTAAAAGCAATAAGTAAAAGCCTAATACGGTTGGTGGCAGGACCAGAGGTAGGGCAATGATGGATTCGATGACAATTTTAAAGCGCATACGACTATGTGCAAGCCACCAGGCGAGTGGTGTTGCCAATAGTAGCAATATAACGGTCGTTAAAGTGGCTAGTTTTAATGTTAGCCAAAGCGCTGCAATATCATTCATTGCCAGTGACATATCAATCAACACCATATCCATATTGCTGAATAAGCTGTTTAACCGCTGGGCTACTGAGATATTGCATAAATGCCTTTGCTGCGGGGCTCGGTGTCAATAACACAGCTTGTTGTTTAATCGGCGCATAATACGCTTGTGGGACCAACCAAAAAGAGCCTTGTTTGTTTTTGTTAAGCGATAACAATTGAGACTGCGCGATAAAACCAAGATCAGCTACCCCACCGTAAACAAAATGGAACGCTTGCGCAATATTTTCGCCATAAACTAACTTTTGCATAGCACTTGGTGCTAGTTTAGTGATCACTTCTTGTGCAGCTTGACCATAAGGCGCAAGCTTTGGATTAGCAATCGCTAATCTTTCATATTGCAGGCTTTTTAATATATCGCCTTGTGCATCAACCCGGTTGGCTTGTGTACTCCAAAGCACTAAGCGGCCTAGTGCATAGGTCATACGGCTATCAGCTACCGCATGTTGGCTTTTTTCAAGTAGAGCAGGGCGCTTAGCATCGGCGGCTAAAAAGATATCAAACGGCGCACCATTGATAATCTGTGCATAATGTTTACCCGTCGAACCGATGGATAAGCGCACTTTGTGCTGGCTTTGCTGCTGGAACTGTTGTGCAATTTCTTTGGCGGGGACTGAAAAATTGCTGGCGACAGCAACCGAGATGGTTTCAGCCAGTACTAAGCCCGGCAGGCTCAGCAGCCAAAAGCAGAATAAAGTTCGATGGGTAATATTCATATAATAGTAAAGTGCGTACAGCGTTTGTTTTGCTAGCTTATCAGTATGGCCAGTTCAAGAAATAAGTAATGTCGCGTATTAATGCCTGATACTCAAATCATCAAATATCATTTCACTTTATCATGGTAATAGTATAAGCCATTGAAAGTAAAACCTTTTTTAGAGCTTTATTTTGTTATGTCCATTAAGCCGTTTTTGCCAGAAGAATGACAGCTCTTAGCAATCACAAAGGTCTATATTGGATAAGTTGACTGGCTATATAAAACCAAGAATGATCATTTAAAACCTATTATGAAGGAAATCAACTTGGGTCACTTAGAAAAGAACCCTGAAAAATTCACTACGAAAGTACCTGAAGGGTGGACTGTCGTCAGCGATACTGGCGGTGAAGGCCACATCCTAAATGACTAATTAAAAATATAGAGCATACGTTACGGTTACAATACGTTATTTAACATAATATACATTATGCGAAGTTCAAAAAAAACAAGTTTGTAAGCGCGGGATGATAAAAATGATACGGATAATAAGGATAACGCGCTGATAAAGAAAATTATGACTGATATAGCGCTATACAGTGAAATAATATATATAGGACTGCTGCGCAGGTAATCGCTCAGTTAAGAATAGTATATATAATGATAAAAGTGGTTCGCTTGTATGAGCAAAGCTCATGAACAACAAGGATCACCAGTCGGCAAATAACGCTGCTCAGCTTCAAGAACAACATCATCTGATAAAGTAAAATCAAAAGATCTCAATGTAAGCAAAGCTTTGCAATGCCGCTTATCAACATCAACTAAAGTACCTTGCTGCGTCGTACAATAACAAATATCAATTTTATCATCTTCATAATGCATACAACCGGTGATACGTGGTGCTGAAATAATATTAACAGACTGAGCATAAAAAGGTGAAGTAAAGGGCTTCGATGGAAATGCAGGAGTAAAACGATCAGATGTAAAAACAACTGATGATGATGAAGATGATATTGCTGATAAGGGAGAATTAGCAGCATAATTATTAGAAAAAGAAGTTTGCTGCTGCAAATCTTGTTCTACATTATTACCGCTAAACTTATTGGAAAAACGATTGAATGCATAAATCAAAAAAATAAAAAAAAGAAGAGAAAATATTCCATATATATAAACCTGCTTCGACAATCTTACTTTATGAGTATGAATCTCAGCTGATTTATAAAGTGAAAAATATTTTTTATCAAACTTTATTTGATCAACTTGAGCTTCTTGCCTAGCATGATAATCTTTAGGATCATTAATACACTCACCATATATAAAACGGCGTATAAGAGTAGTACCCATAATGCGCTCATAATGATGATGACGACCGACCAAACGACGAAGAGCTGTATCAACAAGCATCGGGTTTGGTGTAATAAAAATAAAATCAAAACCACGATGACGATGATGTGTTAAAGCTTTCAATGGATCAGGCACATCAGCGCCCTGCTTTCGCGGTGGATACAAAAGCTGACATTCATCAACAACAACAACTGATGCGTCAGGAAGAGACTGCCAGTCATGAACTTGATCTTTAGTAAGTTGAGACCAAGGTAACTTAAGTTCATTTATATAATGATAATAAATAGGACGGTCTTTGAAAGCATCATCCTCATTAACAAACTTTAATGCATTAAGTGTTTTACCCGAACCATTCAAACCAGTAAAAAAATATATCATGATTTAAACACCAATTTATTAATACCACCAACAGTTTGCTTAGCAACAAACGCAGATGCATAAGCAGCTGCTAATATTTTTATAGCTACATCCAGATTCAACAAAGTAATAATAGAAATAACTTCAGCAGGCAAACCTGAATAATGACTAAAAATATAAGTAATAATCGAATCCATTATGATATCAAGACCAACATAGGTAACAAGGCCGAGACCAAGAGATCTAATAAGAAAAAATAATATCGATGGACCAGCGGTAGTTATAAATAGAAGTATAGCTTGACCCATTTAATCACCCAATAGTTAGAGCATTGCCAAATATACGAACAGCTGAAACACCGGCAAACAATAAAACTAAGTTACCAAGTATAGAAGCATAATTACATATAAAAGAATAGGAAAAAGTTAAAGAAACAAAAGATAAATCAATAACACGATCCGCAGGACAAGATGCAGTAAATTGATGAGACTGATTTAAAACATCATTTATATCATCACTTATATCTATTTCTTCTACATCGTCCAAAAGAGGCTGCATACCATCTTGATCTAAATCGAGATTATCGTTAAGCGTTTGATAATGACACATGTTATACCAATTTTGGAGAAATATAGCACATTGAAGCTGATCACCATCACATGATGGTGGAGTATCACAATCACTTTTTGCAGTAGCTGAAGATTCGAGACAAATTAAACTATTAGGATTATTATCACAAAAATCCTGAAACTGATCACATTGCTCTACAGATGGATCACAATCATCAGGAAGTGGATCATCACAATTATCAATAGAGGGATCACAGTCACCTGGAGGCGGTGGTGGTGGTGGTGGATCATCACCACCTGGCGGTGGCGGTGGCGGTGGCGGTGGATCATCACCACCTGATGGCGGCGGGTCAATAGGATCTATAGGTGGAGGCGGTGGTGGTGGCGTTGGATCAAAAGGTAGATCATCATTACCATCATTATCAAAGTCACAAGTGTTAGTTAAAAAACAATCAGCTAAGTTATGCCAACGGAAATTATTTTCTATTAATAGTGGATGACGATTTGCTGGTTGTTGAAAATCTTTATTCAAATAAAAAGGGTTATTAATATCGGCACATGTAGAACCTGTATATGCAGCTGTAACTGTTACATTGTCAAAACCGGGACCTGCATCTGCTTCTTGTACAGCAAATTTTGCAACTGTAATTTCACAAAAAATAATACCCGGTAAACGTGCTTGACCATCGGAAGAAACAGGCTTAAAACAACGTTGGTTAGTATCCGGTAATGAATTACCGTAGGAAACGGAAGGTATAGGCTCTTTAATACTATCTATAATAGTGTTAGTTGATTCACCTGTTCTATACCATATGCCACCGCTTGCATTCGCAAAGTTAGGATCTTGCGATAGCAAGCCACAGCTAAAGTCGCAAAAACCTGCATGTGTATATGAATAATGGACATGTAGTGGATGAATGCAATTATCACCACCTGCTCTATGCTGCTCAAACCAATTATTAACAACTAAGCCTTGATATGTGGTTGTAGGAACTGGCGGCGTGTCAGGTTGTAACTCAGGATTAGCATTTAAATGATCCCAGGTGCGAATGACATACCATGCGCGAAGTGGAGCGGTTGGAATATCAGCTATACGACCATCTGCTAAAGAAAGCTGATCACCAATAGTCATATATAAACAAATATAAACATAAAAATCGGGAAGAGAAGCTTCATTCTGATTATGAAATGCAGCAGAACCCCTACACTCCTGCTCTGCGACATCCCAAGCAGAATGAGTAGTCGCATCAAAATGACCTCCTAAAGTGGAAATGGGATCGGCAAAAGATATAGTTGAAATAATCAAAAGAAATATTAGCGAGACATAATATCTAAACATAATATAAAAGCTATTAGTAAAATTACAAAAGGGTCAAATATCATAAATGAAAAAAAAGGCGGGTTTATTAGACCCGCCGATTTATTTTAGAAGAATGTTGCTTTTACCCAACGAATAGCTAAGGCAATAACAGCTAGACCAATAAGTGCACCACCAACTGTCAAAATATCAGCTTGAGTATCAGCAATCTGGTTAGTTACATCTTCATTTACAACTGTCATTGCAAAAGACATTGAAGAGTGAAAAACAAATAAAATACATAAAAAAAGTGTAGAAAGAAGTTTTTTAAACATAAATTTACCTCGAAGGTGAAGTTAAAAGAATAGACTTTACAAAACGAACACCGGCTGCAATTACAAACATTAATAAAATGCCTGATGACAAAGCGATGTAATCTTCCCGATCCATCATTAGAAAAGTTGGTTGCTCTACAGAGTGAATAAGCTGCATAGCTTCATTGGGCTCAAGAGCAACAAGCTCATTACATAAAGAGGGATCAGAAACTGATTGAGTATCATCAACAGTGACTATAGTGATACCCGGAAAAGACTGTGTAGATAAGCAATACATTAGTTACTTAGTAATACACTTTGATAAATCACAATCTTGCAAAAAAATGGTATGGTTCGCCTGACCTGCACGAGTAGTCCATGCATTGACCCACACCGGAAGAGTTACATTTTTGCCCTTTAGATCGTTAAACTTATCTGACATACCAGATTGCATCTGACTGCGAGACAAGCGAATCTCTTGAATATGCGGACGATCATAACGATCACGAGTTATCGATTCCAAAATAACATTAGTGAAAACTTTATCACCAACCGAATTTGTTGAAACGTTATAAATTTTACCTGAATATGTAAGCATAAAAATCTCCAAAATATATATAAAAAAACTAATCAAAATTATCTAAACAAAAACAATACATATTAGAAAATGCATTGGTCGGTATAGAACCTGTGACTTCTTCAAAGATAGTAGAAAACAGATACAACTCTTGAGACGGTGCAAGCGCCATATAACCTGTTACAACTGGATCAACTAAACCAAGTGATACGCGATAACGATTACGACCTGGTAAAGCAGAATCGTCACCTGAAAAACCTTTAGAAATGTACTTGCTTATATATTTTGCAATACGTGTAGGTGATATACGATGCTTAAACTCAATATCGACATTACCTTTACCCTCGCCAACAACTGATTGCCAGAGCTTATTAACAGTTTGGATGTGATAAAACTTATTTGTAGCGATATGAAAATGCCACGCTCCACGCTTTTGTCGCTCAAGAGTGCAGACATAATCAAATGAACTAAACTTATCGCGCATCTTACGAACAAAACGGACAAAGTCTTTACAACACAACTCTCTATCAGTTTTGTTTTCTTTATATGTCAACGTCAACATGCGATCAGCTGACATAATAAGAGCTTTACGGCAAACGGTTTTGCGTGAGCGGCGGATTGAGCGAGAGATATTATTCTCTTTACGTTGCTTAATATTATCATCATCAACATCATCGACGAGCTTAGCTGATGTTGAACGAACGATAGGGTCAATAACTTTAGTTGCTGTTATCTCTGCATAACCAGAATCATAAACTCTAATTTTTAAAACATTATGAGCATTAGTCGGCCTAGTATCGTCCATTAGCGATGATAAATTTTTGCTTTCGTCGAGATGTGTCCTAGAGACAAGTCCAGGTTCGCAGCTACGCTGCTCACGTGTATAACTCATTATTATTACCTTATTGTTTTAGTTAAATGGGCCTGTGCACGCGGTAGATGCGCTCTCACTTGCTCGGACATTGATAAATGAGCATCAATAAAAAAGGCCGCTTCTTGCGGGCGGCCAAGGGTGTGAGCGTAACGTGATAAATACAAAAACGTTGCAGAGGCTTCTAAAGCACTGTGTGAATCGAAAACTTGAGACTTGATGATATTAACCATCGTCTGAATATCAGAAAAATATTGACTATCAAGCGGCATCAGATAAATCTTGGTGGATGGGTGGTAAACAAGGCATAGCAACTAGCGCCCTACCCGTCACTTGAGCTTGATAATTAGCAGCCTCAAGCAAATCCATTTGTTCCCATTGTTGATAACGTATATCAACCCAGGTCTCATACCATTGCTCAAACATCCCTTTACTCCTTGTTATTTATATATGTATAAATACGTTCAATACAAATAAATGTATACATGATACATGTAACATAGGAGCGTAGACTAACAAACATGTATACAAATAACAAGTACATTAATGTAACTTGTTACAAAGCAACATATAATCAATTATCACGTAGATATAGGAATATAGAGATGAGCAGCACCATAAGAATTAAGCCCGATGAAAAAGAGAGGCTTCAAAAAGCAGCTGTTGATATAACAGTTACAAGACAAAAAATAACTAAAGCTAGTGAAATACTACATAGGCTCATAGAAGAATATCTTGATGATTGCGTTGAACTATATAAAGCTGAAGCTAAAGCAGCAATAAAGGCCAAGAAAAAATAACCGATATATAAAGAAGGTCCTGGGACCAAGCTTGCCAACCGGCAAGGAGCAGTAAAAAGGAGTAGTAATATGAAGGACCAGGAACCAAAGGACCTGGATGCAACTAAGACTGAAACATTAGAAGCAATAGCACAAGAAATGCAAATCAGCATAGATGATGTACTTAAACTTATTAATGATTTAGAAGAAGTTGCATAACTGCTGGCGCGGGGTGGGCGCGCAATGCGCTTAACCCACCCCCCGCTAGCTTCAGCTAATACAATCGCATAATACCCACTATGCAAAATACTTGATCTCGCATACTGCGAAATCTACGTATATTACATAATGCGGTACATTATGCGAAGTTCAAAAAAAACAAGTTTGTAAGCGCGGGATGATAAAAATGATACGGATAATAAGGATAACGCGCTGATAAAGAAAATTATGACTGATATAGCGCTATACAGTGAAATAATATATATAGGACTGCTGCGCAGGTAATCGCTCAGTTAAGAATAGTATATATAATGATAAAAGTGGTTCGCTTGTATGAGCAAAGCTCATGAACAACAAGGATCACCAGTCGGCAAATAACGCTGCTCAGCTTCAAGAACAACATCATCTGATAAAGTAAAATCAAAAGATCTCAATGTAAGCAAAGCTTTGCAATGCCGCTTATCAACATCAACTAAAGTACCTTGCTGCGTCGTACAATAACAAATATCAATTTTATCATCTTCATAATGCATACAACCGGTGATACGTGGTGCTGAAATAATATTAACAGACTGAGCATAAAAAGGTGAAGTAAAGGGCTTCGATGGAAATGCAGGAGTAAAACGATCAGATGTAAAAACAACTGATGATGATGAAGATGATATTGCTGATAAGGGAGAATTAGCAGCATAATTATTAGAAAAAGAAGTTTGCTGCTGCAAATCTTGTTCTACATTATTACCGCTAAACTTATTGGAAAAACGATTGAATGCATAAATCAAAAAAATAAAAAAAAGAAGAGAAAATATTCCATATATATAAACCTGCTTCGACAATCTTACTTTATGAGTATGAATCTCAGCTGATTTATAAAGTGAAAAATATTTTTTATCAAACTTTATTTGATCAACTTGAGCTTCTTGCCTAGCATGATAATCTTTAGGATCATTAATACACTCACCATATATAAAACGGCGTATAAGAGTAGTACCCATAATGCGCTCATAATGATGATGACGACCGACCAAACGACGAAGAGCTGTATCAACAAGCATCGGGTTTGGTGTAATAAAAATAAAATCAAAACCACGATGACGATGATGTGTTAAAGCTTTCAATGGATCAGGCACATCAGCGCCCTGCTTTCGCGGTGGATACAAAAGCTGACATTCATCAACAACAACAACTGATGCGTCAGGAAGAGACTGCCAGTCATGAACTTGATCTTTAGTAAGTTGAGACCAAGGTAACTTAAGTTCATTTATATAATGATAATAAATAGGACGGTCTTTGAAAGCATCATCCTCATTAACAAACTTTAATGCATTAAGTGTTTTACCCGAACCATTCAAACCAGTAAAAAAATATATCATGATTTAAACACCAATTTATTAATACCACCAACAGTTTGCTTAGCAACAAACGCAGATGCATAAGCAGCTGCTAATATTTTTATAGCTACATCCAGATTCAACAAAGTAATAATAGAAATAACTTCAGCAGGCAAACCTGAATAATGACTAAAAATATAAGTAATAATCGAATCCATTATGATATCAAGACCAACATAGGTAACAAGGCCGAGACCAAGAGATCTAATAAGAAAAAATAATATCGATGGACCAGCGGTAGTTATAAATAGAAGTATAGCTTGACCCATTTAATCACCCAATAGT
The DNA here is from genome assembly GCA_965230595.1 of Flavipsychrobacter sp. Lineage (GTDB taxonomy): Bacteria > Bacteroidota > Bacteroidia > Chitinophagales > Chitinophagaceae > UBA5543. The sequence goes on along the minus strand of CBDDLG010000003.1, from coordinate 4,244 downwards.
TAGAGCATTGCCAAATATACGAACAGCTGAAACACCGGCAAACAATAAAACTAAGTTACCAAGTATAGAAGCATAATTACATATAAAAGAATAGGAAAAAGTTAAAGAAACAAAAGATAAATCAATAACACGATCCGCAGGACAAGATGCAGTAAATTGATGAGACTGATTTAAAACATCATTTATATCATCACTTATATCTATTTCTTCTACATCGTCCAAAAGAGGCTGCATACCATCTTGATCTAAATCGAGATTATCGTTAAGCGTTTGATAATGACACATGTTATACCAATTTTGGAGAAATATAGCACATTGAAGCTGATCACCATCACATGATGGTGGAGTATCACAATCACTTTTTGCAGTAGCTGAAGATTCGAGACAAATTAAACTATTAGGATTATTATCACAAAAATCCTGAAACTGATCACATTGCTCTACAGATGGATCACAATCATCAGGAAGTGGATCATCACAATTATCAATAGAGGGATCACAGTCACCTGGAGGCGGTGGTGGTGGTGGTGGATCATCACCACCTGGCGGTGGCGGTGGCGGTGGCGGTGGATCATCACCACCTGATGGCGGCGGGTCAATAGGATCTATAGGTGGAGGCGGTGGTGGTGGCGTTGGATCAAAAGGTAGATCATCATTACCATCATTATCAAAGTCACAAGTGTTAGTTAAAAAACAATCAGCTAAGTTATGCCAACGGAAATTATTTTCTATTAATAGTGGATGACGATTTGCTGGTTGTTGAAAATCTTTATTCAAATAAAAAGGGTTATTAATATCGGCACATGTAGAACCTGTATATGCAGCTGTAACTGTTACATTGTCAAAACCGGGACCTGCATCTGCTTCTTGTACAGCAAATTTTGCAACTGTAATTTCACAAAAAATAATACCCGGTAAACGTGCTTGACCATCGGAAGAAACAGGCTTAAAACAACGTTGGTTAGTATCCGGTAATGAATTACCGTAGGAAACGGAAGGTATAGGCTCTTTAATACTATCTATAATAGTGTTAGTTGATTCACCTGTTCTATACCATATGCCACCGCTTGCATTCGCAAAGTTAGGATCTTGCGATAGCAAGCCACAGCTAAAGTCGCAAAAACCTGCATGTGTATATGAATAATGGACATGTAGTGGATGAATGCAATTATCACCACCTGCTCTATGCTGCTCAAACCAATTATTAACAACTAAGCCTTGATATGTGGTTGTAGGAACTGGCGGCGTGTCAGGTTGTAACTCAGGATTAGCATTTAAATGATCCCAGGTGCGAATGACATACCATGCGCGAAGTGGAGCGGTTGGAATATCAGCTATACGACCATCTGCTAAAGAAAGCTGATCACCAATAGTCATATATAAACAAATATAAACATAAAAATCGGGAAGAGAAGCTTCATTCTGATTATGAAATGCAGCAGAACCCCTACACTCCTGCTCTGCGACATCCCAAGCAGAATGAGTAGTCGCATCAAAATGACCTCCTAAAGTGGAAATGGGATCGGCAAAAGATATAGTTGAAATAATCAAAAGAAATATTAGCGAGACATAATATCTAAACATAATATAAAAGCTATTAGTAAAATTACAAAAGGGTCAAATATCATAAATGAAAAAAAAGGCGGGTTTATTAGACCCGCCGATTTATTTTAGAAGAATGTTGCTTTTACCCAACGAATAGCTAAGGCAATAACAGCTAGACCAATAAGTGCACCACCAACTGTCAAAATATCAGCTTGAGTATCAGCAATCTGGTTAGTTACATCTTCATTTACAACTGTCATTGCAAAAGACATTGAAGAGTGAAAAACAAATAAAATACATAAAAAAAGTGTAGAAAGAAGTTTTTTAAACATAAATTTACCTCGAAGGTGAAGTTAAAAGAATAGACTTTACAAAACGAACACCGGCTGCAATTACAAACATTAATAAAATGCCTGATGACAAAGCGATGTAATCTTCCCGATCCATCATTAGAAAAGTTGGTTGCTCTACAGAGTGAATAAGCTGCATAGCTTCATTGGGCTCAAGAGCAACAAGCTCATTACATAAAGAGGGATCAGAAACTGATTGAGTATCATCAACAGTGACTATAGTGATACCCGGAAAAGACTGTGTAGATAAGCAATACATTAGTTACTTAGTAATACACTTTGATAAATCACAATCTTGCAAAAAAATGGTATGGTTCGCCTGACCTGCACGAGTAGTCCATGCATTGACCCACACCGGAAGAGTTACATTTTTGCCCTTTAGATCGTTAAACTTATCTGACATACCAGATTGCATCTGACTGCGAGACAAGCGAATCTCTTGAATATGCGGACGATCATAACGATCACGAGTTATCGATTCCAAAATAACATTAGTGAAAACTTTATCACCAACCGAATTTGTTGAAACGTTATAAATTTTACCTGAATATGTAAGCATAAAAATCTCCAAAATATATATAAAAAAACTAATCAAAATTATCTAAACAAAAACAATACATATTAGAAAATGCATTGGTCGGTATAGAACCTGTGACTTCTTCAAAGATAGTAGAAAACAGATACAACTCTTGAGACGGTGCAAGCGCCATATAACCTGTTACAACTGGATCAACTAAACCAAGTGATACGCGATAACGATTACGACCTGGTAAAGCAGAATCGTCACCTGAAAAACCTTTAGAAATGTACTTGCTTATATATTTTGCAATACGTGTAGGTGATATACGATGCTTAAACTCAATATCGACATTACCTTTACCCTCGCCAACAACTGATTGCCAGAGCTTATTAACAGTTTGGATGTGATAAAACTTATTTGTAGCGATATGAAAATGCCACGCTCCACGCTTTTGTCGCTCAAGAGTGCAGACATAATCAAATGAACTAAACTTATCGCGCATCTTACGAACAAAACGGACAAAGTCTTTACAACACAACTCTCTATCAGTTTTGTTTTCTTTATATGTCAACGTCAACATGCGATCAGCTGACATAATAAGAGCTTTACGGCAAACGGTTTTGCGTGAGCGGCGGATTGAGCGAGAGATATTATTCTCTTTACGTTGCTTAATATTATCATCATCAACATCATCGACGAGCTTAGCTGATGTTGAACGAACGATAGGGTCAATAACTTTAGTTGCTGTTATCTCTGCATAACCAGAATCATAAACTCTAATTTTTAAAACATTATGAGCATTAGTCGGCCTAGTATCGTCCATTAGCGATGATAAATTTTTGCTTTCGTCGAGATGTGTCCTAGAGACAAGTCCAGGTTCGCAGCTACGCTGCTCACGTGTATAACTCATTATTATTACCTTATTGTTTTAGTTAAATGGGCCTGTGCACGCGGTAGATGCGCTCTCACTTGCTCGGACATTGATAAATGAGCATCAATAAAAAAGGCCGCTTCTTGCGGGCGGCCAAGGGTGTGAGCGTAACGTGATAAATACAAAAACGTTGCAGAGGCTTCTAAAGCACTGTGTGAATCGAAAACTTGAGACTTGATGATATTAACCATCGTCTGAATATCAGAAAAATATTGACTATCAAGCGGCATCAGATAAATCTTGGTGGATGGGTGGTAAACAAGGCATAGCAACTAGCGCCCTACCCGTCACTTGAGCTTGATAATTAGCAGCCTCAAGCAAATCCATTTGTTCCCATTGTTGATAACGTATATCAACCCAGGTCTCATACCATTGCTCAAACATCCCTTTACTCCTTGTTATTTATATATGTATAAATACGTTCAATACAAATAAATGTATACATGATACATGTAACATAGGAGCGTAGACTAACAAACATGTATACAAATAACAAGTACATTAATGTAACTTGTTACAAAGCAACATATAATCAATTATCACGTAGATATAGGAATATAGAGATGAGCAGCACCATAAGAATTAAGCCCGATGAAAAAGAGAGGCTTCAAAAAGCAGCTGTTGATATAACAGTTACAAGACAAAAAATAACTAAAGCTAGTGAAATACTACATAGGCTCATAGAAGAATATCTTGATGATTGCGTTGAACTATATAAAGCTGAAGCTAAAGCAGCAATAAAGGCCAAGAAAAAATAACCGATATATAAAGAAGGTCCTGGGACCAAGCTTGCCAACCGGCAAGGAGCAGTAAAAAGGAGTAGTAATATGAAGGACCAGGAACCAAAGGACCTGGATGCAACTAAGACTGAAACATTAGAAGCAATAGCACAAGAAAT
>CBDDLG010000002.1:0-3173 GCA_965230595.1 Flavipsychrobacter sp. | reverse complement strand
GGTTTTTTATATCCTGCCTTGGTTGCTCAAGAATACTCAAGATTTGGCATTATTTTCCGCTATTACTGGTATGAGTATGGGTAGTGTGCTCGCAGTATCTGATATTTATTATTTATATATCAAATGCTTATAGATTATGCGCTGACTAAATGCTTTTAGAGAACAGGTCGTATATGGATAACCCCAAAATATTGTGTGTTGATGATGAAAAGGCTATTTTGTCTGCATTGAGACGGACATTGCGGAACTCAAATTATGAGCTGCTATTAGCGGGTAGTGTCCCGGATGCTTTATCTGTTATGGAGACGACGAAGGTTGATCTGGTGATTAGTGATATGCGTATGCCTGAAATTAATGGCGCACAGTTTTTAAAGGAAGTCACAGTGCGTTGGCCTGAGACAGTACAGATATTATTGACGGGCTATTCAGAGTTAGATGCTGTCGAACAAGTAAAACAAGAAGCTAATTTATTCTGTCAATTGCCAAAACCTTGGGATAATGATGAACTGCTTGCTGCAGTCAAACGAGGTTTGGGAGAAGAGTAGCTGGGCTTTATATTTTATTCAGGGGGAGAATTATCAATCGCCGCTAAGGCATCTTCCTCAGTTTCAGCAATAACAAAAATATGGTCCAGCTTGCATAGCTGGATAAAATCCAAAGCGATTTGAGGGCATTGGCAAAGGCTTAATGTGACATTGCCTGCAAAGGCAAGATGTTTCCATAAACTGAGTAGGGTGCCAACGCCAGTGCTATCAATCGATTCGATATTGCGTAACGATATGATAATGTTTTCTATAGAATATTTTGTAATATGGTTGTCGCTATGGTATTTGAGGCGTTTTTTGAGATCCTCAGCTATAGCGCTATCTAACTGGGCTTCGCGGATAACAATGACCAGTGTGTTTTTGTCTTTGTGATATTGGGTTAGAGTGTAACGATCGCTTTCTTGCATGGCTTTTTCCTTGCCTCAGCTTACTAGCAGTATCACGTTGTAGAAAGGAGGGTGTTGATCAAAGTGCAATACGCATTGGTTTTGGCATGCAGGGTTAATGGTCTTTTTGATCTGCAAGCCATTAAGAGTTGGTTTGTGTAGAAAAAAGAATATCATGTGGGTATTTTTTTCAGTAATGTCAGTGTATTGACGCCATCATGTGTGTTGTAGAGAACGTCATCCATCGTTTGTTTCATTATAATAAGCCCCATACCGCCCTCAGGTAGACTGTTTGGGTCATCTGGGTCAAAAACCAGCTCGTCACTACTGTTTTCTATTGTGCCGCCTGGCATACTGTTACCAGTATCAATGATATTTATTGATAAATTATCTGAATCTATGGCTAACTTTATCTGAATGGACGCAGAGCTTGAGTTTTGATAAGCGTGCTTCACACAGTTATTTAATGCTTCGGCAACACAAAGCTCCATGATATTGCTATCTTCTTCGTTAAAGACTGTAGCACATAGTCGGTTTACGCAGACCGATGCTAGTCTTACATTCTTTAAATCACTGGCTATCTCTAACTGAATACTTTGCATATTATATCGTTACGATATTGTTGATATAGCCATCATGTAGGCAATAAGGTGAGTATAAGCATGTTTATCTATCGCTAGCATGGTGTTACTCATAATTATGCAGCAGCTGCAGATAATGCATCTGACTCTTCATTGTAAATTTTAAAAACTTGATCCATACGAGTCAGTTTGAACATTGATAAGGTCGCCGCTTGTAGACTGCAGATCATGAACATACCATCTTTGGCGGTAGTCTGTTTTAGCACTGAAACAATAGCGCCTAAACCACTGCTGTCGATAAACTCGACGGCTGCCATGTCTAATAGAATTTGTGTGTGTCCCTGTTCAATAAAACCTGTTAGTTTCTCTTTGAAGTCAGTAGCAATATGTGCGTCAAGCCGCTTTTCCTTTAACTTAACGATCATAATATTGTTCTTTTCAGTATGCTCTAATAGCATGCGAATCTCCTTCTGATGGCCTGCGCCTGTATATTCATCGCCTGAAATCAGTGAAACTTTAATAGCGTCACTTGAATTTACTTATTAAATTTATTTGGGCTGAGAAGTATTGGGTTGATATTCCCAGGCCAGCAGCGAAATATCGTCAGTGAATTCATATACACCACCCCGCCAAGCTTTAAGAAAGTCATGCAATTCATACATTACTTCTGCCATGTCAGTGCCTTTATGTAATATAAGAAAATCTAATAATTGCTGCTCACCGAGTTGTTCTTCTGCTTTGTTGGTGCACTCTGTTATGCCATCCGAATGTAAGATCAATCTCTCGCCAGGTGAGATGGTAATATTAAAAGAGTCATACTCAGCCGTTTCGATTAAGCCAACAGGAAAACCACCTTCTCCGAGCAAGTTTACACTGCCATCTTTTTTTATAAGGATTGGGTGAGGATGGGCCGCTTGGCACATTTCAACGTTGCCGGTAGTTGTATTGCAAATACCATAAACAATGGTGAAGTATAATGAGCTATCAATACCACTTTGGAAGCGTTGATTTAATTCATCGACCACAACATGCGCAGGCTTGGTATTTCTGCTTTGTGTTGTTTGCTTATCTTTGAGGAGTAGACAAAACTCTGGTGTTAAAACCTGGTGAATGCTGACTGACAGCATTGCGGAGCCAACGCCATGCCCAGCAACATCTAAGCTATAAAAGGCAAAGTGCTCGGCGTCCAGTTCAAAGTAATTAAAAATATCGCCACCAATATACTCCGATGGGTGAAAAAGCCATTTGAAATTAGCACAAGTAATCGCTGCTTTTTGGCTGGTGAGTAGATTACGCTGCATTTGAGCTGCTGATTTCAAATCTTTGTCCAGCGTGAAAAGTGTTTGTTTTAAAGCTTGGTTTTTTTTCTGTAGTTTATCTTGTAAATCTAGAATACGCGCACAGGTGCTGAGTCTTACTTGTAGATCATCCTGGTTTATGGGTTTTTTTAAAAAGTCATCCGCGCCTATATCAATGGCTTGTTTTAAATCAGTGTTCTCAATGTTTTCTACGAGCATAATAAAGTAGGTGTAATGTTCAAAATCAGCCGCCCGTAGTTTTTGACATAATTCTGTGCCAGTGATTGAAGGCATGCGCCAGCTGCTGATAATACAGTCAATAGACTCTTTTTGTAGCGTGTCCCAAGCTTGGTCATCATTTTC
>CBDDLG010000001.1:0-53714 GCA_965230595.1 Flavipsychrobacter sp. | reverse complement strand
ATCAAGTGAAGAACTTTTTTCTGTAAGTTTTCCATCTTCCACATATGATAAGACATTCTCTTACGCCACTGTTGATAGTTTACTAGTTGTTTGTACTGGCGAAAAAGATGTATATACTTTTGAATATAGAGAAGATGGAGACCTTGTTGTCTTTACTCAAAGTACAGAAACTCTTTATATAAGGGACCTATTTGGTGTACAAGCTTTCTCTGGCTCTACCGATCTTACCCTTTCACAAAACCAACAAATCCGGCCTAGAACTGACACAGTCACTAGTGAACATATCTACAACCTGAGAAACCAAGGTTGGCATAGATCCTTAAGACAGAAAAATACTGAGAACGTTAAAGATGTTATTCAGTCTTTTCGACAAGAAACTCCTGTTGGAATGGACGACTACTGGCCCTCAAACTCTGATCAGTTAAACAGGTTTATTTATCCTGATGCTAACGATTCAGATAACAGACTGGTTGATCGTTTCTTTGCTGACAATATGTATGAAACTCAGCCCAACAATGTTTCGTCTCCTCAAGGACATTTCATTATTGATGCATTAGACCGTGGTACGTCTAGATTAGAGCAAGAACAAAGTCTCAGAGACAGAGATTCTCTAATCATATATACTGTACCGACCTTACCCACAGATAGAACTCCGGGGGGTGCCTCAGTCATTACTGAACACTCTGGGAGAGTGTGGTTTGGTGGATTTTCTGGTATTGTGGAAGGGGGTGATTCTAAATCTCCAAGGATGAGTAGCTACATCCTCTTCTCAACCTTGGTAAAGGATAGAACCGATGTAGGCCGTTGTTATCAAGAAGCAGATCCCACAGATGGGGAAGATTCTGCTATTGTTGATACTGATGGAGGTTTTATCCGTGTTCAGGGAGCTTATGGGATTAATAAATTAATTTCCTTAGGTAGCTCTCTATTCGTTTTCGCTGAAAATGGGGTTTGGAGAATTTCAGGCCCTGATAACTCTGACTTTAAAGCAACTGACTATGAGGTTCACAGATTAACTGACAGAGGTTGTATTTCAGGTAACTCCGCTGTATTAGCTGAAACTGCTATCTTTTATTGGGGCGACTCAGGTATTTATCGTATCTCACGAAACCAGTTTGGGGAGTGGGTAACTTCTAATCTTGTTGAGAATAGGATTGATACCTATTACCAAGAGATCCCCATTTCAAATAAAAATGTAGCATCTGGTTTTTACGACTCTTTCTCTAAAGAGGTAAGGTGGCTACACAATAAAGTTAATGATGAAGACCCTGATGATGAGTATAGTTATGAGTTAGTGTACAATACTGCTCTGCAAGCATTTACTCCGAATAAGGTAGTGGCCAATCTTGATGGTAATATCCCTAAGCTAATTAATGTTTTCGAGACTAACCCTTATACTGCTAGTGCTCAGACATTTGATGTTGTAGATAATGCAGGTAATATTGTTACAACAGGATCTGATATTCCAGTTACTGTTAGTTTACAAATTCGTTCAGGATTTATCTCTACAGCGTTCTACTTAGTTGTTACAAGTATCTCTGGTGTCATTACATATTCTTTTGGATCATATAATGATACAACCTACCTAGACTGGGATAATGTGGGTGTAGCTCAGAACTATGATGCTTATCTCATTACAAACTCTTTCGTATTAGGGGAGCCCAGATCTAAGAAACAGGTTCCTTATCTAACAACCTTCTTTAAAAGAACTGAAGCAGGTTTTGATAATGAGTTGGTTCCTATTAACGAAAGTTCTTGTTTAGTTAGTGCTAGGTTTAATTGGTCTGATAATATAGCTAGTAATAAGTGGTCTACCGATAGACAAGCTTACAGATATAATAGGACCTATATTCCTTCTAACTCTTCTGACCCATTTGAAACAGGGGCAGAATTAATTGTAACTAGAAACAAACTTAGAGGCTCAGGTAACTCTGTTGCTTTTAGATTAGCTGGTGAGCAAGGTAAAAATCTCCATATTTATGGTTGGGGATTTAATCTATTCGCTAGTAACGAAGACTAGAGGAGGGTTAGCTTTCTTTTCATTTTTATCTTTAGCCCTCGGGGTATTTACAGGCTTCTCACAAGCCAGTGCTGCTAGAGATGCTAATAGAGCTTCTAGAGAAGCTACTAATGTATCTTCAGCAAATGAACAAACAAGAAATGCCAGAGCTAGAAGAGATCAAGCTAAAGAGGCCAGACGTAGAAGAGCAATGATTGCTCAAGGTGCTGAGAACTCTGGGACTACTGGATCCTCAGGGGCTTTAGGCGCTTTATCTGGAACTACGGCCTCTAGTGGTGGATCTATAGCTGATCAAAAAGCAAATATTTTAGCGGTTGATGGTATCAATCGTAATTTACAGAGATCAGCCAATGCAAAATCTAGAGCTGAAAGAATAGGCATTTTTGGTAAGACAGCTAGCAGTGTTGTGCTAGAATTAGGTGAAAGACAGGGATAAATGGAGTTTAAAGATTTTGATGGCGGTAGACTTAATCTAGAAGATTTTGATTTTGATGCTCCTTCTGTCCCAACCTTGGACAGTAAGTCTACCGCACAAGTGGCAGGGTCAGTCGTATTAGCTGATCCTGCTAACTCGTCTAAAGAGTCTTTCCGTAGTCTTCGGGATAATCTTCAGACACCTGAAGGAAGGTCTACGTTTGTTAACCAGCAAATGTTAACAAATAGTTTGGCCTCCTATTACAATAATAACATTGATGATATTCTCACAGATGATCAACTTACTGATGAACAGAAGAAGGTTGCAGTAGATATTGTAAGGGGTGATGTGCCTAATCAACCCCAGAGTACTCTCCTTAATCTAGCTCTTGAAAGGGCCTTGACAGATGAGCACTTAAATGCTGAGGATGAGACGAACCTCCTAGATGTAATTGATTCTATGGATGAAGTTATTCAATCTCGTATTGATAGGCAAAACCTTATTAATGGTTGGAGACTTTCACAAGATACTAATGCTGCGAGTAATCTTGTAGACTTTGGCGAGTACCTTGTACCTTTTGCAGAGGTACTTCAGGTTGGCCAATTATCTAGAGAGTTTGGTGTAGATGAAGTTCTTATGGGAAACCGTAAGAAAGCCCTCTCTGATCTTATTAAGAGCCAACCTATTCATCGTAGAGCAGAGTTTACACAGGCCCTCTTAAACACAATTGATTCTAATAATACTCTTGTGTTCTCAGATGGTAATACTCTTCATGCTATTGAAACTCTTGAACACATGGCTGGTCTTAATGACTACTCTAATTTCGAGAGATGGTTTGACAACACTGTAAACGTTCTAGAGTTTATTGGGCTTGCTTGGACTGTTAAAGCTGGAGCTAAGGCTGTTAAATCTGGTAGACTAGCTAATAAGGTTTCTGGCAGTAAGGTTGAAGCCGTTCATACCGATGTTTCACCTGCTGCACCTTCTCAAGTATTAGCTGAGACTTCTCCAGAAACAGCTAGAGTGGTTCATGCTGAAGTTGTATTTGATAGTTCAGACGAAATCGCTCAAGCTATGTATGGTACGAATAGGACCGAAGCTTTAGCTAAGGACAAACTCCCTGAGCCTGCTAGACAGGCAGACACGGTTCCAAACAAAGTTAAGATGGAGCCCTATGCTAAAGAAGAAGATGCCATTCGTACTCAACGTACTTTAGATGGCAGATCTTACTATTCAGAAGCTGATCTCCTTCGTCACAAAGATAGGTTGGTAGATAGTTTTGACAAGGTTGAGGGGTTTGTCCCTCACCATGCAGCTATGACTCTTAGGACTCTAGAGAATGGTAACACCCTTTATACTATTCCTTTCAAACCTATTGATACTGGATATAGAACAGCAGACAGGGCTGTAGAGAACGCTCTCTATGCTCTTAGAAGTTATGGGGCTACCGCTGATGATTTAACTCTCTTCCGTAGAACCCCCGATGGGTATGTTGAAACGACAACTAAAGAACTGTCGGGACTTTCAGAACTTCGCAAGGGTTTTCAAAAAAAGAAGAAGAAAATCCCTGCTGAACTTAAAGAGCTAGATTATGTTGTGGCTCTTAAGTATGAGGATGCTGTAAACCCCGCTGATATTGTAGCCTCTCAACCATGGATTACGAAAAGAAACTGGTTAGATAGGCTGGGCTTTGGTACAGGGAGAGCTGAACAAGGGTCATTACAACAGCACTTCTTAGATCCTGCTTCGTATCTTCCTCCCGAACTTACTCGTCCTGCATCGGCTGGTGTAGACAAGGCTGTTCATCTTCGTAAACTCTACGTAGATATGTTTAATGAGCAGTTTGTCCAACCTTTCCAAAGGTTGTCTAAAGATCGCAAAACTGCGGTTGAAGAATACATTAAAGATGCCAACTTAAATGAGATTAAGTTCAGTACAACTGATCTTCGAGCTAGAGGATTTGATACTGACGAGATTAAAATTTTGGAGGGGTGGAGAAGGGCTCAAGACCAATTGTGGTATGCAGCTAATGCTGACTTGGCTCAAACTCTTCGTGCTAGAGGTTTCTCTATCTACACCGATACACATGGAACCCATCTTGTAGTAAAACAATCTAATAGAAATCAAGTTTCGGCTCAGACTCAATTTTATAACTCAGCTACTAATACTGTTGAGACTATGAGTAAATCGGACCTTGATGATTTCTATAACAAGGGTGGGACTCTTGGTAGATTATCAGAACCAACTAAAATTGGTAATGACTATGTTGAGTATGTAAAAGTTGTAGGTACTCCTAATGGAGGCTATCTTAGAGCTATTAAATCTGATGAAGTTGTTCTGCATTACCGTGATGGGTATTACCCCACCATGTATGATGCTAACTGGTTTGTTGAAAAGATAGTTAAAACCTCTAGTGGTGATGTGACCAAAGTTGTCTCTACCGCTCGCAATGGTGAGGACGCTCGTCATGCCCTTAAACAGCTTCGTGCTACTGCTGGTAAAGACGAAAGATTTGAGGTTAGAGCTGATAGGAGAGAAACTGAATACGCCGAGATGAATGAGAACTCTTGGAAGATTGCAGTTAACTCTAATATGTCTTCTCAGAAGGTGCGCGGAGAGCGCCTCACAGACGCCTCTGTTGACCTTCATAAGATGGGGCATACTAACCTAGTAGATCCTCTAGAAGCCACTGCTCGGCAAATTGGTGCGCTCTCTGAACGTGTTGTGATGAGAGACTACTTCGAGGCTGTCAAGAAGAGATGGGTTGATCAATATTTTGATGAACTTGGTCTCCCTCTAGATAAGTATGGTCAGAAGTATTTCCCCGACAATGTAGATCAAATTGTCAAGAACCCAGAAACTAGTGGTAAACTTGTATCTGATGCTAAGTCTACGTTTAATTATATTCATAGCTTACAAAATGGTTGGGCTAATACTATTGATAACGCAACCAAGGCTGTGTTTAACTTCATCGCAGATACTTTAGATGCTGGCAAACACCCTATCTTAGAGAAATGGGCTAGAGATTCTAGTAAAGGATCTTTACCTAGTGCAGCTAAAGCTGCTGCCTTCAAGCTATATCTCGCTGCTAACCCTATGAGACAGGCCCTTATTCAGGGTCACCAGTCTGTTCAGTTATTTGCAATTGCTCCTAAGTACATGATGGGAGGAATTCAAAAAGACTGGTACAGGCTTAGTAGAGCTAGTATGGGTTACAAGAAGGATAAAGAAGCTTTAGAAATGTGGAAGGAGCTAGAGAGATCTGGTCTTCGTGAAGCAGTTGATGCTAACAACCTTGTAAGACAGAATACACTTCGTCTAGTAGACAGTACTGTAGGTCAAAAAGCAGGACGAGTAGTTAATGCTCCCTTTGCTGTAGGCCAGAAAGTAGGGTTTGATGTGGGCGAAAGATGGGTTCTGTATACAGCTTGGTTAGCTCAGAGGCACCTCAAGCTAAAAGAAAAGGGTGGTAAAGCTCTTACTCGTTTTGACTATGATGAAATTCATGGTAAAGCTAGAGCTTTTACATATGATATGAATAGAGCTGGGGATATGCCATATAACCAGAATACTCTATCTGTCATTGCTCAGTTCTTACAAGTTCCACATAAAGCTATTTTACAACCACTGTTTAATAGATCTTTATCTAGACAACAAAGAGGCCAACTTCTTGCTTGGAATACTGCTATGTATGGTGTTCCGACAGGTGGTATCTTTGGCACATGGTTCTATAACAATGTAGAAGAAGGCCCCACAAGGGATGCTCTTGAGCATGGTTTAGAAGACCTTCTCCTCAACAGGGTCGTTACCGCTACTACTGGTGAGAAACAAAGTATTGATTGGGGAGACCTATCTCCTGTAAATGCTTATGGTCTTTATGAGACCATGCATGGAATGTTTACTAGTGATCTTCTCAATGTAGTTGCAGAGTCTCCGTCGGCAAGTCTTCTGTTTGGTAACAACCCTAGACTGACAAATGCTATGCAGACTACCGCTAGGTGGATTGTACCAGCTTGGAACTATGAAGACCCAGAGTTACAAATTAAGTACACTGATGTAGCTATTGCTTTCGCTAATACTATGTCTGGTGCTTCAAACGCTTTCAAAGGAGTATACGCTCTAGAGAGTAACAAGTTTAGAAGCTCTCTTGGTAATGTTACCGATGAAGATGTGACTAAATATGAAGCCACTATGAAAGGTGTATTTGGTCTTCGTACTCATGATGAAACTGCAAGACAAGAAGTTATGCAGAGAATCTATAAGGGTCAAGATAAAGCATTCACTGAAACTGATGTCACTATTTGGTATAACGAACTAAAGAGGATGATTACTCGTAGAGGTATGAACCCTAATGAAGTTGATATAGCTCAACGTATCTTGTCAGAAGGTTATAGAGTATTTAGTTTTGATAAGGTTGAGTTTAGAAATCAGCTTCATCGTGCTATTCAAAACGATGTCAAAAATAATGGCATTAACATCTACGAAGACCTTCGGAGAATGGCTAACCTCCAGAATACTGAAGAGGTTCGTACTTTAGTTAATATGTTGCCTAAGACAGACGTTAGAGATAGTATTAATCGATGGATTGATGCATTAGAAGAAAGTGCGGAAGATATTCAAAAATTCGCACAGGAAGGTATAGATGACTAAATTTGGTGCTGACGTTACAGAAGCTAATGCAGTTGCTGTAGCTTCCACAGTAAAAGAGCCTGTAGTCCCGACTAATGCGGGGCTGCAAGCCGTAGCTAATGTCTTTGATGCTGCTGTTAACATAAGTAAAGATACTAGAGTTAAGAAAGCTGATAAACTCGTAGCTGATTTTACTCAAAGACAAATGACTCTGCTTGATGCTATTGATCAAGATGTCTACAATCCCAAGATGGGAAGACAGATGCTTAGATCTAATTTTATCCAAGCTTATAATGCTAATCCCTCTCTAGGAGATCAGTTAAGACAAGCTCAACAGTTTGTTCTTGGTACTGGTGGAATGGGGTCAGTAGCTACTAAAAAGTCTAGACAAGAAGAGGGCCTAGACACTATGTTTAATACTCTGTTGGAAAATGGAGTAATTGGACCTAATGCTACCGATCAAGAGATCATGGAAGGCTGGGTTGATCACGCTGCTGCTACTCGTGCTTTAGAGACTTACAAAGAACGAATGAGACAGATTGATCTCCAGCTTAGTGAGGGTCGTCTAGACAAGCAACAGATTGAAACTTTGAAAGCTCAAAGGACTGCCTTCGCTGAAGAGACCCTTCTTACTCAGGGTCCAATGGAGTTCAAGAGGTTTAATGAGTTTACTACTCAACTAGTGAACGATGGTAATCTCTCTCAGGCTGAGAAACTAGACCAATTAGAAGCTAGTTGGGTTGGTATGCAAGCTGAGATTAGTGGTCTCATGCAGAATGTAGATAGTGTTAGAGCAGACGCCTACATGAAGCAGTTTGAGATGATGAAGGACCTAGCTCAGAAAAGAATTACTGGTGAACTCTCTACACAAGCTGCTGATGCCAGTATTAAGAATATTGAATCTACTATTAAGAACAAGTGGATGCAACAGCCAGAAATTGCTGAGCTGTTTGTACAATCAGAGTTATTTAGGAATACAGGTGCATTAGGAGATTCCTTATTCCAAGGCCTAAGTTCTGAACGTATTCTTCGTGCTGCAAGACTTATGAATGGGTATAGAGAAGCTCCTGAAGCTAGCCCAGTGATAGATAATATTGATGACTTAGGTCCAGTATTATTTAGAGAAACTACAAATGAGGAAGAAGCTCTAGAACAAGAGACTATGGCAGGTAACTTCTTTGAATCTATTGTAGTTAATGAAGGCATTCTTGCTCGTAATCCAGACAGAGCAGTTGATCTTTCTAAAGTGTTAGCCTCTCCTAATTTCTTAAATACTCGTAATAAGTATAAAGAGTCTTTTGAATCTAATGCAGATGCTGTTTTAGATGTGTGGCAAAGACACTTTGACGAAGAAGTGTTTGAAATGGTTCAGAGGGAGTTTGCTAAAGCGAGTGTTACTCCTCATGCTGACAATGCGTCTGATGAAGACTTAACTGTAAAAGGGAATGTCTTATATAAGGCTACTCCTAGCGGAGTTGAGTTTGTGCCTGCAAATCCTGAAGATGCTTCTTCTAGAGATGCGGCCTTCTTCCTTAATAAAAGACTTAAGCCTATTATCAATACTTCTGTAAAAGCTGCTGCTCATATTGCGGGTCGTAGTGATTACCAGACAGTGTTTACTGAGATGGCTGAAAGGTACCTTGGTGAGGGTGCACAGCTAGAGACTGATGAGGGTGATGATCTAGAGTTAGAAGATTTCCTCAAGGAACTTTCTGAACAAGCCCCAACTCTTCTTAATGTTGTGGATGTTACTGAAGGTACTCATGGTAATTATGATACTCTTTTAGGTCATTCTGATCAGGGCATCTTTAAGAATATCAAAGTAGACGAAAGAACTGTTAACCAACTTATTGAGTTTTCTGGTCCTAACGGAGCCTACGCTGATTACTCTCGTAGACAGGTAGGACGTATGGCTACTCCTATGGGTAGATACCAGATTGTTGGTGCTACTCTTAGAAGACTCAAAAAAGATTTGAAACTGACTGGACAAGAAGTCTTTAACCAAGAGTTGCAAGATGCTATGTTTGTGCATTTAGCACAAGAAGCTCTTCAAGGAAAGACTACTCAATCAGCTAAAAGATCAGCTATGAGAAAAGTCTGGGAAGGCTTCAAGAATGCATCTAATGAAACTCTAGATGCCGCAATCGCGGAGTTTGAATTAAATGTTTAAGTTATCTAATAGAAGTTTACAACGGCTAGAGGGGGTTAACCCCTCCCTAGTTGCTGTTATTAAAAGGGCTATTAATGTAACCCCTATTGATTTTACAGTTTTAGAGGGTTTGCGTTCTAGAGAACGACAAGCTATGCTGTACCGTACTGGTGCTAGTACTACTATGAACTCTCGTCACCTAACTGGACATGCTGTCGACATTGCCCCCTATGTTGATGGCCAAGTAAGTTGGCATTGGCCCCACTATCATAAATTAGCCCCCGCTGTCAAACAGGCAGCTAAAGATCTTGGTACTGAGGGATTAGAATGGGGAGGAGATTGGAAATCTTTTCCTGATGGACCTCACTGGCAACTCTCGTGGAAAAAGTACCCAGTCTAATGGAACTTATCCTCGGTTTCTTTATGAAAAACTTCTGGTCTGTGTTAGTAACATTTACTGGGGTTATTGCGTGGTTAGTGGGTTTACAATGGAATAGTCGAAATAACTCAAAAAGAATTACCGAGTTAGAAAAGAAACTAGACGAGGATCGTAAAAACACCACTGATGAATTGAAAGAATTAAGAAAAGAGTTCAGCCATAACTTTGAGATTATTAATGGAACACTCCAAAAAATCTTATTTAAAATGGCAGGGCGAGATGAGTGACAAACCTAGGGGCAAACGAAGATATGCTTATTTTGTCTCAGCCTACCTAGGACTCTTCTTTATAGCAGGAGTATTTAGTGATGATGCAGCAAACCTTGCAAAATTCCAAGCCCCGTTTATCTTCCCCCTTATCGGTGCTTTGTGGCTTGGTGATGGCTACCTCGCTAATCAGCGGATGCTCGGGACTAGCAGGGGCGGCTCTTAACACTTTATCTGGAGGTGGTCCTAAATTAGAGGCGCAAGTTGGTAGAGAGAATACGAAACAGATTGTCGCTTCTCAACAAGATGCCTCTGTAAATGTTGGGCAAAATTCCAGAGTCAGCATTACAGAAACCGATACTAGGGATACTGTATCTGGTGAAACTGTTGTAGTTAATAATACCCCTCCGTATATCATTGCTCTACTTGTTGTAGGTTCTGTATTATTTGGTAGTATGGTAGATGATGTTATTCGTATGTTATGGGTAAAATTTTTAGGACGAAAAAATGACTAAAGCTAAGGACATTCGAAAATTAAGAAGGGTGTTCGTAGGTGGTGGTCCGGGTACAGCGGGTGAAAAGGGGGATGATGGTGACCCAGGTGAATCTGCTTATGAAGTAGCTTTAAGTAATGGGTTTGTTGGTACTGAAGAAGATTGGTTAGCTTCACTAATTGGAGCTACTGGTCCTCAAGGACCCCAAGGTCCCGCTGGTAACGATGGGGCTACAGGTCCAGAAGGCCCTCAGGGACCAACAGGACCAACTGGTGCTACAGGAGCCGCCGGAGCTACTGGCCCACAAGGTCCAGCCGGTAATGATGGTGCGGACGGTGCAGACGGTGTGAATGGTGCTAATGGTCAAGGAGTTCCTGTAGGAGGCACTGCTGGTCAAGTCCTAGAGAAGATTGACGGCACGGACTACAACACACAATGGACAACACCCTCGGGTGGTGGAGGTGGTGGTACTACTATCCAAACTTTCAGTGTTACGAAAAATGGGAATCAACAACTTACTGGGAATTCGTATCAAGATATTACTGGGTTTGACACCCCTGAGTATAATGAAATGAGTGCTACTTGGGACGGTAATACGGGGGAATGGACTTGTCCAGCAACAGGTAAGTATCGTCTTCATTATAATCTCACTTTAGACCAGTATAATGGCAATAACCGAGATAGTGCTTGGGCTCGTTTGGTTAACAATGGTACTGAAATTAAGGGCTCTGAACAAACAGGTTATCATAGACAAAATACTCATGGGTATAATCACTATAGTTTTACTCGTACAGTACCTCTAACTTTAAACGATGTTATTAAAGTTCAGTGCAGAAACAACAGCACTGCCCGGCAACATCAAATTTTAGAAAACAGTTTTGTATTTGAGATCGAGTATTTATCATAGGAGGACAATATGGATCTTGGACTATTACTATTTGTCATTGTAGCTGGTGGACTAGTCTACTGGTATGTAAACAAAGACAAAGAATAGACATAAAAAAGCCCCCGGCCTCGAAAGAGGACCGGGGGTTTAGTTTATCTGGGGTTAGGTATTATTACCTGCTAAGAACTCTTCAAAACCCCAAGTCCAAAAAGTTTTATCCCCATCTGTTAAATGGAAGATAAGAGATGGTCTGGACTTATTCCAATCTGGAGTATATTTATATTCAATTACGTGATCGAACTCACTAACATCAATTCGATTATCTGGAGAAAAGTAACAGTTTTCATAAGAACCTTCAATACCTAATTTAGTAAAAGATCCTGAATCACCATTATCTAAAAGATTGATTAGACTTTTTTCATCTTCACAAAGTGTTACTATACCTGATCCCGGGCCAAATTGAAGACCATCTGGAACAGGGCTTACTTCACCAGCATAAGCTGATACTCCAAACAGAGCTACCATGGAGGCAGCAATTAAATTTTTCACAAAAGTTCTCCTAGTTTTACATATTGGATTGAAGCAACTTCATCAAACAGTTGTTGCTTATCGAATAAGGAGAATTTATTAGGTGGGATATCAGGCCACTTATCTTTACCAAGTTGGCTTCTCCACATAACCCGTCTTTCAATATCTAGAGAAAGAAGATCACAAACCTTACAAGATGCTGAGACAAACCCATCTGGGCCTTCCTCATCAGGGTACCAAAAAGCCTTATTAATTAAATCGTCTACAGGCTTAGTCACTCGTTCAAGAGCATCACGACCAATCATTCTTTTGACCTGAGTCGTAATATCTCCGTAGAAGGCCTCACCGAAATCATGAATGAGACAGGCTCTACGAACCTTTTCGTCACCAAAAAGCATATCTGATAGGTTCATACATAAGAGAGTATGTTGAGCAACAGTTAGAGGCTTCCTATCTTTATGATGACCATTAAACCGATAAATATAATTTAGGCTTTTCTCAATATTATCAATATCAATATCATTGAGTGTTAAGTCATTTAGATCAATGTAATGACCGTTGGCGAGCCTCTTCCAAGCTTTCATCTAATACCTCAATACGAATTTCAAACTCATCTGAATCCTGTGAGTAATCTCTGAAAAGATTAGAGAGATGGTGACCTAAATTTTCCACATATCTCTCTCCTTCAACAAATAACTCCTCTTCAGCCTCGTTTCTATCTCTAGCATAAATATTAATCAGCACAAGATCGTTCTCCTGTTTCAGGATCAATAAAGCAGGCCTCTCCTTCTGGTTCTTTCTTAGTTAGAATAGCACCTCGAATGGCTGAAGGGCGGAAAGTAGTGCAACCGCTAGCACCCCCAACATAAGCCATGTGATACAAGTCTTTGAACTCTTCGAAAGTAACTTGTTCTCCAACATTTGCCGTCTTAGAACAAGCACTATCAACATATTGACTTGCGACACACAAAATATCAATATGATTGCGAGCGCTGATGTCTCCACTTGTAATTCCTTTCAACCCCCATTCTGCATAAGCATAATCTTGAATTGTATAAGTTTGTCGGGTCAAATCATTGCCCGGCATAATTACAGTACGATCATACTCGTGAGAGAATACTGGTTCAATACCTGAACTAACGTTTCTGGCCCATAAACTAATGGTGCCTGTCGGAGCAATGGATAGAAGATGGCTATTACGAATACCATGATCACTAATACCCTTACGAATCTGCTCTGGTAGAGTTTTAATAAACTCCCCTTCAATGTATTTCTCCTTATCAAAAGCAGGAAAAGAGCCTTTTTCCTTAGCCAATTCGATTGAAGCTTGATAACACTCGTCACGAATAAGAGTCAGAACGTCAGCTAAAAACTCTAAACTGCGTGAGGAGCCATAGTCAATACCAAGAAACTCAAGAGTATTAGCGAGACCAGTAATGCCAAGACCCATACGTCTCTTGTTTTTCGCCTCAGCTTCTTGTTCTGGAAGCGGGTAAGTAGTTCTGTCAATAACATTATCCATCATCCTAACAATATCAGAAATAGTAGAACGAAGCTTAGTATGATTAAAAGTTGGGAGACCTGCATCATCAAACTCACAAAACTTTACTAAGTTCCAGCTACCGAGAAGACAAGCACCATGAGGGGGAAGAGGTTGTTCTCCACAAGGATTAGTAGCGGCGATTGTTTCGCAGTAGTAGAGGTTATTCTTTCGGTTAATTTTGTCAATGAACAACACTCCGGGCTCTGCGTGGTGCCAAGTTGACCACATGATTTTGTTCCAGAGGCTTTTGGCTTTGATGGTTTTGTAGACGACTCCATCAAATACCAGATCGAATACGTCATCGTTTTCTACAGCCTCCATGAACTTATCAGTAACCAGCACACTAATATTAAAGTTGGTCAGTTTTCCTGCTACCTGTTTACAAGTAATAAACTCTTCAATATCTGGGTGATCCACTCTCATCGTTGCCATCATAGCACCACGTCTATGGCCAGCACTCTTGATAGTGTTACACATAGCATCCCACATTTCCATAAATGCAATGGGACCACTTGATGTACTACCAAGCTTACGAATGAAAGCACCTTTAGGTCTCAGGGTGGAGAAGTCAAATCCATCTCCCCCACCTAGCCGGAGGGTCATTGCTGCTTTAGTTAATGCATCCATAATGCCTTCCATACTATCGTCAATAGTAGGGGAAACAAAACAGTTAAATGCTGTAATGTCTTTAGTGGCACCAGCAGAGGCTTGGATACGACCCCCCGGCAAAAATAGCTGATCTCTTAAATAGGATTTAATCCTCTGGAAATGCCCTTCGTCATCTTTAAGATGGTCAGCAATACGGAACATTCCTTCGTGGAAGTTTTCTCCTTCTTCTAGGTATTTGGGAGCACATACAAGCTCCATTACTTCTTCAATTTGATTCACTCATTCCTCATTAAGGTTTCGATAAACAACTCCATGGAGTTCAAGAGCAGCAACAGCTAATGCTGCCCAATAATATTTTCTAATGTTCTTCTAATGGCAGTAGTAATATCTAAATTTGTATATCTATCTGACTGAACCAACTCTTGTTCCAGTTTCTTAAGTCTGAGTATCTCTTGATAGATACCTGAGTAAAGCCTATTAGCTTTCTCCATCTTTAGTAACCCCTAACTTAATAAGTTCAATCTGTTGATTAACTCTATCTAAACGTTCTTGCTTTAGTTCGTCAATCTCAATACCCGAATAGAGTAGGGCTACCTTTAGTTCCTTCAATTCTTTTAAGGTCATTGACAATCACATCCTAAATGTTTAGTCCTATAATCCATAATAGCACAATAGGGCTGGTGTTTATAGATTGGCTTCTTTAAGATATTTCCAAGAAACAGGAAATAAGGGTGCAATAATGTCCCCCACCTGTCTCGCGACGTCTTGAGTCTCTTTTTGTGCATGTGCATCAATCCTTAGTTTATACATTTTGGCCCAAGCCTTAAGAGTACCTGACCAATACCATTCAGTGTACATATTTTGAGGCAGGAGGGCCCTTGCTTGTTCAGGAGCTACCCCAGCACCTAAAAGAGCTTCATAGGCCCTCAGTGAGGCGCTCACAGCCTCTACGGTGGTATTCTCTAGATCACCCTCGATGGTAAGTTCTTCACCACTACCCTGTTTGATACTTTTAGGGGGCCTAGCTCTCCAATTCATTTCGTAAAATTCTGGAGTGTCCTCTACATACCTTCTACTAATTTCGTTCCAAGGCATGTACTCATGCTTGACTAATTGTCTAGCTACGAAGATAGGAGCCTTAACATGCATAGTGAGGAAGGTATGATTGAAGGGGGAGAAATGGGCATGATGAGCTAGGTATTTAACTAGCATCTCATCTTTTAATTTTAGATGAAGATTATGCCACCCCCCACTTCCTCCAACATCATACTCCCAATCACTTTTCTTACCAAAACTAACTCTAGCTGCATTAACTACAGATAGATCAGTTCCCATATGATCAATGTATGTTACTTTCATCTATTTTCCAATCTATTTTTAACCAGCCCACAAATATAAGCTAGCAGAAGGATAAAAAGAATAGTCCCTGCACCTACCCCTATTACTAATAGTAAATAGAGAAACATTTCAAAGAAGAGCTGTTCAACAATAATAACATAAGCCAGTAAAGCGACGGGTATTACTATTAAAACGGTCAAAATCCCGAAAAAACAATCGTCTCTTGGGTTAAAAAATTCATCTAAAAACTTAGACATTTTTAAACTCCTTAGTCTTTCTCCAGATCGACCAAGCTTCTCCAATTGTAATGGGGTTGGAGAAGAACACTACGGTGGGTTCCCCGTTTTTATATTCGAGGAACCACACTTTCTTTTCTAACTTCATACAGCATTCCTTGTTGAGCTAGTTAAAATATCTTTCTCAGCAAAACGGTGTCTACCCCAGCCACCACAGTCTTTACACTGGAATCTACGATAACACAGACCCATTTTGGTGAAGTAGTATCCACGATACTGAATGTTGGTGGAACCACACTTGGGACAAGCTACCTCATCTGTATCACGAACAACATTAGGATGATTATCAATGTAGGGCCTCATCCGAAGATAAAGATCTTCAAGAGCTAATACATCTTCAATGTTGTATTTCATCATTTCTTCCCAAGCTTCATCATTTCCACGAAGACATTCGAGCCAGAGTTCAAAACCGGGGAATTTTGCATGTTTGGATTTTTGATGGTCTCCAATCTCTTCTGAGAGATTAGCCAACGAGTTCGACACAAAACGAAAGCGACGCTTAGCAATAAGATAGGTATCAACAATATGGTAAGGAGAAGGAGGACTAAATTTATGAACAACTCCTCTACCCAAAATAACGGGAAGGTCGAATGCTTTCCCGTTGTGAGCAACCACGATGTCAGCCTCGTCCAACAATCTAAAAATTTCAGAAACCAAAATTCTATCATCTGAAGTGCGGTTTTCTTCATAGATAATTTCGTCTTTACCTAACCACTTAGCCGCAAAAGACATAATGTGGGCTTTTTCTCTCCACTGGTTTTGACCAATGTTTTGTTTCCATGCACCCCATACATATGCAATGTTGGGAGCAGTTTCAATATCAATCAATAGGATTTTCAACAATAATAACCTCTATACCAGCTTTGTTGGCGCGGTTTACCATATCTTTAGTTCCATTGCCTCCCGGGAATGCCACAACAAAATCGGGGTTGCCTTCATCCAACATTTGTTGATTTCTTATAGGCCCTGCTGTATGTCCGTACTTTCTCCAATCGGCAGGATAACTCTCAATCTCAAAATTAAGAGATTTAGCCCAACCTTTGGCAAGCATATCAGCCCCTTTAGCCTCTCCTTGAATTACAACAACCTTATCGGGATCTTCCCCTTCACATAAAGAAGAATAGATAATGCTTAATTGGTTATCAAACCATGTATAATCAAAAAGATCTCTACCACCACAAACTAAAATTTTCAACTAAAACCTCCTAAAACAATAAGACTCATAAACATAAGAACGATAGTGATAGATGTCAAGTCCCATTTGAAGTTTTTTATTTTATTACGTAGGCCTATCATCTGTACCTACTTTTCTTTCTTCATACGCAATAAGAAATGCGATACAACAGCCTGCGTGCCAGAGGTGCGACATACCAGTCTCTGGGTCGCTTTTTTCTCCTCTCCACCAAGCCCACATATGGCGCATAAGGGCTCCGAACGGACGACTCCATGCCATACCCAATTCCCAATTTCTTGCAGCATACTTTTCGGCACCGAATTGCAACACTGCTGACACACTGGAAAGGAGTTCTGGAGGGAGAAGGTGGTAGGGAAGCTTACCATCATCAAACTTTAAACCTTCTACTTGCCACGGCTCAGTTAACTTGGTCATTGGGTACAAACTCCTTAAGGGCGAATGCTTTAGCTGCCTCTGTCCCTTTTTCTCTAATGTATTGCATCATGCAAACCATTTGAGCTTTTTCATGGGAAGTAAATTTCCCTACATAATTCTCAAAGGCAACATTACCAAAATCATCTTTAATATTGTATGCCATTACCACTCGATTATATACACGTAGCGGCATATGAGATACATTGTGAAAAGTTTCAAACTGTTGATGTTCCATTATTCTCTTTCTTGTTTTTGTCGGAACTTAGCGGTAAGTGCACGTTCTTCCATAGATTTTTTGTCGTGGCACTCACCACAAAGAAGTTGTAAATTATCTAATTCGCAAAATAAGTTATTGATGTAGTCTTCCCAAGTTGTAAAACCTGTCTCTGGGTTAACAACTGGGTTAATGTGATCTACGAAGATATTCTTTTTTCTTTTTCTTCCTTCTTTAATTGTAGGGGGGACATGAGAGCCACAACCTGCACACTCATACACTCCCCTACCTACTCTAGCATTCTTTTCACACACATGAATGGGGTTCCACTTACGAGAAGCTCCTCTCAGGGCACTTTTAATGAACGAACTAAATCTAGACTCTGTCCACTGTCCTCCATTCCTTACTTTAGGTCCTGCTGGTCTACCTCTAGCCATTGACTACTTTTAACTTTTGAATAACGTCCTCCAACTTAATTGGGGCATAGTCAGTATTTTCAACACAAACATTTAGATACCGACTGTCTGGAACAATATACCTATGAGTATGCCCATGAATGTTGTATTTATATTTAGGATGGTCTTCTCCTAATACAATAGGTACATGGGTTAATACTACCCCATATTCAGGAATAATTCTCCACATTTGGACTTTCTGAAAGAAAGAACCTCTAGACAAAAACTTAATATCATCGTGATTACCAACAATAAGTCTCTTTCTCCCATGTAGTTTAGGCCAAAATTTAGAAAACCACTCTCGATCTCCCATGAATACATCACCAAGATGATATACAATATCCCCGGGCTTAACAGAATCATTCCATCTTTCGTACATGACTTTGTTCATATAATCTACAGATAGAAAGTCATCACCCCTACCATCATCAAATTTTAAGATGTTAGCATGGTTAAAATGGGTGTCAGAGATAAGCCATACATCATTTTTTGGTTGGAAGCTCATATCCTTTCTCTCTTTCTTGTCTAATCCAAAGTAAATCTGCTTGCTCTAAGAAGTAGTCTTTGGCGTCATCACCCAATTTTTCTTTATATAGGTCTCGAACTCTTCGATAGGCATCCTGTACGGATTCGCATCCTTCAAGAGCGTTATAGGCAGCCACAGTACCATATCTGGGAAGGCCCGGAATGTTGTCAGCCGAATCCCCGACGAGCATTTGGTAGTAAAAGAATAGTGTACCATAGCCCAAGACGCTTCCATTTTCTCTCTTTCCCAATCGTCCAAGTTCGTCAGTATATTCAGGACCAATGGCAGTCTGTTTTCCACATTCCCAAGAGTAATGATAACCGGGAATAATCCGAAGGTCTTTATCCCTTGAGCAGATTGTCGTATCTCTTCCTTCTCGTGTGGCTTCCAGTTGGTATATGCCCATTTCGTCATCGGCTTCTAAGCCTCCTTGTGAGATTATGGTCTGGTAACTATTGCGTATATAAGTAAGCAAGTTATCAAAATGAAAAGGTTTCGGGTTTTTCCTGTTCCCTTTATACGGTTTCGCTTTAGCCCGTTCATACCTAAAGTTTGGGATAAATTTTTGTCTCTCTTTTCCAAAAAACTCCCTTTCTTTATTGATTCGTTCTTGTAGAGACTCTGAATTACTGATGAAAACTATTGGATCTTCTGTTGCATTAACTTCTTCACATATAATATGGATTTTCTGGTCTAGAATTTCTTGAGCACGTTCAAAATCTAAGAGAATGGGCTCTTTCGTTTCTAAATCTTTAAACTCTGCTGACCAACCAATTTCATGAAGCTAAAGTAGGATGTCTCCGTCAATAAGCGGCGTCATCCCATACCTCCTTTCTCCAAAGATCATAAGCTTTACGGGCTTTTTCTTCTTCTTCAAAATGGCCAATGTGCACACATTTACCGTTATGAACGGCCCTTGCTTTCCACTTACCCTTTTGTTTATCCCAAGAATAACCCTTAGCCCCACGGTTTCTCTGATTTACCTGTGGCGTTACTAATCTCAAATTTTCTAATCTATTATCAGAACGGTCCCGATTAATATGGTCAATTTGTAACCCCCGAGGTATCGGACCGTTAAACATCAACCAAATTACTCTATGTTCTAAATATAATTTATGTTGGTAAGTAAAATGTCTATATCCAGCTCCATTAATTGACCCTACTCTTCTACCAATAGTTCGACCTTTTTGCGATTTTACCCAGTATAATCCATCTCCTCTATACTCAAGAATGTCCCCATCAATTAGGGGAGTCATCTAGACTTACCGTTTCATAATCTGTAATGATGGCTACTTTAGCTCCACATTTAATGACAGGTAACCCGGTGGTAGTGCTAATAATCCTAGCAACAATATTCCCATTAGCATCAACAATGCCAAGAGAATGCGCTCTTTGTGAGACTCTGCCTGAAGGAGTTCTTGAAACCCGAATACAAGGATCAGGATCCACCCAATTGCGCTTATTGTTAGAGCCGATAACATTTTTACATACACTCACATAATTAGCCATATACTTCCCATAACCTTTCTAAGAATGGTTTAGCTTCTTCTTCATCTAGTGGAGATAACTTACGAGGATCAACTATATATTGAGCATGATCATTATCACTCCCCGGAAGTAGAACTAATCCATCCTCCAATTTAAGAACATAAACATAAACCCTAAATAAATAGGGATCACTTCTCTTTTCTGGTAGGTTACGAGCAGAGGAGACGAAAACCGTCTCCCCCACTTCTAAACCACTACCTTTAATTCTGCTAATAACCTTAGCAAAAGTAAATGGTTCAATTAATTTCATTTTAAAAAAGTCCAAATAACATAAGCAGATATGAATAAAAGAAGAGAAAGGGTAATCCCTAAAAATATCTCAGCTATCATAACCTATAGCCCCCAATAACATAGAAGATATAACCAAGAAAAAACCAGAACAAAAAAAATAGAACAAGTCCGATTACAAAGTCCATTACCAATCTACCTCTTCGCTAGTCTCTCCATCTCCAGAGACCTCTCCCTCAGTATCCTTGCTATTATCTCGCTGTTTTCGTTCTTTTTTCGAAGCTTTTTTAGTATCTTCTCTGTCTTCTTTTGAGGGCTCAGGGTTTTCTTCGATTGCTTTTTCAAGAACGCTTCCTTCAAAATCAAGGTTATCTTCAGTCATTCTCTTTCGAATCCAAGGCCAAAGAGACCAGTATACATCCATATCTGGATCATCAATATCAAATACTTTCGTATCTAACACAGCATCTGGAGCTTTCTCAGCCTCTTTAGTACGCATAGCACTAACACCAGCGATGTTGTTGTAAATACCTTTTGCTTTCTCATTTACCACAACAGTTAAGATACAAGGTGTACCAATTAATTCTGCCCAATCCCCATCATGAACAAGCTCTGGATCAAGGGCTGTATATCTTTTGGTAGACTTAGCTCTATCACTATCAAGAGAATAGAAGGGGAAATCTTCAGAGATAACTCTAGGTTGAGAGCGATCTTCGTTCCCATCTTCATCTGTCATAAATTCATCTAACAGTTCATAAACCGTTAGAAGCTTATGCACAGGCTCTTTTTCTTCTCCTTTATAAGAACCCTTCTGAAGCCCGATAGCCAAAACTTGGCTTAGACGGGCAGGGTAAGCTCCGGCCTCAAGGTGGGGTACTACTTTTCTATTTGATGGTACGTTTCTAGCGTTTAAGCTCATTGTTTATCCTTTAGTGAATTTCTGCGTAATTTTTCCCATACTGAATATCAATATCCAATTTAATATTCAAGTTTAGTTCTGCATTTACTTGCTCAAGAGCATGACGAAGAATTTTAGAATAGGCATCTTCCTTCCCACTCGGTATGCCTGAAATAATTTCGTCATGAAACTGAGCAATAAGTTGAGGTCTTACTTTCCGCCATTGCCTAATCCACGAGTCAAAACAGAAGACTCCGGTAGATTGGTTCAAGGTTGAGAAAGCGTCTTTCTTAAAACGTAAGCTATAGTAAAACTTACTCACTGGGTTGAAGAGCCACATTTCTCCGTTCAGGTGCTTAATTTCTAGATCGTCCACCAAAGCCTTCACAGCCCAGTTACGCGCCCAGTATGCATCAATCAGTGCCTGAGCCTCTGACTTACTAATACCCAAGTCACGGGCGAGCTTAGCGGCTCCTACGCCATAAATACAGGCATAGTTAGCAGTCTTGAATTGTGTGCGTAACGGCTTAAGGTTTTTTGCTCCTTCAACCTTATTAATCCAGTCATCAACCTCTTGTTGAGTAACAGCACCTCCATGTAACGCAAGGTCTAGGTGCGGATCAAATCCTTCAACAGACATTTGATTGACATAATCTGGATCATAATCATACATATAGTGACGTTTAGTAGTATCTTCAAGAGATACCATGTCACTACCACAAAGTAATTCTCCTTCTTCAGCTATTAGAGAGCCTCTAATCTCTTCACCGTAAGCTTTGGACACTCCCGGCAAGTTGACTAACGGTTTTCTATGTTTAAATCTAAGAGTATTAGTAAATCCATGAGCACCTGCTACTAGATACCCATCTTTTTCACACTCTATATACCCACGAAAAATACCAAGTCTATGTTGAACTACAGTAAGACCTTCTAAAACTAAAATAGCAGGTTCTTTCTCTGCCAATTTGATTACAGAAGGACATAGTTCTTTATTACCATCAACTTCAACACGCACTTGAGGTATTTTACGATCACCATCAAACTTGAAAGTCTCTGGTTTCCAACCTAAACTTTTAAGCCAACTCTTAATCTGGTCATGACTACCGGGATTAGGTTCTTCGTGCCCTACAACGACTTCAATTACACCATCGAAATCATCAGGTAAACCTTCATCACGAAGTAGTTTAAACCATTTTGCACCTGTTACTGAAAGAGTTCCATCTTTCTTGAAAGGCTTAGCTGGCCTTACTCGTTTAGCTATTAGGGGTTTGGGAGGCATTAACTTACGAAGAGTCTCTATTTTCTCTCTTTCTTGCTCTTCAAGCGATATAATGTTGGATTTAGCTCTTTCAATATCGAGCTTCCACTTGGATTGTTCCTGCTCCCGTAGGCAATCCATCTTAAATGAAATGTATTCTATTAAACGGTCAGCTTCTGACTTAGACTCGTACAACTGTAGAAGCTTGGTACGTAATTGAAACCACAGCTTCGCATTAATCCATACGTCTTCTTCGCACCTGTGTGCGTATTCCTCTGGTGTTAGATTGCTCCAATCATCAATCTTAGGTTTAGGTCTTTTGTATATTTTTCCATAAAACTCTAAACCGTGAAGAGAATTAGTATGATTGAGGTACCAAGACAAACCCAGAGTGTCAATTCTTCGAGCCTTGATAGTGATTGAAAGTAGTCTTTCAATAACAGGAATATCGTAACAAATGATATTATGACCAATGAGAATATCAGCATTAGTAAGTACTTCTCTCATTTCATCATAATCAAACACAGTATGAATGGTTTGATCAGATGTTGTCCTATAAGAAAGACAATGGATTTTAGTTTCTTCGTCTAATAAGCCATCAGCTTCAATATCGAAGATTATGACTATTTATATCTCCAATCTAAAACAATTGGTAAAGAGTTGTTTTTGATATCTGGTTCTCTATATACACCAAACCAACTATATTGTCTAAAATAAGAATATTTTTCTTTGTATATCTTAGTTTCCCATTTACCTTTAGACCACACTGTTAGAACTTCGACTTCAGTATTGTCTTTGGGCAATCCTTGAGGAAATGATAATCCATCTTCTCCACATGGAAAATTACTAAAATCTATTGTTTTCATAGATCTAACCCATACCTTTCCTTCAAATGATCTCTGAACCTATTACATATAGTGGTTACATTAGTTCTTGTCAACCCCCCTACTTGAGAAATAATCTCTTGAGAGGTATAACCATTGATATAGAAAAGGCATAACACCTCTCTATGTTTCGTATTCTTCACTTGATTGATCTCTTGATGTAGAATGATAAAATACTCAAGAGAGTTTTCATCTATAATCTCAGTGGAGTCGCTCAGTGAAATTGAATAGCCAAACTCTAATTGCATAGAACGAAGGGTGTTGTACAAAATCTTATTGAACCAAGGTCCAAACTTACCCTTCTTCTCGTCATATGATTTTATGTGTTCCATAGCTCTAACATAAGCTTCTTGAACCACATCTTCAGCCAAATGTTTATTGAATTTAAGTGATCGACGAATAGAGTTTACTTGCCTGTCATAATTTTTCTGGTAAAATTCATTAATCAGCATTACATTTACCCATTTAACATTCCTTATACAAAGTAGTGTTTTCATTCCAGATAATTGGGATGTGATCTGAGTTACCGAACTCTCGGTCTTCAAGTATTGTCAAATATCTCATCCTCCTTAATGTTGTATCTAGTTCTGGATCTTTGTTACCTGCTAATCCAATCATTAAGTTACAAGATCTCATCATGGCCCGACTACCAGCAAATTGGGCTGAAAGAATATCACCACCTAATTCATGAGGGCAATTACCCAAATTATAGTAGATACCTTTCTTATACTTCATAAGACGAGCATCCTTACTTAGGTTACCATCTGGTGCCTTAAGGTGACAGAAGATGAATATGACAATGTTTAAATCAAGAGCCATTGCAGCTAAATCTTGAGCAATTGATTGTAGCTGAACGTTAGCTTCTCCAGAGTCAACACCATTGGTAAGGTTAGTAATGGGGTCGATAAATACTGCTTTACAATCTAAGTGCCTAGCTGCGTGTATGATATCTGTTTTAAGGGTTTCCCAACCAAGGTGTTGGTAAAGGTTTACCCCGAAAGCCTTCTGTTTAAGTACTTCTCTTGTAGCATCATACGCGTCATAATCAAATTCGATAGAGGGATCATTGAATTTTTTACCCGCAACTTTACCTGCGAGAAACTTGTATGTCTTCTTATTACTTTCTTCTGGCTTAGCCATAAATACATTGACACCATGTTCACGAATGAAGTGTACAGCCAAAGCATTAAGAAGTTCAGACTTCCCCATCTTAACACCTGAGCCAATATAGATAGTCTCTCCATAACGAATACCTCTTAATAGGTCCTGCATTTTAGGGAAGGGCCAAGTTAATTGGCCAAATGGGGTGGGCTCTCTAGCTTCATCGTGAAGTTCAGATAGATCTACGACCCTGCTATTCTTCGGCTTAGCTGCTCTAAAAGCTAAAGCTTTATAGGCTGCCTGCATAGCCCCATTAATCACACAATCGTTAGCATCTTTATATGGCAGTTCTACACTTAGTGCATCGGGAATACTTAGACTTACTTCTTCAACCGCTTGTTTTCCCGGATCGTCGTTGTCAAAGGACAGAACAATCTCTCGAAATTGGCGTTTGAGAGTTGATACATGTCTTGTAAGACTCTTTGTTGAATTAACCCCATTTGGTAAAGACACAACAGCGGGGGCATAATCCTTATCCTTCTCTCTTGCTACAGTTGAATAAATCTTTTCTACACTTACTGCATCTTCTGCACCCTCTGTAACAACAATACGATAAGCCCCAGAGGCTAAAGCTCTAGACCAACCAAACGGATCAGCATCTTTTACATCACCAATTGACCAAGTGAAACTTGGTTCAGATAAAGTCTTAACATAATATCCTGTTACTTTGCCCTCTTTTTCTTGAGGGAAATACATAGCATATGGGGTTTTCCCATCATACTCACTTAGACTAACTTTAATACCAAACTTCTCTAAATCTTTTGCTCTTAATCTACGAGAAGGAACATCAACAACTGGGAAAGTATCAACTTCTGCTAGCTCAGCTTGAATCTGTTCTGGTGTTTTAGGTTCGGGTAATTCTACCTCATTAATTGTTTTTTCTTCGCCGTAAGGGTGTCTTACGGCAGTTTTACAAGCGAAACAATATCCATCAATTCTTCCTGTTTCTTCATTTACAAATACTTGTAAACCTTTTTTAGTGCCACAATTATGAGGAAGTTTGTCAATACAAACTCCCAAATTACTATTCTCCTTTATTAAAAACTATGTCGTAAGCTTCCATGAACAATATTTCTTGCTCGTCTAAACACTCACAACCATCTAAATCTCCCTTTATAGCATGTATATAGGATAACTGACCGGGGTTTTCAAGACCCTCTTCAATTAAACTTATCCAATCATAAAGATTTTTATCCATCATCTGCTTCAATATCCAATGAAACTGAAGATGATTCACCATAAATTGTACTCCACGGCTCCGGCGGGCTCTGGGCCACAAAATTTAAAGTGTAACCTTTTTTCTTTTTATATCTACTCGCAAGAGGATCGCCATATAGTTTCATATATTCCGAAGCACTTAGACCAACTAAATCAATTAAACTATTGTCTAGAGTATCTTTACTAATTTCGTCCCTATAATAAAGTTCAAATAGGTTTTTGATCTTACTAGCTTGGTCTTCTGAAGTTGGTTCTTTGATTTCTAAACCTAAATTGAAAGCCTTATTGATAGCATTAGTATAGTTATATAGAGTAGTACCTTCAAGACCCGGTGCAGTATTTACTTCAAGGACATAGGCCTTCTTTCTGGCTGAGTTATAGATAACATCAACTGCCCCAAAATCAAGGCCTACAGATTGACAAGCTAAAATAGCCTGTTCTTTCACTTCATCGGGCGCGGCTTTAGCATTTTCTCTAGTAAAGATAAAACCGTTATCATGAGATCTAATCAACCACGTAGAGGGTTTCGTACCTTTTCTTATTGACTTCTTTTGCAGATCAATTACTTCTCCACAAAATACATGCACTCTATACTCATGTTTCTTAGGAACATACTGAGTATAAATCTTATAATCTCTGTTATCTACAGTCTCAAAAGTCTCTAAGTCCTCAAAGATGGTGATACCTTTGCCCGAATGAGCTTGAAGCAACTTCCTAGCGACAACAATTCGATTATCTTTTAACCAACTGACAACTTCATTGACATCAGCGGTGAACGGAACCACATTACAATCATTCTCAACCGACTCAAAGAAGGTCAGTTTGTTAGAGGCCCTTCCCACACATTCAGGTTTATTTAGCACATTACTATTCGTAACATCTACATTTTCAGTTGAGTTACCCCAATTGAGAACTGGTTTTCCACTATCCCCCTTAAATCTACTGTCTTGCAGACGAATAATTTTTGCTCCTAGTGCTTCTTTCAAAGAGGAAACAGTTTTTGAACCTAGCTTATAAGGATAGATATACATTCTTAACTCCTAGAAAAGATTAATAGGTCTTGGGCAACTCTCATCCCATCTTTTAGTTTAATTTCAAGGTCAGGTTGATCCTTTATCATACTGAAATGTTCTCCAAGCAATGTTTCACACCAAGCAATGCCTCCATCCATAGAGAAGTTTTCAATAATACTTTCGGGCTGTCCTACTTTTTTAGCCTCTTGTTTTAAATGATAAAGTAAACATACCCATTCGTCCATTTTCACAAGGTTTGGGTGTGTTTGCAAAGATCTGAACTCTAAAGTTCCGTGTACTACTAACGCGTAGAAATTACAGCTAGCATATTTCATTTGTTCTAATGGGTACAGATGTCTTAAGTTACCCTTATTAAAGAAGTTAGCTAAATTAGTTATGTGTCCTTCAGCATCTTTCATTCTTAAACAAAAATGATTGCCAACTCTGTTAGATCCACAATAGCCAACTAATGCTTCTTCAAGAATGTAATAAAACATTGCATAAGACAGAAGCTGTTCCATTGTTAAATCTTTTACATTTACATGAACATGTACTCCAGCCCTAATACTGTCTATAACCTTGCTTGGCTCTAACGTCTCACGCAGCTTTTGAATTAGTTTTAAGCTGCTTTCTAAATTTTTGGGACTTCTCAAAACATATTCAACATTGTAGGGGCCTCTCAATGAACCATCAGACACTTGTGCCCATCCCCTACATGCACCTAAAGGTGCTTCAGCTTCGACTTCTACCTCTAAGCCCAGAACATCATCTTCAGTCTCTGGGTAATCTCTAAGCTGCCTTACAAACATTCAAAGACTCCTCAATTGATTCAGTAAGTGAGCTAAACTTATTCTTTAAATGAATATCTAAATTTTCATCAACATTACCCACAACACGATTTTTATAGATTACAATTGGGCCTTTGTTTTTCCCAACTGCAAAATGGTGAGCAAAAGCAAGGGCAGGAACTTCTTCATTCATTACGGAATCTACACAAAAATCAAACCTTGGAAAACGACCCCTTACTGAACTAATTAGGGCCAGTTCCCAATCTCGACGGCTATCGCCTGAGAAGTGTCGACCAAATTGAGATGTTCTAACCCCCTGTTTATATTGTCGGTAAGGAAATCTTTGGATATACCTAGCACCAGTAGGACAATTTACATACCCAAAGGTAAATGGTTCCAAGTCAAAATCGGAAAGTTTGCCTAAGTTCTTATAATTCATAGGCTTAGTAGAATCTTTGGTTATAAAATAGCCTTCGACCATGCCACTTGAGTGGATTCTATTAATGTAGGCTATCTTACCTCCCTGAACTTTAACAAAAGTTCCACATAATCTGTCATGAGCATATGACGGATCATCATACCGCATAGTCTTTAAGTCCTTTTGCTAGTTCATTACTCTCAAAGAAAGGATGATCTGTAAGACCTTCTTCAATAATTTCTTCAATATAGTCGGGTACGGTGTGAGCTTCATCACCATCTTGATAACGTTGCATTGCTCTTTGTACACCATCATAGACAAAATCTATAAGTGCCTTTTCAAAGATCCATTTGTTAGACAGGGTTCTATACTCGATACCATACTCTTTAGGACGAAATGACCCCGGCTTTCCGTACATCTTTCTTCGTTCTTGATCTTTATCCCACAACACCGAGTAAACACCAAGTTCATGATCTAAAAGACGAGCAAATGTAACACACTTATTCAAGTGTTCTTCACTAAAAGGGTCGTCGGTACGCTTAAATCCCGCATGGATATGGCCGCCAACTGATCTCATATTTAACTCATCATCGGGAGGATCAATGATGTTTCCTCCATTCCAAGCACTGAACTCTGGGCTACACCCCATAACAAGTGAGTTAAAATCTTGTTTATTACGCCAAGCATCATCAAATTCTACACTGGAGTCGGTCATAAACTCGTACTCATCACCAACCATACTAGATAGTTGCCTCATGACCTTACCAATCCTATAAGAAAAAGTATCTTTTCCATAACAAGGTTTGATATTAAACTCTAATGCGATGCCATCTACTTGAACAGCACCATCATCTACTTCATTGGGATCACCTTTCGTGCCCTCAATAAGCCCATAAGCATTGATAAGCTCGTTACCCTTACAAATAAAGAGTTCTGGATCAGCACCAATAGTCAACAAGTTTGCAGGATTCATATTTCATTCCTTTCTTTAACAAGCTTTTATAATGTTATCAGTACAATAAATACCAAGTCCGTTTAGTAAGTCAACATTCTCTACACAGTCCTCACAAAATATACTTAATCCTTCTAACCAACCGTATTTATGAGCGTCTTCTTTATAGAGATTAGTGCCACACATTCCACAGAATCCCCCACAAATACTGT
Source organism: Flavipsychrobacter sp. (assembly GCA_965230595.1). GTDB lineage: Bacteria > Bacteroidota > Bacteroidia > Chitinophagales > Chitinophagaceae > UBA5543. Next base: position 24,780 of record CBDDLG010000001.1, on the reverse strand, counting down.
TAACTTTTGACTCCCATGTTTTATCGTCAACCCAAGTTGTTTGGCCTGAAGCCACAATTGGATATACACAAATCTTGCCACTATCAGAAGCTAGGTTTAGTGAAACCTTCTCACTTTTTTTTCGACTGGTTGTGCTTCTTTGACAATACGAATACAATCACTACTGATCCTATATTCCTCTGTTTCTGGGTGCTTTCTCATACGAGCAGTTGTAATGAATACAGTACCATCATTAGCATATTTTGTAAGAGCTTTCTTTGCTGCCTCCCCCATCGTCATAATCCTGAAAGTACCAATAGGAGGGCTTTCTTCGATAGGAGTAGCTGTAAACCACTCAAGACTATCAGATTTAGCCGAGGTAGACTTACTATTTCCGTTACTGAAGTATTGATCTCCGGTCAGTACAAACTTCATATCTCTAGTGTCTTTATCAGCCTTTACAAACCCCTCTGCCCATTTTGTATTAGTAAAATTGTATCTTTGGGGCTTAGTTTTTGATTTAACTACAACACCTCCCGATTTAGGACCTGAATAGCCAGTCTTATGACCAGAGTATATTTTAGTTGATTTGGGCTTACTCACAGAATACGTTTGCGTTTCCAACTTTGTTTTAGATACGAACTTACAACTTGTTGAAGTAACATTATACTTATAGTGATGGTTAACATCAACCTGCTTAATAGCAGACATCCCTTCTAAATCACCTTCTTGCCACTTACTGAGGCCTACCTTAGCCAAACTTGCCGCCTGTCTAATGATCCAACTCTCACTAGCCCAAAACAATGCATTATTAGCTTCATTTCGAACATAAAATAAAGGTCTTTCAGAATTACGAATGAAGTTCAAGCTATTGTCGGAATTGTCCCACCAAACTACAGCAGCAGCACCATTAAAGTTTTTCCAAGTCCATTCGATACCTTTTTCAGAAATACTGTAAATCAGTGCTCTACTATCAAGGTCATTTCCCTCAATATTAGCAAGATTATCCCAATTCCTTAGAGTACCATTGTGTACCCCGGTTATGTTCCCAAATGTGAATGGGTGGGCATTATCAGCTTCAAGGCTCCCCATTGTAGCAGCCCTGTTATGGCCTATAGCCATTTTTAGGATACGTTTTACTTTGAGGTTTTTCTTATCAATCCATTTTTCTTCTTCATCAACTTCAACCAAAGAGTTTAACAAACCACTATTTTTCAAAACAGTTGGTTCGTTCTCATTCATACCAATAAGAGCTAGCCCGGTGGCATCAAAACCCCTAGTAGTGTCAAACAACACCATGTTACGCAATACTGTATTACAGGCTTGGTTTAAGTTACCAGCCATACCCACGATACCACACATATCAGCTTCCTTTATTTTTTGGAGAAATTTGAACAATCAGCATTACGTTATTCTTTTAAAAAAGGACATCTTGGATCTATTGTATGTCTTGGAACCAAGTTATCATAACCCCTATACCCAATCATTCTCAATTTATCACAACTAGGTTCGTGGGGGTGGTTAATAAAAAATGGACAATCACAACATCTACTTATGTTTCTTCTAACATTCCTATAAACTAACATTATTGGTCCTCTAAGTAATCTATAATTGCGTTGAAAAACCAGTTTTGGCAATCACTGTTGAATTCACACCACTCAGGATGTGGTTGAAAACAAAGAGAATTTGTGGTTGAGTAGTACACACACTCTATATCAGGAACATCAGAGAATGGATCATCTTGACCAACAAACTCTAGTTCTCTAACTTTTGACTCTTGAGCAGTCAGAAGTATATCGCCCTCTTCAGTAGGCAACATCATTTGATGATGGTCAGAAGTAACATCAAAACTCCTGCCCTTTTCTTTTTCATCAAAAACCCGGTGATCCTCAAGACCAAGATTATGACCATCTACATGCTGGTATAGAATACCTCCATTCATAACATTTAAAAACTGAGCGCCTCTACAAATCCCAACTTTGGGCTTTCCTTCTGCCATGCGCCAAGTCTTTAAACTATCACTATCAAACTTGTAATCAATCTTAGTCATTGGGTGACGAACATGTTGGTATATTCTGGGATCTACATCTGCACCACCAACAAACACTACAAGATCTGCTTCTTCAATAACTGCAGTATACTGATAGTTGTTGCTCCAGAACATATCATGGGTAAGTTTATCAGCCCCGTCTAAATAAAATTTAGGTTCAGCGATTTGATTTGCCATAGACCCAATCATACACTCCATCATTGATCATGTGTTCATATCCATATCTACCATGGGGCCTCCCATCAAACATATAAACATGACAAGCATAGGTTAAAGAACCCACAGTTACATCTAAAGATGACCTATGATAGTGATCAGGTACACCTTCTAGACGATCTAGAGATTCTTCTACTGACTCGTCTTCAACCACGTATACGTCACCCCTAACTGGCAACATTGGATGATCATCAGCTACGGGTAAGGTCAAGAGATAGGGGAAACCCACATCCCAAAAAGGACATCTCTGAACAGAGACACCTTCCCCCAAATGTTTAGAAGACCTTAGTAAAGGATTGTTACTTTGACCTTTACGTAAAGTTCCATACACGAAAAATAGTTTTTTCACTTTTTTCAACTTTCTTTGTGACATTTAGGTCGATTTTCTGGTATATATAATAGGTCCTTTGAAAATTATTGGTCCCGGTTTTAATATATATACCTATATATCGGAGCTATACAGTAACAGTAGGGAAGTTATCTGCGTAAGCAGCATCATAGTTACAATAGTTTGGATAGTTTTTGGTAACAGGCTTTACAGTTGTACTTTTGTCTGCGTGTTCCCAAACCGATTTAAACCCTTCCTCAGATAGACTAAGTCCTGATCTATAAATCAGAGAGTCGAAATCTCTAAGAAAGGGTGGGTAACATTCTTCCATAAGTTTTCTTACAACTTCGTACATATCTCTATTCATTAGAAATGGGACAAAGTAAATTGACTTATTCCCATAAGAGTTTTCAAAAGGACAATACCCTTCTACACCCAACTGATCAAGAAGAGGTTTCCAATCATTATACATTTGAGTAGTAAAATGGGTGACAAGTTGTTTACCTTTTTTACTATTAGGCTTACCCCACCTAAGAGAACCCATAAGTAATACACTTAGGAGATGAAATTTAGAGGAAGGGTTAAGACCTCCACCAATAGCCATGGCCCTTGTTCCACAACTATTTGTGTTAGCACTTCGAACTATGAAGGCATAGTATGGTGCTCTCGGATGTACCCCAAGTTTCTTGTAAGCTTTTTCGTGTCTCTTAAGATGTAGATCAATAAAGTTGTTTGGAGTATAATTGTACTGATCAAGATATGTATCAGGGTATTTAGGGATTGACATATATTCTAACCTTATGTTGATGGGTTGGGTTTGTGAACTCGTATAGTACTGTGAAACCTAGATCTATGAGGAATGTATGAAGGGTAGTATCTCTGAAAAGATTAGTCCACTCTTCCTCATTCAAAAGGATGAAAATAGGTAAGGTCTGATTTTGACTGTATTCAAATAACTTACTCCTATTAAACCAAGTATCTGAATCCCATCGTATAACACGACCAGAACAAGCAAAATCTAGCTGGGTCATTACTCTCATGGGTTAATATGCTCCCTTATAAGATCTACTAATTCATAATACTCTTTTGAGTTAAGCAGGCCATAAGGAAGACGATGTATCTTGTTATATCTTCGTGAACCGTTCTTTACTTCTACTCTTACGAAATACCCCATCCTGTCCATATAAACTGTGCCAACAGAGTATTTCTCTTTTTCTTTATCTAACCAATTAAACATGTTGGTCCCCTCTCCCGGACTCGAACCGGGACGCTATAAAAGCCAAAGATTTTAAGTCTCCTACGTCTACCAATTCCGTCAAGAGGGGTCCGGGTCTTTAGGCAATTCTACTCTTTCATCAATCCACATGTAGGATCTACAAATAGACCCTGAATATGTATTGTTCCAAACAGCAGTTTGTCTCCAACCCATTTCAATCAACACTTTATGTTTTGCTTTGTTCCATTGATGAGACCCCAAAACTAACATATGCATTTTGCCAGCATGAGTGGAGTCACCATGTGACCTTACTGTCGTTGTTTTATAAAGACGGTCATAATCATGTCGACTGTTACTATATGGATTCCTGTCGTTGTCCCTAGATTGAAGGAATGTTTTCCACCAAACTTTAAGGTTATTTACTGAAAGGTTATTAAAACCTTTAAAATAGATTACTCCGCAACAATCTACAGGGTTATACTCATATTTTGGGGTATAAGTATTCTGGTCCATGTCATTTCATCCTACTAGTGGTGCCTTACGAATTGTGTAACCTCTAATACCATTATTCAACTGTACAAACATGACATTAACTAGGTCACCTTCAATATTGATAACGTCAAGCAGGGTTTCAGAATCTACAATTGTTTTTTGATCTGGGTCAAACCTAATAGTCCTGAAACAGTCTTCAGGCATGTCTTGGTAACTGACTTCATACGCCATTACCATAGCAGACCCTAGAGAATTACACAGGAAAAATGCTACAATTGGCATTACGTTTTACACCAGCAATTTTCATGACATCATTCCTGTGGGCATACAAACAGTGATAATATCTGGAGCTTGCTCTGCGAGCAACCGCTTAATCTCAAAACACCATTCAGTTTTCATAAGATCAAAACGATCAGAGATAATGTTCCCATAAACGTCAAGTTTATTAGTGTCAAACAGTACTAGAGCTTTCATTTTTCTACCTCGATCTTTTTCACAAAATCCCAATTATACGTTGGTGTACAAAAACCTTTAAACTTTTCACTTTCTGGTAGCTCAGTTAGGTCTTTATCCTCATATACCGTATAAGTAGGTGGGTTACAAATTTGACACTTATCAACTACTGTCCTTTTGTAAATCCATAAGGTTTTCATTTTTCTACCTCCGATAGAACATTCAATATAGCTTTAGCTTTTTCAGGTTCGTCCCTACTCATCCATTCGGCGATGCTTTTGGCGGCACGGTCCAATTCCACATATGACGGATCGTATAGATTTATCCTTTTAGGAGTTAAAACTTTTCTTAGTTTTTCTTGTAAAAGGGCCATCTCAGCTTGTGGACGTGTCGCGCAAACCTTACCACTGGGGGTAATATACCTAGTGACAGCTTTAATCTCATCTGTCATTTAAAGAATCCCTTCTCTTTACACTCTCTGTAGCCTTTAGGATCTTTCCTGCCACCATTACTGCCATCACCCTTAACTCCACCCTTAGCTTCCCAATCCTTGTGTCTCTTTTCTCTTTCTTCACATGATTGACAACGAGGCTCATCTTTAGGTTTTTCTTTAGGTTCCTTAGGTTTCTCACTCACCGTTTCTTTTTTCGTCTCACGATCACGACAGTCTACATGATTAACATGTAGGGGATCAAAGCAATCAGGAACCACGTTCCTATTAGTCTGATCTTCAAGATTCGTAACATCTGGCGGCGCATATTTGTACGAGACTGGTGCATTGTAGTCCTCAATTGGTTCAACTTGTTGAGCACAAGCTCCAAGAGCCATGAGTATTAGAATAATGAGAGTTTGTTTCATGTCTATAGAACGTCCTTTATATGTATTCTTCATTGGCTTCTCCTAATTTTTCGGCTTAATTCCAAAGCCTCCGCATTACAAAAAAGAAAATTTTTAAGTGGGTCATTAGTGTGTGCACTGGCAGTGATATAAGACCACCACCCACTAATGACCCTTCGATGGGTAATTACCCATCATCTGGTACCCTGTAGGGGACTCGAACCCCGAACCTGCTGATTAGAAGTCAGCTGCTCTATCCAGTTGAGCTAACAGGGCTATTCTTCTCCATCATAGTAGTGGTATGAACATCTTGATGCAGGTATTTTGAATCTTTTCTTTACAAGAGAAAACAGTTCATCTCGTACTTTAAACCATTCATCTTGGAGATTACAGTCATAATCTGGTAAATGGCATTCATCAACCTGTCGTTCTACTAAAATTCCAAACCACCAAGTCTTATAACGATAGACATAACACTTATTAAAATAAAATTCTGCTCTATACATCTAAGTTCTCCTAAAAGGTGTTCGGGGTGGGACTTGAACCACACATCTTCTAAATAAAGACGCTTTAATTCCAGTTAAGCTACCCGAACATAAGAGACCTTAAGCGGCCTCCGCAACCTTGTGTTGAGCAGCCATCTCTTCAAGGGCTTTTTGTTGATGTTGGATAGCGGCCATTAGTTGATCGGGCGTGAGTTTGTGAAGCACCGTGAATGCTACTTCTACCGGGTTAGCGGGTGCAACATCTTTCTTCTCATTACCTTTCAACGCATTTTCAATGGCCCGTTCTACTTGAGCAAGATAATCAGGCACCTTGTCAACCTTGACGTGACGCTCAGCCCATGTCCAGAAGTTGTTATTCTCATCTTCCAAGAATTCGGAGATGGAAGCCATCTTCTTAGCTACCTTCTTATCCCCTTGGATCATCTTACCAAAGCGAGAGAATTCATCTCCATTCATCTCAGCTTCCCAAGGAAGGAATTCCTTGAAGAACATAATCAAGGCTTTACGATTGACAGGAGTTGCACCAGTAATCAGACGATTGACAATATCAACGTCATGACTATCAGGCACGTATACCAGAAGATCACGAGACAGTTGTTTCAGAGTATCCCGGGTGATCTTTTCAGCGCCGAGGAATTCTTCGAGCATAGAGTAGACAGAAGTCTTCAAGTTAGACATAGTTCTTCCTTTCAGTGAATAAGTTCATTGTCGTACACACCACGGATCACCTTTACTCCAACATATTCGGAATTATTGAGGTGTTCAATGATGTCTCTTTTATGGCCAAGCATATGAGATGCAATTGGACCATTGTCAGGGTGTATAGCCCTAACATACCAAACTTTTGTAGACATAGGTGTTCTCCTTACGTTAGTAGTTTTACTATGATTAGCGCAAATATTGCAGCATCTAGTATAGAAGTCATAAGTACAATACCTAAAATACTAGAGTCTTTAAATTTAATTGCTGCCCATACAACAGACCAAGTAAGCATGTTTTATCCTTTCATATAATCACAGAAATTGTGACACTGCACATTACAATAACTCCAATCATAGCACTAAAAATGATTGCTCCACGCATATTAGCATCTTTTGGTGGAATATCATTTATAGAGAATATAATAACAATTTTCAATAGGATTAACAGAAAAGTTAATATTCCACTAGCCAAAACTAGTGCTATCATGTCTACAGTAGTCATGTTTGAATTTCCAATTTACGAATACGTTTCTTGATGTATGCTATGTATTCGACGTTATACACCCCTCTGCTTAGAGTATAAGCTAAGCTTTCTTCTAGTTCAGAGATGATATGATAAAGATTTTTCATTTGTGAGGGGGTCATTTGAATTACCTCTATGCTAGTGGTGCGTCTAAGCATCCACATAGGTCAAGAAAGGGTTGATCATCATGCCACATACTATCACCAATAGGGACCATTAAGTATAGTGGGACAGTGTACCAGCAAGGATGTTCAATCATAAGACTATTGTATACCATTAGCACAAACTCCCATCATGAGGCACACCATGCTTGATCTTACCCCGTGACCTACCACCATACTTCAAAGGCGGCTTCACCCTTCCGGGGTTCTTAGGACGAAACAAGACGGTATTAGGGGTCAGTTGTTCCTTTATGTAGACGTTGTGAGGTTGCTGCAAAATAAGATCAATAGATGGCACCACATCCTCAGATATAGTTGTTCTGTTACCTTCTCTGTCTTCGAATAGATATTTCATGGCTTAACCCCTTTTCTCCTGAGTTAACAAGAGGATAGTGTCCTAGCCCTAATCCAATGGGCTTGGGGGGAGATTGATTTGGTTATGAACATGTGGACACTACCCACTGATTAACTCAGCGTCGAGGGACAAACCACAAGGGTTAAACAGCAGCTAGGATACCTAGCCTTGAGCTGTCCCTCACACCTAGCAGATAGACCACGACAGTCTACCCACACATCTTAGGTGTGTTAAGGTCGGGGCATTAGTTCTAAAGGTTTCCCTCTAGCATTCGTAGCCGCGTTACAACATAGGGTTGTCAATCCCTTAGTCTAGACAGTTAGCGTGTGTCATACCACGGGGAGTTTATGGACAATCTCCCAGTATCCATTGGCTCACGGTTAGTCACGTCGCCACACGTGTTGCCACTACTTCCCCGTTTCCGCGCTTAGGGTATCAAGATATTTCACTTTCACCATACTCATGGACATAATCACCTCGTCATCATTGCTCAGCCGATACCTAGCATCCAGCATCACAATAACCATGGACCTAAAGGCCGACTAGATCATATGTCTAATCATGTGCACAGTTAGAGCTACTACTCCTATAGTTCGCTTGTGGATTTAACCACTGGTCAAGATTTAGTGGTGCTTACAGTAAGGCTACACCGTTACCTTGTCAAGTGCTGATCGCGAGTCCATCAGCATGGATAGCCTAGCCCTATCTCAGCCCATACCCCATAAGCATGGTTTGGGTTACTCTAAGTTGCAGGGCCTTTCACCGTGCTTGTCAGATGACGCTGGTGAGGTTGTTGGCGCTTGTCCGGTTACCTGAACACCTTGTCGATCCGATGAATGCACCTTGCCCTAACCCACCAACAAATGCAATATGTAACATTGTTTCAGTGTTTTCGTGAACACCCGTGACATACAAAGGAAAAGGCGAGCGCACGCGAATAGTCACATGTAACATGTAAGTCAATAGAATAATGTATCGCCTTAGCGTTAAATACACATCCCCACACTCTACCTCATTGAAATCATTAGATAAATCTACAATTCGGACCTTGACTTGAGCACGGAAATCATGTAAGGACCCCCTACCGGGGGGACAAGGGGTGCTCTCTCCTAGTGCATTGGACCTTATTAATTTCTACCGAAAAATCTGGCAAACGAGGTTTGTAGATGTAGGTCCGATAACTAGACCATATAGGTCCGATACTAAGATAACTTCTTTCGTAAAAGGAAAATTGATGTCTTTTAAAAATTATGACAGTTTCTTAGAATTTCTAAGAAATGTTAATCTAGATGATAATCCTAGTAACGAAGGATTATATAAGTATCTAACTAACGATTTAGGTACAATAGGTCAATTGAATGATTTGTTGTTTATCTATTTAGGTGGTAGGGGCTATACTGGTAGTCTACAAGACAGAGTTTCAGCATGGGGAGATGATAATTATATCGTTGGACCAGTAGCTACAATCTCTGGGCTTACTACTAACCCAACTCATGGACAAGTTGCTGAGCATAATGTTCAGTTAACAATTAATATTAGTGGTTTGGTAGGTGGTGAAACAATCACTTATCAATGGAAAGAAGATGATGTAAACATCTCTGGAGCTACTTCTTCTACTTTTACTCCTGACATCGGAACTAATGTATCTGATTTAGGGGTGTTGAAGTGTACAGTTACTATTGATGCTTCCCCACAGGATACGAGAGAGTATACGATTAGACATGCTCCTCCTACGTTTGCTACTTCTCCTTCTTTTGATACGTTCACCTATACAATTGGTGGTACTGTCACTATTACCGAGGGGACTACTACTTCACTTGGAACTACGAAAACAGTTAATGTATTCACTTTAGATAGTGTAGATAAGTCAGGTGAACTTGTTGACGGTGGTGCTACCTCTACTTGGGATACTACAGGAGAGTCTGTTGGTGATATTAGTTATCAAGAACAGTTAAGCAGTTCTGGTGGTACAGTATTATCTTCTACAATTGCGGCTGAACTAGCTGCTGTTGCTGCACCAGTTGTTACTGGTAGTGTATCTACACAAAACTATAATAGAAACATTGCCATTACGAACTTAGATGTTTCTACTGAGTTCTCAAATAGTCCCACTAGCTATGCTTTAAATGTGAACTCGGATGCTCTTCCAGAAGGTTTGTCCTTTAATACCTCAACTGGTGTATTTAGTGGAACTCCTACAGAAGGAACCCTACTTTCAGAGCCAAGGCAGATGTTAGTAGATGCCACTAATAGTGGTGGAACCTCTACTTCTTCATTAGCGTTTGATATTAATGTTGATGAAATCCAAATTACTAATGTTACTGTTAGTGCTACAGGTATCACCTTCGATACTGATGAAGATAATGGTACTGTTTATGTTGGTGCTGAACAAGGGTCTTCTCCAACTGAAAGTGAAGTTGTTGGTGCTACAAATACGTACAATTGGAATTTCGGTGTAACAGGTTCTGGTGGTAGTGTCGAATACGATTTAACATCAGAAGTAGGTAACTCCGTTACTTTTGGTCTTGTTCAAGAAGCTACTGATGGTGAGAGATCAGCTTTCATCCTTAGAACTGACACCTTAGCTGCTTCTAAACCCGCTGTCTTCGTTGATAGTATGTGGAGCGTTACTACAGGGTCTGGTGCTAATGAACTCGATGTGACCATCGCCACCCTCCCGGGTAATGGTGGATCTGCCCTAACTGCAATTGAATATGACATTGATGGTTCTGATTCTTGGACCAGTATTGGTGGCACTACAGCCACTACCTATACCATTACTATGGCAGCACCCTCTACCTCCTACGCAATTAGGCTGAGAGCGGTCAATGCTGAAGGTAATGGTAATGCAGGTAATAGTGAGAGTGGTACGTCAGGAGGCGTCTCAGCCTCTCTGAGTGCTGTTAATGCGGTGGCTCTACCAAATGCTAACAATGGTAACCAACGTACCGTTTCCTTCACCGCTAATGATATTCAAGGTCTAAGTGGTGATGCTCTAGTAGGTATTGGTCAGATTGTCAGTAGCCCCGGTACTCCGGGAAGTGTGACAATTGGTGGGGTAACAGCAACTCAAGTAGGGTCCGGATCTGGCGGTGGTCTCATTAGAGCACGAACTACTTGGTGGGTGGCCTCAGGGTCCTTTACTACTGATGATGTTGTATTCACCCCCTCTGGTGGTAATACAGGAGACGCTGCTGTTGTCCTTTATGACAGTGTTGGTCTTGATTGGGATAATGCAAAAGGTTCTGTTAGAGAGAGAGATGGTGGCGGTGCCACTAACCAAGACTTCACAACTACAAGTGTAAGTGGGGATTTTGCTGCTGCTATTTGGGCAATTGAAGGTACTTCAGGTACAAACAGTATTGATGGTACAGATACTGCTCATCCAGATGCAGGACCTATTATAACAGACAATCGACGTGTACTTTCTGGGTATTCCTCAAGTTCAGTTGGTGCTAACCACACCTTCGAGACAACAATCTCTGGCTCAGGAGATGCTTCGGGAGAGGTTATTGTAGGTACCCCTTTAGCCTAAGCGGCGGCTCTACGCAATCTATTGGATCAAACGGAGATAGATTAGTTGGATCTAATGGTGATATATTGATAGGAAGTTCTTAATGGCTGACATAATTTCATATCGTTCCGGCGATCAGGCCCCTTATATGGTCACTACACCAAGTGAACTAATTTTAGATAATGTGCTTTCGTACACATCAGGGTCAGGTCTTAGAGAAGTACTATCTGGAGACATAGTTATAGCTGGTCCTTACACCTACGAAGTGGTGGGTAGTGGAGAGACTAGGGTTGTAACAACAGCAGGTAGTGTAAAACTAAAAGTTCTTCCAATCAATGGTACAATTTATATTGATGCGTATGGTCTAGCCTCAGGAGCTAATATTGGGGCTGCAATGGAGGAAGCTTGGGATGACCTAAGAGCTGGTGATGGAGGAACCATACAAGTACCTCCGGGATCATGGCCTAGTGATAATAGGACTTTTACTCGTACAGCGAATACAATTTCTATTGAAGGCCATGGCGATACCACAGAGATCACTCCAAGTAACCCTGTTGCTGGCACATTTATGTGGGACTTTGAAGGAACTAACTCTTCAGTACTTCGAATGCAAATGAGAGATATTGGTTTTGAGGGAAGTGGCTCTAGCTATAATGGTGTTAGAGTGGCTCCCTCAAACTATGTAATTTTTCGTAATGTTCAAGGCAGGAATATTAATGGTACAGCTTTCCAATTTGAAAGAAACTATAACTCACAAATTGATGTAGAAACATATTTCTGTGGAGACGAAGCAACTGGAAGGTGGGCGTTACTTATGACTGGTGATGCCACTAGTGGTCAATCTTTTAATGACTGTCGTATTTCAGGGGCCATGGAACAAGACGAACTAGGTTGGAAGTTTGAAGGGTGTTCTGGTATTCTTAGAACAGAATCTTCTCTTAAGGTTCATGGATCAATTACAACTAACAGAGCCGTTAGGGCTATAGAGATTCATCGTTGTACCGATTTTGATATTTCAGTTGATCTTACTCGTGGATGTACTGGGGACGGTTTTATCCACATTTCTGACGGCAATAGTGGTGATAGCATAACATTGGAAAACTCCCACGCCAATGCTCCAACTATATGTCAAGGAAGGCTTAATATTAGAGTTTTGAAGAACTTCACTGTCACCGGTAATAATGATACATTTGATTTGGTTACTATCGACTGTGCTGCCTCTAACTCAGAAATTATAGTTGATGGGGTGGTAACAGGAATTGCTACCCCCTCAGGAACAAACATAGACTACAATGTTATTGGTCTAGCAGCTCCGGGACTAGCAGGGGTATTTTTAGATCTGTCAACATTAATACCGGGGACCGTTGATACTACAAAGTTAATCGACGACAGACGAACTGCTGGAGGTATCACATCGTTAGAGTACAAATCCTCCACTAATCGTATCGGACCTGTATAAAAGGAATTACAATGACAATTAATGCTGTTGGAGATGTGTCTTGTACTATTCAAGATCCCTCTGAGAAAATCTCTAGTGTAACTGGAGAACAGACAGCGGGTGTTGGAGGATCTGGGGGTGATTATCAAATGACCTCCTCCCTCCAGTATCCTCAATCACTATTAACTGGGTTTTTCATCAACCGATTCATCAGTAATTATAATGTTGGTACTGATACTAAAAGCGGCATCTTGACAGAGTTTGGTTTAGGTGGTTGGAATATCGGACCTACTGTTGCAACTGGTGCTGCTGTCCCTGAGGAAGTTCAGTTCTTAGAGGGAGCAGGAGAGATCAACATTCTGTCTAATGATAATCTTACTGCTGGTACAACCTATAACAGCTTGCATTTCTGGATTGGTGATACTTATGCAAGTGATTTTATCAATGCTGCAAATGCTACGGCTGCCCAAACAGCTTTAGATAATGCCGATGGTATTGGAGAACTCTTCCCCTCTGGAGATGCTGTTGTGGCATCAACTTCTGTTACGATAAGTGGAACGACAACTCCAGCTACAGATATTACTTTTACTGGGGGTGTTGTAGAAAACTCTGGTGCTGGTACATTTATTGGAACAGCCACCTCAGATAGATCAAATGGTACTTGGAGCCTCGTAAATAGTCCTCCAGCTTGGATTGATTTAAGTTCTTCTACTGCCTTACAAGCCACATTTACAGTTGCTGCTGGACAAACAGCACCCTCTGCTGGGGACGTTACTTTCGATGTTAGGTATGATAATAGTGGGGTGACAGGGGGAGGTACATTTACCGAAACCCAAACTGTTACTGTCTCTGCTGATACAGGCGGATCTACCGCTCGTTACTTACCAGTACCAGCAGTTAACGTCAACTCTAGTGGACAAGACCTGACCATCTCTGAATTAAAAACCCTTCTAGCGAATCTTGAAAGCTCATGGGCCTCAACCATGACAAGCTTAGGGTTAGCTACTACTGGTGTTGACCCCGTTTTAGAATTGGCTGCAACAAACTTTAACGCAGACTTAGTTATGAATGGATATGGTCCCTACTCAGACGGATCTAATACCAGAACTGTTCACGTTCGAGGTCAGGGAACTTTTTCTCGTGATGACTGGACTGCTACGACTACAGGTACCAGAGTTAGAAGACTAGCTGCGCAGAATTGTGAAAACCTTGAGTGCTGGTTAATTTACGCTGAAGACCCTAGTACAGCTTATCCTCATCATCAAATTGTTAATTGTAATGAGGTTTATTTTAAGAGGTGTGCACTTCATGGTGACGTAGCCAGAAATGCTAGTGATGCTGCTAATAGGCCAAACATTTTCGGTCCACTTATGGCCTTTTATGGGAGTCAAAATAGCGGCATTATCCAATGTACAGTTGTTGGTGGTGGGCCTAACTATCTTAATGCTTACTCCGATAATGGTAATACAGATAACATTACTATTAAACAATGTGTATTTGACCAGTTTGTTTCTGATATGATCTCTATGGGTAATAACAATGTTAACCATAGATGGCAGATTGTGGATAACTACTGGGGCGGTCGAGTCCGTAGACAATCAAATGTTCACCCTGATATGATTCAATTTGCTAACGGATCTGCAGGTATTAATTGGAATGTTGAAGGAAACTTTGCTGGTACAACTGGTTGGTGGGGGTATAAAGGTAACCCCTCTAATAAAATCCAACAAGCCAACAATGGGGCCGCTAAGCTTCAAGCCACCTTCTTTGACAACTTCAATGTTACTCCGACCTACGCAGTTGATGGTAATGGCAGTAAACATAACTTAGGCAGTGCTACTTATAACACAGTTCTTCATACCCCAGCTCTCTTATTAGCAGATGAGTCTGGCGAACAAGGTGCTATTAATGTTAGAGGGGCTGTCAGAGCAGGGATTGGTACAACAGACTTCAACCTCTTTGTTCGTAAAGACAATCCTGTTTCTCAGAATGGACAAGGTCCAAACGACTTGTATATTATTTCTTCAGGTTTCGTCCCGGCTGATGAAGCAGGGTATGACTGGTCTGACATGGCCGCTTATTGGGAAGACTATAGTGTACCAGCAAATCCTGTAGCTAATGTTAATGATATTGTGCCTAACCATAGAACAAGCAGTATCGCTGGCTTCAAGCCAAAAACCGGTACTAGGATGCACTGGGACCACGCCAATCCTGCTGGAGCCTATAGATGGTTGGAGAGACAGTTTGATCCTGTAACCCATGATAACTTCTATGATTGGGGTTGGCCCACAGCTTGTCAAGGTCGTATTGCTTATGATAGCGGAGGCGGATTAGCAGGAGCCACTCTGGCCAATTCTTTTGATGCAAATGGTGATTAATGAAAAATTTTACCCCAGATAAAAGTAAATTCAAAGATGAAAAGGGGAGGTATATTGTTCAAGGCCTATTTCTTGAAGATCGTTATAACACAGATTTAGCGGTTTACACTTTAGTAGGTTATGATAAAGAGTATGAAGGTAAAACCTTCCCCTCACTTAAACGTCTGTATCTTGAAGAAGGAGATCCGGGAGAGTACCTATTTGCTAATAAGTACCTCTTTGATTGGCCCCATTGGCAAAGACTTTGTAACAATAACATTGTCCGAAAACATATTGAAGATTGGAGGGAGGAGTTATACCTCTCCCTTCGTTCGGAGGGTATGGCAACTATGATTAACCTTGCTATTAATTCAGACTCTTATCAAGCTGCTAAATGGTTAGCTGATGAGGGGTGGATTAAAAGGTCTAAGGGGCGTCCTTCAGATGCAGAAGTTCAAGGAGAACTTAAAAGAAGAGCTGAACTGGAAGAGAGATTCCGGGATGACTTTGCTCTTTTAGAAGAACACAGAAAGGGTAAGTAATGGCTAAACAACCAACTATTGTCACTCTTACAAGCTCATTCGGAAGTCAAGAGGCCCTTAATACAAGTCTTACGAATATTCAGGAGCATTTTGATAATTTCGTGTCTAGGGATGGGTCTACTCCTAACACTATGTTAGCAGATCTTGACCTTAATAGTAACGATATTCTTAATGCAAATAATGTCAATGCCAAGTGTTTAAGACTGAATGGTACACAGCTAACAGCTTCAAACACAGCTTTCGTACCTGAATGGAAGGGCAATTGGGCTACTTCAACTTCTTATCAAATTAACGATTTAGTTAGTCAGAATGGCAACACCTATATCGCTCTAGAAGCCCACACTTCTGGAACCTTTTCAACAGACCTAGGAGCTTCTAAGTGGGAACTATTTGCGTCTAAAGGGGACACTGGTGTAGGGTCTGGTGACTTAGTAGCGAGTAATAACCTTTCAGATCTTGCTGATGCTGCCTCTGGACGAACTAACTTAGGTCTTGCTATTGGGTCTCAAGTACAAGCTTATGATGCTTTGCTAGCTTCTCTTAGTTCTCTAGGTACGGCAGCCGATAAAGGTTTTTATACTACGGCAGTAGATACTGTAGCTGAGTTTGACTTAACTTCTGAAGCTAGAACCCTATTAGCTGCTGCTACTAAAGGAGATCAGAGGAACTCTATTGAAGTTCCTTATGCCCGTAAGTCGGCTTATACAGGCGCCTTAAATGACTTGAGTGGTTCTGGCAAGTTTGTTCAATTTGTACCCCTTAGTACTGGAGTTACAAACCATTGGAATACCTCTGCTGATGGTGACTATGTTATTCATATGAACTTTGATTCAGATACTGCTATTCAAGTGGGGTTTGAAGATGATGGGTACACTACTCGTAGACAAAAGATTGCTGGTACATGGACAGCTTGGACTGGATACCTAACTGAATTTAGATCTCTCGGTGGGCTTAGTCAAACTTGGCAAGATTTAACTGGTAGTAGAAACCACTCAACTACTTATCAAAACACTGATACTGTTGCTATCTCTGTAGCGATAAGAGGTAGTGCCACTTCTGGGGTACAGGTTCAAGTATCCTCTGATAACTTTGTATTAGATTCAGTACCTGTGGGACAATTTGTAAACAGTGGCAACACTCAATCAAATACTTTTATTGTTCCTAAGAACTACTACTATAGAGTTAATGGTACAATTACTATTAATAGTTGGGCAGAACTAAGGACGTAATTATGGAAGCATGGCTAAAAGAAGCCTATAAAAAGCTAGAACATATGCCTAAAGAAGCCAAAGAAGTTAGAGAAGCTGCTGAAGCAGATCTACACTTTTTTGCCCAATTAGTAAATCCCGGGTATATGTACGGTGAGATACATAGAGACATTTTTAGGTGGATGTCCCAATACTCCTTATTTGGACAGGGGGCATCCTTAACCTCTAACAAACTAATTATGCTCCCTCGTGCTCACTTAAAATCACATATGGTCGCGACATGGGCCTGTTGGATGATTGTTCGACACCCTGAAATTACTATTTTGTATGTTTCTGCTACGGCTGATCTAGCCATGACCCAGCTTGATGCTATTAAGAATATTTTGGATTCAAACATATTCCAGAAGTATTGGCCTGAGTTCCTTCATCCAGAAGTAGGTAAAAGAAAAAAGTGGTCCGCTACTAAGATCAAAGTGGACCATCCTAAACGAACACAAGAAGGTGTAAGAGATGCTACAATTGCTATTGCAGGCCTTACTACCAACACTACAGGCTGGCACGCGGATGTTATCTGCGCTGATGACTTGGTTGTGCCAGAGAATGCATACACTGAAGAGGGAAGAGAGTCTGTCTCTAAGAAAGCGTCTCAGTTTACTTCTATTAGGAATGCTGGTGGATTTACTATGGCCTGTGGCACTCGCTACCACCCAAATGATGTCTACGCAGTTTGGAAAGACCAAGTCTTCGAAGTCTATGATGACGAAGATCAACATGTAGGTAAAGATTATGTTTGGGATATTAAAGAGTATGCAGTAGAAGAACACAACATCTTCTTATGGCCTAGGATGGTTAGATCAGATGGTAAGGCTTTTGGTTTTGATAACAGGGTTCTCGCTCGTATTAGGGCTGAGTACTCAGACAGAACCCAATACTATGCACAATACTATAACGATCCTAACGACCCTGAATCTGCTCGTATGGGTAGAGAAGTGTTCCAATATGCTAACCCCAGATTTCTCGTAAAAAGAAATGGTGCTTGGTATTACAATGGTAAAAGATTAAACATCTACGCTGCCGTTGACTTCGCCTTCTCCCTATCCAATAACGCTGACTACACAGCAATTGTGGTTGTAGGTATTGACTACGATAAACAATACTATGTATTAGATATTGATAGGTTTAAGACGATCAAAACTATTGATTACTTTAATCATATTACAGCCCTACATTCGAAATGGCAATTCAAAAAGCTTCAAGCTGAAGTCTCAGTAGCTCAAATTACAATTGTAGATAGTATCAAAGACTTTATTAAACAGAAGGGTCTTCGTTTATCTATCGTAGAGTTTAGACCTTCTAAAGCTGAAGGAAGTAAAGAAGAACGTATTGCAGCAGCTCTTGAGCCTAAGTATCAAAACTATGATGTTTGGCATTTTGAAGGTGGTTGGACACCAGCATATGAAGAAGAACTAATGCAAGCAAGACCAGCTCACGACGACATTAAAGACGCAGCAGCGGGTGCTTTCTCTATTGCTGTAGCTCCTCAGAAACCTATGGGAGCTAAAATGTCAGATTTTATGAGCCCACAATCAGGCTCTAGATTTGGAGGATTTCAATGAGTTCAGATAAAGTAGCTGAGCTAAGAGGACTATTAGCCCCTCAAACTATGGCTGATTGGGTAAGTAACCTATGGGATAAGTATTCTAATCAAAGAGCCGATGTAATTCAAAATTGGTCTGAGATTAATAAATACATTACAGCCACAGATACAACTACTACTAGCAACCAGAGTTTGCCTTGGACTCATAAAACAACTACCCCCAAGCTTACTCAAATTCGTGATAACTTACATGCCAATTACCTGTCAGGCCTATTCCCAAATGACAAATGGTTAACTTGGCAATCTTATAGTAAAGAAGACGCTTCTCGTGAGAGAGCTATGACCATTGCCTCTTATATGGAAAACAAGACCAGAGAAGGCGGTTTCCGTGATACTATAAGTCGTCTGCTCTATGACTACATTGATTCTGGTAATGCTTTTGCTATGCCAGTTTTTGAAGCAAGATATAAGACGATAGAAGATGAACGAGTAACGGACTTTATTGGGCCTAAGGCTGTAAGGATCAGTCCTTATGATATTGTCTTCAACCCAACTGCTGCAACCTTTGAGAACTCTTTTAAAGTAGTTAGAACTATTAAGACTGTAGGTGAGCTTAAAAAATTAGCTGAAACTCATCCCGAACATCGGTTCTGGGAAGATGCGTTGATGCAAAGAGAACTCAAAACTGCGGCTGTTACGAAGTTTGGTAAAGATGACTGGGCCAAAGCTGAACAGTATACTGTAGATGGTTTTGGTAACTTACAGGAATATTACCAAGGAGACTCAGTTGAGATCCTAGAGTTTTACGGAGATTGGCACGACGCTGATACTGGAGTTCTAGCTACTAATAGAATGATTACTGTCATTGACAGATCTACTGTTGTTCGTAATGTAGATATCCCCTCTTACGGTGGAAAGCCTCTTATTCGTCACGTAGGGTGGCGTAGTAGACCAGACAACCTGTGGTCTATGGGACCCCTAGAAAATCTTGTTGGCCTTCAGTACCTCATTGACCATTACAGTAATATGGCTTCTAATGCCTTAGACTTAAAAGTAATGGCACCTCTCAAGATCATTGGTGATGTTAATGAGTTTAAGTGGGAGCCTATGGGAGAGATCCATTTAGACGAAAATGGTGATGTCCAAGAGATGGCTCAAAACTTCGGAGATGTTTACGCAGTTTTTGAATGGATTCAACAGATTGAAGCTCGTATGGAAATGTACGCTGGTGCTCCTAGAGAGGCTATGGGTATCAGAACTCCGGGTGAGAAAACAGCTCATGAGGTTCAAACTCTTGAAAACGCTGCTGGTAGAATTTTCCAAGAGAAGATTATCCAGTTTGAGTTGTTTATGGAAGAAGTCCTTAATGATATGTTAGAGGTGGCCCATAAGAATATGGACTATCTTGACCTTGTTCGTATCGTTGATCCTGATATTGGAGCTGTAAGGTTTAAAGAGATTACTAAAGACGATATTACAGCTAACGGTATTCTTCGTCCAATTGGTGCTAGACACTTTGCTCAGAAGGCTCAAGAACTACAGAACCTTATGGGTATTGTTAACACTCCAATGTTTGAACTTATTCGTCCTCATACTTCTGGTATTGCTATGACTAAGTTCGTAGAGGATGTTGTTGACCTTAAGGGTTATAATATCTTTGCACCCAACATTGCTGTTCAAGAAGCTCAAGATCTAGACGCTCTAACTGCTCAAGCTCAAGAAGACAATGAGATGGCAATTAATACATCAGAAGAAGAGTTGATGGAAGAAGGAGAACCAATTGATGATGAAGAAGATTTTAATCAACTCTAAGTATAACGAACAAGAGGTTAAGGAGGCCTATCATCAAGCTAGAATTTTCCGAGAAATTCTAAAATCAGCATTGCAAAAAGAGGTTGAGTCTCAACAAGGAGCTCTAAAATCAAACGAAATTTACGAGGAAGGTCTCGCTAAGATAGCAGATCGTCTGGGTCAAATTAAAGCGATTGAAAGAATTTTAAAAATAATTTGTGACATTTGACCTATTTTTCTAGTATATATAATAGAGCTTTTGAAAAAAGTATGTTCCGGTATTTAATTATATAGATATAGTTATATAACGGATGTATAAATTTATGAGTGGCTTTGAGGTTCGCGGGTAGTTATACCTTCCCTCATAGTCCATAGAAATACCCGGCCCAGGGTAGGAGGGGTTGAGCATTCCCCGCTTGTTAGTAGCGTGCTGCTAACGGAGTGTTCCCCCTCCATTTTAACAAAGGATACGAAATGCCTGACCAAGACATTTTCGATGATAAAGATAAAACTAACGATAGTGGAGACCCCACTAATTCTCAGGACAATCTGTGGGCAGACCAGCTCAATACGATTACGAATGAGAATGGAGAACCTAAATACAAAACTGTAGAAGACGCCTTAAAAGCCCTTCAACACTCTCAGAACCATATTCAAACTCTTGAACAAGAGAAGAAAGATATGGCTACTAAAATGACTGAAGTTCAGAGTGAACTAGAAAAGAGGGCAAGCGTGGAAAGTGCTGTAGAAAAACTTCTCCAAAAGCCAAAAGATGAAGAACCGAATGCTGACCCGCAGAAGGTAGATTCTTTGGACGAAAGTAAGGTATTGGAACTTGTTCAACAAACACTAGCTCAACAGGCTCAAACACAAACTGTTGCAAATAATGTGGACAAGGTTGCTAGGACCCTTACTGAAAAATTTGGCGATAAGTCTGCTGAGACTATTCGTCAACGTGCAAAAGAACTAGGTACTACGCCTCAAGCTTTGAAAGAGTTGTCCGGTACGAACCCTGAGTTGGTTCTTGGACTCTTTGCTGGGGGAGTGCCTAATAATGATAGTCCCATGACTCCCGGTACTAATCTGCATCAACGTAAGGAAAAGCCTGAAGCCCCTAAACCTGAAAAGAATCTCATTACAGGTGGTGCTTCTGATGCAGAGATGAAAGAGTATATGCAAAAGATTAGAGAGTATACTTATAAACAAATGGGAGTTGTAGAGTAATTAGACAGGATGTAAATTATGCAACTTACTACTAATACTCAGGCCTTCATTGAAGCGGAACAGTATTCTAACTTCATTCTGATGAACCTTCATGATGGTCTGCTGCCTAATGCGTTCTATCGTAACATTTCTGACTTCACTCATGGTAATACCCTCAACATTAAAACGGTTGGTTCGGTTACCCTGCAGGAAGCTGCTGAAGATGTTGCGCTGACGTATAACCCGATTGAATCGGGTGAAATCACCTTCACCATCACCGAATACAAAGGTGATGCTTGGTATGTGACCGATGACCTTCGTGAGGACGGTAATCAGATTGAACAACTGATGGCTGCTCGTTCGATGGAATCGACTCGTGCTATGCAGGAAGTCTATGAGACTGACTTCTTCACCGCTGCTGCTGCTCCCTATGCTGCTGCTTCGGATGGCATGAACGTTAATGGTTTCCCGCACTTTATCGTGTCGGCTGAAACGAATAACATCTTCTCTCTTGAACACCTTGTTCGTATGCGTCTTGCCTTTGATAAGGCCAATGTCCCGGCTGCTGGTCGTATCTTCATCTGTGACCCGGTTGTTGAAGCAACCCTGAACATGAAGGTCTCGATTACGAATGACGTTACTCCTTTTGCTGAGAACATCCTTCGTAATGGTCTGGCCTCAGGGATGCGCTTTATCAACAACTGGTTTGGTTGGGATATTCTGACTTCTAACCGGCTGTACCAAGGTGCTGCTAACGATGGTACTACGTCGATTACTGGTGTGTTCAACCTGTTCATGTGTGTTCTCGACGACCAGTGTAAGCCTATGATGGGCGCATGGCGTAGAATGCCTAAGGCAGAAGGTGAACGTAACAAAGACCGTGCTCGTGATGAATTCGTGGTCCGTGCCCGTTATGGGTGGGGTGTCCAGCGAATTGACACCATGGGCTGTGTTGTGACTTCCGCTACGGCGATTGAGTAAAGGAGTATAACTAATGGGTTATGAAGCTTCCAAATTTGGTGATGGGTCGTCGTCTGGCGGCGGCAATGTTACCACTCAAGTCACTCAACATTTTGGTCAAAGAGAAACTGGTGATACCCACGGTGTTGCTAAGACCGAAGGTCATATTAATCAACTAGTGCTTAACCTTGATGGTACTATGGTTGGTAATGAGGCCTTCCCCCTTGGCGCTCTCCCGCCCAAGCTTCCGGCAAAAGTCGATATTCGTGCTGTCTGGATTGATGTTACTGAGGCTTTCGTCCTTGGTGGTACCTCCCCAGTCATCGAAGTCGGTACGGAAGGGTCTGAAGCTACGAACGGTTTCACCATTACTGAAGCACAAGCAGAGGCCACTGGCATCTATGATGTGACCTCGGCCCTCTCGGGTACTTGGGCTTCTCCTCTTGCTGCAGCCACTACGGTTGGTATCGACCTTGCAGGTACGAGCCCGACTGTTACGTCTGCTGGTAAACTGAAAGTAGTGATTGAATACGTCGAATTGACGTAATCTGAATATGGGGAGGGGGAACTACCTCCTCCCCTTTTTTACTTAAGGAGATAACATGGCTGACCATGCTTCATTGACAGATCCTAATCTACACGAACCTAAAGGTGTGGCTAGTGCTAATGCTGGAGAGGTTTATGTGGCTAATGGTTCAGGCTCTGGTAGCTGGAGTTCTAGGCAGTATACTCTCTATGGAGTTATTGCTGATGTGTCTACAGCAGAGACTGTCTATCTACCTATCCCATTGAGCGGTAATGTTGTGCAAGTTACAACTGTTCTAGAGAATGCTATTACTGCTGCAGACGCTACTATCACTATTAGAGATAATGCTTCTAACTCAATGGGTACAATTACTATCACTCAATCTGGTTCTGCCGCTGGTGATGTAGACAATATCACGTCCCTAACGAATGATGATGTGGGTGATGCAGACTATATGACTATCGAGACAGATGGAGGTTCATCGACTGCTAGTAGGCTTTGGTTTACTGTTGTTATTGAAAGGGATGACTAATGGCTAAGACACTCTTAACTATCGTTCAAGAGATTCTAAGTGATATCGGTGGGGATGATGTATCTTCCATTACTGATACAGAAGAGTCTGAAGCTGTTGCTCGTCATGTTATTGCTACTTATGACAACCTAGTTGCTACTGAGAATTGGCCATCTATGCGCCGTATTCTTCAGCTTACAGCGGTTGGAGATAGTACCAAACCTAACTATATGACGGTTCCCACTAACGTTAAAGAAGTACTTACGGTTCGTTACGACATTGCCAAAGTAACTGATACTCAAAAGAAGTATCATGATATTTATTGGAAGGACCCTGACGACTTCCTTAGATACACTAGTGGTAGAAACGATACTGATTCAACTGTTGACACGATTGTTGATGACTCAGGGGTTGAGTTTTTCATTCGTAATGATATAGCTCCCTCTTATTATACTTCTTACGACGACACTACATTAATTTTTGATGCTTATGATAGTGCTGTAGATTCTAGTCTACAAGCTAATAAAAGTCAGCTCATTGCATTTATTCTACCTACCTTAGCACTCTCTGATTCCGCTACTCATGATCTCCCTTTAGATACTGAACGCCTTCTTATTGAGAAAGCTACGGCTAGAGCTCAGTGGAAAGAGAAAGAGATGCAAGACATAGATGCTATTAATGAGTCTACGAAACAAAGTAGGACACTTTCTCGAAAAGCTTGGAGAACTAATAAGCCTACTAGATACCCTGACTATGGTAGAAGAAATAGGGGTAGAAATTATGAACCAACGTTTAGAAGGAATTCATAATGGAAGCGATTGAATACAACGGTTATAGAATTGCCGGTCAAGGCGAGTTTGCTCTAGTTAAGATTATGCCTAGAGGTTCAGGTGATATTCCTGCTCCCTTAAAAGGTCTTTGGACTAATGTGGGCCTAGCTAAACAAGCTATTGACCAATACTTAAGTGGTCTTGTTACCAATAAGAAAACTAGAAGGGTAAAAGCTGATGCCAAGGAGGAAAGCGCCATTACAGGTTAATAGGTTCTCTAAGGGCCTATACACTGAAATTAACCCTCTTGAAACAGATTTAGAAACTACTTCCGATGAAATTAATATGGAATTGGATTTAGATGGAAGTAGAAGAAAGAGACTAGGATTTGATTTAGAAAGTGGTTATACTCCAATCAATACCGCTGTTACTTATGATAATACAAAGATTCTAGGTAACTCTGTTTTTAGATGGGAGAATGCTGGCGGCAATCCTGATAAAATTCTTCTAGTTGTTCAAGTTGGACACTCTTTAAAATTCTTTGAT
>OZ246011.1:0-3176935 GCA_965230595.1 Flavipsychrobacter sp. | reverse complement strand
CTTTCACTTTCTGATTCAATATCTCTTCTGCTAAAGGATCTTCCAAGTATTTTTGGATAGCTCTGTGTAGTGGGCGAGCTCCAAACTGTTGGTCATATCCTTTCTCAGCGATGAACTTCTTCGCCTCATCGGTCAGGTGTAAGGAGAAGCCTAAGTTATTCATACGCTTCAACACATCCTTCATAATGATGTCGATGATCAATGCGATATCTTTCTCGTCCAAAGAATTGAAGATCACCACATCGTCAATACGGTTTAAGAACTCAGGAGAGAAAGTCCGTTTCAACGCTTTTTCTATCACACCTCTTGTTGCCTCTTCTGCGTTCTCGGTTCTGGCGGCAGTGCTAAAACCAACACCCGCACCAAAGTCTTTCAACTGGCGTACACCTATGTTAGAGGTCATGATGATCATGGTATTCTTAAAGTCTACCTTTCTACCGAGTCCGTCAGTAAGCTGACCATCATCTAACACTTGTAGTAGTATATTGAATATATCCGGATGTGCTTTCTCGATCTCATCAAGCAATACTACAGAGTATGGCTTGCGACGTACTTTTTCAGTCAACTGTCCGCCCTCTTCATAACCCACATATCCCGGAGGTGCACCTATTAAACGACTTAGTGAGAACTTCTCCATGTATTCACTCATGTCGATACGTATCAATGCTTCATCACTATCAAACATGTGTCTTGCTAAAGCACGAGCCAGTTCCGTTTTACCAACACCTGTTGGGCCTAAGAAAATGAATGAACCGATCGGTTTACTCGGGTCTTTCAGACCTACACGGTTACGCTGTATGGCTTTTACTACTTTGGCTATGGCTTCATCCTGACCAATTACCGCACCTTTAAGGTCATCACCCATTCTGCGCAGCTTATTGCTTTCCGCTTCTACCATTCTCATCACCGGTATACCGGTCATCATACTGATCACTTCTGCAATATGCTCCTCATGTATTGGGAAACGTTTATGTTTCGCTTCTTCTTCCCACTCCGATTTTGCTTGTTCTAACTCTTCTCCCAGTCTCTTTTCCTTATCACGAAGAGCCGCAGCTTCTTCAAAACGCTGACTCTTAACTACTTTATTCTTCTCTTGTTTGATATCTTCTATCTTCTTCTCCAGATCCAAGATGTTTTGAGGAACGTTGATGTTCTTCAAATGTACTCTGGCACCTACTTCATCCATCACATCTATCGCCTTATCCGGCAATAGACGGTCGGTCATATACCTATCACTCAATTTCACACATGCAATGATCGACTCATCATCGTAATTCACGTTGTGGAACTCTTCGTATTTAGATTTGATGTTGTTTAGAATGGTAATTGTTTCGTCAATACTTGGCGGATCTACGATCACCTTTTGGAAACGACGGTCTAATGCACCATCCTTCTCAATGTACATTCTGTACTCATCAAGTGTTGAAGCACCAATACATTGCAGATCGCCACGTGCTAATGCCGGCTTAAAGATGTTAGACGCATCCAACGAACCTGAAGCACCACCCGCTCCTACTATAGTATGTATCTCATCGATGAATAAGATAACATCTCGATTCTTCTCCAGCTCACTCATGATGGCTTTCATGCGCTCTTCAAACTGACCGCGGTATTTAGTGCCTGCAACAAGAGCCGCAAGGTCTAAACTGATGACACGCTTGTCGAATAACACACGAGAAACTTTACGCTGCACTATTCTCAGCGCCAAGCCTTCTACAATAGCTGTTTTACCAACACCAGGCTCACCAATGAGTATCGGGTTGTTCTTTTTACGTCTTGATAATATTTGTGAAACACGCTCGATCTCTTCTTCTCGTCCTACGATTGGGTCAAGGCTACCTAGCTCTGCCATCTTGGTAATATCTCTACCAAAGTTGTCTAACACAGGAGTTTTTGACTTTGTGTTACCTGCTTGGCGGCGTTGTTGAAACTGGCGTCTTTCATCATCGTCCTCAAACTCTTCTGAGCCTGGGTCTCCATAGTCTCCCTTTGGTACATCACCTTGTAGTATGCCTAGTTCATTCTTAAAGCGCTCATAGTCTACATCATACTTATACAATATTTGTGTAGCTACGTTCTCTTTATTCTTAAGAATAGATAGCATCAGGTGCTCTGTTTCTACCGTAGGGCTTTTAAGTGCCTTAGCTTCTAAAACAGTTATTCTGATCACTTTTTCGGCCTGCTTGGTTAATGGCAAACTGTTTAGGTTAGCAAGAGGTTTATTGCTTTTGTCTTTAATGGCTAGTTCTAGCTCTTTTCTAAGGTCAAATAGGTCTACCTGCATGGTTTGTAATACCTTCACCGCAAGTCCTTCTCCATCACGTATCAAACCAAGTAATAAGTGTTCCGTACCTATAAAGTCATTTCCCAATCGTAATGCTTCCTCACGACTGTAAGATATGATCTCCTTTACTTTGGGTGAGAAATTTGAATCCATTGAATATCTCCTTGTTTAAAATTAAAGTTAACAATAATGGAGGCAGCTGTTAATTGTGTTTTATTATAACGCTATTGCTCTACTCTTTATTTCTTAGCAACGCTTTTAACTAATATACGAAGAATTAGTACTAGAGTTATGTTATTTTTGTTTTGGTAATTTTTTTACATAAAAACCACCATCCATCTTATGGAGTTCAAAATTGATACCAAACAAACTTATACGCATATCACTCCGATTGATAGCCCGTTGAGTGCAAATATGGCAGCAACGCTTCGCCAAAAGTGTATAGAAATTGCGGAAAGCGGCAGTCAAAATTTTTTAATCGATATGTGTCACTGCACTTCGGCAGACAATACGTCACCTGCTCTATTGGTAGAACTACATGAGCTTTGCTACGGCAATGGGCAATCACTGGTGTTTACAAACATCAATGATGATGTGCTTCAAGAGTTGAAGAAAAATGACATTAATGAGATACTCAACATTGCCCCCACAACAATAGAAGCTATCGATATCATCAGCATGGAAATATTGGAACGCGACCTTTTTAACGAGGAATAGTTTTTTTCCTTGACTTGCCTTTCTTAATATTGTTACCCCCTAATGATAGTTTAGTGACATGAAGGTGACCATTCTTGGTAATAATTCAGCTTTGCCGGCTTTTGGGCGGCACCCCACTTCACAGATCGTTTCTGTGCATGGAGACCATTTGATGATCGACTGTGGAGAAAGCACACAGATACAAATGCAGCGCTTTGGTTTTAAATGGCGCAAACTCAAGCATATATTTATCAGCCATTTACATGGAGACCACTATTTTGGCTTAGCTGGTCTTATCAATAGCATGAGCCTGCTTCGCAGAACATTGCCACTACATGTATATGGTCCTGCTGAGCTGGAAGGTATGTTACAAAAAGTGCAAGAGACCGCACAAACAGAATACTCCTACCCATTTCATTTTCACCCATTGCAAGAAGGTGTACATACCATCTTAGACGATGCCAGTTGTAAAGTGACCAGCTTTCCGGTAGAGCATAGAATAGCCTGCCATGGCTTTTTGATAGAAAGTAAAACCAAAGGCAGAAAAATAGTGCCGGAGCGGTGCCGTGAATACGAAATACCACGCTATTACTACGATAAATTGAAACAAGGTGAGGACTATGAAAGAAAGGATGGTACAATCATTAAAAATGAATGGGTAACCACAGAAGGCCCACACCCTAGAAGATATGCTTATTGTGCTGACACCTTATTTACCGACTCATTTCTGGATGTGATCAAAGGAGCGAATACCATCTACCACGAGTCTACTTACCTGCATGAAGATGCCGAGAAAGCTAAAGACCGTTTCCATAGCACCGCCAGGCAAGCCGCTGAACTGGCCAAGATGGCGAAAGCTGAGCAACTCTTACTAGGACACTACTCCTCAAAATACAGAGAGATAGAAGCCTTTGCCATAGAAGCCTGTGAAGTATTTACCAACAGTGTAGCTACTGAAGAAGGAAAAACTTATGAGATATAAGAGTTATAAGTTTTGTAGTTTTTGTTTTACATCATCAACAAACCACTGATACCTATCCGGGTTTTTTATAGTAAACTTCTCAAATATGGCTAATGCTTCTTCCAATAAGCTTTTAGCTTCTTTAGTAGTACCTTTTGTATTCAATAACACAGCGTACATAACGGACGTCATCGCTACATTAGGTTCGTACGCAGCCGGGTTTTGCTCCGCTAATTTCCTTCTTATCGCCAAGCACTCTTCATAAGCAGCAGCGGCAGCGGATGAATCATTATTATCACTATATAAAATCCCCAGATTATTCAGCGTACTCGCTACATAAGGTTCGTATGCAGCCGGGTTTTGCTCCGCTAAGTTCCTATAAATCGCCAAGCACTCTTCATAAGCAGCAGCGGCAGCGGCAGCGGATGAATCATTATTATCACTATATAATACCCCCAGATTATTCAGCGTCATCGCTACATCAGGTTCGTATGCAGCCGGGTTTTGCTCCGCTAATTTCCTATAAATCGCCAAGCACTCTTCATAAGCAGCAGCAGCAGCCGATGAATCATTATTATGTCTATATAAAATCCCCAGATTATTCAGGGTATTCGCTACATTAGGTTCGTACGCAGTCGGGGTTTGCTCCGCTAATTTCCTTCTTATCGCCAAGCACTCTTCATAAGCAGCAGCGGCAGCGGATGAATCATTATTATCACTATATAATACTCCCAGATTATTCAGCGTCATCGCTACATCAGGTTCGTATGCAGCCGGGTTTTGCTCCGCTAATTTCCTTCTTATCGCCAAGCACTCTTCATAAGCAGCAGCGGCAGCGGATGAATCATTATTATCACTATATAATACTCCCAGATTATTCAGCGTCATCGCTACATCAGGTTCGTATGCAGCCGGGTTTTGCTCCGCTAATTTCCTATAAATCGCCAAGCACTCTTCATAAGCAGCAGCAGCAGCCGATGAATCATTATTATCACTATATAATACCCCCAAATTATTCAACGAAGTCGCTTTCTTATCTTCATCATTACCTGTATAAGAAAGTGTGTATTGATACTGCTTTATAGCTTTGTGATGCTCATTTTGTTTTGCCAAATATTTAGCATATTCAAAATGGTTATTATAGCTAGGGTATATCTCTACTGAGCTTTTAAATGCTTTTTCTGCTTCTTCAAAACGACTCGGGTCATCTGTATCTAATAATATACTTTGCGCATGTACCAGGTCTTCATCAGCAAGGTTTTTTCTTTGTTGTTCTATTGCCTCATGGCTGGCCAACACTTTGGCTCTTTCTTTTTCTCTCTGTTCTGATGTTAATAGCTCTCTTACTTCTGCAAACAGACCTTCTTCAAACAAACTATGTGCATCTTGTAACCTTTCTGATGCCTTCTTTAAGTCAATATTATCAAACAGGTCTTTGAGCCTGATCAGACTACCCTTTAACTCATTGAGCTCTTTTTCCGCCTCTTCATGCTCCTCAATAGCATTGAGCCAATCACCCTGAGCTACTTTATAAGCCTCCAACAATTCTTTATTCTCAGTGTTGTCCTCAAACTTTTTTCTAAGTTCTTCTTTCTCTACCCTCTTTCTGTTTACCAGAGCTTTCAGATTAATAACCCTATTAATTTTATCCGTCACCTCGTCGGAGTCCTTAACTGCATTTTTTACTCCTTCATAAAACCGTTGTTGTATCTCTTCAAAGTCTTTTTGAACCTTATCTTTTTCTTCTCTTATAGCGTCTTCTGCTTCTGCACTTATTTCTACTTCACTATTATATGCTTCAGCAAGATGCTTATTTAAGTCAGGATACAAAAGTGCCTTATAACCTGTCATTGATTCATAGTTTTGATACCTTATGGCACTTTCTTGTTCTATTTGCTCTTTTAATGTAATTACCTCAGTATAGTTTTCTAATTCAGCTGTACTTCGCGGGGAGAACCCTTCTTTCAAATAAAAGAACACTTTCTTATCTTTTGCTATTGCTCTGTCGTATTCCTCTTTTGTAAACTCACCAACCTTATCATAAAATATTATTACAACAATATCACAATCATCTAGTAGGAGGTTTATTCTATCTTGTATTCTTTTATAACCGGGATTATTACCTGAAGATGTATCTATTTCGTACAATACGGGCTCCAAAGCCAAGTGCCTGAATGCCTTATTTAATTCTACTATGATACTTACACTTTCCTTCCTTTCAGCACCGAGCTTACCCGATGAGGCCACAAATATTTTTACTTCTTTTTTATTCAGCATGTAGTCATTCTATATAGTATAAAATTATAGCATATAGGTTTGCTGCAGTAGGGTGTTTTCACCCATTTTTTGAAGGATGCTGATAAAAAAAGCCCCTGCTAAATTAGCAGAGGCATGGACAAAATTTGTGTATTTCGTTTATAATCCTGTGATACAAATACCTACAGAGTATGGTGTGATCTCAGGACCAAGATTTTCCTGGTATAGTTTATTCAAGTTGTATGTACCCAATAAAGTGAAATTGCCCCAACCTACACGTACTGTACTGGCAAAGCGCCAGCCTTCCAAGAACACTTTAGTACCTGTTTTACGCACGATCTTTGTGCCATTCTCTTTGCTTTTTGTATGTGCAGCTACCAAGGTACCTACTCGTAAACCTATAGCAGCCTTAAACCCTTTATTACGGTTGTACTTATTACCAAAATAGCGTAATTCAAAAGGAGCTTCTAAGTAGGTAGTAGTTAACTTATACTTTTTATAATCAATCGTTTCGGGTATGAAACGCGCCATTGTATCAGCTCCTGAAAGTGTAATCTCCTGATCTTGTAAAAAGATGTTTGAAACACCTATACCTATACCTGCGGCAAAGCTGAAGTTAGATTTATTGATCGGGAAGTCGTAACATACATAGGCGTTAAAACCTCTGCCTATACCTGTAGTTTTAATGCTATCGGGCGCATCCCAACCTTCGTAAGTAAACTGTAGCATCAAGAAATCTCTTGATGGCTTTTGAATGATATTCTTCTGCTCCGTCTTTTCTTTCTTGTCCGTTTCTTGTGCCATTAATACAGCCGGCGCAATACACATGAACCCCAGTAAAAAGATACGTTTCATCATAAAAACTATATTGAAGCGCAAATATAACAGCCTATTCATGGATTATTTGTTAAAAAAGCACTCAAAGCCATTATTTTCTAATAATCTCAACATTTTCGTTTCTAAAAGAAATATATATTTCGCCTGTAGAAATTCTCATTTTTACTTACCTTTGCTTCCCCAAAATGATGGAGGCTATAGCTCAGTTGGTTAGAGCGTCGGATTGTGGTTCCGAAGGTCGTGGGTTCGAGACCCATTAGCCTCCCTAAAAAAGGAAAGCATATGCTTTCCTTTTTTTATTTATTCGGGAAGAATAATTTGATCTTGGTTCCTCTGTTCTTTGCACTCGAAATGGTGAACCTGCCATTGGTTACTTTTAATAAGTCCTTGATTATCAAGAATCCAAGCCCATTACCTCTTTTGCCTTTACTGTTTACAGTAGATATAAATGTCTGTTCAGATAGTAGATTATCAATCTGCTGCTGTGTCATACCAAGGCCTTCATCCTTAACTTCTATTAGCAGGCCTGTTTTCAAATTTTTACTCACGATGTGAATATGGCCACCCACCATGAAGTTTATTGCATTCAATACAAGGTTGTACAGAATTACTTTCAACGGTTCAAAGTATTGCTCAATAACATCACCTTGGTCTATATTATTAGTTAGAAAAATGCCTTTTTCTTTGGCTAATGGCCTTAGAATACTAAATACTTCTTCTACTATCTCGTGCAGATGGATATTCTCTTTGACGAGTTTCCTATTCTTGTTTTGGTATTTGATCCAATTCAGGATGTTGGCTGATAAAAGCTCTAGCTCTTGTGAAGTATTGATGACCTCTATAAGCGTCTCAGCATACTCTTCTACTGTCGTATCTTCTTGGTTGATCAAGTTTTTACCCGAAAGGTGCATAAAACGCAAAGGGCTAATGATATCATGACTTATGATGGAGATCAACCTTGTTTTAATATTATTTACCTTTTCCAGCTCAAAATTCTTCCGCTCTACCTCTCTTATCTTTCTTTCAATATTCAATTTGTATAGCTGTTCTTTTTGGGTGTAATACTTTTTAAGAAAGAGATACAATACAATAGCAAATACTAATAGTAGTATGAATGCTATAACGGCATAAAGAGCCAATGAATGAGCGGTGAGGGTGATCATAATTAGGTCATTACACGAAGCTGATATCAAATAGTGCTCCTAGTTGCATTAGGTCTTTAAGGTTTGTTGTTCCTGTTTTTTCAAAAATTCTACCCTTTATTGTAGATACGGTGCTCATTCTTAAATTCAGGTTATTTGATATCTCTTTTGTGCCATAACCGTTTAACATATAGTGCAACACTTCTAACTCACGTGCAGACAAGTTGCTAAAAGGATTTAGGTCTTTCTTTTTATTGTCTTTTATAGCCTTAACTTCTTTATCGTAGTGAAACAAAAAGTCTTTGAAATAACGAATGGTATCGTCTTCTGCTGTGATTTTTGGAAGAAAGTGATAGACGCCGTACTGCTTCAATGCTTCTCCATATATCTCTCTACTCACCATAGAAAAAACCAATATGCGCAAATTGGGATACAGCTTTTCAATATTCGGTATGATCTCTAATGCTGTACAATCTTCTAATACAATATCTAGTATCAAATGGGTGTAGTTACCTTTTTGCAACTCACACATCACTTCATTACAGTTTGATGCTTCTCCGTAAAATTTGATATTAAGATTATTCTTCAAGATCAATGACACAGCCTTTCTTATCAGACTGTGATCATCTGCTATTAAAACCCTCTCCATAAATATGTAACTACTTTAATACCCTTTACGCTTTTTGATTACACAACAAAAAGCATGCGAATTTCCCAAAATCTTACAAAAAACCTAGATAGAATTTATTCTACATGTTTTTCGTTGATATGTATATACCTTAGCCGAATTCTGTAGGTTTCTCTAGCTTATATCCAAGCATTTTATTTCATTCTTTCAGTTCAGTATACATCAGCATACATATACACTATATACTTACACAGAGCATATCTAAATAATAGTATAATATATGTGATGTATTGTCGTAGCCTATTTATTATTTGGTATCTTTGATTTCTACAGTAAAAAATTGAAATAGATATATAATGAGTTTAGAAATTACTGGTAAATTACTAGTTAAGCAAGACACGCAACAAGTAAGTGAGCGTTTTAAAAAGAGAGAATTCGTTTTAGAGTTATCAGATGATGTTAATGGCAATGTGTATACTAACTATGCCAAAATGCAGCTGGTACAAAACAAGTGTGAGATACTTGATAGATACAACGAAGGTGATATGTTGAAGGTTAGCTTCAATATTAAAGGCAACAAATGGGAGCGTGATGGCAAAGTTAATTACATTACTAACCTTGACGCTTGGCGTATAGAAAACGCTACTCAAGATATGAGCCAAGCACCTACGCCACAAGCAGCACCTGCATACAATACCAATTCAGGAGACAATAACTCAGGACCTGATAATTTTAACCCATCTCCTGAAAGTGTGGATGACTTACCATTTTAATATTAAATAATAAATATATAAAAGCATCTTTCTGTAATATGGAAGATGTTTTTTTACTTATAGTTATAGTTAAGCTCAATTTAGCGCCAGACCTTTGATTTCTTAACTTTTTTGTTTAAACTTGATGAAAATTAATTAGATGCGCCGGATATCAGATGTTCTAAAAATTTCGATGTTCGCTTTAACGGCTTTTGCCTTTCAAAGCTGTCAAAAAAATAATGGAATTGATAATAACCAAGTTATTACCAAGCCTTTTACCATGTATATAATAGACTCTTTGGGTACTATATACAATACAAATGACGGTTCTGACTACAAGCAGATCATCTTTCCAGCAGATGGTATACCTCCAAGATCTTTAGTGACCTCAGGCACGGGTATGATCATGATAAAGAGCAGTCCTAATGCTTTTATGAGTACCAATGAAGGAAAACAGTTCAATATCACTTATAACAGGGTTAACTCATCAGCTTTTCATTCAAGTATGATACTAGATGTACCCAGCTTTAACAATAGGGTATATATGGCATCGTCTGACGGTAAGGGTATCGTATATGCTGAGAAAGTAGCTGTAGATGATACCTGGATCACTGACAACGATAATGGTTTAGATGCAGGTGCATCTATTACATCATTCACTCAGCTTGAAAATGGTAAACTTGTAGCTTTTGACGACCCTAACAGAGCTATATACGTAAAAGATGATGTTACTACCGGTTGGACTAAGAAGCTGGCTAATGGCTTACCTACAGGTACCGGTCAGTTTTTCATCTCACACTACGGTGATAACATTATAGCTGCAGATGCTACGGGTGCAGATGGTGTATGGTTTAGCACGGACCAAGGTGATAACTGGACACAATATTCAGGCTTACCCGCCAATGTAGCTATACACTCTGTATATGCGCCATTTGAGAAAGCATTGATCGTAGGTTTAGAAGGTTATGGTGCTTACCGTTTACCTCTAGGCTCTACTACATTCCAATCTTCTAGCATTGGTTTTGATGTAAACACTACAGTACGTTCAATAGTAGGTAAGTATAACTATTACAAAAACGACTCCAAAGTAGAGTATGTATATGTAGCTGCTAATACAGGTATATATGTTAGTAGAGACAATGGATCGAACTGGACCAAACTAAAAACAGGTAATTTCTACCTTATCAACTAGTCCCAGTCTTCATCCATACCGGGTTCAAGATATTCATTCAGGTCGCGACGCTGTTTTTTAGTGGGGCGGCCTGTTTTACTTAAGCGCTTTCCTGTGTAGAAGCTGGAAGATAAACGTTTGTTATAGTCCTTATCTTCCTCGCTGGTATGATCTATATAATACTTCACCGCTTCCTCGTATTTCATTCTTTTGTATAACAGTGCTGACACTTCAATCGTCCATTTTCTACCAGGCGCTCTCACATCATACTTATCGCCAACAGCAACAGTTTTTGAAGGCTTAACATTAGCCCCTTCATACTTCACTTTACCTTCTTCGCAAGCCTTAGTAGCTTGCGAGCGTGTTTTAAAAACACGAATGGACCACAAATATTTATCCAACCTTAACTTACCATCTGCCATGACATAAAATTAAATAACATTATCCTTTTGCTCTTTTATATTTTTGTAGCAACAATATAGCATGAGTTCAATTATCATTTTTGCATCAGGCAGGGGTTCAAACGCACAAGCCATCATTGATCATTTTAGAGGTACCGATGACGTCAATGTATCATTGATCGTTACTAATAAGGCAAATGCCGGTGTTATTGACATTGCCGAAAAAGAACATATCCCATTTTCGATAGTCAATGACGATACACTTAGCGGGCATTTGTTTATTGATCAGCTACGCTCTTATAACCCTAGTCTTATTGTACTGGCAGGGTTCTTAAGAAAAATACCAACATCACTTTTACAAGAATACCCTGATAGCATTATCAATATCCACCCTTCTCTATTACCTAAATATGGTGGTAAAGGTATGTATGGCGACCATGTGCATCAGGCAGTACTTGACCATAAGGAAACAGAATCGGGGATTACTATACATAGGGTAAATGAAGTATATGATGATGGGGCAATACTACTACAAGCCAGATGTCAGGTAGAGCAAAATGATAACGTCAGCTCTTTAGCTCAAAAAATACATCAACTAGAGCATTTCTATTATCCCAGGCTTATTGAGCAAATATTAAAGTAGTGGCAATGCCATAAACAATATAGCCTAACCTGCAACGTTTTAAATTTCAGTACATTTGATAGACGTTCTATAAGTATTATGAGATTAATATCACTACTCTGCGCATTCTTACTATTACTTGCACATACCTCTACAGCTCAAGAAAGAGCAATAGGCCAGTGGAGAGCGCATATGCCCTATAAGAAAGCCCGTAGCATTGCTACTGATGGAAGTACAATTTTTGTTGCCGCAGAACAAGCATTTTACAGTTTTGATATAGTCAACGAAGAGATCACCACTTACAGCAAGGTAGACGGTATGGCTGATGTAGGTATGCAGCATATAGGCTATGATGACCTCACTGAGACTGTGATACTAGCCTACGAAAACAGCAATATCGACCTATTTAAAAACCACAGTTTTTATAATATCCCTGACCTTAAACTTAAAACTGTAGCCGGCAGTAAAACCATCAATGGCATATATACTGAAAACGGCTTAGCCTACTTAAGTACTGATATAGGTATCATGGTTATTAATTTGGAAAAAAGAGAGGTGAAGGAGACTTACTCTTTTACTAAAAACAGTCAAAATATAGCCATTAAGGGATTTACTTCTTCAGGTAGCAAATTCTATGCAGCTACTGACCAAGGGCTATACACTGCTGAAAAGAATAGCAATAACCTACAAGACTTTACCTCATGGCAAGCTATTGACGACTCAAGAAATTTCATAGGCATTGTAAGTGTAGATGATAAAATATTCGTTTCACTAATTGATAGCTTGTTTGCCATAGAGAATAACACCCTGAATTATAAATATAATTCAGACAGTACTACCCGAGCCATAAATAAAGGCTTGGGAGGCATTTGGATCATTGAAAACTATGCCAGCACTTTTAACGGTATGGCAAAGAAAATGAACCTAAGCTATAACTTAGTGGACTCTTTTAAAACACAAGGTTTCGCAACAACTGTTCTTAACTTCCCTACTTCTGATAGTGTAAAATTTGTTGCTGATGAGTTTAACGGACTTAAGAAAAGAGCCCTGAAAGGAGATCCTTACAATCTAAAAGAACCTGAAGGGCCTAGAGACTTTGCTACTTTTGACATCTATGCTAATAACAAAGAAGTATGGGTAGCACATGGTGGTTATGATGATGTATACAAAGCTAATGGTAATAGCAGCGGCTTCTCTCAATTCAATAACGAAGAGTGGACCAACTATAGGCTATTTGACTATAAACCTTTTGGTGATAGCATGCGCGATTTCACACACATTACCAAAGGGCCTCAAGGAAATGTATACGCAGGGTCTACCACAGGAGGATTGTTTATACTGAAACCAGACGGCAGCCATGAAATAGTAAAGCAAAACACCATACCTACATCTTCTACGGGTGATATTTACCGCGTTAGCGGCTTAGCGTTTGATGATAATGGAACACTTTGGGTGAATGTATTGGGTGGTCAACCATATGAACTATTAGCAAGAACTAAAGAAGGTACTTGGTATCAATTTAGAGTATTGCTAAACAGGTCGGGGTTACCCAACAGTGCGGCACATGTTATTATAGATGATAATGGGCAAAAATGGTATGCCTCACCGGGAGGCTATGGTGTAGTAGTGTATGATGATGGAGGTACTGTTGATAACCCATCAGATGATCTGTACAGGCAGCTAAGATCAGGAGAAGGCTCTGGTGGTCTTCCTGATAATGAAGTATACTGTCTGGCCAAAGATAAAGATGGTGCAATATGGATAGGCACTGCAAATGGTATAGGTATTGTAAACTGCCCAGGCGATGCTATAAATGGTGGTTGTGAAGCGGAAAAAAGAGTAGTACAGTTTGATGATTTTGCAGGCTTCTTGTTTCAAAATGAGCAAGTAAGAGCCATAGCTGTAGATGGTGCTAATAGAAAATGGATAGGTACGAACAATGGTATTTGGTTGATATCCCCTGATGGTGACCAGATCATTGAGCGTTTTACTTCAGAAAACAGTCCTCTACCAGGTAACAATGTACAAAAGATAACCATCGATGCCGTTACAGGAGATGTATATATAGGAACTGAAAAAGGGCTAATGAGCTATAGAAGCACTGCTACCGATGGTGGCAGGAAAAATGCTGATGAGCTGATTACTTATCCCAACCCGATACCTTCAGGTTATAGTGGCACAATAGCCATTAAAGGATTAGTAGAAAATGCTGATGTGAGAATTACCGATGTATCAGGTCAGCTAATCTACCGCACTACGGCGTTAGGTGGTCAAGCCATATGGAATGGTAGAGACTATACCGGCAAGCGTCCTCAATCAGGTGTCTATCTTATCTTTGCCACTAATAAAGACGGCTCTGAAACCAAGACCGGCAAAATGTTATTCATGGAATAGTGTATGCTTGTAACCACTAGGGGGATTGTATTACGTAATATCAAATACGGTGAGACCAGCCTTATATGCAACATCTTTACCGAACAGGTAGGGGTACAGTCTTACCTGGTTCAAGGGGTAAGAAGTAGTAAGGCTAGAGGCAACAAAGCAGGATTACTGCAACCTTGTACTTTACTGGATATCGTCGCTTATCAAAAAGAGCAGAACGGCCTGCAGCGGCTTAAAGAGTTTCAACCGGCATACCTATACCGATCGTTACAGGAAGATGTCATCAAAAACAGCATCGCACTTTTTTCAGTAGAACTATTACTGAAACTTCTGCCTGAGAAAGCACAAATGGAAGATATCTTTGATTTTGCTTTTCAGTATTTCCAGTCAATAGATCGGGAGGAAGATCACAAAATAGCGAACTATCCCATTTTCTTTGTTATCCACTGTAGTAGGTTACTAGGCTATGATATCAACGGACATTATACTGCTCATACACCATACCTTGATATGGTAGAAGGGGCATTTAGCCAACACCCTCCTGTACAAAGCTCATCGTTAAGTGATAGTGAAGTGCGCTTGTTGTCTGACCTGATGCAATGCGATAATATTAGCACTATAGCCAACGTAGACATGCATGCAACACAAAGGTTTAATTTACTGGACTGGTATATATCGTTCCTACATACTCATACCCAACACATGGGCAATATTAAATCGCTACAAGTATTAAGAGCAATACTACATTCTTAGTATTACTTCTTTATCCCTAGCTTCTTGGCCACTCTTGATAAATAGTTTTTAAAAAAGGAGAACTGACCAAAAGGAATGCTGACTAATAATACTGCCATTGGCCAAAGTAGTGTGATCAAAATAATATAGACTACTACCCAAAGTGCACCTTTATCAATAGGTAATACACCCATAATAGCCCTACCGACATAACCACATAAGCTACCACCAATAGCAAAGGTGCATAAGATCAACACCAGCTGCAGCCAACTTACATTCCATTTTTTCTTCAGCTTATCAAACATAATAGCTTACCTAGCTTATTAGCGCTGCAAATCTAAGCATTATCTTTAATGATATCGGTTGTATATGCTATAGTATTTCAGCAACTTTGAATAATATAAGCTTAGCCTACCTCTTATGAGAAAAATACTTCTAATATATATCAGTGTTTTAACCGCACTACAGTCTGCTGCTCAAAGCAAGATAGACAGCCCTTATCCGCAAGATTATTTCCGCAATCCTTTGGATATACCCATCATACTAGCAGGTAATTTTGGTGAGTGTCGCCCAAATCACTTTCATAGTGGATTGGATATTAAAACACAGGGTAAGGAGAACTTTAAAGTACACGCAGCAGCAGATGGAGAGATCGTACGTGTTAGGCTGCAGAAAGGTGGCTTTGGTCATGCACTGTACATCAGGCATCCTAAAGGCTATACCTCAGTGTACGCCCACCTCAACGATTTTAAAGCAGATGTGCAAGCTTATGTAAAGAAAGCACAGTATCGCAATAAGAAATGGACTGTAGACCTTTACCCTAAGTCGGGCACTTTTCCTGTGAAGAAAGGAGAAGTAATAGCGTGGTCGGGCAATACAGGCTCTTCTACAGCGCCGCACCTACACTTTGAAATAAGAGATAGCCGCACAGAGCATCCATTGAACCCTATGCTATTCGGCTTCAAGATTGAAGATAATGTTGCCCCTGTTCCTACTAAGGTGGTCGTATACGATTTAGAAGCGAGCATATATGAGC
Organism: Flavipsychrobacter sp.; assembly: GCA_965230595.1. Taxonomy (GTDB): domain Bacteria; phylum Bacteroidota; class Bacteroidia; order Chitinophagales; family Chitinophagaceae; genus UBA5543. The sequence goes on along the minus strand of OZ246011.1, from coordinate 3,161,035 downwards.
AGCAACCTCAGTTTAACCGTCTACTAAAAAAAGGAACTACATATGAACCTAATGGCACAATAGTAACCACTTCACCTTTTATAGGCATTGGCTTGAAGACCAATGACTTTATGAATGGCAGTCACAACACGCTTACTTTTTACACTGCTGAGCTGTATATGGACAGCGCTTTGCAATGCAAAATAACACTAGATGATATTGGATATGACATCACTCGCTATATGAACTCCTATCTTGATTATAGAACAAAAAAGCGAGGCGGTGGATATGTACAACTATTCTTTACACTACCGGGCAATAAACTCAAAAGCATTTATCAGCTTAATAAAAATAGTGGTGTGTTGAACTTAAGCGATGCAGAAACACACAAAGCTTATATTAAACTAACAGACCCTGTAGGCAATGTAAGCCATGTTGCGTTTAACTTAAAATACGATCAAACAGATGTGGATAGGATAAATGATTGCGAACACTTTTTTCATTATGATGACCCAGGACACTTTAAGCACCCAAATGTGAAATTTCATTTACCTGAAGGGCTTCTCTACGATGACTTTTGTTTAAAATTCAGCGAGCAAGCAGACAGTAATAGCTATTCATCTGTATATCAAATACACTATCCGGAAATACCGGTTCATAAATATTTTAAGATCTACATCAAACCTAACAAGCCTGTCCCTTTTGAACTAAGAGACAAAATAACAGTGATCTATAGCGATGGTAAAAGTAACGATGGAGAGAAGGCCGACTATGATGACGGATGGTATACCACGCGCACTCGTGTATTTGGCTCGTATAAGTTAATCGCCGATACACAACCACCAAGAATAGTACCTCTGCAGAAAGACGGTGCTACACTCACCAACTATAAAACCATACGCTTTAAAGCTACCGATGCTACAACTTATGTCAAGAATTTTGAAGCAACACTAGATGGTAAGTGGTTGTGCTTTGAGCAAAAAGGCGATGTATTTGTTTATGAATTCGACGAGCATTGCCCAAAAGGGAAACACGAGTTGGTAGTAACAGCTACCGACGATAACAATAATTCGAAAACGATAACTTACAATTTTATAAAATAGAGACATGGAATTAAACAAAGGCGATAAGGCTCCTAACTTTACAACAACTGATCAGAATGGAAAGAAAATATCACTAAACGATTACACAGGCAAAAAAGTAGTCTTATACTTTTACCCTGAAGATGATACGCCAACTTGCACTGACCAAGCCTGTAACTTTAGAGACAATACAAGCTTATTGAAAGAAAAAGATATTACTGTATTAGGTATTAGCCCTGATGGCGTTGGCAAACACAAAGACTTTGAAAAGAAGTACGAACTGCCATTTACACTACTTACCGATGAGGATAAAAAAGTGGCCAACTTATATAATACCTGGGGAGAGAAAAACCTTTATGGCAACAAATTTATGGGTATAAAAAGAACTACTTTTTTGATCAATGAAGACGGTACGATACATCATATCATCAAAAGAGTAAAAGCCAAAGAGCACACACATCAAATATTGGAAAAATGGGGGCTGCTTTAGAAAGCTACCTTCATGCTACCGAATATACCAAAGTTACGCAGCACGGTTTCATTAGGTAAACTTTGCGGCGTAACTCTCCATATAAAGTCTACTCTCAGTACTCTAAATATATTCTCAACGCCTGTACCCAACTCTACATATGGGTCATTTTCCAGAGTTCTAAACATAAACCCTTTGTTCAAGTTGATAGCTCTATTGGCTGCATCTAAACTACCTACAACTCCCTTAGCCGTCCAAAACTGACGGAACTTCAATTTCTTCACGTAAGGGATATACCTGAATATACCACTACCAATAGAGTGCTCAATATTAGCACCAACAAATTGGTCACTCAAAAACTCATATTGGTTCATCATATTGAAGGCTAGCTTGTTGTAGTAATAGGTTTCATTACCGGGGTGCTGCTCTAATAAAGTATACGGCAGATCTCCCCAATACTTACCACCAAACACGTTTACATACAATGAGCCAAACAGTGGTATTTTTATTTTGTCTGATACAGATAAGTTCAGTCTGTGGTAATTATAATTACTATTCAATACACCTTTAATACCCGCAGCATATCTTAATTGGAAAATGGGCTTTTTCGCTCCTAAGGAATAACGGTAATAGTTACCTTCTATAAAGCGCTCACCGGGCGCATATCTTAATTGCACACCAAACTCTGATGCTGTTACAGTAGTAGTAGGCTTGCCTTCTCCACTAGTAAAGATGCTTGCATCAGGCAGTGGGTCATAAGGGTCGAATATTTTATGAATAAAGTTGAATTGGTGACTAAAGCCACTGGCATACTCCTTATAGTACTCAAAACGCACATCGGTAGCAAACATGAGTTTCTGAGGAATACCTTTTTTTCTAATGGCTACATTTAGAATATTATCAAAACTTACTTGGTCGTAATAGTTTACCGTTCGGTCAATGTCATGCGTATAGGTGAAGTTAAAATACGTTCTGGGGTAGCGTTTCATTAAATAAAACGCCGTGAAGTTATACTTGAACCTTTGATCCAACATTCCGTAAGCTACATAACCATTTAAGTATATTTTTTTAGATAGCTTAGGTGTAGTACCCATGGAGAAGCGATAACGGTTACCTTCCACAAGGTTATTGCTATACATACTCCAGTAAGGGCCAAACTCTACCGGCCCAGCTTTCACCATACCGGTCATTAATATTTTAGCATATTTTCTAAACCTTTGGTACTTGGGGTCTGCCTCAATAGTGTCTATCATATTATAAATAGCCTGCTCATTCTTGTTCAGACTATTATGGCGTGCTTGTTGCCAGTAGGTATCATTATCGTTTGTGGCAGAATCTGCCACAGTAACGGCAAGCTTTAGTTTAGGGTCATCTATCTTTTGTTTCACCTGCTCGCTATTCACTTTTATGTCTTTATACGAGTTAGTTCTTCGCACGATCATGCCCGGCATTTTCAGTAACCCCTCTTCTTGAGCCATTAGTATTTCTGCTGTAAAGTTCTCTTGCACGCAAAACCAGTTGCTGTCATTTATGGGTAAATATTTTTTATAAAACTTTGCATCCTTTACCCAGTTCAGGTTGGCACTTTTAGGTAATGTAGCTTCTATGTATTGCAGGGCATATACTTCATTAACGATCTTGATAGTACCATCAAAAGTATTGGTGCCATATTGCTTTGGCCAAAATTTCAGCTCTATCACTTCATCTCCATCAATATAGGTGGTATCTATTATTCTGTATTGGTAAAATAACAAGCCACTCGCGCTAATGGGACTCACATACGGCTTGCCAAAAAACTCAATGTATTTGTCATAAGGAGCAAGAGCCAAATATAAATTACCCAAGTACTTAGACATAGAGTTGGTCATGTTTTTATTGTTGATGCCCTTCACTCTTGACGCACGCACAAACTCTTTTACCTTATTGGGTTTCTTTTGGTAGTAGTAATCAGATATGGTTTCTGTTAAGTAAAAGGGCAGAAAAGATTGCTCACCAGTTGTATCTAAATTATCATATATATAGCTGAACTTTTTAAGCATGGGTACAGGCAAGCTTTCAAACTGCTCTTTTGATAAGTTCAGTAAGTCAAGCTCAATTTTAGTGTAAGCCTCATAACCATAATTATCCCATTTAGCGGGGTCGTTCTCCGGCTTGTGGCGTACTACTTCTTTTATCAATGCTATGGCGGGGTCCTCTTTTGGGCGTACCACAAGCTCACTCAACACATTATCATTCACCTCCATTTCTATTAAGTAGATACCCGTATCGGCTCTTAGTAATACTGTAAAAGGCTTATAACCTACCAACTGCACCTTTAAGGTATCATGAGGTCTTTTTGTAACGTCTAATGTAAAAACACCGGCATATTCCGTAACTGTGCCTATGGGTGTGTTGGGAATGAAAACCGTAGCAAAAGGTACCGGCTCGCGAGACTCTTTATCAATAACTAAACCGGTGATCGTTTTTGTAACAACCGGTTGTTGTGAAGATGGGCGCAGACTTTCTGCCTGTTTAATGCTATCTACAATACCACCCTGTAACAGTGTATCTACACCTAGCTTAATTTGTGCTGTAGCCCCTAGCTGACAACTGCTCCAAACCAGTACTAATATGATTGCCGATTTAAAATTCATCTATTTGGGCGATACAAAGCTTTTCTTTCTTAGCACAATAACTTAGCGACCGGTAATTTGTGTTCAGCCACAAAAATAGGCTACAAAAATAAGACCGCTTTATTTAAACCTATTATATTTACAATAATGGATTTGAAAAAGTTTGCCAAAAAAGCACAGAAAAAGAAAAAGCCATTGATCGGTTTTTTAAAAAAGTTAGATAAAGTCGTTCCTGAAGATTTTCAGACACTAGTAGCAGAGGTGGATAAAAAAGTATGGGACGATGTTGATTGCCTGGCGTGTGCCAACTGTTGCAAAACCATGACCCCCACTTATACTCGCAAAGATATAAAACGTATTGCTACCCATTTTGGTATGACACCAAAAGAATTTAAAGCAAAATGGCTTTATCAAGAAGAGGGTTCAAAAGATTGGATGAACACTTCAACACCTTGCCAATTCTTGGGAAAGGATAACAAATGTTCCATATATGAGATCAGACCTGACGATTGTGCTGAGTTTCCACACCACAATAAAAAGCCTTTTGACGACTATAACGATACCTTCATCCAAAATGTACACCGCTGTCCTGCTACTTTTAAGTTAGTAGATGGACTTAAAAAACGTGTAGAGAAGGAATACGAGTGGTAAAACACCACTAAAAAACAGTTTGATTTATTTCCCTACTAAAGACATTGGCTTAACTTAGCTATATGTCTGATAAGAAAGTATTTTTACTGGATGCCATGGCACTCATCTTCCGTGCCTATTATGCCTTGATCCGTAGCCCGCGTATTACCAGCACCGGACGCAATACCAACGCGCAATTTGGTTTTACTACAGCTTTATTAGATCTCATCAAAAAGGAAAATCCCAGCCACCTATCAGTGGTGTTTGACACCCATGCACCTACCGAGCGCCATACTGACTTTGCCGACTATAAAGCTAATAGACAAGAAGCACCTGAAGATATCATTAGCGCCATACCTGATATTAAGAAGATCATCAAAGGTTTCAATATTCCTGCTATGGAGTATGACGGTTATGAGGCGGATGACCTTATAGGTACGCTTGCTTATCAGGCTGCTGACAAAGGCTATGATGTATACATGGTGACCCCTGATAAGGACTATGGTCAATTAGTAAGAGATAATATTTTCATGTACAAGCCTGGCTATCAAGGCGGCAAGCCTGAGGTATACGGCCCAAAAGAAGTGTGTGAAAAATGGAATATAGCAAGGGTAGACCAAGTAATAGACATGCTTGGCTTGATGGGAGATGCTGTAGATAACATACCCGGAATAGCAGGTGTAGGTGAGAAAACGGCGGCCAAGCTACTAGGTCAGTATGATACTATAGAAAATATACTAGACCATGCCGATGAGATAAAAGGAAAACTAGGCGAGAAAGTAAGAGCAGGGAAAGAGAATGCTATATTATCAAAGAAGCTAGCTACCATTATTACCGATGTACCCGTAGAGTTTCATGAAGAAGACTTCAAACTTTCTGAGTGGGATAAAGAGGGACTGAAAGAAATTTTTACAGAACTCGAGTTTAGAACACTGAGCAAAAGAGTTTTAGGTGAAGAAATAGCAGCTGCCAGTGCCTCTGCTACTAGTAATGAAAGTGTGGCATTAGATCTTTTTGGCAACCCTATTGAAGGAACGGCAATGCCTACTAAAAAGCCTATCGAAGAACCAACATTTGTAGAAGAAGCACCTTCAGAAATGAAGACGCTAGATAATACAACACACGACTACCACTTAATACAAACAGAAGAAGAGATATCAGCTCTGATCAAAGAGCTTTCAGATAAAAAAGAAATAGCCTTTGATACGGAAACTACGGGCATTGACCCTCATCAGGCAGACATCATTGGCATGAGCTTTTGTTATGAGAAAGGTAAAGCCTATTATGTTGCTATACCACTTGATAAAGAAAAGGCAAAAGCCACTATCAACCATTTCAAACCTTTGTTTGATAGCGAAGAGATTCTTTGGATCGGTCAAAATATTAAGTATGATCTTACCATTCTGAAATGGTATGGCTTTGAGTTAAAAGGTAAGATGTTTGACACCATGCTGGCGCACTATGTGATAGAGCCCGAAGGTAAACATAGTATGGATATGCTGAGCAGCAAGTTCCTAAACTACCAGCCTGTGTCTATCGAAACATTGATAGGCAAGAAAGGTAAAGGCCAAAAGAGCATGAGTGATATACCTGTTGAAGAGGTAACAGAATATGCGGCTGAAGATGCAGATGTTACTTTCCAACTCAAGCAAACCTTTGACCCCATGCTGGATGAAAACGACGTGCGTAAGGTTTTCTCAGAAGTAGAGAACCCTCTTGTACCTGTTTTACTCGATATGGAGTATGAAGGCGTGGGGCTCGATCAAGACTTCTTACATGCCTATTCGAAAGAATTGGAAAGAGATATTAGAAATGCAGAAGAAAGTGTGTACCGCCAAGCAGGAGTTACCTTTAAACTCAGCTCGCCTAAGCAGCTCGGTGAAGTACTGTTCGATAAAATGAAGCTGGACGAGAAGGCCAAAAAGACCAAGTCAGGCCAATATGCTACCAGTGAAGATATATTGCAAAAGCTACGCGCCAAGCATCAGATCGTAGATGATATTTTAGTGTTCAGAGAATTAAGTAAACTAAAAAGCACCTATGTTGATGCATTGCCTGACATGATCAACCCAAGAACAGGGAGGATACATACCAACTTCAGTCAGGCGGTAGCGGTAACGGGTAGGCTCAGTAGTATCAACCCCAACTTACAGAACATACCAATTAAAACAGACAGAGGTAGAGAGGTCAGAAAAGCCTTTATACCTAGGGGTGAAGACTGGCAACTACTTTCTGCCGATTATTCACAAATAGAGCTCAGAATTGTTGCAGCTATCAGTAATGATGCGGCCATGATAGAGGCCTTTGTGAACGACAAAGACATACATACGGCAACAGCTGCTAAAGTATACAACGTAGCTGAAGAAGATGTAACCTTTGAAATGAGACGTGCTGCTAAGGCTGTAAACTTTGGTATCATCTACGGACAAACCGCATTTGGCTTAGCAGGTTCTTTAGGTATTAGCAGAACGGAAGCCAAAACCATCATTGATAATTACTTCAAAGAATATCCTGCCATCAAGCAATATATGGATGATACGGTAGCCTATGCAAAAGATAAAGGCTATGTAAAAACGCTGATGGGCAGAAGGCGCTACTTAAGAGACATCAACTCGTCTAACCATACTGTGAGAGGCTATGCAGAGCGAAACGCCATCAACTCACCTATACAAGGAACTGCAGCAGAGATGATAAAAATGGCGATGACCAAAGTGTACTATGCCTTGGAGAAAGAGCAACTAAAAACCAAGATGATATTGCAAGTGCATGATGAATTGGTTTTTGATGTGTATAAAGACGAAATAGAAGTGGTGAAACAACTGGTGAAAGACAATATGGAAGCGGCTATGGAGTTGCCTCATGGTGTACCTGTAAATGCGGAAGTAGGTGTAGGTAATAATTGGCTGGAAGCACACTAATCGTTTTGCTTTCTAAAAGGATGTCGCTGCTCCCATGCACCCTCATTTTCTGATGTACTGATTTGTGCTTTGGCCACTCGCCTTCTAAGAAATGAGTTTCTTACATAAAGGTAGGTAGGTAAATATCTTGGCACACAGCCTAGCCTGGCTTTTGCATCTAATGCGGTACGACCTAATATTAGTTTTTGTTTCTTCAGCTTGATGGCTTGTTCAATACTAAAGAATAAGATGTTGAAATATAAGGAGTACTTCTTGTTTTGATCATAATCAAAACCTATATAGAACATATCGAAAACCTCTTCCTTATTCCAAGCACTAAAAAAAGCTAATAGTTGATCACCATTATATATGCCCCATACTTTCAGTAGAGGCCCACAGCTCTTTTTTAGTTCGGGTAAAAAATCTTCGCTGATGAAACCTATTCTCACTTGTTGGTGATCGGTTACTTTTTTGTAAAGATCATACAGCTCCTTTTTATGTTCAAACAGCTCTTCTGTAGTGAACTCCTTTATCGTAAGTTTTCTCCAAGGCTTCCGTATTTTTCTAAATCGCTGCGCATATTTATGTTTCAAGGCTGCTTCGTAATCATCAATGGTTTCCCATTCGGCAGGTATCTCCATATCCATTGATATATCGTTCTTTAGCAATGTATACTCCCGCTTATAGCGTTGAAAATAGGTACCAAGATCAGAAGGAAGGTCTTTGATCAATGCCGCATTAGCACGTGTGCGTGCAATGGTTTTTTCAAGTGCTGTGCTATGATATAAGTATGCTTCATAGCCATTGATATCATGCCTATGGTAGCAGGTGTCTACATCGTGCCTAAACAAATGACCGGATACTAATAATGTTGGACGATACAATTTGAGAAACAACTTCCAAAAGAAGTATTGATAGGGTTTTACCATCAACTCATTCAAGTGTTCTTTACTAAATTTCAATACTTGAAACGATATGGCTATGATGGGTTGCTCTTGATTGGTCACCAATAAATACAAAAAAGAAATATCAGGCAAAGCAGCAGCTTCTGATGCTAATAATTGTTTCTTTTTTAGATCATGATCTTCAGGCAAGAAGTCGTCCCATATTTTGGGTAACTGACTTGAATGATCAAAATACAGATATTGAACGCCGGACGATCTGGTATTACAATGTTTCAATAAGCTTTTTCTCCATTATTACATGGTCGATACCGACCTCAGTAAAAATATCGCTTATTTGTTGATAGCCCAACTTCAAATAAAAGTCTTTAGCTACCATTCGCGCATGTAGTACTATGGCGCTGTAGCCTTTTTCGATGGTCAACTTTTCTGCTGCCTTTACTAATATGCTACCCAAACCTTTTTTCTGATGGCTTTCTGCAATAGCCATTTGTCGTAATTGTAGCTTGTTTTCTTTAAGGGTTAATATCAAGCATCCTATTACATCATCATCAATAAGTGCTGCTAGTATATAATCATTTATTTCATCGGAAAGGTCTTCATCATCAAGTGATAAATTGATAGGCTTTCTTAAGATCTCATCTCTCAACCTATATACTTGGTGGTATAGCGCAGAGTCAAAAGCTACTTCTTGAATCTTAACCTTTTCCATCTTGTTGCTGCGATTATCTGTCTAAATATAGTTCAGTGATCGTATCGCTTTTTATCGTGAAGTTTTTCACCTTTTGTACGGCATTAGGTGTGCCTCCAGACATGAATACTATTTTATAAGGACCAGGCATCAATCTTAACTTCTGCTGTGCACCGTTACCATTTACATTCAACTTATAGAATGGTTCGAAACGATCGCCATGCTGATAGTATAATTGTGTTTGCCCTACAGCCCTAGTATTAGTAACCTGTAAATAACCCGGCCTTTCTATTTTTATCGTCACTATTGCACCAAACTCAAGATCTACATTAAAGTGTTTTCTTGGTAAGGTATTCAGCTCAATATGGTAGTTGTCCGGCTCATACTCCAGCTCTTGCGTACATAGCTGTTTGATCACCTGGCTTCTTTGTAATGCCTTCTTTACACGTGCCGCATACTCAACTACAGCTTTATTGGTAGGGTGGGTATATTCAAAACGTAAGGAAGCATTATTAACCGTGATCAGGTATTTATTCTTTTGGTTTTCTTTTACTTCCAAAGCAGGTATCACAAAATTGTCCTTGCCCGGTATGGTAAGCTTGTATGTGCCAGCAGGAATGTTTTGTGGGTCAGGAGAACCTACTGCATTTACTGTTCTCCAAAAAGTGCGCAGTTGTTTGTCTGTTCCCGGCTCTGATAGAATTATTTTAGGCGTAGTTTCATAAAACTTTCCTTTACCGTTGGTGAAGAATATCTCAAGCGTTGTTTCTTCAGCCTCTTCCCTTTCAATTTTGAAATCCACTTTTTTAGGTGGTACTACTGTAGGAGGTGTAGCCTTTAGAGTATTGTTTCCTGCCGGTGTTATTTTCACAGGTTTGTATATCGGCTCTTTGGGCTTAGGTACTTCTATGGTAGTGTTTTCATACTTGGGTACATTTGCCGCTACCACTTCTTTAGTTGAAGACACCTGTGGCAAAGCCTTGGGTGTACTTACTGCGTCTAATTTATCAATACCTGCTTCAGGTTCTCTAACTCTCTCCTGAACTACAATATTTGATTTTTTAGTCGGTGCCTGTACTATCAATGTATCCTGCACAGGAGTAGGTACTACTTTAGTTTCTTTCTTCTCCGCTTTCTGTTCTGTTTCTGTAGTTACCTTAAAGGATGGTATGTTTACTTTTAAGGCACTTGGCGGCTTGTTCACCAGTGCCGTTTGTATCATCTTTTGTGTCAGTACCGGCCTGATGAAAGTGGTTTTATAATCATCTACTATTTTACCAACGGCAACGGGTATTTCCTTGTCTTTAGTTACCATTAAGTATTCTCCTAAACAATCATACTCTTTCTTCAGAGGTTCGTAATCAATTAGGCTAACGATGTATGGCTTAAAGTCGATCTTCTTTTTTAACAGCTGCTCTACTACCTCACAAATATTTCCTCCGCAGCTTTCTCCACCATCAGTTATGAGGATCAGGCTGTATTTATTTTTCTTCAGGTCTATCAGGTCGTTCTCGGCAGCTTCTTTTAATGATAATGCAATGGGAGATACACCATATGGATGTAGCGCCTCCAGCCTTAGCGACATTTGCGTGAAGTTGTTCTTACTGAACATGATCTCACGCTTAGTATCAAAACAGTTATTTTCTTGAGTGGGGTGTTGGTGTCCATAAACGCGCAAGGCAAACTCTACCTGGTCATTTACTTTATAAACACTATCCATCAAAGAAAGAATGATCTTAGCAGCCGCATCAAAACGCTCACCGTTATCTGACCAAGACTGTAACATACTAGACGATCCATCCAGTAATATGAGTATTCTCGGCTGTTTTTCTTTTGTCTGTTGTGCTGTTGCTGCCAGGCTGCTGCCCAATAGTATGCACAGGAATATGATTGTTAATGCGCGCATTATTCTTACTTACTACAAACCTACATTAATTGATGGAACAATAAACCTTAATTACTCCCTCATACGGTGTGATTTTTGTCAGTTTTAACATCAAATACAACATTATGCTAATATCATGGTATGTATATGCGCAAACAATGGGATAAGCCTAGAAATGACTAACTTTGCACAGTTTTATTATTATGTCTATATCTACTAAGACGGTCGATGACGTCGTAATTAAGTTTGCAGGAGATAGTGGTGATGGTATGCAGCTGACAGGAACGCAGTTTACCAATAATACAGCGCTTGCCGGTAATGATCTTTCTACATTCCCTGATTTCCCTGCAGAGATACGTGCTCCATTAGGTACGCTACCGGGCGTAAGTGGTTTCCAGCTAAGGTTTTCGAGCAATCAGATATTCACACCGGGTGATCAATGTGATGTATTGGTAGCCATGAATGCTGCTGCATTAAAAGTGAACATGCCTAGCCTTAAGCCGGGTGGTATCGTTATTATCAATACAGCAGGCTTTGATGCAAAGAACTTAAGGCTAGCCAACTATGCTGATGGGGAGAACCCATTAGAAGACGAGACACTTACAGGCTACGAATCCTATAAAATAGATGTGACCAAGCTTACTCGCGAAGCTTTGGCAGATATACAATTAGGAACAAAGGAAAAGGACAGGTCTAAAAACATGTTCGTTCTTGGTTTCTTATACTGGTTGTACAATCGCGATATGGCCAATACACAAAACTTCTTAAAAGAGAAGTTTGGCAAGCGCCCTGAAATACTGGAAAGTAACCTTAAGGCATTACAATCGGGTTATAATTACGGGGACACCATAGAGGCGTTTACAACAAGATTTAAAGTAGAGAAGGCGAAACTACCTGCTGGTGAATACAGAAATATTACAGGTAATGTTGCCTTATCATACGGTATCATTGCTGCTGGGCAAATGTCTAAGCTGCCTATATTCTTAGGTACTTACCCTATTACACCGGCATCAGACATTCTGCATGAGCTATCTAAGCATAAGAACTTTAATGTAAGGACGTTTCAGGCTGAAGATGAAATAGCCGGTATATCAGCAGCTATAGGTGCTGCTTATGGTGGTAGTTTAGGTATTACCACTACATCAGGCCCTGGTATGGCTTTGAAAACCGAAGCTATGGGGCTGGCCGTAATGCTGGAGATTCCGCTTCTTATTGTCAACATTCAGCGTGGCGGACCTTCTACAGGCCTACCTACTAAGACTGAGCAAAGTGATTTATTACAAGCCTACTATGGTAGAAATGGGGAGTGCCCTATGCCTATAGTTGCGGCATCTACACCTACTAACTGTTTTGATGCCGTGTATGAAGCGGCAAGAATATCGTTGCAGCACATGACACCCGTTATCTTCCTAAGTGATGGTTATATTGCAAATGGTGCTGAGCCATGGCAATACCCACAAACTGAAGATTTGCAACCAATAGAAGTACAATTCAAAACCAAGGATGGTGATGAACCATTTATGCCGTATGAAAGAGATGAACGTTTGGTAAGGCCTTGGGCTGTACCTGGTACTGAAGGTTTAGAACACAGGATAGGTGGATTGGAAAAAGAGGACATCACAGGTAATGTGTCTTACGACCCTGAGAACCACGAACTGATGGTGCACACTCGTGAGGCTAAGGTAGAAAAGATAGCAGATCATATTCCATTACAAACTATTGATAACGGACCTGAAGAAGGTGATGTACTGGTACTTGGCTGGGGATCAACCTATGGTGCTATTAAGAGTGCTGTAAAAGAACTAAATGAAGCGGGCAAGAAAGTAGCTCATGCACATATTACTTACTTAAGACCTTTCCCTAAAAATTTAGGCGATATACTTAAACGTTACAAAAAGATATTAGTGCCTGAGATCAACAACGGACAACTGATAAAGATCATTAGAGATAAGTATCTGGTAGATGCCATTGCTTATAATAAGATAAAAGGTGTACCGATTACACGTGCTGAATTGGTAAAAGCAGTAAACGAACTATTATAATAAAAGGCTGATCATAAGATCAGCCTTTTTTAATGTTATTCTTCATCCAGTGTTGTTTCATCTATCACATAGAGCGGTCGGTCGCGTACATTGTTGATAATACGACTTATATATTCACCTAATATTCCTAGCGATAATAGTTGCACACCACCCAGGAAAGTAATACTGATAATGGTAGACGCCCATCCCGGTAAAGTATTCTTAGCAAAGAAGAAACCGTACAATGCATACATGCCTATAAGGAATGATATAATGCAAACAATAAAACCTAAGTTGGTTGCTATTTTCAATGGAGAGTCTGAAAATGCTGTAATACCATTAAAGGCCAATCGCAACATCTTTTTGAATGGATAATTGGTCGTACCAAACTTACGTTCATCGCGCTCAAACATTACATAAGTACTCTTAAACCCTAACCATGCTATCTGCCCACGAATGTATTTATCATACTCCTTCATACGTTTAAGGTAGTCTAGCACATCTCTACCTATTAATCTAAAGTCACCTACATCCAATGGTATTTCAAAAGATACCAATCTAGCCATAAAGCGGTAAAACATCTTTGCAGTAAATAGCTTAAAGAAACTCTCGCCTTTACGCTTACTACGTTTTGCATATACTACTTTATAGCCATCTTTATATTGCTGATACATTTCAGGTATCAACTCGGGTGGGTCTTGCAAGTCTCCATCTATGGTAACAATAGCATTACCCGAAGACTTGTCCATACCTGCTGATATGGCTATTTGGTGGCCAAAGTTTCTAGAGAAGCTGATATAATGAAGCTTATCACTTTTAGAGCAATATTCTTTCAAGTAAGGGAGGGTCTTATCCTTGCTGCCGTCATTCACAAAAATAATCTCATAGCTATCTGTGATGGACGCTGCAGCCTTGGTCATTCTTTCCACCAATGTGCCAATGATCTGCTCTTCATTGAAAACAGGAACAACAATGGATAGCTCTATTTTTTTACTTTCTGTCATATAAACGATATCGGGTTACATTATTAAATGTATCGATTTTCTGATATGTAAAAGTAACTTCTATTTTTTGTTTTGCTTCATCATCAAAGGTATTTACTATAAATAGTAATACATTATTGAATAAAATTAATGTTCCAACTAACTCTATACGACGTATAAGCGATAAGTTATGATACTATAAATGTTAAGTATTTGGATGAGCTATTCTTATATGCTTACATTAGAGTGGTTTCAATAGTATGTATATAGATGCAAAAAGTATCAGTTTTTTGGTTTAGAAGAGACTTAAGGCTTGATGATAATGCCGGGCTATATCATGCATTAAAGTCTGGACATAAGGTACTCCCTATTTTTATTTTTGATACTGAAATACTGAATGAACTGGAAGACCGGTACGATAAACGTGTCTCATTCATATATAACCAGCTACAAAATATCCAATCAAAACTGGTAGCAATGGGTAGCACATTACACGTCATCAACAGTAATGTAATAGATGCTTACAAGCAGTTGACGCAACAATATCATGTAACCGCCGTATACACCAATACCGACTATGAACCATATGCCATAAAAAGAGACCAAGAAGTACAAGCATTCCTAAATCAAAAAGGTATAGACCTCTACAGCTATAAAGACCAGGTTATCTTTCATCAAAACGAAGTAGTAAAAGATGATGGCAGCCCTTATGTGGTATATACACCATACAGTAAGCGTTGGAAGCAAAAGCTAAATTCTTTTTACATCAAGCCTTACCCTACAGAAAAATATTTCAGTCAATTTTATCAACAAGAAGAGATCGAAATACCTACACTGGAGTCTATAGGTTTTAAGCTTACTGCTTATCATGTAGTTGATACTGATGTAGAAAAAAACCTGATCAGCAATTATACACAAACACGCGATATACCTTCAATAAAAGGCACATCCAAATTGAGTGTACATCTGCGATTTGGTACTGTTAGCATTAGAAAGCTGGTAGCACAAACTAAAGATTGGAGTGAAAAGTATTTAAACGAATTGATATGGCGGGAGTTTTATCAAATGATTTTATGGCACTATCCTAATAATGTACACCGATCATTTAGAATAGAATATGATGACATTAAGTGGCGCAATAATGAAGAAGAATTTCAAAAATGGTGTGATGGACAAACAGGTTACCCGATAGTTGATGCAGGCATGCGCGAACTGAATGAAACAGGTTACATGCACAACCGCGTAAGAATGATAGTGGCCAGCTTCTTAACCAAGCACTTACTTATAGATTGGCGGTGGGGCGAAGCTTACTTTGCAAAAAAGCTATTGGATTTTGACTTGGCTTCCAACAATGGTGGCTGGCAATGGGCTGCAGGCTGTGGCTGTGATGCAGCTCCATACTTTAGAGTTTTCAACCCTTACTTGCAAACCAAAAAATTTGACCAGGAGTTAAAGTACATCCGCCAATGGGTGTCCGAGTTAGATGAATTGACTTATCCTACACCGATAGTTGATCATGATGCGGCTAGGAAGCGATGTTTGGAAGTATATAAAGACGCACTACAGAAAGATGGAAAAATATAAAAGGGTCACCGTATGGTGACCCTTTTAGCAATTATGATTCTGCGTTTACTCAATAATTGTGAAACGCTTGTTGTACAACTTACCGTCAACATTTATAGTTACTATGTATGTACCACCTGTTAACTGATTACTCAACTCTAGTTTGTGGTTCAATTTACCACTTACTATTGCTGCATCTGTCTCGTACACTTTCTGACCTATCTTGTTAAAGATAGATATCTTAGCTTCAGTATTTGCCTTGTCAAAAGTACCGGTCAATTGGAAGATACCCTTGTTCGGGTTAGGATATAAGTTCAACTCTTCTTGCTGACCACTTACAGTAGTAACAGCTGTTGGTGTATTCACCTCCAATATATTACTATGATCATACTCATTCACTTTACATGGCCAATCGCTCTTCATAGCTACATCTATCTTATCGCCTAAAACAAGGTCGCTGGTTGTATAAACAGGGCCACCGGCACCAGGTATTTGTTGACCATTCTTACGCCAGATGAATAATGGATTAGGGCCTGCGTTCACTGTAGTAGCAGTGAAGGTAGTAGACACACCAGGAATGATGATCGACCCTGTGCTTGCGGCTATGCTTACAGACGAAGTTTGTGTCTTATTCACAGACATGATCCACTTACCTGACAATGCTGGCTCAGGACATGAGAAACTATTAGTTAAGATACACTCAACAGTATCCTTGTCTTTAAAGGCATCAGTAGTATAAGAAGCCCAAGGGTTGTTAGGCACTTTTGTACTATTCACATACCAATCAAAAGTAGGGTTAGTACCTGCATTAGTAAAGAAGCTTAATACAGTTACTGTATCACCTTCACAAATAGTGGTAGATGGTGTTACTTGTATTCTTATTGTAGAGAATGTAAGTGGTGTTACTTTCATTTTAATACTACTACTAGTTACTGTAGCCGGCGTAGCACACAATGCATTACTAGTCAACTGACATCTGATCACATCATTATTCACTAATGTATTGGTAGCATATGTAGTAGTGGTTACACCTGTGCTGGTACCGTTCTTCGTCCATAAGTAACTTGGTGAACTACCACCATTTGTGGTATTGGTTACCATAAACGTAGCAGTTCTTGTATCACATACAGAGTCTCCCGGAGGTCCACTGATAGTTATTGATGGTACTGGTCTTGGATGCACCGTCATTGTAATACTATTACTTGTAGTATTAGCTGAAGGAGACGGACAAGGAACACTTGATGTCATCACACAGGTAACTACATCTCCGTTACTTAAACTTGAAGTAGTGTAGCTGGTTGAGTTACCGCCTACATTAGAACCATTACGTTTCCATTGGAACGATGGATTAGTACCCGGATTAGTAGTAGAGGTTACCGTGAAGGTAACTTGTGTATTCACACAAATATCACTGTCACTCACTGCTATAGTTACAGCAGGTGTTAATATTGGATATACCGTTAGTGTAGCACTACTAGTTGTTGCAGGAGTACAAGGGCTGCTTCCACTCACCACACAACGATATTGGTTGCCATTCATTGATAATAACACATTGGAAATACTTAAAGTACTACTTGTAGCACCGCTATATGTATAACCACTAGTACCGTTGATCAAATTATTCCAACTACCACCGGTAAATAATTGCCATTGGTAAGTTAAGTTGCTACCGGTAGCATTACACGTGAAGGTAGTATTATTACCGTCACATATAAACCTGTTAGAAGGGTTACCTGTAATAGCCGGTGGATTGTATACAGATAATGTTGCAGCATTTGATGTAGCACTTGGCGTACATGCACCACTTACTACACATCTATATTGGTAGTTATGATAAGAGGTGCTTGGCGACGATAACGATAACGTAGCGTTGGTTACGCCACTATATACACCACCATTATTTAAGTTGCTCCAAGTACCACCACCGTTAGTACTTACTTGCCATCTGTAAGTAAGGCCGGTTCCTGATGCACTTACACTGAACGAAGTATTACTTGGCCTACATATTGTAGCATTAACAGGATGTGTATTCACAGCTGGTAAGCTGTTCACCGTTAATGTTACTGCATTAGTAGTAGCTGTCGCGGCACAAGGGCTAGTGATCACACAACGATATTGATATCCGTTTCTTGTTAACGGAACACTTGTTAACCCAAGGCTAGCTGTAGTGAAATTGGTGTACGGACCACCTGTGATATTACTCCAAGTAGTACCACCATTAGAACTTACTTGCCATTGGTAGGTTAAACCCGTACCAGCCACTACTGCTGTAATCGTACCGTTACTACCTTCACATATGGCGGTATTTGGTGGTTGCGTTGTGATGCTGGTTGGAATATACACATTCAGGGTTACAGCATTTGAAGGAGCACTTGGTGTACATGCACCACCAACAATACAACGGTATTGATAAGTATGATAGCTATTATTATTAGGCGTAATGCTCAAGCTACTCGTTGTAGCGTTAGCATACACACCACCATTGTTCACCGTGCTCCAAGTACCGCCGCCATTGGTGCTTACTTGCCACATATAGGTCAATGCAGTACCTGTAGCGGTTACACTTATCATAGTAGTGCTACCTACACATACTGTAGCATCGCTAGGCTGGCCGGTAATAGCAGGCAAACTATTTACTGTTAAGGTAGCCGCAGTTGTGGTAGCCGTTGGCGCACATGGGCTCGTAACTACACAACGGTATTGATAACCGCTCAAGCTTAATGTTGCTCCTGTGATGGTCAAACTAGCCGTATTGAAGTTCGAGTATGGTGCTGTATTAACTACTGTCCAACTGGTACCACCATTAGTACTTACCTCCCACTGATAAGACAGGTTATCACCCGCTACTACAGTAGTAATAGTAGTGTTGCTACCTGCACATACTGATGTGTTTGGTGGTTGTGTAGTGATATTAGTCGGATCATATACATTCAACGTAGCTGCGCTCGAAGTGGCACTTGGCGTACAAGTACCGCTTACTACACAACGATATTGATAAGTATGATAACTATTATTGTTAGGTGTAATACTTAATGTATTAGTTGTAGCGTTTGCATATACACCACCATTGGTTACATTACTCCATGTACCGCCACCGTTTGTACTTACTTCCCATTGGTAGGTCAGTGCAGTACCTGTTGCAGTTACACTCATCATAGTAGTACTACCTACACAAACTGTTGCATTACCAGGCTGGCCGGTAACAGCAGGTAATGTATTTACTGTCAATACCGATGCATTTGTGGTCAACGTTGGTGCACATGGGCTGGTGATCACACAACGGTATTGATAATTATTCATGCTTAATGTTGCACTTGTAATAGTCAAACTAGCCGTATTGAAGTTTGAGTATGGTGCTGTGTTTACTACTGTCCAACTGGTACCACCATTAGTACTTACCTGCCATTGGTAAGTTAAGCCAGTACCTGCTACTACTGTAGTAATAGTAGCATTACTACCCACACATACTGATGTATTTGGTGGTTGTGTCGTAATGCTTGAAGGGTCATACACATTCAATGTAGCTGCACTTGAAGTTGCGCTTGGCGTACAAGCACCACTTACCACACAACGATATTGATAAGTATGATAACTATTATTATTAGGTGTTACACTTAACGTCTGAGTTGTTGCGTTTGCATACACACCACCATTGGTTACATTACTCCATGTACCACCACCATTTGTGCTTACCTCCCACTGGAAGGTTAAAGCAGAACCTGCTGCTGATACATTAAAGGTAGCTGTAGCTCCCGTACATATCGTTTGATCGGTAGGGTTGAAGCTTACACTTGGTAGGGTGTTCACTATTAGTATTCTTGCTGCTGTAGTAGCCGATGGTGTACAGCTGCCGCTGATGACACAACGATAGAAAGCACCACCCATTGCAGCTGTAGCTCCTGTAATGGTTAAGCTAGCTGTGGTAGCATTGCTATATACACCACCATTATTTACCGTACTCCAGGTTGTACCACTATTCGTGCTCACCTGCCATAGATAAGTAAGGTTACTACCTGTAGCGGTAACGTCAAATGTTGTATTGTCGCCAACACATATGGTACGGTTTACACCATGGCTGGTAATAGCCGGTGGTGTCTCAATAGTCAATGTAGCAGCATTACTGTTCACTGCAGGTGTACAAGTACCACTGATGTTACAACGGTATTGATAATTATGTTCTGCTGTAGTAGCGCCTGTTAAAGTCAATGTAGCTGTAGTAGCACCGCTATAGATACCACCATTATTCACGTTACTCCAAGTACCGCCACCATTAGTACTTACTTGCCACTGGCGCGAAATGCCTGTAGCCGTAGCTCCCACTGTAAAGCTGGTATTGCCACCGGTACATATGGTACTGTTATTAGGTTGGGTGAATACCGTTGGTAGTGTTCTAACTGTTAAGGTAGCCACATTACTGGTTGTACTTGGCGCACAGCCACTTACTACACAGCGGTATTGATAGCCACTCATGGTATTAGGAGCTGCAGTAATATTTAAAGTAGCTGTAGTCGCATTAGTATATACACCACCATTGGTTACATTGCTCCATGCGCCACCGCCATTGGTACTTACTTCCCATTGGTAGGTGAGGTTGTTACCTCCTGAAGCAGCAACTGTAAAGCTCGCATTGTCTTGTGCACATATCGTAGTACTGTTAGGGTGGGTATTTACCGTAGGCGCTACATTGATCGTTAAGGTAGCCGCATTACTATTGGTAGGGGTAGAACAGTTACCGTCTACCACACAACGATATTGATAAGTGCTTACCGCTGTAGTTGCACCGGTTAAATTCAATGTAGCTGTGGTCGTATTGGTATAGATACCGGTATTGGTCAAGTTACTCCATGCACCACCACCATTGGTACTTACTTGCCACTGGTAAGTTAAGCCTGTACCCGTAGCTGTTACACTAAAACTAGTATTACTACCATCACAAATAGAACTATTAGAAGGCTGAGCTGTAATAGATAATGGCGAGTTCACCGTCATAGTAGCACCAGAAGAAGTTGCTGACGGCGTACAGTTACCACTCGCTACGCAACGATACTGATAACCATTCATACCTGCTGTAGCACCTGTGATATTTAAAGTAGCTGTTGTAGCGTTTGTATATACACCACCATTGCTTACCGTACTCCACGCACCACCACCATTGGTACTTACCTCCCACTGATAACTTGTTGCATTGGTAGCTGTAACACTGAAACTGGTGTTATTACCAGCACATATCACGGTACCGCTAGGGTTGCTCGTAATACTAGGTGCGGTATTAACAGTCAATGCCGCATTGTTAGATGTAGCCGGCGGTGCAGTAGAACCTGTAGCCACACAACGATATAAATAACCATTCATACCAACATTAGTACCTGTTATACTCAATGTAGTAGTGGTAGCACCACCATAGATACCACCATTGGTCACATTACTCCATGCACCACCACCATTGGTACTTTCTTCCCATTGGTAGCTAGTAGCATTGCTGGCTCCTACAGTAAATGAAGCATTACCACCCGGACAAGTACTAGTACTAGACGGGTGACTAGTGATAGATGGCGCAGGTGTTGCCGCAGAAGCAACAACTATTGTTACTGTCCATGAGTTACCTGTAGAAAAGTTAGCAGCCATCTGCACACCATATGTACCTGCTGATAGTGGATAAGCAGCACCTGAAAATGTACCACTACCATTACCACTAATACCGGCACCACAACAGCCTGCAAAGCCCCAACTTCCGTTAAAACCACCTGCACCGGTAACCTGATAGCTAGCTGTAGTTATTTGATATCCTGAAGGTACTGTTACCTGAAAGTAATCTTGCCCATCACCGGGAGTGGCTAAACCACCGCTCACCGTATAGGTACCTGCTGCACTTGGTATTACATAAGTTGGGCTACCAATTGCTGAAGAAATATCTGCGCCTTCAGCATACAAGCTGGTTTGCGCACTAGCCGACGTACAGAACAATAGCATAATGAGTATATGCAATATGCTGCGAACATGCTTTTTAATGGTAATCATGTATTCGTTTTTTTAGATATAATGATTGTGCTAAAATAAAATTACTCACACATGACGCATGATAATTTTATTTACGTATAGCTAATATATATAAAAATGCCTTCAATTTATAGTAGGCATTTGTCATGTTTTTTCATGCCGCTTCAAAATGACGATACACCACACCTATAAGTTATACCCTGTGCTTGAAGTAGTTAGATGAACCTATTTGATAATTAGTATTTTTTAATATAAAATAGACATAGCGTACAAAACAATAGCCCCGGCAATGCCGGGGCTATTTTAATGATATAGAAGATAATATGTAATTATCTCATTATGCTAAAGCGTTTGTGGTATACCTTATCATCTACTTTGATAGATAGTGTATATATACCAGGTAGTAACTGCCCGTCTAATACGATCAGTTGGTTCAGCTTGCCGCCCTTAAATTGTACCGGCACAGCATGTACTTTCTGACCAATATTATTGAAGACAAGTATTACCGCCTCGCTGTTTCCTGCGCCAAACGTACCTTTTACTTTAAACGTACCATTGTTCGGGTTAGGGTATAGCGTCCAATCCAGCTCAACGTTGTTGGCAACAGTTGTATTTGGTACTGAAACCGGAGTATATACTTCCATTACATTACTGGTATCATATTCATTAGCTCTACACTTAAAGTCACTCTGCATCAACACATCTATCTTATCATTCATCTCCAAGTCCGTTGTTGTGTAGGTCGACCATATGGCTCCAGGTATCGGCTGGCCGTTCTTACGCCATACATACTTAGGCTGAGCACCACCATTTACCGGTTGTGCATAGAAGGTTACCTTCTTACCCGGTACTAACAATCCAATATTTGTAGTAATCGTAACAGATGATACACGCTTAGTATTCACTGTTAGTATTTTAGACTCGGTAGTCGCTGTAGTTGGCGCACAACCACCTGTTACCACACAGCGGTATTTATTACCACTAATAGCGAGGTTAGCACCTGTAATGTTCAACGTTGGTGAAGTAGCGCCACTATATAATGCACTGTTTATCACGTTGGTCCACCCACTTGTACCTATACTTACTTGCCATTGGTAAGTAAGTGTAAAGCCTGTTGCCACAACATTGAAGGTAGTATTATCACCGTCACAAACATCTCTGTCTACAGGCTGTGTCGTGATCACAGGAGCTGTATTTACAGTTAGCTGCGCTACTTCTGATATTACTGATGGAGCACATACACTGCTCACTACACAACGGAACTGGTATCCATCCATGGTTACTTTTGCGTTGGTGATACTTAAGGTATTAGTATTTACATTACTGTAGCTACCATTAGCACCGCCATTACTCATATTCACCCATCCTGCACCTACATTTACTTGCCATTGATAAGATAAGCCTGAGCCGGCAGTTGTTATACCTATAGTAGTGTTATTACCTTCGCACACCATCGTGTTAACAGGATTAGCCGTAATGTTCGGTAAACCGTGTACAGTAAGCGTTCTTGATGCTGATGTAACACTTGGTGTACAAGCACCACTTACAATACATCTGTACTGGTTATTATTAAGCGATATTGGCGCGCTGGATATAGTTAAAGATGCCGCGTTAACTCCACTGTATATACTGCTTGGTGTAATATTTGCCCAACCTGAACCGGTATTAACCTGCCACTGATAAGTAACAGAAGTACCCGATCCTATAATGTCAAATGTTGTCGTTCCACCTTCACATATTACTTTGTTTATCGGTTGTGATACTATTGTTGTTAGTCTATTAACTACTAATAGTCTTGCACCTGATATAGCTTGTGTAGGCGCACAAGTACCATTTACTATACAACGGAATAATCTACCACCTGTTGAAGCTGGTACATTACTCAAGCTTAGGGTTGCTGATTGTGCACCACTGTATATACCACCATTGACCACATTTGTATAATTGTTACCGCCATTCACACTTTCTTGCCATTGGTAAGTAAGACCTGCGCCTGTAGCTGTAACAGCAAATGCTGTACTACCACCATCACAAATAGTAAGATTAGTACCATGATTAGTAATTACAGGCGCTGTATTTACAGTCAATATAGCCATATTTGATATTGCCGCAGGGCTACATGTACCACTTACCACACATCTGTATTGGTAGTTGTGTATTGCACTTGTTGCACCGGTAAGGTTAAGTGTACTTGTAGTAGCACCGGAATATAACATGCTGTTACTAACGTTACCCCAAGTATTACCACCATTACTACTTACTTGCCATTGATAGCTTATACCAGTACCTGTAGCACTTATACTAAAGCTAGTGTTGTTACCCTCACATATTGTGCTATGAGAAGGATTCATAGTTACGTTAGGTAATGCATTAACTGTTAGCGTTCTTGCTGCAGACATCACTGTCGGCGTACAAGCGCCACTTACTACACAACGGTATTGATAACTATTCCATGCAACAGGAGCACCAATAATATTCAACATTGCTGTTTGAGCTCCATTATACTTACCGCTGTTCGTTACATTATTCCATGTACCACCGCCATTAGTGCTCACTTGCCACTGATACATAATGCTGGTACCCGTAGCTGATACACTAAAGCTGGTATTGTCACCATGACATACGACAACATTACCTGATTGTGATACTATTGTTGGTAGTGTATTAACACTCAATGTAGCTGCTGTAGTTGTTACAGGTGAAGGACAAGTACCACTAACCACACATCTGAACTGATAGTTGTGGTGTGTTGCTGAAGCACCCGTAAGTTTTAGCGTAGCTGTTTTTGTATCACTATAGATACTTGAGTCTACCAGGTTGTTCCATACTGCGCCACCGTTCGTGCTGAACTGCCACTGGTAGGTCAAGCCTGTGCCTGTAGCTGCTACTGTATAACTCGTATCTCCAACTACACAAACGGAACCATTAACTGGCTGTGTTGTAATAGCCGGGGCTGTATTGATCGTTAAAGTAGCCACACTTGAGGTCACACTTGGTGGACAAGTACCGCTAACTATACAACGATACTGGTTGTTATGCATACCCAACGATGGATTGGTCAAACTCAACTTCGTTGATGTAGCTCCACTATATACCGCTCCGTTCACTACATTGCTCCAGGTACCACCGCCGTTCGTGCTCACTTGCCACTGGTAGGTAACACCGGCACCTGAACCGATCGTGTTGAACTCCGTATTGCTACCCAAACAGATCGTCTGACTCATCGGCTGACCCGTGATGGATGGACGACGGTTAACCAATAATAGTCTTGGACCTGAGGTTACACTCGGTGTACATGTACCGCTAACCATACATCTGTAGAACGTTCCGCTCATCGATGATGGTACGTTCGTTAAGGTTAATGTAGCACTGGTAGCTCCTGTGTAAACACCGCCATTAGCCACGTTATTCCAGGTCGTACCGCCATTAGTGCTCGATTGCCATTGGTAGGTAATGCCTGTTCCTGTTGCTGTGACAGCAAAGGTTGTATTGTCGTTCTCACATATCGTACGGTTAACTCCGTGCGTCGTGATAGATGGTTGGTCTAATATTGTCAATGTAGCTGCTGTAGTCGTTACAGGTGAAGGACAAGTACCACTTACCACACATCTGAACTGATAGTTGTCGTGCACCTTCATCGCTCCTGTAAGATTGAGCGTAGCTGTTTTTGTATTACTATAGATACTTGAGTCTACCAGGTTGTTCCATACTGCGCCTCCGTTCGTGCTGAACTGCCACTGGTAGGTCAAGCCTGTGCCTGTAGCCACAACACTATAACTGGTATTCGCTCCCGGACATGTATTACTGTTCATCGGCTGTGTTGTAATAGCCGGGGCTGTATTGATCGTTAATGTAGCCACACCTGAGGTCACACTTGGTGGACAAGTACCGCTAACTATACAACGGTACTGGTTGTTGTGCATACCCAACGATGGATTGGTCAAACTCAACTTCGTTGATGTAGCTCCACTATATACCGCTCCGTTCACTACATTGCTCCAGGTACCACCGCCGTTCGTGCTCACTTGCCACTGGTAGGTAACACCTGCTCCTGAACCGATCGTGTTGAACTCCGTATTGCTACCCAAACAGATCGTCTGACTCATCGGCTGACCCGTGATGGATGGACGACGGTTAACCAATAATAGTCTTGGACCTGAGGTTACACTCGGTGTACATGTACCGCTAACCATACATCTGTAGAACGTTCCGCTCATCGATGATGGTACGTTCGTTAAGGTTAATGTAGCACTGGTAGCTCCTGTGTAAACACCGCCATTAGCCACGTTATTCCAGGTCGTACCGCCATTAGTGCTCGATTGCCATTGGTAGGTAATGCCTGTTCCTGAACCGATAACTACAAATGTTGTATTGTCGTTCTCACATATCGTACGGTTAACTCCGTGCGTCGTGATAGATGGTTGGTCTAATATTGTCAATGTAGCCGCTGTAGTTGTCGCGCTTGGCGTACATGTTCCGCTCACCACACATCTGAATAAATAATTATCATAGGCTTTAGTTACGCCTGTTAGTTGTAAGGTCGCTGTCTGCGTATTGCTGTATATCGTAGAATCTACCAAATTATCGTAGGTAGCACCACCATTCTTACTCATTTGCCACTGGTAGGTAATACCAGTACCTGTAGCTACTACACTGAAACTGGTATTCGTTCCCGGACATGCACTGCTGTTCGACGGTTGTGTTGTGATAGCAGGTAGCGTATTGATCGTTAAAGTAGCCACACTTGAGGTCACACTTGGTGGACAAGTACCGCTAACTATACAACGGTACTGGTTGTTGTGCATACCCAACGATGGATTGGTCAAACTCAACTTCGTTGATGTAGCTCCACTATATACCGCTCCGTTCACTACATTGCTCCAGGTACCACCGCCGTTCGTGCTCACTTGCCACTGGTAGGTAACACCGGCACCTGAACCGATCGTGTTGAACTCCGTATTGCTACCCAAACAGATCGTCTGACTCATCGGCTGACCCGTGATGGATGGACGACGGTTAACCAATAATAGTCTTGGACCTGAGGTTACACTCGGTGTACATGTACCGCTAACCATACATCTGTAGAACGTTCCGCTCATCGATGATGGTACGTTCGTTAAGGTTAATGTAGCACTGGTAGCTCCTGTGTAAACACCGCCATTAGCCACGTTATTCCAGGTCGTACCGCCATTAGTGCTCGATTGCCATTGGTAGGTAATGCCTGTTCCTGTTGCTGTGACAGCAAAGGTTGTATTGTCGTTCTCACATATCGTACGGTTAACTCCGTGCGTCGTGATAGATGGTTGGTCTAATATTGTCAATGTAGCTGCTGTAGTCGTTACAGGTGAAGGACAAGTACCACTTACCACACATCTGAACTGATAGTTGTCGTGCACCTTCATCGCTCCTGTAAGATTGAGCGTAGCTGTTTTTGTATTACTATAGATACTTGAGTCTACCAGGTTGTTCCATACTGCGCCTCCGTTCGTGCTGAACTGCCACTGGTAGGTCAAGCCTGTGCCTGTAGCCACAACACTATAACTGGTATTCGCTCCCGGACATGTATTACTGTTCATCGGCTGTGTTGTAATAGCCGGGGCTGTATTGATCGTTAATGTAGCCACACCTGAGGTCACACTTGGTGGACAAGTACCGCTAACTATACAACGGTACTGGTTGTTGTGCATACCCAACGATGGATTGGTCAAACTCAACTTCGTTGATGTAGCTCCACTATATACCGCTCCGTTCACTACATTGCTCCAGGTACCACCGCCGTTCGTGCTCACTTGCCACTGGTAGGTAACACCGGCACCTGAACCGATCGTGTTGAACTCCGTATTGCTACCCAAACAGATCGTCTGACTCATCGGCTGACCCGTGATGGATGGACGACGGTTAACCAATAATAGTCTTGGACCTGAGGTTACACTCGGTGTACATGTACCGCTAACCATACATCTGTAGAACGTTCCGCTCATCGATGATGGTACGTTCGTTAAGGTTAATGTAGAATTGGTAGCTCCTGTGTAAACACCGCCATTGGCCACATTATTCCAGGTCGTACCTCCATTAGTACTCGATTGCCATTGGTAGGTAACGCCTGCACCTGAACCGATAACTACAAATGTTGTATTGTCGTTCTCACATATTGTGCTATTAAACCCATGAGAAACAATAGAAGGTCTTCTGTTTACTGAAAGTAAACGTGCACCTGAATTAATAGAACATGCTCCATTACTTACTACACAACGAAATAATCTACCTCCGGTAGCAGTAGGAACATTTGTTAGAGTTAATGTTGCTGTAGTTGCTCCAGTATAGATACCGCCGTTTGTAACTGTTGTCCATGTTACACCACCATTAATACTTTCCTGCCATTGGTAGGTTAAACCACCACCAGCTGTAGTAATAGCAAACGTAGTATTGTCATTCTCACATATCGTGCGGTCAACTCCATGACCTGTAATAGTAATAGGTGCTGCAACCGTAACAGATACTGCATAGTTAATACTAGTTACTGCGCCACCATCTCTTACCGTTAACGTACCATTGTATGTAGCTAAGGCCGCCGCACCAGGTACTGGTGTAGTAATTGGACTGGCGGGTAATGCTGCATTAACAACATCTACAAACCCTGCTGCTTCTGCAGCGGCATCCCAATCTATACTATAATCAACGGGAGAACCTGTTGTAGCACTATATGTAAAGCCTGCACTCGTAATGCCTTGACATACAGATGGTGTACTGTTGGTTAGTGTAATGGTTGGCTGCGCGTATGCACTTGCGCAAAATAATGTGAGGATACTAAAGAGTAATAACTTTCGGTTAAAGACACGCGAAAGTCCTCGAACGGATCTTAATTTTTTGTTCATCATTTGGGGTATTTATTTCACAATGTGTAAACCTGCATCCTATGCTAGCTGCGCAGAAAAGAGAATACTATGGCGTATATATCTTTGACTCAGATATACATATGGAATTGTGCTTACGCCATAAAAGTACAAATAATATGCACTTTTTCTTAATGACCTTAAAAATATTTGTATTAATTACTATGCGTAATTGGTTTTAAGCAATAGAGTTACTGATAACAATTATTTAATACAATGCCTATAGCCCATACGTTAGGGATAATCAATATGTGTAACTGCACTGGCAACACATACATTACAATATATTCTATCAATATATTATTTATGTTATCAATGCACTATTATGTACTGTAAACTAATGTATTAGCGTAATGGAACCTTTATAAAAAACTTTGCTTTTTCTACTATAGCCGCAAATGCCTTTTACGTAATAGTAATAAGTACCTAGATCTTGTAATGTTCCTTTATATATGCCATTCCAGCCCTCTTCTATATTATCTGTAACGAATACCCGCTCACCAAAGCGATTGTAAATACTAAAATTGATCAATGTAAATTCTCCCTTGGCCAATACTCTAATGATATCATTCAAACCATCATTATTAGGTGTAAAGGCATCAGGAATAAATACTAAGCAACAATCATCATATTCAATATTGGCTTCAGCCGAGTCAGAACAGTTATTAAGATCGGTCACGTTTACTTTGTATATACCATTTGGCATGCCTGTTATTGAGTTAGTGCTTTCACTACCAACTGTATTCCATCTATAGCTATATGGCTCTGTACCGCCTACTACATTTGCTGTGATCACACCACTATTGTCCCTGCCGTCGCAATCATTTGGTGTAACCAAAGTTTTAATAGCCAACTTTTCCGGAGATGGAAGGTGTATGGATGTATCTTTCTCGCAACCAAAGCTATCTACCACAGTTATCGCATACGAACCCGTTATTAGATTTAAGAATATAGCAGTATCTGCAAGTGCTTCACTATTCAATTGATATCTAAATGGCGGTGTACCGCCGCTTGCTTGTACTTCCAGTTTACCATCAGAAAAACCAAAACAGGTTACCGGTGTTATACCCACCTCATCAAGTAAAGTATGAGGATAACCTTGCAAGTCTACCAGGCTATCTGCCTCACAATTATTTTGATCTTTTACAACTACAGTGTATCTACCTTCTTGTAGTGATATAATTGTACTGTTTGTGCTAAAACTATTACCATCTACAGAGTAGGTATAAGCAGGCGTACCACCGGTGCCTACTATATTGATAGCTCCGTCGGACATACCCTCACAAGTAGGGTTCGTGATGTCTAGTTCATTAATAAATAACTCTGACGGTTCAGTTACTAAAATGTTTGTGTCTTTAATACAACCTTTGTTATCTCTCATTTTTACACCATGCATACCTGCATTAATGCCTGTTAGAGTGTTATTGCTTTGAAAAGGCGATGCATCTATAGAGTAGGTATAAGCAGGTGTGCCGCCGGTACCATTTACTGTTACCGACCCTGTACTTTCTCCAAAACACAATACATCTTTTATATTCAACGTAAAGATCAATTCATCAGGAGATAGTAAGGTAATAGAAGTATCCTTATAGCAATTATTACTATCCTTTAGCTTAATAGCAAATGTTCCTTCATATAAGTTGGCAAATATGTTGTTACTACCATAGCTGTTATTGCCTATAGCGTATTGATATGGTGCTGTTCCACCTGAACCACTGACATTAATAACGCCATTTGAGTCACTATTACACTGAGGGTGAATAATGTTAGCTGAAAGCTTTACTTCTGCCGGTTCGTTAACGGTTATATTCGTATCCTTCTGGCAGCCAAAACTATCTTTTACATGTACAACATAGTTGCCTGAACCTAAACCTGTGAAAGTATTAGAAGATTGATAAGTGCCTGACCCTATAGCGTACTGATAAGGGTTTGCTCCTCCTGATGGACTAACCGAGATCCAGCCACTAGTACTATCTGCACACAAGGCATCAGTAACGGAATAATTGGCATTAATAATTAGCGAATCTGCTATAGCAATGGTAGTATCCGCCTCACAATCATTACTATCTTTTATATGAAATATATACGTTCCTGTTGCTAACGGATCGAAAGTAGCATTACTGGTATAAGAACCTGAACCTATAGCATATTGATAACTTGTTACACCTCCTGTTGCAGCCAATACCACCTTACCATCATTTAACCCTTCACAAGTAGATTGTTTTACGTTAGCCAATGGTTTTAACTTGTCAGGTTGTGCTAAGCTCACTATGCTATCTTTAACACATCCATTTGAGTCTTTAGTATATATAGTATAACTACCTGCCGTTAAACTATTAAAGGTATTGCTACTACTATATGATCCTGTATTAATAGCATAAGTATATGGCGTCTTGCCTCCTATACCTGCTACTACTATGATACCGGTAGTATCTCCAAAACACTTGTTGTTGGTCAAGGTAAATGACTGTTGTACTTCTGTAGGATCTTTTACTTCAACCGTAGTGTCTTTGTAGCAGTTATTAGTGTCTTTTACTTTTACTAAATAGTTGCCTGATGATAAATTATTGAACGTATTACTATTGGTGTAGCTTCCGCTACCTATTGCATATTGGTAAGGAGATGTACCACCATTAGCAGTAAGGCTTACTATACCATTTGTATCATTATTACAGAGTGGATCAGTAATGCCCACATTTAAAGCTATGGGCAATGGGTCATCTATTAGGAGGCTAGTATCTTTTTTACAGCCAAAACTATCTTTTATCCTTATCGTATAACTGCCGTTACCTAAGCCATTAAAGGTATTTGTAGTACCGAAAGCTCCCGCACCGATGGCATATTTATATGGACTAGTGCCTCCTGCACCTGTTGTCGTAATAGAACCACTGGCACTATCAGCACACAAGGCATCGGATACTATATAGTTTGCAGTAACTGTTAATGAATCGCTGATAGAAATTGTTGTATCGGCCTCACAACTATTGGTATCCTTTATATGAAAAGTATAAGTACCTGCTGATAAAGGATCGAATGTTGCATTATTGGAAAAGCTTCCATTTCCTAAAGCGTACTGATACGGGCTAGTACCACCTGTTGCTGATAGTATAACACGCCCATCATCTAAAGCCTCGCAAGTAGACTGTTTTACTGATGCGTGAGGTACTAGTTGATTAGGTTCTGCAATAGTGATGCTAGTATCTTCTGTACAATCGTTAGAATCAATAACTGTAAAAGTGTAATTACCTGCTGATAGCCCACTGTAAACTGTTGCAGTAGTATATGAACCCGAATTGATCTTGTATCTATACGGCGTTGTGCCTGCTGTACCCGCAAGTGTTACTTTGCCTGAAGTATCGCCATAGCATTTTACATCATCAACTACTGAGGACAAACCGACAGCCGGTGGTGCGTTGATCACTATAGATGTATCCCAAAAACAAGAATCAGTATTAATAAACCTCACAACATAAGAACCCGGTATCAGGCTATCTACCTGCGTAGTTGTTACATTATTAAAGTTGTGTATTATGCTGGAACCTTGCCTTACTTGTATCTGCCACGGGTTGGGTGAGCTTTCAGGCGTCATACTGATCACCGCTTTTTTAGTACATGTAGCTGGTGAAACAATATTCACTGTACCATCAGGTTCAGGTAGAATATTTACGGTATAGGCCAATGTCTGTTTACTCACTAAAGGGCAACCATCATCCAAATACGTAACGAAAAACATGTAAGACCCAGGAGCAACGTTTGATATCTTCCAAGTAAAAGTGCTGGATGGACCAGTTGTGTTATTATTACTTATTGCTGTGATAGCGCCGCTTGGTAATCCGGTATAGGTCATAGTAATAGAATCGGCAGTGTCTGCATCAGCAGGGTTGATGCTGAATCTCAATGTATCTGCCGGTTTACATACACTTATTGTTCTGCCAGTACTATCAATGGTACCAATATTATTATTAGACATGACACCACCCGGTGGGTTATTGCCACAGCTGTAAATAATAATGGTCATCTCACGCATGCTCGTTCCTATCAAAGTGCCGTTTCTATATTCATCTACTCTTATGACCACTAAAGATCTTTGTATCATATTGGGCAAAAAGGCCAGCTGGCCAGTAGTGTTACTGAAGCTAAACGAACCCGTTGTAACAGCTAGCGGAGATGTAGCAGAATAACCTGTGTTATACGTTACAGTACCCGAGTTATTCAAACCAGGCACTAAGCTATATACCAAACTATCACCATCCGCATCTACAGCACCATTGTTATAATTCACTTCTTTGTTGATACAGAAAAAAGGCGTTGGTATGGTGGTATATGTTGGCGAAGAGTTATTTACAGAGGTATTATTGAGCCTGGCTTCCAGATTCATCGTTGTATTATTACCAATGTTGGTAATACTATTACTCCTACCTGCAGAGGTAGAACCCATAGCACCTGTAAACCTGAAACGCCAGTTTGCAGAGGTGGTATTCAGTGTAACGGTGTCAGAATAAATGAACCGCTTTACGCCGGGAATAGTATTTGTTAATGAGGAACACTTGGTATTATTCTTCTGTGCCGGACAAACCGGAGTCACTTCCAAGCCATTAGTAGGTGGCTCAACCTTCAAGGTCATTGTTCTATATAGTGAATTACCATTTCTAACCTGTACTACCGGATTGCCCGGCAAGTTTGGGAATGCACTACCGCTACAATCGCCATATATATAGAGAGATACTTTGTACTTATTACCGCTAATGTGGGTGTAATAAAGATCAGCCCCATACATATGGGTAGCCCCCGCCTTACCGGCCAGCAATAAACAAAGCAATAACAATACAGCATGCCTATATGCAGTCAGTGTAAATCCTCTAAGCATATACATAGTTTAACAAGACACTAATATTATTCTGTTGGGGGTGTAATGTTTCTATATGGCGATTGCTATAATAAGCTGTTATTTACAACGTTGTAACAAAATTATTATTATACGACGCTGCAAATAACATCTCATTAACAAACACATTTACCTTTTTTCCACTCTCATAACATGCTTTAAATCATGCTCATCTGTAAGAACAACGAAATATAGCCCCGTTGGTAAATCTTTCATATTTATATCCAGCACACTATTTGTAAAGCTATTACGTAACAGGTGCTTACCTTCCATAGTATATAGTAATACCTCTTTATAATCTTGGCTTGCATCTTTTTCAATATGCAGGACATCGTTAACAGGGTTAGGATAAAGTTTTATTCCTTGACTCATTATGTGTTGTTTTGTGATACCTACAGGAAGTGGTTTAATGGTAATGGTAGTATCATCAGACATACCCGAGCAACTATCTGAAACTGTTACTTTTACGGCGCCTACTTTTTTGGCTGTTAGTAGCCCTGTAGCAGATATGCTAGCGAGTGACGTATCATCTACGCTCCAAGCCAGCTCACTAGAATAAGCATTTGCCGGCGTAATATTCGTTTCCATCTGCAATGTATGTGTAAGTAATAATGTGTCTTGGCCTCCTTTACCTGAAGCCATAATAGTAGTGATAGCTGTGCCGGTATCACCTGCTATTATGGGCATATCAACCGCATTATTGAACGCATAAGACTTTACTGTTAGGCTTCTATTATTTGCAGCGCTATCGAAAGAAACTAATACCCAACCATAATAAGTTTTACCATTTACCTTCAAGCGAATGCCAATATACTTATCCCCTTTACCGGCAAAATTCAGTCTGTTACTGTCTGCAATTGCATTACCATATTCTGATGCACCCCAGTTGGCATTTGCTTTTACAGTATCGGTAGTAGATAGTGGAGTAAGTATTTTCTCCCCAAACTGTAGCGTATCTTGCTCTACGATATAGCTAACGTTGCTGGTATCACCGGTTATAGACATCTGCCAACCAAAACCCGAAAACCAATACCAAATAAAAGAACAGTCATTTGTACCGTCATTATTAATATCAATGATCACTCCGTTGCCAAACTGTGTACTGGCATCCATTTTTAATGTTGAGTCGGGTTGAATATTCTTGTATACAATACAAGCTTTTGATTCAACTTGCGAAAAGACAAATAGTGTAATTAGTAGAAATAGTTTTTTCATAATGTAAAATTTTGGATTCTGCTTTGTTAGTAATAACGCTTTTCTCTTACTGCTCGTTAGTAGATCTTTTCAGTTATTTAGTGTATTTATTAGTACTTAACACTAGTATGACAATAACATAAAAACCCTCCATACATATGTATGGAGGGTAACACACTACTAGAAAATAACAACGCTATTTTTTGTTTAAGGAGTAACCTAACGATATTCTAAATTGGGTAACATTATATAACTGTCTGATATTAGGGTTAGGGATGTAGCTCAGGTCTGATGCGTTTTGATGCATTGTAAGATCAAGAGAGAATTTATCAACCGGTTTAAATTTAACGCCTAACATATAGCCGGTTCTCAGCACATTTCTTTTAGGATTTTGATATTGAGTAACATTGTCTGACAAACAATTACACTGAGGTTCAAAAAGAGGTAATGAGTTTCCGGGTATAAACAACGGGAAGTCTATCAAACTATCTTGGTTTGTTATTTTATAACTTGATGTGCTTTTAACTATCTGTGGCACTTTACCATACATCAATTTCACACCCGCTAATAATGATACTTTTTTTGAGAGATCGTATTCCCAAAATACCGGTAACTCAACTTCCCAAATATTCCTGTCTAGTGCGTATGATGTAGATATAGAGTCATATGTCTCTAAGTAATGATAATCGTATTGCTCCGGTATGGTTTGCTGATCAAAGAAGAAGACATTTTCGCTATAATTATCATATCGAGTTGTTCTTTGAGGTAGTGTAACAAAACTCGACTGACCAATTTTTATACCCGGTTGTATGCCTACATACAAATTATTGGCAACCTTATATTTCATTTCCAAGCCGAATATTCCTGATGTTATTCCGGGCATGAATAATCCACTTTCAGCACCTAACCTTAACGTAAGAGATAGCTCATCATATATGGTGTTTATAAAAGGTACCTTAAACTGCTTATTAAGGCTGTTGATATCTTTAGCACCATTTGCATTAGGTATTATACTGCCTTGTCTTAGGCTTATAGGAGATAATAAACTTGTAGAACGTAATTGCTTGTTTGTTTTGCTTGATAGTATATCAGCAATATTTATCGTTTTGGGGGTTATGATTGGTTTATGCTGTCCTCGATCATTGATGATCGGTAAACTTACAGTTACAGTATCTATAGGCCTGGTAGTTTTAGAAGAAGTAATATGTTTTACGTTTTCTGTTATAACCGTCGCCTTATTCTGCATAAATAATGGCTTACTGACGTAGCCGATTGCTGCCGCTGCTGACAAGCCCGCCAAATAAGGCAGCCATTTTAAATATTTGGGATTGAGAAAAAACTTTTTGCTGCTTTCCTGCACAATAGACTCTTCAAAAAGGCTTAGTTCATCATCAGATAATGGTACTTGATGATCATTCAGCTCTTCCTTAAAGAAGTCATCGATATGTTTTCTATTGTTTTCCATTATCTCGGCATCAGCTTTTCAAGTTTTGATTGCAACCTTTTCCTTGCGTTACTCAAATGCCATCTGCTGTTGTTTTCTGTTATTCCTAATAACGTTGCTATATCCCTATGTGTTAGGCTTTCAAATACAAATAAATTAAAAACTGTTCTTTGCGTATCGGGTAACTGCTGTATAATATTAATTAAGTCTTTGTAGGCAATCTTACCACTAATATCATCGGGCACATATACATCATACTCTACAAAATCGGTAGCATATGTATCTTTATATTTTAGCTCTTTACGTGTATGATCAATGATCATATTAACAGCAATAGTGCGCATCCAACCCTTAAATGAGCCTGTAGGTTTATAGATATCCAGCTTAGAAAATATTCTGCAGAAAATATCGTTGAGTAGGTCTTTTGTTGTCTCTTTATCAGATATATATCTTAGAATGACACCTTTGATGAATGGGGCATAGTTTTCATAAAGCTGCCTTTGCGCTTTAGTATCACCATCAATACAATTTCTTATCAAAAGCAATAATGGATCAGCTTCTGCATCTTTCGTATCTAAGGTCATCTTTTTAACTATGTCTGAATTACCTACCAAATACATTAGATAGTTCTTGCATAGAGTAGTACTTGTTGAGCATCCAAAACCACTCTAAAGGTTACATAACGAAGAGGACTACATATTCGTTAGTAAATATTTGACATTAAATGCGTTGTTATATAACAGAACTGTAAAAGCTATATACAATACCTTATTGGTGACCTTCTAATGACAAAGTGCCAGCATAAGACTATCTGCCGTTTGAACAGTGTATATAAACCTTATAATAATTTATAAACGGGAGCATAATTTTATAAACGGGAGTTCCTGTACCAATTATTCCGAACATAATAACATATATTGAAGTATAATTGTCACCTAAAAATCGCAGCTACAACAACTATAGCCACATGAATAAAATAAACGCTATTATTATTGATGATGAGGAAGGCTGCATTTCTAATTTAAAATTTTATATAGCAAAATATTGCCCACAAGTTCATATTACCGATACTGGTAGTAATGCTGACCACTTACTCAATATAGTGAGCGCAAAAGACAATATCCATCTTGCATTTTTAGACATCGAATTATACAAAGATGATATATTCAATATTTTATCTAAAATTTCAAAAGTAAACTTCGATATAATTTTTGTAACTGCGCATGAACAGTATGCAATAAAAGCTTTCAGGGTTAATGTATTAGATTATGTACTTAAGCCATTGAAAAAGGCTGACATATTAAGTTGCTACAATAAAATATTAAGACGTTATAACAGCACATTGGATAATAGTGACTCAAATAATTCTGAAAAAACAGATAGTACTGAAAGTCTTATTCTTACACGTGGAGATAAAGTGTACTTAATATCTTACAAAGATGTTATCTACCTTAAAGCAAATGGTGCTTACACATCTGTAAGCTTTCTTTACAAAAATGAAAACTTAATTGCTACCGTAAGTAAGCATCTTAATAAATATAAAGATCTCTATCCACAATACCTCTTCTACAGAGTACATAGATCATACATTATTAACATCAAAAAGATTGCTTCTGTTTTAAAACAAAAAAACATAACTGTTGAAATGGTAGATGGAGCACATATTCCCGTTGCTAAGCGTAGGAGGTTGAATTTTCTGTCTAAAATGAGAGCAGATGAAAACAGCTAAGTTATTACTGTTTACATTATTTGCTGCTATTAATAGCTATGGACAATACTATAAACAGTATAATACCAGTAGCGGATTAATAAGTAACAATATATACCATATTAATTCTGACAAGAGTGGAAACTTGTGGTTTGTTAGTGATAAAGGCGCTGTAAAATATGATGGTCAAAACTTTGAAGTCTTCACAACAGAAAACGGACTTAGCGATAATGAAATTTACAACACTTACGAAGACTTGTACAATCGTATTTGGTTTTTCGCATCGAATGGAAAACTCTGCTATTACAGAGAAGGGGAAATATATAACAGCAATAATGATAGTTTAATTAATAAACTACCTAGATATTCATTTGTCAATGCAATGTTTCACAACCCTGTTGATAGTAGCTTATACATTGCGCCTGTTAATGGCCCTCTAATAGTAGCTAATAATAATTCTATAAAGACGTTACAATGTAACTTAAGTACTAATTCAAAAATAAGGTCTCTCTTTCTTAGTGATAGCACTGTAACACTAACAACATTGCATAATAGGTTTGTTGTTAATGACACCTGTTTGGCTGTTACTGATAACAACACTATATATGAGTCATACTACAATAACGGATACCTTTCTATAGTCCACAATGACAAATTAGAGCTATATAAAAATGACAGTCTTATTTGGGAAACTACTGATAAAGATGTTTTAATATCAAAAATCTATGATGCTTATTACGATACCCAAGGGTATTTATTATGTGGTACAAGAAATGGCTTAGTAGTATTTGATCTTAGTAATAATAATAAATATCGATTTTTTGACAATACCAGAATAACATCAACGGCAATAGATATACATGGTAACTATTGGTTATCAAGTTTAGGTAAAGGTATTTTTAAACTTTACCAAAGTAATATTAGTGGGATCAAGCGGTTAGCTTCTACTGAAGAAAAAGACATCATAGTAAAAAAATCCGGCCAGGTATTCATCAAAGACAAAACAAAAATAGATTTTCTATCAACAGTAAAAGGTAAAGTCATACAAACCCGCATAACTGACCATTTTAATAAGAAATATGAACCGGTTTATGCCAACGATAGTATTTTTTTTTACTGGCATGTTAATAAGTTCAACTACACTTATTCTTACAATAGAAATACACACTTAACTAGCAAATACCCCAAAAACCATTTTTATGAGTCGCATAAAACAGGTGCAAATACATATTTATTAACAAACAAGGCGGAAATAAAACATGTAAGATTTTTAGAAAACAACTTTCACTTTATTGACAGCTTTTACATAGAACATGGCATCTATTCACCAAACTTTATTGAAGAGCTTAATCGGTATTATTATTTCTCAACTAATGTTTTATACTGCTACAATGTAAACTCAGGAAAACTAAATGCAGTAGATACGATTAACGAACTAAGTGGTAATAGAATAATGATATATAATGCCGGCAATGTTTATCTATTTAGCGACAATAGGTTGAGAATATACGACACCTCAAATAGTTTTTTATTTGACGGCAATAATACACTTGGTGTTCCAATTTACAGTATTACCAAATTAAAGAACCAAAACTATATTATTAATACTTCCAAAGGATATCAATTAGCGACAATTAGTAAAAACGGTAATATTTCTAATACCCAACTCATACATTATCCTATTGAGCAAAATGATATACTTTCTATTTTCCCGATAGACAGCTTCCTATTATGTAATACAAAAAGTGGATTATATAGTTTCTCTCAGGCAGCTATTAATAAAAAAAGAAGTGAGCCTAAGCTAAATTTTGAACATATAAGCGTAGACGGTGTAAGGCAAAACACCGTTAATAAAAAACTAATCGCAAAAGAAAATGCCACAATAAGTGTTACGCTATCTTCAAAGTACTTCTTGAGCGGTAAACTATTATTTAGGTATAGGATAATTGATGATAATAGAATTGGACAATGGAATGAGACCCATAGTAAAGAAATAAGTTTTGATCTAAATAAAGGGGAGTATACCATTCAGTTTCAAACACTTACTGAAAATGCTACACCATCCGATATAATATCATTTAACGTTACAATAAAACCTACTTTTTTTACTTCGGTATCGTTTTATTCCATTTGCTTTATTGTAATAATTATAATAGTCGTACTGGTATTTAAGTATTACATAGCAAGAAAGAAAAAAGCTTTTGCTGATGAGATGGAGCACATGCAGCTGGAGCACAAGGCTATCAATTCTTTATTAAACCCTCATTTTATTTTTAATGCTATTAACAATATTCAAAATCTAATTAATCAAAACTCAAAAGATGAAGCCAATGAATACCTCGCAACACTAAGTGTTATGATCAGGCAAAATGTGCAAAACCTACAATACAGTGTTATCCCGCTAAAAAAAGAGTTAGACCTTATTGACAACTATATAGAATTACAAAACCTAAGGTTTGGGAATAAAATAATATACAGGCTTACTAATAATACCAACAGTAACTACCATATACCCCCCTTACTGCTACATACATTTGTTGAAAATGCTATAGTGCATGGGTTTGATAGAGAAAGCAACTTATTATTAAAAATCAATATTAATACTGATGACAGAGACTACTTAACCATTACAATTACAGATAATGGCGTAGGTATCACTGCAACTCAACAAGTTGAAAAAACAGATAAGAATAAAACATCTTTAGGTATTTCATTTTCAGAAAAAAGGCTAAAAAGGCTTTCAACATTCTACAATGTTAATTATCAACTACAACTAAAAGACCGCCTAGATGTAGATAGTACCAACGGCACTATTGTCACCATTATGCTATACGCAAGGTTTTATGATAAAATACAAGCAGACAACATCTACCCACTTATCAACTAAGTTGACCGCTTATTACAGTTTTTTTTTGAGACCCTATTTTGTAAAGGAAATTTAAAGTGACAGTTCTCTTATGAACATTTATATCACTTAAAGACATTTTACATGAAAAAAATTATTCTAATAGCATTGGCTGTTGCTCTGAAAGCAGCTACTTGCTATGCGCAAGAAAACTCCATGTTTTATTTATTTGACCATGATGCAAAAGGTTACTCTACAGAAATGCGACCCGGATACCCAAATGAAGCCGTAATGGCCGGTACCATATACGATGAGCATGGTGCTGGGCAATTTCACTTCATAAGAACAAATAAAAAAGGAGGTACCGGAATAGTTGACTATCCGGATATACTTGTATCAAAAAAATATGACGAGCCTAACCACTATCATGAACATGTTGTTGACATAGAGGTAGTGGCTGATGATGATTATTTTATTACAGGTCATGTGAGTCCCGCATCAACACCACATATTGCTACGCATGCTACACCAAATACAACAGGTACCATATACACAAGTAAAATAAGAGTATTAAGAGTAAATAATAATGGTGATATAAACGCTGAATTTATCATAGATGATATAAGTGTGTCTGCTGCTTCTGGCGCATGGTGGGGTTATAGTTTATTTCCTATTCATACTTTGTATAAAGAGAATGTTTTAGATAATAATTTGGACCCTCATGATATTCTTTACATATGTGGATATATGACACTCGACCCCAATCCTGATTTCTCTTCAGCAAAGTATTCATTCATATTAGCAGTGGAGGAAGTTACTCCGGGAAATTATCAAGTAATCAACAATAAGTATTTTGATAACCCAGTTACTACTACCAATAATCCGGAGTTGGACTACGATATTGCCACAAGAATACAAGAAATAGAGATGGGCCCAAATACTGGTGATCTTTTCTTAACGGGTAGCGTTACGGCTAAAACCGGTATATATAACGGGCCTCCATTATATGGATATACTTGTGTTCGTAGTGCAACTATGGTACAAGTATTAGACCCTTGGTCTTTAAACGTTACAGGCACACAAGGGTATATATTAGAGCCAGGAAACCAAGATGGCTATGGACGAAATGAAGTTGGATTCGGCTTAGTTCAAACTAATGGTGGTGCCAACAATTATATACTGAGTAATATGTATGAAAGTTACTCAAGTTGCTCAGGAGTATCTTATGACGAATGGACAAATCCAAACGGTTATAATGATATACCTGGAGAGTTAGCTATTACTCACTATCAAGCTACATCTATATGGGTGCCTTCAGCTAACTCAAGACAGGTTTTTGATATAGGCTGGGGATTAGATGTATTACCTAGTACATCTCCTTTATCAGTCACTAATATGAGTGGAACAGGTACTACTTTTATTATTGCAGGTATGGCAAATAAAGATGTACCGGGATGCGCTCATTCAGAAGTAATTTCTGATAATAATTTTACACCATTCCTATTTGATATAGAGGTAGATTATACTGGTGGCACTGTTAATTATTACTCAACAACAGGTGGTAGCCCAACGGCTGGTATGGTTTTTTACCCTAATAATAACTTCAACCCTCCCGGACAAACAGGAGACCCTACTGTTTATAACAACACTTATGCGAATTTAGGTGGAGGTCTAGCTTATAATTTTTGGCACCCAACTTTTGCTGCAAGAAGTATTGGAGGTGATATCACCTTAAATGCTCCAAGATTTGCAGATGTGCCAGACTACCAAAGACTTGGATTAAAAACACTATATGCCAATGGTACTACACTAGCATTAGGTACTTGCCCAATAGATATGTGTGACCCCACACCTAGAAACCAAACAATTATTAGTAACAGTTTTAACAGTGACGTATCCACAATAATTGTAAAACCATCAACAAGTGGTACTACTACTGAAGGTTATATTGAAGTAGGTGCATGTAGATTCACTGATGGTGGAGTATATAAACCTGGTAAATCCGTTTTGGAGGAAGTGGGTGAAAATAAAGGTGTATCCATACACCCAAACCCTGCTGATAACTTAGTAACGATTAGCTCGGTTGATGGAGCATGGGGACAAGGTGTTTCAATAAATGTAGTTGATATTACAGGTAGAACAATTTTTGAAACAGAAGTACCTGCTGACGATTCCAATGTAGAGATCAATACTACTACATGGGCATCGGGCACCTATATTGTAAACATTCATTTACAAGAAGGTAAAACAATAAACAAGAAGCTTATTATTAATAAGTAGGTTATAGGTTAAAAAATGAAAAGGGCATCATATATTTGGTGCTCTTTTTTTATGTAATAAATAGCCATCACCCACCCCAACCTTCTCTATCCAAGCTGCGGTATTGAATAGCTTCAGCTAAGTGTTGTGGTAGTATATCTTCACTGCCTTCTAAGTCAGCTATCGTGCGGGACACTTTTAATATTCTGTCGTAGGCTCTAGCAGATAAATTCAGTTTATCCATTGCTGCTTTGAGTAACTTCTGGCCAACGGCGTTGATCTTACATACTTCTTTCAGTTGTTTACTACTAATTTGTGCGTTACAATGAACGCCATCATTTTGTGCATATCGTTCTTGCTGTACATTCCTTGCATTCATTACTCTTTCTCTTACAGCTTTACTAGGTTCTGTACTTTGCTCTGACGACAATTGATTAAAAGGAACCGGTGTGACCTCTACATGTAGATCTATCCTGTCTAATAACGGGCCTGATATTTTATTCAAGTAACGCTGTACCATTATAGGGCTACAGGTACATTCCTTCTCTGGGTGGTTAAAAAATCCACATGGACAGGGGTTCATAGAAGCTACCAACATAAAGCTAGCCGGGAAGTCTAAGCTTATAGCCGCTCTGGCAATGGTGACTTTTCGCTCTTCCATAGGTTGACGCATCACCTCCAAAACCGTACGTTTAAACTCAGGCAACTCATCTAAAAATAATACACCATTATGTGCCAGTGATATTTCACCAGGTTGAGGCACACCACCTCCACCCACTAATGCTACATCACTAGTAGTATGATGTGGTGAACGAAACGGCCGTTGTGCGATCAGTGATGTATTAGACGGTAGCTTACCCGCTACCGAATGTATCTTTGTAGTTTCAAGAGCTTCGTGCAACGTAATGGGTGGCAAAATGGTAGGCAGCCTTTTAGCCAGCATGGTTTTACCGGCACCCGGTGGACCAATGAGTATTACATTATGCCCTCCCGCCGCTGCAATCTCCAAAGCCCGCTTTACATTTTCTTGTCCTTTTACATCATTGAAATCTATTTCAAAATAATTCTGACTATCAAAAAATTCTTCTCTTGTATTTACTGTTACGGGGGTTAGTTCTCCCTCTCCTTTAAAGAAATCTATTACCTCTTTAATATCACTTACTCCATATACGTCAAGGTTATTCACCAAAGCAGCTTCACGTGCATTGACCTTAGGTAGTAAAAAGCCTTTGTACCCTTCTTGGCGTGCTTGTATCGCAATTGGTAGTGCTCCCTTAATAGGTTGTAACGAACCATCCAACGACAATTCTCCCATTATAATATACCGGTCTAATTTTTCAGCGGGTATTTGTCCTGTAGCTGCTAGTATACCTATGGCTATCGGTAAGTCGTATGCCGATCCTGCTTTCTTAATATCAGCAGGGGCCATATTTACTACGATCTTTGTACGCGGTTTTTCATAACCATTATTCTTCAGCGCAGCCATGATACGCTCCAAGCTTTCTCTAACAGCATTATCAGGCAATCCCACAATGAAATAACCTGTTCCTTGAGCCGTATCTACTTCTATGGTGATGGTAAGTGCGTCTACTCCCTGAACAGCACTACCAAATACTTTTACTAACATAGTTTTCTTGATGCAAGCTTTAAACTACAAAACATGCAGTATTTAATACACGATTAATACATAATCTTATATTTTTATTATACATAACCTACAAGCACATATATGCAACTCACCAGTACTGACAGAATTGACCTACTTAATATTGGCCTCATGATCATATCATGTATTGTGGCCATGTTACTTCCTTTTGAGTTATTCTTGATCGTGTATGCAATACTCGGTCCGTTACATTACCTCACTGAAATATCGTGGCTACACGATCGTAATTACTTTACCAAGGG
The DNA here is from genome assembly GCA_965230595.1 of Flavipsychrobacter sp. GTDB lineage: Bacteria > Bacteroidota > Bacteroidia > Chitinophagales > Chitinophagaceae > UBA5543. The sequence continues at coordinate 3,116,188 of OZ246011.1, read as the reverse complement.
TAAATACGATGCTCTAATTTTATTAGGTGTAGGGTTATTACTCACGATCAGTTACTTCACAAAACATTTAAAAATATTCCCTGAAAGCATTGATGCTTCTCTCATGTTCATTGGCATTTTAAGCGCTTTGATATTTGTAACAGTAAAAAACAAGGTTTATAAATTCGGTGGTATTGCCTTGCTTATACTAGCATCACAACTTGGGAAACATTTCGAGCTCTTTCTCACCATGTTTATACCAACACTAATTCATGTTTACTTGTTTACTGCGTTATTCATGTTATATGGCGCTATTAAAAGTAAGGGCAAGTTTGGCTTGTTATCTGTTGTGGTATTGATTCTTTGTCCATTCCTACTTTACAACATATTTCCTAACACTGCATTCTACCCACCTAGTGAATATAGTAAAGGAGCTTATGATCTATTTAAGCATCTTAATATTGTGTGGCTTCGGTTTTTTGGAGGTGTGCCACGTCAGCCAAGCATGGATGCCTGGAATTATCATATCTATTATTCTCAAGGTGGTATATTATTAATGAGGTTTATTGCCTTTGCTTATACCTATCATTATCTCAATTGGTTCTCAAAAACCAAGGTGATACAATGGCACAATATACCCAAATGGCGTTTCGCAGCGGTATTAGTAGTATGGGCGGTTAGTGTTGTGTTATATTTTCAAAGTTATAAGCTGGGGCTACAATGGCTATTCTTCTTAAGCTTTATGCATGTTCTGCTTGAGTTGCCGCTCAACTTCATAAGTATTATTGGTATTGGCGATCATATAAAAAGTAAAATTTTCAAACCTGCTGCAACTAGCTGATGGGTTTACCATAAAACTCTATTAATTTTACACTATGAGTGATACGATACTATACAGCAAAGAAAATGGCGTTGCCTATATCTCTTTAAACCGCCCTGATAAGTTTAACAGCTTTAATCGTGAAATGGCTTTAGCATTACAAAAACATTTAGATGGTGCTGAAGAAGATGAAGAAGTAAGATGCATCTACTTAACAGGTATTGGTAAAGGATTTTGCGCAGGCCAAGATCTTTCAGAAGCTGTTGACCCCGATGGACCGGAATTGGAGCGTATCGTACATGAACATTATAACCCTATCATTCGCAGATTAAGAAATATTGAAAAGCCCATAGTAGCAGCTGTAAATGGTGTTGCTGCCGGAGCAGGGGCTAACATTGCACTGGCTTGCGATATTGTATTAGCTACTCAAAGTGCCGCATTCATTCAGGCTTTTAGTAAAATAGGGTTGATACCTGATAGCGCCGGTACTTACTTTTTACCAAAACTCATAGGTATGCAACGTGCGGCTGCCTTAATGATGCTGGCTGATAAAGTATCTGCTGACGAAGCTGTGCAGATGGGTATGATCTATAAATCGTTCTCTGACGAAAGCTTTGAAGAAGAGAGTAAAAAAATTGCGACGAAATTAGCCGTTATGCCTACTAAAGGTATCGGTTTGACCAAACGCCTTCTTAACGAATCTTTATACAACACTTTTGAAGAGCAACTAGAACGTGAGAAGATCGTTCAGGTTGAAGCAGGTAGTACTTACGATTTTCAAGAAGGTGTAAATGCTTTTTTAGAAAAAAGAAAACCGGAATTTAAAGGCAAGTAGTTACGCCATTTTCAAAGTAGCGTTAGCAGGTACTGCTGATGTTTGCTCTTTCATCATTTTTTCAACAACGTCTGCTACAATATCAGGATACTGTATGCCAAGTGGCTGACCATTTTTTATCCAATCCTCTATAACAGGATAATTCTTTCTGCTTAGTTGTTTAATAATAGGTACGCCGATGCTTTCCATAGCAGCTGCATTGCAGTGTTGTTCATATTGCTGCTGCATAGGTATGGCTAATACTTTTTTACCTAAGTGAATAGCTTCAGCAGGCCCTTCAAAACCTGCACCACATAACACACCTGTTGCACTGGCCATACTGGCTATGAAGGCGTCATTCTCAATAGGTTTGATGCTAATATTCTTAAACTCGAAAGGATCTTTATTATGTTTTGAAAACACCTTCCACTGCACATCTTCAAACTTCGATAGTTGCTCTACTATCGTTTCGTCATCATAGGCAGGTAAGTAAACCGTATAATGACCTTCGTTAGTCACTTTAGCATCTCTTATTTGTTTTCTTATGACTGGTGTGAAAATATTTTCAGCATACTCTTTGAAGTGAAAACCATAAGCAGCCGTAACAGGAGCATAGTGTTTCAGCACTAATACTCCTTTGAGATCACTCTTTTCAGGCTTAGGAGATTTTTCGTGTATTACTGCACTTTGATGACTTAACCCGATGCATGGAACACCTTTTCTTTTGCAAGCCCAGGCAGACACGGGCTCAAAGTCGTTAACTACAAGATCATAGTCTTCAACAGGCAGTTTCCTGATGTCTTTTAATAGTCTAAAAAGCTTTAGTTTTTTTGCCGTCTTAAATATGTCTACTCCTCCTGAGCTGCCGAAGATGAAACTCATACCATACAGTTGGTATTTTATCGGGTAAGGGAATTTTACGTCAGCTTGTATACCACTAACCAAAACATCTACATCACCATATTTCTTTAACTCAGGATATACATCTCTGGCCCTACTCAAATGACCATTACCTGTACCTTGTATAGCAAATAATATTTTCAATAGCGATATAAATTTATGCGGCTTCTATCGTGCCCGATAGTCCGTTCATCTTTGTATTAGGGAATACATCTGTTTTGATATTCAGCTCCTTTAGTAGGCTGCTCATGATCTCTTTTGTATCCTCTTTTGACCTCTTCTTCTTATTAACTTGTATGGATTGTGCTATTGGGTCTTCAGCATATTTATACATCTTCCATTCAGAGTCGTTATACTCCAATGCGGTCAAGTTCTCTATCCAGTCTCCCGAGTTCATGTATATTACCGAACCTTTTTCTGTATCTACCGTTCTTATTTCGGGTTGATGTATATGGCCACAAACAACATATTGATAGTTGTTATCTACTGCAATATCACAAACTGTAGTTTCAAAGTTGTTGATGAATTTCACCGCACCTTTTACACTGTTTTTTATCTTCTTGGATAAGGATACTTTCCCTCTTCCCATCTTGTACGATACGAAATTGACAAAACGGTTGATTAATATCAAAGTATCATAGCCTACAGCACCTAACTTAGCCAGCCATTTACTATGCTGCATGACTACGTCAAATACGTCACCATGAAAGATCCATACATTCGAACCGTCTATCTTTAATGATAGCTTATTAGAAATCTTCAACGAACCCAAATTAAAGCCATTGAATTTTCTCAGCATTTCATCATGGTTACCGGTAATGTAGTAGACGGGAACTTGCTTGGCAATTAACCCGACAATGTGTTTAACCACCATCATGTGGGTTGCGGGCCAGTAGCGTTTACTGAATTGCCAAATGTCGATAATATCACCGTTAAGGACTAGCGCCTTTGGTTTGATGCTTTTTAAATACTGCAGTAGCTCTTTCGCATGACAACCATATGTACCTAAATGAATGTCAGAGAGCACCACAATATCTACTTCTCTTTTTGCCATATCTTTTTGCTCTTAAAACGGCATACTAACCCTGTTCTGCAAAGTGACACCTTTTGTATAAAGCCACCATTAAGCACATATTAAGTAATCATTAATAAAACAAGGGCATCGCTAAGCGATGCCCTTGTAGTTACATTCGTACAAAATATGATTAGACCGTTTCCAGTTCAGGTACCGGTCTTGGTGTCAAGCTTTTTACTGATTGTGCTATTGCTCTAATATGGTCTGGAGTTGTGCCACAACAGCCACCTACAATATTCACCCAGCCTTCTTTGGCAAAACTACTTACAATATCAGCTGTCATTTCAGGCGTTTCATCATACTCTCCCATAGCATTTGGCAAACCAGCATTAGGATGACAGCTAACTCTGCATGAAGCTAATTCTGCGAGCTCTTCCACATGTGGTCTCATTTGTTCACCACCGAGCGCACAGTTTAAACCGATGGATATAGGATCAACATGCGCCACAGAAATATAGAAGGCTTCCAATGTTTGTCCGCTTAATGTTCTACCCGAAGCATCTGTAATAGTACCAGAAACCATTATAGGCAGCCTTTCTTTTGCTTCTTCTCTAAAGTATTTTTCAATAGCAAAGATGGCTGCTTTACTATTTAGTGTATCAAATATCGTTTCAATCAACAACACATCAGCACCACCATCAACCAAGCCTTTTACTTGCTGGTAATATGCAGCTGCCACGTCATCAAAAGTTACTGCTCTATACCCGGGGTCATTCACATCGGGCGACAAGGATAAGGTAACATTCATAGGACCAATAGCACCTATCACAAAGCGCTTTTCACCGGTATGTACTTGCTCAAATTCTTCTACTGCTTCCTTGGCTAATTTCGCTGATGCAAAATTGATCTCATAGCCCAGATCTTGCATGCCATAATCTGCCAACGACATGGCATTAGCATTAAAGGTATTGGTCTCGATCATGTCTGCACCTGCATCCAAGTACTCTTTATGTATGGCTTTGATCACATCAGGCTTAGTAATAGAAAGTAGGTCGTTATTACCTTTTAAGTCAGATGGCCAATCTTTAAATCGCTCCCCTCTGTAGTCTTCTTCCGTTAGCTTATAGCGCTGTATCATGGTACCCATTGCACCATCTATTACCATTACCCTTTTGGATAAAATATCTTCTATTTGCTGCTTTACAGTCATGATGTAAAATTAGGTAATATTCACTCAAGTACGTTTATGAATGTGTAGATATAATTTATCAATATCATATATGAAAAACGCCGACCTTTTAGGTCGGCGCTATATAAAACATGTTTGTACTTACCTGACTAATATGATACTTCCTTTTTGTTCTATTTCATTATCTGCGTTATCATCATTACACACATAACGTATGAAGTAATAGTAAGTACCTATATCCTGAGGAATTCCTTTGAAGGTTCCATCCCAACCCTCACTTGGGTTAGTGGTTACAAATACTCTTTGGCCATACCTATTCAATACTATGAAAGACTTAATCGTATGTCTACCTCCACTTATTATGCGGAATATATCATTCTTACCATCTCCGTTTGGTGAGAATGCATCAGGGAAGTAGATCTGGCAACACATATGCACTCCCACATATACGCTATCCATACCTGTACAACCAATGTCATCAGTAACATTAACTCGTACATAGCCTGCACTTGGTATTATAGCCTTAGCTGTGTTGCTATTGTTTGAGGTAAAGTATTTTTCAGGTTCCCACAAATATTTGTATTGAGGGTAGTATTGGGCAGTAAGCTCTATCTCAGTTCTTATACATAAGTCATATTGGTTAGAGCTATCAATGACTGCCATAGGGAACTCTCTGATGTTGATCGTATCATATACCGTAGGTGATAAACAGCCTGTGTCTGATATGGTAAATAGTGAGATCACTTTTTCTCCTGCCGTAGTCCATTTCACCTTATAGCCATTATTCATGCTATCTACCTTAGTGGCTGTTTTTAAGTCCCAAGTATAATTCACTGCATGCGCTAATCCTGTATCAGGTAGTACCATTACTTCTTGGTTGATACACGCTTCTGATTGCATATCAAAACTTGCTTCAGGTACTGGTAGTACATATAATGTTTGGGTATCGGTAGCTCTACAACCCTGCCTATAAGCGTTTAAGGTGATCGTCTTTTTACCTGCTGTATCCCATTTCAAAGTATATGGTCCTGCTGTATCGCCTGATACTATTACACCTCCATCAAAGCCCCAATCAAACGTACTACTATCCGGTATAACACCTTCGTGCCATAAGCTTAATGTATCATGCTGGCAAACAGGTGTTTTATTAAAGATGATTCTAGCTGTAACCGATGTATCTGTCTTAACCGCTAGTGCTGCTCTATCACTTTCACAACCATTCACTGTTTGAGATACGTAGTAATTTATAGTACCCACAGTTGAAGTGTTTGGAACAGGAGCTGTTGCTGTACCAATACCGCCGGTAGGCCCTATATACCATAATAGGTTTTGACCTGTAGCTGTAAGTGCAGGTGCCACAATATTTAAGCAGTACTCTAAAGAATCAACTGTTGGTGGTACAGGTTTTGGAAGAATGATCACTCTCACAGAGTCTCTTTGGCTTTCGCAACCATTTATGGTTTGACTCACATACCAATAGAAGGTATTAGCAACTGTAGTAGCAGGTATAGGTGTGTTAGCCAGCGGTGTGCCTCCTGTAAAAGTGGTATACCATTTCAAGTTTAAGCCTGTAGCTCCTAAAGGCTGAGCTGTTTCAAACTGGCAATACGTAACATCTACACCCGTAGGTATAGGCGGCTCAGCTATGATAGTTACTTCTATTGAGTCTCTATCACTTTCACAGCCATTAACCGTTTGGCTTACATAATATTTTGTACTCCCTACTGTAGTTGTAGAAGGAGTAGGCGCAATAGAACTACCAAAGCCACCTGTTGCTGTCGCATACCATCTTAGGTTCTGACCATTTGCAGTTAACTGAATTGGAGTAGTAAACTGGCATAAAGAAGTATCACTGACAATTGGCGGAGCAGGTTTTGCGTGAATGATCGCCACTATAGGTTGTCTGTTACTCTCACAACCATTAATAGTTTGCGTTACCCAATAAGTAGTAGTGCCTGCTGTAGCTGTACTAATAGCAGGTGGTGAGCTACTACCTGTACCTCCGGTTGAAGATGTGTACCACTTTATACTCGTACCTGTAACAAATGTAGCCAAGCCAGGCAAGCCAGAACCAAATTGACAATAGTTAACGGGTGACGAGACTGTTGGGTTAGCCGGTGTTGGGAATACAGTTACGGTAATAGCCGCTCTATCACTCTCACAACCGCTTCCATCTGTTTGTGTTACCCAATAAGTAGTATTACCTGCCGTATTTGTCAATGGCGTAGGTGCTCCTGCCAAAGGAGTACCACCTGTAGCAACGGTATACCATTTTAAGTTTGTACCTGTAGCAGTAAGCGCAGATGCTGTAGCATTTTGACAATAATATATAATCGGGCTTACTGTAGGTGGCATCGGTTTTGCCAGTACAATTACATTCACCTCTTTACGAGGGCTCTCACATATATTTATATTATCCGTTTGTGTTACCCAATAAGTAGTTGTTCCTGGTGTCGATGTATTAGGAACAGGTGCGCTGGTAAGTGGGCTACCACCTGTAGCAACGGTATACCATCTTAGGTTTGAACCTGTAGCCGAAAGTGCTGTTGCTGTTACGTCTTCACAATATATAACTGGACTTGCTGCGATAGGTGTATCCGGTGCCGGGTTTACTGTTACATTGACCGTATCGCTTAATGAGTTACACCCGTTTACAGTGGCACTAACAATATATTGTCCCGCATTTATAGGTTTTACACCTGTTAACGTAGGGTTTTGAGTTGTTGAAGTATACCCATTAGGGCCTGTCCAACTATAAGTAACTGTTCCGCTAATAAATGATGCCGTCAAGTTCAAATCTGTATTCTCACAAACAGGGCTATTGCTCGAAGCAACAGGCGCGTTAGGGTAACCCACAAAAGCATTGGTTGATGCGTATTGTGTAGTACAGGTATTTACAACAGCTCTCACCGCATAAATTCCCGAGTTCGCAATTTGTGCATTGGTGATCGTTGGGTTTTGAGCGGTTGAGGTAAAGCTGTTTGGCCCTAGCCACTCAAATGCAGTGGCACCTGTAGCAGTGGCAAATAAATTTAAAGTTGACCCCGGACATACAGGAGTATTACTACTTATACTCGGTGCGGGAGGATTATTCACCGTAACAGTGAGTGTATCTGTATTCGAATTACAGAAAGGACTACTATTGGATGTGACTATGTAGCTGGTCGTGACTGTGGGCGAAGCAAACGGTTGTTTACAAGTAGTACAACTCAAAGATGATATTGGAGAGCCTCCTGATATTACAGACCAAATATAACCCGTACCACCTACAGCATTTAACTGAACGGAATCTCCAATACAAATAGAAGTATCTTTTATAGCACTTGTTACAGCCCATATATATATCGGTACTAAAAATGTTTGTGTAATTGGTACACCACCTGATGCACAACTTGAGTCTTTTACTGTTACCGCAAATACTCTTGTTCCAGTATCAGTTGGTCCGGGCGTCCATGTGAAACAACCACGTACTGAATCTGACGGTGCATTCGCATACGATGTTGACGAACCCGGGGCTGCTGCCGTATGGTTGTCTGTTACTACTAGATTAGCTGCAGTATCTGTAGACTTAATATCGTAACAGAATGTAAGTGGTTTTCCCGCACAACCTACTACTCGGTTATTGATAAACTGTGAACCGGTTAATGTAGTGGGGTCGGTACTAACGGTAGGGGTTGTACTGGTACACATGATTACTTGTACCTGTATATCCCGCATCACCGATCCTATCAACACACCATTTCTATATTCTTTAACTTTTATAGTTACTGTTTGAGCTCCCAACTCTGAAGGTGTAAAAGTTAATTGACCTGTTATGGTGTCAAGCAGAAAAGTATTGTTGGTTTGGAATGGATTACTCGGTAATCCTAACGATGGTGTTTTTGTTGCATAAGTTTTACTTACCGGGTTGCTTGGACAACCACCCCCTATTTGAAGAGGTGTGATCACCTCAAAGGTCATGGAATCATTGTTGGGGTCAACACCACCATTATTATAGTTATAAGATTGGTTGATACATACAAAAGGAACAGGTTTAACAGAAAATGTTGGAGAGGAATTATCCTGCACATCCTGATTATTTAATATCGCCTCTACATAAAACACCCCTGTACCTACTAAGTTTTGTGAAGGGTTTCTTGCGTTTACACCAACGTAAAAACGCCAAGAAGTACATCTCGATGGTAATGTAAATGTATTGGAGTACCACCACTCTCTATACCCTGGTATAGTTGATGCGGCACTATCACATTTATTTTTTGTGTTTGCACAACCTGTAGAAACTTGTTGACCATTAGAGCCACCGTTAGGCAATGAAGTCATTTTTGTTAACGTCAGATTACCACTTGTTGCATTACAAGAGTTGGAATAACACATTGAGACACTGTTGGGCTCTGGGACACCCCCGCAATCTCTATAAAACTTAAATATAAATCTGTAAGTAGAATCACTTACCCATTCGTATATTAATTCTCCCCCGGCGGCATGTGAAGCTTTTGTTTGTTGAGGTACTAAAAAACAGATCAAGAAACACAGTAGGACAGAAAGGCGTACAATTACTTTCAAAACAGACATTTTAATAAATTTTTAACAAGCGCGGGAATCCTAAGTTATGAATAAACTTCTAATAAAGCATATGACTTTTTAAGATTTTTTAAATGTATTGCCTATGGGTTAATAAAAAAAGGCACAAACCTTATGGTTTGTGCCTTTTTGTTATACTCAAAATTCAAGCTACACTTCTGCTTTAAGCATCTTTTCATATTTCTTTCGGTCTTCTTCGTTTAGCAATATTTTACGCAAACGAATATTTTCAGGTGTTACTTCTATACACTCATCTTGTTGAATATACTCCATACACTCCTCTAGGCTCATTTGTATTTTAGGCGCTATTCTGTTCGCATCGTCACTACCGCTAGCACGGTGGTTGGTTAGTTTCTTAGCCTCAATCACATTCACATTTAGGTCGCCCGGCTTAATATTTTCTGCCACGATCATTCCACCATATACTTCCTCTCCCGGATCTACAAAGAAATTACCTCTATCCTGAAGCTTGTCAATTGAATATGGCGTAGATGTTCCCGTAAACTTAGAGATCAATACACCGTTGTTTCTACCAGGTATGGGCCCTTTCCAAGGTTTGTATTCACTAAAGCGGTGTGCCATTACGGCCTCACCGGCTGTGTTGGTCAACATTTGCGACCTTAAGCCTATCATACCTCTTGAAGGAATTTCAAACTCTAAGTGCTGCATTTCACCTTTAGTTTCCATCACCAGCATCTCACCTTTACGTTGTGTCACCAAGTCGATCACCTTACCGCTGTACTCTGAAGGTACATCTACTACAAGGTTTTCATATGGCTCACATTTCTGACCGTCAATTTCTTTAGTGATCACCTGAGGCTGACCAACGGTTAACTCATACCCTTCACGGCGCATTGTTTCTACCAATACGCTTAAGTGCATAATACCACGGCCATATACTAAAAATTTATCTGCATCGTCAGTATCCACAACTCGTAATGCTAAATTTTTCTCTAGCTCTTTTGTCAGCCTATCTCTTATATGTCTACTGGTTACAAACTTACCTTCCTTACCAAAGAATGGTGAGTTGTTAATGCTGAACTGCATATTCATAGTAGGTTCATCAATAGCAATCACTTCTAATGGCTCCGGGTTTTCAAGATCTGCAATAGTTTCACCAATTTGGAAACCATCTAAACCAACAACAGCACAAAGATCACCGGCATGTACCTCATCTACACGCTTTTTACCCATACCTTCAAACACATAAAGCTCTTTTACTTTATTACGTACAGTACTACCGTCAGCTTTACAAAGACTTACCGATTGCCCTTCCTTAATACTACCTCTTGTTATTTTACCAATTGCTATTCTTCCTAAGAAACTTGAGAAATCCAAAGATGTGATCTGCATTTGTAGGTTACCCTCTGATATTTGAGGCTCAGGTACTTTTTCAAGTATGGTGTCTAATAATGCAGTAATATCTTCAGTAGGCTCTAATGAAGTATTAAACCAACCTTGTTTTGAAGAGCCGTATAATGTTGGAAAGTCCAACTGCTCTTCAGTAGCATCCAGTTGGAAGAATAGTTCAAACACAGCATCATGTACCTCTTCCGGACGACAGTTTGGCTTATCCACTTTATTGATTACCACTATTGGGTGCAAATTAAGCTGTAGTGCTTTTTGAAGTACAAACCTAGTTTGTGGCATTGGCCCCTCAAATGCATCTACCAATAATATTACACCATCTGCCATTTTCAATACACGCTCTACCTCACCACCAAAATCGGCGTGACCCGGTGTATCTATCACATTGATCTTAATATCATTATAAGTAACTGAAGCATTCTTACTAAAAATAGTGATACCACGCTCTCTCTCCAGATCATTATTATCCATGATCAATTCACCTGTCTCTTGATTATCACGGAAAACTTTTGTCGTGTGCAAAATCTTATCCACCAGTGTAGTCTTACCGTGGTCTACGTGAGCAATGATGGCAATGTTACGAATGTTCATTAAAACTAAGCTTTTAGTTGTCCAACTAATAATTTAGTATTAGTTTAGACTTTTATATAAAATTCGCGCAAAGGTAGGTAATTAATACCAGCAATAACGTTTAAAAGTTTATTTAAAACATTATTTATGAAATATATAATACTAGCTGTTTTAGGTCTCTTCATTATTGGCTGCCAAACAGAAGCTCCCAAAAACGTGGAACATAAGGTAACCCAGGAAGAAGAGCTCGGTGAAAATGAATTTAAGGATGGGGATTACGTAATGAAACAATACTTCTTTGTAATGCTTACGAAAGGAGATAGAAGAGATGAAAACATGGACACGGCTATGGTCAATGAGCTGCAAAGAAAACACCTTGCCAACATTGACAGATTGGCCAATGAAGGAAAAATACTTGTTGCAGGTCCGTTTGGCGACGATGGGAACTGGAGAGGTATATTTATTTTTGACTGCAAGGAACAAAAGGAAGTAGAAGAATTGCTCAATACAGATCCTATGATAGCTGCGGGTTGGCTAGGCTATGAAGTTCACCCATGGTGGACGGCAAAGAATGAGGTGTTTAAGTAATGAACTAATTCATCTTAAAAGGCGGAATTAACTTAAACTCAGGGATATTTACATTAAATATTTTATTACTATACTGATCCGTCATTTGATAAGTGCCGTACATTTTTCCTATATCTGCTCTTAGGCTTGCGGCTGATATGTACTGGTAACTTTCACCTGGCGCAATAATAGGCTGCTCCCCAACTACACCTTCTCCTTCTACTTCTCTTTTTATGCCGCTACTTTCTACTATAAACCAATGGCGTCTTTTAAGTTGTATAGGATTATTGGTTAGGTTCTCTATGGTTATTCTGTAAGCGAATAAATACTCGAATTGTATCGGATTAGATTGCTCGGGTTGATAAAAAGTCTCAACAGATACACCTACTCCTTGTGTTATTGATCTAACCATATAATATTGGTTTTAGTAAAAATACGGTTTTAACCAATAGCAAGTGCAAACTCTAATTTAATGTTTCGTTAATAGCCGATTCAATGACAGGATACTCATAACCCTTTTGTAACAAATACTTGACTAACTTACTTTTAGTGACATGCTGATAATTGCTCTTATAATCAGGTAATTTCTTTTCTATTAATTGTAGCACAGTAGTATAATAATCGGCGCCGTCTATTTCTTTCAGCGCTTTATTGATGCAATAGTCTGATACCTGATTATGTCTTAATGCATATAGTATCTTTTTCTTACCCCATTTGTTCATTCTAAATTTGCCTCTTGCATAGGCTATTGCATAACGTTCCTCGCTCAATATGTCAGACTGTATCAGCTCTGAGATGATCTCCTCTACTTCGTCTTTCCTGCAACCAAGGTCGTAAAGCTTACTTCTTACCTCTTTGTGACAACGCTCTTGGTATCTGCAGTAATATTCTATAGATTCTCTAGCGCTCATATTACCTACCCATATATACCATTAATATCTGCACATCACTTGGGTTTACGCCACTTATCCTACTGGCTTGGCCTAATGTGGCTGGTTTCATGCTGGTCAGCTTCTGTCTAGCTTCATTAGAAAGTGCTGTAAGTTTATGATAATCAAACGCTTCGGGTATTTTTAAATCTTCTAAGGAATTCATTTTTTCAACAAGCTCTTTTTCCTTAGCAATGTAGGTTTCATACTTTAATTGTATCTCCGCTTGCTCCAAAGCCAACTTGTCTGCACTACCTATAGCTTCTTTTAAGCCATCAATATGTTCACAAAGTTGGGGCAAACTAATGCCAGGCCTTAATAAGAGTTTTAAGGCTCTTGTTTTCTCATTAATAGGAGCTGATGAAATAGACGCTAAAAACTTATTTGCAACAGAAGGTTCCACGGGAAACATAGCTAATGTTTCTTTGATCTTACTTACACTATCCAGTTTTTTGTCTAACCTTTCTTTTCTTTCATCACTAGCTAACCCAAGTCTATGTCCTAGAGGCGTTAACCGCATATCAGCATTATCCTGTCTTAATAAGGTTCTGAACTCAGCTCTACTAGTAAACATTCTGTAAGGTTCATCTGTACCTTTATTAATAAGGTCATCAATAAGAACACCTATGTATGCATCACTTCGCTTTAGTACTAAAGGTTCTTGGTCTTTAACTTTATTATGTGCATTTATACCAGCCATAAGACCTTGACATGCTGCTTCCTCATATCCCGTAGTACCATTTATCTGTCCGGCAAAGAACAATCCGCAAATTAATTTAGTTTCTAGTGTAAAGTCTAGCTGTGTAGGAGGGAAATAGTCATACTCAATAGCATATCCCGGCCTGAAGAATTTACAATTCTCAAATCCCTGTACCTTCCTCATTGCATTATACTGCACGTCTTCCGGCAAAGAAGTACTAAATCCGTTTACATATATCTCCACTGTATTCCACCCTTCGGGTTCTACAAACAATTGGTGACGTTCTCTTTCAGCAAAACGGCTTATTTTGTCTTCTATACTAGGGCAATATCTTGGTCCGCTACCTTTTATGCGCCCTTGATACATAGGAGAGCGTTCAAAACCTTCTTTTAAAAGCTCATGCACTTCTGGACTAGTGTAGGATATCCAACAATTTCTTTGCTGTTCGGGCTTAATACGTTCAATTGGTTCATATGAAAAGCCTACAATATCCTCATCACCATCTTGAACTTCCATCTTAGAGTAATCTAAGGATCTGCCATCAACCCTTGGTGGAGTACCGGTTTTAAGCCTATCGCTATTAAAACCGAGATCAACTAGTTGTTCTGTAAGGCCTGTTGCACCTTTTTCACCCATTCTTCCACCACCAAACTGCTTATCACCAACATGTATAACTCCGTTTAAGAATGTTCCATTAGTAAGCACAACGCTCTTCCCATATATCTCTTGGCCCATTCCGGTTTTTACACCCTTAACTGTTCCACGTGAAACAATGAGTTCTTTAACCATGTCTTGCCAAAAATCAAGGTTGGGGGTCTGTTCCAGCATCTCTCTCCACAATGTAGCAAATAACATTCTATCATTCTGTGTACGCGGACTCCACATACCAGGGCCTTTAGATTTATTGAGCATCCTAAACTGGATCATGCTTTTATCACTAATAATGCCACTATAGCCACCCAACGCATCAATCTCTCTCACAATCTGCCCTTTTGCAATACCACCCATAGCCGGATTACAACTCATCTGTGCAATGGTTTGCATATTCATTGTAATAAGCAATGTTTTGGATCCCATATTAGCAGCAGCAGCAGCAGCTTCACAGCCTGCATGGCCTGCGCCAACAACAATTACATCGTACTCTGGAAACATATCTGCGAAATTACGAAGAGTTTACTATATACAGACGATATAGTTATAAAATGTTTTGTTCCACGTGAAACAAAAAAAGGGGCCGGATTAACCAGCCCCTCTTCAAATAGTATTAGGAATATTATTTTAATACAGAGAATTTTCTAACTGTACTTTTATCATCAAAGTTGACAACTAAGAAATAACTACCGGCTGGTAAGTTCTTAGTATTAATAGTGTATTTACTTGAGCTAACATTTTGTTCGCTATATTCTGTAATACGCTTGCCGCTAGCATCCATTACAGTATAATAAAGATCCTTAGCAACATTAGTAAGGTTTACAGATACATTAAGAACATCCGTTGCTGGATTTGGATACATGTCTATTTGTACAGGGTTCTCATTATTTACATTCTTCACGCTATTGGTAAATGGAGAAAGAATCATAGGAACTGCAGGTACAATACCATTTTTCTGCTGAGAGAACCTTACTGAATCAATTAGGTTAAAACCTTCAAATGGGAACATAGCCGGGAATTCAGTAGATGTTGCAGTAAATGCACCATCAGTACCATTATATATAGGGCTATAAGCTTCCATTGTAGTATCTGTGGTTTTCTTAGCTCTACCCCATGCACGTGGCTGATAGTTAGTAACACCATCACATAGTAAGAAAGTATTAACAGGAACACTAACCGTAATCCAATACCATGAGTCATCATCAAGTATTACAGGGTTGTTTGCATTGTTTGCGTCACCAATATTTACAGTGAAGAACTGACCACTGGTATCACCAGCTGCATATGTTTTACCACCTGCTCCAACTAATTGACACTCACCGCTTAATATAACATTATCGAGCTGACCGCCATTGCTGCCATCTGTCCATTTCCACACTAAAACATTAACCGAACCTTGAGAAGCCATACTACCACCGCCAGTAATGCTTAATCCAAACTGAACAGCATCTAATTTGTAATTACCTTTATTTATATAGTATAATGGTCCCCACAAAAAGTCTACTGAATTTTGGAAAGCATACCCAATGTTTGAACGAGGTATGTTTCCGTTAAAGTCATATCTACCTTTAGAGAATAGATTATCAGTTACATAGAAAGAATAATTTGCAGTATTATCGCCTGGTAATTCATCAGTACTATCACTAGTTACTTCATAAGAAACATCAAATTTACCCTTACCACTAACATTTCCTAAGTTGAAAGATGTTTTACTAAATGGGCTAATTATTGAATCACTAGGATTAAATGGCCCTGCATACATCACTGAGTCAACTTTTAAGACATTAGCAGAACCTCCATCAGGAGTGAATGTAACCGTAGATTTTACTTTAATATTGGTAGCAGGCTTTGTACCAAAGTTTCCTAAAACAGCACCGGTGATCATTTCATATGTACCAGGAGTGCCGGTACCTGTAGCTACCTGACTGATAGGAATTGTTTGTGTATGCCATTGAGAAACACCACCATTAAGAATAGCTATATCATTTCCTACACCACTAGCCCATGTACTTAACGATATTTTTACAGGACCGTTGCCTAACTCAGCTGAAATGCTGGCACCATCAACATCTGATATCATCATAACTGGAATAGTAACACTACCACCTTGTGCACCTGCTCCCATACCTACAGGGCCTCCAGTAACATTATTAACAATAATAACAGCCGCTGCACCTGCTTGCTGTGCACGGTATGCTTTAGCACCAAATTCACAATTACCTCTTTGTATCAATACTACTTTACCACTCATGCTACCACCATTAGTAAATGGATTACAAGCATCATAAGGATCAGCTTTAATGATATCAATATTATTCATGGTAGAAGTAATAGCAGCACCCCATTCGTTAGTACCGCCACCACCATCATTGGCAATTGTGTAATCCAATGCACCTGCGATGTTTAACGGAGATGTTATTGATACACGCGCGCCAACATAATCAGCATACCAGTTATTCTCAAAATTGCCCATAGTTTGGGCATTTGATACTATAGTAGTAAGCATTAAGCACACTACAGCAAAAAGTTTAAAAATGTTAAATTTTTTCATAGAAGAAGCATTTCTTAATTCAAAATGTGAGTAGACTAAGATAAATCAAATTCATTATAATACAAAAAAATACCCCATACAGGGGTATTAATCTTTACATTAATATTACTATGCTTATAAGTTAAATTTTTTGCTCAGCACAAGCATTTTATCAATAGGCCTTTTTGCAGCAATACGTATTTCTTCTTCCATTGTAATCTCCGGTAGTTCGTACTTCATACATAGATATAATTTTTCTAATGTATTAAGTTTCATATGTGGACAATCGTTACAAGCGCAGGAATTATCAGGGGGTGCGGGTATAAATGTTTTTTGTGGAGACAGCTGTTGCATTTGATGCAAAATTCCTGTTTCAGTAGCTACTATGAAACTATTAGAATCACTTTCTTTTGTATAATTTAATAACTGTGTTGTAGAACCTACATAATCAGCAATTCGTAATATTGAATCTTCACATTCAGGATGTGCAATAAATTTAGCCTCAGGATGTCTTTCTATTAATTTGGTGATTTTTTCTAATGAGAATATCTCATGAACCATACATGCACCATTCCATAAAAGCATATCCCTATTAGATGCTTTATTAATATAAGCACCTAAGTTCTTATCAGGAGCAAATATGATTTTTTGCTCTTCAGGTAAACTTTCTACTATAAGCTTTGCATTAGAAGAAGTACAGATGATATCACTTAGTGCTTTAATACCTGCCGAACAATTAATATAGGAGATAACGAGATGATCAGGGTGTTTTTCCTTAAAAGCTTTAAAAAGTGGAGGTGGGCAACTATCACTTAATGAGCAGCCCGCTTTAAGATCGGGAAGTAAAACCTTCTTTTGCGGATTTAGGATCTTAGCCGTTTCGGCCATGAAGTGGACGCCCGCAAAAACAATAATGTCGGCTTCTGTGCTTGCTGCTTTTTGTGCCAACCCCAAACTATCTCCGATATAATCAGCCACGTCTTGTATATCCGGCTCTTGGTAGTAATGTGCAAGCAGTATAGCATTCTTTTCCTTTTTGAGTTTTTCAATTTCTACGAATAAGTCTAAGGTAGGATCTATTTCGATATCAAGGAAACCATTCGATACAATTTTTTCAGCTGCTTTTTCAAAATGCACATCCATATAATAAATAGTATATTATTTTTTAAAAAAAGGTTTATTACCATTAGGACTGTTAGTATGGGGATAGAAATTTCTACAACCACTTGCAAAGTAATTGAAAATAAGTCATACCCAAGTTATTAAGCTGATATTCACAGCTATAAGTACTATCAATAGGGGATATTCACAGAAAATAACAAAGATGTGTATACAGTGACTAGTGAGTAATTAATATTGGCTTAACATTGAATATCTCTGTTAAAAAATTTCGAATTTGATTAATAATTTCATAACACGCGCTTAATATTTTGTTTATATACACTTCTTCATTTTTTATTCAGCACGTTTACCAATATATACACACCGAAATATGAATAACTATTTTTTTTTAATTAGTGATTAGTAATATGTGTGTTTAAGGGAATGAAATATGGCAATTCTATAAGGAATACTATATTTAAGGCTCTTTAAATAACATAATCTCATTTTTTACCATAAATTTGCCGTCCTTACAAAATAATATCCTATATGTCTGTAATACAGAGTATCAGAACTAAATATGCAAAACTAGCCGGTTTTGTAATTGCACTAGCATTAGTAGCGTTCATATTAATGGATGCTGCAAGTAGCAGACTTGGTAGTTTCTTTGGAAACGATAGTAGTGTTGCTAAAGTAAATGGTCATAAAATTGACTATAAAGAATATTCTCAAAGAACTGCTGACTATGACATATTATATGGTTATAGTGCAAGCGGTAGAGTTTTAGATGATCAAACTCGTGCACAGTTGAATCAACAAGCGCTTTCAGACCTAATCTCTGAACAACTAATAAAAGAAGAAGCGGAATTGTTAGGACTGGAAACTACTACAGAAGAAGCAAAGGAATTAATATATGGTGCTAACCCTGATCCGGCAGTAAAAAATTACGCGGCATTTAAAAATCAGGAGACAGGCATGTTCGATCCACAATATGTGCGTTTGTTCGAAGAGCAGATCGATCAGTTAGACCCATCGGGTAAGGCAAAACAACAATGGGAAATATTAAAAGCTTACGTGATCAGAAATAACATCATTAATAAATACAACGCTCTTTTGACCAAGAATGTTTACGTGCCAAACTTTATGGTAGAAAAACAAGTGAAAGACCAAGGACAAAAAGCTAGTATCAATTATGTGAGCATTGGGCATAACGATGTAGGAGATGAAGAAATAAAAGTTACCGACGATGAATTGCTGGCATACATGAAGAAGAACAAAAATGAATATGCCGCTAAGGACAATTCAAGAGGAATAGAATATGTCTCATTCGATGTGCTACCAACTGCTGCTGATACTGCAACTGCTAGAGAGCCTTTGAATGTAATAGTTGAAGATTTCAGAAATACAGATGATCCGGAAACATTTGTAAACAGAAACTCTGATGCAGCATATGACAGTAAATATGTAATGAAGAAAGATTTTAGATCACTATATGCTGATTCTATTATGAGCTTACCGGTAGGTGGTGTATTCGGTCCTTATTTAGAAAATGGAGAATATAAACTTACTAAAGTTACGGATAGAAAATCATTCCCTGATTCAGTAACGTGTAGACATATATTAATAAAAACGGCAGATGGTAATAATTTATTAAGGGCAGATAGTGTAGCTAAGCAAAAGATAGATAGCATTGTAGCAGAAATTAAGAAAGGAACAAGCTTTGCTGAGTTAGTAAAAACTGAATCTGATGACGTGGGCAGTAAAGAAACAAATGGTGAGTATACTTTCCAGTTTCAACAAAGACCAAACCTATCTAAAGAGTTTGGAGACTTCATATTTGAAGATGGTAAAAAAGGCAAAAGCAAAATAGTAAAAGTGGAGAATGCATCTTACTCAGGTTACCACTACATTGAAGTGTTAAACCAAAAGAACTTTAACCCGGCTTCAAAATTGGCTACTATAACTAAGATCTTGTTTGCAGGTGACGAAACAGAAAATAATGTTTATGCCGAAGCTTCTTCTTTTGCAGGAAATAATAATACTGCCGAAGCTTTTGATAAGGCTTTAAATGAAGGTAAATACAATAAGCGTATTGCCGATGGTGTAAAAGTAAATGACTTTATTATACCGGGTATTGGTTCTTCAAGAGAGTTGATAAGATGGATGTATAATGCAAAAGTTGGTGATGTATCTCATGTGTTCCAAATGAAGAATCGCTACGTAGTAGCTAAACTTACTGATGTAGTAAAAGAAGGGTCAATAGCATTGAACAGGAATAACAGATCGGAAGTGGAGAACAGAGTAATGCGTGAAAAGAAAAAACAAATGATCATTGAAAAGTACAGCGGTAAAGGCTCGCTACAAGAAATTGCTAATGCAGCTAACAAAACTGTAGCATCAGCTGATTCATTCTCAGCGGCTACATCTTTTATTGCTGAGTTAGGTTTCGAACCTAAGGTTTCGGGTTACGCATTTAATCCTTCTTTTGAGAAAAATACTATCTCACCGCCAATTCAAGGTCAGGGTGGTATTTTCTTTATCACACTAAAAGATAGATTTAATGTAGAAGCAAACGTGGATGATGCGATGATAAAAAGACAAAAAGAAATGATGCAGCAGCAGGCACAAGGTAAAGTGAATGGCCAACTGCAAGAGCTTTTGAAGAAAAAAGCAGATGTAAAATATAATGGCGATAATATCTAATATCAATTACAACTAAGTAGATATAAGAAAAAACAGCGGTACTAGTACCGCTGTTTTTTTTATTAAGAATAAGATTGCACGTATTTTTGTACTACTAAAAATGATTGTATGAGTGAATTGGTCAATAAGGTAGCTGCAAGTGGTATTGTAACCATAGACTTGTCACAGTATGTACCTGACGAGGGGGAAATAAAGGATTTTGATCTAAAACCGTTCCTCTTTAGAGAAATGATATTGCGTGAAAAAGATTACAGACAATCGTTAAAAGAACTTGACTGGTCTGAATACGAAAACAAACATGTGGCCTTATATTGTTCTGTTGATGCGATCATTCCCATGTGGGCATATATGTTGGCATCTTCATATTTAGAAGAAGTAGGCGCTCAAGTAACTTTTGGAAATACACAAGAAGTACAAAATAATATTGTGCGTGAGCGAGTAGCTACACTAGACATTGCTGAATATGCTGATAAGAGAGTGGTACTAAAAGGTTGTGGTGACAAATCCATTCCTGAATCGGCTTATGTAACAGCTACACAACTTTTAAAACCTGTGGTTACATCACTGATGTATGGCGAGCCTTGCTCCACTGTTCCCATCTACAAAAAAAGAGTGAAGAAATAAATTATACGACAAGAAGCTGTTCCGCTATTTTTTCAGAAAGTTGGAAACTTTTGCCTTCTTCGTTTTTTACTGTGATACTGTTATCATATGGCATGCGTTCCTCTACGGCAAGCTTTGTTCCAATATTGATATTGTAAAGTGCCAGCTGTTGTAAAAAGGCACTAGAAGAATCTTTTACTGCAACTACTTTATATGTACTTCCAATCTCTGATTCACAAAGCGCAATAGATTTAGTATTAGGTAATTCCCCATCTGCTGTTGGTATGGGGTCGCCATGCGGGTCATACTCAGGAAAGCCTAAAAATTCATCCAGCTTATCAATAAGCTTTGGAGAGCGAATGTGTTCCAATTGTTCGGCTACTTCGTGTACCTCATCCCAGGCAAAGTTGAGTTTATCGTTCAAGAAGGTTTCCCAAAGCCTATGCTTGCGCAAAATGTATAAAGCCGTTTTTGCCCCGGCGGTAGTTAAATGAACTTTTTTGTACTTCTCGTAGTGTACCAACTCCTTTTCAGATAACTTTTTAAGCATATCGGTAACGGTAGCCGGTCTAGTGCTCATTCTATCCGCTATTTCATTTACCGACACTTCGTTCATCTCACTATTCTCTTGAATAATGTAGATGGCCTTTAAGTAGTTCTCTTCTGTAAAAGTGAGTATCATTGCTACGAGCAGTAAAGCTACAACCAAAATCGTTTATTGCACAATCATTGCCACTATAGGTATATAGCTATTCAATATTATTTATTAGCTTCGTAAGGATACGAAAGTAGGCACATAGCAATGATAAACAGAAGAATAGCTATTGCGGGTAGCATATTCATTATAATCACAATGTTTCTTGTCTGCCCTAATATTTCTTGGGCACAATACGGGTCTAACTACTCCAGACCAAAGAACCTGAAAGTGATAAAAGAGTATGATGACGGTAAAGGCCATATTGTAAGAGAGATACAATATAGCCAGGGTAATATGCGTGTGACGGAAACGATCATAATGCCTAAACCACGCAGGCATACCATTGGCTTTCGTATTGAAGTGAACCCTGATACTTTGAATACAGATTCTCTGTGGTTGATCATTGATAAATCGCGATACTGCCTACAAGTGTATTATAGGAATAAAATGATCAGAAACTACAGAGCTGTTTTTGGACCCAAACCTGCCTTGGATAAATGCATGGAAGGAGACCGCTGCACGCCTGAAGGTTGGTTTATGATCAAAGAAAAACACATTTCGCGTAAGTATAATAAATTTCTAGGCATCAACTACCCGACAAAAAAATCTGTTGAACGGTTCAATAAACTAAAAAAAGAAGGTAAGATACCTGGTAACGCACGCATAGGTGGTAGCATAGGTATACATGGTATATGGGATGGTGGTGATGATATGATAGAATTGGGTGTTGGCTGGACAGACGGGTGCATCGCCTTGAAGAATAAAGACGTAAATGATCTTTATAAAATAATAAGAGTAGGCACTAAGGTGTATATTCAGAAATAAACTTCTTGTATGCTGCCGACCAGCCTTTCCAATCCGGGTCAGTTCCCAAAGAAAAATTATGCATTACAGTTACAAGAATACTGCCACAAGCTTTTAAACTATTTGCCATATTACGTAGCTCATTAAAAGCGGTTTCGCTATTTAGCTTTTCCCCATATTTGGCGGTGGTATCCATAAAGCAAAAAGGAGTGACTTCTAAATTGCTAACCTCGTCACGCTCTAAATCATACCATAAAAAAGAAGCCCCTGTGCCTGCACGAAAACCAATATGTGTACCGTAGCCCATGCTGTAGTCCTGCCTAATTCCTGCAGCTATTAATTTTCTATAAGTTGAGGGGAGGATATTTTTGATATAATGTTGTCGGGAAATAGAAATATCTTTTTCTATTACTTTTTCTAAAGTGTTTTTTTCAGCGCCTAATAAGTTGTCCTTTACATCAGAATAATAAGATGGATGAATGCCAATAGCCCCTTCTTGTGAAAGGCTTTTCACCAAAGCTTTCATTTCCGGATAGTCTAAACTGATATTTTTATCAAAGTCGCTAGTGCTAGCTGCAGCAAGAATAAAGTATATAGGTTTTATATTGTACCTCTGATGTAAGGTGTTTAAAAACTCAAATGAATCGTAAGGGTCCTTCTCCTTTCCACTCCATGTTTTTATTCTGGCATCAATATTTTGCTTATTTCCTTTTAGCAGATCTTTTCCTGTTGCACCAAGTGTGCGCATAAGCCCTTTGTTCTGAAAAGACCAAGCAATATCAATATCGTAAGTAGGTTGGTATTGAAACTTTGTTTCGGCTACAGGAATATTTTTTGAAATCAATAGCTGTCTCAACTGTGCTATCCACTCGTCTACAAGAGGTCTTTGCAACCACCCGTTTTTATACAGAACACTTTCTGTTGCTGGGTAGCGACCATGTTGGTCGGGTGTGTATTGATCATACTCCTCGTATCGTGTGATCAGAAAAAAGATAGCAGAAAAAATATCGAATGGTAGATCAGCACCATCTGATGCAAATAGTGTGGGTATATTATGCCAAGCTCCTTTTTCTATCTGTTGATCTGAAATACCTTGTTCAAAAAGTAAGCCTACATTAGGAATACTAAAACCATTGGATTGTTGGTCTCCATAACTAATGAAGAAACCGGAGGTATCAATATCTTCAATACGGTCGGTTAGTTGGTAGTTAATATCTAGTCTATTCTTAAAAACCCAATCTAATACATAACTTAGTCGTACACTTTTATTCTTGCTGTATATACTAAGTTTACTCATGGGCGGCTACCTTATTTACGATCTTTCCAAAGCTGGTTGAAAGACTTGGATGGAAATTGTAATTGACTGCGATGTGTTTCCCAGCTATTTTTAAATAAGGTGTGGATCACTTTGGTTTTCATATTACCACCTGCAGTGTTCATTAGCCCTCGGTTGAGCATAGCTAGTTTCCACATTTTCCAAGTAGTATTTTCTACAAAGCTACCGTGCCCTTCTTTCACAGAGATATTTCTGTTCTCCAACAACATCTCATGTATGTTGATCTTCACCGGACACACATCTGTACAATTACCACATAGGCTGGAAGCATAACTCAAATGCTTGAAATCGCTCATGCCTTTCAAGTGTGGCGTAATCACAGAACCAATAGGCCCGCTGTAAGTAGTACCATAAGTATGACCACCAATATTTTTGTAAACCGGGCATGCATTCAGACAAGAACCACATCTAATACAATACATACTTTCTCTTACTTCTTTACGAAGCAGATTAGTACGTCCATTATCCAGTAATATTACATACATATCTTCCGGTCCATCGGTTTCGCCTTCTTGTTTCGGTCCGGTAAATACGGAGTTGTATACGGTTACGTTCTGCCCTGTTCCATAAGTAGATAATAATGGCCAGAATAATGGTAGATCATTGATAGATGGTAGTACCTTCTCAATACCAACAATAGCAATATGTGTTTTGGGGAAGGCAGTCGTCAGTCGGCCATTGCCTTCATTTTCCGTTAAACATACACCACCCACATCAGCTAATAGAAAGTTACCACCTGTTACACCCACTTCTGAAGTGATATATTTTTCACGAAGCTTTATTCTGGCGACCTGTGTTAGTTCTTGCGGGGTTAAGTTAGGCTCAACCCCAAGTTTTTCATGAAAGAGTTTAGCAATATCTTCCTTGCTCTTGTGCATGGCAGGAGTAACGATGTGGTAAGGTGGCTCGTTATCCAACTGCTGAATGTATTCACCAAGATCGGTTTCTACGGATTCAATATTGTGTTTGGCTAAAAAGTCGTTCAGGTGAATTTCTTCAGTCACCATTGACTTAGACTTTACTACCTGCTTGGCTTCTTTTTCTTTACATATCTGTAATATGGTATCCAGTGCTTGCTGTGTGTTTTCAGCCCATATCACTTTTCCTCCTCTTGCAGTAAACTTCTCTTCAAACTCTTCCAAGTACTTGTCTAAATTCTCGATCGTTTTCCACTTCACATTTTTAGCACGCATACGAGCAAGTTCCAACTCAGCATATTGCTCTTTACCCTTTACAACAGTATTGTTGTATTTATCGATGTTGAAATCCAGCTTGCGCTTGTGTTCAAGGTCAGCAGCTTTTATTCTACTTTTTGCAATAAATATAGCCGTATTATTGCCCATACCGTAAAAGTATAAAGGAATTGTGATAGTAGAAACTTATACTTTTTGTGAAAATGTATAATTGTCAAAATACCCATTAATTTTGCAGCATGTCTTTGAATAGTAAAATAAAGCAGCTGGCCATTGATACCATTCACATGGAAGCTACATCTGTAGATGGACTTAAAGGTTTTGTAGACGAACAGTTTGTAAATGTTGTTGAACTCATTCATAGCTCTAAAGGCAGGCTGGTAATAACCGGTATTGGCAAGAGTGCTATTATCGCTCAAAAGATAGTAGCAACAATGAACTCTACAGGTACACCGGCTTTATTCATGCATGCTGCTGATGCTATTCATGGAGACTTGGGCATGATACTACAAGATGATGTAGTAGTGATCATTTCAAAAAGTGGTGAAAGCCCAGAAGTAAAAGTGTTAATCCCATTCATTAAGAATTTTGGTAATCCTGTTGTAGCACTATGTGGTAACGACCAGTCTTACTTAGCGAAAAGTGCTGATTATTTTATCAACAGCACAGTTTCCCAAGAAGCTTGTCCTAATAATTTAGCACCTACTACCAGTACTACGGCACAGCTTGTAATGGGTGATGCATTGGCAGTTTGTTTGCTAAGCCTTAAAGGTTTTACAGCTGAGGACTTTGCCAGATTTCACCCGGGTGGTGCATTGGGCAAACGCATGTACTTGAGAGTGGAAGACCTATGTAAAGCCAACGAACACCCTGCGGTTAGTGAACATGCTACAGTAAAAGAGATCATCTACGAGATATCTAGCAAAAGGCTGGGTGCTACGGCGGTTACTAATGAGCAGAATGAACTATTAGGAGTTATTACGGATGGAGATATCCGCCGTATGTTGGAAAAGCATGATAACGCTACCGAACTCAAAGCAGTGGATATTCTTAGTAAGAACCCTAAAACGATCGACCAAAATGAATTAGCGGCTACAGCCCTGGAAATGATCAGAAAAAATAATATCACCCAGATCGTTGTGACCGATGATGGAAAGTATGCAGGTATGGTTCACTTGCACGACTTGATACGTGAGGGGCTGATCTAAAAACCCAAACCCAATCCAAGCTCTACCAGCTCAGCGTTTTCCATTTCACTTTTAAGCAATATGGAGAAGAACATTTCTTTGAGTGGGCCTTGCTCTCTTTGTATCAAGTATACATTACCGCCCAGTTTTTGATAAACATTATGCTCGGCCAGGTATACATTTTTGATATAATAGCCTAGCTGAAACAGTATACCTACGCGGCCTAGCAAAAACTCATTACCTACAAAAATACTACTGCGCCAAGAGTTCTGTTTTTCTTCACCTACCAGTATTTCGTTGTTTCTTAAGAAATGGTATACTTCAGCATGATAAGAATAATCTACACCCGCTAATACTTTGTTTTTACTCCAATATCTTTTGCTGGCAAATAAGGATATGTTGTAAACAGGATAAGACGGGCCGTCAGCAGCTCCTATTTCACGAGTAGTGAACCCTAGTCTGGCCTGTGCCAGCCACCTGTTTTTCAGAGGGTTTAGTTTACGTTCTATTTTTTCGGGTTGTCCATTTACCGGAAAATACCTGATGCCTACATGCGCTCCATAAGCATTAATGCCCAAGTTGGGGAACTTATAAGAGGCGTTGGATATATGTGAGAAATTACCGCCCACCTGCACATCAAGCTTTGGGCTGATACGGTACCTTAGATCTGTTGAAAAATGAGTATAATTATTGACATAGCTACCAATAGCTGTATTAATGGTATCGTAGCTGGGATACCGTACATACTTTTTAGTGATAAAACCCAGCCCAAACCCCGCTCTGATGGTCCACTCAAAGTTCTTAATTTTTACCAATGGGATCTGTACGTTAGGATAGATACTTAAGCATTGCCCGTAAATGGAATCAATACCATAGTTGGTATAAGTTACTGCAAAGCCAAGTAGCGGGAAGCGCCTGCGCTGTTGCCAAGGTTTTGTGCCATAGGTTTGCTGTATAAAGTTCAGCTCATAGTTGGTCACATAGTTAGGCAGCTGGGTCGGGAACTTTTTGGTATGGCGTATGATCTTCCCCACACTGGTGTTTAGCTCCAGGCCAAAGCCACTCCATGGTTTATGGGTTTGTGCTATACACAACTGACTTGAGATAAGAATTAGAATAAAAGCGATAATTACGCTTGGCTTCATATATGCCGGGTTTTATTAGATATTTACTGTAAGTATAAAACAAATATGCGTTAGCTGTATCAATATTGTACATTTGCTACTACTAAGTTTATGCGTCGTATATTATCTATTACTATCCGTTCGTTTTTGCAAGGGCTACTCATACTTAGCCCCATTGCTGTAACCGTGTATGTCATCTATGCTGTATTTGACAGTGTAGACAGCTTGGTGCCTGATGTGCCAAGAGGTTTGGGCTTCCTTTTGATAGTAGCGGTGATCACAGGTATCGGCTATATAGGTACGCGTTTTTTGTTGGGTAGAATATTATTTGAGGCCTTTGATTATCTGATGCAGCAAATACCCGGCATTAAATTTCTATACACATCTATTAAAGATGTGATGGTCTCATTTGTGGGGGATAAAAAGCGTTTCAATAAGCCGGTATGGATACGTACTAATAACAATCCTGAAGTATGGCGTATAGGGTTTTTAACACAAGAAGACTTGGAAGGCGTTGGGCTGAAAGGGAAAGTAGCCGTATATCTGCCACATGCCTATGCCGTTTCAGGATATGTAGTAGTGGTGAACACAGATAATGTAGACCCCGTAACCGATATGTCTGCCGCCGAGGCCATGAAGTTTGCCGTAAGTGGTGGTATTACCAGTATGGATGAAGAACAAATAGGAACCAGTGAAGATCAACTTTAATGCAGGGCCGGCCATGTTGCCGAAGGAAGTATTAGAAGAAGCTGCACAAGCTGTGCTGGACTACAATGGCACTGGTCTATCTATATTAAGCATTCCGCACAGAGGACAATTATTCAAAGAAATTTTAGAAGAGTCGCAGGCACTGGTTAGAGAGCTATGTGGTATAGGCGAAGACTATGAAGTGCTGTGGCTGCAAGGAGGTGGGCGATTACAGTTTGCCATGGCACCTATGAACTTTTTAGGGGCGGAGGAAACGGCTGGTTATATTGATAGCGGCTCATGGTCGAGTGCGGCGATAGAATATGCGGGCTATTACGGAAATGTAAAAGTATTATCCTCTTCCAAAGAGCAGAACTATAACGAATTACCCCAGTGGCCAACAGTAAATGAAGATTTGGCTTATATACATTGTACTACCAACAATACCATTTATGGTACACAGTGGAAGGATATCCCCAATAGTGATGTGTCTGTCATTGCTGACATGAGTAGCGATATTTTCAGCAGAAAGGTATCTTTTAAAAACTGCGCGATGTTCTACGCTGTGGCACAAAAGAATATCGGGCCTGCAGGAGCTACACTGGTAGTAGTGCGAAAAGATATGTTGAAGAACATCAAAAGACCCATACCTTCTATACTGGATTACAATCTATTTGCAGAGAAAAACTCAGTACTGAACACCCCACCAGTATTTGCTATATATACTTCTATGCTCATGCTGCGTTGGGTAAAGCAAAAAGGATTAGATACTTTAGAAAACGATAATAGAAGAAAAGCGGAGCTATTATATAATGAAATAGAACGAAATTCGTTATTTCGCACCCAAGTGAAGGCTGAGGACAGGAGCATGATGAATATCTGTTTCTTACCTGTGAAGGATGAGCTGAAAGAGGAGTTCATCAATTATTGTGAGGAAAGGAACATGACAGGTATTGCGGGACACCGATCGGTAGGAGGATTTAGGGTGTCGCTATATAATGCCATTACCATACAAGATGTAGAGCAGCTTGTAGCTGTGATGCAGGAATTTGAACAAAAGCATAAGTAAAATATAAACTATGGCAAAGATCTCCCCTTTCAAGGGCTTAAGGCCAAAACAGGAATTAGCAGAACAAGTAGCCACACTACCATACGATGTGGTGAACGTTGCTGAAGCCAGAGCGTATAAGGATAACCCTTATCACTTCTATCATGTGACCCGCTCTGAGATAGACCTGCCTGAAGGTACTGACGTACACAGTCAGCAGGTGTATGAAAAGGCTAAAGAAAATTTAGACAAAATGATAGCCGATGGTGTAATGGTATATGACGATAAGCCATGCTATTACATCTATAAGTTGGTGATGAACGGCCGTGCACAAACAGGTTTGATCTGCGGTTCTTCTGTAGATGATTACAACGACGGCATTGTGAAGAAGCACGAGTTTACCCGTCCGGTAAAAGAGAACGATCGTATCAACCACATCAAAACCACTCGAGCGCAAACGGGTATCGTATTCCTAGCGTATAGAGATCAAGCAGATATTAACCAGATCATAGAAGAGTGGAAAGCGACCAACCAACCGACCAACGACTTTACGGCTGAGGATGGTGTGCAACATACTTTTTGGGTAGTGGACGACGCTGCTACGGTGAGAATGATCACCGAGATATTTGATAAAGAAGTGCCTGCTACCTACATCGCCGATGGTCACCACCGTGCGGCATCGGGTGCTAAGGTGCGTGCGGCTTTAGAGGCTGAAGGAACAGCCGATGACCGCAGTAACTACTTCGTGACTTGTATCTTCCCCGAAAGTCAATTATTAATTATCGACTACAACCGTGTGGTGAAAGACCTGAAGGGCATGAGTACGGATGAGTTTTTGAATGCACTGAAAGAAGACTTTGAAGTATCAGAGCCAATGGGTAAAAACCAAGTGAAGCCTGAGCAGCTGCATGATTTTGGATTATATGTTGAGGGCAACTGGTATAAACTAACTGCTAAGGAAGGTACTTATACCAACGACCCGATAGGTATACTGGATGTGAGCATCTTGCAAAATAATGTACTGACCAAACACCTGGACATAGCCGACCCGCGTACCAACGACCGTGTAGACTTTGTAGGCGGTATCAGAGGGTTGGGCGAATTGGAAAAGCGTGTAGACAGTGGTGATGTGGCAGCAGCCTTTGCTTGCTACCCTGTAAGCATCCAGCAGTTGTTTGACATAGCCGATAGCGGAGAAGTGATGCCACCAAAGAGCACCTGGTTTGAACCGAAGATCAGAGATGGCTTAGTAGTGTATATGATATAACGGAATTTTAGAAAGGCGCTTTTATAGCGCCTTTTTTATAACTTAAATTAATGGACTACTTCCTCATTAGCATAGCGGCATTGATCGGTTCGGGGTTGACCTTGTTCTCAGGCTTTGGCTTGGGTACTATACTTCTGCCTGTCTTTGCGCTGTTCTTCCCTATTGAGGTGGCCATAGCCCTTACGGCAGTAGTACATTTTCTCAATAATCTGTTTAAGCTCGCATTATTGGGTAAACATGCAGATAGAGCAGTGGTTTTGCGTTTTGGCGTTCCTGCGTTGATCGCTGCTTTTATAGGTGCAAAAATATTATTGCTTTTCTCGAACCTTCCTGCACTGCATACTTACCATATTGGCGAAAAGCTATTTCAGGTAGAACCTGTTAAATTGTTAGTAGCCTTACTCATCACCGTTTTCGCCATACTAGACCTCATGCCTTGGTTCAAAAAGCAGTCTTTCGATAAAAAGTACTTACCCTTTGGTGGTTTGCTCAGTGGTTTCTTTGGTGGATTGTCGGGTCACCAAGGGGCGTTGCGTAGTATGTTCCTCATCAAAGCAGGGCTTACCAAAGAGGCCTACATCGCTACGGGTGTGGTCATCGCTGTATTGATTGACATCTCACGTATTGTAGTGTACACCGCTATTTTCAAGTCGCTGGCAGGTGAAGTCAATTATAGCCTGCTCGCTGTGGTAACGTTATGTGCCTTCGCTGGTGCTTACATCGGTAACAAGCTGGTGAAGAAGATCACCATAGAAACCCTGCATACTATTGTGGCAGTGATGCTGCTGGCAATCGCAGTATTATTGGGTATGGGCGTGATATAAATTATTTCTTCGGCAACTTAAGAAAGCTCTATCTGTTTTCTCCTCAAAAACCCGCAACTTTAGTAACTCTAAATAATAGCAACTATGGAATATAGAAGAATGGGCAAAACGGGTTTGCAACTAAGTGCTTTATCCTACGGCTCTTGGGTCACGTTTGCCAAACAAATAGATGATAGTGTTTCCGACCGTTTGATGAGTATTGCTTATGGGCATGGTATCAACTTCTTTGATAATGCAGAGGTGTACTCCAAAGGTGAGTCGGAGAAGATGATGGGTCGTGTATTGAAAACCAAAGACTGGGAGCGTTCCTCTTATGTGGTGTCCAGTAAGGTGTTCTTTGGTTGGCATGGAGGCGATGCGAATAAGCCCAACCAAAAAGGCTTAAGCCGTAAACATATTGTAGAGGCATGCCACGAAGCATTAGAACGTTTACAGGTAGAGTATTTAGACCTCTTTTTCTGCCACCGCCCTGATAAGAACACTCCTATGGAAGAAGTGGTGACCACCATGAATCACCTGATACAACAAGGCAAGATATTCTACTGGGGTACCAGTGAGTGGAGTGCAGCCGAGATCATGGAAGCACATATGGTGGCTCGAGACCTTCGTTTAATTGGCCCTGCTATGGAGCAACCGCAGTACAACTTGTTTGAGCGTCAAAAAATGGAGGTGGATTACTATACTATATTCAAGAACATTGGTATGGGTACTACCATCTGGAGTCCGTTGGCTTCAGGCTTGTTAACTGGTAAGTATAACGATGGTATCCCTGATGGTTCTCGTTTGGGGCTGGAAGGTTTCGACTGGTTAAAAGACCGCACCTTAAGTGAAGAGCGTATAGCAAGAGTGCGCGAGCTGGGTAACTTTGCCAAAGAATTAGGTACTTCACTGGCTACTTTGTCTATTGCCTGGTGTATCAGAAATGAAAATGTAACCACCGCGATACTAGGTGCCACCAAAGAAGAACAGCTGAAAGAGAACCTAAAAGCATTAGATGTATTACCGCAACTAACTGACGAAGTAATGGCAAAAATTGATGATATCATGGGTACAAAACCTACCATGCCCTTATTCTAGTATTATTTCTATTAGAAATATTGAGTAGAAATAGCCTTTAGTGTTAGGTAAAAAGCACTAAAGGTTTATTTTTGTCGCCACTTATGCGTATTGGTGTTAATACGAGATTATTACTGAAAGACAAATTAGAGGGTATCGGGTGGTTTACCTATCGCACTTTAGAGCGTATGGTGCAACAACATCCCGAGCATGAATTCGTTTTCTTTTTCGACAGGGAATACGACCCTTCTTTTGTTTTTGCTGATAATGTAACACCGGTAGTAGTACACCCTCAGGCACGCCATCCTATCTTATTCTACATATGGTTTGAGCGGATGCTGCCACGCATGTTCAAGAAACATAAGATAGATGTATTCTTATCGCCCGACGGGTTTGGCTCGTTGCGTGCTAAGATCCCTACATGTTTGGTCATACACGATTTGGCCTTTGAACATTACCCGGAACATTTGATCGCCATACAAAAATTGTACTGGCAACGTTATAGTCCGCTCTTTGCACGTAAGGCCAAGCGTATCGTTACGGTTTCTACTTTTTCTAAAGAGGATATCAGCAATAGGTATCGCATACCTGCTGAAAAGATAGACATAGCCTACAACGGAGCACATGATGAATACCGTCCGCTCTCGTGGGAAGAAAAAGAAGCAGTAAAAGAACAATATGCTGATGGTTGCGAGTACTTTGTATTTGCAGGAGCCCTACACCCAAGAAAGAATATTGCCAATTTATTAAAAGCCTTCATGGCCTTTAAAGAGCGCCAACGCACGAATATGAAGTTGGTGATCGTTGGTCGTTTTGCTTGGAAATACGAAGAGGTGTTAGAATTGAAAGAGAACATGCCTTTTAAAGAAGACATAAAATGGGTAGGCTATATGAATGTGGACGAACTATCGAAAGTGATCGGTGGAGCTTATGCTATGGTGTATGCCTCACTTTTCGAAGGTTTTGGTATTCCTATATTAGAAGCCTTAAAGTGCAATGTGCCTGCTATAGTGAGTAATACCTCTTCTATGCCGGAGGTGGTAGGTGAAGCGGGTTTGTTGGTAGACCCTAAGAACCATTTTGATATAGCGGCAAAAATGGAGCAACTATATAAAGATGAAACGCTACGCGCTCAACTCATCACTAAAGCGCCTGCTCAAGTAGAAAAGTTTACTTGGGAGAGAGCCGCCAACGTACTTTGGGAGAATGTGCTACAAGCAGCACAGCAAAAATCTTAATAAGGCTTATCCTGACGTGTGAACAAAAGCGCGTAAGCTAGTACAAACAACAAGGTGGTTAACCCCGTTACAAATATCTTCAATAGCATATAGCTAATGTTGCCAACATTCCACAATTCGAATATGAAATAAGCCGCATGGTGGAATATAATAAGGAATAATGCATACACGATATAAGGTAGCCAACCCATATTTTTTACCGAGGGAGAAGCGCTGCCATACTCGCTTAGGTTATTAGGTAGTAAGGCGTTCAGCACATTCGTTCTGAAATAAGCGATAAGTACAGTAGCAAAGGCATGCATACCTGCTGTATTCATAGAGGCATCTACCACTATGCCTGATAGAAACCCTAATAGTATCAATACCCAAACAGGAGTTTCAAAAGGCAATAATAAAATGAACAACGGATAAATGATAGGCTTGAAAATAGGGAAGCCACTAGGTTGAGACCACCACTGTATGGTCTCATCTCTAAAGATGAGTAGCTGAATGAGCATGATGATACAAAAGCGTATCAAGTTTTTTACATATACATTCATACTATTTTTGGGCTTCTTTTTCCAGATCAGTTCGTTCTTTCAAATATTTATTATCTACTACATAAACATACTGCAGCGTTCTAAAGTTGGTAGCAGTTTTTACATGTAGCAGTTGTAAGTTATTATGTTCCTGAAACTCTTTTTCTGCTACAATACCAATTAATATATCTTGCGGGAAGAAAGAGTAGCTGGTTGTATATACCGAGTCGCCAACATTTACTTTGATCTGCTGTGGTACATCTTTCATTGTAAGCTCGTCGGGATTTTTACCTTTCCAGGTAACAGGGCCAAACGTGCCATCTTTTAGTTTGGCACTTACCTGCTGTTTCACACTGAGTACAGAAAGTATGCTGGCATATCTTGAAGATACATGAACCACTTTACCTACTACACCAGTGCTAGATAGTACAGCCATTCCTTTCTTGATGCCATCATTGCTACCACGGTTGATAGTGATGTAATTATTGGCTGAGGTTATTGAGTTGTTGATCACTCTTGCTGTTCGATATACATAGTTGGCATATTGAACGGTATGGTTACCGGTGTCAGAAGCGTTAACCGCCAAAGTAATATTAAAGTCAGCCATTGTATCAACACTTTTTAGTTGAGCTATTGTAGTGCGAAGTCTGATATTTTCATTAAGCAGGCTATCATTCATTTTACGTAGCGCAAAATAGTTGGCTACATTATTTTGCCTTTCGTATAACCCACCGATGAGCAGGTTGGCAGAACTCATAATATCATTGCCTTGTAAAGTATTGGTGCGAGCAATAAGTACGACGCATATGATCTCTACTATCAGAAATAGTAAAAGATTAGAAAAGCGACGAATAAAGAGAATAAAATTTCGCACGATACAAATTACAGTTTAACCTTAGCATTTTCAACCAATGCTTGTCATGTAATCGTTACTTCATCAAGAATGGCATCTTCGGTATATTCTTCAGTGCCATACCCGTACCTCTAACCACAGCTCTTAACGGATCTTCTGCTACATGTACAGGAAGTTTGATCTTCTGAGAGATACGTTTATCCAAACCACGAAGTAATGCACCACCACCGGTTAGGTACAAGCCACGTCTGTATATATCAGCTGCCAGTTCAGGAGGGGTACTTTCTAAAGCTTTTAAGATAGCCTCTTCAATTTTGAAGATGGATTTATCCAATGCTTCCGCCACTTCCTGATAAGATACCATGATCTGCTTAGGGATACCTGTTACCAAGTCTCTACCATTAACAGCTATATCTTCAGGTGGGCTATCTAATTCTTTTAACGCCGAACCCACGTGTATCTTAATTTGTTCTGCAGTACGTTCACCGATCATTAAGCTATGGTAACGACGCATAGCTTCCATAATATCACCGGTAAACTCATCACCTGCAATTCTTATTGACTGATCGCATACGATACCTGCTAATGCGATCACGGAAATACCTGTAGTACCACCACCTATGTCGATGATCATATTACCGGTAGGTTCTTCTACATCAATACCAATACCTAAAGCTGCAGCCATAGGCTCGTGTATCATATACACTTCTTTAGCACCGGCTTGTTCTGCAGAGTCTCTTACTGCACGTTTCTCCACTTCTGTTATGCTGGATGGGATACAGATCACCATACGCCAGCTTGGTGGAAATAAAGGACGCTTTTTGGTGTGTACCAGCTTGATCATTTCACGCAGCATACCTTCAGCAGCGTTAAAGTCTGCAATTACACCATCTTTAAGCGGACGAATTGTTTTTAAGTTTTCATGGGTTTTTTCGTGCATCATCATTGCCTGTTTACCAACAGCAACGATCTTATTGGTCGCACGATCTATGGCAACTATAGATGGCTGGTCAACCACCACTTGGCCATTATGTATCACAAGGGTATTTGCAGTACCCAGATCTATCGCGATTTCTTGTGTTAAGAAGTTAAACAAACCCATGTTTACAACAACGGATAAAAGTTGAGAGAATACAAAACTAGGGGGAAAAACCGTCTGATTTTAGCCAAATCTGGCTGTTTTCACCTCTAAAAGGTAAATATAGGACATTTATAACCGAAAGTAGAAGTTTTTTAGAATTTCAAATTGTCACCTCTATATTACCAAATTGTTAACCATAAACAGCTAAAATACTTTTAGCACAGATTTTGTTTTAGGTGATATCTAATCTAAATATCCTACGTATGAAAAGTAAAAACAATCAGAAGCCGCTACTACTTTTAGTAGCTACATTATGGCTGGGTTTTTCCTCTTGTTATTATGATGATGATAGAGGAAGAGTACCTATAGAACCCCAACCCGAAAAGATAGAAGGTTATGCGCCTGTTTATGGAAACCTGGATGATGTACAAAAGATAAAATCATCAGGACCCGCACCAATAGTAAACGAGGGTAAGATCTACATTAAAGGTGATATGCTTTATCAGATAGAGAGTGGTAAGGGTATTCATGTCATCAACTTAAAAACACCATCTAACCCTGAGAAGAGCCACTTTATTGAAGTAACCGGTGCGCAGGAAATGGCTATCAAGGATAATAACCTATATACAAATAACTTGAACGACTTGGTAGTATTGGATATCTCCAACCTTAATGATGTAAAAGTGTTAGACAGAGTTTCAGGTGTATTCCATTTGTTTGACCCTAAAGAGCCACCCGCTACAGGTTGGTATGAATGTGTAGACGCATCAAAAGGTGATGTAATAGGCTGGGAACTAAAAACATTGAACTATCCAAAGTGTCGTAAATAACCTTAAAAACAATAACTATGAAAAAGTATTTTATATATATAACACTCTTTGCATTCCTGATATCGGGGTGTAGCAAAGACACTCAAAACACAAGTGGCCCCGGAGCCACTACAGCACAAGGTAATTCAGGTGGCGGAAGCGCTACAGGTCAAGGAGGCTCATTAGCCAGGTTTACAATAGCTGAAGACAGATTATATGTGGTAGACCATCAGAAGCTGTATACCTACTCATTGGCCAATGCTAATAACCCACAGTTAAAAAGCTCGCAAACCATAGGCATCAATGTCGAGACTATTTATGCTTATAAAGACAAACTATTTATAGGCTCACAACAAGCTATGTATATTTATTCTATTGCCAATGCTGATCAACCGTCAAAGTTGGGTGACGCTCGTCATGTGCGTGCTTGCGACCCGGTAGTGGCCAACGATTCCATTGCATATGTTACCGTGCGCTCGGGTACAAACTGTGGCGGAACGGTGAATGCACTATATGTGTATGACATTACTTATTTGCTGCAGCCCCGCCAACGCAATATCATACCAATGAAAAACCCGCATGGACTGGGTATGAAGGGTAATAGACTTTATGTGTGCGATGGTGCTAATGGTTTAAGTATATACAATATTGATAATCCTATATATCCTAAACTGGTAAAGCAAGTGTTTGGTGATACCTTCTACGATGTAATACTGTACGATAACTTATTGATATGTATGGTAGAAGGCGGGATGCTATTATATGAGTTAGGGCCTAATGACGAGCTGGTAAAACTGGCTAGTATTAATGGCTAACTAATTGAGTCCTAAAAAAGAACACTATCCTTATTTGCGGATAGTGTTTTTTTATGGCAAAAATTCAGGAATAAGCGATTTTTCTACTACATTTGCACCTCGGGCGTTGAGCCCGATTTTTGTATCAGCTCATCGCGTCCATAGTATCTAAAAATTTAAATACTAGTTAGTTCATGCCACGCGACAATTCTATTAAAAGTGTACTTATTATTGGTTCTGGTCCTATTGTGATCGGGCAAGCCTGTGAGTTTGACTATTCAGGTTCACAAGCAGCACGTAGCCTTAGAGAAGAAGGGGTAAAGGTGATCTTGATCAACTCCAACCCGGCTACTATTATGACCGACCCTATAGTAGCAGACAAAGTGTATTTGCTGCCACTTACAGTTGAAAGTCTGGAAAAAATATTAGAAGAGAACGAGATAGATGCGGTATTACCTACCATGGTGGGCAAACTGCATTGAACCTTGCTAAAGAGGCCGAAGAGTTAGGCGTATGGGAAAGTCATAAAGTGCGCCTGATAGGTGTTGATATTAAGGCGATTGATAAAGCAGAGGATAGAGAATTGTTCCGCCAGTGGATGATCGAGATAGGTGTACCTGTAGCTCCTGCAAAAACCGCCAACTCATTATTAGAAGGTAAAGAATTTGCTCAGGAGATAGGGTTACCAATTGTTATTCGCCCATCGTACACACTCGGTGGTACCGGTGGTGGTTTTGTGATGGATAAAGAAGAGCTGGACGCGGCATTAGATAGAGGTCTTACAGCATCTCCAATACATGAGGTATTAGTAGAAAAAGCGGTATTAGGTTGGAAGGAGTTTGAGTTGGAACTACTACGCGATGCTAAGGATAATGTGGTTATCATTTGTTCGGTAGAGAATTTAGACCCAATGGGTGTGCATACAGGTGATAGTATTACAGTGGCACCGGCTATGACGCTTAGCGACACGGCTATGCAGCTAATGCGTAATACCGCAATAAAGATCATGCGTGACCTGGGCAACTTTGCCGGAGGTTGTAACATACAGTTCTCTCTAAATCCTGAGAATGAAGAGCTGATCGCTATTGAGATCAACCCACGTGTGAGCCGTTCATCAGCGTTGGCTTCTAAAGCAACGGGCTACCCGATTGCTAAGATCGCAGCTAAGCTGGCTATTGGTTATACACTGGACGAGTTGAAAAACCAGATCACACAAACCACCTCTGCTTATTTTGAGCCGGCGTTGGATTATGTGATCGTGAAAGTGCCAAGATGGAACTTTGATAAATTTAAAGGAGCAGATAATAAACTAGGCTTGCAGATGAAGTCGGTAGGTGAGGTGATGTCTATCGGACGTACTTTCCCAGAGGCTTTGCAGAAAGCTTGCCAAAGTTTGGAGAACAATGCCATAGGGTTAAGCTCTATCAGTCGCAGCAAAATGCGCCCTGAAGAGTTGTTGGAATATTTAGAAACTCCAACATGGGATAGAATATTTCGTATCAAGGAAGCATTGGAAATGGGTATCTCTATTAAGAAGCTTAGAGAACTCACACAAATAGACCGTTGGTTCTTATATCAAGTACAGGATATTGTGAACTTGGAAAGAAAGATCAGCGAGTACAAACACTTAGAGAACCTACCATTAGACTTGCTGAACCAAGCCAAGAAAATGGGCTTCAGTGATGAGCAATTGGCTGAGTTGGTGAAAGACTGTACGGCTGAAGAAGTATACGAACATCGTAAGAAAGCAGGTATCAAGCGTGTATATAAAATGGTGGATACTTGTAGTGCAGAGTTTGAAGCGAAGACACCATACTACTACAGTACGTTTGAAGATGCACCTATAGAAGA
Organism: Flavipsychrobacter sp.; assembly: GCA_965230595.1. GTDB lineage: Bacteria > Bacteroidota > Bacteroidia > Chitinophagales > Chitinophagaceae > UBA5543. The sequence continues at coordinate 3,076,801 of OZ246011.1, read as the reverse complement.
TGGTTCAGGTGGTCAACTAATGACTAACGAGAGCATCCGTTCTGATAAGAAAAAGATATTGGTATTAGGTTCGGGCCCCAACCGTATCGGTCAGGGTATTGAGTTTGATTACTGTTGTACACACGGTATCATGGCGGTGAAGGAAGCAGGTTATGAAGCCATCATGGTGAACTGTAATCCTGAAACGGTTTCTACGGATTTTGACATAGCAGACAAGTTATATTTTGAGCCCGTATACTGGGAGCACTTGTGGGAGATCATAGAGCATGAGCAACCTGAAGGCGTTATCGTACAGTTGGGTGGACAGACTGCCTTGAAGATGGCAGAGCGTTTACACGAAAAAGGCATCAAGATCATAGGTAGTAGTTTCGACAGCATGGATATTGCTGAAGATCGTGGTCGCTTTAGTGACTTGTTGAAAGAGATGGGTATCCCTTACCCTAAGTATGGTACAGCATATACTACAGATGAGGCTATTGAAGTAGCTAACGAAGTAGGTTACCCTGTTTTGGTTCGCCCTTCTTATGTATTGGGTGGTCAGCGTATGCGTATCGTGATCAACGATGATGAGCTGGAGAAGAGTGTAGTAAGCCTGTTGAAACACTTGCCCGGCAATAAAATTTTGATCGACCATTTCTTAGATCGTTGTCAGGAAGCAGAAGTAGATGCTATATGTGATGGTGAGGAAGTACACATCATGGGTATCATGGAGCACATTGAGCCTGCAGGTATCCACAGTGGTGATAGCCATGCGGTATTACCATCATTCAACCTTGGTCAGCTAGAGCTGGACGAGATGGTGGATTATACCAAGAAGATCGCTTTGAAGTTGAACGTAAAAGGATTGATCAACATACAGTTTGCAATTAAGAATGGTAAAGTATATGTAATTGAGGCTAATCCTCGTGCCAGCCGTACTACACCATTTATTGCAAAAGCATATGGCGTACCTTACTTAAACATTGCTACCAGAGTAATGCTGGGTGATAAGAAGTTGAAAGACTTTAAGATAGAAAAGCACTTGGATGGTTATGCAGTGAAAGAACCGGTGTTCAGCTTCAATAAGTTCCCTAAAGTGAATAAAGAGCTAGGGCCTGAGATGAAGAGTACAGGTGAGGCGATACGCTTTATTAAGAACTTACGCGACCCTTGGTTCCGTACGTTGTACAAAGAGCGTAGCATGCACTTGAGTAAATAATTAGTATAAAATATATCATATCAAGCCACCCATTGGGTGGCTTTTTTTGTTGCAACAACATATGGTTATAGAAAGTAAGTGACTATGTATAAAGTATTAATGTTCATACGCTGAAATGTTAAGATATTGATTATGAATACTTTGTGTTTGATTGTTTGACAACTCGTCTATATTTGCCCGCTAAATTTTCTAATATGAAAAAGCAACTATTGTTATTAGCTACCGCAGTAAGTACTTGCTTTACGTTACAAGTAAAAGCACAAACTACTGCTAAGAACCAATTGGAGTCGATAGTGGTGCAAGAGAATCGCATCAAAGAACCCTATGGTAAGCAAAACAGAAACATTCAGATTTTAGACAGCAAGCAGATCAAAGCTCTACCTGTTAAATCTACCAATGAACTGCTGGCTTATGTGGCAGGTGTAGATATCAGACAACGTGGTCCTTGGGGCTCACAAACAGATATAAGTATAGATGGTAGTACGTTCGATCAGGTATTGGTTTTGATCAATGGAGTAAAAATGTCTGACCCGCAAACAGGCCACCATGTGATGAACGTGCCTATTCCAATAGGCTTGATCGATCATATTGAAGTAGTCCGCGGTCCTGCAGCAAGAACCTATGGGGTAAATGCATTGGCAGGTGCTATCAATATTGTGACCAAAACACCTAAAGAGCAAACGGTATTTGCCCAAGCCTATGGAGGTAGTAGCTTTAAAGAAGATACTGCGGTAGGTGATACTTATTTTAACACAGGTGTGCAGCTGGCTACTTCAATAGCCGGAAACAATCATGGTCATTTGATCTCAGCGTCTTACGATAAGGGGAACGGCTATCGTTATAACACAGGTTTTGAAGCAACAAGATTGTATTACCAAAATGAGGTAACCATCAACAAGAAGAATAGCATACAAGCTATGGGCGGTTATATCAACAATGCTTTTGGTGCTAATGCCTTTTATGCAGCACCTATTGATGCGGAATCGAAAGAGAAAGTAGAAACAGCGATCGGTAGTATTAAGTACACTTACGAGCCGAAATCAAATATTACTATTAGTCCGCGTATTAGTTATCGATATAATAAAGATGATTACATCTTTGTTCGCCAAAACCCGTCTTTGTATCATAATATCCACGAGACCAATGTGGTAACTGCTGAAGTGCAGAGTACGATTCGTTTAAGAAAAGGTACTGTTGGTCTTGGTGTAGAATATAGACATGAAGACATCAATAGTACTAATCTTGGTAAAAGAGACCGTAACAACCTTGGTTTATTTGCAGAGTACAAACGCTATTTTACCGATAGGCTAAATGGTAGCGTAGGTGTATATGCTAATAAGAACAGTGATTACAATTGGGAGTTCTTCCCAGGTATAGATATGGGGTATACTGTTGCCAAAAACGTAAGACTTTTTGCCAATGCTACTATGGGGCAGCGCCTACCAACTTATACAGACTTATACTATAAAGGCCCATCTAATATTGGTAATGCACAACTGCAATCAGAATATGCACAGTATACAGAGATAGGTGCTCAATATAAGAACAGCGTTTTATTTGCCAGAGCTGCCTTCTTTTACAGAAGAACAACAGACTTTATTGACTGGGTAAAAGCCAATAATACAGACCCTTGGCAGCCACAAAACTTCCAAACCTTAAAGACCAATGGGTATACCTTTTCCGGTAATTATAGCTTGAGTAAAAGCATAGGCTTGTCTGATAACTATGTTATTAATCTATATGCCAACTATACTTACCTCAACCCTGAAATAGAAGCACCTACCAACAACATATCAAGATATGCGATCAATGCATTGAGGCATCAGGCAACAGCATCGGTAAGAACCTTGTTCTTCAACAAAGTGCAACTGAATGTTACGGGTAGATATTTATACCGCATTAATGCTAATGATTACACTTTGATCGATGCGCGTGTGGGCTATCTATTCAAGGATATCTTGATTTACGTAGATGCTAATAATCTACTAGATACACAATATAAAGAGGCAGGCGCCGTACCGCTGCCGTGCACTTGGATAGCCTTTGGGGTAAGATTTAACACCTCATGGAAATAATTGATTTATAAAGAGGGTTGTTAATTCAACTCTCTTTATTTTCTCTTGAAGTATATATTTCTTCAAAAGCATTAAATGAAAGAACATCACTTTCCTTGCCAAACAACCTGTTGTAGAGAAGCTTGCCTAGACCCTCTACAGTTCCTAAACCAATTGAGCCAATAATTGAAGAGGGTATCATACTTTTTAGCTCATTTAAAACAAATTTCATCTCTTCATTATCAGGATTGGCTTTATATACCTTGTTTGCACAGTATACAATGTATTCTTGCAAAAGAATAGGATCTTTAATTAACAACTCTCTATCGTCAAGATGCTTTATTAATAGTGTATAAAAGCGATATTTGGAATAAGATATTTTATCCTTGTAATTGTTTTTTGTGTAAGAATAATCGGTAAATGCAAATTTATGGATATCATCACATAGCGTTTTACCAACATCATCCCCTATTTCTTTCATTTTATTATAACGGTCTATCTCTATTTCAATTCTTGCTTCTTCCTTTTCATCTCCATACTGCTTTTGGTAAGTATCATTATGATACTTACGAATATGCTTTTTTAGCTTTGAACCTTCTAAGTAGGAGAAGGTAACATGGTTGGCAAAGAAAAAACGTGCACCTAGCTCTCCAGCCTTTGATGTTGCCTGATAGGTAGATCGGTTAGCTATGATCTTTAAAATGATGCTTCTGTTTTCCATAAAGTGTACCTGCGGCATTATTTTAGTAAGCATTTCCTCTTCGCTGTGCAAGACTATTTTGTGAGGAGTGGTATAATAGTCATTTTGTGTTCTGTACCATAAGGTGAGTTTATTCAATACTTGTTCAGTGTATTCCTTTTCCGATACATAGAGATCTCTTTTTAATGATGCTGCTTTGTACATAGCAGGAGCAAATCCGGTAGATGCAAGCTCTTCCAGAACCTTAATAGATTCATTGACTTTTCCTGCAAGGTTTAATATTAATGCCGCGTAGTATTTGTCTTTAGTAGATGTAGTAGAGCTATTTAAGGCTTTTTCTGCCTGTGGTAATGCGAAGCTATTTATGCAGCCTGTATGATCTTCTGTCAGTAAGTATTCAGCACTTAATGCAAAATAATATTGAGCTATTAATGGTAATGGGTTCTCAGGGCTTTCTTCCTCTGCCAAGTCAATATCAAATATCTGATATGCACGAATAGGGTTGCCCAGATAAAAGTTCATAATAGCTTCGACTATCAGCGTCTTGTATTTATCATATCTATTGGTTTTCCAAAGGGTGAATTGTTGACGGAAGCTTTTGCTAACCCGGGCATGCTCACTTATACTGAATGTGCTATATAGTTGTTCAATAGGTGCTTCGTATTGGTTGCCGAATAGCTGATAGGGCAATATAGGAGCATCAATTTTTAAACACTCTTTTAATTCTAGCGATATATTGATTTTTAGATTATCAGGTTTTACTAAATATAGAAAAGTGTAGAATAATGGAATGCCACGTTTTTCATCTTTAGCAAACTCTTGGGCAGGAATTAGATACAATCCTAGATACGGCATTCCATAATCTTTATTTATCTCAATAGCTCTGTTGTAATATGGTATGGCTTTTTGGTATTGGTCTAGCATTCTGTAGCATTCCCCCAGCCCGTTGTAGGTATAGTAATCATCTTTATTTATCTCAATAGCTCTGTTGTAATATGGTATGGCTTTTTGGTATTGGTCTAGCATTCTGTAGCAATCCCCCAGCCCGTTGTAGGCATAGTAATAATCTTTATTTATCTCAATAGCCTTGTTGTAATATGGTATGGCTTTTTGTTTTTGGTCTAGCATTCTGTAGCATTCACCCAGCCCGTAGTAGGCTCTATCATAATCTTTATTTATCTCAATAGCCTTGTTGAAATATGGTATGGCTTTTTGTTCTTGCTCTAGCATTCTGTAGCAATCCCCCAGCCCGCTGTAGGCTCTATCATAACCTTTATTTATCTCAATAGCCTTGTTGAAATATGGTATGGCTTTTTGTTCTTGCTCTAGCATTCTGTAGCAATCCCCCAGCCCTTTGTAGGCATAGTAATCATCTTTATTTATCTCAATAGCCTTGTTGTAATATGGTATGGCTTTTTGGTATTGGCCTAGCATTCTGTAGCAATCCCCCAGCCCGTCGTAGGCATAGTAATCATCTTTATTTATCTCAATAGCCTTGTTGTAATATTGTATTGCTTTTTGGTATTGCGTTAGCATTCTGTAGCAATCCCCCAGCCCGTCGTAGGCTCTATAATCATCTTTATTTATCTCAATAGCCTTGTTGTAATATGGTATGGCTTTTTGGTATTGGTCTAGCATTCTGTAGCAATCCCCCAGCCCGTCGTAGGCTCTATAATCATCTTTATTTATCTCAATAGCTTTGTTGAAGTATTGTATGGCTTTTTGGTATTGGTCTAGCATTCTGTAGCAATCCCCCAGCCCGTAGTAGGCTCTATAATCATCTTTATTTATCTCAATAGCTTTGTTGAAGTATTGTATGGCTTTTTGGTATTGGTCTAGCATTCTGTAGCAATCCCCCAGCCCGTTGTATGTATAGTAATCATCTTTATTTATCTCAATAGCCTTGTTGTAATATTGTATTGCTTTTTGGTATTGCTTTAACATTCTGTAGCAATCCCCCAGCCCGTCGTAGGCATAGTAATGATCTTTATTTATCTCAATAGCCTTGTTGTAATATTGTATTGCTTTTTGGTATTGCGTTAGCATTCTGTAGCAATCCCCCAGCCCGTCGTAGGCATAGTAATGATCTTTATTTATTTCAATAGCCTTGTTGTAATAGGGAATGGCTTTTTGAAAATTAGTTTCATAGAATAGTTCAACCCCTTTATTATAGTATTCTTCTGCTGTCATGGCATTTTTATATACATATAAAATTATGCATTATCAAACAGGTTTTAACACCTCATGGAAATAATTGATGATGTGGGCAAAGAAACTAACGTAACTTTGCCCACACTTAATATATAGCGATCATGAAAGAAAAACATCCTCAAGATAGTTACGTAATGATGTCGGAGTTGGTATTACCCAATGATACCAATACTCTGGGCAATTTGATGGGAGGTAGGTTGATGCACTGGATGGATATTGCTGCAGCCATAGCAGCACAGAAACATTGTAACTGTCCTGTTGTTACCGCATCGGTTGATAATGTGTCATTCAGAAATGCCATTAAACTGGGTAATGTAGTTACGCTGGAGGCAAAGGTGGTGAGAGCATTCAATACCTCAATGGAGATATATGTAAAAGTATGGGGTGAAGATGTGGCAGCGCAGTATAAATATATGACCAATGAGGCTTATGCCACTTTTGTAGCATTAGATCCGAATGGCCGTCCGAGAAAAGTACCACAGATCATACCTCAAACTGACGAAGAGCAAAAAATGTATGATGGTGCATTACGTCGCCGACAAGTAAGACTGGTATTGGGCGGTAAGATGAAGGCTGAAGATGCCAGCGAATTGAAATCTTTATTTATCAAGGATTAATTACCTTGCCCCCTTTCTCAACAGACGTAAAACAGTAGCATGGCTTTAGATAGAAAGACACCTCCCAAGATACACGACGCGATCAGTTTTGATTACACGCTTCCACCTATCAACCAAGAAGAGTTAGTAAATGGTACTCCCTTTTACTGGTTAAGTGCAGGTGTGCAAGATGTGGTGGAGGTAGATCTGGTATTTCCCGCAGGTTTGTGGCAAGAGCCAAAACAAGGTGTAGCACAGGCTACGTCGCAGCTAATCAAAAGCGGTACTTCTACCAAAACAGCACACGAGATCAATGAGGCATTGGAGTATTATGGTGCATCGCTAAGAGTAAGACCGGGTAATGATTATAGTACAGTATCGTTATTCACGCTCACCAAACACTTACCTGCATTATTGCCTATAGTGCATGAAGTGTTGACTGATGCTACTTTCCCGCAACAAGAGCTGGACATCTATAAGCAGAATACAGTTCAACGTTTACTGGTGAGCTTACGTCAGTGCGACTTTGTGTCTAACCAACTAATAGATGCAGCCATATTCGGAGAAGATCACCCTTATGGAAGGTATACCAGACAAAAAGATGTAGAAGCCATTACACAAGAAGATGTACATGCTTTTTATCAAAGCCACTACGATCTATCTCATGCTAAGATATTCATGGCAGGTAAGGTAGGTGATAAAGAAGTGCAGCTGATCAATGAAATTTTTGGGAAGAATGCACCTAAGGCCAGTACAATAGCAGAACAAGCGTTTGAACTACATCCATCTACAACACAAAAACAACATGTAGATAATGACCCTGACGGGGTGCAAGGTGCGATACGTATTGCTAAGCGTTTCCCCAATAGAAGCCACAAAGACTATGCGCCACTTGTCATTACTAATACTTTATTCGGAGGTTACTTCGGTTCAAGGCTCATGAGCAACATCCGTGAGGATAAAGGGTACACTTATGGTATCTACAGTAGCATGACCCCAATGTTTAACGATGGTACGGTAACCATACAAACGGAAGTAGGTAAGGATGTGGTAACACCCGCGGTGGAAGAGATATACAAAGAGATGGACAAGTTGACCAATGAAATGGTGAGTGAAGAGGAGTTGCTATTGGTGAAGAACTATCTTTTGGGAAGTTTGTTAGGTGACTTGGATGGCCCATTCCACATATTACAGCGCTGGCGCACGATGATCATGCAAGGGCGATCTATTGACAGCTTTAATGCTAATGTAGCTACTTATAAGCAACTCACACCACAACAGGTGTTAGACACAGCTCAGAAGTATTATCAAAAAGAAAATTTTTACGAAGTAGTGGTGATATAACTACTTGTTGGCATTGAATCGTTCATAAAAAGCTTTCTCTAAATCTTCTCGATGGTCAGGGTGCGCTATACTAATGAGTAGTTTGGCTCTTTGTTCCATATTCTTACCGTATAGGTTCACTACACCGTACTCTGTAACTACGTAATGCACATGTCCGCGTGTGGTCACCACGCCTGCACCTACTTTCAGTGCCGGTACTATTCTGGAGATACCTTTACTGGTAACCGATGGTAAGGCTATGATTGGCTTACCGCCCGGAGAAAGGGAAGCACCCCGCATGAAATCCATCTGCCCGCCAATACCTGAATACTGATAAGTGCCTAGCGAGTCAGCACATATTTGTCCCGTAAGGTCTATCTCTAAGGCACTATTGATAGCTACTACTTTTGGATTCTTGCGAATGATAGAAGTATCGTTCACATAAGACACATCCATGAAAGAGATGTTAGGGTTGTCGTTCACAAAGTCGTAGGTCTTTTTTGTACCCATAGCAAAAGTGGTCACGATCTTGCCCGGTCTTATCTTTTTATATTCGTTGGTTACCACACCACTTTTCACCAATGGTATCACCCCATCGGAAAACATTTCTGTATGGATGCCCAGTGCCTTATGGTTGGTCAACGATTTCAATACCGCATCAGGTATACAGCCAATACCCATTTGTAAGGTAGAACCATCTTCTATTAGTTCAGCTACATGCTGGCCGATCTTCATAGAGGTCTCATCTATTTTACAACCATAATCTACTTCAGGCAACATCGCCTCTTCCCACACCATTGCAGCAAACTTAGAGATGTGTATATGGCTATCGCCATGGGTGCGCGGCATTTGTGGGTTTACCTGTGCGATCACTTTTTTGGCCACACGTACTGCCGTCCATGCAGCATCTATTGAAGTACCCAATGTACAGTAGCCATGCTCATCAGGTGGCGATACCTGAACAATAGCCACATCCAGCGGTAAAACGCTTTTAAACAATGCAGGTATCTCACTCAGGAACACAGGCACATAGTCACCATAAGGACTATTCACCCATCCCCTTACATTAGCAGATACAAAAAGGGAATTGAGATAAAAGCTCTCGTGCACTTCAGGTTTATTCCAATTCAATTCACCAAAAGTGCTGATGGCCACCAGCTCTACATTGTTCACACTACCGGCTCTTTCTAATAATGTATTAATGAGATGAATGGGTGTAGCCGCACTACCGTGTAAGAATACCCTATCATTATCTTGTATGAGTTGAACAGCTTCCTGAGCTGTAGTATATGATGCTTGCATAGTATGGCAAAGCTAAGTTCAGTAACTTGTAGATAGTATGACGAATGTCACCCTTTCTAACCTTTACAAAGGTTTAACATCTAAAGGGGCTTTGCTTTCGTCTATATAGGTACAAAAAACGAAATAGCTATGCGACAACTCATCAGTTATATATTGCCTATTATTGGTATGCTATTGTTTACCCAATGCAGCAATGCACAAAAGCAAAAAGAAATGGATGCACATAAAAACAATCCTTACTACTCTCGTACGGATACTAAAAAACTCAACGTGAGCAATGAAGAATGGAAAAAGATATTACCTAAAGAGGTGTACCACATTGCCAGGGAGCAGGGCACGGAGTATGCTTTTACAGGTAAGTATTGGGATACCGATGTAAAGGGCATGTACTACTGTGCCGTTTGTGGTAATGCGCTCTTCCGCTCCGACTCAAAGTTTGCCAGCCATTGTGGGTGGCCAAGCTTTTATGAAGCGATAAGAGAGAATAGTGTAGTGTACAAGCCTGATAACTCTCATGGTATGGTACGAACAGAGGTGACTTGTGGTAGATGCGACTCTCACTTGGGACATATATTCGACGACGGTCCACCACCAACGGGCAAACGTTTTTGTATGAACTCGGCAGTGCTAGATTTTGAACCCGAGCAAACACAAGAAAAATAGATGAGATTTAGAAGAGTGATTACCGGACATAATGAAAAGGGTAAGGCTGTAGTTGTAAAAGATGATGAAGTGGAGGAAATTTCTGCGGCATTATTACCGGGACGAAAATTTTATCAGTTATGGGGTACGGACGAGCTATTGAAACATCCCATTAGTGGTGAGATGCCTGAAGGTTTATCATGGTTTCCACAGCCACATGGGCAACGCTTTTTTATATGGGTAGTACCACCAAAGGGAGAAGAGCCTGTTAAGCCCGAGGCTACAGAACAAAATATAGAAGAGGTGAACCAAAAGTTGCCTGGCATCTTTAGTTTTTTTGAGAAAGACGACCCCGGTATGCATACCACACCTACAGTAGACATGTCCTACATCATTTCAGGAGAGATAGTTCTGGAATTGGATGATGGTAAAGAGATGACCTTAAAAGAAGGAGATACTATTGTACAGAATGGTACGCGCCATAGATGGTTCAATAGAGGGGAGATACCTGCTGTGATCATTACAGGCTGTTTGGGTATAGAAAAAGAATAGTGGTTATGTTAAGACATTAACATGACAGTTATATGATTTAATGCTTTTAAATTGATGTAACATTTTTATATAAAAGCCTCAGCCTATGAAACTAAAATGTTTACTCTCCACTCTTTTGACCTTTACTGTAATTATTGCCCATGCACAAATAACATCACGATCTCAATATTTTGATGGTGCAGATACTGTAGCTAATATGTCAATTCAAATTGAATTGGATACTGCATCTTCCAATATTTGGCAGATCGGACCGCCACAAAAAACAATTTTTGACTCTGCAGCAACTAACCCAAATGTATTAGTAACGGACACACTAAATACATATCCTAAAAACAATACATCAATTTTCACTTTCAATTTACCCGTATTTAATAATTGGGGAATAACAGCAATACGTTGGAAACAGAAACTAGATATGGACACAGCCAAAGACGGCGGTATTGTTGAGTATAGTGTTGACACAGGAAAGACATGGATAAATGTTTTTAACGACTCTAACGTATATAATTTTTATGGTTATTTAGATACAACTAACGTTGATACCTTACCTAATGGGGTAAAAGCATTTACAGGTAGAGACACAGTGTGGAGAGATATATGGTTGTGCTACCATGGTAGTTATCTACAAAATTTTGATAGCATGTTGTTCCGATTTACGTTCGTTTCCGATTCTGTAGACAATAACCGCGATGGCTGGATGATAGATAATATGCTATTGCAGGAAACATTCTTCCATACGGTTAGTACTGTAGACCCTGATAAAACCTTCATGGTATATCCTACAGTTTCCAGTGGTGTTGTAAAGATATCTATGGATGAAAAAGGGAAACTCGTACAGCACATCAGTGTTATAGATGCACAAGGTAAAATGTTACAAAACTATGACCCCAATGCACAAAAGACGGAAATTGATATCAGCAACTTACCTGTAGGTACTTATTTTCTAAGCATTTTCTCTGAAGATAAATTGGAAGTACATCAAGTAATACGTACTGAGTAAAAGGTATGGCAAAAAAATATGTGGTCATCTTTTTGCTGGTGACACTAGTTACTGCCTTTAAAAGCGGTACACACCGATATAAGTTCCCAACGTTGGACTTTTTTCCAACTATGCCAGTTGCAGAAGAAAACCCTGTAACTGTAGAGGGAGTGGAGTTGGGCAGGTACTTATTTTACGATCCTATATTAAGTAAGGATAGTAATATGTCTTGTGGTAGTTGTCATAAGCAGGAAGCTGCATTTAGTGATGCGCCTTTAGCTTATAGTAAAGGGTTTAATGGTGAATTGATGAGCAGGAATACCTTGCCGTTATTCAATTTAGCTTGGTATCCTACCTTGTTTTGGGATGGCAGAGGCGGCAGTATAGAGCAGCAGGTCTTTCATCCTGTTCGTGCAGCGGATGAGATGAACTTGGAGTGGCAAGTAGCAGTAGAAAGGGTAAAAGCCAGTAGTTTTTATAAAAAGCAATTTAATGATGCTTTTCCCGGTTTGGAGATAGACAGTGTACTGATCGCAAAGGCAATAGCGCAGTTTGAAAGAACACTGATTTCTCACAATGCTAAATATGATAGTGTACTAAGAGGAGAGGCCATGTTTACCAAAGCTGAAATAAAAGGCTTTGAGCTGATGAACGATATGAGTATGGCTGATTGCTTACATTGCCATACTACTGATGCAGACCCCATAGGTACTAAACTAGGGTTTAGTAATAACGGACTGGATGATGTACAAAACCCCGAAGACTATAAGGACAAAGGCAGAGGAGGTGTAACAGGTAAGTTAGATGATAATGGCAAATTCAAAATACCGTCGTTAAGAAATATAGCATTAACAGCTCCGTATATGCACGATGGTAGGTTCAAGACTTTAAAAGAAGTGTTAGACTTTTATAGCGAAGGGGTACACTACGGTGCTAATGTAGACAGTAAGATGGGCATGGCTTATCAAGGCGGTGTTCATCTTACAGAGGATGAAAAGTATTTGATCATTACCTTCTTACACACTCTAACCGATTCGACATTCATCAAAAATGAAGCATTTAGCGATCCATTTCGTTAAGCTGTTATGATATAAAATGTGAACCCGTTATTTTGTAACAGAAATAGCGGGTTTTGTTATGACCAAGAAAGAACGATACGAATACATCATAGACTATTTTCAAAAGAATATGCCTGATGCAGAGACGGAGCTGCATTATGATAATCCCTACCAGCTACTGATAGCCGTGATACTATCGGCACAGTGTACGGATAAACGCGTGAATATTGTTACACCTGCGCTGTTTGAGCAGTACCCCACTCCTAAGTTATTAGCAGAGGCAGAGTTTGACGATGTAGAGCCGTTCATAAGAAGTGTGACCTTTGCTAATAACAAGACCAAGCACCTGATAGGTATGGCTAATATGTTGGTGAAAGATTTTAATAGCGAAGTGCCTGATACGGTGGAAGAGTTGGTGAAGCTACCGGGTGTAGGGCGCAAGACGGCCAATGTTATTACCTCTGTAATTTTCAACCAGCCCAATATGGCGGTAGACACGCATGTATTCCGTGTATCAGCACGTATTGGTTTAACCACTAATGCTAAGAATGTACTACAAGCCGAAAAGCAGCTCATCAAAAACATACCCGAAGAGCTGATACATAAAGCACACCACTGGCTGATATTACACGGGCGTTATACCTGCCTCGCTCGCAGGCCTAAATGTGAAAAATGTGGACTGACCGATATCTGTAAGTTATACAGATCGGACATGAGGCATATCATTGAAAAGTAGTTCTACCCACCCTCTTGCCAAGTAGGCTCAAAAGATTTGGCATACTCGTCAAAGGGTACATTTTGTTTGTGTAGTCCTTTGGTCAGGTAGTTGAATACCGTTTGTATTTGTGGTACGCGTTGGTAGCCCGGTATCACTATCGGGTTTTGAAAGTTCTCATCCATAAATACCATCGACGGGTAGCTAAGGTTACCGCGTAGTAGTTCTATGGCTAGTTTGTTGGTACCGTTTCTACCTCCCTCCGGCGGCGGAACGAACTTGTATACGTTACCCATAAAACGAATACTCTCTCTTACCTCTGCATCAAACTTAACTGCGTAGAAGTTCTCGTTCATATACTTGATAACGTCAGGGTTGGTAAAGGTCTTTTTATCCATCACCTTACACCAGCCACACCAGCCAGTATATACATCTACCCATACTTTTTTGGGTTTCTTCTTCATGGCTACCTGCACTTCATCCCAAGTCATCCAGTTGATCTTGTCTTTATCTCCTGCCATAGCGGGTATAGCCATAAAAAGCGCAACAATGGCGGCAATGATGCGTTTACTACTAAGATGTTTCATGTCAACGAATTTACGATTATTTCCATGTAGCTTTGTTAAAAGCATGTGAGAATTTTATAATAATAGTTGATATGAAGATTGCAGTGGCAGTAACAGGGGCTAGTGGCTCAGTATATGCTAAGGTTTTACTCGACCGTTTGGCCAAGCTTAACGATCAGGTAACTGAGGTGAGCGTGGTATGGAGTGATAACGCCAAAACCGTTTGGCAACACGAGTTGGGTAATGAACAACACGAGTCTTACCCCTTCAAGGTATGGGCCAAGAACGACTTCATGGCACCTTTTGCATCAGGTAGCTCTACTTATGAAGCATTGGTGATATGCCCGTGTAGTATGGGTACGGTGGGGCGCATAGCAGGTGGTATTAGTAACGACCTTATCACCCGTGCAGCCGATGTGATGCTGAAAGAACGTCGAAAGCTGATATGTGTGGTGAGGGAAACACCTTACAACTTGGTACACCTACGCAACATGACCACCATTACCGAGGCAGGTGGTATCATATGCCCGGCTACCCCTTCTTTTTACAGTAACCCAAAAACCATCGAGGAAGTAGCTGATACCGTAGTACATAGAGTGCTACAACTGGCAGGCTTAAAAGTAGATGGTTATAAATGGCAAGAAGATTAAACGTTCCGTAAATTAGTATTAATGGCATACGCGAAGTCTATTGAAAGGCTAAGAAAAATAATGGATGAACTCAGGGAACAATGCCCTTGGGATAAGAAGCAAACCATACAAACCCTAAGAAAGCAAACCATTGAAGAGACCTACGAACTGGCTGACGCTATTGTGGATGAGGACTGGCAGGGTTTGAAAGAAGAGCTGGGCGACTTACTGCTTCATATTGTGTTTTACAGTAAGATAGGCGCAGAGCAAGAGCAGTTCACCTTTGATGATGTGATAGAAACAGTATGTAATAAACTAGTGGCTCGCCACCCACATATCTATAGCAGCACAGCTGTGAATAGTGAGGAAGAAGTAAAAGAAAACTGGGAGAAGCTAAAGCTGAAAGAAGGCAAGAAGTCGATATTGAGTGGTGTACCTAGTTCGCTGCCTGCAGTTGTGAAAGCGATACGCTTGCAAGAAAAGACCAAGACCGTAGGCTTTGAGTGGGAGACCACCGATCAGGTGAAAGAGAAAGTAGAAGAAGAGTTGAATGAACTATATGATGCTGTAGCCGAAGGTGATCAGGAACATGTGGAAGAAGAATTTGGAGATGTGCTGTTTGCCTTGGTCAACTATGCACGTTTCACCAAGATCGATCCCGAGTTAGCCTTAGAGCGTACCAATAAAAAATTCATCAGCCGTTTTCAAAAAATGGAAACCATGGCGCAGGAGCAGGGAAAGTCGTTATACGACATGAATCTTGAAGAGCAAGATGCACTATGGAACAAAGCAAAAGAGTTAGAGTTATAATTGTTTAGACAATATCCATATCGTGGTTGGTTATTCCTAAGTATGCTACTTTGGGTAATAGTTGCCTACCAGTACTATCAAAGTGCGCGATTGTACAGCCATGAAAACATGGCACAAACTATTGAGGAGGATTATCAGAACAAAGAAAAGGAGTTTGCCAAGTTTGTAAGTGATGAGGAGTTGGTCAAGAACATATTTGAAGAGCAAAAGGATCAGAAAAGTGTAGAGCGAATGACGAAGCTGCCCTTTTATGTATTTGCATACAAGAATGGCACGATCACCTTTTGGAATAACAATAAAGTTTTGGCTGACTGTGGCTTGCCAACACCTGCAAAAGACGGCAGCCTTTACTACAATGACAGAGGTGTTTTTATAAGAAGGTGTGTGCGTCCTACATTCCTAGAAGAAGATGAACTTTTAGTAATTCTTTACCCTATTGTAAAGCACTATCCATTTGAAAATAACTATCTAAAACCACGCTTTGATGCTGCGGAGTATATACCACTAAATACGAGGGTAATATCCAGAAAGGTAGACGGCAGCCTTGCCATACAAAATCTTTCAGGTAAAGAACTCTTTTATATTAATTTCTATACGGACACTGTACCTGCTCCTACCCCAAGTAACACATTGATAGGGTTTATTATTGCAGCAGTTATTGCCAGTATATTATGGTTGCAGCTTATTATAATCAGCCTGACTAGAAGAAAGAATTATTGGGTGGGACTATGGTTGACCATAGGTATTGTATTAGCCATTAGGGTATCGAATTATGTATTTGGGCTGCCTTTCAACATAGAGAGTTTAGAGTTATTTAATCCTCAGCTTTACGCGTCCAGCTCCTTTCTTAAATCACTAGGCGACCTACTACTGAATGCACTTTGCTTTTTATGGATAGTCATATTCATGGTGCGGCATATACCCACTCACCTTATCAGCACACTATCAGATAACAAATTGTATAAAGCGGTATTAGGTGTATTGGTAACAGCTGTATTATTGGTCTATTGTTTTGTGTTTATCAATATCATTAGTACACTGGTTATAGATTCACGCATTTCTTTTGACGTAAGTCATTTTTACACCATATCAGTATACACGATAGTAGGTTTGTTTACCATTGGTATCATCACCAGTGCATCCATATTACTGGTCTATTTCTTTAATTGTCAGCTCACACATCTTATAGACTATAAATGGGCCAAGTATTTACTTGTAGCTGTTATTGGTATCATATTTATACTTGTGAGTGATAAGAATGTAACCGGCACTACCTCTTATATGCTACTGGCATGGCTGCTTTTATTTATCATCTTGCTTGATGTGAGGAAGCTTACCATGGTATCCGACCTTTTCTCTCCCAGAATGATATTTTGGGCAGCATTTATTTGTGCATTCTGTACGGCGATACTGCAATACTTCAACTACTTGAAAGAAAGAGATACACGTTTGCACTTTGCAGAGCAAGTAGTACAACAAAGAGACGACCTCACCGAATATACCTTTAGTAACATAGCAGAGAATATTCAAAAAGACCCTGTGGTCATTTCTTTTTTAAAGCGGCCGAGAAGTAAAACAAGGTGGGCGTTGAATGAACGCTTTGAAGCACTTTACTTAGGTGGACAATTGAATAAGTACAATGCAAACGTATTGCTCTTCGATACTTTAGGCAGGTCTTTATATAATGATGATACTTTAAGCTATCGTACGCTTACCTACCAAACTAATAATTCCTTACCAACATTATACCCTTCTCTCTATTACAAAGAGTATGCGCAAGATGGTCACTATTATTTAGGTAAGATACCGGTTGACATGGCTATAAATGATAGCACGAGACAAAAGTTAGGATATGTTTTTATTGACTTGGCTGTGAAAGAATCCACTGGAGAGACCATATACCCTGAGCTACTGCAACCCGGTAATGTTAAGAATGATGGGAATCAAGAAGGCTACTCTTATGGGGTATATATAAATGGCAAGCTCATTACCCAGACCAACGACCACAACTTCCCTCCATATTTAAGAGATACAATAACGACCAATTATAAATACACAGAATGGAGAAGTTCATCAGAATTAAGGTATAGAGCCGATGATACCAAAACTGTAATTGTGATACGCTACCACAGAATGTGGTTGGAAAGCATTACGTTGTTCTCTTACTTATTTGGTATGCTCATGGCCATTGCTATTCTTATGGCTGTATACAAAGGGTATTTTACTTATTTCCTTGGTGTGCGTCAGCGAAAGTTCATGAACCTGACCTTAAGAAGGCGTATCCACCTTTCGATGTTAGGCATCGTATTCATATCGTTTATCATTATTGGTCTGATCACGATCACCTTCTTTACTTACCAATACAAACAGTCGAATAATAGAAAGCAGGAGGTGGTATTGCAGTTGGTAGAAAAAGCTACCATGGAATATTTGAGAGGTAAAGAAGCATTGGACAGTACAGCTACCTTTGACAAAATAGTAGCCAACCAAGATTTTAAATATTTCATTACCAACCTGGCCAATACTCAAAATATAGATGTCAATCTTTATTATGCCAGCGGTGTGTTGGGGGTTACCTCACAAAGTAATATTTATGACAAGGCACTATTTGCAAGGATTATGCACCCAATGGCGTATCATAATTTATACCAAGATGCCAGACAGTTTTTAGTAGAGGATGAAAGAATAGGAAGGCTGAGTTATTTGTCTTGTTACACTCCGTTACGAAATGAGAAAGGTAATGTATTGGGTTATGTCAATGTACCATTCTTTTCTTCTCAAAAGGAACTGAATTTTCAGATATCAGGGATATTGGTAGCGCTTATCAATCTTTATGCTTTTGTATTCTTAATATCAGGTATACTAACACTATTCATTACGCGTTGGCTCACCAGAACACTAAACGTGGTGATCAGCAGGTTTGAAAAATTTAGCTTAAGTGAGAATGAGTTGATCGACTGGCCTTATGACGATGAGATAGGTCTATTGATAAAAGAGTATAACAAAATGGTACGTAAGGTGGAGAACCATGCCAAGCTATTGGCGCAAAGTGAACGTGAAGGCGCTTGGCGGGAGATGGCTAGACAAGTGGCACATGAGATCAAGAACCCGCTTACGCCTATGAAGCTGAATATTCAGTATCTGCAAAAGGCGTTGAAGAATAAATATGATAACGTAAATGAATTGGCCACAAAGGTCTCTGATTCGCTTATAGAACAGATAGACAACTTGTCTTATATCGCATCAGAGTTTTCAAACTTCGCTAAGATGCCTGAAGCTAAGCCCGAGCAACTGGAGTTGAACGATCTGATCAAAAAAACCATACAGCTATATGATAAGCGTGAAGAGATGAGCGTTGGTTTCCATGAAACTGATGAACTTATACAAGTGTTTGTAGATAAGAGTCAACTACTAAGGATACTGAACAACTTATTGGAAAATGCAGTACAGGCCATACCTGAAGGTAGAGATGGTGAAATAGATGTAATGCTTGCTAAAGAGGATGGAACAGCTATGATTACCATTACGGATAATGGCTCAGGCATTGATGAGGACGTACAAGGTAAAATATTCCAACCTTACTTCACTACTAAAACATCGGGTACAGGTTTAGGCTTGGCCATGACTAAAAAGATCATCGAGTTTTGGGGTGGCAGTATTTGGTTTGATACCCAACTAAATGTGGGTACTACCTTTTACATCAAGTTGCCGTTGGTGAACGAGGGTGATTAATTACCAAATTTGTACTTCTCTTTCTAATAGTATGCCAAACCTATCTTGAACAGTTTGCAATATCTCCTCTGATAGTTCCCATACTTCTTTACCATTAGCTTGCCCCGTCTTGTTGACTAATACTAGCGCTTGCTGCTCATGTACACCGGTATTACCCTTACTTATACCTTTAAAACCGCATTGTTCTATCAACCAACCTGCAGGTACTTTAACCATATTGTCACCTGCAGGGTAATGAGGTATAGCAGGATGTTGTGTTTTTAGTTGTTCAAACTGTGACTGTGGAATAGTAGGGTTTTTAAAGAAGCTACCCGCATTACCTATTTCCTCAGGATTTGGGAGTTTACTACTTCGTATAGCGATAACAGCATTGGCTATAGCTTTAATGGATAGGTCTTTTATGCCCATCTTATCCAACTCTTGTTGTATAGCGCCATAGCTGGTATGGTAGTTATGTTTTTTACTGAGCTGAAATGTTACACTGGTAATGAACACCTTCCCCTTTTCTTCGTGCTTGAAGATGCTATCACGATATCCAAACTGGCAATCAGCATTGTCGTATTCTTTATAACGCTTTTCTTCCCAGTGCCATACTTTCACTTTCTTTATCACATCTTTTACCTCTACACCATAGGCCCCAATGTTTTGCATGGGGGCGGCACCTACTGTGCCCGGTATCAAGGCCAAGTTTTCTATACCACCCCACCCTTTGCTAATAGCGTATAGCACCAACTCATGCCATACCTCTCCCGAGCACACTTCTACGATAACATGACCTTCATTTTCTTCTACTACCGCTATGCCTTTTGTTCGGTTGAGTAAAACAGTTCCTTTTACATTTTGGGTGAAGAGTATATTACTACCCCCGCCTATGATGTGTATAGGGGTAGGTAAAGCATCGGTGTCTAATACCTCTTGTAATCCTTGTTTATCATGTATCACTATGAGGTGCTCAGCAACAGTATCGATACCAAAAGTATTGTAGGCTCTTAAAGAAACGTTTCGTTGGATATGCATGGGCGACAAAATTAGCAACTTAACGTTCAAATACTTGCCCTTTGAATAATATGCCCAACCCTGCACCCTCACCTACGGTCACCACACCGTTATCATAGTGTACCCCTTCGGCAATATCTTCTTTCAATAGTAATGGACCATCCATATCCACTTCATCGAGTACGGGTAATAGATGGGCAATAGCAGCTGAGCCTAAAGTAGTTTCACACATAGAACCCATCATTACTTTTAGCCCTTTGGTTTTTGCATCTTTGATCATGCGGGTGGCGGGTGTTATACCACCACATTTGGTGAGCTTTATATTAATGCCGTGAAAAGCTTCCGTACATTTAGCTACATCTTCTTCCGTCTGGCAGCTTTCATCAGCAAATAATGGAATGGAGGATAATGCTTTCAATTCCTTCATGGCATCATGTTCCACTCTATTCAAAGGCTGCTCTATCATGGTGATGTTTAGTTTTTCTAACTCGGGTAATATCTTTTTAGCATCATCAAAACTCCAGCCTTCATTAGCATCTACCCTAAGTTGAGCATTGGTTTCTTTTCTTATCGCTTCTATCAGGCCTATGTCTTGCACATTGCCCAGCTTTATTTTATATAGTGGCCATGGCTTAGCTTTTATCTTGGCTACCATTTCTTCGGGTGTGCCCATGCCAATCGTATAGTCGGTAATGGGTGTATCCTTCCACTCTAGCCCAAACATTTTATATAACGGTTGTCTGCGCATTTTAGCAAAAAGATCCCAAGCGGCAATATCCAGCGCTGCAATTAAAAAGTTATGCCCCGGTAGTAAGTGATGTAAAAAATGCCAATATCGGAGTGGGTCGGTCAGGGCATATTTTTCTATGACAGACTTTTTAGCCTCCAGTAATTCCACCATCTTTTCTATTGAGACATCGTAATAACCAATGGCAGGAGCTTCACCATAACCTGTAAGATTATTCAGGCTGAGTGTTACCACCAATATGGGTTGGTGTGTTTTAGTGCCTTTATAGGTGGTAAACGGGTATTTGAAAGCCAGATCGTAGGAATAATGTCTTAATTGCAGCATTCTTAAAATTGCAACTATTTTTGCGTTAGTAAAAACCAGGAGCATGCCAAAAATTCCAATATGGGTTTTCGTACTAGTGGGTTTGTTGCATTTATCAGCTTTCAGGGTAGATGTAATGGATGTAGATGCCTCTCAATATGCAGAGATTAGCAGGGAGATGATGGAGACAGGCGACTACCTGCACATCTACGACAGGGG
This sequence comes from Flavipsychrobacter sp., assembly GCA_965230595.1. Classification (GTDB taxonomy): domain Bacteria; phylum Bacteroidota; class Bacteroidia; order Chitinophagales; family Chitinophagaceae; genus UBA5543. The sequence goes on along the minus strand of OZ246011.1, from coordinate 3,055,468 downwards.
TATCGATTACTTAGATAAACCACCTTTTCTGTTTTGGATCAGTGCGGCCAGTATGAAGATATTCGGCGTCAATAATTTTGGTTACAAGTTCCCGTCCATACTCTTTGCGTTGTTTGCCATTTTTGCTACCTATCGTTTAGCACGGTTACTCTACGGAGAAGCTACGGGGCGGATGGCGGCGCTGGTGTTTGGTGTCTGTCAGGGTATGTTCTTAATGACCAACGACATTCGTACCGATACCGTGCTAATGAGCTGGGTGATCATTGCGATATGGCTGATCAAAGAATGGGAAGTACATAGAAAGCTATATTATCTACTATTGGGTGCAGGAGCTATTGCTTTTGGTATGATGAGTAAAGGACCAGTAGCTTTGATGGTACCTGTGTTCTGCTTTGCTACCGACTGGGCATTGAAAAGGAACTGGAAAAAGTTTTTCCGCTGGGAGTATCTGTTGAGCCTAGTAGTGATAGCCATAGTACTCATACCTATGAGCATTGGGTTGTATGAGCAGTTTGATATGCACCCCGAGAAAGTGGTGAATGAAGTGAAGAGTCCTTCGGGTTTGCGTTTCTTCTACTGGTCGCAAAGCTTTGGTAGGATCACAGGGGAAAGCCCCTGGAATAATGGTGCGGGTATTGACTTCCTGATGCTGAATATGCTTTGGTCTTTCCTACCGTGGATCATTCTGTTTATTGCAGCTTTGTTCATTAACGTAGGCCAGTTGTTTAAGCAGCGTTTTAAGCTGGAAGCACATCAAGAGTGGATGACCACAGGCGGTTTTATTTTAACCTACTTGGCGGTGGGTACTTCTAAGTATCAATTACCACACTACATATTCGTTGCTTTCCCACTGGCGGCTATTATGGTGGCAAGGTTATTACGCGATTTCTTTGAAGGTGATAAATACCAACAGCTTTACCGCATCATGCGCCCGATACATTATGTGATATTCGGATTGATACTGGTAGCCGTATTCATGATCAATAGTGTGGTCTTTCCTGCAAGTATGGGTATGCATGTGCTATTTATGTTGTTGTTAGGCGTGTGGATATATTTGCTCATTAGCAAAATGATCAAACCAAAGTTCTTTTGGTTGTCTGTATACACTATGCTCATGGTGAATGTATTTGCTACACATCATTTTTATATGTCACTTTCTAAGTATCAGGTAGGCTCCAGTCTTTCTGATTACATAGAAGAGCATGACATACCTGCCAGTGAACTGATCCGCTATAGAGATGATGACCCGTTGAATTGCTTACACTTCTATGCCAAGCATGTGATATCGTCAGATACCAATGCAATCGTACCGGGTAAATATGTATTGACCATGGCAGAGGGCATGAAGACTATTGGCGCTCGTCATGATTATGAATTAGTTCATAAGAACCATTACTTCAAAATATCAGAACTGACGCTGATGTTCCTCAATCCCGCAACCAGAGATGAAGAACTAAGAGATTACTACCTACTTAAAATAAAATAAGAGCGGTCATCCGCTCTTATGTGTTACTATCTTTTAAACTGCCTGAAGAAGTAGGTAATGCCATTTTCTTCCATGATCAGTTCATTGTCTTGGCATTTCAACACCTTGAACTGTCTGGGGCTTTTACCATTGCAGTAGAGCGTCTGTGTTTTAGGATCGTAACGCTCTACATACCAAGATGGAGCACTATCGCCATCGCGTGCGGCAAATACATCACCCAGTTTATTACCTTTTGGTGTGTTGAATATCTTCACCACTTTCAGCAAGCGGGTATAGTCTACTTGCTGTAAGGTTCTGTCACTTGTGCTTTTAAACTTCGACCAATGTCCTATCATAGGTTGTATACTGGTTACGGGTGCATATACTTCTGCAGCTCTGCCTGGTCCTTGTTGATTGGTTGGTGTGTATGGCTCTAATTGATATTTTCCCCACTCGTCTTTTAGTATTATCCTGTTCTTCTTCATCTCAACAATAGAGAAATATCTACGTCCTATATCTAAGGCGTTGTTCTCAATTTTATAAGTGCCCTTATAGATGAAGCTGCCGCTCTTGTGCCATACATATTCGTTACCAGGAAGAAACTCCATGTGTATGGTGTCTTTATAGGCCACAGATTTATCTTTTTCATTCCAACGTTTTACCTCTTTCCAGTTGCCTGAAAGTTTGTTCTTGCCTTTAGCCATACTGAATAAAGGCGTAAGCATCAATAGCAGGTATAATAATTTTCTCATAGCTTGCAGATGTTTCGTACCCATCAAAAGTATATAAATATTTTAATGGCTTATGGGAAAAGAGCTCAACTTTACATTAATACAACCTGATATATTTTGGGAGGACAAAGCTGCCAATTTGGAGCAGTATGAGGCGTATATCGAAGAAGTAAAGGAGAAAAAGGAGATCGTAGTACTGCCCGAGATGTTCAGCACGGGTTTTAGTATGGCTCCTGAGCGATTGGCTGAACCAATGGATGGCCCTACAGTAAAATGGATGATCGATACTGCTGTGGCTAACAGGTGCATACTTACCGGTAGTCTTATTATAGAAGAAGACGGGAAGTATTATAACCGTATGCTTTGGGTACAACCTGACGGCAACATTGGTTATTACGATAAAAGGCATCTCTTTGCCTACGCGGGTGAGGAGAAGCACTACCATGCCGGTGACCGAAGGCTGATCGTGAGCGTGAAAGGGTTTAAAATATGCTTGCTGGTATGTTACGACTTGCGTTTCCCAGTTTGGTCGCGCAATAATGGTGGCGCTTACGATGTGCTGCTTTATGTAGCCAACTGGCCCGAGCGACGCAGCATGCCTTGGAAAGCTTTATTGAAGGCCCGAGCTATTGAGAACATGAGTTATGTGATAGGTGTCAACCGTGTAGGTAAGGATGGTAACGATATATATCATAGTGGAGACAGTAGTGTGTTCAGCCCACTGGGAGAACAACTATGGCAAGTGTCTGACGAAGCAGTTTGTGATACTATTACTATAGATCTGGATGAAGTACAGCAAGCCAGAGACCGTTTCCCATTCTTGAACGATGCGGATAAGTTTATGGTGCTTGACGACTAGGGAGTATAAAAACCACCTATATATTATTATATTTAAGGTACATTATCACATGTTTATGAGGTCGTATTTATTTTTATTTCTATGCTCATTGGTGTTACTAGGTTGTAAAGATACCTTGACTATCGATTGCGATAAGGTTGATAAGCTGAGTGATCCGGTACCTACATTAAGGTTTAGAATACTATCTGATGCGAACAATGAAGACTTAATCGCTAACGGAACATTAAGCTTTGATTCGCTACAAGTGACACAGCCCTGCAATATCAACAACACTTTGAAGAAAGTTTTATTGAGCTATAATAATGGTTATCAATTTTATTTCAGCGATATACGCCAGCCAATAGTTGGTGAGAATACAGAATGTTTTGATCTCTACCTGAAATGGAATAGTACCACTACAGATAAGATAAGTTTTAGAATAAGAGCAGAACATACGCCTTGCCAAACCCTTTACTATGTAGATAGAGTATTGTATAATGACAAGCAGATAGTAGAAGAAAATGGTAGCTACATCTTAAGACGTTAAGTGCCTATTATTTACTACTTTTGCGCCCACATCAAGAGCGTTTTGTACCCATGTGGCATCGTATTGCAGCCTTTGTTATCAAGTATCGTATTGCTTTACTACTACTATTGCTAGTAGCCACAGCCTATATGGGCTATAGAGGCTCTAGCCTGCAGTTGAGCTACAACTTTGCCAAAACCGTCCCAACGGACAACCCTAAGTATATAGACTACCAAGAGTTCAGAAAGAAATATGGTGAAGATGGCAACCTGATGGTAGTGGGGGTGCAAACCGATAAGTTTTACACACAAGACTTTTTTAACGATTATAGAGGCCTTGTTGCCGAACTGGAAAGTATTGATGGTATTGAGAATGTCATCAGCATACCTACCGCTATCAATCTGGCAAAAGATACCACCAACAATAGGCTAAAGGCAGGTTTAATAGTAGAAAGAGGTGTATCTATTGATGCAGATAGCTTTAGGCGGGTATTTGAGAACCTGCCTTTCTATAAAGGCTTTTTGTACAACCCTGATAGCAATAGCTACCTCATGGGGTTGAGGATCAATAAGGATATACTCAACTCAAAGAATAGGGAGGCACTGGTTCGAAATATTGTTAGCATCTGCGAAGACTTTGGTAAGCAACAGAAGATGGATGTGTACTACTCGGGCCTACCGTTAATACGTTCAGTAGTAGCTACGGGTGTAAAAGACGAGTTGAACATGTTCCTGTTCATCTCATTCTTACTAACTGCAGTTATCCTCATACTATTCTTCCGTTCCATTACAGCTGTTATTGCCTCTATGCTGGTGGTAGCCATGGGTGTGGCATGGTCTATGGGTATTACAGCCATACTGGGCTTTAAGATCACCTTACTCACAGGGTTGATACCGCCGTTGGTGGTTGTGATAGGTATACCCAACTGTGTCTATTTCCTCAATAAGTATCATTTTGAATATAGTCTGCACCCGAACAAAGCCAAGGCATTGTTACGTATGGTAGATCGCATGGGTATTGTGACCCTGTTCACCAACATCACTACGGCAATAGGATTTGGAGTATTTGCCTTTACCCATAGTAGCTTATTGAAAGAGTTTGGTAAGGTAGCCAGTATCAATATTGTGGTGATATTTATTATATCTCTGATATTCATCCCTTCTTTTTACAGTTTCTTACCGGCACCAAAAGGACGCCATACTAGTTACCTGCATAATAAGTTTGTTAATACACTACTACAAAAGATCACACGCTGGGTGTTCAACCATCGCCCATGGATCTACGGTGCAGCCATAGTCATCAGTGTGTTCTCCATACTAGGTATGACACGCTTAAAGAATGTAGGTTACATTGTAGACGATCTACCGAAGGAGAAGAAAGTATATCAAGACCTGAAATTCTTCGAGCGCAACTTCCGTGGGGTAATGCCATTGGAAATACTTATAGATACTAAGCGTAAGAATGGCGCTACCTCTCTAAAAACAATGAAGAAGGTAGACGAGTACTGCACCTATCTTAATGATTATGTAGAAATAGGTAATAAACTATCCATAGTAGAGGGTGTGAAGTTTGCCAGACAAGCCTACTACAATGGCGACAGTAATTACTACGGCGTACCTAATGCTTATGATGCTTCTTTCATACAGCCTTACTTGCGTATGAAAGGGGATAAGAATAGCCTTTTTGGTAATTTAGTGAATTCATTTATTGATACGAACAGGCAAGAAATTCGCATCAGTATCAGTATGGCAGATGTGGGTTCTGAGCGCTTACCTATATTATTAGATAGCATTTTAAAGCCAAAAGCTTTAGAGATATTTGATACCAGCAAGTATGATGTCACCTTCACAGGTACCAGTGTGGTTTATCAGGAAGGTAGCCGATTTATCATCAACAGCCTGCGCAATAGCTTGATCTTGGCCTTCATTATGATATTCGGCTGTATGATCTTCCTGTTCCGCTCTTGGAGAATGTTGTTCATATCACTGGTGATTGACATTATACCTTTGATGATCACAGCGGGTTTAATGGGTTGGGCCAATATTGCCATTAAGCCTTCTACCGTACTTATATTCAGTATTGCATTAGGTATTACCATTGATGTTACCATCCGTTTCTTGGTGAACTTTAGGCAGGAAATGGCCAAAAATGACAACAATATCCCTGAGGCAGTGAACAAAACCATTGCCGACACGGGTTTAAGTATCATATATACAACATTAATATTAGTAGCCGGTTTTGGCGTATTTACCGTGTCAGAATTTGATGGTACTAAATCATTAGGCTATCTTACGTCACTAACATTATTGTTGGCTATGGTGACAAACTTGATTTTGCAGCCTGCCTTACTCCTTTGGATGGATAAGATACTGAAGAAGAACAAAGCACCTAAGTGGATAGTAGAAGACGACTCGACCGATAAGGAGGAAAAAGGATAAGAACAAGTTAACAAAACAAGTTTTATTTTTGTACCCATCACACTACTACAGCAATGGACTTCGATAAGATCAAGAATAAAGGACAGGCAAGACTCTTTAAGAGTGATTTCATGGAGATGATGACCAAAACGCATCCCTTCGTGATCTACAGTATGTATTTCCCGGTAATCGCTTTTATGTTGTATTACGGCGTAGCTTATAAAGGCAACAGCCCGCTTTGGGAGTTGGCACTATTTGTTATGGGTGCACTTTTCTGGAGTTTGTTTGAGTATGTAATGCACCGCTATGTGTTTCATATGGTAGTAGAAAAGCCAAAAGCTAAGCGTTTTGTATACACGATGCATGGTGTACATCATGAGTACCCACGTGATAAAGAGCGTTTGTTCATGCCTCCTATTCCAAGCATGATCATTGCTTCTGTCATCTTCACTATTATGAAGCTGTCGATGGGTTGGGCGGCATTGGCTTTCTTCCCTGGTTTCTTATTTGGCTACATCATGTATGGTTCTATGCACTATGCTATTCATGCATTTGCACCACCTAAATGGTTGAAGGCACTATGGCGCAATCACCACCTGCATCACTATAGCGAGCCCGATAAAGGTTTTGGTGTCAGCTCAGTATTGTGGGATGTGGTATTCCGCACCGTTCCTAAGAAAAAGAACTAAGCTATATTTCTTTCAGTAAGGCTTCCAGCTCTGAGATGATCATTGCTGTAGCACCCCATATAATATGATCATCGTCCCAATGATAAGCAGGTGCTTTTATCGTCATGTCCGGGAAAGCAGAAGGTCTTATCTCCCTAATGGTTTTACGTTCAGGGTCAAATAACTGGTCTATTGGTACTTCCAGTACATACTGCACCTCGTTGGGGCTAAGAATATAATCACTCATTTGACGGGTGTAGCCTATATAAGGATATACGTTGGAATTACTGACAGGTATATACAATTCACTCAAACTACCTATTACTTGTACCTGCTCCGGCTGCACACCTACTTCTTCCTGAGCCTCTCTTAAGGCAGTGGTGAGTAGTGTATCATCAGTATCATCTTTTCGCCCGCCAGGGAAACTGATCTGACCGCTATGCGGCTTGCCATCCTCAATTCGTTTAATGAGTAATAGGTTTAATAAGTCGTCTTTCGGGAAGAGTAAGCCTAACACAGCACTCAATTTGGCATCAGGTGGTGCTTTAAGTTGCATCTTTCGCTTGCCTGATGCCATTAGTTTTTGTGCGGCTATACCCGGCAAAGGCTTTTTTAGTCTTTGCTCCAGCCGTGTTATAATTTCACTATTCGTCAATGTTATCCTTTAAACTCTATTTTCTTGTGTGAGCCATCACAGAAGGGCTTATTACCTGATGCACCACAGCGGCAAAAAGCAGTCACCTTATCCTTCCTTGTTTCATTACCGTCAGCATCGGTAATGCATACCATGCCATGCACTAAGATAGGGCCATCTTTGGTTACATCAATCTTAGTTTCTCCGCTTACCGGTGCTTGTGTAGTTGTCCCTTCATTGTTTTTATAATAAGATAAAGCTCCTGAAGGGCAATGGTCTATTTGCTTCATGATCTCTTCTGATGTGGCGGCACCCATATCTACCCATGGTTTTCTTTGTGGGTTAAATACATGACCCAGGCCTGCAGCGCATTTAGTAGAGTGGATGCACAACGACGGCTGCCATACAACAGTGATATCATTGTTGGTATATTTTTTAGTGATGTCTTTCATACTGTGGTTATATTAATGGTTAAGAAAGAATACTATTGTTTCAAGTCCAGCTCCATCGGCACTTCATATACCAATATATCACTTTTCTCCCCTGCATCTATGGTTATCTCACTGATGTCAGATATACCCAAGGCATCCCTTCTATTCAGCACTTGCCCGTTTACGGTTACTTTACCATCTATCACAAATAAGTAGACACCATGCTTTTGGCTATGCAGTTGATGGCTAACAGACTTGCCCGCATCTAATGCGGTGCGATATATCCAAGCGTCTTGGTGAATTTTTAGCCCTTTATCATCACTATCCATTGGAGATACCAATGTTTGTAGTCGGTTGGTTCTGCCTGCTTCGTCAAACATTACCTGATCGTAACGTGGCTCCACATCTTTTTGATTAGGGAATATCCAAGATTGCAACAAGTTGACGGGTTGTTGCTTGCTGTGGTTGTATTCGCTGTGAAATACGCCTGTACCGGCACTCATTACCTGTACCTCACCCGGGTAGATCACTTGAGTATGCCCCATGCTGTCCTGATGTTCCAAAGCACCATCCAACACTATGGTAATGATCTCCATATTGTCGTGCGGGTGTTTACCAAAACCCATGCCCGGTTGTACGATATCGTCATTCAATACTCTTAATACCCCAAAATGAATTTTCTCGGGGTCGTAATAACCGGCAAAGCTGAAAGAGTGTTTGGCATTCAACCATCCGTGGTTGGCATGTCCTCTTTGATCGGCAGCATAATATTTAGTAGTAGACATAATAATTGATTTAAAGATTAATTAATGTAGATACATTAATCGTATAACAAAGTTACGACCAATAGTTAAAAACTGACAAAATTGCACGACTATACAACCATTGATAATGTTAATACTGTCTGTATAGCCATTAACACGACAATATAAATGATTAATTTGCCTCAAAATTTGATGACCAACATGCGATTAAGAACAGTATTACTTACCGTATTGATGATGAATTGTTTACCTCAGCTCATTTTTGCCCAAAACGATACACTCAAAAAAAGGTATGGTAAAAACTGGGAGTTCATACAAGTAAGAAATAATGTAGACCTAGTAGAAGAAGAAGGCTACCTAAAAGACGGCGTACCCGAGGGCACTTGGAATAGCTATTGGCCTACACAATATCCAAAATCGGTAACTACTTATAGAGACGGTAAGCGAAATGGCATGCATATTGAAGTATATGCGGACGGAGCTATAAAATTAATAGAGAACTATAGCGACGGTATGCTGGATGGCCCTAGAAAAGTATACAAGCTGCATGGACCTGTAATGTTGAGAGAGCTGTATGCCAAGGGTAAAAAGCATGGACCTTACATCAAGTATTTTGTGAATGGGAAGATCAGAGAGCAAGGTAGCTTTGTGTACGACAAGCGTGACGGACAGTTTACCTGGTACTTTGAGAATGGTAACCCTCAAGTACAATATACTTACCGCAATGATGTGATGCAGGGCGATGCTGCTGTATTTTTTGAAAAAGGTGGTATTAGCCAAATGGGTAAGTATGAGGATGATAAAAAAGAAGGTGTTTGGAAAATATATAACGAAAAAGGTGAGGTAGAACGCGAGGAGCATTATAAAAACGGCGAACTAAAAAAATAGCATGGCGCAAACTATTCTGGTCATTGACGACGAAAAAGCAATACGCAGAACCCTTAACGAAATACTGTCCTTTGAAGGATTTAAGATAGAGGAAGCAGCAGATGGTGCTGAAGGACTAAAAAAAATAGAAACCAATAGCTACGATTGTATCCTTTGTGATATCAAGATGCCGAAGATGGACGGGCTTGAGCTATTAGAAAAAACCAAAGAGATCAATCCGGATGTGCCTTTTATCGTCATCTCCGGACACGGTAATATAGAAACGGCAGTAGAGGCGGTGAAAAAAGGAGCGTTTGACTTCATCTCCAAACCACCTGACCTGAACAGGTTGCTCATCACCATCCGCAATGCGATGGATAAAAAATCTCTTGTAGCAGAGACCAAAACCTTGCGTAAGCGTATCTCCAAAGGTTATGAAATGGTGGGTGAGTCGGAAGGAATAGTACAGGTAAAAGATACCATAGAAAAGGTAGCCCCAACAGATGCCCGTGTACTCATTACCGGAGAGAATGGTGTAGGTAAGGAACTAGTAGCCCGCAACATACACGACCTGAGTGAGCGTGCTAAAGGGCCACTAATAGAGGTGAACTGTGCAGCGATACCATCTGAATTGATAGAAAGTGAATTGTTTGGCCACGAGAAGGGCTCGTTTACCTCAGCAGTAAAACAACGTATTGGTAAATTTGAACAGGCTAGCGGTGGTACCTTGTTCTTGGATGAGATAGGTGACATGAGTGCCTCGGCGCAGGCTAAAGTGCTGCGTGCTTTACAAGAAGGGAAGATAACCCGTGTAGGTGGTGATAAAGAGATAAAAGTAGATGTACGTGTGATAGCGGCTACGAATAAAGACCTCATCAAAGAAACGGAAGACAAGAAATTCCGTCTTGATCTTTATCACCGCTTGAGTGTAATACTCATACATGTGCCTGCGCTGAATGAAAGAAGAGATGATATACCGCTATTGGTAGAGCACTTCATGAAAGACATCAGCAAGGAGTATAATCAGGCAGAAAAAGAAGTGGACAAAGGAGCGATGGATGCCTTAATGAAATACGACTGGACGGGTAACATTCGCGAACTGCGTAATGTGGTGGAGCGTTTATACATCCTCTCCGATAAAAAGATATCTAAGAAAGATGTAGAGACTTATATCTTTTTGAAGTAAAGAATAAAGGCTCGCATTGCGAGCCTTTATTCTAATATCTAACTAAGAAGTGCTTATACACTTACCATCAATGGCATGAGTAGCATTAGCTCTTCTTCATTTTCATTTTTGTCCGTCGGGCGGAAGATACCTGCACGTGTTGGTGTGCTCAGGCTGATCTCCGTATCATCACCATCCATATTGCCTACCATTTCCACCATAAGCTTGGCGTTGAAGGCGATCTTCATATCCTCACCATTGTATTGGCAAGCTAAGGTTTCCTTACCCTCGTAAGAGAAGTCTATATCCTGTGCGCTGAGTTCCAGCTTATTACCGTTGATATCCAACACCACCTGGTTGGTGGTCTTATTGGCAAAGATGCTGATACGACGTAATGCGCTGATGAAATCGTTACGGTTGATGGTTAGCTTGTACGGATTGTCTTTTGGTATTACCGCCTGATAGTCGGGGAACTTTGCATCGATCAATCTACAACTCATACTCATAGCTGCACTCTTCACAAACAGGTGGCTATCGTTATAGGCCATCTCTAGTTGTGTATCATCAGCAGGTAGTGTAGCCCTCAATTGCTGTAAAGGTTTTTTAGGCACTACAAAGCCTGCTTCTGCAGGGCAGCTTACATCAGTACGGGCAAACTGTACCAAACGGTGCGCGTCGGTAGATACAAAGTTGATCTTATCTTTTGTCAGCTCGAAGTATACACCCGTCATTGCAGGACGAAGGGTATCGTTACTTACGGCGAATAATGTTTTGTTGATACTTTCTATCAAAGCAATGGCAGGTAGGTTGAAGCTTGTAGCATCACCCGGTGCCGGTTCTTTAGGAAAGTCGTCTGCTTTCTCCCCACCAATTTTATATTTACCTACATCGCTCGACATCTCAATAGAAAGGTCGTCTTCATTGATGTTGAAAGTGATCGGCTGCTCGGGTAGGTTCTTCAAATAGTCCGTCAGTATTTTCGACGGGATACAGATACGCCCATCACCTTGTGCGTCGGTTACTTCCATTTGCACACGCATCATAGTTTCCAAGTCGGTAGCCGTAAGGGTAAGTGTATTCCCTTTCAGCTCAAACAAGAAATCTTCTAAAACAGAGAGAACAGTATTTGCGCTGATGACCCCACCAATTTGTTGCAGGTTTTTCAATAGCGCAGTAGAAGTGACAATAAAACGCATTTGTAATTAGGTTTGCTAACAAAGATAGTCGTTTAGGGCTATTAATAAAGAGCCTGTGCATATTTACCCTTTCTCGTGTGGAAAAGCAGTAAAATACAAAAACTATCGCTTTGTAGAACGAAACATACTATTCGTAGAATGGTAGTTTGATGTATAATATCCCTTTAATAGGTTTACATTATCAATAACCTATAAATCCTAAATTATGAGAAGTACAAAACTATTATTGTGCTTATTACTAGCCTGTATTATGGCTGGTAGTAAAGGTAAGGCACAGCAGATCCCCAACCCGATCGATTATAGTATTAGCGGTGGGTATTTATCAGAAAATACGCTGCGCAACTTTCTGAAAAGGCACATATCCATGTCCCATCTTACAAATTACAGACTTTCAAATCCTAACAATTATAATTGTGCATTACAATTTATAAAGGATACCGAGCCTAAAATGATACATGGCGGCGGGTCGCCATGGGGATGTGATGCAGGTGCATTTACCAATTTAAATGGGTACACCAACAATCTTGAAATGGTCATAAATGATGTAAAAGATGCTGGGAGAGGCGGTGACCCCGACATTATTTTTCTTGGTGGTATCTCTGAAGCAGGTTGTACAGAACTAGAGTCTACCCCGGGCAAAATAAACGTTCCTATTCCACAATGGATAAAAAATGACTTAGCTACGATAGGTGTAAATGTAGAAGCGGGTGCTGTATTTTTTGATTGGAGGGCAATGAACCTCCATGATGGCAATACATGGGTAGCTGCAACAACAAGTAGCACAGGAGACCAAGCCTTAATGGACTTAACCATGCCTATGAGTAAGGCTTGGATATACTACTGGGCTACTATGCTCATTGATGCAGGTTATGAAGGTTTCAAGCTAGGACAAATCAATAGATTAGTGAGAGACCTACCATATGGTAATGCAGGAGCTGACCCGGGATATGCAAATACGAATAAGTTTTTTGACTTAATAAGAACATATGCAGCCAATCATACACTAGCAAGACAGAACGGTACAATAAAACTTAATCCAACCAGAGGGTTTGTGATCATAGAAAGTCAACATAATGGCATACATGTAAACGACCCTAGCTTACCCAATCCTAATACATTATTATTCGATCTGAATTCATGGCCGATCCAAGTTTTAGAGACACAAAGTGGGTCTTTAGGGGGTATGGCATTACCGGGTACAGAGGCAACTAATGGTTATCTGACATATGGTGATGGCTTAGGCAATAATCATGATGCTCTGGAAGCAACAATTCAACCATGTGACCCTGCATCTGAGATATATAATCAAAGTAAAGGAGGTTGGAATCATTTAGGTTGGCCAACCGTAGCTAACCCTTTCTTTGTAGAAATGGATAATTCAAATGTAGGTTGGGGTCCAATACCTCCACCGTCACATGCAAGAATATGTCACTTCCCATGGAATTATGATGAATCTACTTGGTTTCATCTTCAACCTCAAGAATATCAAAAACAATGGTTGGTATATGCTTGGCATAGAGTTAAATGTTTAGACAAACAAGGCGTTGGCTATTTACAAATGCCGGGAATAAGGCCAGTTGTTTACCCTGCAACGTACACACCTGCTTACCCGTTTAATTACTATTGGTACGAGTTTAGAGCTTGGGAGCAGAGCTGCAACCCAATATTAAACCCAAGTGATCATGCAGAGTATAGAGAAAAAAAGGCTGCAGGACTGACTAGTACTATTCGTAATATTTGGGATGCTAATGATCATTCACACCCAAGCTCATACAATGGTGTAGATTTAAGACCATATAATGAGTGGGCAGCTGATTTTTGGAGCCCGTTTGCAAGGCAGGTAGATGCTGGTAATGGTATATATGAGATGCCATCAGGTAGAAAGTTTTTCGGAGATTTTAATGGTGATGGTTTGTTAGATATATTAGAAACAGCTGAAACGGCTTCACCTTCTGCTTGGCATGGCTGGCGTATATTTTTAATGAACAGTAATGCCCCTAACGGAGGCGTACCTTATAACGTAACTGCTCCTAACTTTACGTCTAGTTGGCCATCTTCTTGGGAGAAGTTTTACATAGGAGATTTTGATGGAGATGGTAAAGATGACTTTATGGTTACTGCCGATTGCTCTCTTCCATATTGGAATGGTAATCCTTGGTATGGATGGAAGATCTATACTGCCGCTAATAATTTTGGCCTATATGCTTCCGGTTCGTTCCCTAACTGTGGTGAGAGAATTTATATAGGAGATTTTAATGGAGATGGCAAAGATGACTACTTGGTGTCTGCTGATAACTCACAAGGTATCACTTGGCAAGGGTACAAAATATTTGAAGTAGACCCTAGCCTACCTAATAATAACAATGAGATCTATTCGGCTACATGGCCATCTTGGGGTGAGCGCTTCCACATTGGAGATTATGATGGTAACGGATTAGACGATATTATGGTAACAACTGATATCAATGTAAATACCGCAAATGTTATTCCGGGTTATTATGTATATAAAACCACTATTGACCCTAGTGGAAACTTAGCTATACATAATCATGCTTATGGTAATTGGCCGTCGTGGGGTGAGAATATAATAGTAGGAGATTGGAATGGAGATGGTAGGGATGATTTAACTGCTGTTGCCAGTGGTTATAATGGTGTAACATGGCATGGTAGTAAAACATATTTAGCTAACGATAAGGGTAATCATTTTATTTATGCCTTTGACGACGTTGAATTTGGTCTGAATAACTCTAACCAGGGAAGTTACCCTGCTACAAGGTACTTGCCGTATCTGGGTAATCAGATCATAGAATATAGACAGAGCAGTATACATAGTTCTTCTATTAGAACCTTAGTTCCGCTGCATTGCGATTTCAATATCTGGAGTAGTACGAAACAAAGCCAAGAACCTGAGAACTCTATTGGAAGTATTAATAGTAGCCAATTAGAAGAAAGTAGCGATGGAGTTAATGTATATCCTAACCCATCTAACAATGGACTATTTACAGTAAAAGGAGGAATAGATAATACTGATGAGGACGGAAGAATAATAGTGGCTGATATTCAAGGTAGAATATTAGTAGATGAAAAGTATTCAGGTAATAGTCAAGTAAACCTATCGCAATATGCAAATGGTGTTTATATACTAACTATTAAGACCAAGAACGGTATGGAGCAAAAGAAGCTTATTACTAATAAATAAATAAGACTGGTCTTTATAAAAAAGGGGCTCAACCAGAGTCCCTTTTTTATTAACCCTTTTCGTGAGGGTATTCCTCTTTAGGTGTATCTCGGTGGAGAATAATAGTGATGTGAAGCTGCCCTGTATTGTCTTTATAATTGTCAGGTGTGCCCTCCAAGCAGTCGGCAAAACCTAAGGAAAGCGTTTCCGCATCACTGGGTACGAAAAAGAGTTGTGCCTTACCGTTCTCCATTTTCCCATCTCCCACAAAAAAGGTTTGGTTTAAGGCAGGCCAGTATTTAGGGAAGTTGTCTTCCTTAGTATAGTCAAAAGCTGGGTAAGGCTCATCAAAGTCTGATGGATAACTGGTGAACACACCACTGAGGAACATTACTCTGTCGTGTTGTATGCCTGATAAAGGGCCTAGCCCTGATACTCGGGTTTTTAGTTTTTTATATAGGCCTCCATCTGCCCCTGCAAAAGTGCCTGCACTATCAGTAAAAGGGCTTACTTCTCCGGTAGCTTTTTCAATAGTGATGTATTTAACATCACGCACATCTATGATAACAGGCTTTATACCTGCGCCACCATATACTTTCTTAAAGTCGTAGATGTAATTATAATATACATTGGCCTGTGCTGAGACCTCAAAATGCATTTGAGTCGTATCTTCTTGTGCTATAGCCGAAAACGATAGTAAACTAGCCAGGGTAATGAGCGGGTATTTAAGGGTCATGAGGTCAATTCGTTTGATATTAAATATAACGAATATCCACCTATGATATTATAACAAACCCTTCACTATATCTATCACCTCTTGTAGCTGACTTGGGTTTTGCCCACCTGCTGTAGCCAATGTTGGTTGTCCACCGCCACCACCTTTGATGAGTGGTGCTACATGATGCTTAATGATCTTACCTGCATTTAACTCTTTAGCGGCAACTATCTTTTCATCCACACCAACGGCTACAAATGCTTTACCATCAATATTGGAACAAAGTACCACCACATGATCATTCACATGATGTTTGATATCGAAGCAAAGTTTCTTCAAGGCATCAGCAGAGCTCACCTCTACGATAGCGCCTATAAAGTTCACATCACCTACTACTTCGTCTTTATGCAATACTTCGTTGCGAATAGCTACTAGTTGGCGTGCTTCAAGAGATTCTACGCGTTTGTCTAGTTTGGCTTTTTCGTCCTGTAGTTTCTCTACAGCCTTTAGCGGATCTTTGGTATTCTTCAGGGCTTCTTTCAGTTGATATAACAAAGCGAGGTTGTCACTTACATATTGCTCCGCAGCTTGACCACATACAGCCTCTACACGACGTACGCCCGCGGCCACAGCACTCTCGTGCTTCAGTTTGAACAGACCCAGCTCGCCCGTAGCACCTACGTGTGTACCACCGCAAAGCTCTATAGAGTATTCAGGGTCGATGATAACCACGCGTACCGTATCACCATATTTCTCGCCAAACAGTGCCATAGCACCCATTTCCACTGCTTCATCCTTGCTCATCTCTTTGATGACCACAGGGTGGTTCTGGCGAATCTTCTCATTCACGATGGCTTCTATCTGTGCTACTTCTTCATCGGTCACTTTAGCAAAGTGGGAGAAATCGAAACGGAGATGCTCTTCATTCACCAAAGAACCTTTTTGCTCTACGTGTGTACCCAGCACTTTTCTTAGTGCAGCGTGTAAAAGGTGTGTAGCGCTATGGTGTATCTCTGTATTATGGCGCTTATCATTATTGACTTGTGCGCGCAACTCCCCTTCCAGCGATGCAGGTATCTTATCTGCAAAGTGGATGATGAGGTCATTCTCCTTCTTCGTATCAAAGATGTGGATGGTATCATTGGCTAAGGTAAGTGTACCACGGTCGCCTACTTGCCCCCCACTCTCTGCGTAGAAAGGTGTATTGTCCAGTACTATTTGGTAGAGTTCTTTTTTCTTCGCCGTTACCTTACGGTAGCGAAGAATGTGCGCATTGGCCTCTTGTGTTTCGTAGCCAACAAACTTGGTACTACCATCTTTCAACACTACCCAGTCGCCTGTATCCAAAGCAGTTGCCGAGCGGCTACGTTCTTTTTGCTTTTTCAGTTCTGCCTCAAAACCTTTTAGGTCTACATGCCAGCCTTCTTCTTTCGCGATTAACTCAGTCAAGTCTATCGGGAAACCATAAGTATCGTTCAGCTCAAAAGCTACAGCACCTGTGATGGTCTTATCGGTATTATCAGCCGTTAGTATCTCGTCTACTTTCTTCAATCCTTTATCCAAGGTTCTTAAGAAAGCCTCTTCCTCTTCTTTGATCACTTTGGTGATGAGCTCTTGCTGCTTCTTCAACTCAGGGAATACATGGCTGTACTGCTCTACCAGCTGTGGTACTAACTGCAATAACAATGGTTGCTTGTACTCCAAGTAAGAGAAGTAGTAACGCACCGCACGGCGTAGTATACGACGTATCACATAGCCCGCACCCGTGTTAGATGGCAGCTGACCATCAGCAATGGTGAAGGCAATCGCTCTGATGTGGTCGGCTATTACGCGGAAGGCCACATCTTCTTTACTATCTGTATTGTTATATTTTTTACCTGTAATGCCCGCTACCTTATCTATCAATCCTGTGAAGAGGTCGGTATCGTAGTTGCTCTGCTTGTTTTGTAATACACGCACTAAACGCTCTAAGCCCATACCCGTATCTACGTGCTGTGCAGGTAGTTTGTTCAGACTGCCATCTTTCTGGCGGTTGAACTCCATGAACACATTATTCCATATCTCTATTACCTGCGAGTGGTCGGCATTCACGAGTGTTTTACCGTCTACAGCGGCACGCTCTTCATCGCTACGGCAGTCTACATGTATCTCGCTACATGGCCCGCAAGGACCAATATCGCCCATCTCCCAGAAGTTGTCCTTCTTATTACCTAACAAAATACGGTCTTCCGCTATCCATTTTTTCCATAAGTTATAGGCATCCTCATCCTTAGGCAGGTTATCGTCCTCGTCTCCTTCAAATATGGTGACGTACAAACGGTCTTTGTCAATCTTGTATACCTCGGTAAGTAGCTCCCAGCTCCATGCGATGGCTTCTTCCTTAAAGTAGTCGCCAAAGCTCCAGTTGCCCAGCATCTCAAACAGGGTGTGGTGGTAGGTATCTACACCTACTTCTTCGAGGTCGTTGTGCTTACCGCTTACGCGCAGGCATTTTTGG
This sequence comes from Flavipsychrobacter sp., assembly GCA_965230595.1. Lineage (GTDB taxonomy): Bacteria > Bacteroidota > Bacteroidia > Chitinophagales > Chitinophagaceae > UBA5543. Next base: position 3,037,376 of record OZ246011.1, on the reverse strand, counting down.
GTATCGGCTATACGAGGGTTAGGGGCTTGTTGGTTGCCCAAAAAGTAGTCTTTAAACTGGTTCATACCCGCATTGATGAACATCAAAGTAGGGTCGTTCTTCACCACGATAGGTGCAGAAGGAACGATCTCGTGCCCCTTCTCTTTGAAGAAATCTAAAAACTGCTGTCGTATCTCGTTAGCCGTTAGCATACTGGTATTTTATTATAAGTACGCAAAGCTAAATAAAAAGATGGTGTGGAGGGAAGGCGAACTTTGAAAATAATTAGTTGCCGATTGCTACTGTATCATATCATTTCTCCTCCTTGTAGGAGGAGTACGCAACAAAGTTGCGGGAGGTGGTAGATTACTGAAAGTGCTGTTTGATATGCTCTAAAACACCTTCTATATGAGAGAAGGCCATTTTATTTTCAAATCTCAATACGGTAATACCCTCTGCTTGCAGGTACGCAGTTCTTTCTTCATCGGTAAGGTTGCCTTCTGGGGTGAAGTGATGTTGCCCATCCAGCTCTATGGCTAGTTGTTCTTGATGGCAATAAAAATCCAGTATATATCCACCGACACTATGTTGCCGTCTAAATTTTCTGCCTTCCAGTTGGCTTTTATTCAGGTAAGCCCATAATACAGCTTCGGCAGAGGTGGCATTATTTCTTAATGCTTTTCTCTGCTCTTTCAAGGCTTTGAGGTTATGTGTTTGTTTTTTGTTGTTCATGCTGGTTTTTATAGACCACCCCGTCCTACGGACACCCCTCCTTGTAGGAGGGGAAGTATAAAACTAAATAAAAAAGAGCTGGAGGAAATACGGAGTGTTTTATTAATACAAAATAGTTTCTCCTCCTTGTAGAAGGAGTACACAACGAAGTTGTGGGAGGTGGTAGATTCCCCCCTCAAAAAAGATTGTAATTTACCCGTGGAATGATAAACACATCACGGACGCATTTGCCTGAACATAAACAAGAGCAAGTACGCCGGATAATGGCTTATGGGTAGTTCTACTTTTTAAAAGCGGTATCTCAACCCTAATTTGCCAACATAATAATGGGTAAAGTAGTTATAGCTTTCAACTCCTGTAATTCCATAAGCTACATCGCCAAAGAAAGTATATTCCGATTTTTTATTCCAAAGTTGAGTACCTCGGGCAGCCAATTCGCCGTTGATCGCAAAATGCTTGCCCAATTTATAAAGCATGCCTGCTTGGCAGCCTGCAATATACCCCTTGCTGGCTTTGTTCTTTGTGAAAGAAGTTGGGTTGTCAAATTGTAAATGTGCGTAGCCACCCATAACTCCTGCATAAAAGTTGAACTTCCTCAATTCTAGCGTACGGTTAAGTATGAGGTGTGGCGCCATAAATACACTATGACCTATATTAATATCTACATCAACACCTATGCCTACCTGTGTACGGTTGATGTTTTTATAAAAGCTGATCGTATTTAAGCTGCCAATGTAGAGGTCATTCATAAGCCCATAGCCATCTTCATGACCAACGCCGGACATTATACTGGTTTCATATTGATGTTGGGGAGCTTTATCGTTTTGTTGCGCTATTGTTATTACCGGTGCTAGTGCTAAGAGTATGCTGAATAGTTTTTTCATGTCTTAGTTCGATTTACAGGATGAATGAATCTATTATGAAGTTATGCCATTCAACGTATTCGTATTATTAAAATGTAATGAAACAAGGCGTTATGAGTTAATAACATTTTTCACAGTTTTAGCATTTGCAATTAGCGTTTCACTTGGCAATAACCTTATATTTGGTATGTGAGTTTTCTGTATCCGGTATTTTTAGCGGCAGGTGCAGCTTTGCTGTTACCTATAGTCATACACCTATTCAACCTGCGCAGGTACAAGACGGTGTATTTTCCGCATACCCGTTTCTTAAAAAGCATACAGCTCCGTTCTCAAAAGTCATCGCAGCTGCGTTATAAATGGCTGCTATTATTACGACTATTATTTTTAGCAGCACTGATACTCGCCTTTGCGCAACCCTTTTTTCAAAACAAAGAAGATGCCCTGATTCAAGACCGCCTACAGGTGGTGTATATAGACAACTCGGGCAGTATGTCGCTCAAGCAAGGCGCACGCAGATTGTTGGACGTAGCTAAAGATGCCGCACGCCAGCAAATGCAAGGTGCACCATTGGGTACCAAGTTCTTATTGTTGAGCAATGATGGTGCAGCGGGTTATTCGCCCATAGCAGTGAGCGAAGCCGTAGCAGCACTCAATAATATTGAGGTGACCGCACAGCATAAAACCATCAACAAAGTACTGGGTAAGGTGCAAGGCATTTTACAAACAGAAGCCAAGGATGGAGCAGATGTATATGTATACTCCGACTTTCAACAGCGGGCAACAGAAGAAGAAGTAAAAGAAGCCCAACTGAAAAACATCAAACTATACGGCATACCTGTAAGGGCTGATGAGGTGAGCAATATTTATATTGATACAGCCTATCTCACTGCACCCGTGTTACAGTCGGGCAAGAGCAACCAGTTAGTGGTGCGTACCAAGGTGTTTGGTACACAGCCCGATGAGCTACCTGTATTACAGTTAAGCATTAACGGACAGGTAAAGAATGCAGCCTCTTTACAAATGAAAGGTGGCGAGAGTGTAGATACGCTGAGCTTTCAGGTGAACGGTGCCAGCTGGCAAGAGATCATGCTCACGGTGAGTGATGCTTCCGTGCGCTTTGACGATACCTTTCGCATAAGTGCGCGTAGTACGCCTAACTTATCGGTACTGGTGCTGAATGAAGATCTGCCTAGTCCATACTTACAAGCGTCATTCAGAGCTTTCAGTGGTTTTAGGATGGATAATAAGCGCGTAGGAGAAGCCGTGAAGAACTGGAAAGACTACAACCTCATTATATTACATGGCATCACCCGTATAGATGAAGCATTGGCACAGCAGTTGAACCAAGTGTTGCAATCGGGTAAAACGGTTTGCGTCTTCCCCGGTAGAACAGCCAACTATCAGCAGTTAAGTAACGGACTAAGCAAACTAGGCGACATTACCATCAATGGTATAGACACCGTTACACAAACGGCAGCCGGCATGCAGCAGGGTAGCGACCTAATTCAAGACCTCTTTGAAAGCATACCTGAGAATGTACAGCTACCCACAGCCAAGTGGCACTATGTGATACAAGCGGGCTTAGCCGCCAATCAGCAGTCGGTATTCAACTTTAGAAATGGCGACCCGCTATTGGCCAGATATACCCCTTCCAAAGGGGCGTTGTATCTCTCTGCTACAGGTATCGACCTTACCTCTGGCAACTTTCAAGGGAGTTACTTCTTTGTGCCTATGCTGTACCAAATGGCTACCCAGTCGGCAGGAGGTAGCGTATATGCTTTGGCGTTAGGCACACAGCAACCTGCTTACTTACCATTGGATAATACAGATGAACGCAATATGGTACACCTGTATGCCAAAGGTATAGATGCTATACCTGCACAAAGGCAGGAGGGTGCAGGGTTGAATGTATTTGTAGATGATGTGGTTACTCAGGCCGGTTATTATCAGCTGGCGGCACAGGGAGGAGATACCATTGCACTGGCGGTGAATCATGGCAGAGCAGAGTCGGAACTGCAAATGGCCAACTTGGATAATTTAAAAACACAATGGAAAGGCGCATCGTTAACATGGCTCAATACAGATAGTATCAGTAAGTTGAAACCAAGTGCTAATTATGCCAGCTTCCCGCTTTGGAAACTTTGTGCTATTTTAGCCGTGATAATGCTGCTGGCCGAAACAGCTGTATTGGCAGGCAGTTTAAGAAAACAATCAGCAGCCACTCAATAGCCACTATGCAAGTGCTCATCAGACAAGCGAAGGTACTGGATACAGGTTCCGATTTTCACAATAAAGTGGTCGATCTGCTTATTGAAGAGGGCAAGATCGTTGATATTGCTACTTCGATAGATAAGAAAGCAGACACCATTGTGGAAGGTAAAGACCTATGTGTCAGCTTAGGCTGGGCCGATCTGTTTGCCGATTATAGAGAACCGGGGCATGAGCAGCATGAAAGTATTACTTCGGGGCTTCAGGCAGCGGCCAAAGGTGGCTTTACCAGAGTAGCTACGGTGTCTAATACTGACCCAACGGTTAGTACCAAGTCTATTATAGAATTCTTACTGAAGAAAGCTATCGGTCATGTGGTGCAACTGCATCCGCTAGGTAGTATATCAAAAGATATTGAAGGCAAGGTGTTGGCAGAGATGATGGATATGCAGGCACACGGAGCAGTAGCCTTTACCGATGGCTGGCAACCGATACAGAATGCCAACCTGATGCTCAAAGCACTGGAATATGTGAAGGCTTTTGATGGAACGCTGATACAAATACCTGCTGATAGCTCATTATACAGCACCGGTTTAATGCACGAAGGCCCTGTGTCAACCCACTTGGGTATTGCAGGTATACCTACATTGGCAGAAACCACGGTATTGCACAGAGATATTGAGTTATTAAAATATACAGACTCTAAGCTACACGTAACAGGCATATCTTCTAAAGAAAGTGTGGATATGATAAGAGCAGCAAAGAAGGAAGGGTTAAATATCACGTGTTCGGTAACGCCATATCATTTAGCACTGACAGATGAAGCTTTACGCTCTTACAACAGCATGTATAAGGTGATGCCACCTTTAAGAACTGAAGCAGACAGGCAGGCTTTGATAGCAGGTTTGGCTGATGGTACGATAGATGCCATCACATCACACCACCGCCCGCAAGATTGGGATGCCAAGACCAAAGAGTTGGACTATGCCGCCGATGGCATGAACATACAAGAGATCACCTGGGGGGTATTGCTTGATGGCTTGAAGGATAAGGTCAGTATAGAGCGCCTGGCAGATGCGCTATCCACCCAACCTCGGAAAATAATGAACCTGTCCAGTATGGCGATAGCAAAAGGTTCAGAGGCTGAATTAACCATTTTTACAAACACAGGTAATTATACACCTACAAAAGATACTTGGCAGTCGGCATCAAAAAATCATCCTTATATGGATAAAGAGCTACCGGGTCAAGTAGTAGGTATCATCAACCAACATCAAATTCATTTAAATCAATAGCAACCATGCAACTAAAACAAACGCATAAGCAATACGGACTGATCACAGGTTTAGCCATTGTCGTCATTGGCTTAATTCTATATGTAGCAGATCTTTCTTTTGAAAGTTGGGCGCAATATGTGATGTATGTACCATTCTTAGTAGGGTTGATCATCAACGCTAATGCTTTCTCAAAAGCTAATGATGGTTACGTTACGTTTGGTAAAACATTTAGCAGCTGTTTCAAAGCCGCAGCCATTGCTACACTCTTAGTATTAGCATGGAGCTTTTTATCGCTATACTTATTCCCTGATACTATTGAAAAAGGTATGGAGGCTGCCAGAAATAGCATGGCTGAGCAGGGTATGAGTGATGAGCAAATAGAGCAAAGTATGAGTATGGCTCGTAAATACTTTAAAGTATTTATGATAGGTGGTGTAGTTTTCTGGTATATGTTCGTAGGTGCCATATTCTCATTGATTGCAGCGGCTATTGCTAAGAAGAAAGGTGATATGCCGCCAAGCATGCAGGCACAATAAAATCCCTATTTTAGCAGAACTATGCCTGATATATCGATCGTAGTACCGTTATACAATGAAGAGGAGTCACTGCCAGAGTTGGCAGACTGGATAGAGAAGGTATGCTCTGAGCACGGCTATGCTTACGAGGTTATCATGATAGATGATGGTAGTACTGATGATAGCTGGAAGGTAGTAGAAGAGCTGTCTGCTCAATATCCTGATATTATAAAAGGTATCAAGTTTCAGCGCAACTATGGTAAAAGTGCCGCTTTGCACGAAGGTTTTAGGGCCGCAAAGGGTAATGTGGTCATCACTATGGATGCCGACCTGCAAGACAGCCCCGATGAAATACCGGAACTCTACAGAATGGTAACGGTGGAAGGTTTTGATCTCGTTAGTGGCTGGAAGAAGAAGCGCTACGATAATGCGATCACCAAAAACCTACCTTCAAAACTATACAATGCTGTTAACCGTCGCATCTCAGGCATCAAGCTGCACGATATGAACTGTGGGCTAAAAGCCTACAGGAAAAACGTAGTGAAAAGCATTGAGGTGTATGGGGAGATGCACCGTTTTATACCTGTATTGGCCAAGGCTGCCGGTTATAAAAAAATAGGAGAGAAAGTAGTACAGCACAGAGCTAGAAAATATGGCGTCTCTAAGTTTGGCTGGGAGCGTTTTATCAATGGTTTTTTAGATCTATTGTCGGTACAATTCATTAGCCGTTTTGGTAAAAAGCCCATGCACTTCTTTGGGTCATTAGGCACGTTGACCTTTTTTATAGGCTTTGCTATTACCGTTTGGCTCATCATCGAAAAGATCATTGGGGGAGATAGCTTTTCTATTACCAATAAACCCGGTTTTTACATGGCACTTACCGCCATGATCATGGGTACACAATTCTTCCTGGTAGGCTTTTTAGGCGAGCTGGTCTCGCGCAGCTCGTCCGACCGTAATAGCTACATCATCGAAAAGCATTTAGGCCTGTAGGGTCATCCATTCATGTTTTAACATTATTTAGTGTGGGGAAATCGATTTTTCTCGTTTTTTTCCTTGATTTTTGCGCTTCATGCGTAAGTTATACATATATATACTCCTGACATTAATTTGTATAGGTGTGGGTGCGCCAGTGTGGGCACAAACACAGGGAGGTAAAGATATTGGTGCTATTAAGGGTATTGTAGTTGCAGGAAAAAACAAACCTGTTCCTTACATGACTGTGGCTTTATTAAAAAACGGAACAACCCCTGTTAATGGTGCATTGACGGAAGAGAACGGTAGCTTTGAGATCACACCTACAGGTATTGGCACATTCACGATAAAGGTAAGCGGTATTGGTATTGACGATTTTGAAGTGAAAGACATCACCATATCAGCACAAAAAACTGAAGTAGATCTTGGCAAGATAAAAGTGGTATTAACCACTAAAATGATGGATGAAGTAGCCATAACAGGTGAGCGCCCGTTGATGGAGATGGGGATCGATAAAAAGGTATTCAACGTAGAGAAAAATATTACCACTGCAGGCGGTAGTGCTTCTGACGTACTGCAAAACGTGCCTTCGGTTTCAGTAGACGTAGATGGTGGTGTGAGCCTGAGAGGTAAAGCCGGTGTGACGATCTTAATTGACGGTAAACCCGCTACACTATTAGGTGGTGATGTGGCATCGGCATTGCAGAGTTTACCGGCTGAAAGCATTGACCAGATAGAGGTCATTACAAACCCATCAGCAAAATATGATGCTGAAGGTATGACGGGGATCATCAATATCGTCACCAAAAGAGAGAAGAAGTTTGGCTTGAACGGTAGCATAAGAGCGGGTGCAGGTACCAGAGATAAATATAATGGTGGTCTTAGCCTGAACCTGAAAAATGAGAAATGGAATATCTTCTTAAATGGCAACTTTAGATACAACCCTCAATACAGAAGAAATACAAAAGATGTGTGGGGAAAGAATACTGACCTGTACATCAATAACTATGAAGACAATAGAAGAAACTTTGGGGGCTCTTTTAACTCCATTGGTGCTGAATATCAGTTTGACAAGAATAACAGTTTGATGTTGACCCAAAATATCAACACTATGGAGTACGCCTCTAAGGGTACTACCTATAATAAGACCTATAATAACGATACGCTTAGCTCTATCATGGAGCGTTATAGCCGTTTTAGGGTCAACCCGCTATCCAGCTCTACATCATTGGAGTACAAACACAAGTTTGCTCCTCAAGATCACAATATCACTACCAGTGTTACCTATGTAACTACTAAGGGTACACGTAAGCAATATTTTGATACAAAAACATCTAATTCAGGAGGTGAGTTGATAAGGCCTATGGTAGTGCAGGATGCACCCGGTGAAGATGCCCGACAAAGTGTGAATGCACAAACCGATTATATACGCCCGCTACTAACCAAGAATGGTAAGTTGGAAACCGGCTTGAAGTCACAGCTTTTCTTTTACCAAAGTGATAATAGTCCGGTCATTAGCGATACTGCAGGTGAGCGTGTAGACTCAACACTGCTAAATAGCTATGACTATACGCAACAGATATATGCAGCATATGCCAGCTTTAAAGACCAGCAAGGTAAGTTTCGCTACCAGCTTGGGCTTAGAGCAGAGTATGCTTATTATGAAGGGACCAACGAGCAGGTAGGCGGTAAAAGATATTCTAACGAATTCTTGAACCTTTTTCCGTCTGTGTTTACGTCCTACGAGCTACCTAAAGACCAAAGCATCTACTTAAGCTATACGCGCCGTACCCATCGTCCGCGTTTTTGGCAACTACTACCTTATGTAGACCTATCCAATCCGCAGGATACTAATGTGGGTAACCCAAACCTAGTGCCTGAGTTTATTCACAACGTAGAGTTGAGCTATAATAAGTTTTATAAGAAAGGGCACAATATTATAGCCAGTGTGTATTACCAAAACACGCAAAATCTCATTACCAGGTTTACTCAACCTTATGATGATGGTACATCATTTACACAACGTGTGAACTTGAATACAGGTATCACCTATGGTTTGGATCTTACAGCACAACTACAACTCTTGAAAATATGGAGCGCTACTTTCAACTTCAACTTCTTCCAAAATGAGATACTGGGCGGTAGTGTAGACCCTAGCTTGGATAATAGTGGTTTTAGCTGGTTTGGTAAGGTAAACACCAATGTAAGGCTGCCCAAAGGCTTTTCTTTACAACTAAACGGTAACTATGACGCTCCAAAAGTGGAGGCTCAAGGCGAAAGAGAAGCCGCTTATTGGCTAGATGCGGCTATTCGTAAGAATTTATTAAAGAACAAAGCCACGTTGGTTCTAAATGTATCCGATATCTTTAATACCAGAAAGTACAGAAGTAATTACGACTTTGATGATATAATGCAAACTGTATATAGCGACAGGGAGACAAGAGTAGGTAGAATATCATTCAATTATACCTTTGGAGGGTCGGACAGAAGTGCTAAGAGAGGTGAAAGAAGGTCGGCAGAAGAGAATAAGCCTGATTTGAATAAGGATAGAGATAAGATCAAAGGTGATGATGACGGCGGTTTCTAGCTTTGGCATTTTATTTGAATAGATATTTTGTAATTTGTTATAACGTATGAATAAGATATTAAAGACATTATTGTTGTTAGGTACCATCACGATCAGTACATCCGGTTGTAGTGGTCAATCGTTTGGAGACCTATTGAAAACTGCTGAAAAAACAGCTAACGATGCCGGTGTTACAATTGGTAACGGTTCAGGCAATGGCGCATTATCTAATTCTGAGATCATTGCAGGCTTGAAGCAAGCATTAGAAATAGGGGCTAAGAATGCAGGTGGCGAGTTGCATAACCTTAATGGTTACTTTGGCAACCAACTGATCAAAATATTAATGCCGCCCGAGGCAAAGAAGGTAGAAAATACACTGCGATCGTTAGGCATGGGTGCTCAGGTAGATAAAGCCATTCTATCTATGAACCGTGCTGCTGAAGATGCTGCGGTAAAAGCCATTCCTATATTTGTAGATGCGATAAAAGGCATGTCTATCCAAGATGGTATGAACATCTTAAGAGGTGGTGACGGAGCAGCTACCAACTTTTTGAAGTCAAGAACTACTATGGCCTTGACCAATGCCTTCCGCCCAGTGATCGAGAACTCGTTGAAAAAGGTAGATGCTACAAAATATTGGGCGCAAGTGTTTAGCGTATACAACAGACTACCAACTACAACTAATAAGATCAATACAGACTTAACCGGCTATGTTACTGAGCGTGCACTAAGTGGTATGTTCGTTACTATTGCCGAGGAAGAGAACAAAATACGCAAAGACCCTGCTGCAAGAGTTACCGACCTACTGCGCAAGGTTTTTGGTAGCTAACAATGGCAGCACCTTGTGTGCTATACAAAACTTAACAGGCTATGACACAGGAAAACACTTGGCAAGCGTGGTGGAATGAGGTTACATTTGAAGCAAAAGAAAAGTATCGTATCACCGAAGAGGGCATACTATACTTAACTGTTGAAGATGGTAAAGAAAGACAGATCAGCGAACTGCAAATAGAAGACGCTGACCTTCAACTTAAATCGCTACAAGATAAATTTCCTGAAGTAGAAGCTAAGGTAAAAGAGCTACAACAAGAATGGGAAGCTGAGCAGGAAGATAAACTCAAGCTAGCCGGAAAGGTAGAGCGTATAAAAGACTACTTATTACATGCCGTTGCAGTGGGTAACTATGATAGCCTGCTAGAGCAGGTAGCCACGCTCGAAAAAGAAATAGCCCAAAAAACAGAAGAGAACCACTCCTTAAAAGATAAGCTGGTGGCAGAAGCTGAGCAATTGGCAGACAGTGAAGAGTGGAAGGCTGCTACACTAAAATTCAAAGAACTCATAAACGGTTGGAAGCATATAGGTTTTGTTGACAAACAAAGAAATGATTCACTATGGGATAGACTGGAAGCTGCCAGAACGAAATTCTTTGAGCGCAAGCGAGCGCATAGTGAGGATATAGAAAAGGAGATGTTGCAAAATCTGGATTTGAAGTTGGAGTTGGTAGACAAGGCGGAACAGATGGCAGCGTCTGACAACTGGAAGGAAGCCACAGCAGGCTTTAAGCAGCTGATGGAAGACTGGAAGAGTATAGGGCGTACCATGCACGAGAAGAATGAAGAACTTTGGAACAGATTCATCACAGCTAAGAATGCCTTCTTCGACAAAAAGAAAGAACACTATAACGAAATAAAAGCAGAGCAGGAAGAGAACTATAAACTCAAGCTGGCATTAGTAGAGCGTGCTGAAGAGATGAAAGACAGCACGGACTGGAACAAAACGTCTGACGCTTATGCTAAGCTCATGGAAGAATGGAAAGCTGTAGGGCGTGTACCATCAGAGCATGCTGATGAACTTTGGGACAGACTTAATGCTGCTAAGGATATTTTTTACAATGCTAAGCGTGAGCATTTCCAAGCCTTTAAGGTATCTCTACAAGACAACTACGTACAAAAGCAGGCATTATTAAAAAGAGCAGAAGCACTTAAAAATTCTACTCGTTGGAGAGAAGCTACAACTGAGATCAATGAGTTGATGACCGAGTGGAAGAAGATAGGGCCTGTACCCAGAGAACATAGCAATGATATATGGGAGAAGTTCATAGCGGCGAGAAAGCATTTCTTTAATCGTAAAGATGAAGATAGAGCGCGCAGAAAACAACATGCTGAAAAGCGCATCTATAACCGTAGGCAACAAACTCAAAACTTCCTCAAAACACTGGAGAACGAGCTGAAAGATGAAGAAGAAAAGTTGGTTGACTTTAAAGAAGGACTTACCAATATACAGCCGCACGAAAAGAAAGCTGACGAGTTAAAAGCTCACTTGACCAAGCTAATAGCACAAACGGAAAAGAACTTAGTACATAAGCAAGAAAAGCTGGTAGAGGTGCAAAAACAGCTGGAAGAGATAGAGGCTAAAATTGCTGAGCAAGAAGCCAATGCTGCTCAATCGGAAGAAGCACCTAAGACGGAAACCAAGAAAGAGACTCAACCTGAAACAACTCAAGAGCCCGTAGCTGCTTCTGCTACCGAATCAAAAGAAGAGCAAGAAGATGATAAAAAGACTGAAGAGTAATTACTTGTCTTTATTCACATCTTCAATGATCTGCGCAATAGAGGTGCCCCCATCATAGGTGGATACCAATTGTTTCTTCCTATTATATATAGCTATATAAGGTACATGTACAGGGTTGTAAAACTTGTAGAAGAAGAAGCGATGCTCTTTACCTACTACCACATCTTTATATCTATCTAATTTTAGCTCCTCATATACAGGCTTCAATTTATAGAAGTAAAGCGGCGTGAATAGGTAAAGCTTAGCGTTGTTCAACTCCGATTTGAAGTTCAATAACTCTCTGATCACAATAGTACAGTGTGCACACTCGGGGCTGAAGAATACCAGTATAACAGGGCGGTCTTTTGGAGCATTGAAGGTATTGGTAATGGTGCTACTATCCATGTGCAATATTTCAAATGCGGGCAGTACCGGGTACTTTTTATATAGTGGTGTATCTGCCTCGGTTTGTGACCAAGCAATAGAGCTGATCGTACTAAATAGTAGTAGTGTAAATAATACCTTTTTCATTTCAGATAATTTCTTCAGAGTTACAAAACTAAGGTTTCTGCAACTTAATAAATTGTTATACCTTTTCTAACTTCATAGTACCATATCATATAACGCATCATGTCTTTGAACGAGCAGTTATTTCAAGAGCGATACAGCATACTTAACGATAGTCAGCGTAAGGCGGTAGATACCATCTACGGCCCTGTAATGGTAATTGCCGGCCCTGGTACGGGTAAAACTGAGGTTTTGTCAATGCGTATTGCCAACCTGCTGCGCAGTGAGGCACAGGTACAGCCATCAGAGGTACTTTGTCTTACTTATACGGAGGAAGCAACCAACTCCATGCGCCGCCGTTTGGTAGATGTGATAGGCACAGCAGCACATAAGGTCAACATCTGTACTTTTCATGCTTTTTGTAACAACATCATTCAGCAGAATAGTGAATACTTCAGTATTCGTTCATTACAACCGATTACTGATCTGGAGCGGACAGAGCTACTTTATGAGATGCTGGAAGAGCTACCACAAGGACATGTGTTACGCAGACTGAGCGGTAATATATATTATGATGCCAATAAGCTAAGCCGTCTGTTTGACATGATGAAGCGCGAGCACCTCACGGCTAAAGATATTGGTGATGCGGTTGATGAATATGTGACTGACCTGCCTAACAGAAAAGAGTTTATCTATCAGCGAAATGGTAAGGGTTATAAAAAAGGCGACCTGAAACAGAGCGCCATTGATGATGAGGTAAGAAAAGTAGAAGATACCAAAGCTGCAGCAGCACTATTTGATGTGTATGTGGAGAAAATGAAAACAGCAGGAAGGTATGACTTCAACGATATGATCATTTGGGTGCTGCAAGCTTTTGAAGAGCATCCTGCACTGTTGCTTAGCTATCAGGAAAGACATCAGTTTATATTGGTAGATGAGTTTCAGGATACCAATGGTGCACAGAACGAGCTCTTGAATTACCTTACTGAGTTTTGGGACGACCCAAATATTTTTGTCGTGGGTGATGATGACCAATCTATCTATGAGTTTCAAGGTGCACGTATCAGAAACATTATTGACTTTTACCAACGTTATCAGCAAAACATCAACATTGTAGTACTACCGCAAAATTATCGTTCTTCCCAAGCCATACTGGATAAGGCAACCGCTACGATCAATAATAATACAGAACGCCTTATTCACCAGCTGGAGGACTTACAGCTGAACAAAGACATAGTGGCCTCTTTACCTCGCTTTGCTAACGGTAAAGAGACCGTACAACCTGAGATATCTGAATATCCTAACCTGCTGCATGAAGAAGCCGCAGTAGTACAAAAAATAGAAGAGCTACATAAAGCCAAAGTGCCGCTAAGAGACATCGCAGTACTTTACGCGCAACACAAGCAATCGGATAATATTATTGAAGTACTGGAGCGTAAGGGTATTCCTTATTCGGTGAAGAAGCCCGTGAATATTTTGGAGTTACCTCTTATACGGCAGATACTCAATATACTCCGCTACCTGAACGAAGAACAGAAGCAAACCTTTAGTGCAGAGGCTATGCTATTTCGCTTAATGCACGCACCTTACTTTGGTATTAAGCCTACTGATATTGCTATGCTTTCGCTATACATGCAGGCGAATAGAGGCAAGGATAATACGTTGCGATACTGGAGACTGGTGTTGAGTAACAAGTTGCTCTTATCATCACTTGACTTACCTTCTGAAGCTGCACTGATACGTTTGGGTAATTGCTTGGACAGCTGGATGGCAGAGCAAGGCGTGCAACCATTCCCTTTATTGGTGGAGAAGATCATATACGAAAGTGGAATGGTGCAATATTTGGCCACAACCAAAGATCATACTTGGGGCATGCAGGTGTTGCATACCTTCTTCCAGCATGTAAAGGATGCCTATGCACGCGATCAAAAAATAACACCCGAAGATTACTTGCTCATGATAGAGCGTATGAGTGCAGAGAATATTTCTCTACCCATACAAAAAGTAGTACAGCAGGAAAATGGTGTACAGTTTTATACAGCGCATGGTGCTAAGGGTAATGAGTTCGAACATGTATTCCTTATAGGAGCAACTAAGAACTTTTGGGAGAGCAAGAGAGGCTTTAGTAACGAATACAAACTACCCGATACCATTACCAATACAAAGAACGATAAAGACAAAACCTATAAAACAGAAGTAGCCAGAAGGTTATTTTATGTAGCGCTAACAAGGGCCAAGAAACACTTATACATTTCCTATGCTACTGCCGATAACGACGGTAAGCCTTTAGAGCATTCTCTATTTATTGATGAAGTAAGCACACCTGATGAAAGAATACAAAAGCAAGTGGATGAACAAACGTTGGTTGACCATATGGCGCTAGCTATGGAGCCTGTAGCTGATGTGCGCATAGAGCTGGCCAACCATAAGTGGATAGACAAAGTGCTGCAAACCTATATCATGAGTTATAGCACGCTATCTAAATACTTACGCTGCCCTATTAGCTTCTATTATGAGAATGTACTCAAAGTACCTTTCCAGAAGAACGATGCTATGGCTTTTGGTAGTGCGGTACACGACTCATTAGAGCGAATGTTCTTAACTATGAAAGCCAACAATGGCATGTTCCCTACTAAGGAAGAGGTCATCAAAACGTTTGACAATGCCATGTTTAGAGAGTCATCAGCATTTACTGCTGTACAGTACGAGCGCCGTATGGAGCAGGGGCATACATTATTGAACGGTTATTACGACAAGTACATTGATAGTTTCCATAAAGACGTAGAGATAGAGTTATCTGTACCACGATACATTTTCAACGGTGTGCCTATAACAGGTAAGGTAGATAAGATAGAGATAAAAGGAGATGGCTGTACGGTGGTAGATTATAAAACGGGTGACCCTGATAAGTCGGCCAAGGCCTATACCGCAGCACCAAATGATAAAGAACCTAATGGTGGTGACTATTGGCGGCAGATGGTATTTTACAAACTACTATTGGAGAACCAGCCTGACAGGCAGTGGAAAGTAGAAATGGGCATGTTTGACTATGTGGAGAAGGGTAGAAAGACCAACGAGTACAAACGTATTCAAGTCCCTGTATTTGTACAAGATGAAGAGATCGTGATCAAGCAAATGAAAGATACCTATGCCAGCATTATGAATCATGATTTTGATAAAGGCTGTGGTAAAGATGATTGTTACTGGTGCAACTTTACGAAACGCTATGAAGTGGCACGTCCCGCAGATGCGATAATTGAAACGGAATAACTTGATATACCATGACTGATATTAACTACGTAAAGCAACTACGAATACCTACAGAACAAGACCCTTTAAGGATATTAGTAAGTGCCTGTTTGTTAGGCACTACATGTGGGTACGATGGTTCTGCTAATGGAGAGTATCCTTCGGCTTTGCAACTCATGACTTACAAAACGGCCAAGCTAACTCGTTTTTGTCCCGAAGACTTTTCTTTTGGCACGCCCCGCGAAATGTGCGACATACATGGCGGCACTGGAATGGATGTATTGGATGGTAAAGCTAAAGTGCTTACAGAAAGTGGTGTAGACTGGTCGGAAGGAATGATAAAGGCATCTGAAAGAATGCTGGAAATAGCCAAGCAGGAAGATATAGAGCTTTGTGTGATGATGGATATTAGCGCAGCATGTGGTAGCCAGGTAATTTATGATGGTAATCGTTTTGCAGAGGAGAAGAAATATCAAATAGGTATGGGTGTAGCAACAGCTCAGTTAATGAGAGGTGGTTTTAAAGTCATCAGCCAAAGAGACTTTGCTTCATTAGAGGTGCTTTATCATAAGTTGGATAACAGCCATGTAATAGATGCCTCTAAAATTGACCATCATGAAATAGAATGGTATAAAACTTATTTCGGTAAATAGGTCTTAACACTATATATCATAAAAGTAAAAAGCCCTGCTCTCGTAGCAGGGCTTTTTTATTGACTATAACTAATCTTATTAGTCTCTTAAGTGCATATCCATTACTACACGGCGGTTCTTAGCACGTCCAGCACGTGTTTTGTTATCAGCTACAGGTTGAGCTTCACCATAACCTTCAGCTTTCAGTCTGCTACCATCTACACCTTTAGAGATAAAGTAATCTCTAACAGCATTAGCTCTTTGTTTAGATAAACGTAGGTTAGTTTTATCACTACCTGAAGCATCAGTGTGACCATCAATGGTCATGTCGTACTCTTTATGATTGTTCAAGATGTCTACGATATTATCAAGCATTTCGTGAGATGCCTTCTTAATGCTAGCCTTACCAAGATCGAATTGGATAGCTGTAGCAGCAAACTGAAGTGCTTCTTTTTCTTCTACCGTGATCTCAGGGCAACCATTATTAGAAGCCGGGCCAGGCACATCAGGGCATTTATCGGCATTATCAACAATACCGTCACCAT
The DNA here is from genome assembly GCA_965230595.1 of Flavipsychrobacter sp. Lineage (GTDB taxonomy): Bacteria > Bacteroidota > Bacteroidia > Chitinophagales > Chitinophagaceae > UBA5543. The sequence continues at coordinate 3,020,778 of OZ246011.1, read as the reverse complement.
CAGTATCAGGGCAACCATTGTACTGTGCTAAACCGGCAACTTGAGGACACTCGTCGTCAATATCAACAATACCATCACCATCAGTGTCAGGGCAACCTTTAAGACCTTCCGGACCAGGAGTTTCAGGGCAACGGTCTTCGCCATCAGCTACACCATCCTCATCTGCATCAGGGCATCCTTCAGCAGATGGCACACCAGGTATTTCAGGACATTTATCCAAAGAATCCAATATGCCGTCACCGTCTTTATCCGGTGGAGGGCAACCTCTAAGTTCCCAAGTACCTTGCTCTTTAGGACAGTTGTCTTTCTTATTTGATACAAGGTCTTTATCTGTATCTTTTGGTTTCTTCTTGTTGAATGGTATAGAAGCGCCAAAGTAGAAGTTGAAGCCATTAGTGCTATTGCTAAACAAGCCTACCATATCGTCACTACCTACAAAGAAACCGCCAACACGTAGGCCAAGGCCTGCTCTAATGTTTTGCGCTAAGAAGTTGTAAGTAAGTGGTACACCTACACTGAACACTCTGGTATCCCAACGTGGTGTAACCGTTACTTGGCTGTATATGGTATTACCGTGTTTGGTACGATTAGCTACATTACCAATATACATGGCATTCACATATAAGCCTTTAACAGCATGATAGTCTACACTGGTAACTATTGAAGTAGGTAATACTAAAGTAGTAGACTGTTGTCCTGTACTACTATCAACATTGAAACCGTGGTTTTTTGCATAGTTTCTAACACTATTGTAGCTGCCGATACTGTCTGCAAGAGTAGCACCTTTGATGTACCCGTTACCGGTCATATTCAAAGTGTAGTTATTATTGCCTTGATATCTGATAGAACCAAGATCTGTAACAGCTAATGAGAAACGAAGCTTATACTTGTTTACAGCATCGTTTGGTACATTGGTCTCACCGTCCATGTCATATCTGTATTTAGCATGGTCAGGCCTCCACTCGTAAACAAAGCCGATATCAGCACCAACACCACGACCGGCAGACTTGAATAAGAAGTCATTCACTGTGCTACCAAATTCGCCGTTAGCTATTGTAGTACCAAAATGTAGGTCGCTATTGTTGATCACTACAGAATCAGCAGTTCCATATGATGTGGCATTGATGTTGTCGCTGATCAGGCTGATATAGCCGGCACCCATTAGGTAACGCACTGTTAAACCGCCTTTGATGAAATGTTTGCCACCATCGTATAATACACCACCATAGCTAAGGCCTATCTCGCTCCAAGCATGCGTTGTGTAGTTGAAAGCATTGCCGGAGTTAACTACGTAATTGCTACCTGAAGCATTTCTGAAGTCTTGGTCTACTATAGTACGGTATAAGTTTTGATTGAAATCGTGGAATTGGTTGATCGCACGTACCCTTGTAGATATGGCAATACTGTGCTTCCTGTTAATACTGATCATAGCACCCGGGCCGCGTATTTCAGCATAAGGAGCTATAAGGCTAAACTTATCTCTGTTCTCAAAAGTGTAAGCGTTAGCAATATTATTATTGTCGGGGTCGTTAATGTACTTGATCGCCTCAGATGTGTTGATCTTAGCCAAGTTATTATCCAAGCCTACATTTATAGAAAACAGGTCGATGGTAAACTTGTGTCGACTGTCTGCAATGTTAGCCGGATTGAGATACATTCCGTTAGTACCACTCCAGTTACTGGTAGCAATACCGATGTAGCGTTGCGCAGTTGCACCCAGCGTTAGCGCTACAAAGCATAAGAGTAAAGTTATTTTCTTCATAAAGTGTGTTTATACAACAGTAAGCAATAGACGTGATATTGTTTATGGATAGCTGCTATATCTAATGCAAAAAAAATAAAACTTTCTAATTAATGAAAGAGTTTAATATGTTCTATGCTTTAAATATAGATTAAGAATAAGGCAAAGTTATATGCTCAATTCGGGCGCGAATATACCCTTTTAGTGGTATTTCAGCTACGTATTAATACGTAAAAAGCCACGGCAATGCCGCGGCTTTTTTATAAGATTTTGCTTAATAAGCATTTCAGCTAACCTGCTACTGCTACACGCTTAAAGCTGGTAACGGTTAAGCCATTCTCAACATTGTTCAAATGTGCACTTACAGTAACGCCGTTGTCTTTTACGAAAGGCTGGGCTAATAGAGTGTTCTCTTTGAAGAACTTGTTCAATTTACCATTAGCAATTTTTTCCGCCATTTCTGCAGGCTTACCTTCAGCTTTTATTTGGTCGATAGCGATAGCACGCTCACGATCAATAGTTTCCTGAGGGATACTGTTCTCATCAACACCTAGTGGATTCATCGCTGCGATCTGCATGGCTGCATCTCTACCGGCACCTAGTACATCGTCATTAGCGGCTTTGTTCATAGCTACCAATACACCAATGCGGTAACCCGCGTGAATGTATGCTGCAACACTATCACTGCTTACTTGCTCAAACTTAGCGATGTCTATCTTCTCACCTATCTTACCTACTACTTCCAATAGTTTATCAGCTAGTGTGATATCACCCATTTTTGCAGCTTTCAACTCATCAACTGTAGTTGCTTTGCTTTCAAGAGCAAGGTCAGCTACTTCTTGAGCAAAAGAGATGAACTCGTCGTTCTTAGCTACGAAATCAGTTTCAGAGCTAAGGTTTACGATCACACCATAAGTATTGTCTGCATTAGCCTTAGCGATCACTACACCTTCGTTAGCTTCTCTATCGCTACGCTTAGCTGCTACTTTCTGTCCGCTTTTACGTAAGAAGTCAATTGCTTTTTCGAAATCACCTTCAGTTTCCATCAAGGCTTTACGGCAATCCAACATACCGGCGCCGGTTTGCTTACGTAGTTTGTTTACATCTGCTGCAGATATAGTAACACTCATTGTTTAAATGATTTAAATAGTTTGTAAAAATTCGTGTGCGAAATTCGGTATTCAAGCTTAAAGCCCCAAATATGGGGCTTTAAGGCTATATTATGAAAATCTATAGTTTATGAAGGTTTGTTACCTACGCTTTTCTTCGGGCGTCCGGCACCTTGCTTGCGGCGTTTAGTACCACCGGTACCTTTTTTACCACCTTCTTTTTGGTCATCATCATCTTCGTTGATGCTGATACCACGCTCTTGTGCTTCTACCTCTTCAGCTTCTTCGGCCTCAGCTTCTTTATTCTGAGCACGCTCTTCCAAACCTTCCATAATAGCTGCAGTAAGGTATTGGGTGATGATCGCGATAGATTTGGTAGCATCGTCGTTGGCAGGTATAGCGAAGTCTACTTTAGTAGGGTCACTATTGGTATCTACCATGGCGAATGTAGGGATGTTCAAACGCTTAGCTTCAGCAAGAGCGATGTGTTCATGCGTGATATCGCAGATGAACAATGCAGCAGGAGTACGACCCATGTTAGAGATACCGCCTAATACTTTCTGCATTTTCTCTTTGCTACGGTTTAGCGTCAAACGTTCTTTTTTAGTTACGCTATCCAAAGTACCGTCTTCCAACATTTTCTCGATGCTCTGCATCTTCTTCACACTCTTACGGATAGTGCTAAAGTTGGTTAACATACCACCTAACCAACGCTCAGTAACGTAAGGCATGTTCACTTTCTCAGCAGATTCAGATACGATCTCTTTCGCTTGCTTCTTAGTAGCTACGAACATGATCTTCTTACCGCTTTTTGCAATGTTTTTCATTGCAGCAGCAGCTTCTTCCAAGCCTTCTATCGTTCTGTTCAGATCGATAAGGTGGATGCCATTTTTCTCGGTGAAGATGTATGGCAACATCTTTGGATTCCACTTTTTCTTTAAGTGACCGAAGTGTACACCAGCTTCTAGTAGTTGCTGATGTAGGCTTTTATTATCTTCCATGTTATAATTTCTTGACAGTTAATAAATAAAGAATACAACCAGCGATTAACGTTTAGAGAACTGGAAGCTACGGCGTGCCTTACGCTTACCAAATTTCTTACGCTCTACAGAACGTGGGTCACGAGTTAATAGCCCTGCATGTTTCAGCGTTGGGCGAAGTTCAGCATTTACCTCGCACAATACACGTGCGATACCCAGCTTGATAGCCTCTGCCTGGCCTTTAGGGCCACCGCCTGTTACAGTTACTACGATGTCGTAGCTATCTGTAGCTTCAACGGTTTTAAGCGGAAGCTCCACCTGATTTTGTAAATACATCATCTGGAAGTACTCCTTATATTCTTTGTCGTTTACCGTGATGTTGCCGGTACCCTTGCTCAAGTATACACGAGCAATGGCTTCTTTACGGCGACCAACGGCATTGATTTGCTTCTCCATTATATTGAGGATGAATTTTTACGGTTGATTAAAACGTTAGTTCTTTAGGTTGTTGTGCTTTGTGCGGATGCTCAGCTCCTTCGTACACAAACAATTTCTTATACATAGCACGACCCAAACGGTTTTTAGGCAACATACCTTTTACGGCACGCTCTACCACAGCGTTAGGGCGACGAGCTAACAACTTTCTTGCAGTCTCCGCCTTTTGGCCACCAGGGTAACCACTAAAGGTTTGGTACTCTTTCTGGTCCAATTTATTACCGCTGAACTTTACGTTAGCGCTGTTGATCACGATCACATAGTCGCCACAGTCGAAGTGTGGTGTGTAGTAAGCTTTGTTCTTACCACGTAGTACTGAAGCTACTCTGGTACACATACGGCCGACGTTGTGCCCTGTTGCATCTACTACATACCAATCGCGCTTTACGATCTTTTCGTTGGCAGATTGTGTTTTAAAACTTAGATGTCTCATTAGTTCTTATTAAGTATTTTCGCTTTATGGCTTTGTGGTATTGCTTTTCAGCCCACAGAGCCCCCCAAAACGCTTTGGGGACTGCAAAGGTAGCTTTACTCCACGATTGCAACAAGAAAAACCATAAGAATTTTCATCATGCTTTTGTAACTGATTGATTATCAGTAAATATTTCGCAAACTTTTTTGAAAAGGGCGGTTGAAAGTGTTATCTAATAATGGTTAGTTTTAGTTTTTCATACTTTTTATTACGTCTTTCAATTTCAAGTATGTAGGTGCCTGCTGGCAAATTACTGACGTCAATACTAGAGCCCTGTTTTAATACTTTTTCTATAACATTGACACCAAGCGAATTGTATATAATTAAAGTTGATTCTTGTGTTATGCCTTCAATATATAACACCTCATTAGCTGGATTAGGATAAATCTTAATTTTATTACTATTACTAATAGGTTCAACCAAAAGCTTTATTTGTATTGGCTGGGTGCAGTCTTTAGCGGTATCAATACTGGCACACTTATTATTGGTATTAATTTTTACGCAAATGATATCTCCACTCTTTATTTCAGATTCTGCTATGGCTTGATATTTCTGGTTGGTTTCACCAAATAAAGGATTATTGTTTTTATACCATTGAAAACTAGTGAATGAAAGTGCGTAATTCACATTCGCATTAAACTCCATTTGTACAAAGGGCCAAGGGTTATTAGGAGTAGTGGTGATGTTAACAGAAGGTGTATAGTTTTGATAAACGTGTAAATAAGTAGTATCAGAACTATAACAGCCGTTTAGTTCACGAACAATATAGTACATACCCGAATCAGCAATAGTGCTGTTGTTTTTTCCATAGTCTACGTGTGGCAGTTGATTATTATGCTTGTCAAATAACTTTGCTACAGTAGCACTATTTATTTTAAAATTTGTGTCCCTTATTCTAAATTTTTCTCCCACACAAATAGGCCCGTTATTATTTAACCACGGTTGGTAAGGATATGGTTTTGTTTTTACTACTACGGAGTCATAAACATAACAACCATTTGGAGCAGTTATCATTACTTCATACGTGCCACCAGCCTTTGTAGTAATATTACTAGTAGCTGTGTTACTACTTATGGAATTATGCGTGGTCCATCTGTAGATAGCATTATTGCTGAATGCACTGATAGTAATTGTATCACCAAAACAAATGGTTGTATCAGCGCTAATCGTATATTGAGGAGGACTACCAGCTATTACTCTAAATGTATCTGTAGTGCTTTTATTGGCAGGATTGGTTACACGTACCCAATAAGTACCGGTATCCTTTATTAATGAGTTTAGAGTAGTATCACCGTTACTCCATAGATAGTCACTACCAATATTGCCTGCATTAAGTATAAGTCTCCTATTGTTACATAGTGTTATCACACTATCTATGTTGATAACCGGAGCATTAGGGTAGCATTGCTGCATACTATCACATATCTCGTAATACCATAAGTCGTTAGAAGAGTAAATGAACTTATTTTTGCTGGTCAAGTTCATATTCATATTAGCGAATAGTCTGTTGGCGCCAAATATATATATACGATTCCCTTGTGACCAAGAGAGTGCGTTCGTAGATGCACCAATAGTATTCAGGCTATCTTTTATGTATTGCTTTTTGTAGATACCTGCTCTATGGAAAGTACTTGTACCGTCAATCCATGTCCATAGGTTTGTTTGTGGGTTGTACTCCCATATATCATCTGAAATGCCTTCAACAGTACCCCAAATAGGATCTCTATAGTTATTAGCATAACCTCCTATTAAATATAATTTCCCATTTATTGCTTCAAAAGTACCGTCAATTCTGGCACTTGGTGAGTTTGTTGAGTCGGGTACTCCTTTTATTCCCCAGTTGGGGCCTTGTTCTTTAACGAGTGAATCATCGGTTAACCATGTCCAGTTGTTGGTAAGGTGGTCATACTCCCACAGTTCATTACATTCTCTTCGCCAAAAACTTCCTGACGATGGAAACATTTGTGTTCTGCCACCAAATACGTATAGTTTTCCATTTAAGTAACAATCTTGTTGAAAAACTATTGCACCGGGGTTGTTATTACTATCGGCAACACCTCGAGTGCCATATTTGGCTGCAACATGTAGTATGGTATCTCCTTTTATCCATGTCCAGTTATTAGAACTTATATCATATCTCCAAATATCATTATAATTATAAAAGAAATTACCATCCGATCCGCCACCAAACAGGTACAACTGCCCATTATGTACCCATGATGAGCTTGCCAACCTTATGCCGGGGTTATTTATAATACCGGCAACACCTAGTGTGCCATAGGTGGCCTTAACAACACCCGAGTCTCCTTTCAAGTACCTCCACATATTTGTTTGTAGATCATACTCCCAAAGATCATTAGCGATAGCTATACTACTAGTAAAGTTTTTGACACCACCATATAAGTATAGTTTGTTGTTTACATACCATGTACAGGCATTATTATCTCTAATGCCGGGGCGGTTATGTACTGTTGCAACTCCTTTTGTACCATAAACTGGCTCAGTATTATCATAGCTATTGATCAATGCCCACTGATTATTATCAATGGTATAACGCCACAACTCCATTGTTGTATTACTGAAATAGTCATACTGAACACCATACATGTACACTGTATCACCATTCTGCCATATGTTTTTGCTCCCGAATGAAGGTTCATTGAGGTGGTGAGCTATATAAGGGACTACAGATAATTTTTTTACTTCAGAGTTATGCGTTCCATTTATCCATTTCCAATGCTTTGTGTTATTATTATAGCACCACAAAGCACCGTTACTTAGTGTGTATAGGTATTTGTTTGTTTTCCAGAGAACAGAGTACCCTAAAGATCCGGGGTTAGTAAGTGAATCAGCATGGTTTAAGCGTCCATAATCAGGATAGGAATGGTTTAATGTATCACCACCTTCCCATGTCCAGTTATTTGTAACAAGGTTATACGACCATATATTATTATAGTCTAGTAGGCATAATTTATTATTTCTAACCCAAGAATGTGCTTCGTAACTAACAATAGGAGTGTTTAAGCTGTCCTCTACACCCTTTATGCCATATACATTACCATTGCTTGGCAACCTGTTTGTAAATTTGATGTACCTCCAGTTATTTGTAGAATGGTCATATTCCCACATATAATCAAGACTATTAGGGGCAAAAACATATAATTTGCCTTTGTAGTACCAAGACTTGCTGTAGTCTCCGCTAGCAGGTGTGTTTGATGGACTAGCTACTCCTTTTTGGCCGGTTACTCTACCCTGGTTTATTTTACCACTACCCTTTATCCAGGTCCACATATTTGTATTTAGATTATACTCCCATATATCGTTTAAGCCTCCTAGCTGTGTAGAGTCATAACCACCACCTCCTGCAAGGTATAATTTCCCATTATCTACCCAGCTGGCAGCATTACTCAAGTAGCCGGGGTGATTAGCTGTATCTGACACTCCTTTTATGCCAAATCTTGCTTTAGCATGAAAATATGTTGCGCTTCCACGATTATCGCCGGCCAGCCATGTCCATAATTTTGTAGTAGGGTTGTATACCCACAAATCGTTATAGCGCATATTATCTGTTCGTCCACCAAAAAGGTATAATTTCCCATTATGTGTCCAAGTAAGACTTCCGGTACGTGTGCCGGGATGGTTTGTTAAAGACGCTACTCCCTTAATACCATAATTGGGATATATAGCAGAGCTAATAGGATCTATTTCACCAGATACTAGAGTCCATAATGTGGTACTGGTATCATACATCCACATACTATTATAATCATCGCTATATGAGTAACTAGCACGCCCTCCATAGAAGTAAAGTTTCCCATTCAGCTCCCATGATATAGTGCTGCTACGATTACCTGGTGTATTGTGCTTATATGCTGTACCCTTATTGTTAGCGATACTATACGACGTATTGGGTTGCCCTTTAAGAAACCCCCAACCATTTTGTGCGTATACTGTGGTAGAAAAAATAACGATAAATAGAGTTATTAATAGGTCCTTCATACTTATTAGTTGTAGTGCAAATATATATTTATTAGCCACTTATGTTGGGGTGTTAATATTTGACGCCAAAAATTCTCGTAAATTACAGCATGCAATACCACCTACACGAAGCTATGAACATCTTGGGCCGCACACCGGCGGTCATCAGCACCCTACTTAAAGACCTGCCCGACCCTTGGGTAAACAACAATGAAGGCGAAGACACTTGGAGCCCCTACGATATAGTAGGCCACCTCATACACGGTGAGCGTAAAGATTGGATGGGGCGTATGGAGATCATCCTCTCCGATGCCACGGATAAAACCTTTGAACCCTTCGATCGCTTTGCACAGTTCAACAACAGCAAGGGCAAAACATTGGACATGCTGCTGGAAGATTTCGCTATCCTAAGGGCTAGAAACCTTTACCTATTTAAGGAGAAAAACCTCACCGAGGCCGATTTAGACAGAACAGGTACGCACCCCGCCTTTGGCACGGTCACTTTAAGGCAGCTGCTATCCACTTGGGTAGCACACGACCTCAGCCATATCGCGCAGATATGCCGCGTGATGGCTAAGCAGTATAAAGAACAGGTAGGCCCTTGGCAGGAGTACATCAGAATATTACAGTAACCGTATCTTCGCCCCATGCTTAAAAGCACTGATCAGTTTTACGAGCGGCACGACGAGCCCAACAAGGGTTGTCTGCTGGCACTTCGCAGTATACTATTGCAACACGATGCCGACATGAGCGAAACGGTGAAGTATGGTATGCCCTGCTTTTGCTACCGTGATAAAGCCTTGTGTTATTTGTGGATAGACAAATGCACGAATGAACCTTATATACTCTTGGTAGAAGGCATGCGTATCGATCATCCTGATCTGGAGCAAGGCTCGCGCAAGCGCATGAAGATATTTCGTGTGCAACCTAACGAAGATCTGCCACTGAATACCATTAAATATCTGTTGGATAGCTCTATAAAGTTGCGTCAATAATTATCGTTAAAAATGCGTATATTTGTTATGGTAAATAATGACCTATATGCACCTGTCTGTAACAAAATACCATGCTGTTGTAACAAATTGTAACATTTCGTTTCACAACTGCTTGAGCATCAAGTGTAACATTTTAGCCCCCTCCCCCTGTGTAACAAAATGTAACAAAAAATCCCTCGCCATAAGCGAGGGATCTAGTCAGGTAGCTATGAATATATTTACAAAGTGTAGTTTCTGCCTTCGTTCTCTTTCTTCAGCCATTCTACCAATGGTTGGAAGTATTCGAGCATCGCTTTGGCATTCAGCTCTTCACCGGTGCTTTCTTTCAGCACTACGCGCCAGTCTTTACTCGCTCCCGGGTAAGTTATTTCTTTCAAGAAATCACCAATACCTGTTTGCCCGTAGTAGTTGGTTGCACGCGGGTCTTGGTTCAAGATGTTCTTGGCAATGTGGTTGTGCAGTTGGTACAGTATCACATACGATAATGCATAATCGTAGTACTGCGCCGCATCGTTGTTGATGTGTGTTTTGGTAGCTGCGTCGCAATAGTCTTCACCACGCTCTGTTGGTGGTACAATGCCTTGGTATTGCTTCGCTAAGTCCCACCATTTCTTATTGAACTGGTCGGCAGGAAGATTATCTACATACAATGCTTTCTCGAAATGGCTCATTGTGCCACAAGAGAAGAACATAAATACCACAGAGTTCATCGCCTCTTTCATCAGGCTTTGTACTTCGTTGGTTTGTGCATCAGCAGGCACCAACCCACGACCGATGAGGTAAGGTTTTTGCATCGCTGCCATACCCATCATACTACCAATGGCTTCGTGGTAGGCACGGTTAGCACCGCCGCGTAACAATGGTGGCACGTCAGGATTGGTATAGGTCATGTAGTAGTAGATATGGCCTAGCTCGTGGTTAACAGTTTCCCACCATTCGCTGTTGGGCTCTACACTCATCAGGCTGCGTACGTCTTCTCCAAGATCCATATGCCAAGCCGAAGCGTGGTTGTTCTTTTTCACACTGCTATCAGCTGGGTAAGGATAAAGGCTAGATTTCTCATAGAAAGTTTGCGGTAGGTTAGGGAAGCCGATGCTGGTGTATAATTTCTCTCCTTCCTTTACGATCCACTCGGCAGATTTTTCACCTAAAATACCATTGATATCCAAACCTTCTACTTCTATAGCCGCGCTCCAATCTTGCCCCCAACGGTTAGGCAACCAATGTGCTGGGATGTAATCAGGCACATCTTTTACGCCATACTTTTTAGCCAGTTCATAACGCATCCAAGTATGCAACTCGCGATACAATGGACGAAGCTCATCCATCAACTGCGTCATACTGTTCATCATTTCTTGAGTCTCCATGTCATACTCACTTACTTGATAAGTGAAGTAGTCGTTGTAACCCAAAGCTTGTACGGTTTGGTTACGTAGGTTTCTCAAGTTTACCAAGCCATCTTTCAATGTAGGTCCTACTTCTTTACTGGCATTCCATATAGCTGCTCTTTTGCTGAGGTTGTTCTCTGTTTTCAAAGCATGGTCAATATCGTTGGTGCTTACTTTCTTGCCGTCCAACATATATTGGAAACCAAACAGCTTTTGGTTCTGGTCTACCTCAGCGGCTATGCGCTCTTTTACTACCTCCGCAACGGTTTGCGGATTGTTGGCAGCAGCATAAAGGATAGCTTCCAGTTGCTTTACTTGAATATCCGTAAGATTGTCTTTCTGTGCTAAGTACTTTTTAGCCTGCTCTATGTTCTCCTTGCTACCGGTGAACAATGCCATTTCTTCACTAGCTTTTTTAGCAGCATCGGCAATGGTTTCATCTCCTTCTACTATTTCTGTGTTGGCTTTCCACTCTGCTTCACTGGCAGTAGCATAAAGCTCTACATATTTCTTGGTGTAGTTGTCAATGAAGGCTTGTGCTTCTTCGCCATTCTTACCTGCATTGTTACAAGCACTGAGTAGTAATATACAGGCGCATAATGCAGTAATTAGTTTTTTCATAAACTGTTGTTTTTATGTGTTGGTTGTTATTTCGTGTTGGTCAATGTTTTTGTGAAGTCGATAAACAGGTGGCTAAGGTCATCTATGTTATCTAGCGTTATCTCGTCAGCTACATCAAATACATCATGATAAAAAGACTTGCCGCCCATGCCATAGATGAACACCGCAGGAACACCATTTTTACTAAAGTAGTAATGATCGCTGTTGGATGTTCTTTCCCTTTTCTTGATCTGTTTTAGATAATTATTCTTTTCGTTGATCTGCTCTAGTAATGCAAACTCAGGTTCGTGTAATACGCCGTTTACTACAGTAATACCTTCATTGGCATAACCTACCATATCCATATTGATGAGGAAGCGAATATTCTCCAAAGGTGTAAACGGGTGCTCCGTATAATACTTAGAACCCAGCAAGCCTGCCTCCTCACCACTGAATAGCATAAAGGCTACCGAGTAGCGTTGCGGATGTTTGGCAAAATAGTTGGCTAAGTATAACACCATAGATGTACCACTGGCATTATCGTGTGCACCGGGGAAAACCGTCTCTTGGCCCATGCGGCCCAAATGATCGGAGTGGGCGGTGAAAACAATAAAGCTATCCGGTACTTCCGTGCCTTTTACATAGCCTATGATATTCTTAGCCTGAAAGTCTTTGATATATTGTGCGTCTACTGTAGCTAGTACTTTCTCAGGGTGTTTAGGAAGCACAGAGTCTTCTACATAAAATATCGTAGCAGGTGTTACATCCTGACTAACGGTCCAGATGAGCTTGCCTTTTTTAGGTACGATAAATAATCCTTCGGGTAATTCATGTGCTAACTTTCTGATGCCTAAACGTAAACTCTTAGTAGGTGTTTCCGCACCTTGCAGGTAGTAAGCACGGCCGGGTTTAATGCTTTGCTTGACCAACTCCCAATCTTCAGCACTGGTTACATTCCCTACTTTCAATGTCTTTACGGGTTGGTTCCATTTGTGCCAAGAAGAGCTGGCCGCATGTACCAGATAGTCGGCTCCGGGCTTGAGCATTTTACCATTGATGCTCAATAATACATCTCCCGGAAAGGTATTGACGTTAAAAGTATAATCTTGAAAATAACTACCATTAGTATTGAGTGGTTGCACACCAAAAGCTTTAAACTGGTCGGCAATATATTGCGCAGCAATATCTCCGCCATTGTTCACATAGCCTCTGCCATGCATGTTAGGGGCTGAAAGCGTTTCAATTCTATGCTTGATCCAAGCCTTTTCGTTTTGTGCTTGTGTGGCTAAAGTAGCACAGGCCAATAGTGTGGTTAGGATGGTCTTTCTCATACTCAGGTATTGCTATCGAGGATACCAAAAGTACAAATTGACAGGCGGAATCTATCACCCCTATAGGGTGGATTTGCAAAACCGGTAATATGAAGCTGTGTTTAGCCTTGCCACTTCTTCACAATGAGTGAAGAGTTAGTACCACCAAAACCAAAGGAGTTAGATAGGAACACATCAAACTCTTGCTTCAATGTTTCAGGAATGATGTTGATCTTGGCAGAATGTTCATCAGGGTTCTCGAAGTTGATGTTCGATGCCATAAAGTTATTCTGCATCATGAGCATAGAATAGACGATCTCACTAGCTCCTGCCATCCAACATTCGTGGCCCGTAAGCGACTTGGTAGAACTCACTGGCACTTTACCGCCAAACACTTCATGTATGGCCTCGGCTTCCATGCCATCACCTGCGGGTGTACTGGTAGCGTGGGCGTTGATGTATTGTATCAGTTTAGGGTCGATATCAGCCGCTTTTAAAGCACGACCGATAGAGTGTACCTGGCCTGATACGCTGGGGTTGGAGATGTGCTGCCCGTTGGACGAGAAGCCATAACCCAATACTTCCGCCAGTATAGTAGCACCACGTGCTTGTGCGGATTCCAGACTTTCCAATATCACCGTTGCTGCACCACCGCCCGGTACCAGTCCGTCACGATCGCGATCGAAAGGGCGGGATGCTTTGGTTGGTGCATCCTCGCGAGTAGAGAAAGTACCCAGTGCATCGAAGTTGGGCATGGAGTAGATATTGACTTCCTGAGCACCACCACATACCACACGGTCTTGAAGGCCTTGCTTGATGAACATGTAACCCAGACCAATGGAGTGCGAACCACTGGCACAAGCTGCACTAATGGTGAAGTTGACACCGCGTAGCTTGAAGATGGTGGCCAAGTTCATGGTCACTGTAGAGTTGAGCACTTGGAATACCGAACCCGAACCTACCAGCATGGTATCCTTCTTCTCGCGGATGATGTCTATAGCTTCAATAACAGGTTTTGCAGAGCTGTCGTTACCGTAGATGATACCTGTTTCGTTTTGCTCAAAAAACTCGGTAGTGATACCTGCTTGTTCCATAGCCTCCAGCGTAGCGATGTAGGCAAATTCTGCCTGCTCGGGCATCATGATGCGCGAACGACGATCGAGCAAACCCTTGAGCTTAGGGCGTTCCACATGGCCTGTAAGCCCTGAGCGGTAGCCCATCTCTTTACGGGCAGGGTCTAAGATGATACCCGACCTGCCGTGGAACAACGAATCTGCCACCTCTTCTTTGTTTTTACCCAAAGAAGAATATATACCCATACCTGTAATGACTACTCTGCTCATAGACTGGTAAAGTTAATAGAAAGCTGAAAATAGTAAAGACTATACTTATTAATGAATTTGCATAATGACAGGGATACAATTTGTGAAATTGAATTTATTCGAGTTCGGCATCTATAATACTAGAAACAAGCTGTATAATATTTCTTACTGTATCATACGTTTGAGTTTGTAAAAAGTGTTTAATACTATCTACTTTTTTATCAGAAGTTGCATTATTCTTGATAACATCGCATCTATGAAAACCAAAGTTTCTAATTAACCTAAGGGTATTTAATTCAGCGCCATACTTAGGGGGTAAGTATGACGTGCTAAAAGAAAATATTTTAGTACTAATCGGTATGTCACTAATGTTTTTATGGTAGTCTTTTTTAGTATATTTTGAAATTGCCTCTAAATGTTTTACTAAAAGGTCTATGTTATTATATTTTGTATGATAATAATAGTTTAGTAGGTTCTCGATTTGTAGAAAACAGTATAAGCAAAAGTTATAGAAACTTTTGAAGTCATCTTTCTCTTTTAAATCAAACCTGACATTTTCCATTTTTAGGTTGTCAATTTCTAATTGGTTTTTTACGGCCGCATTTTTTATGTACGAATAGTCAATTGATAGCTCTGCTTTTATTTCTAATAGGTATCTAATATTGTCTAATTTGCTATGTACAATGCTAGAACTATCTGAATCAAGAGTTTTGGAAAGCTCAATGATAAACCATTCATTACCGTCTATTTCAGTAACTTCTTTTATAAGTTTTAGTAGTGTTTTAAGATGTGCTTTGTTGTTTCCAATATTCTTAGCACTATTCATATCAATTGTTTTCTTGATTGTTATAAAGAGTAAGGGCTTCTATAATATTTCCGTTATGGATTTTCTCTAGCACTGAAAGTAAGTTACTTGTGGTATTAAGTGTTTTACTTGAAATAATATTTTCATAACGGGCTTTCAATTTTATGTATGTACTATTATCAATACCTTTTACCATTTTTAAGTATTCAATTTTATGGTATAGTATTTTAGACATATTAATATCTTTATCTTCAACGATTACTTTGGATTTAGAGTAATCCCTACTAAATATTTCAGAGGCTTTACTGTACCCATAGGTCTCCCATAAATACAGCCATTGTCTTATTCGTTTTATATATTGTCGTGTAACATTAACTTTCTCATTTACAACAAGACCTGTTACAATTTGTCTATAACCATTTTGTTGTTTTCTAACTTTTGAATTATTTATCTCAAAGTTTTGATTTTCTATAGTATTGATGACACGCTTTAGAAATTCTCCATTTTTTGTAAATAAATCCTTATTTGAGGAGAAGGTAATATCGTCAGCGTATCGAGAATATGTTACGTGATTTCTTTTTGATAGTGTGTATAGCTTACGGTCAAGCTTCTCAGCAATAAAGTTTGTTATTGTTGGCGATGTAGGTGCTCCCTGAGGCAATATAAAACTAGAGGTAGCTTTACCATTAGAATCAAGAATTGGCACACTACATAAAAAAGAAATACGATTTGCAATTTGAATTCGCTCTTTAGAGTTTCCTAAATTAAAAGGTGGGTGTAATAATCTGCCCCATATACGTTCTCTATTTATGCTCGGGAAAAAGTCTTTTAAGTCAAGGTTATAAACATATCCTTTGTTAATATGCAGTTTAGCATTGTCAACAATAGATTTGCCGCGTACAAATCCAGTTGCTGATTGATGAGGTTTATGCAAGGTTTGGAATAAATAGTTGACACACTTTAATATATTTTTTAAACTATTTATTGGAACATGTATTGTTCGCATACCCGCGCTTTTTTTGGGTATTTCGTGTATAGAGAAGTGGTTGTGTTTATATTTAGAAATTGAAAAATAGTTTAACTGTCTAAGTGAAATTGGGTTTCCTTTTTCTCCAAATACAATTACAACTATACTATTTAGAATTGATAGTAAGTCATTCATGTCTTGCATTTCTGCAAAACGGGTTACTAATTCTTCATTTTCATGTCTCATAATGATAAAGAGTGCCCGCTTAAATTCTTTCTACATAGATATACTTAATCAGTCATTAACTTCTAGTCCTAATAACTAATAAACTTATTATCAATATAGCCTAACAATTACATTAGACCATTACTCTAAAACCTGTGAAGGATTTAGAAAACTTGCCGATCTGCTCGAAAGCCAGCAAGCGGAGTTCAATTGTTTACGGGCACTCTAAAGTCTATGATAAAGGTAATAAAATGTATATATCTCTTTAGTAAAGATGCTTACTAAACTAAAAAGGAGCAACATGAAGTCACTCCTTTATGCTATAAATATGTTTACTACAGTTTAGGTATACAGCCCACCATTGATAGATACTACCTGCCCTGTGATGTAGCTTGATTTATCTGAAGCTAGGAAACCTGCAAGTTCTGCCACCTCTTGTGCTTCACCAAAGCGTTTCATAGGTATCATCCCCGTTAGTTCTTTTTCGTTCAGCTCTTCGGTCATGTCTGTTTTTACAAAGCCCGGTGCTATAGCGTTTACCGTTACGTTGCGTTTGGCTATTTCCTGTGCCAATGCTTTTGTAGCCCCTATCATACCCGCTTTTGCAGCAGAGTAGTTTACCTGCCCCGGTGTGCCTTTCAGTCCGCTGAGCGATACCATATTGATGATGCGCCCGTAGCGGTTCATCAGCATGGGGTTCAGTACCGCTTTAGTGACGTTGTACATGCCCTGTAGGCTGGTGTCCAGTACGCTGCCCCACTGGTCGTCAGTCATGCTCATCATGAGTGTATCATGGCGCACACCCGCGTTGTTGATGAGTACTTCTATAATAGCATCTTCATTAGCAGTGATCCACCCGCCTAATACTTCATCTACATTCGCCTTGTCGGCCACGTTAAAGTTGATGGCTTCTGCATCCACACCTTTTTCTTTTACCATTGCTACGGTTTCGTCAGCAGCGGCTTTATTGCCTTTATAGTTGACCAGTACAGAGTAGCCTAACTCAGCCAGCTTCACACTACATGCTCTGCCTATGCCACGAGAGCCACCCGTTACCAATGCGTATTTCTTTTTCATAAGTCTGTTTAGATCTTCTTTTTAAAACGTTCTACCACATCTGTGATTTTCATCCATTCTTTTACCTCTTGCAGTTTTGGTGATGCAGAGAAATCTTCTTTGAAGAAAGGCATGATCTCTCTTACATTCTTATACACCCACTTGGTAGCAGGAGACATTTTGCCCGAGATACCTCTGATGTCTATCGCTTGTACCAAGGCTACCGCTTCAATGGCCAACACCTCAAAAGTGTTGTCGATGACACGGTGGCACATCATAGCCGCATTACAGCCCATACTTACGATGTCTTGGTTGTCATTGTTATTCGGTATGCTATGAATGTACATCGGGTTGCTGAGTGTTTGGTTCTCGGCAACGGTAGAAGTAGCCGGGTACTGCATGCCTTGTATCCCGAAGTTGAGCCCTAGTCTGCCCGCATTCGCAAATGGCGGTAGCTTACGGTTCAATGCAGGATTGAGAATGAAGTTCAGCTGACGTTCAGAAAGCATAGACAGCTTGGTCATACTGATCTTCAGTTTATCCATCTCCAATGCTATATAATCACCATGGAAGTTACCCCCGTGGAAGATATTCTTATTCTTACGGTCAACAACAGGGTTGTCGTTCACCGAGTTGAGCTCATCTACGATCACGCGCTCTGTATTCAATACCGTATCAAACACAGGGCCTAATATCTGTGGTACACAACGTAGCGAGTAGTACTCTTGCACCTTATCTTCAATAAAATCTTCGGTTACTTTTCTATCGTATAGGTGCTCGTGGCGGTTGCGCATCAAGCGGCTGCCTTCACCCAAACTGCGCATCATCTCTGCAACAGAGCGTTGCCCGTTGTGTTGTTTTACATTATTCAGCTCGGCAGAGAAGTGGTCGTCATAAGCTTCCATCATCTCGTTCACCATCAGCGATAGCAACATGCTCCACACTACTAAGCGGTGACCGCGTATCACATTGATACCACCTATACCCGTCATAGCAGAAGTACCATTCAGCATCGCCAACCCTTCACGTATGTGTATGCTTAAAGGCTCAATGCCTAATTGCTTGTAAGCTTTCTTGGCTTTTACCTTTTTGCCGTCCAGCCAAAAGTCACCCTCGCCTATAAGGCCTAGTGCCAAATGCGCCAACTGTACCAAGTCGCCACTGGCACCCACACCACCATGTGCGTAGATGCAAGGGTAGGCTTTGTTGTTGATGAGTGTTTCCATCAACTGTACCAGCTCAGGGTGTATGCCCGAATAGCCTAATAGTAAAGTATGCAATCGCGCCACCATCATAGCACGGCACTGTGTAGGGGTCAATAGTTGCCCCATGCCTGAGCTGTGGCTGCGAATGAGATTATATTGCAGTTGCTCTCTGTCCTCATCGTTGATGCGGTATTGAGCCATAGGCCCAAACCCGGTATTGATACCATAGATGAGTTTATCTTGAGAGAAGTTTTTAAGAAAGTCGAAACTGCGCGTCACTTCTTTCATAGCAGCCGCAGTCACCTTGATCGGTTGTTCGTGCAAGATCACTTGCTCGTACGTTGCTATATCCAGCTGCTTTCCACCCAGTGCAATCATATTTCAAATAAGGATAAGTAATGAAGTGAGCAAAAATATAAAAAAGAATGGGTAGCATATAATTATACACGATATTACGTGCAAATAGGCCTATAAACCTCTTTTTTACTTTTTAAGCTTGATGATGGCATCAAAAGGGTTTCTTAGGTTTTCGTACCCCATAAGGTCTACTTTTACGCTACCTACTATTATGGGGCTGTCTACCCTAAGTGGTAGGTGGTTTTTGTCGTCACTCACCCACACATCCATCTTCTCACCACCGCTAAACATGGTACCGTCTATCAATAAAGGCTTGATCTTGATGGCGTTGAAAGTACCATAGCGAGTTTTGATCTTCTCTTTACCCATGTATTTGATGTAAAGATGATATACGTTCTCATCCAAGAACATGTCAAAAGGTATTTTGGCACCCGGTTGGTATTTATTGTAGTCAATATTACGGGCATAATAGATGGTAGAGAGCACGTCCTGAATACAATGAGGAATATCGTGCACACCTTTTTTTGATACCGCTCTATTGATCTCACGGTTGAACGTAACATTGTTATAGAACTTCATACCACCCTCGTTTACATTACGCACAAAACGCATAGGCAATAGTGTCGTCGTATCAATGTAAGTCTCGTATTTATCGCGCACCTTGTAAAACCACTCATAAGACTTATAAGTACGTCCATCGCCTACGATGTGGTATACATCTTTGTCTCCTACCTTCTCCAGGTTGGTCGTGAACACTGCTGTACCAGCGCCTGCCCATATCCAGCCCATATTGTAATAGACATGAAAGGTCAGCTTCTCGCCTGCCTTAAAACTGGTATTTTTGATACCGCAAAAGTTGTCTTGTGCTATTGCGGCACTTTGAATAAGCGTTAGCAATGAAATGGTCAATATGTACAGGTGCTTCTTCATAACTCAAATATCTATTTTTTAGCATTAACGCGATGCAAAATCTGTGTTAACGTAGTAGTCTCATTCTAAACAATAGAAGTGTGCCAATAATAGCGGGAATGGCCAGGTTGATGATCCACAGGCCAACAGTTGCAGCCAGTACACCTACGGCATGATCAGTGAAGTGCTGAAAAAGGTAAAGACTAACAAAGCCTCGTTCTCCAAGTTCAACTATTGTGAATGATGGAATCACAGATACTACCGCAAAGAAAAGAGCGCAGGTGAACAGCCCGTCTATCAAAGAAACTTCTACGTTCATCCAATAAATTAAAGACAAAAACTGTGCCGTGTAGATGCTGTAACGTAGCATGGAGATACCTAAAACCGTTAATTGTTCTTTAAACGTAAAGCGCTTTAACAGTTTGCCATACACATTCAGGCGTTTGAGCCATGAAATGTTAAAACGCTCGATGATAGGTATCCAAGCTTCAAACTTCCAATAAGCGATGAAGAGGATGATCGTGATGAGCAAACCGGGTAATACCAACACTTTGCCGATCATATCGTCAATGACGTTGTTGTAGTAAAGCAACGCTACAATTCCATATATAAATAAGGTGAGTAACTGTGCCATAGCACCTAGTATGGAAACGCTGATGAGCCTTACGGTATTCTTACGTTTGAGGTAAAGCATACGGCCGGGGTATTCACCAAGCCTGTTAGGAGTAATGGTGGCAAAGGCGATACCTGCTACATAGCTGGTAAAGGCAGTACGATAGGATAGCTTTTGTGCAGAGCCGGCTAATATATGCCACTTTTTAGCTTCCAGCGCTAAGTTGACAGGCATGAGTATCAGACATATGATCAGGAAAATATGGTTGCCTGTTTGCAGTAGCTCTGCAGGGTTGGTACCCACTTTATCTATTTGTTTGGATACCTGTATGTAAATACCCCAAAGCATCAGAGCCGTTATCGTTCCTACGATCAAATAGTTGAGCCATATTTTGGTACTTTTGTTCAAACAGGTATTCTTTTGCAACAAGCTCCCAAAATAATTCTTGGAATAGACCCCGGTACACTTGTTATGGGTTACGGACTGATAGCCGTGCACAAAAATAGCATTTCACTGGTGGAAATGGGTGTATTACAGTTATCAAAGAATGAAGACCATGCCGAACGCCTGAAGCTCATCTTCAAAAAGATGGAGTCGCTCATCAAAACACATAAGCCGGTGGCTGTAGCTATTGAAGCACCCTTTTATGGTAAGAATGTGCAAAGTATGCTAAAGCTGGGTAGGGCTCAGGGTGTGGCCATTGCTGCAGCTATGATGCATGGCCTGCAAGCGATAGAGTATGCGCCTAAGAAGATCAAACAATCCATAACGGGTAGAGGTAATGCCAGCAAGGAGCAAGTGTGGCAAATGCTACAACATACGCTCAAGTTTGAGGACGATGTACGATTTTTAGATGCTACAGATGCCGTAGGTGTAGCACTTTGCCATCATTATCAAGAGCGAGTGCCTAAAGGAGACGGAGCAGCTTCGTCTAAAATACCAAAGGGCTCTAAAAAGAAGGCAAGCTGGGCATCATTCATTGCTGATAACCCTGACCGTATTAATAAGTCTTGATCCTTACATTGATATCATGAGGTGCTGTTTCATCACCACCGAAGTACGGGTATAGTTGATAGCCTAATGTGCTGCTGCCGGTGCAGCCTCTGTCCATCATTACAGTATCGCCATTGAGTGCAAACAAGTATTTATCTGCTAAAAGCTTGATTTGGCAATCAAACTCTTCATTCACTTTTACAGTTCCTAGTTTTCTATAGCTACGTACGCCGCCACTGTAACAATAGGCGTGTATCTGAAGCGCTCCATTATCCCAATTCCACCCAAAGCGAGCACTGTTGGTTTGGTGGTGGCTACTACAGTCTGAAAAACCAAAGAGTTTATTAATGTCTTCCTGGTTAGCAGGCTGCACGGTTTTATAAATGCAAGTACTGTCTAGTATAGCTTTAAAGCGTAAGTTGCTATATGTATTTATTTGTATGGAGTTGCCCTGGCTATAATGATCACCTTTCTTGATCAGGTAATTCGTGAATTTCTTGGTGTTGTTTAGTTGAGAAGGAGCTTTCAGGTTGTTAGTAGTAAAGTCTCCTTTGATAGTTGCGCTATCTATGGTTATCAATTCGGTATTGTAACTATCAGTAGTTGTGAGGTCTACTTGTTTATTGCAGGCGCATGAGCACAATAATACTGACGTTACAAAGAGGTATTTTTTGTAATGCATATGAATTGAATGGCTAGTTATCCACAATATACATACGATAAATAGCTAAAAAGGGATTTAGGGCTATAAATATTTCAATAAACAATGTATTTTTAACCTGCCTGTTTACTGAGGATACATAACATTTTAGTAGATGTCAATTCAACCTGCAAGAATATGTTTTGTAAATTGCACAAATCATATTTTCAGCGTAATTTATAGTTGATTAGATACATACAATAGAAACAACACATATGGCGGATAGTAAAGCTAAAATATTATTAGTTGAAGATGATGCAACGCTAAGCTATGTTGTAAAAGATAGTTTGAGTAGCAATGGCTATGAGGTAGTGCATTGTGCTGATGCTGAAGCTGCTTGGCAACAATTCATGAAAAGCAATTTTGATATTTGCTTATTGGATGTAATGTTGCCTAAGAAAGATGGTATGTCTTTGGCAGGTATGATAAGAGAAAAGAATGAGAGCATACCTATCTTGTTATTGACCTCAAAGTCGATGGATGATGATAAGATCGCCGGCTTTAGAAGCGGTGCTGATGATTACATCACCAAACCTTTCAACATGCAAGAGTTATTGTTGCGTTTAGAGGTTTTCTTAAAAAGAACAAAGAAGAAAGAAGAAACCGGCCCTGCTGTATTTAAGTTGGGCAACCTTACTTTCGATTACGATAACTTAGTACTAAGCGGAGATGGTAAGGATAGCCAGCTAACACAAAGAGAGGCTGATCTTATCAAGTTCTTCTGTACTAATGCCAATCGTGTACTGAAAAGAGATGAGATACTACTACATGTATGGGGTAAGGAAGATTACTTCTTAGGTAGAAGTATGGATGTATTTATTACAAAAGTGAGAAAGTACATCAAAGGCCAGGAAGGTGTAGAGCTACAAACCATACATGGTATCGGCTTTAAGTTTGTGTATGATGGGGCACCTGCTGCCGAAGAGAAATAATATTTTAAAAGTATAATCATAAAAGCCTCCTGATTCAGGAGGCTTTTTTAATAGGTCAGTTTTGTTTGTGCCTGCTACTGTGGAGCAGAAATGCTGTAAATGTCTCCAAAACGCGGGCAGGCATAGTTGTAAGTTCTCTTTTTATCACCTCTATACTTACCTCGTAAGTATAGAGATACTTCATAACCACTTGTACCTCTTGATGCTTGGTTTAGGCTAGAGTTATTCATGTCATACGAGAATAGTACAGAGTACTGCGTGTAATCTATTCTTACAGTAGGTATGAGTGCATCTCCATGGCGTGCAAAACAACCGGCATGCAATGCAAAGAACTTTGTATTCTTTCCTGATACGATGTAGGCCGCATTTTGCCAGCCAATAGTACCACCATATATGATCTCTTGATAAGGTTGTTGCATATCCAGATTACCATGTGCTGTTATGACATAGGTTTTCTGTATGGTCCATTTCATACCGGCATTACCACTCCATCGGGTGTTAAGCCTGGCCAGGTAATCGCTACCATCAAAACTATGTTTGGGTTTAGCGATATGATAGGCTGCAATACCTAAATAATAATTGAGGTTATTATTTTCTCCTGCCGAGCTATTAAGGCTTACGCCTGCGCCCAAGTCATAGTTTTGCAGGGTGTTGTTATTCAGGTTCTCTCCTGATATATTATCAGCACTATAGCCACCGTTTACAAACTGGGAGCTGAACGTAGCTTTTGACATATCGATCGATCGTTGGATGTACCCGGCTGTGAACCCTACGGAAAGGTAGGAGTGGTGTTTATCTTCCAGCGATTTATTAAAGTTTACAGCAGGGTAGATCTGCATGGTGTTGAAGCTAATGCTACCTGCCTTGTCGTAGGTAGCGGTAAAGCCAAAGCTGAGATAGTCACCAACTTCTTTGTTGACCAGCACTCTGGTTTCTGCAGAGGCTAATACGGTTTGAAACGGTACTGCAATGTTACTCCATTGTGTACGGTAGTTAACCCCAACTTTATAGTCACCGGTGAAGATACCTGTAAGAGCAGGGTTTCTTAAAATAGCATTCTCATAAAACTGAGAAAAGTGAATGTCCTGTGCCATTGTTGGCTGTATAGCAGTGGCTATACAAATGGTCAGTACGGTTAGTATTTTTTTCATCACATCTTTTTTACAAGGTGTATCAATGTTTTTATCGTACGATCGAAATATCTCCTTTTATCTGAATGGGTTCTCCTGTATCACAAGTAGCTGATATAACATAAATGAACACGTCAGGTTTTAACGGTAAGTTGTTGTAAGTACCATCCCAACCATAGGTAGGGTCATTCAACGGTATATCCTGTCTTTCAAAAACCACCTCACCCCAGCGGTTATATATGCGCATCATTTTCACCGAAGAAACACCTCTACCTTGTGGGTAGAAGCGATCATTAAGCCCGTCACCATTAGGCGTAAAGGTATTGGCCAAGAATAGTTGGTCGCCACCACAGGTTACATGTATGGTCACTTCATCTTCACTAACGCAACCTGCCGTATTGGTAACACGTACTTTGTAGGTTCTGGTTAGTGTAGGGTTGGCGGTTACTTTACCGCAGTCGGTACAACTAAGGTCTATTGCCGGTGTCCATTCATATTGTACATGGTCAAAATTGGTCACGTCTAACATCACACTTTCACTGCCTGAAATGTTTCTATCAGCACCAAGGTCAATGATCGGTTTTGTATTCACTTTCACCAAAACATTTGCTGTATCTGTAAAGCAATTCTTTTGTTTTATGACCACTTGGTAGTTGGTTGTGAACAGTGGTGATGCTGTTGGGCTAGAGGATGTATTATTATCTAAATACTCTGCAGGTAGCCATATGTATTGATCGCCACCTGTAGCAGAAAGCTGTGCAGATTCGCCTTCACATATAGTATCTCCAAGGCTAACAGTAAAGGTGTCTTTGTAAAGCAGCTCGATATTTATTTTGTCGGAATCGCTACAACCCCATTGGTCAGTACCAATAACCATGTATGTTGTATTGATAGATGGTTTGGCTATTGGGTCGGCACAGTTGGTACATGATAATGTACTTGCAGGAGACCATGTATAAGTTTGTGCTCCTGTGGCTATTAACTGTGTTGATTGACCATCACAAACTGTTTTATCATCACCTGCATTAATGCTTGGTGGGTTGTGCACGGTTACCAGTACTTTGCCGGTATCTTTACAGCCGTTGGCATCTATACCGGTTACTATATAAGTGGTAGTTGTAGTAGTAGATGTGATCGGGTTTTTACAACCGGTGCAAGAAAGTCCACTACTTGGTGTCCAAGTGTAGCTAACGCCGCCCGTAGGCTTCAGTGTGTCTGAGTTGCCTACACAAATATCAATGTTTGGTCCGCCTGTTACTACAGGGTGCTGCAATACATTGATGGTAACTGAAGCAGTATCGCTACACCCGTTTGTACTACCTGTTACAATATATGTAGTTGGGTTAACAGGCTTAGCATATGGTTGTGCACAGTTAGTACATGATAGTCCTGTAGCTGGTGTCCAGCTATAGTTGGTAGCGCCATTAGCTTGTAGCTGCGTGCTATCGCCCACACATAGTACTTGATTGTTAGAAGCGGCTACAATCGGTACAGGTTTTACAATAATAGTTTCTTGAATAGTGTTCTTACAGCCATTAGTATCTGTGCCTGTGATGATGTAAGTAGTCGTATCATTAGGATATGCTAGCGGGTTAGCACAGCCACTGCAAGATAGTCCTGAGTTAGGTGTCCATGTATAAGTGTTTGCTCCTGTAGCTTGTAGTTGAGTAGTATCTCCTTTACAAATGCTCATATTACCTGCTACATTGATAACAGGTAGTGGGTTAACCGTTACTACTACTGTGTCGGTATCTGAGCAGCTATTACTACCTGTTCCTGTTACGATGTATGCAGTTGTAGTAGTAGGATTAGCAGTTGGGCTAGCACAAGTTGTGCAAGACAAACCTGTACTTGGTGTCCAAGTATAATTAGCTGCCCCTATTGCTTGTAGTTGTGTACTATCGCCAATACAAATAGAAACATCATTTCCTGCGTTCACACTTGGTAGTGGATTTACGGTTACTTTCACTTGGTCGGTATTGACACATCCGTTCGCATCAGTACCTGTTACCGTATAAGTAGTGGTGGTAGTTGGGCTTGCAGCAGGGCTAGGGCAATTGGTACAAGATAAACCTGTGCCGGGTGTCCAAACATAGCTTGACGCACCAGTGGCTCCCAGCAATGTAGAGCTACCATTACATATAGTCACGTTGTTACCCGCGCTTACATTTGGTAGTGGGTTAACGGTTACGACTACTTGATCGGTATTGACACAACCATTGGCATCAGTACCGGTTACTGTGTAAGTAGTGGTTACGGTAGGGTTGGCAGTTGGGTTGGCGCAACTAGTGCATGATAATCCTGTACTTGGCGACCAAGTGTAACTCACAGCCCCTGAAGCTGCCAACGATGTGCTGCTACCAATACATATAGAAACATCATTACCCGCACTAACATTAGGTAGCGGGTTAACCGTTACGGTTACCTGATCAGTATTGACACAACCATTGGCATCCGTACCTGTTACGGTATAAGTCGTGGTAGTAGTAGGGTTGGCGGTAGGGTTCGCACAGCTGGTACAAGATAAGCCTGTACTAGGTGACCATGTATAACTTACTGCCCCTGATGCTGCCAGTGATGTACTGCTACCATTACATATAGATACATCGTTACCTGCACTTACATTAGGTAGTGGGTTCACGGTTACGGTTACTTGGTCATCATTTTTACAACCATTGACATCTGTACCCGTTACGGTATAAGTTGTTGTAGTAGTAGGATTGGCCGTTGGGCTGGCACAACTAGTGCATGATAATCCCGTACTTGGCGACCAAGTGTAGTTCACAGCTCCTGATGCTGCCAATGATGTGCTGCTACCATTACATATAGATACATCATTACCCGCACTAACATTAGGTAGCGGGTTAACCGTTACGGTTACCTGATCGGTATTGACACAACCATTGGCATCTGTACCCGTTACGGTATAAGTTGTTGTTGTAGTAGGATTAGCTGTAGGGCTGGCACAACTAGTGCATGATAATCCTGTACTTGGCGACCATGTATAGCTTACTGCACCTGTAGCAGAAAGTGTTGTATTACTACCACTACAGATACTCACATCGTTACCTGCACTTACTATTGGTAGTGGGTTCACGGTTACAGTTACTTGGTCATCATTTTTACAACCATTGGCATCTGTACCCGTTACGGTATAAGTAGTAGTTAAAGTTGGATTGGCTGTAGGGTTACTACATCCGGTACAAGAAAGTCCTGTGCTTGGTGTCCAAGTATAACTAGTAGCACCCGAAGCGCTAAGTGTTGTACTGCTACCTGCACATATACTTACGTTATTACCCGCGTTTACAGTAGGTAGTGGGTTCACGGTCACGGTAACAGTACCGGTGTCGGAACAGCCATTGCTGTTCGTACCTGTTACGGTATAGGTAGTAGTTGCACTTGGCTTAGCAAACGGGTTGCTACAGCTGGTACATGATAACCCATTAGTTGGCGACCATGTATAACTTGTGCCACCAGTAGCTTGTAACTGGGTACTATCATTAAAGCATATGGTAACATCATTACCGGCACTAATGGTCGGTAGCGGATGTACTGTTAGTTGCATGGTATCAGTGTTCTTACAGCCATTTCCATCTATACCTGTTACCATATATGTAGTAGTAGAGGTTGGGTTTGCCGTAGGGCTGCTACATGGTATACAAGATAACCCTGTAGCAGGAGACCAAACATAAGTGTTAGCTCCTGTAGCTTGTAATGTGGTAGACTGTCCTATACATATTGCTTTATCATTGCCCGCATCTACATTTGGCAATGCATTTACGGTTACCATTACCGTAGCTGTATCAGAACAGTTGTTGCCCGCAGTGCCAACTACGGTATAGGTTGTTGTTGCTGTTGGGCTGGCTATCGTAGAGTCGCATCCGGTACAAGAAAGCCCTGTGCTTGGTGTCCATACATAACTACTGGCACCGGTGGCTACAAGCGTTACCGAATCGCCATTACAAATGGATCTATTAGTACCCGCACTTACTACAGGTTTGGTTACTACATTTACGGTTACATCGCCTGTGTCTTTACATCCAAAAGCATTGCTGCCGATCACAGTATAGGTTGTTGTCGTTGATGGGCTTGCAGTAGGGTTGTTACAAGTAGTGCAAGAAAGTCCTGTAGTAGGCGACCAAGTATAAGTATTAGCCCCCGATGCGCTAATTACAGTACTGCTACCATTACAAATAGTTGTATTAGCACTGGTGCTAATTACAGGTTTAGGATTTACCGTTATGCTCACAGTGTCCTTACTGCTACAACCAATAGTATCAGTACCTGTTACGACATAAGAAGTAGTGGTAGTAGGTTTAGCCACAGGGTCGTAACAGGTGCTACATGATAAAGTTGTAGCATTAGCCCAAGTATAACTAGCGCCACCCGATGCAGTAAGTTGTATACCAGTAGTATCGCCTTGGCATATAGAAGCTGTCGTTGGCGTTATCGAAATATTTGGTGCTGTATGTATAGTGACCTGTTTTACTATGGTATCCTTACAGCCTGTAGAGTTGCTGATGATCAGCGTTACGGTATAAGTGCCTGATGAAGTGTACGTATGACTAGGATTATGTGCCGTACTCGTGCCGCCATCGCCAAAGTTCCAACTTCTGGTATCAACGGTAGATATAGTATTCAGCACAGTATCTGTAAACTGTACACTGCCTGAGTCACATACAGGAGTGCTACTATAGCTGAAGTCACCGTCAATGTAATCCACCTTTATAGTATCAGAACCAACTATTGGTACAAGGCAAGAAGCACCGTCACTTAATATAAGTTTAGGTATGTAATATCCACCTTGAGTGTAAGTATAGGAGAAGGTGTTGCCCGAGGTAGTTTGGGTGTAACCATTATTCATGTCCCATATATAAGCAGTAGTATTGCTGCTAGAGGCACTAAAGTTAACTGTCATTGGGTTACAGCCAATAGGTGCACTATATGAGAAAGTACCCGTAGGACCATAAACTACCATGTTTTTAGATATTGAATCTTTACAACCCGCAGCAGAGGTAGCAATAAGTTTTACTTGATAAGTACCCGGGTAGGTGTATATAGCTGTTGGGTTAGTAAGAGATGAGGTAGTATTGTTTCCAAAAGTCCATGCATAGCTGCTCGCTCCCGATGAGCTATTGGTCATATTAATACTGGCAGGTGGGCAATTGGCCACCGTATCGCTCATAGCAAATGCGGCAGTAGGTTGCTCTACAGTGATGTAGCTATTTCTGGTTATGGTGTCTTTACAGCCTCCTAATGTAGAGGTTGTGATCAGGCGAACCGTATAGCTACCTGATGCATTGTATACGTGCTTAGGATTGTCGCTGGTAGTGGTTGTACCATCGCCAAAGTCCCATACATAGGTCATTGAGCTAGATACATAGGTGGAGGAATTACTAAAGCTTACCGTGTCACCAATACATACAGTAGTATCAATAGAGCTAAAAGATGCTGTTGGTTTTGTTGTATTGATGTAGCCTAATTTTGTGACTGCCGATTTACATCCTCCGGCATCAGTAATAGTAAGTTTTACGTGATAGCCTGTTGCTTGCGTGTATATATGTGATGTTGTTGTACCTGCAACTGTATCAATAGGACTTCCATCACCATAAGACCATTCTCTTCTGGTGATCGTATAGCCTGCATTGCCTGAACTCGAGTCAGTAAATGCCACATTAAGAGGGGCACAACCTGATGTAGGTGTTCCTCCAAAAGCAACAGAAGCGCCACCCGCGCGTATATAGTTATTTTTTGTTAGCGTGTCGGTACATCCTGCAGTATCCGAAACGATCAATGTAACATCATGATAGCCACCATTGGCATAGGCATGTTGCACTTTATTACCTGTTCTGTTTTTGATGTTGCCATCGTTAAAGTTCCATTTGTATTGACTGATAATGACAGAACTGGCAGCAGTAAATTTAATTACATCATTGGCACATACAGTAGTATCATCAGCAGTAAAATCGGCGTTAAGGTCATAAACTCCCAAAGTGATGGTCATAGCATCTGAACAACCTGTGGTAGTATCTGTTACGGTTAATCTTACGGTGTAAGAGCCGCCGGACGCATACGTGTGGCTTACATTACCCACTTGTGATGAAGTAGACCCATCGCCAAACTCCCATAAGTATACATCACCATTACTGCTTTGATCGGTAAAAGTATAAGACAACCTGTTGCTACAAGTGTATGCACTGCTGAATGATGCGGTTGGCCCTGAAACAGTGATGTAGTTATTTCTGGTAAAGGTATCTCTACAACCATGATCCATAGCTACCAGAGATACTGTATATACACCCGGAGTATTGTATAAGTGTGCGGGGTTGGTTGATCCGCTTTGTGTGCCATCACCAAAATGCCACTCATAGCTATCAGCTCCTGAAGAACTGTTGGTAAAGTTTACCGTATCAGAAGTACACACAGTAGTAGGTAATGCTGTAAAACCCGATGTGGGTACTGTACCTACTGTAATGGTAGTTTGTACCGTATCAGCACAAGATGCTGATGTATTGTATGTAGCAGTTATGGTATAGGTGCCTGAGCTATTAAATGTATGGTGTGTAGCAGCGCAGTTACTACAGCTTGTTGTACCCGTGCCATCACCATAATTCCAAGTATAACTATTGGCATATAGCGGGCTATCTACATACACATCAAATGCAATATTAATTGGTGCACACCCATAGTAGGCTTGCGATACCACCTGCCCTGTAGGGGCTATGTTTTTTATAAAAGAGCTTTTGGTAATACTATCCTTACAGCCGTTACTACTAGTAGCTATAAGTTTTACATTGTATACACCTAATGCGCTATAAGTATTTGTGGGATTAGTAGCTGTTGATGTATTTCCGTCGCCAAACGACCATGCGTAACTATTGGCGTTAACAGATGCATTTGTAAACGATGCTGAAAAATTTGTACCGCAACCTACAGTATCACTACTGGCAAACTGGGCAGTAGGGCTTTGCAATACGGTAATGGTTTGTGTAGCAGTGTCGGTGCAGTTACTGAATACCTCAATTAGTTTAACGGTATATGTACCCGTACTGCTATAGCTATGTGTTGCATTTGTGCTTGTGTCAATGCTGCCATCTCCATAGTGCCATATGCTTAAACCCGGGCCTGGTGCAGTGGTGTTAGTAAAGTTTACCGACTGGCCTAAACATGCTGAGCTTGTACTTTTAGTAAATGCAGCACTCAATGAGCCCACATTAATGTAAGCTGTTTTGACGATCGTATCAGTACATCCGCTACTGTTGGTAGCCACAAGTTTAACGTTATAAGAACCTGCGCTGGTATATGTAGTAGATGGGTTGGTAGCTGTTGATGTATTACCATTACCAAAATCCCAATAGTAAGAAGAAGCCCCCGTGCTGGTATTACTGAAAGTTACAGAGAAGGGCAGTGTACAACTACTGCTATTTGCTGTAGTAAAGTTGGGGCTTGGTATCGTATCTACTTTTACATAATTGCTTTTTGTAAGTGTGCTTGTACACCCTTGATTGTTTGATACAACCAACGTGACGTTATAATTACCGGTGCCGGTATAGATATGTGTGGGCGAAACACTTGTAGAGGTGTCACCATCGCCAAAGTCCCACAGGTAAGTAGCAGAACTGCCTCCTATAACTGTATTATTGGTAAAGCTTACCGTTTTTGGAGGGCAAGACAATAGAGAGTCTCCTATAAAACTGATACTCGGAGCGGGATAAACTGTGATGTAGTTTGTGTCTTTACTACTTCCATTAGCATTAGTAGCAGTAAGTATCACCGTATAGGTACCTGCAGTAAAATAGGTAGTAGATGGGTTTTGTGCGCTTGAAAAAACACCGTTTCCAAGATCCCACGACCAACTGGTGGGGCTGCCTGTACTATTATCTGTGAAGTTTACGACTACCGGAGAACAGCCTGAGCTATTGCTCATTGAAAAGCTTGCGGTAGGGGCTTGTGCCTGAACGTTCTGCGATAATGTAATTGCAGCGCAAATACATAGTATCGTGGACAGATACCTGTTCATACGTGAATTGAATTAGTAAGCGTTAATAAATCCTCTATTAGCGTACCTGCCTCTATTTTACATCCTCTACTATGCAAAAGCAGTTACGTAAACAAAACTAGCCAAAACGTTAATAACCCGTTAATTACAGCGCTGATTTTGTGGAAAAGAGCAATATTTTTACACACAGGTAATTAACACTACATTTATGTCGTTTATTTACAGCGGTATAAAAATTGAGTTATTTTATATGTGTTTTTGTTAATAAGATGTTATTGATGTTTATAAACACCTTTTGTACATCTGAATAACGTTTTCTAGACCATAATATAGCGCATCGGAGATGAGCGCATGGCCAATGGATACTTCTGCTAGTTGTGGAATGTGTGCTGAGAAGTATTTTAGGTTATCAAGGTCAAGGTCATGCCCCGCATTAATGCCCAACCCTAAGCGGTTGGCTTCTTGAGCAGCAGCAACATAATCTTTTATGGCAGTTTCTTTATTTGTATGATAATGTTTTGCGTAAGCCTCAGTATAAAGCTCTATTCTGTCCGTGCCGGTTTCTTTTGCAGCGGTCACCATCTCTACTACGGGGTCTACAAAAATAGAAACCCTAATACCTGCGTCTTTAAATATTGGTATGATAGACTTTAAGTAATCTGCTTTTTTGATGGTATCCCATCCGTGGTTGGAGGTAAGCTGGCCGGGCTCGTCAGGCACTAAAGTGACCTGATCGGGCTTTACTTCCAATACCAGTTCCACAAACTTGTCTTCAAGTGTATTGCCCTCAATATTAAACTCTGTGGTGATAATGGGTTTGATGGCTCTTACATCGCTATAGCGTATATGACGCTCATCGGGTCTTGGGTGTACCGTGATGCCATCGGCACCAAACTTTTGGCAATCTATTGCTGCTTGCAATACATCAGGCTTGCTGCCCCCTCTGCTATTTCTCAGTGTGGCTATTTTGTTGATGTTAACTGAAAGCTTCGTACCCATTTCTTTATTCATGACTCAAAAGTAAGCACCATTTCAGTTAAATTGCAGTTAATGTCTTTTTCTGTCCCTAAGATATGTTTGCGACTCATCACATTTATGCTACTGCTGTTGGCATTTGCAGCCTGTAATAAAAGAGCTAGTAAAACTGATAATGTATTCTTGTTAAACTTAAGTAGTGGTACGTTGGAGTCAATGGACCCTGCTTATGCCAAAGACTTATACATGATGTGGTCGGCCAACATGCTGTATAACACACTAGTGGAAACAGATGAAAATTTGCACCTGCAACCGTCTATAGCTAAACGTTGGGAAGTAAGTGATGATGGGTTGATACACACTTTTTATTTAAGAGACGATGTGTTCTTTCACGACAATGAAGCTTTTGAAGGAGGGAAAGGAAGAAAGCTCACCGCAAAAGATGTAGCCTATAGTTTTGGTAGAATAATAGACCCGAAGGTAGCTTCTTACGGAGCTTGGATATTTAATGATAGGGTGGCAGAGAATAAGCCCTTCGTTGCTATAGACGACACCACATTTCAGATACATTTATTACGTCCTTTTAAGCCGTTGGTAGAGATACTGAGCATGAAGTATTGCAGTATCGTGCCCAAAGAGGTAGTGGAAAAATGGGGAAAGGATTACCGTGCTCACCCTTGCGGTACCGGGCCTTTTATGCTGCACAGCTGGGAAGAAGGTAGCATGCTGATATTGCACAAAAACCCCAACTATTGGGAGCGTGATAATAAGGGTAAACAGCTACCCTATATAGATGCCGTGAAGACCACCTTTGTAGATAGTAAAGCCACAGAGTTCTTTTTGTTTCTACAAGGAAAGTTGGATTTTGTAAATGGCATAGATGGTTCTTTTAAAGATCTTGTACTAACCAAAAGAGGGGTGTTGAAAGAAGAGTTTGAAGAAAAGATCAACCTGACCAAAAGGCCTTATTTGAATACGGAGTATATAGGCTTTTTGACTGATACAACGAATGAGGTGATGAAAGGTGCTGCTACCAATCATGTATTAGTAAGGCAAGCTATTAACTATGCCATAGATCGTGAAAAGATCGTAACCTACTTTAGAAATGGTGCGGTAACACCCGCCTACTCAGGTTTTATACCTAAAGGTATGCCGGGTTACGACAGCATGCATAGCTATGGTTATCATTATGATCCGCAAAAGGCTCTGGCACTACTTGAAGAAGCAGGCTTCCCTAATGGAAAGGGTTTAAAAACAACAACGGTATTAACGCCCGATAACTATGCAGATATTGTCAACTTCATAGCCAACCAATTGCAAGAAGTAGGCATACCCATACAAGTAGAAATACTACAAGCGAATTTATTACGCCAGCAAATGAGCCGCTCAAAGGCTATGATGTTCCGAGCGCAATGGATAGCCGATTACCCTGATGCAGAGACCTACTTGGTGTTCTTCAACGGTAAGCTACCAGCGCCACCTAACTATACCCGGTTTAATAATGCTACCTACGACAAGTGGTATGATGAGGCCATGCAAGCAGAAGACTCATTGAGGTTTGCATTGTATAGAAAGATGGATAGCTTGGCTACAAGGCAAGCGCCATTGATACCATTATTCTACGATCAAATGTTGCACTTTACCAGCAAGCGTGTAAGCGGTTTTAAAAGCACACCAATGAATTTGATCAGCTTGAAGAAAGTAAAACTGGAAGACTAAAATTATTTACGCTTATACTTGCTTACCAACTCCACTACTGCAGTGCGGCGCATAAACTCAGGATTGATATCTGTAAAAAGTTTTAGTCTGCTTGGAGCTTTTTCTAAAGCAGTCTCTAACTGTATCATGGCTTCTTTTGTCTTACCTGTCTCCATTAAAGCTGCGGCTTTGTAATAAAAGAAGTCTGTTTTCTCTCCACAGTTATCAATGGCCAATTCTATTTGTATCAGTGCCTCTTCGTAATACTCAGAGTAAAGCAACCCGCGTATTAGTGATACCCATGTTGTTTTATTATTAGGCTTCAGCTTTACGGCATTTAAGTAGCAGGTCAGTGCTTCAGCTTTTGCATTTAGCTCCATCAGGCAGTTGCCTATAGCCATGCAGTAAGAAGCATTTTCTTTGTCAAGATTCAATGCTACAGAATATGCTTTAACGGCCTTTTCCCATTGTTGCTCACGGGCATAGGTCTCACCTATTTTATAGAAGATGCTATCGTCTTGAGGGCTCAATTGAGAAGCCTTTCTATAATACATACGGGCTTTGTTGAAGTCTTTTTTCTTCTCCCAACAGTAGGCCATAGCTTCAAAGATCACATCTTCAGGTTTGGTCAGCTCCAGGTGCTTTTCCAATACTTCCAATGCTTTCTCATACCACTTCATGCGCATGTAGGCATCAGCCATATTGCGATAAGCAAATTCAAACTTATCATCAATAGCTACACAGAACTCGTAAGAGTCGATCGCTTTTTCGTAAAGCTTTAATCCTTGATATGCTGCCCCAAGGTTGAACCATGCAATGGCATTATAAGGGTCTTCATCGGTAATATGTGTGTGTATGGTTACACTCTCTTCCAAGCGTTTGGTAAAGTCGGCCCAGAAGCACAACTTTTGTAGCGCCTCTTCATTACGTACGTCTACTTGTATCACACGCTTCAAAGTGTCAAACACAGCATCAAACTCTTCACACTCGTCATACACATCACTAAGCTCAAGTAGTATCTCTACTTTTTCTTTGCCACTAAACTGATCGGCCTTTTGCTCTAAAAAAAGTGCAGCTTGATCGTACTTGAACTGACCTAATAAGATATCAGCTCTTAGTAGTACCGCATCAAGATTGGTTTGGTGGTTGATCTCCAGCTCATCAAGAACATTTTGAGCCTGCCCGTATTTTTGAGCTTGGGTTAGTATCTCTGCTTTTAATAGTAGTACTGAGCTGGAAAAAGGATAGTAAGTAGCAGCTATATCACAAGCAAGCAAGGCTTGCTCTTCATTATTATTCTGAAAATAGTATTCGATCACTTTTTCAAAGTCATCTTCATTCATCACAAAACTCGCCTCACCGTTCTTTACTTCATCGTATCTTCTTAGCAGTTCCTCAAGCGATCCCAGTTCGTCATCCATATAATCATCAAACATATGCTTAAAGGTTTATACCAAAGTTATACAAATATGGAATGATATGACAGTACCCCAGTGTTAAGGCAGTGTAAAAATGCACATGTTATTAACAAAATAAAAAAGCCATTCAAAAACTAGTTTCGAACGGCTGAAATAAACAAACTGTACTCTTTACTTAGTATTGCTTCACATCAAGTATGATGGTGTGTTCTGTTGATTTACTGGTATCACTAACTACATAAGGTAGGCCACCACGTACTCTTTCAGATCTTACATTATCCCAACCTACGCCATATAAGTAGTATTCGCCTTCTTTTAATTGGGTAAAATTGGCTGTGTAGATACCATGAACGTTTTTAACCGCATATACAGTATCGTCAAACTTAAGGTCGGCAGGTATTACAGGTGCGTCGTATTTAATAAACACGTAACAACTGTCAATATTCAAACCCTTGTTCATTGGTGTTACTATCAAACTAGCAGTACCACCTATACCACCTACCGGAGTTGTGGTATTAAGAGTTCCTGTAGGTGCATTTTCTTTATCACAACCTACTAGAATAGTGGTCATTAAAGCCAAAACAACTGTGGCACTAACCCAAACTGATCTCATAAAAAAATTAATTATGGAAGTTGAAGATAAAAAAACGATTATAAATAATCTAATAATCAGCTATATAAAATTGTAAGCCATCAATTTGTCTTCACTACTACGGGTTTGCCAGGCTCACTTTCGTTCCAGCTCCTGTCCATTGCAGTAATGAAGTAGGCACATTGTTTGTAATTGAAGGCGGTTTCATCTATATATTCCATCTTATTGGACACAATAGCAATAATATGTTCTGTTTTGCTCAAATTTGCTTTTTCTCCATTTGTAAATCTATAGATAACAAACTTTAGCGGCTCTTTTGTTTTGTTATTTACTTTCCATTGCAACATGATGCCATGTGGTGTCGGGGCAAAGTTTAGCTCAGGTGGCGATGGGGCTATACTATCCAACCAAGGCATTATCGGAGGGAAAGCAGGGTAGCGGAAGCGCTGTTTGATACTATCTTGTATAGCGGGTGTCACCTTATCAAAGCAAGAGGTACTGTAGAAAACCACACCCGGTGAAGCGGTTTTCCTAATATCACTCATCTGCCAAAGCAGTTCTTTAGTGCCTTGCCATGCGGTATTGGGTTTCACCATTCGGTATACCCCAAGCCCATAATACAGATGTGTTTTACGGGGCTGCTGCTCCCACCAAGGCAGTAACACTTCAAATGCTGCTGCACGGTGGCCATGCTCCCAGTAAAGTTGTGGTAGTACATAGTCCATCCAGCCTTTTTCCATCCATAATAATATATCGGAGTAGAGATCATCATAGCAGGTTTGCCCTCCTCGAGTATCAGAGCCTCTTGGGTCTTGACTCTTGTTGCGCCATATACCAAAGGGGCTAATCCCAAATTTTACATAAGGCTTCATGGCTTTGATGCGTTGGTTGAGCTCTTCTACAAAAAGGTTCACATTGTTTCGTCGCCAGTCGTCCTTATTGGTAAAGCTGCCATGATACTTGTTATATGCTGTATTATCATAAAAGGTTTTGCCTTTGATGCGGTAAGGGTAGAAGTAGTCATCTAAATGTACACCGTCAATATCGTATCGTTTGACCACATCCATGATAATGTCAATCACATAGGCTCTGGCTTTGGGTATGCCGGGGTTGAGGTAGCCCTTGTTGCCATAACTTACTACCCAGTCGGGGTGCTTTTTAGATACATGAGTTGGCGGGTTGGGGTTGGTTCTGCTATCTGTAAGTACTCTAAAAGGGTTGAACCAGGCATGAAACTCCATAAACCTTTTATGGGTCTCTTCTATCATAAAAGCCAGCGGGTCGTAATAAGGAAAGGGCGCTTTGCCTTGCTTGCCGGTAAGGTATCTGCTCCAAGGCTCTTGTAATGATGGGTAGAAGGCGTCGGCAGCCGGGCGTATTTGCACGATAACAGCATTGCAACCTAAGTTTTTCAAACTATCTAAGCGCTGGATGAACTCTTGTTTTTGTTGCTCGGCGGGTAGTCCTCTACGGGATGGCCAGTCAATATTAGATACGGTAGCTATCCAAGCGGCTCTAAACTCTCTCTTGGGGTAATTGGGTTGTGCATGAAGTTGTGCTACTACTATGGATAGTAGTAAAGTTGTGAGTATCCTCTGCATGTAATAGCAAAGTAAATAAAAAAGGCCAACACTCAGTGTTGGCCTTTAAAGTATGATTTGAAGTATTATTCTTCTGTTTTCTTCTTTGCTGTTTTTTTGGCAGCAGGCTTGTCGGCACTTGCGGTAGACTTCTTAGCTGCTTTCTTTTTAGTAGCTGTTTTCTTAGCCGGTTTTTCTTCGTCTGTAGCTGCTGCTTTTTTGGCGGCCTTCTTCTTGGTAGCTTTTTTAGCAGGCGCTTTTTCTTCTTTAGGAGCTTCTTCAGCTTTTGCTTCATCCACTTCTTCTTCAGTAGGTATCTCTTCTACATTCTCAAAGTGAAGCAAGTCGTTATCTTTCAGCAATATATACCATTTCAGTATTTTCTTCATATCGCTTACATACACACGCTCGCTATCCAGCTCTGGGAAGATGCTGTTGAAGTAGCCTTTGATCTCGTCATTGCTCGACTTCTTTGCATCTACAGGAGCATTTTTAGCTTCTTCTTCCTGCATTTTGGTAAATACCTCGTGTAAGCGCACGTTGTTGTCAGACACAGTGTAGATCTCAATACTTTCCAATGGGGTAACATTGTACTTTCTCGCTGAGATGAACTTGGTGCTCTTGTCGGTGATATTTCTAACTATGGCACCATCGCTTTTAGTGGTCACCAGTTGAAACAAACCACCAATACCCGTTACTGAAACTATTTCTCTGTATTCCATATTATCTATTAAAGGGAAGCAAAAATAAGTGTTTTACAGCAATGTAGTGAACAGATACAATTTAATGTAATAAAGTAAGTGTTCCTTTATACTCTACTGTATTATTACCCTTGTTTCCACATATACCCTTTATGTAGTAGTTGAAAGTACCCAAGTCTTGCATTTCACCATTGAAGCGACCATCCCAAGCTTGGTTCATACTGCTACTGGTAAATACTCTTTGACCAAAACGGTTGTAGATAGAGAACTCTAATAGTTCAAAATCTCCCTTCATTAATATTTTGAGCTTGTCATTGCGTCCGTCACCATTTGGTGTAAACGCATCAGGTATGAAAGGCTTACAACAGTTGTTATACACAATGGTAGCGCTTGCAGTATCGGCACAGTCTTGACGGTCAGAAACAATAACCGTGTATACACCATTAGGAATACCCCTTAGCTCAGGTCCGTTCTTAGGAGGGTTAGTACTCCACTTATAGTAATAAGGTGTAGTACCGCCTTGTACTTCTGTAGTGATGTATGCATCATCGTCATAGCCTTCACAATCGTTAGGTACAGAAGATAGCTTTACCTGTAGCAGGTCAGGGCTATTGACAGTTACAGTTGTATCTTTCTTACAGTTAGCATCATCAACAACGGTTATGGTATAGGTGTTGGCTACCAGTTTGTTAAATTGGTTGATATCTACCAAGTTGCTATTACCTATTTGGTATTTCAATGGTTGTACGCCGCCATCAGCATCAATAGCTATGCTACCGTTGGAGTAGCCGAAACAAGTAACATCGTCAATGGTTACACCATTTATGTTGATGTGCGGGTAACCTTTTAAGGTAATCGGAGTATCGGCCTCACATCCATTACCATCTTTGATCGTAAAGGTATAAGCACCTTCCAGCAGGTCGCCAAAAGTATTGGATGATACAAAAGGATCGGTATTCATGTTGTAAGTATATGGTATAGTACCACCTTTACCTACTAGGGTTACAGCACCGTCAGTAAACCC
This sequence comes from Flavipsychrobacter sp., assembly GCA_965230595.1. Classification (GTDB taxonomy): domain Bacteria; phylum Bacteroidota; class Bacteroidia; order Chitinophagales; family Chitinophagaceae; genus UBA5543. The sequence goes on along the minus strand of OZ246011.1, from coordinate 2,980,509 downwards.
TTCACAAGTAGGGTGTGTAACGGTCACATTATCTATTAACAATGAATCCGGCTCGGTAAGTGTAATAGTAGAGTCTTTAAAACAGTCGTTTACATCTCTTAGCCTGATGAGGTTATTTCCCACACCTAGGCTTGTAAGTGTATTACTGCTTTGGAAGGCATTAAAGTTAGACGCGTATATATATGGCGCAGTACCACCTGTAGCATTTACTTCTACCTGACCCGAAAACTCTCCTTTACAAAGTACATTTGTTACATTAAGTGTATAGTCAAGTATGGCTGGCTCGGTAATATTGATCACCGTATCGAAGATACAGTTATTGGTATCAGTAACCCTTACATTGGCAAAGCCGGCAGATAGACCGTTAAGCGGGTTGGTATGTATATACGGATTGCCGCCCCAGCGGAACTTATAAGTTGGCGTACCACCTATTGGGAATACATTGACCTGTCCGTCGCTATAGCCATTACAACTTGGTCTGACGATGTTGAGATTTGCTCTTAGTCGGTTAGGTTCTGTTAGCGTTACATTCGTATCTTTTTCACAGCCTATATCATCTCTTACATGTATGGCATATGTACCGGCTTTTAAGTTGGTAAAGCTATTAGTACTGCCAAATGGGTTGGCATCAATAGCATATTTATATGGGCTGGTGCCGGCAGAGGCTACAGCTGTGATACTACCACTGGCACTATCAAAACATTTAGCATTTACAGCAGTAATAGCTACAGCCACTTTAATAGAGTCGTCAACAAATACGGTCGTGTCTTTGATACAATCATTAGCATCTTTTACACGCACAATATAGGTGCCGGTAGCTAATGCTGTGAAAGTTGGGCTGGCGGTAAAAGGATTAGTACCTATGGCATAGGTATACCCCGGTGTACCACCTGTAGCACTCAAAGTGATCTTACCATTATCCAATGGTGTACAAGTTGATTCCAAAACGTCTACAGTAGGGATGATGGCAGGAGGCTGCACAAGGGTTACCGTAGTGTCTTTCTCACAGTTGTTATTATCTCTTACATACACTGTATAAGTGTTGGGGCCAAGGCCTGTAAAGGCATTACTGGCACCATAAGTGCCTGTACCTATCTTGTAGGAGTATGGTGTAGTACCACCTGTAGCGTTAAAGGTGATAGTACCGTCAGATACACCAAAGCAATAAGGGTTGGTTACCGGCAAGCTGGCAATGGCCAGTACTGCAGGTTGGTTTACGGTTATAGAAGTATCCTTAACACAGTCATTACTATCTTTTATGCGTATTGTATAAGTGCCTGCACCTAGATTGTTAAATGTGTTTGTAGTACTAAATGAGCCTGTGCCTATTGCATATTCGTATGGAGGAATACCACCACCGCCGTTAACTACTACCACACCATTCGTATCTCCATTACATAATGGTTGCGTGATGGTTACCGGCATCACCAACGAGTCAGGTTGGTTCAATACAATAGCCGTATCCAAATAGCACTTATTCGTATCCTCAATATGGAAGTTGTAAGTGCCAGCAGGCATGTTGATGAAAATATTGGTAGGTGTAAGCGCACCACCATTATATTGATATTTATATGGGGCAGTACCACCAAAGGCATTCACAATGATAATACCCGTACTATCACCATGACATTTAATATGTGTAAGAGCCGTTAGCGCATGCACTTTAATAGAATCCGGTAATGTAACAACAGTATCTCTGGTACAGTTGTTAGAGTCTTTTATATGTATCGTATAGTTGCCTGAAAATAGCCCAGAGAAAGTATTAGTGCTGCTAAAACTACCCGTACCCAATGCATACTCATAAGGAGGTGTACCATTAAAGGCATTAACCGTTATCACACCACTATTAAAGTAGTTACAAGGAGGTTTCTGGAAAGTGATATTAGCGTCTAACCTTGGTGGGTTAGGGAATATGATCGTTGTATCTTTTATACAATCGTTGGCATCTTTAATAGATACAGTATATGTACCTGCTGCCAGCCCTGTAAAGGTATTGGTAGAGGAGTAGCTACCGGTGCCAAATTTGTATTGGAAAGGTGCTTTACCTCCTGTGCCAATGATCTCAATTTTACCGTCGTTGCCGCCAAAACAGGTTGGTAGCGTATAATTGAAAGTTGGGAGAATGGCAGGAGGAGGTGCTATTGTAATAATAGTATCTCTAAAACAAGTATCGGCATTAGTAACGCGGAAGGTGTATGTTCCCGGGTCTAGGCTGTCGACTTGAGCGCCGGTAACCCCGGTAAAGGTGTGTACATTACTTACGCCTTGGAAGATCTCAATTTTCCAAGGTGAAGGCGTAACGGAAGGCGTCATGGTAAATACCGCCTTCTTAGTACAGGTGGCTGCAGAGTTGAGCGCAAATGTCATTTTAGGTTTAGGCAATACTGTAATGGTATAAGCCAAAGTTTGCTTGCTCGATAGCGGACACCCATTATCAGTAAAGGTGATAAAGAAGTTGTAAGACCCGGGAGTAACGTTGGTCAAATTCCACGAGAAGTTACCACTAGGGCTTGCCGTATTATTATTAGTAACGGTAAATGAAGCTCCTGCAGGTAGGCCTGATGTAGTTACATTTATCGTATCATTATCTAGATCGGTAGGGTTGATCTTAAAGTTGACCACTCCTGAAGATTGACAAGCTTGTATGGACAAGCTATCAGAAGAAACCGTACCTGTGTTATTATTGGAGATGCCGCCACCCGGAGGGTTATTGTTACAGTTGCTTAGTACCACAAAGGTCATCTCTCTCATACTAGTACCTACGAGTGTTCCATTTCTAAACTCATTTACTTTAGTTACTACTAAAGAACGCTGTACTATATTAGGCGTAAATGATAGCTGCCCTGTTGTGCCGCTAAAGCTGAAAGTACCTGTAGTGGCAGATAGTGGGTTAGTTGCAGAATAACCGGTCAAGTAGCTAACCGTACCCGTTTGAGTTAAACCCGGTACTAAACTATAGGTCAATACATCGCCATTTATATCAACAGTGCCGGGATTATAGTTAGCAGCCTTATTGATACAAAAGAAAGGAGTAGGTATTGTCGTATATGTAGGAGAAGAGTTAGCTCCAACGGTGTTATTAAGTGTAGCTTCTAAGTTCATAATAGAGCTACCGCCACCTGCAATATTACTTATCGAGTTACTTCTACCGGCTGATGAAGTACCCATAGCACCTGTAAACCTAAATATCCAGTTAGTTGAAGTGGTATTCAAAGTAATATTACGAGAGTATACAAACTGCTTTACCCCTGGTATTGATCCACCGTTACATGCTGTATTATTGATCTGCGATGAGCAAACCGGTGTTACCTCTGTGCCCGATGTAGGTGCTTGCCCTATCAAAGTTAGGTTGGAATAGAAACTACTACCATTGGATACCCTGATTCTTGGGCTTGCTGTTGCAAAGCTTGGGAAAGAAGCACCGGCACAGTCACCGTATACAACCAAAGTTACTTTGTAAGTTAAACCTGATACATGTGTATAGAAAAGATCAGCCCCATAAAAGTGCGTTGCTTTTGCAAGCTGGCAAGACAATAAAAGTATGCTTACCAAGAATAGGCGTTTAAATGCAGAGATAGTTGTATTCATAATAGTAATGATCAAATATGTTAGTAATACCAGGGGGCGTGTAGTATTACTAATGATATAAATATACAGACAGCATATACAGCAACTGTGTTGGGGTAAAGATTATGGCAATTTAATGACATACTATTATCCGCACGTTAAAATTAAGGTTTTTTGCCTTGATATACTGAATAACGTAGGGTTGTTGGCTCTGGTTAGAACAGCTTTTTCTTTTTAAGGATAGTATATACGTACTGGTTAAAATCAGGTGAGGCCTTCAGTTTATACAAAATCACTATATATATAATAAGAATGACCATACTACGTACAATAGCATCTGATACCGGATGATATATATATGGTAGTAAGAGGCCTAAACCATAAGCCGTCGCTGCTGCTAATATGATGTATATGCTGGTTGGTGTAAATGGGCTGAGCCTGAATTTTACCCAAAGGAATAATAGTTTGATCAAGTTGTATATCCCCAACGCAATACTTGTACCCCATGCAGCACCATTGATACCGTATTTAGGGATCAGGAACAAGTTAAAGGTGATGATAAGGGCTATGAGTAAGGCTGTGATATAAAAATTGAACCGATAATAGTTGGAAATACTAATAACCTCATTATTAAGCCCTGTAAGCATATTGATGGTTTTACCTATCATGAGTATAAGTATAACAGAATAGGCAGAAGCATATGTTTTGGGTAGTAAGGCGAGCCCGTTATCTAAGTTAGCAATGATAAGAATAGCCATGCCAAACGATGCGATCCAGATATTGACACTTGAGCGTGAGAATAACTCTCGTACTTTCTCCATGTTATTGTTATGGTACTCTTTATTGAGTATAGGAGTGGCAGCTGCACCAAGAGTGCGATACGGTATTTGATATATTGATGTAACATATACGGCAATGGTATATATACCAACAGAGCTCATGCCTGCACTACTTAATATAGGTATCATAAGTATATCTATATTGTCTAGTAGGGTTACTGATAGGTTGAGTAGCAAGTGAAAAAAAGCAAAATCAAATATGTGTTTGTATTCGGTTTTTGAAAGTGCTTGCCAGTCAGTTGACAGTTGGAAGCCTTCTATTCTTCTAGCCATAAGCCATAATAGGGCTACCGGTATAGTGTGTACTAATACACTAAGCATTATGAATTGATCAAAGTTGACCAACTCAAACCCAAATGCAAGTATGACAACGATGTTCAATAACCTCAGTACTACCTCTCTAAGAAAATTTGAGGCAGCTACTTTCATATGCGCATTTAAGAATTGCTCCAAAATGGTGAGCAAACCCCAAAGAAGTACAAATATGGGTAGCCAAAAGAAGTAGCGGTCTACAAGTAGTATATCTTCAGCAGTATATAAGGGTACTATTGCAGGTTTGGCCAGCATGTATATAAGGCCTAGCAGTGCTGTAAGCCCTATGGGTATGATCATGCTAATGGTGATAAGCACGGAACGACCTTTATGTTCAGGAGGGTATTTATGTATAAAAACATACAACATGGTGTGCATGCCGGTAAGTATCAACTGAGAGCCCACCACTGCTTGGCTGAGCAAGCTACGTGCAAAACCAAATTGCTGTTGAGCAATGAGCTTCGTAGAGAGTAAGAGTACCAACGCGCCAAGTATTGCCCCTGAGAATGTGACAATTGTGGTTTTAACAGACTGGCGGAATACGATACCCATACTAACTAATATGTAAAAGTATTAATAAGTAAGCCTCAGGTCAATAATGCCTGTTTTTTTAACATAGCAGTAGTTATTCACCTTTTGGGGGCTTTTGTGCTATTACAACAAAGTTGAGCGTGCTGCTATAGTCTTTGTCTACATTATCCAGCCATACAAAAAAGACATTGATCAACCACTTAATACGGAAGAGAAAGTAGAAGCCTGATAGCAGCTTTGCTTTAAATGATTTTTTTCCGAAGTAGGAAGATCGTAAGCTATTGTGGAATAATTGACCTACTAAGGCCCATTTACCACCATTAGGTATCAGCTCTATATTAGTAAAACCTGCTTTTTTAAATATGTGTTCAAACCCATATTTCGTAAAGCGGAAAAAGTCGTAAGGTTCCTCGTGATGCTCCCAAGCCATTGGGCCGGATATGATAGCATAACCTCCGGGCTTCAGTATTCTAAATGCTTCAGACAATAAACCTTGGTGGTCGGCCACATGCTCAATTACCTGTGTTGAAAAAACGGTGTCTTTACATTCATCAGGTAACGGAATATCAGTTGCCGGAGATATAATATCTACTAGGTTCTTGTCTGACTGAACAATATCGCAGCCTACATAGCTATCTAGTAGCCCATCAAAAAACGGAGAATATGGTTTATTACCACAACCTATATCGAGCAAGTCGCCCTTAGCATACTTTTTTACAGCATCTTCAAGGTCTTTAAAAAGAAACTTGTACTCAATATAATATGGATGGTTAATGGAGGCCTTGGTACTACTCAGGCGTGCTATGTTCTCAGTTCTCATTATATATATTTTCTCAGCTTGCCTTTCCCTACAAGTTTTTTAAACCATTTAGGAAAGTAGATCTTCAATACTAGCTTCCCTATAAAGCCGATGGGGCTTTGCTTAAACTTATCTGTAAAATACTTATCTACATATTGCGCACCGTAATAATAGCTATGTTTTTCAATAAAGTAGTCGGTATTTCTAATACCTTTTATTTTATCTGACTGTAATCTTGCAGATCCTGAATCGGATAAAACACGGTATTCAAAAAGAGGTTCGTTTATGTAATGGAATTTGTGCCCGTTAAAAGATGCTCTTAGCCAAAACTCCCAATCTTCAATACCATTTATGGTCTCATAAGTATCAATATAGCCTATGTCATCTATCATAGACCTGCGGTAGAGTGAGCAATTGTCAATAAAATTGCCCAACATCAGGCGTTGTAGGTTGTATGGTCCTGCTACTCTTATACCTTTTTCGTTGCCAAAGAGCTCACTGTCCGTATATACTACAGATATGTCTTTGTTGTGCTCAAGTATTTCCAGTGCTTTAGGTATGTAGTCAGGTTTTATATTATTATCTGCATCAACAGGCAAAATATATTCGCCCTTGGCATGCTTTAAGGCATTATTTCTGGCAATACATACACCCTGGTTTTCTTGGAAAATGACAGTATAATTAGCTTTCCGGTCCTTTATATCAGTAAGTACCTTATTGGTATACTCGTCTGTTGAGCCATCGTTTACGATGATGACCTCGTAAAGGTTTTTGTCTGCAATAGTTTCAATACTCTCTATTGTTTCCAAAATATACTTGCCATGATTGTAGCATGGTATTACTATAGAAACCTTAGGTTGATTCACGCTCATTAATATGCCAGTATGATGTAATGATGGTATAGCACATGCCGATACCTATATCACCACAAATATGCGTATTATTTTAAAACTCCTATTTTTCAGGATGAACAATTATTTGCCAATTTTATTAAACCTGGCTAAGAAGTCGTCTTTATGGTTTTTGGATAGAGGGATTTCTTTTCCATTCGTCATCACTACGTAGTTGCTGGGGTCTAAACGTACAACGTGGTTTACATTGATGATGAAAGAGCGGTGTGTGAGTAAGAACTGTTGCTTTGGTAGTGTTTTTTTATACATCCCCAAGCTATAGGAGCTAACGATCTCTTTACCTACAGTAACAATTTTTGTATATCTATTAACCGTTTCAATGTAGATAATATCATCAGGTTTATAGTACGATACACTATCAGCGTCCGGTATGCCTATTTTTTCAGTTGACGAAGTGTTTTGTATCAGTGCCTCCTTTTGTTCTATCTTTTTTAAGACACGCTTGACGGTTTTAGCCAGCTTTTCCTCGTTTATAGGTTTTAGAATATAGCCTGATGCCGCATGCTCAAATGCTTCTACAGCAAATTCGGAATGTGCAGTGACAAATATGATCTCGGTGTCAATGTCAGGAAGTAGGTTAAGAATATCAAAGCCTGTTTTTTCAGGCATAGATATGTCCATGAATATAATGTCGGGGTCTATATCGTAAATGCCCTTTATGGCTTCCTTCCAGTTGGTATATTTTGCTACAATATCAATTTGAGGGAAAAGATCTGCAAGAGCGTCCTCTAAAAGGGCGATCATTTTATGCTCATCGTCAACAATTATTGCTTTTGTACTCATTAGTTTTTCTTTATAGTGATGACAACAGTTGTTCCGCTTAGCGGGGCTTCTTTATCAATATATTTTATATCTACTTGTATTGGCTCGTATTTGTTAAAAGTGTTGACCAACTCATTAATAAGAATCGTACCGTACGAGTCTACTTTCTTAGTGATCACATTTCGCAAAGACTTTGCTTTTTCTCTGCCAATACCATCATCATCTACTATACATATTACTTCTTCCTTCCGTTCACCTTTTCTAAACGCTATTAGCACATTGCCAGTGCCGGCCTTGTGAAAGATGCCATGGTTAAGTGCATTTTCAACAATAGGTTGTAAAAGTAGCGATGGTATAGTGGTATTGGCAGCATCAAGATTTTCATCTACTTCTATTTTGTATTGTATCTTCTCTTCAAACCTTGATATTTGTAGCTCTAAGTAATTGCGCAGGTTCTCTGCCTCGTCTTCTATAGATATGTATTTATTTCTAGAGGCTTTAAGATATGCTCTGAGTAATTCTGAGAACTGGCTGATGTGTTTAAAGGCTTCTTTATTTTGATTCCTTTTTACATAATACATCGCCGTACTCAAAGTATTAAATATAAAGTGTGGGTTGATTTGCGAGTAAATAGATTTTAGTTCAAGGTCACGCTCTTTATTTCTGCGCTCATTATTTTGAGATATTATTTTTCTAGTGATCAGAACCGCGGTAATTACCAAGCCCGATAAGCCTAAGATGCTTAAAAGCACTATGATGAAAACACCTTTTTGTGTTTGCCACCATTTAGGCTCAATAAACAGGTAAGTATGATATGTATTGCTTCTCCAACCTAAATCGCTGGCTTGTATTCTTAAATGATAATAACGGTTGGTTTTTAAGTTTTGCAAGTTGATGTCACTGCCTTCTAACTCTGTCCAGGCAGCATTATCAGATAGTTTGTATTTGAACTTTAAGTCGCCATAACTTAATGGGTTAATAACATCTAAAGCAAATTGTCTGTTTTTATTGCCGAGAATAATAGTGTCAACTTTTTGAAGTATTGATGTTTCTTCTTTGTACGTATATAATATCCTTTTGCGCGAGTTGTTATTATTGTAAGATGGGGTATTAGTATCAATAAAAAAGGCCCCTTTGTCTGTAACAATGGTAACAGTATGAGGCGCTATATTCATATCGACCACATAGTTATAAAGCAACCCTTTGGTGTTTGGGTAAAGTTTAGATAAGGTTAAAGCCCCTTCCCCTTTTATATGATATTGTGCCACACCAAAGTTTCCTGCTATGATTAGTTTGTCATTCAAAAGATCCATCACAGCACCTTCCATATTATAGTTGGATAGTAATTGTTTTAACCTTAGTTTTTTCAGATCAAATAATAATAACCTGTCATAGTCTTGAATGAAAATATTCCCATATTCATCGGCTACTATTTTCCTGATCTGATTGATACCAATTTCCCTAAGCCTATCCATAGATAGCATGACCTTTTTATCAGATGCCATGTTGTATATAAGGAGTACATAATCGTTGTAAGCAAAAAAGCATTGATGTTTTTTACTATAGGTTAACTTATTGTATTTATGATTGCCAATTTTTTTTGTAACAAAGGTGTCTTTGCTATTCCATTGAAAATGGAACAGCCCATTCATGCCACCGCCAATACCGTAAACATTGTTGCTGTCAATTGCAATAACATCTTTAGTAGCTTCCATCAGCCATCCATATGTTTTCTTGTCATGCGATACGGTGTTTCCCTCCTCGTCTATATATTTAAATACATCACGTTCTTCAAAAGGCCTGTATATACTATTGGTCTTTATGTTAAGCAGGTAACTTCCTTGCTTTTCAAAGTTGTGGGTGATATCATCAGAAAAGTATTTGATGTATTTAAGCTGAGAGTATACTTTTTGTTTTCGTTCAGATATTATTTTTTGTTGATATAGTGTGGCAATAATACCTATTTCTTTATTCCACCATAAAGAGAGGGAGTCGTTTTGCCTGCCAACGTATAGATAATCAGTAAGATTTTTAGCTGGCTTGAAAACAGGGTTGTCGTCTAAAGTAAAATAAATACCATCATTAGCAGTGCATAAGCCTTTTCCCCATAGAGAGTCATATAGAATATAATCACCAAAGTGACCTTTTCTGTTTTCTAAGCCTGTGAGCTCTAAGAAGGAAAAAGCTTTTACAGAAAGGTTGGTGTCAACAATATGTATACTATCCTGCGATACAAGGCTTGTATAGTATTGGTTCAAAGGGTGACCGATTAGAATAGATTGTTTATTAGCGGAAGGTTTAAAAAGCTGAAAACTATCTATATGGCAGTTCTTATAGTTAATGTAATATGCCTTCTGCCTTTCATGGTGTTGTATCAAGTGTATATCACCTATATGAAATAGTTCAGCCTTATCTCTGTTCTCTATATGTTGAGATGTGTTTATGGCATCCAGTAGAAACTTAGGGATGTCTTTACATAAAATAACGGGCTCAGTATATCTCCCATCTTCAATTTTGTAATTATAAATATGATTACTTGTATCAAAAATGGCAAACATATTAATTGCAGGAAGTGAACTAGTTACCATGTTGGCCTTGTGTTCCGGCACATGTACATGATATATGGTATCGCCCACTATGTAATCAGTTGTTGCCAGTATCCAAGAGCCCGTTTGGTTGTAGAACCAAATAGTATCTTCTCGTGAATGAAAGTATTTAGGTGCTATATATTGGTAACTGGTGTCAAAGCCTTTTAGGACAAAAGAATGATACTTGCCATTTTTAATATATCCGGGCACTTTACTGAATGAGGACAGAATGATTCTATGTTGCTCATCTTCATGCACATGCCACACATCTATGTTAGGAAGTCCGTCGTTATAGTCAAACTTCTTAATGTTATAGCCATTATAGCGTATTACTCCGTTTTCTGTCGCCAGCCACAAATACCCGTTATGGTCAACATAGCTGTTATATACCGTATTGCTGGGTAGCCCGTTATTCTTATTGAGATTATAAGTGAGTATTTGCGCCTGTAGTGTTACAGCACATAGCGTAAATAATAATATAAGGTAGGCTCTTTTCAAATGAACAGGTTTTTGCCGTATAGGTATTATAGGTATGTAAAGTATTTTTTAAATGGATATTGAAGGTAAAACATGGCGGTAATAAATTGAAATAACATGTTACAAAACCTTGATCCGGTAATACGAAATAGAGGTTTAGGCATACCTATGAATATGTGGTTAATCATGAGTGATTTAGTATATATGTACGGCAGTGTATATTTAGGGGTATAAATCTTGTATTTTCAGGCGATACACTTAACTTTGTTGCACTGTAAATTAACGCTCCAAGCTATACGTATATGGACTTTCTACTGCTAGCGGCAGAACAGAACACACCGATAGACTATTTGCCCGTTGTGGTGCAACTGGTTGTTGCTTTAGGTTTTGTGGTAGTTACACTAATGGCCACGCACTTGTTAGGCCCTAAAAGAAAAACCCAAGATAAGTTGGTCAACTTTGAAAGTGGTATACCGGTGATAGGTAACGCCCGCCAGCCTTTGGCCATTAAGTATTTCCTGATAGCTATACTTTTTGTGTTGTTCGATGTGGAGGTGATCTTCTTTTATCCTTATGCTGTTAACTTTAGAGACTTGGGTCAAGAGGGCTTTTTAGCAGTGGTACTATTTGTAGGGTTCTTCCTTACAGGCTTTATATATATTGTAAAAAAAGGAGCATTGGAATGGGAAGACTAACTTCCTGTGTGTAAATGATAAATAGATAATTATGGGACGTCCGGTACAGTACAATACGAATATAAAATTGGCAGAAATGCCGGAAGGTTATAGTGGTGAAGGTTTTCAGGCTACCTCTTTTGATAAGATCATAGGGTTGGCTCGTAAAAACTCTTTGTGGCCGCTACCTTTTGCTACCTCTTGCTGTGGTATTGAGTTTATGGCTACCATGGGTGCCAACTACGATCTGTCTCGTTTCGGGTCAGAGCGTATGGGCTTTACCCCGAGGCAGTGTGATGTGTTGCTCGTAGCAGGTACCATAGCTAAGAAGATGGCACCGATACTCCGCAATGTATACCTGCAAATGGCAGAGCCTCGTTGGGTGATCGCTATTGGAGCATGTGCCTCTAGCGGTGGTATCTTCGATTCTTATTCTGTTTTACAAGGTATCGATCAGGTAATACCTGTAGATGTATATGTGTCTGGCTGCCCTCCTCGCCCGGAAGCTATTTTGGAAGGGGTGTTGCACTTGCAGGAGCTAGTGCATAACGAGAGCCTACGCCGCAGGCATAGCGACCAATACAAAGCATTACTAGAAGGGTACGGTATACAGTAAACTATTTTGAAGACAATGGCATTGACCAACGATATAATAAAACAAAAGTTAACTGATCAGTTTGGGGCAGATACGCTACAGTGGGAGGAATCTTACGGTATGCTTGCCGTGATCATGCCTGCTGCTAAGAATATGGAGGTGCTGCGTTATTTATATGATGAGGCCGAATTGAAGTTCCAGTTTTTAACAGACCTTACAGCGGTGCATTTTCCTGATCGTAAAGGAGAAGAGCTTTGTGTGGTATACCATGTACATAGCCTGACCAATAATGTGCGTTTGAGGTTGAAGGCATATGTGCCTATCGAGCAGCCCGATATTCCTTCAGCGGTGGAGCTGTTCTCCGGTGCTAACTGGATGGAGCGGGAAAGTTATGATTTCTTCGGGGTGAACTTTGTAGGGCATCCTGACTTGAGACGTATCTTGAATGTAGACGAGATGGAACACTTCCCGATGAGGAAGGAATACCCGATGGAAGACCCTACCCGTACGGATAAAGATGATGAGATGTTTGGCCGAGGTGGGTCGATTAATTAATAAAAGGATTGTAGACTTCATATAATGTCTGAAGAACAACAACATAATAATATACAGCTGGCCAATGAGTCGTTGACCAAACAGACAACGACGTTGAACCTTGGTCCTACACACCCGGCCACGCACGGTATCTTCGAGAATATCTTGGAGATAGATGGTGAGCGTGTCTTGAGTGCGAAGCAAACAGTAGGGTACATCCACCGCGCATTTGAGAAAATAGCGGAACGTCGTCCTTACTATCAAGTCACTCCTTTAACGGATAGGCTCAACTATTGCTCTGCCCCTATTAATAATATGGGTTGGCACATGACGTTGGAGAAACTATTGGGGCTGAAGTTGCCTAAGCGTGTGGACTATATGCGTGTCATTATTATGGAGCTGGCACGTATTGGTGACCATTTGATCTGTAATTCAGTAATAGGTGTGGATACCGGAGCATTAACGCCATTTACTTACGTGTTCCAAATGCGTGAGTTGATCTATGAGATATATGAAGAGATCTGCGGATCTCGCTTAACGACCAATATTGGCCGTGTAGGCGGTTTTGAGCGCAACTTCTCTAAAGTAGCATGGGAAAAGATAGATCTGTTCATGGAGAAGTTCCCAAAGGTGTTGAAAGAGTTTGAATCGCTGCTGGACAGGAATCGTATTTTCATGGATCGCTGTATTGGTGCAGGGCCTATCAGTGCCGAGCGTGCTTTGAACTACAGCTTCACAGGGCCTAACCTTCGTGCGGCAGGTGTAGACTATGATGTGCGTGTAGCACAGCCGTATTCTTCTTACGAAGATTTTGATTTCAATGTACCCGTAGGTAATACAGGTGATGTATACGACAGATACTTAGTGCGCAATGGTGAGATGTGGGAGAGTTATAGCATCATCCAACAAGCATTAGAAAAAATAGCCAAGATAGAGCAGGAAGATCCTGCTCAGAAAGAAGTGTTCTTCGACCCTGAGGCAGATAAATATCATTTCCCTGCCAAGGACGATGTGTATACCAGTATGGAAGCATTGATCCACCAGTTTAAAATGGTGATGGGTGAGATAGACATTCCACCGGGTGAGATATATCACTCCGTAGAAGGTGGTAATGGTGAGGTAGGTTATTATTTGATCAGCGATGGTGGTAGAACGCCGTATCGCTTACACTTCCGCAGACCATGTTTTATTTATTATCAGGCATTCCCTGAAATAATACAAGGTGGTTTGCTCAGTGATGCTATTGTGGCATTGAGTAGCTTGAACGTGATCGCGGGCGAGCTGGATGCATAATATTTGATAACAATCTAATACCCTGTATGGGGTGGATGTATGATAAAGTTTAGTGAAGAAAAACTGAATAAGGTAAAAGAGATCATGGCGCGCTACCCTGAGGGGAAGCAAAAGAGTGCCTTGATACCGGTGCTGCACATCGCTCAGGAAGAGTTTGACGGTTGGTTGGATGCACCTGTGATGGACTATGTGGCAGAGTTGTTGAGCATCAAACCTATTGAGGTGTATGAGGTAGCTACTTTCTATACTATGTTCAACCTAAAGCCGGTTGGTAAGTATGTTTTGGAAGTGTGCCAAACAGGGCCTTGTATGTTGAATGGTAGTGATGAGATTATTGACTATATCAAAGAAAAACTGAACATCAAGGCAGGAGAAACTACTGAAGATGGATTGTTTACCTTAAAGCCCGCTGAGTGTTTGGGTGCATGTGGTTATGCGCCAATGATGCAGTTGGGTAAACACTATAAAGAGTTTTTGACCAAAGAGAAAATAGATCAAATCATAGACGAGCTGAGAGCAGCGGCTAAAAACTAAGAAATGACGTATAACCTGCATATGGAATTTCACTTACCCACTACTCCGCAAAGGGTGATGGAGCTGTTGATCGATCAACAGATGATAAGTGAGTGGAGCATAGCAGATGCGAAATTAGAGCCAAAGATCGGTGGCAAGTTTATGATGTTTGACGGGTGGGTGAGTGGCAAAGTGACCAGGCTTAGCCAATATGAGTTAAGCTATACTTGGACGACCACAGACTGGGAAGAAGGAACAAAACCATCGGAGGTAACTTATACCTTAAGTGTAGATGGTGAAGGAACAAAAGTAGAGCTGAACCATATAGGCTTGCCTACGGAAGAAGAAATGGAAGGGCATAGAGACGGGTGGCAAGAACATTTCTTTGGACCATTGGAAGAGTACATTGAAACGGATGAAGATTATGAAGATGAATAAGAGCTACATATTACTCTTATTAATGCTCTTTATATATAGCAGCAGCTTTGCCCAGCGGAATGAGCAGGGTGTGAAGGTGGCTTCAGAGGCGTTTAATAAAGCGCTGATATTTAAGGACAGTGTGGCATTGAAAAAGCTATTACATAATAGCTTAAGCTATGGGCATAGCAATGGATGGATAGAGACGAAGCGCGAATTTATCGATGATCTGTTCAACGGTACGATCACTTACAACGATGTGAAAACAGAAAAAGTAGAAGTGGTAGCTATAACGAACAGAGTGATGACCTTGAGAGCAGATGTGGTGATCAATGCAGACTATAAAGGAATGAAAGGGTTGGAGTTTCACCTACACTCTATGCAAACCTGGAAGTGGCAGAACATGATGGGGTGGGTGATGGTGAACCGACAAAGCGTAGGTATAAAAGATAAATAAAAACAAGTCCGAAAGGATTTAGCATAAATATGAAACTATTATTAGAACATGCACATGTAGAAGGTATTCGTTACTACGATACCTATCGTAAGCATGGAGGATACCGCTCGGTAGAGAAGGCGCTGAAAATGACGCCTGACGAAATAGTGGAAGAGGTGAAGAAAAGTGGCCTTCGTGGTCGTGGTGGTGCGGGTTTCCCTACGGGATTGAAGTGGAGCTTTTTGGCTAAGCCTGAAGGGGTACCTCGTCACTTGGTGTGTAACGCCGATGAGTCGGAGCCTGGTACATTCAAAGACCGTTATTTAATGGAGTTCATCCCTCATATATTAATTGAGGGTTTGATCGTGAGCAGCTTTGCATTAGGTAGCAATCTTACCTATATATATATACGTGGTGAGTATGCATGGATCGTAGATATTTTAGAAGAAGCAATAGCTGAAGCTAAGAATAATGGTTGGTTAGGTAAGAACATTCAAGGCTCAGGCTTTGATTGTGAAATATACGTGCAACGTGGAGCAGGTGCTTACATCTGTGGTGAAGAAACGGCGCTATTGGAAAGCTTGGAAGGTAAGCGTGGTAACCCTCGTATCAAACCACCATTCCCGGCAGTGAAAGGTGTTTGGGGCAGACCAACGGTGGTAAACAACGTAGAGACCTTAGCCGCTGTAGCGCCTATTATTAACATGGGTGGCGAGGAGTATGCGAAGATAGGTGTAGGCCGTTCTACAGGTACTAAGCTACTATCGGCTTGTGGTAATATCAACAAGCCTGGTGTGTACGAAATAGATATGACCATCTCTGTAGAAGAGTTTATTTACTCTGACGAGTACTGTGGTGGAATACCAAATGGTAAAAAGCTGAAAGCTTGTATCCCGGGTGGTTCATCAGTACCTATAGTTCCTGCTAATTTATTGTTGAAGACAGCTGCTGGAGAAACACGTTATATGAACTACGAGAGTTTGTCTGACGGTGGTTTCCAAACAGGTACTATGATGGGGTCGGGTGGTTTCATTGTTTTAGATGAAGACCAGTGTGTGGTACGTCATACCATGAGCTTGGCTCACTTCTACAACCATGAGAGTTGTGGCCAGTGTAGCCCGTGCCGTGAGGGTACAGGTTGGATGTATAAAATATTGAAGAACATTGAGTACGGTAAAGGAAAGATGAGTGATATAGATCTTCTTTGGGATATACAAGGCAAGATAGAAGGTAATACTATCTGTCCGCTGGGCGATGCTGCGGCATGGCCTGTAGCTGCTGCCATTCGTCACTTCCGTGATGAGTTTGAGTGGCATGTGAAACATCCTGAGGAGTCGCAGAAAAGAAACTTTGGTTTAGCGCATTATGCTGACCCGCTACCGCCGGTAGTGGAAGCAGGCTAGACTAAAGAAGAAAGTAAAAATTAAAAAGAAAAATGAACGCACCTGAAAAACCTTATGATATTAAGAAAAGGTGTTTTCAATTTTCTAAAGCTCTTTTAAAGTTTATCCATACTGCAAAGTATGAACGTATTGACTACTCAATTTTTGATCAATTATTGAGAAGTGGTACATCAATAGGTGCCAATGTTGTAGAAGGAGGTGTAGGTAGTAGTAAAAAGGATGTGATTAATTTTTACCACATTGCACTAAAATCAGCTAATGAAACAAAGTATTGGCTGTGCCTTATCAGAGATACATTGTCTTGTGATAAGGATAAATTGAATGAATTATTAATAGAAGCAGATGAGCTTTCTAAGATCATAGCTTCGAGTATAATAAAAATGAAAGGCAAGTAATTTTTGCTTTTTTATTTTTTAGTTATGAGTGAGCAGAAATTTAAAGTAACAATTGACAACGTCACAATAGAGGTAGACCCCGGTACTACTATATTGGAGGCGGCGCGTCAGATAGGTGGTGACATCACGCCTCCTGCTATGTGTTATTACAGCAAGCTGGAAGGTAGTGGTGGTAAGTGCCGTACCTGTTTGGTAGAGGTGTGCAAAGGTTCTGAAAAAGACCCGCGCCCGATGCCAAAACTGATGGCTAGCTGCCGTACCGGCGTGATGGACGGTATGGAAGTGAAGAACATCACTTCTCCACGTGTGATTGACGCTAGAAAAGGTGTGGTAGAAATGTTACTCATCAACCACCCGTTGGATTGCCCGGTGTGTGATCAGGCAGGTGAGTGTCACTTGCAAGATTTGAGTTACGAGCATGGTGCTCCTGACTCTCGTTATGAGTTCGACCGCCGTACGTTTGAGAAAGAAGACTTGGGTGATTATATATCCCTACACATGACCCGTTGTATCCTGTGCTACCGTTGTGTATATACAGCAGAGCAACTAACGGAGAATCGTGAACATGGTGTATTGGAGCGTGGTGATAAAGCAGAGATCAGCACTTACTTAGGCAAGAACCTGAAGAATGATTTTATCGGTAACGTGATAGATGTATGCCCTGTAGGTGCATTAACAGATAAGACCTTCCGCTTTAAGAACCGTGTATGGTTTACCAAGCCCGTAGATGCTCATCGCGACTGTAACAACCCTAAGTGTTGTGGTAAGGTGCGCTTGTGGTATCGTGGTGATGAGGTATACCGTGTAACAGCTCGTAAAGACCAGTGGGGTGAGGTAGAAGATTGGATATGTAATGAGTGCCGCTTTGAGAAGAAAGACTCTAAGGATTGGGTGATAGAAGGCCCGTCGCAGATCAGCCGACACAGTGTGATATCGCAAGGGCACTATGTGAACACAAAACCACAGCCGGTATTGATCGATAAAGTGATCGGTAAAGACCCTCAGCTTTTATTAGATATACATGATGAAAGTGATGTGAATAAGCCCAATGTGAAGCTTTCTAAAATAGAAGGTCCTGCACATTCTGATGATTTTGAGAAGAAAGACAATTAAAAATATAAACAACTAATTACTTTTGCGCCACTATGCTGCTACTAAGTATTGATACAGCACTTATTATTGAGAAGTTGATTTTAGCAACGGTTATCTTGCTGGGTTCATTAGGTGTGGCTATGTATGCCACTTGGGGTGAGCGTAAGGTAGCAGCCATCATGCAAGACCGTAAAGGTCCTAACCGTGCAGGTCCGTTTGGCTTATTACAGCCTTTGGCTGATGGTGGTAAACTTTTCTTTAAAGAGGAGATCATCCCCGATCGTTCTACCCGTTTTTTATTCATACTAGGTCCTGCATTAGCCATGCTTACAGCATGTATGACCAGTGTGGTGATACCATGGGGGCCTGACTATGTAACTGAGAGCGGCAAAGTGATATCGTTACAAATGGCAGATATCAATATTGGTATCCTGTTCATCTTTGGTGTTTTGAGTGTGGGTGTGTATGGTGTCATGCTTGGTGGTTGGGCATCGAATAACAAGTTCTCGCTACTAAGTAGTATCCGTGCAGCGGCACAGGCCGTTTCTTACGAGCTGGCTTTTGGTATCAGCTTGGTTGCCTTATTATTAATGACCGGTACGTTAAGCATGCGCGAGATCGTAGAGCAACAACATGGTTTTTGGGCAGACGGTTATTTTACTTGGAACTTCTTTAAACAGCCTTTAGGCTTCTTTATATTCCTGATCTGTTCTTTTGCAGAGTTGAACCGTGCGCCTTTTGATCTGGCAGAGTGTGAGAGTGAGTTGAACATGGGTTACCATCAGGAGTATTCTTCGATGAAACTGGGCTTCTATTTATTTGCGGAATATGTGAACTTATTCATTAGCTCCGCTGTTCTCGCTACACTATTCTTTGGTGGGTATAACTTCCCGTTCATGGATCAGGTAGCGGCTAGTGTTCATCCTATGTTATTCACTGCCATAAGCGTGGTAGTACTGATGACCAAGATTATTGGTTTTATATTGTTTTTCATGTTCATACGCTGGACGTTGCCACGTTTTCGTTACGACCAGTTGATGAACTTAGGTTGGAAATCGTTGATACCGTTAGCATTGGTAAACATGCTCATTACAGGTGCGTTGATATTGTGGGTGTTTAAATAAGGATAATGGAAAAACTAACGAACAGATCGAAAGCGGTAAACCGCAGCCCGATGACCTTTAGCGAGAGGATATATCTTCCTGCTATTGCGAAGGGCTTGAGTATAACGCTGGGGCATATATTTAAAAAGCCGGCTACTACAAGCTATCCGGAAGAGCAACGTCCGTTTAGCCCGGTGTTTCGTGGTTTGCATGTACTGAACCGTGACGAGGAAGGGCGTGAGCGTTGTACGGCTTGTGGCCTATGTGCCTTGGCTTGTCCTGCAGAGGCCATTACTATGGAAGCAGCCGAGCGTAAGCCTGAAGAGAAAGGTCTATACCGTGAGGAGAAATATGCAGCCAAGTATGAGATCAACATGCTGCGTTGTATTTTCTGTGGCTATTGTGAAGAAGCTTGCCCTAAAGATGCGGTATATCTAAGTGAAACATTAATGCCTACGCATTACGAGCGTAGCACCATGATCTATAAAAAAGAAGACCTTTTGATTCCTCACCCTAAAAAGAGCGAGGATAAATAAGTGATATGAGCTTATACGAGATTATATTTTGGTTCTTAACTGTGATGGCACTGGGCTGTGCCTTGGGTGTGGTATTGAGCCGCAACCCGGTAAGTAGTGTTCTATTTCTTATTGCAACCTTCTTTGCCATATCGGGGCATTATATATTAATGAATGCACAGTTCCTTGCGATCGTGAACATCATTGTTTATGCGGGTGCTATTATGGTACTCTTCCTGTTCGTAATCATGTTGATGAACTTGAACGCAGATACAGAGCCACAGAAGAACCTGCTGATACAAATAGCAGGTGGTGTATCGGGAGGTATTTTGTTCTTGGTGATATTGGCGGCATTACGTTCTGCATCGGTAACACCACTGGAGCAAGCCGCAACAGACATTGGATTGATTAAAAACTTGGGTAAGACGTTATTTACAAAATTCGTTCTGCCATTTGAAATAAGTAGTGTGTTATTCCTAAGTGCTATGATAGGTGCTGTGGTATTGGGTAAAAAAGGAGAAACACCAACAACATAAGAATTATGCCAACACAATATTATTTGTTTTTGAGTATTGCGCTGTTTTGCATTGGCATCATGGGTACGCTCATGCGTCGTAACGCCATCATCATTTTCATGTGTATTGAGCTGATGTTGAATGCAGTGAATTTATTACTGGTTGCGTTCTCTAAAATGTACAACGATGCTTCTGCACAGATATTCGTGTTCTTTATTATGGTAGTGGCAGCAGCAGAGGTAGCCGTAGGGTTGGCAGTGATCGTGATGATGTATCGTAAGGTACACTCGGTAGACATTAATATATTAAACAGATTAAAGCACTAATACCCTTCGGGGAATTTGGGGTATGACAAACTTAGTTTACTTAGTTCCGTTATTTCCGTTGATAGGTTTCCTTATCAATGGCATTGGTTGGAAGAAATTGCCAAAGCAAGCCGGCGGTATCGTGGGCAGCTTAGCAGTGCTGGCTTCATTTATTGTATCGTTAGGTATTTTCTTTGAAGTGAAAGGAAGCGGTACGGCTACTACTGTTCATCTATTTGACTTTATCCAGTCAGGTAAACTGAATATCCCGTTTGCCTTTCAGGTAGATGCATTGTCATCTTTATTCTTACTCATCATTACCGGTATCGGTTTTTTGATACATGTATATTCTACCTCTTATATGCACGACGATGAAGGTGTGGTGAAATACTTCGCTTACTTGAATCTGTTCGTGTTCTCCATGTTGCTATTGGTATTAGGTGGTAACTACCTGATCATGTTCATCGGTTGGGAAGGTGTAGGGCTTTGCTCTTACTTATTGATCGGTTTCTGGTTCAAAGAAAGAGAGAATACCAATGCAGCTAAGAAGGCCTTTGTGATGAACCGTATCGGTGATCTTGGTTTCTTAGTAGGTATGCTGTTGGTGATCTTCAACTTCGGTACACTATCCTATCAAGAACTGTTCAGTACATTTAATACGACGACAACAGCTAGTGGGTTGACCAACTGGATCGCCATTTGTTTCTTCATAGGTGCTATGGGTAAGAGTGCGCAGATTCCTTTATATACATGGTTGCCGGATGCGATGGCAGGTCCTACTCCTGTATCAGCACTCATACACGCTGCTACGATGGTAACAGCGGGTATCTATATGATCGCCCGTAGCAATGCTTTATACAATCTTGCTCCTGATGCGATGCATTTGGTGGCGATCGTTGGTTTGGCTACGGCCATATTGGCAGCGTCGATTGCTATCAAACAATATGATATTAAGAAAGTACTGGCTTACTCTACGGTGAGTCAGTTGGGCTTCATGTTCTTAGCTTTGGGCATGGGAGCATATACCACAGCAGTGTTCCACGTGATGACACACGCCTTCTTCAAAGCCTTATTATTCTTAGGCTCGGGTAGTGTGATACACGCTATGGGTGGTGAGCAAGACATTCGTAAGATGGGTGGCTTGAGCAAGCACATGCGCATTACCAGCATTACCTTCTTGATCGGCTGTTTGGCTATTGCAGGTATCCCCGGTTTCTCAGGTTTCTTCTCTAAGGACGAAATTCTGGCATCAGTATATGCGCACAGCCCTGTGATGTATTATTTGACCTTAGGTGCCGCATTAATGACAGCTTTCTATATGTTCCGTTTATACTTCTTAACCTTCACAGGTACTTTCCGCGGAACGGAAGATCAAAAAAATCATTTACATGAAAGCCCTGCGGCTATCACCATACCATTAGTGATATTAGCGATACTAGCTGTAGTGGGTGGTTATGTAGGTTTGCCTGCTGTGATCAGTGAGCATCACATATTGAATGAATATTTAAGCCCTGTGGTGAAGAACTTGAACGTGCATCACTTAGAGCATAGTACAGAGTGGATGTTGATGGGCTTGTCAACTGTATTAGTTGTT
Source organism: Flavipsychrobacter sp. (assembly GCA_965230595.1). GTDB lineage: Bacteria > Bacteroidota > Bacteroidia > Chitinophagales > Chitinophagaceae > UBA5543. Next base: position 2,958,339 of record OZ246011.1, on the reverse strand, counting down.
GTTATGATCTTCATTGCCCGTATGGTGACGAAGAAAGCAGACTTTGCCCCTAACACTGGCATTGCAAAAGTGTTGGAAAACAAATGGTATATAGATGAGTTGTACGATGCAATTATCGTTCGCCCGATAGCTGCTTTGTCCGGCTTCTTAAATAACGTAGTAGAGAAATTGGGTATCGACGGGTTGGTGAATGGTGTAGGTAAGAGTATCCATTGGGGTAGTAACCGCATCAGGTTAGTACAAAGTGGCCAGGTTGGCTTTTACATTTTTATTATGGTGATAGGTATTACACTATTGTTTGCCTTTACCTTTTTGTGGATACAATAATCTTTAGATAGCATACTGCATCAATATTATGATCATAACATTACTCATAGTAGTTCCAATAGTAGCAGGGATATATAGTTTCCTTGTTAAGAATGATACGGTAAAAGGAACAGCTATTGTCAGTACGTTAGTTACACTAGTCGTATCGGCATTGGTAGGTATGGATGCTTATACTACTCCGGTAACCTGGGGTATGGACTGGATACCGTCTGTAGGTACAAGCTTAAGTTTTGTGGCTGATGGTATGAGTGCTATGTTGAGCTTATTGGTGAGTATTGTGATGCTGGCGGTATACACCAGTAATACCAATAAGAAAGTGGAGAACCAAGGCTCATTCTATGGTTTGATGCTGTTGTCACAAGCAGGTATTACAGGTGTGTTCTTAGCGGGTGATGCTTTGTTGTTCTATTTCTTTTGGGAGTTGGCTTTGATCCCTGTATACTTCCTATGTTCGCAATGGGGCGGTGAGAAGCGTATCGCCATTACTTTCAAATTCTTTATTTATACTTTCTTAGGTAGCTTGATGTTACTGGCTGCTCTTATCTATTTAGCTTCACAAAGTACAGGTGCTAATACCTTTGCTTGGGAGAATATCATTAATGCCGGTAGATCTTTGCCTGCCGATCAACAGCAGTGGGTATTCTGGCTGATCTTTATCGCCTTTGCTATTAAGATGCCGATCTTCCCATTCCATACTTGGCAGCCCGATACTTACGAGCAATCGCCAACGCCTGTAACCATAGTACTAAGTGCATTGATGGTGAAGATGGGCTTGTTTGCTGTAATACGTTGGTTGCTACCTGTGGTACCTGAGGGTGTGGCTTATTGGTCGGAGACTGTTATCATCTTATCTATTATAGGTATAGTGTATGCATCACTATTGGCCATCATGCAAAAAGATCTGAAGCGTTTAGTAGCTTACTCTTCTATTGCACATATGGGCTTGATGAGTGCTGTTGCCTTTGCAAATACAGAGGTGGGTATGCATGGTTTGATGGTGCAGATGTTCAACCACGGTATCAACATTACCGGTATGTGGTTGATCGTACACATGGTAGAGCAGCGTTGGGGCACACGTAACATGACGGAGCTGGGCGGTATGGCTACATCAGCACCTAAGATGGCTATTGCCTTAGTGATTGTATCATTGGCTAACATCGCTTTACCGTTGACCAATGGTTTTGTGGGTGAGTTCATGCTGTTCAACGGTCTATTCCAAAGTGCTACGGAGTACAACATTACCTTCATGGTAGTAGCAGGTTTGGGTGTGATACTAGGTGCGGTGTATACGTTGAATATGATACAACGTACCGCTTATGGTAGTGTTGTAGAGATGAAAGAGAATAAAGACTTGACAACAAACGAATATCTGGGTTTAGCTATCATTATAGCCTTGATCATATTTTTAGGTGTTTACCCTAAACCATTGTTAGAGATGACAGCCGGTGTGGTAAACATGATCATGATGCCGTAGGTAATTTGAATATTGACAAATAACTATTGATATAGTAATGAAGGCAATTATTGCTGCTACAATATTGGGAATTGTAATGATGTACACCGGGTTCTTAACCAAGGATAAGAAGTCGGTAGTAACCATAGCTACTATGGCTATGTTGGCATTGTTAGGTGTAAACATTTGGGAGCTGGCCACAGCAAGTGCATCAGAGCCACAAATACTTTTTAACAATATGCTGCGCATAGACAAGTACTCTATGTGGTTCAATACACTCATGACGGGATGTACACTTTTATATGTACTACTGGCGGGTAAACACATCAAAGAAGTAGGCAACCACGTGGCGGAATATTTTGCATTGATCTTCTTCATTCTCTGTGGTATGTATCTGCTCACAGGCTATAACAACCTGTTGATATTATTCATTGGTATTGAGATACTATCTATCCCACAATACATATTGGCAGGTAGCGATAAGCGTAACCTGAAAAGCAATGAGGCTTCGTTGAAGTACTTCCTGATGGGGGCTTTCACGACAGGTATCTTGCTAATGGGTATTACACTATTGTATGGTGCAACAGGTACATTCAATATCTTAGACTTTACTTTCTTAAGTGCTGATGTGATGAGCCCGATGGCTTTAGGGGGTGTCATACTTATTATGATCGCCTTTGCCTTTAAAGTATCAGCAGCACCTATGCATACTTGGACTCCCGATGTGTATGACGGCTCACCGACAGCATTTACTGCCTTTATGGCTACAGTGGTGAAAGCCGGTGCGTTCATTGGTTTCTTAAGATTGTTCCATATCTCTTTCGGTAATATTGGTGCACAGTGGACGATGACCTTGGCGGTGATCACAGCGGCAACTTTATTCATGGGTAACATTACAGCGGTATTCCAGCAGAGCGTAAAGCGTATGTTGGCCTACTCATCCATTGCTCAGGCAGGTTTTATGTTATTCGCAGTAGTGTCTATAAACAACACGGCTTGGCAAGGCATGACGTTGTATGCAGTAGCCTACAGTGTGGCTACGATAGGCATGTTTGCCGTTTTGCTGAAGATGAAAGATTATACCTACGATGGCTTTAACGGGTTAGCTAAGAAGCAACCGGTCTTGGCCTTCTTTACCACTATCTTCTTATTGTCACTGGCGGGCATACCGCTTACGGGTGGCTTTATGGCCAAGTACTTTGTATTGATGAGTGCCGTACAACAAGGCGACCTGCTATGGTTAGTGATCTTTGCCTTATTGATGGCTGCGGTGAGTGTTTATTACTACTTCCGCGTTATCATTGCCATGTACTTCAAAACAGGTGAGGCCGAGCTGAACCACGAAGTGACTGGTACGGATAAATTATTATTAGCCATTACGACTATATTAGTCATCCTACTGGGTGTAGCACCACAATTATTCTTTAACTAATGACCAAGCGCAGCCATATCAGCATTGTTGTTATGAGCTGGCTTTTAATGCTCAACTTTCTTGCTACAGCACAGCAGGAAGTATTTGGTAGCAAACTAATATTTGCAGATCAACAGTATAGAATACCCGATGGCTGCAGGGCTGAGTCCAATTTCGAGGTACGTTGCGATGATTATGAAATGGGTTGGTTGGAGGTCAACGATATGCTGCTGAGTGAAATGCCCAAGCAGTTTGTTGACCAGTCTGCCAATGAAAAAGGGTACCAAAAGAAAAAAGTAAAATGTAAGCTGGGTGGCTCAAAAGCTAACGCCTGGTACATTACTTATACTACTGCTGAAGATCAAGTATTTACAGAAATTGTTGCCTTTGGCAAAGTAAAAGGAACGGCTATGATCTTCAACTTAAAGGTTTATAAAGAAGTGAAAACCAATGAAGACCTGCCCGAATTACCCGCCAAGATCCTGAAATTAGAGCTCTAAGTAGCTCAAATGCATACTTTTAGCCCAATTATATTGATGTTATTATTATATAAATCAATAATAATGTAATGTTTAATGCATTAATTGACAAAGATTTCATTCTACTTATTCACAGCTGTGCATTTCTTTACCCCTCATATATCACAGAGCTTATTTAATTTCGGTACATACCAGAAAAGCGGTGTTTACTATGGATATAGAACAATTAATGCCACATGTTGAAGCGTTGATATTTGCCAGCGAACGTCCTGTTTCTCTTATGGAGATGACAGAGCTGTTAAGCAAATCGTTTGAAGAGATCATGGATGGTGAGCGCGTTGCTACTTGTTTGGATGCTATCCGTGAGAAATATAGTGCTGAGTACTACCCGTTCCAACTGATGGAAACAGGTGGAGGCTATCAATTCTTAACCAAGAAGGCGTTTCATAAAACAGTACTCCAACTTAATGGAGACAAACACATCAAAAAACTATCATCTGCTGCTATGGAAACACTAGCAATTATTTGCTACAAGCAGCCGGTGACCAAAGCAGAAATAGAATACATCAGGGGCGTGGGTGCCGATTATTCCATCCAAAAGTTATTGGAGAAGGAGTTGATCATCATCGCAGGCCGTAAGGAGGATGCAGTAGGGAAGCCATTGATCTATGAGACTTCTAAGAACTTCATGGATTATTTGGGTATTAACTCACCGGATGACCTGCCATCATTGAAAGAGATATCTGATATAGATATCGTAGTACCAACAGATGGTGCTGAGGCTCAGCCTAAGGATGCTTCTGATACAGAGCAGAAAGACAATAGTGCCATGGTAGTTAGTTCCGATGGCTCTATCAAAGCTGCCTGAGTTTAAGAGAGTTGTTTTTTTAATAGTGATAACCGTTTCGTTAATTCGAAGCGGTTTTCTATTATTTCGGTACTTCTGCCGTAACTTTGCGCCACATATGAAGAAAGTACAATTCATTATCGCAGCCATTTTGCTCCCGGCTGCATGGGCAACTACCGTATCAGCTCAACCAAAGTCTGATAAGAAAGTAGTAAAGCAACTTAAGAAAGACATTGGTTATCTGGCTTCAGACGAACTGAAAGGTCGTCGTACAGGTTCGCCAGGTGAGAAAGCAGCCGCTGATTACATCATTAACTATTACAAGCAGGAAGGCATCAGTACTTATCAAGGTAAGTATATCTATCCTTTCACATTTGTGAATGGTAGGAAGATCGGTCCGGCTACAAAGATCGAAATTGCAGGCCTTCAACTGAATGAAGAGCAAGCATTTCCTCTACCATTTAGTTCCGATGGGTCAATGAACAAAACCATTTTACCAAATATCAACGAGCAAGGTGGTGTGTGGATGATCTCTTTGTACAAGGATGAGGATGAAGCTAAGAACCCGCACTTCGATTGGGAGAAAGCAGCTTTCAAAGCAGTAACCGATGCCGCTAAAAAAGGTGCTGAAGGTGTGATACTATATGATGAGTATGGCGCGGAGTATGAGCCTAAGTTCAACAAACGTTCTGACTTTGAGAATATAGATATACCTGCTGCATTTATCAGTCATGATGCTTATAATGCATATATAGCTGATGATAAGGGTAGTATTGATGTATCGATAAACATCATGATAGAAAAGACCAACCTAACGGGTAATAACATTGCCGGCTATGTAGATAATGGTGCAAAGTACACCGTGGTATTAGGTGCGCACTACGATCACTTAGGTATGGGTCAGGATGGTAATAGCCGCTATACGGGTAAAGAACCACAAATACACAATGGTGCTGATGATAACGCCAGCGGTACGGCAGGGTTGATACAGCTAGCCATGTGGATCAAGAATAGTAAGAACTATAACCACTACAACTACTTGTTCCTACACTTCTCAGCAGAAGAGCTTGGTCTTATAGGCTCTAAGGCTTTCGTGAAGGATATGGGCTTGGATAGTAATAGCATTGCCTATATGATCAATATGGATATGATCGGTAGGTTGAACGATAGTACACACGCATTGACAGTAGGTGGTGTGGGTACTTCTCCTGCATTAGCGAGTGCAACCAGTACTTATGGCAAAAGAGACATGTTCAAAATAGTAACAGATAGCTCAGGTGTAGGACCATCTGACCATAGCTCTTTCTACTACCAAGGTATTCCGGTGTTGTTCTTCTTTACAGGCACACATATGGATTACCACAAGCCTGAAGACGATGCAGACAAGATCAATTACGAAGGAGAGGCGCAAATATTAAGGTACGTATATAATGTTGTAGGTAATTTAGACGGTCAGGACAAGCCTAAATTTACTCCTACTAAGCAAAAATCTATAGGTAAGGTGCGCTTTAAGGTTACATTGGGTATTATGCCTGACTATGCTTTCCAAGGTGAAGGCGTGCGTGTAGATGGAGTAACGGAAGGTAGACCTGCTCAGGTGGCCGGTGTTAAAGGTGGAGACGTCATTACCGCTATAGGCGACATTAAAGTGAAAGGTATGCAGACTTATATGCAGGCACTAGGTTCTTTTGAAGTGGGTGATGAAACTACCGTAACCGTAAAACGTGGCGATGAGGAAATGACCATGCCAATGACCTTTACCCCTAAAGAGAAAAAATAATAAGGGAATATATACAAAGAGAAAGGGAGCGATTAGCTCCCTTTTTTATACGTCTTCAGTTATTTCCGTTTGGTGCCTGTATAGTTTGGCGTATTTTTTATCCAGCGCCATGAGTTCGTCGTGCGTGCCTTCTTCACATATCTTGCCATCTTCCAGCACAATGATCTTATCAAAGCTCCAACTGGTAAATATTCTATGAGTGATGACCAGTGTGGTTTTGTTTACGAGGTGTTGTTTCAGATTACTTAAGATGGTCTGTTCGGTTTGGGTATCTACAGCAGAGAGCGATTCGTCCAGCATTAATATCGGGCTGTTCTTCAATATAGCACGTGCCAATATCAAGCGTTGCTTTTGCCCGCCCGATAGCATCACACCACGTTCACCTATTACCGTTTCATAGCCTTCTTTTAGGTTACTTACGTCCTTGGCAAAGTCTGCCAGTCGTGCTGCTTCCATTACTTCAGCATGGGTAGCATCGGGTTTACCAAACTTGATGTTGTTATATATCGTATCAGAGAATAGGTATGGCTCTTGCGGCGAGTAGGCGATCTGTGAACGAACGCTTTGGATATCAAAATCTTGTATTGGTGTACCATCCAGTAATACCTTCCCTTCTTGCGCATCATACATTCTCAGCAGCAAGTGTACAATGGTAGACTTACCTGAACCTGTTTTACCAATGATGGCCACTTTATCGCCTTTCTTCACTTTCAGGTTGAAGTTTTTTAAGGCTGTAATGCCGGTATGCGGATAGGTGAAAGTGATATCCTCAAAGTCAATAGCACCTTTTAAGTCAGCTTCCTTAGCATCTTCTTTATTGGTGATCTTAGGTTCAGTATTTAGAAACTCATTAATGCGTTTTTGCGAAGCTCCGGCACGCTGTACAATAGAAGCCACCCACCCAATAGCCATCATCGGAAACATGAGCATTGTGATGTAAATAATAAACTCGGCAATGTTACCGGTAGTAATATGGCCTTGTATCGCATACCAACCACCTATGAGTATAGTACTGATCATGCTCAGCCCGATGAACAAGTTCATGGAAGGAAAGAAAATAGCTTCCGTTAAGGATAGGTTGATGGCACTATCTTTATAAATATCAGATGACTTGTTGAAAAAACGCAGCATGTTGCGCTCTTGCACAAAGGATTTAATGACCCTAATACCCGAATAAGACTCTTGTGCTGTAGTAGTGATGTCTGACAGTTGGCTCTGTATCTTCTCACTTTTCTTAAAGATAATGCGGTTGACCAAATAAATGGTCAAGGCTAATAATGGAAGAGGTATGATAACATATAGCGTCAATAAGGGACTAACGCGTAACATACCCCAAACACACATTATGGTGAGCACCACCAAGTTGATGGTATACATAATAGCAGGCCCTACATACATACGCACACGCGATACGTCTTCGGCTATTCGGTTCATCAGGTCGCCTGTATAATTGCTTTTATAGAATTGGGTGTCCAGTTTTTGGTATTGTTCGTATATCTCATTCTTTTGGTCGTACTCAATAAAACGAGACATTACAATGATGGTTTGGCGCATGAGGAACATGAATAGACCGCGTAGTAATGCTAAGCCTAAAAGTAAGAGGCCATTCCACACCACTAGTTGAAAAATGTATGAGCGGAAGTCGCTGGAAACAGCCGTGTTCTCAACCAGCCTGTAGCTAGTGATATTCTGCTGCACCTGATCGATAATATTACGAATGATGACAGGAGGCATCACCGCCAATATGTTGGATATGGTGATAAACAACATACCTGCCAGTAAGCGCCATTTATACTTCAGTAGGTATTTATTCAGTGCGGCCAGGTTCTTCATACGCTAGCAAAGGTAGTGGGTTTTTCTAATAGCTGAGGAGGAATGCTTAGGAGTAATATTTAATTCACAATATGTTTATTAATGTGTATTTTTGTTATTGATAATGTCGTTGTCAGAAAATGTTACAGTTGAGGGGGTAGTGTAACAAAATGTAACATTTTTTCATTAGTACCATGAGAGCTACTTATCTTTGCCGTCTAAAATCAAGATCATGCGAGTAGCTGTAGTTGGCGCAACAGGAATGGTAGGACGTACCATGTTGCAGATATTAGAAGAGCGTCATTTTCCCGTAACAGAGCTCATTCCTGTAGCTTCTGCCCGTTCGGTAGGTAGCAAGGTGAGCTTCAAGGGTAAGGAATATGAGGTAGTAGATGCGGATACAGCTATTGCAATGAAACCGGCATTGGCACTATTCTCCTGTGGTGGTTCTTTATCGCTGGAGTTGGCGCCTAAGTTTGCCGAGGCAGGCTGTAGAGTAGTTGATAATTCTTCGGCTTGGCGCATGGATCCTACCAAAAAGCTGATCGTGCCTGAGGTGAATGGCAACGCTTTGACGGAAAAAGACATGATCATTGCTAATCCTAACTGCTCCACCATACAAATGGTGATGGTTTTGAAGCCAATACATGATAAATACACGATCAAGAGGGTAGTGGTGAGCACTTACCAATCGGTTACCGGTAGCGGCCAAAAAGCAGTAGATGAGCTGAATAATCAGCGTGCAGGAGATACTAAGGCTGAGGTATATCCGCATCAAATAGACATGAATATCATCCCTCATATAGATGTATTCCAAGAAAATGGCTATACCAAAGAGGAAATGAAGATGATACAGGAGACCAATAAGATCATGGGAGATGAGCGTATCAAAGTGACGGCTACTACAGTTAGAGTGCCGGTAATGGGTGGTCATAGTGAAAGCGTGAATATTGAAATGCTGGATGATTTTCATGAATCGGACGTTAAGCAACTTTTGAATATCTTCCCTGGTGTGGTCGTTATTGACAATCCTGAGATGAACAGTTACCCAACACCACTATATGCTGCCGGTAAGGACGATGTGTTTGTTGGTCGCATTCGCAGAGATCATACACAGCCCAACACACTCAACTGTTGGGTGGTAGCCGATAACCTTCGTAAAGGAGCTGCTACTAATGCGGTGCAAATAGCAAAATATCTGTATCAGCAAGGGTGGTTAGGCTAGATTTCATGGGGCTTTAACCCTTCTGTCATGAGTTTGTAAAGACTTATGACAAAACCATTCTGAGGGTGGAAGTGGTTGTACCTTTACAGCCATAACATAATCATCTTCAGCATATGAAATTAAAATATACACTATTGTCGTTGGCATGTGCAGCAACGTTATCCACATCTGCACAAACCTGGGTGGCCGATTCAGTGAGTTTAGGTTCGGGTTATACAGATGATGTATACTACAACCTGTCTAACGGGAATAAGAAAACCCATACAGCTGATGATTGGCATATCGCTTTCCAAACAACAAAGTTTGGTAGTTCGTCATTCAATGCTAGTATACGTGCCAACCATATCAAAGGGAAAGTTCAGGTATATTCTTTAGGCTTAACGTCTAGTAAGTTTGGTGGCTTAGTCGCTTCTGACACTATTGGGAAAACCAATCCAACTATGCAATTGGTAAATAACGATACCAGTTGGGGTGAAGGAGCATTCACTGTAGGTAGAAACACATCTAGCCAAGTTGACTTTGGTTGGGGCAAGTACAACACTACTACACACAATTTAAGTGGTGACTCTCTTTACTTAGTTGTAGTTGATGGTACTCATTATCAACTTCACATTCAAGAATATGTAAGTAAGTCCGGTAGTGAAGAGTATCGTTTTAGAATTGCCAACTTTGATGGTACAGGTAATAGAAATGATACAGTAAGAAGAGTAGCACCTTATACCGATAGATTGTTCGCTTACTATAACGTAAAAACAGGTGCTGTTATTGATAGAGAGCCATCTCGTGCTGATTGGGATATTCTATTCAGACAATATCAGAAAAACAAAATCTTTGGTCCTGTACCGGGGCAACTACAAGCTTATACCGGCGTATTGGTAAACCTTGATGTAGAAGTGGCAGAAGTATTTGGTGTAGATCCTAGTACGATCAACTCGTCTAACTATACTTCACATACGGGAAGTATGAGTAAAGAAGTGAATACAATAGGTGACGACTGGAAGACATTTGACATGGGAACGTTCAAATACCGTGTTCATGCAGATTCTAGCTTTATCATAAAAACCAATTCAGGAGCTTATTTCTTATTACATTTTACAGGTTTTGACGGTAGTTCTACAGGTAAAGTTGTTTTCTTAAAGAAGACTTTAGCAGCCTCAACAAGTGTTGGTGCATTAGCTAATAGCGTAAAAGCACACAGCGTGTATCCTAACCCTGCTACTAACCAAGTGAATGTGATGGTAGATGCCGTTACTGCTGCTTCAACACAACTGGTGGTAACTGATATTACCGGTAAGGTAATGATGCATACTAATGTGAATGTAAACAAAGGGTTGAATGCTTTCAGCTTTGATGTGTCTAATTACCCATCAGGTACTTACCTGATTAATATAAATGGTGGTGACTGGAAGTTGACGGACAAAGTAATTGTACAACACTAAATTAATTATAAAAAAACCTTGCAGATTAGTTGATCATTATAAAAGAGTTCAATCCTTTCTTTATAGAGGGGTTGAACTCTTTTTAACTTAAAAAGAATAATGTTAAAGTATCTACTGCATATTGTTGTTTTGATAAGCTTGGCCAATACAGTGCAAGCACAAGCGTTGCGTATAAATGTATATGATAAAGGCAATGGTGAGCAAGTGCCATTTGCTTATATCAAAGCTACTTCTACTAACGATAATAAAACACTGGTCAACGGACAGACCAATGAGAATGGTACTACTACTATTGATGTAGCCGGTTACCCTTGTACTATAGAGTTAACAGCATTAGGTTACCAATCGCTCACTAAAGAGTTATATACTGCACCTGCAGGTGGTGTGTTGAATTTCTATATGACCCAGAAATTCTCCTCTATGAATGAGGTTGTGGTAACAGGTGTATCGCAACCTATGAGGATGAAGAATGCTTTATCTAACTACAGAGTAATTGGTAAGGAGCAGATAAAAGCTCAAGGTGCAGTAACATTAGACGAAGTGCTGGAGAATCAACTGAACATGAATGTGAATACAGATCAAGTATTGGGCTCTAGTATTAACATGCAAGGTATGCGTGGCGACAAGGTAAAGATACTTGTGGATGGCATACCTGTAAATGGTAGAGAAGGTGGCAACATTGATCTAAGCCAGTTGAACTTGAATAATGTGGAGCGCATCGAGATCGTACAAGGGCCAATGAGTGTGGTATATGGTACGGATGCACTGGGTGGTGTTATTAATATCATTACCAAGAAGGAGAAGAAACCATTGTCTGTTAATGCAGGAACATACATTGAGTCTTACAGAACAAACTTTGATGCATCAGCATCATTTAAACTTGCAGAGAAACACCAGTTTACATTAAGTGGCGGACGCAACTATTTTAAGGGTTGGAGATATATTGACAACCCTGTAAGCTATGGTGGTCAAGCATACACAGCAGAACGAAAGCTACTGTTTAACCCCAAAGAACAATACATAGCCAACTTTGCATACAACTACAATGCTAAGTCGGGTTTTAAGTTGCACTTAGCATCAGACTTCTTAAAGGAAAAAGTAACGGATAGAGGCGACTTATTAAAATGGACACCATTTGAAGCCAGTGCCATTGATAACTACTATCGTACTACCCGCTCTATGAATCGATTGTCTCTACAAGGCAAGCTGGGTAAAAAAGGAAGCTGGCAAAGCCAAAATGGTTATGTCGTGTATTACCGTACTCGTACACAAGTGATCAAAGATATGGTGACCTTGAACGAGGAGCAAACACAAGGGCAGGGAGATCAGGACACTTCAACTTTCAGAGATGCTTATTTAAGAGGTAGCTATACCAACAGCATTGGTAAACTGCAGTATACCGTGGGTTATGATGTAAACCTACAATTTGCCACTAGTTTGAAAATAGATGGCAAGAAGAAAGAGTTACATGACTTTGCAGCATACACTAATTTATCTTACCCTATAGTAAAAGATAAGTTGACCGCACAAGCAGGTTTTAGAGGAGCTTACAATACTGCATATAACCCACCTGTGGTTCCAAGCTTCAATTTATTATATACACCAAGAGAGCATCTACAAATACGTGCTTCATATGCACAAGGCTTTAGAGCGCCAAACCTGAAAGAACAGTATTTAAGTTTTGTAGACGCTAACCATGAGATATATGGTAATGAAAATTTAAAGGCTGAGAGTAGCCAACACGTACAAGTATCCGCATCTTACCAAGTGTATGAGCAAAAGGCAGATTATCTACAAATAATGCTTACAGGCTTTTACAATGATGTGAAGGATGGTATATTATTAGTGCCTGTAGACACCAATAATCCTCTTGCTCGTACTTATGGTAATCAGTCACACCAAAGTAACGTTATTGCTTCATTGCAAGTAGATGGTCAATGGAAACGTTTTTATTGCCAAGTTGGTTATTCCGTAACTAATGTTTTTGCTGAAGAAGGAGTGTATGATGCTTTCACAACACAAGAAGCGACAGTTACCTTGCAATACAACTGGAGAAAGCCGGGCTTACGTTTCAATACTTTCTACAAGTACACCGGTGTTCAACCATCTCCTCAAGCTAATATTGATGGTAGTATATCTTATGTTGGAGAGCAAAGTGATTTTGGCATGTGGGATGCCTCTATCCAAAAAAGCTTCTTAGACGGCAAGGTACAGGTAGTAGGTGGTATTAAAAACTTGCTGGATGTACAAACTGTGCAACGTAGTGGGGCAGTAGCTTCCGGCGGCGCACACTCTGGTAGTGGCGGGGCTAACTTTATGCCGCGTACTTATTTTACTTCAATAAGAATAGCATTGAATAAATACTAACAAAAAAGCCTTCAGAATTCTGAAGGCTTTTTAATTACATACATATTTTATTCACTCTCCTTTCGTGCCTGCCACCTTCAAAGGCGGTACTTAGGAAGGTATCAATCATGCCTAGTGCTTCATCGGTACTCACATAACGGGCAGGTACACAAATGATGTTAGCATCATTATGCAGCCTGGCTAGTTCAGCGATCTCACTGGTCCAGCAAAGCCCTGCTCTTACATTCTGGTGTTTATTAGCCGTCATGCAAACGCCGTTGCCACTACCGCAAATTAATATACCTACAGATGCACTGCCGTTATCTACCATATCTGCTACAGGGTGAGCATAGTCAGGGTAGTCGGTACTGTCTGTACTATGTGTGCCTTTGTCTTCAATTGTCCAGCCTGCATCTGCCAGTGCTTTTTTGATCAGCTCTTTATATTCATAACCGGCATGGTCGCCACCTATTACTAAGGGTAACTCTTGGTTGAAAACAGTTTGTTGCATATGATTAAGATGTTAGTTTATTCCTTTTTTCTTTCTGTCTTTTTCTACACGAGCACTGATCCTGATGGCTACTTCATATAACATGATCAACGGAAGTACCACCAACCATATGGTAAACCAGTCGGGCGGTGTAATTACAGCCGCTAGAATAAAGATAATAACTATAGCATAGTTACGCTTGGTACGCATCAAATGTGGTGTCAATAAACCCACTCTTGATAAGAAATACACTAGTATGGGCAACTCAAATACCAGCCCTATACCAAGAACAAGATCGCTTAATGTACCATAGTAGTTAGACATGGTAATGATGTTCTTGAACTGAGGGCTGAGCGTGTAGTTAGCAAAGAAGTTGATGGTAAATGGTGCGATGATATAATAAGCGAAAAGCACGCCTAAGAAGAAGAGTAATGACGTCCAGAACACGATGCCTTTGGCATGTTTCAACTCTCCGGGTTTCAATGCAGGCTTGATGAACTTCCAGATCTCCCAAAATACATAAGGGAAGGCCACGATAAAGCCCAGCATGAACGACACGGAGAAGCTCATCATGAATTGACCTGAAAGCTGTGTGTTCTGAAACTCCAGCGTGATCTCTTCCATACACAGCGCGTCTTTGATGTGTAAGAACTCACCAAGACTACATAATGCTCTGTAAGAGAGGAAGTCTGTTTTTGCAGGACCGAGAATGATAACATCAAATACCCAATCGCTATAGATGAACACCACAATGGCACCGACAGCAATAGCTATTATGGAGCGAATGATATGCCAGCGCAACTCCTCAATATGATCTATAAAGGCCATATCTCCGGCAGGGCTACTCTTTCCGCCATTTCTACTGGATAAAAACTTGTTGATTATACTCACTATTCGTACTTCCGGGTAGCAAATTTATACAAATAATAAGTTGTATGTATCATTGAAAGGGAGAACCGCTATTTTTTATACACTTTGATAGAACAAGTATATTGCTCCAAGCGTTCTATTTGCCTTTCTCTACTCAATCTGCTTAGCCTATTACTTTTAGGTAAGTTGAGTTGAGCATCTTCAGGCAGGTCTTTTAATAGATCTAGCAGTGTTTTAGATGAAACAGCATAAGTAATACCTTCGCTGGCACTTTCTTTACCGGTAACTATGGCTACTACATTACCTCTTTTATCTAAAACAGGAGCACCACTCTGGCCGGGGTTGGCAGGTATCTCCAAGCGGTATTGGGATGAATCTCCATGATAACCATTCATAGAGCTGATGTATCCTTCGTTGTACACGACCTCGTCTTGAGGGTAGCCTAAGCTATAGATAGAGGTGCCTAACGGACTCTTTGAACGGGCAAACATATAAGGAACACTCCATTTGCTAAACCTGAACTTTTCGTCCTCCACTTTTAAAATGGCAATGTCTGACTCAGGGTGGGCGCTAATGATAGTCGCTTTATAATATTGACCGTCTCTGTGTTGTATATATACGGAGTCAGCCTCGGCAGTAACGTGATAGTTGGTTACTAAATAGCCATTATTGCTTAGTGCGAAGCCCGTGCCTGAATAACGAGGGTCGGCAGTAGGACGGCGCTGCTCTTCGGCTATATCGTTGATGAGTCTATGTTGTGAACGTTTATATTTCTCAAGGTCTCTTTTAAGAAGGCTGTATTGAGAGGCGATCTTTCTATTGCTATTACTGATCATCCAGTAAGTAGCTAGAGAAGTGATGAGTGCAATACTGGCAGCTATAGCGGCAGTACGCCAATAGTGTGTGGTTAGAGTAATGGTTTTAGGTTCAGTTTTATTGGTTTTACCTTGTTTTTGATGAATGTCTTTAAGCATGCTTTTTAAGCGTCTTTGTTCACCACTGGCTTGCAAAGAGCGTAATGTATTCACACACTCGTAGAAACTGGTACTAAATTGGCTATCTGAAGACAGCTTATCTTTCAAGCTGCTTCTTTCAGCATCACTTAAGGTGCCGGCTATATATGCCTCGGCAACCTCCCATATATTCCTTTCTTCCGCCATTCTTATCTTATTTGACCTGAGTGCTGAAGAAGATCTTCTTCAATCGAGTCAGGCATTTATATTTTTGTGTTTTAGCATTGTTAGGGTTGGTGTAGTCAAAATCGTCAGCTATTTCCTGCATACTTTTTCCCTTATGGTAAAAGGCTTTTAGCAGTGCCCTACACGGTTCTCCCAATTCGTCCAATGCATTTTCCAATTGTTCAAAATGCAGCTCTCTTTCTTTATGCGCGTTGATGTCTTCTTCGTACGTACTATCATACTCCTCAACATCAGTATGTTGCACTTCTTTTGCTTTTTTGTACCAAAGGTTTTTGGCTACAGCAAAAAGGTATGTGCCTATTTTACAAGTGAGCCTAAAATCCTCACATTGTGCTTTTTCATACAATACGGTGATGGCCTCCTGGTAAATATCAGCCGCGTCCTGCTCCTGCCCACCATGACCCATGATCCACTTGGTAACCGTGGGATAGTGCATTTGGTAGATGGTTTCCACCGCCTTGCGTTCACTAACCGCCAGTCCGTCCAGCAGCTCCTGTTCCGTATGTAATGAGTTTTGCACCTATTTATTCCATTTTTAGGAAAAAGTAACCCAGCATGGCGCATAAAAATTTCCCTCTGCCATTGACCAAGTGTACAATAAAGGTAATAAGTATAGGCTATAGAATATAAAGTGCAGCCACGAGTTAAAAAAATAATTAAAAAAATATTGGGTTACCGGGTTACCTTTTCCATTTATGGGTATAAATAGCAAAATCAACTAAAAAACTAAAAGTTATGAAATTCGTAAAAATTGGTGCATTCGCTGTTGCTCTTGGTATGATGGTTGCTTCATGTGGTGAAGCTGCTACTGAAGAAGCTGCTGAAGATACAATGGAACAAGTAGAAGAAACTGCTACTGAAGCTGCTGAAGAAGTAGCTGAAACTGTTGATTCTATGGCTACTGAAGTTAAAGAAGCTACTGAAGAAGCTGCTCATGATGCTAAAGAAGCAGTAGAAGAAGCTGCACACTAATTAAAGCATTTAACCAAAACAAAAAGGTCGTTTCTAATAGGAGCGACCTTTTTATTTCCCTGCCACCACAATTACTATTTCTCCTTTGGGAGGTGTAGCTTCATAATGTTGTTGTAACTCCTCAAGTGTCCCTTTTCGGGTCTCTTCATACATTTTAGTAAGCTCTCTGCACACGGCTGCTTGCCGGTCTGTGCCTAAATGCTCGCCCAGCTCCTTCAAAGATTTCACTAATCTATGTGGAGACTCATACAAAATAATAGTACGATCCTCATCGGCCAGTCGGCTAAAGAAGGTCTGCCGCCCTTTTTTCTGCGGAGGGAATCCTTCAAAAATAAAACGATTGGAAGGTATGCCCGATTGTACCAATGCCGGTACAAATGCCGCTGCACCAGGAAGGCATTCTACAGGTATCTCTTCTTTGATACATTCTCTAACCAATAAGAAGCCGGGATCGGATATGCCGGGTGTGCCGGCATCAGTGATCAGTGCGTAAGTTTTCCCGCTTTTAAGTTGCTCAATAAGGTGAGGCAATACCTTATGTTCATTATGCTGGTGGTAGGGGGTAAGCGGTTTTTGAATATTATAGTGTTTGAGTAATACGTTGCTGGTTCTGGTGTCTTCACACAGTATACCATCGGCATTGTTCAATACCTCTATAGCCCGGTAAGTAATATCGCCAAGGTTACCTATGGGAGATGGTACAAGGTAAAGCTTCATGGCATTGTATTATCCTTCTACAATGGTAATGTCGTATTGCTCCATCACTAGGTTGGCTAATAGCTTTTTACATGCTTCTTCAGCTGCTGCCGAAGCGGCCTCTTTACTATCAGCATCAATGCTAAGTGTAATGTGTTTACCAATGCGAACATTAGTTACCGCGTTCATGCCCAGATTATGTAAGCTATTATTCACAGCCTTGCCTTGTGGGTCTAACAACTCAGTTAGCGGCATGATGTTGATGTGTGCTGTATATTTCATCAGTTATTATTGTTCTGCTGGTTTGTATATAAATGATAATATGATGTAAAGCAAAAATACAATAGGTGCAGCTAATGCTTTAAATAAGTAAATACTGATAGCCCCTACAACGACCAATAGTAGCTGTGGCCATATATTTTTGATCGCAAAGTTTGCAGGCATAAATTTCATAAAGCGTATGCGACTCACCATGAGCCAGCTTAGCAAACCAATTATTGCATATAGTGCCCACTTGTTTTGTAAGTATACTCCCGCTTCGGGGTTCAACCAGTTGATGAGTGGAAAAGAGGCGATAAATAGCCCCACTGCTGGTATAGGCATGCCCGTAAATACACCGGGTGTAGGTGTACTGGTATTGTACCTGGCTAATCGTAGTGCGCCAAAGCAGGCAATTAGGAAAGCAGGAGTAGTAGCCATCATGCTGATATCCATTGCATTTGGCTCACTCATGCATGCAGCCCATAGCATTTTGTACAAGATCATGGAAGGGGCTACACCAAAGGAAACCACATCGGCAAGTGAATCCAGGTCTTTGCCAATAGGTGAGAATACTTTTAGTGCTTTTGCAGCAGCACCATCCAGCATGTCAAATATAGCAGCTATGCCTATAAAAACACTGCCCCAGTAGGCTTGCTCCACACCTGTTACCCAATATTCCATACCGTTGTACCCTGCTAAAAAGGGCTGGGCATTTAGAATAAAGGCAATAGCAATGCAACCTGAAAAGAGGTTGGCTAGTGTAAGCAGATTAGGTAAATGCTTCATGAGGCATCAAAAGTAGTAATCTTCTATAAATAAAGCCGGATATTACTCCGGCTTTTAAATTTTCTATGTATCAAATGTGATTATTCAGGAACTACTAAGCGGAAGCCGTTACCGTGAATATTCACGATCTCAACGCTACTGTCACCTTTAAGGTATTTTCTTAGTTTGGCAATGTATACGTCCATGCTTCTGCCGTTGAAGTAGGTATCGCTACCCCAAATACGCTTTAGAGCAGCCTCGCGTGGTAGCAGGTCGTTCTTATACTCACATAACATTAGTAATAGCTCATTCTCTTTAGGAGAAAGCGTATCTGTTTTGCCATCGTGGTCTAGTGTACGTAGCTTACTATTGAAGTGGTAGTTACCTATGGTAAACTCTACTTCTGCGTGTTGCTTTTCTTGTAACTCTTGGTTACGCTTCAGTATAGCTTTTATCTTGTGTAATAATACTTCACTATCAAAAGGCTTTGTGATATAATCATCAGCACCTAGCTTGTATCCGTTGAGTATGTCTTCTTTCATGCTTTTGGCCGAAAGGAAGAATAGCGGAATATCGGGGTCTACATTTCTTATCTCTTCAGCCAGTGTAAAGCCATCCATGTTAGGCATCATCACATCCAATAGGCAGATGTCATACTTTTCTCTACGGAAGGCCGCAAGACCTAGTATACCATCTCTGGCCAACTCTACTACAAAGTCGTTCAATTCCAGATAGTTCTTAAGTACTTGTCCGAAGTTGGTATCATCTTCAACCAGTAATACCTTGTATTTTTCGTTCTCCATAATATTAAAAGGAATATATTATCACCAAAAGTAATAACCAAAAGGCTGATTTCACAGGTAATTTTTTGTTAAAAGCGCGGACAGTCAATAGTCTTAGCACCAAAAGGGCTACCGTTGTAGCCACCTTGGTAGATCAACCCAAACTCTATAGCGCCTCTGCCATTTACATCAGGGCTTAGCTTAGAGATGGTAAAATCATAACTAGCCATGACCTTTAAGCCATTCCATTGCACCCCAAATACAGGTACTATGGCTTCCTCCCATCTGTTGTACACCCCAATTATCAGGTCTGTAGAGCCGTGATCGTCACCCGAAACAAAGAAACGGAACGAGGTACCGTACACCAGTTCTTGAGCCGTACCCTGCCTGGTATAGTAAATGGAAGGATTGAGCATGAGCGATTCGTTGAGAATAAACAAGGCATCAAAGTTACCTGTAGGTCGCATTTTTACTTGGTTGGTTTGGCCAAGAAAGCTTTCTGTGGGCTGGTTGATATGTGCCAGGCCTACACCTATTTTAATATAGGTATACTCATTGGGGAATAATGCATAGTTGATACCTGCATTTACGTCAATATAGTTGGTCTCAGCAACGGTTTGAGGCTCACCATTATTCAGCCCTTTATCAAACTGGAAACCATCCCATTGGCTGTCAAAACTCAGCTTATTAAAGTCTATACTTCTTTGGTTGGATGCACCTGACATACCCACTGATAGCATGCTGGTTTCTCCTAATAGTATATGGTAGGCTATGGAAGCTTCAATTCTATTGAGTGTTAACTCCCCGTCTCCCGCTTTATCATTAAAAAATGCCACACCCAACCCTAGCCAGTTGGTCAGGTTCTCATTTTTAGCAATAGAGAAATCAGCAAAGCCGGACATAGTTTTGTAAGGTACAGGTAGCTGCGCCCATTGGTTACGGAAGTTTGCTCCAACACGATAGTCGGCCTCGTTCATCAATGCTGTATTAGCAGGGTTGAGCAGTAGGGGTGCATTATAATATTGAGAATAATGCAAGCCTTGAGCGTTAACACTACTATTTACTAGGAGTGCCATGCATGAGGTTAATATGTAATTGAATATTCTTTTCGTCATACCTATCGTATCAGTGTCACGTTACCTTTCTTATACAATGTAGAGCCATCAACAAATGAGACGTTCAGGACATAGGCATAGGCATCTACAGGTTGTTCTTTATTGTTATAATTACCATCCCATCCGGTATGCTCATCGTTAGTTTCAAATACCAGCTCTCCCCATCTGTTGAATATACGCAAGTTTATGGTTTCAATACCTGAGCCACGAACTCTTAGTATATCGTTATTGCCGTCTCCATTAGGAGAAAATGCAGTTGGTACATCAGCTAGTGGGAACACGTCAGCATCTACCTTTTTACATAGGGTATCCAAGCAGCCTTCTAAGGTTGCCGCTACCAAACATACGGTGTAGTTGCCTGTCTTTTTATAGTAGTGTGGGTCAGGAGTTTCTTTTTCGCTGCCTGTACCGTCGCCAAAGTTCCAATAGTATTTATCAGCTCCTATCGACCTGTTGGTGAAGTTCACCGGTTCGTTTGTTTCAGGAATTACGGGTGCATGTACAAAGTTGGCTTGCGGTACCGGGCTAACCGTTATTTCTCTGGTTAGTGTATCTGTTTTGTTACAAGAGTTAGGGTTAGAGGCATAAAATACAATGGTATACTTGCCCGTACTATCATAAAGATGGTATGGGTTAGGATCGGTAGAAGTATTGCCATCTCCAAAGTTCCATGTATAAGCCGTAGCATTTTCCGACTTATCTAAAAAGTTGACCATCGTATTCTCACAAATCAGGTTGGGCGCTTCCATATCAGCTTTCACCAAAATGTTATTGAATGAAATGGTTTTGCTGATGCTATCTACCTTGTTACAAGAGCTAGGGTCAGACATTGTTAATGTGATGGTATATGTTCCTTTCTGTGAATAACTATGAGCCGGAGGTGTATTTCCGGTGAAGTTTGAGCCATCCCCAAAATTCCAGGTAAGCGTAGCATTACCGGGCACGTTTCCATATTTTGAAGTATTAGTAAAGGTAGCTATGAAAGGGTCACAACTATCGGTGACCATTACGTCAAAGTCAGCATCAATAGAGTTGGTGTCTACCACTATGGTCAGCGTAGTAGTATCTACGGTAAAGCAGGCATTAGGGTTACGCGCTATTAGTCGTACGGTAAAGCTACCTGCATTATTATACACGTGTGTAGGTGCAGTTTGTGTACTTATTGGGCTACCATCTCCAAAGTCCCATTCATAAGAAGTGGCATTTGCAGAGTTGTTGGAGAACTGTACTGTTTCACCAATACATATATTCGTACTTGGGTTAGCCGCTGCTATGGCCTCTACAGCACCTAGGTTGAAGGCTATTTTTAGTGCCAGCAGATTACAGTTATTTCCAAGTCGGGTAGGAGCAACTACGCCGGTTGTAGTTGGGTCGTTAGTTGGTGTTGTACCATTAGAGCAACCACCGCATATGGCTTGATAGATGACCCCATTTTCACTAAAGCGACTCGTACCACCATCTACATGGGCAATACCGCTAGGGTCTCCAAAATAACCACCAAATAATAAGGCTACCGCATCTTTAGACAATACAATGAAGTAAAAGCCATTACCGTTAGGGTTGGTTGCTCTAAGCAAGGCAGGTGCAGGAGTGCCCAGGTTAGTAGGCATGTTAGCATTGTTACCGCCGCTTAGTGAAGTGTTACCACCCCAGCCGGATATATATATGTTTTGACAAGTATCTACCAAGAAAGCTACGGGCGATATGTTTACAGTAGTGGAAGTACCCGAACCAAATACGGTAGAGAAAACATTGGTGCTGAGGTTACTGTCTAACTTAATAACGAACTGGCTGGAGCCTGCATTATTAAACACCCCTGCCGATACGGGGAAAGTACCACCCAGCGTTTGCCCCATAGCATATACACTGTTCTCATTATCTACTTGTATACCAAAACATTGATCGTAACCTGCACGACCTATAGCCGTGGCTATTTGCCTGGGATAGCTACCGCTGTTTTGAAATTTGGCTATAAAACCATCAGCTGCCCCTCCTTGATAGCTGCCCCATAAAGTACCGCCTGTAAAAGGGAAGTTGTTACTGGCAGTACCACCCGATACGAATAGGTGACTGCCACTATTGTTTAATGATAATACATAGGCGGCATCATTGCCCGTACCTCCCAGGTATGTACTCCACAATAGGTTGCTTAAGCTTTTATCTAACTTGAAAATAACGGCATCTTGCGTGCCTGATAAAGAACTTTGTGAGGCATTGGCCAAAGGGAAGTTGTTGGATTTGGTACAAGAGGCTACATATAAGTTTTGTTGTGCATCTACAATGATCTCGCTTCGAGCCTCATCGCCGTAGCTATGTTTAAGAGAGTTAACTGTATTATATAAGGAGGTAATATTAACCCCATCATCGCCAGATCCGCCGATGAATGTTGACCGGGCTAATTGTCCATTAGGCTCTAATATGGTTACGGCCAAGTCTGCCCCTCCATTGTAAGAATTATCGTAGACCACGCCAACATTTGGAAAGTTATTTGAATAGGTACGACCCACTATGGCCAGTTTATATACCGTATTACCCCCCACGGTGCTATCCATCACCACCATACTCTGTGGTTGGTCGTTATCACTACCACCTACGTAGGTAGAATATACTCTGGCAGTACCTGCGGCATTGAACTTAGTGATCGCATAGTCGCACTGAAAGGTAGTGTTTCCTCCACCCGAGCCACCACCTTGGAAGGTGGCACCTGTTGTGCTAGGGTAGCCACCACCATTGGTAGCGCCACCTGCGTAGAAAGCGCCATCATCATCGTATGTGGCCGCAAAGCCCCAGTTGTCTGATGTAGAGCCTGTATACGTAGAAAATACTACAGTAGGGTCAATGATGAGGTTGGCGTTATGATTATAACCTTTTGGGAAGTGGTAAGTTACAATGCCATCTTTTAGCTTATACTTACACGTTACCTCATGACGCATACCGTCAATATATTGATACGCATACGGTGCCAACTCTTCTACATTGCCAACTGAAGTAGTGATCACCAGCTTGCCTTTGTGAAGCGTTACGTCATCAGCCCCTTCGTATTGTAATTGTATATTATCGGCGTCTCCTCCCGGGTATACTATAAAATCATACTTTAAACGCGTGTTTTCAGAAGCAAAATGCAAGTCGATATTTTTATAAACTTGCTTATAGTCTACAGCAAGGTTAGGGTGTATACCTGCTTTCCATTTATCGGGGTTATTGCCCAGGTAGTAGTTATAATAGTGCTGTTGCGGTTTAGTACCTATTACTTCAGGTTCAGGGTTCATACCCAAAATGTTAACACGGTAGGTATGATAGTATAAAGTAGGTTCTTTTTCCAGTTTTCCGTGATGGTAGTCGTGTAGTTTTGATGCATTATCTATAGCACCTATGTGATAGGTGATCCTATTGTTCTCCAGAAATACATTGACATTGCCTGCAGCTATTTTATAGAGGAAAGGACCATCCCACTGGCCATCATTTTTTACAAACTCAAGTGGCTGAATATTAGGGTGCGCACATAGTGATATAGGTAGAAATAGTAGTATAAAATGAATAAAATGCCTTAGCGTCATGATCATAACCCTTTTTAATTGCCTCAACCTTAGATAAATGTAAGTTATTTTGCTAATAAATAGACGGGCAAATAATGCTAAACGTGTGGTTTCAGGCACTATTTCAACCATTAAAAATGGTTAATTCGCTAATGTTTGGGGGATAAAGTGGCTTTTAGATGATAAAACACCTAAAATAAGTGTAGATGGGAGCAGATACGGGAACAGTCTTAGTTCACGATCTTATTAGCACAGCTGGTGCTGGCAAAGGCGTCAGGTTTTGCTTTGAAGGCAAAGCCCATACCCAAAATGTAACCAGTAGCCTCTCTTAAGGCCTCATTACTTTTAAACTGAGGGTTGGTATTAATGTCGGCATGTATTTCCATGTCTACATCGTATTTGGTAAACAGGTCGCATAGTTCGTAAGCTATTTCAATACTTTTACCTACTTCTACCAGCATACGCTCTTTAATACTGTACTTGTGTAAGGTCTTATCGTTTTGTATGAACATAAAACCGCCATGATGCTCTCTAAGAAATACAATTACGGTGGCAAATTCTGTTTCCTTGCCTCTTACCTGAGAGTCGGTACCAATGCACACTTTAAGATTGTAGCCGGCTTTTGTCTCTCTGATGATCGCATTTTCTACTGCCTTGTAGACGGGAACGGTTAACTCTTTTCCGTTAAATGTGCGCCAAATCATGAATATAATTTTAGTTATATTAAAGTTACCCATATAGTTGTTACGAAAAGATTATGACAATGTTATTGTAAAGTGAAATACACATGTTATAAACATTTTGATATATGGTTATTCATAAGATATTGACAGATATGCCAAAATGCTCCACAATGGCTATATTTTAGATATTTTTTGGTCAATAGAAATATTAGTCTAATTTTGTATATCCTAGGTCTGTGCTAAGTATAGGCGGTTACAAATAACTGTTGTATATTGTACTTTGTTTTACAGACTTACTTTCCGCATATAGAGACATAAGGAGAAATCAGAAACTGATTAATCTCTAAAACAACACTAATGGTAACCAATTCATCTGAAAAGGTGAGCTCGACTACCCCATTTAATGCTAGTTTTTGGAATGCTAAAAGATGGTTTGCCTTCTTAAGCGTAACACTAGTGGTATGGGTTGTTGTCTATCTTTTTGTACATAACCTGCCGGAGTATAAAGGCTATGAGTATGTGCATTTTGATAAAACACAGATCAGGCAGATCAATACTATATTGACTACCGAGTCTTCTGTGCTGCCTATTAATGTTGCTGAAGAAACATCCGATATTACTACTGAAGAAACTTATCCTTTATCTGAATCTACACCTCCGCCAAAAAAGTACAGAGCCGACAATAATATAGTAACTACAAGCTGCGACTTGGATTGTAGAACCGAAAAAGTACTCTTATACATAAGAGGTGAATTTGACGAGGAAGTATCAGCAGAGCAACTGGCAACAGTCGCTGAATACATTAAGACCTTTGGCCCTGAAGAGGTAGGTATTTTTCTGGCAGATTATAAGTTGAAAGTACGATCGTTCTTTTGGTTGACGGGTCCATTGGTATATGGTGAGATCATATTCTGGGTCATCATAGGTGTGATCTGTAGTTTGTTATTTGCAATAGGTAATGTGGTAAGAAGGTCAGGTGGCTTTAATTCTAATGAGATCATCTATCAGGTAGCAAAGATCTTCTATGCACCATTCTCCGCTATCATCATTGTACTGGCGTATAGCTATTTTAAAAATGATACGACACTCAATATAGATGCTAATGAAGGTGTTATCGTGTTTGCCTTTGTAGCAGGACTGTATTCAGGTAGGGTCATGGGCTTTATGGATAAGCTCAAGCAGCTATTGCTACCGTCGGGTAACATAAAGCAAGCGCACGCAGAAGTAACCACCCCGGCAAAAGCTCATACAGTGGTCGTAAAAGAAGAGCAACCCAAAGTAGTAACTACGGCTACTACAAGTTCTAAAACAGTAAAGGCTGAAGAAAAACGTGTGACCGATGAAGAGATACTAAGAGAGATGGATAGTAACTATATGCCACCTGTAGAGGAAGAAAAGAAAAAAGGAGATGAATCGGAAATTGGTGAGGTAGATATAGATCTTAAGTTAGACTTTAGTGGTTTGTTTGATGAAGAGCGTGATGAGCTGCAAAGAAAAGGCTTTAGCAAGGCAATAGTAACACTGCATAATGTGAACGGTAAAGACATTATACCGGCTAAGAAGCATGAAGATGATACCTCTACCTTTGTGGCCAATGACGTTAAGCCGGGTATCTACATTGCCAGAGCTACCTTATCACAGCGCTTGAAGGATGACCATATCATTAACCTCTTTGGTGAAAAGACAGCATACGTTACTATAGACAAGCCTGGCTTGGAGCTTTATGTTAAAAAATATGAGTCTGTAGAGTAATACCTCTTTTTTCAGTGCATTATTACGCTTAATACACTAAATGCAATAACTTTGAGTTATTAGCATGTACTAGTGCAATGAAGTATTTGATCACCTTATTTATGGCACTCTTTCTTAGCGCATCAGTAGCGCTAGGGCAAGAAAAAAAGCTGCTTAGCCCTAAGGCTTATGCTAAAGGGGAGCATATTGAGGTGACCTATGGCCAACCATCAAAAAGAGGCAGGGTGATATTTGGCAACCTTGTTCCTTATGACTCCGTATGGCGTACAGGTGCTAATGAAGCTACAGAAATTACTTTCCTGAAAGATTGTGAGTTTGGCGGCAAGCTAATAAAAGCCGGAACATACACGCTATTTACTTTGCCCCGAGAGAAAGATTGGGATATTATCATTAATGGCCAGCTAGGGCAATGGGGTGCTTATGAGTATGAGAAGTATCGATTAAAAGATGTGCTGAATATTAATGTGCCGTCATATACAGTAGATAAAGAAATTGAAAAGCTCATTTTCACTATTAACAGCTCTTCTGTACGTATAGAATGGGATAATACAGGTGTATGTATTCCTTACAGGATTATTAACCCTTAGTTAGTCTGTCCTAGTTCATCTATCTAATTTCCCGTTTCGTCTTATTTCAGTTCTCATGTCAGTATTGGCGTCTTACTTTTACATCAGCTTCTTAATTGAAGCATATTCCTGAGAGCATAGGAGTAAACATAGGTAAACGGCAAAGATCGCAGCGTATATTAATTCGCTGCGATTCTTTTTTATATCTATATCAGCAACTGCTATGTGATTATCCCCTTTTTGATTGTTACTTTGTAGTCCAACCTTTTTAAAAAGTAAAGTAATATGAAGATCGTACCTGGAGAGATCAAAACGGGTTTATTACATAGTTATCTATTGGGTTCTGTAGCGCCAAGGCCTATATGTTTTGCCAGCACTATTGATGAGGACGGCAATCCTAACCTTTCTCCTTTCAGCTTTTTCAATGTTTTCGGTAGTAAGCCACCTATACTGATATTTTCTCCGGCAAGGCGTGTGCGCAACAATACCATTAAACACACTTTACAAAATGCACAGGCTACCGAAGAAGTAGTGATCAATGTGGTCAACTATGATATTGTACAACAAATGAGCTTGGCGAGTTGTGAATATCCTGAGGGGGTAGACGAGTTTAAGAAAAGCGGTTTAACGGCAATACCTTCTGATATAGTAAAACCATTTAGGGTAAAAGAATCGCCGGTACAGCTGGAATGTCGTGTGAATGAAGTAGTAGCTACAGGTGAAGAAGGTGGAGCGGGCAACCTTATTATATGTGAGGTATTATGTATGCATATTAATGATGATGTGTTGGATGCTGAGGGTAAGATAGATCCTCATAAAATAGACTTGGTAGCCCGCATGGGTGGTAATTATTATTGCCGTGCTTCAGGTGATGCTGTTTTTGAAGTGCCAAAACCCAATACAGAGTTAGGCATTGGTGTAGATGCATTGCCGGATGCTATAAAGAACAGTAGTATACTAACAGGTAACGATTTGGGCATACTAGGCAATAGTAGTAGCATACCTACACAAGACCCCAACTTTGTAGATACACGTCTAAATGATATCCTAAAGGCACATACTGCTGAAGACGATATGAAGACTACTGCATTGCACCAATATGCTAAGGAACTGATAGCTGAAGGAAAGCTGTTTGACGCTTGGCAAGTCTTACTGGTGAAATAATATATTGAGAGTTATTTGTTAAGCCCCGCTATTAGCGGGGCTTTTTTGTTTGTTAATCGGTCGTTAACCAGTTGCAAAGCTGTAGTTAACAAGACCCAATTATTTCTCATATATCCATCGCGGTCGCATCTTTACATCATCAAACGAACAAACACAAAAACAAACAGTATTTAAACAATCAATTTTTAATAACAAACAACAACTAACAAAAACAAACAATTATGAAAAAGATCGCATTATTCGCAACAATTCTTACAACTCTAGGTTTCGCAGCTAACGCTCAAAACGCTAACAGCTCTGCTTCTCAAACGGTTAACCTGGCGCTTAGCAACGCTATCGAAATTACCTTCACTGGAACCGGTAACGCAACAGGTGCTGACGTAACTATCCCATTCACTACTGTTAACGATTATGCTAACGGTGTGGAGTCTTCAACTCAAGAATTGAAAGTACGTTCTAACAAAGATTTTACTGTAGCAGTTAAAACTAACGCTGCTAACTTCTCATACAGTGGTTCTACTTCTCCTGCTCCTACTATGCCGGTAAGTGGTGTTTTAGGTATCAAAGTAGCTGCTAACAATACTGGTGGTTCTATCGGTGCTAACTTCTCTAGCTCTGCTTACAACACTTTAACTAGCTCTAACCAAGACTTGATCACTGCTGCTGACCGTGGTGGTAACCAAACTTTCAGTGTAAAGTATAAAGCAACTCCTGGTTTCGCTTACCCTGCAGGTACTTATACTGTAGATGTAGTATACACGGCTACTCAAGACTAAGGATTTTTTAAATAAGAGTCTCTCTCTTATCCCTTATATACAGAAGGGCCCTATTTTTAGGGCCTTTTTTATATTTTGGCATATCATGCTTAAAAGCTATTTCAAAAAGGGCATTATTGAGGCGGGCTGTGACGAGGCCGGTAGAGGTTGTTTAGCGGGTCCTGTATTTGCGGCAGCGGTTATTCTATCGCCTGACTTTTATCACGAACTACTGAATGATAGTAAGCAGCTAACGGAGAAGGAGCGAATAGAGTTGAGGGCTTATATAGAAGAACATGCTTTGGCTTGGCATGTGGCCTCCATTGGACAGGAAGAGATAGATGAGATCAATATTCTAAAAGCTTCTTTCAAGGCCATGCATGTGGCCATAGATAATTTATCTGTAAGGCCGGATCTTTTACTGATAGATGGCAATAGATTTACACCCTACTTGGGTATAGCACATGAGTGTGTAGTAAAAGGTGATGGTAAATATGCCTCTATTGCTGCTGCAAGTGTACTAGCCAAAACTTATCGCGATGACTATATGACGGCAGCTCATGAGGAGTATCCTATGTATGCTTGGGATAAGAATAAGGGGTATGGTACAATAGCACACAGAAAACAGCTGGTTATTCATGGTAGCTCGCCTTACCATCGTAAAACCTTTAAATGGAAAGCCCCTGCTACTAAGTAATCAAGGGAAGGCATATCTCAAATATGCTACCTTGAGGCGTATTTTCTTTTACATGTATTTTGCCCTTGTGTTGTTTGATGATCTTAGCCGTAAGGTATAAGCCCAGACCGGTGCCTTTTGTTTTGCGGGTTTCTTCGCTACCTATTCTGTAAAACTTCTTAAATACCTTTTTGCGCTCGTCTTCATGTATGCCAATGCCCTGGTCTTTTACTTCTAGTATGGCATAATTGTTTTTTAGTGAGAGTAAGCAAGTAATGGGTGTACCGGATGAGCTGTATTTAATAGCATTTTCTAATAAGTTGTTGACCGCCATTTGTAATAAAGTACGGTCTCCTGATATATAAGCCTCTTCTACTACATCATAATCAAAGCGGTCAGGGTATCTGTTATTATAGTCTTCCAAGCTATCATTAATGAGGTCGGCAAGGTTAAACTGTTCTTTAGCGGTTTTATACTGCCTGCCCTCTAGGCGTGCTACCATGAGCATATTGTTACACAGGTCGTTGAGCCTGTTTGCTTCTGAAACTGAACGGGCAACAAGAACATCTTTTTTATCCTCAGGTAGGTTATGCCTTTCTAAGGTTTGCAGGTTGAGCTTCATACCGGCAATAGGAGATTTAAGCTCATGCGTTACAGCCAGTATAAAGTTGTTTTGCTGTTTGGATAGCCTGTTGCTTCTGCGAAAAGAGGAGTAAACAACAGCTGCACCTATTAATATGATGATCAAAAAGGTAGAGCCTTCTCCCCAATACTGCTTTTTACGAGAGGAGTACTCATCATTTAAAGTAGCCATATGGCTTTTGTGCAAAGCTGCATTGACGCTACTATCTATCTCGGTATTGATGATGACTTGCTCTAACTCGTATATACGCTTGCTTTGCTGCTGTAAACTAAATCCCCAAAACAAAATAGCGGAGATAATGTAAGCCAGTAACAATAAGTGGGCAGTAGTAAAAAAACGCATAACAAAACAGTTGGTTACTGTGTGCTAAAGTTACGTTTTGTATCCTTTTCTACACGCAAACCTATATTGAGCACCTCAGGTAAGGGGTTGATACGCATGTTTTGTTCAAACTGAATCTCGTAGGTACCCATTTTGTTAAAGCGCATAGGTTGGTCATTACGCGTAATAGGCATACGTTGTTCCCAAAGTTCCCCCATGCCTCTGCCAAACCATTTACCACTTTGGTCAGTAAGGGGTATTTCTATTCTGGCTCGCTCATACGTAGTGTCTCCGGGTTGCTTGGTGTTGACCCACACCCAAATGTTGGAGTAAGGGTAGGCATCGGTGTGCCTGATGATGAAGTATAAATGATAAGGAGCAGTAGTGTCTGTCACCTCAAACTTAAAAGTTGGCTTGTAGTCGTTATGCCATGCATTTTTGGGAATGTTGTATTGCTTTTGGTAATAAGGAGAAGGTAAACATCCTGATAGTACCAATACTGTGGCAAAAAGAACAAAAAGTAATTTCTTTGGTTGCATAGCCGTCACAAAATTATAAGATATTCAATATTTGTTCTTTGGCTTTTTCCAGTTCGTCTTTCATATTTATAACGATCTGTTGTATGCCGGCATGGTTGGCCTTAGCGCCTAAGGTATTGATCTCACGGCCCACCTCTTGCAAGATGAAGCCCAGTACTTTACCTTTCATGATGCCTTCTTTCTCTACTGTTTCATGAAAGTATTTGCAGTGTTGTTTTAACCTTGTTTTCTCTTCCGAAAAGTCGATGCGCTCCAGATAGTAGATCATCTCTTGTTCAAAGCGGTTAGGGTCTACCTTTTCTTTACCCAGCATCTCATTCAGAGAGTTGTTCAACTTAGTACGCACTTTTTCTGCTCGCTCATCTTCGAGCGGTAGTATAGTTTCCAGCAGTGCTTCAATATTACTGATGCGTTGATGCATGTCTTTATATAAAGCTTCACCTTCCTTTTTTCTGTGTTGCATCAAGAGGTCAGCTGCTTGCATGATCACTTTTTGTACTTCTTCCCACTCTTCTTTAGGTAGTATATCTTGCTCTGCAGCCACCACCTCGGGCATACGCATGAGTGTAGAGAGTACATTGTCTTCATCAATGTTCAGCTTTTTCGCAATTTGCTGCATGCTTTGATAATAAAACACAGCCAACTCTGTATTTACAGACATGGGCTTGGTAGCTCCTTCCTGTTTGATGTTTACAGTAAGGTCTATATTACCCCTTTTGAGTTGGCCGCTAAGCATGGTTCTAATATCCAACTCATAGGCTCGGAGTATGGGTGAGAGCTTTTGCCCCACTTCAAACTGCTTACCATTTAAAGACTTCATCTCTACGATCACCTGTCGGTTGTTGATGGTAGCTTCAGCCCTTCCGAAACCTGTCATTGAATACAACATGTACAATTGTCTTTGGCAACAAAGAAAAAACAAACTGCTGTCAATAAAAAGTTATACTGCCCCATTATGGAAAAAACAGCAAAAATCATCATAAAAATGTTGGCAAGATTAAGATAGGGACGATATTTGGTTATTTTTGTTGCTTTAGAAAACCTGATATATTCATGCGCACTGTAGCTACGCTACTTTTATTGTTAACCTCCATTAGCTTATATGCCCAGCAACCCACACGTGCTGAGTTGGAGAAGCGTCGCTCGAATATCCTAAAAGACATTAAGGAAACACAGGAGCAACTTGCTGCTGCTAAGAAGGATACCCGTGTTACCATGGGTCAGTTACGTGCACTACAAAACAAACTCTACAAACGTCAGAAGCTGATAGACAATATCAATCAGGAAAAAAGTCAGCTAGACAGGAGTATTAAAAGCTCAACGAGTGAGATAGCAGAATTAAGAAGCAACCTCGGGGTATTGAAGATGCGCTATGCGCAGTCTATTCGCTATGCATACAAAAGTCGTAGCTCTTATGATATGCTGGCTTTTTTGTTCTCGTCAGAAGATTTTAACGAGGCTGTGCGCAGGTTGAAATACTTAAAGAAGTACCAAGACTTTAGAAAAGACCAAGCTGCTGAAATAAGAAAGACACAGGAAAAAATAGAGCAGCAGATAGAGAACCTAAACTCAGAAAAAGCTAAGAAAGACGAACTGCTAGAAACCGAAGAAAAGCAAAGAGAAAGCATACAAGAAGAGCGCGACCAGACCAACCAAATGGTAAAGCAGCTCAAGGGTAGAGAAAAGGAACTCATTGCCAAGATCAATAGAAACAAGCGCGCAGCCAAGAAGTTGGATGATGCAGTGCAAGAGATCATACGTAGAGAAATTGAGATAGCCAGAAAGAAGGCAGAAGAGGAGGAGCGTAGACGTAAAGCAGAAGAAGAGCGCAAACGTAAAGCGGAAGAAGCCAGACAAAAAGCATTGGCCGCGGCCAATAACATTAATAACGTAGCTAACAATAATCCTTCAAACGTAAAAGTATCTAACGATAAGCCCGAAGCTACAAAACCTGCTGCTGAAAAGCCTAAAAAGCCGGTAAGAACATTTAACCACCCGATGACGCCTGAGGCAACGGCCTTGTCTAACGACTTTGCCAACAATCGTGGTAAGCTACCTTGGCCTGTAGCCAAGGGGTATATTGCAGTTAAGTTTGGTAAATATCACCACCCTGTAGCTGAGAAAGTAGAAATGGAAAACTACGGTATTGACATAGGTACTGACCCCGGTGCAACTGCTAGGGCTGTGTTTAACGGAACCGTTACCAGTGTGTTCTACATTGATGGTAGAGAGTGGAATGTGATCATCAGTCACGGACACTATTTTACATTATACTCCCATTTGTCAGAAGTAAGTGTGAAGAAAGGTCAAAAGGTAGCAACGAAGCAATCAATAGGCAAAGTAGAGATCAATGACGAAGGGGAAAGTTTTATCAACTTCCAAGTATGGAGCGGGGCTACCAAAACCAACCCAGAGCTTTGGATCGCTCGCTAACTTTTTCCTCAATTAATCCGTCAATACATCACCCGTCATTTCTTCAGGAATACGGACGCCCATATGTTTTAAAACAGTAGGTGCTATATCACCCAACTTGCCTGGGTCAACCGTACCATCAAAGTCATTACTGATCACAAATAGTGGTACAGGGTTGAGTGTATGAGCCGTGTTAGGCGTACCATCGCCGTTGACTAAAAAGTCTGAGTTGCCATGGTCTGCCGTTAAAAAGATAGTGTAACCTTTTTCTAAAGCCAAAGGAACAATACGACCTACACAGGTATCTACAGTTTCAGCAGCTTTAATGGCTGCTTCCCAAACGCCTGTATGACCTACCATATCCGCATTGGCAAAGTTGAGACAGATGAAATCAGCTGATTCTTGCTCTATTTCAGGCAAAATCTTTTCTGTGATCTCATAAGCACTCATTTCAGGTTTCTCATCATAGGTTGCCACATCTTTTGGTGAATCTGCCATGATGCGGCGCTCACCTTCAAAAGGTTGCTCCCTACCACCAGAGAAGAAGAAAGTGACGTGCGGGTACTTCTCTGTTTCGGCTATGCGTATTTGTGTTTTATTATTCTTGGCCAGCACCTCACCCAAAGTGTTAGTAAGGTTGTCGTTATGAAAGAGGACATGAACATTATTAAACGTCTTGTCGTATTCCGTCATGGTTACATAATGCAAGTCCAGTGGCTGCATCCCTTGCTCTGGAAATGCCTGTTGTGTTAGCGCCATAGTGATCTCCCTGCATCTGTCCGTACGGAAGTTAAAGCAGATCACCACATCATTATCCTTTATAGTAGCTAAAGGTTGGTCATTATCGTTGGTGATGATGATAGGCTTGATGAATTCATCAGTAACATCATTATTATACGAATCTTGAATGGCTGTTAAAGCATCTTTAGCTTTTGTGCCGGCTCCTTTGGTCAATGCATCGTAAGCCAACTTAACCCTTTCCCATCTCTTATCTCTATCCATGGCATAGTATCTACCACATATGCTGGCTAGGTGAGCTCCCGTTTCGTTCAGGTGCTCTTGAAGATCCTTGATATACCCGTAACCGCCTTTAGGGTCGGTGTCTCTACCATCGGTAAAGGCATGTACAGCTGTATTCGGCACTCCGTTCTTTTGTGCTAAAGTGCATAGTGCTTTTAAGTGATCGGTATGGGAGTGTACACCCCCGTCGCTTACTAAGCCAATAAAGTGTAAAGTGCTATTGTTTTCTTTAGCTATTGTAAATGCTTGCAGTAAAGTCTCGTTTTGGTCGAGCTGCTTTTCTCGAACGGCGATGTTGATACGCTGTAACTCCTGATAAACAATACGGCCTGCACCAATATTTAGGTGTCCTACTTCAGAGTTACCCATCTGCCCTTCAGGCAAACCTACAGCCTCACCACAGGTGATGAGCTCGGTATTTGGATATTTATCATATAAAGATGATACAAAGGGAGTGTTTGCATTTGCGATGGCATCAGCCTCTTTCTTTTGGCCGTGGCCCCACCCATCCATAATGATGAGCATTACTTTACTAGACATGTGTGCAAAAGTACAATTTCAGCTTGTTTAACTGACAATTTATCATTTCCTAAATATGATAAATAAATGTCTCCCTACTGGGATAATAATGTTATATTTATCATCCCCAAAGCACAACTGTACGTTAAATACCCAAGAATAAGTTAAAAATCAGCAGTTTTGGCAGGTTTTTTGCTGTATTAAAATTTGCTAAAAGAGTATCTGAATTTGTAGCAGAATGAAAAACGTATTTAAAAAGCTATTATTAGCAATACTTTGCTCGGTTTTCGTAGCTACATCGGCACAAGCTGATGAGTTAGAGGACGTTGTGAACTATGTGCGTACGGGTAACGTGACGGGAATGAGCAAGTTTTTTGACAAAATAGTAGCCATTACCATTAACAACAACCAAGCTTCTTATAGTGATGCACAGGCGGAGATCGTCTTAAAAGACTTTTTTAACAAAAATGCCGTTAAAGAATTTAAGGTGATACAAAGTAGTGCAAATGCGGGGCCTAATACTAAATATGCTATTGGTAATTTGATCACTTCTAATGGTCAGTATCAATTGTATGTGGTCATGAAGATCATGCAGGGTAAATTCATTCTCCGAGAGATAAGATTTGAAAAGAAATAAAAAGCCTCGCTAATTGCGAGGCTTTTTTACTGCTATAAATTCAGTCGTTTATTTTTTGGATACTTCACGGTGTAACCTAATTGTACTTTTTGTGTTTCGTTGGCTTTGATATTCAATTGCCATTTCACTGACCCTTTGGTTTCATTATACTCACCACCTTTATATTTCTTGTCCTCTATTACGATGTCTTTATCGTTGCTTACCGGTATCTGATCCAATAAGGTAATACTCACCGGTTGGTTGCGTGTATTGCGTACACTTATAGTATAGCCAAAGGTCTCTTTTACATTAGTTCCAATGGTGCGTACACTCTTCAAGTTCTTATCACGCTCTCTGCGTATCACTACTTTCTTATCTCTACCTAGTGATAAGGTCATGGTATCTTTTACATTTCGTACATCAATGTAGCCTTGTCCTACATATGTGCCTTCGAAGAAGATGTTGGTTTGTGCAGGTAGCAGGTTTAGTTCTTCCCAGTTGGTCACCTGCGCTTGTAAGAAGGCATCTCTGTCTAGCTTAGGTACAGCATAGTATCTGTAGGTGGCAGGCAGTTGGTGCTTCTTGATCGATACGGTGTGTTGCTGCCCATCGCTAGGTATTGTATATGGCAGGTCAATATCAAATGCAGTATTGATACCGCTATTGTCTACATGTACAAAGTCATTCATGGTAGAGACTTCCATTTTATCAGCGGCGGCCTCTAGTGCTATTGGTTCTTTATGACCGGCTGCTGCACCTGTTGCATTATTATAGACTCTGTTTTTATAGTTGTATGGTGTTGGTGTATAGAAAGATAAATACCATGGGTTCAATACCGGTGCTTGCGCCCCTTCACTAGGGTTGCCTGTTGATAGAGACAATGTCACATTGTCCCAACTTACACCACTGTTTTGGTAAACATGTGCTTTGTAAAAGAGCTCTACAGGGTTGTTCACTTTTTCTACACGCAGGTCGTAAGTAGGTGTCCATCCTGCATTAGGTACTACATAAGATATGTTGATATTGCTGGTAGTAGCCCTTGTTGCATAAAACTTAACCAGTAACTGACCACCAGGTTGGTAGCCCTTTCGCTTCTCTTGTTGTAATTGTTGTTGTAGTTTTTTGATGAGGATGTCAGCTTCCTTCACTTGTTTGGTTAGTAGGTCTTCTTCGTCCAGTAGCTTGCCCATTTCGGTTTTAACAAGTGTGAGCATTTTTTGTAGCTCGCTAACTGAAAGTCCGCTTTTATCGCCTGCTATGCTTCTGTTACTATTTAAAATAGTGATCTGCTCTTTGACCACTGTTTTTTGGTTGTTGTATCTATTACGTTTGTCTTGTACCAGTTCAATACTGTCTTTGATCTCTTGTGCCCTTGGAGAAAGCTGGTCGTCTACCAAATAGTTGTTTTGAAAAGTGGCCGATTGTACTACCACACCATTACTCGCGCCAATGTTCAAGCTTTGTTTGTTGACATTGCCGGCAATATTGGTAAAGAGCACTTGCGATTCTCCCTGTGGTATACTGATGCGTGTGCTGCTTGATAATTCAGCACCACGTAGAAATACAGTAGCTTCTTTAATGTTGACACGCACGTTTCTTTGTGCGACTGCGGTATAGGTGATACATGTGGCTAATAATAATGCCCAAATAGTAATACGCATAGTAAGAGTTTTTTTATAAAGGTGCGAATATCTACACCATTCCATAAAAAAACTCTTAAAAGAATGTGAACAGTTACAGATTATTAATTCTTTTGTCTTTAGGGTATTTGATGGTGTACTTCAGCTGTAGTGCTTTAGCGTCGTTAGGTGTTAAATCAAGCCGCCATGTTACAATGCCTTTATTCTTTTCAAGTGTTGCACCACTCAGTTCTATGTCTTTAATATCAATATCGTTGTCGTTACTTACAGGTATTTGGTCAACCACTACCAGTTGTACAGCTGTCGTTCTTGTATTTCTGATGTCTAACTTATAAGTATAGCTCTGTTCCATATTGGCTTTGATCGATCTTACTGTAGTTTGCTTTTTGTCTTGCGTTCTGGAAACGATCACCTTTTTATCTCTGCCTAAGGATATATACATAGTGTCTTCTATGTTTTTCATGTCTATCCTTCCTTCTCCTATATAAGTGCCCTCAAAGAAAATGCTGGTATTGCCTGACAGTAGATTGTATTCTTGCCAGTCGGTTACTTGTGCTTGTATGAATACATCTTTGTCTAGCTTAGGTATGGTATAATGCCTGAATGTGGCAGGTAATTGGTAATTCTTAATAGCCACATTATGCACTTTGTCATCGCTCGGTATGGTGTAAGGGATGTCAATATTAAAGCGTGTATTAATGCCTCTGATGTCAGCTTGTGTATACTTGTTAATACTACTTTCCCGCATGTTGATACCTCTATTACTATTGGTTTGTACCCCGTCTATATAATACAAAGTACCATCTCCTTGCGAGTAAACACCGGGAGACGTACTCACCATACTAGTGGTGTTTCTGGTGGCCATTTTATCAATTTCTTCACCGGTAATTACACGTCTTCCACCAGGCGCATTTTTATCTATAAGTGGTACTTTATACTCACTTACTACAGGCTGTGGCCTATATACAGAAAGATACCACGGGCGAATACCGGGTGCTTGTGTGCCCTCATTAGGGTTACCTCCCGATAGTGTAAGTGAAATATTTTTCCATTCAATGCCTGTGTTCTGACGAACATGCGCTTTGTAGGTGAGGTCTATAGGTTGGTTCACCCTGTTTACACGCAGGTCGTATGAAGGAGCCCAACTGGCATTGTTAGAAACATAAGTGATCGTAACTGTTGAAGATGTAGGATGCTTACAATAGAACTTGACTAAAATGATGCCTCCCGGCACATTATTTTTTTGTGTTTCTTCATCCATTTGTTGTTTCATTTTGGCTATACGTTTATCTACTTTGATCAGCTCATTGGTATATTTTGTTCTGGCTTGCATCAAGGGTTTTAGCCTTGCTTTTATCAGGTCCATCATTTTTTGAAGGTCTTCAACCGACACGCCCTTTTGCTCTCCATAAAGCTCTTGGTTGTCGTTCAATACTTTTATTTGCTGTACAGCTACTTCCTGGTTAAAGTATATATCATTACGTATATCCGTTAAGTAGTTGATGCTATCCTCCAGCTCTTTTGCGCGGGCGGTTACTTTTATTTCTTCCAGATAGTTATTTTGAAAAATGGCGGATTGCACTGCTGCACCGTTAGTAGTGCCTACATTAAGGCTTTGTTGATTAATGTTGCCCGCTACATTGGTAAAGATGATCTCAGATTCACCCGCAGGAAGTTTCAGATCGGCTTTACTGGTTATTTCCGCACCCTTTAAAAATACTGTAGCATGTTTGAGTGTCAATTTCTTTTTGGTTTGGGCATAAGAGGTCTGCAAGCCCAGTAGCAGTATCGCTACTAGGACTAAAAGTCTGAGGGTTGACATAAGCTTTGGTTTTAGTGAACACTATAATTTACCTAAAACCTCGCTCAGAACTGTCACTTTACTATCCTAATTTTTGCATAGTTGAGCATGATCTTTTTAGCGCCATGCCCTTCTTGAAATTCTATAGTAGCTATTCTGTTATTCGTACCACCTTCAAGGCTGGTTATTTTGCCAAAGCCAAATTTCAGATGCTCTACTTCCATGCCTACCTCCATCTCCATTGGGTTGTCGGGCAGAAAATCGCCACTAGGTTGGTGAGCAGGTGGTGCTTTTTGGTTCAGCTTGTCAGCTATTTTTTTAAGCGATGGAGATTTCTCAAAAGATTTCTTTTGCCCTAGTCTGGTGCCAAACGGATTTACTGAACCGGTAGCCATGTTGTTCATACCTGTAAATGTACGGTCGAGGTATTGCTCAGGTATCTCATCAATAAAACGACTAGGCTCGTTTTGTACCAGGTTGCCAAAGCGGTAGCGGCTATTTGCATAAGTGACCCATAGTCTTTCTTTAGCGCGTGTAGTACATACATAGAACAGGCGACGCTCTTCTTCTAGGTCTGCACGGTCGTACAAACTCATAGCACTTGGGAAAAGGTTTTCTTCTAAACCTACCGAGAATACACATGGAAATTCCAAGCCTTTGGCTGCGTGTATGGTCATCAGTTTTACAGTGTCTTGGTCTTCATCACTTTCTGTATCTGCATCTGTCAATAATGATATTTGTTGCAAGTAGCTACCTAGCGATTTGTCTCTTAGCTCACCTTCTTCATCAGGAGTTTCGGTAAACTCTTTAATGGAGTTGAGTAGCTCTTGTACGTTCTCATATCTGGCCAAACCTTCTACTGATTTATCGTTGTACAGGTCTTGTACCAAGCCTGTATGTTTACCAACGGCGAAAGCCACCTCATATGCATTCTGTTTTTCCAATATGGTTTGGAAGCTTTTGATCATGATCACGAACTTCTCAATAGCTCCTGTGGCAGCACCCTTCAATCCTGCTGAAGCCGGTGTTTGCATCACATCCCACAAACTCACATCATGGTCGTTGGCTACGATCATCATACGCTCCAAGCTGGTTTTACCAATACCTCTTGCAGGGTAGTTGATAATGCGCTTCAGGTTCTCTTCATCACGGGTATTCACAATTAGTCTTAGATACGCCAGATAATCTTTGATCTCTTTACGTTGGTAGAAAGACACACCACCATATAGCTTATAAGGTATGTTCATCCTACGTAGGCTTTCCTCAAACGAGCGGCTCTGAGCATTGGTACGATAGAGTATGGCGAAGTCTTTATTGTTGTAGTGGTTGCGCAACTTCATTTCTGTAATGGCATCGGCAATGAAACGTCCTTCGTCATTATCAGTTAGTGTGCGTACTAGCCTTATCTTTTCACCTAAAGTATTATCTGTCCAAAGGTCTTTAGGTATTTGGTTTTGGTTGTTGGAAATAATGGTATTGGCAACATTCAAAATAGATTGTGTACTGCGGTAGTTCTGCTCCAGCTTCACCACCTTTACATCTTCATAATCGTCTTGAAACTGTAAGATGTTTTGTACTGTAGCACCACGGAAGGAGTAGATACTCTGTGCATCATCACCCACTACACAAATGTTCTCATGCACCGCACCCAGCATTTTGATGATCTGGTACTGAGCTAGGTTGGTATCCTGATACTCATCGATCAATATGAACTGAAAACGGTGTTGATACTTGGCTAATACTTCAGGGAAGTTGTTCAATAATATGAACATCTTGAAAAGTAGGTCGTCAAAGTCCATTGCACCGTTGCGGAAGCATTGCTTGGCATAGCGTTCGTATATCTCGCCTATCAGTGGTCGGCTACTACGTGCATCCTCTTGTTGTATAAAGTTATCTTGCCTGTAAGTGGCCGGGTCTATTAAGCTGTTCTTAGCAGCTGAGATACGGTTGTAGATGTAAGCAGGTTTGTAATGCTTGTCATCAAGGTTCATATTTTTTACAATCGCCTTGATCACATTCTTGGCATCATCCGTATCGTATATGGTAAAATTGTTTGGGTAGCCCAGCTTATCGGCTTCAGCTCTTAGTAGCCTGGCAAATACAGAGTGGAAGGTGCCTATATATAAATTACGTGCTTCAGCATTTCCTAATATCCCTTCAATACGTTCCTTCATTTCGCGGGCGGCCTTATTGGTAAAGGTCAGCGCCAGTATGTTAAATGCATCCACCCCTTGCTGCATCAGGTGTGCTATACGGGTAGTCAATACTTTAGTTTTACCACTACCGGCTCCGGCTACTATCATCAGTGGCCCCTCTATATGTTCTACGGCAACTTTCTGTTGCTCGTTAAGTCCCTTCAAATAATCCTGCATGAATGCAAATCTACATTATTGCCCATCAATTAATAGTGGGTGTGGATTGTGTGTTAAAGAAATTAAAAATCATTCCTTATAATACTGATAAATATCATACAAAGTTAAATTTGCAGTTGTTCTGATAACATGTTACGCTTTCAACACATATCACATCTTTCAGCATTACTATTCATACCGCTTTTGTTGGCGCTATTTATATGGATGATCTATTGGCGTAAAAAGAAGCAACAGCAACTGGGAGAAGGTAGGCTGATAGAAAAGCAACTACTGGGTTTTATTCCCGGTAGACCTACAATGAAGTTTTCGATAGTAGCCATTGCTTTAGCATTGATCATAATAGGCTGGGCCAACTTGCAGATGGGCGCTAACACGGAGAAGGTGCAACGTAGTGGTGTGGATGTGATTGTAGCACTAGACGTGAGTAAGAGTATGTTGGCCAAAGATATTCAGCCGGATCGTCTTACACGTGCCAAGCAGTTGGTCATGTCTATGATGGACAAGATGAGTAACGACCGTGTAGGCTTGGTCGTGTTTGCAGGTAGGTCTTACTTACAAGTACCATTGACCATTGACTACAGTGCCATGCGTATGATGCTGCAAAATGCCAGCACCGACTTAGTGCCAACACAAGGAACAGTTATCAGTGATGCAGTAGACTTAGCGATGAAGTCTTTCTCACAAAAAGAGAAGAAGTATAAATCATTGATCATAATATCGGATGGGGAAGATCATGATGAGAATGCCAAAGAGAAAGTAAAAGCTGCTGCGGAGACAGGTGTTATTGTACATACAGTAGGTATTGGTTCTCGTCAAGGTACTACCATATTCGACCCGTCAACCAAATCGATCAAACTTGATGATGATGGCAACCCGATTATCAGTAAGTTGAATGAAGGAGCACTAAAAGACATTGCCTCTTATGGTAGAGGTACCTACACTTACCTGACCAATACTGATGATGCAGCCGAGCGTTTAGTGAGTGAGTTGAATGGCATGGAGCAGAAGAAACTGGGATCGGTTGTGTTCGTAGATTATGCCAGTTATTTCCAGTACTTCTTATTGATAGGGTTGGTGCTATTGCTCATTGAATGGTTCTTACCTACGGGAAGGTTAAACAAGAAAACAGAAGTGGTATCATGAGTCGTGTAAGTATTAGCATATTACTATTGAGTTTGTTGACGGTGACGAGTGCACTAGCACAACCGTATAGTAATAAGCCCGTGAAAAAAGGAAATAAATTATATAAGGAGGGTAAGTATGAGGAGGCTACTGAAGCTTATCAAGAAGCAGTATCAACCGCACCTACAAACAAGGCAGCATGGTTTAACTATGGTAATAGCCTTTATCAACAAAAAAAGTACGACGAGACCAGAAAGGTAATGGAGGGCGTTGCGAAAA
Source organism: Flavipsychrobacter sp. (assembly GCA_965230595.1). Lineage (GTDB taxonomy): Bacteria > Bacteroidota > Bacteroidia > Chitinophagales > Chitinophagaceae > UBA5543. The sequence goes on along the minus strand of OZ246011.1, from coordinate 2,915,654 downwards.
CTGCAACAGAAAAAAAGGAATATGCCGATGCTTTATATAATGTAGGGAACACTTACATGGAAGAACAAAAATGGCAAGAAGCAATTAACTATTATAAAGAAGCATTGAGAAAAAACCCTCAAGATGCAGATGCAAAATATAACTTGTCTTATGCCTTAGAAAAGCTAAAACAACAACAAGGTGGAGGGGGTAAGAACAACGATAAGAAGAAAGACGATAAAAAAGACAAGGATAAGAAGAAAGACGACAAGGATAAAAAAGATAAGAACGAGGAAAAGAAGGACGAGGAAAAACAGCAAGACAAAAAAGACAAAGAAGGTAATGATGAAGATGAGCAAAAAGACGAGCAACAAAACAAAAAGAACGAACAAAAAGAACAACAAGATAGTAAGCCGAAATCCATGCCTAGTAAGCTTTCTAAGCAACAAGCAGAACAACTGTTGAATGCATTACAACAGGAAGAAAAGAAACTGCAAGATAAAATGAAGAAGGGTAAAGGTGTACCGATTAAAGTAGATAAAGACTGGTAATTATCTGTAACATTTTATATAAAAATCCTTTGCATTTTGATGTGTAGTATAGTAGAGTTGTTCACAGCTTTTCAACATGTATGTGCATAGCGTAAAAAAAATCACAACTTTATTTTTTAGTAGTAAAAATTCTTTTTAATATTGTGTTAGGATTGTGCTTACTAACCCATCCTAATAAAGTTCGGCAGTTATCCAACTTAGCCGGACTTTTTTTATGCCCTCTACTTTCATAGCCTTTTCATACTTTACATTATGTCTTTTCAGTACATCGTTTTTTACAAACCGTTTCAAGTACTTTCTCAATTTTCAAAAGAAGGAGATAAGGCAACGCTTGCTGATTACTTAAAAGATATTCCTAAAGATGTTTACCCTGTAGGTAGGTTAGATTATGATTCAGAAGGTTTGCTTTTACTCACCAATGATAAGAGCATCAACAATCAATTATTGAACCCGATAAACGAACATGAAAAAACATATTGGATTCAAGTAGATGATGACATCACTCAAGAGGCCGTTCAAAAATTAGAACAAGGGGTGACCATAAAAGTAAATGGCAAAACACACCACACTAAAAAAGCAAAAGCTAAAAAGTTTTTTAGTGAGCCAAAAGTTTCCGATAGAGACCCTCCCGTTCGATATAGAAAAAACATTCCAACCTCATGGTTGTCGCTCACCATATCAGAAGGGAAGAACAGGCAAGTAAGAAAAATGACAGCGGCAGTAGGCTACCCCACATTACGATTAATAAGGTATGCTATTGGTCGTTTGAATATTGAAGGGCTAGCACCGGGTGATTATGCCATTATGGATGGAAAAATTAAACCCTTGATTTTTAACCGATAAGTTTTTTATGTGGATAAATGAGCCACCAAAACTCATGTACAAACATTAATATTTCTTATATTGTTATCTAAACATTAGAGGATGATTAAGACAATGTTACTTTCGTTTGTCATGCTAATTCTTGGCATTAAGTCATATGGAACGTCTGATAGTAGCAACAAAGTGGCTAAGAAATAGCTACTTACCTATACATTATTATAGTATGTAAGTAAGGTGTTTAACAATATCTTACATAAATCATACAGTTATTTATTACATAAAGAGGTAAGTTGTCCTTTAGGATGCTTATTTTTGCACCTCTTAACATTATAATGACCTTATGTTCAATTTGATTTTATTTGGCCCTCCGGGGAGTGGAAAAGGTACACAGTCAGCTTCTATCACCGAGAAATATAACCTGTTACATATATCTACAGGCGACTTGCTGCGTAGCGAAGTGGAAAAGCAAACACCACTTGGTGTTGAAGCAAAGAAGTATATGGATCAAGGCATGTTAGTACCTGATGAGGTAGTAATAGGCATGATCAGCAGCAAAATAGATGAGCAACCTGAAGCCAGAGGTTTTATCTTCGACGGTTTCCCTCGTACAAAAGCACAAGCCGAGGCTTTAGATAAATTAGCAGAATTCAAGGGTACGAATATTCATTTGGTACTTGCTTTAGAAGTAGGTGAAGATGAACTAGTGAAAAGATTATTACACAGAGGCATTACTTCAGGAAGAAGCGATGATAACGAAGAAGTGATCGCTAAACGCATCAAAGAATATTACGCAAAGACAGAGCCTGTAGCTGAGTACTACCAAAATAAAGGTAAGCTTGAGCGCGTAAAAGGTGAAGGTACTATTGAAGATATCTTCGGTAAACTTTGCAAAGAGATAGATAAATATCTGCAACCAGCATAGTGGAGAAAGGCAATTTCGTTGATTACATACGGGTATTTTGTCGCTCCGGTAAAGGAGGGGCAGGTAGCATGCACTTTGCACGCACCAAATACAATCCGAAGGCAGGACCCGACGGAGGTGATGGTGGTCGTGGTGGGCATGTTATCCTAAAAGGTAATTCCCATTTGTGGACCTTGCTGCACTTACGTTATCATAAAAACATTTTGGCAGAGCATGGTCAGCCCGGTAGTAAGAACAACTGTACCGGTAAAGATGGTGATGACATCATTATAGAAGTACCACTAGGCACGGTAGCCAAAGACGAAGAAACAGGTGAAGTAGAACTAGAGATACTGGAAGATGGTGAAGAGAAGATATGGATGCGTGGCGGTAGAGGAGGCTTAGGCAACTTGCACTTTACTACAGCTACTAATCAAGCTCCAGAATATGCACAGCCAGGTGAAGAAGGTGTAGAAGGCTGGAAATACTTAGAACTAAAAGTATTGGCCGATGTAGGGTTGGTTGGTTTCCCTAATGCAGGTAAGTCTACTTTACTATCTACTATTAGTGCCGCCAAACCTAAGATCGCTAACTATGCATTTACCACACTTACGCCACAGCTAGGTATGGTGCCTTATAGAGATAACCGATCTTTTTGTGTGGCCGACCTGCCGGGTATCATTGAAGGTGCTGCAGAAGGCAAAGGGTTAGGTCACCGTTTCCTGAGACATATTGAGCGGAACTCCGTACTACTATTTCTAATACCAGCTGATAGCGACGACCATAAGAAGGAATTTGAAGTGTTGATGAATGAGCTGGAGCAATATAATCCTGAGTTGCTCACTAAAGACATTCTGCTAGCCATCAGCAAGAGTGATATGTTGGATGATGAATTGAAAGAAGAGATAGCGGCTACATTACCTGATGACGTGCCGTATATCTTTATATCATCCGTTGCACAAATTGGAATGCAGGAGTTAAAAGACAAACTCTGGGAAACCATTAATAAAGAAACTGAAGCATAAAAAAAGGCACTCTATTAAGAGTGCCTTTTTATTATATATACCTAGTTATGAAATTACATTTTGCTTTGCGCTACGGTATGCGAGCCTTCTTCAGCTACCAAATGCAATTGTAAGTTTACAGTTGGGCGGATAAATTTGTCGCCTAGGCTTTCATCATTGCCATATACCATACCAAAGTCTGTACGGTTAATATTAAAATTAGCATCAGCAACAACGCTGCCATCAGTCATTGATACTTTAGCCGGGAAGGTGATACTCTTAGTTACATCTTTTAAGGTAAGGTTACCCGTTACCATGTGAGTAGCATCTTTCATCACTAGATCTTCAGATTGCTCAACACCTGCGGTTACACCTGTGATCTCAAATTTCCCTGTAGGAAACTCATCTGCTTTGAAGAAATCTTCACTTAATAAGTGGCCATCTAGCTTAGCATTGTACTCCTCATTTTGGTCATCAGATTTTAAGCTTTTAATGTCAATAACAAACTCACCACCCTTGATAGTATTGTCAGCTACTGTAAGCGTACCATTTTGAATTTTCAATGTACCATGGTGCTGACCTACAGGCTTAGTGCCTATCCACTCTATGACGGTTTGGTCTACATTAGCAGTGTACTCGGTACCTTCTGCTTGCGTTACTTCTTGTGCCTCAGATGCATCTGCGCTATCTGCTTTTGGCGCATTTTGGCAAGATGCCATTAATAAACTTGCGGCTGTAATAGTTAAGATTATACGTTTCATGTATATACATTAATTGTTTAGGCAACAAATGTATGTTGAATTGAGATACAGAAATGTTAAAGTACCTTTGTAAATATTTATAGTGGTATAATGAAAAACATAACTCCTTTAGAATTAATGGTTTGGATGGACTCTGATAAGGAGTTTGCTTTGATAGATGTACGCGAATATGAGGAGCATGAGGCTTATAATATTGGTGGTATACTAATACCTTTTGACGAAATAGTAGGTAGAATGGAGGAATTGCCACAGGATAGGGATATCGTGTTATATTGTGAAAAGGGCATACGTAGTACAATAGCTATACAGAAGCTGGAGATAAAAGGACGAAGTGGCATCTATAATTTAACAGGTGGGATGACTAGGTGGCGACGAGAAGTGGATAATGGTTAATATTTTTGCCCGTAATAATTCAAAATCATATTTGATGATAAAAAAGATATCATTTCGTTTTGCTGTAAATACAATGCTGTTGTTATTGTCTGCATTGTTGATCTATCATCTATTGATAATTACACAGATTATCCCCTATGCGGCAACTTGGGGCGGGCGTTTGAAAACCGATCAAGAGATGTATCGTTTTGAGACGATATCCATCGTTGTCAATATTTTGATCATGCTCATTATAGCTATAAAAGGTGGGCACATAAAGAGTATAGGACCTAATAAGGCCATCAACATTCTGCTATGGATAATCGTAGTACTATATGCACTAAATACATTGGGTAACATCGCATCGGTTAACCAATTGGAGGCCATTATCTTTACACCTCTTACACTGATGTTTACAGTACTATGTGCCCGTATCGCGGTTGAGTAAGTGCAATTATATCGTCGTTAACCCTGTCATTTCTAAATGACCGCCTTGTGTGGTCACATTCAACTTATGTTTCATGCCCAGTGTTAATGTGTGGTTCTCATCAATATGCCCGGTAGGAAAGTTGAAACACACCGGATAGTGATATTCTTCAACCATTTCTGCAATAATGGCTTCCAGTGGTTTCCCAAAAGGTCTGGGTGAGGTGTCTTCCATTTCTGTAAACCCACCTACGATCAATGCTTTTAAGTTGCTGAGCTTACCTGCTCTTTTTAAGGTTAGCAGCATACGGTCTACTTTATATAGATGTTCACCAACATCTTCTATGAAAAGTATTTTACCAAAGGTGTCTATATCTGAAGACGATCCTACCAAGTGACTTAGTATGGCCAGGTTACCACCTACCAATATTCCCTCAGCTGCTCCTAATGTATTATAGGTGCAAGGCTGAGTGTGGTAAAACAACGACTCTCCTATGAGTGCTGCATAAAACTTTTTGATATGGTCGGAGTTGATGGTATCAGGTGTAAAGGCTCCCGTCATAGGGCTATGCAGGGTGGGTATGTGATACTGTTGATGAATATGACTATGTAGTACTGTAATATCACTAAAGCCACAGATCCATTTGGGTTGTTCTATAAAATTGGTAAAGTCTATTTGGTCGATGATACGGCTTAAACCATAGCCGCCTCTGCCCATTAGTATGGCGTTAATGCGAGGATCGTCAAGCATAGCCTGTAGATCGGCCAAGCGTGCTTCGTCAGTACCCGAAAAATAATGGTGTTCTGAACCTACAGTGCTGCCTACCACCACTTCAAACCCCCATAGCTTCAAGGTTTCTACAGCAAAGTGTACCCGCTCTTCTGATACAAATCCTGCGGGGCAGGTAATGCCTATCGTAGCTCCTCTTCTTAAATATGGTGGAATGATACTCATATGTTTCTCCTTTTACAATCCTATATATACAATACCTGCTCTTATTTCTACAGGGTAGGTTTTTAGTTTATATCCTTCACCGCTGGTATTACGACCATTGGTAGGGTCAAACTTATACTTATGTAGTGGGCAGGCCAAATGTCCTCTCACGTCCAACCAGCCGTCACAAAACCTTGCACCTGCATGAGGACAAGTAGCCGCAAAAGCATATAGCTTATCTCCTTTCTTTAAGATACCAATAGTTTTCTCGCCAATGGTAGTTTCCTGTGGTATATCTTCCTCCATATCATTTATGAAGATGTCTGCTTTATGCCAGGTATAGATCATCTTTTTGCTGCAAAAAAATCTTTCATTAATTGAGCGCATTCATCCGACAATACGCCATGTGACAATTGTGTTTTAGGATGAAAAGGCCAGTTCTCACCCGTAGTTTTTTGATAGCCATTTTTAGCGTCAGCTGCTCCATAAACGATCCTGCCAATTTTTGACCAGTATAACGCACCGCAACACATCAGGCAAGGTTCAAGGGTGACATAGAGTGTGGCATCGGGTAGGTACTTGCTACCAATGCTATTAAAGGCCGCTGTTAAGGCGATCATCTCCGCATGAGCAGTACAATCGGTAAGTTGCTCGGTTTGGTTATGTCCGCGCGATATGATCTTGGTGTCCCATGTCACCACTGCACCTACAGGTACTTCACCAGCATCATAGGCCATTTGCGCTTGTCGCAAAGCCTCTTTCATGAAATATGTATCGTCAAACATCATGTTACTCTTTATTCTTAGTATCCATTGTAATGGTTACAGGTCCGTCATTCACTAAAGCCACTTTCATATCAGCACCAAAGATACCTGTTGCCACTTGCTTGCCAATAAGTAAGGATAATTGCTTCACAAAATATTCATATAAAGGTATGGCCTGTTCAGGCCTTGCTGCTTTGATAAAGGAGGGGCGGTTCCCTTTTTTATAAGCGGCATGTAAGGTAAATTGACTCACTACCAATGCTTCTCCTCCTGCATCTTTAATGTCTTTATTCATCAAGCCCTCTTCATCTGCAAACACTCTTAGTTTGGCTATTTTTTGGCACAGCCAATCAGCATCTTCTTCTTGGTCTTCCTGTTCTATCCCAAGCAGTATCATAAATCCTAAACCAATAGCAGATTTGATACTACCATCAATGGTTACACTAGCTTCTGAAACTCTTTGTATCACTACGCGCATACCACAAAAATGCAAATGATTTTGGATATTGCATAGGTAATGAAGCAGGTAGCCGAAACAGAAAGATTAATACTCAGAGAATTTTCATTAGAAGATGCTCAGGACTTTTATGAACTGAACTTAGATGAAGAAGTAATGAAGTATACAGCAGATTACGTGTTCAAGACAGTAGAAGAATCAGCCGACTTGATACGAAACTATAAAGAGTATGAGCAGACAGGTTTCGGTAGGTGGACGGTAGTGCTAAAAGAAACAAATGAAGTACTAGGCTGGTGTGGATTGAAATATATCAAATCTGTAGATGAGGTAGACCTAGGGTACAGGTTCAAAAGAGAACATTGGGGTAAAGGCTATGCAACAGAAGCTTGTAGAGCTTCAATAGACGTAGGGTTTACTAAACACAATATAGACTTGATAGTAGGTAGAACAATGACCGATAACTTAGCATCACGCAGAGTGCTGGAGAAGATAGGAATGACCTACTGGAAAGAATTTGACTTCGAAGAACACCCGGGGGTGTATTATAGATTGTTTAAAGAAAGATTTTGCATATGTGCAAAAAAAATATCATTTTTGATGTAATTATCGCAAATATGCATGATTGGAATGTGAAGGCTAAACTATTGTTGAAGTCTGAGTTAATTAGGAGAGGTGTCTCGAATATAGAGCTTGTATCTTTACTTAATACAATTGGTGTGAAAGAGACAAAATCAAGTATTGATAGTAAAATTAGCAGAGGTACTTTTAGTGCTAGCTTTTTTTTACAGTGTTTATCAGCTATAGGTTGTAAAAAAATAGAGATAGAAGATATTCACTCGGAGCTAAATAAGGTTAGAAAATCTTTAAAACAAGAAATAGATGTCGAATAGTAAAACAGTGAGATTTATTGATTTGTTTGCTGGTCTAGGTGGTATTAGACTTGGGTTTGAAAAATCTTTTCAAGAGCTTGGTTTTAGTACAGAATGCGTTATGACCTCTGAAATAAAGCCATACGCAATAAAAACACTAGAGCAGAATTTTCATCATAAGTACTTTGTAGGAGATATATTTAATGTACAAAGTAATGAGATACCTGATTTTGATTTCTTACTAGGAGGATTTCCTTGTCAACCATTTAGTTCAGGGGGTAAAAGGCAGGGTTTTTTAGATACTAGAGGCACATTGTTTTTTGAAATTGAGAGGATATTGAAAGAAAAATCACCATATGGCTTTATTCTTGAAAATGTCGAAGGGCTTGTTAAGCATGATTTGGAGAATAAAAATGACAGTATTGGCAATACATTAAAAACTATTTTACATAAACTTGAAAATGAATTAGGATATAAAACATCGTGGCACGTGTTAGATTCAATTGACTTCGGGTTGCCACAATCAAGGAAAAGAGTTTTTATCGTTGGTACAAAAGATAGCTACGTAAATCTTACTAATTATAAGAAGGTCTTTAAACCTCTAAAAGGTATTTTAGAAGTTGGACTTAAAACTATGGAGACTGATTTTACTAAAAAGCTTCTCAAGCACTATAAAATTGAAGATTTATATGGTAAGTCTATTAAAGACAAGCGCGGAGGGGCAAATAATATCCATAGTTGGGATATAGGTCTAAAAGGAACTATTTCAAACGAACAAAAGGAAATTTTAAACAAATTATTTAAAGAAAGACGAAAAAAACATTGGGCAGAACAAATAGGAATTGATTGGATGGATGGAATGCCATTAACACTAAGCCAAATTAAAACCTTTTGTAAAAGGAAAAACTTAGAGTCCTTATTAGAAGATTTAGTTGTAAAAGGTTATTTACGGTACGAACATCCTAAAACACTAATAAGAGAAATAGTTGGTGAACGAGAGAGAAGATATAGAGTATATGATACGACAAAACCTAAAGGCTATAATATAGTTGCGGGAAAGCTTAGTTTTGAAATTAACAGAATCCTAGACCCTAATGATATTGCTCCAACGTTAGTCGCAACTGATATATCAAGATTAGTAGTTCCTGACAAAAGGGGTTTAAGAAGATTAACAATAAGAGAAGGGTTAAGGTTGTTTGGCTACCCTGAATGGTATGAAATTCCTGTTAGAATCAACGAAGCTTTTGACTTATTGGGTAATACTGTAGCTATTCCTGTTGTTGAGCATGTTGCCAGTATGCTAGCCGAAGTATACAATAAGGTTCAATCTCAAGAAACCGTTAATAGTTCCCCAGTATGTTCTTGATAGTTTTTTAGCACATTTTTCAACCAATGGCCATTCCCGTGTCTAGTTTGGGGATATTGGTACCGTGTTTCATTCAGTGCATAAAGAAATTCTTCTTTGCTGTTAAATGGTTTGAATTTTGTTCTGTCAGAGTACCAAATACTTGGTCTAATATTATATATTACATTTTTCTTTTCTTGGACTTTAATAGGGTAAGTACTACTTGGACATGCTAATTCCCATATCTTTTTTAGCCAAACATTTCTTATTACTATAATGCCATTTTTCATTTGATATGCAATAATCAGATAGTCTGAATCAATTCTATATGCATGGTCAATTAGGGAGTTACAATATGAATCAAAGTTAGCTAAATCAAAGCCAGGGCCTCTATCAATGTCAAAAGATTTTACTTCAAGGAGTTCTTTTTTGTAATTGTTAATATCGAGCCTAAAATCTGGAAAACTTTGAGAGTTAGTATTTTCTTCAAATTCGATATTATTTACTTGCATCCAAGCTTTTAGCCATTCTTGTAAAAGATTTCCAACTGTATCTTTAGTCTTTATGGTAATACTTAAATCTTTTACTGTAAACGTGATAGAACCTTTTTCTCCTACAATGCCGTATTCCTTAGTAAGTTTGCTATGTAATTTTTCAGCGGTTATTTTCATGTTTTCTTATTAGGTAGTCTAAGATAATATATATTAGCTTGTTTCACATTTTGTAATATTCCTAATGTTGTGCTTGCAAGTAGATTTAGTATATGATATTAGAAACAGATAGACTGATACTAAGAGAAATGGTGGTGGCTGATGCTGCAGACATATTTGAAATGGATGCAGAGCCTGAAGTGTATCAGTATACAGGAGATTTCATCCCTAAGTCAGTAGAGGATACTCGAGAACGCATCAGTAATTACCCCGATTACAAAAAATATGGCTATGGTAGGTGGACTACAGAGCTGAAAGAAACAGGAGAAATAATAGGCTGGTGCGGGTTGAAATACTTAGACGATATTGATGAAGTAGATATCGGTTATAGGTGGAAACCCAAATACTGGGGTAATGGCTATGCAACTGAAGCAAGTCTCGTGTGTTTAGAGTTTGGCTTCAAACAGCTTGGGCTAGAACAGATTGTTGGGCAGTTATACCCAGAGAACAAAGCTTCTATACGCGTGCTGGAGAAGATAGGCATGACTTTTTGGAAAGAGATGTCTGACGAAAAAGAATCGTGGTGGGTATACCGCATTACAAAAGAGGAGTATTCTCGTCTTAGTTCTTAATTTTGCTACCTGATGTACGGAATAAATGAGACCATAGCTGCTATTGCTACTCCTCCCGGAGAAGGTGCGATAGGAATTATACGTTTGAGTGGTGTAAAAGCAATTACGATAGCAGATGAGATATTTGTTGGTAAAAAGCTAGTTAATCAACCATCACACACCATACACTTTGGTAAGATAGTAGATGGAGAAGAGATAGTAGATGAAGTTGTAGCATCATTGTACAAAGGACCAAAGAGCTATACTGGTGAAGATGTAGTAGAAATCAGCTGCCACGGTTCGCAGTATGTTTTGGAAAGAGTCTTGGGTTTGTGTTTAAGTCATGGTGCTCATATAGCTAAGGCTGGTGAGTTTACACAACGCGCTTTCTTGAATAATAAGATGGACCTTACCCAGGCAGAGGCTGTTGCAGATTTAATAGCCAGTCATTCAGGTGCTGCTCACAAAGCTGCTATACATAATCTTCGTGGCGGGTTTAGTAATGACCTGACAGAGCTTCGTGAGCAGCTGATACAGTTCAGTGCATTGTTGGAACTTGAGTTAGACTTTAGTGAAGAAGATGTTGAGTTTGCGGATAGAACCAAGTTTTATGAACTGATTAATTTATTGACAAGCACAACTGAACAGCTTATTAATTCTTTCAGTTTAGGTAATGTGATAAAAAAAGGAGTTAGTGTTGCAATCATCGGTAAGCCTAATGCAGGTAAGAGCACATTGCTAAATGCATTGCTCAACGAAGAACGTGCAATAGTAAGTGATATAGCAGGCACTACTCGTGATAGTATAGAAGAGACATTGAATATTAATGGGGTATTATTCAGACTAATAGACACTGCAGGTATACGAGAGCATACTAGTGATATAGTAGAGACTATGGGTGTACAGCGTAGTAAAGATATAATGCAGCGTGCTGATATAGTTGTGTATTTATTTGATGTCAATGAAGAAACACCTGAAATGTTAGCAGAGCAAAAAGCAGTTTTTGAAAAAGAAGGTTTGAAGTATATACTGGCAGCTAACAAAACAGATATTGCTAATAAAGAACTTGGTGAAGAAGTACTAAATATTTCAGCAAAACAGAAGCAGCACATTGATGATTTAAGAAATGCGTTATACAATAAGGTAGTTGATGGTGCAGTAAGTACAGAAGGAACAATAGTTACAAATGCTCGTCATCACACATCACTTAATGAAGTTTTACAATCATTACAAGATATAAAGTCAGGGTTGGACAATAACATTAGCGGCGACTTGATTGCACTAGACGTACGAAGGTGCTTGCATTACCTGGGTGAAATAACGGGCCAGGTGACAACAGAAGATAAGTTGGACTACATATTTTCTAAGTTCTGTATAGGGAAGTAATTACGTTATATCCATTTATATTTAGTTATATATAGCCGCTGTTTATAGGGCTCTTCTAATATTTAGTTCTATTCTTTTATATCCATTATCGGATTTTCTGTTACAAAACATACCTCAAAAACACATAAACAAAAGGAAAAAATACTTTCTGTAGTTGAAAGTAATTACCAAACTCCTAAGAATGTCTACCAAACTCCGAAAATCAGCCTTCTAAAGTTTACATCTACAATACTTTCGTTTGTAAATACGATACCAAAATGAAAATATTAGTAGCAGAAGACCAGCCTTTAATACTAAAGAGCATCCTATATAAGCTTGAGAAATCAGGGCATGAGGTCATAGGCGTTGTTGACGGACAGCAGGCAAAAGATTTTTATGTGAACGAAAGCCCCGATTTGGTGCTGACAGATATTCTGATGCCCTTTGTTACTGGGCCCGAGTTGATCCATTTTATTCGTTCTACTGACGATGTAAATACTCCTATAATCGTATTGTCTCAACTAGGTATGGAAAAAGATATTCTTAAATGTTTTGATCTTGGTGCTGACGACTATATCACTAAGCCCTTTCTTCCCGCAGAGTTAGTAGCACGCATTAATAGATTTCAAAGAAAAATAGCGTAATGAAATTGCTACTTACAACCATATTGTCCTTAACTGTCCTAACCAGTAATGGTCAGACATCCGACATCTTCACTAAGCTGGAGAGCTGTTTTGCCGATTCGGGTTACGCAAAGACCAATAAGTGGATCAGGAAAAACCTGTCTGATACTGCGGGTGTCTATAAACAATTTCTATCTTTTAAGGCGACAGCTTACTACAATGATGCTATTGGTTACAGAGTCAATAACGACTACCTGAGTGATAATACTAAATGGACGGAGCAGTTTGTACAGTTCAAACACAGCAACCGATGCTTATCATATAGCCTTATAGGCTCTAGAGCATCTAGGTTTGGCTTAGCTGCTTACCAGGTAAATACAGATGTATACTATGTTATAAATAAGCGCTTTTATGCTAATGCCGATTTGGCATTTGGGCAAGGTCAGTTATATCCGCAATACAGGGCATCTTTTAAAGCATACTATACTGGGCTGAAAGGTTTTGAGTTTGCTGCTGGATATAGTTATATAAATTTTACGTCAAATCCTGTAAGCATGGCTCGCCTGTCTGCCGGAATGTATTTTAGCGACCTGTACCTGTATGCAGAGTATTTACACATAAATACAAAAACAAATAAAAACTATGCACTGGTAATGTGGCTGAGAAACTATTTGCCCAACGCTAAAGGATACTTTTTCATAAACGGCTCTGCCGGACTGCAGTCAGACAGACTGAATTCATACGGAGACTTTATAAACTCAAGAAGAATTTCTGGAGGTATCAACTACAGAGTAGTGCCTCGTTTTTCTATGGAATTTGCCGTGTCTACAGAAAAGCAAATCTTATCAGAAGTTGTGAGCAGGCAACTAATGTCAATAAACACTGGGCTTTACTATCATTTTCAATTAGATAAAAACAAGTGATATACTTAGCTAACATATCAACAGGTCAAACATCGGGTAATAACTCGTTGGCAAAGGTGGCTGTTAAGCTGAGTGATATGAGAGATGAGAATATCACTGGTATCGTAACAGAAGAGTTGCTATTGCAATGGATCACTGGTATCGTAATAGGTCTGTTTGCTTTAGCACTCTTTTTTTTCACTTATACACTAATAAGCCGCAATGTTAAAAACAAAAAAAAGGTTAAAGTAGATGACCTAGACCAGAAGTACCAAATGTTCCTTTCTGAACTTGTAAGTGGTACCGATGGAAGTATACACGAAGAGCTTGGGTTGCGTGTAGATACCACATTAAGCCTTGATCTGACAGACCTGAAAGACAAACTGTCGAGAATGGTTTTAAAAAAGAATATTCTTGAACTGTATCGTTTTATATCTGGACCCGAAAAAAACACACTTAGAAATACATATCTGATGCTTGGCTTTGCGAAAGAAGCCATGAGTGCTTTAATTAATGGCAATTCAGAAAAGAAAGTAATTGCTATTGATGAGTTATCTATGCTTCATATAAGAGATGCTCACGAAACAATGTTTACACTTGTTAACGATAAGTCTGAGGTGGTGCGTGATGCTGCGATTGCTGCAAGAGCTAGAAGAGATGAAAACCCACTTACAATACTTGACGAATTGCAATACCCATTCACCGAGTGGCAGCAAACAGGTATGTACAACGCTATCGTCAAATATCACAAAAACAATATTCCTTCTTTCAAAAAATACATCAAGTCTGACAATAATAATGTTGCTTGTTTCTCAATCAGCCTTGCGTCTTTATTTCAGCAGACAGATTGTATAAATGATATTATAGGACGGCTAAATGATGCAAATCAGAAAATTCGTTTTGAGGCAGCAAAAGCATTACCTGCTTTTGCATCAGAGAAAGTAAAATGTTCCTTAAAAGATAGACTAGATAACACTAGCGACACGGAAGAAGTATGCATGTTGTTGCAAGCCTTGCAGCATATGGTAGATAGTGATGATACAGATTGGCTGCTTGAGCTTATGTCTGTAAACGATAGAGATATAGTAATAGAAGCAGCAAAAGTACTTGCTAAGTTGGATAAGATTAAAGAACTAAAAGCATTACAAACAAATGAAAATAAGACATGGATAAACCATGCTATTGACAAAGCAATACACGCACTATGATGGATAAAATACTAAATATTATTGTTGACTTTTTTGAGCTTGGAGTATTCTTTTACTGCAATGGCATATTACTTTCTTACTGGATAATAGGTATCGTATCTTATTTTGAGGTAAGGAAGTATAGAAGAGAAACCCAAAATGAAAACTTTGACGAATTATTGTCATCACCTTTTCTGCCTTCAATCTCTATTATAGCACCTGCTTACAATGAGTCTGTAACGATAGTTGATAATATACGAAGCTTATTGTCGTTGCATTATACAAATCTTACAGTTATTGTAGTAAATGATGGATCTAAAGATGAAACATTAAATACGGCTATCGAAGCCTACGATCTTGAGCAAGTAGGTTGGTCGTACAATATGAAGATTGATACCAAAAACGTCAGAGGAGTTTATAAATCTAAAAACCCTGCTTTTTCAAAACTAATATTTGTTGATAAAGAAAATGGTGGGAAAGCAGATGCAATAAATGTAGGTATCAATGTGAGTAACGCTGAATACTTTGCTTGTATTGATGTGGATTGTATCATTGAGCCAGATGCATTCCTAAAGATGGTTCGCCCTATTATGCGGAATACAAAAGAGCGCGTAATTGCTGTAGGTGGCATAGTGTGGTTAACTAATGACTCAGAAATAAAACAAGGTAAACTCATAGACCTGAGAATGCCTAAAAAGTTTATACCAAGAATACAGGTATTGGAATACTTCAGAGCATTCCTACTTGGGCGTACAGCATGGGGTAAGATTAACGGTTTATTGTTGATATCTGGTGCGTTCGGAATATTTGAGCGCAGGCTGGTAGTAGAAGCAGGTGGATATAATCATAACACAGTTGGAGAAGACATGGAGCTGGTGATGAGACTACACGCGCATGTGAGAGAAAAAAAAGAAAAAGGAAGAGTAGCGTATATACCAGAACCGCTTTGCTGGACTGAAGCTCCTGGTGATTATACTATATTGGGTAGACAAAGAAACAGATGGACAAGAGGTACAATAGAATGTTTGCTATTTCATAAGAAGATGTTCTTCAACCCTAAGTATGGAATACTAGGTTTATTGAGCTACCCATATTGGCTCTTTGCAGAGTGGATGGCTCCTTACGTAGAGTTTTTTGGACTCATATTCTTTTTCTTCATGGCATTGTTTGGCTTTGCTAATTGGCATTTTTTCTTCTATATGATATTCTTGGTGTATGCTATGGCTTTATCTATAAGTTCATTTGCGATTTTTACGCAAGAACGTACCTACAGTAGCTATTCAAGAATTGATGATCTTTTAAAAATATTTTACACAGCTGCTATAGAAGCTTTCCAGTATCACCCAAGAACAGTTAAATGGGCACTGAAAGGTAACCTCGATTTCTTTACTGGAAAAAATACGGGATGGGGAGAAATGACACGAGCAGGCTTCCAAAAAAAGGATTAATACCAAACTCCGAAAAATACAATCCAAACTCCGAATAGTTCTTAAGTACCCTCCATTGTGAGGGTACTTTTGTATCAACGAAATAATAAAAAACACAAAAACAATTTTAAACACTCAAAAACAAAAAAATTATGTGCGGAATAGTTGGATACTTAGGAACAAAAAACGCTTACCCTGTATTGATAAGTGGATTACAAAGGCTTGAATACCGTGGCTACGATAGTGCTGGTATAGCTTTATTAAACGATGAAGATCTTGTTATCTACAAAGAAAAAGGGAAAGTAAAAGATCTTGAAAATAGTTGTAGTAATGAGAATAAAGATGGCAATATAGGTATTGGTCATACTCGCTGGGCTACCCACGGAGAGGCTAATCAAGTGAATGCACATCCACACACAACGGACTATAAAAACTTGGCAATGGTTCATAATGGAATCATTGAAAACTACTCAACGATAAAAGAGGAATTAATCAACAGAGGTCATAAGTTTTATAGCGAAACAGACAGTGAGGTATTGGTACACTTAATAGAGGAAATACAACACAACGGAAACTTTTCTTTAGAAGATGCGGTACGCCTAGCACTGAAGAAAGTAAGTGGTGCATATGCAATAGTTGTCATGTCGAAAAACGACCCAGAAAAACTGGTAGCTGCTAAAAAAAGTAGCCCATTAGCTATAGGTTTAAAAGGGACAGAGTTTTACATAGGTAGTGATGTTTCTCCATTTATACAATACACGAATAAAGTGATATATCTAAAGGATAATGAGATAGCAACAGTGCGTACAAACGGAGAATTCTGTATTAAGAATACAGATGATCAAATAATTACACCATTCATCGAAGAGTTAGATTTAAGTCTAGATAATCTTGAGAAAGGTGATTTCGATCACTTTATGTTGAAGGAAATATATGAGCAACCTGATGCTATTGCTAACTGCTTGAGAGGAAGGTTGAATAAAACAGAATTGAGTTTAAATCTAAGTTCTATTAATGACCATAAAAAAGTATTTCGTGATGCGAATAGAATATTAATCATTAGCTGTGGTACATCTTGGCATGCAGGACTTGTTGGTGAATATTGGATTGAGGAACTGGCAGGTATTCCTGTAGAGGTAGAATATGCATCTGAGTTTAGGTATCGTGAACCGGTAATCAGACCGGATGACATAGTACTAGCAATATCTCAGTCTGGTGAAACTGCAGATACACTCGCAGCTATAGAGTTAGCAAAAGAAAAAGGAGCATTTGTATTTGGTATATGCAATGTAGTGGGTTCAACCATTTCTAGAGAAGCAGATGCAGGTATGTATACACATGCTGGGCCCGAAATTGGTGTCGCATCAACTAAAGCATTTACTACACAGCTTACTTGCTTATATATGCTGGCAGTAGAGTTGGCAAAAATAAATGAGCGATTGACACCAACAGATTATTGGAGCCACTTAAGTGAATTGATTTTACTAGAAGATAGAGTAAAGGAAACATTACAACTTAACAATCATATAAAAGATATATCTGGTGCTTTTGAGGCAGCTTCAAACTTCATGTATTTGGGGCGTGGTTACAACTTCCCTATAGCGTTAGAAGGAGCACTCAAGCTAAAGGAAATATCGTACATACATGCAGAAGGTTACCCTGCCGCAGAAATGAAGCATGGCCCTATAGCATTAATAGATGAAAAAATGCCTTGTTTGATTTTAGCAAATACTGAAAAAGGATATGATAAGGTAATCAGCAACATGCAGGAAATAAAAGCCAGAAAAGGTTATGTGATAGCGGTGGCTTACGAGGGTGATAAGAAAGTACAAGAGGTAGCCGACGAGGTTGTATATATACCAAAAACAAACGAAATGATCTCTGCTATAGTTGCGACTATTCCTCTACAGTTTTTGTCTTACCACATTGCTGTATTGAAAGGTTGTGATGTAGACCAACCAAGAAACTTGGCAAAATCAGTAACAGTAGAATAATAAAAAACACAAAAAATAAATAAGATGAAAAAAATAATACTATTTATATTATGCATCTTGTGTATAGATGCCGCAGTTTTAGCTCAGTCATATTCTTACTTAGGAACATTTACTAGTAATGGAGTGCCTAATTACTTAACTACAAGAGATACTGTTTCTCAAGGATTACTGTCACGCGTAGGAGCAAGTTTACCAGAAGGTTATCCCGTACCAACTTATAACCCACAGTATATTACTACAGGTACAAAAACTGACATTACACTTAATGATTCTGCGGATGTGTGGGTGACTTTTGTGGGCGAAGGAGCAGGTTACAAAAACGTTCTTGGATACTATACTTACAATAAAAGTAATCCGCCAACTAGTGTGCCTTCTAATGCTAACATAAAAATTATCTTTCCGAATGTTTCAGCTAGTGGTAGTGGAGGAGGATTATTTGTGGGAGATAGAGTGAAGATTGGAACCTTCCCGCCTAATACTGGAATAGGTTGGGTATTGCTGGCGAATGGTTATAGGAATAACGCAGTGACATCTGGACATTGGCGCGTTTTTTCTGAACCAGATTTTAATCCTGAGAATGATTCTACCCTAAGATTTCATAATGTGCTATTGAGAGATACTGCTACACAATGTGTGATCTTGGGCTTTGAAGATATTAGGAGAGACTATTCTAGTTGTGATAATGATTTTAATGATGCATTGTTTTATGTAAAGTCTAACCCCGTTACAGCTATTGATACAGGTAACATAAATATTTCTACTCAAGCAGGTCAGGGAGTGTCAAGCGGAAATAGTAGTGGTTTAGAAAGTCATAGTGGTTTATCTCAGATGATAGGTAAAAGAAATATTAATAGAGCACATAGCAATTACCAAATAAAAAGCCTTTATACAAATGAAAATGCTTTGGAAGCAGTTATCTCGAACAACCTTTCAAGTAGGGCTACACAAAAAGGAACATCAAGTATAGACTTATTATCATATGTACCAGAGGGCATCATAGCTAGTAACAAGTCATATGTTTCTTCGCCTACAGATCTCATCGGTATTACAACAGCCAAAGAGGTAGTTGGTGTAGATTATATGAATGGAGAGGAAGTTGTAGCCGCATTACTAACTACACTTACAGAAGGACAAGTTTATGATCATACAAAAGTAATATGTGATAGGCTGAAAGGTGCTGAGTTGAAAAACATAGAACTAAAGAATTACAGCGGATATAAACTTATACAAAGTTGTATTGTAAGGGAAACAAAAGAAGTTGAATATGCAATATCATTTTCCCTTGTTCCAGATGGGCAAGGAAAGTACTATCTGGAAAGCTTATGGAATTTGAGTGATTATAGTAAAGGTGATGAAGTAATCAATATGCAAGTATGGTCTAAAACACCGGCATATACACAAGAGCTAGTTACATCACTGATTAAAAACGCTAGTGAATCGTTAGATATATCACAAATACGCCAACCAGAGCTGCCATCTACGTATGTTAAGAAAGCTTATTATTCCTCAGGGCGCATTAAAATGGAAATGAATAATAATTCAAGTGTTCGTGACATAACTATGAGAGGAACTATTTCAGAATCTGAAACTATGGGCCAAATAGATTTTGTAGACAATATTTCAATTAATGGAGTAGGTAAAGTAGTAACTGAAATTAATACTGATTACATTTTTGATGCTGGTGTAGCTCTAATTGATAATGGCAAACAAATAGATTTTCTGTATCAAGCAGATGGTCAATGGGGACTAGACTATCAAAAAGAAAATGTAATTGTTGAAAGTTTCAATGTCGAAAAGAATTCAATAGAAAGTAAGGATGAAGAGTACGTTATCGAACGACCAGTCAAACTAAAAGCTAAGACTAGTGACTATGTGTCCGTTTATAGATTCTTCAAGCCTAACGCACAGGTTATGGATATCTCAAAGTATAATAGTTTAAAAATAGACTTTGAAGGGAATGAAGAATTGAAAGTTACTTTAATGATAAATGGTTTGAATTGGCAAGAATATCCAAATGTTCTGTTGAGCTCTAATGAGATGGAACTTTCATTAAAAGAATTCGGAGATTATGAAGCAGAAAAAGTAATAGGTTTAATATTTACTCCAGTAATTGTAGACGAAAAGATTGAGCTTAATATTAATAGACTTTCTCTGTCAACAGATGAAACCTTGATGCGTACAGATGATCTTGAACTAAAAATATATCCCAACCCTGTTCAGAGTAATATTCACATCGCTAGTAAATGTAGCAGCGAAGCTATCTTCTATGTAAGAGATCTGACAGGTAGAGTGCTAAAACAAGCTGCATATTCAAAGGAGGGTATCGATGTTAGAGATCTAACAAACGGTGTATATATAATAGAGCAAGTTGAAGAAGACAAAGTGAAAGCTACAAAGTTTGTTTTGATGAGGTAGTGAGAACCCGTTACTCATAACATAAGGTGAAGGCTTGCCCTTCACCTTATTGCATTTAATTACTAGAGGTCAAGCCAGCACTATCATTTTAAAGATGCTATCTATTTCTCCACGGCACTGTGCTAAAGTAGTAGGCACGTTTTGTAGTACTGCTACTATTTTATTACAAGACACACCGCAAAATCACAGAAACACTGAGAAAAGTACTTTCTGTATCGGAAAGTAAGATTATTGTTGGTTAATGTTATCAAAGTACTTTTTGGGGCTTTGTCCTGTTATCTTTTTAAAGGCACTATTAAATGTGGTTTTTGAATTAAACCCCGACTCGTAAGCCAATGCTAATAACGTAAGATTACTATTTGAAGGTATTTTCTTTAACCTTTTCATTTCTTCAATTCTATATGAATTGATAAAATCGAAAAAATTCAAACCTTGTTTGTCATTGATTACTTGAGAGATGTGATTTGCACTTTCGTCAAGACTTTCAGATAAACTTTTTAAACTAATGTTTGAATCCAAAAATGGTCTTTCCTCATTCATTAGTTTTAACAACCTATCGTTTATGAGGTTGATCTTCTTATCACTTAAAGCTGATTTTTTGTATTTGAGCTGATTCGTTTTTTTCTTTTCCTGATAAACGACTCCTTTACTAATAAATACTTTTTCAAATATCTTATATCTTGGATCCTTTTGTAATAGTTTGAAGGCAGGGTTTTCGTTATAAAAGTTGAGGTAGTATTTATTGGCTTCTATATCTTTCTCGAGGTATTCAAAAGCAAGGTCGTAGTTGCCCAAATAAATATTTATGATAACCAGTGCATTCTCCTCAGCGGCATAATGAAAATTCTTGTCATCTAATTCTACCTTATCAAGATACTCTTTTGCTTTATCAAGATCGCCTGCGGCAGCATAAGCAATTCCTTGCCCTGAGTAAAAGACAGAAGTGCTTTCAGGAGTAATAGGAACGGTATTATAATGCTCAATAGCATCATCATATTTTTTAAGCCTAGTAAGTATTGTACCCTTCATGCAATAGGAGTTGGTGTGATGAGGCGCTAATGCGAGAATGGTATTTACCTTGACCAGAGCTTCTTGATACCTGCCCATCCTAAGAAGTGCTGCGGCGTAGTAATAAAAATTTGTTGGTGTTAATGGGTCTATTTCAATTGCTTTTTCAATCTTCTCTATGGCCGATTTGCCGTTGTTAGTAAGTACATCTATAACAGACCCGCCTAATAGTGCTTCCGGGTAATTAGGGCGATACTTTACTGCCAAATTACAGTGGGTTTGAGACTTGGTTAAGTCTTTCTCGAAAAAATAGCTGACAACACCGATCGCGTAGTTTGCCTCCGGATTGGTAGGGTCTAGTTCAATTGCTCTTTCTGCCGCTTCTTTTGAGGTAGCGAAAGCTTCTTGAGTAGGCTTGATCTTTAATAACCCCAGGTATCCATAATATATGGCTTTGGATGCATGATAAAAAGGACAAGTAGGGTCAAGCCTTATCACTTCTTCAATTTGCTCAACAGCAAGTAGATTATTTGGTTTGTGAAAATTATTGAAGTTAAACTTGCTTTTCAGGTACAACTCATATGCACTAATATTACTGTTTCTCCTTTCTATAGGCTTTTCAATATCAAAGTGCCCGATATGCTCACGCATTTTTTCAGATACTGCTATTGCGATCTCGTCCTGAGTTTTGAAAACATCTACTAGTTCGTGGTCATATGTTTCAGACCAAAAATGAAACCCGTCATCAGCGTTTATTAACTGCGCAGTAATTCTTATTTTATCACCCGCCTTTCTTACACTCCCTTCTAATAGTACAGAGACACCAAGCTTATTTCCAATCTCCTGAATATCAATGTTTTTTCCTTTAAAGTGAAACGCTGAAGTTCTTGAGGTAACTTTTAAACTATCAATTTTGGCCAGCACATTTATGATCTCTTCTGTAATACCATCACTAAAGTATTCATTGTCTTCGTCAGAACTCATATTAACAAAAGGAAGAACGGCAATTGATAATTTAGACATTTTAGTTTCCTAAATAGTTGATAGTCAATATAAATTGAAATACTGTGGTTGATATACTGCGGTTGAGAATGCTGATCTACGTGCAATAATAAGAAAGATACATAATTGTTTCCTCTAATAAAAAAGCAACTCAATATTCACATCATTGATGTAAAACGTTCGTGCCAATAAGGTCGAACTTTTTTTGTGTCCTGATTTTTTTACTGGTCAAAATCTTCCTATCCCTTTAACATAAGGGGTTACAGCCGATGATTAATGTTGTCGCAAAAACAAAGAAGTTCGGAAATGTAGGCTTGAGCGTACAGCACAATACCCCATTCTACATTTGCACTATCAAATCAATCAAAAACAAATCAATTATGAAAAGTTCAATTATTAAAACAATTAATTCTTTAAAAACTAAAAACAACGCAATGAAAAATCTACTTAAAAAAACAACGATCATCGCAGCATGTGCAACATTATTAGTAAGCAGTGCTCAAGCGCAAAAAGGGTATTATATCGGTATCCAAACAGGTGTACAGGCAACGGACATACTTAACAAAAACAACATTGATAACAATGGCTTTAAACACAAACTGTCATTATCACCAACTGTAGGTATCAACGGTGGTTACAATTTCACAGACCATTTTGGTGTAAGCACAGAGACATCATTATCTATGGAAGGTCAACGTTATGAGCTACATGGTGTTGAGGTAAGAGCAAAACAAACCTACTTGAAAGTACCAGTGCTATTTACCTACAACAGTAATCCGGAGTCTAAAGTAATTCTGACTGCCAAACTAGGGCCACAAGTTGGGTTGTTACTAAATGCCAAGCAGAAAGATGGTAATGGTAATACTGTATTAGGCGATACAAAAGACAACTATTCTACTATAACATTTGGCGCAGCCGGTGGTGTAGGCGTAAGAATGGCTGTAGCTAAAAACATATACTTAGATGCGGGCTTGAAAATTGATGCACACTATGGTAAGAACAAAGAGGTGGAGTATAGCGCAACTATTAATGAAAGCTCATATGCTCCTGTAAAGAAAGAGTATAAGTCTCTTAATACAAATGCAGGAGTAGAGGTAGGTGTTAAATACTTCTTTTAAAATATTCAATTAACAACATTCTAATTATAAAATCAGAAACAACAAACAACAATAAAAGTTCAATTATTAAAACAATTAATTCTTTAAAAACTAAAAACAACGCAATGAAAAATCTACTTAAAAAAACAACGATCATCGCAGCATGTGCAATATTATTAGTAAGCAGTGCTCAAGCGCAAAAAGGGTATTACATCGGTATCCAAACAGGGGCACAAGCAACAGACATACTTAACAGAAATAACATTGACAAGAGTGCCTTTAATCATAAGCGATCATACTCACCAACTGTAGGCATCAACGGTGGTTACAATTTCACAGACCATTTTGGTGTAAGCACTGAGGCGTCACTATCTATGGAAGGTCAACGTTATGAGCTACATGGTGTTGAGGTAAGAGCAAAGCAAACCTACTTGAAAGTACCAGTGCTATTTACCTACAACAGTAATCCGGAGTCTAAAGTAATTCTGACTGCCAAACTAGGGCCACAAGTTGGGTTGTTACTAAATGCCAAGCAGAAAGACGGTAACGGTAACACTGTATTAGGCGATACAAAAGACAACTATTCTACTGTAACATTTGGCGCAGCCGGTGGTGTAGGTGTAAGAATGGCTGTAGCTAAAAACATATACTTAGATGCAGGCTTGAAAATTGATGCACACTATGGTAAGAACAAAGAGGTGGAGTATAGCGCAACTATTAATGAAAGCTCATACGCTCCTGTAAAAAAAGAGTATAGATCTATTAATACAAATGTAGGAGTAGAGGTAGGTGTTAAATACTTCTTTTAAGATAAATAGCTAACGACATTCTAATTATCAAACCATAAACACAAACAACAATAAAAATGAAATTAATAACAACAGCAAAAGTAGTATTGCTATCACTAGTAAGCTTTACAACAATTGCAAAAACCGAAAAGACAAGCACTGAGTTTGCTAAAGAGTCTCAAAAAGTGTTACAGAGCATGATAGAAAATTCGCCAACCATTCAACGTTATTACAATGAGTGTTACGGATATGCAGTTTTTCCAAAAGTAACAAAGGCAGGTGCAACTGTAGGCGGCGCAATGGGTAACGGTGTTGTGTATAAAGAACACAAACTCGTAAGCACATCAAAGTTGAAACAACTAAATGTTGGTCTACAATTAGGTGGTCAACAATATAGCGAAGTGATCTTTTTTGAGAACAAAGAGGCTTTTGATAAGTTTCAGCAAGGAAAGTTAAAGTTTGATGCACAGGCCTCAGCAGTTGCTTTAAAGTCAGGTGTTTCTGTAGATGCAAAATATACTGACGGAGTATTAGTATTTACTCAAGCTATAGGCGGCTTAATGTACGAAGCATCAATAGGAGGGCAGCACTTTACGAACAAGTTAATTGAGAAAGCAATTATTGATTAATAGATAGTCATAAAGCTTTGTATAGAAATTGGGTTTAAAATTTACACTTCATAGGATATATTATCCTATGAAGTGTCTTGATTATATTTTATGAAAGAAAATTCAAAAAAAACGGCAAAGAAAAACACAGCATTACCGGAAAAGCCAGTTGCAAATCTTGCGTTAATGATAATAGAGTTTTGTACGAACTACTTAAATGAAAAATCTGTTCTTAATATAGGAGTTGACACTTGCTTTCAAGAGTTAAAAGAAAAAGGCTTAAAAACACATGTGATGAATGATGTTTCTTCATTACATAAACTGGGTAAGCCCCCGATATCAGAGTCATTAAATTCATTTGACCTTGTACTGGTTATTCATGTTCTTCAAAAAGTAAAAAACCTACCACAGCTAATAGCCGAGATCAGTAAGTTGCTGAAATCAGGAGGCGTTTTTGTTTTTACTTATGAGAAATCTTTGAATAAGTATAATGTTGAGGGTAACACATATTTTCATTTTAGAGATAATAACGGAAATACAACATATATATACTATGATGGGTACTTACAAAGTTTATTGTTAGAGAATGGATTCTTTATTCAGTATGAACAGGAATACTTTATTAGTCGTGAGGATAATATAGAGAGTGTTTTGATTATAGCTGAAAAAAAATAAAAGTTAGCTTTTTCAATAATTGAGAGAAGAAGAAACAAATCGTTTACGGGGTTTCCCTGGTAATAATATAAGCGATCAATAGGTAAAGCCGGTAGTCCTAACTTTTCAGCCGATACGGCAAGGTTTTAAGTAAAATGTATATCTTTTTAGCCTAAACTTTCTTTAGGCTTGCGTAAGAGTATCCTTTTATTTTTAAGTGTATTTATTCTAAGTATTGATTGCCACGCGCAATACGATTATATATTGAATAGATCATATGCTGAGCGTAGTAAGTCAGTCGACTCATTGCTGTTTACTACAGCTATATTCAGTAATTATTATTGTAGCGCTCAATATGAGGCTGTAAATGTAGAGTTAGAAGTAAGTGGGCCAACAAAGAAATATCATCATTTTAGCGTTAAGCTCTACTCAAAAGATAGCAAATATTACATCGAAGTAGAGGCACTGTCAGACTTCCCCGAATCCAAAGTTAAAGATGCTACTTATACATTAGATAAGCCAGAGTTTGATTCTATAGTAAAACAAGCTTTATCAATATCTTCTGAAGACTTAATTAAAGGAATGAATGTAGAAGACCCCTACTATTTTGATGACGGTATAATGTGCAACTTAAGAGTGTCGGTAGCTCAAGATGCAATTGCCTACAGTGCTTTAAGCCCATATTATGATACTAAAAGACGGAATCTAAGTGTCTTCTTATCAGTGTGTGAGGAGTTGTTAAAGCAAGCAAATATTAACCCCAAAAAGGCACTGCGCTAACAATATTAAGATATACAATAAATTAAGCCCTCTTTTAATAAGAGGGCTTAATTGTTAAACAGGTTAATTAGATTTTAGTAGTTTGTTAAGGTGTATTTCACCTTTAGTAGTTTTAATCTCTAATATGTATAAGCCAGTAGGGAATTCACTTATTTCAAGCTGCTTTGGATAATCTTGAGGAGAGTAAGCTTTAACTCTTTTTCCATAAATATCATACAAGTTAATGCTGCTTATTTCAGTTTGGTTTATGTTACTTTCTATTCTAATAATATTATTAGCTGGGTTCAGTATGGTTAAATACTTGGTTGGGTTATTATAAGAAGTAATGCCATTAGGTGTGTATGGGCAATGACTTGTGTCTCCTAAAGTGCTATAATAAGCTCCTCCGCCTCTTATTAGGAATGGATATCTGCAAAATGTGTCTAGAATTTTTTTATTAGGTATATCTATTTCCACAAGATTTGATGTATAGCTACTTAGGTCTGTTGTTGATACTAAAACTCTAGTGCTTATCCCGTTTTTTATAGCAAAAGCTCCCCATGATTGCATGTTGTTTAAAGGCATATAGTAACAACTTTGTTCAGGAGCGTTTAGATTGATTTCGTAAAGGAATGTAGAATCAATATCTGGGTCAGTTGCTGTCATAAACAGTCTGCGCTCAAAGAAAAAAATGTCGCCATTGCAGTATACATCTTTGGGTAAATGCCCTATATAGCTAAACCCTGATATAGGATTGTACTTGTATATTTTACATGTGTCATTTGCATTGGCAGCAGCGTATATGTTGTCATTATCATCTGCAACTAAGCCATTTGTTCCTGAATATTGCGAAGTGAAATCACCTATATATTGACAAGTGCTTGTGTCATTAATCTTCCTTTTGTATAAAAAGCCGTTTGTTGTCACGTACCATATATTTTCATGCTTATCTATAGCTATATCAGTATATGTACTGTCAATGGTTGTACCTGGTTGATCTGTAGCAGGGCATGTGTGTATAGTAACATTGGAAAGACTATCAGTTTCCAATGTGTCACATATTATAGCGTTAAGTTTGTAAGTATAATTGGCAGGCATATTTGGATTAGCTCCGCTATTAACGTAGAATGTTTGACTCTTTACTGACGGAGTTATCGCAATGCAAAGCAGAAGTGATAATAGTGTGTGTTTCATGTATATATTAGTTAATGATAGTGATAGCTATATTGATAAAGCGATACTACGTATAACTTTTAATATAGAACAAAATTGTATCGTATTTGTACCTTTTTGCAAGCCTTTCCCTGAAAGTATTACCAATATTGTTATGTAGCTAAATGATTACTTTCTGTATCGTAAAGTGAAATATCTTGTTGGTGAACAACACCGACAAGCTTAGAAGATATAATTTAAAAAGTTGGATTATTGTTCCCTGTTTTTCCACCTGTAACCATCATCAACAATCTTGAGAAGAAATCAATTGGCTGAATGGCATCCCAATGCTCTGCCAGTTTCCCATCTTTTAGCCTGAAAGTATCGGTAATAATAAACCCTTTCTTTTCATTGCCTCTGTGCTCCGCTTTCATAGTGGTATGACTATGTAGAATGACATGCTCCCCATCGGCGAAGACCATCTTTACATCAAAAGCATATTCCGGAAATCTTTTGACCATTGTTTTTACATAGCCTACCAGCCCTTCTATTTCATTAGGTATGGCCCTATTGTGTTGTAGATAAGTTCCTCCACCATAAGTATGCAATGTATATTCGAAATCATGTTCATTCATTAAATGCTGAAAGAAGTCTAATACAACAGCTACGTTGTCTTTTTCCTGTTGTGTCCAATGATCTTGCAGATAATTATCCAATTCTATTTTTGGAGTTTGTATTGCGGTTATCATAGTTTTTACTTTAAAATTGATTGCTTGTATTTTCTGTATTCTTCAACAATAAATGCGTAAGCACCCTCTCGATTTTTTTTACTTCATCCAAACGTTATCCAGGTTTAAGTCTGGGTTAAATTCTTGAATGTTGTCTTTACTCCAAAGAGTGAGTTCTAATAGTACAGGTGTTAGTGATACCCCCTTTGAAGTCAAGAGATAAATATTTGTTTTTTTATTAGCGGGTAGCTTTATTTTTTTCAATGATGCCAAACTCTTCTAACATTTTCAATCGGTTAGAGAGAATATTGGTAGCCACCGATTCGGTGCTTTCAACAAAATCTTTAAAGGTGCTTTTGTTTTCAAAAAGTATTTGTTTGATGAGTACCAAAGACCATTTATCTCCTAAAATATCTATCGCCGATGTGATCAGGCATTTACAACGAAAATCCTTTTTTCATAATTACTTGCAAAGCAAAAGTAAAATATTGACACTTTACTTGCAAATTAAAAGTAAAAAAGGGGCATCATGCCCCTTTTTATTTGCTGGATGTACCAACTTCTGCCCGATAGTTATAATTTGCTGAAATATTTCAGCACAGTTGTTTCAGAAGTGTTTACATTGATCAAATACAAACCGGGAGCAAGTGTACTAAGATTGATTTTTGTTTTCCCACGTCCAAGCACCCCTGACGTTACTTTAGCTCCCGTAACATCATATACTGAGTATGAAAGAAGCTCAGTATTACCATCTGCATCTATTGTAATATTCCCATCACTAGGATTAGGGTAGACATTAACATTCGTTTTTGTAGTATGGCGATTTTTTATCAATGTTGGTAATTGCTCTATCCCGATCTTACAGATATCACCTTGTTTCGTGGCAACCCATAATGTGTTTGTGTTTTTCTCCACAGCTAAGTGAGCTATGTCAGAAGATGGTATATTCGAATTAGCTGTAGTAAACGTTTCCCACTTGTTATGTACCCTTACCGACAATCCCATCGGAGTACCTAAAAAGATATTGCCATTGAAAACAGCTACTGCGTTAATTACATCACTCGCTATCGATGTATTCGATTTATTGATCTGATAGCTTGGATTTTGAAAATCGTAAACATACAATCCCTTATCTGTACCATCATAAGTGGTATTTCCGTCAGTTACATTGCTTAGTACTTTATTACTTGGCAATAGAGGTGTGCCTACTTGAAAAGTTGAACCCGAAGAGGTCTGATAGATCATGATCTTATCAAGTGATGATATTACATGATAATCAACATTGCCCGATAGTTGATTTATAGATATTATATGCCCAAGTGTGCCGGAGAAAGACTGACTAACAGGTGTACCCGAAAAACCATTCGATCCATTACGTCCTCTAAAGACCGATCCCACATTCGTTCCAAATAGCGTATCGGTATTATTAAGGTGGATGGCCGATACATATTGGTAAGGGTGATTAGCGTTTGAGGCATCAAAGTCATAGATGATATTATTGTAGTCACAGGCGCCAACGTGTGTATTATCTGTGCTGTACATAAAACCTCCGCTATAAGGTTCTAAGGTCATTACTTTATCGCTGGTTAAACCGTTCGATGTTGTTATACTTTTCCAGTTACTATTATCGTGTATCAATATGCCCGAATTGGTAGCAAATATCATTTTGCTACCACCGTCATATTCCAGATCGTTGATCTGTGTAATAGTTCTTCCTGGGTTTAAAATCACAAACTGTGCTTTCAAAGTAAAGGTCAATAAGGAGAGAGCTGTAAGTAGAGTAATTTTTTTCATAAGCGTTTTTTATGGTTAAGTAAAACGTTTAAGATATAGTGCGTGTTAGAAGCAATTGTCACAAAAGCAGTTGAAACAGCCTTTTATTAAGGAACTTTAAGAAAGTTTAAGGTTGTTTAAGACTGTGAGGGGGGCTATTTATCTAGTAGATAATAAAGATTCACAAAAAGGAAACCAAGAAGAGTGCTAATTGTATTTGGAAGCAAGCCTACAATCAACAAGTGTATAGATTAATCTATTATTTGCAAGTATAGCGTTGAATAAATAGTGGTTATGTATTATGAATTGTAGTTACATATTGTTATTTTTCGCAGCTGAATTAATACCCCAAATATTTTTTTATATGAAAAAGCTCATTACAACCTTTTGTGCAGTTACTATAACGGTTACGGCCAATGCACAAGGTACACGCGTTAAGCTCTCTGATGTGGTTGCAAAGCATCAGGAAGAGATGGCACAAAAAGAACAAGTAGCTCCTACAAGCATTTATGAAAATAAAGAGAAGGGAGACTATCATTTTCAGCGCTGGCTATGGTATTGGCAACAACATACTGATAAGCAAGGCTATATCATACCTAAGGTAGAAGCTTATAAAATATACAAGCAATATGAAGCCGAGCAGAACAGAGCAGCTGCTAAAACTACGGCCGATCAATCCAACTGGAAGGCAATAGGCCCTTATTCTCAGGCAGGTGTTTTCTTAGACTTTCAAAAAGATGGTATCGGTCGTATCAATACTATGGCCTTCCACCCAACTGATATAGAGCAATTTATTGTGGGTACAGCAGGCGGTGGTGCTTGGGTAACAAATGACTTTGGAAGCACGTGGAGACCATTGACACAAAACATGATTTCATCATCAGTTTCCGATATAGATTATAATCCACAAAATCCGGGTACGATATATATATGTACCGGAGATAGAGAATATGGAGTAAGACATTACAAAACTAATTTTGCCTACAGCAGTATCGGTTTGATCAAATCTACAGATTCGGGTAAAACGTGGAATACGGTAGCGGCACAAGCGCAGGTGTCTGACTTTAGTACGACCAACTCTTTTGTGATCAATTCTAAAGACACACTTTCTTTAACATTGGCCACCGATAAAGGTATCCTTAAGTCGTACGACGGCGGTAAAACTTGGAGTAATGCTATTGTACATGCCCCTGCTATGACAGGGTATACCAGAACAAGAATATATGAACTCGTATACCACCCAACTGATAGCGCCATTATTTATGCTACAGCAAGAATAGATTCGTTAGACCAAGATGGTGACCTAACTTTAAGAGATACATCAAACCCTGCTGCCGGTTGGGCATCAGCCGCTGAAATATTAAGGTCAACTGATGGTGGTATGAATTGGGATCTGGCAGGTACACTGCCCGGTGGAACCAGAGGAGCCATAGCCGTAACGCCAACCAGCCCTGATATACTGAAAGTTGTTTTTGCTAATAACAGCATCTTTAGTGGCCCGGGATTGTACGGTGTTTTTCATTCCAACAATAAGGGTGATAGTTTCATACCGTTACATATTGATAATAACTGCTCAAAAAATATTCTGTCATCGTCTGCTAGCGGTACAAAATGTGGCGGACAAGGCACTTATGATCTTTGTATCACAATTGATCCTACAAATATCAACCACGTAATAGTCGGTGGTGTAAACCTTTGGGAGTCAAAAAATGGAGGTGTAGATTGGACGGTTCTGGCACAGGGAACTAAGGAAGTAGCAGGTGTACCTCTAGTGCATGCTGATCATCATTTTTTAGGTTATCAAATGATCCCTGGTTTAGGACCAATACTGATGGATTGTAATGATGGTGGTATTAGCTATTACGGACCTGATCCTAATTTTGGTGTAGTAGGTTGGCACGACATTGCCAGTGGTATGAACATCACTCAGTTTTATAGGATAGGAGCGAGTGATAAGGTGAATTATGTTGTTGGAGGCGCACAGGATAATGGTTCTAACCTAATTGACAGAACAACTAATCTTAGTACGCCAATAGGTTATGGTGATGGTGTAGAAGCGATAATTGACCCTGTAGATCCAAATATTCTTTATGCCGGATATGTAAATGGTGATTTATTTAAGTGGGATCTCTCTAAAGGTGTTACGTTACTAAATTTCAATATGGTGACGCAAAATATCAACAGAGTGCAAGGCGATGGAAACGGAGCATGGGTATCTCCTGTGGTCATTGATCCCAACGATCATAAGCGTTTAATAACAGCGTTTAGTGCCATATATGCCAGCCCTGACCAAGGGGAAACATGGGATTCAATATCTCATCTATTCCCTAGTAGAATTGGTAGACTAGCCATGTGTATGAGCGCACCGCAAACCATATATGCTACTGAGGATGGAGAGAGTAAGTCGATTCATTATACGCATAATAACGGTACTAGTTGGAGTACATTCCAACACCCTTATACTGAGCCGCGAATCTCTGATATAAAAGTAGATCAGTTTAATAAAGATCATTTTTGGATCACCTTCCCCGGTTTTGGGCAAAACAAGGTAAAGATAGCAGAGTACAACATGGGTACATGGACAACCATGAATGAAAATCTACCTGACCTACCTGTTTTGTGTATGATACAAGACACCTCTAATAAGGCACTGTATATAGGTACTTATACAGGTGTATATTATAGAACGCCTATGATGGGGCAATGGGAGAAATTCTCTACAAACTTGCCTGTTGGTAATGTGAGTGACTTGGAACTGAATTATAAAACAGGAGAACTTATTGCCGGTACATGGGGCAGAGGTATGTGGGCAACACCTAAGTATAAAAAGCCGGATACCACAACCGGTATTGAAGCAATAGCGGCTTCGAAACAACTGGATGTGTACCCTAACCCGAGTGCGGGTAGCTTCACAGTGCAAACCACCAATAATGATTTTACAGATAAGAATGTAACCATACAGATCTCCGATGTAGCAGGTAAACTGGTGTATAGCGAGCAGGCTAGCTTTAAGGGTAACAGCTTACAAGTAAAAACGCAAGGATTAAGCACAGGTAATTATATACTTAAGATTACTAATGCTATGGGTAATAAGCTAAGTGAGAAGTTATTGATCAATAAGGAATAAGAAGTGTATATGGTAGCGAAGATACTAATGAAGACCAAACTCCGAAGAATGGCTGCCAAACTCCGAAAACCTTAGACCAAGAACATACCCCGATACTATATTTGCTTTAGAAACAACGAAATAATGTTGTTCCGTAGTTTCGCAGCTACTATAAACAGTTAAGGAGAAAAAGATACAAAAGGAAAAGATCGCATCATTTACGCCCAAGCATTGCTTGGGCGTAAATATTATTAATATGCTATTTGGTGTAAAATTGTTATATTTGTATAGCGATCATTGCTGGAGAAATTGTTACAAAATGTTACAAAAAGTAGCTGAAAGGGGAGGGGGTAGGTGTAACAAAATGTAACATTTTTAGTTTAATCGTCCATACTATTATGGTAGCAACAATAATCCTCTTAGATGTTGCTATAGGCATTACTAATGTTTTGGGCCATTTATTCTGCATATATTTAAGAAAACACTAAATGTTGTATTCCTAAATAAATAGAAAATGGATCAAAAAAATGCTGGCGGTTGCCCGTTTCATGGTGGCGCCTTAAGACAAAGTGGTAGTGGCGGTACGAAGAATCGCGATTGGTGGCCCAATCAATTAGACTTGTCTATCCTTCGTCAGAACTCATCACTATCTGACCCGATGGATAAAGACTTTAACTATGCTGAGGAGTTTAAAAAGCTAGACTACAAGGCCATCAAAAAGGATCTATATGATCTGATGACGGATTCGCAAGATTGGTGGCCTGCAGATTATGGTCATTATGGCCCATTTTTCATCCGTATGGCTTGGCATAGTGCAGGTACTTACCGTGTTGGTGATGGTCGTGGTGGTGCAGGATCGGGTACACAGCGCTTTGCACCATTGAACAGTTGGCCTGATAATGCTAACCTGGATAAGGCTCGCTTACTACTTTGGCCTATTAAGCAGAAGTACGGTAACAAAATATCATGGGCTGATCTAATGATACTAGCAGGTAACTGTGCATTAGAGTCTATGGGCTTTAAGACCTTCGGTTTTGGTGGTGGCCGTGCAGATGTATGGGAGCCCGAGCAAGATATCTACTGGGGTTCAGAAGGTGAGTGGCTGGGTGATAAGCGATATACTGATGACAGAGAATTAGAGAACCCGTTAGCAGCAGTACAAATGGGTTTGATATACGTAAATCCGGAAGGACCAAATGGTAATCCTGATCCTATAGCTGCAGCTAAGGATATACGTGAGACCTTTAAGCGTATGGCGATGAATGATGAGGAGACTGTAGCATTAATAGCAGGCGGACACACCTTTGGTAAAACACACGGTGCTGCTAATCCTGATAAATATGTAGGACCGGAACCTGCTGCAGCTGGTGTTGCTGAGCAAAGCCAGGGCTGGACCAATAAATATGGCAGCGGTCATGGTGGTGATACCATTACCAGTGGTTTAGAAGGCGCATGGACGACTACACCTACTCAATGGAGTAATAACTTTTTTAAGAATCTGTTTGGTTACGAATGGGAACTCACTAAGAGCCCTGCAGGTGCTCAACAATGGAAGCCAAAAGATGGTGCGGGAGAAGGTTTAGTACCTGATGCACACGACCCGAATAAAAAGCATGCCCCGTTCATGCTAACGACTGACTTATCGTTGAGATTCGATCCTGAGTATGAAAAAATATCAAGACGTTTTTATGAAAACCCTGACCAGTTTGCAGATGCTTTTGCCAGAGCGTGGTATAAACTAACGCATAGAGATATGGGGCCGATTGTACGTTATCTAGGTCCTGAAGTGCCAAGTGAAGAACTACTATGGCAAGACCCGCTACCTAAAGCAGAACATGCACCAATAAGTGATGCTGATGTAGCAGCATTGAAAGGTAAGATATTGGGATCAGGTCTTTCTGTATCAGAACTGGTGTCTACAGCATGGGCTTCAGCAGCAAGCTTCCGTGGCTCTGATATGCGAGGCGGTGCTAATGGTGCGCGTATCAGACTAGCTCCTATGAAAGACTGGAAGGTGAATAATCCTGCTCAGTTGAGTAAAGTATTGACTGCTTTAGAAGGGGTTAAGAGCGACTTTGGGAAACCGGTTTCTATGGCTGACTTGATTGTACTAGCCGGTTGTGTAGGCATAGAGCAGGCTGCTAAAAATGCAGGTCATAATGTTAGCTTGCCATTTACTGCAGGCCGTGTAGATGCGACACAAGAACAAACAGATGTGGAATCATTTGCTGAGCTAGAGCCACCTGCTGATGGATTTAGAAACTACTTCAATCCTAAGCACAATGTATCTGCTGAAGAAATGCTTGTTGACCGTTCACAGCTGTTGACCTTGACTGTTCCTGAGATGGTAGTGTTACTTGGCGGCATGCGTGTGTTGAATACAAATTATGATGGTTCTACCCATGGTGTATTTACAAATAATCCTGAGTCATTGACTAATGACTATTTCGTCAATCTGTTAGACTTAGGTACAACATGGAAATCG
The DNA here is from genome assembly GCA_965230595.1 of Flavipsychrobacter sp. Lineage (GTDB taxonomy): Bacteria > Bacteroidota > Bacteroidia > Chitinophagales > Chitinophagaceae > UBA5543. The sequence goes on along the minus strand of OZ246011.1, from coordinate 2,880,135 downwards.
ATGTCAGAAGCGGAAGATGTATTTGAAGGAACTGACCGTAAGACAGGTGACCTGAAATGGACAGGAACAAGAGTAGATCTTATTTTCGGCTCTAACTCTGAGCTACGTGCATTAGCTGAAGTATATGCTTCTGCCGATGCTCAAGAGAAGTTCTTAAAAGACTTTGTAGCTGCTTGGGATAAAGTGATGAATTTAGACCGCTTTGATTTGAAATAATAAATAGGTTTAGTGATAAAATAAAAATCGCCTGCTATTTAGCGAGCGATTTTTTATTGTTGTTCACATAAAGTTTTGAACTTTTGAAAACTCTGTTGAATACCTTTGGTGAATATTCTTTTAAGGAGAAACTTACGCCATGTTGGAATATCTAAGTGCACTTCAGACGTTAACTCACAGGTGTTTTCATCAGTTGCTTTAAGGGTGATCACTTCCGTGGATTTTGGTCCAAAGAAGCCACGCCCGTTAGTTGTCTCTTTATAAACTATTGAATTATCATTAACAATATTATCGAGTACAGAAACATCAAGGTGGCTGCCATTAGGCAATATACAGTCATGTATTGTGCCTAGTCGTTCCACATCATCGGTTACTCTACCTATTGGTGTGCGCCATTCGGGCCTAACGCCCATATCTATTAACTTACTATGTACGTCTAGCAGAGGTTTGTTAATTGTAATTGTAGTAGTGACAGGATTACTAGAAATATAGTGAGATTTGTCTCTCTCAGGTGCTTCGGGCACCTCTGAGTGTAGTGGAGATAAAATATTATAGTAGTAGGTTGCTTTCCCTATATTATCGTAATCTGTTTCGCCGGTTAGTATTTTGGGTTGCTCGGTCTGTTGAGGGCTTACTAATTCTTCGGAGTATAGAGCCTCCGACATAAGTATATACTCATGACTTTTAATGTCGTTTTTCATGAGCTTATGTACAAAGGTGACATCCTTACCCATCAACTTAATGTTATTATTGATATTCTGTATAACAACTTCACCAAGGTGAGATACAAACTTGAGCGTTAATTGACTAGCAGAGGTGCAAGCTCCACACTGGCATATGCGATCTTTTTCATACCGTTTTAAATGAGCATGGAAAGCAATGAACATACGTTTGGATTGCTCCATTAATTTGTCATAGCTAGTGTTAGCGTTTAATTTATAAAAGAATATAGCGTCACCTTCTATCTCAGCTACTTCTAAACCAAGGTTGTTTTCAGATATAATGATCTCCAGTAATTCGGATATAATATGGCTGCTGTGTTTGATCTCCGTTTCGTTGACAAAACGAGTAAAGCCACTAATATCCGGTAGAAATAATAAAGCTTTTGTAGGTGAGCTAGTCATAATTCCTATATAATATTAGTTTATTACAAATAGAATACCGTAATAGGTGCTAATGTCTATAAGTCATGAATGTTGTCAACTAATAATGTTTAGATGCAAAAAAATGTGCCATAAAAGCAGTATTTATCGGTTTGCCTGCTTTTTGCTAGGTAAGAGGTGCCGATTACGGTATCTTTATTAATTATATTTGCAAATAACGCATTATGGAAGTCTTTTCAGTGCCATTACCGGACTTGCCTATACCTTCTATCAAATGTGAGCTTTCTTTTCAACCATACTTAGCTTACATAGAGGAGCAGCGTGCTACTACCAAAAGTGAAATATATAAGTCTTACTTAGATGCGGTCATAAAGTTGTTTTACGACAACCCAACACTTTTAGAGCCTATAAAGGATCTACATTCATTAGAAGATCATTCAGAATTATTAGAGCTCTTAAAGATCACGCATGTATCTCAAGTGGAAGGCGATAACCCTTTACACTCATTAGGTATACCATCTACCAACCCTATGATGATGCATTATTTCAGCTCGTCGGAAGAGTTTAAGTCTTTCTTCTCACAAAAGAAGAACGCTTTGGAAATGCATGCTAGTGTGGACATGGAACAGCTAGTAAGGGAGCTATACATTATTGTACTTTATGAGTGCTATGGTATAGGTAGCCAAGAATACTATCCAACACAAAGTATACTGCAAGCAGTAGATGAAAGTGGCAAGATAAAAGAGTACTATAAAGTAATACGTAGGAATACTTTTGCAAAAGTAGTAGTGGATAATGAGCTCCCGCCACTTAAACAGGAGTGGGTAGACTATGTGGAGGGAAGTATTAATAGTTATAGTGAATTGAAAGAGCCGTTGCCCCTTGAGCAGTTTACGGCAGTAGGTTTTTTCTTGTTTTCAATAGAAGATGATACGGAAGAAATTGCATTAGCGCAGTTGAGCGATACAGCGGCAAAAATGCATACTTATAACAGAGCTGAAGCTTTTACAAGAATGAAAGATGCTACGTTATCCTTGTTGGGAAACGAGCATTTTGAGTTTGGTTTTTTGCCCTTCTTGCAAGTGAATGGTGAACATGTATATCACCACGCTTTTGAGCAGATCAGTATTGTATTTGGTAAGCTAAAAAATCATATGAGCAAGAAGCAAATGGAAGAAACATTTGGCTTCTTTACAGAAATGAGCTCAGACAGCTATTCTATCCAATCGGCCTTGCATAATAATATTTATGAATGGGAGGAAGAGTGTGAAGAAGGAGCAAGCGTGAGAGATATCTTGCTGAAGGAAGGGCTGCAAACCCTCACCTTTGTGCCCATTTGGAATCAAGATACATTACTGGGTATTGTTGAGATAGGCAGCCAAAAGCCTGACCAGGTAGATAAGAAAGTATTACAAAAAGTAGAGTTGGCAGCACCCTTTTATAGGGAATTCTTTGTGTATAAAGCCAGTGTGTTTAATGAATACATGAAGTCTTTCATCATGAAGAAGTATACTTCAATTCAACCTTCTGTAGCATGGAAGTTTAATAAAGAAGTGTGGGAACTGCTGAAAGATGTAGAGATAGAAACGGAGGAGATGCCTGGTAATATTCCACGAATTAAGTTTGAGAACTTACACCCTTTTTATGGCGCTGTTGATTATCGCAATTCTTCTGCTAAGCAATTGCAGGCTATACATTCCGATTATCTGTTGCAGTTAGACTATCTCAAAACTTTACTGCAAGAAGATGAGCTGCTTGAAAATGATTCTGTCGTAGATTTTATTAACACTATTGATAATTGGGAGGTTGAAGTAGAGTCGGGTCTTACTGCAGAAGAAGAATATGAGATACATCAGTTTCTTGAAAAAGAGTCTGTAGACTTCTTAAGATCGCTGTATGAGCAAAAGCGTATTAGCGAAGAGACCTATCAACTCTATGTGAAAGATGCCCAGTCGAAAACTGGTATTTTTCACCTGTCTCATAACGACTATGAAGATAGTCTGCAACAGCTCAATGGTATACTAAAAGGAGTTTTAGGCAAATCGCAAGAAAGCTTAGCTATAGTGATACCGCATTATTTTGAAAAGTTTCAGACCGATGGTGTAGAGTATAGCTTGTATGCAGGTAAAAGTATTGATCCGTCTAAAGACTTCCCCGTTAATGTTAATGACATAGTAGCCGAATGGCAGGTAGAGACCATGCTTAGAATGGCTCTGGCCGCTAATGAATATAAGAATAGATTGAGCATACCCCTTGAAACCACACAGCTGATACTAATACATGAGCAAAAGGTAGACATTAGCTATAGAATAGATGAGAAACACTTTGATGTAGAAGGGTCTTACAGCATTAGGTATGAGGTGATGAAGAAACGAATTGATAAAGTAAGGCTGTTGAACAGTAATGAACGATTAACACAGCCCGGTAAGATCGCCATTGTATATGCTCATCATAGTGGTTACAAACCATATTTAGATAAGATCAAGGAGCTGGTAAAAGCAGGAGCACTAGAAAAAGAGATAGAATATTTAGACTTGGAGCAGCTACAAGGGATAGGGAAGCTAAAAGCCATTAGGGTAAAGATCAACTACCATAATGCTATGGATGCAATAGTGGAAAGCGATTTAGAAGAAGCCATCTCATGAAGTATACATTAGTACTCGTCATATTATTGGTGTTGGGGTGCAACACCAGCACTTACACACAGCCGCTGAATCTGGCCGGGTTCGATTGGGAAGGGCATGAAAAGCTACATTTGGAACATGTGTTGGATGAAGTGTCCGGCATTACATTCTTCAATAATAATACACTACTAGCCATCAACGACGAGCGTGGTAAAGTCTATAAGGTAAGCACAAAGGACTATAAGGTACAAGAGAATATAAAGTTCTCGGGCAATAGAGATTATGAAGCCATAGCAGGATATGGTAAAGAACTTTTTGTGATGGATAGTGACGGCGACCTATGGTATGTGCAGCTAAAAGGCGATGAGGTAAAACAAGTAAAGGAATATAAGTTTGACCTAAAGAAAGGTGTAGAGTTTGAAGCATTAGTATGGGAAGAGGGAACAGGTGTTTTGTACTTGATCAGTAAACAGTCGGATGAGAATAAAGAGCAAAAAGCCTCTGTAGTATATAGTTTTGATATAGCTAAAGAAAGGTATGCCCTAGCATCTAAAAAAAACATCCACTGGGCTGCAATAGCTGAAAGGTCTGAGGATAAAAAGCTTCATGTTTCAGGTGCTGCCATACACCCCAAGTCAAAAAAGGTGTACTTAGTTGCCTCAATAGAGCGATTATTGATTATCTTGAATGAAGACTGGAGCGTTGAAGAAGTGCACCGGTTAGATAAAAAACTATTCAAGCAACCCGAAGGTATCACTTTTGACAAGGCGGGTAACTTATATATAAGTAATGAAGCAAGAGGTGGTAGGCCAAATGTCATAAGAATACCGATCAAAAAATGATCACTTCATTTATGAAGGTATGCCCGTACATTATTCTTTTTCTGCTCATTCCCTTTAGTATAGCTGCACAAAGTAATGACAAAGCGCAACTGCAAGCGCGAATAGTAGTAGTGGGTGATGGTGGTGTTTTGCATCAAGGTGAGCATCCTGTTTCAAAAGCAGTTAGCCGCCATGTATCTAAGCAGGATAGAAATACAACGATACTCTTTGTTGGAGATAATATTTACACTTACGGGTTGCCAGATGAGGAGGAAGCTAACCACGAAGAGAAAAAGCAAGTGATCTTCAAGCAACTTGAACCACTATTCGACCATCAAGCAAGTGTATATGTAATACCCGGTAATCATGACTGGGCTAATGGTCAAAGAGTGGGCTGGGGAAATATAAAACGACAAGGCAAATATGTGAACGGTTTACAATCCAATATCCATTTTGCTCCTTTAGATGGTTGTCCCGGTCCTGTTGAGATCGCCCTAGGTGATAGTGTGATATTGGTACTGATGGATACCCAGTGGTGGCTACATGAGAATGATAAGCCTGACGTGTCTAGCGATTGTGATTGTAAAACCGAGGCAGAGTTGATGGTAGCGTTGAACGACATCGCTTACCGTAATGCATACAAAAAAGTAGTTTTTGCAGCACACCATCCTTTAAAGACCTATGGTATACATGGCGGTTACTACACATGGAAGCAGCATATCTTCCCCGTGTCGGACATGGTGCCTAATGCTTATGTGCCGTTGCCTGTTTTAGGTTCGATATACCCGATAACAAGAGGCAAGTTTGGCAACATACAAGATGTAATACATCCTGTATATAAAGACATGATAGCCGCTATAGAACTGGCTATGCAAGATGTGAAAGATCTTACTTATGTGGCTGGTCATGAACACAACCTGCAACTGATAAAAGATAAAAGAAGACATTATGTAGTTAGCGGTTCGGGTTCAAAAACGGCTAGAGTTAAAGAAGGTAAAGGAACTCTTTTTGCTGCTGAAAAGGTAGGTTTTACAGAGATAGAATATTTTAGTAACGGTACACAAACCATTACTTTTTACGAAGTAGATAAAGAAGGTAATCAAACACAGCTGCACAAGCAGGTTATCCAAGCTCCTTCAAAACGTTTGGGCAATAATAGTATTGTAAAACCTCCACCACATGATGATAGCGTAACAGTAGCTATAGCCCCTGAGTATGACGATGTAGGTGGTTTGCACCGTTTATTATTTGGAGAACACTATAGAAAACTATGGGCCACACCTGTGAAGTTGAAAGTGTTTCGTATCAATGAAGAGCAGGGAGGACTGAAAGTATTGAAGAGAGGTGGCGGACAACAAACAAAATCGTTAAGACTGGAAGATAAGAACGGCAAACAGTGGGTATTGAGAACAGTACAAAAAGACCCTGAAAAAGCGTTGCCATCCAACCTGCGAGGAACAGTAGCTAAGAACGTGGTACAAGACCAAATATCTGCCGCCAACCCTTATGCGCCGCTAACTATTCCTACAATGGCAGGTACGGTAGGTGTACCACATGCCAACCCTGTGATAATGTATGTGCCTGACGATACAGCACTAGGTCCTTACAGAAAAGACTTTGCCAATACAGTATGCCTTTTTGAAGAAAGAGAACCCGTGAAGGAAGGAAAGACCTATAGTACGTTTAAGGTGCTGGATAAGTTGGAAGAAGACAATGATAACTACATAGATGAACATGCCGTATTAAGAGCCAGAATGTTTGACCTATTGATAGGTGACTGGGACAGGCATGAAGACCAATGGCGATGGAAGAAAACGGAGGTTGGCAAGAAGAATATCTATGCCCCCATACCTCGCGATAGAGATCAGGTGTACTTTATTAATACAGGTGTGATACCCTATTTAGCTGGCCGTAGTTGGGCACAACCTAAGTTTCAAGGATTTGGAGAACGTGTGAAGAATGTAAACGGGTTCATGTTCAATGCACGCCACTTTGATAGACGGTTTTTGAATACACTATCAGAAGATGACTGGAAGGTCGTGATCAAGGGCATTCAAAACAGTCTTACCGATGAGGTGATAGACGAAGCTATCGATCATTTGCCGGACACCATATATGCACAAGTAGGAGAACGAATTGCACATCACTTAAAAGAGCGTAGAGATAATTTACTGGAGCAAGGCTTGAAGTATTACAGGTTCTTGTCAAAGTCAATAGAAGTGCCTGCTACTGATAAGAAAGACAAGTTTACCATAACTTATTTGACGGGTGGCGATGTGGCTATCTCTGTTCAAACTGCAAAGAAAGGAGACACACTGTATTATCGACGTATTGATCAGGATGTAACCAAAGAAGTAAGACTATATGGTAGAGGTGGTAAAGATGTATTTGATGTAAGAGGTAATGAAAAGTCGAAGGTCAAAGTGCGTATGATAGGCGGAGGTAAAAATGATGCCTTCTTTGTAGGGGAATATGTGCCTAATGGTAAACGCATTTACATTTACGACCGTTCAGACAAGAGCAACACTTTCCCTGATAAGGGACAAGCAAAATTGAAAATATCAGATAAGAACGAGGTGAACGATTACAATGAAAGATCGTTCAAATACAACCGTGTTATGCCATTGGTGAATGCGGGATATAATTTTGATGATGGATTACTGTTGGGTGGTGGTGTGATGGTAACCAGACATGGTTTTAGAAAAGAGCCACACAGTTCAAAACATGGTATACAAATAGGTCGGGCATTTGCCACGGAAGCTGGCTTCTTAAAATATAATGGGGATATGGTAGATGTGCTGGGTAAGTTAGACCTGAACATCAACTTCAATCTCAGAGCCCCTGATAATACAGCTAACTTTTTCGGTGTAGGTAATCAAACACAGTTTTTGGAAGTGAGTAGCCCTGTGATCAGGTATTATCGTACACGTTATCATTTTAGTGATATAGACGTGGTACTGAAAAGAAATATTGCAGAGAACTCCTACTTCTTTGGTGGGCTGATAGGGCAATACTATAAGCTGGGAGACGGTACAGATAATATCGGGCGTTTCATACTTAACTACGATGTGTTGAACCCCGAGGAACAGGTAAGACAGGAAAAGTGGTTTGCAGGAGTTAAAACAGGGTTTGATATTGACACCCGAAATAGTAAGATCATACCTGTGCGTGGTATGCGCTGGGTAACCACACTTACGGGTCTGCAACAGTTGAATGGTGACAGCCGAACCTTTGCTCAACTGCAAAGTGAAATGAGCTTGCTGGTAAGTTTCAGCAGAAGGCCTAAAGTGATATTTGCCAATAGGTTTGGGGTATCTACCACATTCGGCGATCCTTATTTCTTTCAGTTGAACTATATAGGCGGGCAGGGAAGCTTGCAGGGTTATCGAAAAAACAGATTTGCAGGACATTCCAGCATTTACAACAACTTTGAATTACGTGTGAAACTCTTCGACTTTAACTCTTATCTATTCCCGGGCACGTTTGGTCTGATCGGGTTTAATGATGTAGGTAGGGTGTGGGCTAAAAATCAGTCGTCAGCTAAGTGGCATGTAGGTTATGGTGGTGGTATTTTCATCATACCGGCACAAACCATTGTTGTTAGCGGAGTGTTAGGTTTTTCTGAAGAAGGCCTTTTGCCGTATGTTTCTTTAGGATTTAGATTTTAATCATATAATTTCACAATATGAAGCCGGAAAAACTCATTGAAAAGACCGCGGAGTATGTGCGGGAAATATATGCTAAGCATAAAAGCCCCGAGTTAGTTTATCACGACTTAAAACATACTGAGCGTGTAGTGAACTCTTGCCGACAAATAGCAGACCACTACCAGCTCGAAGAACAAGACTATACTGCTGTAGTAGTAGCCTCGTGGTTTCATGATATAGGGTATATGTTTGGCCCTGCTACTGAACATGAAAAGACAGGCGCGAAAATGGCAGAAGAGTTTTTGCTGAAGCATAGCCATGATACAGCATTGATGGAGAAAGTGAAGGAGTGTATTATGGCCACTAAGATGGGTGTAGAGCCGGAGAGTATGATCGCCAAGATCGTTTGTGATGCCGACTTGTTTCACTTAGGTACTAACGACTTCTATGAGATCAATAAAAGTGTACGTAAAGAGCATGTAGCCTTAACAGGTGATAAAATAAGTGGTGCACAATGGCGCAAGTTCACCTTGCCATTCATTGAGCGCCATGAGTTTAAGACAGACTATGTAAAAGCATTGGCACAAAAGACACTACAACAAAACATAGCACTACTAAAAGATAAGATAGCTGAGGATAGCAACAAGAAAGAAAAAGAAGTGAAAGCTAAGGAAGAGAAGACAAAAGAAAAAGAGAATAAACCATCGCGCGGTATTGAAACCATGTTTAGAACAACATCGACCAATCACCTACGCTTAAGTGAGATGGCAGACTCAAAAGCCAACATCATGATATCGGTTAACTCCATCATAGCCTCTATACTGGTATCTATGCTTTTTAGAAAATTAGACGATGCCTCTTACTTATTGATACCGGCTATTTTGTTTCTATGTACATCATTAGTATCCATCATTTTTGCGATACTGGTTACGCGCCCTAATATTACGCAGGGTACATTTACAAAGGAGGACATAAAGAAGAAAAGAGCGAACCTATTGTTCTTTGGTAACTTTCATAAAATGCCGCTTAAGGAGTATCAAGAAGGCATTACCGCTATGATGAATGACTCTGAATTTCTGTATGGTAGTATGACGAGAGATATTTACAACTTAGGTGTTGTATTGGGCAGGAAATATAAAATGCTACGCGTGGCGTATAGCGTGTTTATGTTTGGGTTTATTATTTCAGTCATTGCATTTGTTGTTGCTGTAACCGTTGTTAATCATTAATACTATAATGCATTTATTTAACAGGGATATTAGCTGGCTAGGGTTCAATTTTAGAGTACTACAAGAAGCGCAGAAAAAACACATTCCTCTATACGAAAGGATTCAATTTCTATCTATCTACTCATCCAATCTGGATGAGTTTTTTAGAGTACGCTATACAGTATATGCTTCGCTGAACGAACTGAATAAACAGCAGGAAGAGGATATTGATCTCACGGTAGCCGATCAGATAGAAGATATGATCAACGAGCAACTACCTGTTTTTGGTAGTGTGTTAAAAGATGATATTCTTCCGGAGCTTTTGTCGCACAACATACATCTATATTATAATGAAGCTATAAGAGAAGAGCATATGTCTTTTATCGACAGCTACTTCTATACCAAGGTGCTTAGTTTCCTGCAGCCTGTAATGCTTTCAGAAGATGTAGCCCCCATCGTGCTAGAGAATAATGCCTTATACTTTTTGGTGGTGATGAGCAGAGACGGTGAACAGAAGTATGGTATTGTGAATATACCTGTTGGCAATCTTTCGAGATTTGTCTCACTACCTTCTGATGATGCATTACACCATATATTGTTCTTAGATGATGTTATTCGTGCCAATTTGGATAAGATATTCCCTTCTTATAAGATCAATAACTGTTATGCGATCAAAATGACACGAAATGCCGACATTGATATTGAAGATGAGTGGAGCGACCTTTTTGAAGAACAAGTGTTTGACATGGTGAGAAAAAGGGAGAAGGGGAAACCAACAAGGCTACTTTATGAGAAGGGGCTGGATGAAAAGGCTTTGACATTCGTGAGTGAATACTTTCAACTAAAAGAGAACAATTTAATTGAAGGTGGCAGGTATCATAATTTGAAAGACCTGTCGAAACTTCCTAATCCGATTGGCGGTACTTTAAGATTTTTACCATTACCACCGGGAGACCATAAGAGGCTCGTGCAGTACAGCTCTGTGTTTGACGCTATTGATCACTCCGACGAAATGTTGCACTTACCTTACCATAACTACAACTATGTACTTAGGTATTTTAACGAAGCAGCAATAGACCCGAATGTAGAGGAGATCAACCTGACCATCTACCGTGTAGCGTCCAACTCTTTTATTACCAATGCACTCATTAGTGCTGCAAAGAATGGTAAGCAGGTCACTGCTTTTGTAGAACTAAAAGCGCGTTTTGATGAAGAAAATAACCTGCTATGGGCAAAGAAGATGAAAGAAGCAGGTGTGAAGATCATCTACAGTATACCCGGTATGAAAGTGCATGTGAAAGTAGCCTTAGTGAAACGCAGAGTAGGGTTACAGGCCAAATATTATAGCTTACTCTCTACAGGTAACTTTAATGAAGGAACGGCAAGGTTTTATACCGACCATATATTGCTAACTAGCCATCTGGGTATTACACAAGATGCCTCTATGCTTTTTGCTTATTTAAAAACCAGAAAGCCGCCTCAAGAGCATGAGTATATCAAGTTTCAACATTTGTTGGTAGCAGGCTTCAACTTTGTAAACCGCTTGTACGAAGCAATAGATGCGGAGATAGAACATCACAAAAAAGGCAATCAGGCAGGCGTTACCATTAAGGTGAACAACCTACAGGAGAAAGGAGTGATCGAAAAGTTATATGAGGCCAGCCAAGCAGGCGTGAAGATAGAGCTGATCGTAAGAGGTATTTGTTGTTTGGTGCCTGGTGTAGCAGGTGTGAGTGACAATATTACTGTAAGAAGAATAGTAGGGCGTTTCTTGGAACATTCCAGAGTATTTATATTTAATAACGGTGGCGATAAAACGGTATTTGTAGGCTCGGCCGACTTAATGAACAGGAACATACACAGGCGTATAGAGGTAGTATTCCCTATATACGACCCAAGGTTGAAGAAAGAAGTAGTAGACATCGTTAACCTACAATTGCAAGATAACCAGCAAGCCACACTGCTACAGCCCGATGGTGCAAGCATAGCTATTGCTACTATTGGCGAAGAGAAGCTGGTAGCTCAGGAGGCTACTTATAACTATGTAAATGAGAATAGATAAGCATTTTTAACTAATATCGCATGATGAATAAGTGGATCGTCGGTGGCTTAGAACTGTTGTTATTCAGTATCATATTATGGTCTAAAGGTGCCATTGCACAGGAGAAGCCTGAAAAGAATAGCGTTTATAATGTAAACCTAAAGTGGGAACTGCCCGGTTCTATTGCTTTATTAGGGGCATCTTATTTCGGTTTTCGTGCTATGGATAAGTTTGCTTCTTATACAGTAGAAGACTTAAATAGGTTACAGCCGGATAAGATCAATGCTTTTGACAGGCCTGTGTTGAATTATGACGCAGCAGGCTACGACCATGCGCAAGAAGTATCAGATATGTTTTTAAACATCGCAGTAGCTAGCCCATTAGTATTAGCGTTGGATAAAAATGTGCGTAGAGATTGGCTGCCTTTAGTTACCATGTTCATCACTACCCATACTGTGAATAATGCTTTCTATTTTGCATCAGTAAGGTCCGTAAGAAGAGCCCGCCCGTTGACTTATAATACAAATTACGATATTGATAAACGTACCGGAGAAGCACGAAGTAACTCTTTTTATAGTGGCCACGTGTCTACTAGTGCTGCTTCTACATTCTTTGCCGCAAAGGTGTTTACTGACTACCACAATATAAAAGGCTGGAAACGATTATTGATATACGGAGCTGCCGCTGTGCCGCCATCGCTAGTGGGGTACTACCGTATGAAGGCAGGTAAACATTTCAGAACAGATGTAATTATAGGACTGGCAGCAGGTGCTACCATAGGCATATTAGTGCCCGAGTTGCATAAGAAAAAACTAAAAACTGATAAGCTCAGCATGTCTCCTTTCTACTACAATGGCTATAGCGGCATGTCACTTTCGTTGAAATTGTAATGTGTAGGCGTTTTTCCTGATTGTATAAACCGAATTCCCGATTGTAAAAGCTATATCGGGTTAGTGGGTTCATCTTTGTCATAGAATTGTAAACCAGTAAACAAACAATAATGACAATTAAGAAAGGCCTGCTACTATTAGCAGTATTTATACCACATTTTTTAGCTGCACAACTTAAGGAAGGCAAAGACAACATCATGAAACTATGTGGTTGTTATGATGTGACTTTTGAATATAAAGAGACCTTCAGAACGGATAGCAATTACCAATTTCATAAAGATAAAGTGGCTAATGCCCTTGAATTGATCATGCCGATAGAAGAGTCGGACAATAAAGTGGTATTACAACACATGCTGATCGTTAATGAGAACTATATCATCAAGCATTGGCGTGAAGACTGGAGCTATGAAAAATCTGATCTTTTGTCTTACCAAGGTGATAATGTATGGACCAAAGTAGATAATAATCAGTCTGACGCAAAAAGTAAATGGACACAAACCGTTTGGCAGGTTGATGATATGCCACGCTATCAGGGCTACAGCAGTTGGATCACCAATAACGGAAAGACCTATTGGGAAAACACTGCAGATGCTCCACTACCGCGTAGAGAGTATACTACGAGAAGTGATTATAATGTGATGAGAAGAAACAACCGTATCATTATACAAGAGAATGGTTGGTTGCACGAGCAGGATAATGAAAAGATTTTAAGAAAAAACGGTAAGGATAGCCTACTAGTTAGAGAGAAAGGTTATAATACGTATGTAAAAGTAGATGCGTCGAAATGTGCTAAGGCTAAGAAGAGTTGGGAAGAGAACCAAGAATTTTGGAGTGTAGTAAAAACACAATGGAATAAATACATCAATGAAAAAGAAGTATTGAAAGTGAAAGAAAAAGTGGACGACGAGCCTTTGTTCAAACATTTTTACGTTTTAGAGTCAGAATGGAAAGACAATAAGTGGAACAAAAAGCAACTAGCTAAGAAGGTAACGGAAGTGATGGATAAGTTTATTATGTAATAAGTTTATTTTGTTTTATATAGAGCCGGCGGAAAAGCCGGCTTTTTTTGATGCCTGAATAACAAAAAATTAATGCCAATCCATAAGCGTTTATGTATTTTTGCTATCTGGCGTAATACAGAACACTTTTTACGTTAATTGTGTTTGTAGATGGCGCTTATTATAAATATATAAGGTATTTTATATCTTAGTAATAGACAAAAAATACAAGGTTACTTTGCCGGCAAAAACGAAACATACATTTCATCAAGAATGTGAGACTTGTGGATCAAGACATAAGTCTATCTTCTGCCACTTAGATATAGAAGAGTTGGCTGCTTTTAACGAAAGCAAATCTTGTATTTCGTTTAAAAAGGGGCAACAGATATTTCATGAAGGTGGTCAGCCTATGGGCATCTACTGTGTGAATGAGGGGAAGGTTAAAGTTGCTTACTCTGGTCAGGACGGTAAAGAGCAGATCGTAAGAATGGCAAAAGGGGGTGATGTGCTAGGCTATAGAGCGTTACTTAGTGCTGAGCGCTATAATGCCAGCGCAACAGCAATAGATAATACCAACATTTGTTTTGTACCCAGAGATACTTTCTTTTCGGTATTAAAAGATAATGCCGGCCTTTCTATGGAGATCATCAAAATGTTATCTACAGAGTTGAAAAAGGCAGAGCAAACCATTACTGATTTTGCACAACGTCCGGTAAGAGAGCGCATGGCCGAAGGTCTGCTTTTCTTGAAAGAGACGTATGGTTTTGAAGAAGACGGCGCTACATTGAATGTAGTACTCTCCAGAGAAGACATTGCCAATTTAGTAGGTACTGCTACAGAAACCGCTATACGCTTGTTATCAGAGTTTAAGAATGATAAAATAGTGGAGTTTCTTGGCAAAAGAATCAAAGTGCTCGATATGCAGGCGCTCATAAAAACAGCCAATCTTTACAACTAAATTTCCAAAACATGACGAAAGTCATGTTTAAACGCTGCTTTTCTCATTTTTTGAGTGTGGCTACACAGGTACTTTAGCATAAACTAAAAGTATCTATGGCCTCAATATTATTTGCACAATACTCTAGCTATTCCCTCAAGGAGTTGATACAAAAGTTAGATAAAGATTATTATGCAACATTGAGTGCAATGTGTAACAATGCATTGCAATATGCGAATAGCCTGCAAGAAGAAGAGTCGCACAATGCAACATCGCTATATGTGAGCATGTCTTACAAGCTACTACAGCAGATCAAGGACTTACTTACGGTAAGAAATAGTGTCGTTTTCCCATATATAGATGAGTTAGACCAAAAGCTAAGAGAGGGTCACGATTGTAGAAACTGTTCAGGTAAATGCCATGTTGGACATAACATGCAATTGGAGACACTAAAAGGAACGCATAAAGGCATAAAGGAAATATTATTCCGCTTACATATGGTAGCATTGCCGTTGTATTCTAAAACTGACTATCCTGACTCTTACAAGGTCTTAAGAAATGAAATAACAGTTATAGATACTGTGCTAACAGAGCTCTTCTACCTGGAAGAGTCGGCGTTGATACCTAAGGTGATGGAGGTTCAAAAAAGCATACATGCCTAAGGTAAAGGAAAAAAATACCATAATACTTAAGAAAGACGTGCCGCAAGAGCAACCCTGCTATCACTGTGGTGTTACTTGTAGTAGCGATGCTTTATCCATTGACGATAAGTATTTCTGTTGCGATGGCTGTAAGTTAGTGTATGAGATCATCAATGAAAATGGGCTGTGCGACTACTATGAGTTGCAAGACCATCCCGGTTTAACACAACTAAAGCCACTGCGTAACGATAAGTATGCTTATTTGGATAATGAAGAGATCGCATCTAAGTTGTACAAGTTTACGGATGGCAATAATACGATTGTTACTTTTTACATACCCGGTGTGCACTGTAGCTCCTGCATGTGGCTGTTGGAGCATTTGCAAAAAGTGAACCCGGCCATCATTGACAGTAGGCTCAACTTTACCAAGAAGGAAGTAACCATACAGTTCAGAAAAGAAGAGATGAGCTTGAGGGAAGTAGTGGAATTGTTGGCTACAATCGGTTACGAGCCTTACATAAGTCTGGAAGAGAGCGGGCAAAAGAAAAAAAGCAACTTTAATAAGAATCGTATTTATAAGTTGGGTGTAGCGGGTTTCTGCTTCGGGAATATCATGCTGATGAGCTTCCCTGAATACCTGTCTACAGGCAACAATATAGAACATCAATATGCCAACCTGTTTCGTGTATTGAACTTGCTATTGGCTGTTCCTGTATTCTTTTACAGTGCGTCTGAGTTCTTTACCAACGCTTGGGCAGGCTTAAAGCAAAAAATGCTGAACATAGATGCACCAATAGCTTTGGCATTGGTTATCATGTTTGGTAGAAGTATTTATGAGATCGCCACAGCAACAGGTGCCGGCTATTTGGATAGCTTAAGCGGTATTGTCTTCTTCATGTTGGTAGGTAGAGTGATACAAGACAAGACCTACCAGTCTATTTCTTTCCATAGAGATTATAAATCGTACTTCCCCATAGCGGTAAATGTATTGACCGCCAAGGGAGTAGTGAGTACCCATTTGCAGGACTTGAAGGAGAAAGACGTAGTGGAGTTGCACAACGATGAGATCGTACCTGCGGATTCTATAGTAGTAGAGGGCAAGGCCAGAATAGACTATAGTTTTGTAACGGGAGAGAGTGACCCCGTAACTGTTAAGACAGGACAAACCGTGTATGCCGGTGGTAGGCAGGTAGGTGAAAAACTGGTGGTGCAGATCGTGAAACCCGTAGCCGGTAGTTACCTCACTTCGTTGTGGAATCATAACACTTTTAAGAAAGATAAAGTAGACCAGAATAGAACCAATAGTGTGATACATGTACTGAGCAAGTACTTCACAGTTGTCCTATTGGCATTGGTAGCTACTACAGCTGTGTATTGGGCGGTAGCAGATACAAGCAAGATCATCCCTTCGGTGACGGCTATGCTTATTATTGCTTGCCCATGTGCTTTACTATTGGCGGTGTCTTTTACCAATGGCAATCTGCTTAGGTTATTAAGTAACAACGGGCTCTTCCTTAGAGATGCCTTTGTAATAGAGCAGCTAGGGTATATCGATCATATCGTATTTGATAAAACAGGCACGCTTACAGAAGATAGCAGAGAATATCACATTCCTGAAGCTTCATTTACAGGCATGGAAAAGGATCTGGTGTATTCTGTAGTACAGTCTAGCAACCATCCTTACAGCAAGGCTATAGCCCAATATTTAGGAGAAAGGAAGAGATTGGAAGTGGATAACTGGGCAGAGCATACGGGGAAAGGTGTGAAGGCTTACATTGGGGGGCATGCTATCACAGTTGGTTCTGCTGTTTTTGTTGGTATTACAGAAGCACAAAGCAACCCTAAAGCGGCTTGTTATATCCGTATAGATGATAAGGTATGTTCTTTTGAGATCAACGCGAAGATGAGGGATAGTATTCCAACCGTTATCCCTGAGTTAGATACCAATTACGATATGTCGCTCCTCTCAGGAGATAATGACAGACAGAAAGCATCATTCAAGGAACTGCTCCCTAATAGCGACCTTTTATTTCAGCAAAAGCCAATAGATAAGCTCAACTATATAGAAGACCTGCAGGAGCAAGGTAAAAAGGTGCTCATGGTAGGAGACGGGTTGAATGATGCAGGTGCACTACAACAAAGTAATGTAGGCATCACCCTAGCCAGTGATGTGAACAATTTCACGCCTTCTTGCGATGCCATATTAGATGCTAAGAAGTTCAGGTCTTTTCCCCAGTTGATGAAGCTGGCTAAGTCAGGAAAAACCATCATTAATATCACGTTTGCCATATCTATCATATATAACATTATTGGGCTAACTATATCTATGATGGGTAAGATGAACCCGATGATAGCAGCTGTGCTCATGCCGGCCAGTACTTTAACGATCGTTTTACTAACAACCGGCTTGAGTAGCTGGACGGCAAAACGCTTGAAACTATCGTTAAAAGAGGAGCGATGACTAAAACATGACAATAATCATGTTTTGCATTGAGCTACATCATATGACCAGGAAGGGGACGATTATACTTTTGATAAACGAAACCGAAACAATATAAAATGAGTGCACTTTTCATATTAGTAATAGCCAGTATTGGGGTAGCCATTTTCTTCTTGGCTGCATTTATATGGAGTGTGCGTAGCAACCAATATGAAGACCAGCAAGGCTCAGCAATGAGAATGCTACACGATAACGAATTACTTCAATCAAATAATAAATCTTAAAGACCAAATACATGAGTACTGCATCTTCTCAACCGAACGAACATGCTAATGGGTCAGCATCAAACACTGGTGTGCAAATGGATAAGTTTTTTTACGATAATAAGATCGTAAAATGGTTTGCCTACGCCACTATGTTTTGGGGTATTGTAGGTATGCTTGCAGGGTTATTGGCGGCTTTTCAGCTGGTATTCCCTATTCTTAATTTCGATACAGCAGCTACCACTTTTGGCCGCGTAAGGCCGGTACACACCAATGCGGTGATCTTCGCATTTGTAGGTAACGGTATTTTCATGGGTGTTTACTACTCCCTACAAAGATTGGTAAAAGCCAGAATGTTCAGCGACATGCTTAGTAAGTTACACTTCTGGGGCTGGCAGTTGATCATTGTTTTAGCCGCTGTTACCCTATTGGCCGGTTATACTACCGGTAAGGAGTATGCAGAGCTGGAGTGGCCGATTGATATTTTGATCACACTAGTATGGGTGGTGTTTGGTATCAATATGTTTGGTACGATCATCAAGCGTCGTGAGCGTCACCTTTATGTGGCTATCTGGTTCTACATTGCTACGTTCGTAACGGTAGCTATGCTACACATTGTAAACTCTTGGGAGATACCATTCACTTGGTTGAAGTCTTACTCTTGGTATGCAGGCGTACAGGATGCCTTAGTACAATGGTGGTATGGTCACAATGCGGTAGCGTTCTTCTTAACTACTCCTTACTTAGGTTTGATGTATTACTTCCTGCCTAAGGCGGCAAACAGGCCTGTATATTCATATAGACTATCGATTATCCACTTCTGGGCATTGATATTTATTTATATCTGGGCTGGTCCACACCACTTGCTATATACAGCATTACCTGATTGGGCACAGTCTTTAGGTACAGTGTTTTCCATCATGTTGATTGCGCCATCTTGGGGTGGTATGTTGAATGGTCTATTGACCTTAAGAGGTGCTTGGGATAAAGTAAGGGAAGAGCCAGTATTGAAATTTATGGTAGTAGCGGTAACGGCTTATGGTATGGCTACGTTTGAAGGGCCGATGTTGAGTTTGAAATCAGTGAACGCGATCAGCCACTTTACCGACTGGACCATTGCACACGTACACGTAGGTGCACTGGGTTGGAATGGTTTCTTAACCTTTGGTGTGTTGTATTGGTTGATACCAAGAATATTTAAAACAGAACTATACTCTACTAAATGGGCCAACTGGCACTTCTGGATCGGTACACTGGGTATTGTATTCTATGCCGTACCAATGTACTGGGCTGGGTTCATGCAGTGGTCTATGCTAAAAGATTTTACACCAACAGGTCAGTTAGAATATTTGTTCATGGAGACGGTGAAAGCTATGGAACCATTCTACATGATGCGTGGTATTGGTGGTACGCTATACCTAGTAGGTGCAATATTGATGTGTGTGAACTTGTATAGAACAGTGAAGAGTGGCAATGCTGTAAACGATGAAGCAGCAGAAGCAGCACCACTACCTAAAGTATATGTAGAACATGGTAAGCATCACTGGCATCGTTGGATCGAGCGTCGTCCCGTACAAATGTTAGTATGGAGCTTGGTAGTAGTAGCTATTGGTGGTTTGATCGAGATCGTTCCTACCTTCTTAGTAAAAGAGAATGTACCGACGATTGCGTCTGTTCGTCCTTATACTCCGCTAGAGTTACAAGGTCGTGACATCTATGTAAGAGAAGGTTGTTATACCTGTCATAGCCAAATGATCCGCCCGTTCCGTAGTGAGGTAGCTCGTTATGGAGAGTACTCTAAAGCGGGTGAGTTTGTTTACGATCACCCATTCCAGTGGGGTAGTAAGCGTACCGGTCCGGACTTGGCGCGTATAGGTGGTAAGTATCCTGATAGCTGGCATTTCAACCACATGTTAGATCCGCGTACGATGTCTTCGTTCTCTATCATGCCGGCTTACCCTTGGTTGATAGATAATAGCCTGGATACTGCAGTAACACCTGCGAAGATCAGAGCAATGCAAACATTGGGTGTGCCGTATGAGGAAGGTTATGATCAAGTGGCGAATAGAGACCTGATGTTACAAGCAGGTATGATACAAGCCAGCTTAGCTAAAGACGGAATTGAAGTAGAGAAGGATAAGGAGATCATTGCTTTGATCGCTTATCTGCAGAGAATAGGTACAGACATTAAGTTGGAACAGAAAACAGCACAAAACAATTAATCACCTCTAAAGAAATAAGAAATGAAGTTCAGACACTATTTAGAAACGATAACAGGGGTAGACATCTACCCACTTATATCACTGATCATATTCTTTGTTTTCTTTTCGCTCTTGTTTTTATGGGCACTACGCGCAAACAAACAATATATCAACGAGGTGAAAAACCTTCCATTAAGTAATAACAACGACTAATACCTAAATGAAAAAAGTCATGTTCAAATACTTCAAAAATATAATCATACCTATGCTACTCGTGTTGCTAACGCCAACACTGTCAATAGCAGCAGGAGGTAAAGGTACTCCTGAGTTGAATGTCATGTTGATCGGCTTGGTCAGTTTGATATTGATACTCCTTTTTGCTATCCTTATTTTAGGTAATACACTAAGACAACTTGGATTTGTTTATCGCGATAAGATGCGTGAAAAAAGAAGCTCAGGGGCTAATGTGGTGAAAGCGGTATTACTACTGATAGGTGCTACAATATTATCAACACCTATGATAGCACAAGAAGCTGCAGAGGCAGTAGTGCCATCTTCTCCATACATCAATGGCATGTTGAAGACAGAGTTCTACACATTGATGACCATCATAGTATTAGAATTGATCGTGATCGTATCATTGATATTTGCTATCAAAACTATGGTGCGTGTGATCAGTGCGAAACCTGAGCTGGCAGCAGAGGCTAAGAAAATTGTGAAACGTGTACCATTCTGGGATAGATTCAACCAAGCAGTTGCTATTGAGAAAGAAGAGGACATTTTATTAGACCATAACTACGATGGTATTCAAGAGCTGGATAACAGCCTGCCACCGTGGTGGAAATATGGGTTCTACTTCACAATACTTGTAAGTATTATCTATATGTGGTACTTCCACATGGGTGGTAATGGCCCAAGCTCTCATGAGGAGTATGTAAGATCTGTTAACAAAGCGAATAAAGAGATAGCAGCCTATTTAGCTAATGCTGCTGATAATGTAGATGAGAACACTGTAGAGCTATTGGATGCGGCGGGTATTGCAGCCGGGCAAGAAATGTATGTGCAACGTTGTGCTGCTTGCCACGCTAATGATGGTGGTGGTGGTGTAGGCCCTAACCTTACCGATAATTATTGGCTACATGGTGGTAGCTTGAAAGATATTTTCAAGTCTGTAAAGTATGGCTGGCCTAATAAAGGGATGCAAAGTTGGCAGAATGAGTTTTCTCCAAAACAGATCGCACAGATAGCCAGTTTTGTAACCACACTAAAAGGCACAACGCCTGCAGCACCTAAAGAACAGCAAGGTGAACTGTATGTAGAAGAGGAAGTGAGTAATGAAGACAGCACTGCAAATAACGAAGCAGCTGCTGAAGCAGTAGCAGAATAATCATGAAGAGATGAGCAACAAAACAACAGACCAAAATGCCTTTAGAGATAAAGTAGCAACGGTAGACAAGGAAGGTAAAAGATTGTGGATGTTTCCACAAAAGCCGAAAGGTAAGTTTTACAATGCACGAACGATATTAACGGTATTTTATCTACTTGTTTTCTTTTCGCTACCCTTTATTAAGGTGAATGGTCACCCGTTGTTCATGATGAATGTACTGGAGCGTAAGTTCATCATCTTTGGCCAGATATTTTGGCCGCAAGATTTCTTCATCTTCGGGTTGGGCATGGTCTTATTCATTGTATTCATTGCCCTGTTTACTGTAGTGTTTGGCCGCGTGTTTTGCGGGTGGGTTTGTCCGCAAACCATTTTTATGGAGATGGTATTCCGTAAGATAGAATACTGGATAGAAGGTAATGCCAATGAGCAAAGAAGATTAACCAACCAGCCTTGGAATACGGATAAGATATTTAAGAAAACGATGAAGTGGACCGTATTTTGGGCCATTAGTTTCATTATCGCCAATACCTTTCTTGCCTACTTAATTGGTATCGATGAGTTGAGAAAAATTATCTCTTCGCCCATTAGTGAGAACTTAGGGGGCTTTATAGCATTACTAATTTTTACGACTATCTTCTTCTTTGTTTACTCTTGGTTTCGTGAGCAGGTATGTACTGTGGTTTGCCCTTATGGTAGAATGCAAGGAGTACTGTTGGATAGAGACTCCATCATTGTTACTTACGACCATGTAAGAGGTGAAGAAAGAGGCAAGTTTAAAAAGAATGAAGAACGAACTATAGGAGACTGTATTGATTGTAACCAATGTGTGAAGGTATGCCCTACGGGTATTGATATTAGAAATGGTACACAGTTGGAATGTGTAAACTGTACAGCCTGTATTGATGCATGTGACCACATGATGGAAGCTGTGGGTTTACCTAAGGGCTTGATAAGATACGCATCGGAAAGTAATATCTCTGAAAAGAAACCAACAAGGTTTACAGGAAGAATGAAAGCTTACACTGCTGTGATGGTAGTATTGCTAGGAGTGCTTACGTTCTTATTGGCTAGTAGAACAGATGTAGATGTAGCTGTATTACGTTCTTCGGGTCAATTATTCCAAAAACAACCCGATGGGCAGATCAGTAACTTGTATAACTATAAAGTGGTAAATAAGACCTATCAGGAGAAAACGTTAGAATTGAGACCCGATGACTTTGAAGGGACGATAAAGCTTGTAGGTAGTAAAGGACTACATATTGATAAGGAAGATGATGCTACAGGTAGCTTGTTTATCTATATCGACGAGAAAAACATTGAGAAAAGAAAAACAATATTGAAGATAGGTGTATATGAAGATGGTAAAAAGATCAAAACGATTGAGACTAACTTCTTAGGCCCATTTACTAAAAAGTAAAACTAATAGCTATGTTGAAGATAAACTGGGGAGCAAAGATCGCATTATTATATGGAGGTTTTGTGGTGCTGATCATGGCATTGGTAATAGGTAGTATGAAACAGGACATTAGCTTAGTGTCTGACGATTATTACGAGCAAGAGCTAGCTTATCAGGATGTAATAGATGCCAGTAAAAACCAAGCAACATTATCAGAGCCTGTGCGCATACAAACAGAAGAAGCCAATGTTGCTATTCAATTTCCTAAAGAGATGGAAGCCGTAGCAAAGAATGGTAGTGTATACTTCTATTCCCCTATCAATAAGCTTTGGGATTATAAAACCACATTCTCCAACACAGAAAATAGAATAGCCGTATCAAGAAAAGAACTCACCAATACGCGGTATGTGGTGAAGCTTACTTGGGAGGCGGATGGTAAAAAGTATTATCAAGAGAGCGACGTAACTTTATTCTAGTATGAACACTTTTACAGTGACAATGGCATTGTTGATGGGCCTTACAGGCAGCTTGCATTGTGCAGGTATGTGTGGCCCTATCATCTGGGTGATGCCTTTTCATGCGTTAAGTGGATTTAAAAAGTGGCTGGGTGTAGGGCTGTATCACTTGGGGCGTATTACCGTATATGCTGCTATGGCTTCCGTACTGTATTCCTTCAAATCGTTATTTCAACCTCAGTGGCAACAGTATATCTCTATAGGTATGGGTCTATTGTTGATCATCGCAGGGTTGATCTCTTTCTTTCCAAGTAGTAAGTTCTCTATCAAGTTGCCGTGGACGGGTTTTGTAAGAAAACACCTAGGCACATTTATGGGTAGCCCTAAAGTAGGCACGTTATTAATAACAGGCATGCTAAACGGCTTACTACCCTGTGGATTGGTATACATGGCACTGTCTGCTACTATGGTTGCGCCTGATATGGGTCATGCCGTTGTGCTGATGTATGCATTTGGTATCGGTACTGTGCCTATGATGGTAGCACTAACAGTGATCAAAGACAGAACAAAATTCATCAAGCTGGGAGACATCAGAAAGTTTGTTCCTGTGGTGATGATCGCATTCGGTTGCTTATTTATGTTAAGGGGCATGAACTTGGGCATCCCTTACATTAGCCCCAAAGTAACTGTGGAGCAAAATGCGGTGAAGGCTAAGTGTTGTCACTAGAAGATTATTACAGGGTAAACTATTTCACTATTATTGCAGCATGGCTCATTGGGAACTGTGCTTTTTCTTTTTTACAATAGCATTCATTTACGCCTCTGTAGGTTTTGGAGGAGGTTCCAGCTATTTAGCATTACTATCATTTTATACATTGCCTTTTCAGGAGTTGAGGTTACTAGCACTTATTTGTAATGTGGTGGTGGTGACAGGTAGTGTCGTATTGTATTCACGTAAGGGGTTGATCGATTATAAAAAAGTATTGCCCTTAGTATTAGCCAGTGTGCCTATGGCATATTTGGGTGCTACGATAAGAATTAGCCAAACGACTTTCTTCATCTTGTTAGGTTGTAGCTTAATAGCAGCGGCTGTATTACTATGGGTGAAGAAAAAAAGTGTTGATGTGAATGAGGGCACAGGTAGTTTTAAGAATACAGTCATGGGGGGAGGTATAGGTTTACTCTCGGGTATGGTAGGTATCGGAGGTGGAATATTCCTGTCTCCTTTTTTGAACTTAACCCAATGGGATACACCTAAGAAGGTAGCAGCTACCGCCAGTCTGTTTATATTGGTCAATTCCTTATCGGGGATAATAGGTCAGTTATCGCAATTACCTGAAAATGTAAACTATACCAGAATAGGTGTATTAGCATTATGTGTACTTTTGGGTGGACAGCTAGGCGTAAGAGTTGGAGCGAATAAATTTGACCCGCTAGTAGTAAAAAGAGTAACAGCCGTCGTGGTTTTTATAGCAGGCGTAAATGTATTATTGAAGCACTTGTATTAATGAATAAGACATGGAAGTAAAAGTGTTAGCATTTGGCATAGCTAAGGATATATTTGGTGCAGACAACATCAATGTTGTTATTGATTCGTCAGTGGGTGATTTGAAGCAAGTGTTGGAAGCGCAATATCCTGCATTGAAAGACTTGGCTTCTTATATGGTAGCGGTGAATGATGAATATGCCGACGACGATTTAAGTATAACAATTGATGATGAAATAGCCATCATACCACCAGTAAGCGGAGGATAATGATAGACATAAAAATATCAGAACAGCCATTAGATGTAGCACATTGCAATGCTTTTGTGCAAACACCCGAAAGCGGTGGTATTAACCTATTTGTAGGAACAGTACGAAATGCTACAAAAGGGAAGCAAGTAGAGCGTTTGGAGTTTGAAGCCTATGAGCGGATGGCCATTAAAGAAATGAACAAGATAGCGGAACAAGTGCAGCAACAATGGCCGGTACATAAAGTGGCTATTCACCATAGGACAGGTGTATTGCCCATAGGTGAAACGGCTGTAGTCATTGCAGTTTCTGCCGCACATAGAGATGCCGCGTTTAAAGCCTGTCGATATATTATTGATACGCTCAAGCAAATCGTGCCTATTTGGAAGAAAGAAGTGTTTGAAGATGGTGAAGTATGGGTTGCAGCACATCCTTAATGTTGCCAATCGTTAGTGCCGTCTGTTAAGGTGTAGACATCCAGCGCGGCATTTTTTTCTTTTACCATAAGTGCAGCCTGTTCGCTACGTTTGCCTGATGCGCAATAGAATACCAAAGTTTTATCGCTAAAACTATCAGCGTGTTTGCCTACTTCTGTTAAAGGAATATGCATGCCGCCAATATGAAATGCAAATCGTTCTTCTATGGTTCGCACGTCAATTAATAAGTGGTCTTTTAGTTGAGGTAGGTCTGCTCTGGTGATGTAGTGAATAGTAATTTCAGCAGGTAGGCTTGTGATGTTTGTTTTGGTTTTCTTGCCTATTTTGATCACCCTGCTTGTCATCGTTTTCGCATCAAATAGTAGCACTTTGCCGGTGAGTAGTTCACCCGCTCCTGTTATCAGCTTTAAAACTTCATTGGCTTGTAGGCAACCGATTATGCCAGCTATGGTGGGTATCACGCCGCCATCAGCACAGTTGGGCACGGCTGAGGCATTTACATTAGGGTATAGGTCGCGGTAATTAGGACTTTTGATGCCATCCTTGTCAGGAACGTTCCATACAGTTACTTGCCCTTCATATTGATAGATAGCCCCGTAGACTACAGGTTTATTTTGTAATACGCACGCATCATTGATTAAGTAGCGAGTATTGAAGTTATCAGTACAGTCTACAACAATATCGTAGGGCTCAATAAGCTTGCTAATGTTGCTTGTGTTGACCATTACATCATGTTCATGAATCGTGATGTTTGGGTTTTGTTGTTGTAGCCATTGTGCAGCAACACTTATTTTCTTTTTGCCTTCATCTGAAGGTGTATAAAGTATTTGGCGATGCAAGTTTTTGATAGATACAACATCATGATCTGCGATACCTATTGTGCCTACACCTGCGGCAGTTAAGTATTGTGCTACTGGGCAACCCAATCCACCCATACCGATGATAAGGACGTTGGCAGCAGAAAGCTTTTCTTGTCCCTGCTCTTCAAAACCGGGTAGGTTGATCTGACAACTATATCGCAATAGCTCCTCCATCAGGCATTCACTTTTGAGGCAATGATCTCTTTTACTTTTTGTGCGTCTTCAGGCGTGTTGGCATTGATCAATGCTTGCGGGTGATTAGGCTCAATAATGTGAGTGTCGCTATTTATTAAAACCTTTCTTGGGCAGGAGTAGCCCTTCTCTTTAAAAGAGAGTAAGGCATCAATGCTTTGTGGCTCCCAAATGGTAATCAATGGTTCGGGCAAGCCATCATGCGGGCTTTTAAAAGTAGTCGCTACTTTAGAGGCTTCTCTATTTTGTAAAAGTTCTTCTAATGTCCGCTGATCTATTAACGGCAGGTCGCAAGCTACTACCAGCCATGCACTATTAGGCTCATGATGCAGTGCTGTTAATATGCCCGTCATTGGTCCTGCATCAGTGAACTGATCGGGTAGTGCTGCAAAATCGTTGTTGAACTTATTTTGTTGCTCTTCTTTACAAGAAATATATACTTCAGAGCAATATTCTTTCAGCAGGTCAGCTATATGGTACACCTGTTCCTTTTCATGCCATTGCAGTAGACTTTTGTCTTGCCCCATGCGTTGGCTTTTACCGCCTGCTAGTACTAATCCGTTCAGTTTAGTCTCTTTTGAAGTCACTTTTCCCTCCTGTTTTTTCTATGAGTTTGGTCTCTTTGATCACGATATCGTGACTCATGGCCTTACACATATCATATATGGTAAGGGAAGCAACACTAGCACCTGTTAATGCTTCCATCTCTACACCCGTTTTGGCGGTAATAGTAGCGGTGCAATCTATTACTACTTCTTGCGCTTCGTTGATGTAAATATCCAAGTGACAGTTGTCTAACCCTAATGGGTGACAAAGTGGAATGAGTTCACTCGTTTTTTTTGCACCCATGATGCCGGCTAATATAGCAGTTTGAAACACCGCACCTTTCTTGGTTTGAATGTCGCCATTCACAATTTTATCAATAATGGCTCGTGGCATGGAAACAATGCTTCTTGCCTTGGCTGTGCGTTTAGTTACTTTCTTCTCGCTCACATCTACCATGTTAGCGCGGCCTTGCTCGTCTATATGTGTTAATTCACTCATGATCGTATTGCTTAAGTGTGCAGTGGTTTATAGGGCCATATTCTATAGGTTTCACCTTTATTAAAGGTAGCCCGTTCGGCGGGTAATTCCATAAATGCATCTGTGTAAAGTAGGTTGACAAAGTCTCCTGACCCATTACCCTCATAAGGCGTAGCGACCAACTGACCATTATTGTTTGTATTGATCTTTACCTGTAAGAAGTATTGCAGTTCGGGTTTAAAGGTATAATCGCTATCTAAAACTGCATATATCGGTTTGTTACTGATTTGATTACATACATTCAGCCACGGTATGAAGTGGCGATACATACACATAAAGGTGGATACAGGATTGCCCGGGAAAGAGAACACCAAAGTGCCTTGCTCATGCTCTCCAAACCAGAATGGTTTGCCGGGGCGCTGTTTTACTTTATGAAACAGCTTTTTTACTGATAGCTGCTCTAATGCGTTAGGTAAGTAATCATATTTACCTGCTGATACACCACCGCTGATGAGTAGCACATCATAGTTTTCTAAGCACTGTTGTAGTTTCTCCAGAATGATGGTGTCATCATCAGGTAGGTGTATTATGTCGGGCTTGATTTGATGTTGTTGTAATATGGAAGCAATAGTATAACTATTAGAACGACGCACTTCATATGGAGAGGGGGTAGCGTCAATGGGTACTAACTCGTCACCATTTGATAATACGGCTATTCTCGGTTGCTTTCTAATAGTTAATTCTACCAGCCCAACAGATGCTGCTATATTGATCAAAGCAGGAGTGATAATTTGGTTAGCTTCCGCTAATAACTCCCCCGCTTGTTTATCCATACCTTTGGTATGAATATTTTGCCCTTGCTTTATGCTGCCTGCATTAATGGTAGCATTGCCATTTTCAATGGTCAGATCCTCATATCTTATGATGGTGTCGCAAGACTTGGGTAATGCTGCACCTGTCATGATCTCAATGCAACCTCTGGCTTCCGTTAATTCAATAGGTGCTTGACCTGCGGCTTGAGTGCCTATTATATTAAAAGTCTTTATTCCATTTGCCCAATCATTATATGCAATGGCGATGCCATCCATAGTAACCCGATCGTAAGGAGGCATATCTCTATCCGCTATTAATGGCTGAGCTAGAGTATGACCTATAGCTTGCTCAATAGATACTGTGGTTATGCCATAGTCTTTGATCTTTTGGGTCATGATATGTTCCGCTTCCGCAATAGGTATCATAATATATGGGGTTAACCACCAATAGTGGCCATGGATTCATGAATCGCTTTCTTATTTCTTAGCTGCTCTGCCTGTTTGCCGTCTTTAGCTCTGTTCCCAATAGCATTTAGTATAGCAGCTTCTAACGCTTCATTATTATTATGTGACCGCATAATATCCTTCACATTCAATACACTATCACCATAGAGGCAAGTTTTTAACTCTCCTAGTGGCGTAATGCGTATACGGTTGCAACTACCACAGAAAGAACGGGTATAGGCTGCGATAATGCCAATATTACCCTTATGACCATCAATGGTATAATTATAAGAGGTAGAGTATGCAGGGTCTGCTATTTTGGCAATAGAAGGATGAGCGTCTTGTAAGGTTTGTAGTATGTGTACATGATTCCAAGTTAGCGTATGTGACCTGTCACTACCATTGAAGGGCATCTCTTCAATATATCGCACGCTGATGGGGTATTCTTTAGTAAGGTTTGCGAGCGGAATAATGTCTTCTGTGTTCCTACCCTCCATTACTACTGCATTGATCTTAACATCAATATCATGCTTTAAAAGTGCATCAATTGTAGAAAGTACTTTGGGTAGTTCATCTCTTTTGGTGATGTCATAAAAACGTTCCCTGTCTAGTGTGTCCAGGCTAATATTGACCGACTTAACACCTATATTTTTCAATTCAGGTATATAGGGTTCTGTTAATACACCATTAGTAGTTATAGTAAGTTCTTTTAGCTGTTTAAGTTGAGATAGTTGTGTTAGGAATTCCATGATGCCTTTTCTGGCAAAAGGCTCACCACCGGTAATGCGTATCTTCTCTATACCCATATGTGTAAGGTGGGTACACAGCCTCAACATTTCTTCGTAGCTCATGAGCTCTTTACGAGCCAGCCAGTCAATGCCATGTTCCGGCATGCAGTAAAAACAACGAAGATTACATCTATCAGTAACAGCTAACCTAAGGTAGTTGATCGGCCTGCCGTGGTTGTCTATCAATCCCATGTCTCACACAATACTTAAGAATGTCTAAAGTACATAATAATGATAAATAGCACGACTTTTCTGTTCCATACAAACATTTTTTTAACGATAAAAGGGCTTAACAATTAGATAAGTTTCTGTTTACATAAGCATCGCATTTAGCTAACATTACTCGAACAATTTGGTAACACTAGCGTGTGAATTTTGTAAAAAATTACAAACCACATGAAGAAATTAATTTTACTCACAGCAATGTGCGGCTTGGCATATACTAATGCTAATGCACAGATTCCTTTCCCGGTGAACATGAACCCGGATTGGTCTTCTAAAACTATTATGATGCCTAAATCTCCACTAAAAGCACAAGTAATATTTGTGGGTGGTGTAGATGAGGTGCAAACTACCGCTACTTATGGTAACGCTGCAGGTTCTGCAAAAGCTAAAGAATGGCATGATTTTATTGGTTTTGTTAAGGATACTACTGAAGGCGCTCTTGGTTGGGTAGTTGTTAACCACGAAATGATCACCAACGATGATAAGATTGGTGATGGCGGTGGTATGACATCGTTCAAATTGAAAAGAACTACAGGAGATAAGCTTGAAGTTATGGAGCAAACGCTTCCTGACGGTCGTAAAGGTAAATTCTTCAACGTTGATTTCGTAAACACAGTTGGTGAAACAGGTATGAACTGCGGTGGTATCGCTGACAAAGCTCATGGCCGTGTATGGACTGCTGAAGAGTGGTTCCGTTCTAGTAATGGTAGCTTAGGTGGTGCTCGTGATACTGCTGATTGGACGATCAGCGCTCCTGAGTTTGCTCACGCTAACGGTAAAACAGTTAAGAAATACCAAAACTACAACTGGATGGTTGAGGTTGATCCTAAGACTGGTAAAGCTATTCGTAAGCAATACAACTGGGGTCGTGCCGGTTGGGAAGCTGGAGTTGTAATGGCTGATAACAAAACAGTTTACCTATTTGAAGATGGTACTCCTGGTATCTTAGTTAAGTTTGAAGCATCTACTGCTGGTGACTTCACTGCAGGTAAAACTTATGCATACAAGCACGATGGTGCTCCTTCTAAGTGGATCGAGATCGAGCAAAACTTAGATACGTTAATGCAAATCAATGGAGTTGCTTGTCGTCGCGGCGCTACAATGTTCAACCGTTTGGAGTGGGGTTGTGTAGCTAACGGTAAATTATATATCACTGAAACCGGTCGTTCTAACGTTGGTACTCGTTTCCAAGGTAAAGGCGGTGTGATATCTCCAACACTAGTTGAAGGTTTCAAAAACTACTACCAAGCTAAAAATGGTTCTGCATATCCTGGTACTGATGCAGCAGCAGCAATGGAAGTAATGAACAACAACTTCCCTGATTATTATGGTCGTGTTATTGAGTTAGATCCTTCAAACGATAACATCCGTACTTATATTCACGGTGGTCCTTACTACGATCCTTCTACTTCTCAGCCTCTTCCGATCTATCCAGATGTTCACTTGTCTAACCCTGACGGTTTGGCTACAATGACTATCGGTAGCAAAGATTATTTGATGATCCAAGAAGATATGAACCAAAGATCTCACAACAGTATGCCTGATGGCTATAGCCACGAGCGTTGTGAAATGTATATTGTTGATGCTTCTATTGCTAACCCTAGCTATAGTGATCTACAGCGTATCACTGCTTCTGCTTTCGATGCAGAGATCACAGGTGCTATCCAAATTGATGAGAAAACAATCCTTGTTAACTCTCAACACCCTGGTAGCTTCAACGATTCTCCTTACAACCACTCTTTGACTTATGCGATCACTGGTTTCGACGGTTCTGATCCGGTAAGCATCTTCCAAGGTCAAAAAGTTGAAGCAAAAACTTTCTCAGTATATCCTAACCCAACTTCTCGCGAGCTTCGCATGAACAAGGTAATGGACGTAGCTATCTACGATATCAATGGTAAGCGTATGAAAGTTTATCGTCAAGTTAAGTCTATCAGCGTTGCTGATCTTGCTGCCGGTACTTATTTCATCCGTAACGACCAAGGTGAAACACTTAAGTTCATCGTACAGTAAGATAAATACTGAATCTACATTATTTACCGAAGCCCAAACCGGGCTTCGGTATTCTTATATCAAACAGGTGATGCCATCTTAGAATACTTGTGCACATGAAAAAAATATTTACAC
This sequence comes from Flavipsychrobacter sp., assembly GCA_965230595.1. GTDB lineage: Bacteria > Bacteroidota > Bacteroidia > Chitinophagales > Chitinophagaceae > UBA5543. The sequence goes on along the minus strand of OZ246011.1, from coordinate 2,848,225 downwards.
TCTTAACATTATTAACAGCAGTTTTTATTCTAGTTACTGCGTTTAACAATTCTTCAGAAAAAACTAATGTAACCATCTATAAGCGTCATAATCAAAGGCTGGAAGCGTTCATTGACGAGCTAAAAAGATTTAGCAGCTATTTGCCTGATAATGAAACTACTGTAGAGCAGGTGCAAGACCAGTTTTTATTGGTAAGAGAGAAGTACAAACAATATGAGTACCTAGCTGCTTATAACGATGAAGACTTCATAAAAAGATATGTAAATGGTGCACCGTTGCCTAAGTTGGTACCTAAAGCAGCCAATATGGAAATTGCGCAACCTAATGGCCTGCAAGTATTAGATGAACTTATTTTTACGGGAGACTTTGAAGAAAATAGGTATGAGATACTAAAACAATCAAAAGACCTTGAAAAGGCCTTATTGGATAATGCCATGTTTAAAAAGGCCATTTACGACAGGTCTGTTTTTGAAGCAGTAAGACAAGAGTTAGTAAGAATATTTACATTAGGGCTTACCGGGTTTGATGTGCCTGCATCCGGCAATTCAATATCAGATGCGGTTACGGCATTGAAAACTATGCAAGGTGATTTGGAGCTGTACAGGAAGTTCTTTAACACTGTAGATAAAGAAAACGCCAATAGCCTATATAATAACTTTGAATCTTTTATTTATTACCTAGAACAGCATAATAATTTTGATGAGTTAGATAGGTTATATGTACTTAAAATGTACATCAACCCTTTATACAAAACCATGCTTGATCTACACCAAGTATCTGGTGTGGAGTTAAGACACGAAGTTGTCCGTCCATCAGTATTACCTCCTGTTAATCATTTAGCGGAGAACATCTTTAGTAATGATATTATTGACCCGTATCGATATATCCGATTGTCTCCTAGCTTGGTTAATGATAAAATGGTTGATTTAGGTAGAACACTATTCTTCGACCCTATCATGTCTAGAAATATGAAACGCTCTTGTGGCAGCTGTCATCATACGGATAAAGCTTTTACTGATGGTAAACCTAAGAGCTTAGCTTTAGATTTTGATGGTACGGTAGACAGAAATGCGCCAACACTAATAAATAGTGTATACAGTGAGCGTTTTTTCCACGATATGCGTGCCGAATCACTAGAAGGGCAGATAGATCACGTGCTAAGCAATCGTAAAGAGTTTGACATGAGTATGCTGGACATTGTAGACAGGTTGAAAAAGAGTGATGAATATGTGCAAATGTTTGATGAGGCTTTTGTGAAATATTCAGGTAATAAGGTAGATGCTGCCACGGTAGCCTTTGCCATATCTGCTTATGTGAGTTCATTAAGAGGGTTCAATTCAGAGTTTGATAAATATGTGCGTGGAGAGGTGGTGAATATAGATGAATCAGCGAAGCGTGGCTTTAACCTGTTTATGGGTAAGGCCGTTTGTGGTACATGCCACTTTGCCCCTGTATTTAATGGAACTGTACCACCACTATACAAAGAGTCAGAAAGTGAGGTATTAGGTGTGCCGGAAGATCCTAACGCAGAGCAGCCTAAGCTTGATCCTGATTACGGTAGGTATAATGGTCATTTGAAAGAACGAGCAGACTTTTTCAAGTATTCATTTAAAACACCAACGATACGTAACATAGATATTACCGGACCTTATATGCACAATGGGGCTTACGACAAGCTGGAAGATGTAGTTGAGTTTTATAATAAAGGTGGTGGTGTAGGTTTGGGTATTGTGCTAGAGCATCAGACGTTACCTTTCGATAGTTTAAGCTTGAATAAGCAAGAGGTGAATGATATTGTTGCCTTTATGAAAACACTTACGGATACTACAGGTATGACACAAATGCCTAAGTATTTGCCAAAATTCAGTGACCCGGCATGGAACAACAGAAAAGTTGGAGGTGAGTATTAGCAAAATTGTAGCTTTGTACTCATATCTTTAAGAGTGCAAAACAAGAAATAGATGTTTTCAAAATTATTCGGGTCGAAGAAGAAAGAGCAAGGCGCCAATGTAGCTGATAAGAATTACAACTGGGGCTTTGTAGGTATAGATATGCACTCTCATCTGATACCGGGTGTAGATGATGGCGCACAAACCGTTGAAGATAGTATAGAGCTGGTGAAGCGAATGATGGGCATGGGCTTTAGAGCTGCTGTAACTACCCCGCATGTAAAGCACGATCACTACCCTAATACTACTGATACCATTAATACCGGGCTAACTGTGCTGAGGAATGCATTGCATGAGCAAGGTATTAATTTCCCTATAAGAGCTGCAGCTGAGTATTATATTGATGATACATTCATTGAGATGCTGGAGACACAGCCGTTATTAACCATTACTGATAACCAAGTATTGGTAGAGCTATCTTTCATGATGGAACCAATGGGACTTTCTGACATTTTATTCAAAATACAGACACTTGGTTATAAGCCTATTCTTGCACACCCTGAGCGTTATCAGTATATGCATGATAGACCACACCTGTATGAAGAGTTAAGAAACAGAGGTTGTTACTTACAATTAAATACCAACTCCCTTACAGGTTATTATGGTAAAGGTGTTAAGCATATGGCAGAACAACTACTACAGCAGGGATTGTATGATTACTGTGGTTCTGATATGCATCACGTAAAGCATGCTGATGTATTGCAAAGCGTGTTGCGCTCATCCAAAGTAGAGCTCATGATGCAGCAACCCTTCCTGAACTCGCACATAGCGATATAGATATATTACTTTCTTGCTAATAATATGTTATTGACGACGGATAAGTCGTCTATAGCCATGCAGCCTATTATATTTGTGGTTAACTACTGCTAAAAGGCAGTCGTTTAACCTATTGTATATAAGATATAATCATCACAACTATGTCTCAAAAAATATTAGTGACCGGTGGTGCAGGCTATATAGGCTCTGTGCTTACAAGACAATTATTAGAAAAAGGATACCAAGTAAGAGTGCTTGACCGCTTAATGTTTGGTGGAGAACCAATCATTGACATGTTCAACTATCCCAATTTTGAATTTATAAAAGGCGATGTCAGAAATAGAGCTGATGTAGAAAAAGCAGTAGAAGGTATGGATGCTGTAGCTCACTTGGCCTCTATAGTTGGAGACCCTGCTTGTGCAGTAGATCCTGAGCTGACCAACTCTACTAACCTTGAGGGTACAAAGCTGCTGTATGAAGTTGCTAATGAAAAAGGAGTAAAGAAATTCGTATTTGCTTCTACATGTAGTAATTACGGTAAAATGGATGATCCTAACCAGTATGTTACTGAAGAGTCTACCTTGGCTCCGGTTTCGCTATATGCTGAAACAAAAGTAGCAGCAGAAAAACATTTGTTAAGCCAATCACAAGCGAATAATTGTAAGCCTACGTGTTTACGTTTCTCTACGGTTTACGGTTTGTCATTGCGTCCACGTTTTGATTTAACGGTGAATGAGTTTACTAAAGAATTAGCTCTTGGTAGAGAGTTAGTGATATTTGGAGAGCAATTTTGGCGCCCATATTGTCATGTATACGACTTGGCACGCTCTGTAGTAACCGTAGTAGAAGCAGATGAAGAAAAAGTAGCTTTTGATGTGTTCAATGTAGGTTCTACCAAAGAGAACTATCAAAAGAAAATGCTGGTTGATGAAGTTAAGAAATTCATCCCCGATGCTAAGATAAAATATGTTGCTAAAGATGAAGATCCACGTGATTATCGTGTGTCTTCAGATAAGATAAAAGCACGTTTAGGCTTTGAACCATTGTTTACTGTGCCAGATGGTATTAAGCAAATGAAGAAAGTACTCGACGATGGATTTATTCTTAACCCCGACGATAGCAAATACAAAAATGTACAATAATACGATCAGCTTCATTCGTGAAGCCTTTAAAACTCCTGAGGAGTTTATTCCACTTCATGCCCCTTATTTTGGTGGTAACGAGAAGAAGTATCTGCTAGATACCATTGACTCTACTTTTGTCTCGTCTGTTGGCGCTTATGTCAACAAGTTTGAAGAAATGATGGCAGAGTTGATTGGTGCAAAATATGCTGTTGCTACTACAAATGGTACAAGTGCACTACACTTGGCCATGATAGTAGCAGGTGTGGAAGCAGGCGATGAAGTGATCACGCAGCCATTGACCTTTGTGGCTACTGCTAATGCTATTGCCCATTGTGGTGCAAAGCCTGTATTTGTCGACGTAGATAAAGACACCATGGGGTTATCTCCTACTGTGTTAAAGCAGTTTCTGGAAACTCATGTTGATGTGAAAGAGGGCAAGGCTTATAATAAAACGTCAGGCAAAAGAATAGCAGCATGTGTACCGATGCATACTTTTGGTTTTCCATGCCGTATTGATGAGATCGTAGCTATCTGCGATCAATACGATATACCCGTGGTAGAAGATGCGGCAGAGTCGTTAGGCAGTTACAAGAACGGTCAGCATACCGGTACTTTTGGTCTATTAGGTATATTTAGTTTTAACGGTAATAAGACCGTTACCTGTGGTGGTGGTGGCGCTATTGTTACTAACGATGAAGCATTGGCTAAGAAAGCTAAACATATTTCTACCACTGCCAAAGTACCTCATCCATGGGAGTTTGTTCACGATACTATTGGGTATAATTATCGTATGCCTAACCTAAATGCGGCTGTGGCTTGTGCACAGTTAGAGCAGCTACAGGACATTCTTAATAACAAGCGCGACTTGGCTCAGTCTTACGAAAGCTACTTTAGCGATAAAGAAGACATTGACTTTATTGTAGAGCAGGAAAACACGACAGCTAACTATTGGTTGAATTGTGTTGTACTAAAAGACAGAGACGCCAGAGATGCCTTTTTAAAAGCTACCAATGAAGGTAAAGTGATGACTCGCCCGATATGGACCTTGATGAATAAATTGTCTATGTACGATGATTGTATGTGTAGCGATCTGAGTAATTCTGAATGGCTGGAAGACCGAGTGGTCAACATTCCTAGTAGCTATCGGCCATAGCGGCTCTTTTAAAAATGTAAATGAATTGTTATCAGCATGTTGTGTACTTGTTATCCATGCTGATATTTTTTTATGTGAGCAGTAGCGGTTCTACATTGCAGTAAGTTATAAAACACAAACACAAACAAAACTGCAAAACATGAAACAGAACTCAGAAAAACACATCTTGTATCAAGACCAGTCGGTTCGCGATGCACTGATCAAACTAAACGACTTAAAACTTAATCCCATCCTAATTGTTGTAGATGGTGATAAGACACTTATAGGTTCACTAACTGATGGTGACTTACGTAGAGGCTTCATCAATGGATTAACATTTGATGACCCTGTAATGGATTACCTACAAAAAGATCCGCTTTTCATATACGAAGATGAGGTACACAGTACAGATATCAATGATCTTCGTAAGAAAAACTTCCTGATCGTACCGATCGTTAACCGCATGAAACAAGTAGTGAAGGTGCTTAACCTTACTTTACTTGAATCTGTAGTGCCTGCCGATGTATTTATCATGGCCGGTGGTAAAGGAAGCAGATTGATGCCCTTAACAAAGGATACGCCTAAACCCATGTTACACGTAGGTGATAAACCTATTATGGAGCATAATGTGGACCGATTGATCAAATATGGTATAAAGAATATTTACCTGAGCGTAAACTACTTAGCCGATAAGATCGAAGAACATTTTGGTGATGGCAGCGATAAAGGTATTTCTATCAAATATGTACACGAAGACAAGCCATTAGGAACTTTAGGCGCTGTAAAGCTGGTAGAATCGTTAGAGCATGACTATGTAATGGTGATGAACTCTGATTTGCTTACAGATATCGATTATAACGGTTTCTTCCAAACCTTCCTAAAGTCTGGTGCTGATATGGCTGTAGCAACAACCAGCTATGAGGTAAATGTACCATATGGTGTGATGGAGGTAGATAATGGTAATATGGTGAATGCACTGAAAGAAAAGCCTTGCTATACCTACTACTCTAACGCAGGTATCTATATCATTAAAAAGGAATTGCTTTCTCTTGTACCTCACAATGAGTTCTATAATGTTACTGATCTTATGGAGCAGCTGATACAAAGAGGTAAAAAGTTAGTGTCTTTCCCAATATTAGGCTACTGGCTGGATATAGGTAAGCATCACGACTTTGAAAAGGCACAAGAAGACATTAAAAGCTTAGCATTATAAAGGCTTTTAATATAAAACTCCTTTTTCTTAAAGATTTCATCATCTGCCCCTATTTTATTTAGCAGATAATATTTATACTTTTGCACACAGATTGAGTAATATTTTTACTCGTTCTGTGTGCAGTCTTTTATGGGACTGACAGTGGCGAAGCCGTGCCAGGATGGTAAATTCGGGCATTTTGAAGTAAAATAGATGTTAGAAACTTTAATTTCTTCAAGAACACGCATCAAGTTATTACTGCGATTATTCCTTAATCCGGGTACCACCGCTTATTTACGTGGTTTGTCAGAGGAATTCAACGAGAGTACGAATTCCATACGTGTAGAGCTGAATCGATTTGAGGAGGCAGATATGCTAGTGTCTGAAAATCAAGGAAATAAGAAGATATATAAGGCTAATAACACTCATCCTTTATTTAAAGATATACATAATATATTACTTAAATATATTGGTGTAGATAAGATCATTGAGCAGATCATCAACAGAATTGGTAAGCTGGAATTAGTGTATTTGTCAGGCGATTACGCGAAGGGAAGCGATAGTGGCATCATTGATCTTGTATTTGTAGGCGATATTGATACGGAGTATTTAGCAGGATTGGTCACTAAAACGGAGAAAAAGATCAACAGAAAGGTGAGATATCTCACTTATACAAAGGAAGAATGGGAGGCCAAAGGAGATGTAGGCAATAGCCTTTTATTATGGTCAAACGGCGCACATTAAGATGACTTGGTACGTATTATATACAAAACCCAGGAATGAAAAGAAACTGGCAGCACTATTGGCTGAGCAGGGCGTAAGCGTATATTGCCCGGTAAAAGAAGAAGTGAAGCAGTGGAGTGATAGAAGGAAAAAAGTAATAGAACCGGTATTTAAGTCTTACATATTTGTACAACTGGAGGATTATAACACGGAGAGTAAAGAGGTGCTTCAAAACCATGGGGCGGTGAAGTTTCTTTGGTGGAATGATAAGCCGGGTGTGGTACGTAATGAAGAAATAGAGGCGATCAGGAATTTCTTAGATGAATATAGGAATGCGTCAATAAACGTGGAGCTAGTAGAAGGGCAAAAAGTTGTGGTGGCTGAAGGACCATTGATGAATAAAGAAGGTAAAGTGATACGTATAGAGGGTAATAAAGCAATATTGCAATTGGATGGTTTGGGTATGAACCTTGTGGCCAAACTGCCGGTACAATCATTATCAATCAATAAATAAAACGATATATAATGGAACTTAAAGATTCTAGAGTATTAGTAATAGGTGGTGCCGGTTTTATCGGCGGGTTCGTGACCAGAGAAATATTAAAACATGACGTGAAAGAAGTGATCGTGTTCGACAACTTTGCACGTGGTAAATATGAGAATATAGAAGACTGCTTGAAAGATGATCGTTGCAGCGTTTATCCTTTTGGTGGTGATATACGTGAAACAGACATTTTAGATAAAGCTTTTGAAGGCATTGATTATGTGTTTCACTTAGCAGCGATGTGGTTGCTGCATTGTAAAGATTTTCCACGTACTGCTTTTGATGTAAACATAGGTGGTACGTTCAACGTATTGGAAGCTTGCGTAAAGCATAATGTAAAAAAACTGGTGTACTCTTCATCTGCCTCGGTATATGGAGATGCGGTAGAAGTGCCAATGACGGAGAATCACCCGTTCAACAACCAAAACTTCTATGGTGCTACCAAGATATCAGGCGAGGCAATGTGTACTGCGTTCAACGACCGTTATGGCTTGAAAGTAGTTGGTCTTCGTTACATGAATGTATACGGTCCTGGTCAGGATCAACATGCTGTATATAGTGGTGTAGTGCCGATCATGTTGAACAAGATAGACGCCAATGAGCAGCCTATTATTAATGGTGATGGCTCTCAAGCATATGACTTTATATATGTAGAAGATGTAGCTAGGTGTAACGTGCAAGCATTGATATCTGATGTAGAGTTTGGTTTCTACAATGTAGGTACTGAGGTGCAAACTACTATTAAGGAGCTTTGTAACACCATTCTTAGATTGAAAGAATCTAACCTTGAAGTGCAATACAAACCATATAGTGCAGATGATGCGCGTGCGCTAGTAAAAAACCGCATTGGTTCTCGTAAAAAAGCTGAAGAAGAGTTAGGGTTCAAATACAAATACTCTTTGGAAGGTGGCCTGTTGAAGCTAATTGACTGGCGCGATGCTACCAAAGTAACAGAAGCACTTACTAATTAATATTATAAATCAACATACAGTGGAAGCTACTACTAAAAGAAACATACCGATATCATTGCCTATGACCGGGCAAGAAGAATGGGAAGCACTGAAAGAGCCTATCTTCAGTGGATGGATCACGCAGGGGCCAAAAGTTAGGGAGTTTGAAGAGTTGTTTGCTAAACGTCATAATGTAAAGCATGCTATGGCGGTAACTAGCTGTACAACTGCATTGCATTTGGCTTTAGTAGCATTAGGCGTTCAAGAAGGTGATGAGGTGATCGTACCGGCATTTACTTGGGTATCAACAGCTAATGCGGTGATGTATTGTGGTGCTACACCTGTATTTATTGATATCGACCCGGTTACTTTCAATATTGATACAGCACAATTAAAAGATAAGCTAACAGATAAGACAAAGGCCATTATCCCAGTACACTTATTCGGGCTGTGCGCTGATGTTGATAAAATAAAAGAGATCGCTCCTGATTTGAAAATAGTAGAAGATGGAGCTTGTGCAGCAGGTTCTGCACTGAACGGAACACCTGCGGGCGCACTTGGTGATATAGGTTGTTTTTCTTTCCACCCGCGTAAGTCTGTTACTACGGGTGAAGGTGGTATGTTGACCACTAATGATGACGAGCTGGCAGACAGGTTGAATAAGCTACGCAACCACGGCGCGTCTATATCAGAAGAGCAAAGACATAAAGGACCGCGCCCTTACATCTTACCTGAGTTTGATATGGTGGGCTATAACTATCGTATGACCGATCTTCAAGGCGCAGTAGGTGTGGTGCAAATACAAAAGCTAGATACATTTATCGATGAGCGCACTCAATGGGCAAAGTTCTATCACGATCAATTCAGAGATATAGATTGGATACGTACGCCTGAGTATAGCGACAGGTATAAGCATGGCTGGCAATCATATGTATTGTTCATAGATGAAAGCAAAGCACCTAAAACTCGTAATGAGATCATGGAGTATTTGCAAGAACAAGGTGTAAGTACACGCCCGGGTACACATGCGGTACATATGTTAGGCTTCTACTCAAAAACTTTTGACATCAAGCCTGAAGACTTCCCCGGTGCTTATGCTGCTAATGAATACTCTATGTCAATACCATTGCATAATAAGATGGTAGAAGAAGATTACCACTACGTAGCCAACTTAATAAAAGGACTTTAACATAATATGTGCGGCATTGCCGGAATATATAATCTAAGCAGGTCGTCAGTGTCTCTAAAAGAGGTGCAGAAGATGGCTGATAAGATCGCTCACAGAGGACCCGATGGTGAAGGTTTTTATGTGCACGACCAAATAGGTCTGGCGCATAGAAGGCTAGCTATCATTGACACATCAGCTCTTGGCAACCAACCCATGACATCAAAGAATGATGAGTGGGTGGTTGTGTTCAACGGATGCATCTACAACTTCATGGAACTGAAACAGGAGTTGAGAGCCAAAGGGCATGCATTTGTTTCTCGTACTGATACGGAGGTGATCGTTGAAGGGCTTGCAGCTTACGGCCCGGCATTTTTCGAGCGGCTAAACGGTATGTTTGCTGTGGCTGCTTGGAATAAAAAAGAAGAAGCACTCTACTTAAGTAGAGATAGGTTTGGTATTAAACCATTATACTATTGGTTTAATGGTAAAACACTAGTTTTTGGATCGGAGATAAAAGCCATCGTTACACATAAGGATTACAAAATAGATGTGGATTATGATGCATTGAACCAATATTTCACGTTCCAAAATGTGTTTACTTATAATACCCTATTCAAGGGTGTGACCATGTTACCACCTGCTAATACGGTCAAGGTAACATCAGAGTCTACCTATGTGAAGCACCACTCGTGGTGGGATTATGATTTCACACAGGCAGACAATAATATGAGTTTTGAGGATGCTTTGGATTTGACCAAATCTGGTTTTGAAAAAGCAGTAACCAGGCAAATGATCTCTGATGTGCCTGTAGGTTCTTATTTGTCAGGAGGAATGGACTCAGGCTCTATTACAGCCGTAGCATCTACTCATGTAGATAGACTGGCTACATTTACTGCCGGCTTTGATATGTCTGAAGTGACTGGAGTGGAGGCGAACTATGATGAACGCAGAGATGCTGAACTGATGGCCAACCATTTTAAGACAGAGCACTATGAGCAAGTGATCAACGCAGGAGACTTGAGTTGGTCGTTGCCTCGGCTGGTGTGGCATTTGGAAGACCTGCGTGTTGGGATGAGCTACCCTAACTATTACATTAGTAGGTTAGCATCTAAGTTTGTAAAAGTGTGCTTGCAAGGTACAGGTGGTGATGAGCTTTATGGAGGTTATCCTTGGAGGTACTACAGGGTGTTTCGTTCGTTGAATCAGCCTGAATTCTTTGATAACTATTATGGTTTTTGGCAGCGTTTAGTTCCTGATGAGGATAAGCTGAAACTATTTACGGAAGATACTTATAAGAATATTGATCTGGGTAATCCTAGAAATGTATTTGAACGTGTATTTACTTTTAACGATAAGCTAAAATATGATACTCCCGAGCATCATATAGAGAATAGCTTATACTTTGAAATAAAAACATTTCTACCCGGTTTGCTTTTGGTTGGTGATAAATTGTCGATGGCTAATGGGTTAGAAGAACGTTTCCCATTCTTAGATAATGATTTGGTCAACTTAGCGCAAAACATACCTGTTAAACATAAGTTGGGTAATCTTCAGAGCATGAAGAAGCTGGATGAGAATGATTACAGAAACAAAAGAAAAGTATACCAAGAGTTTGACGATGGTAAAAGCGTACTACGTAAAGCAATGACGGACTTTTTACCTGAAAAAATTGTGAACAGAAAGAAACAAGGTTTTTCTGCTCCTGATGAGAGTTGGTATAGAGGTGAAAATGCAACATATATAAAAGACCTGTTGTTAGGTAAAAAAGCGATCTCGTCTGACTTTATCAACCCCAAGTATATAGAGCATATCTATAAAGAACATACAGAAGACCATATTAACCATCGCTTACTGCTATGGTCATTCATGAATTTTGAATGGTGGTGTAAAATATTCTTAAATAACGAGCAGGTTGTCTAATTGATGATACCACACTCTAAGCCATATATAGATAAAGAAATACTTGCCAAGGTAGAAGGGCAAGTGTCTAGTGGTCATATAGCTACCGGTGGTGCAACAAAAGCATTCAAGGATGGTTTGCGCTCTTACTTTAAGAATGATGAAGTGTATTTGAGTAGTACCGGTACAGCAGCATTGACGTTATCATTGCTTGCTATGGGTATCGGTCATGGCGATGAGGTAATCTTGCCTACATATGTATGTCATTCAGTTGCCGATGCAGTATTGTTTGTAGGTGCTACTCCTGTCTATTGCGATGTTAGTGAAGTATGGGTAATGACAGAAGAACAAGTTACCCCTCTAATAACTTCTAAAACAAAAGCCATTATTGTTGTACATCTATTTGGTATATGTGCTGATGTAAAAGGATTTAGAAAGTTTAATGTGCCTATTGTTGAAGATTGTTGTCAGTCGTTTACTAATAATATCAATGGGTACGAAATAGGGAAATATGGAGATATCGCCTTTTATTCTTTTCATGCCACTAAATGTTTAACTACCGGCGAAGGTGGTGCAATAAGAAATAATAATAAGAACTATAGTGATGCAGTTGCAAAGGTAGTTTATCAACACAGCTACTTTTCTAAGATAACAGACGTACAGGCGGTTATCGGCCTGGCTCAGCTGGAGGAGTATGACACCTATTTGACAAGAAGAAAAGAGATCGCCGATTATTACTTTTCTGAGTTGCCTGAAGGTGCAACAAAAGGTATAAAGAGTGTAGACTCTATGTTTTTCAGATTTTTGATCAAAACATCCGGTGATTTTGAAACTATTAAAGCGAGTGCAGCACTAGAGGGGGTTGCCGTAAGGCAAGGAGTAGATGAATTACTACATCAAAGGTTCAATGTAGTATCGCAAGAAGGTTATAAAAATGCCCAAAAGCTCTTTGATACTACGGTGTCTCTCCCAATATACCCTGCATTAACTAATACAGAAGCGGAAAAAGTAGTACAAGCAATAAAAAAGAATTTGCAATGATCGTTGACTTATTGTTAGATAAGGATAAAGAAGAATACGCGAGTTTTTTATTGAAGTTTGAAAAGACGTTGTTGTACCAATCTTGGAAGTACAAGAACTTGGTTAGCGATTTTCTTAACTGTGAGCCAACTTACTACGTTGCGAGAAATGAACAAGGAGAGATCGTAGGAATACTTCCTTTGTTTGTAAAAGATATGGCTCATGGTAAGGTGATCAACTCCCTGCCATTTTATGGTAGTAATGGCGCTGTGATAGTGGCTGATGATAACTTAGAAGCTAAAGATCTATTACTGAATAAATATAAAGAGCTGTTATCTGACGAAGATGTATTAACCGGAACGATCATCACATCACCATTTGAAGATAATAATGATTTTTATGAGCAACAGCTAGACCATCAGTGCAAGGATACACGTATTGGTCAAATCACCAGCTTGCCTGATCATGCTGATGGAGTGATGCCTATACTACACTCTAAAACAAGAAATACAGTGCGAAAAGGGTTGAAGAGCGGTGTTGAAGTGTCTTGGGAGAATGGGTTGGACTATATCCCGTTTCTCTTTGAAACACATAAAGAGAATATGACCCGTATTAACGGTAAATATAAACCGGAACACTTTTTTGAACTGGTGAAAAAACACTTTGATTACGGTACTGACTATAGAATATATGTAGCCTTTTTAGAAGGTCAGCCAATAGGGGCATTACTGAACATGTATTATAACAATACAGTAGAATATTTTACACCGGTTACAGTAACGGAATATAGAGAGTACCAGCCAATGAGTGTAGCTATATATGAGGCTATGTGTGATGCCGCCAATGAAGGTTTTAAATACTGGAATTGGGGTGGTACATGGTTATCTCAAGGTGGCGTTTATGACTTTAAAAAACGCTGGGGTACAGAAGACTATAATTATTACTACTATACTACAATTAGAAATGAGAAAGTACGGGATATGAGCCAGGAGGTATTACTTGGAGAGTTTCCATATTTCTTTGTGATACCATTTAGTGAGCTAAATAGCAGTACAGACTAAGTATGAAGAATATACTAATAACGGGTGCTAATGGCTTTATTGGTAAGCATATAGTTAGAAAGCTGTCTGCCAATAGTGACTATAAGTTGTATGTAATAACAAGGTCGGGCTTTAAGGCTGATATAGATAATGTAATAGCTATTGATGGTGACCTGAAAGACCCCGCCACATATAGTAAGATAGACGAGCAGATTGATATATGTATCCATACTGCCGGCTACGTAACTGCCGGCTATGGAGTAGAAGAAGAGGAGAAGTGTATTGCTGAGAACATCGTTGCTACGTTGCAATTAGTGAAATATCTATCAGTGTCAAATGCTGATGCTCATTTGGTATATCTATCTACCTGTAGTGTTTATAATTTAGTATTGGACTCACATATTGACGAGTCTTATTTGCATATAGCAGAAGATAGCTATGGTTTGTCCAAGTACTATTCTGAAAAAATGGTACAAAAGCATATAAAAGCTTCAAGTATACTTAGGTTGGCAGCCATACTAGATAGCGGAGAGGAGTCAGCCAAGTACCAAAAGTTATTCTTTGAGTGGATAGAAAAAGCAAAGGGGAATGAAGGCATCACCATATTTGGAGATGGCTCTTCTCTTAGAAACTATTTGTTTATCGATGACCTTATTGCGGGTATAGTTGAAGTGCTGGAGAATAACATTTTGGGTGTTTACAACGTAGCGGGCAGTGAAAATATGTCTACAGCAGACCTGGCCAATACGATAGTAGAAACTTGCAATAGTGATACAAAAGTTGTTTTTGACAGAGACCGACAAGTGACCAATAGTATGGGTAAGCTGCGAATTGATAAACTGCTAAAAGTAAGTGCATGGCAGCCTAAATATGATATCAAATCAATAATAGAAAAAGCATTAAACAAGTATAATGAAAGATAATACAAAGTACTTCCCGTTGGCGTCAGATATTGCTGATATGGATATCACTTACGATTTTCATGCTCATGCCGATTATACGGATGGTAAGAGCAGTGTAAAAGAAATGATAGACAAAGCAGAAGAGTTAGGTTTTACGGTGTTTTCATTTACTGAGCATGTGAGAACTACTGCTGATGCATGGTGGAAGGACTATGTGGCAGAAATAAAAAAGGAGAGAGAAGGAAGAGGTATTACAGTATTGATCGGGTTAGAAGCTAATGCTATAGGTGAGTATGGAAATGTAGATATCACACCTTCTATGGTGGAAGATGCTGAGCTAGCATTAGGAGCTGTGCATGGATACTACACTGCTGATTGGACAAAAATAAAAGATGGCAGCATGCCGGCAGATGAGGCACTGGCATACGAAATAGATAAAGCTTGTGGCCTTTGTGAAAATGAGTTTATTGATGTGATCGCTCACCCGGGACAAACATATGAGAAGTTCTATGACCACTTTTCAGAAGAAGGATACCGTACCATATTTCAGAAAGCCAAGGATACAAACACGGCTATAGAGATATCCGGTAACTATCCTAAAGACACTAAGATGTTTTTAAAAGTGTTGTTAGAAGTTAACCCAAGAGTATCATTTGGTTCTAACGCGCACCATGCTTCTGAAATAAAAAATATGCATACGTACATTAAAAACATCATGCATACGCTATGAGTAAGGTAACTATTGCAGTATCAGGTATTGCCAGCCCTATGGGGCAGAGTATTATTCGTGCAGCTATAGCTAGTAATGCTGAATATCATATCATAGGGATGGATGTTGATCCATTTGCACAATACATTTTTGATGGTGTAAAGTTTATTCAGTCTCCGCATATAAATGATGAAGACTATTTGAATAAAATTGTTGACATCTTCAACAAGGAAGATGTAGACCTGTATTACCCCGGTGCTGAGCGTGAGATGCTCGGCCTGCTGGAATTAAAGCAAGAGGTAGAAGAAAGAACCTCTGCAAAAATTGCAATTGGTAGCGAAGCCTCTTTAGTATCTGGTATGGACAAGCTGTCTACAGCTCAATTGTTGGAGAAGGCAGGCTTGCCGTTTCCTAGAACAAAAGAGCTTAAAGGTGATATAGATGAACTGAAAGCTTTTGTAGCTGAAATTGGTTACCCATGCATTGTAAAAGGGAAACGTTCCGGTCCTCCATATGTTATTAAAAGCGAAGAAGATCTTATGTATCACTACAGAACTTATAATAAGGGTGTGATACAAGAGTTTTTGGGTGATGAAAACAGTAAAGAGTATACCGTTGGGGTTTTCTTTACGCCTGAGTACGGTGCTACGTCTGTTTTTATGCTGGAGCGTGAGTTGAAATATGGTTTAACATGGAGGGCAAAAATCATCTATAATGAAGACATAAAAGAAACTTGCCTTAAAGCTGTAGAAGCCTTAGCTCCTTTAGGGTCAGTAAATGTGCAATTGAGGTATCACAATAATGTTCCTGTTGTTCATGAGTTTAATGTAAGGTGTTCTTCATCAACCGTGTTTAGATCGTACAGCGGATGGAATGAAATAGACATGGCGGTAGACTATTTTTTAAACAACAAAAAACCACAAGACCCTAAAGTAGAAGAGGGGTATGCCATTAGGTTTTTTGATGAAAAATGGGTGAAAAAATAAAACAATATACAGATGGCTTACAAATACAACGGTAGAGATTTAAAGGCATTAGGACTACAAATATGTAGTAAGTGCATTTTCGATGAGTCTATCTCGAATATTACTTTTGATGATGAGGGTGTGTGTAATTATTGCCATATGATAGACGACCTGTCTGAGCAATTTGGTACTGGCAAAGAAAAGGGTAAGCAATTATTTGAAGATATAGTAGCCCAAATAAAGAAAGAAGGTAAGGGTAAGAAATATGATGTGGCAGTAGGTGTAAGTGGGGGTACAGACTCATCATATATGCTATGGCTAGCTAAGCAATATGGTTTAAGACCATTGGCTGTACACTACGACAATACTTGGAATACTGCCATAGCAACGGAGAATATTAGAAAAGTAACTACAGCTTTAAACGTAGATCTATATACACATGTGGTAGACAACAAGGAGGCTGATGATATATTTAAATCCTTCTTTAAAGCAAGTGTTTGCGAAATAGATGGCCCTACAGATATTGCACTTGCCGAGGTAATGTATAGAGCAGCATCAAAGTATGGTATCAAGTATATTTTTGAAGGGCATTCCTTTGTTGCAGAAGGTGTAGCGCCAATGAATAAGCGCGCTTATATAGATGGTGGGTACATTAAAGACGTGCATGATAAATATGGCACAATGCCAATGAAGACTTTTCCTAACATGACGTTTAGAAAGTTTCTTTATTGGACGGTGTTTAAAAAGATCAAAAAAATTAGACCACTATGGTATTTGCCATATTCTAAAAAAGATGCCCGAGCATTTTTAGAGAAGGAATATGGATGGCAGTATTATGGAGGACACCATCTGGAAAACAGAATGACTGCTTTCCACCACAGCTTTTACACACCTACTAAGTTTAACTTAGATCAGCGTTACAACAGTTTGTCCGCTGAGGTGCGCGCCGAGCTGATAACTAGAGATGAGGCGTTGGAGACATATGCATCTGCACCGCACATAGAACCTGAGTTGGTCAATTACTTTATCAAAAGAATGGATATTTCTGAAGAGGAGTTTGATAGAATCATGCAGTTGCCTCATAAGTCTTATAGAGACTTTAAAACTTATAAAACCAAATTTGAGAAGTATAGGCCTTTATTTTATATGCTTGCAAAAGCTAACCTTGTGCCTATGAGTTTTTATTTAAAGTATTGCTTCCCTGCAAAAGATTAAAGGCACTATGCGCTTTTTGACAAATTTAGGAGTAGACTATAATAAAAGAGTATATGGCTTAGATGTAGTAAGAGCTATAGCTATTCTATTGGTAGTTTTTGGACACTCTACAAAGATCGTTCGTCATCATTTGCCTGCTGCGGCTAAAAATGCTGTTAAGACATTTGTCGTAGGCTTTGATGGTGTTGATCTGTTTTTTGTGCTGAGCGGTTTTTTGATAGGGTCTATATTCTTGAAAATCGTTTACAAAGAGAATGCACTTAGCTTTAAAAAAGTACTCAACTTTTGGAAAAGAAGATGGTATCGCACACTACCCAATTACTATTTGGTGCTTATTGTAAATATAATAGTACTCTTCTTACTAGGTAATACTATTAGCATGAGCGACTTGTTACCTTATTTCCCTTTTCTTCAAAACTTTGCCTACCCAATGCCAAGCTTTTTTGTAGAGTCATGGAGTTTGTCGATTGAAGAATGGTTTTATCTACTCATGCCTGTATTGTTTTTGCTGTCATTTAAGGTGTTGCCTAAAACAGTGAAGATAAATCGTGTATTTATTATACCTATTCTATTAATAATTGTTACATCTATTTCTTTTAGAGTGTATCATGCATCTTTTAATCCTGAAGTAGTAGATGCCTGGGAGGCATGGTTTAGAAAATCGGTATTAAGTAGGTTAGAGTCGATTATGTTTGGCGTTATTGGTGCCTTTATAAAAATCAACTATAATAAGCTTTGGAACTGGAATGTAAAGCGCTATATGCAAATAGGGCTTGTGCTGATCATATGTTCTTTTTATATGGCGTTTATCGCAGGTGGCTCAGTTGGTTTATATTACAAGCAGGTGTTTCATTTCACAGTTACTGGTATCGGGATATTGTTGTTACTACCGTATTTTGATAATATGAAAAGTATGAGCACCTCTTTTGGTAAGGTGATCACGCATATCAGTTTAGTTTCTTACTCTTTATATCTCATCAATTATACATTCACATTTAGCATATTAGAGCTTTTCCCTTATAAACAAGGGGTATATTCTATAATTAGCTTCTTTGCTTTTTGGATAGGTACAATAGTATTAGCCACTATTATGTACAAATATTTTGAAAAGCCAATACTAGAGTATAGAAATAGGAAAGTGGCTGAATAATATTTTTAAGAAGTAGTATGATCTGTATAGTAGATTATGGAATGGGCAACCTTGGCTCTGTACACAATATGTTTAAGTACATAGGTGTAGAAAGCCAAATTTCAGGAGATGTTGACGTTATAAGCAAGGCGGACAAAATTTTACTGCCGGGTGTTGGCGCTTTTGATGCTGCTATGAAAAGGTTAAAAGAGGCAGAACTTGTAGAGGTGCTGAACTGCAAAGCACAAGAGGAAAGAGTACCGGTGCTAGGTATATGTTTGGGAATGCAAATGCTCACAAACTCTAGCGAAGAAGGAAAGTTGGAAGGCTTAGGTTGGGTACCTGCACAAACTGTGAAGTTTAAATTTGAAGACAGGAAGTTGAAAGTGCCGCACATGGGTTGGAATCTTGTTAATACAGTACAAGAGCATCGGTTGATAAGTGACTTGCCTGAAGAACCTCGTTTTTATTTCGTGCATTCTTATCATGTAAAAGCTGAGGATGATAAATATGTATTGATGCGCACGAATTATGGATATGATTTTGATTCGGTGATCACTAATGGTGATAATATATTTGGCGCACAATTTCACCCTGAAAAGAGCCATAAGTTTGGCATGAAACTATTTAAAAACTTTGCAGCCTTATAAGAATGTTAAGGACTAGAGTAATACCGTGTTTGCAATTGATTGATGATAACTTGGTGAAGACGGTCAAGTTTGATAATCATGGTTATATAGGCGATCCGATCAATACAGTTCGTATTTTTAATGAATTGGAAGTGGACGAACTATGCTTTTTAGATATCAGAGCTTCCGTACAAGGCAGACAACCCAACTTTGAAATACTACAGCAGATAGCTAATGAATGTTTTATGCCTTTGTCATACGGTGGAGGTGTGAAAGACTTTAATACCGCACAGAAGATATTATCCATAGGCTTTGAGAAAATAGTGTTGAATACGGCGGCATTTAGAACGCCTAGTCTTGTTACTCAGGTTGCAGAGCACTTTGGCGCACAAGCAGTAATAGGCTCAGTAGATGTGAAAAAAAATATGTGGGGAAAGTATACTGTATATATCAACGACGGAAAGGAGAAAGTGAAAAAAGATGCAGTAGAATGGGCAAAAGAGCTGGAGCAACTTGGTGCAGGAGAGCTATTGATAACCTCTATGGATAAAGACGGCACATGGGCGGGCTATGATCATGCTATCATTGAAAAAATAAATGATGCAGTAAATATTCCTGTCATTGCAAATGGCGGTGCCGGCAATGTAGATCACATCATATCAGTAGTAAAGAATTGCAAGGTTTCAGCAGTTGCATTAGGCAGCATGGTAGTATATCAAAAGCAAGGTATGGGAGTTTTAGTAAACTTCCCTGATAAAAAAATACTAGAAGATTCTTTATAACGTGTTAGTTATTCTAAGCTAAGTTATACAGTACAAAAAGATGAGTAAAAGAATTGCACTTATTGGCAACCTAAACAATAACTACTTTGCAATTACAAGGTTTTTGAGGGATAATGGTTACGATGCCCACTTGTTTTTTAGGTATTCAATGGATCATTTTCACCCTAAAGCCGATACTTACGATTTGGGCTTTTCTAAATACTGTCACGAGGTATCTTGGTTTGATAAGGGTTTTCATAATGTGAATAAGGATGAAGTGCTGAAAGACATTGGAGGGTTTGACTTTTATATCGGTCAAGGCGATGAAGCGGCAATAGCTAACTATGCCGGAATAAAAATGAACGTATACTATCCTTACGGTTCAGATGTGTTCAAGTATGCCCATTTAAAACAAGAGTACACTTTAAGGGATAAAGTGCTAAGTGTTATAAAACCGGGTAAAGGTTCTATTTCGCTCAAGCAAATGAAAAGAGGTACAGCATCAAAATATTTAAGAAGCGCCATTGTGAGCGCAGATCATATAATGTGCAAGTATTTTGATAAAATATGGGAGGAGCGTTTTGATGCATTAAACTGTGGTGATAAGAGACGGTATATATCAATGCCATTTTTGTATACAACGGAGTATGAAAAATTACACACCTCAACTGATGGCATAGATGCCCATTGGAAAAGCGAAATAGACCAGATAAGGGAAAAGTATAAGTTAATACTACTTAACCATGGTAGGCAAGAGTGGAATGATAGCCCTGTGACGGCAAAGAACTCTCATCACTTAATATTAGGGTTCGGCAACTTTTTGAAGCAAAACCCCGGTGCTAGCGCATGCTTGATGCTATTGGAGTATGGTCAGGATGTAAAACGCTCAAAAGATCTTGTGGCAAAAATGGGTATCGAAGAAAATGTGATATGGCTGCCTAAGATGTTTAGAAAAGATATTATGTACTTATTGAAGAATGTTGATGTAGGTACAGGAGAGTTTACACGTAGCTTTTTAACTTTTGGAACGATTATAGAAGCTATGTTCATGAAAAAGCCGGTAATAAACTATAGGGTCGATTCTGTTTATACTAATGAGTATGACAGGCTGTACCCCACCTATATTGCTAAAGAGCCTGATGAGATAGCTAATGCTATAAGTGAAGCGTATAATGACCCTGAAAAGGCAAAGCAAATGGGGGAAGAGTGTTACGAGTGGGTAATGAAGTATTTCATTAATGAACCACTGGCTAGCTTACTGGAACTAATAGAAAAGAGTTAATAACAGTATTATTAGCGCATAATTATTATCTGTCCAAAACGATTTTAACTACTTTTGAAAAAAATGCGATATGCAAAATAGGACTATATCAAATCTGTCAACATTATTGCTGCTTATTGTTGTACTCACGTTTGTAGGGTGCAGTACAGCTAAAAGAGTACCGTACTTTAAAAATATTGCCGATTCTGTTAATGTGTCGAGCACGCTACCGCACAGCAATTATATTGACCCGAAGATAGAGCCGAACGACATATTACAAGTTGTAATACAAACAATTGACCCTAAAACGCACAACGTTTTTAGCCAAGAAAATACAAAAGAAACTGTAGGTACAGTACAAACCTCTGGATACTTAGTAGATAAGCAAGGGTATGTAGAGTTACCGGTTGTTGGTCGCTTGAAAGTAGCAGGAATGACAACTACTGAAGCTAAAAAAGCAATTAGGGAAAGAGCTACTAAAGTGTATAAAGAGCCAGTGGTAAACGTACGATTTGCAAACTTTTATGTTACGGTATTGGGAGAAGTTGGCAGACCCGGCAGGTATATAGTTACGAATGAGAAAGTAAGCATCATAGATGCATTAGGTATGGCTGGTGATATGACTATATTTGGTAAAAGAGAGAATGTGTTGCTTATAAGAGAAGAGGAGGATAAAAAAGTGTTTATTCGTTTTGATCTTAATAAAACAGATTGTTTTCAATCTCCATATTACTATTTGAACTCGGGTGATGTGATATATATAGAGCCTAACAAGGCAAAAGCTAGAACTGCTACCACAGATGCTTCTAGAGACCGTTATTTCACATTAATAGCATCCGCACTATCATTAACTGTTTCCATCATACTTCTTACAAGATAAAGACTTTATATGCAAGATAATCTTGAGCCGATTTTTTCTGAGGAGTCAAGTACCGGTAGCTCTTCGTTAAATATTGATAAGATACTAAGCAAGATATTAGCCTATTGGCCTCTATTTGCAATAGGCGTTGTGATTACTTTGGTTATTGCAAATGTATACCTGCGTTATACAACACCTGTATATAGTGTTCATGCCGAAGTGTTGATCAAAAATGATAAAAGGGGTGGAATGTCAAGCGGTAATAATATATTGCTTGAAGAGATGGGCTTTAGTAGTGGTATCGGAAGGATTGAGAATGAAATGGAGCTTTTGAAAAGTAGAACACTGATGAAAGGTGTTATCAAAAAGCTTGATTTAAATATAAGATACTTTGCCCCTGGCCGTGTTAAAACAACTGAAATATATAATAAATATGTACCGTTTAAGCCATACTTATTATTTAACATAGATTCTCTTCATTCCTCTTTTTCTTATATCATCAATCAAGAGCAAGAGGGGAAACTTGTAATTAAAACAAAGGATAAAGACAAGACTTGGGAAGCAAAGTACGGAGAGATTGTAGAGCTGCCGGTGGGGAGCATAATTTTTGAAAAAAATGTTGAGGCACCAAAAGAATACAGAGCGATACCAGAGTATACATTGATCATAAGCCCTATAGAGCCGTTAGCCATGGCATTCTCAGGAGCACTCGCTATTGAGAATACAGTATTGAGAGCATCGGTAATCAGGTTGTCAACAACAGATATAATACCACAGCGTGGAGAAGATATCTTAAATACGCTTATCGAAGTGTATCAACAAGACAACAAGGATGATAGAAATAGGACCGTAGATAGCACGATGAGCTTTATTGTTTCCAGGCTAGAAAGTGTGCAAGATGAATTGACCGGTGTGGAGAAGGAAATAGAAAAGTTTAAAAGGAATAATGAACTAACAGATATAGGAGAGCAGTCGAAGCTATTAATGGAAAATGCAAGCGACTATTCAAAACAACTTACACAGCAAGAGGTGCAGTTAAAAGTAGTAGAGTCGTTGCAGAATTACCTGAACAATTCTAGTAATGACAGTCGCGATGTGCCTGCAAGTATTTTAATACAAGATAATACACTAACCGGCCTAATAGCTACCTATAATGAGTTGCAAGCTGAGCGTGAGGGGTTGCTACTTACAAATACAGAGAATAGTCCTTATATCCAAAATTTGGATAACCAGCTAAAGAATGTTCGAAAGGATATGAAAAACTCTCTTGCATCGGTTAAAAGAGGTATTGAAGTAACTATTAAAGAGCTAAGCGCTCGTGTAGGGTCTCTTGATGCTAAAGTGAGAAAGTTGCCAGCAACGGAAAGATTGTCACTTGAGTTTGCAAGGAGACAAAATATCAAGCAGGAGCTTTACCTGTTCTTACTAAAAAAGAGAGAAGAAGCGGCAATATCAAAGTCGGCTACTATAGAGGATGCCAGAGTTGTTGATCCTGCAATACGTTCAGGAAAGCCGGTATCTCCTAATAGGAAGAAGGTGTTTATGATGGCATTTGTTATTGGCCTGATCATACCTGGTATATATGTATTTATTAAGGAGTTCTTTAACCTGAAAGTAGTTTCAAAAGAGGATATACAAAGGCTCACGAAAATGCAAATAGTTGGTGAAATAGGCCATAGCGAAAAGGGTGACGCCATAGTAGTAGGTAAGAAAAGTAGAAGTGTCGTTTCAGAGCAGTTTAGAGCGTTGCGTACAAACTTGCAGTTTATTTTTGGTGATACCGACGAAAAAGTAGTAATGGTCACCTCAAGTATGAGTGGTGAGGGTAAGTCGTTTATTGCGATAAACCTCGCAGCTACATTAGCCATATCAGGAAAGAAAGTAGTGCTACTAGAGCTTGACTTGCGTAAACCTAAAATATCCAAGCACTTAAATATTGACAATAGTGTTGGGTTCTCTAACTATGCTATTGGTCAAGCTGAGATCAGTGAAATCATAAAACCTGTTGAAGGCGCTGAAAACCTATTTGTTCTTCCATCTGGCCCTGTGCCACCTAACCCGGCCGAGCTGGTTATGCTACAACGTACAAAAGCAATGTTTGAAGAGCTGAGAGCCAGTTATGATTATGTAGTTATTGATACTGCACCTGTTGGTTTGGTAACGGATGCACAGCTACTAGGTGTTTATACTGATGCTGTAATGTACTTATGTCGTCAGGGGTATACCTATAAACAACAGTTGAAGTTTGCCAACGAGTTGTTTGTGAATAAGAAAATGCCAAAAATGAACCTTATTGTAAATGACGTGAATGCCAAACGTAGCAGCTACGGTTATGGCTATGGTTATGGCTACGGTTATGGTTACGGATACGGCTATGGTTATGGTTCGTACGGAGATGGTGGTGGATACTATGAAGATGAGAAGCCAAAACGTTCAGGCATATTTAAATTCCGCAAAGGGAGTAAAAAATCATAAAATAATTATTAAGCTTTTATAATCTCATGAGCACTTCACAAGAGCGTATCGCAGTAATAGGGTTAGGTTATGTAGGCCTGCCTTTGGCTGTAGAATTTGCAAAACACACTCAAGTAGTAGGTTTTGATATTAATGAAAATAGGATCAAAGAATTATCATCTGGTAAGGATAGTACATTAGAAGTTGAAGATGAAAACCTGCAAAGTGTTATCACAACCGATCATAACGCAGCTAGCGGGTTAATGTTTACCAATAAGTTGGATGATATCAAATCTTGCAACTATTATATTATTACTGTGCCTACACCCGTAGATAAATATAATAAGCCTGACTTGACCCCTTTGTATAAAGCAAGTGAAACAGTAGGTAAAGTGTTAAGCAAAGGTGACATTGTTGTATATGAGTCAACGGTGTATCCTGGTGTTACTGAAGATGAGTGTGTACCTGTGCTTGAGAAAGTTTCAGGTCTTAAGTATAATGACGATTTCTATTGTGGTTACTCTCCTGAGCGTATTAACCCGGGTGATAAAAACCATACAGTCACTAAGATCAAAAAAGTGACGTCTGGTTCAAACGACGAAATAGCAGAGAAAGTAGATGCGTTATACGGTAAAGTGATCGTAGCCGGCACTCATAAGGCATCAAGCATTAAGGTAGCGGAGGCTGCTAAAGTGATAGAGAATGCACAAAGAGACATTAATATTGCGTTTGTAAACGAGTTGGCAAAAATATTTAACCGTATGGGTATTGATACTCATGAGGTGTTAGAAGCCGCCGGTACAAAATGGAATTTTTTACCTTTTAAACCAGGACTAGTTGGTGGACACTGTATAGGTGTAGACCCTTACTACCTAGCTCAGAAAGCACAAGAAGTAGGTTACCACCCCGAAATAATACTAGCAGGAAGAAGACTCAATGATAGTATGGGTGGCTACATTGCACAAGAGGTGGTAAAAGAGATGATCAAAAACGATGTGCCTGTACGAAATGCAAATGTATTATTGTTGGGTATCACATTTAAAGAAAATTGCCCTGACGTACGTAACACTAGAGTTGTTGATATATATGCAGAGTTTCAGAGTTATGATATGAATGTAACCGTGTATGACCCATGGGCATCATCTGAAGAGGTGAAACATGAATATGGTATTGATACAATTAATAGTTTGCCCAAGGATAATAAATACAACGCTGTTGTTTTGGCAGTAGCTCACAAAGAGTTTATAGAAACAGATTGGAATAGCTACTTGTCTGATAAGGGTGTTGTATATGACGTAAAAGGTTGTTTGGATAAACAAGCAGTTAACTCAAGATTATAAAAAGTATCTAGGATGGAATATTTTGCACACCCAACTGCTGTTGTTGATGATGGTTGTACTATCGGAAATGGCACAAAGATCTGGCATTTTTCACATATTATGCCCGATTGTACAATTGGTGAAAAGTGTAATATTGGCCAAAATGTTGTGATCTCTCCCAATGTTGTACTCGGCAAGAATGTAAAGATTCAAAATAATGTATCTGTATACACCGGTGTAACGTGTGATGATGATGTTTTCTTAGGTCCGTCTTGTGTGTTTACAAATGTTACTAATCCTAGAAGTGCTGTAAACAGAAGAGGTGAATATGCTAAAACACATGTTGGTAAAGGAGCCTCAATAGGTGCAAATGCCACAATTGTTTGCGGTCATGATATAGGAGCCTTTGCCTTTATTGGCGCCGGGGCTGTAGTTACTAAAAGTGTGCCTGCTTATGCGCTTGTAGTTGGTAATCCGGCAAAGCAAATAGGCTGGATGAGTGAATATGGGCAACGTTTGAACTTTGAAGAAAATCTCGCTATATGCCCGGAAAGCAACGAAGAGTATCAGCTAAAAGATGGCATTGTTAGTAAGCTGTCTTAGCCTCAAAAAGATATAAGCTACCCCCATCCCTCAACATCAAGCTACTGTTGTTTAAATAATGAGTGTAGGTAAAAGTGCAAGCAAAGGTTTTGCTAGTCTTTTCTTTAGAAATATTCTAGATAAGTTACTAGGTATGGTGGCCATGATCATCTTGGCCAGGAAGCTGACGCCTTATGACTTTGGCTTGGTAAGCATTACTCAAGTATTATTAGCTGTTATCACTGCTTTTGGAACTGCAGGCATTGGAGAGTTTTTATATGCGTACCGAAAAAAGGATGTAAGAAAGATATTTAAATCTGCATTTTGGTTTAACATACTCATTTCAGTAGCATTGATAGCGATATTTATGATCGCAGTTCCTTTTTGGGCAGATTATCAAGGGGAAAAACGCATTATTAATATCAGCTTTTTCAGTGCGGCCATATTTTTCTTTTCTCAATTACAGATCATTCCCAAAACCTGGCTTGCAAAACATTTGCAGTATGAAAAACAGGTGAAGATTCAAACACCGTTTATCATATTAGTACAGGTGGGTAAAATTGTAGCTGTTTATCTTGGTATGGGGGTTTATAGTTTAATCGTACCAACGTTATTTTTCCATCCTATCTTAACTATACTACTGTACAGAGGTGCAAAATTTTCACCGGGTTTTAAAATGTATACAGAAAGGTGGAAAGAGATATTTACGTTTACTAAACACCTTATTGGTTCAAGCATTTTAGCAAGAATAGCAGACCAGGGTGATAAGATAATATTAAGTAAGTTTTTAGGTTTAGAGCTATTGGGTGTATACAACATTGCCGTACAGCTAGCCGACCTTTTCACTGGCCCATTCATCATGATATCAAACAATGTTTTATCATCAATCTTGCCTAGATATGCCGATGATAAGGAGTTGTTTTATAAGAACTATATTAGTTTTTTGAAGACGTTTATATTTGCTGTTTTCCCATTGTTAGGCATTATGGTAGTAGCTGCAGAGCCTTTAATACTAACATTGTATGGCACTAAGTGGATGGCTGCAACAATACCATTGCAGATATTACTGATCTACACAGCAACAAGATCTGCTACAAGTTCATTAGGTGTGCTTATGAATACGATGCACCTTACTAAAAAGACATTTAACATGAACTTGCTTTATACACCTATACATATTACAGGTGCGTTAGTGGGTGCCATATTTGGAATGATAGGTGTAGCTACTTCGATGGTTACAGTAAAGACCTTATTTACCGTAGTTCCGGTGTGGCATATTTCTAAGGCCTTAGATATGCCATTTGTAAGGTGGTTTAAAGATGTGGCTCCATATTGGTTGTCTGTAGTGGGTATTTCTATAGGTTTCTTGATTATAGGTCAGGTGGTCAATATCAATTTGGACATGTTGCCTATTACAAAAATGAGTATTATCGGGGTTGTATTTTTGTCAGTCTACTACATTGTAATAAGACTGTTTATGAAAAAC
Organism: Flavipsychrobacter sp.; assembly: GCA_965230595.1. Taxonomy (GTDB): domain Bacteria; phylum Bacteroidota; class Bacteroidia; order Chitinophagales; family Chitinophagaceae; genus UBA5543. The sequence continues at coordinate 2,820,457 of OZ246011.1, read as the reverse complement.
GAAATAAAAATAGTCGCATCTTTTTTAGGAGTAACCGTTCCGAAAGTTGCTGTGTATTTTAATAAAGCATTTAGGATATAGCTGTAGCATATACTGAGATATAATAGATGAGAAAAGTAAAGATACTATTTGCGATACCTGATTTAGACTCTACAACGGAAGGGAGAGCAATGCTCAACATTATTGAGGGAATAGATAAAAAAGTTTTTGAACCATGGATAGCTGTTGAGAAGGGAGGAGGTGAACTTTTTGATGAAGTAATAGCTAAAGGATACCCAATAATAGTAGAGCCATTTTTAGGTAGTGGAAACAGAGGGTTTATTGAAACATACATACAAGCTAAAAAAACGGCAAAAGTATTTAAGGATCACAGTTTTGATATTTGGCAATCTTTTAATAGTTCTTCCGATTATGCAGAGGCATTAGTGGCTAAAGCTGCTGGTGCTATGTATGTGTATGTAAAAGGTGACATGGATTGGGGGACTAAAGCATGGGTTATAAAAAGTTCTTTAGCTAAGAGGATCGTTGCTAGAAATAACAGGCAAATAGAGCGGTTGTTTTCATCAAAACGTTTAATAAAGAAAACATTATTGATCCATGAAAGTAGTTTAGTTGATCAATCATCAACAATAAAAGAGGTAGGTGTATCTGATAGCATACAGGAAGTAGAAATGGAAGTTGAAGAATTTGTGCGGATGTATAAAGGTATGATGTAGTAATATGAGTGCTTTTTATGATATATGGTTTAGTACGGTAAAAGCTAATAAGCCTAAATACAATAGGGGAATTAATAATAGTTGGAAAGAGAAGTATACAGGTAAGATTAATAGCTGGGTTAGTGAGCCAAAAATTGAATCAAGTTTTCATTTTATTAAAGAAGCAGAGGCAAGAGGTTTTAAAATACTATTGCTTGGTCAGTTATATGAAGACTTATCAATAGATTCTCTATTGGATAGATGTATTGATTATGTAATAACTGGTAATGGTTTTGATGATCCTGCCGGCCATTATATTATATTCTTAGTTGAAGAAGAAAGCGGTCAATTACATGTATTTACAAATCGGTTTGGGACTTATCAGGCATATTATTTGTCAGAAAAGCAGAGCTGGTCAGTGGCTACACCATATATTAGTTTAGCCAAACAGGCTTTATCAAAAGAATTAGACTGGGAAGGTATAACAGGGTTTTTGTCCATGGGATATTTCCCTAATGATAAAACGTATTTAAAGAGTATAAAAATTTTATACCCCGCATCTTATTATCGTTTTGATTCGGAAAAAGGTCTAGTGAATCATATAAGGTACTGGCAGTGGAGCAATGTTGAATATGATAATGATTTGGAGTCGCAGTTAGAGTTAGTGAATGATACCCTAAGCAACTCGATAAACTGTGCTGTAAAGGGTAAGAGGGTAGCGCTGCCAATTTCGGGAGGGTTGGATTCCAGAACATTAGCAGGTGTATTAACTAGCAGTAGTGTAGTAGATATTAAGTCACTTTGGGGTTATTCTTATGGTTATTCTAAAGGGTCTATTGAAACAAGAATTGCTAAGAAGATTGCCCAAGCAAGGGCAATAGATTTTGACTACTTAAAACTCCCTAATTATCTTTTTGCGAAGGCTGATGTAATAGCAGAATCGGTTGACCTTTTTCAATATATAGATGGTACACGTCAAGCATGCATGATAGAAGCGCTTCAAGAAAGATCTGATATTGTTGCAGGTGGTCATTGGGGTGATGTTTGGCTAGATAAAATGGGGGTTGATGAAGAACATCAACTGTTACCATATTTTCAAAAAAAGATTGTCAAAAATGGATCTGACTGGTTAGTAAATAATATTTGTAAAGAGTATGTCAGTAATCCTGATGATCTGCTAAATGACTATTTTATATCGTCTATTTCCAAGTATAACCATATAAAAGAAATAGATCTTCGTTTAAAAGCTTATAAAACTGATCAGTGGTCTTTTAGGTGGACATTACCAAGTATAAGAATGTATCAAGCAGGGGCAATGCCTGTATTGCCATTTTATGACAAAAATGTAGTTGATGCATTATTAACTGTTCCTTCAACAATGTTAAGTGGGCGTAGTTTTCAAATAGAATATATAAAGAAGTTTTACCCTGATTTAGCAAAGATTAGATGGCAAGAGTATGGTACTAATTTGTATTTATACAAGAAAATTAATAATAGGAACATAGTTTATCGAGCTGTAAAGAAGGCTCAGAGGGTAGCTAGGCCGGGTAAACATATTGTTAGGAATTGGGAGTTGTTTTACTTAAATACAGAGGGGAGAGAACAATTAGAAAGAATATTATTAGATAGTGAACTTAAGAATCTATTGCCGAATGATAAAATCAAGGAATTTATAACACTATTTTATGAAAACCCTTCGGCTGGTAATGGATATACTATTTCTATGTTGCATACATTAATTCAAATGCTAAATAGGCTTATGTAATGAGAAAAGTTGTGTCAATCGTAATATCCTTTCCAGATAATATTGTTATTAATAATAAAGTAGCAAGCTTTTTCACAAACTATCAATATGACTATAGGGTCTTCTGTTGGGATTCCAATGATGCATCATGGAAATTTTGGGCAAAACAACTTAGTGAGTCAGATAAAAGTAAGGTAACTGTATCAGGTCTTGCTAATATTAAGTCATATAAAATAGTTATAGAACTATTTAACGTTATTTGGTTCTTATTCACACATTTCAGACTATTTCTGAAACATAGAAATGTGCTGAAAAATAAGAATCTGAAACAATACTTAATTGCATTGCTAGATGACTATAAGTTATTAATGCAGAACCCAGATATTATACATTTTGAATTTGGGACTCTAGGGTATAATAAAATATACTTAAAAGATGTATTGCAATGTAAAATAATAGTGAGCTTTAGAGGGTATGACCTGAATTACTTTAAGCTAGAGGAAGAAGATGTATATAAAGAAGTTTGGTCAAAAGCTGATGGGTTACATTTTTTAGGTAAAGACTTATATAACAGAGCCCTAAAAAGAGGGTTAGATAAAACATATCCTAACTATTATTTTATTTCTCCTGCTATATATCATGATGTTTTTAAGAGAAAAAATGAGGTTGGGGATATTGATAAAGTGCACCCCATTTCTATTATAAGTGTAGGTAGAGTAGTTTGGAAAAAAGGCATATCATATGGTATACTAGCCTTTAAAAAGTTTCTCGATGAGGGAGGGGAAGGACATTATCATATTGTTGGTGTAGGTGCAGGTTTGGAAGAGGTTAAGTTTACAATACATGAGTTAGGTTTGAAAGACAAAGTAACGCTACACGGTAAATTAATGCCGGAAGAGACAAAAGAAAGATTAGAGGAAGCTAATGTTTTTTTACACCCTGCTATTTCAGAGGGTTTTTGTAATGCTGTTATTGAAGCTCAAGCTATGGAACTGCCCGTCATTTGTACTGATGCAGATGGCTTAAGTGAAAATATTGAACACAATAAAACAGGCTTTGTAGTAAATAAATGGGATAGTGGTGCAATGGCGGCAAGGCTAATAGAGTTATATAAAAATCCTAAGTTGCGTTGCACATTCGGACGTAATGGCAGAAAGAGAGTGCTTGAACATTTTACTGTAGATAAGCATGCTCAGGCATTTGACAAGATGTATAAAGATATCTATGAGTTGTAAAATAGATCTTGCATATTTCTTTGATCCTAAGGAGAAGGAGACTGTGCCAAGGTGGAATCTAGGGCAAAAAAGGGCAATCGCATTGCCTATTAAACATTTAAAGTTTACAGTTGACTGTATGCTTGAGCAAACTAATGCTGAATGGATACTGTTTTGGGACTTTGAGCTAGGTGAACCCAATATTGACCTGATAAAAGAGTTAGCAAGCAGCAATGTTGATGTATGGCATGGAGGATTGAAACTTGGTACAGGAGGACATCCGGAAGTGTTAAGCTATGTAGAACCTGCTTGGATATATAATCTTGATAGTAGTAAAGATGTTACGCATACTAACTTTCGTTTATCATTAAAGGCATGTTTGATAAAGGTTAGTGTGTTGAAAAAAATGAAGGGGATACCCCATGTTTTTCAAACATTAGATATGGCAGGGTTAGCATTCGGATACGAGTTACTTAGAAGAGGTGGGGTTATCCGATATCATGCTGATTTTATAAATGCAGATTCCGGATTAATAGTAAGTGTAAGTGACATTGACCAATGGATATTTTTAAATAAGTATTTCCCCAAGAAATGGCAGTTGTGGACGGTGTTTAATAAAAGGGGCTTTTTCAAAAACATTACCAATTGGTTGAAAGTAAAGGGTACTCAATATTGTCAATTGTTACCTGATATTCATTCGTCTAAAAAAACTGAAAAACAAGTTGAAGTTAAGACGGTATCAGTACTTGCGCCAACTCTAGATAGATACAATTATTTGTATAACGAACTTGAAGAGTTAAGCGAGCAAACAATACTCCCCCATGAAGTATTAGTAACAGATCAGACCGATAAAGACAGGCGACTAGAAATAGACACAGATAGCTTCGCGAAAATCAATGTCAAAATATTTCAGCAAGACGAAAAAGGTCAATGTGTAGCATGGAATAAACTTCTTGATGAAGCCAAAGGTGAGTACGTGCTGTTTTTAGGTGATGATGCTGATGGTATCTCTAGAGACTTTATAGAGAAGCTATTACAAACAGCACAGCATTTTAATTGTGATATGGTCGCCGCTAATGTTTACGAATGTGGTGGAGGTAAGCATAATACTAATCCATATTATTATCACTCTGATACTTTCCCAATAACACTTATCAAAAGAGCGTTAGTAAATAAAGCAGGGAACATGAATATGTTCTTTAATAGAAATGTAAGAGCTGACTTTGACCTTGCTGCTAGATGTCATTTGTTGGGTGCTTTTATGATATTTGATCCGTCGGCAGAAATTGGTCATCATAGAGCGCCCGTTGGTGGGTTAAGGGCACATAAAGCCAGAGTTATTACAAACTATATGTCAAAGAATATGTTGACAAAAGTAGCAAAGCCAACCTCCTCTGAATTGTATTTAGTAAGAAAGTATTTTTCTCCTTTGCAATTCAAGATATATGTAAGGATGAAGTTGCTCAACCAAATAGTTATTAACGGTAGTCCACTTAAGAAAATACTAAGATTGTTTGTCATTTTGTTTAATAGCCCTTCGATGTATACTACTTATAAACGTCATCTGAAGGAAGCAACTGTTGAGTTGAACAAATCACATTAAGAGTAAGTGGCAAAGCGTATATTAATAATTAGTTCTGAATTCCCGCCCGGCCCGGGTGGTATTGGCAGGCATGCATATTCACTAGCCAAATCCTTAGTCCATTTAGGTGCCACGGTACATGTTGTATCGCATTTCGATCATGCTACAGATGTAGAGGTCGATAACTTTTTTAAGAATGTTGAAGATGGCATCAAGTTACATAGGCTGTACAGGAAAGGGTATAAGACCTATTTTAATAGAATAAGAGAAATACTAATACTAACGAGTAAGAATAAGTTTGACAAGGTAATCGTAACGGGGTCATTCCCTATCATGTTGGGTTATTTACTTAAACGAAAATTTGGCAATTCGCTATCTGTAGAAGCTTTTGTTCACGGTACGGAGATCAACCCTACTAGTAATACTAAGAAAGTGATGATACACAAAAGCTTAATGTCTGTTAATAAAGTATGGGCGGTTTCATCATTCACAAAATCGTTATTGCCAAGCAAAGTATTAGATAAAAATGAAGTGGGCATTATTCCCAATGGGCTAAATTTAAATGATTGGAAAAGCGAAGGGCTGATGCCATTTGATTACTGGAAAGGTTACCCTAAATTATTAACAGTAGGTAGTGTAACACCTAGAAAAGGCCAACACCAAGTTGTAAAAGTATTGCCGGAGTTAATAAAAAAATACCCCGATATACACTATCACATGGTGGGGATTCCAGCAAAAAAAGAAGCAATAATAGAGCTCGCAAATAATTTGGGTGTTTCTGAACACATCACAATACACGGTAGAATGCCAACTCAAAAGGAGCTGAAGCAATGCTACCTAACGGCTGATATATTTTGCATGTTAAGCGAAACACAGATTAATGGAGATGTTGAAGGTTTCGGCATAGCCATTCTCGAAGCTAATATAATGGGGCTTGCAACAATAGGTAGTAACGATTCAGGAATAGTGGATGCTATAGAAGACGGCAATAATGGATACCTCGTTAATGCTAAAGACTCAGATGAAGTAATGGCGGCAATAACAAAAGTGCTAGATGCTGATAAAGAGGTGATGAAAGGTAAATGTGTTGCGTGGGCTCATAAGCATGACTGGAATGTGCTTGCACAAAAAATGTTATGAAAATAGTAGTGATCTCACATACCAATCATTTTTATAATGAAGAAGGACAGGTTGTTGGATGGGGCCCTACTATTAAAGAAATAGACCACCTCGCAGAGCACTTTGGTGAAGTTGTACATGTAGCTTGTTTGCATGGTAAAGAAGTAACTGCACCCTCTAGTTCGTTACCATATAGTAATAAGAACGTGAAATTTGTACCAATACCTACATATGGAGGCGTCGCGTTAAAAGATAAAATAAGCATTATTACTTCTGCGGCCACGATATTACGTATTGTATCAAGGGAAGTAAAGAATGCAGATGTTTTCCAGTTTAGAGCACCAACTTCAATGGGCATGTATGTCATACCCTACCTGAGCCTGTTTTCTAAAAAAAATGGGTGGTATAAATATGCTGGTAACTGGGTAAGAAAAGAGCAACCCTTTTCTTATACATTTCAGCGCTGGTGGTTGTTAACTATGCAAAGAAGAAAGATAACTATTAATGGGAAGTGGCCGAATCAACATGAGTTATGCTACAGTTTTGAAAACCCATGTATAGAGAAAGAAGATAGGGTGCAAGGCAATATATCTTTGAATGACAAGTCTTATGATTCCCCATACAGGTTGTGTTTTGTAGGGAGGTTGGACAAAGAGAAAGGTATATATCAGATGTTAGATGCATTAAATGAATATCCAAAGAAAGAAATGTTTGAATGTATCGACATCGTAGGGGATAGTAAAGAGCGTGAGGATATGGAAGCGTATGCCCAAAAACTTTCGTTGCCAGTTACTTTTCATGGAGCATTACCACGTAAGGAGGTGTTTGGTATATATAGCAAGTCGCATATGATATTGCTGCCAAGTGAGTCTGAAGGGTTTCCTAAAGTAATAGCTGAGGCTGCCAATTTTGGTTGTGTACCTGTGGTTTCCAATGTTTCGAGTATTGGCCATTATGTTAATGAGTCAAATGGGTACTTGTGGAAGGTAGGGCAGTCATCATTTCAAGAGTTTTTTCAAGGACTAGAGTTTAAGCCTGATATGCTTAAATCAAAATCGAAAAATGCTTACGAGATGGCAGGACTTTTTACCTTTGATAGGTATATGAAAAAACTAGAAGAAGAGATTATATAATACCCAATGCCTACACTTAAGTTAAATTCAAAATATGCTTACGGTATCAGCTTGATGCAAGGTGCAGCTCTTTTAGTGCTTGGCGTGGCTTGTGCATTATTGCCCATATTAGTTACAATAGTAATAGCAGGCATTATTCTATTTACTGTATATGCCTTTTTAAAAGAAAGGAAAGATTGGATATGGTATGGAATAGCGGCATCTCCGTTTTTTGAAGTTTGGAGTAGGATGTCAAGAGCTCCGGTAGTGCCAGATGAGATAGGTAAGTATTATTTATTAATGGCAATAGCTTTTGTTGTTTTATTAAACCTTTCAAAGGGAGCCTATTCTGCAGTACATATAATAGGGAGGGTTGTAGTGTTGCTACTGGTTCCCAGTTTACTTGTAGCATTTACTGTTTTTAATTTAGACCAATGGATATTTAATGCATTGGGCATATTAGAGTTAGGCATATTAGTGAGTTTAGCTTCTAGGGAAAGGTGGGATGTTGAGCGTTTCTGTAAAACAATGCAATATGGTGTATTGCCTATCATTCTCATACTTGCATATCTAACTGTTAAGACGCCAAGCTATGATGATATTGAATTTAAACTAGCAGCAAGTACAACAGCTTCAGGAGGGTTTGGTAGTAATCAGGTATCTACAATATTAGGTTTGGGCATAGTTTTTATGGTTTTGTTGATCATCTTAAAACGACCATTATTTTCATCAAGACCTGTGAACTATATTTTAATAGGTGTACTCTTGTTTAGAGGGTTGCTTACATTTTCTCGCGGAGGTATGGTGGCTGCAGTTATTGCTATTTTTATTGCAATGGTGCCAATAATATTAGCCAGCTCAAAAGCATTTGCCAGATATTCTATGATGTCGTTAGGTATTATCATTCTTGGTGCGATAATATTTATACAAGCAAATAACCTGACAGGTAATATGCTATTGTTGCGATATGAGGGTGAAACAAAAGGAACCTTGTCAGGCACTAAAGAAAAAACATTAAACAAAATAACATCGGGTAGGGTAAATGTACTTATAGCCGACTACATGATATTTTTAGATAACCCCATTTTTGGTGTAGGACCCGGAATAGCAAAACTTGAAAGAACTAAGTATGCAAAAGTGCATAGCACTACAGCAGCACATACTGAGTTCTCTAGATTATTAAGTGAGCACGGGTTAGGAGGGTTACTTATCAGCCTTATTATGATTATGTTCCCTGCATATTGGGTGTATAGGCAACGGTTGAAAATGTGGAGGGGGATATGTGCTGCATTGTTTACCATATCAGTTCTTACAAGTACCCATGCTGCTATGCGTACCAACACTACGACCGTTTGTTTTGCATTAGCAACCATACCTATGATGATGCCAAGGTTAAATGAAAAACCATCTACTCCATCTCCAAAACAAAATGATGAGTAAAAAAAGGGTTTTAGTAGTTGGTTTTTTTAGTGATACAAGTAAAAATGTAATTACCCAGGCCGGGGTAATAGCACGAATACTTAAAGGAAATGGCTATGATGTGTATACAGTATCAAGACATAAGAACAGAGTGTTGAGAATGCTGCATATTGTACTATTCATGATCTTTAAAGCATCAAAGTATGATGTAGCATTAGTACAGTTTTTCTCAGGTCATAGTTTTATATACCAATATTTTGCTGCCAATATCGCCAAAGTGTTTGGTAAAAAGTTGGTCTTTACAATTAGAGGAGGCTCTGTTCCTGCAAGAATAAAGGCATTACCTAACAGGTACTTGCCGGTTTTGAGAATGGCGGACGTAATAACTTGTCCATCGTCATTTACAAAAAGTGAGTTGTCTAAGTATGATATAGATACAGTACTATTAGAAAACTCTATACCTCTTGAGAAGTATGTGTTTAGAGATAAGAGTAACCTGCGCCCGACATTATTGTGGATGAGAACATTTGCTCATATATATAATCCGGAGATGGCTGTTGAGGTTGCTAAGGAATTAAAAAAAGACTACCCTGATGTAAAGCTATATATGGGTGGCCCTGATTTGGGGAAACTACAGTATACTAAAGATCTGATAGAACAATATCAGCTGCAGGACAATGTAGAGCTTATTGGTTTTGTGGATATGGAAAAGAAGATCGCCTACTCTGAAAAGGCTGATATGTACATCTGTACCAATAGAGTAGATAATGCTCCTGTAACATTTTTAGAGATGTGGGCAATGGGTTTGCCAATAATAAGTACTAATGTAGGGGGTATACCATTCTTAGTAAAAGATGGTGAAGATGCAGTGTTAGTTTCGGATGAAGACTATAAGGCAATGGCAGAGCAAATAAAAATATTGATAAGTGATAATGCTAAAACACGTCAATTAGTTGCAAAAGGGAAGCAAAGAATTAAGGCTTTTAGTGAAGAAGAAGTATATAAAAAGTGGCATAGTTTATTGAGCGAGTTATAATGAGTATTAAGGAAAAGATATACCAAAATATGCCATTGCCGTTGCAAAATGCAATGATTAGCCTTTATGGTTGGAGTTGGCAGAAACGACGTTTTGGTGGTATATACGAGGAGGAATACAAAGGGTATAAAGATCGGGAATATTATTCGAAAGAGCAGTGGGATGAGTATATGGAAAAGCAACTGACTAAAATGTTGCTCCATGCATATAATACAGTTCCCTTTTATAAGGAATACTGGACTAAAGCCGGCCTAGCGCTGGAGAAGATAAAAACTATTACTCCTGATACTATTGATGCATTACCCTACTTAGAAAAAGACGATCTTAGGAAGTATGGCAAAACAAAATTGCTTTCAGAGAAAAGAGAGCCTAATGGCACTTTTTTCGCATCAAGCGGTAGTACAGGTACGCCTACAAGCATTTTATTATCTCACCCTATGCATCAAAGGTGGAGTGCTGGGTTTGAAGCAAGAATAAGAAACTGGGCAGGCCTATCTCGGCATAATAAAAGGGGAATGATAGGAGGACGAAGAATAATAAAAGATGGAGAAGCCAATCCTCCTTTCTACAGGTATAACTTCGTAGAGAAGCAAGTTTACTTTTCAGCATATCATATTTCAAAAAACAATGCGAATAATTACCTGCATGCCATAAAGAAATACCAGTTAGACTATATGACCGGTTATGCGGCAAGTAACTTCTTTTTAGCTCGTTTTTTTGACGAATTGAAATTAGATGTACCACCTCTTAAAGCCGTAATAACGTCAAGTGAAAAGCTAACGCCGGAAATGAGAGAAATGTTTGAGAAAGTTTACCAATGTAAAACTTACGACTCGTATAGTGGTGTAGAAGACTGTGGGCTAATATCAGAATGTGAGCATGGTGGACTACATGTGAGTCCTGATATGGGATTAATAGAGTTTTTAAATGAAGATGGGAAGCCTGCAAAGGCGGGAGAGCCGGCTGAAATGGTGTGTACAGGAATACTCAACTTTGATCAACCGCTTATCAGGTATCGTATAGGAGATATGGCTGTGTTGGAAGACAGGGTTTGCTCTTGCGGTAGAAGTATGCCTTTAGTAAAAGAAATTGTAGGTAGAACGGAAGATGTTGTTGTAGGTAAGGATGGTAGAGAGATGGTAAGGTTTCATGGAATTTTTATTGATTTGCCGGAAATAGTAAAAGCACAGGTAATACAAGACAGCTACGTAGATTTTGTAATAAATGTAATGGTGAGCGAGAGTCTGACATCAGAGGCATTGCAGCTGATTACCAAAAGAATGCAAAGCCAGCTTGGTGACGATATTAATGTTGTTATTAATCAAGTTGATAATATCCCTTTGGGGCCTAATGGGAAATTCAAGGCCGTTATCTCAAACTTAAAAAGGTAAAAATCTAAGAATGAATACTTTAAAGCTAATTAGCAATCATACGAAAAAGCTCGTTCCACTTGCTATAAGTACATTGAATCCCCAAAACACAACAGTGTTGTTAAGAAACCTTTCAAGTAACTTAAAAGGCCAAGTTTGGATTGATTATATCAACAAACAAAACTTAAAGTATAACGACTTGATAGCAGATGCTTTGGGTTGGATAAAACACTCACAAGATGTTGTTGGTTCAGGTGGTGTTGGGTGTTATGAGTTTTACAGATGGACTAAAGGCTACCCTGAAGTGACAGGCTATATTATTCCAACAGTTTGGGATTGTTATCATTATTTCAATGATGAAGATTTAAAGGCAAGAGCTGTAAGGATGACCGACTGGGAGCTAGGTATACAAAAAGAAGGTGGCGGATGGGAAGGCTTTTACGAAGGCGACGGACAGCCTCCTGTAATATTTAATACGGGTCAGGTACTAAGAGGGTTGATAAGAACTTATAGGGAAACAAATGATCAAAAGTATTTGGATGCTGCAACAAAAGCGGCTAACTGGATAGTAGATACTCAAGATGAGGATGGTAGTTGGACCAAGACCAACTTTAAGCAAATGAAAAGAGTATACGATACTTATGTAACGGCACCACTCTCTGAATTATATACGATAACAAAAAATGAAGCTTACAAAATAGCATGTGTTAAAAACTGCGATTTTGTATTAGAAAATCAACATGAGAATGGTTGGTTTGAAAAGGCTGATAATACATTGCTCAACAATGAGGCACCTGTATTGCATACTATTTCTTATACCATTGATGGTTTAATAGAGACAGGAATACATCTTGAGATGGATAAATATATCAAAGCAGGTAAGCTTGCCGCAGATGCTTTGTTACATAAGGCTGAGATATCAGATATGATGCCTGCCCGTATGGATAATAAGTGGAAGACCAGGTCTAACTATTCCTGCATGACAGGTAATGCACAATTGGGTATCATATTTATGAAGTTGTATGCCTTGACTGATGATAAGCGCTACGTAAACGCTGCATTGAAACTACTAGACTTCTTGGCGTATGTACAAAAGTTGAACGGTGTAGGTGTACACCGTAAAGGCGGGATCACAGGTTCGTACCCTATATGGGGTATGTACTGTCCATTGAAATATCCGTCATGGGCTACGAAGTATTATATAGATTTATTATTCATGCTAAAAAAAGCTACAAGTCTTGACTAGTATTAATAAAGAACAACTATCAGAACAGATCGCGTATATTACCATTAATCCTAGAGGTAACTTTTTAAAATCTGCCCAGCAAGGTTTTCAAAATGTAGGGTTGCATCCTAAGTATTTGCTTTATGTAAAGCCTACTGACCGTTTGTGGAAGGAGTTTAAAAAATATAAGCTGTCATTTTTTGGCCGGTTTTTAGTGCCTCAGCTAAAACGGTTTATGGGTAACAAAAAATCATTTTCTAATGAAGTTGTTGAAATAAAGATACCTGTAACCAAGACGATCCCTAAACTGAATAGTGATGAACTAGTTGCTTTTTTAAAAGAAAATAATATTAAGTACCTCATTAATTGTGGTGCCGGTATTTTCCGAAAAAAAATAATAGATGTACCGGGACTGATCATTCTAAACGCTCATGCCGGAAAGCTACCTGAGTATAAAAATATGAATGTGGTAGAATGGGCTATATGTAATGGAGACACGCCACATGGAACGATACACAGAATTGATGCCGGCATAGATACCGGTCCTGTATGGTATGAAGAGCCGATTGATGTAAGCAGTACAAAGTCATTAACCGAGGCTAGAGAGTATTGTTTTGATAAAGTGATCAAGATGATGGGACAGGCGGTATTGAAAAATGAAGAAGGGGGAATAACCGAGAAGAAGCATGCACCTGACCAAGGTAGAAAATGGTATAGGATGCACTCTTTTTATCAAAAATATGTAGACTCAATCTTAAATCAATAATTCATTGAAAGTATTAACTGTAGTAGGTGCACGTCCGCAGTTCGTTAAAGCAGCAGCTGTATCAAGAGCTATAAAAAGCAACGGTAACATAAAAGAAGTTATCGTACATACAGGTCAGCATTTCGATGCTAATATGTCTGATGTGTTCTTCAGTGAAATGGAGATACCCAAGCCCGATTACAATTTAGATATTCATGGTTTATCCCATGGTGCTATGACAGGCCAAATGCTGGAAAAGCTTGAAGAAGTAATGAAGCAAGAACAGCCTGATAAAGTTATGGTATATGGAGATACCAACTCAACGCTTGCAGGTGCATTGGCAGCAGTGAAAATACACATCCCGGTAGCGCATGTGGAGGCAGGGTTAAGAAGTTTCAATATGCGTATGCCTGAGGAAGTGAATCGCATATTGACGGATCGTATCAGCAGCCAGCTATTTTGCCCTACTGAAACAGCTATAGATAATTTAAAGAAAGAAGGTTTTGAGCATTATGATTGTGAAATAATAAGAACGGGTGATGTGATGAACGATGCTGCATTGTTTTATGCAGCAAAAGCTGAAGAGAGATCATCTATTATCAATGACCTTAAGCTGAATGATGAAAAGTATTTATTGGTGACCATACACCGAGCAGAGAATACAGATGATGTGAATAGATTGACCGGGATCATCAATGCATTAAATGAATTGTCTAAACAGTACAAGGTAGTAATACCGGTGCATCCTAGAACAAGGAAAATTATTGAACAAAAAGGCTTGCAGTTAGATGCCATCCAAATTGACCCTGTAGGGTACTTCGATATGATACAGCTGATAAGGAATGCTCAAGTTGTATTGACCGATAGTGGTGGTTTACAAAAAGAAGCTTACTTTTTTGAGAAGTACTGTATTACCATGCGCGACCAAACAGAGTGGACCGAGTTAGTGACTAACGGGTTTAATACTATTGTTGGAGCAGATACTCAAAAGATAGTAGAGACTGTAGATAAATATGTAGGCAAGCCTTTCAAAACCGGTACTTCGTTATATGGTGGAGGTGATGCATCTGATACTATTTGTAAACATTTATTATCCCAATAAAAGTGTCCAGCGTTTTAATACTTACGCAATACTACCCACCGGAGACAGGTGCTCCTCAAAACAGATTAAGCAGTTTAGCCAAGCATCTTAAGAAACAAGGCATGGAAGTTTCTGTATTAACAGCTATGCCTAACTATCCTAAGATGGAAGTATACCCTGAGTATAAGGGTAAGTGGTATATGAAAGATGAATTGGATAATATTACCGTTCATCGGTCTTGGATATACGTGAAAAAGAGTAAGGCTGTGACAGCTAGGTTGCTAAATTACTTTTCATTTGTGTTTAGTTCGATGATCGTTGGTTTGTTTAAGGTGAAGAAACATGATATGATCATTTGTGAATCACCGCCACTTTTTTTAGGAAAAACAGCATTAGTACTAAAGTGGCTGAAAGGGTCGAAGCTTATTTTTAATGTTTCTGATCTTTGGCCTGAAAGTGCAGAGAAACTGGGTATTATTAGTAATAAAACGCTTTTAAACGTTGCTACAAAGCTTGAAGAGTTTTTATACAAGCAGTCGGCAATGGTGAGCGGCCAGACACAGGGTATTGTAAAAGATATAAGCACCAGGTTTCCTAATAAAAAGATGTTTTGGCTGCGCAATGGGGTGGATCTATTACAGTTTAATGCAGACAGGGTAAAATATGATTGGAGGGTAAAAAATGGTTTTAAACCAACAGACTTTGTAGGTGTGTATGGAGGTGTGTTAGGTCATGCGCAAAACTTGGAGGTGATACTAGAAGCGGCCCATAAAACCAAGGAGCACAAGGATATTTATTACGTAATAGCAGGCGATGGCCCGGAAAGGGACATGTTGCACCAGATGAAGGCAGACCTTGGTATAGATAATGTTATGTTCTTAGGCAATCAGCCATCTACAGAGATGCCTAATATTGTGAGTGCTTGTGATGCAGCAATAGTACCGTTAAAGAACCTTGAACTTTTTAAAGGAGCTATACCTTCTAAAATATTTGAGTACCTGATATTTAAAAAGCCATTGCTACTTGGTGTAGATGGTGAAGCAAGGCAATTATTTATAGATGAAGGTAATTGTGGCTTATTCTTTACGCCTGAAAACTCTGAAGAGCTTGCAGAGAGTGTAGTGAAATTACATCAGGATAAAGAACTGTCTAAACAACTAGGTGCTAATGGTGAACAATATGTTCGCGCTAAATTTAATAGGGAAAAGATAGCTGAAGAGTTTAAACAAGAGTTGGATAACATCATAAATTGATCATGAAAGAGCTGCCAATAAAGGATATAATTGAGTGGGATGTACTGAACTGGTCTGAGATCATTAAAGAATGGACTCCTATTGTAGAAGCTTTGCCTAGAGGTAGCAAAGTACTGGCAGTAGGCGAGCGTGATGGTGGTTTAAGTTTGTGGTTGGCACTTCTTGGGTTCAATGTTACTTGTACGGATAGGATAGGCCCTACAGAAGCTGCAGGTAAGCAGCACCAAAAATATGGTGTTGCTGATAAGATATCTTACGGAGAACTGGATATAGTGAATTGTGATTGGGAAGGTGAGCAGTATGATTTAATCGTAATCAAGTCGGTAATAGGTGGGGTGATGGCCGTGTATGGAGACCAGAATACTAGAAACTTTGATGTGCAAAAACGTGCAGTAGATAATATGCACCATCTATTGAAAAAGGGAGGTGTACTATTGTCTGTTGAAAATATGAAGGGTAATATTTTGATGCATCTAATGAGAAAGGTGAAAGGAAAACATGTAGGATGGCATCATTTTACTTGGGAAGAGATCGGTTTGCTATACAGTTCATTTGGTGATGTGACGACAAAAGCCTTCGGAGTTCTACCTACATTATTTCCTTCTTCATTGATAAATAACATAGCCTATTTTTTTAATAAATATTTATTGCAATTTTTGCCTGCGAAAACTAAATATATAGCGATAACAACTGCTAGAAAGTAACAGGCTAATAATACAATTATGGAAAAGAAAGTAAGATTTGCAGTAGTAGGATGCGGACATATTGGCAAGAGACATGCTGAAATGATACGTGGTAACGATGAGTGTGAACTGGTAGCATTAATTGATACGAATGAAAGCTTAAAAGAAGATATTGAGCAAGAATATAAAAAGCCATTCTTCGCTTCTTTAGAAGATTTTCTAGCTTCTGATATTGATGTGGATGTAGTGAATATAGCTACACCTAATGGTGTGCATGCAGAGCAGGCATTAAAATCAATAGAGACAGGCCATCATGTAGTGGTAGAGAAACCAATGGGCTTAAGCAAGAAGAATTGCGAAGAAGTAATTTACAAAGGACTTCATCACTCCAAGCATATATTTTGTGTGATGCAAAACCGCTATTCTCCACCATCTGAATGGTTGAAAGAGGTAGTATCTCAAGGTTTATTAGGCGATATATATATGGTTCAGGTGAATTGTTATTGGAACCGTGATGAGAGGTATTATAAGCCAGGTTCTTGGCATGGTGATGGTCAGCTAGACGGTGGTACATTATTTACTCAGTTCAGCCACTTTATTGATTTGATGTATTGGGTGTTTGGTGATATAGAGGATATTCAGGCCTCATTTGATAATCATAGCCACGGAGATACCATAGATTTTGAAGATTCAGGTTTTGTCAATTTCAGGTTTACTAACGGAGGTATGGGATGTATGAATTACTCTACCTCAGTTTGGAACAAGAACTTAGAAAGTAGCATGACGGTTATTGGCTCGAAGGGTAGTATTAAAGTAGGTGGCCAGTATATGGATAAAGTTGAGTATTGCCATATTGATAACTACGAGATGCCTGAGCTAAAACAAACCAACCCCCCAAACGATTATGGACCGTATAAGGGTAGTGCCGCTAACCACCATTACGTAATTGAGAATGTGGTGAATGTATTGAAAGGAAGGTCAAGAATTACAACAAATGCATTGGAAGGTTTGAAGGTTGTAGATATTATTGAACGTATATACGCACTGAAAAAATAAACTGATGAATATTCCTTTCTCTCCGCCATTTATTGATCAGGAGGTTATAGAAGAAGTAACAGATTCGCTAAGTTCAGGGTGGATCACTACTGGCCCGAAGGTTAAGGCGTTAGAAGAATTGTGTGCTGAAGTGTCGGGTGTGTCTCATGCTAACTGTGTGAACTCGTGGACATCAGGAGCCATACTCGCTTTAAAATGGTTGGGAATTGGAGAGGGAGATGAAGTCATCATTCCGGCGTATACTTATTCAGCAACTGCATTAGCCGTGTTACACCGGGGAGCAACTCCTATTATGGTAGATGTGTTGGATGATTTTACTATTGACCCTGAAGAGCTACAAAAGGCGATCACGCCAGCCACTAGAGCAGTTATTGCAGTAGATATTGCAGGTTGGCCATGCGACTACGATGCCATAAAAGCTATACTTACTTCCGATGAAGTAAAGAATAATTTTAAAGCTGCCAATGAAGTACAAGAACAATTTGGGAGACCTGCGTTATTAGCAGATGCAGCACATTCTCTTGGTGCAACATATAATGGACAACCTGCTGCTAAGGCAGCTGATATAACCATATATTCCTTACATGCAGTTAAAAATGTAACTACAGCTGAAGGGGGTGTTATTTGTCTTGACTTGCCTGAACCATTTGACAATGGTGAAGTGTATAAATGGATGAGACTGAACTCTCTTAATGGTCAAACAAAGGACGCCTTTACAAAATCGCAGGGTGGTAGTTGGAGGTATGATATCGTAACAGATGGTTTAAAGATCAATATGCCGGATGTGTGTGCAGCTATTGGTTTGGCACAGTTGCGCAAATATAAAGACATATTACTGCCTGAGCGGAAGCGTGTTTTTGATCATTATGCTGCTTTCTTCAATCAGCACGACTGGGCTATAATTCCTCCATCAGTAAGTGATAATAGAACTTCTTCATATCACCTATATCCTTTAAGGATCAATAATATTGACGAGCATCAGCGCGATGAGATCATTCAAAAGATGGCAGATGCAGGTGTGGCAGTGAATGTACACTTTGTACCAATGCCAATGCTTACACTATTTAAGAATAAAGGGTACGATATTAAGAATTATCCTCAGGCGTATGAAAACTATGCTTGCGAAATATCACTGCCTATATATCCACAGCTTACTAGCGAGCAGTTAGACTATATCGAACAACAAATCGAAAAAGCATACCAAGAGGTAATATCGTGACACGTTTTTTTGACGTCATATTTTCATTTATAGGTATCATTATACTTTTCCCTGTTTTCTTGCTGTTGGGCTTGTGGATCATGTTAGATTCAAAAGGCCCAATTTTCTACAGGCAAAAAAGAGTAGGGAGGTATGGTGTTGAATTCTTTTTGTTGAAGTTTAGAACCATGCATGTTAATGCTGACAAAATGGGTTTACTTACTGTTGGCGGGCGCGACCCAAGAATCACAAAAGCCGGGTATATCTTGCGAAAATTTAAACTTGATGAATTGCCACAACTGTTTAATGTTTTGGGTGGTGACATGAGTATTGTGGGCCCACGGCCTGAAGTGAAAAAGTATGTTGACCTATATACAGAAGAGCAAAAAAAGGTGTTGAATGTAAGACCCGGAATCACTGACATTGCTTCTATTGAGTTTAGCAATGAGAATGAAATATTAGAGCAACAAGAAAACCCTGAGCAGTATTATATCGACCAAATTATGCCGGAAAAGCTGAAGCTCAATCAGCGTTACATTGTTTCTCCTACTATCGGCAAATATTTTCAGATTATTTTTTTAACGGTCAAGAAGATCGTTAGTTCTTAGTGTTAGAGGACATCTATTTATCAGTGGTGCCAACTTTTGCTTCAGCATAAGTTTTATTAGAGCTGGTGTATTCTGGTACTAAGTCCTTTATTAGTCCAACAGTTTCTAATGTATAGTGCTGTCTGGCACTGTTTACCAGTTTATCTACCTTTTCTTTTACAGTATCAAAATCATATTCAGCTACTTTTGCGATCATGATCTTGTCATGATAAGTAGGCATTACATTCTCAGAATTATTTAACAACTCTTCGTAAAGCTTTTCTCCCGGCCTCAACCCGGTATATACTATCTTAATATCTACATCAGGTTCCTTACCTGCTAGTTTAATTATTTTCTTTGCCAGGTCAACGATTTTTACCGGCTCACCCATATCGAATACAAATATCTCACTGCCTTGTCCCATTACACCAGCTTCAATAACAAGCTGGCAAGCTTCAGGTATGGTCATGAAGTACCTGGTAATTTCAGGGTGAGTAACCGTTATAGGCCCACCGTTATCAAGTTGTTTCTTAAATCTTGGAATAACAGACCCATTAGAGCCAAGTACGTTGCCAAACCTTGTGGTAACAAATTTAGTTGGGGTGATATGATCATCTGCTAATCCCTCTTTCGTTTGTCTTATTATTTCTTTGTAGTAACTCTGTGTAAATATCTCCGCTATTCGCTTTGAAGCGCCCATGATGTTGGTTGGGTTCACTGCCTTATCAGTAGAGACCATAACAAATTTTTCAACACCATTTGACACTGCCAGTTCTGCAAGGTTTTTAGTGCCGTTTACATTATTAAGTACTGCAATAGATGGGTTGTCTTCCATAAGCGGTACGTGCTTATAAGCTGCCGCGTGGAATACTACTTCAGGGTTGTATATTTCAAATAGATGCTCCATTCTTACACGGTCGCATATATCACCCATGTAGGCTTTAATAGGAGCATTTTTGTGCGTTTCTTTCAGCTCAAGGTAGAGCTCATGCATAGGCGTTTCTGCCTTATCGCACAATATTATTAACGACGGTTTGTACTTGATCAACTGTCTCACCAACTCACTTCCAATAGACCCTGCTGCTCCGGTAACTAGTATTTTCTTATTCTTTAGCTCAAAATGGATTTTCTCATTATCAATTCTAATCACCTCTCTTTCCAGTAGCTCTTCAATATTAATATCTTTTAACTGCTCGGCACCAAGTTTACCGTTGAGCCATTGTTGTACAGGTGGTACTTGCTGTACCTTAATACCGTATTTTAAACAGGTTTCAACTAAGTATACTAGCTTGTCTTTGGCAATTTCCCTATCAGCAATTATAAGTAGCTCTACACCATCATTTTTCAATTTCTCAAAGCCGTGTTCTTTAGTATTATAGATGGGAATACCTTCCATGAGCTTATTGCTCTTGCTGAGTAGATCGTCTAAAAACGCTACAACTTGTATGTCGCTACTAGGGAAGTCGTTAATTACTTTTTTTGTTTGCAATCCATATTCACCTGTATTGTATACCGCAGCTTTGATCTTATCTTTTTCTACCTGTGTAAGTTGGTAGAATTTGAAGCTGTATCTTACTAATAGCCTGTATGTGATCAATACGAAGTTTGTAATAAAGAAGTTGATCACAACTACTGATGTAGGAAACAGGTTAATGCCTTGAGAAGAATTATTTACTATAAAATTGATGGAAAAATAGAATACAGCTGCAATGGAGTTTACGATCAATAGCCTAAAGGTGTCTTCAATATTAGTATACCTAATAATACCGGTATAACTTTTAAGCATGTAAAAAAGCAATGAATTTATTGCTAATGTGATGCCTAATATTAATGAGATATCATAGGTAGCTACTTCTTGTAAATTGAAGTTGAAGCGTAATATGAAAGAAAAGAATATGCAGAGCTCTATATATAATAGGTCAAGTAGAAAAATGATCCAGCGAGGTAATATTCTTATTTTATACTGCATAATGCATAATTAATATACAATGTATAAGTAATTGATTGTCTTATACTTTGCAAATGCTTATCTGTAATACCCCCTTCCTTTACGACTACAAAAGTAATAAACTGAACACTTTATTTGTGATAAATTATTATTATTTCCACTTTAAGCTATCGTGGATTAACGTTACACTTTGATAGTCAATAAATTATAATGATAAAAAAAGATATAGTTTGTTTGTTTTTGTTATGATGGGGACTATTATAAAAAAAATGCCTTACTTAGTATTCAATTAGTTATTAAACAATATAAATTGTGCTGCATGAGCGATCAACAGATTGTAGATTTTGGTTATTTGGAAGAATTGTCGGGCGGTGACGCTAAGTATAAATATGAATTATTAAATATCTTCCTTAGCACTACTCCTGAAGGTGTGAATAACCTTAAAGGGCTTGTAAATGATGGAAAGGATTTTGAGGCAATGTATAAGCAGGCACATGCTTTAAAGTCGAGTGTTGGCGTCGTGAAAATAAGTGGTGTGCATGAAGGTATGAAGCAAATTGAAGCTTTAGCAAGAGCTATTCATGAAGGGAAGGCGAATGGGGGAATAGATGAGATTAGAGATAGATTTTCAGAATTATTAGTGACCTTTAATGAAGCCGTGCCCCTTTTGGAGCAGGAAAGAGATAAAAATAAACCACCGGAAGTGGATGAAGAATAAAGGCGGGATAACCCGCCTTTTATTTTATTAAACATTAGATTCCACCTATTCTAATACCAATGCATAGAGGATATTGCTCCAGTGCGTTTTCGTGCAAAGGTGTGACCTGATAGGTTGCATATAGCCTTAAATAACCATTAACGCCTACTTGGCCGGTAACACAGGCATTAAAGTCGTTAAAGTTAAAAGGGTCTCTATTTTTTCTTTTGCCGTATAGGTCAGATATCTGCTTTGTCCACGAAGCAATGCGATAACCACCTGTTATACCTACACCGTAAACTAGCCATGTTTTTTTACCTGCTCTTGTTTTAAATGTAAGGTTTAATGGCATGCTTAAATAAGTAAAGCCAAGTTTATTTTTGCTCATTTTTACTACTGTGTCAATATAAAGGCTTGGCGTAGTCTCATTGATATAAGTGATTTGCTTGTTAAATCTGAAGTTGTACATCTGCAGGCCAATACCGGTACTAATGAGTACTTTTTGCCTTTTTGATTTACTAGTAAGATTCCAACCTAACTCAGTTACCCAAACGTTTACATTAATCGATTTGCCTGTATTAAGGTCAAAAAGGTTCTCGTTCATTGAGGCTTGAGGCACGTCTAAAAATTGCTGTGCAGCAGTGCTGTTGTAGTTAGTTTGATCTTGCAAGGAGTTAACGCCAATATCTACCGAACCAAAACGAATGGTAAAAACATCTTCTTTTTCATCGTCTTTACTTACTTTGGCCTCATTGGTTATCTTGATACCATTGGTGCCTACAGACAGACTTTTTTTAATTTCTTTCTTATCCTTTTCTTGAGCTACAAGGTTGGTGCTAAACAAAAAGCACAGTAGTGTAAATCCGCTAATTAATTTTATATACATGATCTGTTTTTATTAAAGTTTTACAATTAATATTTCTTTTTTGCCTAGTTGTAGTACTACATCGGAGCCCTTTAGTTGAGCTGTAACATCTTTTATATGATCGATCTTTTTATTAGCTAACTTCCCCAATTCTGCCATGCCACGTGTTGTTTCAGTGATTGCAAACAGGTTTGATATTTTATTGTTGGCGGTCTCATTATCTATGATGTTGATATCGTTGGCAATGTATTCCGGTATTTCTACAGTAGTTACTTGTTCAAACTGGGGCTGCTTGTCATCTAGTATAGTGTAGTGATTAGTGGTGGGTATGCCGGCTAGTGTTATTATATCAGCACGTGGGATAGTGTTTGATTTTATAGGGACTTGTTTAGTGTTATGTGGTTTAATGGTATCAACAACTTTTGCAATAGTTTTACTAGGTTGAGGAACAAATATTTTGTTTTCTATCGATTTAGTTGTTGTTGCAGTTGTATTAGAGGCAATAGGTATATTGCTATCATTAGATTTTTTATAAAAAACCAAAAATAGCAGGGCTATGATACTAGCTGCGGCATAGTAGATATAACGTGTGTTAAAGCCAATTACTTTAGTCTTTTCTTCTTTATATAAAGAGCCTTTGTCAATAAATTGAACTTGAGTGTCAAGATCGATTATAGATGCTTTATAAAGATTCAGTTCTTGTTGGTATTCAGGGTGTTGCTCAACAAAAGCAAGAAGTGCCATTTCTTCTTCTTTCGTCAATTCTTTATCGACGTATAGTATTGCGTAATCCTCAAAATTTTCTTTTGTCACCATGATCTATATTACATTTTCAACGCTTACTAAATAGTTTTTTAATTTTTTCCTAGCTCGATGTAAGTACACCTTTACTTGACTTTCTGTTAGTTCAGTGATCTTTGCTATTTCCTCATATTTATAGCCTTCATAATCTTTCAATAATACCAACGCCTTGCTTTGTTCGTCTAGTTGCTCTAAAGCCCGCTCTAATACCCTTTTTAGTTCTGTATTAGGTTGGTGTACATGTCTATCATCTGTTAGGTCCTCTTTTATAGTCACTTTGTGCTGCTTACGGTAGATGTCTACAGAATGCCTGTATACTATCTGGAAAAGGAATGCTTTTGCCTTGCCATAATCAACGCTGTCTTTCTTTTGCCATAACACCTCAAAGCTATTCTGAACTATATCTCTTGCGTCTTCCTCATGCCCCGTGCACTTACAAGCAAACCGGAAAAGTGCATCCGCCCACTTTTTTACGCAAGCATTATAGTCCTTAGGCTCCATTCAGTTAATAAATCGTTTGTCTCAATAAAAAGTTACAGAAGTTCTGATATTTTTATTTTTCATGATTGGTGTATAAAGGTTGTACATTTGCCAGTTGATAACTATTGATATGAGAAAGAAACCATCCTCGCCTAATAAGCGTAATCGTAAAGCCCCTTGGGAGGCTATGAAGCAAGGTAAGGAAAGAAGTGAAAAGGAAGAGCAAAAAGAACGCAGTTTTAAGGCTGACAGAGAAAAGAGCTTTGAGAGGAAAAAGCCTGTAGCGCCTAAGCAAAAATATGAGCCCATGCCATTAAATAAGTATTTGGCTCATTGTGGTACTAGTAGTAGAAGAGAAGCAGCAGATATTATTAAGGAAGGTAAGGTGAAGGTGAATGGTGAGGTAATGACAACGCCAGGGTATCGTGTACAGGAGCAGGATAAAGTGACTTTGAGCGGTAAGCCACTTTCTCCACAGAAGGGTTTGGTTTATGTATTGCTGAACAAGCCTAAAGGTTATTTAACTACTACTGACGACCCTAGAGATAGAAAAACAGTGATGGAGTTGGTGAAAGGGGTAGATGTGCAGCGCATATTTCCTATAGGGAGGTTGGATAGAAATACAACAGGCTTACTACTAATGACCAACGACGGAGATTTAGCCCAAAAACTATCGCACCCGAAGTATAATGTGAAGAAAGTATATCAGGTAACGTTAGATAAACAGTTGACAAAGGCGCACTTTGAAGAGGTGATGAACGGCTTAGAGCTGGAGGACGGCCTGATAAAAGTAGATGCTATGGCCTACTTAACATCTAAAAATGAAGTGGGTTTGGAAATACATAGTGGGCGCAACCGTATCGTGCGCAGGATATTCGAACATTTAGGATATACGGTTACTAAGCTGGATAGAGTGATGTATGCCGGCTTAACCAAGAAAAATATACCAAGAGGTAAGTGGCGGACTTTGAACGAAAAAGAGATAATCAGACTGAAGCATTTTAAAATGTAGCCATGCTTTTTACTGCTAAGAAAATACATGATGGTCATGGTTGGATGCCTGATGGTGCTATAGTAGAGGTGGCAGATGATGGTAGTATTGTAGCGATACATGATGATGCTCCTGATGATGAGGTCGTGTATTATGACGGAGTAGTTTGCCCTGGCTTTGTCAATGTGCATTGCCACTTAGAGCTGTCGCACATGAAGGGTAAGCTTTCGGAAGGCACAGGCTTAGTGGCTTTCCTAGAGCAGGTAAATGGTACAAGGAACGATTATACAGAGGATGAAAAGATATCTGCCAGGCATGCAGCGTTTAAGGAAATGCAGGATAATGGTATTGTGGCTGTAGGAGATATATGTAATACCTCAGACACCCTAGACCTTAGGGTGCAAAATAAGATGCACTTTCACTCTTTTGTGGAGAGTATTGGCTTTACAGCAGAGCCGCAACATCAGTTTGATTATGCAGTAGCGGTATATCATAGTTTAACAGCACAAGAGCAGGAAGGACATTTTTTAAGGCAAACAATAGTGCCTCATGCTCCTTACTCTGTATCTAAGCAGCTATTTGCTATGGTCAATGATTTTGATAGAAATGCTTTACTATCTATACACAACCAAGAGTGCACAGCAGAAGATGAGTATTATAAGCATAAGCGTGGTGGCTTGCAAGATATGCTGCATGGTATGGGTATCAATGACGACTTTTTTGAAGCCTCAACTAAGAGCTCGCTAGCAACCTATAGCGAATGGTTATCTCCTTCACATCCTATGATATTGGTACACAATACCTACACTTCGAAAGAAGATGTGAAAGTGGCCAAGTCTATCTATAAAAAATTGTACTGGTGCCTTTGCCCTAATGCTAATTTGTACATAGAGGGTAAGCTCCCAAATATTGACTTGTTCGACCATGAGCAGGTGTGTATTGGTACAGATAGCTTGTCATCTAACCATCAACTATCTGTTTTGGCAGAACTGCAAACTATTAAAAAGCATTATCCTGAACTAGACTGGGAAGAGCTCTTGAACTGGGGCACCTATAATGGCGCTAAGGCTTTACAAATGGATGATGAAATAGGAAGTATAGAAGTGAGTAAACTACCGGGATTGTTGTTAATTATTGATCTGGATGGGGATGCTCAAATAAAAAGAATAAAATAAGCCAAGCATTTTGCTTGGCTTAAGTATGAAAAGATATTCTTTTATTCTGCCGGTAGTGGTTCTTCAAGTGCCAGTGTAAACTCTCTTGTTACCTCACTCATTGGCCCTTCTACTTTATTTCCATCTTTGTCTATCAAAGTTAATTCGATGCTTGGGTTGCCCATAGGCATATTGTTTAAGAAGTAAGATTGCCATTCTGTTATCACTAGTGTCGTATCAACGTTTGAGCCTTTTATGTGTGCAAGTATACGATTTCCGTTATCACTGATCTCAGTATTCCATAAAAAGAAGTCAAACAACAAATTATCCGTATTGGGTTTGCCTATATAGCTGCCCTTAGGTCTGCTATAGAATAGCATAGGCTCTTTTGGAGCGTCTAGTTCTTGTATAGCACCATTTTCATCTACTTTAAAGTGGTATACTAAGCTGGCCCCCTCTGTTTTGATGCTCTCGTGATAAGAACGCGATAAGAATGCCAGAAGGTAGTGTTCGCTATTTTTAGGAAGGCTCACTTGATGCTCTGGCTTATATAGTGCTGCATATGGTTGATTGTCTAGTATAAAATGAATGTGTTGCCCCTTGCCGGAGTTAGCACACATTTTCCCTGCTGCATCATCTGTTTGGTTCATCAGCTCGTAGTTTTTTACATCAAACTGAAAACTCACAACAGCATTGGTTTCACCTTCAGGAGTAGAGGTGACTTTGCTTATGCCGATCTGCGCATCTTTATATTCAGGAGAGTTGCCTACAGACTTAATAGATACAGGTTGTGCTTTAATGACGGCTTCGCTGTTTTCACTACTAGAGTTATCAGCACAAGCAGTTAACAATATTGTACCACATATTAAGAAAGAAAGTGTTTTCTTCATCATTACAGTATGTTTTTGGATTGTATGACAAAACTAAGGTTATATAGTGGGGATAGGAGGTGTTTTTTCAGAAAATTTTAGTAAATCGTTAAAGTATATAAAAATCCTATCTGTTACTTTTGTTGACATTAAATATATCATATGCCCGGATTTGAATTATTTGGCGACGAAGAGCGCAAAGAAGTAAATGACGTATTAGAAACAGGTATCTTGATGCGTTACGGTTTTGATGGTGGCCGTAATGGCATTTGGAAAGCTGATGAGCTGGAAAAAGAGATCTGCAATCGTTTCGGTAGCCAACATGCTCAATTAGTGAGTAGTGGTACTGCAGCACTTAATGTAGCTATGGCAGCATTAGGAATCGGTGCAGGAGATGAGGTTATCATGCCCACGTTTACCTTCGTAGCTAGTTTCGAGGCAGTAATATCAACCGGGGCTATACCTGTACTGGTAGATATTGATGAAAGTTTGACATTAGACCCTAAAGCAGTAGCTGCAGCTGTTACTCCAAAAACGAAGGCCATTATGCCTGTGCATATGTGTGGTAGTATGTCTAGGCTAGACGAACTTAAAGCTATATGTGAGGAGCATAACCTAATATTATTAGAAGATGCTTGTCAGGCTATAGGTGGTACTTATAAGGGCAAGCATTTAGGCACTTTTGGTGATGCAGGTACTTTCTCGTTTGACTTTGTAAAGATCATGACTTGTGGTGAGGGTGGTGTTGTATTGACCAATAATGAAGAGGTTTATAAGAAGTGCGACCACATGAGCGATCATGGGCACGACCATATAGGTAAAGATAGAGGAGCTGATGAGCATCCATATCTTGGGTTTAACTACCGTATATCAGAACTGCATGCTGCTGTAGGATTGGCGCAGGTAAAGAAGATAGATTCTTTCTTAGCTATCCAAAAGCGCAATCATCAAATCATAAAAAAACAGTTAGCAGATGTACCTGGTATTACTTTTCGTGAGATACCTGATCCAGAAGGTGATACCTGTGCATTCTTGTCTTTTTTCCTGCCTACAGAAACTGTTACAAGAGTTGCTATAGTAGCTTTGGCTGATGCAGGACTAGGCGGTAATTTCTATTGGTATGATAACAACTGGCATTACATTCGTAAATGGCAACATTTACAGAACGGTAGCTGGATGCATCGACTGCATGACGATCAAAAGCAGCAAGTGCTACACTACAGTAACCAGGCTTTCCCTGCTAGTGATGCGATCATCAGTAGATGTATTACATCGCTCATCAATTTAAAAATGACAGAAGAAGAAGCCAAAGCTCGCGGTGAGCAGATGGCAACAGTATTAAAACAAGTAGTAAAAGAAACCATAGCGTAACAACTATGATGACCACTTCTGAAATACTAAAAAAGGTTAGGCGGATAGAGATCAAGACCAAGGGCTTGAGCAATCATATATTCGCAGGAGAGTATCATTCTGCTTTTAAGGGGAGAGGAATGTCTTTTAGTGAAGTAAGAGAATACCAACATGGAGATGATGTAAAAAATATTGACTGGAATGTAACAGCACGTTTTTCTACTCCTTTTGTAAAAGTATTTGAAGAGGAGCGGGAGTTAATATTAATGTTACTGGTCGATGTAAGTGGTAGCTCTCTATTTGGTACTACTGAGCGCTTGAAGCGCGAATTGATCACAGAGATAAGTGCGGTCTTGTCATTTTCTGCTGCGACCAATAACGATAAGGTTGGCGTTATCTTCTTTAGTGATAAAGTAGAACAGTTTATTCCTCCTAAAAAAGGACGTAGTCATATATTAAGAATAATTAGAGAGTTGGTAGCATTAGAACCCAACGAGCAAGGTGGAACGAATATCAAGGAGGCTCTGGAACTGCTTAATCAAGTACAGAAAAAGCGTGCCATAACATTTGTGTTAAGCGATTTTATTAGTGATGGTTATGAAAAGGCCTTGCAGCTTGCCGCACGTCGTCATGATCTTGTAGGAGTGCAAGTGTACGACAAACACGACCGTGAACTACCACAAGCAGGGCTCGTTCAGGTAATGGACTCTGAAACGAAAAAAACAGCCTGGTTAGATACCGATAGTAAATCAGTAAGAGCTAACTATGCACACCGGTTCGATCAGCATAAAAAATATTGCGTACAATCTTTTAGAAAAAGCGGTGCTCAATTACTTAGCGTACGCACCGACCAAGATTATGTAAAAGCATTACAAGGTTTCTTTAAAGGCAGGTAAGTTGAACATGAGATCAAGCATACATATTCTTTTGTTTTTACTGGCATCTTTACTGCCGGTATTATCGCATGGACAAGCACCTGTGCAAGCCAAAGTTGATACCAAACAAATCACCATTGGCGATCAGGTGAGGTATTTTATAGAGGCCAAAGAAGGGAAAGGGAAAGGGAAACAGCTAGTATGGGCTAACATACCTGATACTTTTAATAGCCTTGAAGTAGTAGAAAAAGGGGCAATAGATACGTTGCGGTCAGAGCAAGGTGTACTGTATAAACAACGTTTATTGATTACCGGTTTTGATTCAGGTATGTATCAAATACCGGCTTTTGAATTTACAGAAGTGTCAGGTAGTGATACCGTAAGCACTACATATACTGAGCCATTTGATATTTATATACAAACAGTTGATGTAGATACGACAAAGCCTTTTAAAGAAATAAAGGATATCAGAGCAGTTGAGCTTACTTGGTTCGATTATCTCAATACCTTCTTTTGGATATGGAGAGGTGCCATGTTGTTGACGTTGATCATCATGGTCATTTATACCATTGTGAAAAAAAGAAGACAACCAAAAGGGTATACACCTCCGCCACCTGCTGAAACGCCACATGAAAAGGCTACACGCATGCTTACTGAACTGGAAGGGAAGCAGCTTTGGCAGCAGGACGAAGTGAAGCAATACTATGTGGAGTTAACCGATATATTAAGAAGCTATATTGAGGAGCGTTTTGGCACAACAGCTATGGAGTTGACTACCGACGAGTTACTCGCTCGTATGCACAGCCATAGAGAATTAGCAATACACAGAGAGCTATTAGAACAAGCATTGCGCACGGCTGATATGGCTAAGTTTGCTAAGGCCAAACCGCTGCCGGAAGAGCATGTTGACGCCTACAGTAGAGTACATCAATTTGTTATGATCACGAAACCTATTGACCAACCAAAAGACGACAACAGTAAGAAATAATGAGCACGCCTTGGTCACATATTAGCTTTGCACATCCGTGGTATTTTTTATTGCTACTGATCATACCTTTTATGATTTGGTGGCAGCTGAAGAAGAAAAAAGATACGAACCCTGCCATGCGGTTGACAACGCTAGAGGGTATAACCGAAGTAAAGCCTAGCTGGAGAGTGAGATTAAGACCTTTACTATTCGTATTTAGACTGGTAGGTATTGCGGCACTTATTATTGCGCTAGCTCGACCACAAAGCAGCAACGTGACCGAAAATATAGATAGTGAGGGTATTGATATTGTATTGTCGATAGACGTGTCTGGTAGTATGCTGGCAGAAGACCTGAAACCCAATAGGATAGAAGCGGCTAAAAAAGTAGCTGCTGACTTTATTGATGGTAGACAAACAGACAGAGTAGGCTTAGTTATATTTTCGGGTGAGAGTTTTACGCAAGTACCTATAACCATTGACCACCAAGTGCTAAAAGAACAGTTAAGCAAGATCAAAAGTGGGTTGTTAGTTGATGGTACGGCCATAGGTATGGGCTTAGCTACTGGTGTGGACAGATTACGTGCTTCCAAAGCAAAAAGCAGGGTGTTGATATTACTTACTGACGGTGTGAACAATACAGGACTTATTGACCCTAGTACTGCTTTAGAAATTGCCAAGTCCTATAAAGTTAGAGTGTATACAATAGGTGTAGGTAGTAAGGGCACAGCACCTTATCCCGTGCAAACACCTATGGGTACACAAAAGCAGATGATGCCGGTACAGATAGACGAAGCATTACTACAGAAAATAGCCAAAGAAACGGGCGGTAAGTACTATAGAGCTACGAGTAATACTTCGCTAAAAGCAATATATGATGAAATCAATAAGCTGGAAAAGACGAAAATAGAAGTGAGTAGCTATAAACATTATGCTGAGTTATTCTTCCCTTGGGCACTTACTGCCATTATATTACTGCTTCTAGAACATGTCCTTAGGTATACTATATTTAGGTCTATTACATAAATGCAACTAAAAAGTTGCGCAATTAATCATTAACGTCTATATTTGCAACTAATTGGTTGCATTTAAAAACATAAAACAATGAAAGACGTATTAAAAAAACAACAGCAGTATGCTCATCCTATTAGCAAAGTATGGGCAGCAATTACAGAACAAGAGCAAATATCTGCTTGGTTCATCAAATGTAATTTTAAGGCAGAGCAAGGCTATCGTTATAGCCTTATTAGTGAAAATGACAACTGTGAGCAAGTATCCGGAATCATTCAAAAAGTAAGTCCGGTAAACGAACTAGTGTATTCTTGGATAGTAGCAGGTTCTAATGTAGAAACTATTGTAAGTTGGACATTACAGGAAAACAATGACGGGACCTTATTAACTTTGGAGCATTCAGGTATTAGCAAATATCCTACTGAAGAAACAGCGATCAAGTATTTTGAAAGCTTTGATGGTGGGTGGGATAAATGTATTGATTCACTTAATAGTTATTTAGCAGGTGAGCAAGTTGAAGCAGCACACGGTAAATAAGATTTTTAAAGCTATTGCAGACGTTAATCGTCGTGAGATATTTCACTTATTAGTAGTTGCCGGAACAGCACTCTCTATTACTCAGTTGTCTGATAAATTTGAAATTAGCAGGCAAGGTGTTACCAAGCACATCAAGTTATTGGAGGATGCAGGGTTGGTAAAAATAGAAGCTAAAGGTCGCGAGCGTTTTTGCTTAGCTAACCCCAAACAGCTACAACATGTGAAAGACTGGCTAGCCTATTATGATAAGTTTTGGGATGCCAAACTATCTGATCTTGGACGATTTCTCGATGGTGAAGCTTAATTATCTTTTCAATATGTCCTTGCAGTATGTGAGGACATATTTTCTTTACCTTTAATGTTATGAGCTTAAAAGTCATTATTACAGGTGCAACAGGCATGGTGGGTAAAGGTGTTCTTTATGAGTGCTTGGATCATGAAGACATCACTGAAGTTTTAGTAATAAACCGAAGTAGTTTGGGGATGGAACACCCTAAGTTAAAAGAGATCCTTCATAAGGACTTTCATGATCTATCATCTATTAAAGAACAGTTACAAGGTTATGATGCTTGTTACTTTTGCTTGGGTGTATCAGCGGCAGGGATGAGTGAAGAGAAATATACAAAGCTCACTTATGATCTGACCATACATTTTGCGGAAGCAGTTGTCAACCCAAACATGACTTTTATATACGTATCGGGTACCGGTACTGCAGAAAAAGGACGTATGATGTGGGCCAGGGTAAAGGGTAGAACGGAGAATGGATTGTTAAAGATGCCTTTTAAGAAAGCGTACATGTTTCGTCCCGGAATTATTTTCCCTAGAAGAGGTGTGAAGTCAAAAACTAAATTCGCCAATATTTTTTATACGATCATTAGCCCACTATCTTCTTTATTGAATAATACTCGCTATGGTACTGATACCATCAAGGTGGGAAAAGCTATGATCAACGCTACACTAGTGCAAAGAGATAAGATCTATTTTGAGAACAAGGATATTAATGTGTTGGCAGGGGAGTAATTACTTCATACCCTCTAGCTCTTTCTGTAGCCCTAGCATCTTATCACGTAGCCTTGCCGCTTCCATAAAGTCCAGATCTTTGGCGGCTTGTTCCATTTCTTTTTTGGTCTTCTTAATAGCTTTCTCTAGTTGAGCTGATGTTTTATATTCCACCTCTTCTTCTGCTGCAATAGAAACCAACTCATCATGTACTGCATACTGATTGTCTTCATCATATCCCTTGATGTCCAACACTGAGGTTTGTTTAAAGACCTCATCAGTACTCTTGGCTACAGTTTTAGGTGTAATATTATGTTTTGTATTGTATTGGATCTGTTTCTCCCTTCTCCTGTCAGTTTCATCCATTGTTCTTTGCATACTTTCCGTAATGGTATCTGCGTAGAAAATCACGAGTCCATCTACATTACGTGCCGCACGCCCAGCCATCTGTGTTAGTGAACGCTCATTACGTAAGAAGCCTTCCTTATCCGCGTCTAATATGGCCATGAGTGATACTTCGGGTAGGTCAAGTCCTTCTCTTAATAAGTTCACACCTACGAGTACGTCTATTTTTCCTAATCGTAATTCTCTTAGTATTTCTACACGCTCAAGTGTGTCTACCTCACTATGGATATACTTGCTTTTAATATCAATACGTTTTAAGTATTTATCCATCTCTTCGGCCATACGTTTAGTGAGTGTGGTCACCAAAACTCTATCACCTTTTATCACACGTTTGTCTATTTCATCAAGTAGATCATCAATTTGGTTGGCGCTTGGTCTTATCTCAATAGGTGGGTCTAATAAGCCTGTTGGCCTTACTACTTGTTCTGTTACTACACCTTGCGTTCTATGCAGTTCGTAGTCACCTGGTGTGGCACTTACGAAGATGACTTGATTGAGCAATGTCTCAAACTCCTGAAAGTTTAAGGGTCTATTATCTAAAGCACTAGGTAGACGGAAACCATAATCAACCAGATTTAGTTTTCTACTTCTATCTCCGCCATACATTCCGCTAATCTGTGGAATCGTTACATGGCTTTCATCAATAATCATTAAGAAATCATCAGGGAAGTAATCTAATAAGCAAAATGGTCGTGTGCCCGGTTCTCTACGGTCAAGAAAACGTGAATAGTTTTCGATACCATTACAGAACCCCAGCTCTTGTATCATTTCCACATCATAACTTACCCGCTCTTTGATACGCTGCGCTTCCAAAGGTTTATCTATGCTTAAAAAGTATTCATATTGGGCATTCATCTCATCTTGTATCTCATGGATGATCTGTGCCAGCATGTCCTTAGGAGCTAAGTATAGGTTGGCAGGAAATATAGCAGCATTCTCCATTGTACCTATACGTTTCCCTGTATCGGTTTCGAAGCTCTCTATTTCTTCTACTTCATCGCCAAAGAAAGTGATACGATATCCATAGTCTACATAGGGTAGGTTAATGTCTACTGTATCTCCCTTTACACGAAATGTACCTCTTGTAAAGTCGCCTTGGCTTCTATGATATTGTGCTGCAACTAAATGATGCAGAAAACCATTTCGTCCTACATTATCGCCCGCCTTAAAGCGAATGATATTATTATTATACTCAGTAGGGTTACCCATACCGTAGATGCAGGACACAGACGCTACTACAATAATATCCCTCCTGCCACTTAGCAGATTACTGGTAGCTCGTAACCTAAGTTTATCTAACTCTTCGTTGATAGAGAGGTCTTTTTCTATATAAGTGTCGCTTGTAGGTATGTATGCTTCAGGTTGGTAATAGTCGTAATAGCTTACAAAGTACTCTACAGCATTGTCTGGAAAGAACTGTCTTAGTTCACCATATAGCTGTGCAACCAGCGTTTTATTGTGGGTGAGCACAAGTGTGGGTTTCTGCACTTCTTGTATCACATTAGCAACAGTAAAGGTTTTACCGCTCCCCGTCACGCCAAGTAGTGTTTGAAATTGCTCCCCATTATTGATGCCATCTACTAGTTCACCAATAGCACTTGGTTGGTCTCCTGCCGGCTTGTAAGGACTATTCAGTTGAAACATAGTTTACAAAGTTCGGAAAATAATAAGTGAAAAGGTTGCAGTATATCTGCTGCAAAATATATGGCAATAAAAAGCTTATTAATTATTAACTCTATGAAAATAACAGTGCTAAAAAATGACAATAATGCTTAATAAAGCTTAAAATGATAACTGTGTAACAAACTGATTTTTAGCTGATTAAGTCTATGCTCTTGATAGATACATTCATTAAAAAATTAAAAATTATGAAAAAGAAAGTTACATTATTTCTCTTGCTTGTGTTATTTGCAAGCACAACAATGGCCCAAAATTGGGAAGGGGTAGGTTCACAAGGCTTTGACAGCCAAGTTCTTTGTTTATTAACAGACCCCTCATCCAATGTGTTATATGCAGGAGGTGCTTTTAAAAAAGTAGATGGCACAACTGTAAATGGGATTGCTAAATGGGATGGGTCGTCTTGGAGTGCTTTAGGAGATGGTTTTTCAGGCACAAATGCTGTAGTGTATTCGCTGGCACTTTATAACGGAGATCTATATGCAGGAGGGCATTTTACAAAATCTGGTAGCACTACGGTAAACAATATTGCAAAATGGGATGGTAATGCATGGGTACCTGTGGGCACAGGCACTTCCACAAGCGGCTCATATGACTTTGTAGGTGCTATGTTGGAATTTAATGGTACACTATATATAGGTGGAGAGTTTTCTACAGCCGGAGGAAATAACATATCAAATATTGCTACCTGGAATGGTACGACTTGGGCAGGTGTACAGGCTGGTGCAAATGGTAGAGTAAATGATTTTTATATGCACAATAATGAACTGTATACAGGTGGTGGTTTCTTTTTCAACAATGGATCATCAATACTGCAATACAGGATAGCCAAGATCGTTGGTAATATTATGCAGAATGTAGGCACCTTAGGTTTAGGAGATGCAACCAGCGCATGGAGCGTTCACTCAATGGCCACATATAAAAACAACCTGTATGCCGGAGGTAATTTTAATGTTATAGAAGGTACGACAACAACAGCAAATCATATTGCTATGTGGAATGGTTCTCAGTGGTCTACTTTGGGAACAGGTAAAGTAGGTGTTACTTCAACAAGTTCATTTTCTATTAGAGCTCTTGAAGTGTACGATGATTTACTTTTTGTAGGTGGTAATTTTACTGCAGCAGGCAATGAAAACTCAAACAATCTGGCAACATGGGACGGTACAACATGGAAGGATGCCGGAGCACAGCTTGATGGTGGTGTGAATGCTATGACTGTATATGGTAATGCATTAATAGTAGCAGGAACTTTTAAAAACGCAGGAGGAAAGACTGTAAACCACATTGTAAAATATGGTATGCCAACTACTGTTGAAGGTATCAATAATGTAGAACAAGTAAAGACGACTATATCTCCCAACCCATCAAAAGGAAATGTGGTAGTACATATCTACTCTAATAAAAAAATAACCAATGCTACCTTAGATATATATAATGTAGCCGGCGCTTTAGTTAAGCGAGTTGGTACAATTAATGAACGTAAGGTGTCTGTTGATAATAGTAATACACCTAGCGGGATTTACTTTTATAAATTAAGGCAGAATGGAGTGGTAATAAGCAACGGTAAAATGGTAATAGAGTAGTCTATGTACAAAAGAGCCACCTAACAAGGTGGCTCTTTTATTATATACACACTTAGTATTTTTTTAGTTCTTATTCTGTATCTCTTTTATTTGACCTACTAGTCTATTCTCAGGGTCTATTGCTTCAAGTAGAGCCATATACTTATTAGTATTCTCCTTGTCTTGCTTCTTGTAGTTGTAAAGTAACAAGTACTCGTAAGCATACTTTAGATCTTTATCTTTTCTTGTGTAATTATCTTGTTCAATACCAAGCCATTTTTCATAGTGTGGTACTGCATTACCTTCTGTAGCTAAGCTATCTATAGCCATATTGATACGCCCTCTCCAATAAGGAGCGGAAGGTTGATCAGGGTGCTTTTCTTCCATGTTAGCAAACATGCTATCAGCTTTGCCAAAATCTTGACTGAAATAGTAATAATATCCACTATAGAAGTAGTCAGTAGGTGTTGCTTTGTCAGCAAATTGACTAGTTAACTTTTCGTACCATTTAGCGGTTTGTTTGTATGCTTTTTGTTTTTTAAATGCTTGTGCAATATCTCTGTAGCTACTTGATTTATCAGCAGAGGTGTCATTTTGAGCATACAAGTTGAAATAACGATCAGCAGAATCATTCATACTATTGGTCAGTAATATGCTACCATATTTTAAGTATGCAATGTTACGTATGTCATCTTTAGGTGTTTGCTCTATGTATTTTCTAATATTTTTTAGTGCGTTAGCAGAGTCCTTTAGTTCCAACTGGCTAAAAGCAAGTATGCCGTAGAAACGAGGCTCAACAACACCTGCATTGATCAACTCACGTGCTTTCTCAATAGCACCTGAATAGTCTTCAGATAAGAAAAGGATATCCATGTACTTTTCCTTATCAACATTACTCTTGTCTGAAAATGACCAATATTTCTCAATGTTTTCTTTTGCAAGTTGATATTTCCCTGTTAAGCGATAAGCATCAGCAAGATCACGATAAGGGAGTGGATTGCTGGCATCAGCTTCTTGCGCTTTGTTCCAGTTTTCTAATGCAAGGTCATATCTTTTTGCATCATACCATAATTTACCAATACGCGATAGTGCTAGTGAATTACTTGCATCAGTAGCAACCACATCTTCATAGCTGCTCATAGCTTTACCACCACCACTTTGTAATGATTGGTAGGCATCGCCAAGAGCTATTTTTACATCAGGTAATATTTGTCTTTCTAAGAAGAGGTTATACCACTCGATAGCTTTGTTTTTATCACCACCTTTGGTATAGGTGATAGCATCAGCAGCATACTTATATGGTGTTACATCTTTCTTTTTAGCTTTCTTAGCAATATTTTCTGCTATTTGATTACCTGTTGTAGCATTGCCGGTAACAAAAGCTACTCTTGCTAACCCTGACATATTTGCGTAGTCCTCAGGGTATTTGTTGAATATTTGTTTTGCTTCGGTTACATTACCTAATTGCAACTCTGATAGACCTAGATAATAGTTAGCCAATGGGTTGCTGCCTGCAAGAGATGATAGTTGTTCTTTAGCACTCTTATAGCGCTCATATTTATACATCTTGATCCCTTCCTCTAGCGACTGTGCTGAGACACTTACTGAAAGCATTACAGCCGTTACCATTACTACAAATTGTTTGATATTCATTGTATATGTTTTTATACAGATTGTGTTACTATGTTAGATATATTAATTATTTATTTCAGCATCTCTAAAAATGGTATTCACCCTTGTTGGGAATAGTCTTGCACTTTTAAATATCAACTGACCCCTATACTCACGTAAGAATTTTGAAAACCCATGTGCCAGCCCTTGATGAGTTTCTTTATGTATGTAATAAAGATGCCTTACAAATGGGTAGTATTCTGATGCAATATATATTTGGTAAGGTTTGTAGTATTTGTCTAAGCTGTCGTTAAGTATAGAGGCAACCCTTATTGAGCTAATAAAAGCCAAGCCTTCAGGGTCACTAAAGTCGCTTACATGGCTTACACCTACTAAGCCAATTGCATTTTTATGGGTAGAGACATATTGGATTACTGAGTCGTTCCCATTAAGTGCAAATACATTTTCACCAAGCTTTTCACCCGTTATTATAGAATCAAGCATATAGCGCAGTGTGCTTGATCCCTGATTATCAAAAACTACGTTGTAATTCTTAACATGCTCACCAGTAAGTATTCCTTTTATCTGGCTAATACTAAAAGTACTGTCAGGGTTGTCTTTGTTTGTGATAATGGCAACTGCATCTTTTGCTATAGATAACGAGCGTGTTACGACTTTATTCTGTTCAAGAGTTTCTTTCTCTTGTTTAGATAGCTCTCGTGTAACGAGTATTAGTCTTGTTGCACTGTCTTCAAAAAAGTCCTTTAAACATTCAACCTCTGACTTGTATTCTACATTGATGTTAGCGTCAGGAAAACTGCTGTCAAAAACCTGCAACTGCTGCTTAATAATAGGTTTATAAGTTTCATCAACAGATATATCTATTGTTCCACTTGATGGAGTATCTGTGTGCTTCTTTTGTTGCTTATTATTACAAGCAAATAGAACTATTGATGAAGCTATTAACAGTAAGCTGTTCTTAAATAGTTGCATGGAGCGCAATTTTAGTCAATATTTTAAAAAAACGTATGGGTTTTATTGATCTTGTAACATTAATTTAACAGCGGATTATTTACCGGTGGATATCACTTAATTTTTCAGTTATTCGTTGCTGCTTTTACTCATTTTTAAATCTCTCCATCCTCTCCATATTCTAAAGGTACCATACACTAGCATTAATCCACCAAGCAAGTAGGCCAGGCCTATCGGTAATTCAAATGCTCCAAAATACTTTAAGTACATTACTGCTGAACCAATTGCGAGATATAAGATCCCCATAGCTATGTGCAAGCTAGCCCTATAGTTAAAGTTGACCTTGTTTCTTCTTTGACTCATTGTAATCTGTTAAGTGAGTTGCAAACTTACTCTCTTTATTGTTATTCTACTATATAGATGCGACAATTTTGCATTTTCATAAATTAGGAGTGTATGTGCGGGCTATTTTACAAATCATTGACAATAAAGTATTGGCACAAAAAAAGAGACCATATATTAATATAGTCTCTTTATCAAGATAATCTGTAAGTCTTATTTTTTTCTTCTTGTAGCTTTTTTGACTGCTCTTCTCTTGGGAGCAGCGTTTTTCTTAGGAGCTGCTTTTTTAGCTACTTTTTTCTTAGTAGTCTTTTTAGGAGCTGCTTTTTTAGCTACTTTTTTCTTAGTAGTCTTTTTAGGAGCTGCTTTTTTAGCTACTTTTTTCTTAGTCGCTTTTTTAGGAGCTGCTTTTTTAGCTACTTTTTTCTTGGTCGCCTTTTTAGGAGCTGCTTTTTTAGCTACTTTTTTCTTAGTAGCCTTTTTAGGGGCTGCTCTTTTTACAGCTTTTTTTGCTGCTTTTTTAGGAGCTGCCTTTTTCTTAGTAGCCTTTTTAGGGGCTGCTTTTTTTACAGCTTTCTTAACCGCTTTTTTAGGCGTTGCTTTTTTTACAGCTTTCTTCGCTGCTTTTTTAGGAGCTGCCTTTTTTACAGCTTTCTTCGCTGCTTTTTTGGGCGCTGCCTTTTTTTTGGCCACAGCTTTTTTTGCTGCTTTTTTAGTTGCTGCCATAATTTGTGAATTTAAGGGTTAAAAAAAAAGTCCTTATATGGCAAAACCGTCAAAGCGGGTTAAGCTTTGGCGGCTGCTTAATTTCCTTTTACTGATACTAGTGTTTTGTTGCGCGTTTTGCGAAACTCAACTGTACCATCGATCAAAGAGAAGATTGTGAAATCTTTTCCTATACCCACATTATCACCCGGGTGGTATACTGTACCTCTTTGGCGTACAATAATGTTACCTGCAATTGCAGGCTGCCCACCATATATTTTTATTCCTAAGCGTTTACTTCTGGAATCACGGCCGTTCTTTACGCTACCTTCACCTTTTTTGTGTGCCATCTTCTTATTATACTATTTACGAATTTAATAAAAAAAATTAAGCAATGTCGTTAATCTTAATTTTAGTAAGATATTGACGGTGTCCATTCGACTTTTGATAACCCTTACGGCGTTTCTTTTTGAACACGATCACTTTGTCACCTTTTAGATGATCAACGATCTCTGCTTTTACTTTTACAGAAGCTGACAAGCTGATGTCTTTATCATCACCAGTCATTAAAACTTCAGAAAATTCTACATTATCACCTACATTTCCTTCTAGGCGATTTACGAACAATTCGTCGTCCTTACGAACCTTAAATTGTTGACCTGCTATATTTACTACTGCAAACATGACGCTCCAAAATATTTCGCGCAAAGTTAATACAGTTTTTCGATATCAGACAAATTATTTTTAATATATAGCGTTGTTATTGGCTTTTGTTGCCATTTTCTTTCTGTTATTGACAAATAAGTTGACAAATATTAGGGCATTAAGCGCAGGAATAATCCACCAAATACGGAGTTGTAAACGATCTAGAACATTGGCAAAAGTGGCTGTAACAAAGGCATTGCAGAGAATGTATAGCAATGCCAGGGCATAAACCATCTTTGTTTTATGATTCAGTTTTCCCTTAGCAAATAATAATAGTATAAGTAAAGAGGATAATATTGAAAACATAAGGTGAAACAGCCTGAAGGTATCTATATGGAGCGTATTGCTCGATTGTTTTGATTTTGTATAACTCGTTAGCTCTTGTGGTAAATGCTTTTTTATGAATCGGTAAGGGCTTGAATGTTCTCCTAGAGCGGGCAGATTTGACGGTGTATTTATAAATGTTAATTGCTTGAAGGTATGTTGTATTGACACATAAGAAAAACGCACAAAGTATTTTGGCGATGTAAAAATGCCATTAATTATTTCTTGATGCTCTTCTTTACTATTTTGCCAACCTCCAATTTTATATAACGGGCTGGACTGTTCATCCCATAAATAGTTATATGCTTTATCTGGTATTTGATCAATATGTTCGCAAAGCTTGTATTTTTTGTTCTCACACTTTTCATTTAGGTAATCTTTAAGGATACCTGCTTCGGCAAATTTACCTACCATAAATACATGTGAACCTGAAGAAAGCGTAAACCCAAAACCTTTTACGTAATTGATGCCAGACATGCCAATAAAGCATGTAACGCTAATTGCTAACAGTAGTGCCAGTCGTTTAATTTTCTGTTTCTTCTTCTTTGCGATTGCAAGTGAGATGAGTATCGTTATAAAAAGAGGATAAATAACAAAGTGAGAAAAGTGAACAGCAAGTGATAGAATAATTAATAATAAGTAGCTGCTGGT
Organism: Flavipsychrobacter sp.; assembly: GCA_965230595.1. Classification (GTDB taxonomy): domain Bacteria; phylum Bacteroidota; class Bacteroidia; order Chitinophagales; family Chitinophagaceae; genus UBA5543. The sequence continues at coordinate 2,778,841 of OZ246011.1, read as the reverse complement.
GGTTATCCTAGAAGGATCTTTGTCATACAAAAAAAGTATTGTGGACACTAATAGTATACTAGTAAAGATATCCGGCATGATATGAGCTGTTACCCAAGGTGCCTGTGAGCCAGTTAGTAACAGTATGGCCCAGTAGATATATACTTTAGTGTTATTACCAACTAGTAACAGAGCAAAGCGGTATAATACGATTGAAAGTATAAGTGTTTGAGTAATAGTCGTCAAGTATAGAGTTTGCCATAGGCTAGATATGCCTACAAATATTCCGTAAAAGGGTGATCGATCTGCAGGTACTTGAAAATCGAAAGCATGTCTGATGTATGACCCTGTGTCTGATGTGACTAACGGATATTTATTGTAGATAAGTACAGCTATAAGGGATAGGAATATGGGCAGTACATTAATTATTGTTCTGTAAACTGATACATTATTGTTCTGTACTTGATTTTTCATGCTAGAAGTAGAAACGTAATTTATAACAATTCTATTAGGGTAATAAATTTTACTTTTACCGAATACCGCTCAAGTAATATGAAGATCAAATCGTCCGTTGCCAAACCATATGCTGCTTTCGTTCATAAACGTATTCGTAAAGGAATGCTTACGGCTATAGATGACCAAAAGCAAATATTTCATAACCAGATACAGATAGGTAGAAAGACAATATTTGGCCATGACCATCTTTTAAAAGATGTCAACAATTATGCTGCATATAAACAAGCAGTTCCCATACGCGATTACGAACAGCTAAAACCATACGTTCAGCAAGTAATTGATGGGAAGCAAAATGTATTGTGGAAAGGCAAACCTTTATACTTCGCAAAAACTTCCGGTACTACCAGTGGTGCCAAGTACATACCGCTTACTAAAGACTCAATGCCCAATCATATCAACTCAGCTAAGAATATGCTGCTTTGCTATATTGCGGAGACCGGTAATGCTTCTTTTGTAGATGGTAATATGATATTCTTGACAGGCTCTCCTGTTTTAGAGCGCACTGGTTCCATTCCTACAGGAAGACTTAGTGGTATTGTTAACCACTTTGTACCCGGATACTTAAGGCGTAATCAAGTGCCTAGTTACGAAACAAATTGCGTTGAAGATTGGGAAGAGAAGTTGGGAAGAATTGTTGAGGAGACCATAAACAAGGATATGACCTTGATCAGCGGTATACCACCATGGGTGCAAATGTATTTTGACTGGTTGATGGAAAAATCGGAAGGGAAGAAAATAAAAGATCTATTTCCCAACTTACAATTATTGGTACAGGGTGGGGTGAATTTTGAGCCATACAAGGAGAAGTTAATAGAAAGCATAGGGAAGCCAATAGATATATTAGAAACATTCCCTGCTTCTGAGGGCTTTTTTGCCTTTCAGGATACTTTGGAAGCAGAGGGCATGTTATTGAACACAAACTCAGGTATCTTTTTTGAATTTATACCTGCAGGTGAGGTTTTTGATGAAACCCCAACTAGGTTAACGCTAGAAGAAGTAAAGGTAGGAGAGAACTATGCATTGATCATAAATAGTAATGCAGGGCTATGGGGCTACAACATAGGGGATACTATTAAGTTTGTAAGTACTGATCCTTACCGAGTAGTTGTTAGTGGGCGTATTAAGCATTTTATATCTGCTTTTGGAGAACATGTAATAGGCGAAGAAGTGGATAAAGCCATGCTTGAGGCTTCACGAAAGCATAAGGTAAATGTTATTGAATTTACGGTAGCCCCAATGATTCAGGTGAATGAAGGGCTACCATACCATGAGTGGTTTGTTGAGTTTGAACAAGAGCCGGATGATATGCAAGGCTTTATTATGGATATAGATAGTAGATTGAGAGTACTCAATAGCTATTATAATGACCTAGTAGGTGGCGGTATACTTAAGCCTCTAGAAATACGAAGCATGAAACCTCATAGTTTTATTGAATATATGAAATCTATCGGTAAACTAGGCGGGCAAAACAAAGTGCCTAGGTTAAGTAACGACCGAAAGCTGGCTGATGCATTAAAAGCTTGGGTTAAGTAGTCTATTTAGACTGTAGTACGTTCTTATACTCTGTAGAGTTATCTAACACTTTTACAGCTTGCGCTATATACTTATCATCTGTTAAGCTATGACTAATTCGTCCTCTTAAGTAGTAATACCTGGAGACGATCTCGTTTTCAAGAAATGTACGCACTTCGGTTTTGTATTTTTCTAAATCGTCTTTTTTGTTGTGCGCCAGCTTTTTCTCTAATGCTTCAAAGGAAGCGGCTAGATTATCGTACCGCTTTTCTCTTTTAGCAACAGATGTTAATGAGTCTAAAGCCACTTCTGTTTCCGTTTTGTAGGAGTAGTCTTTATCTTCTAGCCATTTAGAAAAGGTATTAAATTCTGCATCGGTAAGTTTGAAAGATGCAGGGTTGCCTATAGTTTGATGTTGCTTAGCATATTGAGTAGCATAGTCAAATATATATCCCTTCATGTATAGCGTTACAGCTAATTGGCTGATCTCTTTATTTTCTACATCTATATCGGGTTCAACACCACCACCGCTAAGCACTTTTCTTCCGTTTTTGGTTTTATATTCTTTTTTCAGAGAGTCGGGTACATGCCCTACGCTACCATCTGCATTACGATGGGTATAGTCCAAAGCTTGAATGCACCTACCACTTGGCGTATAATATTTTGCAGTGGTAAGTTTTAATCTGGCATTATAACCTAATGGTCTTGTTGTTTGTACTAACCCTTTCCCATATGAGCGTTCTCCAATCACAACACCTCTGTCAAGGTCTTGTATTGTACCTGATACGATCTCAGATGCCGATGCCGAAGATCTATTAATGAGTACAGCAACGGGTATATTAGTGTCCCAAGCTTTACTAGTGGTATTGAAGTTCTGTCCAATTTCTTTCCTTTTACCCTTTGTACTCACTACAAGCTGACCTCTATTTATAAAAAGGTTACATGTAGATACGGCTTCATTGAGTAAGCCTCCGGGGTTATTTCTAAGATCTAACAAGACAGATTGCATGTTTGGGTTCACCTTTTTTAGGCTATCCAATGCAGATTTTACTAACCTGCTACAACCGTGAGTGAATTGAGTAAGACGTACATAAGCAATATCATTTTTACTACCTACAAAGCCAGCATATGGCACACTTGATACTTCAATTTCTCCACGAATGATCACTTTGTCCATCACACCACCTGTGTAAGCATCTTTGATCTGAATATTTATTTGTGTACCCGGAGAACCCTTTAATAAGACGCTGATATCACTTATCGACTTCCCGACTACTGATTTTTTGTCTATAGATAATAATCTATCACCAGGGTGAAGGCCGGCTTTATGTGCAGGGCTATATTCATATACCTCACCTACGCGAATGGTATCTCCATTTTTACGCATAGTAGCACCTATACCGCCATACTTTCCGGTGGTTTGAAACTCAAACTCTTCAATGTCAGATTCTGTGATGTATACCGTATAAGGGTCAAGCTTTTTTAGCATGGCATCAATGCCTGTCTTAATGAGTTCGCCAGGTGCTATGGGGTCTACATAGTTAGCATTTAACTCTTTAAATATGTTTGTGAATATGTCCAGGTTTTTAGATATTTCAAAGTACGCATCTGTTGTACGTGCTTGTACAGAAAAAACTATAACAAGAGTTAGCAAAGAGCCAGTCAGAAAAGTTTTTATAGAGCGCTTATTTCGGTTTCTACCTTGATTCATTATCACAAAAATTTATACAATATGGCAATCTACGAAAAAAAGGTAATTGCACTTATAAATGTGAAAACAAGTTAACAACCCATTGAATATGAGGTGACAAGTTGTCGCCAGGTATACATATTTAACATGGTAGATGCGAATTTGGCAAGGTTTTTTAGTAGAAATAATTACACTAATATTAGAAGTGATGTTTATTAAATCGGTATTTTTAATAGTAGATATGAAAGGTGTTATACGAAGCGCTACATATAAACACTGCCTGCTCATTATGGTATGCATATTTGCTGGCATTAATTCCTTTGCTCAAAAGTTATTGAACGAAGGTCAGGCAATATATAATATCACTATCGACCCTTCGCATGACGGAGAAGGCCTCGTGCAGTATAAAGGTACTTACACCGTATATGTAAAAGGCAATAAGGTTCGTAGAGAGTTAGAATTAGATAATGGTTTTAGAGATGTGAGTATTTATAATAAAGATGCAGGAACATCATATACACTTCGCATAATGGGTAGTAAGGGTTATGCCATAGAGTTAGACCCAATAGAAGTAGATGAAGAGATAAGTAGGTGGGCAGGCTTTAGTATAGATGAAAGATCAGAGCATAAAGATATTATAGGGGAGCACGCGCATAAAGCAACAGTTAAATACAAGAATAGCCAGGAGTGTGATATCTTTTATACTAAAAAATGGGAGCCTTCTCCTGTTATGTTTGTACACTTCCCTGAAATTAAGGTAATGCCTTTAGAATATGTGATCGCTAACGCCAAAGGTGTAAACATGTATTTCAGCATAAAAAGTATTTACCAAAAGCCGATTGAGGATAAATTATTTAGAGTACCTAAAGAATATAAAATAGTTACATCAGATGAATACAAGCGGATAAGGTAGTATTAGTGAACCATTAAAACATAGTAATATGATCAAGGTTTTTGCAGTAGCGCTAGCACTAATGTTTATTACACCTAGTCACATCTTTGCGAAAAGAGTTTATAGTAATTGGGAAGAGGCATTGGAGCATAAAGAAGATGTAACAGCAATAAAAATGACGGGTAGGAGAATAATAGAAGTGCCTGATGTGTTAGATCAATTCCCGAATCTTAAATCACTTAACCTGAGCAATAACCTGATCAAAGAGCTGCCACCATCATTGTATAAATGCAAGAAACTTGAGGAGCTTATTCTGTTTAGAAATAACATTAGTGAATTGCCTGCTGAATTGAGTCAGCTAAAAAAATTAGCATATCTATCACTAAGTTTTAATGAACTCAAGTCTATACCTGGCAGTATTGGCGATTTCAGTAAGCTGGAACGCTTAGCATTATCTGGTAATAATATAGAAGTGCTGCCAAAGTCAATAGGTAAGCTGCGTAATTTAAAGTCGCTAAAATTAGCTTCAAATAAACTCTACGAGTTGCCTGACGAAATCACGAACTTAACTAATCTGAGCCTTTTAGATCTTGGTTATAATTACCTGATCAAGCTGCCGGAGGATATTGGTAACATGGAAAATTTAGGGTTCTTGTATATCAACAGAAACAGGCTGACAGCTATTCCTGAGTCGATAGCAAAATGCGAAAAACTACAAGAGCTAGATGCCGTGCGTTGTGGCGTATTCAGACTTACGGATGCTCTTTCTGATATCTGGATGTTGGAACATATTTATGTAGATGCACGTACTACGATGTTTTATCAAAACCCAAGGTTTGTAAGACGACAAAAAGTCGTAGTAGTAACTGCCGCAGATATGACCTACAGACCTACTCAAAATAACTAAAATAAAAAAGCCGAGTGATTTTCACTCGGCTTTTTTATAGGTAAAATCTCTTTTATGGGAACATAATGCCATCATAGTTATTAGGATCAACCATAGGTAAAGTTGATTTGTAGTAACTATTGATAGTCATAATGACCTGATTGGCAATTAATGCATATCCACGGCCTGTTGGGTGTATGCCGTCAAGTGAGTAAGCACCACCACTCACAAATGTAGGAGTGTATAATATACCGTTATAACTAATGCCTGAATTGATACTTTGTATATAAGCGTTAATATCAAGCATTGGTACAGAATACCTATTGGCCATTGTAGTAATTACATTATTAAATAGCTGAATAGCATTAGTGATTTTAGTAACCTCGTCTGCTGTAAGTACAAATGCAGCAGGGATAGGCTTTTTAGTTCCCCAACCGGCACATTTCACTGAATCCAAAGGCAGCTCTAAACGAACAAGCTCACCCTTTTCCATTTGGCGGAAGCCTACCAGACTATTAGCATCTTCAATTACAAAGTAGTTAGCACCCGGGTTAAAGTGTACTTGTGTGCCATTGTATGCATCGTTTAGTGCATTGGCTTGAGCTTTAGTTACTTCAGCTCCGTTTGCAGGAATGGTATTGAAGTATGGTAAGCTTGTAATATCAGGAATGTTCAATACAACACCTTTAGCTCCATTTGCCGTTAACGTCTGCATTAAGCTGTCAAAGGCGGCAGTAAACTGGTTGATGTTAGTAATTGCTGAAGTAGGCCCTGTGCCTTGCTCCCCGCCTGCTACTGCGTAACCAAGCACATCATTACCACCTTCCCATAGTGTGAAGAAAGTATGCTTCTGAAGTTTGAGCTCGTCAAGTGGTCTGTTGGTAAGCGGGCTTACAAAAATACGCCCCGCGTAAGGGTTAAGTGCACCATATCCCGGGAATAAGTAATCAATAGCTCTTATGCCAGGTATAGCCATATTGTTATATGGCCCTTTAAAGGAAACATTTGCAGCACTGCCTGCTGAATCTAGCGCGCCGGGGAATGGTACTGGACTTAGTGAAGATACTGTATCACAAGGTCCCTGTCTCATGCTAAGAATGATCTTAGGAAAAGGGTAGCCGTGCTCACCCGGAAGTAATGGCTGCTCAAACTTACTATTGGCTACTAAGTTGAATTTTGAAGCCAGCATAGCAGGAAACGAATTCTGTTGTGCACTGGTATACAAGCTACCATTACTAGTGCCTGCTGTTAGTGAGTTTCCTACGGCTAAGTAGTAGGAAAAATCTGCATCACCAGTCTGCGGCTTTTCAGGCTCTAGAGTAGGCTTACAAGATGCTAAAGCAAGGCACGCTAGAGTACTGTATATAAATAGTTTTTTCATGCTTTAATCAGTTTTTAGAAATTGTAGGATACTCCTAACCCCGGGTTAATAATTTTGTTTTGGTAAGTGCCTGAAAATCCTGCCTCATCAACTGCAGAAGTGCGGTTTGGCGTGATCACATATTCAAACACACCCATCAAGGTCAACCTTTTAGATGGTTTGTAAGTAAGACCTACTGCTGTAATGATATGGTTGTTATCTGGTAACTCAGGTGATACAAAACCATTTTTTACCGGCGTAGGATCCCAAGCAGCACCTAACATGCCTGATACCTTGTCGCTGAATTTATAGTTAGCTCCCGCACGTATTGAAACGGTGTTCTTGTAGTGTCGAGGAGAGCGTGTGTCTTGTAACGCAGCTGTATTATTCTCATAGTCAAATATCAAACTATCGTAAGAGCTCCAGCCTACAAAGTTCGCATCCAAAGTAAGTATCAACTTGTTACTGGCTTTGAAACCTAGACCTGCAGTAAATACCTGTGGTAGTGTAAGGTCTGCTTTAAAGGCTGTATAAGGGAAGCTGCCTGACATACTGCTAGGTACTTTAAATGTGGCGAACCCACGCTTAACCTTCATTTTAACTTGTGAGCGGTATGATAAGCCAAACCATACTCTATTAGTTGCCTTAATGTGTAAGCCTAAGTTGAAGCCTACACCGTTAGCATCACCTTTCAGGTTTGCCTGGCCATCTTGACCATTATTGTTCATTAAAGGAACGGCTCTATTTACTTCAATATTACCCGTACCATATACAAAGCCTGCACCTAATGATATTTGATCATTAAACTTGTAGGCAACAGTAGGTTGTATAAAAATAGTTTGAAGATTGATGTCTTGAACAATATAACGCCCTTTCCAGTTTTCATCCCAAGCGATACCTGTACCAAAAGGTGTGTATACTGCTACACCCACACTTACAGGGCTTTTATAGCCTAATGGAGCACCTATGTAAACATTAAATGGGGTATATACAGCTTCTTTAGTATCAGCTGTGTAATTTCCTGTAGGGGCTTCAACATACCTTAAATTCGGAATTAAAGCGTGAACACTCCCATAGGCTTGTAGCCCTCTTATTGAGGTTAAACCACCGGGGTTGTAATAAATTGTTGATACATCCCAAGGTACGGCTACTCCTGAGCCACCCATAGCTAACTGCCTGATGCCTTGTAGGTTCAACTGGAAACCTGCACCAAATGTGATAACAGATGATAACAGAAGTGCACCCAGTAAAAGAGAACGTTTCTTCATAAAGTAAAATTTGTATATGACCTTATACGGCTAACTATTGTAAAATTGCCTTTAAATTAACGCTATTAACAGTAAAAAGCAATATTTGAGGGGGCTATTACATGTAAACTTTTATAGGTGTTAATTGGCAATACCGATAGTAGCGATGCTAACCTTTACACCTTCTGTTTTTTGTAAGGCTAAGATGCACGATTCTAAAGTAGCTCCGGTTGTTAATACATCGTCTATGATCAGTATATGTTTTTGCTCTAGCTGTTGCTGATCTTGTATAGAAAAAGCTCCTTTCATATTCATAATGCGCTCTTCTCTAGTCTTTTGTGTTTGGCTCTCAGTATGCTCAGCTCGGGTGAGTGTTTTCGAGTTAATAGGTATTTGAAGCACATTCGCTAACCCTTCTGCAATGAACAAGCTTTGGTTAAAACCTCTTTGAGCTTCCTTTTTTGGGTGCAAGGGTACGGGAATAACGATATCTACTCCTTCATGCCAGTTGGTTTGTTGTAGATCATACCCCAGTTGTTGCCCTAGATAGTAGCCTATGTATTTCTTATCGTTGTATTTGAGCTCATGTAACAGATGTTGTAACAGACCACCAGTTGTGAAGTAGGCAAAAGATGTTGCTTTTTGAAAATTCACCCTTCCTGCAAATCGCATGGCTGTTTCATTGTCTGGTATATGATGGTAAGCAGTTCTGGGTAAATTGTATATGTTGCAGTTGAGACATAATACACGTTCTTCAGGTAATAATTGTTTGCTGCAACCTTCGCAAAGACTAGGGTATACAAGGTGTGATAGCCCTTTTTTGATATCGTTAAGCATATTATGGTATCATCAATTTCTTTAGACCTACAATTATAGAGTTTATTGAACTGGGGTCAATCTCATATCTAATTGTAAAGTCGTATGAGCTATCATCCTGGTAGTCATTTTGTACTTTAACAAGTCTAGCTGTCATCAATAAATGCCCAAGGTCATCTTTATTACTAATAGTAAGTATTAAACCTTCAGGAGCAAAGTTATTAAGAGATGCGTTGCCTGTTCTAGTTTCATCCAATTGTTTTAACTCATCTATAAATCGTTCAATATCACCTATAGAAAACCAAATATGTTCGCCTTTACCTAAATCACAAGTTATCACTGATTTAATGCTTACTCCTACTTGTATGAGAGGGTGTATATCACGAGCCTCATGTGCAATCAAGTTTATTGAGATATGTTCTTTATTGTCAATTTTTCTTATTTCCATGTTGGTAATACTAGAACAACATTTTATAGACGTCCTCTACCTTATTTACTGTCCTGATCTCTATGTTGTAATTCTTTTTATCCAGCCCTTTGGCGTTGGCTTTTGGTATGAAAATAGCATCCAGTCCCATTTTATCGGCTTCGACAATTCGTTGATCGATACGATTCACTGCTCTTATCTCGCCCGATAGTCCTACTTCTCCCACAAAACTAATGTTAGACGGTATAGCTGTATCCTCATAAGAAGATAACAATGCACAAACTAGAGCCAACTCTACTGAAGGGTCTTCTACTTTTAGCCCTCCCGCTATGTTTACAAATACATCCTTAGTGCCAAAGTGGAATCCTCCACGTTTTTCTAATACTGCGAGTAGTAGTTGTAACCTTCTTAAGTCTAAACCACTTACAGTGCGCTGTGGCGTACCGTACACTGCCTGGGTTACCAGTGCTTGTACCTCTATCATTAGCGGTCGTAGTCCTTCCATGCTGGCAGCAATTGCAATGCCGCTTAAAGGTTCTTCATGTTGAGATAATAATATTTCTGATGGATTACTAACAGGACGCATGCCTGAGGTGATCATTTCATAGATCCCCAGTTCTGAAGTTGAGCCAAAACGGTTTTTTATGGTTCTTAGTATACGGTAGGCATAGTGTCTGTCTCCCTCAAATTGTAATACAGTATCCACCATATGTTCCAGTACTTTAGGACCAGCGATGGAGCCTTCTTTAGTAATATGCCCAATAATACAAACCGGGATGTTGCTAGCCTTTGCAAACCTTTGTAACTCAGCTGCACATTCACGCACTTGCGATACACTACCTGCTGCAGACTCTACATATGGAGATTGTAAAGTTTGTATAGAATCAATTATGAGTAGTTGTGGTTGGACTTTCTTTACTTCTTGAAAGATAGTTTTTGTATCAGTAGCTGTCAGCAGGTAAAGGTTGTCATTTTGAGCCCCTACACGTTCAGCTCTTAGTTTTACTTGTTGTCCGCTTTCTTCACCTGATACATATAGGGTGGTAATACTAGTCCACTGCAAAGCGCACTGTAAGAATAGTGTAGACTTACCTATGCCGGGCTCTCCACCAACCAGTATCACTGATCCGGGTACGACACCACCACCTAACACTCTATTGAGTTCTGTGTCAGGAGTGAGCATTCTGGTATCACTCTGGGGGGTAATATTGTTTAATTTTTGAGCTTTTTTAGCTTCTTTTTCCTGCTCCCACTGTACATCTTTCTTTGCTTTATCTTCTTTGTGTATTACTTCTTCCACAAAAGAGTTCCAAGCGCCGCAAGAGGTGCATTTGCCGGTCCATTTAGGAGTTTCATAGCCGCATTGTTGACAGAAAAAAGCTGTTTTGGTCTTTGCCATATCGATTTCAGCAAATATAGTAGAAATGAGAAGAGCCAACGGAGGAATCCGTCGGCTCTTACTTACTAACCCATTAAATTCACAACTTGGTACAAATGTAGCAAACGCCCTGATAGGAAAAAAATGCAAAGCGTCAGTTTTAATAAGAAAATTTGACAGACATTACTTTTTTAATTTATTTGTGGAGTGTTTAAGTGATTGATTTATAATACTTTACTCTAAATGAGTATTCTTTCTTGTTAAATTATATTCGAACAAATATGAACTATAATAATCATAGAATTATTTATTTAATATTAATTGTTTTTAATATGAATGTCTAAGTATAGTTTAACAGGATAATTGCATTGGGTAATGTAATTTGCGGCTGAAAAAATAATAGAGATGAGTTTGAATTTTGAACCGATAAATACTGAGATCAACAGAAGTTTCTTGCCAAACGACTTCAAAACAGGTACATGGGAGGAGTTAAAACCGTACTTCGACGACTTGAAAAATAGAGCGCTAGATAGCCAAGAGGCTTTAAAAAAGTGGTTGAAGGATGCGAGTGAGTTGGAAGCTGTTATTGGAGAAGATGCAGCATGGCGTCAGATAAAAATGACGTTGGATACCACTAATAAAGAATATGAAGAAGCATTTACCTACTTCGTAATGGAAATAGAGCCAAAGTTAAAGCCCTATTTGTTTGAGTTGAACAAAAAGCTTTTGGCTTGCTCTTATACTAAGGAGTTGGATAAAGCAGAGTTCTTCCCATATCTACGTAGTGTACAAAATGCAATAGAGCTTTATAGAGAAGAGAACGTTCCTCTTCAAGCTGAGTTGAGCGTGTTAGCGCAGCAGTTTGGTGTTATCAGTGGCAAAATGACTATCGAACATGATGGCAAAGAATATACACTACAACAAGCGGCTAAGTTCTTACAGCAGTCAGACAGAACATTACGTGAAAGTATATTTACTAAGGTAGCAGAGCGACGTTTGCAAGATGTAGATGAACTAAATGAGTTGTTTGATAAACTGCTGACCAAGCGCCATGAGGTAGCTAAGAATGCAGGGTTTGATAACTTCCGTGATTATAAATTCAAGTCACTTGGACGTTTTGACTATACAGTAGAAGATTGTTTTGCTTTTCATGAGGCCGTACGTGAGCATATATTGCCACTGAACAAAATGTTGACAGAGCACCGTAAGCAACGTCTTGGTTTAGATACTATGCGTCCTTGGGATGGAAATGCTGAGCCTGAAGGTGTGGAGCCGCTACAGCCTTTTGAAATAGGTGAGGAGCTGGCACAAAAAGCAACACAGGTATTCGACAAGCTTCGCCCGTACTTCAGCTACTGCTTACAGACCATGCAAGAAATGAAACGTCTGGATTTGGAAAGCCGTAAGGGTAAAGCACCGGGTGGCTATAACTGCCCGCTGGCTGAAACGGGTGTTCCATTCATCTTTATGAATGCAGCAGGTACTATGGGCGACCTAATTACGATGATGCATGAGGGTGGACACGCGGTACACTCGTTCTTGTCTCATCCGTTGGAGTTGTCTTCATTCAAAGAGTACCCAATGGAGATAGCAGAGCTGGCCAGTATGAGTATGGAGCTCTTCTCTATGGAGCATTGGGATGTGTTCTTCAAAAATGAAGAGGAGCTAGACCGCGCTAAGTTGGAAGAACTTGAGCGTGTAATAAGCGTATTGCCTTGGATAGCTACGATAGATAAATTCCAACATTGGTTGTATACTAACCCTGGTCATTCTGTAGCACAAAGAACGGAAGCATGGTTGAGCATCTTGGATGAGTTCAGCACAGGTGTTACTGACTGGACAGGCTTTGAAGAGTATCGCGCAACCTTCTGGCAGAAGCAGCTGCATTTGTTTGAAGTGCCATTCTATTATATAGAATACGGTATCGCACAACTTGGGGCTATTGCTATGTGGCGTCAGTATCGCGAGAACAAAGAGCAGGCTTTGGATAATTATATGAAGGCACTAAGTCTTGGTTATACCAAAACATTACCTGAATTATATGAAACGGCGGGTATCAAATTTGACCTTTCATCAAACTACATCTCTGAGCTAGGTACTTTCATAAAAGATAGACTTGCTGAGATGGGTGTGAAGTAGTTTAGATATTATATTAAATAAAAAAGAGGTAGTAATAGCTACCTCTTTTTTATTGACTAAATAATGTTGCTGCTTTCTCTAAACTTTCTGGCTTGCCTACATCTAAAAAAATATCTCCCGTATGGTCGTAGCCAAGGATATTGTGCGTTTTTGCAAAATGTAGGTAGACATCTATTATAGAGAACTTGCCTTCAAAAGGCATATCTAATATTTCAGGAGAGAGTACATGTACACCACTGAACGCAAAGCCTTCTAGGTCGGACTCATTATGTACTATTTTCTGTTCGCCTGTTTTATTATTCTGCCAGCCACATAGCTTCATGTCATTATTAAAGAGTAGATGACGGGATGAGTTCCTTCGCATTACCGCCAGTGTAGCGATGTTGTTATTTGCTTTATGAGCCACTATCATTTTTCCAAGGTCCAGGTCGGTAAGTACATCTACATTGATGACAACAAAGCATTCTTCATCTTTAAAATATTCTGCTGCTTTTAGTAAGCCTCCGCCTGTCTCCAATACTTCACCACGCTCATCACTAATAGTGATGTTGCTACCCCAGCTATTGTTGTCTGCCAATACTCGCTCTATCTGGTCGGCAAAGTGATGCACATTCACTACCACATCGTTTATACCATACTTCTGTAGATAGCGGATACAATGCTCCAGTAGAGGCTTGCCATTGACAGGTGCCAAAGCTTTAGGGTGCTTATCCGTAAATGGTTTGAGACGGGTGCCCAGCCCCGCAGCGAACAACATGGCTTTCATAGCTGCTAAAATAGATAAAAGCCTTTACCATAAGGTAAAGTGAGATACATTTTCATTTTTCCCGTTTAGCCTTACCTTTGTCACGCTTAAAAAATCAAGAATATGTCTTTAATGGTAGTAGGCTCTATGGCCTTTGATGCTTTAGAAACCCCATTTGGTAAAGTAGACCGCATCATCGGTGGTTCTGCAACATATGCAGCATGGGCGGCATCCAACTTTACAAATGATATCAAACAGGTATCTATTATCGGTGGTGATTTTCCTAAAGAAGAGATCGCTAGCTTAGAAAAGAGAGGGGTGAACTTTGAAGCAGTAGAAGTAGTGGAAGATGGTAAAAGCTTCTTCTGGAGCGGACGCTATCATATGGATATGAACACACGTGATACTTTGGTAACAGAGCTAAACGTGTTGGAACAATTCGACCCGAAAATTCCTGATAACTATCAAGGTGCGGAGTTCTTGTTCTTGGGTAACCTTACACCTGATGTGCAGATGAGTGTTATCGACCAAATGAAAGAACGTCCGAAACTAGTGGTAATGGATACCATGAACTTCTGGATGGACATTGCTTTGGATGGACTAAAAGCTATTTTGAAAAAAGTAGATGTACTAATGGTGAACGATAGCGAAGCGCGTCAGCTAAGTGGTGAGTTCTCTTTAGTGAAAGCGGCACAAAAGATACAAGAGATGGGGCCTAAATACATCATCATCAAGAAAGGTGAGCATGGTGCATTATTGTTCCACGATAAGCATGTATTCTTTGCTCCTGCATTGCCGTTGGAAGAAGTGTTTGACCCAACGGGTGCAGGTGATACTTTCGCAGGTGGTTTTATGGGGCATATTGCTGCAACAAAGGATATCTCATTTGATAATATGAAGACAGCGATTATAGTAGGTTCTGCAATGGCTTCTTTCTGTGTAGAGAAATTTGGTCCTACACGTTTACAAGAGATATCTAACGAAGATGTACAGGCTCGTATCAATGAGTTTGTGGATCTGGTAAACTTCGATATTGACCTAGTGTGACAAACACTATATGTTATAAAAGATAAAGCCTCGCATTTGCGAGGCTTTATTTATTGTGAAGGTCTTATGTCTATCACTCGCATTTGCAAGCTGATCTTATCGTTATATTCATTTTCGTGAATGGTATATACGATGTCGAATGGCCCAGAAAGCATCACATCATACTTGTCTACCATGCCAAAACCAATACCGTCCATAACAATGCCATCATGCTGGTGTACACAAAATTTTATGTGCATGTCTTTTACCACTTTAGAGTATCCATTGTAGTCAAATACATGTCGTGTCATGAATACCGGACGCATATTTGATGGCCCAAATGGAGCTATCTGACTTAATATGTTATAGAAAGTTTGAGTAATGTCTTTCAGCTTTATTTCTGCGTCAATTTCTATTTCGGGTACTAATAGATCAGGTGTAATGGTTTCTGAGACTACTTCTTCAAACCTATTAATAAAAGCATCTACATTATCGGGAGGCATGGTCATGCCTGCAGCATAAAAGTGACCGCCATAGTTGTCAAGCAAGTCGCGACACTCATGAATGGCATCGTATATATTAAAGCCTGTTACCGAACGAGCAGACCCTGATACTTTGTCGTTTGACTTAGTCAGTATAATGGTAGGGCGGTAGTAGTGGTCGATCAACCTTGAAGCCACAATCCCTACAACCCCTTTGTGCCAATGCTCTTGATATAAAACGGTAGACTTACGTTGTGCTAATGCGGCACTATCTTGTATCATAGCCAAAGCTTCTTCAGTAGTGCTTTTATCTACCTCACGTCTATCGTCATTGTCAGATTTTAAAGCCTCTGCATGCTGATAAGCCTTATTTGGGTTAGCCTCAATGAAAAGTTCCACAGCCTTTTTAGCATCATCCATACGTCCGGCTGCATTCACACGAGGCCCAATAACAAATACCAAGTCTGAAATGGTCATCTGCTTTTTCACCTCTGCAAGTTCCATTAGGGTTTTGATACCCAACGACGGATTTTCGTTAACTTTTTTCAACCCATAGAATGCTAATACGCGGTTTTCTCCATCTATTGGTACAATATCAGCCGCTATGCTTGTAGCTACTAGGTCTAGGTATTGTAAATAGGAGTCAGCAGGTAGCGTCCATTTATTTGCCAATGCTGTAATGAGCTTGAACCCTATGCCGCAACCACTTAATTCTTTATAAGGGTATTCACAATCTTCTTGCTTGGGGTTAAGTATAGCAACAGCAGGGGGTAACTGTTTGTCAGGTGTGTGGTGGTCGCAAACGATTACATCTATGCCTAATGACTGTGCGTATTTGATGAGCTCGTAAGACTTAATACCACAATCAAGTGTGATCATGAGTGTATAGCCATGCTCCTTAGCGTAGTCAATGCCCTCTTTAGAAACGCCGTAACCTTCACGGTAGCGGTGAGGTATATAGTAACCTAGGTCGCCATCGTATTGACTTCTAAGGAAAGAATATACTACAGATACGGAAGTAGTACCATCCACATCATAGTCGCCAAATACCAATATCCTTTCATGCCACTCTATGGCATCAGTAATACGTTGTACTGCTTTTTGC
Organism: Flavipsychrobacter sp.; assembly: GCA_965230595.1. Lineage (GTDB taxonomy): Bacteria > Bacteroidota > Bacteroidia > Chitinophagales > Chitinophagaceae > UBA5543. The sequence continues at coordinate 2,762,641 of OZ246011.1, read as the reverse complement.
ATGTCTTTCATTAAGAAAGGATCATGCAAATGACTCAACTCAGGTCTGAAAAAGGTTTTTGCCGTATCAAAGTCGGAAACACCACGTTGTGTTAATAACCTGCATAAAGCAGGGTGAATGCCTAGTGCCTCTTGTATATTATTTGTTACTTCTTCGTCAGCAGATTTTAATGTCCATCTTTTATCAATCCTCATTTCCAAAATCCAGTTGTTGCACAGACTGATGGTAATCAGCCACCCAACGATCTAACTCTTTTATATAATCTGTATTTTCTATTTGGCTAAAGAAATCGCCATTGCTCATTATCTTTTGCAGTAATTCATCCTGTGCACGAGTACAACTTATAGCTGTATGGTATGGGATATGGCTAAATGATACCATTTCGTATACAGATATAAATTGCTCAGGGTAGCGTCTGCCCAGTTCTTTTTCTATTTTTTTGCGTTGTAAAAAGCTTTCATCAGCTACTTTATCACGCATCTCTACAAAGTTCATTAAAGCCAGCTCTGCTACAGCATCACCATTAGGTTTTCTTTGCTCATCGTATTCGGCTAAAATGGTAGTCCAATCATGACCATGTTTATCTATTAATGCTGCCAATACGCTACAATCTTCAAAACCAGCATTCATACCTTGACCATAAAATGGAACAATGGCATGTGCAGCATCACCTATTAGCGCATTCCTATCATCAAAATGCCAAGGGTCAACATGTGTAGTGATCAATGCAGAGGTTGGGTTGCTGAAGAAATCTTCCATTAAAGTAGGCATCAATGGCACTGCATCAGGGAAGTGTTCATTAAAGAACGCTGATACGTCTTCTTCGGTGTTTAGCTTTTCAAAAGAAGTATCTCCTTCAAATGGCAAGAACAATGTGCAGGTAAAAGTACCATCTGTATTAGGCAAAGCAATCATCATAAAGTTCTTACGAGGCCATATATGCAGCGCATTTTCTTCCATGCGCACCTTGCCATTCTCATCAGGGGGTATACATAGCTCTTTATAGCCGTGTTTTAAATAATGTTGTGCAGCGTCTACCCTTGTCGTGTGTACATAACTTTCTCTCAATGCAGAGAAGGCACCATCAGCACCAAAAAGCAGATCTGCTTTAATGGTGGTAGATTCGTTTGTATTAATGTCTTCAAGTGTCACTTCATTGGTCTCCACTTCTACATTGGTACATCTTTGTTCAAAATGTATCGTCACGCCTTCTTGCTCCGCCAGTGTCATTAAGCGCTTATTCAGCTCGCCACGGCTAACAGAAAATATTGCTTCATTGTTTTTGCCATATTGCTGAAAACCCGATGTGCCATCAGCTTGATGTAGCGATCTGCCATACATAGGTATCGCCAAGTCTTCTATATCCTTCCGTAACCCTGCAAGGTCTAATGCCTTCCATCCGCGCACACTCATAGCAAGGTTGATAGACTTGCCTGCTGATAAAGATGCTTTTCGCATATCGGGCCTTCTTTCATATATGGCTACCTCATGTCCTCGCTTACGAAGTATAATAGCTAGTAGCGATCCAACTAAACCTGCTCCTAATATGGTAACTGAACGACTCATGTATTATTATTTTCCAGCCAAATTATAAAAGTATTGTCAATAATGGGTTTAACATAACCCTTCAATTTCGTTAAGAAAGCTTATTGTTAAAAAACTTATAGCATTTAATCCTGCTATGAAGTTTTGCGATGGAAGTTATTACTTTTGGTACTCAATTATCTACAACCTTATGCGACTAGCGTTCTGGAAAAAGAAAAAAGAAAAGAAAGAAAAAAAAGTATGGTGGAGAGAATGGCTTGATGCCGGAATATTTGCCATTGTTGCAGCTACTCTTATCCGTATGTTTTTTATTGAAGCATATACGATACCTACAGGATCGATGGAGGGTAGCTTATTAGTGAACGATTACCTGTTCGTTAGCAAAATGGCTTATGGAGCACGCACACCAATGACACCTTTGGCAGTTCCATTAGTACATAACAAGATGCCACTCACAGGAGGTAAGTCATACAGTGACGCAGTGCAATGGGGCTATCATAGATTACCGGGGTTTGGTAAGGTAAAGAGAAATGATGTGGTGGTATTCAACTTTCCGCATGGAGACACCTTCATCGCAGAAGCACCTGAAAGAGACTACTATGCGCTTTGTCGTGAATTTGGAAGGAATGCAGTAGTAGGTACACAAACGGTAAAAACACACCCGGTAGATAAGACAGATAACTATATTAAAAGATGTGTGGCCATGGCGGGAGATAAACTGGAAATTAGAGAAGGTGTTGTATACATTAATGGCAAAAAAGGGGAGGTATTCCCGCATGCGCAAAGTACATATAGAGTGTTAACTAACGGACAATCTATATCACTTGACCTTTTAGATGAAGAAGGCATAGAGACACCTCAGTTTTTTGGTAACGGTCAATATCTATTTACACTTCAGAACGAGCATGTGGAATTGATCAAGAATCAGCCTCAAGTGGTGCAGTTTGAGCCATACATTGATAGGCCAGGTGAGGTGTACAGTAATCCGGGGCAATGGGTTTTTCCTCACGACACGGCAAATTATAAGTGGAATAAGGATAATTACGGCCCGTTGTTAATACCTGCAAAAGGTTCAACTGTTAACTTAACCCCTGAAAATATTGCCATTTATAGAAGAATTATTGGTCATTATGAACACAATGATTTTCGTGAAGAGAATGGTAAGTATTATATCAATGGACAAGAAGCGACTAGCTACACATTTAAGATGGATTATTATTGGATGATGGGTGATAATCGTCATAATTCATTAGACTCTCGTTATTGGGGTTTTGTGCCGGAGGATCATGTTGTAGGTAAGGCGTCGTTTGTATGGTTGAGTCATGGAAATGGTATCAGATGGAACAGGTTATTAAGAAGTGTAAAAGCCTTGAGTAAATAATGAAGAAGTTATTTTTATACAGTTCTTTACTATTAGTTGCAGCTTGTGGTAGTAATGAAAGTAACGACAGTAGCACTGAGAAAAAAGCTACGGCGCCAATTTATGATCATGGTAAAGAGCTTTTTGTGCAAAATTGTATCCAGTGCCATCGTCCCAATAGAGATGCAATAGGACCTGCGCTTAAAGGGGTAATGGCTAAGTGGGATAATGATACTGCCAACCTTCGAGCATTTGTTCGCAACTCAGGAAAGGTGATAGAAAGCGGTCATCCGAGAGCCGTAAAGGTATATGAAGAGTGGAATAAAGTGCTCATGACACCCCTGCCTCACCTGACAAATGAGGATATTGACGAGATACTAGAGTATGTAGAGCGGGCAGAGTAGGGCTATAATTTTTTATCATATAGTTGTTACATTTGCCTCATATTTGAAACGATAGTATGGCAAATACCTCTAACCCTAAGACGGGTTTATTTGAAAAAGACAACAAGTCGGCCTTAGAGGCCATTTCACAAGCTCAATTTTTAGCTTTTGCACCTTATATATTCCAAGCATCAGTATTGTTACGCGACAGTGACATATTGAAAGAAGTAGAGGCATCTAGAACGGATGGTGTTACGATTGAAAGCCTTGTTCCAAAAGTAGGCATGTCTCATTATGGTATTAGAATACTACTAGAGGCCGGTTTAGGCATAGGCTTAGTATATAGAAAAGAAGGGAGGTATTGCTTAAGTAAAACCGGGCACTTTTTTATTAATCACCCTATGACGGTAGTGAATACAGATTTTATGAAAGATGTATGCTATGATGGAGCTGCAGATCTCAAAGAATCAATAGAAAAGAGTAAGCCGATAGGGTTAAAACACTTAGGTGATTGGACTACAATATATCAAGGTCTATCTAGGTTGCCGGAACCTGCCAAAACAAGCTGGTTTAATTTCGATCATTTTTATTCTGATAATGCTTTCCCTGAAGCGCTGCCAATAGTTTTTGCTAATAATCCTAAGCGCATAATGGATATAGGTGCTAACACAGGAAAATTTACGTTGGCTTGCTTGAATCATAACGCAGATGTAGAAGTTGGATTGGTAGATCTTCAAGTGCAGCTGAATGTTGCTCAAAAAAATATTGAAGTGGCCGGTATGTCTGAAAGGGTGCAATACCATGAGCGCAATGTGTTGGATAAAGACGGAGATCTTCCGAAAGGGTATGATGTAATATGGATGAGTCAATTCTTGGATTGTTTTGCTGATGAGGAGATCGTTTTAATTCTAGGTAAGTGTTACAACGCACTTGAAAATGACGGTAGCATATTTATCAATGAGACTTTTTGGGACAGACAAAAATTTGAAGCTTCAGCGTTAAGTTTACAAATGACCTCTTTGTATTTTACTACTATGGCAAATGGTAATAGCCAAATGTATGATAGCGAAGTGTTCTTACAACTGATTGATAAGGCAGGTTTCGAAGTAGTAAATGATATAGATAATATTGGTCTTAGTCATACCATATTAGAGCTGAAGAAGAAGTAATGTTTCACTTTAACTGAAAACATTATTATTTTTCTACACATCATTTTGCCCCATGAGTATTCAAAAAGAGACGGATGTTTTGGTAATTGGTGCCGGCCCTTCCGGTACCATTGCTGCTGCTATCCTTAAGCAGCATGGCTTGTCGGTACAAGTAGTTGAGAAAACAAAGTTCCCTAGGTTTGTTATTGGGGAAAGCCTTTTGCCCAGATGTATGGAAGCACTGGAAGAAGCAAAATTATTAGATGCTGTAAAGGCTAAAGGTTATCAGCAAAAGGATGGTGCGCGATTCATGAAGGACGGTAAAAATTGTGATTTTAACTTTTCGCAGCAGTTTACACCGGGTTGGAAGTGGACATGGCAAGTGCCAAGAGCTGACTTTGATAAAACGTTGGCTGATGCTTGTGAAGAGCAAGGTGTGAATATAGTTTATGAGGCTACAGTTACAGATATTGACCTGCAAGGTGACCATTCTATTACAACTGTAACAACAAGCGAAGGTGATGCTAAAGTAAAAGCAAAATATATTGTAGATGCCAGTGGATATGGTAGAGTAATACCCCGAATGTTTGGCCTGGAACGTGAAGCAAAACTGCCACCTAAAAAGGCACTATTTTGTCATATAACCGATCCGAAAAGAAGTGATATATATGATCCCAATAGAATCATTGCCATAGTACATAAGCCAGGTACATGGATATGGGTTATACCATTCTCAAATGGAAATACATCTGTTGGCTTTGTTGGAGATCCTGAGTTTTTTGATGAATATGCAGGTACTCCTGAAGAACAATTAAAGGCATTAATTAAAAGCGAACCTACTATTGCAGAACGTTTTGCCGACTCAGAGTTTGCATGGGAGCCAAGAAGCCTACAAAGCTGGAGTGTGACAACAGACTCTTTTTATGGCGATGGGTATGTGCTTACCGGAAACGTGACTGAGTTTTTAGATCCTATATTTTCTTCAGGAGTAACATTGGCTGCTGTTTCAGCTCAACTAGCTGCACATTTAGTAATAAAGCAGTTAAAAGGAGAAAAGGTAAACTGGCAAGAAGAGTATATGGATAAGATGATGGAGGGCATCAATGTATTTCGTACTTATGTTGATTGCTGGTACGACGGAACTCTGTTCGATGTGTTCTTTGCTCCAAATCCAAGAGAAGATATAATGGGGCAGATATGTTCGGTATTGGCAGGTTATGTTTGGGATGAGGATAACCCATTTGTGAAAAATCATGATAAGAATATTAGAGGTTTAGCCAAGTATTTGGCTGCAGTGAATAAAAACGAAGAGTAAAAGTGAGTATCAGCATAAAGAGTTGGGTTAAGATTAACAGTGATGTAGTTACTAAAAATGGGGATTGGGTAATACCCAAGGAAGCGTATGCAAGTATAAATTCTGTAGAGGAATTGTACAGACATATAGGGTATAACTACATGAAGTTTTTCAAGATGGATCTCCTATGCAAATGGGCTTGGATAGGAGCAGAAATACTATTGGCCGATAGTGAGTTGGAGGAACAGGTAAAAGAGAATGCTGCGCTAGTATTAATGACTCACCATGGTTGTATTGACGTTGACAAACGATATAAGGAAACTATGGAGACAATCCCAAGCCCGGCGCTATTTGTATACACTTTGCCCAATATTATGCTAGGGGAAATTTGTATCAGACATAGTATTAAAGGAGAACAAATGACATTGATGAGTGAGAAGTTTGATACAGAAGAAACCTGCTTCTATGTAAATGATCTGATGGTGAATAGAGGTATGGATGCATGTGTATTTGGATGGGTGAACGCATACAATGATAAATATGATATTGCTTTATTTTTAGCAACAAAAGAAGAGCGTGAGGGTAGTGCATTGTCGGTAGATAACATTAATAATATATATAGTAGTAAATAGATGGCTTCAAAAGCTTACATAGTGAATACAGGTATTATTACTGCGATCGGTAATAATAGTAGTGAATGTAAAGAAGCGTTGCTTCAAGAGAAGTCGGGTATAAACCATGCTAAGTATCTTGATACTCATTGGCAAGGTGAGATACCTGTAGGTGAGGTGAAGATGAGTAATGAACAATTAGCAACCATTACAGGTGTTAGTGCTAAGTGGCCTCGCACAGCATTGCTAAGCGCGATTGCAGTTCAAGAAGCGTGGTCTCCATATATGGATAACAAAGGAGATTTAAGAGTTGGTTTGCTTTCTGCTAATACGGTTGGTGGCATGGATCTCACTGAAGGTGTATATGACAAGTTTAAGCAAGATGCTCAAAGTGTAGATTGTGATAGTATTAAGAATCATGAATGTGGAGCTATTACCGAACTGGTAGCAGAACAATTCGGTATCGATGATTTTGTGACTACAATAAGCACGGCTTGCTCCTCATCAGCCAATAGTATCATGATGGGGGCTCAAATGATAGAGTGTGGCTTGCTTGATGTTGCAGTAGCCGGTGGAGCAGATAGCTTGTCAAAGTTTACTTTGAATGGGTTCAACACATTAATGATATTAGATAGGCAGCCTTGCCAACCGTTTGATAATGAGCGCCGAGGGCTTAACCTAGGAGAAGGTGCAGGATATGTAGTATTGATGAGCGAAAAAGCATTGAAACACTTCAATGCAGAACCACAATGTTTTGTAAGTGGTTTTGCGAATGCAAATGACGCCTATCATCAAACGGCATCATCTCCTGATGGAACGGGTAACAAGCTGGCTATGGGCAATGCTTTAAAAAGAGCAGGCCTCAAACCGGCTGATATTTCGTATATCAACTTGCATGGTACTGGTACTGCTAATAATGACAGTGCAGAAGGTAAAGCCATTGAAGCCATATTTGAAGGTAGTATTCCTCATGCATCGTCTACAAAAGCATATACAGGGCATACTCTTGGTGCTGCAGGTGGTGTAGAAGCTGTGTTTTCAGTAATGGCTATAAATGATGGAATGATTCCACCAAATATGAGATGGAAAACACAAATGGAAGATATAGGTTGGCAACCTAACATAGAGTTGAAAACAGGAGAGACGATCATGCATGTATTGTCTAACTCTTTCGGCTTTGGAGGTAATTGTTCATCATTAATCTTATCTAAGAGTTAGCATGGAGTTGTATATAAACAGTGATGGTTCAATAAACGGACATGGTGGTGTGACTGATAGTTACCCTACTAAGTGCCTTAAAGCTGTAGAGCCAGATTATAAAGACTTTATAGTACCTATGCAGCTACGAAGAATGAGCAAAGCTGTTCGTATGGGTATTGGAGCTTCTAAACTTGCTCTGAAATATATGAATATGGAGCGTCCGGACGCGATATCGGTTGGTACGGCTATGGGTTGTTTAGCAGATACTGAATTCTTTCTTGGTAAGCTGATAGATCAAGAAGAACAAATGCTGACACCAACTGCATTTATACAATCTACACACAATACAGTAGCTGGGCAGATTGCGTTATTGTCAAAATGTAATGGTCACAACATGACTTATGTACATAGAGGACATTCTTTTGAGCATGCTATGATCAATACACAGCTTTATCTTAACGATAACCCTAATGAAAAAGTACTTGTTGGTGGTATAGATGAGTTGACAGATGGAAGTATAGGTGCACTTCAAAAGGGAGGAATTTATACTAGTACTGATATCGCTGGAGATAGCATAATTGGTGGTGAGAATAATGGTGCCGTTGGGGGTGAAGGTGCTTCATTCTTTGTAGTGACTGATAAGCCTTTAGTAGAAAGTGCCATTTGCGTAAAAGACATCTACTGTTTCAGCACAAAAGACACAAATATAGCTATCGAAAAAGTTGAAAAATTTGTTGGTAGATATAATAATGATATAGATACCGCAATGCTTGGAGATAGTGGAGATAAAGCATACAGGGGTTTCTACGACCATCTAAAAACACAAACGTTTAAAGATAAGTGCATAGCAAATTTTAAACATTTATGCGGTGAGTATGGCGTAAGTAGTGCTTTTGCTTTGTCCATATTGTCAACAAGATATTGGCCTAACGATTTTTTTGTAACTCAAAGACCTGAGGAAATAAACAAAGTGGTTATTGTCAACCACTTTATGGACTATTATAGTTGTTGGTATGTAGAGCTACCCGTATAATTCGAAGTGAATATCATTTTTATCATACCCCAGGGTCTTTAGCTTTTCTCTGGCATCGTCTATCATCATTTTCCAGCCACAAAGCATGAACTCCATAGGAGGTTTGTTGGTACATATTTCTTCGTATATGTGGTGTACATAGCCCGTATGACCGTCCCACTCTTCCCTAGATAGTGTAGGGTAAAACTTAAAACCCTCTAGTTCATTCTCCAAAGCTCGCATTTCGTCGTAGTAGAGTAGGTCTTGTTGCGTTCTTGTACCAAAGATGAGGTTAATGTTTTTGTGAGGTATACTATGCTCTTTTATGTAAAGTAACATACTTCGGAATGGGGCTATACCGGTGCCTGTACAGATTAGGGTAAGGTCTTTATCTAAATTGTCAGGCAAAACAAAAACGCCTTGAGGTCCTCTTAGCGTAAATTCTGACCCCTCTTTAATATCATTAAATATGTACTCTGTTCCTAAGCCTTCTTCCAGGTATACTATAACTAATTCTATCTCGTTAGTGCCATCAGGCATTGATGCAATACTATAACTTCTCCAACGTTTATTCCTTTTTTCGTGAATAGGTAGATCTAGTGTTACAAATTGCCCTGGTTTAAAATTAAAACTATCTGTTTCGGGTAGTGTTATCCAATATTTCCTCGTATTGGGCGTAGCTTGCTCAATACGTGTAACGACTCCTTTTTGCCACTGTGGTAACATATAGTAAAGGTATTGAATTTATAGTATTGCTATTCAGGTTTGTTTACCTCTATGTGGTAAAGGTTTGAGTCAACAGGACTGCCGTTCTTTCTCCAGCTTCTATAGTTGTATTTGATCCACATCTTTAATTCTAATTCCGTAGCAGCACGGGCAAACTTATGCTCCATTGGGTAGGCATTCATGAAATAACCAATAGTGTCACCTGAAAGTCCTGTTAGTTCTTGTACAAGTTGTGGTGTATAGCGTGTGTCGATATACCTGTCGTTTTCCCATTGTTCCAAGTTTTTTTGGAATCTAAATATTTGCTTGCTCCTACCTGAGATACGTTCTGCAATAAAAGATACCGGACTCATAACAGAGCTGTGTGTTCTTGATAAAGCAGGTGTGTATATCTTTTGCTTTTCAATCGAGTCCAGTTGGTAAGGTGTGTAGTTAGGCCTTAATATAAATTCGTTTAGTCTGTAAGACAAAGGGTGCATATTGATCTTAATATTCTTGTTCTTTGTCTCTTCGGTAATAGTATATTCTACTACATCATAGCCTATATAGGAGAAGGTAATAACCTCGCCTGCTTTGGCATAAATAGAAAAAGCACCGCTGGTAGTACTTAAACTGGCCTGTTGTGTATTGATATTGACTACAGTAACGGGAGATAAAGGTTGATTATTTTCATCAACAATGCGCCCTGAAATAATGGATTGCGCCATTAGTTGACAAGGTAAAAGAAGTAATATGGTAAGTATCCTTTTCAAGGCTAGTATTGTGAAACAAAGGTATAGAAGTGTAGTGTTGATAAAACTATATAATGTCTTTTTTACATTAATTTAAGAACTTATAAAGTGTAGTGTCCAAAGCATTGATAAATAAAAGTATTACACTTACTTTGTCCTAAAATACCGAGATATATGTCAAGTCCATCATTTTACACTAGACTGCAAAAAGAATTACAAGAAATAGAAGAGTCTGGTTTATATAAGAAAGAAAGAATAATTGAGTCAGAACAAGGAGCTGAAATAACCGTTAATGGTAAGAAGGTTCTTAATTTTTGTGCCAACAACTATTTGGGGTTATCATCTCACTCAAAGGTAGTAGAAGCAGCACATAAAACCATTGATGATCGTGGTTATGGAATGAGTTCTGTGCGTTTTATTTGTGGTACACAAGATATACATAAAGAACTTGAAGATAAGTTGTCAAAGTTTGTTGGTGCAGAAGATACCATATTGTATGTGGCTTGCTTTGATGCTAACGGTGGGGTATTTGAACCTTTGCTAAATGCAGAAGACGTAATTATATCAGATACACTAAACCATGCTTCTATCATTGATGGTGTTCGTTTGTGCAAGGCACAGCGTGCCAGGTATCAACATAATGATATGGCTGATCTAGAAGAGCAGTTAAAAGCTTACCCTGACGCACGTACTCGATTGATCGTAACAGATTCTGTCTTTTCTATGGACGGCACGATAGCTCAACTTGATAAAATATGTGACCTTGCTGATAAATATGATGCATTGGTGATGATAGATGAAAGCCACTCTTCTGGCTTTATGGGTAAAACAGGTCGCGGTGTTCATGAACTTTGTGGTGTAATAGATAGAATAGATATTATAACCAGTACTCTAGGTAAAGCGCTAGGTGGTGCATCAGGTGGTTTTACCAGTGGTAAAAAGGAGATCATTGAAATGCTACGTCAGCGTAGTCGTCCATATTTATTTTCAAATACGGTTGCACCTTCAGTTGTAGGCGCTACTATTGCCGTGTTAGATATGTTGAGCGAAACTACTGAGCTTAGAGATAAGCTAGAGGATAATACCAAGTATTTCCGTAAGCAAATGACAGATGCAGGTTTCGATATAAAAGAGGGGACACACCCAATAGTCCCAATTATGTTATATGACGCTGTAGTTGCACAGAAGATGGCTGCGCAATTATTAGATGAAGGTATTTATGTAATAGGCTTTTTCTATCCTGTGGTACCTAAGGGGCAAGCAAGAATTAGAGTGCAAATATCTGCAGCTCACGATAAGTCTCAACTAGATAAGGCAATAGCTGCCTTTGCCAAGGTAGGTAAAGAATTAGGAGTTGTGAAATAAGTTCAACTACTTGAAAAAATAAAAGGCCACTCTTGCTAGAGTGGCCTTTTATAATGTGCTTATCTTAAGTTAATCTACTAAGGAGCTGCCAAGATTAGTTTTTATTTTCTTCACCCAATCTTTAAACTTAAAGCTCAACAACATCATTACCGGCAATAATATCAAGGTTAGGAATGTTGCGAAGAGTAAGCCATAGATCATTGACCATGCTAATGGTCCCCAGAAGGCTACGTTATCACCACCTAAATATATATGTGGATTTAGCTCTGAGAATAAAGTGGCAAAATCCATATTCAAGCCAATGCCTAGTGGTATAAGCCCTAGTGTGGTTGATATGGCAGTTAGTAGTACAGGTGTCATACGGGTACGTCCTGCTTCAATTATGGCCTCAAGAGGTTTCATGCCCTCTTTTAGCATAAGGTCAATGAACTCAACCATCAATATACCATTACGAACTACGATACCTGCTAAGGCCACAACACCCACACCTGTCATTACTATTGATACATCGTTACCAAAAATAGCTAGACCTAGTAACACTCCAATAATACTAAATACAATCTCACTCATAATGATCAGTGTTCGACTAAATGAGTTGAACTGCATCACAAGTATTAAGAAGATCAACATCATAGCAATTAACATAGCCGTACCTAAGAAGCTCATTGTTTCCATTTGCTCCTCTTGTTGTCCTCCCATTTTTATATTAACACCATCTGGCGCTTTGAAATTATTTAGTTCACTTTCAACTGATGTCAATACTTGGTTTAGATCGTAACCAACTAGCAAGTTAGAAGAAAGTGAAATGATCCTTTTCTGATCTTTACGTTTGATGCCGCCATATGTTTTACCATACTTAATATCAGCAAAGGCACTTATTGGTACTTCTCTTACGATACCACCCATGCCCATATCTCTAAATTGTAATGGCATGTTTCTTACTGCGTCAATATCCTCACGCTGTACTTCGTTAACACGTAAAGTAATAGGATAATCATCGTTTGCATCGCGGAATCTTGATATCTCTTTACCAAATACAGCAGTACGAAGTGTACCAATCACTTGGCCTGTAGAAATACCTTCTTTATTCATGCGCTCTCTGTTGATATTGAATACCAACTCGGGCTTATCTGACTGGAAGTCGCTCAATAGCTTTTCAACACCTGCAATACGCTTTTTCTCTAAATACTTTTTCAACCTTTCAGATGTAGCTACCAAGGTGTCAAGGTTATCACCTGTAACCTCAATTACTATTGGTTTAGATACAGGAGGTCCGCCACTTTCTTGGTCTACTACAACCTGAGCGCCGGGTACTGCTTGCACAGCCTCTCTTATCTTTTGAAGATATACTCTTGTAGATTTTCCATCTCTGTCAGCAAATTTTACAAAGGCAACTTCAATACGTCCTTTATTTGGGAAGTTACCAATCTCATTTGCACCAGGGTCAGTAGCACCAACTGTAACGTTAGCAATTACAGATTTTACAAGCGGGTTTGTTTTACCTGTTTTATAGTCTATTTCAAGTACCTCATTTACTTTACTTTCCAGTTCGAGAAGCTTTTTATTTGTATAAGCTTGATCGGTACCAACTGGCATAGTAAGGTAAACATAAACAAAGTTAGGCTCTGCACTAGGAAAGAAGTCGACTTTGGGGCTACGAATTGATATGCCAACAAAAGCGATAACGATTAGCAGAAAAGTAATACCTACGGTAATCCCTGGGTTGCTTAAAGCACGTTTGAGCCATTTAGTATAGTATTCCTTAAAGCTCGGCCATGTTTTATTTTGAAAGGTTCTGATCACTTTGCCTAATACAAACCTTTGGAAAAGTATGAGTAAGTATAGAAATACAATAAAGTTGGCTACACCCCATGATTGGCCTAAGTAGAATAACAAAGCAATAGCACCAAAAATTATTGCTGTTACTTTTTGCCTTTTGCTCCAACCTTTTGGCTTTGCATTCTCATCACTATCCGGCTTCATGAAGCTTACTGCAAAAACCGGGTTGATAATGTAAGCCACAAATAAAGATGCAAGAAGTGTAATAATTAATGTAAGCGGTAAGTAAACCATAAACTCACCAATCAACCCATCCCAAAATGCAAGCGGAATGAACGGCATTAGGGTAGTGGCAGTACCTGATAATACAGGTAGGAATACTTCGCCTGTTGCCATCTTCGCAGCTTTTGCAATAGGCATTTTCCCATTATCATATATCCTGTGCGTGTTCTCAATTACAACGATAGCATCATCTACAACAATACCTAACGCTAGTAAGAAAGAGAATAAGACCACCATGTTTAGGCTAATGCCTAGACCAGGCATTACTAGGAATGCAATAGCACAAGATAATGGTACAGATAACGCAACGAATAGTGCGTTAGTTACACCCATGAAGAACATGAGTATAATAGTCACAAGTATAAACCCAATAATAATAGTATTAATAAGGTCGTGTAGTGTTGTTCTTGTTTGGTCAGACTGATCACCCGTGGTAACAATGCTCAAGTCTTTTGGTAAAGAGCTTTCTCTCATTTCAGCAATAACATTCTGAATGTTATCCGATGCATCTATAAGGTTTTCTCCCTTTGCCTTAATGATCTGCAGAGTGATTACATTATTGCCATTCAAGCGAGAATAGCTTTCTTGTTCTTCAAAGTCGTCTATTACTTCTGCAATGTCTTTTAAATATAATGCCTTACCGAACTCATTTTTAATAATGATATTACCAATCTCTTCTGCAGTCTTAAACTCATTTCTTATTGTCAGTATCCGTTTCTTGTTGTTCATAGAAACGACACCGGGAGTAGAAGACATATTCTCATATGCTACAGCATTTTCAATATTGTTAAAGGAGAAGCCTGCAGCAGCCATTTTATACATATCTACGTTGATCTGTATTTCACGCTCCAACGCACCAACCATTTTGGCCTGCTTGATCTCTTTAAGTTCTTCTATTTTATCTTGAATATCATCAGCATATCTTTTTAACCTGTTTAGGTCATAGTTTCCAGAGATATTGATGTTCATGATTGGTATCTCAGACAGGTCAATATCGGTTACTTCAGGCTCGTTTGGTAGGTTTTGTGGCAAGTCTTTTCTTGCCTTGTCAACAGCGTCTTTCACATCCCTTTTAGCCGTTGCAACATCTACGTCCGTATTGAACTCTACAGTTACAATTGAGAAATCTTGGAAGGAGTTACTGGTTACCTTTTTTACTCCGGTAAGGTTTCTTACTTCTTTTTCTATCGGCTTAGTTACCAGGTTCTCCATGTTTTCTGGGGAGGAGCCCGGGTAGAATGTTTGCACAATGATCTGTGCCATTTTTATCTCCGGAAATTGCTCCTTGGGCATGTTGATATAACTCAATAGCCCTGCCAACGTGATCAGTACAGTGAATATATATATCGCAGTACGGTTGTCAATAGACCAACTGGACGGCTTAAACTCTTTGAATTTATCTTTCATCAGTATTGTTTTTCTGGTAGTATTCTTAAATGCTTTATAGTATTTCTATGGCTCTACCATTATCCACTTCTGCATAACCCTCGGTTATGACTTTGTCGCCTGGTTTAAGCCCTTCTAGTATTTCTGCTGTACCGTTTGCTATTTTTCCTGTCTTTATAATTACTGATTGTGCTTTATTGTCCTTAGCAACAAATACCATCTCTCCGTCTGCTGTTTTTTGTACTGCAGCTACAGGTACAGTAAGTGCAGCATCATTTTTATAACTAAGGATGCGCATTTTACATGACATATTTGGTCGTATGTCTTTGTTGTTACCTAACCATACTTCTACATTGAAAGCTCTGGATATTTCATCAACTGAACGGGAAACGTAGGTTAGCTTAGAGTTGATAGTAGATCCTGTTTCAGCAAACTCAAGTATTACTGGGTCTCCCTTCTGTACTTTGCCAATGTAATTTTCACCAAGAGTTGTTTCTACTTTAAGCTTTGAAGTATTTACTACTCTAATACCTCTTGGCTGCCCGGGTCCTGTAGCATCTCCCACTTTTATATTTATTTGATCTACAGTGCCACTTATTGGTGATAAGATGCGATACATGTTTCTTTGAGCTAATAGCGCATCGTATTGCTTCTGTGTACTCTCATAATTTGCTTTAGCAGTAAGGAGTTGTATTTCAGAACCAATGTTTTTTGCCCATAGCTTGGATTGCTTTTCATATAGTTGTTTAGTAAGATCTAGCTGAGCTTCTTGTGCTTTTATTTGTTGCTCTACTGCGGCAGCGTCTAAAGTAGCTAGTGCTTGACCCTTACTAACATATTGCCCTACACGGACATGTACTTGTTGCACAGCTCCTGGAGCTTGCGGGGTGGCTAAAACGTTTTCATCGCCACTTACAGCGGCTTGAACATTGATGTAAGATTCGAAAGTGGTAGGGTCAAGACTAATTACAGTAACAGGAACAGCATCTTCAGGATTGTCCTTTAATACTAGTGCTTCAATCTCTGCAATTTTTTTGTCTAGACTTGCACGTTCTTTTTTCAATTTAGCAAGTTCTGCGGCATTATCACCTGACTTTTCTCCGCCACCGCATGCGGCTAGTAAAACTGTAGCAGTTAATATGATTAATGAGCGTTTCATTTTATATATGTTTATATCGTTCTGGTTAATTTTATAATTCGCCTAAGGCTTTTAGTAAGTTTATTTTTGCTGTAATGGCGTCGTATAATGCGCTGAAGTAATTCGTTTGCGCTTCTTTTAATGAAGTCTCTGCATTCATTACCTCAAGACTAGAACCAACACCTTCTTTATACTTGGTTTGTGCTATGTTGTATACTTCTTCAGCTAACTGCATATTGCTTTTTTGGTTTTGAAGGTTTGATAAGTTAGCCCTAAGTGTTATTTGTGCATTGGTTTTTTCCAATTCGAGTGCAGACTTTAGGTTATCTACATCGTTAAGTGTTTTTTGATAAGTATACTTTGCCTGAAGCATTTTGTTTCTTCTCTGGAAACCATCAAATATTGGTAATGAAAGCTGTATACCTACGGTTGAATTTTTCTGCCATTTATCGCCTGCAGCAAAAAGGTCAGCATTGTTATATAAGGTATAGCCGTAGTTGCCAAATGCACTTAAGGTAGGTAGCCATCCAAGCTTATACCTTTTCATATCATATTTAAGTAGCGTGCTTTTTGTTTTTAGTAGTTGGTATTCTACTCTATTGTTATGATCAAAAGGTCTTGCAAGCAATTCAGCATTTAATTCATTGTCAATTAATTTATCCGTTAATGAGATAGATTGTTGTAATTGCATGCCTATCTGAAACTTAAGAGACATGTAAGCAAGGTCAACAAGCTGTTTTATTCTAGTTTGTTGTGTTTTTAAGTTGTTTAGTGTAACCGTAATTCGGTCAACGTCAATTTTTTCAGCTAAGCCAACATTGTATATTTCACGTGTTTCGTTTTCAAGTTTGCTAATACGTTCCACGTTTTTGTCAATAAGCTGCTTCTGCTGTTCTGCAATGAGCACATCATAGTAAGCTTTTGTGATTTCTACTTTCAACTCTTGTTCTGTTAGTGAAACGGTTTTTCTAGCTAGCTCTTCCAGTTTTTTTCTAGCTTGTAGTGCCACCATCACCCCCGGGTCAAACAATATTTGGGTCAGTTGTGCAGTTGCCGTACTTGTCCATTTAGGTTGAAGAGCGAAGTTGAGTTGATTATCACTAGTATTATTAACAGCAGATTGATTCCAATAATTTGAGTCAACATATTGCATGACACCAAATTTGGTAAAATTGTCGACAAGGAAACCTGCTACTAATGGTGCATATGTTATGCCACCGTTAGCACTCAAGTTAGGTAGTGCCATACCCGTGACCTCTCTATTCTGTGCTAAAGTAGATTTCTGATCAAGTAAGGCGTTTTTCATCTTTACTTGATGCTTCAAGGCATAGTCGATACTTTCTTCTAAGCTGAGCTGGATTGTTTCTTGTGCTGTAGTGATCGTTGGCAGTAGTAGTGCCGTCAGCATTAAGCTGTTTAGTAGCCGTCTCATATTTTTGATACTTGCTTTAGGTATTGTTCTTTGTATTTCTGGTATAGTTTTTCACCTTTCGGCGTCATTATTCCGTATAAAAAATGCTCACTGATTTCATGACCTACAAATTGTAGATCTTGCCTTTCATTAACCAATAGGTTAGAGTGGAACATGATTAGAGATAGTTCCATTCTATAGCGTGCCATAAACTCAGGGTCTATTTCAGGTCTGTATAAACCTTCCTGAATTCCTCTTTCAAGATTACTTCTTACAGATGTAACATCCCTTTCCAGTAAGGAGTCCTTAAACTTTTTAAAGGCTTCAGGAAAAAAGCGCTCTAACTCTAGTATGGCCATAGGGTTTATTTGTCTATTCATTTGATCAAAAAGCCCCATGATCCTAACCATTGCTTCGATGGCATTTTCAGAGTCATCCATTGCCTGAATGCATAGGTCTGTTTTAGAGTCCTTATATCTACATACAGATTCACTAACTACTTCATTTTTATTAGCAAAATGCTGATAAAGCGTCTTTTTAGATATGCCAGCCTTTCTGGCAATATCATCCATGGTTATTGTTTTAAAGCCATATTGGCGAAACAAATCCATGGCAGCAGCTAATATTTTATTCAAAGGTTCAGTCATCACTGCGGCAAAACTATGGAAACATTTTTTATAAAAATAGTTTCCTGAGTATATTTTTATGTTATCATATCTATAAGTAAAACACATAGTGAGTATTGTTCCGTTTCCATGCATATTCTTACTGCTTTAGATCGTTATAGTCATATTGTTATTTTTTTTATTTTAGGTGAAAATTATATTTATGGGACTTTGGCAAGACTTTAAAAAATTCGCAGTTAAAGGAAATGTTATTGATTTAGCTGTAGCCGTAGTGATAGGCGGTGCATTTGGGTTAATAGTAAAGGCTTTTGTTGCCGATATCATTATGCCACTAGTAGGCTTATTGGGTAATGGTGATAGAATTGCCGATCGCTTTCTGGTATTAAAACCAGGAGCAGAGGGCGATGTATATCAATCTTTGTCACAAGCAAAAGAGGCAGGTGCTAACATATTGGCATATGGTCATTTCATTCAAACTATCGTCGATTTCTTGCTAGTTGCATTCAGTATTTTTATGGTGATTCGTGTATTTGAAAAGATGAAGAAAAAAGAAGAAGAAAAACCAGCTGCTCCTCCTGAACCATCTTCAACAGACAAGTTATTAGCTGAAATAAGAGATGCGCTGAAAAAATAAAGCATTAAAGAGCAAAAGTTTTATAGCTAAAAACCAATTATTTACGCATTTTTGTGCTGTAGACGTTCACTATCTATGGCTGTAGGAAGAATATATCAGGATATATACGAGCGGAAAAAACTCCAAAAAAGTGGTTTTGCAGTATTGGTTGACCCCGATAAGGTGGGGCCAACTGACATGTCATATTTAGCAGAACGCTGTAACGATGCAGGAGTGGATTACCTTTTTGTAGGAGGAAGCCTGGTAGTTGAGCACGAACTAGACAAGTGTATCCAACATTTTAAGGCTGAAAGTGATATACCTGTGGTATTATTTCCCGGGAGTCCTTCTCAAGTAAGCTCTTATGCTGATGCCTTGTTATACCTTTCTCTAATATCCGGTCGCAACCCGGATTTGTTGATCGGTCAACACGTAATATCCGCACCAATAGTTAAGGCCAGTGGTTTGGAAGTAATATCTACCGGTTACATGGTTGTGGATGGTGGTGTTCCTACGACTGTGTCTTACATGAGCCATTCTGCACCCATCCCTGCCAATAAGCCTGATATAGCTATGTGTACAGCTTGGGCAGGTGAGCTTCAAGGAAAGCATTTGATCTATATGGATGCGGGCAGTGGGGCTAAAAATCCAATTTCAGAAGAGATGCTGCAAAAGGTGAGTGAGAGTATTGATATTCCGCTTGTCGTGGGCGGGGGTATTAAAACACCTGAAAAAGTATATGCTAATTGTAAAGCAGGTGCCAATATAGTAGTGGTAGGTAATGCCATAGAAAAAGACCCGATGCTCATCAACGAGTTAGTACAGGCTTCAAAAGAGGGAGTTTCTGCTATTAAATAATTTGGAAGCTATATTATAATAATTTACCTTTGCACTCCTTAATAAAATTATCCTTCGCACTAGTGCGAATAAAAAGTAATAATTTATGAAACGTACGTATCAACCAAGCCGTCGCAGTCGTAAATCAGTTCATGGCTTCCGTAAGCGCATGGAATCGGCAAATGGTCGCAAAGTATTAGCTTCTCGTCGTAAGAAGGGGCGTAAGAAACTATCAGTTTCAAGCGAGCGTCGTTTGAAATAAAATTAGCATTGTGCCGGCCATTCGTTACACATTTAGTAAAAACGAAAGGCTTAAACGAGAACAACATATTGATGCGCTTTTCCGTAATGGAGAAGCGTTTTCTATTTCCCCAATTAGGTTTGTATATCAAATAGTTACTCGTGAAGCCAATGAGACTCCTATGCTTGTAGGTTTTTCAGTGCCCAAAAAAAGGGTGAAAAGTGCCGTGAAAAGAAATAGCATTAAGAGAAAAATGCTGGAAGGGTGGAGAATAAACAAGCACATGCTCATTGAGCAAATGCCTGATAGTTGTCAACTACGAATTTTCCTTATTTTTATTGGTAGTGAAAAACCAGACTCATCATCTATATCCAGTACAATAATAAAAGGTATAGATAAGCTGGTTAAGAAGGTGTCAACTATTGAAGAAAATCCTTAGCATATTATTTATTTGGCTGATCAGATTCTATCAGGCCTTTATCTCTCCTTTACTAGGGGCAAAATGTAGATATACACCAAGTTGCTCAGCATACGGAATAGAAGCTATTAAGAAATACGGACCAATAAAAGGTGGTCGAATGGCAGTAAAAAGAATTGCTTCATGTCATCCTCGCGGAGGTAGTGGTTATGACCCTGTACCTTAACATCTCCTGAATATACATTTGGTATATTTATGCTTATGAAATATGCCTATCTATTCTTATTTATTATCACTATTAGTTCTTGTAAAACTGGAAATGCAGAAAAGTCAGCTGATAATAGTAATACTACTATAGCTAGTAAGGCTGTGGTATGGGATAGTTCATCTGCTTTCTTCATAGATTCTACCATACAGCTCAATCAATTAGATACCTTACAAACCCCACACTATAGAAATGATAAGCATGGATTTATTGGCAAGTTATTACTGTCCGGTCAATATCATGGCGATGAAATAACTGAAGAAATGAAAGCTGCAAAATGGTACAAGCTTTTCTTGAAAAGCAATGAGTATCACATAGAACAAAGCATTATTGAATTTAAGAAAGTATTTGACCCAATAGTTGACGATGATAGCACCAAACCAACAGGAATAAAAGTGCCGGGCGAAATTGGTGAGTATGTTTATATGGCAAACATTGAGGGGCTTGATACTGGTGTTGTAGAATCAGTAAAACTGGATACAAATATCATAGTACCTGGCCATAGCCTTTATTTTGAAATGGATAATGCGTCATACCGATTATATGCATCAGCATATTACTGGCAACAAGAAGGGAGAAAAGATATAGGGCAGATCGCTAACTATAAAGTGTATTTAGAAAGAGACATCAGAGGTGCTAAAACAAAACAATTAATATTAGCCCGTCCATTTTATGATGGCATGTATTTGCTTGGGGAGGTAAAATTTGTTGGTGATATTGATGGAGATAAGAAACCTGACTTTGTTATTGATACATCTAACCATTATAATGGGACAACACCAACATTATACTTATCTTCTTATGCTGACAAAGACCAGCTTGTAAAAGCTATTGCTTATCATCAGGCGGTTGGTTGTTAGCATTTTATTTTACTTTTAAACTATGTTCTATTCATTTAAAGGTTTTGTACCCGTGGTTCATCCTTCTGCTTATGTGCATCCTCAAGCGGCAGTTACCGGCAATGTTATAATAGGTAAAGACGTATATATTGGTCCCGGGGCTGCTTTAAGAGGTGATTGGGGTGGTATAGTAATTGAAGATGGTTGTAATGTACAGGAGAACTGCACGGTGCATATGTTCCCAGGTGTGACGGTAAGACTTATGGAGTCTGCACATATTGGTCATGGTGCCATAATACATGGTGCAACTGTTGGCAGAAATGTGTTGGTAGGTATGAATGCTGTAATTATGGATGAGGTAGAAGTTGGTGATGAGAGTATTATTGGAGCTTTGTCATTTATTGCAGCAAATACTAAAGTTCCTCCAAGATCATTAGTAGTTGGTAATCCGGGTAAAGTGATCAAGCAAGTAAGTGATGAGATGATCAGTTGGAAAACTAAGGGTACACAACTGTATCAAACTCTACCTAAAGATTGCTATGATACATTGCAAGCCTGTAAGCCATTATCTGAGATCCCCGAAAACAGACCCCAACAAGATTCTTTGTACGATACTTGGAATAAGATCAAAGGGAAATAATAAAGCCACACATAAAGTGTGGCTTGAGTTCTTTAGGTAATCGTTAATATTATAAACGAAGATTAACCTTCGTCAGAATTAACTAACTCATTCACGAATTTAGCTACTGAAGCTATACGTGCATGATTCAAAGCATAATGGATAAATTTACCATCACGCTCTGTAATAACGATGTTAGCGCGACGTAAAATCGCAAGATGCTGAGAAGCAACCGATTGCTCTAAACGCAACTTCACATAAATGTCAGTTACATTCATACGTTTGTTCTCTTCCAACAATTTGATGATTTGTTGGCGCAGCTTGTGATTGATTGCTCTAAGTGTCATCGCTGCGTTCTTCACTGCCATGTAATCAAGCTTGATCTGCTCGTTCGATCCTTCATCTTTACGAATCACTAATGTGTTCGCCGACACAGTCGTTTCCATTTAAACTAAAAATTTACAAAGGTTAATGAATAATAAATAATATTAATATAGTAGATACTATAATTTAAGGAGTGCAAACATACACTAATACTAAATATGAAACAAGATTATATTTATACAAGCTGTTAAATAACAGTTAAAGCAAATATGTTTTTTGCGAAATGCCTGTTGTAACTATTTGCTATTCTTCGGCTTATGTGTATAGACTTTTTTAAGGTATTGTGGTTCGCTGTTCCCCAAATTGACAAACTCATTACATTCATATTGCTGGTGTGCATAAGCCGACCAAGACTCAATGTCAATATTAATATCTGGAAAGGTTATGTTTACTTTTGCTTTGATCTTGCTTTCAATTTCTGTTGACAAACTTCCTATTAAAGAAATATCGTTTATGTTGTTGAGGTTAGAAAGCAGGTTTTCTTCGAGTATGTGTTGTGGTGGTAGTTTTTCTTCAAAGTTATTGGCGTATATAGCTATGTAGTACTCTTTTTCTCTTGCAGGTAAGATGGCTACAAGGTTACTTTTGGTAACGCTATTCATCTTAATGCTATATGCCATAAGTGTTAATCTGTTATGCATCATTAGTGGCATGCCCTTAGTGTAGCAGATGCCTTTAGCTGTAGACAATCCTATACGTAATCCTGTATATGATCCGGGGCCTGCACAAACAGCGATTGCATCAATGTTATCAAATGTTATTCTAGCCTGAGCTAAAGCTTTGTCAATATCATGATTGATATTAGCAGCATGGTTTCTGGTTTCTTCATTAACTATGCTTGATACAAGAGTGCCATTGCTGCTAACAGCGATTAGCCCTGTGTCGCTTGATGTGTCTATGTGTAAGATATAAGCCATAAATAATGTACAAATGTAAGGCGAGTATTACATTTGTGTATGGAAAAGAAAGTAATTCGTACAGATAATGCACCGGCACCTATAGGGCCGTATAATCAAGCCATACAATATGGCGATATGTTATTTGTTTCCGGTCAAATAGCTATTGACCCTAAAACGGGTGAGCTATTGAAAGGAAGTATACAGGATGAGACCAAACTAGTGATGGAAAACCTAAAAGCTGTTTTAACAGAAGCTGGTATGGGTTTCTCAAACATTATTAAGTCGAGCATATTTATTATGGATATGGGGCAGTTCTCAGAGATCAATGAAGTGTATGCACAGTACTTTGATACTGATCCTCCTGCTAGGGAAACGGTACAGGTGGCAGGTTTGCCTAAAGGTGTAAATGTAGAAATAAGTGTTGTTGCGGGTAAATAATAAAGGGCTGCAAAGCAGCCCTTTATTATCAGTTATTTTTTCTGAGCCTTTGCCCAGCCGTCTTTAAGTGTTACTGTACGGTTAAAGATTAGTTTATTTTCTGTGCTGTCTTTATCAATACAGAAATAACCTTTTCGCATAAACTGATAATACTCCCCCTCTTTAGCGTTAGCCAACTCTGGCTCTATGTATATACTAGGTAGTATTTCTAGAGAGTCAGGATTGATATGGTCTTTAAAGTCGCCTTCTGCATTGGCGGGGTCTTCTACTTTAAAAAGCCTATCATACAATCGTACTTCTGCGGTTTTAGCATGTGCGATGCTTACCCAATGTATCACTCCTTTTGCTTTTAGGCCACTCGTGTCTTGTCCGCTTTTGCTATCAGGAAAATAAGTGCAATGTATTTCGGTAATGTTCCCTTCAGCATCTTTTTCAAAACCATCACACTGAATAATGTAGGCGCCTTTGAGCCTTACCATTTTACCAGGTCCTAAACGGAAGAACTTTTTGGGAGCGTCTTCCATAAAGTCTTCACGTTCTATCCATATTTCTCTACTGAAAGGCACTTTACGGTTACCGCTATTTTCATCTTCAGGGTTGTTGTCTATTTCCAGCCCTTCAGTTTGGCCTTCAGGGTAGTTGGTGATCACCAATTTAACGGGGTCAAGCACTGCCATCACTCGGTTGGATACCTTATTTAAAACATCTCTTACATTAAACTCCAACACGCTAATGTCTACCATATTCTCACGTTTGGCAATGCCAATACTATCCGCAAAATTACGGATGGCCATTGGGGGGTAGCCTCTTCTGCGCATACCACTAATGGTTGGCATACGAGGGTCATCCCAGCCAGCCACATGCTTATCGTTAACTAACTGCAATAGTTTACGCTTACTCATTACTGTATACGATAGGTTGCGGCGGGCAAACTCATATTGTTTAGAAGGGTAAATTTCCAACTGCTCGATCAGCCAGTCGTATAATGGACGGTGGTGTATAAACTCCAGCGTACATAGAGAGTGGGTAATATTTTCGATACTATCGCTTTGCCCGTGAGCAAAGTCGTACATGGGGTATATGCACCACTTATCGCCTGTGCGGTGATGGTGGGCATGTCTGATGCGGTAAATGGCAGGGTCGCGCATCAGCAAGTTAGGATGAGCCATATCTATTTTGGCACGCAGTATCTTTTCTCCATCTTTATATTTACCCTCACGCATTTCTTTGAAGAGTTGTAAGTTCTCTTCAATGGTGCGGCCTCTATAAGGGCTATTGGTGCCTGGTGTCATTGTGTCTCCCCTCTGCTTCGCCATTTCTTCTGCAGTACTATCGTCTACGTAGGCTAATCCTTTTTCAATAAGCGTTATGGCATAACCATATAATGTCTCGAAATAGTCTGAAGTATATAACTCTTCATTCCACTCAAACCCTAGCCATTTGATGTCATTTTTAATGCTTTCAACATATTCAGTCTCTTCGGTTGTAGGGTTAGTATCGTCAAAACGTAGGTTGCAAGTACCGTTGTATTTCTGTGCAATACCAAAGTTGAGGCATATAGAAGATGCATGCCCGATATGCAAATAGCCGTTAGGCTCGGGAGGGAAACGTGTATGTATCTCCTTATGCTTTCCTTCTTTAAGATCGTTCTCAATAATTTCCTCAATAAAATTGAGGGATTTCTCTTCGCTCATACCTATTATTTATTTTGGCAAGTGCAAAGGTAAACTTTGTCTAATTATAAAAGAGCGATGGCATTCTGTTTTTGCCTGATTTACGGGCGTTGGGTATTATCCAAATAAAGCCTACATCAAATAAGAGAAGGTGATTCTTGATTTCAGGAGCTGTTGTTGGACCATCTTTGGCTATATCGGCGATCATATATTGAAACGATGGCCCGAATATGAATGCAGCTCTTTGGACGAATCTATATTCTAAATGCACCTTGGTATGAGCAAGAATAGAGCCTTTTTCAAAACGTTTATCAAGAGCCTCTCCTTTTAGTACTTGTATATTAATGTTTCTATTAGGAAGTTTGTTTACTATTCTGGCACTATAATTATAAGTATAGGAAACACCTAGGTAAGGCACAATAGCTAATTTTTTGTTGTTACGTAAAGTATATCCTAGTTGTAATGTCGTGGTTAAGTGATTGAAATAGTAGTTGAGCTGTTGAGAGGCATTTGGGAATGTAGGGCTGTTAAACCTAAAACCACTACGTTGGTAGCCTATGCCACTTTGAATTCTTAGTTTGTTGATACTATAGCCTACACCTAGCTCGGTACCAATAGCATACACGCTTTGCGATTCATTGGGCAATCCGGGTAGAACATTACTTTCTTGTGCTGAGCTTATACCATTTCTTATAACAGGGTTAAAGTACAATCCTCTTTGTGCAAAGAGATTGCCTGAAAAGAATAGTGATATTAATATAGTTGCAATGCCTTTTTTCATAACACAAGTTGTGAGTTCAGAGTCTATAGTTTGAAGGTAAAACAAATCATATAGAGTACCTGTAAAACGAAATTTAAATTATTACTTTTACCTCGCATTTAAAGTATAATATATAGATATGATGCAACGTCCTGTAAGGGTATTGGTAGCAAAAGTAGGTCTTGATGGCCACGATCGTGGGGCTAAGGTAATAGCCACTGCATTGAGGGATGCAGGTATGGAGGTGATTTATACCGGCTTACGCCAAACCGCTGAAATGGTTGTAAATACAGCATTGCAAGAAGATGTAGATGCTATAGGTGTAAGTATACTAAGCGGTGCGCATATGACCGTATTTCCTAAGTTGATGAGCTTGATGAAAGACAAAGGTCTTGAGAATGTATTGCTTACAGGAGGAGGTATCATTCCTGAAGAGGATATGAAAGAGTTAGATAAGGTAGGGGTGGGGAAACTGTTTGCCCCGGGCGCACCTACCACTGAAATAGCAGACTATATTACAAGCTGGGTTAAAGAATATAGAGCCGAATTATTCTAAATAATTATAATAAGATATGTATCAAACATTATTAACTGAACTTAATGATGGGATGTTGACGATTACAATCAACCGCCCTGATAAAATGAATGCACTTAATAAAGATGTTATAGAGGAGTTGGGCAGTGTGTTGGATGATGTATATAATAATAATGATATCAAAACTGCTATCATTACCGGTGCGGGTGAAAAGGCATTTGTAGCAGGTGCTGATATTACTGAGTTTTCTTCTTTAGGTAGTAAGGAAGGTGCAGCCCTAGCGCAAAAAGGTCAAGACTTGGTGTTTTCAAAAGTTGAAAATTGCCCCAAACCTATTATTGCTGTGGTAAATGGTTTTGCATTGGGTGGAGGTTGTGAGTTGGCCATGTCATGTCATTTTAGGGTTGCATCAGAAAATGCAAAGTTTGGGCAACCTGAAGTGAATTTAGGATTGATACCAGGTTATGGAGGTACTCAACGTTTAACACAGCTTGTTGGGAAAGGTAAGTCAATGGAGCTATCCATGACAGGTGATATGATAGGTGCTGATGAGGCAAAGGAGCTTGGTTTGGTCAACTATGTACTACCTCAGGCTGACCTATTAGCCTTTACAAAGAAAATATTACAAAAAATTCAGTCAAAAGCTCCCTTAGCTATTACAAAAGTTATATATTGTGTGAACGAAGCTGCTAAAGCTGACCCTCAAGGGTTTGCGAATGAAATTAGCCGCTTTGGAGAGTGTTTCGATACCGATGACATGCGGGAAGGGACAACTGCTTTCCTTGAAAAAAGGAAGGCCTCTTTTAAAGGAAAATAATATTTTTTATCTTCAAACGCTAAAACCAGAGCTATGCGGAAGAACTTGATCCGTAGTCTTTTAGTATTATGCGTCAGCGCAACTGCTTTGTCAGCTTACGCTCAGCCGGCAATACCTAGAAAGTATGTGGAACACCCAGGCTTTTCACTGGGTATTAATTTTGGTTTGTCAGACCTTTGGGGTGACGTAGGTACTCAAGGCTTGGTAGACCATTATAATAATGACAAATATTTTGATAAGCCAACCTTTATGGGTGGTGTAATGTTCCGTTATGTAGCACACCCGTCAATAGGTATGAGGCTAAATATCAATTACGGTACATTGTATGCTACTGACGAGTGGAATATCAATAAAGCGAAAAGTGCTACTTCAATAGAAGACGACGCCTACCAGCGCTATTTAAGAAACCAAGATGCGAGAGCCAATGTTTGGGAAGCTACTTTTATGTTTGAATTAATGCCATTAAGGTTTAATTCAGAAAGTAAAAAAGCTCAAAAAGCGATGCAACCTTACTTGACTGCTGGTATTGGTGGTTTCTACTTCAGACCGCAAACATCACTAATAGATCCATATACCGGTCGTAAAAGATGGGTAGATACCAGAGATTTGATGCTTGAAGGTGATGGTATTCCTAATTCGGGTGCTCGTGTTACTACGCCTTTCCAAATTGCAGTTCCTGTTGGTTTAGGCTTGCGTTGGGATATTGGTAACAATATGATGTTAGGAGTAGAATATTTGTATAGGTTTACAACGACTGATAGACTAGATAATGTGAGTAGTGAATACGTTTCAAAAGATTATTTTGATAGACACCTATCAGAAGATAATGCAAAAACTGCAAAGCAGGTTTATGACAAGTCTTGGCATATAGAGCCTGGAGCTTCAAACCCTGCTGGTGTAACCAGAGGTAATAAAGATGTATTGGATGGCTATTCTACATTCAGCATACAGTTTATATACCGATTAGAGACCAACAAGATACCTTGGTGGTTCTAATAGATTAAATGAAATGATTATTTGATAGGGTGATATGGGAACATATCACCCTATTTTTAATGATAATATAATACTACTGAACAGTAAGTGTAGTATTTACTCATTAAATGAATAAATATTAAGGTATTTATTGCCAAAAACACTAATTTTCAGCCCCTTAAGCGAAAGAATATGTATGCGTATCTGGAAGGTGTACTAACGTATAAATCGCCATCACTACTCTATATGGACGTCAATGGCGTAGGGTACGAAGTGCACATTACTTTACAAACATTCGGTAAGATACAAGATCAGGAAAAGTGTAAACTGCTTACCCACTTGCATATCAGGGAAGATGCATGGGTAGTTTTTGGTTTTGCTAATGAGCAGGAACGAACGACTTTTAGAAGCTTATTGAGTATAAATGGTGTTGGTGCAGCTACTGCCAGAATAATCCTCTCCTCACTTACTCCGGAGGAGTTAGAGCGTGCTGTAGCCACAGATGATACCGCTATTTTGCAGAAAGTGAAGGGTATAGGTGGTAAGACCGCTCAAAGGATAATACTAGAATTGAAAGGCAAGTTGAGTATTGAAGGTGATACACTTGCTTTACCTACTACAAAACACAATACAATTGAAGATGACGCGTTATTTGCATTGGTGAACCTAGGTATATCAAAACAAGCTGCTCAAGCTGCTTTGAAGAAGGTACCTAAGGTTGATTATTCTTCAGTTGAAGAACTCATTAAACTCTCATTAAAGGTGATATAAACCTAAAGAAACAGAACTTGAAGGGTAGTAAGTATTTTGGATATAAATTTCTGTTATTTGTATTGCTAGTAGTAGTAATAGCAAATGCTGCTGCCCGTGATTTTGACGATCCTTTTTATTTTGACGATCCTGATCCGGTGGAAGATAGTACGGATAAAGATTCATTGAGATTCCCGATTTATGATCGTACGCCCAATCCGGCAGATAGGCAACCATCTAGCATTGACCTTAATCGCCCCTCTAATATTAAGGAGTCGATAGAATATAACCCTGAAGAAAACAGGTATTACTTTTCTGAAAAACTTAGCGACAGATATTTAGGTACGCCAAACTTTATGACTCTTGAAGAGTACATGAAGTACCGTGCACAGCAAGATGAACAAGAATATTGGAAAAGAAGGCTGGATGCTTTAACGATGTTTAATAAGAAGCCAAAGCTTCCAACAATGTATAAGGAAGGGCTTTTTGATAGAATATTTGGTGGTAATACAATATCTGTAAAGCCTCAGGGTAATGTAGATATTACATTTGGAGGTAACTGGCAAAATATTCAAAACCCTACATTACCACAGCGTGCGCAGAAATATGGCATATTTGATTTCGATATGCAAATGAACATCAACTTATTAGCAACTGTAGGTGATAAGTTGAAGTTAAACATTAGTAATAATACACAAGCTACTTTTGACTTCCAGAATATTCAAAGGTTAGAATATACCGGTAAGGAAGATGAAATAATTAAGAAAATAGAAGCCGGTAATATCAGTTTTGACCTAAATAGTAATTTGATACAAGGTGTTCAATCTTTATTTGGGTTAAAAACACAACTTCAATTTGGTAAGTTGTGGGTTACGGCTGTAATATCTCAGCAAAGGTCAAAAAGGCAAAGTTTAACTATACAAGGTGGTACTCAAACACAAACATTTGCTATAAAAGCAGATGATTATGAAGAGAACAGGCACTTCCTATTGGCACAATACTTTAAGGATAACTATAACAAGGCACTAAGTAGTTTCCCCGTAATAAACTCACAAGTCACTATCAACAAAATTGAGGTCTGGATAACCAATAGCAACGGTTCTACAGAGGGGGTGAGAAATGTGGCTGCATTTATGGATCTAGGTGAAACAAACCCCTACAAAGTTAACTTGACTGGTGCTGTAAAGAGTACTCCTTTTAACTTACCCGATAACTACGCTAACCAGTTGTATACTAACTTACAACAGAATCCTACCTTAAGGGTGAGTGCTAGTACTGTACCCGGCTTGGATAATGGTGTAGACTTTGTACCTCAGCAAGCAAGAAAGCTGAATACATCTGAATATACATTTAACCCTCAGTTAGGTTATATCTCCTTGAATACACAAGTTCAGCCTAACGATATATTAGCTGTAGCATTTAGGTATACTTATAATGGTAGAGTGTATCAAGTGGGTGAATTTGCAGAAGATCTCCCTCCGTCAAGAACAACCCAACAACAGCAGCAGGGCCAACAAGGGCAAGCTGCTGCTGATCAGCGTGTATTATTCTTAAAGTTGTTAAAAGGTACTGCACCTAACCCAAGATTGCCTATTTGGGGGCTGATGATGAAGAACGTTTACGCATTAGGAGGTTTAGGGATATCAAAAGAACAATTTAGACTTAATATACTTTATCAAGACCCTGGTGGTGGTGAGAAAAGGTATATACCTGAGGGTGACAATGCAGGTGTGCCATTGATCACATTGTTAAATTTAGATAGACTGAATATCCAAAATGATCCTGCTCCTGATGGTATATTTGATTTTGTTGAAGGGGTTACCATTAATACACAGCAAGGTAAGATCATATTTCCCGTACTTGAGCCATTTGGAGATGACCTTAAGCCTGCTTTAGGGAATAGTGCTCCCTTACTAGAGCGTAAGTACTTATATTCAATATTATACGATTCAACAAAAACAGTAGCCAGACAATTTCAGCAGAATAATAGATACGTTATTAAAGGTTCGTACCAATCTGCTTCATCATCAGAGATATTTCTTGGAGGATTCAATATCCCGCAAGGTTCTGTTGCTGTAACAGCTGGTGGGCAACGTTTGGTGGAGAACGTTGACTATCAGATAGACTATGGTCTGGGTCGATTGAAAATACTGAATACCGGTATATTAAACTCGGGTATCCCTATTAATGTACAATATGAAGATAACGCTACATTTGGTTTCCAGCAGCAAAACTTCATGGGGGCTAGATTGGAATACTTCCTCAATGACAAATTGATATTGGGAGGTACTTATATGCGCTTAACGGAAAGGCCTTTTACTCAAAAAACAACATTTGGCGATGATCCAATAAAAAATACAGTTATTGGCCTTGATGCAAACTACCAGTCTGAAGTTCCTGCATTAACAAGAGCGCTAGATAAGCTTCCAATATATTCTACAACAGCGCCTTCACTAATCAGTGTTACGGGAGAGGTGGCCGGATTATTACCAGGTCACCCTAGGCAGATAAATGCCTTAGATCCTGAGGGCTCTGTATATGTTGATGATTTTGAAGGCACTAGAAGTTCATACGACCTTAAATACCCACCTACATCATGGACTTTAGCTAGTACCCCAAGAGGTGCTACTGATGTAAATGGTACCGAGTTGTTTACAGAAGCAAAGCTGAATAACGATTTAGATTACGGTAAGAATAGAGCAAAGTTGGCTTGGTACTTCTTAGAGCCTACGCTAGTTGACCCTTCATCGGGTGTACCTGATTATGTGACTAAAGACCCTAGACAACACTATATAAGACTAATACAACAGCAAGATGTTTTCCCTGCAAGGAATACCAACTCATTACAGAATGCACTAACTACTTTAGATCTTGCCTATTACCCTGACCAAAAAGGTCCGTATAACTTTGATGTTGCCGGGTTAACAGCAGATGGTAAACTTAGTAATCCGAAATCAAGATGGGGTGGTATTATGCGTGCTATTGATAACAGTGATTTTGAGCAATCTAATGTTGAGTTTATTGAGTTTTGGTTAATGGATCCATTTATAAATAACCCGGGTGCAGAAGGGGGATCACTATACATTAACCTTGGTAATGTATCAGAAGATGTACTAAAAGATTCTAAGAAATTCTTTGAGAATGGTATAGCCTATCCTAAAGATGCTAGTAAACTAGATAAAACGAAATGGGGTTATGCGCCGAAGTTTCAACAACAAATAACACGCTCTTTTGATAATGAGCCGCAGGCACGCACAGCACAGGATGTGGGTTATGATGGATTAGATAATGATGAAGAACGTCAGTTTTTCTCACAATATTTAAATCAAGTAGCAGGTGTTGTATCGCCGCAGGTGCTGCAAAGCTTTCAAAACGACCCTGCAAATGATGACTATACTTATTTCAGAGATATTGAATATGACAATCAAGGTACATATGTAATTGAAAGATATAAGCGGTTTAATAATCCGCATGGTAACTCACCTGTATCTGACCCAAGCGCAAACTTTTCGCAAGCAGGAACAAACATTCCTGAATCAGAAGATATCAACAGGGATAATACACTTAGTGAGGCAGAGGATTATTATGAATATCGTGTAGATGTTAGGCCGGGTATGGCTGTTGGGACCAATTATATAGTAAACAAGCAAGAGTCTAATGTTAAGTTACCAAACGGACAAATAAGTAAAGAAACTTGGTATCAGTTCAAAATTCCTATCAGAGAATATTCAAATAGGGTAGGTAACATTGCAGATTTTCGTTCCATTCGTTTTATGCGTATGTTCCTAAGTGGTTTCCAAGATAGTTTGGTCATGAGGTTCGCGCGTTTAGATCTTGGTAGAAATAACTGGAGAAGGTACCTGTTTTCTCTACAAACACCCGGTGAAAATATACCTGAAGAAGATTTGCGTAACGTAGAGTTTTCTGTAGCATCAGTAAGTGTTGAGGAAAATAGCGATAGAGAGCCCATACCGTATGTAATACCTCCGGGTGTAAACCGTCAGCAAGCTAATGTTGCTAACGGGCAAAATATTCAACTTAACGAGCAAGCTTTATCACTTCAGTTTTGTGGGTTAAAAGACGGCGATGCCCGTGCTGTTTTTAAGGAGGTAAATGTAGATATGCGCCAGTTCAAAAGCTTGCGTATGTTTATTCACGCAGAGTCTAGAGTTGGTGTGCCACCGTTAAAGGATGGTGATGTTCGCGCCATAGTAAGAATAGGTAGTGACTTTACCAATAACTATTATGAATATCAAATACCATTGCGTATAACTTTGCCTGGTAGTGGTGGTGCTGAAGCTGTTTGGCCTGATGCTAATAAGTTAGATTTAGTGCTTGACGAATTCGTAAGAGTGAAGAATGAAAGGAATAATCAAGGCGCTCCTTCATATGTGCCATTCCAACAAGTGGATGATAAGGGCAATACTATTATTGTGGTAGGTAATCCTAATATTGGTGATGCTAAAACTATGATGTTGGGTATTGCTAACCCTAAGAAGAGCAACGACAGACCTCAAGACGATGGATTGTCAAAATGTGGTGAGGTATGGTTTAACGAGTTGAGGATGACTGGTCTTAATGAAACTCCTGGTTATGCAGCATCGGGTAATTTAAGTGTGCAACTTGCAGACCTTGGTAATGTGAATTTAGCAGGTAGTATGCACACAGAAGGGTATGGTAATATTGACCAGAAGCTAAACCAAAGATTTAGAGATAATTTCTATCAATATAATGCATCTACTAACTTGAATGTTGGTAAACTCATGCCTAGAAAATGGGGTGTACAGCTTCCTGTTTTTGTTGGCTATTCTGAGAATATTAGTAATCCGCAATATGATCCTTACGATCTTGATGTAAAGTATAAGGATAAACTAAATGATGCCAGAGATGCGGCGCATAGAGATTCGCTGAGGAAAGTAGCACAAGATTATACTTCTGTTACGAGTGTAAACTTCTCTAACGTGAGGATACTAGGTAACCCTGAAAAGGCAACAGCTAATAACAAGCCGTGGAGTGCTAAAAACTTTGATGTAAGCTATGCTTATAATCGCCAGCTAAAAAGAAACCCTATTATTGAAAAAGATGAATTGATAGACCAAAAACTAGGTCTTGGTTATACTTACTCAATACAAACAAAATCCGTTGAGCCGTTTAAAAAACTAATTAAATCAAAATCTCGTTGGTTGTCGTTAGTTAAGGATATTAACTTTAAACCATTACCGGCCAACTTTACATTTAGAACTGATCTAAACAGAATATTCAACGAAACACAAGTAAGAAATATAGGAGATGGGTTAGTGAAAATTAAACCAACATACTATAAAAACTTCACTTGGGTAAGAAACTATACGATGAGATGGGAGCTTACCAGATCTCTATCTTTTGACTATAGTGCAACCAATAACTCTAGAATTGACGAGCCATATGGGAAACTAGACACCAAGCAAAAAAGAGATACTTTTTGGAATAGGGTATCTACATTTGGTCGTAATACATATTATACACAGCAGTTCAATACAAGCTATAATCTTCCATTCCAAAAATTACCGGCTACAGATTGGATGAACCTAAGATTAACTTATGGGGCAACATATAACTGGACTGCTGCATCACGCCTTACACAAAGTCAAGGTAATACGATTGGCAATACACAAACAAAGCAGGTAAACGGTGAGCTGAACTTTAGGCAATTATACAATAAACAAAAATGGCTACGAACAGTAAACCAGCCTAAGCCAAGAGGGCAGAAGAAGGATAAGGAAGGTGAGAAAAATGGTAAGAAAGTAAAGGACTTGCGCCCAACAACAGGAAATTCAACAGAGAAAATAAAAGAAAAGAAAGTAAATGGTATAGGTCCGGATGAAATCATATATGATGGTGATACCACTACTATAGAAGAGCTTGCTGCCAGATTAACAGATCATGAGTTGGATTCTGTGAAGCAGATATTCAAAGCAAGAGAGCTGGCTCGAAAGAAGGCTGAGAAAGAAAAGAAGAAAAGGGAGCGCAAAAAACGAAGAGAAGAAAGACGTAAAAAACCTCTTGAGGTTAGTGATGCAGAACGTTTTGGTGGCAGGTTGATTACTATGGTCAAAAGGTCGACCATTAACTATACCGAAAACTCAGGGACCATATTGCCTGGCTATATGGATAGCACGCGTTTCTTAGGTGTTAATGATAGAAGTGGTATGGCGCCGGGCTTTAATTTTATATATGGTTATCAACCAGATAGAAGTTGGCTGGAGACACAAGCTTCACAAAACAGGCTGAGTAGAGATACATTGTTTAACGCCCAGTTCCAGCAACAATACTCGCAAAACTTGAGTGTTATTACAACCATAGAACCGATCCGTGATCTTAGGGTGGATATTAGTTTGACTAAGACATTTAGTAAGAGCTATAGCGAGCTATTTAAGGATACGACTTTGGCAAACGGTCCGTTTACTCACAATAATCCATATGGCTCTGGCTCGTTTACAGTTTCCTACATAGGTTTGAAAACACTGTTCAAGTCGGCAAGTGTCAATTCAGGTTTATACCAACAATTCTTAGAAAATAGGACTGTAGTTTCTGCAAGATTAGGAAGGAATAACCCATATACTAATGCAACACCTGATCCTACTAACCCTGATTATAGTAAGGGTTATACAGAGTTCTCGCAGGATGTATTAGTACCATCCTTTATAGCTGCTTATTCAGGAAAGAGTGCTAAAGAAGTAGGCTTGATTGACTACAGTAATAGTGAAAATATCAGAAGTAATCCGTTTAGGAATTACAGACCAGCTCCAAACTGGAGAGCTACCTATAATGGGCTGACTAAAATTCCGGCAATTAATAATATACTTAGTAACCTGGTGGTGAACCATGCTTATTCCGGTACGTTGTCAATGAATAGTTTTGTTTCAACTTTATTCTATCAAGATGTATTTAATATAGGTTTCCCATCATTTATTGATTCTAACTCTGGAAACTTTGTGCCGTTCTACCAAGTGCCAAACATTACTATTTCAGAGCAGTTAAATCCTATGATAGGTTTTGATGCATCATTTAGAAATAATCTTACAGCCCGTTTTGAGTATCGTAAAACACGATCGATTAGTTTAAGCCTCATAGACTATCAAATAAGTGAGACCAACAGTACTGAGTATGTAATAGGTTTGGGTTATAGGGTTCGTGGTATTACATTACCATTTGAGCTGTTTGGTGTAAGAAAACTAAACAATGACCTGAATGTGAAGGTAGATGTAGGTTTGAGGGATGATAAGAGTAGTAACAACTACTTAGCACAGTCATTAAATGTGGTCACGCGGGGGCAAAAGGTGATTACCATATCTCCGTCTGCAGATTATATTGTGAGTGACAGGCTTACATTACGATTGTTCTACGATAGAAGAAGAAGCATACCATATGTCACAAGTTCTTACCCTATAACTACGACAAGAGCTGGTATTACCCTTAGGTTCATATTTGCCCAATAGCTGACGAATATCATAATTCAAGCAGGTTATATTTACCTCCTATGTGTTATCTTTGTTAATACGTATAAAAACAATTTGTGATGACTGTACATTCTTTTGAAGAAGGTTTTGAGGATAAGTTGGCTAAAGACATCAATATAGAGCCACAAGATTGGATGCCTGACGATTACAGGAAAACATTGATCAGGCAAATATCTCAACATGCCCATAGTGAAATTGTTGGTATGCTGCCCGAAGGCAATTGGATAACACGCGCGCCGAGTTTGCGACGTAAAGCCGTATTATTGGCAAAAGTGCAAGACGAGGGAGGCCACGGTTTATATTTATATAGTGCTGCCGAAACACTTGGTATATCGCGTGATGAGATGATAGAGCAGCTACATTCAGGCAAAGCAAAGTATTCATCAATATTCAATTACCCATCATTAACATGGGCTGATATTGGCGCTATCGGGTGGTTAGTTGATGGTGCAGCAATTATGAATCAGGTACCGCTGTGTAGAACCTCTTATGGCCCATATGCGAGAGCTATGGTAAGAGTTTGTAAAGAAGAAAGCTTTCACCAACGTCAGGGTTATGAAATTTTATTAACCCTGTCAGAGGGTACTGAGGTGCAAAAGAAGATGGCACAAGATGCTTTAAATAGATGGTGGTGGCCTTCGTTGATGATGTTTGGCCCGCCTGATGCTGATAGCCCTCATACTGCACAAAGTATGAAGTGGAAGATCAAGAGATTTACAAACGATGAGTTGCGCCAAAAGTTTGTTGATGTAACTGTAGAGCAAGCAAAGATAATAGGGCTAACCGTTCCTGATCCTGACTTAAAGTGGAATGAAGAAACAGGGCATTACGACTTTGGTGAGATCAATTGGGATGAGTTTTGGAACGTAGTAAAAGGCAACGGTCCTTGTAATAAAGAAAGGATGAAAGCAAGAGTAAAGGCTTGGGAAGATGGTGCTTGGGTACGTGATGCTGCTATGGCATATGCTGAGAAAAGAAAGGCTCGTAAAGCGGCTAAAACTAACCCTAAAGCTGCATAAGTAATTATTTAAAGTATTAAAATGTCAGAAGATAATAACAAACAAGAGTGGCCACTTTGGGAAGTTTTCATCAGAAGTAAGGCTGGTTTAGATCATAAACATGCTGGTAGTGTACACGCAGCAGATGCCGAAATGGCTATTGAAAATGCCAGGGATGTGTATACCAGAAGAATGGAAGGAATAAGCATATGGGTAGTAGAAAGTAAGAATATACACGCGTCTGATCCTAGTGAAGCGGGGGAACTTTATGATCCTGCAAATGATAAGATCTACCGCCATCCTACTTTTTACAATTTGCCTGACGAGCTAAAGCATATGTAGTCCGGTAATAAAGAAGCCATCAAATAATGAGTAATAAGTTATTATATACAATACAGCTAGCAGATAATGCTATAATCATCGGTCATAGGCTAAGTGAATGGTGTGGGCATGGACCAGTATTAGAACAAGATATTGCGTTGACTAATATTGCGTTAGATCATATCGGTCAAGCTAGAAGCCTATATCAATATGCTGCTGAGCAATTTAATGAGTTGCCTAAAGATGAGAAGTTAAACTTATTCGCTTCTACCGGTATTCAACAACTAGTAAGTGAAGGTAAAGAACTTGATGAGGATGACTTTCCTTTCCTTCGAGATGCTTGGAGTTTTAGAAATGTATTATTAGTCGAGCAGCCTAACAATGACTGGGCTTATACTGTGGTTCGCTCATTCCTATACGATGCTTATAATTACTGCTTGTATAGTCGCATGAAAAATTCTGCTGACGAAAAATTGGCAGCAATAGCAGAGAAGTCTTTGAAAGAAGTAACCTATCATTTACGCTGGAGTAGCGAATGGATGATCAGACTTGGAGATGGAACTGAAGAAAGTCATAAAAGGGTTCAGAATGCATTAAATGATTACTGGGTTTATACCGGTGAGTTATACAAGTTTAATGATGTTGAAAAGAGTGCTATAGGTAGTAGTTTATTCCTTAATTCAACTTCATTACAAAACGATTGGGAAGAGAAGGTTAAAACTGTTATTGCTGAAGCTACTTTGACCCTTCCGGAAAACGGATGGATGCAGGAAGGTGGTAAAGATGGTACTCATACAGAGCATATTGGCTTTATACTATCAGAGCTACAGTTTATGCAACGAGCCTACCCTAATATGGAATGGTAATCATGCAATTTTCTAGCTAATTTCCTGTTACTTTATAGGTTGATACCTTAATATAAAGTAGTCAAACATTTTGCTGTCAGTAATACTACCATGTTATAATCCGCCTTTAGGTTGGGAGAAAAATGTGCTGAATAATTATTTGGCAATAGATAATCATATTGATGATGTCGTTCAGCTGATAATAGTTGATGATGGTAGTACTTCAGGAGTAACTAATGAGAACATAAGCTTTTTAAAGGAGCATATAACGCATTTCTTACTCAAAAGAAATGAACAAAATAGAGGTAAGGGGTTTGCTATAAGAAAAGGAGTTGAAGTTGCAGACGGTAACACGCTAATATATACTGATATTGATTTCCCCTATGATATAGAGAGCCTTCTAAAAGTGTATGCCACATTGAAAAAGAATGAGGTTGATATTGTGGCAGGTGTAAAAGATGATACCTATTACAAGAATGTTCCATTTGCCCGTAAGTATATTTCTAAAGGGTTAAGGTTATTTACTAAGACTTTATTGTCGTTACCTATAAGTGATACACAGTGTGGCTTAAAAGGTTTTAAGAAAGAGGTGAGCACTCTGTTTCTAGATACTACTATTGACCGTTATTTATTTGATATCGAATTTTTGAGGAATGCACATAAGAAGCACTTGCATATTGTGCAAGTGCCGGTTCATTTAAATGATAGCGTAGTATTCAGGAAAATGAATTACAAGATACTATTACCTGAAGTAGTTAATTTTATTAAGATCATATCCAAGTAGAGCATGCATATAAGGTCAAAACAGGTACACAATATATTGCTATTAGTATTAGCCACTATTGTTACTTGTTATATGTTGTCTTACATGGTTGCAGAGCCAGCACATAGCCTTACTACTATAGGTGGGGACGGTATGAAGAACTACTATACCTATCTGTATCACTCTATTAATGGTAGTGGGCTACACTTTGAAGGAATGAACTATCCCTATGGTGAGCATATTGTATATACAGATGCTCAGCCATTATTGACACTAGTTTTTAGCTCATTAAATACAATAGTACCCTTGTCGTATGAGCAGTTAATAGGGGCGTTGCATTTACTACTTGCAATAAGTTTTTTTCTGGCAATAGTATATAACTATAAAATATTACTTCATTTTAAAGTTCGTGGAGCAGTCGCTGTTTTGTCTAGTGTGTTTATTGCCGCTATGTCCCCACAAGTTTTTAAAATGTTTGGGCATTTTGCACTGGGTTATCAATGCTTTGCACCTATGCTGTTTTACTTCAGTATAAAATACAATAGTAGCAAACGCATAAAGTATTTAGTAGGTGTGTTCCTTCTTGGCATTGCAAGTTCTCTTCTGCACCCATATTATGTAGCATTACTTTTTATATGGTTATTACTATACATAGTTGGTTATTTACTGATCACTAAAGGTGATAGGAAATACAAAATGTTCCATATTATCCCGGTTGCAGTTGTAGCTATTGGTGTATTTGGTTTTGTGAAAGCTCTTATGACTTTTTCTGATCCTATTAAAGATAGAACTGAGTATCCTTACGGAACACTTTCAGCATGTACTACAGGTAAGGATATATTTACATCAGATTACTCACCGATATGGCAGTTTTTCCATTCGAAAAATATTATCAAACATGTAGGCCAGGGAGAAGGCTTAGCCTATCTAGGTTTAGTTGGTACGGCTATCTTAATTGTAGTTGTTGTAACAATGTTAGTACGATTAATAAAAAAGAAAAAAGTTTTTGCCGATACTCTTGACGGTCAGTTTTCGCCGGTATGGTTATTTGTGGCATTGGGTTGTTTTCTTTTAGCACAAGGTGTTCCGTTTGTATGGGGTATGGAATGGCTGCTAGATTATGTGTCAACATTTAGACAGTTTAGATCATTAGGACGTTTTGCATTTTTGTTTTACAATGTGATTGCCATTTATGGAGTGGTTTTACTTTATAACTACTTTAAAGGACTTATAGCGAAAGGCAAGTCTACAGTGGCCTATTTACTGATGATACTATGCTTCTCTGTATGGGCAATAGAAGTTAATGGTTATATTATTTCGTCTCGTAAGATGCTAGTAAATGCTCCTAAAAACTATCAGTTTTT
Organism: Flavipsychrobacter sp.; assembly: GCA_965230595.1. Classification (GTDB taxonomy): domain Bacteria; phylum Bacteroidota; class Bacteroidia; order Chitinophagales; family Chitinophagaceae; genus UBA5543. The sequence continues at coordinate 2,721,791 of OZ246011.1, read as the reverse complement.
ATTTGCAGAGCATGATTGGAAAAGGTTTTTGAAAGAACAGTGGTTTGAGCCTGATGATTTTCAAGGCATCATACTATTGCCTTATGTTCATGTTGGGTCGGAAAAGTTATGGGTTAACGGGCATAACAATTGGGTATCTACCTTAGGTTTTAACGCATCGCTGCAGCTTAAGTTGCCTATCGTTAATGTAAATATGTCAAGAACTTCATGGTCGCAAACATATGAGCAGGTGCGAACTGTGGCTGGCCCATATGCTGACAAGCCTCTATTTAATACCCAAAGTGATAAACCATTTTTATTGATACATTGGTATGAAAGGGACTTGCCGATAGGTAGTAAATATTTAATAGAATCAGGAGAGCATATTGGGCGTATGCAACAATGTGACGCATATGCATTATATCCTAAAAAGATATTAGAGCAAGATAGCAGTCATTTAGAAGAAGTAAAGGATATAGCTCGTGTTGTAAATAGAGATACCGTACTAAATGCTGAAAAGGGTGAAGTAATTGCAGACCATTTTCAAAATGGTGGTAATACATACTCATTTTTTGGGGATGGTGCTTTAAATATTAGTTACAATGAAGTTGTAGCATTAAACTCATATAGTTTTCTCAACCCACTACAAAATGATGAAACTTATGAGATCTCAATATGGGCCAAAGTAAATAATAAAGACTATAGGACACCATCACTTAGTGTATCAGTTTTAGATAGTAACAATCAAGAACTTGCTAATGTGCTTGTGGCCGGTAAGGAAAGTGTTGACAATAGAGGAGAATGGATAAGGCTATCAAAAGAGGTTCTATTCCCTAAGCATTCGAGTAAGATTAGCATTAATATTGAAAATTCTACTGCACCGACATATACGTCAATAGATGAGTTATTAATAAGACCTACTAGCGCCAAAGTAATATTTAAAAGTGGTGACAGTATGCTAGTCAACAATCATTATATAGAACTACATTGATGAAATAGCATAACTTTATAATACAATATTTTGCTCTATGATTGATAAGGATAAAGTTTATGAATGGTTGAGTGCAGTTACAGATCCTGAAGTACCGGTGCTTACGATATTAGATCTTGGTATAGTTAGGGGTGTAGAAGTAGATAATGAGAAAAGCGAAGTTAAAGTTATTATTACACCTACATATAGTGGCTGTCCTGCTATGGATACGATAAGTATGCAGATACGCATGAGCTTGCTAAGCAGAGGTGTGCAAAATGTAGTTATTGATCAGCAACTCAGTCCTGCTTGGACAACGGATTGGATGAGTGAAGAAGGAAAAAGAAAGTTAAAAGAATATGGCATTGCACCGCCCATACGTAAGTCAAATGATGAGGTAGGGTTGTTCGAAAGTGATGGTGTGCCTTGCCCAAGATGTGATTCAGATGATACAGAGCTAGTGAGCCAGTTCGGGCCTACGTCTTGTAAATCACTATATAAGTGTAATAGTTGTAAAGAGCCTTTTGAACACTTTAAGTGTCATTAAACTATAATTTTAGTTTCTTAATAGCCTCTTGTGCTGCAACTTGCCCGGCTTCTTTTTTATTAAAGCCATTACCTGTGGCAACTAGTTCATCATTAATGTGTATCCCTATTGTGAATATTTTTCTTGAGCCTTCATTGCTTTCTTCAAGAGTATCGAAGCTGATCTTATGATTGTTTTTTTGTGTCCAGCTAAGCAGCTTGTTCTTGTAGTTTGTATCCTTTGCTTCTAGTGTATCAATATCAATATATGGCTTGATGATCTGGTTGATTATGAATTTTTTGGTTTTAACAAAACCTTGATCCAAATACACAGCTCCTATCAGTGCTTCTAAGGCATTGCCAAAAATATGGCTTCGGCCTAGCCCTTTGTCATTTTGGTTATACTGCACCAGTTTTTGTAGACCCATGCGGAGTGCTACATTGTTAAGCGTCTCTCGTCGTACAATTTTTGAACGTAACTCAGTGAGATAACCTTCAGATTGGTAAGGGTATTTCTTGAATAGATAGTCTGCAACAATGGAGCCAAGGATGGCATCTCCTAAAAACTCTAAACGCTCATTATTATGAGCTACTTCTTCGATCTTTGATCTATGCATCAGCGCAAGCTGATAGTATGGTAAATGTTTAGGAGTATACCCAAGTAAATGTTCCAGTTGTGATACTAACTGGTTATTAGCATTATTGAATAGATGTAAGATTTTAGACGTAAAGCGTCTCAAAATTGTTATTCTTCAAATTTTTTGAAAATAACTGAAGCATTGTGACCACCAAACCCAAAAGTGTTACTCAAAGCAGTATTTACAGTTCTTTCCTGAGCCTTATGAAATGTAAAGTTTAGCTTAGGATCGAATGCAGGGTCAGCTTCTTGCAAGTTGATAGTAGGTGGAACAGTATTGTTCTTAACGGCTAATACACTCGCAATAGCTTCAATACCACCAGCAGCACCTAATAAGTGCCCAGTCATAGATTTAGTAGAGCTAATATTTAGCTTATAGGCATGCTCACCAAATATTTTTTCAATGGCTGTAACTTCACTGATATCTCCTAATGGAGTAGATGTACCATGGACATTGATATAATCAATATCTTCAGGCTTCATACCAGAGTCATCAAGCACATTTTTCATCACATTGTAAGCACCTAATCCTTCAGGGTGTGGAGCCGTTAAGTGGTGTGCATCTGCACTCATACCACCACCAGCAACTTCAGCAAGAATAGTAGCTCCGCGCTTTTTAGCATGCTCTAGTTCTTCAAGAATAAGAGAACCTGCTCCTTCTCCCATTACAAAACCATCTCTACCTACATCAAACGGGCGACTAGCTGTTTTAGGATCGTCATTACGCTCTGACAATGCTTTCATAGCGTTAAAACCGCCTATACCAGCTTGCGTAATTACAGATTCTGAACCACCAGTAACTATAGCGTCTGCTTTACCTAATCTAATGTAGGTTAAAGCGTCGATCAATCCATTGGTTGCTGACGCACAAGCACTTACAGTAGCAAAGTTTGGTCCTCTAAAGCTATACTTCATAGATATATGACCTGAGGCAATATCTAATATTAGCTTAGGAATGAAAAAAGGATTGAATCTAGGTGTGCCATCGCCGGCATTGAAGTTTTTCATTTCTTCAATGAAAGTGATCATACCGCCTATGCCAGATGCCCAAATAACACCAATACGGTCTTTATCTAGGTTTTCTGCATTTAGCCCCGATGTTTCAACTGCTTCAGTAGCGGCCACAAGTGCTAATTGCGAGAATCTGTCTAACTTTCTGGCTTCTTTTCTTTCAAAATGATCTAGAGGATCATAACCCTTTACTTCGCAGGCAAATCTTGTTTTAAATTTTTCTGCGTCAAATTGTTTAATGAAGTCGGCGCCAGACACACCTTTTACTAACGCACTCCAATAATCTTGTGCATTGTTACCAATAGGAGTAATGGCGCCGATACCCGTAACGACAACTCGTTTGAACGGAAAATTCATTTAAACAAAATTCAAGTTTAGAATAAAGGTGTAATTACTTAACGTGCTCTTCCAGGTAAGATACAGCCTGGCCAACAGTAGTAATGGTTTCTGCTTGCTCGTCAGGAATTGAGATGTTGAATTCTTTTTCAAATTCCATGATCAATTCTACTGTGTCAAGTGAGTCAGCACCCAAATCATTTGTGAAGCTTGCTTCAGGAGTAACCTCTGATTCGTCAACACCTAATTTGTCTACTATAATTTTCTTAACGCGATTTGCAATTTCAGACATGATTTAATGCAATTTAAATTTATGGTGCAAAAATATACTTTTTCACAAAACGGAAAAGGATATTCTTAATTTCTTTAGCAATACATTTTGTATTTGCTTGTATAAATATACACTTATATCCTTGTATTTATCACTTCTTTTATATTTCCATCCTTCATTACTAGTATTTTATCAGTCATTCTGGCCAGCTCGTTGTTGTGTGTGACAATAATGAAGGTTTGCTGTATTTTATCTCTCAGCTCAACAAATAGGTTATGTATAGCCTCGGCATTGGCACTATCCAGGTTGCCTGTAGGTTCATCAGCTAATATTATTGATGGTTTATTGACCAAAGCCCTGGCTATAGCTACTCTTTGTTGTTCGCCACCTGATAACTCGCCGGGTTTATTGTTTAACCTGTTTTGAAGACCTACCAGCGTTAATAGTGCTGTTGCTTCTTTTAACGCTTCCTGTTTATTAATGCCTGATATCCATAAGGGCATGGCGACATTTTCAACTGCGCTGAACTCGGGTAATAAATGATGGAATTGAAAAACAAAGCCAATATTCTTATTTCTAAATAATGCCTGCTTTTTTGCAGAAAGGCTGAAAATATTAATATCATTAATAGTAACTGAACCATTGTCAGGCAGGTCGAGTGAGCCCAATAAATGCAACAAGCTACTTTTACCAGCTCCTGAAGGGCCTGTAATGGCTATAATGTCTCCCTTGTCTACTTTAAGTGAAACGTTATTGACCACAGTAAGATTGGCATATTTTTTGGTTAAGCCTTTTGCAACAAGCATAGTGTAAATATGTCTTAATTTGTTTTTATAAACAAGAGGGTTTTGATCGTTAATTCAATTAATGAAAAAGTATTGTTACTATAAAATATAAAAGTTTGTAAATCATAATCTAAAACTTACATTTGCGGAGATATACTATATAATAAATATTTTTATAATATGTTCTGGAGTTTAGAATTAGCATCACATTTAGAAGATGCACCATGGCCGGCAACAAAAGATGAACTAATAGATTATGCTATTCGTTCGGGCTCTCCACTTGAAGTTGTTGAGAACTTACAAGAGTTGGACGATGAAGGAGAGATATATGAAGGGATAGAAGACATTTGGCCGGACTATCCTACACAAGAAGACTTTTTCTTTAATGAAGATGAGTATTAGTATTGTAGATATTAGATGCAATTGTATTGAGCCTTGACTTTATAGTCAAGGCTTTTTTGTAGTTTTAAAATCTAAACATATATGATATGGGACCTGTAAAAACTATTAAGTACGCTAAGCGTAGTGTGCTTTCTCTACTCGTAACTTTTCTTTTCACATCCACATCGTTTGCGCAAACCGCGCCGCCTGTTCAATGGAAGAAATCATTTGGAGGAACAAAAATAGATGAAGCAAAAGTTGTTGCTAACACATTAGATGGCGGATATATAGTAACGGGTGTTACACATTCAGCTGATAATGATGTTAATGATAATCATGTTGTAGGTTCATTTTTATCAGATGATGCTTGGGTAATTAGGTTAGATAGTAATGGCGCTGTCGAATGGAAAAAATGTTATGGCGGTTCTGGAAACGAAAGATTCTTTAATGTTATTGCTACAGCTGATAGTGGTTTCTTTTTTATAGGTGAAACGGACTCTTATCAAAGTGGTGATGTAACGGGTAAATACCCAGATACATGTGCACATTGTTATAACCCTAACGTTTGGATGGTGAAAACTAATAGCATGGGAGCAATATTATGGGAGAAAAGTATAGGTGGCTCAAAGTCTGAATACTTGAGATCACTCGTACAAACCCCAGACGGAGGTTTTGCGTTCATCGGCGTCTCTAATTCTACTGATGGAGATTTGACCGGCATAAATCCGGTACAAGATGTTTGGTTTGTGAGAATTAATGATACAGGGAAGGTGTTATGGCAAAAGACATATGGTGGTAGTAAGTTGGAAAGCCCTATCGAACTAAAAAAGACATTGGACAATGGGTTCATCTTTACCTCTATTGCAGATTCAGATGATGGTGATGTAAATGATAGACAGGCTGGGAGAGATATATGGATAGTGAAGCTAGACAGTACAGGAACCATGCAGTGGAATAAAACTTATGGGGGAGGAAAAGACGATCAAGGAGGAGCAAGCGTTATTGAGTCAATAGATGGTGGATACTTATTTGTAAGTCATCCTGTATCATCAGATGGAGATATTACTGCAAATAAAGGTGGAACAGATATATGGATGGTACGTTTAAATGATACCGGTAAAATTTTGTGGGAAAAGTCATTTGGAGGAACAGGGAATGAAGGCTTTAAAAGAGTGATACAAACTCCTGATAGTGGATTTGTAGTAGCAGCTATGACTGCTTCGTCAAATGGAGATGTTACAAAAAATAATGGCCCATATGATTGGTGGATATTGAAAGCTAATAAAAGCGGTGCTAAAGTGTGGCAGATGAGTATTGGCTCTACCGGTAATGAATGGCCTAGTGATATTATATTGGCAAGAGATGGTTATGTTATTGCAGGTTATTCAGCAGGTGCTGATGGTGATATGCAAAATATAGGGTATAAAGGCAGTCACGACTTCTTTGTGGTTAAATTAAAAGAAAACTTTAAGCCAGGCAGTGGTGGAGGTACTACCTCTATTAGCAGCTATAGTGCTAGTGAAGATGTAAATGTATACCCTTCCCCAACTAATGGTGTCGTGTATATCGAGTTGCCTAAAGGTTATGAAGCAGCTCAAATCTCTTTATATGACTTGCAAGGTAGGCTGGTTGAAAAAGAGGAATCAGGAGTGCAAAAAAGAAGTATTGACATGTCGGGGTTAGTTCCTGGTACTTATACAATACAGGTATTGCATAACGGATTAACGGCAAGCTATAAGGTGGTGAAAAAGTAACTTTTGCTAAAGTTGATATTAACAAAGCCTCCTAGAAGGAGGCTTTGTTTTATGAAGATGTTTCGTTTTTCCAAGTTGAGATCAGCTCGTCTATTTTGGCGGCATCAATTACTCTAAACTCTCCTATCTTAGTACGTCTTAGCTCTTGTAAATAACCACCACAACTTAGTGCTGCACCAAAATCATTTGCTAAAGAACGGATGTATGTACCTGTACTACAAGCCACTCTAAAATGTACCTCTGGTAGTTCTATTTTAGTGATCTCAAATTCGGATATGGTAATCGTTCTTGGGTCTAGTTTTACCTCTTTGCCAGCCCTTGCCATTTCATAGGCGCGTTTGCCTCCCTTTTTAATGGCAGAGTGTGCAGGTGGTATTTGTTGGATAGTTCCTGTAAATTGTTCGGTGGCTTTTATGATATCCTCTTCTGTAATATGGTCAACCGGTTTTATGTTTCCCGGTTCACTCTCAAGGTCATAAGTTGGTGTAGTAGCTCCTAAGTGAATGATGCCCGTATATTCTTTAGGTAGTTTCTGATAGTTTGTAATTCGCTTAGTGTACTTAGCAGTACAGCATATTAGTAGTCCCGTAGCTAAAGGGTCTAAAGTGCCGCAGTGTCCAATTTTTACATGTAATTGTTTCCTTAGTTTATTAATAACATCAAAAGATGTCCACTCGTAAGGTTTGTCAACAAGTATTACGCCACCTTCTTTCAAGGTTTCAATATTTGGCAGTTGCTTCATGCTACAAAGATACCTTTGTCTCTCTAATACAGGTATAAAATTTAAGAAGGGCTTTCTTCATCTAGTCATGCTATATTTGTGGCATGTCATTTTTTGATATTAAGGATAAGCCTTTTTTGATAGCGGGACCGTGTAGTGCAGAGACTGAAGAACAAGTGATGCTTATTGGCAAGCAATTAAGCCACATGCCTATTAACTTATTTAGAGCAGGTGTATGGAAGCCACGTACAAAACCGGGATCGTTTGAAGGTGTTGGGGAGGATGCATTGGTATGGTTGCGGAACATGAAGCAAGAGTATGGGTTGCCAATTACCATAGAGGTCGCTGAACCGGAACATGTTGCATTAGCACTAAAATATGATGTAGATACAATATGGGTTGGTGCTAGGACAACGGTAAATCCTTTTCAGGTTCAACGTATTGCCAATGAACTTAAGGGGGTGGACATCCCTGTTATGGTGAAGAACCCTGTTAATCCTGACGTAGACTTGTGGGAAGGGGCTATTGAAAGGTTTGAGTTAGTAGGTATTCAAGATATTGCAGCTATTCATAGAGGATTCTCGGCTTATAATGTAGCGTCTATTTATAGAAATCAGCCTAATTGGCCGATACCCATTGAGCTGCGTAGGCGTAGACCAACCCTGCCGATTATTGGAGACCCTAGTCATATATCAGGTAAGCGTAGCTTAATAGCTGGCTTATGCCAAAGGGCTATGGATATAGGCTATACCGGTATCATGGTAGAAACACACCATGACCCTGACCAAGCATGGAGTGATGCAGCACAGCAGATAACCCCGACCGAATTAGCGTCAATATTAGCTGAGTTGATAATAAGAGAAGGACAAGAGGCAGGTATTGGACATGGTGCAAACTTGGAACACTTTAGAAATATTATGGATAGCATAGATGCTGAAATAATTGATTTGGTTAAAAGGAGAATGGAGTTGAGTGAGAAGATAGGAAGTATAAAGAAGGACTGCAATATGACTATATATCAACCTGAACGTTGGAGAGATATTGTAGCTACTCGTGGTGATAGAGCAGAGCGGTTAGAAATGTCCAGAAATTTTATTGTAGCATTATATGAGTTAATACATAATGAAAGCATAAAAAAACAGTTAAGTTTACTGGATAGTATGCAAGACGAATCGAATATAAAAAGTAATATATAGTACAGCATGGCATTAAAGCAGCATTTAGATGATAAAGTAAGATTTGAACAACAGGTAAATAATGCGAGGACCTATGTGTTGCCGTTTATAGAAGATACACACACTGTAGATAGTACTACTAAGGTTTTAGAGATTGGCTGTGGGGAAGGAGGTGTGTTGGTACCGTTTATGGATAAAGGTGCTACATGTGTAGGAGTAGATCTAGACAGAAAGAGGATTGATATTGCTAATGAGTACTTGAGCAGCTATATAGATAAAGGATTAGCCAAAATATTATACAAAAATGTGTTTGATGATGATTTCGTAGCTGAATATTCAGGAGTTTTTGACATTATTATTTTAAAAGACGTAATCGAACATATACATGACCAAGAACAGTTCATACCACACATAAAGCATTTTCTAAAAGAAGGTGGTCAGATATTTTTTGGTTTCCCTCCTTGGTACATGCCTTTTGGCGGGCATCAGCAAACGTGCGAAAAAAAGTTGGGGATGATGCCATACTATCATATTTTACCTAAGCCAATATATAGAGTGGTACTAAAAGCGATTGGCGAACAAGAGCATACCATTAAAGATCTTGAGGAGATACATGATACCAAAATAACTATTGAAAGGTTTGAACGAATAGTGAGAAATAGCGGACTTAAAGTGCTGAAAAAACAACATTATTTGTTTAACCCTATTTACAAATATAAGTTTGGTGTAAAGCCTAGAAAACAACTGCCTTTAATTAGTGCCATCCCATTTTTTAGAAACTTTGTTACTACTTGTGTGTACTATACAATAGGTTAGCTATTCCATATTCCCCATGAGGCTTCAGCTTGTATTTGAAGCATCTCAAGGCCGTTTTTAACAGTAGCACCTTGCTCATGTCCTTTGTGTAAAAATACAGTTTGAGTGGGGTTGTATACAAGATCGTACAGTAAATGCTTGTGGCCAATATGCTTATAAGGTATATGTGGTGTTGATTGCATATTAGGATACATACCCAAAGGGGTTGTATTAATAATTAATAGGTGCTCTTCAATGCATGCCGAGTCAACATCCTCATATGAAATTGTGTTTTGCTTCTTATTCCTTGACACAAGTGTGTATGGTATGCCTATTTTCTTGAGTGTATAGCCCACAGCTTTCGATGCACCTCCAGTGCCTAGTATAAGCGCTTTAGTGTGCTGAGGTTGTAAGAGAGGAGTAAGACTTTTTTCAAAACCAACAACGTCAGTATTATATCCTGATAATTTTGAGTTAGTGATTTTAATGCAATTTACCGCGCCGATATCAAATGCAGTATTATCAACATTGTCAAGGAATGGTAGAATTGTTTGTTTGTAGGGAACGGTTACATTGAGTCCACATAAAAGGGGCTCTGAATCAAGAACCCCTTTTAATAAACCAATATTTTCTAAAGGATATAGGTTGTATTTAGCATTTATTTCCAGTTCTTCAAACTTCTTAGTAAAATACTCAGGAGAAAAAGAGTGTGAAAGAGGATAGCCTATTAATCCATATACGCTGCTCATGCATTATTTATTTAAAAATAGGTGGAAAGTGTCACCTCTAAGTCCATTTCTGGTAGCTTCTAATGGTAACACTTCTGCCGGTGCAATATTGCCCAGGTTAACATTTGCCCCTAGTAGTTCTAAGAAGTATACTTGCTGGGCTTTTTGCGGCGCTTCCCATATGATCTTTTCGTATGGAATCTTAGTCAATATCTCTTGCACAAGACCTTCCCTTACCTCACCAGAGCCTCTATATACACCTACATTGCCCGACTCTCTAGCTTCGGCTATTACGTATGTAGATCCCGCTTCCAGCTCTGCCGACATAAGTTCAATCCACTTATAAGGTGGTATGATATGGGTAGCATCTTTTGAACCAACTTCTGATAATACAGTCGTATGCTCTGCCAGCCTGCTGATATATTTGCATTTTTCGGTATGTGGTATTGTAATCGATCCGTCTGATACTTCAACGTATTTTAGTTCAAAGTCTTTAATGACATTTAAATAGTCATCAAACTGGTCGCGTATCAAGAAAGCTTCAAATAATGTGCCGCCAAAGTATACCGGAATGTCATATTGACGATAAATATCTATTTTTTCTCTAAGATTGTTTGTGACAAATGCTGTTCCAAAACCTAGCTTAACTATATCCACATAAGGGGCTGCTACAGACATGAAATTCTTCACGTCGTCTAACCCCATGCCCTTGTCCATTACCATTGTAAGGCCATGTGTTCTTGGCTTAGTAGTGCGTTCTGGAATATTATTAAGATGAAAATTCATAAAATGCAAATTCAAGTTTGGCTGCAAAGTTAACTCTTTCCTGTTTCTGTGTGTAATAATCTGTATAAGCTTGTATATTAGCAGTATATTTTAATATTATGAAACGTAATGTTCCATTATTAGGGTTTGTTATAGGTGTAATTATGCCTATGCTAGGTTTATTGATCGTTTACTTGGTGAAATTCCCAGGAGAAAGTTTTGAAACCTTTTCTAGTACGCTATTACGTAATGGTGATCTTACAGCTAAAGTTTTAAGCTTGAGCATTATTGCTAATATTCTTCCATTCATTTTTTATACCAACAAACGTTTAGATCTTACTGCTAGAGGTGTACTTATTGCTACTATGCTATACGCAGTTTTGATCGTTCTTTTGAAGTTTGTTTGGAACTAATATAACTTTACATAATGCGCTACTATATTATTGCAGGAGAAGCTAGCGGAGACCTGCATGGTAGTAATTTAATTAAAGCTATTCGTCGTAAGGATGAAGCTGCTGATATTAGATGCTGGGGCGGCGACAAAATGGAAGATGCCGGTGCGGAAGTAGTTAAACACTACCGAGATTTAGCATTTATGGGGTTTGTAGAGGTGTTGATGCATCTGCGAACTATTTTAAAAAATATTAGCTTTTGTAAGGAAGATATACAGAAATATAAGCCCGATGTATTAGTGCTTATAGACTATCCCGGCTTTAATTTGAGAATTGCAGAGTGGGCCAAACAACAAAATATTAAGGTTGTTTATTACATATCTCCCCAGGTGTGGGCATGGAAGGCTAATAGGGTGAAAAAGATCAAAAGAGACGTAGATAAGATGCTAGTCATCCTACCGTTTGAAGTTGATTATTACAAAGAAAAGTGGCTATATGATGTTATCTATGTTGGACACCCTTTGGTAGAAGTAATCAGGCATGAGCAAAATAATGTGCCTATAGAAAAGCTTTCTGAAAAACCGATAATTGCCTTGTTGCCCGGTAGTAGAAAGCAGGAGATAATGGTGAAGTTGCCTATTATGTTAACCATGGTTGACAGGTTTCCTGAATACCAATTTGTTATTGCACAAGCGCCATCACAAGAAGAAGCTTTTTATAAAGAGCTAATAGGCAATAAAAATGTATTACTTGCTCCTAATCAAACATATAATTTATTGAAGCAAGCGAGGGCTGCGTTAGTAACTAGTGGTACAGCCACTCTAGAAACAGCATTGTTTGGTGTGCCAGAGGTAGTGTGTTACAAGGGCAATCCTATTTCATTTTGGCTAGCTACCAAGTTGGTAGATGTAAAGTTCATATCCCTGGTCAATCTGATTATGGACAAAGAGGTAATCAAAGAGTTGATTCAAAAAGATTTGAATGAGGGGATGCTTTTTACACATTTAACAAAAGTGTTGGAGGATGAAAAGCATATAAAGCAACTGGAGTTGGACTACAAAGAGCTGTGGAATAAGCTTGGTGAATCTAATGCTTCAAATACAGCCGCCTCTGAAATAGTAAGTTTAGCCACGCAGTAGTCGTATTATGACTATAATAATCGCAATGAGAAAAAGGAGAATCGAAATACGGTTCATGCCATGCATCATTTTAATGCTGGTATTGGTGGGCTCATTAGGGTCTCTTTTTCTCAAATAGAAGTAGGTTAATATTTGCTTCCACATTATTATTACCTTTCATATAAAGATAAAATAAGTTGGCTAAATAGTTTACGGTAAACTATATTTGCCACTGCCTTGGGGAATTAGCTCAGCTGGCTAGAGCGCTTGCATGGCATGCAAGAGGTCACCGGTTCGACTCCGGTATTCTCCACAAGATTTTATAAGTCGCCTACGGGCGGCTTATTGTTGTTTTAAGATAGAGGTGGGTATGTTATTTTTTTCTCAGTGCTAGCAACCACTGTTGCCACAGTGGCATCTCCCGTTACATTCACTACTGTACGACACATATCTAATATTCTGTCTACAGGAAAAATTAATGCTATCCAAGCGGGGTTAAGCCCTACTGACTGTAACACGATGATAAGCATGATCAAACCTGCGCTAGGCACAGCTGCTGTACCTATAGATGCAAGTGTAGCTGTAAGGATGATAGTGAGCTGTTGCGCTATGGTAAGGTCTATGCCATGTAGTTGTGCAAGAAATACTACGGCTACAGCTTGGTATAAACTAGTGCCATCCATATTAACTGTTGCTCCTATAGGTAGTACAAAGCTTGATACCTCTTCGTGAACACCAAGGTTTTTGTTTACACAGTCCATAGTTACAGGTAAAGTAGCTGCTGAGCTGCTGGAAGAGAATGCTAAAAATTGAGCAGGACTTATGGCTTTAAAGAAACCTTTATAATTCAATTTTTTAATGAACCTGGTTATAACAAATGGGTATATAACGAATATCAGTAAGCAGAGTCCGCCAATTACTGATATCATATATGCGGTAATACCGCCCAATAGATTAATAATTCGATCTGGGTTATCGTTGGCCATTTCCGTTAGCTTCCCGGCCATTAATGCAAATACAAAAACAGGGGCGCCTCTCATAATGATTTCCACCATCTTGATGAATATATTGCTTGCGCCGCTGGTGAAAGATATAACAGCTTCAACACGCTCTCTTGGTAATGATATAATGGTAATGCCAAAAAATATAGCGAAGAAAATGATTTGAAGCATCTTGCTGCCTGTAAATGCTTTAAATAAATTGTTAGGCACCATGTCAACAAATATTTGCAGTGGCCCTTTACTTTTTTGAGAGTGCGCGGTTGATACTTTTTCTTTTAAATTATCGTCAATGGCTTCCTGATTAAGTTTGTTTGCAGCCTCTTGTTTATATACGTCATATTTGGGGTTGTTCAGGTAATTCTTGTTGTCGGCAAGTTTAATATTCTCTTGCTGAGCCCACATTTCATAAGATACTCTGTTAACCGATGTGAGTTCTTCACTGATATATTTACCTGGTTTAACAATGTTTACAATTGTAAGGCCTATTGACACAGCAAATAGTGTTGTAGCTAGGTACATTACAATAGTCTTTATCCCTAATCGCCCAAGACTTTTAGTGTCAGATAGTCCTGTAATACCATCAATAATGGAAAACAATACAAGAGGTATGGCGATGAGTTTTAATAAATTGATGAAAATGGTACCAACAGGCGCTATCCAATTTAACGTAAAACTACCGAGGTTAAAGTGCCCTGAAATAAATGACCAAATAACACCTAGTACTAATCCTATAATAATTCTAAAATGTAGTGGTAAAGTTTTTTTGCGAGTTGTCATATTTAGAATTATTCAGTTAGAGCTATAAAAATAGATAAATAGAGTTATCAACAAAAGCTGTAAAAAAACAAGAAGATTGATATTTAAAACAAAAACCGTTTTAGTTAAATTTACATACGCCCTATGTATATCTTTCACTAACTAGATATATTAACACCGTTTGACGCCTTATGGATAATATTTACAAAAGAATATTAGAGGATACTCTTGCCGGTTATTGGGACTGGGATATAGCTAATGGTACGGAATACCTTAGCCCCACATTCAAATCTATGTTTGGGTATGAAGATCATGAGTTGCCAAATGTTCCAGAAACATGGCAACAACTAATATTGCCCGCTGACCTTGATAAGGTACTTAAAAACTATGAGGAGCATGTTGCCTCTAAAGGAGATGTGCCGTATAGAAATGAAGTTAGATATAGACATAAAAACGGGTCAACTGTTTGGGTGCTTTGTACAGGTAGTGTAGTGGAGTGGGATGCCGAAAAGCCACTGAGAATGGTAGGCTGTCATATAGATATTACTAAGCAAAAAGAAGCGGAGGACGAACTTAGAGATATACAGCAGTTGTTAAGGCAAACTAATGAGACTGCTAAAGTTGGAGGTTGGGAAGTTGACCTAGTTGCTAATACTAATACATGGACTAAGGTTACATATGATATTCACGAAGTAACAGAAGAACACAAGCCTACGGTAGAAAGTGGAATAAGTTTCTATAAAGAAGGAGAAAGTAGAAATAAAATAACAGAGGCTTTTACCAAGCTGGTAACTGATGGTACTCCTTTCGATTTGGAGCTACAGATAATAACAGGAAAGGGTAATGTGAAATGGGTAAGAGCTATTGGTAGTGGTGTGTTCAATAACGGTAAATGTGTTAAGGCATACGGTATATTTCAAGATATTGATGAGCAGAAAAGAACCCAGCTTGAACTGGCGCTAAGTGAAAAGAGATTAGCTGAGGCATTTGAATATTCAGCAATTGGTATGGCCATTGTATCTCTCGAGGGCAAATGGCTGCGAGTGAATAAGCAAGTGTGTGAGATGCTTGGATATGAAGAAGAAGAGCTGAAGGCGCAAACATTCCAAGATATCACTCATCCAGATGATTTAGATATTGACCTAGACCATGTTCAAGAGCTTATAGAAGGTAAGGCTGAGAATTACATGATGGAAAAAAGGTATTTCCATAAGTATGGCCATATTGTTTGGGTGCTGTTGGCAGTGTCAATAATTAGAGATGATAAAGGCAAGCCGTTACATTTTATCTCACAAATTGATGATATTACTCAGCGGAAGAAGGTAGAGCAAGACCTCCAAAAAGTAAACGAACAGCTTACTACTCTATATTCAGCAATGAAATATGTATCTGTTATTGCTACAGATCTAAACGGTACTATTTCTCATTATAGTAAGGGGTCTGAGTTGCTATTAGGTTATGATGCCGATGAAATGATCGGTAAACAAACACCGGCAATAATTCATGTAGAGCAAGAAGTAGTAGCAAGGGGAAAAGAATTGTCAAGAGAGTTTAACAAAGAGATAAGTGGGTTTGATGTTTTTATTACTTATGCTAAGCTGGGTGAAAGTGAATCGAGAGAATGGACATATGTAAGGAAGGATGGCAGTAAATTTCCTGTACAATTAGTAGTCTCATCAATAGAAAGTCAAAAGGGTGAAATAATAGGTTACTTAGGAATAGCTACAGATATTTCTGACCTAAAAGAAACTGAAGACAAATTAAAAGAAACAATTGATATTGTAAGTGAGCAAAACAAGAGGCTGTTCAACTTTGCACATATTGTGTCTCATAATTTAAGATCTCACAGCGGCAATCTGGAAATGATATTGGATCTAATGAATGCTGCTAAGGATAATGATGAAAAAAGTACACTTTTAACACACTTAAGAAGCATATCTACTAATTTATCTGAAACTATTTCTCACTTGAATGAAGTAGTAACTATACAAACCAATATTAAGCAGCAAAAAGAGGATATTGATCTACAGAAGTATATTAACGATGCACTATCAGTTCTTGCTGTTGATATTGAAACTACTAGATCTTCATTTATAAACGAAGTGCCTGAAAGAACAATAATAAAGTATAATAAGGCGTATTTAGAAAGCATATTACTAAATCTATTTTCCAATGCTATAAAATATAGAGATGATAAAAGGCGGCTAAAAGTGAGCATTAGAGTTGATGATATAGCAGGAGAAAGAATATTGATAATTTCTGATAACGGACTTGGTATAGATTTAGATAGGTATAAAGAAAAGCTTTTTGGTATGTATAAGACCTTTCATGGCAATGCTGACGCAAAAGGTATAGGTCTTTTTATT
Source organism: Flavipsychrobacter sp. (assembly GCA_965230595.1). Classification (GTDB taxonomy): domain Bacteria; phylum Bacteroidota; class Bacteroidia; order Chitinophagales; family Chitinophagaceae; genus UBA5543. The sequence continues at coordinate 2,705,325 of OZ246011.1, read as the reverse complement.
ACTAAAAACCAGATAGAGGCAATGGGTGGCAAAATTGAGGTAGATAGTGAAGTGAATATTGGTACTACATTTAAGGTATATTTATAATGGAAAAGAAAGAGCTAGCATGCATCATTGACGATGATCCTATATATGTATTTGGCCTTAAAAGGGTGATGAATATGTATAATTTATGTAAGAATATCCTAGTATTCGAAAATGGAGAAGAAGCGTTAAAGTACTTAAAGCCACTATTAGAGACTTCAGAGTCTTTCCCTGATGTAATATTGCTAGACATTAACATGCCCGTTATGGATGGATGGCAGTTTTTGGATCAATTTGTTTTACTGAAGAATAAGCTAAAAAAGAGAGTGACTATTTATATGGTCAGCTCTTCCGTTAATAAACACGATATAAATAAAGCTAAGGCTTACGAAGAAGTATCTGATTATATTGTTAAGCCGGTTAAAATAGATGATTTAAAAAGAATAATGGGTGCAGCATAATTCTACACCCATTGTTGCTACTTTTTTTTGTTGAAGAAGTCTTTTAATTCCTGGCTCATTTCCTCTCCTTTCTTTTTTAGGTCTTGTAGTTCTTCCCCTAAGTTTCTTTTAAACGTATCAAAGTCCATTGGTTTACCGGTCATATGCGCCATGTCTTCCTTTGTTTTGGCAACAGGGATGATTATCCATGCCAATATGTAGGCTATAATGCCAATACCTGCAGTTAGGAATAAGATGGCGAAAACTAACCGTACAATTACAGGATCAATACCAAAGTAATTAGCTACTCCACTACACACACCGCCTAGCATTTTGTCATTTGGGTTTCTGAATAACCTTCTGGTATAATGGTCATTTGTGCTGTGACTACCTCCACCGGTATACGGACCGGGTAGTGTAGCCGTAGTTGTGGTATGAACATATTCATCTTCATTAAAGTCGCTAGCACGGCCTAGTGTTTCTACAACTTTCATCACATCCTCTCTATCTATTGCAGGGGCTCCGTTATCAAGCCTAGTAGTAAATAGTTCCGCTATTCTGTTTTCAATATCTTGTATAATTTCATCCTTCCCCTGCTCACCCGAAAAGTGTTTGGCAAGAGAGGTTAGATAATCATTTAGGTGTCTGTACGCATCTTCTTCTATTGGGATGACACGCCCGCTAATGTTGATCTGTATTATTTTTTGCATAGTTGTTGTTTTATATAGTAGTAGTTAAATGATTTACTGAATTGCTAAGTTGCGTCCATGTGTCTAACAATTTCTTATAAGTACTTTCGCCTGTTTGTGTAAGCGAATAATACTTTCTTGGTGGCCCATTTTGAGATTCTTCCCATCTATATGTGAGCATTCCTGCATTCTTTAATCGAGTAAGTAGTGGATAAAGTGTTCCTTCTAGTACTACTAGTTTTGATTCTTTTAGCTCTTCCAAAATATCACTGGGGTAAGCCTCTTTACTTTTCTGTATGATACCTAGTATACACAGTTCAAGTAGGCCTTTTCTCATCTGCGATTCTGTGTTCTCTATATTCATATCTATCAATTACATTGCAAATATAGTGATATTTATAGTACTATGCAAAACATAGTACTATAATAAAACATAGTTTTATGTTAAAAAAGGTATTTGGCAATATATTGACTTTTATTTTTCAGTATACATTCAGACATTTGTTTGATGGCATACAAGAAGATATCCGCTGTAGATATTGAATACTTCAATAGTATTGATGGCATAAGGGTTGTATATACAGATGAGGAGCAATTGCGTAATAATGCATCAGACCATACAGAAGATTTGTGCTATTTGCCTGAAGTAGTGATAGAACCGGAAACAGTAGCAGCGATAAGTCTCATTATGAAATATTGCAATGAGCAGAATATACCTGTTACGCCTCGTGGTGCAGGAACAGGGTTGAGTGGTGGTGCACTTCCAATACATGGTGGTGTGCTGCTTAATATGAGGCGTTTTGATAAAATCCTTAAAATTGATGAGCGAAATTTTCAGGTAACGGTAGAGCCGGGTGTAATTACACAAGAGTTGCAAGAAGCGGTTGCAGGGAAGGGGCTTTTCTACCCGCCGGATCCTGCTAGTAAAGGCTCTTGCTTTATAGGAGGTAATATTTCTGAAAATTCGGGAGGACCTAAGGCGGTAAAATATGGTGTTGTGAAGGACTATGTGTTGAATCTAGAAATAGTATTACCTAATGGAGATGTAATGTGGACAGGGGCTAATGTATTGAAGAATGCAACAGGCTATAATTTGACGCAACTTATAGTAGGTAGTGAAGGTACACTAGGAGTAGTGACAAAGATCGTTTTAAGATTAATACCTGCTGTAAAAGAAGATGTTCTGATACTTGTGCCATTCAGGTCACCGGTAGAAGCATGTAAGGCTGTGAATGCAATTTTTTTGGCTGGTTATACTCCCTCGGCAATGGAGTTTATGGAGCGGGATGCTTTAGAGTGGTCTATTAAATTTTCAGGAGAGAGTATGTTATCGTTGCCTGATCATGTGCAAGCACATTTATTAATAGAGGTAGATGGTAATGATAAAGATGTGCTCTACAAAGAAATAGAAGGTATTACTACAGTATTAGAAGCTTTTGATATAGATGAGGTGCTATTTGCTGATAGCCATGAGCAAAAGCAAATGTTGTGGAGCTTGAGAAGAAAGGTAGGAGAAGCGGTAAAGAGCAATTCGGTATATAAAGAAGAAGATACGGTAGTACCACGAGCCGAATTACCAATATTATTAGAAGTGGTAAAAGAGATCGGAAAAGAATACGGGTTTAAGTCAGTATGTTATGGACACGCAGGGGATGGCAACTTGCATGTAAATATTATAAGAGGAGATATGGGTGATGATGACTGGAATAATAAACTCACAGAAGGTATAGCAAAGTTATTTAGAGAAGTGGTTAGGCTAGGCGGCACCATATCAGGAGAGCATGGAATAGGTATGGTGCAGAAAAAGTATATGGATATAGCATTCCATGATGGGCAAATAGACCTGATGAAGCAAATAAAGAACGTATTTGATCCTAAAGGGATTCTAAATCCTGGTAAGCTTTTTGATTAAGGATATATACAAGTTTTTTCCCTTAACTTCGTTAGATAACTATGAGCATGAAAAAAGTACTTAATATTTTGCTGTTATGTTTGTTAACAGCCACTGTTTCAGCGCAAGATGTATATAATAGTAGTGGTCGCCCTGTAAAGGTGGATGACAATGGTAATGTGAAGCGTGAGGAAGAAAAAGGTTTTAGCACAGATAAGTTGATATTCGGTGGCTGGGGGGTATTGGGTATTGGTTCCGGTGTCACTAATATTGGAGTAACGCCTGTTTTAGGTTACAGGGTTTCTGATGCATTTTCCGCAGGTATTAGTTTAGGCTATCAATACTTTAAGGTTAAGTATAGTCAAAATTACTACTTCATTAATCCTGCTACCGGTGAAGGAGAGTATTATCCATTTACATCAAATGTATATTCTCCTAGCTTGTGGGCAAGGTATATTGTTTGGAATAATATTTTTGCACATGTGGAGTATGAACATAATATCATGTCTTTAAGTAGGTATGAGCCGCAAGTGCAACCCGGGCTGGTAGGTTACCCGCCTATTGTAAAAGTGAATGAGACCATACAAGTTCCTGCTTTATTGGTAGGGGCTGGTTTGAGACAGCCTATATCTCCAAGAACATCATTTGTAGCTATGCTGCTTTATGATGTCATTCAAGATAAGTATAGCCCATACAGGGGTACTATTGCTGTTAGGTTGGGTATTAATGCCGGTTTCTAAATCATATCAACAGAAAGTATAAATAAAAGCCTTGTAACTACAAGGCTTTTTTAGTTTGGTCATTAGCCAATATTATACCATTTCACTATTTTCACAGGATATGAGTTCCTCTGCAATATTATTGGTTATAGTATTGGCATATTTTGCATTGCTATTAGGTATCGCTTTTTACACCTCAAAAGGGTCAGATAATGAATCCTTCTTTATTGGTAATAGGAGTAGTAAGTGGTGGGTAGTTGCTTTTGGCATGATTGGTACTTCTCTATCCGGTATGACTTTTATTTCTGTTCCGGGTACGGTAGGTAATACAGGCTTCTACTATTTTCAGATAGTTATTGGTTTTTGGCTGGGTTACTTTGCGGTAGCATTTGTGCTACTCCCCATCTATTATAAAATGCAACTGACTTCTATATATACTTATTTGGAGAGAAGGCTAGGTATAGCATCTTATAAAACCGGGGCATTATTCTTTATCCTTTCCAGAACATTGGGTGCTACGCTCCGTTTATACTTAGTGATAAAAGTGTTGGAAAAGTTTGTGTTAGAAGACTTTGGCGTTTCATTTGAATTTACTGCGATACTCATTTTAGGACTGATATTGCTATATACATATAGAGGTGGTGTAAAAACCATAGTATGGACAGATACACTGCAAACAACATTTATGCTGTTGGCATTACTAGTATGTGTTGGGTATATTATGAGTGACTTGAACTTAAGTTTTGGAGGTACATGGGAAGCACTTACTGCTAAGGGTTACAACAAGATCATTAATACAGATGTTAGTGCCTCGGGCAACTTTTGGAAAAATGTGCTGGGAGGTGCCTTTATTACCATAGGTATGACTGGTTTAGACCAAGAGATGATGCAAAAGAACATTAGTGTGAGTAATCTCAAGGACTCACAAAAGAATATGGTCGTCTTTTGTTTTATACTATTGATCGCCAATTTTATATTCTTACTACTAGGAGGTTTGCTTTACCTATATGCTGATGCACACGCTATAACAGCCGTGGGTGATGATATATTCCCTATGATAGCGCTAAAAAGTGGATTGCCTTTTGTGATCACTGTTTGTTTTATGATAGGTTTAATTTCAGCATTGTTCCCTAGTGCAGATGGTGCCTTAACTGCACTTACCTCATCATACTGTATTGATATTCTTGGGATGAAGAATAAAGACAATTGGGATGAAAAGAAGAAAAATAGAGTAAGACTTATAGTGCATAATACATTTGCGGTAGTATTCTTAGCCTGTATATTTTTCTTTAGAGAAGTGGATAATGGATCACTTATCACTACACTACTGGCTGTTGCAGGTTATACTTACGGTCCGCTACTCGCTCTATTCGCTTTCGGTATTCTTACAAAAAGAAATGTTATCAATAGGTTTGTTCCTATAATATGTATCATAGCTCCTGTGTTTTCATATTTTCTAAAAGAAAATGATAAAGAGTGGCTGGGAGGTTATCAAATAGGACTGGAATTATTACTGATCAACGCGTTGATAGCGTTTTTGCTACTCTTCATTTTTTCGAAAAAGGGTAGCAAGCCACAAGCATAAATTCAATAAATATAGCAACTGATGACACAACTGTTATTACCTGAAGAGATCAATAAATATGCAGAAGACTTTACAACACCTGAGTCGGAAGTACTACAAAAGTTGAATAGAGAGACCAATATGAAAGTCTCAATGCCTGTGATGTTGTCAGGGCATTTGCAAGGTGCAGTATTAGAAATGATGAGCCAAATGATCAAGCCGAGAAGAGTGCTGGAAATAGGTACTTATACGGGCTATTCTGCAATATGTATGGCGCAAGGCATGACAGAGGGTGGTCATTTACATACCATTGATATCAATGAAGAGCTGGAAGATATGTGTTTTCAGTATTTTTGTGATGCTGGTTTTGAAAATAGGATAACACAGCACATAGGTCGTGCTGATGAGATCATACCTTCAATCGATGAGACTTTTGATATGGTGTTTATAGACGCGGATAAAGTAAACTATGCTTTGTACTATGATATGGTTTTTGACAAAGTATCAAAAGGCGGATTTATACTAGCCGATAACGTGTTGTATGAAGGCCAAGTGACAAAACCGACAGAAGATCAAAGCAAAAATGCAAAAGCACTACATGCTTTTAATGAGAAAATAAGAGATGATAAGCGAGTAGCACAAGTACTATTACCCATAAGAGATGGGATAATGGTAGTTAGAAAACTTTAGGTAAACTAAAAAAGGAAGCTGTAAAAATGACAAAGAAGAGATGGATCGTTTTTGTGGGTTTGTTCTTAGGTACTTATTTCAATGGATACACCCAAAATCCGGAATTAGTAGAACAGTATATCAACAGGTTTAAAGATCTGGCCATGTCTGAGCAGGCTCGTGTAGGTATACCGGCGGCAGTAACTTTGGCACAAGGTATACATGAAACAGGTGCAGGTACTAGCGAGCTAGCCGTGAAAGGGAACAACCACTTTGGTATTAAATGTAAAAGAGGTTGGAAGGGTATGACCATGAAGCATACGGACGATCGCCCAAATGAATGCTTTAGGAAGTATACTACGGCTATTGAGTCTTATAAAGACCATTCGGACTATTTAAAAAATAACCCTAGGTATGCCTCTTTGTTTAAACTGTCAACTACAGACTACGCTGCATGGTGTATTGGGTTAAGAAGAGCAGGTTATGCGACTAACCCTCGCTACGCCCAAATGCTGATCAAACTTATAGAAAACTATAAGCTACAGGAGTATACCTATGCTGCTATGGGCAATAACGAATTTAGCAATGCTTATGCTGCTAAGAGAGAGAATGAAGTGATACCTGAAACACCTCCTGTGGTAGCATCAGTAAAAGAGCAGCCTGCCGCAATGCCTGTGGTTTCTACACCACCTACACCTGTAGTTACAAAGAGAGTAAGTAGCAGTGGCATAAAAGTGGCAGAGACAAGGACGACTCCTGTGAGTCGTAATACAACACCAAGTGGTGTTGTTTACGGGAAACCTATAAGAGTAAACGGATTAAGGGCGGTGTATGCACAAAAAGGTCAGTCTCCGTTAGAGTATGCTATAAAAAATAGTATCAGATATAATCGCTTATTAGAAATTAATGAGTTAGAAGAGGGAGCGCTTAAGGAAGATATGTACTTGTATTTAGAGCGTAAACATTTTAGAGGCGTACGTCCTATGCATATGGTTAAGCCGGGAGAGTCTGTACATAGCATATCACAGAAAGAAGGTATACAGACAAAATATTTAAGGGAGTTGAATTTTCTGCTGGAAGGTGAAGAGCCTGTGCCGGGCGTAGTGTTGGAACTGCAAAGCAAAGCAAAAGAAAAACCAAGAGTAGTAGCGGCTACTAAAGCAAAAGAACCTGAGGGAAACAAACGTAGTGTGGCCAATAGTTATGTGAAAACAAAAAAAACAGGTATACCTTCAAATCCAAGATATGTGCCTGAAAGAGCTAGTACACCACCTGTATCAACAACTACGCCTAAGGTAGTTTCCCAACCTGTAAATACTCCGCCACAGCGTAATACATCCATTCGGTCTTCAAGTGATAATGCAGTTTCAAAGCAGGGTGAAGGTGATATAGACGCTTTAAAAAGCAAGTTTGACAATGTGATCTATAGCAATGACAAAGTGACGAAGAGCAATACGTCTGTGCCTACCAATCCTCGTTATATTCCACAAAGTGAAAGGAAGGAATCAACAACAGTGGTAAGCACTGCCAAGCCTTCAACACCGGTTTCAAAAAGTGAAACTGTGCCTACAAAGACTGTTCAACAACCGACAGCAGCACCAGTTCCTCCGGCGGCCACACCTGAAAAAGTAACTACTACTAGCGGGGGGAATTATGTAGAAAAGAAAGTGCGTATACCCGTTAAAGCCAAGAAGAAGACTAAAAAACAAAAAAAGAAAATAGAAGAGGCGGCCACACCAATAATTCCACCAAAACCTGTTACAAAAGAGCCCCAATCGGAAATAGATAAGTTGAAGGCTCAGTTTGATGCTGTTGTATATGATAACAAAAGCAACACATCTAAAAGTGAAACTACGTCAAAAGAAAAAAGTGAAAGCACTTCTATAAAGCAACCTGAAGAAAAAGACCCAACTAAGTATTATACCGTAAAAGAAGGAGATACCGCTTTTAGTATTGCTAAGAAGCACAAAATTACCATGCGTCAGTTAATGGATTGGAATGATTTAGACTTTGATGCTATAAAAACAGGTATGAAGCTTAAGGTGAAACAATAGTATATGCAGAAAGTAAAAGTACACGATAAGGAGTTTAAGGAGTATTTAAGTGAGGAGGAAATAAACATGCGTGTATTTGATCTGGGGCAGCAATTAGACCGTGATTATAAAGGTTTGAATCCTTTGTTCTTAGGAGTTTTAAATGGAGCTTTTGTTTTTGCAGCAGATCTATTCAAAGTGTTGAGTATAGATGCAGAAATATCATTTGTAAAGCTGGCTTCTTATAATGGTATAGAGTCTACAGGTTCCGTAACGTCGGCAATTGGGTTGAGCGAGCCTGTTGCTAATAGGCATATTGTTATAGTAGAGGATATTGTAGATACCGGTAAGACATTAAGTGAATTTATGCCACATATTGAAAGCCAGTCTCCTGCATCAATAAAAATAGCCTCTTTCTTGACCAAACCCAATGCTCTACAGCATGATGTACAGGTAGACTATAAGGGTTTTGAAATACCTAATAAGTTTGTAGTTGGTTATGGGCTAGATTATAACGGCTATGGTCGCAACCTAAATGGATTGTATCAACTAGTTGATGAGTAAAACAACTGGTCGGACATCTCTGTAATTATATTGGTTAATGCAGCTTGCTTGAAAAGCGTATTAATGGCATGTGCTCCTTCCGTTCCTAGATCAGTAGTGTAATTGTTTACATAAAGTTCGATATGTTTTCGCATTACATCCTCCTCCATTTCTTGTGCATGATCTCGAATATAACTACTGAGAGAAGGGTAGTTGTTCCAAGAATATGCTAAGCTGGCTTTGATGATATCATCTACTTTTTTTGATAAAAGACTATCTATCTCCCTTTTTATTACAATACCTCCGAGCGGTATTGCGGCATGCATGTTTTGTTCCCACCAGTCGCCAAGGTCTATTAGTTTTACTAATCCCTTTTGCTGGTAAGTGAAGCGGTTTTCGTGTATGATCAAACCTGCATCATAGTCTCCATTGATCACTGCGGCTTCTATGTCGCTAAATACCAACTCCTCTTTATGTGCTGCTTTAGGGAATGCCAGGCTGAGCAATAGGTTTGCTGTTGTGTTTATGCCGGGTATGGCTATTTTGTAATTTTCTATTTTATTCAGGTCTATGTGCTCTTTTGCTATAAGTAGTGGTCCTACACCTTTGCCAAGTGCACTGCCAGAGTGCAGTAAAGCATATTGATTTACAGTATGTAAGAAGGTGCTGTAGCTTAATTTAGTGATGTCTAACCTCCCCTTTTTGGCCCAGTTATTTAGTGTTTCAACATCCTCAAGTACAGCTTCAAAAGTAATGCCTTGCGTGTCTATTTTATTATTGACCATAGCATCAAAAATAAAAGTGTCGTTAGGGCAAGGGCTAAAACCTATTGTCAATTTCATATAACGAAATTAGGGAAGACTATTTAGATATGTCAATAATAAAGCCAGCGTAGCTGGCTTAAAAAAACGTGTCGGGAAGACTGGATTCGAACCAGCGACCCCTTGTACCCCATACAAGTGCGCTACCGGGCTGCGCTACTCCCCGAATACTTTCTAATATAAGTCTGCTGTGATCAACTTTAAAAACTCAGAGCGAGTCTCGTTTTTCTCAAACTGCCCACTAAATGCTGAAGTTGTCGTTACACTGTTTTGCTTTGATACACCACGCATCATCATACAAAGGTGTTTGGCCTCAATAACTACTGCTACGCCTTGTGGGTTGAGTGTCTCTTGAATAGCATCTAGTATTTGGTGGGTCATTCTTTCTTGTACTTGTAGCCTTCTGGCAAAACAATCTACCACGCGAGCTATTTTACTTAACCCTGTGATATAGCCATTAGGTATATAAGCAATATGAGCCTTGCCAAAAAAAGGTAGCATATGGTGTTCGCACATAGAGTATAGCTCAATGTCTTTTACAATAACCATCTCACTATAAGATTCATGAAATTTGGCAGAGTTTAGTATTGCTTTGGCATCTTCATTATACCCTTGTGTAATGAATTGTAAAGCCTTTGCGATCCTTTCAGGCGTTTTAACTAAACCTTCCCTTTCAGGGTCTTCTCCGATCAACTCCAAGGTTGACCGGTAGTTATCCATGAGCGTTTTAGTTACTTGCTCGTCGTATTCTTCATTTTTATTATAAGCCACAGGCTGCTATGTTGAATGATATTAAAGAATAATAACTACTAACCGTAATACTCTACATATATACGAGGTGTCTCTTGTAGTTTTACACAGTGCATCTGAGCACCATTTTTCTCAATGTGAGGTTTTAGCTCCTCCCATATACTAATGGCAAAATGTTCGGCACTTGTAAACTTACCTTGCATGAAGTCTACATCAACATTTAGATTTTTATGATCTACACGTTCCACGATCACATCTTTTATAAGGTTGCCTAGCGTTTTTGCATTGAATACAAAGCCGGTATCAGGGTGTGGTTCCCCTTTTATGGTAACAAAAAGCTCGTAATTATGACCATGCCAGTTGGGGTTGGCACACTTTCCAAATACCTCACGGTTTTTCTCTTCGCTCCAGTTTTCGTTGTACAATTTATGAGCAGCGTTAAAGTGCTCTGCACGTGTTAAATAAACCATCTTCTCTTTTATTATCCCGCAAAATTACCTTTACATTATGGTTTGTACAAAAATATAGTTATTTGTATCATGAAAATTTTGCTAATAGCCGCTACAGAAGCAGAAATAACTCCATTTATTAAACATATTGAAGCTTGTTGGGAGCATAAAAACAACCGTTTTCTGTATAAGGATGATATAGAGCTTGAGTATGTAATTACGGGAGTTGGCATGTTAGTTACGACATATGCACTAACTAAAAAGTTGCAAAATCGTCAATATGACCTTGTGCTACAAGTAGGTATTGCAGGTTCTTACGATAGAAGTTTAAAGTTGGGCGATGTTGTTTGGGTTAAGTCTGAACAGTTGGCAGATTTAAGGGTAGAGGATCATGATGAGTATATTGATGTTTTTGAATTAGGCCTTATTGAAAAAGATGCCTATCCGTTCACAGGTTCGAAGTTGTTGAATAAAGATGACTATGAAAGAATACATGTAGAAGAGATAATAGGTGTTGACGCAATAACAGTCAATACAGTTACTGGCAAGGGAAGTAGTATCAAGCACATGTGCAAAAAGTATCAATGTGAAATAGAAAGTATGGAGGGTGCTGCGCTACATTATGTTTGCCTGATGGAAGGTGTTGCTTTTTTGCAACTAAGAGGCATATCTAATTATGTAGAGCCGAGAAATAAAGATGCTTGGGATATTGAAACTGCTATTTTAAGAGTAAATAACTATTTGGTTAAGTATCTTGAAAACGTATAATTTAGTCCAAATACTTGCTAATATTGATTTTAGGAGGTTTTAGACAGTACAAAAATAGTATTATAGTTTACTCTAAATTAATTTGCATACTACATAATCTTAATTATTTTTGCTACCAATCAATCGTTAATTAAAACCAAGAATTGTGGCGTACGAAAACAAAAATTATGGGGAGAATCGTAATAACGAAGCTCTATTTAGCAAGCGTATAAAGGCAGGGAAAAGAAGAACCTACTTCTTTGATGTACGTACTACGCGTGGAAACGACTATTTTATTACTATTACTGAGAGTAAAAAGCGTTTTGATGACAATGGCTATGATAGGCACAAAATGTTCTTGTACAAAGAGGACTTCAATAAGTTTATCAATGCTTTGAATGAAACTGTAGATCATGTAAAAACAGAGTTGATGCCTGATTTCGACTTTGATGCATACAATCATGATCAAAATGAAAATGAGAATTACGAAACATCTACTCAAGAAAGCAGTAGTGTTGTAGATAATAAACCTAGTAACGAAAATGTGCAAGAAGAGTCAGTAGTATCTGAAAAGCCAACAGTTGCTGATGTTGCTAGCCAAGAAGATAATACAAGTGTAGAGGATTGGAAGATATAATTTCAATTCTTTTAAGAAAATAAAAATGGGGATGTATTCAATACATCCCCATTTTTTATGAGAAAAAAACTTTTATTTAGTTGAAGGCTTTTTCATAATAGCATATACTTCTACAGCAAAGCCAATAAGTATCAATAAAGGAGCAATGGTTACCCTTCTAGCGCTATAAATTGTATTGTAATCAAACTTTGTAGGATCTTCACTTTTACCACCCGACATTAGCATGTAGCCCAAGATGATCAGTATAACACCGCCGATCATCCACATGTAATTGCCTTTGTCGAATAAGAAGGTCTGGTTACCTAAAGGTTGTCCTTTTTGAGTGCTTGTTTCAGCCTGTTTTTTAGTGTTAGCCATAGTACAATGTTACTAAAGAAAATTAATATAAATCATCAACACGCATTTTTAAGTACTTGATCACTGACCTGTGAGTGCTGAGTAAAGAAATTAGAATACCTACTACTATCATACCGCCCATGAGTATTGCTAATAGTGTATTGTCGTGTAGCAGTTGGAGTGGAGGTAGCTGATTTTCAGCAAATGTGATGACCAATGACAAAAATATCACTGCAATAACACCGCTGATAAATCCATTAAGAATAGCTCTTTTGTCAAAAGGTCGTGAAATGAAAGTGCGTGTGGCACCTACCATCTGCATCGTTTTGATCAGAAAGCGATTGCTAAACATGGCTAACCTTACTGTATTGTCAATTAATATCACCACAATGAAGAATAATAACAGTGAAATAGCGCCTAGAATAAAGCCTATTTTTCTAAAGTTGCTATCCATTTTATCAACTATAGTATTAGGGTAGGCCACCTCTCTTACAATATTGCTTTGCATAATAAAGAGCTTGATTTTGTCTAAGCTATCTTTATTTACATATTTAGAGTGTAGCTGCAATACAATAGATGAATAAAGGGGGTTAAAGTCAAGTAGTTCTGTAAAATCTTCACCTCCGTCAGACAAGAACTTTTCAGCAGCTTCTTCTTTGGTAATGATTTCCGCGCTCTTTACAAAGTTTTGCTTCTCTAATATTCCATGTAAAGTCCCGGCCATTTCATTACGGGTGTTGTCATGTAAAATCACCTCTACCTCTACACCTTCTTTAAATACATGCGATAGAGCATGTCCATTGATCAGGAACCACCCAAGTGTACCTAATAGGAACAATACTAGAGATACCCCTATTATAGCATAGATGTAAGAATGTTTAGCCTTTTTATTTGTAGCCATAGAAATACTTGACGCTCAAAAATAAAAAAATACATAAGAATAAGGAGTAGCCCTGTAAAGAATACAGCTACTTTAACATATAAGTAGCTATGCTGTACAGTGGATATTTTTAAGTGCTATGTTGCCTATCCATATGATCTATTGATTACCTTCGCGATTAGTACATATAGCATATGCAAGATCTAAGTTCATTTTTCTCTAATAAGCATTTTATTGAAACGGTAGATAGGGCTAAATATGGCCCTAAACAGCTAGGTTCCACTATTATTGCTACTACACAAGATAGTTTTGATGTTGAAGAGGCAGATATCGTGATAGTAGGTTGTGGTGAGCAGCGAGGGTCTAATTCTGGCACAGGTTATAGTGCTGCACCAAATGCTGTAAGAGCAGAATTGTACCAGCTATTTAATTGGCAGCCAGGTATAAGAATCGTAGACGTTGGGAATATATTAGAAGGTGCAACCATTAATGATACAAAAGTAGCATTAAAGACTGTGCTAAATGAGTTGCAAGAGGCTGGCAAAGTTGTAATAGTATTAGGCGGTTCTCATGATCTTACTTTAGAGCAATACGGTGCTTTTAAGAAGTCTGAAAAGGTAGTACATGCCTGTGTGGCTGATATGTTGATAGACTTAGATGATGCTGAAGGTATAACCGATAGGAGCTATTTGATGAATATGCTTACAGAGCAACCTAATTTCATTAAGCATTATAGCCACATTGGTTTCCAGAGCTACTATACACAGCCTAAAATGCTGGAAACGCTGGATAAATTGAGGTTTGACTTTTATAGGTTAGGTGTTGTGAGAGAGAAGATGGAGCATATGGAACCCGTTTTACGTTCTGCAAACATGTTTAGCTTTGACATGTCTGCCGTGAAATATAGTGATGCCCCTATTAATGACACAGGCTCTCCTAATGGTTTTGCGGGAGATGAGGCATGTTTATTGGCTAGGTATGCCGGTATGAGTAGTGAACTTACGTCGTTTGGTATTTATAATTTTGATGATAAAAAAGACGTACACCATATGACTGCGCGCCTTATATCTCAAATGTTATGGTATTTTATTGATGGTTACGTGGTAAGAAAAACCGAAGCTAGTCTGAAAGAGGAGCAGGAATTTTTGACATTTCATGTAAGCTTTACAGAAATAGATGCGATTTTCTTAAAAAGTAAGCGCACAAACAGATGGTGGATGAAGTTACCTGATGGACATATGACGCCATGTACCTATGAAGATTACCAACTAGCATGTGATGGCGAAATTCCTGAAAGGTGGTTGCGAGAGCAGGAACGGTTGGTTTGATCTCTACAAATAACGTATTTTTGCAACAACTAATATTTAGGCCATCCATAGAGGGTGGTCTTTTTAGCTCATAACATATGCTTGAAAAGAAGGAAATAGTACAGAATGAAGAGCGAGCTGTATTGGTAGGTGTGATTCACAAAAACCAAACAGAAGAGTTAGCTATTGAGTATTTAGAAGAGCTGGCCTTTTTAGCTGAAACAGCAGGAGCGGTTACAATAAAACAGTTTTTTCAAAAACTCCCTCACCCGGATAATAAAACATTTGTAGGGAAGGGTAAGCTGGAGGAAATAAGAGATTATGTACAGGCTCATGATATTACTCTTGTGATATTTGACGATGAGCTTTCAGGCTCACAGATCAGTAATATTGAAAAGGTATTAAAGACAAAGACCATTGATAGGAGTGACTTGATACTGGATATTTTTGCACGTAGAGCAAAAACTGCACAAGCTAAAGTGCAGGTAGAGCTAGCACAATACCAATATATACTACCTAGATTAAGGGGAATGTGGACACACTTGGAAAGGCAAGGTGGTGGTATTGGGTCACGTGGTCCCGGTGAAACTGAGATAGAGACAGATAGACGTATCGTAAAAGACAAGATATCATTGTTGAGAAAGCGATTGGCAACGATCGATAAACAGGCTGAAACACAGAGAAAAGACCGAGGTACATATATAAGGATAGCTTTGGTAGGGTATACTAACGTGGGGAAGAGTACTTTAATGACCTTATTAACAAAGTCTAATGTGTTTGCAGAGAATAAGCTTTTTGCAACGTTGGATACAACTACTCGTAAGGTAGTATATGATAGAACTCCCTTCTTACTGAGTGATACGGTAGGTTTTATTAGGAAATTGCCTCACCACCTAGTAGAAAGTTTTAAGAGTACGCTTGACGAGGTAAGAGAGGCCGATATATTGTTGCATGTAGTAGATATATCTCACCCGGCGTACGAAGATCAGATCAATGTAGTTAAGAAAACATTGCAAGACATCAAAGCTTTTGACAAGCCGGTAATCACTGTATTTAATAAAATGGATCTATACGAAAAGCGTGTTTTTGATGAGTGGTTAGAAGACAGTGTGAAGCAAGATTTACTCAAACAGCTCAAAAAGCGTTGGCAAAACGATACTGAAGGTCAGTGTGTTTTTATATCGGCGGTAGAACGTATTAATATTGATGAGTTACGTAACACTATATTAACTAAGACAAAGCAACTATATGCAGAGCGTTATCCATATTTAACCAATTTCTATTAATAGCTACGACTTTTACCCATACTTATATATGTAACTATTTGTTATTCTTTTTGGTAAAAAAATAATGTATTTTACTAAAGCAATAAGTAAACAAACTGGTTACCTCATGAAGCAATCTGCAAGAGAATTATTGGTAACAACCAAAGTAGCGCAGAATTGGCAGGATGATTTCGATAAGAATATTGATGAGTTAATGGAGATCGTAGAAAAGGTAGATAAGGATGAGTTTATAGATAACGCTGCAGAGTTGTTAGATGTGTATCACAACACAACAAAGGAGTCTCAGAACTCTAAAAAAAGAAAGAAAATGGTGCAAAACCATAGGCCTTTTGAGTTTTTAGTTTTTCGTAACTAAAAAAACTTACACCGTATATATGATGATCTGCCAGGGTCGTCAGGTGTATTTCTATCTCTTTATCAACACTTGTTAAGGTTAACACAAATCCTATAATCTTGGCTGATAAAAATAAAACTTAGCCATAGTTTTATTTGTCGTAATAGCATTGAGTTTAATACCTTTGGGCGGTATTAACAATACAATTATTATATAAACTATATGAAGAGGTTGGCCATATTAGGGTCTACAGGATCCATAGGTACTCAAACATTAGATGTTGTGCATGCACATCCTGAAATGTTTGAAGTAGAGGTGTTGAGTGCGCATAGTAATACAAAGTTGCTTGTACAACAGGCTAAGAAGTTTAAGCCTAATGCAGTAGTAATAACAGATAGCTCTAAATATGAGGAGTTAAAAAATGCATTGTCTCTTGAACCTGTAAAAGTGTTTTGCGGCCATGAGGCGTTGTGTGATGTTGTGCAGTGGGATAGCATTGATACTGTTGTAGCAGCTATTGTTGGTTTTGCAGGCTTATCCTCTACATTAGCAGCTATAGATGCAGGCAAAAGGATTGCCTTGGCCAATAAAGAGACACTAGTTGTAGCAGGAGAGTTGGTGATGAATAGGTTAAAAGAAAAAGGTGCTGGTATCATACCTGTAGATAGTGAGCACTCTGCTATCTTTCAGTGTTTAGTGGGAGAGAGAGAAGATACGATTGAAAAGATCATACTCACTGCTTCGGGAGGACCTTTTGTGGGTAAAAAACCAAACTATTTATTAAATGTAAAAGCGTCGCATGCCCTACAACACCCTAACTGGGATATGGGCGCCAAAATAACCATAGACAGTGCTACGTTAATGAATAAGGGCTTGGAGATGATAGAGGCAAAGTGGCTGTTTGGTCTTAAAAATGAACAAATAGACGTAATCATTCACCCCCAGTCAATAATACACTCATTAGTACAGTTTAATGATGGGTCGTTAAAGGCACAAATGGGTCTGCCTGATATGAAGCTGCCAATACAATATGCAATAGCATATCCGCAAAGAATCAGTAACGACTTTAAGCGTTTTGACTTTAAGGATTATCATAAACTTACATTTGAAGAGCCTGATTATAAAACTTTCCGTAATCTTGCACTGGCTAAAGAGGCTATGTTTAAAGGTGGGAATGCGCCATGCGTGTTAAATGCGGCTAATGAGGTTGCTGTAGCTGCATTTTTGAATAATAAAGTAGGGTTTGTGGAAATGAGTGATGTAATAGAACAAACTATGGCGTATATTTCGCTGGTAGAACAACCAACATTAGAAGATTACCAACAATCAGATAAGGAGGCACGCGTTTATGCCGCCGAGCTGATCAAGAAAAGCCAAATGGCTTACTAATACTGATAATTAGCAATGCAATTGAATACTATCTTACTTATGTCAGGCGGCCTTATACAGGCAATACAGTTATTGGCATCATTATCTATACTTATTATTCTTCACGAGTTTGGTCACTTTTTCTTTGCCAGGCTGTTTAAAACAAGAGTAGAGAAGTTTTATTTATTCTTTGATTTCTTATTCCCATTTCCAGGCTTATTGAATTTTTCTCTTTTTAAGAAAAAGAAAGGAGATACTGAGTATGGTGTAGGTTGGTTTCCTATGGGGGGCTATGTGAAGATTGCCGGCATGGTAGATGAGAGTATGGATAAGGATGCTATGAACCAACCACCACAACCATGGGAATATCGCTCCAAAAAAGCATGGCAACGTTTGTTCATCATGCTAGGTGGTATTATCATGAACGTTTTGACGGCTATGTTTATCTATGCTATTGTGTTTGGTGCATGGGGAGAGGAGTATTTGCCGGCTGAGAATGTTACTAATGGTATTAGTACTAGTGAGTTGTCAAGAAGTATAGGATTGCAAAACGGAGATAAAATTGTAGGTGTTGGGGGTAAAAAAGTAGAGCGATTTACGAGAATACCTGCTGAGATCGTATTGAGTCAGGCCAAGTCGCTTCAGATAATTCGCGATGGTCAATCTATGGATATTGAGATACCTTCCGGTACAATAGGTAAGTTGGCTAAAACTAAGAGATCAAGTGCGCCATTTATTAGCCCTAGAATTCCTGTAATAGTAGAAAAAGTGGCTGATGGTACTGCGGCTAAAACAATGGGTTTGCAGAGTAAGGATAGTATTATTGCTGTAAACGGAGAGTCTGTTGCTTTTTATGATGAATTTGATAAGAAGAAAAGGGCACTGGCAGGACAGCCTATCACGATAGATGTAGTAAGAGGTGGTAAACTGATAACGCTAAAAGGAGAAGTGCCGGATACAAAGATCCTTGGCTTTCAACCTAATGCAGATATTGCTAGATATTTTGAGGTAAAGACAATAAAGTATGGACCTATTCAAGCAATAGGAAAAGGCTTTAGTTATACTTTTGAGCAAATTGGTAGCTATGCAGCTCAATTAAAACTATTATTTACTTCTTCTGAGATAAAAACTTCAGAAAGCCTTGGTGGCTTTGTTACATTCGGTAAATTATTCTCACCCGAATTTGATTGGCAAGAGTTTTTGATGCTTACTGCATTTATTTCTATCATTTTGGCTGTGATGAACTTGCTGCCAATACCAGGTCTAGACGGAGGTTATGTAATATTCTTATTGTTTGAACTACTTACTGGTAAAAAAGTAAGTGATAAAGTGATGGAGAAAGCTACTACTGTTGGCTTAGTATTATTATTAGCATTGATGCTTTATGCCAATGGTCTTGATATTATGAGGCTATTTAAGTAGAAGTCTCTATAAGCTAAATATCTCTTTTGCAACTTTGTAGGTATTGCAATGGGCATCAACTATATGTTTTACTTCAGGTGAATAGCCACCACCCATAGCAACAGTGACGGGAATTTGATGTTTTTTGCATAGTTGAAAGACTATTTCATCTCTTTGCTGACATTCTTCAATGGAGATATTTAACTTGCCAAATTTATCAGTAGAAAGTATGTCTACACCTGATAGGTAAAAAACATGATCCGGTTGTACCTTGCCAATAAGTAGCGGTAGATTATCATTTAGTATCTGTAGATACTCTATGCCGCTAATGCCATCTTGTAGGCCAATATCCAAGTCACTTTGTTCTTTTCTAAAAGGGTAGTTATGCGCTCCATGCATACTGAAGGTAAACACGTTCGGGTTGTTCTGAAAAATTGCCGCGGTGCCATTACCTTGGTGTACGTCAAGGTCAATGATGAGTATTTTCTTAGCTGTTTTTTTGTCTAGTAAGTAATTAGCCGCGATAGCAAAATCATTAAGCAAACAAAAACCTTCACCTTTATCAGAGAAAGCATGGTGTGTACCACCTGCAATATTAAGAGACACGCCATGCTGAATAGCATATAGAGTACAATCAATCGTGCCTTGGCAAATTCTAATTTCTCTTTCAACTAATGCCGGAGATAAAGGAAATCCTATTGCGCGCATTTCGCGATAGGTCAGTTCAAGGTTTTTCATCCTTGTCCAATAGTCTTTATCATGAGTGAGGAGTATAGTCTCTTCATGAAGCGGTTTTGGAGAAAATAAGTTATTACTTGTAATAATGCCTTCTCTTATGAGTTGTTGTGGAATGAGCTCATACTTAACCATGGGGAAACGATGCCCTTCGGGTAACGGATGTGCGTATATCTTATCATAAGCGATCTTTAGCATGACAGATGCAAAGGTAGTGTTTAGAAGTTCTTAATATTTAATGAGGCATAGCTATATGTCAGCACTTCTTTCTTACTTTTGCAGTTCGCTCTTTGAAAAAGTATTATCCGGGGCCGACTGGTTTTGACAGCATAGGGCAGGATAAGTAAGCATGTCGTGCGTTGTGTAATTAGCACGTAAATCAGAATACTCAAACTTTTAAATGGCGAATACAATTACGCCATGGCTGCCTAATCAGAGATTAGTGTAACCATTTTGGCCGCAGACTGGCTTTTGCCTGTTGACGCTACTGCCGCCTAACTCATCCTTCAACAGGATAGCAAACGTATGGCCATGGTACGGTTGTGAAACTTAAGTGGCTAGGGGGCATGTTGGTTCGTTCGGTTCCGGGCAGCTCCTGAAACTTAATTCCGAAATAAACATGTAGAAAGCTTATTGGGCATATGTTTGGACGCGGGTTCGAATCCCGCCGGCTCCACTCATTATTAACCAACAAGGCAGCTCTTAAGAGCTGCCTTGTTGGTTTTAATTAGAGCAAGGTGTAAGTAAAACTTAGGTGACCTTGAATCTTTTTGTTAGTGATAGAGGTGAATGTTACAACAGCACAGTTCTTACTCACATCAGCCTGAATCCCGTAATGTTTACTAGCGTCTAGCGGCATGTTGATTGTACCTGTACAGTCTCCTATAGTAGTAAAGTTAGAAGTGATAGGCAATGATATAGTAAATGAGCTCCTTTTACTACTTGCTGAAGAGGTAATACTTAAGGCTATGGTAACTGTTACTTGCTGTCCTATGCGGGTGTAGTGAGCTCCTGATGTTACTATTTCTGCAGCAGATATATTTTCTACTTTTTTTATAGATGGTGTATAAGTGCCTGAACTAATAACATCGTTTTTTAGATAAGTACGATTTGCAAATCCAAGGTCTATTTTAGAGCGGTCATTATATTGATCTGACACATCGTTTTGATATCTATCGTTGCCATGTGTTATAAAATCTCCTTCACTGTTTAGTATGCTTACATTACCTGTGCTATCGAATGAAAGTACTGCACGTGTATTCGCATCTGTATTGGTGGATTTCTCAGCCCAGTTATAACCGATGTACCCTAGCCCGTTTTCACCGAAAAAAACATAGTTAGCAGGGTGACTTTTGATCTCCCTGTCCTGCACAACAAGCCCTGATGCCATACGGAAGCCTGTAGAGTATGCGCCGTGTAATAGTAGTAGCCCATTGTGCCCAAAAGAAACACACTCTATAGGTTTGGGAATATCTTGTGGCTTTTTATAGTAAAATGATAAGCGTCCGTTAAGTAAGGAAGGCGCTTTTAGTTGCCACCATACATCTCTGAAGGTATCATTGTCTAATATTATTGGACTGTAGATATCATTATTGCTATCTAGTTTATGGCTTTCTATTTGGTTAACATAAGGTCGCTTTTTTTGTTTAGTATTGCTATTACAGGCAATAAGCATAATTGTTATGATATATACTGATAAATAAAGGCGACGTTTCATTGTGATGATTAGTTTGATTTTGCCGGAAATAATAGCCTGAATGGTCTTAGCAAATAATAAAGAAAATGTAATGGACTAGGTAAGCTTATATATTGAATGTCTTGTACAGTAGGTCGCATAATAGCGAGTATGATACCTTTGATCAACTTTAGTCTTTGTTTATTGTTTTCTTTAAGTTGAGATTGTAACATAATAGTTTTTATTACCGGGAACCCTGATTGCCTAGCTTTTTGAAAAGTTAATAAGTTCTTGATTAACTTGCTTGGCTTAGAAGCTTTTTTTATGAATGAGGCACTCGTTACTCCAAACAGCTGGTAGCAAATTTCCGATCCTGTGCTAGCAGCAACACTTAGGTTGCTATCATTTATCTTTTTGTTGAGTATGTTCCAATTGATGTTTAGATCATTGTTTGTTACTATCATTGCCCAGTCTGCTAAATGCTTTAATAAGCGCCAAACATCAGTCATGCCGTGGTGTGTAAGCACTACAAGTATATGGTTATGAATGTCTAGTGTATCTACTTCTTTGTCTAGTATTGTTATTTTCGATTTATTATTAATAAGTGTATCGGTGTCAATAGAAGTGTGATATAATAAAGGAGAAGCAGACCAATGCAGCTCTATTTTGTTTTGACTATTCTGGTTATTTGCAGCACACTTATATTCACTTTCTATTTTTACTAAATGCTTGAAAAAGCTTTGATTTTTATAATTATATCGAGGTGTAAAACCTTGTTCTTCTAAGGCACCTTTGGTTTGGGTAAAGTCATTTATATTTATCAGTATGTCTATATCACTTACTTCTCTTGACGTGTAGTCTCCAAATAATATCTTGCTTAAAATAACCCCTTTATAAAAGCAAGTTGCGATACCTTTTTGGTTTAAATGAGTGTATGTGTCGATTGTTTGTTTTACTTTTTGCTGACTAATTGTTATAAGTAGTAATATGTCCCTCTTTAGTTTTGAGTGTGTTTGGCTTTCTATTTGAATATTATGTTCAGTAATAACCTTGTAAATTATCGGCCTGATATTGTGAGCGACAATTATACGGTAAAAAGCATTCCAATCTAACTGATTTTCATGTAGGTAAGATCGAAGCTCTTCAGCAGAAGAGGTTTTGAAAAAAAGCCGACATGCCATTATCGTAAAGGCCATTTCTACACCATACTCTGTTTTTACTTTTTCTATAGCTATCATGCTAGTTGTTTTTCATAGCTTCTAAAAAAGTAACCTTTTAGACTCATTAGTTCATCAAAAGACCCTTGCTCCACTATCTCACCATCATTCATTACGACTATTTTATCTACCATTTTTAGGTTGTATAGTTTGTGAGTTACTAAAACAACCATTTTATCGTCGTTCATACTTTCTCTTATTTGGCCGATAAGATGGTACTCAGATATTGGATCTAGAGAGCTAGTAGGCTCGTCTAGTATTAGTAAGTTAGCTGTTTTGTATAAACTCCTTGTAATGGCTATTTTTTGCCATTGTCCACCACTTAACTGAACTCCACTTCTGTAGTTTCTACCCAGCCGTGTTTGATAACCCTCCTTAAGTGTTTGCGCAATTGCGTTAGTGCCTGTAATTTCAGATACTTCATTCAGCTTATTCTGCACACTATTATTTGTAAAAGTAATGTTCTCTTCAACGGATAAGAAGTATTTGCCATAGTCTTGAAATAAAACAGAGCATTGATCCCACCATTCCTCATTACTATATTTTGAAGCATCTATGCCGTTTAATAAAAGCATGTTTTCTTTAGTATCGTATAATCGACTAAGTAGTTTTATTAATGTGCTTTTACCAGATCCGTTTTCGCCAATTATAGCAACTATTTCGCCTGATGAAATAGTTAAATTAATACTGTTTAATATTTTTCTATCGGTATTTGGGTAGCTAAAGGAAAGGTCTTTTAATTCAATTGATTCCCATTTGGCTGGAATTGAATGGATATTATCTACTTGTTTTGGCTGAGATAGAGGTTTGTTTATATAATGTATTACGTTTCGTAAGTATAAATGATGTTGGAATAACCCAATGCCAGATTGAAAAAGTGTATTAATGGCCGATTGAAAACGTTGAAACATTTGTATGTAAATAACAAGTCCGCCAACTGTAATAGCTCCACTTACTGTACTGTCAACAAGAAAGTAGTATACACCTGCTAGAATAACAGCTTCGAGCATCTGTATGAATACAGTGCGTTTTATGAAGCGAAGCGTAAGTTTTTTCTTTTGTTGAAAAATGATATCTCTCGCTTTTAGAAAGTTGTTGATAAACTGCTGGCCAAAACTAAATATGCGTACTTCTTTAGCATAAGGTTCTGTAGTGAGGTATATATACCAGTCAGAAGCTTTACGTTGTAAAGGTATGTTAGACTTATCTTGCAAGTATTGATGGTAGCCGTATAGCAATTTATTAATTGCTAATGGTATGCTTATAGATATGAGTAGAACCGGAAATAACCAATGTACAGAGAGTAAAAAACCAGAAAGAAGAATTATGGTAATAATGCTTTGTATTACTCCTTGATAAACCGATAGAAACATACCTGGTTTATAAATTGTTTGTTGATGAACAAGGTGGAGTTCATTGTAAAAGTCAGGGTTTTCATACTCTTCAATATCAAATTTTATTGCCTTATTTAATACATGGGTAGCAAAATATTCTGACACTACATGCTGATGTACAGTTTGTTTAAAAGTAGCATACTGAATGATGAGTACATTGCTTATGTTGGTGATGATAAATAGAGTGAAATATAATAATATCTCGCTTTTGTCTATTTGCTCTACTGGTATAACACTGTCCAAGCATTTTTTTAAGATTAGAAGCGAAACTAAGGGTAATAGTGCTTGTGCAACATAACTTATTAAGATGATAGCAGTCAAGCGTGGTGAGATCTTAGCGATTAGCGTAGCACCTTTTATAACGTCTTCAAAGTAGTTTTTTAGTCGTTCTTTATTGCTATATGACTTGTCATTATTCATTTATAAGGGTAGTATAACAAAGTAGTCTGTAAAAATAAATTTCAACATTATAATAGCAAAAGCCTATTCAGTAATTAAAGATTTTATCTACTTTTGTTATTAAGAGAATTAAAGATTTAAAGTACGAAATATGCCAACTAATGCCATGAAAAAATATGTTAGGGACAATGCTAACTTCCTGACCAGTGCAATCGGAGATGAGACGGTTGTAATGAATATGCAAAATGGCAACTATATTGGTCTCAACACTGTAGCTTCAGATATATGGGTACTACTGGAAAACCCGGTTTCTATTGATGGTATTGTTAAAAAGCTAGTCAGCATGTATGATGTGTCTGAAGAGGAGTGTCAAAAACAATCTCAAGATTGTATTAATAAATTGTTGGAGCAAAATATGATACAAGAGCAATAATAGTGGTGAGAAAGCTTAGAAAAAAAATTAAGAGTTTTATTGAGCTTCCTTTTGAAATAAAGTTACTTTTTGCAAAAGCAGTTGTTATTTCGGCATATGTAAAAGCTATGAAACACTTTGGTTTTTTTAATAAGATAAAACCATATTTAGGTCAGCCCAACGTAGAGTCGGGGATAGAGAGTGACGAAGAGACTATAATATACTTACGAAAGATGCAAAATGTGCTTCGTTTATGTAATAAGTATACACCATGGAAGACGGAGTGTTACACACTTGCTGTAACAGGAAAGATATTATTAAAGCATAAAAACATCTCTTCTACAGTGTATTTCGGTTTTCGTAAAAATGAAGATTTGAAGTATGAAGGCCATGCATGGTTAAGAAGTGGCTCAATAATTATTAGTGGAAGAAAGAACATGCCTAAGTATCAAGTGCAATCCTTTTTTTCATAGCCACACTAATATTGAATAACTATAAGTAGTATCTAATATGTATAAATATTATGGTTTCGGACTAAATATTTTATCTGAGATCGAAATGCCGGAGCTATTAGTATCTGATTTTGATGAGCATGATGTTGTTATTGAACTTGGTGAAGTTCCGCAAAGTGTAGTTGGAGAAAAAGTTTTTTCAAGAAAGTTCTTTTCGTTAGGGGAAGATGAATATGTTTTAAATGTAAAAGATGTATGTCGCTATTATGCACTAAAAGGCAATAAAATAATAGTTCAGCCACACCTCAAAGAAGTAGATGATTGGAAAAGTATCAGAGTATTTCTTTTAGGTTCTGTTATGGCTGTTATACTCCATCAAAGATCTTTGCTTCCCATGCACTCTTCTGCTATTGTAAAAGATGGGAAGCTCGTGCTGTTTATGGGGGAGTCTGGCGCAGGAAAGTCAACATTGGTAGCAAACATGGTCAAAAAAGGTTTTAGCGTGTTTACCGATGATATTTGCATTCTCAAGCAGTCTGAAAATGGTCAGGTAACAGGTGCTGCATCATATCCTATCATTAAGTTATGGGAGAACTCCATTAGTCTTTTAGAAGAAGATCGCTTTAATAGAGAGTATAAGATGAGACCACATATGCAAAAATTTGGTCAATTTTTTCACGATGAGTTTGATAAGTCACGATTCCCATTGTCAACACTTTTTATTTTAAACCCCAATAACTTAAGTGATAAGGTGACTTGTAGGGAGCTAAAAGGGGTAGAAGCGTTTAAGGCTATAGAAAAACAGGCTTATAGATATCGGTTGGTAACCGGGAAGGTGATGCGTCCAATACATTTTTCGATTATTTCTAACCTTGTACAGAATACCAAGATATATGAAATATCTAGACCTATGCAGCAAAAGACAATAGATCAAGTATATAATACAGTTGTAGAACGTATATAAGGTATGAAGAACAATTCTATACATAATGACAAAATATTATGGTTGGCTTCATATCCTAAGTCGGGTAATACATGGTTTCGAGCTTTCCTTACAGCGCTAATGAAAGATGGTGAACTAGATATTAATGATATGGAAACTGCCGGCATATTTTCATCAAGGCAATTATTTGAACAGGTAACGGATATTGATTCTTATAGTGTGAGTGAGAAAGAAGCGAAAAATATGATGCCAGATGTTTTTCGATCATTTGTAGAGAATAGAAAAGAGTTAAGCATTATAAAAGTACATGATGCATATAGTCGTAATGCTGATGAAGAACCCATTATCCCTAAAGATGTTACACTTTGTGCTATATATATAGTTCGTAATCCTTTGGATGTCGTATCGTCATTAGCTAACCATTTGCATAAAACTAAGGATGAGGCTATTGCTATGATGAATAGTGAAAAAGCTTTTATGGGTAATAAGCCTGACGAAGGTTATGCAGGAGTGCAATTCAGCCAATTACTATATAGCTGGAGTAGCCATGCTTTAAGTTGGCTAGAACGTCCTGAATTTCCGGTGCACGTTATAAAGTATGAAGACATGCATTCAAGGCCGTTTGAAATTTTTAAGGACACTGTTGAGAAAATTGGGCTGGATTATTCAGATGAGTCTATAAGACAAGCTATTGAAGCAAGTAGTTTTAATAAGCTACAACAGCAGGAAGAGGAAAAAGGATTTAAAGAAAGCCCATATAAGGATAATAGTTTTTTTAGAAAGGGTATAACAGATGGTTGGAAGGAAGAACTTACAGAGGAGCAAGCAAAAAAAATTACCAACAAAAACATGTTGGTAATGAAGAAGTTTGGTTATTTGTAAAAACTTATGAACCAGAACCTGTAAATATCGTACCAGGAGTAGCGTTTCCTTCTGGAGTAGTAACTACAGATCCTACTTGAATTTTATCTTTACTTATAATCTCAATTTCAGGTTTTTTCCAAGTCTTTAGAGAAGTGTTTTCGATGTTGTGTTGCTTATTGTCCATAGTATGTGTTGTTGTTGTAATAATTATGACTTCGACAAAATTAATATAATCATTTCAAATATTATAATAGTTCGAGCCATCTTAATAAATTAATATTGGAAGATTTAAGGTTGGGTGCGTTTTTTAGAGTTAGGGGTAGGTTTTTTTTGTGTTTTATTCGATTTAATATTCCCTTCATAGCATCTATTTTTTCCTTACTCATCGCATCGTTGTATAGGAATGGCGCCATGTTACCTATTTTGTCCGTTCGTTTAAATATTTTTTCTGGTAAATAGTCTTTTACGGCCTTGCGGTAGATATATCTATTCATTGTTCCCATGAATTTCACATGGCTAGGTAGTGATAGGTAATATTCTATTAGGCGAATATCTGCCATAGGGAATCTTGGTTCTGTTTTATAATAAATACCTTGCCTGGTTTCTGCCTCCATACGCAGCTGTACCATAGGCTTTAATAGTCTGGCTTTTTGGTAGTGTGCAATGCTATTGTAACGTGTTTGAAAAGCTTTTTTGTGCCACTCTGTATCTTCTCTGTTTAGCTTATACTTTATAGGTATTTTAAATAGATCAGTAGCTACCTCTAATCCTTTGTTTTTTAAAAACAGATTTCTTGC
Source organism: Flavipsychrobacter sp. (assembly GCA_965230595.1). Classification (GTDB taxonomy): domain Bacteria; phylum Bacteroidota; class Bacteroidia; order Chitinophagales; family Chitinophagaceae; genus UBA5543. Next base: position 2,677,549 of record OZ246011.1, on the reverse strand, counting down.
TTTATGTATTGCATAGGCAATGTTATGGGGGATGAATGGCATGAGTCTTTCTACTAGATCATTGTAGTTTTTTGTGCTTTTCCAATAGTTAAAGTATTGGTTACTCTCTAAATAGTATAAATGTTTTTGATTTCCTCTATCTGTTACCATTTGGTCTCCGGGAAATCCTGATAACATAGTACGAACTCCTTTTTGCAATGCTGCTTTTTTCATGCCGAGCTGCCAAGTTGGGTTCCACATTTCTAATCCATCATTTAATTGTAGAAGAAAATCAGTCTCTTCTAGCCTGTTATCCCATATATCTTCTGTTATAAAGACCTTGTTTTTAATGTTGAAGTAGTTCGTTACCTCTTCAATATGTTTCCTCTCACTTGTCTTCAACAGTTTAGGGTCAGTAGCGCTAGTAGCCAGAGTATTAGAAAATGTAACAAGTTTATCACCTATTAAGTTATGTGCTACGCCTACTATACCCGAAGAGTCAAGACCACCGCTTAGTTCTGCTCCTATCTCATAGTCAGAACGAAGCCTGCATTTTACAGCTTGTTCAAAATGATGTTTTAGCCCTTCAATATATTCTTGTTCGCTTGCTTGAGGTTGCTTTTTTTCGGCATCGGGTTCCCAATACTTGGAAAGTGATACACTTTGCGTGTTGGCAGAAACTGTTATTGAGTGTGCTGCCGGAAGGCGTCTTATTTGTTTGTATAATGTGGTGTCGGGCGGTATGGTAAAAGAGCCTATTGCATAGCGATAGAGGTAGTCTGTATCAATTGTTTTGTCTATAGTGGGTATGCCCAACAGCCCTTTTTTCTCCGACGCAAATACAAAGAAGTTAGATGATACGCTATAAAAAAAAGGTTTAACGCCAAGGTGGTCACGTGCGCAAAAAAGTTCTTGCTTTAGTTCATCCCATATGGCAAATGCAAAATCTCCAATCATATATTTTATACAGTTGGAGTGATGTTTTTTATATAATAGCAATATTAGATAGCTGTCGGGGTATTGTTGTTCATCATTCTGGATATTTAATAGCCTACATATTTCATCCCTGTTATCAATTCTTGCATCAGATGTTAATAGGTATTGTTCGTTTTTTAGAGGTAGTTGTTCAGACTTAGATGCAAGTGTATTGTATAACATCAAATGCCCCATGCCTGCATTTTCATTAATAATTATGTTCTTCAGGTCAGGTGTCCAATGGTCAAGAGCAGCCTCCATTAATATTAGATCATTTTTTGGGAGGGGTTGTCCTGATAAATTTATTCTGCCATATATCGAACTCATTGGTGTGGCTTGAGGTATTATTGTTTAAACGGGTAAGATATAACAATACAAATATAGCAAGTGAGAAAACTTCTTTTTACGCTAATATATAAGCGTATAGAAATGTAATTAATTGGAAATGATCATTACATTTAATGCAATTAAAAACCATGAAATAAGGGGTGCTTATGTCCTTATGTTTATAATTATTAGCAAATGAATATTATTAGTCCGTTTAAAAATCTTCCAGAAATTAAAAGAGGTGATTTTAATGATAAGTTTGTGCCTTATGTTATCATTGAAGATCTGTTTAGTGAAGAAGAAGTAGAGAATATTAAGGCCTTATGGAATGATGAAAAAGCTTTTTTAGGCAAAGTAGGCGCAGCAGATACCAAGAAAGAGGACTTGACTAAGAGGAAATCACGAATACAGACGATCAGCGATACAGATAATCAATGGATCTATACTAAGCTTGGTATGACTTGTATCATGGTTAATATTCAAAAATATAAATTCGATTTGTTAGGTTTTCATTCACATCTCCAATTAACTGATTATAGTAAGGACGGTTTTTTTGCCTGGCATATGGATACTGGGAATAAAGGCAATTCAACCCGTAAGCTAAGCATAACAGTACAGCTCTCTGACCCTGAGGAATATGAAGGGGGAGAGCTACAGTTTCACAAAGGGAATGATGTATACAATGCCTCTAAGAAAAAAGGCACGGCAATCATATTCCCATCGTTTGTCATGCATAGGGTGCAGCCTGTTACTTCAGGTAGGCGTATGTCTGTTGTTGGCTGGATAGCTGGCCCTAGCTTCAGGTAAGTTATTGTTGTGTTACATTAGATGTAAAGCATTGCCCTTTTTTCAGACCATAAAAGCTAACATCTCTTGCAGGTACAAATGTACCGTCAATATTCAGCATGTTTACAGTTAGTATTTTATTATCGATACATTGTACATCTAATGTATGGCCGGTACTCAATATTGTTCCTGCAAATTGTTGATTAGGTGTTTGGTTATTTGATGTTATAGCATCTAGTATTTTAACCTCACGGCCATTCAATATTGTAATAGCTCCTTTATTCCAGGGGTTGCATGCGAGTATTAGGTTTGCTATTTCATGAGTTTGCATATTACGCCAATCAATAAATACATCTTCTAATTTCGGTTTAAGGTAATATTTTGATGTGGTACTATCTTCTGCAGGTAATGCAGGCAATATTTTCTTTGAGGCTATACTTTGTATCATATAAGCTAAACCTTCTATGGTAATACTTGACAGAACACTGTTAGCCAAACCAAAACTAAAATGTGGTTCTCTTTTTATGTTCTTTTTCCAGAATATTGGACCATCATCAAACTTCTTAGTTATTCGATGTATCGTTACTGTAAGTTCAGGGCTCCCGTTTTTTATTTGCCAAAATACAGGGTTGGCACCGCGATAGCTAGGTAAAGGGCCAAAGTGTATGTTATAACAATAAAGGAGTTGCTCTTTGCTGATACGTTCAATATCAATTAAATGGCCATAACCTAAGATAAAAGTCATTGTGCCTTTGGATGATTTAAGCCAGTTGTATATATCTTCAGGTGACCCATTGGTAAATGGCACATCTGCATGAGAGCAAAAATGGGATAGCTGCGCTTGGGCATCTCCTTGTGAAGCGTTATCTGCAAATACTGATACTTTTACTTTATTGACATGTAAAAATTGTAATAGTGGTAATGCTAGTTCGCCACTTGTAATAATGTTAACCATAGATAAAAAATGACGAAGACAGGTAGTTACCTGCCTTCGCTTAAATATTTGTCTTTTATTTGTTTAATTAAAACTTGGGTATAGACCATACAGGCAAATAATATAATGTAGTGCCAAGTACGGTTGATGATTGTCGTGCGCTAAGTTACCACCGTTATGATCCATTGCGTCTGCCTTAAAATGTAACAATGTATCAGGGTCAGGCGTGTCTTGCAAGTACATCACAACATCTTGGTTGTGAGTAGTTTGATCGTTAGGTGTGGCGTATACGCGATTAGTTGGGTCAATACTGGTAGCTTCTGACTTCGATGCCTCAAACAAGTGATTATGACTAGGCATTTGTTGTTGTGTTAGCGTTACTTGATCCACGCCACCTTTTTGCCCCATGGTATAGTGACTTCCACCTGTTAATTGACCTTCTCCTACTAATACACGGCTCTGCATGTCTGGCAGGGCAAAAGTAGTTCTGCCATCGCCACCATAGGTAGTGCCTAATAATGAGAAAAGAGCGTCAAATTGACTTATAGCTAATAACTGTCCGTGGCAAAATGCCCACGAGCGGGGAGCGAATGTACCTGCAAACATTCTTATTTCTCCTAATATTCCTTCCATGATAAATTTTTTAGAGGTTAATTAATTTCTTGATGGGTAAATACCAATCGTGTTTATACAATAGTTCATAGTTAGGAATGGCTGTCTATTCTCATGCGACATGCCACCACCTGAATGACTAATACTATTGTTGTGAAGTGAAGTGAGATTGGTAGGTGCACCAAAGGCATTCACGGAATATTTTGGAGAGCTGGCACCATTCTCAAAAATAGATACTTGTGCTGTGTAATCCTCATTGTTGTTCAATAGGTCACTTCCTTCAGCGTTATGTGCATGCACAACATGAGTATGCGCCGGCAGCTCGCTTGTAGTTAGTGTTACTTGTTCTTGTCCATATCTTGTACCAATAGGTTTGTTGCCGGCAAATCCTTCTAGTATACGACCTCTAAGATCTGGTAATGCAAAAGTGGTTCTTCCGTCACCACCGTAGTATGTTCCTATTAATGAAAATAAAGCTTGATTTTGATTGATGGAAAGCAATTGTCCGTGGCAAGCCATCCATCCTCTTGGCACTTTGCTAAAAGCAAATGCACGTATTTCACCTAAATAAAGTTCCATAATATTTTAAATTGAATGTTATTGATGTTGTTTTAGCTTCTTGATGGGTAAACACCATCATTGTTAATGCAGTGGATCATCACTAGCGTAGGCATAGTGTTATTATGCGCAACTGAACTGCCGGATAATGCAACCGAGGCAGTGTTTAAGGTTACATTTTTGTCATGGCTGAATGCTCTACCAGGGATGTTGTTTGTCCCCTTAGATACTACATTAGAGATATAGCAATCAGTATTTGGTGAGGTTACTAATTTACTGATCAAGTTAGCCTCAAAGCCTCCACTTAAAATGTGGTTGTGAGAAGGCATTTGTGAGATGTTTAAAGTAACATCATGAGTTCCAGCTCTTTGACCTAGTGGGTGAGTAGCAGATGCACCTAAAGGTGTTCTGCCTTGTCCTTGTATCTTTTCTAGGTCAGGGACTGCGAATGTAGTTCTACCATCACCACCATAAATGGTACCGATAATTGAAAAAAGTGCAGTGTACTGTGAGATGGGTAATAAACGTCCATCACAGGCGATCCATCCCCTTGGGACGAAGTTGTAGGGGAAAGCACGTACCTCCCCGATCATTGCAGTCATACAATAAAGTTTTAAAGTGAGAAAATAAATTGCACCTTCTGCAATGATGGTATAGGATTATTGGTAATTGTGCTTACTAGTTCCTTTTATATCATGGCAACGGGTACAAGAACGAATATAGAAACATATATATTATTATTATACCGTGAAAACACCCTATTGTATTATAAAATCATTATTAGTCTAAGAGGCTATCGTTATGAGATCGTGCAAGCGGCAACCGTATTATTAGTAGTAGAGTCTACCAATATTAAAGCGCCCATATATTTATCATTAGAGTAATTATTATATACAATTTCGCTATCTAGTGTTAGATTAAGACAAACTATGTCGTTCATTTCTACTGCAGTTACATCAAAGTCTTTTGAAAAACTATGGATGTTTATTTTATAGGTTACACTATTTATAGTGGTTGTTTTTTCTTGTGTAGCGAGACGCACTATGTATTTTTTTTGCAATTGCATGGGCAAGGTATCAAGCCAGCAAGCAAGAACGGTTAATTCAGTAGACTTCCGTAGGTCACTTTTAGGGTGTGCAATAATATTCCCCCTTGCAATACTTATATTATTGGCAAGTTGTAAAGAGATGGAAGCGCCTTTTTGAACTTGGTCAACTTTTAAGCCATGGTTATATATTTTGGTAATAGTAGTTGTAATACCCATGGGGTACACAATAATATCATCATCCTTACGAAAAATACCACTAGTTAAAAGCCCTGCATATAACTTACCGTTATTGGTACTATCGTTATGTTGTATTATTGTTTGTACCGGCATGGTAGCATATTTGTCATCTGACTCTGAAATAGTTGTACGCTCTAAATAGTCAAGCAGTGTCTCCTTGTTATACCAGCTCATATTTGCAGAATGTGAAACCACATTATCTCCGTGCAAAGCAGAGATAGGTATAAACAAGGTGGTAATAGTTGTAGTGCTTTTAAAGAGTGCTTTTATATCGCTACAAATAGACTTGTATACATTTTCATTATATTCTACAGCATCCATCTTATTAATACAAAATACTATTTGGTTTAGCCCCATCATCGACGCAAGAAATGCATGCCTTCTTGTTTGGTCAAATACGCCTTTTGTAGCATCTACCATGAGTAGAGCAATCTCTGATGTAGAACATGCTGTAATGAAATTTCGGGTGTATTCAAAGTGTCCCGGTGTATCGGCAAGAATATACTTGCGTTGTTTAGTAGCCATATATCGGTAAGCCACATCAATGGTAATACCTTGTTCTCTTTCTTCTTTAAGCCCGTCTGTAAGCAAAGAAAAATCAAGGTGATCTATGCCTTTTTTCTTGCTAGCCAATTCCAGGTTAGATACTTGGTCAGATAAGAGTTGCTTTGTGTCGTATAATAGCCGTCCTATTAGTGTGCTTTTACCATCGTCAACACTGCCTGCTGTAATTAGTCTTAATATCTTCATTAGAAATAACCTTGCATTTTCCTGTCCTCCATACTTGTGTCAGAGACTTTATCATCTATTCTATTACCCCTTTCTGATTCGTTTATAGCCATTAGTTCCTGTATTACTTCTGTAGCAGAGCTTGCATTAGACCTTATAGCTCCTGTAATAGTTGCATCGCCCATAGTTCTAAATCTAACGAAAGTATTTTTTATTTCTTCTTCGGGTTGCACTGATATGTAGTCGGTCACAGCTAGCAAGCTATTATTCCTTTCAATGCATGGACGCTGGTGCGTGTAATATAGATGAGGCAAACTAACATTTTCACGCGCTATATACATCCAGATATCTAGTTCTGTCCAATTGCTGAGTGGAAATACTCTGAAGTGTTCGCCATCATTTTTTCGACCGTTATAGATATTCCATAGTTCTGGTCTTTGGTTACGTGGTTGCCATTGTCCTGATTTATCTCTATGTGAGAAAACCCTTTCTTTAGCACGGGCTTTTTCCTCATCTCTTCTTGCTCCTCCCATACAAGCATCAAATTGATTTTCTTCAATAGTTTCCAACAATGTAACTGTTTGTAAACGGTTTCTATTTGCCCCTTGCCCTGTTTCTTCAAGTACACTACCTTTATTTATGCTGTTTTGAACATACCCTACTATAAGGGATAAATTATTGTTTTTGACGAAGCTATCACGAAAGTCTATTGTTTCTTGAAAATTATGCCCCGTGTCTATATGTAACAAAGTAAAAGATAATGATGCCGGCTCAAAGGCTTTCATGGCAAGATGTGTAAGTACTATCGAGTCTTTCCCTCCAGAGTATAAAATGCATGGATGCTTAAATTGGGCATGTGTTTCTCTGATGATGTAGATAGCTTCTGCAATAAGTTCATCAAGGTGTGTCATGGTAATTGAATTTTTTGCTGAATGAAGGCAACAAGCCTTTCCACAGATTGCACTACATTTTCTTGGTCTGTATGTAGTGTTAAGTCAGGGTGTGTTGGCGGTTCATATACATCACTAATACCTGTAAAGTTAGAAATGTCGCCTGCAATAGCCTTTTTATAAAGGCCTTTTGGGTCTCGTTGTACACAGCATTCTATAGGAGCGTTAATGTATATTTCTGAGAACCGCTCATTGCCAATAATGGAGCGAGACATGTTTCTGTCGTTAATATAGGGAGAGATGAATGCTGCAATTGTGACAATACCGATGCTGTTAAATTCCTTGCACATCTCACTAACTCTTCTGATATTTTCTTTTCTGTCTTCAGCTGTAAAGCCAAGATCATTGTTGATGCCTTTTCTTAGTTTGTCGCCATCTAGAACATGTACGTATACATTTTTTTCAAAAAGAGCTTTTGCCGCATTTTGAGCTACTGTTGACTTTCCTGCTCCAGACAAACCTGTTAACCAAACTGTATAGCCTTTATGACCGTTTCTTTGTTCTCTATGCTCTGTCTCCATAACCGTTACTGCTGTTTAAGAGCGCAATGATAATAATTTTTGCAGTGTATATGTAGTTTGCTAGACTGTAGAAGCCCTATTAATAAGCTGTAGATCATTCACTAAACCCATACGCATTGCTATCATTGCTAACGAGGTGCGCTTTTTTATATTAAATTTTTTAAATAGGCAATCTCGGTAGCCATCAACAGTACGAGGGCTGATGTTCATTGTGCTTGCTATTTCACTATAAGTTAGATCAGTACAGGCTAGCTCTAAAAACTTAAGTTCTTTCTGACTTAGGTTAAAGGCACCATTGTTTCTGTTTTGGACAAGAGTAGACATCAATATGGAATCAATTCCTGAATGGTAGTACCCGGTTTCTATAATAGATGTAAGCGCACGCTTAACCTCTTCGGAAGGCCCGCCTTTCAAAAGGTAGCCTCTAGCGCCATTACGAATCATATTAGCAATACATAGGTCATCACTATACATTGATAATGCCATAACCTTGAGTTTAGGCCATAACTTATTGATAATATTCATGGTTTCATATCCATTTAGTATTGGTAAGGATACGTCTATAATGCAAGCGTCAGGCAGCTTTTTTGAGTGTTTGAGTTGTTCTATTAGATCTTTACCATTTTTAGCTTCAATAATAACATGGAATGTGCCTGAGGTATTTAGTAGATCTTTTAACCCTCTTCTAAATAGTTCATGATTGTCGGCTATCGCTAATGTGTACATGGTGTTGTGATTTTGGATAATAATGGGAGTCTTACACAGTATAAAATTAGTGAAAAACACTACAGAATATACGGGAAAAACACCCCTTTAAATTACCGTTTTTTTTCTTTAGGCGCAATTAAGAACTTGTGTTTGTTACATAGAAAAGAGATAAAAGCCATGAAGATTCACACGTTTGCCCGACAGTACTCGCGCAGTTTGTTGTGTTTGCAATTATTAACACTATTAGTAGTCACATCATTATCAATAATAGTAGTATCGTGTAATGATACTAGTGAGCAAACCGAAGTGACATTTCCTCAATCGTATTCGACTGACCAGCAAGTGTTTTGTTTGAATATGTTATCGAACATTAGTGCACATTATAATGGTCATGATCATATAATGGACTCCACAGATAAAGCAATAAAAAGTGTGTTGGCTTCACAAGAAGTAAAAGATCAAATAGGGGAGTGGAAATGTGTTTGGGGGCCTGAGGTGTTGGTGTTGGACCAAAAAGCGACCAATACCATGTTTGTTGCTCAAAAAGAAAATACTGATACCTATGTAATAGCCATAGCGGGCACTGACCCCAGGTCATTTGACGATTGGATTTTTGAAGATGCCAATGTAAGTACTACAATTCCTTGGGATCCCTTAAAAACATCAAAAGGCAATATTACAGCTGCCACTTGGACAGGTTTAAATGCGCTAAAAACTATTAGTCTTCGCAGTAAGGAGTCGGTTAAAAAATTTCTTGAAAAGGCGGCAGAGGGTACTAGTAATAAAATCAATGTTTGGGTAACCGGCCATAGCCTAGGGGGGGCATTAGCACCGGTATATGCGCTACACTTAAGCAATAGTATAGACAAAGAGAATGTAAGTTTTAGTTGCTTGGCTGTAGCGGGTGCTACTCCCGGCGATAAAGCGTTTGCGGAGTACTACAATTCAGTTTTAGGTGAAACCAGCAGACGTGTATGGAATACGAGGGACTTGGTACCTCATGGTTACGAGTTGGATATGTTAAGAGAAGTGCCAACACTATACGGAGATAGTGCAGGTAAGTTTCCTGCCGTAACTGACGTTTTGTTAGAAAAAGTAATACAAGTATGCGAGGGAAAGAATTTCACCCAACTAAGACCGTCAGTTACCAGTAGTTTCACCTCTGCTATTTACAAAGAAGATTCTCTAAAAAACAAAAAGGGTAAAAAAGTATTTCCTGACTCTTTGATACATACCTTTTTTGGTCAAGCTATATTTCACCATATCCCGGCATATGGAGTGTACTTCAATACCTCTGCATTTCAAAAAGCAGTACAACACACACTGGGTCTTGATGCTCCATTTTTTACTGAGGGAGCTTATCTGAGACCAGTATATAATGAACATAATAACCAGAATTAATCATTTTAAAAACTAATAAACTATGGATGCATTTATTGGGGAAATCAGGGCATTTCCCTACAGTTTTACCCCTGAAGGGTGGTTTGAGTGCGACGGCTCATTTATATCAATAGCTCAATACCAAGTTTTGTTTGCTGTTATTGGTACCTTTTATGGAGGGAATGGTAGAACTAACTTTCAGTTACCAAATTTCACATCAAGAAGTTCAGCACCTGTAAGTTCTGGACTGCCACCAGGAGGTATGAATTACATAACAGGTGATATTGGAGGATGGAATGGTATTGTATTAAACCATCTTGAAATGCCTGTACATAATCATGTACTTACCGGCGCTACAATAGCCGGAGCAGGGTTGATTTCAAAGTTAGAAAATGAGCCTTCTAGTATCAGTTATGTATCAAACCTGGTAGTAAAAACCGGAGCTACAACCGGAGTGCCAAGTAAGGGCTACTCCAATACAACACCGGCTAACACTACTTTGGCTGATGAATCAATAAGTATTACAGGACAGAATGCTGCACATAACAACATGCAGCCATCCCTTACCATGAGGTATTTTATAAACTATGATGGCTTCTTTCCTCCAAGGTCTTAACAGGATTATTTAAAAAATTAAAATATAAATTATGCAACCATTATTAGGAGAGATCAGAGCATTTGGCTTCGGTAGAATACCGGAAAATTGGGCTCAATGCAATGGTCAGATAATACCTATTTCACAAAACCCTGCTCTTTATTCTTTGTTAGGGACACAATTTGGTGGCAATGGCAATACCACATTTGGTCTGCCCGACCTTAGAGGGCGTACACTAATTGGGTGGAGTAATTTGTACCCAAAGGTAGGTCTCAAGCTGGGTACAGAGACAGTTACTCTGCAAACAGATGAATTGCCGGCACATAGTCACGCCTTATTAGGTATGGAAGATGAAGCCAATAACTTTTTGAGCAATGCTGACGATTATTTCGCTCAGATGTATACAAACCAAGGTACCGCTCGTTCCATAGCTGGGTATGGAGCTGCCACACTTAGTAATTCTGTAATGCTTAACACTAATAGTATATCAGATACAGGTAGCGGCAATTCACATAATAATATGATGCCCTTTCAGGTGATCAACTGGTGTATTGCCACCGAAGGTATTTACCCACAAAGAAGTTAGGCTAATCATTTTTAATTAAGAGATATAAATAAAACAGATTTTCTAAAAAAATAAAATAATAAACTATGGATGCTTATATCGGCGAAATAAGGGCATTTCCTTACAACTTTACTCCTCAAGGGTGGTTGCCATGTGAAGGTGCTTATGTTTCCATTAACCAATATCAGGCGCTATATGCTATAATCGGTACTATGTATGGTGGTGATGGACGTGTTGAGATGCAACTGCCTGATCTGCGTGGAGCGGCATTTGTCAGTTCAGGACAAATGCCGGGAGGGTATTTCTATCCGACAGGGCATGAAGGGGGGGCAGATCATGTATATATTACTCAGTATACTATGCCTAAACATCGCCATACACTTACAGGAGCAACAATAGCTGGAGCAGGGTTGATATCAAAGTTAGAAAATGAACCTACTAGTGCCAGCTATGTATCAAACGTGGTAGTAAAAACAGGTGCTACAACTGGTGTGCCTAGTAAAGGTTACTCTAATACTACACCTGCTAATACTACTTTGGCTGATGAGTCAATAAGTGTTACAGGACAAACGATGTCGCATAATAATATGCAGCCCTCTTTGGTCATGACTTATTTTATCAATTATGACGGTATATGGCCGGCACGGTCGTAACGACATTCACTTAAATCATTAAATAAAGATTATGGAACCATTATTAGGAGAGATCAGAGCGTTTGGGTTTGGTAGGATACCAAAAGATTGGGCTCAATGCAATGGTCAGATCATGCAAATTCAAGATAACCCCGCACTTTTTTCCTTGTTAGGGATAAATTTTGGCGGTAATGGAAATACTACATTTGGTTTGCCCGACCTTAGAGGGCGAACTCTTATAGGGTGGAGTAATTTGTACCCAAAGGTGGGTCTCAAGCCAGGTACAGAAACAGTAACACTGCAAACGGATGAGCTGCCTGCACATAGACATGCCCTATCAGGCATGGAGCAAGAGGCCAATAACTTTTTGAGCAATGCCGACGATTATTTTGCTCAAATGTATACTAATCAGGGGGCTGATCGTTCCATAGCCGGATATGGAGCTGCTACTAATTCTGTAATGCTTAATGTTAATAGTATATCAGATGCAGGCAGTGGCAATTCTCATAATAATATGATGCCTTACCAAGTGATCAACTGGTGCATTTCACTTGACGGTGATTACCCTCATAGAAGTTAACTAATTCATTCAACAAAAAAAACTTACATAAAATGCAAGGAACAATAGGAGAAATAAGAGTATTTGGAGGGAACTATCCTCCCAGAGACTGGGCTTTTTGCCAAGGTCAAATATTACCAATAGTTGGCAATGAGGCTTTATATTCACTTTTAGGTACTTCCTATGGTGGAGATGGCAGATCTAACTTTGGTTTGCCTGATTTTAGAGGTCGTATAGCTTTAGGGGTTGGTGATGGTCCGGGACTCACTCCTCGCCCGCTTGGTCAGCGTGGAGGACAAGAGTTTGTAACACTAACCGAAGACCAAATGCCAACACATAAGCATCATTTAATGGCTTCAAAAAATCCTGCGACTACTAGTCAAGTTACAGATCATATGCTTGCTGCCCCGCAAGATCCGGCTGGTGGTCTTGATGTAGTATTTTATTTGCCTGATACGCCTGATACAGAAACTTTATTGCCATTGAGAGATGATGCGATACATGATGCCGGTGCAGGTGAAGAGCATGAAAATAGACAACCATTTGTTGTGGTAAACTATATTATTTGTATGAAAGGGCTGTACCCTACATTCTCTTAATAGAAGTATATATCGTACTAAAGGCCAACTATAAAGTTGGCCTTTAGTATTTTAATGCTTTAATAAAAGTTATAATCTCGTCGTACGATATTAAGCCGTATACCACCTGTAAAGTAAGTGGAAGTAGCATCAGGGGCTACATTGTTTTCGTAGACACACCTGCGGTGAGTCACACCCAGATCAAAGAATAGATTCTCTCTCAGCTCGTAAGCAGCATTAAAGCTTAATAAAGCACACTTAGCACTCACGCCATTTATTAATGTTACGCCGTAGTCAGACGATCGGGTATCGTAATCTTTAAATATATTGCCACCAAAATTGGCCATCCCCGTATCTACACTGCGTGTATAGTACATGCCTTGCAGTGTTAAGTATAGGTTTTTAATGGGTTGGTACCTAGCCACACCCATTAGCTCTACAAACCCTGCACCTATTGGGTGAGCTAGTGGTTGATTGTAATGTGTATAGTTTGCCGTACTATCAAAGTGGGTATAGCTGAATGGGCGTACTAAATTCACTTCGGCTTGTAGGTCAAGGTTTTTAAGGGTAAAGGCATCAAAGTATTTACCACCTAGTTGTATACCGAATTTATTAGCCCAATATCCGTTCCCTGCAGTAAGTTCGCTAGAGGTGAATTCATCTAACATTAACTGACCGTATAGCTGAACATGTTTAGCTGCTATTGCTTTGAAGTTCATACCTAGTACCACATTGTCAGGGCTACCTAAGGCACGCTCTACTTGACGGTAGAAGATGATAGGTATCATATAGCTAAATTCAAACTGATCTCTACGATCGAATATCACACCCTCAAATATGCCTATGTTTAGCCAGTCAGTAGCATTTACGCTTAAATGGTGCATGGCTGCATATTTGTGCGGTAGTAATCTATCTCTACCTCTATTGAATTGTGGTTTCAACTCCATAAACAAGTTTTGGTAGTTGAGTTTCCATATTTTAGTATTTAATCTCAAAAAGGTAGCGCCTGCCGAAAAGTCACTTAAGAATAAACTACGCATACCGTCCCCAATAAAGTGCTTGTCGAAGCCAAATGTTACATTGATATGATCTTTTACTGCTTCAAAATCAATGTAGCCCCTAGCTAGTAAATAATCATAATTATTGGTTCCCGATTTGGTATAAAAGTCAGCTCCGGGTACACCATATGTGCTATCCACGTAATCATTTACGTAAGAAGGAAGCCCTTCTTGATTGTCAGTTACATAAGTATAAAAACCTACCTTTTTGGCTATCCAGCCTCTAGCCTCCATGCCTCTACTGCTTGTAAAAAGTGTGTTGCTACCATTTTGTGTGTTTTCAGCAATACCATGTAGACTAAAAACAGGGTTAGCTACTAAAAAGAAATTGTCTGTTTTTACATGCACCATGTCAGGCTGTTTCCAATAAAAGGTCTTAAACCATGGTTTTTTAGAATCAATGGCGCCATCTTCTTCCACATCCCACTCGCCACTCACAGATACCATGTGAGCAATATTATACCTGTCTATAGATGAAAGCCCTATATATCTGGCATCTTCTCTTTGTTTCAAAAGAAAATCAACCGCATCTTTGCGTGAGGTAGGTTTGGTAGTTAGAAAAAGCTTGTCAGAAAGTTTTCCAGAACGAGTTTCCAGTCTATCCAGTAGCTGGTAATCAACATGACCTAACTGCAAGTATGATGTTTGGGCTTGAGAAGATGTAGTGATCAGTATAGTAAGTAATACTAATATTGCTTTTTTATACATAGAATAGTTTTCTGGAGGTATAAGCATTAATTTGGTACAAATTTAAATTTATAAATCAGTTTATTCTTATTTATGGCATCTGTATTAATTAAGAACGCAACAATAGTAAATGAAGGGCAGGAAATTGTTGGCGACCTGTTAGTGAAAAATGGTAGAATAGAGAAAATAGGAGGGGTAATAGATAATGAGAACAATATCAAAGAAGTAAATGCCGAAGGGCTCTATTTGCTGCCCGGAGTAATAGATGACCAAGTACATTTTAGAGAACCAGGGCTTACTCATAAAGCGATGATAGGCACAGAAGCTAGAGCAGCTGTAGCCGGAGGTACTACAAGTTTTATGGAAATGCCTAATACAAAACCACCGGCACTATCGCACGAAAAACTGGAGGAGAAGTATGCCATTGCGGCTAATACATCGGTAGCAAACTACTCATTCTTTATGGGCGTGTCTAACGATAATGCAGATGAAGTATTGAGAACCAATGATAGAAAGAAAGACATTTGCGGTGTGAAAATATTTATGGGGTCTAGTACCGGTAATATGCTGGTTGATAATTATATGACCTTGAATAAACTATTTTCAGAAGTAGAGGTTTTGATAGCCACACACTGTGAGGATGAGCGTATCATTAAAGAAAATAGCGAAAAGTACCATGATGCAGACTCGGCAAAATATCACCCTGTGATCAGAAATGTGGATGCTTGTTTCGAGAGTTCGTTTTCAGCCGTACAGCTAGCTAAAAAATACAATACACGTTTACATATATTACACATTAGCACAGCTAAAGAACTTCAGCTGTTTACCAATCTATTCCCATTAAAAGATAAGCGCATCACGTCAGAAGTTTGTGTACATCATTTACACTTCACTGCAGACGATTATGAGCAATATGGTAATAAGATAAAGTGTAATCCCGCTATCAAAGCTCCTGAAAATAAAGCAGCATTGTGGGAAGCACTATTGGATGACAGGCTAGATATTATTGCAACAGACCACGCGCCTCATACTTGGGAAGAAAAACAGCAAACATACCTAAAGGCACCTGCTGGTGTGCCTTTAGTACAACATAGTTTATTACTGATGTTAAAGTATGTGAAAGAAGGCAAAATAAGCTTGGCTAAAGTAGTAGAAAAGATGAGTCATGCTCCTGCACAGTGTTTTCAAATTGCAGAACGTGGCTATATAAGAGAAGGGTATCATGCTGACCTTGTGTTGGTTGACTTGAAAGCGAATACTAAAGTGACCAAAGAAAATATTTTGTATAAGTGCAACTGGTCTCCTTTTGAAGGGGAAGAGTTCCCAGCAGAAGTGAAGTATACCATAGTGAATGGTGACATTGTATATGAAAATGGTAAAGTAAATGACGATATACGTGGCCAAAGATTGACTTTTGACAGATAATGCAGAACGATAAGACCACATTAAAGGATATCTCCATTTTTGCCTCAGATGCTGACGTTAGTGTTTTTACACTATTAGATCACACCGTTACTCATGTTGGTAGAAGTGTGCTGAAAAAGCATATCCAAAATCCTCCCGATAACTTAGAGCAACTACTAAAAACTCAAGAGGTTATTAAATACTGGACCTCTCATTCAGAGCAGTGGCCAAAGGTCATCTCCAATGGTACTATAGTGATGCTGGAGAAGTTTTTTGAGACAGCTGATAATGTGTCTACACCTCCAACAGGTTTGAATTTAATACTTGGCTCTACTTTACAGAAAGTTTTTAATAGAAATGAGTATCATTTTACACAATTCTCTTTATCACATATATCAGATTTTGTAAAAGGTTGTAAGGCGCTAATTGAGTTAAAAGGAGGTAATCTGCCGCAATTGCTTAAGAGCCATTTAGACTACATGGAGGATGATCTTTCTCACCCATTAGTAGATGAGCTATTGAAAATAAATAAAGACACTCCCTACAAAACACTTATTACGCTAGGCTACAAAGTGAGGAGAGAGTTGAAAAACCCTATTGAAAGGCTTGTGGGATACTATGCAAAGCTTGACGCATGGCATTCATTGGCGCTGGCTACTCATAGTAATCAATGGTCGTTCCCTACAGTATTACCTATGCAGCCTGCGGTATATCAAGCGAAAGGGTTATATCACCCTTTGTTAAAGAAGGCCACACCGTACGATATAGATTTTAAAGAAGGTAAAAATCTGCTTTTGCTTACAGGAGCAAACATGTCTGGCAAAACTACATTTATGCGTGCGCTTGGTGTTACTGCTTTATTAGCCCATTTAGGTGCAGGCGTTCCGGCAAAAGAGCTAACTATTAGCTTCTTAAAAGGTATTATTACCAATATGCATGTTGAGGATAATATACTAAAAGGCGAGAGCTACTTTTTAGCAGAAGTGATGCGCATGAAGAACACCGCTAGTAGACTATTGCAAGAAGAGCCTCACTTGGTACTTATGGACGAACTATTTAAAGGTACTAATGTGCACGATGCGTATGAATGTACTAAGGCTGTTGTTGAAGGGCTAGCTCACCGAAAGCATCATATTATGGTATTGTCTACTCACTTATATGAGGTCGCACAATACTTTAAAGACAGTCCTGATATGTTCTTCTCTTATTTTACAACAGATATGAAGGAAGATGGTAGTTACGATTTTAAATATCAGCTGAAAGCAGGAATCTCAAACGATAGAATAGGGTATAGGATATTGCAACAAGAAGGGGTGATAGATATGTTAAAAAAAGACAAAACGTAGCCATATAAAGCATAAATAGATGTGATATAAAGGCTATGCCACTATTAAAAGTTATTTTTGGGCTGGTTTTAGAAAAAGACGATAATAGAGCATGACGGAAATTAGACCGGGAAGATTTCAGATACTGCCCCCGATAGTAAAGAACCTGATCATAATAAACGGATTAATGGTTTTGGCTCAGTTTGTATTAGGCCAGTTTGGTATTGACTTGGCAGATTATCTTGGGTTGCACCATTGGAGGTCAAACTTATTTAAGCCGTGGCAGTTTTTAACGCATATGTTCATGCATGGCAGTGTACATGATGTTGATGGTACGCTGTTGCATATATTTTCTAACATGTTTGCCTTATGGATGTTTGGTAGCATGTTGGAAAACCTGTGGGGACCTAAACGATTCCTCACTTTCTATATTATATGTGGTTTAGGCGCAGCACTATTGCATTTGGGAGTAGTCGCATATGGCTACCATCAGGTAGAAGCTGCTTTTATGCAATATCAACAAAACCCTGGAGCTGAACAGTTAAGGCTTTTTGCTGCAGAGCACTTAGGGCCGGCTGGGCGTATAGTTTCAGATCGATTGAACATGCTGTATGCTAATTGGGTTAATAATCCTGGCTTAGATCTTTCACAGGAGTCAATAGATGTTGTCAACCAATATCTGCATGGAACATTTGATGCAAATAGTGGAAGGTATGTAGATGGAATGTTTGATCAGGCTACAGTAGGTGCTTCAGGAGCGGTGTTTGGTATATTATTCGCATTCGGTTATTTATTCCCTAATACGTTATTGTATATATATTTCCTTGTTCCTATAAAAGCAAAATATGTTGTAGCGGCTTATGCTCTTTTTGAGTTATTTGCCGGCTTCCAAAATTCGGTTGGAGATAATGTAGCACACTTTGCTCACTTAGGCGGAATGCTTGTTGCATTTATTTTGCTCAGGATATGGAATAAAGGAAGTCGAAAACATTTTTATTAAGTAAAAGAAGTAAAGTGTATAAAAGAACCACAGGTATACCGGGATTTAGTAAAAATGCTGTATTGCAATTAGTTGTAGCTTCTGGTGTAGGCTTTGTAGCATATCATCTTACGCGAGTGATATTACTCATAGCAGGTGCAGACCCTACATTTTTTGCAGCTAATATTGCCGGTAATGTAGCATTGCCTTCACAAGAGGGTTTTTTATCTAAGCTGTGGACCGTTTTTACCTATTCATGGGTGCATGCAGGTTTTTGGGAGTTGTTTAGCAATATGGTATGGTTGTATGTGTTTGGCTCAGTAGTACAAATGCTAATAGGCTACCGTCAAATCATTCCTATGTTTCTATACAGTACAATAGTAGGTGCTTTGTTTTACGAAGTGGCACAATTCTTTCCGGGAGATATGTTTTTAGGAAGGATGTATATGGTAGGTGCTCAAGCAGGCATTGTTTGTTTTGCTGTTGCAGCATTGAGCCTTTCTCCTAACTATAGGTATTATCTTACAGAGCATTTTAGCTTACCGTTATTGGTAATAGCAATAATATTTTTTGCATTAGCTATTATGAATGCTAACCTTGAAGGGGCGGCACTTTTATTATTAATAGGTGGGGCAACCACAGGTTTTGTATATGTGAGGCTATTGAAAGTCGGTTATAAGCCGGGAGGTTGGCTATATAACATTATGGACTACTTAAATAACTCTGTAGCACCCAAAGATAAAAAGGCTAGCAGTGCGAACCTGTCATTGCCTTTTAAAGGTAAATTGAATACTACAAAAAGTGCAAAAGGCATTAATATTGACGATATACTAGACAAGATCAATGATAAAGGATATGATGCTTTATCAAAAGAAGAAAAAGAGACATTACTCAACGCTAGTAAAAATAAAGACTAAGACACATGTCTGAAAAGAAAAAGAAGGAAGGGCTACTTAGACGTATCTTTAGCCATGCACTACTTCTTATCAATTTAGGCAGTGTGTTATGGCTTGCTTTATGCTATGCTGCAGGCTTTGTTAATCCCAATGATCTTGGTTTTATAGCATTATTTAGCCTGACTACATTTTTTGCAATAGCGGCTAATGTTTTTTTCGTGTTCTACTGGTTATTCCTTTCCCGAAAGACTTTGAGATTTTTCCTGTCAGCTATTACGTTAGTGTTATGTCATAAGATTATACTAACCGTTTTTGGGTTAAACTTTTTTGGAGCTAATGATATGGCTTTAAGGGAGAGAACTTTAAAGCTAATGACATGGAATGTTCATGGTATGGACATTTTTACAAACAGAAATGATGGTGGCTATGTAGATAAGATATATGAACTTATAAAGTGGGAGGATGCTGATATTGTATGTCTACCAGAGTTTCCGGCTAAGAAGCATGATAGTGTTGAGCTAAAACCTTATGCTGAAACTATCATGGAAAATAATGGTTATAAAGACTACCGCTATCAGTTTGACAATACATTGGGTACTACTATCTATTTTGGTACTTCTGTTTTCTCAAAGTACCCTTTACAAAACTTTAAAGCACACCAAATAGCAGAGTTTATATACTTACTTCAAAGTGATGTACAATTACCTGAGGGGCAGATGGTACGTATGTTTTTTGTACACCTAAATACATTTGGGCTTAGTGATATGGATAAGGCATATATTGAGCAGGTAAGAAAAAATCAAACTGATATCAGAAGCGACCTCGGTCGATCCAAAACATTTATAGGTAAGTTTAATTATGCTTTTAAACAAAGGGCATTAGAAGCAGATAGTGCAAGGAAAATAATTGACAAAAGCCCATTTCCTGTACTCATTTGTGGAGACTTTAATGATATGCCGGGCTCATATACTTATATGACCATGAGAGGAAACCTTTCCGACGCTTTTCTTGAAAAAGGAAAAGGTATAGGAAGGTCTTATAATCAAATCTTACCTGTTATACGTATAGACCATGTTTTTTATGACCCGACTGCATTGGAGGCTATCGGCTATAAATCTAATTATACGTCACTGTCAGACCATAACCCGATATTGGTTAACTTTAAAATTTTAGGCGCGAAACAAAGCTAAAGGATAGTTTTACATCTATTTTTGTATTTATGTCAGACTTATTTATATACAACTCTTATACAAGAAAGAAAGAAAAGTTTGAATCGATTACTGAGGGGCATGTTGGTCTATATGTATGCGGACCAACTGTTTCAGGAGAGTCCCACTTAGGTCATGCAAGGCCCTATGTGACTTTTGATGTAGTTAACCGATACTTACAGCACTTAGGCTATAAGGTAAGGTATGTGCGTAATATAACAGACGCAGGCCATTTTGAAGAAGAAGGTAGAGAAGCAGAGGACAAAGTAGCTAAGAAAGCCCAATTGGAAAAGTTAGAACCTATGGAGTTGGTTCAAAAGTATACGAATCTATTCCATTATGGCATGAAGTTGTTTAATAACATTGAACCCAATATTGAACCAACTGCTACAGGCCATGTGATCGAGCAAATAAGCATGATACAAGACATTATGGCTAAAGGGTATGCTTATGAGAAGAATGGTTCAGTATATTTTGATGTAAAAAAGTATGCGGAGGAGTATCCATATGGTAAGCTATCGGGTAGGAAAATAGATGAGCTATTGGAAACAACAAGGGAGCTTGATGGGCAAGATGAGAAAAAAAATAGAGTAGATTTTGCTCTTTGGAAGAAGGCTCCTAAAGAACACATCATGAGATGGAATAGCCCTTGGGGTGAGGGATTTCCAGGGTGGCACATTGAATGTTCTGCCATGAGTAGTAAATACTTGGGCGAAACCTTTGATATACACGGTGGAGGTATGGATCTACAATTCCCACATCATGAGAGTGAGATAGCTCAGTCAACCATTGCACATGGTTGTGCCCCTGTACGCTACTGGATGCACAATAATATGATTACCATTAATGGTAAAAAAATGGGTAAGAGTTATAACAACTTTATTACCCTTACTCAGATGTTCTCCGGAGATCATGAAGTGCTAGAGCAGCCGTATCACCCGATGGTGATTCGTTTTAATATCCTGCAAACTCATTATCGTAGCACGTTGGATTTTTCTAACGAAGCATTGCAAGCCTCTGAAAAAGCATTTAGAAGATTATGGGATGCTTATGAGGTGCTACAACAGCTAGATCCAAATAAAGGAGGTGCTACGGATAAAGAATTAGAAGATAAGGTAATCAAGTGGTGTAATGACTGTGAAGAGTTTATGAATGATGACTTTAATACAGCAAAAGTTATTGCCAACTTATTTGAGCTTGCGCCGGTTATCAATGGTATTAAAGGTGGTCAAATAAAGAAAGATGCATTGTCGGCAGATGCATACGCATTGATGCTAAATACTTTTGAAGTGTATTTGGTAGTGGTATTGGGTATGCAGCCTTTACAGCAAGAGCAGAGCGATAAGTTAGAAAAAGTCATGTCTTTACTAATTGAGATAAGAGGGGAAGCACGTAAACGTAAAGACTTTGCTACATCAGATTTAATACGTGATCAGTTAGCCGCTAATGGCATCATGCTTAAAGATGAAAAAGACGGTAGTGTGTCTTACACTATTGAATAATATATTATGAAGAAAGTTTCCAAACTACTGCGTTACCTCAAAGACTATAAGTCGCAGATAGCGTTGTACTTCTCGTGCAGTTTGTTAGGTGTGTTGTTCTCTTTAGGGTCTCTTATGATGTTGGGGCCAATATTGCAGGTGATCTTCTCTAAGGCTGAGCAAATGACAACCGGTGGTGATGCAGGTAAGATCACAGAGCTGGTATCAAGGATTGTTAATAATGTCATTACAAACGATGGCAAACTAACTGCCTTAGCATATGTATGTATTGCTGCAGTGGTCTTTACGCTTTTTAAGAACCTGTTTCTTTATTTATCGCTTTATATACTTAATCCCTTAAGAAACTCAATATTAAGAAGGTTAAGAGATGATTTGTTTACAAAAACATTGTCATTACCTATAGGCTTTTTTACGGAAGAGCGTAAGGGAGATCTTGTATCCAGAATGACCAATGATATTAACGAAGTGGAGTATTCTGTAGTTAGTGTATTGGAAGTCTTTATAAGAGAACCGTTAACGATTATTTTCTTCTTGGGTATGATGGTGCACATGAGCCCGCAGTTGACGGTTTTTCTGTTCATCTTTTTGCCTGTTGCAGGTATCATTATTGGTAGAATAAGTAAGTCTCTTAAGAAAACATCGACATTAGCTCAAGAACAGCTGGGTACTATTATGGGTGTTATAGATGAGACCATTGGTGGTATGCGAGTGGTAAAAGCATTTAATGCAGAGAAACATCAGCATTTACGTTTTTCTAAGTTGAACAACTTGCTATTCCGTACACGTAATAAAATTGCCGCAAGACGAGAGCTGGCATCACCTCTTTCTGAGACAATGGGGGTATTGGTAGTGAGCATAATACTATGGTATGGCGGACGCTTAGTGTTAAGTAATACCAGTGGTTTTCAGGGTGAGTGGTTCTTGACGTATATCGCACTTTTTACTCAGATCATTAATCCATTTAAAAACCTTTCTTCAGCATTTTACAATGTGCAAAAGGGAACAGCAGCTCTAGAGAGAATTGAACACTTACTTGAAGCCAAGAACTCAATAGTTGAAATAGATAAACCTCAACCGATAAATGGGTTTAAAGAAAGAGTAGAGTTTAAGTCGGTAGGTTTTTCTTATGGCGATAAGAAGATACTATCAAATATTGATTTTGTAGTAGAGAAAGGGAAAATGATTGCCTTGGTTGGTGCTTCCGGAGCAGGTAAATCTACCTTGGTTGATCTTGTGCCAAGGTTTCATGATGTAGGTAATGGCGAGCTATTGATTGATGGGAAAAACGTGAAACATGTTAAACTATCAGAGTTACGTAAACTCATGGGTGTTGTGAGTCAAGAGCCTATATTATTCAATGATACCATTTATAATAATATTACTCTAGGTTCCGGTAATGTTACTGAAGAACAGGTGGTAGAGGCGGCGAAAATTGCTAATGCTCATAACTTCATCATGCAAAAATCTGAAGGTTATGAGACTATGGTTGGTGATAGAGGAACAAAGCTTAGTGGTGGTGAACGCCAGCGTATAACAATTGCCAGAGCTGTATTGAAAAATCCGCCAATATTAATTCTCGATGAAGCAACCTCGTCATTAGATACAGAAAGCGAGCGCATCGTGCAAGATGCTATTAATAGTTTAATGCAAAACCGAACCAGCATTGTTATTGCTCATAGATTATCTACCGTGCAGCATGCTGATGAGATAATAGTACTGGAAAAAGGCGAGATCAAAGAGAGAGGAACACATGCTGCATTACTAGCTCAAAATGGTTTATATAAAAAGCTGGTTGAGATACAGCAGGTGAAATAGTTAAGGTATATTTGCGTCAAATAACTTCTATGAAGAAAATTCTTGTAACCGGTGGCTGTGGTTATATAGGTGGGCATACTATAGTAGACTTAGTAGAGAATGGTTTTGAGGTGATTTCTGTTGACGATCTGTCAAGAGGCTCTATGCGTATGAATAAAGGGATTCAAGAGGTGTTAGGTAAGCCTATCAAGAACTATAAAGTGAATCTATGTAATATGGAGGACGCAGAAACGATCTTCATAGAAAACCCTGATATAGTCGGGATTATTCACTTTGCCGCATTCAAGTCAGTACCTGAGTCTGTAGAGCACCCGCTACGCTATTTTAGAAATAATATCAATTCATTGGTCAACATACTCCATTGCGCGCATACCTATAATGTTGATCATTTTGTATTCTCATCATCATGTTCTGTATATGGAAACCCTGATAAGTTGCCGGTAGATGAGAGTGCAGCATTAGTTGAACCGGAATCTCCGTATGCAAGAACCAAGCAAATGGGTGAAGCTATTTGTAGGGATTTTGCTAGAATTAAGGAGAACTTCAATGTAATATTACTTCGATATTTTAATCCTGTTGGTGCTCACCCTTCTGCCCTAATAGGAGAACTACAGGAGAAGCCTGAAAATCTAGTGCCTGTTATTACACAAACGGCCATTGGTAAGCGAGCTCAAATGCAAGTTTTCGGTACAGATTATGATACTCGTGACGGCTCGTGTGTAAGAGACTATATACATGTAATGGATATAGCAAATGCGCATACCAAAGCTCTACAGTATACCTTATCAGAAAAGAATGAAGAACGTTGTGAGGTATTTAATCTGGGCTCGGGAGAAGGTGTGACAGTATTAGAACTAATTAATGCTTTTGAAAAAGTGTCGGGCGAAAAACTTAATTACGAAATGGGGTCTAGGAGAAATGGAGATGTGGTAGCCGTATATGCTGATAATTGCAAAGCAAAGGCATTATTAGATTGGGATATAAAGTATGATCTAGAACAAATGATGGATACAGCATGGCGTTGGGAACAACATCTTAAAAAAGAAGCTGTTAAATCAAACTAACCCAAGTCAATTTCCGTATTATCACCAATATTTAAGCTTTGGCTAAGCCCTCTTACATAAGCATCACTGCCTATAATTGAAGAGTGTAGTACTACCTCGTCTAACTCTGCATAAGAGCCAATGATGGTATTCTTGATAATAGAAGATTCAATAGTTGTATTTTCTCCTATGGATACGTTAGGTCCGATAATGGAATGGTTGATGTTGCACCCATCTGCAATGCTTACCGGCGGTACAATCACATTTGTGCCACTAGCATAAGATTTGGCTGTCTCATCTTTACCAGTCTGTTCCTTAAGTAGGGTAGCATTTGTAGAAAGTAAAGTTTCTTTCTTTCCACAGTCAAACCAGTTGTTCACTCTAAATGCTTGAAGGTTGATTCCGTCTTCTATCATTTTTTGAAGAGCATTAGTGAGATGGTATTCTCCTTCTTCTGAAGCCTTTTCCGCCAAGTGTAGTTTTATAGCTTCAAAAAGTTCTTTTGTTTCTTTAATGTAGTAGATACCAACCATTGCCATGTTAGACTTTGGTATTAGAGGTTTTTCGACCACTTTTAAAACATTATCGTGGTCATCTAGTTCAGCTACACCAAATCTTCTCGGGTCGTCTACCTTTCTTACACCAATTTGCGAAGTAGTGCTATTGATCACATCTTTTACAGAGTAGTCACAAATAGTATCTCCTAAAACAATGATCACTTCATCATCACCTACAGCGTCTTTTGTAAGCCATATAGCGTGGCCGGTTCCAAGTCTGTCTGTTTGGTTTACAAAGCTGTGTTTAAGGTCTGGGTAGTATGTTTCAATATACCTTTGGATCTTTTCGCCTAAGTAGCCTATCACGAATATAAACTCATCGACACCTGCTTGTTTTAATTGGTCAATAATGACACTCAGTATTGTTTTGCCAGCTATTGGTATCAATGCTTTGGGCTGTGTATAGGTAAGTGGCCTTAATTTAGTTCCTGCTCCTGCAACTGGTATGATGGCTTTCACAATAAATTACTTTTTGGTAGTTGTTCAAAACGAATTAATTCGTCAGAACGAAAGTACTATAAAACAACAATACAGGATAATTCGGATGTTGTTATCCTTTAATTAATTGGCAAGAGAAAGGTATGTTTAATACAGTGTACGCATAAAAGATTGTAAATCTGCATCTATTTGTCCGGCATTCTGCAGAGGATTGGCATTATACAGGCTGTTGATATTAGCGTAAAGGTCTTGTTGTTGCTTTAGTTTCTGCTTAAGAATAGATTTTTGAGGTTCAGGGGTGTTTTTGATCTTTGTTTGCATTTCTTTCAAAAAGTCTTCAAGCAACACTTTAATATCCTTATAGGTAGCACTAACAGCAGGTAAGCTATTTCGGGATGCATGTGCCGAATATTCTTGAGTTTTAGAGTTAAGGGCAACTCTAGGGTCTAAGTTACCTTGCCCGTTTTGCGCGCTTACATTAAGACAGAATAGTAAACATGTTACTATGGATAAAATAACCCTCATGACAATGCTGTTTCTATAAAAGTAGTAAAATCATATAACAATACTATCTATATTCAGAGACTTCTGCTTCGTCTCCATACATTTGAGATTGATATTTCAATGAAGGTGAAGGTATTAGGTCGCCTAAGCCAAGTTGAGACCATTTGTTATCTACGGCATCAATGGTAGCTTTATCAGCTGCTATTATATTAGGCCAAGGTCTTGTAAAACCATCATGCTCTTTAGTTTTTATAGTACCGTCTAAACCTAGAATGTTTTGTTCTTGGCCACCATAAAAGTGGTCACGCCTTGGGTCAAGATTATTACAAAGACGCCATAAGAAGTCTGCAATATCATTAGCATCAACAGTATGCTCTACATATAAGATCATTTTAAAACCCTGTAGTTCTTCCAGCCCAGTAATATTCTTGTGTAGCTCTTGAACATGTCCTTTTCTATCTTTCTTAATAGCAATAAAAAGTACAGGTATATTTAGGTCTCTCGCTAGTTGATCATTAATGGAGTGTATTTCGGGGTAGTTACTTTTTATTTTTTCAGCTAAAAACTGAGTATTTATAGAGAATGGTTGTAGCTGTTCTGTGAGCTCTTCCTCACATTTCTTAGTCCCGTCGATACACATCTTACCGCCGAAGCCTAACTTACTACAGCTATGGTCAAGAACATCCATCGGCCCTTGGCTGAAATAGACATCTGTTGCCGGGTTGAGGTTGTTAAATACATATTGAGCCAGCTCCTTATAGTTTCTTATATCCGCTTCCCCATCTGCCAAAACAAGGATTTTGTTGAACATCATTTGTCCGGCACCCCACATGGCATTCATCACTTTCTGCCCTTGACCTGCATATTCTTTTTCAATAGAGGTGATCACCAAATTATGGAATACACCCTCCACAGGCATGTTCATATCTTTGATCTCAGGCACCATAGTCATTTTTATAGGGGCTAAGAAGATACGCTCTGTAGCCTTTCCTAGCCATGCATCTTCTTGAGGAGGTATACCTACTATAGTTGCCGGGTATACAGCATTTTTTTTATGGGTGATGGCTGTGACGTGAAAGCGAGGGTACCAGTCCGGTAGTGAATAATAACCTGTATGGTCTCCGAAAGGTCCCTCCCATATTAGTTCTTCGTTAGGGTCTACGTAGCCTTCTATGATAATGTCTGCATCTGCTGGTACTTCAATCTCAGGTTGTGTGATACACTTTACCAGTTCTACTTTTTTCTTTCTTAAGAAGCCTGCCAACATGTATTCGTCCACATTTTCAGGTAATGGTGCAGTAGCGGAATAAGTATAAGCCGGGTCTCCACCAATAGCAACCGCTACAGGCATTCTTTCCTCTCTCTTTTTATACTCGTTGTAGTGCCTAGCCGATACCTTGTGTTTGTGCCAGTGGAGAGCAGTCATATCTTTTTCAAACACCTGCATGCGGTACATACCTATGTTACGAATATTTGTATTGGGGTCTTTTGTATGAATGGCAGGTAAGGTCACAAAACGTCCCCCGTCTTTAGGCCAGCATTTAAGAATAGGTAGCTTAGAAAGATCAGGCTCACTCATGACCACTTCCTGACAGGCACCTTTCCCTTTTACTACTTTTGGCATCCAAGAAGCAAACTTGCTCAGTTGAGGAAGCATGGTCAACTTTTCAAGTAATCCATTCTTAGGTGAAGAGAGTTGATGGAAGAGGTCTTCAATGTCTTTGGCCACATCATCCAGAGTGTCAACACCAAGTGCTATACACATACGCTTATAGCTACCCATAGAGTTAATGAGTAGTGGGAAGTCAGTACCTGTATTCTCGAAGAGTAATGCTTTGTTTCTGTCAGGGGTTTTAGACACACGGTCAGTTATTTCAGCTATTTCCAACTCGGGGTCAACAAAAGTGTTAATTCTAACCAACTCATCTTCTTCTTCCAGTTTCTTTATAAATGCCTGTAATGATTTGTAAGCCATATATTCTGCGATTACCTTATCTACAATAAAGCATAAAAATACTACTGAAGAGCCGATTTATAGTATATAATATTTTTAATGCGCTATATGCAATATGCATTGTTGTAATTTAGTAGCGTATCGATATCATATGAGTAATTGTATGCTTTTATTACTTGTTGTAGTTGTGTTATTCACATCATCTTGTGACAATATTATAGTACAAAGCGACGCAGCCAATGCTAGAGACTCCTGTATGTTTCACTTTAAAAGTGGAGATGTAGCCCTTCGTAGTGGGCGCAGTTTTACAAGCTCAGTACTAGCTAGTCTTAACCAAAAGGATAAAACTTACTCGCATACAGGTGTTATGGTTAAAGAAGGAGATAAATGGTTTGTCTACCATTGTATAGGAGGTGAGGATAATCCAGATGCTATCATGAGAAAGGATGAATTTGCAGATTGGTGCAGCCCAAAGTACAATAGTGGCTATGCCGTAATACGATATGACTTGGGTAAGGACTTATTAGATTCTTTTGTTTCTATTACAAAGCAATATTATAAGGATTGTGTACCATTTGATATGAACTTTGACCTGTTATCAGATAGCACCTTATACTGCTCAGAGATGGTATATAAGGCGTTAATTGGCGCAACTGGTGACCATACTTATGTCGGCTCATCTACATTATTCGAGAAAAAATACGTTGGCATAGATGACCTGTACAAAAACGATCATGCTAAGTTCATTTGCAGGGTTAGGTTTAAATAATAACTTTGTTTATCATCTGTTTTATATGAAAAAGATATTGTATTTAATCCTGCCGCTTTTTGTATTTGTGGCATTGTCAAGCTGTAATAATAACAAGCCCGAAAAAGTAGCTGAAGAGTTTTTAACCAGCTTTTACAGAATGGATTATGCCGAAGCTAAAAACCATTCTACCAAAAAGACTCAAGATATATTACTAATGATCGAGAAGATATCAAGTAGTTTGAAAGACTCAGCATTAGTTGATTATAAAAATATTGAAGTAGAGGTGGTTAATGTATCAGAAGAGAAAGATAAGGCAGTGGTTACCTATAAGCTGTCTTCCGATCCTACTGAACGTCATCTGAATATGATAAAAGAAAGTGGTGTTTGGAAAGCTAACTTTACCAAGGAAGACAATATCAAAGAAATAGAAGAACAAACTAATACAGAAGATTAACGACGCCATAACGGTATTTTAAAAGGCTACTAGACATAGTAGCCTTTCTTTTTTAACTTTAGCTTATGGCCTTGAACTATATCTGGATCTCATTTTTTATCATAGGTTTTATTGTAGCATTAATTAAAGCACTTTTTTTAGGTGAGAGTGGCTTGATGAACGACATGATAAATGGAATGTTTGATAGTGCTAAAACCAGCTTTGAAATATCTATAGGTCTTACAGGCATTATGACGCTTTGGTTAGGCTTAATGAAAGTGGGGGAGAAGGCCGGAGTGATCAGTGTTTTTTCAAGAGGTGTAACGCCATTTTTTAGAACATTATTTACCGGAGTGCCTAAAGGGCATAAGTCGCAAGGGAGTATAATGATGAACTTTTCAGCGAATATGCTGGGGCTGGATAATGCAGCTACACCTTTAGGGCTAAAGGCAATGGAAGAGTTGCAAGAGTTGAATGATAAAAAAGATACAGCTAGTAATGCTCAGATCATGTTCTTAGTATTGAATACGGCTGGTGTTACACTGATTCCTACTTCGGTTATTGCCATAAGGCAAACCGTAGCGCTGCAGCAAGGAGTATCAGGTTTTAATGCTGCTGATATCTTCTTGCCCACACTTATCGTAACATTTATATCGTTTGTTGCAGGCATGATAGCTGTAGCGCTATACCAAAAGATCAACTTGTTTAAGTTGCCTGTTTTGCTTTTTGTTGGTGGTTTTGGAGCCATCATTGCTACACTATACTTCACATTATCGCAAATGCCTCCTGATAAAATGGCTGATGCAATAGGGGCTATTGGTAGCGGAGTTATCATGCTTATTGTAGTACTGTTTATTGGTGCAGGAGCATATAAAAAACAGAATGTCTATGACAATTTTATAGAAGGGGCAAAAGAAGGCTTTAGTGTGGCTGTTAGGATCATACCCTACTTAGTGGCCAT
This sequence comes from Flavipsychrobacter sp., assembly GCA_965230595.1. Lineage (GTDB taxonomy): Bacteria > Bacteroidota > Bacteroidia > Chitinophagales > Chitinophagaceae > UBA5543. Next base: position 2,647,361 of record OZ246011.1, on the reverse strand, counting down.
GCTCATTGCTATCAGTGTGTTTAGAACATCAGGTTGTATGGGTTATATCGTTGATGGCATTGGTTGGTCGGTTGCTCTTTTGGGTTTGCCCACGGACTTTGTGCCTACATTGCCTATGGGGTTGATGAAGCCGCTTAGTGGAAGTGGTGCGAGAGGCTTGATGGTAGATGTAATGAATACTTATGGTGTTGCTTCGTTCCAAGGTAAGCTGGCAGCCATACTTCAAGGCTCAACAGAAACCACCTTTTATGTACTGGCCGTTTACTTTGGTAGTGTAGGTGTGAAGAACCCAAAATATGCATTGGTATGCGGGCTCTTTGCCGATTTGGTGAGTGTTATTGTTGCTATTATAGTAGCCTATATGTTTTTTGGGGCTGATATTTAATAACTATGTTCTTCCTTTATTAATGAATTGCTCTCTTTCCGGAGCATCATAGTTCTTCATCATTTCAAGCAAGTCATCAACCGATTCGCTAACCATGAGCATTTTCTTTACCCATTCGTTAAGAAAGCCTTCATGTACCATCATGGTCATCAATACTTTTAAGCTATCGTAATACCCATTGATGTTGAGGATACCCATAGGCTTATTGTGCATGCCCAACTGACCCCAAGTTAATGTTTCAAACAGCTCTTCCATCGTTCCCCAGCCACCCGGCAAGGTCATCATTGCATCGCTAAGGTTGTACATCTGTATCTTACGCTCATGCATGGTCTTTACTACAATAAGCTCTGTCAATCCCTCGTGTGCTACCTCCTTGGTTTTAAGGAAATCGGGTATGACACCAATTACCTTACCTCCGTTATCTAAAACACCATCGGCAATAGCGCCCATGATGCCTATTTTACCACCACCATACACTAGTTGTATGCCTCTATCGGCAAAAATACTGCCTAGCTTATAGGCTTCTTCACGATAGATGTCAATATAACCGTCTTTTGATCCGCAAAATACAGCAATGCTATTCATGATTATAAAGTTATAATACTTCTATTTGCTTGTGCATTAAGTCTTCGAAATCATCACGTTCTCTAATCAAATGAGTTTCTCCTTCTTTGATCAGTACTTCTGCAGGTTTTAGCCTTGAGTTGAAGTTGCTACTCATTTGATAGCAATAAGCCCCCGCATTGTGGAAGATCAAGTAGTCTCCTTCTCTTACTTCATTCATCACTCTGTCCCAGGCAAATGTATCAGTCTCACAAATATTACCTACAATGGTATAAATGCGTTTAGTGCCATTAGGGTTGCTAATGTTACTTATCTTATGATAAGCATCGTAGAACATTGGTCTTATTAAATGGTTAAAGCCAGAGTCTATACCCACAAATACGGTAGCAGGAGTTTGTTTGATCACATTCGCTTTTGTGATGAAGTAACCGGACTCACTAACCAAATATTTACCCGGCTCAAACCACACCTCAAGAGGTCTGCCATATTCCTTTTCAAATGCACTAACAGCTTCAGTTAATTGTGTGCCAAGCTCTTCAATATTTGTTTCGATCTCATCATCTCTGTAAGGCACTTTAAAGCCACTACCCATATCTAGATATTCCAATGCATCGAAATGTCTAGCCATTTCAAACATTACTTCCAAGCCTCTTAGGAAGATGCTGGTATCTTTTATCTCGCTACCCGTATGCATGTGTAATCCTTTTACATGCAAGTTGGTGGTCTTTACCACGCGCTCAATATGGCGCATTTGGTGAATAGAGATGCCAAATTTACTATCTACATGACCTGTAGATATTTTATAATTACCTCCCGCCTCAATATGCGGATTGATACGAATACATATAGGATAGCTATTACCATATTTATTGCCAAACTGCTCCAGTATGGATATGTTGTCGATATTAATATTGACGCCAAGCTGTACGCCTTCCTCTATCTCACTAATGTCTACACAGTTAGGGGTGAATAGAATATCTTCTTTTTCAAAGCCTGCTCTTAACGCCAGTCTCACTTCATTAATGCTTACACAGTCTACACAAGAGCCGAGGCTTTTAAGGTATTTAAGTATGTTGATGTTAGTTAATGCCTTACAAGCATAGAAAAACCTTGTAGGGTGACCCTTAAACGCATTTTGCAATTTTTCGTATTGCATTGCAATCTTCTCGGCATGGTACACATAAGTTGGTGTGCCATATTCTTCAGCTATTTGTATTAACTGGTCGGTTTTTATTGGTTGAAACATGCTTGCTTATTATAAATTAAGTGTGCAAAAATAGAAAAAGAGCAAGTAATAAACGCTACTTGCTCTTTTTTGATAGAAATATTTATTTAATCTATTCTTTCCCCTTTATTATTTCTTCTACAACTGTGGGGTCGAGCAAAGTGGTGGTATCACCCAACTTGTCTGTTTCACCTTCGGCTATCTTTCGAAGTATTCTGCGCATGATCTTACCACTACGTGTTTTGGGAAGCCCGCTGACAAATTGAATTTTATCAGGTTTAGCAATTGGTCCGATTATTCTCGCTACTGTTTCTCTTATGTCTTTGGTAGTGTGTTCCTTATCTACATGATGATGTTCGTAAATAACATAAGCATAGATGCCAATTCCTTTTACATCATGCGGATAGCCTACAACAGCACTTTCTACTACTCCTTGGTGCATATTAATAGCATTTTCTACTTCAGCAGTGCCTATTCGGTGACCGCTTACATTAAGCACGTCGTCTACACGGCCTGTTATTCTGTAATTACCGTCTTCATCCCTTAAACACCCATCCCCGGTAAAATATTTATTCTGATAAGTGGAGAAATATACCTGTTTGCAGCGATCATGGTCACCCCAAGTAGTACGTATCATTGAAGGCCATGGGAATTTGATACATAAGTTCCCGCTGACACCATTACCTTCTACTTCATTCCCGTTCTCATCCATTAATACGGGTTGTATGCCTGGTAGCGGTAGTGTGGCATGTGCCGGTTTCGCAGGTGTAACGCCTGATAGGTTAGATATCATGATACCACCGGTTTCTGTTTGCCACCAGGTGTCTACAATAGGAGCATTGCCCTTACCAATTTTGTCGTTGAACCAATGCCAGGCTTCTTCATTAATAGGCTCACCAACTGATCCCAATGTTTCCAAACTACTCAAGTCTTTATTGTCAACATGTTCCGGCCCACAGGCCATTAAACTACGAATGGCGGTGGGGGCAGTATACAGTTGCTTTACCTGATATTTATCAGCGATCTCCCAAAAACGTCCTGCATCCGGCCATGTAGGCACACCTTCAAACATTAATGTTGTAGCTCCTGCACTTAATGGACCGTATATGATATAACTATGTCCAGTGATCCAACCGATATCTGCTGTGCAAAAGAATACATCACCAGGGGTGTATTGAAATACATTGACAAAAGAATAATTGGTATACACCATATATCCGCCACAAGTATGAACTACGCCTTTAGGTTTCCCTGTAGAGCCGGATGTATATAGTATAAATAAAGGATCTTCTGACTCCATTACCTCAGCAGGAAAATCTTGAAGATCACTTTCTTGTACTTTTTTTACCTCGTCATCCCACCACACGTCTCGACCTTCGATCATGCTTACAGGACTATCAGTTCTAGTATAAACGATCACTCTTTTTACAAAATCACATTGTGTCAGGGCATCATCAACTACTGATTTTAAAGGGATTTGTTTAGCCCCTCTAAAAGCACCATCACAGGTAATGATATATTCCGCATGAGCATCTATTACACGGTCTGCAATACTTTTTGCACTAAAGCCACCAAATATTACAGAGTGGATAGCCCCAATTCTCGCACAAGCTAATACTGCTATGGCTAACTCAGGTACCATGCCCATATAGATACATACGCGATCTCCCTTGCGTACACCATTGTTTTTTAAAACATGTGCAAACTCACAAACTTTAGTGTGCAATTCTCTATAAGTAAAAATCATGTTGTCATCATTTGGGTCATTTGGTTCCCAAATAATGGCAGGAGTATTGGCATTATCGGCTAAATGTCTGTCTAGGCAGTTCTCAGTGATGTTTAATTGCCCTCCTTCAAACCATTTAACTTCGGGCTTTTCAAAGTCCCATTTTAAAACTGTTTCCCACTTTTTCTTCCACAAAAAACTGTCAGCAACCTTAGCCCAGAAACGTTCAGGGTCTGTAATACTTTCGTTGTAATCAGTCTTATATTGGGCAAGAGTTTTTATCTGGTATGGGTATGACATATCTAATTAAAATATTTTAATTCCTTAAACTAGGAAAAAAGCAAACGTTATTCAATTTTCGCGCGTCTTTATAAATAGATAGTTAATTTATTATTTCGTTAACTTTCAGAAGCACAAATCCTAAACGAATAAATGCCCATGTTACGTAGAGTGGCCAAATACACTTTATCAATTCTTGTTTTACTTTGCTCTATCACCGCTAAAGCACAAGTAACAGCAGGCTTTTCTGCAAATAACCTTGCAGGTTGCCCGCCTTTACATGTAACATTCACAGATCAGTCTACAGGTAGTGGTATAACTACGCGAAACTGGTCTTTTGGTAATGGAGCTACATCAAATACTAATAATACCGCTCCAAGCACGGTTTACACTACTCCCGGTACTTATACGGTAACACTCACTGTTTCTAACGCTACATCTACTGATGTAGAGACTAAAACAGCGTATATTACTGTGCACCAATTGCCATCAGTAAGTTTTTCAGGAACACCGTTAACAGGTTGCCCACCATTAACGGTAAACTTTACTAATTCGACTACCAACAATGCACCGGGCGGTGCTACATATACTTGGTATACAGGTGCAGGCACTTCAACGTTGCAAAACCCTTCACAAGTATATACTACACCTGGTAATAAAACGGTAACGCTTACGGTGAAGAATAGTAATAACTGTGTTGCTAGCCTTACTAAGACCAATTATATCAATGTGCTGGCACCTCCTTCTGTTAATTTTTCAGCAACACAAACTGATTTCTGCTCAGCTCCTGCAACCGCTAACTTTACTTCAAACGTTAGTGGTGGTGTATCACCATATACTTATTTTTGGAATTTTGGGAATACACCGCCCGGAACATCAACAAATGCTAATCCTAGCTTTACTTACACAGCAGCATCACCAGTAACATATGATGTGAAATTAGTAGTTACAGGTAATAATGGTTGTAAGGATAGTTTGACCAAAAGTGACTTTATCAAGTTTCACAAGCCAACTGCCAACTTCACTATGGCATCACAAGCTTGTGTTAATACAAGTGTGAGCTTTACCAATACATCTACACCTACACCGAGTTCATCTGTTTGGTATTTTGGAGACCCTGCTAATACAACAGCTACTGCTACATCACCTTCTTTTACCTATACTACTCCCGGTACTTATACTGTTAAGTTAGTTTCTACAACTTCAGGGTGTTCTGATACCATGGCAAAGACAATAACAATATTGCCAGGGCCTACGTTTGATTTTTATAAAGTGCCCGATACACTTTGTCCTGCACCACAAACGGTACAGTTTTTCCCAACATCTTCTACAAGTACTTTGGTCAGCTACGCTTGGGATTTGGGAGATGGTCCATCGTCGCAAAGTACAGCTACAACTCCTACACATACTTATACGCAAAATGGCACTTATACGGTAAGGTTGGTAGCTACCGATAATTTTGGCTGCTTTGATACGTTAATAAAGCCCTTATTTGTTAAATTATATGACCTAGAGGCCAGGATATCTCCATATGAGGATAGCGGCTGTGTACCACTAACAGTAAAATTCAAATCTTTTGTTGAAACTGATAGCGGTACTAATTACCCATATCCCATAAGCTCTTATGACTGGGATTTTGGTGATGGCAATACATCAACAAGTAAAAACCCTAACCATACTTATACTGATACAGGTATTTTTGAGGCAATACTTAAAGTGACCACTATTCAAGGTTGTGTGGTATATGATACCGTTACTATAAGGGTCGGGAATAAGCCTAATGTGGGCTTCTATGCTACACCTACAATAGCTTGTGTTAGAGAAGCTATTTCGTTTATTAATACTTCAACAGGTCCTGTAACCGGTTGGTATTGGGATTTTGGTGATAATACCAACACAAAAGTGAGAAACCCACAAAAGCAATACTTTAGTGCGGATACATTTTCAGTTACACTTAGAGCTTTTCATCATGGCTGTATGGACTCTTTGTACAGGGAGGATTATATAATCATAAAACCTTCAGCAGCAAATTTTGATGTGAGGTTTAGTTGTGATACTCCTTTAAAGGTTCGCTTTAGAAATCTTACGGAAGATGCATCGTGGCACCAATTCTTTTTTGGTGATGGCAACTCATCATTATTAGATTCACCAACCCATATATACTCGTCTTTAGGTATGTATAATCCAATGTTAGTGGTATATAATAATGTTACGGGTTGTAGAGATACCATTTCTCAAAGTATTAACCTAACCGACTTGACAGTAGATATGTCGGCAAATGATACAGCAGTATGTTTAGGTGATACGGTATACTTTAGCCCGCAAGTAACAGGGGGCACAGCTATAAACTACTTTTGGTATGTAGATGGTGTTTTGAAACAGACCTTATTCCCTGACTATAAGCATAAGTTTTTAGATACAGGCTTCCATACCATTAAGCTAGAGATAGTAAATAACAACGGTTGTGTAGATTCCATTGTTAAACATAATTATATACTTGTTTCGCAGCCTGTTGCCAATTTTGGTTCTTTACAGCAGAAAGGTTGCGTGCCTTTTGAGGTTTTCTTCAAAGATTCCAGCTATACTACACAAGGGGCATATATTACTAATAGAACCTGGTCTTTAGGTACTACTAGTATTAATACAACTGTTGATACCTTAAGGTATACTTATAATACAAGAGGTAGTTATGATGTGAAAGTTGTGGTGACTGATAATGTAGGGTGTAAAGATTCTATGACCCGTGTGGAGTACATACACCCTCACAAACCTACAGCTACTTATAACTCCTCAACAAGAATATGTTTAGGAGATACGGTTGAATTTTTCAACTTCTCTATTAATAGCATTAATGCATGGTGGGATTTTGGAGATGGAGATACTATTATAAATCACCAACCTAAGCATATATACCAACAGAAAGGTTCATATACACCTACACTAGTCGTAACAGATAGCCTAGGTTGTAAAGATACCATTGTAGGTATGTCCATTGATGTGCTGAAACCTACTGCATCATTCACTGTTAGTGACTCCGTAGCGGTATGTCCACCATTAGTAGCGCAGTTTAATAATACATCAAATGGTATCATGACTGTGTTTTGGGATCTTGGGTCAGGTACTACTACCGGAAGCTTAGCGCCAAAAGAGATATATACAATACCTGGAGATTATCAAGTAATGTTAATAGTGACAGATACTTTAGGCTGTTTAGATACAGCATATAAATCAGTTAAAGTGCTAGGGTATTCAGGGGCATTAACCTATACACCTACTATAGGGTGTAAGCCACTAACCGTTCAGTTTACAAGTTCGGCTTCAGGTGTGCCGTCTATGATATGGGATTTTGGAGATGGTAATACTGTGCCAAATAGTGCAACTAAACTATCTCACCAATACACGGCAGCAGGAAAGTACTTACCAAAGATCATTTTTAGTGATGGTGCAGGGTGCCAAAGCTTTAGTGATGGGCTGGATACGATAACAGTAGATGAAGCTATTGCAGATTTTGATGCTGAAGCTCCTTGTGAAAATTCGACAGTATCGTTTAAAGATAAGTCTAGTGCACCTTATTCTAACATTACCAACTGGTCTTGGAAGTTTGCAGATGGTAATACAAGTGCTACTCAAAACCCTAATAAATATTATGGTCCAACAGGTAACTATTCAGTTAAACTGATAGTGACCAATGGTAATGGTTGTATTGATTCTATAGCAAAAGATATAACTATTTATAAAAACCCTGTCGTTTCAGCAGGTAGTGATACCATACTTTGTATTAACGACTCGGTAATGTTAGTGCCTAGTGGTGCAGTGAGCTATGCATGGTCTCCTCCAATATATTTAAGCTGTACCAATTGTGAGAACCCTTATGCATCTCCTCCTGTTAAGACATATTATACTGTGATAGGTACGGATGCCAATGGTTGTAAGGATACTAGTCAGGTAGTATTAGACACGAAGTCTGAAGTAAAAAGTGAAGTAGGTGACGGTGGTGAGATATGTGAAGGGCAAAAGATATTATTAAACGCAACTGGAGCTAGAACTTATAAATGGTCACCTGGCCATGTATTAAGCAACGATAGTGTGGGTAACCCTGAAGCTTATCCTGAGGGTACTACAAAGTTCATGGTAATTGCTTATGAAGGGGCGTGTAAGCCTGATACTAACTTTATTGATGTAATAGTGCATCCTAAGCCTCAAGTGCTTGCAAAAGGAGATCAAACTATTGTAGCGGGCGATGCCGCTGATCTTTCAGTAACTGGTGATAATATCAACCGTGTGATTTGGTGGCCGTCAGAAAGTTTAAATTGTGCAGACTGTCCTTCTACAATTGCAAGACCTCTCAAGACTACAGAATATATTGTTACTGCCTATTCCAGACACAATTGCGTTGATAGTGGTAGCGTAACGGTAAAAGTACTATGCGACCAAAGCCAAGTATTTATCCCGAACACGTTTACACCTAATGGCGATGGTCAAAATGATGTTTTTTACCCGAGAGGAACAGGAATAGAATTGATTAATAGCTTTAGGATATATAACAGATGGGGTGAAGTAGTATTTAAAAGGGATGGCTTTGCTACTAATGATATCTCCAACGCCTGGGATGGAACTTATAATGGCAAAGCATTACCTCCTGATGTTTATGTTTATATAGTTGAGGCGACTTGCGATGACGGTGAAGTATTGCAATGGAAGGGGGATGTAACAATAATAAGATAAGAAAGTGACTAGAATCAAGTACATCATAGCAATTGTAGTAGTAGTGTTTTGGGGTTTTACTCTAAAAGCACAGGATATCCATTTCTCTCAATTCTATGAGATATCAATACTTAGGAACCCTTCACTTACAGGTCTGTTTACTGACGACTATAAGGTGAGCGCAGTATATAGAAATCAGTGGAGTAGTATCAGTAGACCTTTTAGAACAGCGGTTGCTAACGTGGAGTCGCATATTCCTTTTGGCAAAGATTTTGCCAGCTTTGGGCTATTAGCTTACTATGATAAGGCAGGGAGCATAGATTTACAGACACTTGGTATATATCCGGCTATTAACTATAATAAGTATTTAGAAGATGATAATAATTCGTACTTGTCTTTAGGGTTTACGGGTGGGTATATACAACGTAGCTTTGATCCTGCTAAAGCCACGTTTGATAATCAATATCAAAACGGTGCTTACAGCCCTGATAATCCTAATGGGGAAACTTTACCCAACCCCAAGCTTAATCAATGGGACCTGGGTGCAGGCATAAGCTTTAATAGTACTGTTGGCAATGAAAAAAATATCAATTACATACTAGGCATTGCAGCATATCATATCACACAGCCTAATAGCTCCTTTTATAAAGACCCTAATATTAATACAGATATAAGGTGGAATGTAAGTGGTAGTATGAGCGTGAAAGCTAGTGAGTCATTCAACTATCAAGTACATATTAATTACATGAGGCAGGGCACGTATAATGAAGCCATTGCCGGTGGTTTATTAGGTTGGAACTTGAAAGACATAAATGATGATCTTGTTTTTGGGATATATGCAGGTGCCTTTTATAGAGTATTTGATGCGCTGGTGCCTGTAGTGAAATTGAAATATAAAAGCTATAACCTCGGGTTGAGCTATGATATGAATATTTCAACATTGCAGGCGGCAAGTAATATTCAAGGCGGGTATGAACTTACTTTGGTAAAAACAGGTTTGTTCAATAATCCTGAATTGCAGCGAAGCAGAACCATATGTCCGCACAACTTCTGGTAAAGATATTTAAAAGAAAAACGTAAAGCCTCGCAATTGCGAGGCTTTTTTGGCAGAAGAATTATTTTTATTCAGTAGGTGATGTGTATTTTACAATGTCTATACCCACCCCGTTAGGATCTACTATCGCAAAGTGCCTGTCTCCCCATGTTTCATTTCGGATATCTATGACAATATCTACTTCTTTTGATTTAATCTTTTTGTATAGGCTATCTACGTCTTTTACTTCTATGGTTAAATAGGCACCTTGACCGGAGTAGGCTTTTTGAAATAAGGGTTGCTGTGTCGGGTGGTTAGGTTGTAAAAATGCGATTTCAAATTCTTTGTTTGGCGTGTGCATAAGTAAATAAAAGTCGTTCTCAAATGTCACACCAAAACCTAAGTGGTCAGAATAAAATGCTTTTGTTTCTGCAAGCTTACTTGTAATGATTCCTGAGTTTAATTTCATGCCTTTGTTTTTTTGTTTCAAATCTTGTGAGTAAAGATTTATACTTAATAATAATACAGTCAAAGTTGTTAATATATACTTCATGATAGTATTGTTTTGTTAGTACAATATTCTAACTATTTAACTGCCAGAAATAGTAAAAAATGGACATAATCAACGGCCAAATGCTTTACTAGGCGTAATGCCATATAAAGCCTTAAACTCTTTAATAAAGTGAGATTGGTCAAAATACCCCATATCAAAAAACAGCTTGTTTTGCCTTAAGCTTTGTTTTGAGGGTTTTGCTTTAAGTATATTCTGGAAGCGAACTACTTTACTAAATGTTTTACAAGACGTACCTACGTAAAACTCAAACAGTCGTCGCAATTGTCTGTTGCTGATGCCAGTGTTTAAATCAGTTTCAATATCGAGTATTCCTTGCTTATGTAGGATAATGTTTAAAGCGTCATACATTCTTGAATCATCATCAATATCTACAGTAGCAACAATACTCAAAAAATGCTTGTTTAGCACAGCGGTAATATCATCAATATTTTGACTTTGGTCAATGTTGTTTTTGATATAGTTGGATGTACTTACAACAACATCATCTAAGTGTTCATACCTATTACTTAGTGTGGAGGCATCGACTTTAAATAGCTGAGGGAAAATAGTAGGGAAAAATCTAACTCCAATATAGTGAAACTCATGCTCTAAAGAGAACGTAGTGTACTTGTTACAGAAGCCCATAACAAACCTGTCTGAAGTGTTATTCAGATTGAAGAAGATATCGATACAGCCATCAGCTACAACTCTATATGTAAATGGTGATGATAGTTTCTGATTCGTTTTTAGTTGCCAATAACAATATATATACTCATGTAGCTCACTAGCAGGCATAAACTCCTGATATACAATATCTGTACTATCGTCCTTTACAGTTGGTTGTATAGGTATGTATAGCTCTTTTATACCTAGTATCGTTCTCATACTTTTCTTTGTCAAAGATAAAGAAGTGTTCTTTTGCAGGAAAAGAGTGTAATAATAAAAAAAGCCTCGCAACTGCGAGGCTTAATGATATATTGATGTGTATTGTATTACATACCCATACCCATACCACCCATACCTCCAGGAGGCATAGCGTGGCTGTGCTCTGCTTCAGGCTCAGGCTTGTCAGCAATAACACATTCTGTAGTTAGTAGCATACTAGCTATTGAAGCTGCATTTTCAAGAGCAACGCGGCTTACTTTAGTTGGGTCAATAACACCGGCTGCAAGCATATTTTCATACTCTTCGGTGCGAGCGTTAAAGCCGTAGTCTGCTTTACCTTGTCTAACGTTTTGTACAACTATAGAACCTTCAATACCTGCATTCTCCACTATTTGACGTAATGGCTCTTCTAAAGCACGGCGAATAATAGCAATGCCTGTAGCTTCATCATTGTTGTCGCTGCTAAGATCAGCAATTGACTCAATAGCTCTAATAAATGCAGTACCACCACCTGGTACAATACCTTCTTCTACAGCAGCGCGAGTAGCATGCAATGCATCGTCAACGCGGTCTTTCTTTTCTTTCATCTCTACCTCGGTAGATGCACCAACATAAAGTACAGCTACACCGCCACTCAATTTAGCTAAACGTTCTTGTAGCTTTTCTTTATCGTAATCGCTAGTAGAAGTTTCTACTTGTGCTTTGATTTGATTAACACGAGCTTTGATAGCATCTTTATCACCTTTACCGTCTACTACAGTAGTGTTATCTTTATCTATTGTTACACTTTCTGCCTGCCCAAGGTATTCTACAGTGGCATTTTCTAGCTTATGTCCTTGCTCTTCGCTAATAACAGTACCACCTGTTAAGACAGCTATGTCTTGTAGCATTTCTTTACGGCGGTCGCCGAAGCCCGGAGCTTTTACTGCAGCTATTTTAAGAGAACCACGTAGCTTATTTACTACAAGTGTAGCCAACGCTTCACCATCTACATCTTCAGCGATGATCAATAAAGGGCGGCCAGCTTGTACTGCACTTTCTAGAAGAGGAAGGATATCCTTCATAGTACTGATCTTTTTATCGTAGATCAATATGTAAGGGTTTTCCAATTCCGTTTGCATTTTCTCTGTGTTAGTAACGAAGTAAGGGCTTAAATAACCACGGTCAAATTGCATACCTTCTACTACTTCAACAGTAGTGTCAGTACCTTTTGCCTCTTCTACGGTAATAACACCTTCATTACCTACTTTTTCCATCGCCTGAGCAATTAGTTTCCCTATCTCATTGTCGTTGTTAGCTGAGATAGTAGCTACTTGCTCGATCTTTTTATTGTCGTTACCTACTTTCTCTGATTGAGATTCCAGGTTTTTAATCACAACTGCTACAGCTTTGTCAATACCACGCTTTAGGTCCATTGGGTTAGCACCTGCAGCAACGTTTTTCAAGCCTTCTTTAATAATAGACTGTGCTAAAACTGTAGCTGTTGTAGTACCATCACCAGCAACATCTGCTGTTTTTGAGGCTACTTCTTTCACCATCTGCGCTCCTATGTTTTCTGTAGGGTCTTCCAGTTCTATTTCTTTAGCTACTGAAACACCATCTTTTGTAACACTTGGTGCACCAAATTTTTTCTCAATAACAACATTACGTCCTTTAGGTCCTAATGTCACTTTTACTGCATTAGCAAGTGCATCAACACCTGCTTTCATTTTATTTCTTGCTTCTGTATCAAAGAAGAGTTGCTTTGCCATTGTTATATACTTTTCTAATTAAAAAGAGTTTTGATGTTTAATTATACTATTGCCAAAATATCACTTTCGCGCATGATCAGGTAATCTTTACCTTCCAGTGTGATATCAGTACCTGCATACTTGCCATATAATACAGTATCGCCTGCTTTTACAGTCATAGGTTCATCTTTTTTACCCGGACCGGCAGCTACTACAATACCTTTTTGTGGTTTTTCTTTTGCTGAGTCAGGAATGATAATACCGCTAGCTGTTTTTTCTTCAGCGGCTGCAGGCTCAACGATCACTCTGTCGTGTAGTGGAGTAATATTTACATTGTTTGCCATAGTTAATTGACTATTTAAATTTTGAAATTTTAGTTTTATACACTTCTTAGTAACACGTTTTGTGCCATTGCCATAATAGCGACATTTTTGCAGAAACGGGCTGTAGGTGCTATAGGTAGGGCTTCTTCAATCAGTCATTATTACATATGTATCATGTAGTGTACCCATTTTGACAGTTCGGGTTGTATTGTCATATCATCATTACCTTTATGTGTTAATTTAGGCTATTTGTAAATAATCAATTCAAAACCAGTAGATTTGATGCTTATATCATAATAGAGTAGACATGAAATACATACTAATACTTTTATCTCCATTATTGTTTCTAAATATTGCTTCAGCCCAGGTATTAAGCGGTGGTAATATGGAAAGTTGGCATACAATATCAGTAGGTTTCCCTGCTACACAGGTAGATGCGCCAGATCATTGGTTTGGTGCCGATTCTTTGATTTTCACTGTAGCACCATTCATTGGTGTAACTAGTGGGCTACAAGAGCAAATGTCCAAGTCTAGCGATGCTCATTCAGGTTCGTTTGCTGCTGAGGTTACAACCAAAAATCAAGGTAGTACACTTGGTACTATCCCTGGTATTATGGCCAATGCAAGACCTGGAGTTGATATTCTGAATTTTGACCCTAATGATCCTATGTCTAGTATTACATATACAGGAGGTACAAGCATTAGTTCTAGAATAGGCTATGTCAGTGCATGGTTAAAATATTCACCACAAAATGCTGATAAAGCACAAATGGTTGTACTTGCGGTGCTGGCTGGTCAAGGAGCAGGTGGCGCAGACTCGATAGTGGGTAATGCTGATACCGTGATCTCCGGTCAGGTTTCTTCTTATACAAAGTTTGAAGTTACATTGAACTATATAGACCCTAACGTTGTGCCTGATAAGTTATTAATTCTGTTTTTAAGTAGTACAAATGCAAACGCGAATGTACCGGCACCTAATAGCACATTGCTGGTAGATGATGTTGAAGCAGGTATACATCCAAATGGTATAAAGGTGTCTTTATTGGATAATGAAATTGTAAGAGTATACCCCAACCCGTCAAAAGGTGAAGTGAATATTAATACTTCAATAAAGGGAGATTTAAGTTGGGACTTATATACGGCAAGTGGTCAGTTAGTTAGTCATAATGATTTCAAAGGTCAGACCACTATTAATGTACAAGAGATACCTGCTGGTATTTATTTCTATACTATAAATGGGAATAAAGGGAACTTGGTAAGAAAAGGTAAGTTGCTGATACAGTAATGCCCTTACTTGCTAATATTTTCCTGGTGCATCATTTTTATTAGTCCGTCGGCAAGACCTATTTTAGGTACAAAGATTCTTTCAGCTCCTGCCCAGCGCATTATGGATATGTATATCTGTAATGCGGGCACGATTACATCGGCACGGTCTTCTCTTAGGTTGTAAAGGTGTTTTCGTTCATCAAGAGAGTACATGCTTAGCTCTTTATGATAGTCTTTTAAGAGATCTAGAGATAAAGAACGTCCATCTTTTCTTTTAGAAATAGAGAAGGTTTTATTAATGTTTCCGCCTGTGCCAATGGCGTCAAGTGGTTGGTGTTGTTTGGTTTGTTTTTTGATGAACTGTTTCATTTGATCCCATTGTTCATCAGTAACAGCATCATTTAAGAGTCTAATAGTGCCTATGTTAAAAGACTCTTTAAATATCGTCTTCTTTTTAGCAAACAAGGTTACTTCAGTACTGCCACCTCCTACATCTATATATAAGTAAGAGGATTTTTCGTTCATGTTGTCAGCAATGTGTGTTTCGTAAAGAATATTTGCTTCTTCTTGCCCTGATATTACTGAGACTTTTATCCCTGTTTCTTGCTCTATCTCTTTAATGATCTCTTTGCCATTCTCAGCATCACGCATGGCCGATGTTGCACATGCTTTATACTGCTCTACTTCATATATATCCATGAGCAGCTTGTAGGTTCTAATTGTATCAAGAAACTTTTTCTTCTTCTTGTTACCTATGTAACCTTTTTTAAAAACGTCGAAACCAAGTCGTAAGGGAACTCGTAGTAGTGTTAGTTTTGTAAAAGCAGTTTTGCCGTCTTCGTAGGTCTCTACTTCGTTTATTAATAACCGTACGGCATTCGAACCAATGTCTATAGCTGCTAATATCAATGCTTAGTATGTTTTATTTCTCAAATAATTTGTGATGGCCAGTTGTGATCTAACTATTTCATCTTTTACTACTTTCTTTACATAGTTATTCACCTGCTCATTATCCAGCACTCTTGCTTTTACATTTCCTGATAGTTGAATTTTTAGTATATCTATCAACTCTTGTTTAATACCTTCATCAAGAATTGGACATGCTGTCTCAACTCTATGATCCAAGTTTCTCACCATCCAGTCGGCTGAAGATATATATACTTTTTCTTTTCCGCCATTGTGAAAAACAAAAACTCTCGCATGTTCTAGATATTCGTCTACTATACTTATTGCTTTTATTGGGTGTTTGAAGGCTTTTTGATCAGTAAAGGCACAGCATATACCTCTAATAATGAGGTTGACCTCTACACCCACTTTGGCCGCTTCATATATTTTGGCAATGAAATCGTAATCTACCAGGCTGTTTAGCTTTATGATGATGGAAGCTGGTTTCTTCTTTTTAGCAGCTAGTATTTCTTTATCGATAAGGTCGATAAAGTAGTTACGCATATTGATAGGTGAGGTGGGTAGTGTCTTGTTCTTTTTAAGTATCTCAAGGCTTGGTTGTGGAGATTCTAAATAAGAGAACGTCCTGTTTATGTCAGAAATAATAGCTCGGTTAGTAGTTAGTAAGCAGTGGTCGCCATAGAAACGTGCTGTACTTTCGTTGAAGTTGCCGGTTGATACAAAAGCATATTGCTTTATTGTGCTAAACTCTCTCTTTTTTATTACGCATAGTTTAGCATGAACTTTCATGTTAGGTATACCCAACAATACTTTTACGCCTTCTTCCTCTAGCTTTTCTTTCCACATCAGGTTAGCCTCCTCATCAAATCTTGCTCTAAGCTCTAAGGCAACAGTAACGGACTTTCCATTTCTTACAGCATTGACTAAGGCGTTCACTAGTTTTGATTCTTTAGCAAGTCTATAACAGGTTACCTTTATGCTTTGCACAAAAGGGTCAATAGCCGCTTCTCTCAGAAGGTCAATAATAGAGTCGAATGAGTGGTAAGGGAAGTTAAGCATTACATCTCGCTCATCCATTACCTCCATGATACGACAAGGTTGTTTCAGAAGGGGATGTACAATAGAACCGGCACGAGGTTTTAAATCTTCAAAAACTTGCGCAGGGAAATCCATAAATTCTTTAAAATTATGAATACGACCGCCCGGTATTAGGTTATCCTTTTTGTTTAAGCTCAACCGTTTGATGAGGTACTCTAGTAAATTTTTATCAATATTTCTATCGTATACAAAACGTGTTGCTCTTCCTTTCTTTCTGTTTTTTAATCCCTTTTCAAGCTCTTCAATAAGGTTGGTATTAACGTCATTATCAATATCTAGCTCGGCATCCCTAGTTACTTTAATGATGTACCCTAAAAAGCGGTTGAAGCCAAAGGGTGCGAATAGGTTTGGAAGGTTAAACCTAATAACATCTTCTAGAAGTATAATGTCATGTCTACCGGCAGTAGAAGGGAGTATTAAAAAGCGAGGTAAGACTTTTGTAGGTATCTCAATGAGGGCGTAGCGCTGTAACATTGGGTTGTGTGTGTTGCCCAAAACGCATGCAAGGTATACTGATTTGTCTCTTAGATAAGGCATGTCTAATATACTCTCGATCATTAGAGGTACAGTTTGCGTTCTTACCTTGTCGTTAAAGTAGTTAGTAACAAAGGCTTTTTGCTCTTTAGTGAGTTGCCTCTCATTTTTTATATATACCTTTTTCCTTCTTAGCTCTTTAATGACCTGATTGTAGGTGTTGTCAAATGTGGCCTGTTGGCTCATTACAATCTCCTGTATTCTATCAAGTATCTTACCCGGGTTTTCTTCTAAATGTACCTTCGCAGCTTTGCCTAGCCTAACCATTCTTGAGAGTGTTGCGACACGCACTCTAAAAAACTCATCTAAATTGTTGGAGAATATGCCTAGGAAACGTAGCCTGTCGTAGATGTGGTTTGTATCATCCATAGCTTCTTGCAATACTCTTGCATTGAATGATAACCAACTGATGTCTCTAGTAATAGTACGTTTTGATGCTTTCACTACTTTGGTATATTTAGTCCGTCTACAAAGCTATACGCTATTAGCTATAGCACACGATAGATGAATATACAAAAAGGATAATTTACAATTTTTTAATACGGTCGACTAGAGAGCTTGTGGAGTACCCTTCCACAAAAGGTATGATCTCTACAGAGCCACCATTGCTCATCACATAGTTGGCACCTACTATAGTATCAATAGTGTAGTCACCTCCTTTTACTAATACATTCGGATGTAGATCTGTTATTAATTGCTCAGGGGTGTCTTCTTCAAACAAGCATACAGCATCTATCATCATTAATGCTGATAATTGTAAAGCACGGTCATTTTCGTGATTTACAGGCCTATCATCACCTTTTAGCCTTTTTACGGATGCGTCAGAATTAAGCCCAACGATAAGAATGTCACCGAGATCAGCAGATTTTGCAAGAAGGTCAATATGACCATGATGTAATATGTCGAAACAGCCATTTGTGAATACGATCTTCTTGCCCAATGCCTTCCACTGGTTGCACTTTTTCACTAGCTCTTCACGTGGTGTGATCTTATTTTGTATTTGCTGTAGCTTGTGCATTGCGTCTTTTTCTATTGATGATGAATAGTATAGAAGCAAGTCCTAAGACGAGTATGATGCCGGTTTGTACTGCCCAAGAGACCCAGCCAAAGGCTTGTCCATAAGCATTGTCTATGCCGTAAGCACTTAAAATATCTGCAACAAGGTAGGTATATGCTCCTATGCCACCTTGAGTAGCAATCATGCCTATACTACCAAAAATAAGTGTAATAAGAGCAGTAAGCCCTGAAAGGTGTTCCAACGCAGGCATACTCCAAAAACCGAAAAGCACTTGTATCCAATAAGTTATCCATATAAGCGTAGTATACAAAAGGAACATGCCTCTCTTTTTAAGCTTAAAAATGGATTTTACCCCATCCCCTAAACCTTTAATAAACTTGCCTACTTTGGTATTCTTTATTTTTTTGGATAGGAAAATGAGTACTGCTATTAAAAAAATAAACCCGCCTATAGCAATGAATATTCCATTTTTATTGGCAGTTATTTTGTCAAGTATATTCCATAAATAAGAACCTATTATATCAGCCTGTAACGCAAAAGCAGTAGCTGTAACTGAGACTAAACATAATACATCAAAAGCACGCTCAGCCACAATTGTTCCAATCATTTTATCAGCAGGAACGTTTTCATATCTGGCTAACACAGTACACTTAGCCACTTCGCCTGCTCTAGGTACAAAAAGGTTAGCAATATAACCTATAAGAACAGCCGCCGTGGTATTAAGTGTAGTGGGCCTTATGCCTAGTGGCTCCATGAGTAATTTCCACCGAAGTGCTCTAAATAGATGGGATAAGAAGCCTGCAATAAAAATGGGGAACAGCCAGCCAATACGAACACCTTTTATCGCATTGACCATTTGACGCTTGTCTTCCTCTGATAACTTGGAAGACATATAGAATATTATTACTACACCAAGTCCTAAAAAAAATATGAATTGGATAATTTTTAGGATCGTTTTCTTATTCATGTAGCTATAAAGGTAACTATATAATTAATTTAGAGGCTATTGTCTTTATTAGGAAATATAACCGTTGGTTCATGCTTTTTAGCTTCTTCAGGAGTCATATAAGCATATGAAATAACAATTACGGTATCGCCTACAGCTACTTTTCTAGAAGCAGGACCATTCATGCATATCATGCCTGAGCCTCTTTTCCCCTTGATCACATAGGTTTCCAGTCGTTCTCCCGACTCAAGCCCCAGCACCTGAACTTTTTCGTTTTCAATCAGATTTGCTGCATCCATCAAATCCTCGTCAATGGTTATGCTGCCTATGTAGTGTAGGTTAGCTTCTGTAACCTTTACACGGTGCAGCTTCGATTTCATTACTTCTATTTGCATAGCGCCGCAAAGGTACACTTTTTTATAGTCTGTACAGAAGTATTAGAGATATGGAAATAATAGATTATTAATAGTAGAGTTACTGTCAAGGGGTGTTTTTGCTTTAATTTTATAGTAATAATGTATATGTATGGCAAAGGTTGACAAGATACAGCTGATACACCCGGAGGGTAAAAAAGCTCCAGCTATCAGCAAAAAAGTATATCAGATGTTTAGCGATGGTATTATCAGCACATTGGTAAAGAACCAGCCTTGTACACTAACACATATAGCTGATGGTATGAAAAACTATATAGAAGAGAATCATATACAGTATGAAGGTTCTGTTGAGTGGTTTAGCGTAGCAGTAAAACAACACCTCGAATCTGAAGGGGTTATTATCGCCTATACTGAGAAAGGAAGAAAGTTGCATAGGCTTAATGATGAGTTAGAATAAAAAAGGGTTGCCTTTAGCAACCCTTCTATAAACAAACAAAACTGTAATAGTTATTCACCTACTACTTCAAACTCCATGTCAACAACATTTTCTTTACCAAAGTCGATCTGAGCCTTATATGTACCGGCTTCTTTGATCTCTTCTAAGATGTTGATACGACGACGGTCTATTTCATATCCTTTTTGCTCGCGTATAGCACGGCCTAATTGTATAGATGTAACAGATCCAAATATTTTACCACTTGTACCTAGTTTTGCACCTATTTTAACTGGGCTTTCAGCTAACACAGTTCTAACGTTTGCTATTTCGGCTAGTAATGCTTCTTCACGTTTCTGCATTTGCTTTTTGCGCTCTTCCAAAACCTTAAGGTTAGATTGGCTAGCTTCTATAGCATACTTTTGAGGTATAAGGTAGTTGCGGGCATACCCCGGTTTTACCTCTACTAATTCGTGGGCTCCACCCAAATTATCTACGTCTTTTATTAGAATTACTTGCATGGCTTATTTTACTTTAAAAGGTCAGTAACATAAGGCAAAATAGCCATCTGGCGTGCCTTTTTTATTGCTTGAGCTACCTTGCGTTGGTACTTTAGTGAGTTACCGGTAATACGGCGAGGTAGCATTTTACCTTGTTCGTTCAAGAATTTCTTTAGGAACTCAGCATCTTTGTAATCGATATACTTGATACCCATTTTCTTAAAACGACAGTATTTTTTCTGACGTTTCTCAACACGGGTAGAAGTAAGGAACTTAATTTCGTTATTTCTTGCCATTGGTTAATGTTTTAAATGGGATGATTAATCGTTTTCCGCTAGTTTGTTACGACGTTTAGCGTTGTACTCAACTGCGTATTTGTCCAAGCGCGTGATCATGTGACGCATCACATTCTCGTCACGGTTCATTTGAGTTTCCATTTTGCTGTTAAGCTCAGAAGGAGCACTGTACTCCATTACCCAGTACAAACCAGTAGTCTTTTTGTCAATAGGATAAGCTAGTGAACGTAATCCCCAAGCATTAGTGTGAACAACCTCTCCTCCGTTTCCTTTAACGAAATCTGCAAGATCTTTTTGAGCAGCTTTGTACTCATCTTCAGCTAAAACAGGCGTAAAGATGACCATAAGCTCATAGCTCTGTAGCGTTTCTGTTGCCATAGATGTCTTTAAAAATGTTAATTAATTAGTCCCTCATACTTGGCAGCAACATATAGGATACCCTTTCGGGCAGCCAAGTAATTTTGGGATGGCAAAGGTAAGATGATTTTGTAAGATTATAAAGATTAAATATAAAAAAGTTGAAATATTGATATAGTGTTATGTAAATCAATGAGCTACAGGCCTAATGGTTCAGTATTTTCTTAGCTCTACTCTTAAAACCGGCACTTGCATGCCCATTTTCCAACTCATCGTGTATTATGGCATGTAGTTCTTGTTTTATCTCAGGATATATTATTGATAAGTGATCCAGTACCGTCATGGAAAAAACTCTGACCGCTATGGTTTCGTTGGTGTCGGCTAAAAAATCAAAACAGGTATTCATGACATCGCCGTGCAGATGCTCTGGTATGGTTACATCTTGTAATATGCGAACTACATTTCTTTTTACAGCAACATGTAAGTCAGGCTCTTTCATTCTAGCTACCATATCGTCAAGATAGGGCTCCATCAGTTTGGGGTGTTGGTCGGCTACTTTGCTTACAGCGTAAGCCGACCATTGTACGACACGATATTCATCATGCAGAAAGATATCTATTAATTCTTTTAGGCGTGCTTTGTTTGTTCCTATCCAGTCAGCAATCGCTTCTGCATTTTCTTTAGAGTGCTCTTCCAGTATCTTTTCGCGAATGTTCATACGCAAATATGTGGAAAGATTTTCTTTTTCAATTTCGGATAGTCACTTTACATTCGCCCTCTTCTTATTTATTTATAGTATGATTGAGTTTTCAAAACAAGTAGCAGAAAAAGTTAGCATTAGGGAAGCACAGGTGAATGCGGTGCTTGAGCTGCTGGCAGAAGGGGCAACGATACCCTTTGTTGCCAGATATAGAAAGGATCGTACCGGAGCTTTGGATGAAGTACAGATACAAGCCATACAGGATGAGGCAAAGTTTCAGAAAGAGTTTTCGGACCGTAAAACATTCATAGAAAAGACAATAACGGAACAAGAGAAAATGACCGAGGAGTTGCAGGGTAAAATAAATGCAGCAACTACACTGGCCGAACTAGAGGATATATACCTGCCATATAAACCTAAGAGAAAGACAAAAGCACAAAAAGCAAAAGAGCTTGGCTTAGAGCCTTTGGCTATGATGATATTGGAGCAAGGAGGCATAGAGCCTATTAAAGAAGCAGAAGCATTTATTACAGAAGAAGTAAAAGATATTGAAGACGCATTGAAAGGTGCTAGAGACATTATAGCAGAGTTAGTAAACGAAGATGCAACAGTACGTGCTAAGATGCGCCAACTTTTTGACGATAAGGCTACTGTACAAAGCACAGTATTGACAGGCAAAGAAACAGAGGGTGCTAAATACAAAGACTATTTTGACTTTTCAGAACCCGTATCTAAAATACCGTCGCACAGAATGCTAGCCGTGATGCGTGGTTTTATGGAGGGAATATTGCGTATGACCATAGCTCCTGTTGAGGACGATGCTTTGACTATTATAGAGCGTGAATACGTAAAGGCTGATAACGCAGCAGCCAGTGAAGTAAAAAAAGGCGTTAAGAGTGCCTATAGAAGATTGCTGCAACCTAGTTTGGAGAGTGAGTTTCGTATGACGTTGAAAACGCAGGCAGATGAAGAAGCCATAAATGTATTTGCAGAGAACTTAAGGCAATTGTTATTAAGCTCACCACTAGGAGGTAAGCGCACACTAGCCATTGACCCTGGCTACCGTACAGGGTGCAAGGTGGTTTGCTTAGATGAAAAAGGTACGTTGAAGAAAACAGATCTTATTTACGTGCATGAGAAGAATAGAATGGATGATGCAGAGCATAAGGTGCGTAGCTTGGTACAGCAGTATAAAATAGAAGCCATAGCAGTAGGAGACGGTACGGCAGGTAGAGAAACAGAACAGTTCGTTAAGAAGTTAAATCTTGGTTTGCCAATATTCTTGGTGAACGAAGATGGCGCTTCTATCTATTCGGCGTCTGAAATAGCTCGTGAAGAATTTCCCGACCAAGATGTAACTGTAAGAGGAGCCGTAAGTATTGGTCGTAGATTGATGGACCCACTTGCTGAACTGGTAAAGTTAGACCCCAAAAGTATTGGTGTAGGTCAGTATCAGCATGATGTGAACCAAACTCGCTTAAAAGAACGATTGGATCAAACAGTAGTGAGCTGTGTAAATACAGTTGGTGTAAACTTGAATACAGCCAGTAAACACTTGCTAAGTTATGTGAGCGGTATTGGACCTTCTATTGCTGAAAATATTGTGAAGCACCGTGATGAGTTAGGAAGCTTTACATCGCGTAAACAACTGATAAAAGTGCCTCGCCTCGGTGACAAAGCATATGAACAGTGTGCAGGTTTCTTACGTGTGAATGGGGGCAAAGAGCCATTGGATGGTAGCGCGGTGCATCCAGAATCTTATCCCCTAGTAGCCCGTATGGCTACTGACTTAAATGTTGATGTGAAAACATTAATAGGTAATGAAGAGTTGATTAAACAGATAAATGTAAAGCATTATATAGATGAGGTAAACGGTGAGCATACGATCAAGGATATAATTAACGAGTTGAAAAAACCTGGCCTTGACCCTCGTAGTGAAGCTCAAGCGTTTGAGTTTGCAAATATCTACAGTGTAGACGATGTAATAGAAGGAATGGTAGTTCCTGGTGTGGTTACTAATATCACACGCTTTGGTGCATTCGTTGATATTGGTGTGAAGCAAGACGGGTTGGTGCACGTATCTGAGATAGCGCATAAGTATATTACAGACCCTAACGAGGTGCTGAAGCTAAATGATAAAGTGCAAGTAAAAGTGTTGGAGGTAGACAGAGTGCGTAATCGTATAGCTCTATCAATAAAGCAAACGCAAGAACCGCCGGCAGGGGGTAAAGTTAAGCGCAATGATAGAAGAGGTAGAAGGCAAGAGGAGCAAAAACCTAGAGATATGAACGATGCTTTGAGTATGCTGAAGAAGAAGTTTGGCAAGTAGGCTAAGCGTCTATTAGTGACGTAATTCTATTTATAAAATCAGTACGAGGTATCATTCTTGCTCCAAGACTTTCTAAATGGTTGGTGTGTATCTGACAATCTATCAGTTGCACACCTTCTTCTTTTAGATGCTGTACCATTTTTATAAAGGCATACTTACTAGCATTACTTTTATGGCTAAACATACTTTCTCCAAAAAATGCTTTACCCATTTTAATACCATAAAGCCCACCAACTATCTCACCATCTAGCCAAGACTCAGCACTGTGTGCATAGCCTAGTTTGTATAATTGTATATAGGCGTCACGAACTTCGTTTGTGATCCACGTGCCGTCTTGATCTTTACGCGGTGTTTTTTGGCAATTAGTGATCACATGAGTAAAGTTTGAGTTTACCTTAAAGTCAAAAGCATTCTTTTTGAGTAACTGCTTCATGCTTTTACTCACCTTTAACTCTTCAGGAAATAATACAAAGCGGGGATCAGGGCTCCACCACATAGGGGTGTCGTCGTCAAACCAAGGGAATATGCCTTTACGGTAAGCCAATATTAGCCGTTCTATACTTAGGTCACCACCAATAGCTAACAAGCCGTCATGGAGTGCTTCATTAACATCAGGAAACCATGTCTTATTATCTAAGATGTATAACGACATGAAGCAAATATATGACCATGGTTTAGCATTACATAAATAAAGGGGTGTTGGAAAACACCCCTCTTCTGTTGTATATAAAAATACACCCCTGACTAGTGCTTTCTTACTCTTCCTGAACCTGAGACGTCTACTTTAACTACAGGTGGGTTACCCCAGTAATCTATTTCTCCTGATCCTGTTATTCTTGCATCTAACATTTCGTGAACAGTTAATCCAATGTTGCCTGAACCTGAAATGTCAGTGTACGCGTTTCTGGCATCAGCATCTCTCGTATACACATTCCCGGAACCATTTACTTCAATTTTTAAAGTGTTTAGTGTATCACCTCCGTTATATCTGATATTTCCCGAACCATTTACTTTTAGCTCTAAGTAGGTAGTGTTGGCCCCATTGGGAAATGCTACATCGCCTGAACCATTAAGCGTAAGTACGGTCATGTCTGTTGTGTAAACTGTTAGTTTGATGTTGTCGTGTCTGACATTAACATATTCATCGTCGTACTCTAGGTATAGACGTCTGTTTGATACGCTTGTCTTAAATGCAGGTACTAAGTTTTGATAACCTGTAATACGTACTTCATTGTAGTTTGCGGGACGTACTTCCAAGTCAATACTGCCATTGGCTATTATCTCGTCGAAGTCGCTAATTACTCTGGTTTCACTTACTATTGATCCGCTGCCTTTTAATACATGCTTTCTGCATGAAGATGTGCTGATAATGCTGATTGCTAATACGAATAATACGGCTAGTTTTCTCATTTTTATTATAGTTTTTATCGTTGTCATTTTATTTACCATTGAAAATCTATTCTATAAGCTATGTTAGGAAAGATGCCTAACTGATATACGGTTTTGATGCTGCCTGAGTTGCTATCGAAATAGGAGAAGTAATGGTTCTGCCTATTAGTAATGTTTTGTACATCCAGCTGTATACTATGCGTAGATTTTTTTCTATTCATTTTATAGTATACAGTAGCGTCTATCCTTAAGTAGGCAGGTGTTTGTTGTGTGTAATACTCTCCCGGCACGTAGTGAGTTTCCTCTTCAGCTATTGATTTTGCTAAGTCGATTTTTGATTGCCTCATGCCGCCGCTATATAATACCTTCCCATTTAACCCTAATACATTCTTTTTGTTCTTGCCTACTTTGAACTCTTTACCACCCAACATATTCAGCTGGTAGCCTCTATTGAACATAGTGTTGTACTCCTGCCCACCATAAGTGGTGTAAGTAGATTTGTAAAGCGAGCTAGTTAATGTGAAATAATAGTTGTTAGCAAAAGGTCTTTCAAAACTAAAGTCAATGCCGTAGTTCTGTCCTGTACCATCGCTAGTTAGTTTTTCTGTAGCAGCAAGAGTGTATATATCCATTGCATTTATAGTAGAGAACTCACTGGTGCTATCCATTTCTACAGGTATATTATACAGGTATTGGTAATATACTTCTGTTTTGAAACGTATGCCTAGTGGTAAGCTGGTTTGGTAGCCTGCTACTACATGAGCTGCTTTTTGAAGGTCTAGGTTTTTATTAGGGTAGTAGCCTGCATTTTTTTGATCTATGGTTTGGAAGCGGTAAACAGATACATGTTCCGGTTTACTATGCAGCCCTGCGGCAAGTGTGTATACATTGTTCCTTTTTTGATAATTAACAGATACTCTAGGTTCTATACTGTACTTGCTATTTAGTGCATAGTAAGAGCCATGCAAGCCGCCTATCACTGTTAGCTCTTTTGACATTCTGCGTTTCCACTGTGCATAAGCTTGATAGTATTGTGTATTACCCTTACTATTAATAAAGGATCTCCATATGCCATCGTCTTCGTCAAAGTATCTGTTGTTGAAGTCGTATTGTAATTGATCGGTTCTTACACCTACACGTACTGTGTTTTTATTATTGATCTTTGTATTGTATAGTACAGACAAACGGTAAGCACTATTTTGAAAATATTCATCGCTGGTGTGTATCACCTTATAGCTTTCTGCAGGGTTTAGTGTGTCTACACTTTCTACAGCCTTATCGTACGCCGCCGATAGCACGGTTTTGATATATGCATTTTTATTTACGAAGTAAGTGTGCCCAATGCCTGCTACAGCCATCCTGCTATTAGATAGTAAGTTGAAGTTAGGGTTGTCGTCATCCCACTTACTACTGTCAGCTTCTACATCTTTATTTGCAGAGTTATACCCACCTAAGCCAAATATGGAGAAGTTGCCTGCGTTTTTTGTAGGCAGGTGTACTTTAAAAGATGCATCTTGGTATTCAGGCAATACGCCACCAAAGTCAAAGAAACCTTTTAGTAGTGCAAGAGTAGAGTAGCGGTAGTTGAATAGATATGTGGCGCCTCCATCCTTTTTAAATGGTCCTTCACTAGCTATCTCTGTTCCTAAAGCACCGAGCTGGAAAGTATGCTCTCTTTTATTTCTATTACCATTACGAAAGTTGATATCGAATACGCCTGATAAGGCATTACCCATTTCAGCAGGAAAAGCACCGGTATAGAAATCTGATGTGCCAAGCATACTGGGGTTAAGCATACTGATAGCGCCACCTGTTGTGCCCTGTGAACTAAAGTGGTTTGGGTTGGGTATCTCAATGCCTTCTAGTCTCCACAATACACTTTTAGGTGAGTTGCCTCTTACTACAATGCCGTTGTCCATATCACCACTATTAGATACACCCATGAAGTTCATGGCCATCCTAGCAGGGTCTGCTAGTGTTCCTGCATAACGTTTGGTTTCTTCTACTGAGAATGAGCGGGCACTGATAGTCGCAAATTCATTTAATGCCCTGTCTGTACCATTAGTAGCTTTTACGGTTACCTCATCAAGTTTGTGCAAGCTTTCTGTAAGGTCTACATTAAGTTCTAATGTTTTACCGGATGTAACCAATACTTCAGGAATGGTTTGAGACTCATACCCCATGTAAGTAAAGCGGAAGGATTGCCTCCCTATAGGTACACCTTTGATCAAAAAGTATCCGTTGTCATCAGTAAGTGCATTAAGCTCAGTGTTGTTTAACGATACTACCACTACGCCTACTAAAGGTTGTTTTGATTCAGCATCTTTTACAATACCTCTAACGTTTTGTGTTAACGTGTTAGTTTGTTTTTGCGCTAGCGCACTACTCCCTGCTATAAGTGTAATGAAAAAAGCTATGGCAATGTGTATACGTAACATGAGTATTAGTTCGGTTTAGTATAAGACAGTTAAGTATGTTTTTACCCCTACTGTTTTTTTAAAAAAAGGTTATAGATGTAGCTGTATGCCACCAATCACACCAAACTGTGCGCCATGAAATTCACCGTACTCATAAGAGCCCCAAGCATAAGTGTCTATTACGCTATTACTATAGTCGTCAGTTATGTTAAAGTAGTTGAATGTAGGTCCGCCAAATATTTCTACCATGCCAAGCTTCACTGCGGGTAGTATTCGTATAGAAGTGGCAAACTCTGCACCATCTGAATAGTCTGATAAGCCTGACATTACAGCTTCAGTATTTATTCTAAAATGACGTGTAATATGAATGTGAGCTCCTAAACCTAGTTCTATGGCCATTACAGGATCGTCGTAATTTTTGAAGTTGCCGCCAACACCTACGATGCCATATAATACTCTACCCCCTGAACGGAATGCTAGCATGCTGGTTAAGTTTTGATCTACTGTTACACCTATTGCTTTTTCGCCAGTTCTTATGATGTTGATAAGACCAATTGGATAATCGCTACTATCAGCAATATTCATAAATCCTGATAGCTGCACGCTACTAACATTCCTTGCTTTGTTCAAAAAACCTGCAGCTTGCATGTCTACATCTTTTGCAATGTTCATAAACCCTGCTATTTGCGCACCATCCATGTCGCCGCTGATATTCATAAATCCTGCTCCTTGAAATCCATCAACACTTTTTGCGATGTTCATAAACCCGCCAAGTTGCGCCCCACTGGCGTGTTGGATAGTAAGGTTGCCGAACCCTGCACCTTGTAACCCTCTTGTATTACCTCCTGTAAAGTTCATAAACCCGGCTAGCTGTGCACCATTAACATCTCCTAATACAGCATTAGCACTTCCGGCACCAATAAAGCCGTTGGCATCTTGCATGACAAAATTGGCACAACCAGATAGAGCGAAGTTCTCCTCATTGCCCGAAATGCCGGCAATAGCATGTAGCGAAAACTTGTTGGAATAATTAATGGCCTTAATGCCGTTTGTGCTTAGTGGGTAAACCAAACCAATATGAAAGTCGCTTGATTCATCATATTGTGCTTGAGCTTGGAATAGCGTCAAGCTAAGAAGTAAAATTGTTGTTGCTATGTTTCGTGTCATAATTTTGCTATTTGCATTAATGACACTTGTGCAAGAAAATACCCCTATCCCTATTCCATTTTTTTAGAAGATCATGACTCCTGCATTGAACCCTAACCACCCCCATGAGTCTACTTCAAACTGAGTTACTCCGTAGCCTTCTCTTGGAAGTTGGTATTTATAAGTGAACTCGTCGGTAACGATTTGTGCCGCTTGGTTAGAATAATATAAGTTGTAACTAGGCCCGGCAAAAAGTGTGAGATATTTCCATACTTGGTAGTTAAGGTTTAGGTTGATCTTCCCTAACCCGTTACTATTATCCCAGCTACCCAGGTAAAGGTATTGTAGCGAACCTTCTATACCCATTGAAATAGTTTTACTAAAGGGGATATCCATACCTATCCCATAGCCAAATGCAAATGCTCTGTTTTTGGTGCTGGGGTGTGCTGAAGCCATGAATATATTGTAAAACCTTCTACTACCTGTTTTTATAGCTGCATTAAAGTCAAAAGCTTCATTGTAATAAATGGCTAGTTTGTGGTAGCCTTTAAGCATGATGTTTAAGAAGCCAATGCCAACTCCTGAAGAGGTGTCTGATATATTGATCAGCCCTATTTGTACACCATCTACTTTTTTGGCATAGTTGACTATCGGACTTATTTGTACGCCATTGATCTCTTTGGTGCTTACATTAAAACAGCCACTTATTTGTGTGCCGTCAATTTTTTTACCTGAAATATTTCCAAGGCCACTTATCTGTGTGCCTATCACACCGTTGATCGACATGTTTACCAATCCTGATACTTGCATGCCCATCAATCTTCCTCCCACATGACTGTACAATCCACTGCCTTGTATACCTATGACGTCTTTGTTGGTCATAGAGCTAATACCACTCACCTGTAACCCAATTGTAGAGTCCATCACAAAGTTGTATAATCCTGCACCCTGTACTCCTATCATTTTGCCTCCTACAATGTTGAACAGGCCAGCAGCTTGTGCATAGTTTACATTCTTTTTATTGATGTTAAATAAACCACCTATTTCAACACCTTCTACTCCTGTTGTATACCCGCCTAGTAAATTAAAGGATACCTTGTTTACAGTATGGGCACTCATTTTGCCATGTGTGCTAACACCGGGTATGACTGAGGCTTGATAAGGCTTGTCAACAAAGAATTTTCCAATATTGAGACTTTGCATTTTTTGTCTGGAAGAAAGAAAAAAGCTGGCCCACCATGTGCGCTCAACACCATTGACCACTACTGAGTCCATTACAAAGCTCTTAGGGTGAATGTTAACGGTTATTTGTTGGTTGCGGCCGGGATGCAAAGCAATAGCAGTGTCTACATACCAAGACTTGCTTACACTAATATGAGCTGTTGGGTATTTGTCTTTAAGCTTTAAACGGAAATATCCTTCCTCATTCGTCAGTGAAGCCACCAGCTGATTTTTTTCGTATACACTAACGTCTCTCACTCGCTCACCTGTTTTGGCATCTACGATGTAGCCACTCACATACCAAAAATGTCCTGTAGGGTCTTCCAGTATGATAACATGTTTTCCTCTTTGCTTATATGTATACCTACCTGCAAATATCTGGTCAAGTATATTTCTTACAGGTTGGTTAATGGACGATATGGTTATTAAGCTGTCACTATTGAATAGGTTGCTGTTGTAAGAAAAAGTAAAGTTGCCTTGCTTGCCTATGTTTTCAAGCACTTTGCCAACAGGCTCTCTGTTGGCATTTACGGTTACGGTTTTAGATAAATAATGTTGTGCAACTGCAAGTGTGCATGCTGTACAAATGATAATACTAGTCAGTAATACAGATCTGAATGATCGTAAAAGGTGTTTCATGAAAATGTGTATACCTTATTTTAAAACAATACGCCCTTCTTTTTCTACTATATGAATATTGAATGTTTCGCTAATGATACCTAATACATAATCCAGCGATTCATTATTGAAAGTTGTGTTCAAAGGTAAATCCTTGATCTCACTATTTGCAATAGTAATATCTGTTTTGTAAGCATCGTTTAGTACCTCTACCAATCTCCATAAAGGTGTTTCGTCGCATACAAACATCTTAGTGCGATAGTAATTATAGAGTTGATCTGTATTGTTTTGTTTGATGGGTTTTTTTCTATTCTTAGTTACAATAGCTTTCTCATTGGGGTTCAGCATCACTTCATTACTATTCTTACTTACAGAAACCAATCCGGTTTCTACCACTACTTCTGTTAGTGCTTTAGAACATTTTATGTTGAACGAGGTACCTACTACTCTTACTTTAGCCTCACCTACTGTGATGATGAAAGGTTTTGATTTATCAGGTGTTACATCAAAAAAGGCCTCACCTGACAGTTTTACATCTCTTGTTTCTCCCTTAAAGTTTCTTGGGTAAGATATCTTAGAGCCTTTGTTTAGTGTTACCATAGTGCCATCAGGTAATGTTTCCGTCAGCACTAAATTCTTTGACGCTACCGTAATAGGCTGCATATAAATAAAGTAACCTGCGATGCCGCAAAATATGAGTAGTAATACACTAGCAGCTATACGCATCATACTTCTTTTGCCGGTAGGAAAACTGACAGTTTTAGTAGGTTTAGTGTTTGCTTGTTCTGTACGTTGTTTGAACTTTTCCCAAGCAGCATTTGTATCTACAGTAGATGTAGCCGCTACTTGCTTGCTATTATCCCATATGGCCTTAAAGTCGTTGTATTGTTTTTGATGATCGTCATCTGCTGCTACCCAATCTTCCACGGTTTTCTGTTCTTGTGGTGTAGCCTCCCCAAGTAGTTGCTTTACCAGCAGCTCTTCGTTTATATGTTGTTTGTCGTTGTTCACTTCAGTTCATTTAAGAGGTTAAACAATACTACGATCAGGGATGGTAAAAAGTCAGCTAATTTTACTCTCATGATTTTCAGCGCTTTACCCATTTGGTTCTCTACTGTCTTTATAGAAATGCCAAGTTTGTCGGCTATCTCTCTATACTTGAGCTCTTCAAACCTGCTGAGTTGAAAAATAGTTCTGCACTGTTCCGGCAGTGAGTTCATGGCATCATGAACACGAACTTCCAGGTCTTTTTGAGCGGCATGGTCGTCAGTAGTGTCATTACTCGAGGTATGTAATACATGTTGTTTGTATTCAGCTCTTACTTTATGATGTTTTATATAATTCAAACTATCGTTATATACCGAACGGTATAAATAGGCGGGTATGGAGTTGAGCGTAGCTATCTTTTCTTTTTTCTCCCACAGCTTAAAAAAGACATTCTGCACAATTTCTTCAGCATCATCACTATCTTTTATGATAGAGCATGAGTAGGCATGCAACTCTTTGTAGTGGTCTTTGAAAACCTCCTCAAAAAGGGCTGTGCTGTCAGAAGTGGTTGGTATACTGATAGTTATGTCCTGTTCCATTCTGTAATTAGCGTATCTCCTGTCAAAGATAAGTGCTTCTTCCAATGGTTGCCTGTTTTAGAGATGACAACTTAGCAGATCAATACCCCTATGCTTTGGCTAAAAAAACTTTGGGATAAGTCATATTAGTTAGCCTTTAATCCTTCCAACCCGTCAATACTCTCTTGATTATGTTCTTGTTGATATTTCTTCATGCCTTCTTCGCCTTTGTTAGCAGCATACTTGTCTAGTACATCACGGTGCTCTTTAAAATCATATAGTGGTACAGAGTAACCACAAGAATCGGAGATACGCGTAGCCTTTATCTTAATGTAGGCACGAACCCCTATACGTTCAGGGAAAAGAGGGTTGAGTTTATTAAACTCTTTGTCGGATGGAGTGATAACTTCTCCTTCGCCATGAATTCGGACGATCTTGGGCGGGCCGTCAAAAGCACAGAACATAATGACGATACGTTTGTTTTCCTTTATGTGGGCGATTGTTTCTATACCGCTACCGGTCAGGTCTTGATAGGCTACAGTATTACCATCAAGTATTCTGAAGGAGTCTAAGCCTTTAGGTGAGCAATTGATATGTCCATTTTCAGAAAGTGGAGCTGTGGCCACAAAGAACATTTTCTGATGTGTTATCCATTCTTGTAGTTGTGGTGTGATAGTTTCGAATAGTTTGCCCATTAGTATTCAATTAAGGTTTGATAAGGTGAATTTAGTAAAGAACTAATAAGTGGATCTAATAGAGGTATAAAAGAAAAAGCCTCTCAAGAAAAAATCCTGAAAGGCTTGCTATTTCTGTGGTGTGGGGCGGGATCGAACCGCCGACACAAGGATTTTCAGTCCTTTGCTCTACCAACTGAGCTACCGCACCAGCCGTTATTGGGATGGCAAAAATAGAACTAATCCCGTAATTTCCAAAAATACTTATTGCTTTAAGAAACTTATTTTTTTTCTATTACCGTTTCCGTCAGCTACATCAACCAGATACATACCATCAGGCAGTAGCTCGATATTTATTTCTTTCCTGCCTCGTTCAATAATTCCTTCTAATATGATCTGCCCAAATAGGTTGTAAATATGGTATTTAAGTTCGCTTTTGTTGCTTTGTAGTGTTATGTAGTCTCTCGATGGGTTAGGGTACAAGTTGATCTCAAAAGGGTAGGAGTTAATGCTGCGAATGTTATTAAAGCTAGGGTCGTACAGTTCAATGATCTGATCTTCAAAAGCACCTGTTCCTGAAGCGGGTGAGTTGCTGGTAGAAATATAGATACGACCTGTGGGTGAGATGCAAATAGCCCTCAACCTGCCAAAGTTGACTTGGCTGATCACCGTTGCTGAAGTAATGGAGTCATGAGCAGTGTTGAGTTGTAGCTGGTAAAGTTCTTTATTCTTCAATGTCGCCATGAGTAGTGAGTTCTTCAACTGTGGAAACATGGGGTGATCGTAATAGTCTATGCCACTAACAGCCAGTGTAGGTGTCCAAGCCATGAGTGGTTCTACCACATTAGAGTCGTTGCAAAATTGCATTTCTGCCGTTGTGTTACAAAAGCCACGCACATCGGGCCAGCCATAGTTTCTGGCTTTTTCTATGATGTTCACTTCATCGTCACTACTTGGTCCATGCTCTGAGCTATACATTTTATTGTTGGCGTAGACCAACCCTTGCGCATTTCGATGCCCCCAGCTCCAAACAGGGCTGCCACTTATTGGGTTGTCTGTAGGTATAGTGCCATCGAGGTTGATGCGCAGTGTTTTACCATTAATGGAGCTTGTGTTTTGTGAAGTGCTGGTATTGGTGGCATCTCCTGTAGTGATATATAAGTGGTTATTTACAATGATCATTCTACAGCCATTGTGAAAGTTGGCAGCGCCTATATTGTCCAGTAGCGTCATTGGTGAGCCCAAGGAATTATTACTATAGGTGTACCTGACTATTCGTTCTTTATAACCTCCCGATGAGTAGTTGTAGGCAACGTATACATATGGATTGTTAGCAAAGTCAGGATGTAAAGCCAGCCCTAACATGCCACCTTCTGATTGTATTACGGTATTGGTTTCGTGGTATAGTGTATCTATATGCCCACTTACCGGCTCCATACGGCAGATGTAGCCATTCTTTTGAGTGAACCATATATGGTTGTCAGCCCCATACACCATTTCCCAAGGAATGAAAAGGGAGTCCCTAACCACACGGGTGGTCATCTGTGCCTGTGTAGTTTGGCAAAGTATAATTGCTAAGAGTAGTGTAAGTATATATTTCAAAACAATGTATTTAAGTCTTTAATAAAGTTACGTTACAAATAGTAACTATCAGCAGGGTACTATATTTTTACCACCTTATGAATTTAGAGGACTTCCTATTGCGTTTTCTTAGTCAGTTGCTCAACTCATCTGTATTGGAGATCGTAGGCGTATTGTTTGGGATGGTGAGTGTGGTGCTGGCCAATAGAAACCATGTGTTGCTCTACCCAACAGGTATTGTGAGTACATTGATATTTGTGTACATCATGAGCAAGGCGGGTCTCTATGCAGAGTCGGCATTGAATGGTTATTATTTTGTGATGAGTGTGTATGGCTGGGTACGCTGGCAGAAAAATAAGGAGAGCCAAAGTGCTAAGGCCATCACTCTGAATGATAAGAGGGATTGGTTGGTAACGGCGCTGATAGTTGTATTGGGTTGGTTGCTGTTGTTCTTTATACTAAGTAACTATACCGACTCTGATGTGCCTATGCTGGATGCTATCGTGTCTTCTACTGCTTGGGCAGGTATGTGGCTATTGGCTAAGCATAAGGTGCAAAACTGGGTGTTGCTCAATATCAGCAATGCTATTGCCATACCTTTATTGTTATACAAAGGGCTAGCGTTTACAGCGGTGCTTACTTTATTCCTTTTTATTGTAGCGGTAGCGGGTTATTTTAGATGGAGAAGATTGTATCATGCCCAAACACATACTACCTAGATATTGAGTATTAAAAAAGTAGTGATCATAGGGTCGGAGTCTACCGGCAAAAGTACCTTAAGTGAGGGCTTGGCAAAAGTATTTGATACCGTTTGGGCACCCGAGTATGCTCGCGAATATTTAGAGTCCTTGGAACGACCTTATGAACAGGACGATCTACTCGAGATGGCTAAAGGACAGATACTATCGGAACATATACTGGCTAGAAAAGCGAATAAGCTACTGGTATGCGATACCGATCTTAATGTTATTAAAGTGTGGAGTGATGCCAAGTATGGCAACTGTCACTGGTGGATAGAAAACCAGATACAAAAACGGGGGTATGACCTATATATACTCACTGATATAGACATGCCTTGGGTAGACGACCCGCTTAGAGAACATCCCAAACCACAAGAGCGCATTTACTTTTACAACTTGTATCATAACATTGTAGAGGCTTCAGGTTTGCCCTTTGCTATAGTGAGTGGTAACGAAGAGGAGCGGCTGCAACATGCAGAAAGTTTTATTAGAGCTTCTTTTAATTTGTAATTTAGTGGTATGTTACTGCACATACATCCCGATAATCCTCAGGAGAGGAACATTAAAACTGTCATAGAATGTTTGCGGGATGGAGGTGTGATCATTTACCCGACAGATACTATTTACGGTTTGGGTTGCGACATCTACAATGCCAAAGCCATTGACCGTATAGCCAAGATCAAAAAAGTAGATCCTAAAAAGGCTCAGTTCTCCTTCGTGTGTGCCGACTTGAGCCATATTAGCGACTATGCCAAGAGTATAGATACGCCTGTGTTTAGATTACTAAAGAAAGCATTGCCCGGCCCTTACACTTTCATACTACATGCCAGTAAGCAAGTGCCAAAGGCTTTAAAGACCAAGAAAGATACCGTAGGTATTCGTGTGCCGGAGCATAATATCTGCAACGAGATCGTACAGTCATTAGGTCACCCCATTATGAGTACGTCGTTACCCATGGAAGAAGATGTAGAGTATTATACCGACCCTGAATTGATACATGATATATTCGGTAATCAGGTAGATATAGTGATTGACGGAGGTTATGGCGGTTACGAGCCTTCAACAGTGGTGAGTTTACTGGATGGTGAGCCTGAGCTCTTGAGACAAGGAGCTGGAGATTGGGAAGCCCTGATCAACTAAAATTATTATTGATAGCATTATCTTCGCTATCATGTATACAAAGCAAGACGAGCAACGCTTGTTTGACCAAGCCAAGAGTTTATTAAAGCAATCGTCGGGAGACGAACAACAAGATATAGAGCTGTTAAGGGAAGTGCTGAACTACAGCGACTGGAAGTATTATGTGCAGGACGAACCCGTGCTGGCCGATGTGGAGTATGACACCCTATTCAAGCAATTAAAAACCTTAGAAGATAAATACCCTGAACAAGTAACAGGCGATTCTCCTACGCAACGTGTTGCCAAGGGGTTGAGTGAGAGGTTTCCAACCGTAAGCCACTTAGTGCCTATGCTGAGCTTGGATAATACCTATAATGCTGATGACCTACGCGACTGGGATAAACGATGTAAAGACCATGCGGGTACAGATGATATACAATATTGTGTAGAGCCAAAATACGATGGGGCGAGTATCTCTCTGATATATGAGAATGGGCAGCTAGTACGTGGTGCTACCCGTGGCGATGGTGTGATGGGTGAGGAGATAACTGCCAATGCTAAACTCATTCGTTCGCTTCCTTTGTCTGCTAAATTACAGGATGAAGGTATCAACCAAATAGAGGTACGTGGTGAAGTAGTGATACATAAAGATGTGTTTGCCAAGTTTAACGAACAGCGAGCCGCTGAGGGATTGGCGCCTTTGGCTAACCCTCGTAATGCAGCATCAGGTACATTGCGCATGCTCGACCCGCAAGAAGTGGTGAAGCGTAAGCTCTCGGCTGTGCTCTATCATATCAGCGATTATACTTTAGAAGATGGTCGAGAAAGACCACAATTATTAGGTGCACACTACGACTCGCTGAACTGGTTGTATCAACTAGGTTTTCCAACACCCATCAAAGAGATGCAAAAGTTTGACAGCATAGATGGTGTGATACAATTCTGTGAGGAGTTTGAAGGCCGTAGGGATGACCTGCCGTTTGAAGTTGATGGGCTAGTGATAAAAGTGAACAACTTTGAGACGCAGGATAAGATGGGCATGACCAGTCACCACCCGCGCTGGGCAGTGGCTTATAAGTTCAAGGCCAGACAGGGCACTAGTAAGCTACTACGTGTGGAGTTTCAGGTGGGTCGTACAGGTTCGGTTACTCCTGTGGCTAAGATTGAGCCTACCCCTATAGGTGGGGTTACGGTGAGTTCCATCTCTTTGTTCAACGAAGATGTGGTGCGTGAGAAAGACCTGCATATTGGTGATACGGTATTGGTAGAGCGGGCAGGAGACGTGATACCATACATTGTAAAACCATTGGCGGAATTACGTAAGGGTGATGAAGAACCTATTGTGTTCCCTACACATTGCCCTGAGTGTAGCGAGAAACTAGACAAGCCCGAAGATGAAGCTGTATGGCGCTGTATCAATATCAGTTGCCCTGCACAGGTAGTAGAGCGTATCATCCACTATGCCAGTAAGAATGCTATGGACATCCGCAATTTGGGAGAGTCTAACATTCGTAAGTTTTATGAGTTAGAACTACTGAAAGACATTCCGGGTATCTACCAAATAGACTGGGATAAAGTATTGGCATTGGAAGGCTTTAAAGAGAAGTCTGTCAACAATCTCAAAGAGGCCATTGAGGCATCCAAGCAGCAACCCTTACATCGTTTGATATTTGGTTTGGGTATACGCTATGTGGGAGAAACTACGGCTAAGACCATTGCGGCAGCTATCACACACCTTACCGATCTGTATGAGTGGACGGAAGAGCAGTTTATCGCACTGGAAGATATTGGTCCTAAGGTGGCAGCATCGACAGTGCACTTCTTTAGCCTGCCGGAGAACAGACATATGATACAACTACTCCAAGAGCAGGGGTTGAACCTCACCAATACCCACTCGGGCAATAAGCAATCGGGTGGTGTGCTGGAAGGTAAGACCTTCTTGTTTACAGGTACGCTCACACAATTTAAACGCAGTGAAGCGGAAGCTATGGTGGAAGAACGGGGTGGTAAAAAGCTTGGTGGTGTGAGTAGTAAGCTCAACTATTTGGTGGTAGGGGCAGATGCAGGCTCGAAGCTGGAGAAGGCTAAAAAGCTGGGTACGGTGACCATACTTACGGAAGATGAGTTTCTGAAATTGATACAGTAATTAGCCACTTACAATTATATAATGGGTAAAGTTGTTGGTACATATTACCTTTGCCAACAATTTTTATACATATACAGTAAATGACTAAGATACGTCCTTTCTTAAGATTGAGCGGTTTAGAACCATTAGTCGTTCGTCCGGAAACCAACTTTGTGAATGTTGGTGAGCGTACCAACGTGACCGGATCTAAGCGTTTTGCACGCCTCATTAAAGAAGAAAAATACGAAGAAGCCCTTTCCGTTGCCCGCCAACAAGTGGAGAACGGTGCACAGATACTAGACATCAACATGGATGATGCCCTGCTGGATGGGGTGAAAGTGATGACCACTTACCTGAACCTATTACAGGCAGAACCCGACATTGCCAAGATCCCTATTATGCTCGACTCCTCAAAGTTTGAGATCATAGAAGCGGGATTGAAGTGTGTACAAGGTAAGTGTATTGTGAACTCCATCTCCATGAAGGAAGGTGAGGAGAAATTTATAGAGCAGGCACATATTTGTAAGAGCTTCGGTGCATCGGTAATTGTGATGGCCTTCGATGAAAAAGGGCAGGCGGATAATTTGGAGCGCCGTGTGGAGATATGCGAGCGTGCTTATAAGATACTCACCGAGCAGGTGGGCTACCATCCTGAAGATATCATCTTCGACCCCAACATATTTGCCGTAGCTACGGGCATTGAAGAGCATAACAACTATGCGGTAGACTTTATAGAGGCAACACGCATCATCAAACAAAAAATGCCACTGACCAAAGTAAGTGGTGGGGTGAGTAACGTGTCCTTCTCCTTCCGTGGTAATAATCCCGTACGTGAGGCCATGCATAGTGTGTTCCTGTTCCATGCTATTAAAGCGGGTATGGATATGGGTATCGTGAATGCGGGTCAGCTGGAGATATATGATGAGATAGAGCCACAGCTACGTGAGCTTTGCGAAGATGTGATACTCAACCGTAGAGACGATGCTACAGACAGGCTCATCACCTTTGCAGAGACGGTAAAGGCGAAAGATAAAGAAGAGAAGAAAACAGACGAGTGGCGATTGGGTACTGTGGAGGAGCGTTTAAAACATTCCTTAGTACATGGTATTACCGACCATATAGATGAAGATACCGAAGAAGCGAGACAGCAATACCCGAAACCATTGGAGGTGATCGAAGGTCCGCTCATGGATGGTATGAACGTGGTAGGTGATCTATTTGGTAGTGGTAAGATGTTTCTACCGCAGGTAGTAAAGAGTGCCCGTGTGATGAAGAAGAGCGTGGCGTATTTATTCCCGTTCATTGAGGCGGAAAAAGAAGAGCGCAGAATAGCCAATGAGAAAGCAGGTATTACCGAAAAAGAAGGTGGTGCGGCTAAGATACTCATGGCTACTGTAAAGGGTGATGTGCATGATATAGGTAAGAATATTGTAGGCGTGGTGCTGGGCTGTAATGGCTATGAGGTGATAGACATGGGTGTGATGGTGCCTGCCGATAAGATACTGGACGAAGCAGAAAAAGCAGGTGCGGATATCATTGGCTTGAGTGGTTTGATCACCCCATCGCTGGACGAGATGGTGCATGTGGCCAAGGAGATGAAACGCCGTGGTATGAAGCAGCCATTATTAATAGGTGGCGCTACTACATCGCGTACGCATACGGCTGTGAAGATAGCTCCTGAATACGAGCATGGCGTAGTACATGTGCTGGATGCCAGCCGTAGTGTGACGGTAGCGGGTAGCCTTTTAAGTAAAGACCAGAAAGAGGGTTATCTCAACAAAACCAACGAAGAATACGATAAGGTAAGAAGCGACTTTGATAAGAAGCGCAATGTGAAGCAGTTGATACCTTTTGCAGATGCCCAACAAAACCCGGTACAGATAGAGTGGGAAGGATATACACCTCCTAAGCCTAACCTATTGGGTACAAAAGTGTTTGAAGATTATGACTTGAACGAGATACGCCAATACATCGATTGGGGACCGTTCTTCATTGCTTGGGAGATGAAAGGGAAATACCCCGCCATACTTGAAGATGAGCATGTAGGTTCAGAAGCCACTAAGTTGTTCAACGATGCTAATGCATTGCTCGATAAGATCATTACAGAGAAATGGTTGACAGCTAAGGGTGTTGTCGGTTTTTGGCAGGCTGAGAAAACTGCACCTGATACTGTGGTGCTGAAAGACGAGCAGGGCAATACACTACACGCATTAGAATCGCTACGCCAGCAGTTGAAGAAAGCGGCTAGCCAGCCTAACTTCTCGTTGTCAGACTTTATCAGCCCTGTGGCAGAAGACTATGTGGGGGCATTTGCCGTGAGCATACATGGTATAGAGCCACACCTGAAACGTTTTATTGACGATCACGACGATTATAACAAGATCATGCTGCAAGCCATGGCCGACCGCTTGGCTGAGGCTTTTGCAGAGGTATTACACTTGCGTACTCGTAAAGAGTTCTGGGGATATGTACCGGATGAAGCGATTAGCAACGAGGAACTCGTAAAGGAAAAGTATCAAGGTATACGCCCTGCACCGGGTTATCCTGCTTGTCCTGATCATACAGAGAAGTATAAATTATTCGACCTGTTGAACGCTACAGAGGCCGCAGGCATTACCTTAACCGAACACTTGGCCATGTACCCTGCCGCATCGGTTTGTGGCTGGTATTTCAGTCACCCACAGAGTACCTATTTTGGTGTGGGTAAGATACAGGACGACCAAGTAGTGGATTATGCTCAACGTAAAGGCATGAGTGAAGAGGAAGTACGTAAATGGTTATCGCCGATATTAGAAGGATAATGAAGGACAAGAATGCAGACATAGTAACGGATAATGGCACAAAGGTGAAGGGGCTTCGCACCCTGGCTACCATCGTGTCTTACATCTTCCACCCCATATTTATGCCGGTGGCTATGCTGGCTGTGTTGTACCGACTGGACAAGACGGGCTTTGTAGCCATCTCTCACGATCAGTATGTACGTTGGCTGGCTATAGTGGCTATTAATACTATTCTGTTTCCATTGGTACTGGTGTTGTTACTCAAAGGCTTAGGGTTTATACAAAGCATACAGATGAAGACGGCCAAGGAGCGCATCATTCCCTTGATCGGTTCTATGATCTTCTACTTCTGGGCGAACATGATCTTTAAGAACCAACCCGATACACCACAGATATTACGTGTGCTGATGCTCGGTGCTTACTGGGGTATCATTACCCTGTTTATGGTCAACATATTTGTAAAGGTGAGCATGCACACTATGGCGGCAGGGGGTATGCTGGGGGTACTTACGGTACTGCTTATCATTAGCCCTGTGGAGATGACCATCCCTCTATTCATTGCCATTGTAATTGCAGGCATTATAGGTACGGCACGCATGCTATTGGGCGCTCACAATCAGGCTCAGATATGGTTGGGTTATGTGCTGGGCATACTGGTGCAACTGGCAGCGTATTGGTATGTAGCTTAATTCCATTCGATGAATATCCTTTTTGTTTGTAGTAGAAACCA
The DNA here is from genome assembly GCA_965230595.1 of Flavipsychrobacter sp. GTDB lineage: Bacteria > Bacteroidota > Bacteroidia > Chitinophagales > Chitinophagaceae > UBA5543. The sequence goes on along the minus strand of OZ246011.1, from coordinate 2,605,092 downwards.
GTGGCGAAGCCCTACGGCTGAGGCGGTGTATAGAGATGTGGAGGGCATCAACGCTCGTTCAGCAGGTACGGCGGCGGCAGCCCGTGTAAGGGTGAATGAACAACACTTGCAATGGGCAGACCTTATTATGGTGATGGAAGACCACCACAAAAAAAGACTACTACAAGACTACCGTGATGTGCTACAAGGTAAAGACATCATTGTACTGAATATACCCGATGAGTATGCCTATATGGATGCGGAACTGGTAGCCTTACTACGTGATAGTGTTGCTATGTATTTACCTTGATAGGTTGTGGAGTAACTGTACTGTTGTATGGTGTCACCCCGCACCACGATGCGGGGTCTCAAGACCTGTTCTTGCTCTCGTTTCGTGAGATCCCGTATCAAGTACGGGATGACAAGCGTATGTCACAATGCTGCCAGGTTCTAGCCTTTTTACTTGGTAAAACCTACCGCAACAGTATCTTGCCGCGATAAGTACCACGGTTGTTGGTGAGTTGTATCAGGTAGATGCCTTTAGGTCGCTTGCTAAGGTCTATCTGAACACGGTTCACATATTCTGTTTCCAGCTGGCTCACAATGCTACCCTTTATGTCGGTTACCACCACATGGTTCACCACATCGGGCTGCGATAGCTTGATATTCACGATACCCGTAGTAGGGTTGGGGTATAGCTCGGCTACGTTGCTAGATGCGATGGTTTTAACATTAGCAGGAAACTTAGTGATACGTACACTGTCCATACGTACATCGGTAACGGGCTTGTCGTTAGGTGGGCCAGAGGTGGTTACATTACTGATGGCCTCTACCACAGAATAGCCTGTAGTGACCATACCAAACACGGTGTGTACACCATCCAAATGTGTATTGGCCTTTACGTTGATGAAGAACTGGCTACCATTGGTATTAGCCCCTGCATGCGCCATAGATATACTGCCCGGTATATTCTTTAGTGATGGGTCAAACTCATCGGGCGTGTAGTAACCCGGGCCTCCCGTACCATTACCATTAGGGTCGCCGCCTTGTATCATAAAGTTTTTGATGACGCGGTGGAAGATAAGCCCGTCGTAAAACTTACTGTTGATGCGCGAGAGCATACTATCTACCGTGCGGGGTACTTTTACATCCTCGAAGGTGACCACAAAGTTGCCCATAGTGGTATAGAAGGTAGCCTCTGTTTGTGCCGTGGCGGTAAGGCTTAGGCATAGTGCCAGTAAGAGTGTAGACAGGAGTTTCATAACCGTACGTATTTAGTGTATCGTAATATACGATTTTTTGGTATTAGGGAGGTGTTTCCCCTCCTTGGAGGGGTTAGGGTTGTATTGTATTGGGTGTTATGCAGGACACACCCCTGTCTCCCGTTGGTCGACTTCCCCTCTCCAGAGGGGAAGTGCATGGTGCTATTGTGCTGTTTAGTGGTGTCATCCCAAACTTGATTTGGGAACTCAAGAAATAAGTGTTGGCGTGAGATGTTTATTTGTGTGTTTGTTTATCTTGGATAGGTTCTAACTTAAAGTCTGAATCTATAATACTACCTAAGTTAATTATTGGAATAATATAGTCGTTAATTCTTGTGCCATTGGTTTTAGAATGAAGTATTCCTCGAGTGATACCTAAACTGATAGAGGCAATGTTCAATGCAAATGCTTCAGGTATGATTGTATGACCGTCATTATCAGTCTTTAAATTCTTGAAACTTTCTTCAATTATCTCAAAAGAGCATATTGTTTTTATTTCTACAAATACCTTGTCGTCTTTCTTTTTATTTCGTCCATAAAAATCCATTTGAACTCCAATTACATTAGAGTCAGAACCGAGAAATCTCATATCCATTTTATAACCACTTTCATTTAGATTATTAGGTATGTGCTCATCATAAGTGGCAAATTCCTTTGTGGTTATTTTGCTAATACGGTAACTAATGGAAACCTGTATTTCTTTATTTTTTTCTTCTTTGCCCATATTAACCAATATCTACAGTTATTCCTTCAGAATATGAGTCCATATCTTCGTAATGTGGTTGAACTCTTTTAAGCATTGTATCTACTGAACCTTTCTTATATGTATATTCTTCTTCGATTTTACCGCTAGCTGGTTTGTTAACACTCGTTATCGTTTTAACGCTTATGAAAATATATTTGTCAAAGCCGATGTTTAGTGTTTCATTCAGGTCGTTTACATAGGTTTCTTCGACGATACCTTTAGCAGCAGTAGTTGTTTCTCTTGAAAGTTTTTTTGAGCTTCTATAATTTTTATAAGCACCAAGTAAAAGTGTCAATATTACAACTAGCCCTATATATATGGTATAATTACTCATTTTTGGTAAGTTTTTTCATTAAAAAGAAGCTGTATGTTGCTATTGCTAAAACTAGCCCTATAGAAAATAACATTCCATAACTAGAAGTTATTGCGTTATCAGTATAGCTGTTTTTTTCAATGTCAAAAAATATAAATCCAATAAATAGTAATGCAAACATTGAGATGCTGATATCTATCTTGGTATTTATGCTCTTATTTACTGAAAGTAATTCATTGAAGTTAGTTATTACTAATATTAACCCAAATGTAACAATATCACCCTCTTCAAAGCATTCGCCAAAAGACTTATGTGTATCGGTTCTAATAAAGACAATAATTTTCGTTAGTGTGGGGATTAGCCCAGCTAAAACTGTATATATAAACCATTTTTTCATGCTATGTAGGTGATGACTTCTAGCCAAATATAATAATCTAATACTAACTCCTATTACCAATAGACATCTTTAACAATTCACACAGGGGGTTGTATCCCACTCGCTGTAGTGGCGGTGGTAGAGGATGAAGTAGTGGAGCGTCTCGCCCTGCTGTAGCCACTGGGCGTGTATGATGTCGATGTTTTGGTTTTGCCGCAGCCACAGGCTTACGGTCTCAGCTATGTTATCCTCGGTGGTGAAGGTGAAGTGTTGCAATTTGTTCATGGTTGTTACGGTAGGTATATTAAAAAATGTGTTCTCCGTTAAGACGTCACTGCGAGGCACGAAGCAGTCTTGTAACAATACTTAACCTGCGCTATTACGAGATGGCTTCGTCTTTTCATTCCTCGCTATGACGGGTGAGTGAGTATTTCGGTTGTTTCAGGGGTATTAAAAAATGTGTTCTCCGTTAAGACGTCACTGCGAGGCACGAAGCAGTCTTGTAACAATAGTTAACCTGTACTATTACGAGATGGCTTCGTCTTTTCATTCCTCGCCATGACGTGTGTGTTTATTGTTCATAGTGGTTTTCATTTTTGAAAAAGGGCAAGTGACACACCGACACAACCGACACAGATGACACAAGCGTAACAGCATAACACCGTAACAGTGTAACAGCCCCGAAAGAGGAGGCCGCAGGTAAGAATTACAATAGCAAATATACGTTAAAAAATATTAATTATGCAAATAAAAAAGCCCTCCCGTTTGGGAAGGCTATGTGTGTGTTTACAAAAAGTTTATTCCAGTAAGATGCGTCTATAGCTGCTGCCGTTGGCATTGGTGACCTGTAGTATGTACACGCCTTGAGGTTGCCCCGTGAGGTTCATGCGCAGTTGTTTATTGGTAATGCCTTTGTATTGGCTGATGGTTTTACCCTCAATATTGGTCAGGGTTACATCGGTACTGCTACCTGATAGTGTTATATAAAACATGCCCGTAGTGGGGTTGGGGTAAAGGTGTAGTGCTTCTTCTTCCTGAATCGTATTGATGTGGTTAGGGGTAGGAGGTTTAGGTCGGGTAGAAGTATCTTTTAAAGCCCATAACTCATAGCCACTAAAGTATTTTGATGAGAAGTATAAGCTAGAGTCAAAAACAACCATATCTCCGGCATATACGGGATTATTTTTACTTCCGGTAGGGTGCATAATCAGAGTCGACCCTGAATCAGTACCGTCTGTACGTATAATGTGTCTACCATTATTTACAATGGTGCTAGATAAGTATAAATAATTATTGTACTTAGTTAGTGAAAATGCTTCTACTAAAGTAGTTTGAAAATTGATGTTATGTACTTTTACTTGTTTAGTACCTGCGGTTGTTCCATCTGTTACCCACAAGTTGGTTTTAGTGCCATTGCCATCAGTGCACGCAAAAAACATTTTATTATCCAGTTCGCAGAAATTAGAGATCTTACTTGAACTCGAGCTTGGTTTATACGGGAATGTGTATAATACTTGTGTGCCGCTAGGGGTACCATCAGTAATTAATAAGTAAGCCTGAGCTCCTGAGGCTAGAGTAGTAGTAGCTATAATAAGTAGCTTGCCCTTGTATGGAGTTGTATATATCCCGGATATGCCTTTGTTAGGGCCAGGTGCTAACTCTTTCAGTAGTTGTGTGCCGGTGGGGGTGCCATCTGTTACCCATATTTCGTAGTAATGAGCAGGCGTATACTGTAGCATGAATATCTTGCCTAGGGCAGAGGTATAAAAATGTAAGCTATTGCCTGTAAGTATGCCGTTTACCGGTTTTGTGCCTGCGGGTGTACCATCTGTCACCCATACATCATGACCATTGCCCGAGTTGGCTTGGAAATATACTTTCCCGTTTAACGATACAAAGTTGGCAGGAGCGCTATTATTAGTACCCGGGTAAATGTCTTTTAATAGTTGTGTGCCTGCGGTTGTCCCATCGCTTATCCACAGCTCTATGCCGTGTGTGCTGTCATTTGCTCCAAATAACACTTTGCCGTTGTACTCAAATAAACTATTAGGGTCAGCATTTTTAGTGCCGGTATTAATGTCTTTTAATAGTTGTGTACCACTTGTTGTGCCATCAGTTGTCCATACTTCTCTACCATAAGTAGTATCAATAGCTACAAAAAAGAGTTTCTTATTTATTTGCAAAAAATGCGATAATCCGCTTGAATATTTCCCGGGATATATGTCCTTAATGAGTTTGGTATTGGCAGGTGTTCCATCTGTTACTCTTAACTCTATTCCGTGTGCCGAGTCTTGTGCAGTGAATACAAGTTTAGTACTGTCTAGTACGTGCAGGTTTCTTGGGTTGGCACTAGGGTTCCCGGCATATACGGGAAACTCTGTGAAGAAAAAGGTTTGGGCAATAGCAGAGTTTATGAACAGTGATATGCTTATCACCAACAGGATTTTTTTCATTACTATAGGTTATGTGTTGAAATGTATATCCGAATATATAAAGTTTTCTCCTGGTTATAGACCTTATTCATTAAAAAAAAGCCCTCCCGATTGGGGAAGGCTCTTACATATTATTGGTAACGTATTTATTCCAGTACTAGTTTGTTGGTATAGGTATGCTGATGGTTTGTCAGCTGTATAGTATAAATGCCCTTGGGTTGTGTAGTAAGGTTAATGGTATGTTGTGTTTTATTGGTTATTTCTATATGATAAACTACCTGCCCACTGATATTAGTAATGGTGATTTTCGTTTTGTCCTTGGTAGGTATATCTATTTTAAACACACCAGTCGTGGGGTTAGGGTAGATAGATAGTTGTTTGTTTTTACTCAAGTGCTTAATGCCAACAGTAGGTATGCATTTATTATTGAGGTTAGTTTTTAGGGTTGTTGAGTAAGTGTTTACAGAGTCATGAAAGCAACAAATTAAACCTCCGTTTTCAGCAAATGAACTAATAACGTTGCTGTCTTTGTAGGCTATACCTAATGTTGTACCTACACGCTCTATAAATTCCAAATTTAAATTCCAATTAATTTTTTTGTCAAACCTGATATGTTTTCTGTTATCTGTGTCCACATATACACTATCTACAATAGCCATAGTATCTTGCCCCATACCGCTTACTTTGCCTGTATAAAAGGTGTCGCCCAGTTGTAAGGTCATATCCATGATGAGTATATCTACGGTATCTCTAGCAGGGTTACTATAGGCATTAGTTTGGTATTTGGGCTGAGAGCGATACCAAACTTTACCAGTTGTTGAGTCTTCTCTTAATAGACCAAGTGTTGTGTTAAGGAAGCTTAACGGGTAACTATTGGCTGAAAAGCCTACTTTTTTATATGTTTCTCCTCTTATTGTAGTATCGCCTTTTGCAAAAAAAGCTATAGAGTGTGTGGCTAGCCCGTAATATCTACAAGTCCACATACTTACACTATCCCCAAAAATACTTTTATAAGGTTGTGCTATACAGGTAGTGGATAAGAGCAAAAAGGATAATAGTAGGTAAAGGTGTTTTTTCATAGTAGTATCGGTTTTAGTCTAAAACATAAGACAATTTGAAGTTGATATTTAGTTGGTTGTTATGTATTAAAAGTAAATAAAAAAGCCCTCCCGTTTGGGAAGGCTCTTTAAAATATAATCAACTCTTCACCCCTCCTTTGGAGGGGAAGGGGGAGGTTCTTAGTATCTGTAATGCTCCGGCTTGTATGGGCCTTCTTTAGTGATGCCCAAGTAAGCAGCTTGCTCATCAGTTAGTTCGTCCAACTCTACGTTGATCTTACCTAAGTGTAGGCGCGCTACTTTCTCATCCAAGTGTTTAGGAAGCACATATACTTTGTTCTCATAACGGTCTGTATGGTTCCAAAGTTCTATCTGAGCCAGTGTTTGGTTGGTAAATGAGTTACTCATTACAAAGCTCGGGTGGCCAGTAGCACAACCCAAGTTCACCAAACGGCCTTCAGCCAATATGATGATATCGTTACCCTCAATATTGTAGATGTCTACCTGTGGTTTCAGAGTATCTTTAGTGTTGCCATAGTTCTCGTTGATCCATGCCATGTCGATCTCGTTATCGAAGTGGCCGATGTTACAAACGATGGTCTTATCACCCATAGCGCGGAAGTGCTCCTCACCTATTAGGTCGCAACAACCTGAAGCTGTAACTACGATGTCCGCTTCTTTCACCGCGTCTATCATTTTCTTCACTTCAAAGCCGTCCATAGCAGCTTGTAAAGCACATATCGGGTCGATCTCCGTAACGATCACGCGAGCACCTGCACCACGAAGTGATTGTGCCGAACCTTTACCTACATCACCATAACCACCTACTACAGCAACCTTACCAGCCATCATTACGTCAGTAGCACGACGTATCGCATCTACCAATGACTCTTGACAACCGTATTTGTTATCAAACTTAGATTTAGTTACCGAGTCGTTCACGTTAATAGCCGGCATAGGAAGTGTACCTTTCTTCATACGCTCGTACAAGCGGTGAACGCCCGTAGTTGTTTCTTCACTAAGGCCTTTAATACCCGCTACTAGTTCTGTATAGTTATCCAAAACCATGTTGGTCAAGTCACCACCATCGTCAAGGATCATGTTAAGAGGTTTGTCTTCGCTACCGAAGAATAAGGTTTGCTCGATACACCAGTCAGCCTCAGCTTGAGTTTGGCCTTTCCAAGCAAATACACCCACACCTGTAGCTGCAATAGCCGCAGCTGCTTGGTCTTGAGTAGAGAATATGTTACAAGAGCTCCAACGAACTTCTGCACCTAACTCTACAAGAGTTTCTATCAATACTGCTGTTTGGATGGTCATGTGCAGGCAACCTGCAATGCGCGCACCTTTCAAAGGCTGCTGTCCTTTATATTCCTCACGGATAGACATTAGACCGGGCATTTCCGCCTCAGCCAATTTTATTTCCTTACGTCCCCATTCAGCCAGGCTGATGTCTTTTACCTTGTAAGGTAGTTCGAAGTCGATCTTTGAGCGAGTCATTGTACTCATACCTTGTTTTTTTTTAATTTATTTGGATGGCAAAGGTAGGTAATTATGTTATAATACCCTTTACTAAAGTGTTAACTATAAAGTTCACTTATACCACATATTAGCAAATCTTACTACTAGTAGTTGGCCAAGTATTCCTTGATGGCTGCCTTAGTGTTGTTACCTACAGGAGTTAGTGGCAGGCGCAGCTCTTCTTTGCAAATGCCATTCACCTGCAACACACATTTGATACCTGCCGGATTACCCTCGGCAAATAACAAACGGATACCCCCAATAAGCTTGTAGTGTAGGTCTCTTGCTATGCTAAAGTCTCCACCTAAACCAGCTTGTACCATAGTGGTAAAGTCTTTGGTGAAGAAGTTGGCTGCTACGGATATGACACCTTCCATGCCTATACTCATTTGAGGTAGTATCAGGTCGTCATCACCGCTTAATACAGCAAAGTGTGCAGGTTTGCCCTTCACGATCTCCATGCACTGCCCCAGGTTGCCGCTGGCCTCTTTTATGGCTACGATGTTCTTAAAGTCGTTGGCGAGTCTTAGTACGGTTTCAGGTTGCATATTACCGGCTGTTCTGCCCGGTACGTTGTAAAGTATGATGGGTAGTTCTGTAGCTTCAGCTATAGCTTTAAAGTGCAGGTAAATGCCCTCTTGTGTGGGCTTGTTGTAATGCGGTGAGGCGCTCAATATACCCGATACACCCGTTAGGTCAAAAGAATTTACATTCTCTACTACAGCAGCTGTATTGTTGCCGGCTATGCCACATACCACAGGCACGCGCCCGTTGTTGTGCTTCACTACGAATGATAGTACCTCTTGCTGCTCTGCTGCGCTTAAAGTAGGGGTCTCTCCTGTAGAACCTAGCGCTACTAAGAAGCTTACGCCACCTTCTATCACGTGGTCTATCAATTTACCTAATGCGGTATAGTCTACTGCTTTATCTTCCTGAAAAGGGGTAACCAATGCAACCCCTGTTCCTGCAAACGGATGTGCCATTTTTATGTTGTTATTTCCTGATTATGTAGTTAGTGTGTGTTATTATACTTGCTCGTAGAAACCCATGTTGGCATACTTCTCTATACGATCGGTAATGCGCTGGTCGGCATCTATCTGCTCCAGCTCTTTTACGGTTTCTACCAAGTATTTTTTCAGTATCTCCGCCATTTCCTTAGGCTGTGCATGTGCACCACCGTTAGGCTCTTTAAGTACATGGTCTACCAGCCCGAAGCCTTGCATGTCTGATGAGGTCAGCTTTAGTTGCTCCGCGGCTTGTACCTTATAGTCCCAACTGCGCCAAAGTATGGTAGAGCAGTTTTCAGGAGAGATCACGGTATACCAGGTATTCTCCAGCATGGTTACTTTATCGCCTATGCCTATGCCTATAGCACCACCCGATGCGCCTTCACCGATCACGATGCATATGACAGGTACTTTTAGGTTCACCATCTCGTAAATATTACGGGCAATGGCTTCAGCCTGTCCGCGTTGCTCCGCCTCAAGACCGGGGTATGCGCCCGGCGTGTCTATGAAGGTAATGATGGGTCTGTTGAACTTCTCGGCCATCTTCATCAGGCGTAGTGCCTTACGGTAGCCCTCGGGGTTGGCCATACCAAAGTTGCGCATCTGGCGCATCTTGGTGTTCACGCCTTTTTGCTGTCCCATCACCATTACCGGCATGCCATCTAGTTCGGCCATGCCACCTACCATGGCTTTATCATCATTTACATTACGGTCTCCATATAGCTCGCGGAAGTTGGTAAAGATGTTGTTGATGTAAAAGAAAGTATATGGTCTGTCGGGGTGGCGGCTGAGTTGTACTCTTTGCCAAGGCGTCAGCTCGTCGTATATCCCCGCTCTGGTTTTTTCAATAGTTGCTTCCAACTCTTTTATAGAGGCGCTCACATCTACATTATTCTTAGTAGCCATCTCTTTTAGTTTGTCTACTTGAGCGTATAGATCCTCTAAAGGTTTTTCAAAATCTAGAAATTGCATAACACTAGTTTAGGAGGACAAAAGTAAGGCTTTGAAATTTTTTGAAAGAACATTTGCAGAATTAAGAAAAATGAACTTATCTTTGCTGCCCCAACTGAGGAGGACTGGTAGTTCAGCTGGTTAGAATGCCGCCCTGTCACGGCGGAGGTCGCGGGTTCGAATCCCGTCCAGTCCGCAAGAAGCCTGCAAGAGATTGCGGGCTTTTTTGTTGGTATATAAGTGCCGATTTTTCCTGCTCAGAAACTGCTGGAGTACATAATGTAATCTAGTTCATTATATTTGTAAAACGTTTATACTGCACTATTTATCATATTTTAATGTAACTTATAGTTGTTATTCAGCCCCGTTTAATATTTTGGCTGTTAGCAATGCCTAGATTATGAACCAAAGTATCCTGTTAGTAGAAGACGAGAAAAAGCTGGCCGACACCATACAGACCGGCTTGGCAGAGCATGGCTATGATATTACGATTGCCTACAATGGTTTGGATGGTAAGAAGTTCTACATGGACGACCATTTCGACCTCATCATACTGGATATCAACCTGCCATTTATTAACGGTTATGAGCTGTGTAAGATGATACGTGAGAAGGATGAAAGAGTCCCCATCATTATACTTACCGCACTCAACTTTGTAGATAATAAAATAGAAGGTTTTGAGCTAGGGGCTGATGACTATATACCAAAGCCATTCGAGTTTAGAGAGCTTTTAGCCAGAATAAAAGCATTGCTCAGAAGGTCTGACCTGCATGTAGAAATAGAGGAAGAAAAGCTGTTGAAGATAGCAGATCTGGAGATGAACATGGATAGTAAAGAGGTGAGAAGAAGCGGGCAAAAAATAGCACTCACGGCTAAGGAGTTTCAACTGTTAGAATACTTACTTCGTAATAAAGAAAAGGTAGTATCAAGACAAGACATTGCCAAGGATGTATGGGAGATAGATTTTGATACACAAACCAATGTGATAGACGTGTATGTGAACTTCTTGAGAAAGAAGTTGGATAAAGGTTTCTCGCCCAAGCTGATACATACACAAGTAGGGATGGGCTACATCTTAAAGATAGATGAAGACTAATGCAAATACGCTATAGGATAACCGTTGTATACACCACTATAGTAGCCATCGTGCTATCCTTATTTTGTATCTCTATTTATTTTTTCTCGCTCGATAGTCGTCAGAAAAAGTTTCAGGAACAACTACGTTTCAATGCCATAAGTGTGGCTCAACTACTGAACGATCAGCAGATAAAACCTGCACGTTTGAAAGAGGTGAGTCGTGTTTTTTTGAGGGGTGGTTATGATAATAGCATTTGTATTTACGACTATACTTACAAGAGAGTATTTTCTTACAATGATAAAGGTGTGCAAACGCCTAAAGTGTCACTAAATACACTGAAGAAGGCCAGTAGCGAAATGCCTTATGCCTTTAGCATAGCAGACAGGCAGGCTATTGCGGTAAAGTATATATCCGGCGCAGGTAGCTATACGGTAGTAGCAGTGGCAAAGGATAAAAATACAGCAGCATGGCTGCCACAGTTGAGGCTTTTACTGATTGTGTGTTTTTTAGCCAGTATGCTTATAGTAGGTATTTCGGGTTATTTCTTCTCCTTGTCGTTGGTGAACTCACTTAGCCGTTTTGCAGAAAATATCAAGAAGATATCATCAGAGAAATTCTCACTAAGACTAGATACAGGTACTGATAAAGATGAGCTGCAAGAGCTGGCCATTACCATCAACGATTTGCTGGATAGATTGCAGTCTTCCTTCGATACACAGAGGAGGTTTATAGATAATGCTTCTCATGAGCTGTCAACGCCTTTGGCTTCTATATCCAGCCAGTTAGACGTTACCCTGCAAAGAGATCGTACGGCAGAAGAGTATATCAAGTCTATGTTGTCGATAAGTGACGATGTGAAACGCTTGAGTCTATTGGTGCGTAGCTTGCTGGAGATCGCTAAGGTGAGTGGCTCGATGGGTGGTACAGAGCTGACTTCTCTACGTATAGATGAGCTGATCATGCGCTTACCTGCCGATATGAAGAAGGCCAGCCCGTTCTACGATGTGAAGCTACAGTTTGATGAATTTCCTGAGAGCGAAGCCTCTTTTGTGATATTTGGTAATGAGCATTTGCTATATAGTGCGTTTAGAAATATCGTACACAATGCCTGTAAGTTTGCCGAAGATAAATCGGCCACGGTAAAGCTGAGTTTTACAGATCATAGTGTGATGATCATTATACACGACAGTGGCCCTGGTATTAAACAGAAAGATCTGAAGCATATCTTCCAACCTTTTTATAGGAGTAAGTCGCATGATACTTACATATCCGGTGCAGGTTTGGGGCTGGCACTGGCCAACCGTATCATTAAGCTACACAAAGGTACTATTGAGGTGCACTCAGCAGAAGGGGAGGGTACTACCTTTACGATCACATTGCCGCTAGACAAGCTGGACAAGGATAAGGATTTGTTAAATAGGTAATATTTGCCTTCCATTTTTGGAACGCTATTTGTTTATACGATATACTACAATACTTTTACAGAAATCATATTAAAACTGACACAATGAGAAAGCAATCTAAATGGATAGTAGCTGCCGGTATCTTGGCATTTGCATCTTGTAATACAGGTACACCCGGTGCCGGTAATAATGATGAGGCAACGATAGACTCAATGGTAAATGCCAGAGTAGAAGAGTTGCGCTTAGAAATGATGATGCAAAACGATTCCATCATCAATGTATTGGCACAAGAAAGAGCTGACTCTATTTTGGCTGCCATGAACAATAAAAAAACAGTGAGAAGAACACCTAAGAAGAAAGTGATCTCAAGAGACAAAGGAACTATGAGTGCAGGTGGTAACTCAGCACAAATGGGTGATACTAAGCCTGTGGATAATACGCCTAAGAACACAGGTAAAATGGGCAACCAACAAACAGGTACAAATACTGGTAAAAAAGGTGCTCAAAACACTGGTACAAATACAGGAAAGAAAAACTAAGATCGTATAGTAGAAAAATAAAAAAGAGGCCTATTAAGGCCTCTTTTTTATGCTAATAACTTTTATTCTTTATTGTTTAGTTAGCGTAGCTGTACAGTTGTCTGTAGTAGTGCCATAAGTAGCAGTGTAAGAAACTGTGATTACATCATTCGCAATTGTACCGGTTGCGTTCATTTGTGTATTACACTTGTTATCATTGATGGTTACACTAGCACCGCTTGCCAAACCGTTGAACAAGATAGTACCACCTTGAGTACAATTGTAGTTGCCCAAGTTGCTGATTAACAAATCAGTTGGGCCAGTGCCGGCAGTAATTGTTACTTGGTAAGGTGTAGAGTTTGTGCCGCCACATGTTTCAGTAACAGAGTAAGTACCAACAAACTTTGTGTTAGACTTAGTATCACAAGACGGTCCTTCATAACCTGTAGGGCAAGAGCAAGTACCACTTACACAAAAACCACCGTTGTTACACACCACGTCTTTACACTCGTCTTTAGTACAAGCAGTGTAAGTAATAGTAGTGAACGCGGCAAATGATAATAATGCTGTAAAAGCAACGTTGCGTATTTTCTTCATAAAGTATTAGTTTTTAATGTAGTTAATCTAGCAAATGATATGCCAAAGTTAGTCGAAACTTTAATATCCTGTACTATTACACAAACAATATTGAAATGTGAAGTATAGGGTCAAGTAATGTGTTATTTATAACATTTTGGATATATGTAGTAATGATATTGATGTATACCTTTGCTGCCCATGCGCTTAACAGCTATCCTTCTGTCTTTATTTGTATATATCAACGCTGCTGCAGTTGATAATACCTATTACTACGATTATAGTGAGAATTGCAGTAAGGGGTATCAGCTGTTACTCTCATTACAAACAGAGAAGGGGCTACAGCAACTAAATAAGGAGCTCAAAGAGCATCCCAATAATTTAATGCCCGTCTATATTCAGGATTATGCTGATTGTTTATTGCTACTGTTTAACGGAGATGAGGCCGAGCTGGAAAAACTTAAAGGCAACTTGAGTAAGCGCATTGACCAACTGGAACAAGGTGATAAAAATAGCCCCTGGTATAGATTCTGCAAGGCCGGCTTGTATATGCATTGGGCCTTTGTGTATTTGAGATACAACGAAAATTTGAAAGCCGCTAATTACCTACGTAAGTCTTTTGCGCTGGTAAAAGATAATCGCAAGCGTTTTCCTGACTTTGAGTACAACGATGTTTTTTATGGCATTAAGGAGGCATCTATGGGTGCTATACCGGATAACTACAAATGGGTAGCCTCCATCTTTGGTATCAAGGGAGATATAAGGAAAGGGGTAGGTAAACTGGAAGGCTTTTTAGAAAAGCATGATGTCAACGATCTTCTGTACAAAGAGGTAGTGGTTTACTATGCGTATTTGAAATTCTATTTACAATCAGAGAAACAAGAGGTTTGGAGCTTTATCGTCAGCCAAGACAATAAAGAACAACAAGACCTGCTTTATTGTTTTCTTAAAGCCAATATTGCAGTAAACTATCGTAAAGCTAGTGACGTAATTACTGTACTTAAAAGAGCACAACAAATGCAAGGGTACAACCAATACCCCCTGTTTAAATTTGAGATGGCACAGGCTAAGCTGTTCAGTTTAGACTTTAGTTGCATTCAAGATTTCGACGACTTTTTAAAAGACTATAAAGGGCGCTTGTTTATTAAAGATGCATTGATGCAGAGAGGTTACGCCTATTACCTGATGGGCAATACAGCAATGGCCAATAAAAGCTTAGAGGTATTAAAAGCGTCAGGAACAACAAACGTAGATGCGGATAAACAAGCTGCACGTTTTGCTGAAGAAGGGCAGTGGCCTAATAAGGACCTATTAAAAATAAGGTTGCTTATAGATGGTGGATATTATAAAAAAGCACTTGGGTTGTTAGATCAGTTTAGCACAAGTTCATTTACAACTAAGAGAGATCAGCTAGAGTATGTGTTTAGAAAGGCAAGAGCTTATGACGAGTTGGGCATGCAGGCAAAGGCTATTAAGTATTATAAGGAAACCATCATGAGTGGTAGAGCACGTAAAGAGCATTTCGCTGCGCGCTCCGCTCTGCAAATGGGTTTTATATACGAACATGAAGGCAAACCTGCTAGTGCTATATTAATGTATAAGCAAGCTATTAACATGGAAGGTCACGATTTTGAGAACTCAATAGAACAGCAAGCAAAGGCTGGTGTAAATAGATTGTCTAGTAATAAATAGGGAGACTGATAACCTTTAACTTTCTGATAGCCATAGTGTAATGGCTAGTTCTTTCATTTCATTTTTACAACGAATTAATGGTTTTTTACCGCGTGTTTGAGCCATAGACTTGGATTTCTGTTAATTGTTCCTTAATTTCATTTAATCAATTTTTAATTTATGTACATACACTTATCTGTTAACTTTACTGGTACATATGTTAAAACTGACTAAAGTTTAATGTATTTAACTTTTGCGTTTGCATCTAATAGTATGCTTGCGCAATAGTCATTTATAATTTTAGGGTAAACGTTTAAAACTTTATTTGTAATGAAGCATTTCAACCTTTTAAGACAGGCGTTACTGCCTTTGCTAATTATGTTAGCAGCAGTACTCCCTGCAGCCGCTCAGCCACTGAACGGTACGTACACCGTTTACGGTACCAGCCCTGACTATACAACACTAGCCGCTGCGATTAGTGATTTGAATAGTAAAGGTGTTTCTGGTCCTGTAACGATTAAAGTGCGCCCTGGTACACACACGATGACGGGACTCACCATTAACACCATTACAGGTGCTAGTGCTACTAACAGAATCACTATTGAATCTGAAAATGGTAGTCACACTACTACTGTTATTAGAAATACTAATAGTAGTACCAGTACATCTTCTAACTTCATCTTCCGCTTTAATGGTACAGACTATGTGACCATTAAAAACTTAGGCCTATACAAAACAGCGTCTAGTGCCGGTAGATGTGTGGTTTACCAAGGCTCAGCTACCTACTGTTATGTAGATGGCTGTAGACTATATGGTAGCACTTCTCGCTCAAGCAGTAACGCAAGGGCGCGTGTGTATGCTAATAGTGTAGGTGGTGCTCATCACAATAAGATCACTAATTGTAAGATCGAGCGTGGTGGCTACTCTGTTTATTGGAGAGGTTCAGGTTCTTCATCATCTAGTTTATCTGCAAACAACGAATTCTCAAACAACGAATTGATCCAGCCGGGTTACTATGGTTTCTACCTTTACTATTGTAAGGATGCTAAAGTGATGAATAATGAGATCAACACTTCGTTGAGTAGTTATTTCTATCCGATCTATTGTCAATATGTTGATGGTGCCACTGTGATTAGTGGTAACAGCGGTAGCTTAACTGGTAAAACATCTACTTTAAGACCTATTCATATGGCTTATTGTGATGGTACATCTACTAACAGAATTCTTGTAGAGAATAATACGTTTACCGGTTCATCTAGTAGTTCTATCTATCCTACATACAACTACTACTGTAACTATCTTACTTTTAAAGGCAATAAAATAAATATTGCTACTACAGGTACTTCCAGCGATGTGTATGCTTATACGGCTTATCGTGGAGGCAACCTTATCGTTGAGAATAATGAAATAACAGGTACAGGTAGAGACTATATCTATGCTTATACCGTTTATTATAGTCCAAATTGTCAATTTACTGGTAATAAGTTTGATCTTAGCCAAACTCAATCAGGTAGAACTTGTTATTTCTACAACTACAACTGTTACTACAGTCCAAACTCTGAGTTCTTAAACAACGAGTTTGATTATACTTATTCAGGTGGTTATTACTGGTATAACTATTGGTTGTATCAGTCAAACGATTCTAAGTTCAATAACAACGAGGTTAATCAAACCAAGCAATACAACAATGGTTATTATGTATATAACTATGGTATGTATTATGCTAAAGACTCAGAGTTTAACAGCAATACTTGGAGCCAAGTAGGTACGCAGAATTACTACTTCTATAACTATTGGATGTACTATTCTGATGATGCCACAATGAAAGATAACATCATTGATGTGAAGCAAAACCGTACTAATAGTACTAGTGCCGGTGCTTTGAACTACTTATACTATTGTAACGACTTTACATTTACAGGTAACAAGATATCTTCTCAAACACACAGAGGTTACTGTTACGGTCTTTATGTATATATGAATAGCCGTTCTGGCGGTACTGTAGCGAATAACCAAATATCTGCTATTTGTACTTCTAGTGGTTACAACTATGGTTTCTACTGCTACTACCTAGATGGTGTTAAAGTATATAACAATACTTCTTACACTAAAACATCTGGTACTTGTCGCGGACCATTCACGTTCTACTATTCTAAGAACACTGATGTATATAACAATACCTTCCACAGTGCTGCTACCGGTAGTACTGACTATGCAGGTTACTTATACTGTACATCATCTTCTTACAACAACAATACATTCTTCAATAACTCATTCACTAAAACTAGTAGCAATGGTTATGGTTTGTATATGTATACTGATGATTACTTCACTATGGACTATAACAACGTTTATAAGCCAGGTGGTAATAACTTATACTACAGAGCTTCAGGCGGTGGTAGTAACTCTATCCAAGCATGGAGAAATAGCACAGGCCAAGGTATGAATTCACTTTCTTACATGCCTGCGTTCATGAATGCTTCTACTGGTGACCTTCGTCCTGATCCAACAGCTGCTGGTTGTTGGGCATTGAATGGCCGTGGTGTACAAATTGCAGGTAACAATAAAGATATAAATGGTAATGCTCGTGCAGTAACCACTATTCAGGGTGTTCCTGATTTGGGTGCACATGAGTTTACACCAACCGTTACACCTCCTAATTGTACTGCAGTTCCTGCTACAGCTACTGCAGGTAGTACGCAAACATTCTTATTCGGTCAAGATACCGTATGTACTATAGCGTGGGATGCTGGTTCAACAGTTCCTACTACTATTGATATGAAACAATACACAGGTACTAAACCTCCTGGTATTACAGCGATCAACCCTACTGAGATGTTCTACTATGTAGACGCGGGTATGTCTGCAGGTACTTACGATTTTGACATGAACCTTTATTATAAGGATCCTGCAATGGGTTCTATTGCTTCTGAGTCAGCTCTTCGTCTTGCGGAGAAAGTTGGTACTAATCAATGGAGCGGTTATAGCCCTGCAGTAAGTTCTTCTAATACTACACGTAACTTCATACAAACTCCTGATCTTACACAGTCTGGTAAGTGGACGGGTATTGACGTAAGTGATAACGCTAGTGCGGACATCATCATCGATCCAATGCCACCTTTCTGCCCTGGTACTTATGCTGTAAAGCTTCGCGTGAAGAACAGTGGTAATAACAAGATCAACAGTTTGAAAGTTACTTGGCAGTTGAACGGTACTACTCAAGGTACGATCAACCATAACAGTACTATCGATATCAATGGTAGTGCTAATGGTAATGAAGCGATCATCTCACTAGGTAACGTTACATTTGGTAATACTCCGGTAAATATCAAAGCTTGGACACATGGCCCTAATAATAAGGTTGACCCTGTACCGGGTGATGATACAATGACTTCTAGCATGCGTGCTGCACTTGCCGGTGACTACACCATAGGTGGTACTACTCCAGACTATCCAGCAGTATCTGATGCAATCAATGACTTAAATACTTACGGTATTTGTGGTGATGTGAACTTCAACATTCGCCCTGGTACTTATACTGGTCAATTAGAGTTAGGTAAAGTAAATGGTACCGGTCCTAACGCACATATTACTTTCCAAGCTGAGAATGGCGATAATAGTTCTGTAACGATTACAGCTAGTCCTACAAACTATCAAGCTGCTCACATCTGGAAATTGAAAGATGCTGAATATGTAACGATCAAGAACATAACAGTAACTACATCTAGTCCTAGTTACGGTAGATTAGTCTTCTTTGAAGGTGAGCCTAAGCACGATAGTGTTGTTGGCTGTCGCTTGATTTGTACTTCAAATACTACGTCTTATCATAACCCGATCTACTCTTATTATACTAAGGGTGAAGACATCAATATCATCAATAACGAAATGCAAAATGGTTATTATGGTATCTATTACTACGGTAATAGCGGTAGCTACACTCAAAGCCTGAACATTATTGGTAACACGCTTACCGGTAACGGTTACATGGGTATGTATATCGGCTATTGTGCTAAGGACATGAAAGTGAACTACAACAAGATATCTAACCCAACATCTAATGGTGGATATGGTATCTACTGGTACATGTACGGTATGCCTGCAGGTGCTAAAGAGTTCATTGGTAACAATGTAACAGGTACTTGGAGATATTATGGTGTGTACTCATATTATAATGACGGTACAGCATCTAATCACCTGAAAGTAATGAACAATGCTATTGCCGTACATACTACAAGTTCTAGTAACTACGCTGTGTTGTTCTCTTACAACAAATACATGGATGTGATCAACAATACCTTCTATATGAGTTCAACTAACTCAAGCTCATATGCTGCGTATTTCTATCATTCATCTAGCACATATCGTGATATCACAGTTAGAAATAACATGTTCATAGGTAGAGGTAGCTCTAAAGCAGGTTACTTCTATAGAAACTCTTCTACTCAGACTTATGATTACAACAACTTCTATACTGAAAACGGTAGCACATTATTATACTACAACGGTTCTGCAAGAAACTCTCTAGCAGCATATCGTTCAGCAAGTGGTCAAGGTGAACACTCATTATCTCATGAGCCTGGTTTAATGGCTGGTAACACGGATCTTCGTCCAGACCCTGCTAATCCTAACTCTTGGGCACTAAACGGTCGTGCGGTTCATATCTCTGGTAATACTACTGATATTGAGATGAATGCACGTGTAGATGCAAGAGCTAATGGTGTTCCTGATATTGGTGCTTATGAGTTTGAACCAACATCTATTCCTCCTGCTGCAGAAGCTAGCCCAGCAACGGCAGCTCCTGGTACTACCCAAGTGTTTACATTTGGTGGTAACGAAGTAGCAAGAGTAACTTGGGATGCTAACTTACAGTTGACTTCACCAATCACAGTACGTCAGTACAGTGGTCGTCGTGGTCCGAATATTGCAAGCCAAGCTCCTAATAATATGTATTTCTATACTGATATCGTTCCTTCAGGTCCTGGTAATACTTATAGCTTTGACGCTACAGTAAACTATATGGATATTTGGTTAGGTACTATCGCACAAGAGAGTGAGTTGAAACTTGCTCATAGATTGCCTCCTACTCCATGGGCTGTATACGGCGGTACTTTAAGTTCTGTTAATACTGGTAACAATGTATTATCAGGTACTAACTTAACTAGCTTCCGTTACTTCACAGGTCTTGAGAACGGATCAATTTTCTCTGCATTCATTCACCCAACTGGTAGAACTGTATTCTGCTTCGGCGATACTGTAACACTTAACGCTGTACACAGTAGCTCAGGCGGTACTTATACTTACCAGTGGAGATTGAACAATAATAACATAGCTGGTGCTACTACTAGTAGCTACAAAACTACTCAGCCTGGTGACTACTCTGTAGTTGTAACTGAGAAGAAAGGTAGTAACACTAAAATTGCTGAGGCAACTCCTGTAACTGTTACAGCTGTAGCTCCTCCAATGGCACTTGTTTCATCTAGTGGTCCGTTAACTTACTGTACTGGTAGCAACTTAGTATTAAGTGCTTCAGCAGGTTCTGGTCTTAGCTACCAGTGGGCTCTTAACGGTGTTGACATAGCAGGTGCAAATAATTTCACTTACTCTGTGAAAGGTGCGGGTAGCTATTCAGTAAAAGTTAAAAACATAGGTTGTGAAACAGAGTCTGCAGTAACTCAAGTTACTAGTGGCCCACTTCAAGTTGATCTTGGTAGCGATACTAGCTTCTGTGAAGTGAAGAATGTTCCACTTATACTTGATGCTGGATTCCCTGGTGCTAAATACACTTGGAGTACTGGTGATACTACACGTACGATCAGTCCTAAACAAACAGGCGATTACTATGTAACAGTAAATGGTGGTATTAACTGTATCGATACTGATACAATTCAGGTTAACATCGATCCATTGCCATCTGCTAATGGTATCTCTTATGTGAAAGCCGGTAACAACTATACGTTCAGCCCTAGTGGTCCGAAAGATGCGACTAGTTACTTGTGGTTGTTCAGCGATGGTTCAACTAGCACTAGCCAAGTGGTAAACAAGCAGGTGAACGATCCTAGCTTATATATCCGCCTAGTTATGTATAACTCTTGTGGTTCTGATACGATCTCATTAGGATTCCCTCTTAATGTAACTAACGTATCTGGTGAGGCTGCGATTAGCTTGTACCCGAACCCTGCAAGAGAGCAAATTACACTTAACGTAAGTGGTGATATTGAGCTTAGCGAAGTAAGCGTTGTAAATAGTGTTGGTCAGGTAATGTACCATAACACTCAAGTTAAGTCTAACGAAATGAAACTTGACTTGAATGGTTACACTAACGGCCACTACATGTTACGCGCTACAACTAAGGATGGTGTAATATTAAGTAAGCCATTCAATGTAATGAGATAACAGGAATTAATTAGAATAAAAAAGGTGTGCCGTTTGGCACACCTTTTTTATGTAATAAGCTTTGAGCTATTAGTTTCTTGTTTTAATACTATACTATTTAAGTGAACAGATAATTAAAGACTTTAGGAAATTTACTAACTCATCGCCGGTCTTAGATTTACCAAAATCGGTTAATGACGGAAGGTGGTCTTTAAAAAAGATTTGATGATGTGCGGTTTCGATAAGTGTACTTGCGAGCGAGTGAGGGTATTTATAATTACTGTTATATTCGCCGAATATTTTCGATATTCTATGGCATAGATCCTTATACGGCTTAAATATTTGAGCTTTATTGTCTTCGTCTATATGATTAGTGAAGTAAGATTTATTGGCCTCGGCAACTATTATCTTTTGTAGCTTTTCTTTATTAATATACTCTAAAAGAAATTGATCTTTCAACTTAAATGTAAGTAGTGATATGATAATATCGATCTTCTTCTCTAGATCATCAATATTATTGGTATAAAAAACCAGTTGGTATTCCATCCAAGTCCAAAACCAAGACGTAATATAAGTTAACAGACGGTGTTTATTCTCAAAATACCTGTATATACTAGCTTCTGCAGTATTAAGACTATTTGCTAGCTTTTTAAACGTAAAGTCCTCAAACCCATTCTCTTCTATCAGGTCAATGCTATGTTCAATAATCCTCCGCCCAAGTTTAGAATCTTCAGGATCTTTGATGAATAATGTACTATTCATCTTAATATGTAATTGCAGTTCCATATTAATTGCAAATATACTAATTGTGAAACCAATGTTAATATAAATATTAGCTTTGGTACTATAAGCAATAGTATTACTATCATTTTGGGTTGATTACTATATTTGCAATCATGAGTAGATTTATGCCATCTAAAAAGCACCCTCTGTATCGAATTTTAGAGATACTAAAATTTGAGAAAAAGGAGATATATGCTATTTACTTCTATGCTATTATGCTAGGGCTGGTACAATTAGCTTTACCGTTAGGCATACAAGCGATAATAAGTTTCGTTTTAGGAGGCTCAATATCTACTTCACTTGTTATACTTATTGTTTTTGTAGTGTTTAGTGTGTTTTTAAATGGTTTGCTTCAGGTAAATCAAATGAAGATCATAGAAAAAATACAACAACAGTTATTTGTAAGATATTCTTTAAGTTATGCCTATGTAATACCTAGAATAGATCTTAGGTCATTAAGAGAGTATTACTTCCCTGAGTTGGTAAACAGATTTTTTGATGTCATCTCATTACAAAAGGGTATTTCTAAGCTGCTACTAGATATACCCACAGCAACTATACAGATCATATTTGGTTTGTTGTTGCTTTCATTTTATCACCCGGCATTTATCTTTTTTGGTTTGATGTTGGTGCTTGTGCTATACCTCATTTTAAATTATACAGGTAATAGAGGTCTGCAAACTAGCTTAGAAGAAAGTAAAAATAAGTATAAAGTTGCTGCAAACTTAGAGGATAGTTCTAGAATGAATACGCTCTTTAGGTTTACAAAACCAGCCTACCGTTTAGGGAAAATTGATAGACATGTAACGGAGTATCTCAAGTCTCGCACAGCACACTTTAAAATATTACTTATCCAGTATTGGACACTTGTTGGTTTCAAGTTTTTAATTACTGCGGCCATGCTTATAGTTGGTGCTTTTCTTTTAGTCAACCAGCAGTTGAATATTGGTCAATTTATTGCGGCAGAAATCGTTATCATATTGGTTATCAATTCTGTAGAGAAGCTGATCGTCAATTTAGACAAAGTGTATGACGTGCTTACATCACTTGAAAAGATCAATCAAGTGTTAGATAAACCATTAGAAAAAGATGGCAACATTAAATACGAACCCAAAGAAAAGGGCCCTTCAATAAAGGCTAATGGACTTAGCTTTGCGTATAATGATAGGCCCATATTAAACGACGTAAGTTTTGAACTAGAGGCCGGCGGCAACCTATTAATATACGGTCCTGAAGTATCGGGTAAAACAACATTATTGTTGGTGTTGTCGGGTTTATATAATTGTATCAAAGGGCAGCTGTTGGTAAATGATATTCCGCAAAGTAAATACGATAGACAGTCACTAATGCAAGATATCATGTTAGTGACGCAATATCCCGAAATATTTGAAGGTACGTTATTAGAAAATCTCACATTAGGTGAAAAGATAGATTATGAAGCGGTGTTTGAAGTTGCTAAAATAGTAGGCTTAAGTAGGTTTATTGAGCAGCATTCAGATCAATATGATATGGAGTTAAAGCCAACAGGTGTTGATCTTCCACATAGTATTATAAGAAAGATAATGTTAGCCAGACTATTATTAGCTAAGCCGTCTTTTGTATTGCTTGACGATGCATTTAAAGGTATAGAGATAGCCAATGTAAATGAGATCATGAATTATATAAAGAGCCGAATGAAAAACAGTACTGTCATTTTAACATCAAATGATAAGCATTGTGGCCAGATATGCGATAAGATACTCGTGCTGGAAGATGGTAAGGGAAGAATGGTTAATAGTATAAACGATATTGAAAACGGCTAATGGTATGGATGAGATTAAAAAAATTGTAAAAGAAAATACAGACCAGGAGCGTGTTCAATCATTTAGCACGGTTTATCGTGTTGGGAAAGAAAGCAACATTCGTAAGTGGCTATTAGCTACTATCGTTATCATGCTACTAGTTCTGTTTCTACCATGGACGCAGAACATAAGAGCAAGAGGCAAGGTAACAACACTACGTCAAGAACAAAGGCCTCAACAAGTACCTACAATCATTGCCGGTAGAATAGTAGAGTGGTATGTAAAGGAAGGTGATCACGTGCAGAAGGGAGATACTATAGTAAAGCTAGCAGAGGTAAAGGATGATTATTTAGACCCTGAACTATTAGATCGTACACAGGAACAGTTGAGTGCTAAAGAGATTTCAGTTGAATATTATAAAAGGAAAGTAGAGGCAACAGAATCACAAATAGATGCACTGAAATCTACCCTGGAGCTAAAACTACAACAGTTAAGAATGAAGGTGGTGAGCGATAGCATAGAAGCAGCAGCGGCATTAAATGGCTTAAAAATAGCTGAAGCACAATATGAACGTCAGTTGGTGATGAGAGATAGTGGCTTAGTCTCTAAAGTACAGTTAGAGCAGAGAAACCAAAAATATCAGGATGCTGTAGCTAAGAAAATGAGCACTGAGATTAAATTGGCTAATACAAGAACTGAGCTGAGCCAGGTAAAGCAAGAATATGCAGAGAAGGTTTTTAAAGCACAAAGCGAGCTAGCTGCTGCAAGTAGTCAAATAGCTACAACGCAAGCTGAGGTTTCAAAGTTTAAAAACCAATATGCTAATTATAAGATCCGTTCTGGCCAGTATTATGTGCTTGCTCCGCAAACAGGGCAGGTGGTCAACGCTTCAAAATCTGGTATAAATGAAATAGTAAAGGAAGGGGAAAAGTTACTTGATATTGTACCGGAAAATATTCAGTTGGCAGTTGAGGTATTTGTTCGTCCTGTAGATCTGCCATTACTTTCTATAGGCTCGAGAGCAAGGTTTTTGTTTGACGGGTTTCCCGCCATTGTATTTAGTGGCTGGCCCCAAGCTTCTTATGGTACATTTGCCGGTGAAGTGGCCGCTATTGAAAGCAATGTAGGTGCAAATGGCATGTTTAGAGTACTGGTTAAAGAAGTAGATGGCGAGCGTAAATGGCCTCAGGAGTTAAAGATAGGTACAGGGGCATCATCCATCATGTTACTTAAAGATGTACCAATATGGTATGAACTATGGCGTAATATAAATGGATTCCCGCCAGACTATTATAACGAACAGAATAAGGACCTAAAAAGCGACGATAAAAAGAAGAAGATTGGTAAGATCAAGTAACATATTCATTTACTTAACTGCATTTCTCTGCTTTGCAATAACTGCATCAGCGCAAGATAGCTTGTATTATCTTTCTAAAGATGATGTGCTAAGTATTGTAAAGCAGTATCACCCTGTGGTACAACAAGCTTCTGTAAAAGTAGACAGGTATAAAGCATACATTACCGAGGCAAGGGGTGGCTTTGATCCTAAGTTAAATACAACTGCCGACCAAAAGACGTTTGATGGGCAGCAATATTATAGCTATTTCAACCCTGAGTTGAAGATACCCACTTGGTATGGTATAAATATAAAGGCAGGTGCTGAAGAAATATATGGAAATAGAGCATTGTCAGAGTTGACACTAGGCAAATCTGTGTATGCTGGTGTCGAAATGTCTGTATTAAGAGGGTTGATATTTGATGAGAGGAGGGCTACTTTAAGAAAAGCACAAGCCATGCGCGATGCCACACTTGCAGAGCAAAGGTTAGTGGTCAATGATGTATTGTTTGAAGCGGCTAAGAACTATTGGAATTGGGTTAGAGCTTATCAGGCATTTAAAATGTATGATGATATTACTGCAATAACCCGCAAACGTCTGCAATTTGTCAGGCTGGAATATAAGCAAGGTAATAGACCGGCTATCGATACCGTGGAAGCTTGGACACAGGTGCAAACTTATGAACTGAGTAAGAATGAAGCATTATTAGACTTTTATACTTCAGGTTATGAGCTGTCAAATTACTTATGGCTAGACAATAATCAACCTTTTGATTGGTCGATAAATATAATACCCGATAGTATAGCTTTGGAGAGGCTTGAACCTGAAGTGTCTGGCGTAGAAACTTTTATTGACCAAGCATTAAGTAATCATCCCAAGCTGGAAATGGTGGCTGCTAAAATTAATGCCATAGAGATAGAAAAGAAGTTGAAAACACAGGCCATATTACCTCAATTAGACGTTAGCGCTAATGTGCTCAATAAGGGATATGGATTGCCTAATGAGATCACAACACCATTTTTAGAAAATAATAATAAGTTCAGTATTGACTTTAGTATGCCGTTGGCTTTTAGGAAAGAGAGAGGTGCTTATAGAGCTGCAAAACTAAAACTACAAGAAGCTAACCTTGGGCAAGAGTATGTAACACTAGAGCTGGCGAACAAGATACGTAGCTATTATAACGAAGTAGTGATACTTAATAATCAGATAGAAAACTATACTGCAGCTTACAGCAACTTTCAAAAGATGTATCGTGGAGAGTTGACCCGATATAATATCGGGGAAAGCACCTTATTTTTAGTGAACTCCAGAGAGAATAAAATGCTGCAAGCAAAAGTTAAACTGTTAGAACTTAAGGCTAAATGGCGTAAGAGTTATGCGGGGCTACTATGGTCGGCTGCCTATTTATAACAACACGGTTCACTTATAAAATCCTTTTCCAACAAATATTATTTCCTTTCGAACAAGTGAGGCGAACGTAACTATATCACATTTGCATTATCAATAACACAAAAAATATATGCAAATGAAAAGTAACAAAGCAATTAGTGCCTTTTTGATAATCGCAGGGCTTATAGGCCTACTAGTAGGTATTGGTCTTGCATTCTTTCCTGTAGAAATGCAAGCAGGGTATGATATAGTAATTAATGGTAACGTTAGTCAGTTGAGCGAAACTAGAGCACCAGGAGTAGCAATACTATCCATTAGTATAATAATACTGATAGGTGCTTTTAGTGCCAGTTGGAAGTATATAGCAGTACTATTAACTGCTATTGTATTTCTTTCATACGGAGTTGGCCGTTTGTTTAGTCTCCTATTAGATGGTATGCCTGCTCAAGGCTTAATGGTTGCTATGGCTCTTGAACTATTAATTGGAATATTTGCGTTAATAGCTTTAAGGGCATTGAAGAGAGCGAATTAGACTTCGATAGTTTCAAGTAGATAAATCCGTATCAAAATCCAAGTTCTTAAATAGAAAAAGCGAGTGTAATTACACTCGCTTTTTTAGCTCCTCTTGTTGGACTCGAACCAACGACCCTCTGATTAACAGTCAGATGCTCTAACCAGCTGAGCTAAAGAGGAATGTTAATTGGGATTGCAAAAATAAACACTTTCTTAAAAATGCAAAATATTTTTTTAGATACCGCCCATATATTTATAGTTCTTAAGCAATAAATTTATATCCAAGCCGGCTGTATACTTTTGGGCATAATTTATATTAAGCTCTATAGCTAGTTCCTCATCTGGCTGATAGCCTTCCAGTACATTGTAAGGTGGCAGTATGCCTTTTCTTATTTCCGGTAAGTTGCTGGTAATAGGAGCAGTGTAGCCTACCCATGTGTTTCTGCCGGTAAGTACATTCATGCAGTTAGCAACAAACTTTAAAGGTCTTTTTACTAAGAAAAATAGAAACGGTATAAATAATAAACCTGCTAATGACGTGAGGATATCTAGTATCCTTTTATTACGCAGTTGGGCAAAACGCGATAGGTTATAAGTTCTATCAATAGTATAAAGATCGCCGGCAGTATGGCTGGAGTTGCTGCCTACAAAGCTAGGGCTACCGGAGATGTGTATTTTATAATCGTTATGGGGGCCGCAAAGCTCCATTTGCTCTAATATTTGCATATAGCTCAGTCCATTCACGCAAAAGATCACTTCATTTACATTAGCAGCATAAATAAAATGCTTCATATCCTTAATAGAGGTTAATGCATGCTCTTTGTTAGCAGCAGGCGATATACGGCCCATTACCTCCGGGGCATAGTGTACCCGCCTTAAGGTATTTGCAGTGTTGTGATATATGGACTCTTCTGCTACTATTACTGCCTTGCTTGGCAGTTTGTCATAAGGGATGAACTTGAATATACCCAACCTGAAAAGTAGCTCATGCAACCCGAGCATAATAACAGTGCCTACAAAACCACTGAGTATGATGATAGCCCTTGAGTAACGTAACCCCGGCTGCAATAATCCATAATAAGCCAAAATAAGTATGGTGCCTATCACCATGCCTCTTATTACCCTTAATGCCCTATAAGACTGGTCATAAGCTCCGTTCATATACAGACTAAATAGCCATAAGAGAATATATACAGGGAAGGTGGCCAGTACCGAGTTGAGTGGTATAGGTTGAATGCTTTTTACCTGCTCTACCCAAAACTCCTTCATAAACCATAATGTGGCAATAAGTATTAATGCATCGAAAAGTGGCATTCTAAGTACTTTCAGTACTTGTTTTACGACACCTAATATGGCTCTTAATACAATACCAATGTTTATAAACAGAATAAATAGTCTTGCACTTTGCTTACTATAGTGTTTTTTGACAAATAGGGATAAGGCTTCGTTAAAGATCCTCACATAAGATAAGGTGGCTTTCCTGGTACTCTCTCCTTTATAGTGGATAATAGTAGCCTCGGGGAAGTAAATATTTTTACTACCCGACTTTTGTATCCTATAGGAAAGGTCTACATCCTCACAATACATAAAATAGTCCTCATCAAAAGCCCCACCAATATTGCCAAGTAACTCTTTTCGCACCATCATACAACAGCCCGATAATACATCTACTTCGGCTGTTTCATTTTCACCAATGTGTACAGCATAGTATTTATTAAAGTATGGAGACTTTTTAAATATCTTATTGATTCCTGTAGTCTTAAATATGGCTACAGAAAGTGAAGGGAATGACTTTTTGCCATCAGGTGCGTACTGGCCTTTACCATCTATGATACGTGGCCCTATAGCTCCTGCATCTTTATGGGTATCCATATAGCCTGTGAGCTTCTTTAAAAAGTCTTCAGGCATTACCGTGTCCGGGTTTAAGAATAGTATATATTCTCCTTTAGCTACAGCTACACCCTGATTGTTGGCTTTTGAGAACCCCTTATTGTCTTTATTCTCAATTAGGGTTACATGAGGGTATTTCTCCTTCACCATGGCACAGCTGTCATCATAAGAGTTATTGTCAACCACAATGATCTCTGTATCCAAGCCTTCTCCGGCTCTCGTTACAGAGTGCAAGCATACTTCTAAGAAGTACTTAACGTTATAGTTAACTATTATGACAGATACCTTCATTAGGAAGGGAAAATGAAATTTTGTCTGCGAATATAAGTTTACGCGTCTTAATAACGAAAAAGCAGCTTGTACATTTTGTGCAAGCTGCTTTAATTATGTTTTTTTAATAACTACTTAGTAAGCCAGTATACTTTTGTTACCCATTTTGTTGAGTCTTGCTCTGAATGTGGGCTAACTACATACTCTTCAATTACTTTGTCCAATTCTTTGCCACTTTTGCCCAAATGCTCTCCTAAAGCCATATGAGCAGCATAAAGTGCAGAATATCCACCTACATGCATGATCATGAATGCTGTAGCTTCTGTTTGGTTAACCATATCTACACCTTTGATATCATCACCGGCAGTAACAGGGAAGGCCGCAGCAACATCGGTTTGACCATTTTCTTCATCCCACTCATAATATACAGCAGCAGAAGGTTTGTCAGTAATTACCCTGTCACCCGCAGCTTTATAGATAGCTCCATAAGCTTGTTGGAAATAAGACTCCATATCGGCAAATTTAACCGTCTTGCGAATAGTCGCATAAGTAGTAGCTGGGAAGGTAACTTGTTGTACGTTAAATGGAGATGCTTTCCCACTCTCTACATAGTCTTTTAAGTAGCCAAGGCCTTCGTCAAAGCTGCTTTCCAGCATTTTGCGCATACCCATTAGAGAAGACATACCACGCATAAAGAACTTGTCTTGCACAGTATGGTAACCCCAAGTAGCAGTTACGTTACCATCTTCGCCTTCTACTTTCACATATCCGTCAGCAGTGGCATCAAATGGCTCCATAAAATGCATATCATAGCTCATGAAATGGCCGTCCACGTTATTGTTAGTGATAGAACCTTTGCCCGATTCTTCACCTGTCCAAGTATATACGCTACCCACTTGACCATCAACGCCTTCTACGGTATAGGTCATAGTAGAATCCATAGCTTTCCATGGACTCCAATTTGTCCAGTTGTCGAATTTTACCATTTGATTCCAAACAGCAGTCTTAGAACCATTTACAGTTACTGAGCGCTCGATGTTTACTTCTTTCTCACCGGTTGCGCATAGTATTAGGAAACCCACTACCAGAATAAGTAATAGAATACCAATAAAGCGGAGAAATTTTTTCATAGTCGTTATTTTTTTAATTTGTTCTCAAAAGTATAAAAAAACTTTCAAGCTCAATAATATTGCAAAATATCATTTAATGAACATTTTGAAAGTATAATAAAACCTAATTCTATTAAGTAACGTACCTTCGCGTGATGAAAAATATTAGACATTACTCTCTAGAGCAGCTGACCGACATGGTGAAAGAGATGGGGGAGCCGGCTTTTCGTGCTAAACAGATATATGAGTGGGTATGGGATAAGCATGTGAAGGATATAGAAGGAATGACCAACTTGTCAAAAGATTTGAGGTCTAAACTGTCTGAGCATTTTTTCATACCAAAAGTCTCTGTAGATCATAGCCAGTTTAGTAATGATGGCACTATTAAAAACAGGCTTCAGCTAGACGATCAATATTATATAGAAAGTGTTCTGATCCCTACAGATAAAAGGATGACGGTTTGTGTGTCTTCGCAAGTAGGGTGCTCGTTATCTTGTAAGTTTTGTGCTACAGGTTTTTTAGCTCGCAAGCGTAATCTCAACTATGATGAAATAGTAGATCAGGTAACACTGGCCAATGAGCAAGCACTTGAAAATTATGGGAAGAAGCTCACTAACATAGTATTTATGGGTATGGGAGAGCCATTACTCAACTACAAAAACCTTTTACAAGCAGTAGAGCGCATTAGTTCGCCTGATGGTTTAGGGATGAGCCCTCGTAGAATAACCGTATCCACGGCAGGTATTGCTAAGATGATACGCCAGCTAGGTGACGACGAGGTGCGATTTAAGTTAGCATTGTCTTTACATGCGGCTAACGATTTTAAGCGTAATGAAATCATGCCGATCAATGAGAGTAATAATCTTAAAGAGCTAATAGATGCTCTGAATTACTTCTATAAAAAGACAAAGAACGAGATCACCTTTGAGTACATTTTGTTCAAAGACTTTAATGATGATATTAGTGATGCAGATGAATTGGTGAAAATATACCGCCAAGTACCTGCTGATCTGGTAAATATTATTGAGTATAACCCTATAGATCATGCCGACTTCCAAAAGCCGGATGAAGCTAAAGTGGATGAATTTATGAACTATCTGGCTACTAAAAAGGTAAATGCACGATTGCGTAGAAGTAGAGGTAAGGATATTGATGCTGCTTGTGGTCAGCTAGCTAATGTGGATCATAAAGAAAAGCAGAACGCTTAAACTTTATCTCCGTCGTAAGCCCACTTGATATAGGTAGCGCCCCAAGTGAAACCACCGCCAAAGGCTGCTAATACAATATTATCACCTTTTTTAAGCTGCTTTTCCCAGTCCCAAAGACATAATGGTAGTGTACCGTTGGTTGTATTCCCATAGCGTTGTATGTTCACCATTACTTTCTCTTCAGGTAGGCCCATGCGTTCTCTCGTTGCATCGATGATGCGTTTATTGGCTTGGTGTGGTACCAGCCATGATACAGAGTCGGAAGTAAGATCGTTACGTTCCATGATCTGTGCGGCAACATCAGCCATGTTTTTCACTGCAAATTTAAATACAGTTTTTCCTTCCTGATATACATAGTGTTCTTTATTCTGAACGGTTTCTATGCTTGCAGGTTTTACAGAACCTCCTGCTTTTTGGTGCAGATAAGCGCGCCCACTACCATCACTTCTTAATACAGAGTCCAGTACGCCATAACCGTCAGCGTTAGGTTCTAATAAAACAGCACCACCACCATCACCAAAGATGATGCATGTAGTACGGTCATCATAATCAAGTATAGAGCTCATCTTGTCTACCCCTATTACGATTACTTTCTTGTACTTGCCTGTTTCAATGAATTGAGCACCTGTTGTTAATGCAAATAAGAAACCACTACAAGCGGCACTTACGTCATAACCAAATGCATTGATCATGCCTAGTTTGTCAGAGATAACGTTTGCAGTAGCAGGGAACACCATATCAGGAGTAGTTGTCGCACATATTACTAGATCTACTTCTTCCGGTTGCAGCCCTGTTTTTCTAAAGATTTCTTTTACTGCTTCTACTGCTATGTCAGAAGAGCCTTTTCCTTCCCCTTTTAATATTCTTCGCTCCTTGATGCCTGTTCTGGTTTGTATCCACTCGTCACTTGTGTCTACAATTGTTTCTAACTCTTTGTTGGTTAAAACATATTCTGGAACGTATCCTCCAACTGCTGTTATTGCAGCATTGATCTTCTGCATCTAAACTTATTTATTGAACAAAATTAGGCTTTAATCTTATAAAAAAGGGTGAAAAATACATTAAGTACTCATTCCCCCACAAGCACTTAGTACTTGGCCTGTTACATAGCTACTCATGTCTGAGGCTAAGAATAAAGCCACATCAGCTATTTCTTCAGGTTTGCCAAAACGTTGTAAAGGTATCTTTTCAAACCATTGGTCAGCACCCCCATCTTTCAGGTAGTCGGTCATATCTGTTTCAATAAAACCTGGTGCAATGGCATTGCAACGTATATTTCTGCTCCCGAGTTCTTGAGCTACAGACTTGGTAAAACCAATAATGCCTGCTTTTGAAGCGGCATAGCTACTTTGGCCACCATTACCTTTTACGCCAACAACAGAGCTAAGGTTGATGATGCTACCGGCTCTTGCCTTCATCATAGGCCTGATCACTTGCTTGGTAAGGTTAAACACAGATTTAAGGTTGGCTTGCATTACTTCGTCCCACTGCTCAGGTGTCATACGTAGTAGTAAGTTATCTCTTGAGATACCTGCATTGTTGACACACACGTCAATAGAACCAAAATCTTCTTGAACACTTTTGGCTAGTTCTTCTGCTGCTGCAAAGTCTCCTGCATCAGATTTGTATGCTTTCGCTTTGACACCAAGAGCGGAAAGCTCTTCTTCAAGGGCTTTGGCTTTTTCGTCAGAAGAGAGGTAGGTAAAGACTATGTTTGCGCCATGTTCTGCAAATTTTTTAGCAATAGCTTGTCCTATGCCTCTACTAGCACCCGTTATAAGTGCGTTTTTGTTTTCAAGAAGTTTCATTTGTGTAATATTTACGGTGCTAAAATAGCAATTGCATCATAGAAAAGCACATTCATTTTAATTTAATAGATAGTGTACCTTTTATACGATGTTAAAAGAACTTCAACATTTTGGTAGGTAATTGTAGAACTTTCCATATTTGTATAGATTAGAAGGATATGATAGATATTGAAGCGTTAAAAGAAGTAAGGCATTATTTGCATCGGCACCCTGAGTTGTCAAAATATGAGTTTAATACTCAAAAGTATTTATTGGGCTTATTAAGGTCGTTGTCAACAGATGGTATTATAGAAGTAGCTGGTACGGGTATACTCGTAACCTTTAAGGGACAGCAAGAGGGGGTAGATATATTATTCAGGGCAGATATTGATGCCCTGCCCATACAAGAATTGAATAGTTTTGAACATAGGTCAACAACTGACCATGTGTCGCACAAGTGTGGTCACGATGGTCATGCTACTATACTATATGGTTTAGCAAAACATTATTCTGAGTCGAGGCCTCAAGCAGGGAATGTATATTTAATATTTCAACCGGCAGAAGAAGTAGGTTGGGGTGCGCAAGCTATTGAAGATAGTGGTGTGCTAAAAGATTTACCAATTGATTATGTGTTTGCCTTGCATAATGTACCATTATACCCTTTAAATGAAGTGGTGTGCAGGGTAGGTAGTTTTACACCTAGTGTTACTACTCTTGTAGCTAATTTTATAGGGCATACAGCCCATGCTGCTGAGCCTTGGAATGGCCTGAATCCTGCAAAAGCAATGAGCGAATACATGTTGGCAGCATTGCAGTATAATAAAGAGCAAAAAACAACGCATGAGTTTGTAACCATCACCCCTGTATGCACTACAATGGGAGATGTGAATGCTTATGGTACATCATCAGGAGAGGGGTCAGTGCATTTAACCATAAGAGCTGATAGTAATGAGAAGCTAAATGATACCTTGTCTGCCATAAAAAAAGATGCTGAAGAGATAGCGGAAAGCGAAGAGCTAAAGGTGGTTTTTGAACAGAGAGAAACATTTGAATCTAACCAAAATGATAAGCGAGCCGTGCGTCTTATTAAAGAAGCTGCGGTACATCATCAATTATCTTACCAAGACAAACCTGAGCCGTTTAGGTGGGGTGAAGATTTTGGGTTATATACCAATCGTATTAAAGGTGCGATGTTTGGTTTGGGTTCAGGGGTAGAGTGCAAACCATTGCACCACCCTGAATATGATTTCCCTGATGATATCATCGAACATGCAATAAACCTTTTCGCGACCATACAAGAAAAAGCACAATGAGCAAGACAGCATCGTCAGAGATACTCTTAAGTAAAAGTAATTTGAAGTCTAACTGGGCTTTTTTGAGAGATTATTTTACAGATAAAAAGATAAGCGCAGTAGTAAAAGGTAATGCCTATGGGCATGGCATAGCACAGTATGTGCCTTTGGCAGAAGAATGTGGTGTAGACCATTTCTCAGTATATAGCGCGCATGAAGCTAGAATAGTAAAAAAAGTGGCCGCAGGTACTACTACTATTATGATCATGGGAGATATGGATGATGATGATATTAGATGGGCTATAAAAGAAGGTATACAGTTTTATGTGTTTGATACCAGACGAATGAACTTTGTGATAGCCCAAGCTAAGAAAATAGGCAAGCAGGCCATAGTGCATGTAGAGGTAGAAACAGGTATGCACAGGACAGGTTTTGAAGCGCACCAAATAGATGAAGTAATAGAAGTGCTGAAAACTCATAAAGAAGAGCTACATTTTCAAGGACTATGTATGCACTTTGCTGGGGCAGAGCATATTACCAACTATGTAAGAACAAAACAGCAGAAGCTTGTTTTTAAAAGAGTAGTCAAAAAGTTTGTGAAAGAAGGGGTAGAGCCGGAGCAAATTCATGCCTGTTGTTCAGCAGCGTCAATGCGATTTCCTGATATGCATTATGACATGCTGCGCATTGGTATCATGCAATATGGGTTTTGGCCTAGTCCTGAGATCATGGTAGAATATA
Source organism: Flavipsychrobacter sp. (assembly GCA_965230595.1). GTDB lineage: Bacteria > Bacteroidota > Bacteroidia > Chitinophagales > Chitinophagaceae > UBA5543. The sequence continues at coordinate 2,569,730 of OZ246011.1, read as the reverse complement.
TGAGTAAGCAAAAGGTTAATGTCTCGCCATTAAAAAGAATCATCACGTGGAGAAGCCAGGTGATGAGTATTAAGCATGTGCCAACAGGGTCTTTTGTAGGTTACGGTGCCAGCTTTTTAGCACAAAATGACATGAAGCTTGCTGTAATACCTGTAGGTTATGCTCATGGATTTAGTAGAGACCTAAGCAATATCGGTATGGTTATTATCAAGGGTACTCTAGTGCCTGTAATAGGTACTGTAAATATGAACTGTATCTCGGTAGATGTAACACTATGCGATGATATAGACCTTGACGATGAGGTAATCATGATTGGCGAAAGGGGAGAGCATGAAGTCTCTGTAGCTTCATTTGGTGAAATGTCTAACCAGCTTAATTATGAGCTGCTGACAAGGCTGCCATTAAACATTCCAAGGAATATTGCAGATTAGTATTCTGTTGCTTTTTGATGATACTCGGCAATACGTTTTCTCATTGTATTTTCTTTTAAAGCACCTATTCTCAAGCTAGAGTGATCTGAGTAATAGTTGTTGCCAAACTCTTCTTTGCATAGGCTCATGTACTTGTGCCTCATGGCCGGTGTTAATCTCTTGCCTTGTACATAAAAGCCGTTAGTACTAAAGTCTAATTTTAAGGCGCTGTCTAATGGAACTAGGCCATCCTTTACTAATTCAGTATATAACCTTAGGTCTCCTTTGTAGTTTCTATAGTGGCTGATTCTTTTTAGTTCCTTTTCGAAATTCTTTCTGAAATTAGAGTTCTCATCAATGATATCGGCCATAGTCACATAGTTGTAAAAGCCAATGCGGTAGGGTGTTTCTTTATGCGGTGGTATGTGGTGTAGCTTGGCAAAGCGCTGAAACTTTTTGGTGTAAATAGCTGCTTGGTCTATGGGTATGCTTAATGCAAAGGCAAACTTATTATTGTGTTTTTCGTATAAGTCTATTTCAATATTATAACTGAAGGAGTCGTTTAGTGAGAAGTATCCATCTTTTATTAAGTCAACAATTACATATTTAGGATTGCCTGCTTCAAACATTGCTGCACTTGCTAGCTCTAGCTGAGCCCTGTTAATTGGGCAAGAGGTGTGTTGTTTGTTGATGTTATTATCAAAGTGCCTGGCAATAAATACGCTTTGTGCGTTGCTACTGTTGGTGGCCAAAAGAAGTAAAACGAATAAGGGTTTGAAGATGAGTTTCATCATTGTAAAAGTTGCTACACGAATATATGTATTTGTCATATAACAAACAATTCACTAGCAATATAGTCAGCTATGGCTTTCCCTTTTTTGGTAAGAATTAGATGTTCATTTGTATTGCTCATTTGTCCGTTGGTAAGAAAGGGTTGGGCAGATCGTAATAGCTCTTTAGTTGTGTCATTACCCCATTGTGCTGTAACTTTTTTAATGTCTAAGCCCCATTGGGTACGAAGAGATGTCATGATATATTCATTAACCTGTTGTGGTGCAGTCAGTGTTTCTTTCTCAAAATTGAGCTGCTGTTTTGATATGCTTTTTATATACACTGCATTGTTGGCAATATTCCATTGGCGACTATAGCCATTAAATGAGTGTGCTGAAGGACCTATACCTAAATAGTGTTTGCCTTTCCAATAATTGGTGTTGTGTACGGCGTAGTGTTGGGGTAAGGCTAGGTTAGAGATCTCATAATGATCATAACCTAATTGCTCTGCTTCATTCATCAATATATTTAGCTGTTCAGCAGCCTGTTCAGAGTCTATGGGCTGAGCATTTTTTTTATTGATGTTGTGGTATAGAGCAGTGCCTTCTTCCACTGTAAGTGCATAGGCAGAGAAGTGTGGTATTTGTAATGTACTTACCTGAGCAATATTGCGTTGCCAATCATTGTTGGTTAACCCAGGAGTGCCGTATATTAAGTCTATGGTCAAATTGGGGAACCCAACATCTTGTGCCGCCTTAATGGCATAATCGGCTTCTTGCGCATTATGCGCTCTTTTCATGTAATGCAAGTCACGGTCAAAGAATGACTGTACGCCTATGCTCAGTCTATCAATAGGAGTGTGTTTAAGGCTTTTTAGGTATTCTTTTGAAAGGTCGTCAGGGTTAGTTTCCAAAGTGCACTCACGCAACGCTCCAATATTATAGTGTAAGTGTATCGTGTCAAAAAGTTGATTGATCTCATCAGCTGTAAGCAAAGAAGGTGTTCCTCCGCCTAGGTATATAGTTTCTACGGGTTGATTGTCCAAGTAACCTTTTTGTAATAACAACTCCTTATGCAGTGCCTTTAGAAGGTCTTCTTTTAGGTTTAGAGATGTAGAAAAGTGAAAGTTGCAATACACGCAAGCTTTTTTGCAAAACGGGATATGTAAATAAATGCCTGCCATAGCTAATTGGATATGCAAAGTTATGCTTTTGTAAAAGGTGTTGTAATGCAAACGGTTCTTGTGAGTCTATTTTTTTATATTAGAGCTATTGTATCCTTCATGAAGCTACGGTTACTATACATGCTATTATTTCTGTTCGTAAGTGTTTCTGTGCAGGCACAAACACTGAAGACGGTTAGCTATTACTTGCAACACAGAGGCGTGTCGGAAGATGCTATTGAGTTTTATACAGGCAGGCTTACAGTTAAAGATATAGATAAGGCATTGGATGTAGCTGATAGTATGTTTACCAGGAATGACGAGACGAGACCTTTTTATATGCTATTAGTTTCAAGAATGTTGGGGCAAGCCAAAGGTGAGCTGCGTCAGCAGCTAAATGTTACTTGCCGTCATTTTGTAGAGCAACACCCATCTGAGTTGGTAGCTTTTCTGTTTCAAAAACATCACTTAGTTAGTTCGAGCTTTATAGACCGCTGGGCCTACAGAGTCTCTGTAGACATTCGTGTAATGTGTAATGAAGACCTGCTGAGTTGTTTGAAGCAATCAAGAAATATAGCCCTGTCTAATTGCGATGAAAAGTACAAAGCCAAGATTGAGGTACTATATAATAACGTGAGAAAGCAACTTAACTTATTTCAACAAAGATAATCTCAGCCTATTTTATCAATAAGCTTCACTTCGTAGCTTTACAGCTTGTCATGCGATATATTGCTGTCTATATATTATTTCTGCTTCTTTTCATTCCTGTTTTCAGCAACGGGCAGGTAGATAGTTTGCCTGTAATAACTGCTCATGTGACAAGCAGCCAACAAGAAGTTATTGGTGTGTTTGATAGTTTGGCGAATACACACCCAATGCTCAAGCATAGCGATAATAGGGTAGAGCTGGTGCGTACTAGAGTAGATAAGACATTTGATCTTTACCTGATTATAGCATTAGTGCTTTTTCTGGGTGTAGTGTACTATAACAATGGCAGGTATTTCCAAAACATATGGAGAGCATTCAAAAGCCCGGAGTTAAACTATCAGCATTTAAGAGACCAGGTGAGTAATGCCGGGTGGGTCAATTTGATCATGAACTTGTTTTTTGCTGCTTCTACAGGCATATACTTGTATTATATTTATAATATATTGTTCCCCCAACGTTTAATGTTGTTTACACCGTCTGCACTATTGTTGATACTCATTGCTTCTGTATTAGGGGTGTATGTTGTAAAGTATTTCGTGATCAGTTTCAGTGGCTGGGTGTTCAACTTTAAAACGGTTGCTGACAATTACTTGTTCAATGTTTTTTTGATCAATAAAGTAGTTGCCATTTTGTTGCTGCCTGTTATAGTGCTTTTGGCCTTTGCCGGTCCGGCAATATATGGGCCTACAATAGTGGTCTCATTTATAGTCATAGGGGCATTATTGGTTAACAGGTATATGAGGTCCTGGAGTGTTTTTGGGCCAGTTTTTCAATACAGCCGTTTCCATTTTTTTACCTACCTTTGCGCCTCGGAACTACTGCCAATGGCAGTATTGGTAAAAATACTAGCACACCAGATCTACTATTAATTGGGTCGAAGTGATTGAGTATGATGTAGTTTTTAAAAACCATTGCAAACCTATATGGCAAAAGTTGTACGCTCGAAAAAGAAAACTGGGAGCAAAGATGCTCAAGTGAACAAAGTGCTAATAACACACCCGCGCCCTAAAACGGACAAGTCGCCGTATTTTGATTTGGCTAAAAAGTACGGTTTTGATTTAGAGTTTCACCCTTTCATAACAGTTGAGGGTTTGAGTGGAAAGGAATTTCGCAAGCAAAAGATCGACATCTCTTCTTATACGGCGATACTTTTTACCAGTAGAAAAGCTATTGACCATTTCTTTAGGATATGTGAAGAGCTTAAGGTGAAAGTGTCGCAGGATATGAAATACTTCTGTAGTACAGAAGCTGTAGCATTATACTTACAAAAGTTTATACTATATAGGAAAAGAAAAGTATTCTTCTCTCCTGATGGGAGTGTAGATGGCTTGTTAGAGATCATTTGCAAGCATAAAGACAATGAGAGATTTATAGTTCCTACATCAGATAGTGGTAAGAACGAAGTAGCACAATGTATGAATGACGAAGGTTGTGATTATGTAGAAGCTACTTTGTACAGAACCAAGGCAACTGATATAGAACCGGTGATGAAGGAAGGTTTTGATGTGATCGTTTTCTTTAGTCCTAATAGTGTGCAAACGTTGTTTGAGCATAATCCTAAATTCAAGCAAAATGGAACATTGATAGGAGCTTTTGGTCCTAGTACTTCCAAGGCTATTGAAGAAGCCGGATTGCGCCTAGATATCAAGGCCCCAATGCCAAACGCGCCTTCAATGGCGTCGGCATTAGAGATGTATTTGAATGATAAAAAGTAATAACTAGTAATACTATTTTAAAATGGCTCAAATTTTTTGAGCCATTTTTTTTATTCAATTTTATAGAAAGCGAATGAGTAATGGCAAATAGACTTTTAAAAGAACAAAGCTTGTATTTACAGCAGCATGCTAATAATCCTGTAGACTGGTACCCATGGGGAAGTGAGGCGTTTGATAGGGCTCAAAAAGAGCACAAGCCCTTATTGGTGAGCATTGGTTATGCGGCTTGTCATTGGTGTCATGTAATGGAACACGAAAGCTTTGAAGATGACGCTACAGCCGCTTATATGAATGAACACTTCATCAATATAAAAGTGGATAGAGAAGAGCATCCGGATGTAGATAGTATTTACATGGATGCAGTGCAAGCGATAACAGGTGCGGGTGGTTGGCCTTTAAATGTGTTTGTAACGCCTGATAGAGTGCCTTTTTATGGTGGAACATACTTTCCGCCTAAAAGCATGTATGGCCGTTTATCTTGGATGGAGGTGCTACAGAAAATGAAAAAGATATGGGAAGAGCAATATGATGATGTAGCAATGCAAAGCGACCAAATGCTGCAATACTTAAAGCAGGCATCTATGATAGCAACCAAGGCTGAAAATAAAAGTCTTGATAAAGATGTTTGCCAAGCGATAGCAAAGTCTCTGTTGGGCAATGCAGATGCTGTTTCTGGAGGTTTTGGCAAGGCCCCGAAATTTCCCGCAACAATGGCTATTAAATGTCTCCTAGATCATTATCATTTTGCCCGTGAAGAAAAAAGTTTAGTTCATGCATTACTATCGTTAGATGCTATGATCGAAGGTGGGATATATGACCAGTTAGGTGGTGGTTTCGCAAGATATGCTACTGACAACAATTGGTTGGTGCCACACTTCGAAAAAATGCTTTATGATAATGCTTTGATTGTAGGTGTATTGGCAGATGCATATGTGCTAACGGGGAAAGAACGCTATAAGGAAGTGATCATAGAAACGGTGGCGTTTTGTGATAGAGAATTGGCTAATGGATATGGCGGATACTATTGCTCGCTAGATGCGGATAGCGAAGGGGTAGAAGGTAGATATTACACCTTTTCTTGGGAGGAGTGGCAGACTGTAGTAGACGACGATGCAGTAACTGCATACTACGGTATTACTGAAGCTGGTAATTGGGAAGGTGTGAATATTCTGCACGTAACAAGAAGTAAAGAACAAGTTGCGCAAGACAAAAAGATAGCGGTAGAAGATTTAGAACAAAGGATATCAGTTGCTAAAGAAAAGCTGCGCAAGTACAGGGAGGTAAGAATTAGGCCGGCTACTGATGATAAATCGTTATTGTCATGGAATGCGTTGATGAATACTGCGCTTGTAAAAGCTGCAATGGCATTGCAAAGTGAACAGCTAATTGATAAGGCCGTAACGCAAATGCGGTGGATGATGGAAGCCTTTTTTGTAGATAACAAAGTATTTCATACGTGGAAAGAAGGTGATGCGAAGATCGACGCTAAGCTTGATGATATGGCTTATTTAATTCAGGCTTTAATAGAGCTTTCTTCGGCAACAGGGAATGGTGATTGGATAGCGAAAGCACATGAAATTTTAACAGATGTCAATGCCGGTTTTTTGCACGAGGATAGAAGCTTTTATTACTACACATCTATTGAGCAAAAAGATATTCCTGTAAGGAAAGTCGATGTGTATGATGGAGCTATTCCGTCTGCCAATTCAGTGATGGCTGATAATTTGATCAGGTTAGGTATGTGCTATGAAAAAAATAATTGGATAGAGCAAGGAGAATATATGCTGAAGAATATGGTGGCAAATACAAGTAAATATGCGACATCCTTTGCCAATTGGGGTGTGTATATTCAGCAGCAAGTGTATGGTAGTTATACAGTTGTTGTAACAGGGGAGAATGCTTTTGAGCAGCACGCAAAGCTGTCAGCTACGTATACGCCCAATGCGTTAAAACTTGTGCCTGGTAAGACTACCAAGGAGCTGCCTGTGTTGGCACATAAAAACAGTTTAGGTGGGTCTGAATTATATATCTGCAACAAAGAATACTGCTTGCCACCAGTAAGTAGTGTAGAAGAAGCGGCAAATATTTTGAAAGGAGCTAAATAATTTGTTGTATATTAATGAGTTTAATAAAGTGTCCTCGAAGTTAAATTTCTTAACAATTTTTTTTTTGAGGCTTGCATTTTTGGAAAAAACTTTAAATATTGTGCATCGGTTCAATGACGTAAATATCATTTGAACCAAAAAAAATTACTTTATTTGCTTAATCGCAAAAAAATTAACTATTAGTAGTATGAAACAACTTTCCCTGATGATCTCGGCGGTAGCATTACTTGCGTTAGCTGCTAGTTGTGGCAGACCAGGCAACGGAGGTCAGTTGGTAGGCGAGCCAAACCAGTTGAACTACAATGCACCTGTTCCTTTAGGAATGGTTTACATTCCTTCCGGTGTTATGAAAATGGGAGCAAGTGATGAAGACGTACGTGGTAAGAACGATGCCTTGATCCGTACTGTTCAGATGACTGGCTTTTACATGGACGCAACCGAAATCTCTAACCAAGAGTATCGCCAGTTTACAAACTGGGTGCGCGACTCCATGGCACATGTTCAATTAGGTGACTTCATCGACCTTGATGATGGTAGCCAAAGAGTGGATATGAGTAAACGTATCAATTGGAAAGATGAAGATCTTCAAGATCAATTGATCAACTTCTACATTCCTGCAAATCAAACAGGTTGGGGTGTGAAAGAATTTGACAATTCAAAACTTGTATATCATTACGAAGAGTTTGATTACGAAGCTAGCGTTAGAAACCCTGATGTAGCACGTACAGACTTTATCGTGAAAAGAGATATCATGGTATATCCTGATACTACTGTTTGGATGAAACAATTCACCTATTCTTACAACGAGCCAATTGCTAAGCAATATAACTGGTTCCCTGCGTTTAACGGGTATCCTGTTGTAGGGGTTAACTGGCATCAAGCTCAAGCATTCTGTAACTGGCGTACGAATCTTTGGAGATCATCTCGTCAAGAGAGTAGATTGTTCTTCGAAGGTAAGTTCCAACTTCCTAACGAAAGTGAGTGGGAGTGGGCAGCTCGTGGTGGTCGTACAGAATCTCCTTACCCGTGGGGTGGTCCATATCTTGTTAACAAGAAGGGTTGCTACTTAGCTAACTTTAAGCCACAGCGTGGTAACTATGCTGCTGATGGTGGTTTATATACAGTACCTGTAGATCGCTACTGGCCTAATGATTATGGTTTATATAATATGGCAGGTAACGTTTCTGAGTGGACAGAGTCTTCTTATTTTGGAACTGCATACCGTTCAGTATCTGACATAAATCCTGAAATAGGATACAAGGTGAAAGAAAATGATCCTCAGTGGATGAAACGTAAAGTAGTACGTGGTGGTAGCTGGCGCGATGTAGCGTTCTATCTACAAACAAGTACTCGTGATTATGAATATGCTGATACGGCAAAACCTTATATCGGTTTCCGTTGTGTGTACCAGCAAATTCATCCTGCTTTAACTAATAGAAGAGGTAATAATTAATAAAAAGAGCTTAAATATTAACTGCGGGATAATATTTTGTAGGTATGTTGCGTTAGTATAAAAGCATATATGTCATAATAATTTTTGTCAACTCTTAGAAAAAAATATATACAATGGGTTCTATAGCATTGTTTTTTGAGACCAAGCAAGGTAAGTACATCAAGAACTTGATCATTGGCTTGGGTGCATCAGTGGTTCTTTTGGGAGCCTTATTTAAAATTCAACACTGGCCGTTTGCAGGTATCATGCTTACAGCAGGTATGCTTACCGAGGCTTTCATATTCGCTTTGTTAGGTTTGCTACCACCTCATAAGGATTATTATTGGGAGCGTTTTTATCCAAACATTGACGAAAACCCGCATGTAGAAGCTTATCGTAAAGGATCAAAATTTGATTCTGCAGCAGGTAAAGTTTCTCCGGGTGCTACATTAGATAAAATGATGGAAGATGCACAAATCACTCCGGCTAATATTAGAAAGCTTGGTGATAACTTCCAGCGTTTTGGCGCAGTAGTTGAGCAAATTAAAGATGTAACTGATGTTACTTCGGCTACTAATGAGTATTCTCAGAGTGCTCGCGACGCAGCTTCTGCTCTTGGTGAAATGAAAAATACATTTGTTGGAGCTAGTAATACGATGGCTTCGTTCAATAACGCTGCTGAAGATACAGCTAAGTTCCATGAGCAAGTAACAGTATTATCTAGAAACTTAGGTTCTCTTAATCAAATTTACGAGGTAGAGCTTCAAGATGCTAACAACCATCTTAAAGCTATGAATAAGTTCTACAGTAACCTTGTTAGTGCTTCTGACGCTATGGCTTCAAGTGCACAAGATGCTGTTGCAGCTAAAGAGCAAATTGCTCAGCTTTCTAAGAATTTGACTACGCTGAATGAGATATACGGTAACATGCTAACTGCTATGCAGGGACGCTAATATGTGTGAATTGTGGAGTGGAAGAAATTGAATGTCTTTCTTCCTATGGAATTGATTGAAAAAATATTTTAGTAATACTAAGTAAACTTATTACAGGATGTCTCTACCTAAAGAGCCGCGGCAGTTGATGATTAACTTGATGTACTTGGTGTTGACAGCCATGTTGGCCCTCAATGTATCATCTGAGATCCTGCATGCGTTCAAAACCATAAATAGAAGTATCAAGTCTTCAAATGCCTCTATCGAGCAGAAGAACAATCAGTTATATGATGCTTTCAACGAAAATGAGAACCAAGAAGGTCAAAAGCAGCGTGTGAAGCCTTTTAATGACAAGGCTAAACAAGTAAAACAAGCTGCTGCCGAAATGGTTACTTATCTTGAGGATTGGAAAGAAAAAGTTATTCAACAAGCTGGTGGTTATAACGATGAAGGCGACATTAAGAATGAAAGTGATATTGATGCAAGTACAAAGTTGCTTGTAGAAGATAAAGGTGGTGAGGAGCTGAAACAAAAACTTACGGATTTACGTAACATGATGCTAAGTGCAGTTAGCCCTGCTCAGAGAAAGTCATTGGAGAACGAAATTCAGATTAAGATTGTTGAGGCTGAAAAGAATGATAATAACCCTAAAGGTGATTGGGCTACAGCATACTTTAACAAAATGCCAACTATGGCTGCAGTAACCTTGCTTTCTAAGTTCCAAAATGATATTAGAAGTAGTGAGGCAATGGTGGTACAAAGATTGTTTGACGAGGCTGGTGCTGAGCAGATCAAGTTTGATGCTTTCCAAGCTATAGCTATTCCAACACCATCATATGCACTTGAAGGTCAGAAAATCACTGCTAAAGTATTTATGTCTGCTTATAACAGACACGTTAAACCAAACGTTACTTATAGTACAGGCCAAGAAACTCGTGTAGATAGCGGTATCTCTCATTGGGAAACTACGGCAACCGGTATTGGTTTGAAAACCGTTAAGGGTAAAGTGTCTATTGATCTTGGTGGTCGTGTTGAAGAGAGAGATTATTCTTTCGAATACATGGTTGGTTCTACAGGTGCATCAATACAGCTTGATAAAATGAACGTGTTCTACATTGGTGTAGATAACCCGATTACTGTATCAGCTGCTGGTTATTCACTTGAGGATATATCAGTGAATATTCCGGGAGCTACAATTACTGAAAATAGTAAAGAAGGTAAAGGACACTATACTGTTAGGGTTACAAAACCTGGTAAAGTTCAGGCTGATATCGTAGCTAAAACGGATAACGGTCCAAAAACAGTTGGCGGTTTGCCAATGCGTGTTAAATACATTCCTGATCCTGTAGCCATGGTAGGTGGTAAGCAAGGCGGTGGATTGTATGCCAACATATTCAAAGCACAATCTGGTGTTGTTGCTGTATTGAAAGGCTTTGACTTTGAAGCAAGATTTGTAGTTACTGAGTTTGAGTTTAGTATGCTTCCTAAAAGAGGTGAGTTACTAGGGCCATTCCCTGTGAAGAGCGCTTACTTACAAGGGCCTCGTGCCAATAAGCAAGTTGCTGACTTAATGAAAAGAGCTAAGCCAGGAGACAAAATATTTATTGAAGAAATTAAAGGTATTGGACCAGATAAAAGACAACGTAAGTTGAATTCGATTACTTTGCGTCTAATGTAATTATTGTTATATTTATCTTTTATTATTGTAAATCAGTCAGGAATATTATGAATATCCCTAAATTATACAGAATTGCAGCCGCTACAGCATTGATGATTTTTGCAGGTAGCACAGTATTTGCCCAGAATAATTCTACAGCTGACATGCAGTCTCAATTTAACTCAAGTGAGGCCGTAAATGACAATTGGGAGCCTTCTTTGGTGCCAGATGGTGCTTATGACAGAGTACCTCATATCCAAAAGGTTCTTGAATGGCAGCCACTGCGCGAGGCAGATGTTATGTGGAAGAAAAGGGTATGGCGTGAAATAGATATCCGTGAAAAGCAAAATATGGCTTTCCGCTATCCAGGTGATGAGTACAGTGGCGGTGGATATTTCATTGAGATCGTTCTTGATGCAGTTAAAAAAGGTAAGATCAAAGCATATTCTAATATTGACGATCGTTTCTCAAATGCTCTTACTAAAGATCAGATCATGGAGTTTTTGATCGGTAAGCCAGATACAGTGTATGTTACTGACCCTGTTACTGGTGAGGTACAAATGGTAATTACTAGTAGAGAGTTCAACCCAGATGTTGTTACTAAATACAGACTTAAAGAAGATGTGATCTTTGACCGTAATGTTGGTAGAATGATCGTTAGGATTATCGGTATCGCACCTATTCAAGATAGATATAATGAAGATGGTACATTCCGTGGTTCTCAAGCTATTTTCTGGTTGTATTATCCTGAAATGCGTCCTATGTTAGCACAGTATGAGGTATTTAACCCTGAAAACGATGTTGCTAGGATGACTTGGGATGACTTCTTTGAAGGTAGATTCTTCTCAAGCAGAATAATCAAAACCAGTAATCCATTCGATATGAGTTATAGAGACAGAAGTCAGTTCATGTCTGACTTAGAAGCTCTATATGAAGGTCAGCGTGCAGCTGAAAAGCTCTTTAACAAAGAGCACGATATGTGGGTATACTAATCCTGAAAGATTATATATAATATTTAATCAGAGCCGCTAGCTATAGCGGCTCTGATTTTTGTAATAGAGAAAGCAACTAATATTAATATTGTTATGAGTAAGCCAAGGTTAGAGGTATGCTTATCACCTGCATTATTACATCTCTTTGATACAAAAGATACTATTGTAGTTATTATTGATGTATTTAGGGCAACATCTACTATTGCTGCTGCTTTGCATAATGGTGCTGAATATGTTTTGCCGGTTGCTTCTGTTGAGGATTGTGTCACTTTAGGTAAGTCTTTGGATAATAGTATTACTGCCGGTGAGCGTAACGGTCAGATTGCTGAAGGCTTAGAACATGGTAATTCACCATCAGAATATCCTAGGTCTTTTGTTGAAGGTAAAAAGCTTGTATTAACTACTACCAATGGCACAAGGCTATTGCATATGGTGGAGGGTGCAAGTGAGATCATAACCGGTGCATTTTTAAACCTGGACGTTGTTTGCGACTACCTACTAAGTAAAAAGCAAAATGTACTCTTAGCCTGTGCTGCTTGGAAGGATAGGTTCAATTTAGAAGATGCTGTTTTTGCAGGTGCAGTAGCACATAAGGTTCAAGAGAGTTTTGAAATGAATTGCGACAGTGTAAGAGCCGCTATGCACTTATACTCGTCTGCCAGTAAGCATGATAAGCTTATCGATTTCCTAAGAGATAGTGCACATTATTTAAGGCTTTCCGCATTTGGATTAGAGCATGATATGGAATATTGTGCCAGCCCAAACTTACACCCAGTTGTGCCGGTGTTAAAGGGTGATAAGCTTGTAGTGCATGAATAGTTAGCCTTTGACAAATGGGTTTGTAACTTTTTCAACCCCAATATTTGTACTAGGTCCATGGCCTGAATATACTGTGGTACTATCAGGTAGTATATACAGTTGGGTTTTAATACTGTTGATCAAAGTGTTATAGTCACCACCAGGGAGATCAGTCCTGCCGATACTGCCTGCAAATAAAACATCTCCACTAATAACCCAATTACCTTCAGGATAATAAAAAGTAATGCTGCCCGGAGAATGCCCCGGCGCAAGCGCTACTTCTACCTCATCTTTACCTAACAACAGTTTCGCTCCTTCTTTGATATAAAATTTAGGCTCAGGTATTGACTTAAGCTCAATGCCAAATAGCATTGCTGAACCTAGTGATGCATCTAAAACAGGCTTGTCTAATTCATGCATGCCAAACTCGATTTTATACTTGTCAGTAAGGTATGCTACACCTAGTATATGATCGATATGAGTATGGGTGTTAATAATAGATTGGGGTGATAATTGTTTTTCTGTAATGAAATTGTCAAGAACACGACATTCTTCTTGAGAATTCATACCCGGATCTACAATCCAACACTGCTTTTCGTCGTTATAGATGATGTATGTATTCTCTTGGAAGGGATTGAATGTGAATGATTCGATATATAGCATATAAACGCCGTTTTTTCAGTAATTTAGAATGCGAACTTATAACTTTTTTAGTATCTGAGTATTAGGCTATTAATATTAAAGGTAAGAGTAGTTTTTATGATGAAAATATTTTTTAGAGCAAACCATATATCGCTAATAATATTTCTATTGTTATCGTGTTTTGCAACAGATGTGCTGGGACAGTCCAACTTAGAAATATTTGGGCAAAACCGTGTGCAACATAGAAAGTTTAGATGGAAGTATTATGATACTAAACACTTTAGGATCTACAACTATGATAGGGCAGGAAGAGAGCTGGCCAGGTATGTGGCAGAGCAAGCTGAAAACGACATTAAAGTAATTGAGCGTAAACTAGGTGGCGAATTTCCAAGAAGGTTCAATATTGTATTATTCAATTCTTACGATGAGTATATGCAACGCAATATTGGCAGAAAGTTCGATTCGCAATTACAAGATATTCCTGCAGGTACTCTTGATATTGTAGGTGATAAACTGGTGGTATACTTTACGGGAGAGCATGCTGATATACGCAGGCAAATAAGGAAAGGAGTTTCCAGAGTGGTGATGAACCGTATGCTATTTGGAGATAATTTAAGAGAGATGGTAAGGAACGCGGTACTTGTGAATTTACCGGAGTGGACTGTTTTTGGTTTTATTTCTTACTTAGTAGATGGTTGGGACACTAAGAGTAATAGCGAATGGAAGAATATGTTACGTATGTATCCTGATAAAGGATTTTACGAACTTGCCGAGATAGATCCGGAGTTAGCAGGTAAAGCCTTTTGGAAATACGTGTCTGACAGGTATGGGGAGCACACCATGAAAAATGTGGTGTACACCATGCAGTTGAAAAGTAGCCTCAAGCAAGGCATAAAACTTACTCTTGGTCAAGATGTAAAGCAAGCTTATGATTCTGCAGTAGCTTTTTATAATAAAGTGTATGAGGAAGATGAAGTTGGCCGCCAAAAAATCAATAAAAATGTATTTGTAGAAGTTGACGTGCCCGATGATGGTACTATACTAAGAGATTTGATCGTTGCTCCTCATGGTGGTGATGTGGCTTATGTGACGTGGAAGGATGGTGTTTATAAAGTCATCATACAAAAGGCTACTAAGGAGAAAGTAGCATCGGTAATATTAGAAGGAGGTGTAAAAGACTTTAATGAACAGCCCGATCAGGATTACCCTTTAATATCATGGTCAAGTACCGGCTATAAACTGGCTATAGTTTATAGAACTAAAAAAGAGACAAGACTAAGAATATATAACTCTATAAAAGCGAGAATTGAGAACTACGTTATACCTGCTAATAGGTTTGATAGGTTGTTAAACATGACCTTTATGGAAGATGACAATAAGTTGATCTTCTCAGCTATAAAGAAAAGCCAAACAGACCTGTATGAGTTTACCATACGCGGTAAGCGCATGACAAATATTACTGACGATGCATGGGATGATATTGAGCCTTGGTATGTTAGTGGTGGAAGTAGAAAAGGTGTATTGTTTTTGTCTAATAGAACAACGGCAAATGTAGATGCCCCGATTGCTGTAAACGAGCTGCCTAATGGCCCAATGAACATATTCTTCTATAATACTACTACGGGTAGTAAGGAGTTGGTGCAGATGACGCATGTTAAGAAGGGAAAAATAAGTCAGCCTATACAGTATGGTGTAGAAAACTATGCCTACCTATATGATAACAATGGAGTAAAGAACCAATATGTAATATCAGTAAAAACTAAGGATGGTGAAGAACTGGTAACCACACAA
The DNA here is from genome assembly GCA_965230595.1 of Flavipsychrobacter sp. Taxonomy (GTDB): domain Bacteria; phylum Bacteroidota; class Bacteroidia; order Chitinophagales; family Chitinophagaceae; genus UBA5543. Next base: position 2,554,615 of record OZ246011.1, on the reverse strand, counting down.
CCTGTGTCAAATTTTGCCAGTAATGTTGTAACGCACCAGTACAGCCCGGGGCCTAATAAGGTAGCATTTATGATAAGAGATGGTGGTAAGTATAAAGTGTTTTACGAGCCACTTAATATTCCTGAAGAAAATGCCGAACCGCTTGAATTAAAGCCTACCCGCTTATTCTCATCAGAGCAGAAAAAGAACAGTAGTGTGTTGAACATCAAGAAAAAGAAAATTGAAGAAGTAAAAGAAACACATGTACTTAGAAGTGGTAATATTTTTCAATCAGAGTTTGAAGGTGAAGAACAAGTGAAAAAGTCCGTGAAAAAAGAAGAAGAAGTATATGAGGAAGAAGAGGAGGAAGAAGTTGAAGATAACGAAGACGATATTATTGTGGCCAATGGCCCTGATAGTACATACCTTAAAATGAGGGCTAAGCCTTATAAACTGGCATTCAAACCTGACTTTTTTACCGTTAGACTTGATAACAGCGTATTGTTCAATAAATATCAGCCAACAGGTGCTAATGCTAACACATTCAATAACCCTAGTTTGGGAGGAATGATTACCGTGAGCTTAGACGATGTTATGGAAGATTATAGAGTAATTGGTGGCTTTAGACTACCAATAAACTTTTCAGGCACTTCTTACTTTTTGCAATATGAGAACTATAAAAGAAGAGTGGATTGGTCAATATTGTATTTGAGAACACAGGGCTTGAGAAATGATAGTGTAGTATATTATGACCTAAGCGGCACACCTTTGTTTGCAAGAGATCAAATTGGGAAGGCGTCAACCGACCTGATTCAAGGGTATGCGAGCTATCCTTTAGATAGAAGAAGAAGCATTAGAATGCAATTTGGTGTAAGGCACGATGCCTATCACTACAAGGCAGAAGATACATTGAGCTTATCATATGATAGAGAGCCTCCACGCCAATATTGGTTATTGAGTCGTACGGAGTTTGTTTTTGACAATACCGTTAGTCCTACAATGAATATACACAAGGGTATTAGGTATAAAGTGTATGCAGAATACTTTTACAGACTTAATGGTAATGCAGGAGGATTGTATAATATAGGAGTAGATGCAAGGTATTATAAAAAGATATACAAAAACTTTACTTGGGCTACCAGAGGAGCTTTAGGTCATTCAGGTGGTGAGCAAATACTTTACTTTGTAGGTGGTGTTGATAACTGGCTAGGTGCGAAGAACAATCAAACGCCGATACGCCCCGGAGAACAGTATGCCTTCCAAACAATAGGTACAAACCTAAGAGGGTATGAGCAAAATTCGTTTAATGGTAATTCTTATGGTGTCATCAATACAGAGTTACGCTTACCGATATTGACAACTTTTTTAAAGAAGCCGATACAGTCGCCTATGTTAAGGCATCTACAATTTGTAGCTTTCTTTGATTTGGGATCTGCTTGGGCAGGTGTATGGCCTAATGGTGAAAATGTAGCCAATGATATTAACTTATCTAACCAAAACGTGAATATCATGGTGGATGATAATACGGGAGGCTTTGGTGTGGGTTACGGCGCAGGCTTAAGAACAATGCTGTTTGGTTATTTCTTAAGGCTAGACTCAGGCTGGAATATTCATAAAAACAATGAGAAACCACTACTGCATTTCTCTATAGGTACTGATTTTTAATGTGTTATGACCAAGCGTCATCTGATAGTGGTATATATAATAAGATTGTTTTAAGACTAAGATTGCCAGCCATTTATTACATTTGCTGAAACACAACCGTTTATATGAAATTTTCAAAAGAGGCTAAAGTCGGGGTGCTGGTAACCATAGCACTCGCTATATTCTTTTTAGGGTTTTACTTCCTAAAAGGAGCAGACATACTCTCAGGAGAAAATAAGTACTATATATACTACGACCAGATACAAGGGCTTCAAAGGTCAGCTTCTGTACAAGTAAAAGGTTTGAAAGTAGGTAGGGTATCTGATATTGAATATAGAAACGGAGAAAAGATAAAAGTAACCATTGCTGTAAGTAAAGATGTAGAGGTGCCGGTAGGCACAACTGCAGAGCTAGCATCTGTAGATCTGCTTAACCCTAAGGTAATCAGACTTAATTTGGGAACCGGTACAAAGATGATGGAAGACGGTTCTGAGCTTTTAGCTGTTGTTGATGCGGGGTTGATCGATAATTTATCGTTAGAACTTTCTCCACTAATAGTAGAAGTAAGGCATGTTGCTGCATCGCTTGATACTGTATTGATAGGCTTAAGTGGTATTTTGAATGAAGAAACAGCCAACAACCTTTCGCGCACAACAAAGTCACTAGATGTTGGTATGGCCAACCTTTCGCAGCTAGCTGCTAAGCTGAATAATGAAAGTGATAACATTACCTCTATAATAGAGAATGCCAACAGCATTACAGGTAATATTGCTGAGAATAATAAGCAGATCACGAACATCATTAAAAATGCTGAAAAAACAACTCAGCAACTAGCAGCAGCACCTATTGAGCAAACGGTTAAGGAGTTGCAAAAAACGGTGAGAGAATTGCAAACCGTTGTGGGTAAGATGAATGGTACTGAGGGAACGTTGGGCTTATTGGTTAATGATAAGAAGTTATACAATAGCCTTACTGAAACACTTGAAACATTAAATGTGCTCATGGCCGACCTAAATGAGCATCCGTCACGTTACATCAATGTAAACCTGATAGGTAGGAAACGAAAAGATTAAAGTTTCTATCTCAATAAACACCGTAAGGGTTGATCAATCATTATAAAATAGGGTTCATATTTAGTATTGTCACATTGTTTTTATGTGTTAGTACTCGTGCACAACAAAGCAAGAAAGACAGTACTGAAGTAGTTGATATCAATATCTTAAATGCAGATTATGCAGAGTATATTGAAACAGATACTGCTGCATATAATAAGCTGATAGGTGATGTAGAGCTGCAGCAGGAAGATAACTTAATGTATTGCGATAGCGCATACCTAAATGTAGAGACCAATAACTTGGAAGCCTTTGGCAACGTCGTCATCATTCAACCTGATGGTACTGAGGCGTTTAGTGACTATTTGAAGTATACCGGTAACACACGAGTTGCTTATATGCGTGGTAATGTAAACCTAACTGACGGCAAGGACAATCTATGGTCAGAAGAAGTGACCTACGATATGAATACCAAGATAGGTACTTATGCTCAGGGAGGTACTTTGCAAAGCGACCAAACAACATTGTCAAGCAATAGTGGTGTATATAATCTAAGGTCAAAAGATGCGCGTTTTATAGATGAGGTATTAGTTTACGATCCTGAGTATGAGGTGGTGTCTGACGAGATGGGTTACAATACACAAAGTAAGATCGTAACCTTCTTTGCTCCATCGGTAGTAACAAGTGACAGCTCTGTATTAATGACTTCTTGCGGTACTTATGACACACAAAATGAGTTGGCAAATTTTCCTTGTCGCTCTTCTACACAAAGTGTAGAGCAGTACATGGAAGCGGATTATATCGACTATGATAAAAAGAGTGGTATCGGCTTGGCAAAGGGCAATGTAATAGCAATAGATACGGCACAAAACTTAACACTTTATTGCGGTCGTGCTGATGTGAATGAAAAAAGAAGCACGACACTGGCTACTATAAAACCTGTATTGAAGCAGCGAAGTGGTGAGGATAGCTTATTTATAAGAGCAGATACATTTTTCTCTGCTCCTGTACCGCTAGCCACAGATACGATAAGAGTGTTTAAAACAATAGGGAAGGGTAAGGATAAAAAAACTGTAGCAACTGTTAAGCTTGACACGGCTCAGATAGATAGGTCTCGCAAAAGATACTTCACCGGTTATCATAATGTACTCATCTACTCTGATTCATTGCAGGGGCGATGCGATAGCATGAGCTATACTGATATTGACTCTGCCATGCGACTAATGTATGAGCCTGTATTGTGGTCGCGCAAAAGTCAAATAACAGGAGATACCATACTGCTGTATATGGATAGTAGTGAGCTGAAAAGAATGTTTGTGCCCAATAAAGCTTTCGTTGTTTCACAATCAGGGCCGGATAAGGCAAAATTGTACGATCAAGTGCAAGGGAAAACACTAACAGGATATTTTGAGAACAATGCATTACAAGAAATAATAGTGAAACCTAATGCAGAAACAATTTATTACGCTGTAGATGAAGGTGGTGCTTATATTGGTGTAAATGAGGCTTCTAGCGCACGCATGCGAATATTAATGAAAGAAGAAGCTATTGACCATATCATTTTTGAGCAAGAAGTAAAACAGAAGATGACACCAATGGATCAGGCTAATTTGCCCGCATTGAAACTTAAAGGATACTTGTGGTGGCCGGAGAAAAGACCTCGCAGTCTGGAAGAGCTATTCCAATAGTAGTTTTGGACATTAGAAAAAATATTATAGATTTGCCCGCAAATGATGACAAAAAAGCTACATAAGACAATAAAACCTCTTGCCGTAAGGTAAGCCCGGTAGACTATGTAGTACAACATATTTTAAACGAAGGCTTACCATATGGTAAGCCTTTTTTATTGATTGATAAATAAATAGTCATGCTTGTTTACAAATTTGGAGGGGCCTCAATAGCCAGCCCTGAGAGAATGAAAGCGTTACTGCCAATAATAGAAGAGGCAGAAAAGCCAATAATCGTAGTTGTATCGGCATTAGGTAAGACCACCAATGCATTAGAAGCAATTGTAGATAAGGCATGCAAGGGTAAACAGGATGAAGCACATGCATTAGCAAAGGAGTTAGAACAAAAGCATATTTCTTACGCAGAGGCATTGTTAGAGGAACAGTACATGAACGAGGCCACAAAAGCCATGAATGTATTTTTTACAGAGCTGCAATGGGCCATTGATGATGCTGATGGTGATAAGTATGATTACTCTTATGATCAGATCGTATGTGTAGGTGAGTTGTTATCTACAAGAATATTTGGGTATTACTTACAACAAGAGACAAATAGTTTTGAATGGGTAGATGTAAGGGATGTGATCAGAACGGATAATACACATCGTGATGCGAAAGTGGATTACGAATACTCATCAAAGCAGGCAGAGCTAAATATTGGTCAGTTAATAGTCCAAGGCAAGAATGTTATTACACAAGGTTATATAGGTGCTACGTCTGATAACCAATCCATCACATTAGGTAGAGAAGGGTCTGATTATTCAGCGGCATTATTAGCAGCCATGCTTCAGGCAGACAGTGTGACGATTTGGAAAGATGTAGAAGGCTTGAAAAATGCTGATCCTAAACAGTTTGCAGATACAGTGAAGATCGAAGCCATCAGTTATCATGAGGTGATTGAGATGGCTTACTATGGTGCGCAGGTCATTCACCCTAAGACTATTAAGCCTTTACAAAATAACAACATCCCTTTGTATGTAAAATGTTTCTTAGATAGTCAGTTAAAAGGTAGTGTCATTCGCAGCGATGTAAGTAACCTGTTTTACCCACCACTGATTGTATTGAAGAAGAAACAGTTGCTACTACAAGTTACGGCTAAAGATTTCTCCTTTATTACAGAAGACAAGTTGAGTGATATCTATAGTATACTCCATGAGCTGAACATCAAAGTGAACTTGATGCAAAACCAAGCCATCAGTTTTATTGCCTGCATCGACCATAAGGAAAGAAAGCTAGAGCAATTACTGACTAGGTTAAGAGAAAACTATGATGTGTTTGATAATGAAGATGTGAGTTTATTGACCATACGACATTATACACCAGGTATGCTAGCCGACCTTACTAAAGGGCGACATATACTACTGGAACAACGCACTAAAGAAACCGTGCAAGTTGTAATGAAATAGAAAAAGCCCCTTGATTATCAAGGGGCTTTTTCTATAAATGTACTGCTCTTATTATAGGATCTTTTTGCCTTTCATGGCATCCTTTACAGCTACGTCCATCACTCTTTCGGCAAATGGTCTGGTCACTTCATTAAGTTGCTCAGTTTCTTCTTGTATGAGGTCTTTATCGCTAGCTTCTATAGCCTTTTCTAGCGCTTCTATCTGCTGATTGGTTGCAGCAACTTCATCTTCATTGAGGAAGCTATTGTGCTTCTTCAAGAAGTTGTTTGTTGTCTCTATCATTTGCTTTGCTTCAGTGGTGGCCTCTACTAACGCACGTGTTTGTATGTCGTCTTTAGCATGTGTTAGCGAGTCCATCAGCATTTGTTCAACCTCTTCATCTGTAAGGCCGTATTGAGGCTTTACATCAATGCTCTGCTCTACACCGCTGCGCAATTCTTTAGCGGTCACTTTTAGTATGCCATCAGCATCTATCATGAACGTCACCTCTACCTTAGGAAGCCCCGCAGGCATGCCCGGTATACCGGTTAGGTTAAACTCTGCTAGTTTCCTGTTATGTTCTACTAAGTCGCGCTCTCCTTGAAAAACAGAGATGCGCATGCTGCCTTGTCCGTCTTTTTGCGTGGTATATTGTCTACCTACCTTAGTAGGTATTTTAGAGTTTCTTGGTATGAGCACATCCATGAGCCCTCCCATAGTTTCCAGGCCAAGGCTTAGTGGAGTTACATCAAGCAATAGCATCTCCGTATTATTACCAGCTAATATATCAGCTTGTACTGCTGCTCCTAATGCTACAACCTCATCAGGGTTGAGGTCGTCATATACTTCTTTGCCAAAGAATTTTGATACGGACTCTTTTACCATGGGCACACGAGTGGAACCACCTACCATGATCACGACATCAATTTCTTTTTGCTCCAGTTCTGCATCTTTCAACGCCTGTTGGCAGGAGTCGATCGTGCGATCTATTAGAGGTTGTATGAGGTTATTAAACTCAGCTTTGGTAATGGAGACACTTTCTCCGGCAATAGTACCGTTATAACTATCATTATTGGTCAGGTGCTTTTTAGCAGCCTCTGCAGTAATACGTATTTCTTGTACAATACTTTTATGTGCTTTTAGCTCATCATCTTTTAAGCCAAGTACTTTTATCCAATGCTCCACTAATGCACGATCCATATCATCACCACCCAGGTAAGTATCACCATGTGTAGATAATACCTCAAATATACCGTTGGATATTTTCAAGATAGAGATGTCAAAAGTACCGCCACCCAGGTCATATACAGCTATGGTTTTTTCTTCATCGGGTTTTACGCCTAAGCCATAAGCTAAACTAGCCGCTGTCGGTTCATTAACTATGCGCAGTACATCTAATCCGGCTAATTTACCTGCATCTCTGGTAGCTTGTCTCTGTGCATCGTTAAAATAGGCAGGTACAGTGATGACAGCTTTATTTACCGGTGTTTTAAGAATATGTTCAGCTCTGTTTTTAAGCTCTTTCAGTATATATGATGATAGCTCAATAGGAGAGTAGAACTTATTGCCTATCTGTACTTTTACTAGGGAGTCTGTATCGTTATCTAATACTTTATAGGCAAAAAAGTCAGCATCATGGCTAATGTCTTTGTAGGACTTACCCATTAAACGCTTAGCTGAGTATATAGTACGCTCAGGATGAGCCGCCAAGTTTTCTTTAGCTGTATTACCTACAGTAGCATTATCGTATTCATCAAAATGAATAATACTAGGTACTAAACTGAAGCCGTCTACCTCACGTAATGCCACAGGTTGTTTGGTGTCTTCTCTTACTATTGCTATCAGGCTGTTAGTTGTTCCAAGGTCTATTCCCACAATGGTCTCTTCTTTCTGCAAGCTGCCTGTAGCTATGTTTATCGCCACTTTACCCATATCGATATTATTTCTGTGCTGCAAAGGTAGGGCATCAAGCGTCACTATGAAAGTTAGTAATGCTTATGCGGTTATTGAGGATGTTAAAATCGTTGTAACTTTACTGTCGTTATTACGATATACAATACATATATAATATTTTAGGTATAAATTTCGCTCATGCCCAACCGCTTTACTATATTCATTATTGCACTATTTACCATAATAATTAGCTCATGTGACTTCAATAAGGAAGAAAAAGCGATGATGCGCAGTACTGAAATAGCTGCTATTAACGATACTTTGGCTGAATATGGACAGCTATGGGGTGATGAGTTGCGCATTGCTGTTAATACATTAGATTTCTCTAATATGAAGACGGTTAGAGGCAAAATGGAGGACTATTTAAAAGAAAAGATAGCATTCATTAATACATTAGAACCTGTTGGCGGCTCTCAAGATTTACAAGGTGCGGAAAAAGAGTTTTTAGAGTTTGAGTTAAAAATGGTTGAAAACCATTTTGTTGTGTTTGAAAGCTTTAATGAAAATACCCGTCAGGAAGACTTGGAAAATGCCTATATGCAAATCATGCAATACAATCAGGAGGAGCAAAAAATGCTCAAAAACCTATACGAACTAAGGGAGCAGTATGCTGACAAAAACGGCATTCCCAAGCCTATTGAATAGATGCTGTTTCGATAGATGCAATTATTCCCCATATTACCCACATTTCATATAGAGTTTATTATATATTTCGCTTTCTAAGGGCTGAAATGTATATTTTTGTTTTCTCCCTAAAAATTAAATGCTTTGCGGTTAAAGTCGTTGGATATAAAGGGGTTTAAATCGTTTGCCGATAAAACCCATATAGAGTTAGACCATCCTGTAACAGGTGTTGTAGGACCTAATGGTTGTGGTAAGTCAAATATTGTGGATGCCATTCGCTGGGTGATCGGTGAGCATAAGATCAAATCACTCCGTTCTGATAGTTTGGACGATCTGATCTTTAATGGTTCACGTACCCGTAATGCAGCTGGTATGGCGGAGGTATCGTTGACTTTTGAGAATACACGCAACCTGCTTCCTACCGAGTTTACCACAGTAACCATTTCCCGTAAGTTTTATAAGAATGGAGAGAGTGAGTATCGCCTTAATGATGTGGCGTGTAGGTTGAAAGATATACACAACCTATTCTTAGATACCGGGGTGAGTAATGACTCGTATGCCATCATTGAGTTGGGCATGGTAGACGACATTATTAAGGACAAGGATAATTCTCGTCGTAAGATGCTGGAGCAAGCGGCAGGTATCTCTATCTATAAAACCAGAAAGAAAGAAGCTACACTAAAGCTCAATGCTACCGAGCAAGATTTGGCACGTATTGAAGATTTGCTATTTGAGATAGGTAATAACCTGAGAACACTAGAAAGTCAGGCTAAGAAAGCAGAACGTTACTTCAAAATAAAAGAAGATTATAAAGAGATCAGTGTAGAGCTAGCTAAAGCATCGCTAGAACACTTTAACGATCAATATAAGGAACTGAACGAGCAGCATGAACAAGAGTCGGATAAGAAGATAGCAATAGAAACCACCTTAACTAAAGATGCCGCAGTATTAGAGGAAGACAAAGTAAAACTAGTTGCGAAAGAACAAGAGCTGAATGGCTTGCAAAAGCAGTTCAATGAATTGGTGGCTAAGATACGTCAGTTGGAAAGTGATAAAAGACTGGCAGCACAAAAGATAGATCACCTTAAGGAACGCGAGAAGGGACTGAAGGAGTTTTTAGAAGGTGCTGATGAACAGATCAACAAGCTTAAAGAATCCATTGCCTTTTCTGAAAAGCAAATACAGGAAGAAGAGGTGATTGCCGAGCAGCTAAATACTGCATTAGGAGAAAACAGAACTAAGGTGGATGAGCAGCGTGCTGCTTTTGATAACAAAAAGCAATCGTTGGAAGCGCTAAGAGCTACTTATCAACAGAAGCAGAGAGAGCAGTTTGACGCAGAGAAAAAAGTAGCTGTAGCTGATACCTCCGTAATGAACGTGCAGCGTAGTTTGCAACAAGTACAAAGCGAGAAGGAACAACGTAACCAACTGATCGCTCAACTACAGGAAGAAGGTAAAACTGCATCAGAACAACTAACGAATAAACAAGAAGAGCTACAAACTTTAGTAGACCAGCATGAAGCCGTAAAAGGTAAAATACTGGAGAGTCAGGAGTTTGTAGAGCAGCTAAGAGCGAAGTTGATAGACGAGAATAGAAAGCTGGATTCTAAATCGAACGAGCATGATCTATTAAAGTCACTTGTAGAAAGCCTGGAGGGGTATCCTGATAGTATCAAGTTCTTAAGCAAGCATAAGGATTGGAATAATGAAGCGCCATTATTGTCAGATGTGTTTGTGGTACAGCATGAATATCGCTCAGCTTTAGAGAACCTGCTGGACACTTATTTGAACTATTACATCGTTAATAATATAGACGAGGCAAAAGCTGCTGTAAGCTTACTGGACGAGAATAAAAAGGGTAAGGCTAATTTCTTTATTTCAAGTCATTTTAACCAGTACAACCCCGCTGCACATCAGGCACCTGAAGGAGTTGTGTCAGCATTAAGTGTCATTAATATAGATGAGAAACATAAGCCGTTAGCACAGCATTTGCTGGGGCATGTATATATAGCAGATGATGAGGCTGCGGTAACGAATGTTGATCTGGAAAATGGCAATATTATTGTTTCTAAGAGTGGTAAAGTCATTAGAGGTAAGTACACCTTTGGTGGTGGTTCGGTAGGCCTTTTTGAAGGGAATAAAATAGGCCGTGCTAAGAACCTAGAACGTCTTGCTGGTGAGATCGAAACGCTTACTAAGTCTTGCGCCTCTTTAAAGCAAGAGATAGCAGATACACATACATTGCTTACCGGTTTCAACCAAGAGTTGAACGATAAGGTAATAGAAGAAACTAAAAGAGAGATCAACAGGCTTGAGAATCTACAGGTAAACCTGCAAGATAAGATCAAGAACTACGAACACTTAAATGAAACAGGTGATGAACGCAGTAGTCAGCTGCAAGAACAACTACAGGAAACTCAAGAGCAAATAGGTGATACCAGAGAGGCGTTGGAGGATATTAACGATGCCTTAGAAGAATTAAAAACTCAAATAGAGGAGCAAGAAAGTGAATTTAAGGCTGTTGAAGAAGCTTTCAATAAAGCTACACAGGCTTATAACGAGCAAAATATCCAATACACACGTCAGCAAAGCAAGCTAGACAATCTGGTACAAGAGCTAAACTTCCGTAAGAAGCAGCATGAAGATCTAATTGCGCAGGTAGATACTAACACGCTGCAGCTGAAGCAGGCTAGTGAAGAGCTAGAGCAAACTTCGTCAACTCTTAATAAGGGTGATGATGAGCTTTATAGCTTAATGAAGCAGAAGGAAGATGACGAGGCAACACTCAACGAAAAGGATCGAGTTTACTATCAAACAAGAAATGAAATATCAGAACGTGAAGGGCTGATTAATCAGAAGCGTAGAGAGAAAGATCAAGTAGAAACTTTAATTACCTCAATAAAAGACAAGCTTGGTGATATGAAGCTACAGCTTGCCGGTATGAAGGAACGCTTAAAGGTGGAGTTTAAAGTTGACCTAGATGCAGTGCTGGATGAAGATAGAACTACTGAGCTGACCATTGAAGAAATAGATGCTGAAGCTGAACGACTGAAGAAGCGATTAGAAAATATGGGTGAAGTAAACCCTACTGCTATTGAGGCCTTTACTGAAATGAAAGTAAGGCATGACTTTATTGTTGAACAAAAGCAAGATCTTGTCAATGCTAAAGAAACATTGATGGCAACAATAGAGGAGGTAGAAAATACAGCTAATGCCAAGTTTAAAGATACTTTTGATAAAGTAAGAGAGAACTTTGTAAAAGTGTTTAAGGCACTATTTACTGATGAAGATAATTGTGATTTACGTCTTACCGATCCTGAAAATGTGGCCGATAGCGGAGTAGAAATATATGCTCAACCAAAGGGTAAGCGACCTAGCACACTCACACAGCTATCAGGTGGTGAGAAGACATTAACCTCTACTGCATTCTTATTTGCTATCTACCTGATCAAGCCGGCACCGTTCTGTATATTGGATGAGGTAGATGCACCGCTGGACGATGCAAACGTTGGTAAGTTCACTAAGATGATCAGAGAATTCAGTGATAACTCTCAATTTATATTAGTAACACACAATAAGCAAACCATGGCTTCAGTTGATGTTATCTATGGTGTAACTATGCAAGAGCCGGGAGTAAGTAAACTAGTGCCGGTGGACTTTAGAAGCTTAAGTGTAGAGAATTAAGAATAACTAACAGCAATAAATACAGGAAATGGTGGGCAGACGCTCACCGTTTTTTAATATAAGCGTTAAATAAAATATAAACTGAACGTTTTAACGGTGCATGGTATGTACATAAGCATAAATTAGGGGTATGAAAACACTCCTTACTTTCTTATCTCTTTGTTTCGTTCAAACATTATATGCACAACAGTACCAAGTAGAAGGCACTGTATATTCAACCGATAAAGTTTCTGTTGCAGGAGCAAGTATATCCTTACTTAATAGCAAAGACAGTACATGGGTAACGACTGCCACTACTAATACAGAAGGAATATTTACTCTAAAAGCATACGCCGGACAGTATATTCTGAAAGTGACTGCTATAGGTTATAGCGCTATCAGTAAAAGGGTTAATGTTGTTAGTGATGTTAGCGGTTTGGTATTTCATTTAGATCGTAAGAATAAGGAGCTACAAGAAGTCGTGGTAAAAGAGCGAACAGAATCTATTAGAATGGAGTTGGGCAAAACGGTTGTTGATGTAGGTAAAACGGCTAAGGAGGGTATTGATGCATTGGAGTTATTGAGAAAGTTGCCTGGTGTAACAGTTAGCCCTTCGGGAGATATATCAGTAGATGGTAAGCAAGGAGTAATGTTACTTGTAGATGGTAAACGTGTATATATGCAGGGGCAGGAATTGACTGCTTACTTAAGAGGTGTGATGGCGAACCAAGTAAAGGAGGTAGAGCTAATGACACAACCCTCAGCCAAGTATGATGCAGAAGGCAATGTGGGTATTATCAATTTCAAGATGAATAAAAACAGATTGAAGAAATGGAAAAACACAAGTACTGCCAGGTATTCTCAAGGTGTGTATGGTTTCAGCTCGGTCAATACTGCGTTGCACTACAATAAAGGTGATTGGCATCCTTATATTATGCCTGCTTACTGGGGAGGCTCGAGCTTCTTGGAGAAGGTAGAGTTGCGTAGTGCTGTTGATAAGCCCTCGGGCAATACTTTATCCAGCGTTCATGAAGATATATACATGAGAGAAACGTTTCACGATTATAATCTTAAGATAGGTGTTGACTATGATCTTAGTGAACGTACAACAGTGGGGCTATTTGTAAAAGGGGTGTATCATCCTAATGATGAAACTGATAAGACCAACTCCATTATTACAGACCATCAGAACTACTCTGAATTAAAGAATGTATCAGTAAATGATAATGGATTCCTGCGCCAACATATGCTAAGCAACATATATGCTAATCATGAGTTTAAAAACAAAAGTAAACTCACGTGTAATGCCGACTACTATGGTACTTGGAAAAACATGTACCAACGTTTAGATAGTAGAAATTATAACCAACAAGGTAACCTTGTGTCTACACCTTATTTGCTAAAGAGTAATATACCTGTATCGTCAAACTTGTATAGTGTCAAAGCAGATTACGAGGGGGAGGTTAAAGGGCAGAAGCTTGAAGTAGGAGTTAAGTGCTCTTATGTAACTATAGATGAGCAAAACTTATTTGATCAGTACAATGGGCAAGTATGGCAGTTTGATACGGGTAGAAGTACCCATTTCAGATACCGTGAAAATATTAATGCACTTTATGTAAACACCTCAGTAGAAAAGGGAAGGTGGCAAGCACAATTAGGTGTAAGAGGAGAGCTTACATTTATTAACGGACATGAGTTGTTCCAAGACAAGCGTTTCTCAAGAGAAAGGCTCTCTTTGTTCCCAACATTATTTGTAAGCCATCAAGTTGACAGTAATCATACCATTGAATGTAATTACGGAAGGCGTATTAAAAGGCCATTTTATAGAGAGTTAAATCCTTTTACACGTTTTGTTTCGCAATACACTTACGCTAGTGGTAACCCTAATTTGTTGCCACAATTTTCTAACAATATTGAATTGAAGCATGGTTACAAAAGTAAGCTGTTCACCACACTGAGCTATGCTAGTGTTACTAATGCTTTTACCGATTATTTTGAGTACGATAGCCAAACGAATATCAGTAATTATTCTACCACTAATCAAGCAAATTTGAAAACAGCAACACTATCTATGTACATGAAGTTGCCGGTAATAAAGGAGTGGTTGCTAACTTGTACCGGTAGTGGCTACTATACCTCATATCGTGGCGTAGTAGGGCAAGAAATGCAGGCACAAGATAATTGGGGCTATTCATTTAGTCTGGATAGTCAGTTTTATTTTAAAGATGGTTGGTATGCTAGTGCCAGAGCAAGTTATACAGGACCTAATATTACCTTATTTGGTCAAACGGATTCATTGCTATATACATCAGCAAGTGTGAGTAAGAAGTTATGGAATGATTCTGCAATGTTGCGGCTGGATATAAGTGACCCATTCGGCTGGTATGTACTCAATACAGAGACTAGTATTCAGCAGGCACATAGCATAAGCAATACTGTTTTTAATACACGAAATGCGGCATTAAGCTTCTCATACAATATTGGCAAGGGAGATGCTAAAACAAGAAAAGTTAGTAATACAGATGAAATGCAAAGAATGTAATCGTACTATGCAGTTGTCATTACAGGGCTTCTGTTGATGAAGTATTGTTTCTCACCCTCCGGCAATAATACACGTACACTTCTAAGCCCGCTTTCATCAAAGTCTAACAAGGCTTGAACAGGCTCATTGTTTGTAGGCTTGATTATGTATTCCAACCCGTCGATTAATACCGTTTTATTGGTAATAATAATTGAGCCATTACCGGCGTGCTGAATAACATGTTCAGAACCATCAGATAAGAAGGAAATGGTTTGCGTACGATCATATGCATAGGTTTTCCCTCCACGGCTAAGCATTCTGTAAAGAATGACGGCCAAGACACCAGCAATGATTAATAATATCGTACGTAACATTGGTTCAGACGCTGTTTTATAAACAGAATAGCAAAGTTAAACAGTTTACACTACTGTTTACAATTTACAAACAAAATAACAACTTTGCTCATTGAAAAGGCTAGATATTTTTCAAGAAGATGTTAATAACTGAAAGGAGTAAGGCTGTACTTATTCCTGTATTGTAACATAACTATATGTACTTGTTATCTCGAGCTGTTTTAATGGCATCTGCCTTTGAGTGTACATTAAGCTTACTGTAGATATTTTTTATATGAGATTTAACAGTCTCCAAATCAATGAACAGTTCTTCTGCTATACGTTTTCTGCTTTTACCTGTAGCTATTTGTTCCAGTATCTCAGTTTCTCGTCTGGTAAGAGGAGATTCCTCATTTCTTTGAAAGGATTGTATAACCATTCTGGCAATGTTGGCACTCATTGGGCCACCACCAGCCATTACTTCTCTTATGGAGTCTATGATCTTATTGTGCGGCGTATTTTTGGTCAGGTAACCTGCAGCACCATTACCTAAGGCTCTGAAGATAAGGATGTCCTGCTCGTATACCGTTAGAATAAGAATATGTGCTTCCGGAACTAATTTTTTAATTTTTGGTATTGCATCAATACCCGATAAACCGGGAAGCTCTACATCTAGTAGTATAACATCAGGGTTGTCTTTCGTTATTTTTTTTGCAGCACTTTCAAATGATGCATAACTACCCACTACCTTATAGCCTGATGTGTCATTGATCAGGTACTCATAACCTTCTCTAATCGTCTCATCATCTTCAATGATGCATACATGTATATCAAAATCTCTGTCCATAAGTCACATAATATATTGCAAATATCCTAATAATATTAATGGTATTTGTCACCCTAAACAGGTTATTTTTTTACTTGCTCTTTCAGCTTAAAGCTTAATGTAATAGAGGTTCCTTCATTTTTATGGGCATCTATATATAGTTTCCCATTAATTCTGTTTGCTCTGTTTTGCATGTTTTGCAAGCCATTGCCCTTTACTACTTCTTTTATATTAAAGCCTATCCCGTCGTCTTTTAATAGTATTTGTATCACATTGTCAGGCTTTAGTGTGGCCTCGAGCTTTACATTATTAGCTTGAGCATATTTAAGAGTATTGTTCATAGCCTCTTTAAAGATCATTATGAAGTTACGGCTTACATCTAGTGGCAGTCTGTATTTTCGCCATTCGGGGTCGCTTTTCCCAAATATGAAATTGATCTCAGTTTCTGAGAATAATTCACCTCCAAAGTCTCTTAGTCTGTGAATGATCTCATAAAGATTATCATTAGAGGGTTTTAGTGACCATAGTATATCTCTAGTGCCATTATAGAGCTCGTTAGTGTTGTCTTGTATCTGATCAAGTATTCTAATGCTTTCAGGGCTTAAACGACCGCCTTTCGATTTTAATACATTGGTCAAGACATTTATTCTGGTCAGCTTATTACCTACTTCGTCGTGAAAGTCCTCTGCTGTACGTTCTCTTACTTTGTTTTGCTCCTCTTTACGAAGTCTTTCTAGCAAGGCAAGTCTATTCTGTTTCCTGCGGTTAATAATGTATTGTAAGGAAACACCTATCAGAATACAAGTAAAGAATATGAGAAAGCGAAACCAGGAGGTTTTGTGAAAAGGTGCTACAATTGTGAAAGGGTATGAAAGTTCATTTAACTGTTGATTGGTGACGACATTTAAAGTGTAATCTCCCGGTGGTAAGGCTGAATAAGTTACGGAGTTTAATGTGGTCCAGTCTGACCAGGGAGCGTCCAGTCCTTCAATTTTGTATTTGTATTGTATGGGTTCTAACCCACTCATTGTTACCGCTTGAAAGGTAAAGGTGAGGTTGTTTTTTTTGTAGGGTAACTCTAGGTTTTGAGGTATATAGTACCATTTACTAAGCCCACTATAATAGTTAGTGTCTTTGATGTCGTTACCAAAAACCTTTACAGACTGTAGCACAATACTCACTGGTTTTGACTTGATGTTAGGTTGTTTAGGTTGGTAGTGTATAGCTCCTTTCGTTGTGCCAAACCAGATGCTGCCATCATTCATCTTATGCACTGCGTTTTGGTTGCTTTCCATACCGGTAATGCCTTGTCCTTTGCCATAGAAGTGGATGATAGGAGTGTCGTTTTGTAAGCTAATGCTATGAATACCGTAACCGGTGCCTACCCATATGTTCTGCTCATCGTCAGCAATAATGTTGTATACAAAATCAGATCTTAGTCCGCTACTTTTATTAATTACTATTGAGCTATGTTTTTTTAGGTCGTAACATATTACACCGTTATCACTAGTGCCTATCCATAGCTTATTACCTTGTTTTACAAAGCATTGTGCGTTTGAACTATCAGCTGGGGAATTGGTTTGAAAGGGATAGATACTACTATCGTGATAGACCTTCATACCAAAATAACCTGCCATAAGTGTGCTGTCATTACCAATAGTTACAAATGAATTCACAACGCCGTCAACATCATTTAGCTGATGGAAAGAGCCCTTATGATAGATAGTGGCGCCTCTGCTTGTGCCTACCCAAAGTCTATCACTGGTGTCTCTGTATAGCGATACTATTACATTTGATGGGATCTCAGGAGTGGTATACTTTTTAAAGTCTCCACCAATATACCTCAATAAACCTAGCCCGTTCGTACCCATCCATACGTCATAGTTGTTCTTTATATCGATGGCTTGTATGGAAGAGTTTTTGGGTAGAGGCAAGTTGAATTTTTCTACTGTACCCTTTTCATAATAATAGAGTCCACCTAACGACGTGCCAAGGTATACCCTGCCATTTGAGGTAGACCCAATGCTCATCACTTGCTCATGTTGCAATCCTGTTTGTTCATCTAGTGTTGAAAACTGCCCGCCTGAAAAGCGGTAAATGCCATTGCCATTAGAGCCAAACCATACATTACCTTCAATGTCTTTATATACACATCTAACTACATTATTGGTAAAGCCTTTTGGCTTGTTGTATAATGTAAGTACTGAGTCTTCATATTTTATCGCACCGGTAGTGCCTAGCCATAGTGCACCTGTATTGTCTTGCGTAATGCTGGTAATATAGGGCCATTGCTTTATATCTGACTTGTTTACAAAAGCGGACTTGATCTTATCTTTTTCAATATAAAATAGCCCTGCGTTGCCTGCTAACCATACTCTTCCATTTGTGTCAGAAAGCATGTCAGTAGTTATGATAGAATTGTTTGAGATGCCTTTTTGGTCGTAGGCAATACTGTCCCAATTATTGTTGTTATAAATGTATATCAGCCCCTGTCTTGTAGCTATATATAGTGTGTTTTGTAAAGGAAGTATACTTGTTGCTACTGCATTTTCATTAGGTAGAGACAGCTCTTTTGTTTCTTCTTTATCAATAGCAAAAACACTTCCACTAACAATACTCCATACGGTATTATCTTCTGCAATAACTATTTTTTGTACAGAGTTAGCAGAGGTGTTTTCAGGTGCACGGAATATGTGGTGTGTGAAACTTCTGCCATCGTATTTAGTAATACCATTACTTCCTCCTATCCATATTTGATTATCATTGTCTATAGCCAAGGCAGTAACGCTATTATCCAATAAGCCATCCCTAATGGTGTAATTCTTAAAGCTGTTTCCATCATACCTTGATACTCCACCAATAGTGCCTATCCATAAGTGTCCAAATTTATCTTGTTTGATGGCCGTTACTTGAGATTGTATGAGCCCGTTCTCAACACTAAGGTTGTAAAAAGGGAAGCGTTGCCCGTAAGTAGAAACGGATAGCGCAAGCACTGCAATAAAGACTAGTAGATATTTTGTGTTTTGATACAAGGTTGTTGCAATAGTTCTTCATAAAAATAAGTAATGCACATGAGGGTCATCATATTTTTTGAGAATAAATCCCCCCAAACGGGGGGCGTCAAAAATGCCAAATCCCCCCATGTGGGGGAAAGCTGGTAGTATAGTGACAAGTACTTTTGATATCTAAACCAGTACTTATGAAAATCTACTTGCCTATAATGGCTCTTTTTATGGCCATGTTTGTCACAACGTCTTCAATATTTGCAGCATCTATCACTGGAAAAATAGTGGATGATAATGAACAGCCCCTAGTAGCTGCAAATGTTGTTTTGTTAGAACAGGCAAGTAATAAAGTTGTTAAAACACAGCTTTCTGATGAACAAGGGGTGTTTCTTATCGACGATGTAAACGATGGTGCATATGTACTAAAAATAACAATGCTAGGTTTTGAGGAGTACAGCTCTGCAATATTGAATATCGCGAAAAAGAATATTGACTTGGAGGCAATTGCAATGAAAAGAGGGGCTAATAAGCTAAAGGGTGTAAGTGTTAGAGGCCAAAAACCACTTATAGAAGTTAAAGCGGGTAAGATAGTGATGAATGTAGCTAGTAGCAGTATTAATGTGGGGTCTTCCGTATTAGAAGTGCTTGGTCGCAGCCCGGGAGTGAACGTGGATCAAAACGATAACATCAGCCTAAAAGGTAGACAAGGAGTAACGGTTATGATAGATGGTAAACCTATGGCAGTGTCTGGTACTGACTTAGCTAACATACTTAAAGGCATGCAGTCAAGCACTGTTGAGCAAATAGAGATCATTAGTAATCCCGGTGCAAAATATGATGCTGCAGGTGTTGCAGGTATCATCAACATACGTACTAAAAAGGATAAGCGTATGGGTATGAATGGTAGTGTGAATGCCAACTATGCACAAGGTGTTTATCCTAAAGCTCCTGGTGGTATTAACTTGAACTATAGAAATAAAAAAATAAGTGCATACACAACTTATAACACAGGCAGACGATGGTGGTTCAATAAGTTAGAGCTCAATAGAAGATTTTATGATAATGACGAGAGTGTGCTGTTCTCTTACGATCAGGTGAACTATATGAAAATGGCCATGGTGAATCATAGGGCTACATTAGGTGTTGATTACTACTTGACGGATAAGACCATATTAGGCGTTGTAGCAACCGGAGGTAAAAATGACTTTAATCCACAAGCGCAAAACGACTCAAAGGCAATAGACGGTAATGGTAATGTGCTTTACCAATTTACCACTGTAGGTAAACACACAAACGATTTCTATAATTACACAGGTAACCTCAATTTAAGACATCGTTTTAATAATGAAGGTAGAATGCTAACTGTTGATCTAGACTATGCTCGTTATTGGAATCAATCTAACCAAAACTTTGAAACTGCTTACCAAACAGCTAGCGGTACTATGTTTCAACCTAACTATTATATGCGTAGCGACTTGACGGGTATTACCCAGATCAGGTCATTTAAAACAGACTATACGCACCCGCTCAAAAATAAAATGAAACTGGAAACGGGTCTGAAGTCAAGCTATGTTACTTCTGATAATGAACCTTTATTCTATGAAAGAACCACAGGGGAGTTTGCTTTAGATACTAAGCGCAGTAACCATTTTATCTATCGTGAGAATATCAATGCTGCTTATGCCAACTTCAATAAAGATTGGACAAAGTGGAGTACACAACTAGGTGTGAGGTTGGAAAATACAAATGTAGATGCAGAGCAAGTAACACTAGATAGTACATTCAATTGGAGCTATACACAACTATTCCCAAGTTTTGCTGTACAACGTCATTTGAATAAGAAACACGACCTAGGTGTTACCTTGAGTAGAAGGATACAACGCCCTAATTATCAACAGTTGAACCCATTCAAGTTCTTTATTGATAATACTACGTATAAAGCAGGCTATCCCTACCTGCGCCCTGCACTTACTTATGCTGTAGAGCTATCTCACACTTTTAAGCAGAGATTTAGTACAACGCTAACCTATAGTGTTACTAATGATAACATTACAGAGGTGATACAGCCTAGTGATACTGAAGATTCGGTAACGGTACAAACCAATAAGAATTTAGCAACAGTACATTATTATGGTGTTAGTGGTTCTTATCCTTTCCAAATAAGAAAATGGTGGAGCAATTTTACTAATGTGAACGTGTACTATGCGCAATACATTGGGCAAGTAGCCAATACTAACTTGCGCAACGGATCGCCGGCTTTCACTATCTATACTATGAACAATTTTATGTTACCAAAAGGTTTTAGTGCAGAAGCTAGTTTTTGGTATCAGTCTCGTATGATCTATGGTTTTATGGATCTCAAAGAAATGTGGAAGCTGAACTTTGGGTTGAAGAAAAACTTATTTGATAACAAGGCCACATTAGCGCTAAACATACAAGATGTGTTTTGGAAAGGATGGCCGAGAGCGACATCTACCTATAGCCAATATCAAGAAGATTTTCAAGCTACCAGAGATACCCGTATAGGTTCTATCTCATTTACTTATCGTTTCGGGAAGCGTACTGTAGCCCCTACGCGTAAGCGTAAAGGTGGTGCTGCCGATGAAATGAATAGAGTAAGCAATGGTGCAGGATAAAGAGCATAAAGAGTCCCTCATATACATTGACCAGATGTAAAAGTATCCTGTGTGAGCAGGTGCTGTAAAATCCCTCTCGTTTAAAGCTGTCCAGCTTATGAAACAGAGGGTTTTTTACTGAAATCTATTTTCTGAAAAGACTTTCTGTGCTAACATATTCTCGTATAATAGTTTTTGCACCTTATTCAGTAACTGCTTTAGTGTTGTACAGCTTGAAGTTTTTAAACACTGATAGTTGTATGATTGAAGAAGAGATAAAAGTGTTGTTGCCTACTCTGTCATATTGATGCATATGCGCCAACTGAATATTGAAATCTTTACTGAACTTGTAGCCTAAGCCTGTGTATATCCAGTTTCTGGCAAAGGAGGATGGCATAAGATTGTTAGATTGGTTGATCCATGCTTCATCAAAGCTATTGAAGAAGATGGTATGTTTGCCTTTATTGACCTTGAACAGATCAAAAGCCAACACGAACCTGAAACGAAAACGGTTACGGTAGTTAGTTCCGTTTGTTTCGTATTGATTTGTTGTGCTGTTAAGTAGCACCTTGTCTATAAAACGATGCTCAAAACGTATTCGGTTTTGTATAGTTACTTTATCCGTCTTAAAACTAAGTAGGGCTTGCTCCCATATGTTATGTTCATTAACGGGTATCTGTAACGAATAAGGGGTGTATGGCCAAGAGCGTACATAAGAGTAACCCACAGAAAACTCTACATTGTCATTTAATGCATAATCAAGAGAAGGTCTGACAATAACGGTTGCTTGATCTTTAAAAAGGTCTCCTGTACGCTCGTGTAGTTCGTTGGTTACAGTAAATTTATCAGATAAGTAAAACCTGTTGAGTAACAAAAACCAGGTATTGGTATTGCCTTGTGCTACGGTTTGAGCGAATAAAGGGTTGATAGCTGTAATTAATAATAGTATGAATAATAGTTTTCTCATTTCTTTTTCGTTGCTTTTATTTCTTCACAAGTTCTTAGTAAGTCATAGTACTCTTTTGCGACATGACCGCTAAAGTGTTTGAATCTCTTATCTGCTTCTTTTAAATATACTAATGCTTTCTCGCTACCTGAAACATAACACCAAAAAAGCTGATAGCATAGATCAAGATACTTTAAGGAATTCCACTCATAGGTCTTGTCAGTAGTTTCTTCGTAGCGCTCTAGAATTGTCGTAACCTCTTCTTGTGTATAATTGTACGCTTCTGTTAGGAAGGACTGTCGCGCTCTGAATTCATTGCTATCTACAAATACTTTTGTAATAAAAAACGGTTTCCACTCCAGCTTTAAACTGTCTCCAATAGGTAGGAGATAGTATTCACTAATAAGGACGGTATCACCTTTTTGCTTTATACTGCAGTTTTGTAATGCCCACCATTCGTAAATCTTTTGATTATTCGAGCAGTTGAAAAGGTACGATTCAACATAGATATTTTCTTTTATCTCGTCTTTGTAATCCTTGTTTAGAAAACCACAGAACCCAAGTGAAACATTTTTAGACAGTTTGTATATGTGTTGAGGTCTCTCCTTTTTATCATCAACACAGCTACAAGAAGTTTGGGCGACAATATTTGTCGCCCAAAAGAAAAATAGTATTGATAAAAAGTACTTCACTTTTACACTCTTTCAAATATCATGGCGGCACCTTGCCCCACACCGATACACATAGTAGCCAAGCCATATTTACTACCACGCTTTTTCATTTCATAAAGTAGGGTAGTAGAGATACGCGCGCCACTACAACCCAATGGGTGACCTAAGGCAATAGCACCGCCGTTTACATTTACGATGCTGTCGTCAAGACCTAGCTCTTGCATGCAAGGGATGCTTTGTGCCGCAAATGCCTCGTTCAACTCTACAAGGTCTAGGTCTTTAGCTTCCAAGCCTGCACGTTTTAGTGCTTTTTGTGAAGCAGGTATTGGACCTATACCCATTACTGCTGGATCAACACCCGCAATAGCCATGCTTTTAATTTTAGCTAATGGCGTTAGGTTATATTTCTTTACTGCCTCTTCTGAAGCTAATATCACAGCCGCGGCACCGTCATTAATACCGCTGGAGTTTCCTGCTGTTACCGTGCCGTCTTTTTTAAATACAGTTTTTAGCGTGCCTAATTTTTCCAAAGTAGATTCACGAGGATGCTCATCAGTGTCTACTACAGCTGTTTTACCTCTACCGAGGTCAACAGTATATGGTGTGATCTCCTCATCGAATTTATTTGTGGCTTTTGCAGCAGCATAGCGTTGCTGACTTTGTAGTGCAAATTTATCCTGTGCCTCGCGGGAAACGTTATAGCGTTCTGCAACATTCTCTGCTGTTTCACCCATACTATATGGATGGTATAAAGCACTTAATGCTTTGTTGATAAAGCGCCAGCCCAAGGTTGTATCATGCAATTCAGGAGCGCGACCAAAAGCTTTTTCTGATTTAGCCATCACAAATGGTGCGCGACTCATGCTTTCCACACCGCCGGCAATGTATATCTCACCGTCTCCGCACATGATAGCGCGTGAGGCATCCATGATAGCTTGTAAACCCGATGCGCAAAGGCGGTTTACAGTATTACCACCAACAGTGGTGGGTAATCCAGCCAACAAGGCTGCCATACGGGCCACGTTACGATTATCTTCACCTGCTTGGTTAGCCGCACCTGCTATTACATCTTCGATCTCATTTACATCAATAGAAGGGTTGCGTTCTATCAATGTTTTGATGACATGTGCCAACATATCATCAGGGCGTGCAGCACTTAATGCACCTCCATATCTTCCTATTGGTGTTCTTGTTGCATCAACAACATATACATTTCTCATAATTATCTTCTTTATAGACTAACTGTTAGTAGGCAAGTTAGCTAATGCTTGTTTTATATCGTTTATAATGTCTTCAACTGTTTCTATACCTACGCTCATGCGTATCATGCCATCTGTAATACCGAAGTTGTAACGGTCTATAGGGCGTACACCTACATGAGTAGTACTTGCAGGGTGTGATACCAATGTGTCGCAAGTGCCGAGAGATACAGCACTAACGCATAGCTTTAGGTTGTTAATAAAAGCTTTGCCAGCTTCAAACCCACCCTTCAGCTCAAAGCTCATGAGAGCTCCGGCATGTTTCATTTGCCTATGTGCTATTTCATAGTCAGGGTGTTTGGGAAGTCCTAAGTAGTTGACTTTGCTTATTAATGGATGTTCGTTCAAGAAGTTGGCTACTTGTTCTGCATTCTTACAATGCTGCTGCATACGTAAGCAGAAGGTGCGCAAGCCATTATTCAAAAGAAAAGCTTCAAAAGCATTGCTATTACCACCTAGTAGTCTGTGCTTTTTGGTAACTACGGTTTTCATCTTCTCTATATCACGGCCAATAACAATGCCACCTACTGCCGTGCCATGACCGTTTAAGAACTTAGTAGTGCTATGCATTACATAGTCTACATCGTATTTGAAAGGTTGCTGTAAGTAAGGTGTGGCAAAAGTATTATCAGCACAAACGGTTAATCCGTAAGACTTGCCTAATGTACTTAGTTTGTCTAAGTCGATACATTGCAATGTAGGATTGGCAGGCGTTTCTATGTACATCATGTTGATGCTATTGTCAGCCTTAATGGCTTCTTCAACCGCATCCGGGTTATGAAAGTCAACAATGACAGCTTCAATACCCAAGTCTGGTAATACTTTATCCAATAGCTCTTGTGTGCCGCCATACAAGGAGTGGTGTGTAATCACCTTTTCACCTGCTTTTAAATTGCTCAAGAGCATGGTAGTAATTGCTCCCATGCCGGAGGCGTGTAGGATGGCTTTCAGTTCCAGTGGGTTACCCTGACTATCATTAATGCCATAGGCTTCCATCAGAGCTATCTTTTCTTCTACCTCGGTGATAGTAGGATTGCCAAATCTTCCATATACATAGCCCTGTTCTCTACCTTCGAAAATGGCTACTGCTTGTTCTGCACTATCAAAAGTATAAGTACTGGTAGCGTATATAGGCGTTAAGTGTGCTCGGTTGCTTTCTTGCTGATGACCACCGTGTACACAAATGGTCTCAAAGCCTTTATCATGCCATTGGCTCATAATGTGGCAAATGTACTGCTTTAGCAGGTATTTTTTGCTGTATGCATGATGCTGAAATAATATGTTGATAATGAAGTATGCCTTATCTTACAGCTAACAATAACTTTTTATATGAGGTCTCTACTACTGGAATATGCTCAATATAATGTTTGGGCTAATCAACAATTTCTAAAACTTCTAGAAGCATGCACCCCTGAGCAGGTGACGCAAAAGATAGTTAGCAGCTTCCCTACATTAAAGGATACCGTTTATCATATGTGGAGTGCCGAGGATGTATGGAATCAGCGCTTGCGTAGAGTGGAGCGACCTGTTTGGCAAGCAGGCATATTTGCCGGAAACTTTGAAGAAGCCTTAAATAATTGGCGTCAGGCTTCAAAAAAACTACTTGAGTTTGTAGAAGAAAAAACTGATGAAGATGTAAATGACGCCATTGAATATGCTGATCTGCTAGACCGTCCTTATAGCTTACCTATCTATGCAGGGTTAATGCAAGTGCTTAACCATGCTACTTATCATAGAGGTCAGTTGGTGACTATGCTACGCCAAGTTGGTTTTACAGAAATACCACAAACCGATTTCCACTTTTATAAAATGACACAGTAATAGCCTTTAAACTATTGCTGTGTCATTTATTATATGTATTTGGTTTAATGTATAACCTTTACAATTTCTGTATGTGTACCTTCTGCACCATTGGCTTTAATAAAGTATGTGCCTGTTTGTAGTTCAGATACATCTATATTCAATGTCTTAGTAGATACTGTGTTTGTGCTGATATGTTGCCCTGTTATACTATATATGCTTATTGTGTTTATATTTTCAGGGTGAGTCAATACTATGTTTATCGTTTTACTGGCAGGGTTAGGATATAGGGTGTAAGATAAGTTAGCCACAGTATTTTCAGCAATGTTTAGCCACCAGCTGATAGGTGAAGACTCACAGTAATCTGTTGTTGCATTGCTAGGTGTGTTGGTGTAGCCTCCTGCAGCTACAAGGTCATTACCTACTTGTGCCATACCAAATGCTGTATGTTCAACATTCATGTCATTAGCACTCGTGTGTGTGGTAACAGCTTTTGTTTGGGTATTATATATGTCAATACTCTTGTATTTATAGTTGTTTACACCTCTTTCCCCACCAATAATATAAATATGTCCCTTACCATAAAATGCATAGCCAAAATACCTAGGGTCTATAGTAGCAGCTAGCGTAGTCCATTTATTTGTAGCTACATCATATTCTTCTATAGTATTTAGTGCACTACCGTTCTTTCTGCCTCCAAATACAAATAAAGTATTGTGGGCAAATGCTGCCTGGGCATTTTCACGCTCCGTATTCATATCTGACAGCTTGGTAAAAGTATTATTATTAGAATCGAACTTGTAAAGGTTTTTTGATGTAGGTGTCCCTCCTCCAATATAATAGATGACATTAGCAATGGTAACTTGAGTAACTCCATTTTGAGTGAAACCGGCAGGTAGTGTTATTGTATTTACATCCCAAGTGTCAGTAATAATATTATACTTGTATAGGTTTCCATTGCCAATTAAGTAAATAGTCTTACCTATGACAGACATTGCCGTGTTGCAAATAGGGTTTGCATTAAGTTTTGCAAGTGTATCCCACTTATCTGCAGATGGAGAATAACGATATAGCGTATTGTTTGCACCGCCGCAATTACTAAAGGTATACAGATATTGATTGTCGCTACAAGCATTCATCCCCCATGCTTTATAAGGGTAGTCTGCTATTTTTTTCCAGTTAAAGTTTTCTTGTGCTGTAGCATTAATGCTAAAGATGACTAATAGTCCGAGTAGAAGGTTTTTCATAATACTGATTATGTGATAAAGTTACCCTGATTTAGGATT
Organism: Flavipsychrobacter sp.; assembly: GCA_965230595.1. Taxonomy (GTDB): domain Bacteria; phylum Bacteroidota; class Bacteroidia; order Chitinophagales; family Chitinophagaceae; genus UBA5543. Next base: position 2,527,327 of record OZ246011.1, on the reverse strand, counting down.
GATATACATACAATAGTTTGGGTAAATATAAATACCCTATATCACGTACAAAAAAGCCTGACCAATTGGTCAGGCTTTTAGAAGATATCTCCTTTAACGCTTATTTAGCGTCGTCTTCTTTTACTTCTTCGTATTCAGCATCTGCTACAGTCTCTTCTTCATTGTTAGGAGCAGCGCCTTCTGGTCCACCTTGCGCACCACCGGCTTCTTGCTGTGCTTGGTATATGTGCTGACTAGCAGCTTCCCAAGCTTTGTTCAATGCTTCTGTTGCTGTGTCAATAGCAGCTAAATCTTCGTTTTTGTGCGCTTCTTTAAGCGTTGCTACAGCTTCTTCAATAGTCTTTTTCTCAGCTTCAGGAATTTTATCACCGTAGTCTTTCAGCTGCTTTTCAGAGTTGAATACAAGGCCGTCAGCCATATTTAGTTTTTCAACACGCTCGCGAACTTCTTTGTCTGCCTCTTCATTAGCTTTAGCTTCATTCTTCATACGTTCTATCTCGTCCTTGCTCAAGCCACTACCAGCCTCGATGCGTATGTTTTGTTGTTTGCCTGTTCCTTTGTCTTTAGCAGTCACATTCAAGATACCGTTGGCATCTATATCGAATATTACCTCTACTTGAGGTACTCCGCGTGGTGCCGGAGGTATACCGTCTAGTATGAAACGACCTAAAGACTTATTGTCTTTAGCCATAGGGCGTTCACCTTGTATTACGTTAATCTCCACACTTGGTTGGTTGTCTGCAGCGGTAGAGAAAACCTCACTCTTCTTAGATGGTATAGTTGTGTTTGCTTCGATTAATTTGGTCATCACGCCACCCATGGTCTCAATACCAAGAGATAACGGCGTAACGTCTAGAAGTAGTACATCTTTTACATCACCTGTCAATACACCACCTTGTATAGAAGCACCGATAGCAACCACCTCGTCAGGGTTTACACTCTTATTTGGTTTTTTACCAAAGAACTTCTCTACTACTTCTTGTATTTTAGGTATACGAGTAGAACCACCTACAAGTATTACTTCGTCAATTTCGCTAGCATCCATGCCCGCATCTTTCAATGCTTTACGGCAAGGCTCTAATGTGCGCTCTACCAAGCCATCGGCCAATTGCTCGAATTTAGCACGGCTCAACTTGCGAACCAAGTGTTTAGGTACACCGTCAACAGCTGTGATGTATGGCAAGTTGATCTCTGTTTCTTGAGAAGAAGAAAGCTCTACTTTTGCTTTTTCTGCAGATTCTTTTAGTCTTTGCCAAGCCATAGGATCTTTACGAAGGTCTATCGCTTCATCAGCTTTAAACTCTTCAGCCAACCAGTCCATGATCACTTGGTCAAAGTCATCACCACCAAGGTGTGTATCACCATTAGTTGATTTTACTTCAAATACACCGTCACCCAACTCAAGGATAGATACATCGAATGTACCACCACCAAGGTCAAATACAGCTATTTTGCTGTCGCTATCTTGCTTGTCAAGGCCATAAGCCAGTGCAGCTGCTGTAGGCTCGTTTATGATACGACGGATGTTCAACCCAGCGATCTCACCCGCTTCTTTAGTAGCCTGACGTTGTGCATCATTAAAATATGCAGGTACGGTAACTACAGCCTCGCTTATATCTTGTCCTAAGAATTCTTCAGCTGTTTTCTTCATTTTTTGAAGAATCATTGCTGATATCTCTTGAGGTGTATACATGCGACCTTCGATATCTACACGTGGTGTGTTATTATCTCCTTTTACAATTTTGTAAGATGAATGATCTATCTCGCTGCCTACTTCATCAAATCTACGTCCCATAAAACGCTTGATAGACATAATAGTGTTTGCAGGGTTGGTGATAGCCTGGCGTTTCGCCGGGTCTCCAACTTTACGCTCTCCATTTTTTAGAAAAGCGACAACAGAAGGTGTCGTACGGCGACCTTCATCATTTGCGATCACTACCGGCTCGTTACCCTCCATTACTGCAACGCAAGAGTTGGTAGTCCCTAAGTCAATGCCAATAATCTTTCCCATAATTATTCTTTGTTCTTATTTAGTATATAGTTGTTATTACACTGTTTATTCTTCAATCTACATGCCATTTGTCCATTATCGGAAATAATGGCAGCCATACTGTCATTCTGAAATGAAAATGCCTTAACGTTATCACATTAAGGCATTTATTAAAATGTTAGCGTGTAATATTGTCAATCATCAGAACGCCCTCTGATATTAAGAGGAGCAGTGATATCTAACTTCATTAGAGAGTCTAATGTCGCATAGTTTAATCCTGCATTCATATAAGATCTTGAGGCTTTAGACCCAATAACGCCAAAAGCTTCTTTGCTGATCATATTTGTATAGTTTGGCTGAATGTTATCGTTGGTAAGCCCTGTGCTGGTGTTTTGAGTAACACTATTGTAGTTGGCTAACTCTTTACTACCGGCATAAAAGATGATGTCCAGGCTGTCCATATATCGCTCTGTATTAGCGGGAGCAGGTCCCATAACATCACGTAAATAAGCATATATGGAGTTGTTAAGTACCTCAGGTTTATGTGTACCACCGGGGCTTACATTACTTATATCAAATTTATAGTCGAAAGTATGCCTGGTCGTATTATTACTTAATATGTTCTTGTCAACATAATGGAAGCGCAATACACTTTCAATAACATAGCTGTTAGGCGGGGTAATGATAAAGTAGCTTAACTTAGATGTTGCTGATGTACGGGCAAAGTTTACATTCAAACCTGCGTTGTCAAATTCATTTACGAAAAAGCCATTTGTTTTTGAAGTAGTATCATTACTTACAATGCCTATTATATCACTGGAATCGGTTCTCCCGGTTTCAGTATTGGTGATCAATAAACGATAAGTTCTGTCTGTTTTCAGGTCTGCTTTAAACTTATAACCATTATTAGGGTTAGTAAAGAAACTTTGATCTTTAACAGACGACTGTTTGATATACCCTTCCGTGTTCAAATTTACCTTAGTAAGGTCAAAGGTGTTGGTAAGTGTATTGTTAGAGTACTCCACCATTTTTACTACCAAAGACTTGTAGTAGCTCGAGTCTGGCACTTTAGACATGTCAATAGCACTTTTATTCTCATCCATAAACGCTTTCTGTATACGGATATAGTGTGCTGTATCACCCTTGTCTAACATACCATACACAACAGTAATGTTTTTATAAGGTGCGGCTACCTCAAAATCTTCTGAGCAACTGGACATACCTATTACGCCAGCTAAAACTAGTATTGATAAAAGCTTTTTCATGACTTGTGCTTCTGTAAAGGAAACAAAGATAGGGGTTTAGCTGAAACATACTAGGGGGAGACTCGTTTTTAAGGTTTTATGATATATGACTGACAATAGCATTTTCTTACAATCCTAAGTTATAAAGCCTATTTTTGCGCCATAAATCAAGAAAAAAGGAAGAAGATGAGCTTAGTTGCGCAAATAAAGTCTGCTGCAGAAGAGGCGATAAAACATGTATATCCTGATGTAGAAGTACCAGCATCAATGATATCGGTAAATCAAACCAAACCTGAGTTTGAGGGCGATTATACATTGGTATTATTTCCACTATTGAAGCTATTGCGACAAAAGCCTGATCCCATAGGTACTGCACTTGGAGACCACTTAAAGGAAAATGCTGGGTTTGTAGATGGTTATAGCATAGTAGCAGGTTTCCTAAATCTTACTATAAGTGACAGCTATTGGGCTGATTTTCTCCAGAAAAACTATAATAATACCATTTTTGGACGTCAAGAAGCTACCCATAAAAATGTAATGGTAGAGTACTCCTCTCCTAATACGAACAAGCCGCTACACTTTGGGCACTTAAGAAACATCTTCTTGGGTTATGCTACCTCAAAGGTGTTGGGCGCTGCAGGGAATAATGTGGTGAAAGCTAATCTGATCAACGATAGGGGTATTCATATTTGTAAGTCGATGGTAGCATGGAAACATTTTGCCAATGGCGCCACGCCTGAAAGCTCAGGTGTAAAAGGGGATCATCTAGTAGGCGATTATTATGTGCAATTTAATGACGCTTATAAAAAAGAAATAGCTGAGCTTGTTGCCGGAGGAATGGAGCAAGAAAAGGCGGAGAAGGAAGCGCCGATACTTAAAGAAGCGCAAGATATGTTGCGTGCATGGGAGGCAGGTGATCAAGAGGTGGTTGAGCTATGGAAGACCATGAATGGCTGGGTGTATGATGGCTTTGAGGTGTCTTACAAGCGTATGGGTGTCGACTTTGATAAGATGTACTATGAGAGTGACACTTACCTGCTAGGTAAAGAGGTAGTGCAAAAAGGTTTAGAGATGGAGGCATTCTTTAAAAAAGAAGATGGTTCAATATGGATAGACTTGCAAGATGAAGGACTTGACCAAAAAATTCTACAGCGTGCTGATGGTACATCAGTATACATTACTCAGGATATTGGTACCGCCATCAAAAAGTACAACGATTGTAATTTAGATAAATCAGTATATGTGATAGGTGATGAGCAAAACTATCATGTACAAGTATTGAAGCTGATACTGAAAAAGATAGGTGAACCTAGTGCTGATGGTATCTACCATTTGTCATACGGTATGGTTGAATTGCCAACGGGTAAAATGAAAAGTCGTGAGGGTACTGTGGTAGATGCTGATGATATGATGGACGAGATGATAGCTATGGCACAACAGCAAACTGAAGAGGCCGGTAAGGTAGATGGCTTTACTGAGGAAGAGTTGAAAGAGCTATATGAAACCATCGGTTTAGGTGCGTTAAAGTTTTACTTGCTACGTGTAGACCCTAAGAAGAAAATGATATTCGACCCTAAAGAGTCTATTGACCTACATGGGTTTACGGCTACTTTCATTCAATATGCTCATGCCCGTATTTGTTCTATACTTAGAAAGGAGGGGATGTCCATGCTTCCTGAGGTAGAGGTGTTTAAAGACTATAAGCACTCAGAAGCCATCGCAAAAGCTGAAAAGAAACTGATCACTTCCTTAGAGCAATATCCTGCAATCATAACGGCTGCTGCAGAGGAATATAACCCGTCGCTGATCTGTAACTATACCTTCCAATTAGCGCAAGAATTCAACTCATTTTACGCAGAACATAGTATCTCTAAGGCGGAGAATGAAGAAAAGAAACAATTACGCTTAATGCTTATTGTGATGACAGCGCAAGTAATACGCAGGGCAATGAAGCTACTGGGAATATCTGTTCCGGAGAAGATGTAGGTTAGTTGCCTCTAAGTGAGGCGGCTTCTATCTTGCCTGCTCGTTGTGCAGGTATAATTGCCGTAATGATACCTACCGCTAGTATGGTCAATAATATGACCAATATGTCAGTTAGTTTTATGGCTACAGGGTAAGCTTCAATGATAAAAGAGCCCTGTAGTTTGAGCCAACCAAACTGTTTTTGCCCCAGGCAGATAGCAAGCCCGAGTAGCAGCCCACTAACACCTCCAATTAATGACCACATAAAACCTTCGGTAACAAAGATGCTCTTAATGGTTGAGCGTTGTGCGCCCATAGCTTTTAGGATAGACATGTCTTTTTGCTTCTCTAATATGAGTAGAGACAGTGCGCCTATCATATTGAAAGAAGCTATGAGTAGTACCAGGAGTAATATGGCATAAGAGGTCCATTTCTCACTGGCCATTATGGTATATAGTGTTTTGTTTTGTTGGAAGCGTGTAGCTACAACATAATCATCTCCTAAAACACCTTGCAGCTGCTGACTTATTTTCTTTTCATTAGCGCCATCGGTAAGTTTTAATTCAATGGAAGAGTATCTGCCTTCCGCTTGCATTAAGTAGTCGGCTACTTCTATATCAGCTAATATGTACTTGCTGTCAAACTCTTCTTGTACCTCAAATGCTTTTACGGGCAATAGCACCACAGACTGAAATGCTGAAGCAGGGTTAAGTGTGGATACCTTTGCTTTGGCATTAGGATAAAAGGCGTTCATGTTGTCAAATACACTATGTACACCCACACCCATTTCATTCATCAGTTGTACGCCAATAGTAACGTCATTGTATTTTTGAGCTACAGGAAGTGTGTCGTCATCAGGTCGGCCTAAACCTTCTTCTATAATATATGGGGCTAGGTTGTTGATGTCATAGTAGTTGCTACTAACTCCTTTCAATATAGCAGGGCGTTGCTGCACTTCGCTACTAAGTAATATTTTGTCTTCTAAAACCGTGGTGTAATGCGCCACACCTTCTGTCTGTGCTATTTGGGCAAGCTTTTGTTCATTAAGCTTAAAGAACTTTCCTTTTTGTGCGGTGATCTTTATTTCAGGGTAAAATGATTTGTATAAGTCTTTTACTAAGCCGTCAAAACCATTGAATACGGAGAAGACAATAAGCATTGCCGCACTACAAATAGCTATAGCCACCATGCTTATTCTTGAGAGTATGGGTACAATATTAGCGGTACCCTTCCCGCGTAGGTATCTCCATCCAATTTGCCAGATCAGCGTACGGTTCATTAGCTATCTTCAGACTGTTGTTCCTTATTTTGTTTTTCGTCGTCCAGTTTTTTGAATATCTCTTCCATCTTAAACACATAGTCTAGAGTGTCGTCATTAAAGAATTTTAACTCAGGGATACGTCTTAATTGGTTTTTTAACCTATTGCCTAACAACCCTCTTAGTTCACTGGTTCTAGCTACAATATCCTCAATAAGTGCTTGAGGATCATCTATTTTAAATATGCTTAGATAGATGCGAGCTTCCAATAGGTCTGGAGTAACGGAAACCTTTGATATGGAAACCATGCCACCATTGATCACATTTAGTCCTTCTCGCTGAAAGATGGCACTCATTTCTTCATTGATCACTTGTGCTATCTGCCTTTGTCTCTTGCTTTCTTTCATTGTATCGCTTTGTTTGGTAAAGGTAAAGAAATGACATTATGGTGTAGCATATTACTTTATAATCATTAAATTCGTGGATTGAAATTGAGTAAAAGATGAAAAAAACGTTTTTCTTATCAACTATCGGTGCAATAGTAATTTTGGCCTCTTGCAAAGAGATAGGTCCTGAAATAAATGGCGGAGGAGATGTAGCTGCAGGAGATGATACTACTTATGTAAGTGAAACGATAGAAACTCCGCAGGCTAAAAAAGTGCTGGCAGAGGAGTTTACCGGAGTTAGTTGCCCAACTTGTCCTCCGGGGCATGATGCAATGAAGGGAATATCAACAGCCCTTAATGGCAATTTTGTCATTATTGCCTACCATATATTCAATAATCCACAGTCAAACCCTGTTGATAAAGCTGGTCATGAGTCAGAGTATGATTTTAGAACAGAAGATGCGACTAACTTATTAGGGTCTATATATGGGTCTTTAAAAGAAGGATTGCCTTCAGCAGGTTTTGATAGAGCTTCAATAAACAATGAAGTACTCGTTACTAAAGGTAAGTGGAGTAATGCTGCTAACGTTAGGTCGGCATTGGAGACTCCAGTAAATGTCTATATTACACCTTCATACGATAATACAACGAGAGAAGCTGTTGTAGTTGTTAAGATAGCTTACACTAAAGAATCTACTACCAAACATAACTTGACGCTTGCATTAACAGAGGATGATATAACCGATACACAACTTAATGGGTTGAGTATAGTTGATGATTATAAACATGAGCATGTGCTTAGGGATATTATTACACCAATTACCGGTGCTACATTGCCGGTAAAAGTAGAGCCTAAAGTGGCAGGCAGAGTATATCAACGCACGTTTAGATTCAAAGTTGATGAAAAATGGAAGCCGGAAAACTGTCATGTCGTTGCGTTTGTCAATAGCGATGAGGGAGATAATAAGGAGGTGTTGCAGGCAGAAGAAGTGAAGCTTATTCCTTAAGAAACATTAAAGATCAGTTCAAGCCTTGCCAATAATTTGGCAAGGCTTTTTTACAAAATATAGTATGAGAAGATTTGTAGGCTTTGCTGTTCTACTATTAGGACATAGTTACCTAACCAATGCTCAAGTGAAGGATACTGTTAATCAGTATTCGCTAAAAGAGTTCGTATTCTCTGCCAGTAAGTTTAGAGAGAAGCAAGAAAATATCGCCCAGAAGATAAATATTATAAAAAGCAAAGAGATAGCGTGGCAGATGCCACAAACCTCAGCCGCCATGCTAGAGCAGTCGGGTAATGTATTTGTGCAGCGTAGTCAAATGGGGGGCGGTAGTCCTAATATCAGAGGTTTTGAGGCTAGTAGAGTATTATTGATTGTAGATGGTGTAAGAATGAATAATGCCATTTATCGCGCGGGTCATTTACAAAACGTCATAACCATTGATAATAATATATTAGACAGGGTAGAGGTACTCTATGGCCCGGGTTCTACATTACATGGTAGCGATGCTTTAGGAGGGGTTATGGTATTTACTACTAAGAACCCTATGCTTTCAAGAAAGAAAGGTGCTCAATTTTCAGGTAATGTAATGACTAGATATAGCTCAGCTAATGATGAAGGGACGGCACATTTTGATTTAAATATTGGAACTAAAAAGCTAGCTTCTTTAACATCTGTTACTTACAGTAGTTTCGGCGATTTAAGGCAAGGTGATAATCGCAATCCATTCTATGGAGACTTTGGTTTGCGCGCCAACTATGTGGGTAGGCTTAATGGTGTAGATGTTGTATTGCCCAATACAGACCCCAATGTACAGAAGTATACCGGTTATCAGCAAGTAGATGTATTGCAAAAGCTACTTTACGCACCAAAGGATAACATACAGCACTTACTCAACCTTCAATACTCTAACAGCTCTGATGTGCCAAGGTATGATAGGTTAACAGAAGTACGTAATGGTCTTCCTAGGTATGCTGAGTGGTATTACGGTCCGCAAGAGAGGTTGCTTGGTGCTTACAGTTTTTCAGCCAATGAACTTAGTGGTATTATAGATGAAGTACAAGCTGGCGTTAATTACCAGTTGATAGAAGAAAGCCGCTACCAGCGAAATTTTGGTTCAGTAGACCGTAGGCATAGGAAAGAGCAGTTGAACATCATAGGCTATAATATAGACGCTAGAAAAAAAATACAACATCATGAGCTCACTATTGGTACTGATGGCCAGTTTAACGATGTGGTTTCTACAGCGTATACTGAAGATATTAATACTAATAGTAGAACTGGGCTAGATACACGATATCCCGACGGGGGTAGTAAAGCTTACTATTGTGCCTTATATGCACAAGATGTGTTTAAGGTTATTCCTGAAAAATTGGTATTAAACGGAGGAGTTAGATTGAATTATGTAAATATTAGTTCTGAGTTTAAAGACACGACTTTCTTCCCTTTTCCTTTTAAAACAGCAACGCAAGAGCAGCTGGCATGGAGTGGTAACTTAGGTATGATCTACTTCCCTCATAAGCACTGGCGTATGGTGCTCAATGGTTCATCAGGCTTTAGGTCTCCTAATGTTGATGATATGTCAAAAGTGTTTGAGTCGGTAGGTGGTGTGAGTTTGGTAGTGCCCAACCCCAGTCTTGAGCCGGAATATACATATAACGTAGATCTTACTTTGGCGTATAAAAGAAAAAGAGTAAGCGTGGAGGTTACCGGGTTTTACACTTGGTTTAGGAATGCTATAGTACAAGACTTCTTTACACTTAATGGGCAAGATAGCATTGTGTATAATGGACAGAAAACGGCAATAGTAGCCAGCCAAAATAAGGCAAGAGCCTATTTGTATGGTGTAAATGCTACATTAAATGCCCGCCTTTCTAGTCATTTAAGCTTTTTAAGTACGATTAACTATACCTATGGCAGGTACTATAATGGTAATACAGAAGTGCCATTAGATCATATACCGCCTGTTTATGGTAAAACAAGCATCATGTACGACTATAAGCGAGTGAAAGGGGAGTGTTATGTGATGTATAATGGTTGGAAGCGATTGAGTGATTATAGCCCATCCGGCGAGGACAATCAAAAATATGCTACTATTCATGGTATGCCTTCGTGGTATACTTTAAATGTAAGAGCCGGGTATCAGCTGCATGCTAATGTGCGTTTACAATTAGCTTTAGAGAATATATTAGATAAGAACTACAGAGTTTTTGCATCAGGTGTAAGTGCTCCCGGAAGAAACTTAGTAATAACAGCCAGAGCAAATTTCTGATATTAACATAGCTATATTATATATTAAATGATGATGCGCCTTATCTTTGGGCGATACATATAAACACAATAATTGTGAAATACCGCAACGCACTGTTCATTATATTTTTTGTCATCTTAGTAGACCAACTGCTGAAGTATTATATTAAAACCAACTTCTACTATGGTGAGGAGGTAAATATTTTTGGTAACTGGTTTAAGCTACATTTTATTGAAAATGAAGGTATGGCGTTTGGAATGCGTTTAGGTGATGCGGCTACAGGCAAACTTATTCTAACTCTTTTTCGTCTTGTAGCGGTTACTTTTGGTTTCTTCCTGCTAAAGAACTTGGTAAAGAAAGGTTACAGTAAAGGAGCTATTATTTGTGGTGCATTGATATTGGCAGGCGCTTTAGGCAACTTAATAGATAGCATTTTCTACGGTTTGATATTCTCAGAAAGTACTTTCCATGTGGCCAAAGTAGTGCCATGGGGAGAAGGCTATGCAGGTATGTTTCATGGTAGAGTAGTTGATATGTTATATTTTCCGTTATTTGAAGTAACATTACCTAAGTGGATGCCATTTGTTGGTGGCGACAGGTTCTCATTTTTTGACCCTGTGTTTAATATAGCAGATGCTGCGATTTCTATTGGTGTTCTCGTACTGGTTTTCTTTCAGAAGAAATTGATTCATAATAAAAAGGTAGCTAAGGCCACTGCTTAAAATATTATCTTATGTCAGAGCAAGAAGAGTTAATACCTATTAATGTGTGGCTGGCTGAGCGTAGCTATAGGATAAGAGTTGCCCCTGATGAAAAAGATGCAGTAAGTAAAGCGGTAAAAGCAGCTGATGAAAGGATAACAGAGTTGAGAGGTAGCTACGCAGGGAAAGACGACCAGGACTTTATTGCTATGTGCTTACTCATGTATGCTACTGACTCAGAACAGCTAGCGAAGCTGCCTTTAACTGAAAATGATGAAAGGGGGCAGGAAGAGATTAAGCGTATGATCTCTCGTATTGATGAGGTATTGAATGACTAATACTTAAAGTACCTCAACCATTAACTCCATTTTACTACCTCGCGATCCTTTTACTAATACCGTGCTGTTTTGAGGGGCGTGTTTTGCCACATAATCAGCAGCTTTGGCTGATGATGTGAAATGTAGGTATTGTTCAGGGATATTTCTGTACTCATCTCCAACCAATACTACTTGTTGCCATTCATATTGTCCAACGAGTTGTAGTAGCTCCCGATGCTCTTTTTCTTCATCCGGCCCCATCTCTTTCATAGCACCCAGCCATAGTATTTTATTTGGTGCATCCATGCTCACAAAGTTCAATATGGCCGCACGCATGCTGGTAGGATTGGCGTTGTAGGCATCTAATATAATGTTGTTGCTGCCTTTTTGTAATAGCTGAGAACGACTGTTGTCGGGCTGATAAGCTTCGATAGCAGCCTTTATTTTATCTATACTAATGTCAAAATGTAACCCGACAGCAACAGCTGCCATAACATTAGCAAAGTTGTAATCTCCTACAAGTTGTGTGTTTATGCTACACTCCTGGTCTCTTGATAGTATAGCAATACCAAGAAAGTCTTGATGAGTTATAGGCTTGCCAATATAGGTGGCGTTTGAAGATCCATAGGTAATTTGATGCTCGATACCTGCCCCCATCTCCAGTAAGTAGTCAAGGTCACTATTTCTAAAAATCGTTCCTTTTGTTGCTCTTATGTAATCATATAGCTCGCCTTTACCTTTTCTTACCCCTTCTATGCCACCAAAGCCTTCTATATGAGCTTTCCCACAATTATTGATCAATCCATATGTAGGTTGTGCAATAGGGCAGTAGCCGGCTATTTCACCTCTATGGTTAGCCCCCATTTCTATTACTGCTATTTCAGCATCTTTCTTGATACTTAGTAGGGTGAGTGGTATGCCTATATGATTATTAAGATTACCCTTAGTGGCATAGGTGATATATCGGCTGCTTAAAACAGTTGTTATGAGCTCTTTGGTTGTTGTTTTACCATTACTACCTGTTATTGCAATAAAGGGTATCGTAAACTGTTCTCTATGATATTTTGCCAGTTCTTGTAGTGTGTTAAGTACATCATCTACAAGTATGTAGTTGTCGCTGATATAGTATTCCGGCTCATCAATTATAGCGTAGGCTGCACCTTGTTCTAAAGCTTTTTCTGCAAAAGCATTGCCGTTGAAATTTGGTCCTTTCAGGGCAAAGAAAAGGTCTCCTTGTTTAAGTTTTCTGGTATCCGTTTGTACAGAGCTATGCTTGAGGTATATGTCGTATAATGCCGTTATTGTCAAGGTCAATGTATTTTGTCTTAAAAATAATAAACCCCTCTCGCAATGAGAGGGGTTTATTTATAACAGATTATTCAGTATTATCTTCTGCCTTTTCTTTTCTTTTTACCGAATGCGTGACCAGCTCTTTCAGCATTGTTACCATCCGGGCTACCAAGGCGATCCATTACACAACGGAAACCAATAGTAGAGCTAGATTTGTAAGCTTGCATGAAACGACGAGTACCAGGGTTCATCCAGTAAGCACGATCTGCCCAAGATGCACCTTTATATATCTTAGCCTCGTCTTTGATCAAAGTGTTTTTACCATACTCATAAACATATAGTGAAGCACTGTCACCATCCTGATAACCACGAAGATCAGCAGTGTTACCATCAAAAGTTTCATAAGCTAGCATTTCTTCGTCTGTCATCTCACGTGTAGATAAGTGACCAATGCTATCTTTATCTTCTAAAGTATAATCTTCATCAATTCTTCTGTAAGTAGTGTATACATTACCGCGGAATGGACGGAAGTCGTTCAAATCACGAGTATAAGGACGGTAAGTATCTAATACCCACTCACTCACGTTACCAGCCATGTTATAAAGGCCGTAAGAGTTAGGTGAGTATGTATATATTGGAGCAGGTATATCAGCGTTATCGTTAAGAGCGCCTGCAATACCCATCGCATCACCACGACCACGCTTAAAGTTACCTAAGAATTGACCTTGGTAAGAGTTACGTAAGCCATAACGAGTAGTATATGCATCACCCCAAGGGTATACGTTACGATCTGTGATCACCTCTTCACCACGACGACGCTTAGTCTCCGGCTCAGGGTTGTTACCAATGTTACCTAGAGCAGCGTACTCCCACTCAGCTTCTGTAGGAAGACGATAGTTAGGTAGTAAGTAACCATCAGAGAAACGTAAGTTACGCTTACCAGAACCTTGTGGATCTAGGTCACGCTTACGACCTCTACCAGGAGTACCGTCGTACTGACCGTTAACATAAGTCTCAGTATCGAAGATGTCTTCGTTTACTTGGTTAGCGTTCTTTTTCAAGAAACCGTTTTTAATAAGTATATACTCATTAACACGGTCGCTACGCCATTTACAGAATTCGTTAGCTTGATTCCAGTTTACACCAACTACCGGATAGTAGTCGTATGCAGCATGGCGGAAATAATACTGTACGAAAGGCTCGTTATAAGAAAGAGACCTGCGCCAGCAAGTTGAATCCGGCTTAGCTTTCGCAATAAGCTCAGGATAGTCAGAGCCATAAGAACGCTCTAACCAATAAATATATTCACGATAGTGCACGTTGGCTACCTCCGTTTCGTCCATGTAGAAAGAGGAAACAGAAACCGTACGTGCGATATTATTACGCTCAAGAGTCAGATCCTCTTCGGTTTGTCCCATTGTAAAACGACCGCCTTCAACAAAAGTCAAGCCTGGGCCTGTTTGTTGGCCTGGATAATTGGCAACGTCAAAACCACCCAAACGAGGGTCGTTATAATCCCAACCTGTTGTTTGTGATACACCTACTGATTTATTAGAGCCACCGCAAGATGAAAATATTGCTGCTCCGATACATAGTAAGCCTACACCGATGAGAGTTCTTTTCATAATCAAAGAAAAAATTTGCTACAAATTGTATTGAATAATCTGTTTAAAAGTGTTACAATGTTAGAGCTTTATATTTAAAAAGTCAAGCCTTAACAACCAACAAGTTAAAAAATATCTAAAATAAATACTAGCCCTGTAAAAATAATATTCTTAGCTCTTTGACGTTTGTTGATTAAACCCTGACTAATCTCTGACGCTAAAATGACATGAAACCTTTATTTTTGAGACAACTCCATAATATTTCTAAGGTGAACGTAAACAAAGGATCAATAATCGTATGGATGGCTATCTTGCTATCTATTAATATAGCTGCAAGTGCCCAAGAGGTATATAGTGCCCGTTTTAGGGCTAGTGATGTTTATGCAGGCTATGTAATGAAAAAAATACCTTTAAAGAACTATGAAAAGCCCATAGTAAGTTTACATAGTCCTGTTTATCAAGGTGTTAGTGCAGTGCCTAACGATGCACTACCTACAGATATAACCCGTTTTGACGTAATGATAGGTAAAGAGCTTAAAAAGCCTTTTGCCCTTATAAGAATACCCGCTTACAGCATGGAAGGTAGCCAAGCTAGGCGTTTGACGGAAGTAGTTATTAAAGTAGCTGAAAATCAGCCGGTAAGAAATAATAACAGGAGTGCGGCAAAAACTACAGCTACCAATTCACCCCTAGCAAATGGAACTTGGTACAAAATATCAGTAAATGAGACAGGCTTGCACCTTATTGATTATGATTTTTTGGTGAATAAGTTAGGTATTGATGCCGGCTCTATTACACCATCTACAATACGCGTATTTGGTAATGGTGGGCATATGCTCCCTGAAAATAATGCGATTCAACACCCTGAAAGGCTACAGGAAAACGCCATATGGGTAAATGATGGAGGTGATGGCAGTTTTGATGCACAGGATTATTTGGTTTTTTATGCTGTAGGTACTACTAAGTGGAATGCAGATATGCAAGGTCGTAAGATGACTCATGAAAAGAATTTGTATAGAGATAAGGCGTTTTATTTTATCAATGTAGATCAAGGAATAGCTGGGAAGCGTATTGCTAACCAAGGCGGCCCTCCTACAGCGAATGTAACAGTGACTGATTTTAATAGTTATACTGCTCATGACGTAGACTTGTATAATCCGGGTAGGTTTGGAAAACTATGGTGGGGCGAAGATTTTGGCACAAGTTCAGGTAGGGTAAATTCAAGAACTTTCAATTTTGACATTGGAGCTACTACAGATACAACATGCATCAAATTGTCGTTAGGGTCAAGGTCTATAGCACTTAGTAATACTTTTAGCGTTGCTATTAATAATGTTTCAGCAGGTAGTTACAATATTGGTCCTGCCGCTACACATGACGACGATAAGCCGGTAGAGATCACAGAGCCTGAGATAAAAAGGGTAGGCCTATCGGGCAATATAGCCATAACTCTTACTTACACGCCAGGTATAACAGATGGTATAGGCTATCTAAACTTTATAGAGATCAACACACGAAGAACACTTGCATTGTCGGGTAGTTCTATCTCCTTTAGAGATATAGAAAGCGTAGGTGTAAATAATGTTGCTCGTTACCAGCTTGGTGGTGCCTCTTCTGCAACACAAGTATGGGATGTGACCAATCCGTATGAGCCTGTAAGAATGAGTGGCTCATTAAATGGGGGGACTTATAGTTTTACACAAGATGCTGCTACATTACATGAGTTTGCTGCGTTTAAAGATCTGCAATTGCCCAAGCCTGAATTAGTAAAGGCCATAGCTAACCAGAACCTGCACGGGGCTCCGCAAGTAGATTTTGTGATCGTCTCACACCCTGACTTTATGCCTGCTGCCGAGAGGTTAGCACAGTTTCATAGGGAGAGAAGTAATATGCGAGTTTTGGTGACAACAACTGAGCAGGTGTACAACGAGTTTTCTTCAGGTGGGCAAGATGTAACCGCTATAAGAGATCTTATGAAGATGTTTTATAAGCAAGCGGGCACTAATACTGCTGATTTTCCTAAGTATCTATTGTTAATGGGAGATGCTTCTTATGATTATAGAGACCGAGTAGATAATAACACAAACTTTGTTCCCACATTTGAAGCTGCGGAGTCGTTCTCATTTATAAATACGTACAGTAATGATGACTTCTTTGCCTTTTTAGATGACAACGAGTACATACAAGATTATAGTATTGCTAATACATTAGACATAGGTGTGGGGCGTATACCTGCTAAAAGTTTAGCAGAAGCTAATACTGTAGTTGATAAGATCATATATTATAAGTCGCCGGCTACACTTGGCCCTTGGAGGTTGTCAACAACATA
The DNA here is from genome assembly GCA_965230595.1 of Flavipsychrobacter sp. Lineage (GTDB taxonomy): Bacteria > Bacteroidota > Bacteroidia > Chitinophagales > Chitinophagaceae > UBA5543. The sequence continues at coordinate 2,510,988 of OZ246011.1, read as the reverse complement.
TATTGCAGATGATGAAGATAATGCAGGCCCTCACTTAGAGGATGCTGAGATCATGGATTCATTAGTGCAAGACAATAGTGATATCTACAATGCTACTAAGGTGTATCAAGATGCGTTACCAATTATTTCAACCCCAGGTGGTTCGCGTTCTCCGGCAGCAAATAAGCTGATCAATGATGCTGTGTTTAAAGGTACATTTCTTATGAACTATAGTGGCCATGGTAACACACAGGTACTTTCTCACGAGCGTATCTTGACCCAAGATGACTATAACAGTTGGAAGAACATGGATAAAATGCCGTTTATGGTTACCGCTACTTGTGATTATGGACAGTTTGACCAGCCGTCTTATGTATCATCAGGAGAGCGTGTATTATTAAAACCTGACGGTGGAGTTATTGCAACACTAACCACAACACACCTGGTATACCAGTATGCAAACAGACATTTGAATGTAGGGTTTATTAACGCACAATTTGAACATGTTAATGGGAAGTGGAACACCTTTGGCGATGCCATGCGTAAAGGCAAAAATGACACTTATGCTAAAACGGGTACAGACCAGGATGTGATCATTAACTTTAGAAAGTTTGCATTGCTTGGCGATCCGGCTCTTGAACCTAACTTTCCTGAATTCTTTATTTATACAGATTCAATAATTGATGGAGCAACGGGTAAAGCGGTAGATACCATCAATGCATTAGGTGAGTATATCGTAAAAGGCAGCGTAACAGACGTGAACAAGAGTATATTGAGTAACTTTAATGGTAACTTATCTGTTACCATATTTGATAAGCCGTCTAAAAGAACTGTGACTACCTATATTGCTGAAAGAACATTTGAGTTGCTTAATAACATCATATACCGCGGAAAGGCAACTGTAAAGGATGGAAGGTTCTCTTTTGCATTTATTGCTCCTAAAGATATTAACTATGAGTTTGGAGAAGGTAAGGTGAGCTATTATGCAGAGAATGGCCAAACCGATGCAGCCGGTGCAGATAATGACTATGATATAGGTGGTTACTCTGATAACCCTAGAATAGAGAATAATCCTCCTATCGTAAAGCCTTTTATAGAAGACAGCCTGTTTAGAAATGGTGGGTTGACCGGCCCTAATACATTATTGTTTGCCATATTGGAAGACGAAACAGGTATTAACGTTTCGGGTAATGCCATCGGTCATGACCTTACGGCCGTATTAGATGGTGATATTGCTAATCCATATGTGCTTAACGACTATTACGAAACAGAAGCCAACACTTATAAGAGAGGATACGTATCCTTCCCGCTAACGGGTTTACCTGAAGGACGCCATCGCTTGACAGTGAAAGCCTGGGATGTGAATAATAACTCAGGGTTGGGGCATGTAGATTTTGAGGTGGTTAATGGTAATGTGATGCGCGTACAACAATTAATGAACTACCCGAACCCTTTCAGAGATAAGACGCATTTTGTATTTGAGCATAACCACCCTGATGAAGAGCTGAAAGTGGAGATCAATATTTATGATGCTGCCGGCGGTATTGTTAAAAGGTTGAAACAAAACTTCTTGCCAACCGGTAGTCGTAGCCACGAGATCACTTGGGACGGAACCTCTGATTACGGTAACTTATTACCGTCTGGTGTGTATATATATCGTGTGAAACTTGCAACGCTTAAAGGAATTGAGACCTTGGCATACCAAAAACTAGTAATTGTACGTTAATATCGTGATGAATGTGTAAATTGCCACCTTCATTCATAACTTTTTTATTACAGTAGCATATTTGCTGACCTATTGAAAAACAAATACCTTTGCAAAACTTTAAAATAAATTATAATAGAATGGCAAAACGATTTGCATTGATCGGACTGTTAGCTGTTGTTGGCTTAACCCCTACATCCTCATTTGCTCAAATTAAAAATTTGGATGGTACAACAACCACTAATACAGTAACTACTGCAGTTCCATTTTTAAGAATATCACCAGATGCACGCTCAGGCGCTATGGGAGATGTAGGTATTGCTATAAGTGCTGACCCTAACGCACAACACTGGAATGTGGCTAAGATGCCATTTGCGAGTAAAAAGTACGGTGTTTCTGCTACATATACTCCTTGGTTGAAAGACCTAGTTCCTGATATCTTTTTAGCTTACCTTTCAGGTTACGCTAAGTTTGGTAAAGATGACAACCAAGCATTGAGTGCATCACTACGTTATTTTTCACTTGGTGAGATCAACTATACAGACATCAATGCGCAACCTATTGGTACAGGTAATCCTAACGAGTTTGCTGTTGACCTTGGCTATTCTCGTAAATTATCTGAATACTTATCAGCAGGTTTGAGTTTTAGATTCATACAGTCTGCGATTGCTTCAGGTTTAGCAGCACAGCCGGGTACTAACTACAAGCCGGGTACTGCTTTTGGTGCTGATGTAGGTATCTTCTACTCTAAAACAAAAAATATTTCTGACTTCCGTGCTTCAACTTTCAACTTTGGTGCTGTGATCAGTAATGCCGGTTCTAAAATATCTTATACTTCTACGAGAAGAGATTTCATTCCTATTAACTTAGGTATAGGTGCGGCGTATACTTACAAAGTGGATGCTTATAATGATATCACTTTTGCTTTAGACATCAATAAGCTAATGGTGCCTACACCATTAGATAGTAATACAGAAGCTACTGATCCAACACCTGACTATTATATTCCTGAAAAATCAGTTGTATCAGGTATGTTTGGGTCGTTTGGCGATGCACCGGGTGGCTTTAGCGAAGAGCTAAGAGAGTTTCAAATATCAGCAGGTGCTGAATATTGGTATCAAAAGCAATTTGCTGTACGTGCGGGTTACTTCTACGAGAGCAAATATAAAGGAGATCGTAAGTATTTTACCGTAGGTCTTGGTGTACGCTATAATGTATTCAACCTGAACTTTGCTTATTTAGTACCATCAGGTAGCGGTATTAATAGAAATCCACTTTCAAATACATTGCGTTTCTCTCTATTATTCGAATTTGACAAACTAGAGCGCAAGAACGATGTAGCTAACTAGCACTATATAGATTATTATATTGAAAAGCCTCGCATATTGCGAGGCTTTTCTTTTATGAATTTACTATTTCTTTTAGTTGTTGTAACTCTTCCTTAAGGGCTGCTAAGTCCTCTGATATTTTACCTAGTGGTTTCAGGTAGTTGCCATAATCTAGCACGCCTACCGTGGTCTCGCACTCCACACAGCAAATGAAGATGCCATTATATATATAGCCATTAATAGGCTGCTCTAACGCTCCAAATTTATCGTGCCCGCATTTAGGGCATTTAGGTTTTACCATAGTAAGCTTTTTAAGGAGGGCAAAGCTACATAATATTGGAAGAAGTCTGTCAGGCCCATTCACTCAACTCCAGCCATCGCATCTCTTTTTCTTCCAATGCGTCGGTGATCTCTTGCATGCGGTTACCTACGGCTTCCAGCTCTTCGTAGGGTAGGTTGGGGTCCCCCATTTTTTCTGTAAGTGAAACTTTCTCTTCCTCCAGTGCAGGTATGTCTTTCTCTAGCTGCTCAAATTCGCGCTGTTCTTTATAGGATAGCTTCTTCTTTTCTTTAGGTTGTTGTTGCTCTACTTTTGCCTCTTCTTTTTTCAGTGCTGCTTTTTCTTCAACTTCTTTACGCTCTTGTTCTTTCTGCCATATGCGGTAGTGGCTGTAGTTGCCCGGGAAGTCGCGAATATGCCCATCCCCTTCAAATACAAAAAGGTGGTCAACCAAGCGATCCATAAAGTAACGATCATGCGACACGATGAGCAGACAACCCTGATAGTTATCTAAGAAGTTTTCCAGCACTGATAGTGTAGGAAGGTCAAGGTCATTAGTAGGTTCATCCAGTATCAAGAAGTTAGGATTGCGGAAGAGAATGGATAGTAGTTGTAATCGCTTTTTCTCCCCACCGCTCAACTTACTTAAATAGGTGTACTGCTGTTCTGGCGGAAAGAGAAATAACTCCAAAAACTGCGCAGCACTCAATGTGCCGCCTTTAGCTAAAGGAAAACTTTCGGCAATGTTCTTCACGTACTCTATTACGCGCATGTCTTCTTTATACTCCAAGCCTTGTTGCGAGAAGTTGCCAAATACTACGGTATCACCAATGTTGATCTTGCCACTGTCTTGCAGCTCTTTTTGCTGGAGTATTTGTAAGAAAGTAGACTTGCCTGTACCATTTTTACCAATTACACCCACACGTTCTCCTCGTTTGAATGTGTAGTCAAAGCCTTTGAGAATTACCTTGTCGCCAAAGCTTTTATACACCTTCTTCATCTCCACGATCTTGCCACCTAGTCGGTTCATCTTCATTTGCAACTCCAACTGGTTGTCTTGTATGCGCTGTTTGGCTTTTTTCTCTATATCGTAGAAGCTGTCTATCCTGCTTTGGGCTTTGGTAGTACGAGCTTTTGGTTGCCTACGCATCCATTCCAGCTCTTTGCGGTATTGGTTTTTCGCTTTGTCAATATTGGCTTGTTGATTCTCAATACGTGCAGCTTTTTGCTCTAGATATTTTTCATAATCACCTTTGTAGGTATACATGGCACTACCATCTATCTCCCATATCACATCGCAGACCACATCTAAAAAGTAGCGGTCGTGAGTGACCATTAAGAGTGTTACGTTTTGTTGGTTCAAGTAGTGCTCCAGCCATTCTACCATAGCCACATCCAAGTGGTTGGTAGGTTCATCCATGATGAGGAGTACATGTGTATGCTCAAAGCCTATATCAATAAGTGTTTGTGCCAATGCTACACGCTTGCGTTGTCCACCGCTCAAGGTGCTGACTATTTGGTCGAGATGGTGTATGTTCAGCTTGCCTAATATCTGCTTCACTTTAGCTTCAAAGTCCCAAGCACCTAATTCATCCATTTTGGCTAATGCTTCAGAGAACTCAGTAGGATGTTGCTCAGCTTTTTCGCTCCAGCGCTCATACTCTCTAAGGGCTTCTGCTACAGGATGCTCGTAGTGGAAGATATTGTCTAGTATAGAAAGGTGTTCCTCAAACTTAGGCTCTTGCTCAAAAAGAGCAACGGTTACGTCTTTGTGTATCCATACTTTACCATTATCAGGTACATCTTGCCCTGCAAGTATTTTCAAAAGCGTACTCTTACCACTACCATTGCGTGCCACTATGGCTATCTTATCTCCTTCGCTAATATGGAAGGTAATGTCTTCAAACAATGGCTTTACCCCAAACGACTTGCTGATACCCTCAGCCGTAACATAATGCATAGGGCGCAAAGATAAGATATGGTGAAAAATGCAACTTATATTTTTATAATTATCAGCTAGCCATACAATGTGCCATATATATGCATCAGAGGAGCTGTGCTATAAGCCCATAGCTATTACTTATCATTATTTATTTGGAACAATCATTCCGTTAATGCAATTTTACGGAACAATCATTCCAAAAAAAGAAATCAATGAGTAATTTAAACAACAAAGTAGCCGTTATTACAGGAGGTAACAGCGGCATAGGGCTGGCTACAGCAAAAGAATTTGTAGCACAAGGTGCAAAAGTTATTATTACAGGCAGGAAGAAAGAAGCGGTAGATAATGCGGTAGCAGAGATAGGTAATGGCACACAGGGTTTTGTGGCCGACCAGAGCGATCTACAGCAAATAGACGATCTGGTCGCACAGATAAAAGAACAACATGGCAAGGTGGACGTTTTGTTCATCAATGCAGGTGTGGTAAGTTTTGCACCTGTGGCAGAGACAACGGAGGAAACTTTCGACTATATGGCCAACATCAACTACAAAGGAGCATTTTTTACGCTACAAAAGTTCTTACCGCTATTACAAAAGGGATCTTCAGTTATTAACCTGTCTTCTATCAATGCTTATACAGGTATGCCTAATACGGCCATATATGCATCTACAAAGGCGGCACTTAACTCTATTACCCGTACTGCAGCGTATGAATTAGCGCCAAAAGGCATCAGGGTGAACTCTGTAAATCCCGGACCAATAGATACCCCAATTTTTGATAAGACAGGCTTACCGCAAGAGGCACTTGCTGAGATAGGTGGGGCTATAGCACAGAGAATACCGGTAAAGCGATATGGAGAGGCAACGGAGATAGCTAAGTTGGTAAGCTTCTTAGCCTCAGATGATGCTGCGTTTATTACAGGAGCTGAATATAATATCGACGGTGGTACTAATCTGAACCCTATATTGGGCTAAGCTTACAGTATGCAAATTGTTTTTAGCTTTGCCCTATTCACAGGGTGAAGCTATTTTTGTATTAACCAATGGCTAGAGAAAAAGCATTTGATAAACAAGAAGTGTTGTGTAAAGCACTGAACCTTTTTTGGGAAAAGGGATATAATGCTACGTCTATGCAAGACCTAATAGAGGGCTTAGGAATCAGCAGGTCCAGCCTTTACGATACATTTACTGACAAGCATAATCTTTATTTGCAAACCTTAGCTGCCTACCGTGAAAAAGCGACATTGCCATTGGTGCAGCTTTTAGATAATGCTACAGATATAAGGCAAGTGCTTAAAAAACTATTTGCCAGTACAGTGCGTGAGTGTACAGCCTCAGATGGTGCTAAAGGTTGTTTTGTATCCAACTCAGCCGTAGAGCTTGCTCCACATGACGAAGAAATAGCTAAGATCGTACAAGAAGATCAGAACATTTTAGAGGATGCACTTACGCGTGCTATCAGCAAAGCTCAGCAAGAAGGGCAGATTGCCAGCACAGAGTCTCCACGTTCTTTGGCAAGGTTTATCCATAATACGCTTACCGGCTTGCGTATAGTAGCCAAGTCTTATTCAGGTAAAAAGAAGTATGATGATATTGTGCAGGTTGCACTCTCTGTTTTGGATAAATAGTGTACCTGCTCATACTATACCTACGTAATACCCTTAATGTTTAATAGGTTGTGCTAATTCGTTTTTATTAGAGGCTATAATAATTCTCACATTAAATTTAACTCAAACGTCTTATCAAAAACGTATCACAATTCATAGTTTTATATTCATTATGGCTACGATGTTCGACTTTGAATTAAAACCGCTGAAAGCCCTCACGGACTATCTGCAATCATTAATAGAAAAAAGGCTGTGGCTGAAGGTGCTTATAGCTATGCTTTTGGGAGTAGGCGTAGGTGTTTTATTGACGCCCGATATTGGTCTTTTTAATGAAAAGCTGTCGCACACTATTGGTAATTGGCTGGCATTACCGGGGCAGTTATTTCTTAAGTTGGTTCAGATGATCATGATACCGCTCATCTTTGCTTCCATTATAAGGGGTATAACCAGCAACGATGAGGAGAAACTTAAAAAGATGGGTGGACGTGTGATTTTATATTTCATATTTACAACTGCAGTGTCCATTTTTCTAGGTACCGTTATCAGTCTCATATTTCAACCTGGTAGTTATTTGACAGGATTATCCACTACTGCTGTAACTGAAATAACTAATACTGCTGTACAGAAGCCAGCTATTAGTTTGGGAGACTTACCTGAAGCTATATCAGGGTTGTTGCCTGATAATCCATTAGCGTCTATGGTAAGTGGTGAAATGTTGGCTATCGTCATTTTTACTATCATTATTGGTTTAGCTATTACAGCTCTGTCTGGTGAAATGCAAAAGCCCGTAGTAACGCTGCTTAGTGCCGTACAAGAGATATGTATGAATGTTGTAAAGTGGGCAATGAAGATAGTGCCATATGCCGTGTTTGGGTTAATGGCACAGCTGAGTTCCAGAGTTGGGTTGGAGTCGCTAAAGGGCTTAGGGGTATATATGTTGGTGGTGTTATTTGGGTTATTACTCCTTTTAATATTCTATGTTCTTGTGGTGAGTATTATTGGTAGGGTCAACCCTATTGTGTTTTTGAAAAAGATTAGGGATGTGCAATTACTGGCATTTTCTACTACTAGCTCGGCTGCGGTAATGCCTTTGTCACTAAAAACTGCTGAAGAAGAGTTAAATATATCCCCGTCAGTAAGCAATTTTATTATACCTGTTGGTGCTACTATTAATATGGACGGTACAGCACTATTTCAGTGTGTGACCACACTATTCATAGCACAGGCTTATGGTATGGATATGAGTTTGGTAGCTATTACTTTAGTAATGGTTACTATTGTGGCAGCCTCTATTGGTACTCCTGCAATACCCGGAGGTGGGGTAATCATTCTTACATCTGTATTGCAAGATGCTGGCATACCTGTTGAGGGGTTGATGATAATCATTGGTATAGAAAGAATATTGGGGATGTTTCGTACTGCTATTAACGTAACAGGTGATTTGACAGCTGCTATAGTGTTTAATAGATGGCAGGGAGGTTTGCTGAAAGGTTAAGTGTACTCTTCGTTTACCTTTACCTCTTGATACTTTCTATTCTCTTTTTCCCGATCAGCATCGGTAATACCTTTGCCTGTTTTTATGTATTCGCCTATGCTGTCCAGTACACAAGTCTAACCTCTTAAATAGGTCCATTCATTCAAGATTGTTGCTACAGTTTTGTGATAGAGATACTAAATGGATGGCATGAACAAAAAAACGGCATGTATATACATGCCGCCTGTGATTCTAGAAGCTAGAATAATTTAATCTGAAAAGACCATTCTTTTTGAGTCTTCAGGTTTACCATCTATTACTAAGGCATACATATACATACCGGGTACTAGCTTTTTACTATTTATTTTTATGCTCCCCGCACCTTCTTTTACGTGATATTTCATTAATTCACGACCATTAAGCTCGTACACAATGATATATGCAGATTGTTGCATTTTGTTGATTTCGTATCTTATTTCAGTTTCACTACCAAAAGGATTTGGAGTGTTTTGGTATAAAATATTGCTGTTATGATCGACTGTTTTATCGGTATTATATGTGGTTGAGTTTTCAAGTGCAACCAACCTTGACTCTAAAGCTGTGAGCTGCTGCTGTAACTTTTCAGTTTTGGCCTTTTCTTTTTCAAGCTGTCGCATCATTTCTCCACCTCCTACTAAGTTATCTGCAGGAAATGTTGTTCTGTACACATAGCCTTGTCCGTCAATTGCCAGTATATTACCCTCTCCAAACTCAAGGTTTTCAAAGCGTATGTCAGAATGTTGAAATTGGGGGTCAGGGTCACTAGGGTCATTGCCATCTAGGCAATCAATGTGAAGACGTGCAGTAGGAGACATTGTATTCCATCCTAACCTGCCAGCAGTTTTATCGGTATGTCCGGCTCCACCTTGAGTAACAATACCCCTATTGTGTGTATTAGTGATTATGTTAATGCTATGGTCTGACAAGGTTCCTAATAAGTTAATTGGGTTTCCGCTTTGGTCAAGATTAATATGATTACCTTCAACCCGCCAATAACAATCGTCATTACAGCCATTCTCACAAACATAGTTTTCACAACTTGGGTTTTGGTCATCAACAATAGCTTGTACACCATTTGCTTCAATAAGCATGCCTTCTATTAATAGCCCGGTAGGGTTTGCTATGCTTTGAGGGTTGTCATTATTATTAACTGTTACTGAAATGGAATGTATGCCAGGTGTTAAAGTTATGGGTGTTAGAGAGCTTGTTAGTCCAACCCCCCAAAAAGGTCCATAGTTATTTGTGCTGTTTGTCGGTGTTGTTTGAGGTTGGAGCACAACAACATTATCAATTTTTATTTCAGGGCAATAATTATCATTCAGTAACCATATTTCTAGAATGAAATCGCCTTGCTCACAAATCCTAAATTCACGGTTAAAAACTGTTGTCTCATCACCTGGAGTAATAATTACACCGTCTCGGGTGTTTTTATTAACGGATATCCACCTTGCATTTGTACCACTGGCAACAGGGTCATGCCACTGGCTAGCATGATGCGGAACAACAGTTGCATTTTGACCTTGTATATAAGGAGCAGCAGCTTGAGGGCCTGTGGTGTTTGAAATTGTCCAAAACGGGTCTGAAAGATAATTTGTAGACAGTGGAGTGCCTCCGCTAATTCCAGTGGAAATGTTTAGTTGATTAGTCAAACATTGTGCATGTATGTTGATGTTAAACAAGACGGTTAGAGTAAGCAAGAGCGCGCTAGCTTTTAAAAGGATACTTTTATTAATACATTTTTTCATAATGGTTTTTTTATTGGTGATTGAATTGAGTTAATGTTGTTTGTGGAAAGCACAACAGAGCTTTAGGGTTTTAGCATAGGCATATTGTTTAATTGTACATGAAATTAGCTAGAGGGAACATTGGGGGAACATGCTATTTAGGGAAATAGGGGTTTGAGCAGGTGAATGCGTAAAATCACTAGGGGAAAGGGAATATCATTTATAGTTAGTGTATCAAACCTTTGCCTTTCCCAAATAAAAAAATTATTTTCATATATCCTTAAACGAATTTCCTGATACTTATGATCATAGGCGTACTAAAAGAGCAACAATCGGAATCGCGAGTTTCATTGGTGCCTGAAGTGGTAGCCGCATTGGTAAAGATGAACGTCACTGTTTATATAGAAAATAGTGCTGGCGAAACCGCTTATCAGAATGATAATGCTTATACCGATGTTGGGGCTCAACTAAAAGATAGAAATGCTATCGCTGCCGAGTCGGATATACTATTAACCATCAACCCTGATAACATGCCCGATAGCATCAAGCAAAATGCTGTTGTGGTAGGTGTATTCAACCCGCTGATCAAAACCGACCTCATGCAATCATGGGCAAACAAAGGTTATACCGTATTTAGTATGGATAATATACCTCGTACTACCCGTGCACAGGCTATGGACGTGTTAAGCTCTCAGGCTAATATAGCTGGCTACAAGGCGGTGTTAAAAGCGGCAGGTGAGTATTGTCGATACTTCCCTATGTTTATGACAGCAGCTGGTAGCATTCCTCCTGCTAAGGTGTTGATATTAGGTGCTGGTGTGGCAGGATTACAAGCTATTGCAACAGCTAAGCGTTTAGGGGCTGTGGTAGAAGTGTTTGATGTACGTCCTGCTGTGAAGGAAGAAGTGATGAGCTTGGGTGCTAAGTTTGTAGAAGTAGAGGGTGCAGCTGATGCATCTAAAGCGGGTGGTTATGCAGTGCTGCAAACAGAAGAATACCAACAAAAGCAAAAAGCTAAAATTCACGAACATGCCAAGAAATCGGACATTATCATCACTACCGCACAGATACCCGGTCGCCAAGCACCGGTATTGATCACCAAAGCGATGATAGAAGATATGCGAGCAGGTTCTGTGATCGTAGATATTGCTGCGTCAACGGGGGGTAATACAGAGTTGACCAAAAATGATGAGACCGTAGTACACAATGGTGTGTCGATCATCGGTGACTCTTTCTTGCCGTGCCAAATGCCATCTGACGCTAGTAAGTTGTATAGTAAGAATGTACTCAACTTCTTGAAACTAATTATAGATAAAGACGGTAATCTTAACTTGAATTATGAAGACGATATAGTAGCAGGGACTTGTGTAGCCAAGGAAGGTAAGATCGTCAATGAGCGTGTGTTGTCTTTCATGAATCCTCAAACTTCAAAAGCTTAACTCTTAGATATGGAATTCATCAACGAATTATTTACTGATGTCTCTACCTACAGGCTTATTACAATAGTGGTATTGTCGATCTTCTTAGGTATTGAGGTTATCTCTCGTGTACCATCTGTATTACACACGCCACTCATGAGTGGTGCGAATGCTATACATGGTGTAGTGATCATTGGTGCTATTATAGTGATGGGGCAAGCGCCTGCTGATGATTATTTAGCACTCATACTAGGTTTTCTGGCTGTGATACTAGGTACCCTTAATGTGGTAGGTGGTTTTGTGGTGACAGATAGGATGCTGGAGATGTTCAGCAAAAAGAAAAAGAAATAAAATATTCTCTCACGCTAATGATATAATAGCATGACTCAAGAAGCAATCTTATTACTCGGTTATCTTATCGGTTCTATCACCTTTATTATAGGGTTGAAGATGTTGTCGCATCCTGATACAGCCCGTAGAGGGAATATTGTGGCAGCCGTAGGTATGACCATAGCCATATTAGTAACCATATTCCTATACCGCGATCATAATGGTGATCCGCTGGGTAACTATCCTTGGATATTTGGCGCCTTAGTAGTAGGTACCGTGTTGGGTACTTTAATGGCCAAGCGTGTACAAATGACAGCAATGCCTGAAATGGTGAGCTTATTCAATGGTATGGGAGGTGCCTGTGCAATGCTCATATCCATCATCGAGTTTCGCCACATGACTGCTGACTTTAACATGGAGATGTACAAAGCCGGGGGATATACTTACTTTAATAACTTAGAAGGGGGGATGCTATTGACCATTATATTAGGAATGGTTATTGGTAGTGTGTCTTTTGCCGGTAGTATTATAGCTTGGGGTAAGCTCAATGGAAAGATCAAAGACTTCTCTTTTAAGGGGCAGCATATTTTTAATCTGCTTTTGCTCGGCGTGGTTACACTCCTCACAGTTTTTATTTTGGTAGGTAGGCCGGAAGAGACCATCACTTTCTTTTATGTGATACTGGCTTTGTCACTAGTATATGGTGTGTTCTTCGTACTGCCAATAGGTGGTGCAGACATGCCGGTAGTGATATCATTATTAAACTCTTTTACAGGTGTAGCAGCAGCATTTGGTGGTTTCCTATACGATAATCCTGTAATGCTTACGGGTGGTATATTGGTAGGTAGTGCAGGTACTATTCTTACTATATTGATGTGTAATGCCATGAATCGCTCTCTGAAGAATGTACTCATAGGCTCATTTGGCGGAGGCGCTAAGGGTGGAGGTTCAGGTGACAAAGAGCAAGGTTCTCATAAAGAAATATCACTCAATGATACCGCTGTATTGATGGCCTATGCACAACGCGTTATGATCATACCGGGATATGGGTTGGCAGTAGCGCAAGCGCAGCACGCCTGCCATGAGTTAGAAAAAGTATTAGGAGAAAAAGATGTAGAAGTAGTATATGGTATACACCCTGTGGCTGGTCGTATGCCAGGGCATATGAATGTGCTTCTTGCCGAAGCTGACGTGCCTTATGAAAAGCTATTGGAAATGGAAGATGCCAATGGTATGATGGGTACGACCAGTGTAGTGATGGTGATTGGGGCTAATGATGTGGTAAATCCAGCAGCCCAAGACGATCCTGCAAGCCCTATATATGGCATGCCAATACTGGAGGTGGAAAAAGCGGAGCATGTGATCGTGAATAAGCGTAGTATGAAGCCTGGATATGCAGGTATTGAAAATGATCTATTCTTTAGGCCTAAAACATCTATGTTGTTTGGTGATGCAAAGAAGGTACTCCAAGACCTGGTAAGTGAACTCAAACAAATGTAAAGATAAAAGCCTCCAAGACTGGAGGCTTTGTTACATATAGAGGATAAGAGAGAACTGTTTGGTATGCTGCAATGCTTACGCTTTTCTACTACACTTGTTCTGTCGCGTTGCGGCTATATTGTCTTAGAAATTTACTGCTAATATCAAACAAGAGATGATGCTAACGAATAGAGCGATCTTTTGAGTAGCTTGTTTTTTTGCTATTGCTTGAGTAATGTTGTTTGTGTTTTGCATGACTGTGTTTTTTACTGTATGTTTTTGTTTTGTGTGTGTTGTGTTTTTATTTTTTGTTTTGAAACGCCGTGAACGTTTTTGTTTGTTTTGTTGACACAAAGATGCAACACAAACACCCCCTGTTCCAAAAAAACGAGTCTGCTTAACGCCAGCTTTAGAACTAGTTAACCGAAGTGATTGTTAATGGTTTGCCACTTATTAACATATGGTATTGTAATATGATTGTCATAACACGATTGTAATATCTAAGTGATATATGCAGTAGTGGTAGAATTAGTATTTTTATGTCATGTAAAACTTGCAGCTATGAAAAACCTTATCCTATTGCTACTTCTTTGTCTGACAGACTTCTCTTCACAAGCACAGACGTCATTAGATAGTTTTTACCAAGTAGGTACTAGCTGGACTTGGTATGACTATGTTAATTATGCATTTTCAAGAGGTAATACAAATGTATATGTAGAATATATTTCCGGTGATACTACTGTAAATGGTAAGCAGTATAAAGTAATAAAGCAATATAAAAAAGGTAGTATATATCACGATCATGGCGCTCAAACCATTACTAGGTATGACTCCTCTCAAAAAAAGCTGCTGGGTGGGATAAGGATTGACGGAGAAAAGGTTTTTTTTATAAACCTTTCTACTGATACAAATAAGACTATGTCATTACCACCCATGTCAGAAAAGATACTATACGATTTTGATTTAAAAGTAGGAGATATAATAAGCTGGAAGCCTTTTATGAATAAGGTAATTGACATCGATAGTATTATGTTGTCCAATGGTAAATATGAAAAAAGATATCATTTTGAGAAAACAAACTACAAAGACTTTTGGATAAGAGGTGTTGGGTCTAGCTTAGCCTTTTTAGAGTCTTACAATGATTATCCATTTATGTACTATTGGATGCAAAAAACACATGCAGTATGCTATAATGGCTCTGCCTATTATAAATACTATGAAAGTGCAAACCTAGATTCTTCTGTTGTAGATCACTGTTATTTGATTTTTCCATTGTCAATTAATGAAACAAGCCATGAGGTTGCTAATAAGTTATACCCTAACCCTGTGTCGGGTAGTTTTTTTAAACTAGTACTGACTGAAAGTGTCGAAGATGTGTACATGTACGATGCCGTTGGTAAGCTAGTAAATAAAACAGGAGCATTAGATAAAGGTGTGCATGAGATAAAAGCACCGGTAGCAAGCGGGGTGTATATACTTACTATAAAAGATGTAAGAGGTAAGCTTAGTTATGCTCGCCTTGAAAAGTTGTAAAAAAATAAGCCTCCAAGACTGGAGGCTTCTGTTACATATAGAGGATAAGAGAGAACTAAATTGGTTGCCTACCTACAAATACAAACTCACAACTCTATCGTTGCAGGCCGGCAATGTTTTACAAGTTCACAGCTAATACTACACATGATAGTATCGCGATGAACAGGAATATTTTTACACGAATATCTTTCTTTTGAGCAGGGTGTGGCTGAGAAGCAGATTTTTGACTTCTCTTCACTTCTTTTACCACCTTGATGTTTTGCTTAACGGGTGCTGTTTGCACGTAAGATGAGATGTAAGACATGTTGTGTGTTTTTTTATTTTCATCAATACTTATTACTAAGTATCAATTTGTGTTTTTGTTTTGATTGTAGCCCGAAGGCTGTGTTTGTTTTGTTGATACAAAGATGCAACATAAACACCCCCAGCGCCAAAAAAAAGCATCTGCTTAACAGATGCTTTAAAAGTGCTTAACAAGCAATTAAGATTTGTATTTACTGTTTAAGTACGTCGAATTTATAAGATTTGTTGCCTACTTGAAGTATATACATGCCATTGGGTACATCGTCGAGCTGTATGGTTTGCTCAAACTTTTTGTTGGTAGGAGATATTGTTCCTTTATGTATAATATGCTCCATCAGGTCTATTATTACAAACTTGTATTCGCTGTTGTCAGGAATGATCCCTGATATGGTAAATGTTCCTGTATTAGGGTTAGGATATAACTTTACAGATACTTTGCTATGGCTGCGTATGTTTACTAGCGTAGAGCCTGTAGCAGTACATCCGTTGTAAGTAGCTATTACTTTATATGTTCCTGCGTGTAAAATTGAGGCGTCAAGAATAGTAGGGTCTTTTTCAGTAGAGGTGAAATTGTCAGGCCCTTCCCATAAGAATGTAGTGCCATCTTTTGCGTCACCGGCATAGAGCATTAGTTGCTGTCCTTCGTTTATGAGGCTGTTATTACTAGGAGATGGCTCCCAAGGTCCTTCTTTCATCTCCACTTTTGTAGAGACAGGCGTAGAAACACACCCGTCATGCTCTACAGTGAGGCTATAATTACCTACTCTTTTTTCATTAATAACTAAGGTAGGGTTAGGCATATCTGATTTAAATCCGTCAGGTCCTGTCCAAGAATAGGTACTGCCATTAATATTGGCTTCGCTATTTAGTTGTATTTGCTTGCCATAGCATAGAGGCCCGTTGTTACTTATGTCGGTTATTTCAGGTATAGGTTTTACAGATACAATGGTACTTCCTTTTTCCGTACAGTATTTATAGTTGGTAGTTATTCTATAAGTTCCCTCATGTTTGAATTGTATGCCACTTATTGCAGGTTGTGCGTCAGTAGAGGTGAAATTGTCAGGCCCCGTCCAAGAGTATGTACCGCCTGGGGTTTCGGTAATGCCCAGTTGTAATTCTTCTCCTTCGCATATTGGGCTGTTATTGGTAGGGTTAGGTTTTTTGATGTCAGGCACCTCAATATTAATACTTACCGGTTTTGACTCACATCCATTATGAGATATCTTTAGTGTATATGTTCCGGCGTGTTTAGCTTCAATGCCAGTTTTAAATATAGCTCCGCCTAGCAGGTGAAAATCATTTGGCCCATTCCACTGATATACACCTACACCTCCTTTAGTTGTAAGCTGCAATGTGTCTCCGGGGCAAAGGGTAGAATCTCCAATGATCTCAGGAACAGCTATTGGTGCGGCGATCTTAACTTGCATTCTTGATGGTAATGATTCGCAGCCGTTCATTTTTAATACCAGTCTAAACTCACCTTCATAGCTTTTAGGTACATTAGGCACTGCCGGATTTTTATCAGAAGACATAAAGCCTCCCGGGCCTGTCCAGTTATAAGAAGAAATGTTAGCTTGCGAAGTGCTGCCTGTCAGCAGTAACGTGTCGCCTGCACATAATGGAGGGTTGTGGGAAACGGCAGCAGTGTCAGGCGCAGGTTTTACAACAGCATATACTGTGTCTTTAGCAGTGCAACTACCTATCTGTACTGTAACGATGTACAAGCCGGAATTAGCCGGGGTTGCATTTTTTACAATAAAGTTATCCCAGCCACTTAATGCATTGCCTTGATCATCTTCCCATAGGTATGTTACCCCTTGAGAAGTACTGTAGGAAGCAAGTCCTAAGTCTTCACGCTCACACACAGGGCTATTTGTGCTAGCTATTGGTTTGGCTGGTGGTGGCGCTATGTATGGCGTTATAGTATCTGTTGCAGTACATCCCCAAGCTGTAACCTTTGCAGTGAAAACATTGTTGTGCGAGAGTGTAGCATTATTTAATACTGCATTCTGTATGTTGCTGGTGTAACCTCCCGGTCCTTCCCAAGCAAAGGTAGTATTGGGGGTAGAGGTCGTTACGGCAAGGTTAAGTGTATTGCCTACACATATGGGTGTATTGTCGCTAATAGATGTAATGGTAGGGTAGTCTGAAATTCTAATATTCACACCATTGTCCGGCGAAACATAGCCAGGGCTATCAGCCTGTATGCGAATACGATACCCTGTTCCTAGTTGTATAACCGAAGGTATCGTGCAAGTTACTGTGCCGGATTGGTTGCCGTAGCCCTGCCCAATGGTAGGGCTAAAACTGTTAAAGTTGCCTAATATATCTGATAAGATGACTTTGAATATATTGTTAGGCTTAAAGCTGCCGGGACTGTTAGTAACAGTATAACTAATATCAAATTGTCCACCTTTGCATAAGAGAGTATCTTTAAATGGTTGGTTGATACTTACACTTTGTGTGAACCCATAGTTACATAATAATAATAGGGTAATAACTGTGAGTATAATATGTTTATAGAAACGGGCCATTGATATATTGTACTTCAAATAGTAAAAACTAATCTGTAATATAAACCAATTGCTTTATATAAAGTGTTATTAGCTTTATACAAGCCGTATTTTAATGCCTTTTTTATTAATAGTATATGCCGTTATATTTGTAGCCCATGTTGAAAGTCTTATCAGGTATAGCCGCTTTTTTATTGTGTTTTGTATTAATAACATCTTGCATCAAGGATGAATGCGGTAGTACTGTATGCAATAATAATGGCGTATGTGTAAAAGGTATATGTACTTGCCCAACAGGGTATGAAGGTGAAACCTGTAATGAAAAGTGGACGGACAAGTTTGAAAACGAGTGGAAAGTAGAAGATAGGGAAGATACTTTGAGCTATAGTTACAGCTTAAATGTGTATGAGCAAGTGAAGGATACTTTTTTTGTTATAGGTTTTAGAGATTCCTTAGATACAGTCTATTGCCATAGAGTGTCTAACTATGAGTTTGCCATGATAGCAAAGACCTTTAGCGATACTACCCAAAAGCTAACGTCAGGAGCTGGTAAATTGGATAATAGTACCGGTATCGTCACAGGATTGTATTCTTTTGCCTATGACGATAGTGTAGTAACCACAAATTTTACTTGGACAAAGTAAATATCTTATTTTTGAATAAACTCACATATGTAATATGAAGAAAGTGTGTAGGGATGCGGCTTATGCCACGCTGATCGTTGTACTGGCATTTATGTCAGTTGTATACGCAGGTTGTAAAAAAGAAGAACCTACGAGCCCAGATGATGGCTGTAGTAGTGTAGTGTGTCAAAATGGAGGTACTTGTTTTAGAGGAAAGTGTACTTGCCCTATTGGTTATGAGGGCGACTTGTGTGAGCGTAAGTCTTCTGATAAGTATATTGGTAAATGGGAGTGGGAAGAGACTGTAACTAGCAGTAGTGTTCAATCGGCAATAGGTACAAAGCGTAGTTATAACATAACTATTACACAAACTAATAACTTGCCATATGTGTTGAATGTTAGCGACTTTAGGGGCAATGTTAATTTTGATGATGTGTTATGGCGTTTAGGTTGGCAGTATATAGCAGGTGACGACGGTGTAGAAACAGAAACTTTTGCGTCGCCTACCCAATTTATATTTAGTAAAATGCAAGTACTTAAAGGTTCAAGGATTAGTATTGAAAGAGGTAGTGGTAGCCTTAATGAGTTAGGTACATTCATGTCGGGTACCTATGAGATATCCGAGCCGGATAGTACCGGTAAAGTATATAAAGAAACTTGCGAGTTTAAGGCTGCAATAATGCCCTAATATTTGCAAAACTCGAGCACTAAAAAAAACGATACCATAGCGAAAGTTATGGTGTCTTTTTTTTGTGTAATATATTATCTGGTAATCAGCTAAATATGATTAATATTTTTTTGTGAGATTTTTTTTTGTCTACCGATAAAAAAGTTTGCAAAAATCAATTTGTTCCCTACTTTTGCAATCCTGTTTCTGACAGGCAGTTCTTTTAATAGATGATAATTATTTATCAATAAGCCGCTTTAGCTCAGCTGGTAGAGCAACTGATTTGTAATCAGTAGGTCGCTGGTTCGACTCCGGCAAGCGGCTCATTTTGTGGTAGTTATATTGTTATAGCTATTATGCGGGCAGATGGCCGAGTGGTTAAAGGCGACAGACTGTAAATCTGTTCTCTCGCGAGTACGGAGGTTCGAATCCTTCTCTGCCCACAAAATATTTTATTAAGCGGGAGTAGCTCAGTTGGTAGAGCGACAGTCTTCCAAACTGTAGGTCGCGGGTTCGAATCTCGTCTCCCGCTCTTGAAGAAGTAGGATAGTTTTCACCGGACATATACATGGAGGGTGAAGGCTTTTAGTGTTAGTTGGAAGTTCTTTAAGCTGTAGAAAAGCAGAAAACAACATTAGCTGTTGTAGCTCAGTGGTAGAGCACTTCCTTGGTAAGGAAGAGGTCGGCAGTTCAATCCTGCTCAACAGCTCTAAGATTACGGCCCATCGCCGAGAAGATGGAAAAGAAGTATTGAATTAGGCTATAAGGCCGTATTATATAATAAATGTTTTAAATAAACATCTCTTAAAAAAAATAAACAATGGCAAAAGAGACCTTTAATCGGGAAAAGCCCCACGTTAACATTGGTACCATTGGCCACGTGGACCATGGTAAAACTACATTGACTGCAGCGATCACTACGATCCTTTCTGAACAAGGACTTGCAGAAAAGCAAGGTTATGATGAGATCGATGGTGCTCCGGAAGAAAGAGAGCGTGGTATTACGATCAATACTGCTCACGTAGAATACCAAACTGCTAACCGTCACTACGCACACGTTGACTGTCCGGGTCACGCGGATTATGTGAAAAACATGATTACTGGTGCTGCGCAGATGGATGGTGCTATCCTAGTGGTTGCTTCTACTGATGGTCCAATGCCACAAACTAAAGAGCACATCCTTCTTGCTCGTCAGGTAGGTGTTCCTCGTATCGTAGTATTCATGAACAAGGTTGATCTTGTTGATGATGCTGAGATTCTTGAATTAGTAGAAATGGAGATCCGTGAGCTACTTGACAAGTATGAGTACGATGGTGACAACACTCCTATCATCCAAGGTTCTGCTATCGGCGGCCTAAACGGTGAGAAGCAATGGGTTGATAAAATTCTTGAACTGATGGCTGCTGTGGATGAGTACATTCCTCTTCCTCCGCGTGCTGTTGACCAACCATTCTTGATGTCTGTAGAGGACGTATTTACGATCACTGGTCGTGGTACTGTGGCTACAGGTCGTATCGAGCGTGGTGTGATCAAAGTTGGTGACAACGTTGAGATCGTAGGTTTCAATGAAAAACCAATGACTTCTACTTGTACTGGTGTTGAGATGTTTAAGAAACTTCTTGACCGTGGTGAAGCTGGTGATAACGCAGGTATCCTACTTCGTGGTATTGAGAAAAAAGATATCAAACGTGGTATGGTAATCGTTGCTCCTAACAGCATCACTCCTCACACTGAGTTCAAAGGTGAAGTTTATGTACTAAGCAAAGAGGAAGGTGGTCGTCACACTCCATTCTTTAACAAGTACCGTCCTCAGTTCTATTTCCGTACTACTGACGTTACTGGTGAGTGTATGCTTCCAGACGGTGTTGAGATGGTAATGCCTGGTGATAACGTTAACTTGACTGTTAAGCTAATCGCTCCAATCGCGATGGAAAAAGGTCTTAAGTTCGCTATCCGTGAAGGTGGCCGTACAGTAGGTGCTGGTCAGGTT
Organism: Flavipsychrobacter sp.; assembly: GCA_965230595.1. GTDB lineage: Bacteria > Bacteroidota > Bacteroidia > Chitinophagales > Chitinophagaceae > UBA5543. The sequence goes on along the minus strand of OZ246011.1, from coordinate 2,490,055 downwards.
ACTGAGATCTTGAAATAAGTTTAATATAACTTATCATATAAAAAAGAGCAGCTATTTAGCTGCTCTTTTTTTATACCCATCTAGTATATTTGACCGTATTATTTTAATTATGTGTAGAACACTATTCAGTGCTTTGGTCTGTCTTTTGCCATTGTTAGCACTAGCACAAGACGAAGTGGAACAGCAGCTGACCAATAAACAAGTGAGGAAGCTAAGGCCTAAGTATCTACAAGTAGGTATGGGGCTCAACTCAAGTAATATGAGAGACTTCGCTACCTCTCCACTCACCTATAACGGGCTATTGTTTAATTACTCTATTAGTCGGCTCAATTTAGGAGACAAGAAGGAGGTAAAGTTTACAGGAAGGTTTAATCATGGCAAATACCTCTACAATAGATCGGAAGGAATACCTGTAACTACAAGTGCCAATGCTTATTTGCTATCCCTCAATTATTATCGTTTATACAAGATAGAGCGATGGTCAAACGACGATTGGAATATTAAACTGGGTGGTATGTTTGATATGACTACCGACCTACGTATCAACCCACACTTAATGAATGCAGGTGTAGGCTTTGAGCTGTTCAATACGTTGTCATTATCAGGAAAAGTATCAAGAGTTTTTAGAAGGACAGAAACAGTTCACAAAAAGCTCTTGTTTATCAAGTACAAGTTAAACCCTACTGTAAGAACGCTATCCTATCAGTTGAATGTTCCTGTAGTTAATGGTTATTATAGAAATGGTTTTGCGTATGTACAGCAGGGTGGTGGACTTTTCAGTGGCTATAAATACAGGTTGTTCTCAGGGTTTAGGTTAAGCTCTGAGTTTGCCTATACTCACCAAATGCAAAATGGTAATATGTGGCGGTTGTCTTATTTGTGGGATGCTTATACGACCGGTGGTACTCACAATCGTTTTGAAATGGCGCATCACATATTGGAGTTCTCCTTATTGTTTCACCTTAATAAAACTATGCAGCCATGAGAAAGGTAGTATTAGTAATGGCTTCTATACTCTTGTTTGCATCTTGTGAGAAGGCCATATTTAAAAAAGACGGTGCATCAGTAAGTGCCAGAGAAAACTTTGACCATTTGTGGAAAGAGCTGGATAAACGCTATGCATACTTCACGTATAAGAATATTGATTGGAATCAGGCTTATACAACATATGCAGGTAAGGTATATGAAGGTATGTCTGAAGATTCACTTTTTAATGTAATGGGGGCCATGCTAAATACGTTGCGGGATGGGCATACTAACCTCATCTCCCCATTCAATTTATCTAGATTTGATATTTCACTACTAGGCCCTCAAAATATTGATGACCGTGTGATCAAGGAATACTATTTAAAAGATCAGGCTGTGTATACGGGCCCTTTTACTCATGCCTTTATGCGTAATAAAGAGGTGGGGTATGTACGTTTTAAGTCTTTCCCAGGTACGGTGGATGATGTGCAGCTTGATTATATCATCAACAGATATCAAGATACTAAAGGGCTAATATTTGACATCAGGCAAAATGGCGGAGGGGCTATCAGAGATGCCTATGCGATTATGTCCCGCTTTATCAATAGTTCAAAAGTGTTATATCAAACACAAGAGAAAACAGGTGCAGGTCATGAAGAGTTTGGGCAGGCGAAAAAGTTTTCGCTAAAACCTTCTGACAAGCAAAAGTATTTGAAGAAAGTAATTGTATTAACAGATAGGGGTACTTATAGTTCTGGTTCTTTCTTTACCATTATGGCACAAGCTACAGGCACTATGAAGGTAATGGGGGATACTACCGGTGGTGGTTTAGGTTTGCCCAATGGCGGTCAGCTACCTAATGGGTGGACCTACCGTTGCTCTATTACAAGAACACTGGATGTAAATGGTAATAACTACGAAAATGGTGTGCCACCTGATGTTAGGGTAGTGGTAGACAAGATCAGATTAACACAAGGTATAGATGATGTGCTGGAAGCGGCCTTGAACGATATATAAGCTATAACAGCTTTTTGCCTTTAGCGATTAATCGTACCATTCCAACACAGCATAATATCAATAAGAATAATGCAGGCAATCCACCAAGATTGCTGAGCATTTTTACACCATCAATACCTGAGAAGGTGATCATCACCCAGGCTACAGCACCAACTACTATACCCCATAGGTATTTGATGTAATTAGGTGGATTTGGGTTGTCAGGAGAAAGCCCCTCTGTACTGATGCCCGACATGGCTTCTGTATTAGAATCGGCTGCTGTAACATAAGAGATGAGCATGCTTATAAGAAAAAGTAATACCAATACAATGGCAAAAGGGTAGCGCTCCAATATTTGGTAAATAATGGCTTCTGGACCGTTGGTTTGTAATATACCACTTAAGTTCAGCCCACCTTTTTGCTGATAATAGATACTGGTGCCGCTAAATATGGACATCCAAAAAATACCAAACAGTGACGGTATGAACCAGTTGAATATGATGAACTGGCGTACCGTATATCCATAAGCTATGCGCCCAAGGAAGAGTGCGGTTACGGGTGCCCAAGCCATCCAATTGGCCCAGTAGAAGGTGGTCCAACTATGTGCCCATTCCGTATCATTAAAGTTATCTAGTGATAAGCTATGTGGAATAAAATTGACCACATACTCCCTTAATCCTGATATCATGTATCCTAATAATGCCCTTGTAGGGCCTAGCACGGCAACCAATAAACATAGCGCTATAAATATGGCTACGTTGATAGAAGATAGAATACGTATGCCTTTTAGCAAACCAGTAGCGGCTGATAGCGTGAATGATGCCACTATAATAATGGCAATAATGGCTGTAAGCCAGTGGGTATTATTAATATGAACTAAGTTAGCAATGCCACCTGATAGACTGAGTATGCCAGCCCCAAGTGATGCTGCCATGCCAGCTACTAAGGCAAATAGGCAAATATTATTTAAACTAATGCCCCACCATTTATGATCTGTATTTTTAGTTAGCGGAAAGAGCATAGAGCTTAGTGAGAAATCATGTTTTTTGTTGTAGTAACTCAAAGCAAATAGTAGTGCAGGAATAGTATAGATAGCATAGGGGGTAAAACTCCAATGCATAAATACGGTAGACATACTAAATGCTGCCTGCTCTTCAGGAGTGGACAGAGAAAGTGTTTTAGGTGGTGAGCTTAAATGATAAATAGGTTCTGCCGACCCCCAGAATAATATACCTACAGCTATAGTAGTGCAGAGTATAATAGAAAACCATCGGTAATGATTGAGTAATGGTTTGGCATCAGGCCTTCCTATTTTTACTTTACCTATAGGAGATACATATACTGCAATGCATAATAAAACCATGAAGAAACTGGTGTAATTGAATGCATGGTCAAAATGATTAAGTATCCAGCTATTGGCTGAGGTAACTATTTTAAGAAACTGTTCTTTATTGACGAGGCTATATAGTAGTGCTACAACCAATAATAGAAAGGGTGGCCAGAATACACTATGATTGAGTCTCTTAATAATATGTTGTTTCTTTTCAGAAATGATGGCTGATTTGTTGTTTAAGATAGAGATTATTTACTTTTAACTGAGATTAACTATGCTATGAACAACCGCATTTACTTAAATACTGCCGCTTGTGGTTTGATACCCAGCGCTTTTACATCTCATGCTGAAGAACTATATGATGAGATGGTAGAAGATGCCAGTACACATGCTGAGCATTGGCGAGATCAAGTGCAGCCCGAATTAAGAAAGGATATAGGCAAGCTACTTCATGCACCAACGGATACTATTGCATTATTGCCTAATTTCTCTTGGGGCATGAATGGAGTGGTACAATCGTTAAAAGGCACGGAGCGTGTATTGATGTATAAAGGAGATTATCCTTCGCTTACAGAGCCATTCAAGATCAATAAGTTCAATATTACATGGGTAAGTGATATTGATGGTTTTGCTATAGATGTAGCTGCAATTAAAGAACATATTGAGCAGAAGTCTGTTGATGTATTAGCCATTAGTCATGTACAGTGGCTAACGGGTTATAAAGTTAACTTGAAAGAGTTAAGTGAGTTGTGTGCCGGAAATGGTGTAAGACTGATCGTAGATGCTACTCAAAGCCTAGGTGCTATACCAATAGACATAGAGGAAACGCCAATGGATGCATTGATAGCCAGTAATTATAAGTGGATGAACGCAGGCTTTGGTACAGGTATTATGTATTTGTCCAATGATTTTCTAAATGCATATCCACCGGCCGTAGGCGGGCATAATAGCTATGTGATGAAAGATGATGCTTGGGTATATGAACCGAGTGTGAGAAGTTATGAACCCGGACACCCCAACATGTACGGTTTCACTGTGCTACATGCTGCAGTAAAGCATAAGCTGGAGATGGGTGTGGCTAAAATAGAGCAGGAGAATAAACAGTTGACGCAATTTTTACTCGATCAGTTGAAAGAAATTGGGATAAGCTACTTAGGAGATGATACTATGGATAACCGAGCTTCTATTGTGTTGATCGAGGATAAAGAAGGTAGGTTTGAACAGTTGAAAGCTGATAATATTGTGGCTTCTCAAAGAGGTGGAAATATCCGCTTAGGTATTCATTACTACAATACAGAAGCGGATATTAAAAAGTTGATAGCCTGTCTGAAAGATTAGTCTTTTGTGACCTCAACACCTTTCCAAAAAGCGATATAGCCTTTAATGGCTTCAGCTAGTTCTGATGTTTCAGGGTAGTACCATGCAGCATCAGGGTTTTCTTTCCCGTCAACGTTAATAGTGTAGTATGAGGCAGTACCTTTCCACGGGCAAACGGTATGAGTTTCGCTATCGCTAAAGAATTCTTTGTTGATAGACTCAGGTGGAAAATAGTGGTTCCCTTCTATTACTCTTGTCTCATTGCTCTCGGCAAGTACCTTGCCATTCCATGTTGCTTTCATATCTGCTTGTTTTATTGTTGTTATTTCATTTCTAAAAGATAGTCGGCATAATACTGCTTACTATCTAAAAATTTCTTTTTGATGGATAGCCCTGTTTCTGATATAATATCATTTACGGTAGCATCGTCATACTTTCGGGATATCTCCATGTGTATACGTTCTCCTTTATTAAAGTGAAAGGTTTTGCCAATAGACTCAATAGTTACATCTTGATCTTCTAAGCTGGTGATATAACTCTCCGCCATTCCATCCACTTCGTTGTATAAAGGTCTATGGTCAAATTTGTTTACATCAAAGTTGCCACCTAGTTCATTATTGATACGTGTCAATAAGTTGAGATTGAATGCTTTAGTAATGCCTTGTGCATCGTTGTAAGCAGGTAGTATAATATTTGGGTCTTTCTTAAGGTCTACGCCTAATAGTAGTTTGTCTTTGGGATTGAGTTGGTCGCTAAGTTGTTTGATGAACCTTCGAGCGTTATGGTCCAGCATATTACCAATGTTAGACCCGAGGAATAAGATCACCTTTTGCGCCGTATGTACTTTAATATCACTCAATACACTGAAGTAATCACCTTGTAAAGGTTTTACATTGATGTCAGGCAGCTCTTTTGCTAATCTTTCACTGAGCAGGTCTAACGCATTTTGAGAAATGTCTATAGGTATGTAGGTAAAGTCCGCTTTGTTTTGTAGTTCTTTTAGTAGCTCTATAGTTTTAGTACCATCTCCTGCACCTAGTTCTATTAGTTCCAGTTCTTTACCCTCTACCTCAAAAGCTTGAATGATATCTTTTGCCTGTTGTGTGAATATCTCATACTCACAGTTAGTGAGATAATACTCCGGCATATTCATGATCTTGACGAATAAGGCATCGCCTATTTCATCATAGAAGTATTTAGAAAGCAGCTGTTTGGGAGAGGAGCTTAATCCTTTGTCTACGTCGTTCTTAAAAGTTTCGTTCATGATTTTACAAGTCTTATGCCTGAGAATTGCCATTGAAAATGTGGGTGGAAAAAGTTCCTATAGGTTTTGCGGCTATGTCCTTCAGAGGTAGCTACAGAAGCACCACGGAGTACCATTTGGTTCACCATGAATTTGCCATTGTATTCTCCAACTGCGCCGGCTGCTATTTTAAAGTTTGGATAAGCTAGATAAGCGCTGTTGGTCCACTCCCAACGCTTACCCCAGTCAAGTTGTTCGCTGGCTACCTCCCATTCAAACTCGGTGGGCAACCTCATACCCTTCCATGTAGCGAAGGCATTGGCTTCGTAATAACTTACATGACTTAGTATAGCATCAGGGTCTACCTTTTGCAATCCGGCTAAGGTATAGTAATGCCATTCACCGTCTATAAAGTGCCAGTGTAATGGTGAATTAATACAATGTTCATTCACCCAAGCCCATCCTTCGTCTAGCCAGTAGTTAAATTGCTTATACCCACCGGCATTCATAAACTCTATATACTCACTATTGGTGACCAGTGCTTTGCTAATGTCAAAACTGTGCAAGTACACTTTGTGTCTGCCCAGCTCATTATCATAATAAAAGCCGTCACCCTCAAAACCTATATCATATACTCCTTCTTCAACATGAGCAAAGCCGGTCCCTGTATTGTGATCTTGTAGTAGGTTGATGTCGTCTTTGTATATTGGAAATATGGGGTTGTGTCCTAATGCATATTTAAGGTCGGTAATGAATAACTCCTGATGTTGCTGCTCGTGGTTCATGCCTAGATGTACCAAGTCTGCTATCTCTTGAGGTATTTCGTTGGACAAGTATTTAGCCATGTGTTCGTCCACATACTTTCTATAGGCAAATACCTCCTCAACTCCCGGGCGAGTGATGTTGCCTCGTTCTGCTCGTAGTGTCCTTTCACCAACTGTATTGTAATAACTATTGAATAGGTAGCAGAAGTCAGGGTGAAACTCCTTATAGCCATCCATGTTAGGTTTTAAGATCATTTCTTCAAAAAACCAAGTTACGTGTGCTATATGCCATTTTGGTGGGCTGGCATAATAGACAGCTTGAGGAACATAGTCTTCAGTTTTCAGTGATGCGCAAAGTTCTGTAGTCCTTTGTCTTACTTTTTGATATTGTTCTAGTAAGGTCATTGTTGCTGTTATCGTGTCTTTATAGACGTGTCGTTAAACTTAACATTACAGTTTATGATTCATGAGTATTTAATAATAAAAATAGGGCTATTCCTGCGCTTATAAAAAAATGAGTAGTTATATCGCTATTTGGTAAAATGATAAAGCATAGCCTGAGCATAATGCAGGCTATGCTATCCTAACTACTACTATAAAGAAGCAGCATGTTTTTCAATGCCTTTAATACCAGTTTCCCAAGCTTCAAGCAGCATTTTATTCACCTCGTTTTTATCTTCAGGTTTTACATCATAGTTCCCTGCCCATTCAATATATGTCTTACCATCCGCTCCTGCTATTACACGCATAGATGCAGAAAGGTTAGTCATTGGTATTAATGGTTGAGATGGAATATCATACCTGAATATCATATTCGTATGGTCTACCAATATGATAGATTCTGTAAATGTCACCCCATTCTCTAGTCCACAAACGCGAGTGTCTCCGTTTACTTCACAAGTCGTAATAAGTGGCGCGAACCATTTGTCTACACCATCTACTGCTCCAATGATGTTCCATGCTTTATTGGTAGATATATCTACAGGTACTACAATAATAGATGCTGATTTTATCATGTTTGTTGATTTTTGCGCTTTTGTGCTTAGTGTTAATAGAATAAGTGTTGATAACAACAGTGTTAACTTTTTCATTGTTGTAATTTTTTATGTGAAAGATTGATTGACTAAAAGTGACCTATATGTTTTTAGTATAGGTTTGTATGTTTCTTTTGATAGCTCTTTTCCTGTTTCTTGATAATATTTCAGCCCAATAAGCATGTCTTTGAACCGTTTTTTTAAAGGTAGGGTCATGAGTGTAGCCATAAATGAAGGTTTAGTATTGTACCATGCCTCTGCAGTTATTCTGGTTTCTTTTTCTGAAACAGATTGTAGTGACATGGTAGCATCCATTTCATCTAAAAAAGGCATGTTGCCATCACTTATTTTGATGCTGATACTTTCTTGTTCTTTTGCAGCTGTAATGGTCTCTTTTATGTACGTATTGGCATCAAAGTCGCAGCGGCGTTCACTACCAATATCTATAGCACCGTCTGATACTAAATAAGAACCGGTCAGGTTAGGATTGAAAATAGATATGTCGCCAAACCTGTTATATAACGTGTGCCACACATCGGTTTTACGGGCATTAATAATAATGCTGGTAACTATCTTCTTTTTTGAACTCATTTTGCACTGTTTTTGTTACAGTACAAAGGTGGTACAGGCTTGAGATATAGCCTTTGTCGTTTAGCTCAATGATTTGTTTTTTTGGCTCAATCTGTATTGGCTTGGAGAGACCTTATATGTTTCTTGAAAAGACTTGGAGAAATGAGCCACATCGTTAAAGCCACACTCATACGCTATATCACTTACCCTGTTATCAGTATTAGATAATAGTTGCGCGGCTTTTTCCAGCCTTCTACTTCTAAAATATTGTGCCGGGCTGGTTTCATAAATCTTACTGAACTCTCTTTTAAATGTAGAGGTACTCATACTTGCCAGTTGAGCTAATTTATCAATGTTTAAGTTAGAGTAGATGTTGGCTTCTATTATTTGTTTAAAGGTGTATTCTTTAGGGGAGAATAATTTAGTGATCAGGCTTTTTATGGCGTCAGAGTTATCAGTTTTTACAAGTAATAGCAAAAGCTCCTTTAGTTTTAATATTAATAGTTCGTCGCTTACGAGATGCGGGTTTTCAAAGTAAAACACCATGCTGGATATGAAATGTTGCAAGGTGCTGTCTGCTTTTATCTTGGTAATGCCCGTTGCTTTTTGGTCCTTCTGTGCATTTGCAACATATGCAAGAAAGTCAGTGTCGTATATTTTTTTTAGTATTTCAGGATAAAAATGCACAGCTATTGCTTCGCACTTTTCGTAGTTGGCAGATTCTATCCATTGGGCATAATAGTTGCCACACTCCATTAATATGCCCTCTTTAGCCTCTGCTTTTATCTGGCTCACAGCTCCATTTAAATTGTATGAGCCATTGATAACGTATAAAAAGCAGGCTTCGTTTGTCATATTATTAGGCACTCCGTATGGCGGTGTTAGTACGGCCTTTTCAAAAACCATTTTTTGGTACAAGTCAAAAGTTTTGTGCTCTAATATCATACTGCCTAAATATTATTAAATGCTAAAATATTAAGGATTAGGTCTATTAATAGAGAATTATGGCTCATTTTTTTGTGTATTTGGTTCATTTTTTTGCTATAGAAATACGTAAAACATGTACAGGAATAGTGAGTTTCTCTTTATAAGTAAAATGTATCATCTTTATATGCGCCTAACATGATATATATGAAAGCCTCTGCCTTTTTATTGATCTGTTTACTTTCTTTTAGCACTCTTTCGGCACAAGACACTCATTATTGGACACATCAATTTGGCCCGCACAGTACATTGCTGGGTGGTAGCAGTGCAATGGTAGTAAAAGACAATAGTGCAATTATTAATAATCCGGGCAGTTTAGGTTTGAGTTCATCGGGTGGCATCTCTATTACGACCAATGCTTATGCCATGAGTAACAGTAAGTTTAATGATGGTGCGGGTGAAGGTTTGGATATGAGGTCGAGAAAGCTACATAGTATACCATTGATCATTTCAGCAGCTTATAAGCATAAAAAGTACCCTAAATGGACAGTAGGTTATGCGATACTAGATAAAACTCGTTATAAGTTTGAAGCAACTCAAAGATTTGATGGTGTTGTTAATGTGCTGTACGAAGATTATTCTGCAGGTAGTGAAGAATTTGTATCTCAGATAGATGTAAACACCAATTTAGGCGAAACATGGGCTGGTGGTTGTGTGTCTTACCGTATTAACGATAACCTGTCTATAGGTCTTACTGAGTTTATCGCTTACAGAGACCATCAATTTTCTTACAATACCATAGGTCGTGCTATTGTAAATGACCCTATATATATTGAAGCTGCTACCTCCAGCTATTTATACCATGTATCGTATAGTAGTTTTAGGAGTATTACAAAGCTTGGTCTGTCAGCTAGTTTTGAATCCATAAATGCAGGTATAACATTTACACTGCCTAGTTTTAATATCCGAAGCAATGCTACTGTTAATAGTGATATAGCAGGTAATAATGTAATTGTAGATGATATTGATACCATAAGAGGTGATTTTGTAGCTAATGACAGACAAACAGATTTGAAAGCTAACTATAGATCGCCGTGGAGTGTAGCAGTAGGTTTGAGTAAGGCTTTTCATAAGACCACAGTATATTTTACAGCTGAGTACTTTGGTCCTGTTCAGCAATATATATACATTTCTCCGCGCCGTGAAGCATTTATAAGACCGCTTGGTGTAGGTATAGACGACACTAGAGATGCACTTCTTGTAGCTGGAGGTAAAAGGCCTGTATTTAATGCGGCAATAGGTGTTGAGCGTATATTATTTGATAACTATTCATTGCTGATGGGGGTGAGAACGGATAATAGTTATTATGATGTATCGGCAGAAGATATTGGTAACTCACTCAGCTTAACGGATGCCAACTTGTATCATGGCAGTTTGGGGGTTTCTATTCAGCGGTCTAAAAGCGACTTGTATTTAGGTGTGAGCGCATCATATGGCAGCAATACTACTGCCCAGTTAGCCAATATCAGCGATCCTGGGGATAATATTTATTTAGAAGGGGATATATATAATTCTGAGTATAGATATTATGGTTTAGCACTTATCGTAGGCTACATCTATTACCTAAAATAACCTCTGAAAGGCTTGTCGCATGTTGTTTTTGTGTCATGTGTTTAAAATTGATATAGTTGTCGATTATTTAGAAAGATTTTCTTAATTTTGCTTCGGTCTCCCGATAGTGGGTGACTTTTTTCATTTACGGGTATAGTTCAATGGTAGAATAGAGGTCTCCAAAACCTTTGATGTGGGTTCGAATCCTACTACCCGTGCTAATAGGCTGTTCGCAGTCTCTAATTGTTTAATTATGAGTAAGTTCGGTAGTTATATACAATCGGCGTACGACGAGTTAGTACACAAAGTATCTTGGCCTACATGGAGCGAGTTACAGCAAACTACAGTGATCGTATTGGTTTCTCTAATAATAGTTACAGCCCTTATTTGGGGTATGGACAAGGCATCCAGCGGGATGTTCATGTTTATCTACGATCTATTAGGTTAAGAAGCACGTTTATTTAAAAAATTGTTGAGATGGAAGAAACAACTATCAACGAGGACACCAAATGGTATGTCCTACGTGTTATTAGTGGTAAGGAGAAGAAAGTGAAGGAGTATTTGGATAAAGAGATCCAGATCTATAAATGGGAAAAAGCCATCTTACAGGTTTTGTGTCCTGTAGAGAAAGTATTCAAGGTTCAAGGTGGTAAGAAAGTACTTCGTGAGAAGATACTTTTCCCCGGTTATTTGATGTTGGAAGGAAAGAACGGTAAGTTCAATGACGAGATGGTACAACACATCAAAGGTGTAACAGGTGTGATTCACTTTTTAGGTAAAGACAATCCTACTGCACTACGTAAGTCTGAAGTGAACAAGATGTTCGGTAAGATGGACGAGGTGAGCGAGCAAGGTATCGGCTATGCTGATCCGTTTATAGTAGGAGAGACAGTGAAGATAACAGATGGTCCTTTCAATGACTTTAACGGTACTATTGAAGAAGTGAATGAAGAGAAGAAGAAATTGAAAGTAGTGGTGAAGATATTTGGTAGAGATACTCCGGTAGAGTTAAACTACATGCAGGTAGAAAAGATAGCTTAAAAAGCTTAAGACATATATAAAAAGGCACTTCCTAAGAAGTGCCTTTTTTCGTTCAAGGTTATAAAATGTGTTTAGCTGTAGCTTTGGGTGTATTTTATAACTGAATTGTGAATGATGTGTCTAAAACGATCAGTAAGCATTTCTGCGTCGCCGCCTTTTTGTTGTACTTTTTTGATCATGCGAATAGCAGTAGTTACTAATGTTTGGTTGATCAAGTTGGCACTGTTGATGAGTTCTTGTACATACTCATAAGAAGCTGAGCCTTTTGTTCTGTTTAAGTGTTTGCTTACTACATAGTTGGCAATTCTTGAAAAGATTTCAATACTCTTATCCTGTTTGTTCATGTTTGTTTGTTTTGGGTGTAAAAATTTGTTTGTGTTTGATGTCAATTTCTCTCTTGTTGACAAAACAAATATCCACAGGATGAGCAATAAATGTGTATAAGATGGTGCTAGTTAACTAGTGCTTTACAAGCGGTTAACAATTCATTAAGAAAACTGTAGGTTATAGTTTCTTTTTCTTCCTCTTTGTTTTACGAATATTGATGGCACGTCTTTTCTGTTTGATCTCGAAATAGACGTTTGCTTCATCGTTGTTCAATAGGTCTGCCGTTTTTGCAAACTCTGTAGGTTTGAATTGATCGTCAAAAGCTGCTTGGCTAATAGTGATCGTGTAGGTGCCTGATGGTAGGTTGAAGTAGAACTCACCTTCAGAGTTAGTGAGGGTAGAGTAGGTGCTTAATGTATCGTTGGCCATAGCTGATATCTTGATGTTAGCTAGTTTGAACTCAAGATTTGAGTTTCGATCTTTGATCAGCTTAAGTTTACCGTAAAGTACTTTACTCTTTTTAAACGGTACATAAACGGTTTTGTTCTTAGATACATGATAGTATTGAATCGTTCCACCACTTGGTATCCACCCTTTTATTTTACTACTATATCCATAATCAGCTTTATAGTCTCCTTCGTCAATGTTTTTATAGACGATCATACCTTTTTCGTTGGATACAAATTTGTGATCATTAAGAGCAATGGTTTGTCCAGGTATAATTTCTTCTTTATCATCTAGTTTGCCATCAGCGTCAGCATCTTTAAATAGTACTAGTTTTAGTTGATAGTACTTTCTTACAGCAAGAAATGGTGCTACAAGCCTTACTCTAAGTGATGCATTCACGTAAGGTTGTGCATCTGCCGCTTTTTTAATGGGTACAATGCCGGATATATTTAAATCAAAACCCCTTCTATAATCAGTATATACAATGTTGGTGAGTAGGTTGGAGTTCTCAATGTCAGAAGGTAATGATTTGGAATAATTGAACTGACTACGGATGACCAGTGAGTGCTTAAATAGACTGGCCTCTGCATAAGGGCTGATGATAGTACGTTCAAACTTTTGCTCTTGATTGCTCAGGAAACGTACATACTCATGATAGTAATATGGACCCTGGTCGTACCGAGCGCTAATACCTAAAAAGTCGTATTGGATAGAGCCTTGGTTACTCCAAACATTTACTCCTGTTTCAGTCTCTGTGCCGCTAAGGTGTCCCTTGCCATAATAAGAGCTAAGCGACATGTGCATCTTCTTAAAAGCAGATACTGATGTGTTTAAGTTCAGGTAGGTAAAAACATACTCGGGGTTGTAAGAGGTGTCTGCACTTTGTAGCTGACGTTGTTTGCCGCCTGATAGAGTAATGTTACCGCCTTTGAAACTTTTACCCATTCTTGTACCATAGTTCCTTGTGCGTAGGTTAAACACATTGTCGAAGTATGTAGTGTCTTGGTAGATATTCTGAGCACGGAAAGTATACTCATAGAATCCCCCAATGAAAAAGCTTTTGTACATAAGTCGTCCATCATGAGATTGCAACCTTTGTCCTTTAAATATGCCGGGATATGAGTTGCTGTTTTGCATCATGTCAGACACGATGGAGAAGTACTTTTTATTCCATAGTAGTTTATAACCAAAGGCTGAACCTATTTGGGACTTTTTGTCTGTATTCGTAAGTGTTCCGGTAAATTGCTCTAAGCCCATGCCCGCGCTGACTGTCAGCTCGCCTTCTGTGTCAAACTTGTAAGTACCGCCTTGCTTAATAACATAACTATTGATCTTGTTGATCCTATCCAGGTTTACAGTTGCATTATTAGAGAGTACTACTTGTTCATGCACTCCGTAGTTAACATTACCTCCTATTAGGTTACTATTGCCTGTGCGGCTTTTTATTAAACCATAGATCTTGGCCTTGTTTCTATCTCCTTTCCATTTATGAGTAGCAATAGCACCATAGCCATCCATGATGAACTCTGTAAGCTCATTGACGTTACCTATAGTAGCACCCCATTTCTCTCCTTCATATTCAGCTCTCAAGATGCTATTTTTTATCACTTGACCTTGGGTATAGGTATTACTTCTTAGATCAAACGCCAGTTTGTCTTGCATAGAAAAGTCAATACGTCCATGTAACGCTCCATAGTATTGAATATCGTCCTTACCTTGCATGGTTAAGCCGGTTTCCAACTGCAAAGGCATCTCAATAAAAGCAGACTTGTGATCTTTAAGCATATAACCCACTTTGGAGATACTTTGTAACAGGTTGACCGTCTCACCCTTTACTTGGCTTACCTGTATTTTTACCTGTTCATTTCTTAGGATATTCCATTGTGCATCACTAATTCTTAAAGGAAGGTTGTAAGTAGTATCTTGATCGGGAGTAAGTGTTACTTTTTGCTTATAATTTAAGTTGAGTAAGTTATTAGTGAACCATATGACATAGTCGTGCGTAGTGTTTCCTCTGTTCTTGACTTTTACAGGTATGTATATGTTTTTTTGGTGCGTGGTCATTACAAAGTTAGAGTGTGGTAAGGTCGCTTTGAATTTGGTAAATTCTTCCACCTTCACCCTAAAGGAGTCTTTTAGTATTTCAGCACCATTGTTTAGCCTGTAGTCTATATAAAAACTTTGCCAATCAGCTGTTTTTGATCCTGATGGTAACATCCTTAAGTTGACGATAGTATTCTCATTGCCTTCTAAACTTATGGTGATCACCTTTTGTGTCGTCAGCTCCCAGCCATCAGGGGGCGTTATGTTTAGTACAACACTTATCTTATTGTCAGTAAGGTTTTGAATGTTGACATTGTTATAAAGGAAAGATCTGTTGTTGTTAGCTACTAAGGTGTCCTTCAGTAATTTAGTACGGTATACTCTGCTGCTTAATTGTGCTTGTGCCGGTAAGGAAAGGGAAAAAGCCACCACTAAACATAAAAAGAGTTTTATGCCTAAGTTGTGATATGTCTTCTGTTCTATCATCCTCATCTTATGGCCTATGCTGTAGTATGGGTAAGTACAAGCCTGGTAAGGCATTGTAAATATCTGAATTATATGTAGAAATAGCGGAAATGAACATGCTTTGTTATTAACAAAAAGGGTCTAATATGTGTATATCAAAAAAGCAGCCTTACGGGGCTGCTTTAGTTTTATTATTGAGAGAGAGACTTCTTAGTCTTGAGTAGCAGTATATACTACATCTACAGTATAAGTACCTGCAGGGTAAGCGAAACCAGGAGTTGCTTTATACTTTACGCTGAAAGTTTGGTTACCACCACGGTCAGCAGCAGTGATCAAGTCTTGGTTAGAGCTAGTTAAAGTGTTGTAAGCAGAGCTAGAGAAGTTAGCACCGATAGAACCACCTGTGTTGTTAGCAGCTACTTTGATACCTAAAACACCACTTACAGGCATAGTAGGAGCAGGAGAAGTAGAACCACTGTATGAGAAGTTAGCAGCGTTAGTTTTAACTGCTACAGTAAAATCTTTGTTAGAACGTACTTTCAATTCTTGAGTTGAAGACTCCACACCGTTAGCATAGTCGTTAACAGTAGTGAATGGGATAGTTACGTCAGCACCTGTTGCGTTACCTGTTCCGGTGAAGGTAATTTCGATAGCGTTGCTAAGAGCAAGGTTAACAGTTTGAGAAGCAGAGCTGTTAGCGTTTTGAGCGTTAGCTGCGAAACCTAGAGAAACGAAAGCTGCGATTGCGATGATCTTTTTCATAATTGTTTGTTTTTGTTGTTATTGTTTGAGTTAAAAATGTTGTTGTTATTGGTTGTTTGTTCGTTTGATGATGTAAAGATGCAACCGCGATGGATATATGAGAAATAATTGGGCCTTGTTAACCACAGCTTTGCAACTGGTTAACCACCCATTAACAAATAAAAAAGCCCCGCTATTAGCGGGGCTTAGGGTAAATATTATTGATAATCAATGCTATACGGAAACGTTGAAATCTCTTAACGCATCATTTAAGCTGGTTTTCTTATCGGTAGACTCTTTACGCTGACCAATGATCAAAGCGCAACTTACCTGATAGTCACCTGCAGGGAAGCTTTTGGTATAGCTACCCGGTATCACTACGCTACGAGCCGGTATGCGGCCTTTCATCTCTACAGGTTCGCTACCGCTCACGTCAATGATCTTGGTACTTTGTGTTAATACTACATTGGCACCCAATACGGCTTCTTTCTCTACATGTACACCTTCTACCACTATACAACGAGAGCCGATGAAGCAACCGTCTTCTATAACAACAGGGCTAGCTTGCAAAGGCTCTAAAACACCGCCAATACCTACGCCACCGCTCAGGTGTACGCCTTTACCTATCTGTGCGCATGAACCTACTGTTGCCCATGTGTCTACCATAGTGCCTTCATCTACATAAGCTCCAATGTTAACATAAGAAGGCATTAGTACCACATTTTTAGCTATATAAGCACCATAACGGGCTACTGCATGAGGCACAGCACGTACACCAAGGCCAGCATAATCTTTCTTGAGCAACATTTTATCGTAAAACTCAAATGGCTCTACATTCCATGTTTGCATTTCTTGTACGCCAAAGTAAAGTAATATGGCTTGTTTCACCCATTGGTTTACCTGCCAGCCATCAGCTGTAGGTTCTGATACACGAAGTCTACCTTTGTCTACCTCTTCTATCACAGCTTTCACTGCTTCTTTATACTTGTCATCACTTAGCAACTCCCTGTTTTGGTATGCCGCTTCTATCAATTGTTGCATATCTATACTATTTAGGTGGGCGAAAATAAGAAAGCCTCGTGCATAATCCCAACATTAAAGCCTATTATACCGTCATTATTGTCATAGGTATTTGACATAAATGTTACAGTAATGGCCTATGTATTCGGTAATTTCAACTTTTTATGACACTAAAACTACACGACTATGAAACTAACATGTACTCTATTATTATCCTGTTTGTTTTTTGTAACAGGTTTTGCAAAGGATAAAAAAGCTTATGATAAACTCTGTGAGGTGAATGCCTATTGGACACAACAGCAGGACATCAACAAGCTTCAATACCCTGCAAATACTACTGGTTTCTCAGAAAGAGACTGGATAGCCACTCACTTAGAGTTAGTAGAACAAACATTAAGAGGTAGAAGTACCTCACATCTTACAGCACAGCAAAAGGCTAATAGAATGGAAGCCTTAAACCATTTGAATGAATACTGGCATGGTAGAGGTTTCCCTGTTAATGAAGATTTTGCTTACAGGTTACCAATTTTCATTGATAAGCATGATAACTTTTGTGCTGTAGGTTACTTGATTAAGGCTACAGGCCATGAGGCTGTTTCCAGAAAGGTAGCTGCAAATACTAATTACGCTTATGTTGCTGAGATGAACTACCCTGAGTTGGGAGCTTGGGCAAAAGAGTACGGCTTTACCGTTGATGAACTAGCTTGGATACAACCCGGCTACCCACCACTAAAAAGAAATGTACTTACTGTAGGTAAGGGTACTGATGGAGAGATCCTTGAACTTTTTGTGAATGAAGCAGGAGATAAACTATTTGTAGGTGGTAAGTTTACCAATGTAGACAGCACCATAAAAGCTAATAATATTGCGTACATCACAGAGTCAAACGGTACTTACACTTGGCATAACATGGGTACCGGTACTGATAACGCCGTACATGCAATAGAAGAATACAACAATAAGATATTTGCAGCAGGCATATTTTCAGCAGCAGGTACTGTTAATGCCAGCAACGTTGCCTATTGGGATGGTATGAAGTGGAACTATGCAGGTTGCATATATGGTGATGTAATGGACCTAACGGTTTATAACGGTAAATTGTATGCATGCGGTAGTTTTGATGTTTGTGCTTCAGCATCTGACATCAACTTTGCATGGTGGGATAGTACTTCTAATTTATGGAGACCTATACCTGGCCTTAGCGGTAAAGTAAATACCATGCAAGCAATTGGTGGTGAATTAATATTAGGTGGTGATTTTGATTACCAAAGCACTAGCACTAACATCATGAGATATTTATCAAAAGGTGGTTTTGCTCCATATGGTAACACTATTGCTCATGAGGTAATGGATATTGAGGCTATTAACGGAGAGATATATGCTGCATGTAAAAGAGTAGCCGCCGATACTAATATGTTGCAAAAGCTTTCGAGCAATAGTTGGTCTTCTGTAGCTAATGTAAATGCTTTGATTAAGAACTCAAGTGGAGTTGCCAATTCTATCAATACTATTTATGCAGATAATGATAACGTAGTAATTGGCGGTGATTTTACAAGACTGGCTATGATGGGCACTTCTAACTTGTATAGTATGGATGTGACCTATTATATAACGGGTACGCAGGCACAAAAACCTAAGATATTCAATGTAGATGCAGCCATAAATACAATGGTATCATTCAAAGGTGTGATCATTGGTGGAGGTAAATTCAAGCATAATAGCTGGTTCAATGATAATTTGAATAGCATTTTCCGTGCTGCGCCTGATACGGCTACTAGTGTGCAACAATTAGCTTCAGGTGAAGAAGCATTCAAAGTCTATCCTAATCCTGCATCAGGTATCATAACTATTGAAAATACTATCGGTGCAGATTATATGAATATTACTGATGTGAATGGCCGTATTGTATTGACGCGTTCATTATCTGCTAGTATAAAAGAGCAAGTAGATGTGAGTGAATTATCAAACGGTGTTTACTTCATTAAGTTGGTGGGCAAAAATGCTCAGGCTAGTCAAAAGCTTCTCATACAATAGCTTACAACAGCGTTACTTATCTTATACAATGCTGAACCTATAATTAGGTTCAGCATTTTTTCTTAATAGCTAATTAATTAGCATTAAAGGCATCGTATATTAATTTTTCGTAATATTGTATGGTTCCCAAAAAATAGAAATATGAAAACGCTCTACTCATTCCTTTTTTTCTCCTTATTGCTCACTACTAATATACATGCACAACAATGGGCTGTAACAGATAAGCTTATTGCAGATGATAAAGAATCTGACGACAATTATGGTTATGCTGTAGATATAGATGGAGCGTATGCTATTGTTGGTGCTTATCATGAAGATGACAGCGGCAGTGTAAGCCTATCAAATGCCGGAGCGGCTTATATCCTTTCTTATGACTCTATGTCGAAAGATTGGACGCAAGTGGCCAAGTTGCACCCAAGCGACAGGCAAATAAATCATCAGTTTGGTAATGCGGTAGCTATATATGGCAGTTATGCGGTAGTAGGAGCAGCACAGGACTCAGCCAGTAAAGGCGCCGTATATGTGTATGAAAAGGTAGGTAGCAGTTGGAATTTGGTGAAAAAGCTTGAAGCGCCCAGCCGTCAGTCTAGCGATAGGTTTGGTACTTCAGTTGATATATATAAGGACACCATAGTGGTAGGTGCACCACATGAAGATGAAAATGCTGCGGGCTCTGATACAAAACTAAATGCAGGTTCAGCATATATTTTTGTGAGATCGTCTGGTGTGTGGACTTTCTCCCAAAAAATAGTGGCATCTGACAGAGATATACATGATGAGTTTGGCACTTCCGTATCTGTTTATGCGGATAGGTTAATCGTTGGTGCATATAGGCATGATGGAGATACGGCTTTGCAGGAGAAAGGCGCTGCTTATGTATTTGCTTTTGCACCAGGTAGTGGCATGTGGGTAGAGCAAAAAATACTTAAAGCTTCTGATAGAAAAGATGGAGACCGTTTTGGTTGGAGTGTAAGTACCGGACTAGGTAACTACTATATTGTTGGTGCTCCTTATCAAGACTTAGACTCAGCTAGTGGTAATTCCAAGTTGAATACAGGTGCTGCCTATATCTATCACGAGAATATGTCTTGGGCACAAGTAAAGATCACTCAACGGTCAGATGATAGATATGATCAAGATAATTTCGGACACAGCGTTGCTATTAATAACGAATTTGCTGTCATAGGCGCACCGTATCAAAATTATGGAGTATATGATGAAAGTCCGCTTGTTTCAAGGTCTGATGCAGGAGCAGTATATATTGTTAAGCGACTGATATCAGGTACATGGCCGGCACATACTCAAAAGATGGTGGTGCAAACTTCAGATCGTTTTGCAGGAGATAAATTTGGCCATAGCGTTGCGCTTGACAAAGGGGTTAAAAAAATAGCAGTAGGAGCAGTAGAAGATAATTTTGACGGTAGCCCTCCTGCTCCAAGCGTTGGAGCGGTATATATAATTGGAGACACTACAAAGCCTGTAAGTGTTACAACTAGTATAAATAATAGTAGTGTTAGTGTTTTCCCTAATCCTGTAGTAGATGTGATGAATGTGGACATGGGCAAAGTAGTACAAAATGTAAAAGCAAGATTGGTAGATATTTCCGGTCGTGTCATATATGTTGCCGAAAAGAAAAATGTTCAGCAACTAGCTATAGACATGAAACAATATACACCGGGTATGTATATGCTTGAAGTGGAAACGGATAGTGGACCACCTGTAAAGGTGAAAATTGTAAAATATTAAGTAGTTAGAGCGGTGTTATTACACCGCTCTTTTTATATAGAGTGCATTCGTTCTATATTAGCATGATAACACCAATTTGATATGCCTTCTGTTCCTTCAATAGTAATGTTGCATTATGTGAGTGACGATCATAGGTTAGACCCTCATCAACCGTGGGTGATCTCTCATGAGTCGTTTATAAGATTGTTGGATCACTTACAGCACAATGACTATACTACTCTTACATTTAAGGATGTCGTCAATAAAACAGACCGTTATAGTAAGTCTGGCAAAAAGATCATCATCACTTTTGATGACTGTCCGAAGCATTTATGGGACTTCGCTATCCCTGAGTTGCAAAAAAGAAAAATGACAGCTTCTTTTTACATGCCTACAGCAGAGCTTAATGGCACTAATAGCTGGAATATAAAAGACGGGCTACCCAAAATAGAACTGATGGGTGAACAGGATATGAAACATCTAGTGGAAATAGGTATGGAAGTAGGTTCTCATGCTTGCCATCATGATTTTCTTGAACTAAAAAATCCTGATGAAGTGATGCATGAATTAAGAGAGAGTAAGGCTGTGTTGGAAAAAGCTACTGGTGATACAATAGTTAGTATAGCATATCCGTATGGTTCTATCCCTCATAATTACAGGGAGGTGGTAAAGGCAGCTGGTTATGATTATGGACTGGCAGTATATGCTTTTTGGAATCACCGTTATACTTTAAGGCGCTGGATATATGATGACGGTTTTGACGAAGCAAAAATTAAAGAGGTATTGTCTGCAGGATATGATAACTCAAGAGCCATACAAGATAAGCGACGCTATTTTAAAACGCATATTCTGCCTTGGACATATAATAAGTACACCTCAATAAAAAAGAAGTTGAAAAGGAGAAGTGAACAATAGCAATTATCAGATTTTTACAGTGCCCCTTATGGCTTACTTTTATGATCGTTAAAGATGTCTGTTCAGAAAAATATAGACTACGATAGAGTAGCTAAAGCTATTGATTTTATCAGGGCCAATTTTAAAACTCAGCCTACGCTTGATGAGGTGGCTGCCCATGTACATTTAAGTCCCTATCATTTTCAAAAATTGTTTACAGATTGGGCTGGTGTAAGCCCTAAAAAATTTTTGCAGTATATCACTATTGAATATGCCAAAAGCATGTTGAACGAAAAGCAACCTTCTCTTTTTGATGCGGCTATGGATTCAGGTTTGTCAAGTACCAGCAGGTTACATGATCTTTTCGTGAATATTGAAGGCATGACACCGGGTGAGTACAAAAATGGAGGGAAGGGATTAACGATAAAGTATAGTATATACGATACTCCTTTTGGGAAGATAATAGTAGCCAGTACGAGTAAAGGAGTATGCTACATGGGTTTCACTAATACTAATGATGTTGTTGACTTAGTAAGAAGGTTCCCTAATTCTGAGATCGTTCAGCAAAGCGATGAAATGCACCAACATGCTTTAGCGGTATTTACTCAAAACTGGTCGGAGCTTAAAAAAGTAAAGCTTCATTTAAAAGGCACACCATTTCAAATCAAAGTATGGAACGCACTAGTGAACATACCATTGGGACAGCTTACAACTTATGGTGACCTGGCAACAGAAATAGGAAGTCCAAAAGCTTCCAGAGCAGTGGGTACTGCAGTGGGTAGCAACCCTATAGCATTTCTTATCCCCTGTCATAGAGTCATTAGGTCAAGCGGTGTAATAGGTGATTATATGTGGGGTAGCACACGAAAGACGGCACTAATTGGCTGGGAGGCCAGCAAGGTCAATACAGAATAACTTCCTTCATTTGAAAAACTTTTTCCCATATCTAAAAGTGACATAGCCGTGACATTCTTAGTTTTGCCTCACTATTAAAAACTTAGATCATATGGGTAAAAAATTTGTGGCAGTAAATTATATTAACTGCACACCTGAATATAGAGAGCGTTTCGAAACATTATTTGGTAGCCGTGCGCATGCCATAGATACAATGCCGGGCTTTATTGAAATGCATGTATTAAGACCGGACACGGAAGGTGATAACTACTTGATCGTTAGTTATTGGGAGAATGAAACCGCATTTAAAGACTGGACAAAGTCTGAAGCATTTATAGAGGGGCACAAACGCGGCTTTGCTGACTTGGCAAAAGCGAAAGAAGAGGGTAGACCAATGCCTATGACCAGCGATTTTAAAACATATGAGATAATAGCTAACTAATGACTACTGCTTTGAAACAAAACAAGATGCAAAAGTGGCTGAAGCGTGTAGGCTTCTGGGGCTTTATGTTCTTTTTGGTAAAAGGCTTGGTTTGGTTAGCGTTAGGATACTTTATTGTAAAGTGATTTTGTGATTAGTCAACTCAAAAGAGGGCTCATTTTGAGCCTTCTTTTTTATAGTTCTTTTTGATGCTCATGTACAAAGTCGGCCACACTATGCAGGATGTGCATACCTAGTTTGTTAAGTAGTTGTTGGTCATTCAATATGTCTGCAATTTCTGATCCTTTGATCTGTCCCAGCGCTTCGTTTGTTCTGTCAGTTAGGTAGGTCATTGCATTTTTAAGTGGTAAACCCGATCGCTCAGCATAAGAATTTACAATAGCCATCTCATAATTCTCCTCTGTGGTGATGCACTTTTTAAAGTCATCATAATCCATCTTCATAGGAGGAATGATACCACACCAAAAGTTGCGCTCCATATAGTGAGAGTAGGCACCTGCACCATGAATGACCACAAATACATTATCAGCGATGGGATTATCAGGATGTAGTTCTTCAGGTATGGCTGTGTCTTCTTCTGATACATCAAAGTCGGCACAGGCTCTGCCGTGTATGTTGCCTTTTATATCAGCGCATTTTTCTAGCTTATGCGCCTTCCCGTATTTAAGTATAAAGTAGTCGTATGCTAGTCCGAGACCTGTTAGTGTACCATTTTCAGATACACCGGTAGTGAGGGTAACAATGCGTCTACCATCTTTATTGATCTTAATGTTGGATACTTTACCTATCAATACTTCGGTATTGGCCACCAGCCATCTACCCGGCTCGGTATCTATGCGCTTAGGCATTGGCAAGCCCTCTGCTTCATAAGCAGCTTTTATAGTTGGGATGATATGTTTTGAATACTCTTCAATATCCACTGAAGGGTCGTAGCCGCCGCTAAGATTCAACTCTTCTATATCAATGCCTAATTGTTCTTTTACTTGCTTGGTGAGCTTGGCCGCATTTTGAATACCATAATTCCAAAGGCTAGGGTCTTTAGAACCACTGCCGGGGTGGAAGGTAAAGCCACTCAAGGTCATGCCATAGTCTTGTATATACTGTGCTAATGCAAGGGCATCTTCATTATCTACGCCATATCGTTTGTTGAAAGATTGAGAGTAACCCTCGCCTGAGCTGTTACCTTCAGCATTGAATAGTCGTAGCAACAAGCTTACTTCTTCATTCCTAATGTCTAAGCCCTCTATCTCTTCATTCAGTATTCTTATGTCATGAATATTGTCAGTTGAGAAACTTCTTACACCATCGATAAGTGCTTTCCTTATATCAGCACGTTCTTTTTGTGTTTGTCCAAAGTTGACTTTAGTGCTTATGTCCGATTTAGGTAAACCACATTCAATGAGTATTCTTAACTCACTATAGGTAGCTATTTCAAAACCTGCTCCTTTAGCAATAAGTGCTTTTAATACGCTAGGTTCTGCACTGGCTTTTACGGCAAAATGTATGGTGCCGTATTTCCCGAAGTGATGATGAAATTCATCATAATTATCTTCCACTGCATCGTAGTGACACACACGGTAGGCATGGCGTGCCAGTTGATCTAAAAACTGTTTGCCATTTACATGTAAGCTCCACTCCTTAAAGTTGTCCGCTATAGGGTGTGTGGTCAAAGGTCCTTTGTTCATACTCATATGTGTCAATGCTTTCAGGCTGCAAAGATGCACTCTTATTTACAAATACGTAGCACTGTATTTGAGTTCTTAACCTTAGTTGGTTTTACCTTCACTTACTAAGTGTTCGTCAATTACTTCTTTCAATACGTGCTTTGGTAAGGCTCCGGGTTGCATCATGGGTTGCCCTTCTGTGGGTATGAAAAGCATCGTTGGAATACTTTGTATGCCAAATACAGCTGAAAGCTCTTGCTCCACTTCTGTATCTACTTTATAAATGATGAGTTTACCTTCATATTCACTAGATAGCTCTTCCAGTATTGGGGCTATCATTTTACAAGGGCCACACCAGTCAGCATAAAAGTCAATGATAGCCGGTAACTCACCTGTATAGTTCCATTCTTTACTATTCTCATAGTTGAATACCTTTTCTTTAAAGTCTGCTGTTGTTAGCTGTACTGTAGCCATTGTTTATCAATTTGCTGCAAAGGTAGGACAATGTAAAGACAGCTTATGTAATATAGGTGACACAAGAGAAGTATATATGGAATAAAAAAGCCTCCACATTTGTGGAGGCTTTTTGTGGAAGCACACGGATTCGAACCGCGGACCCTCTGCTTGTAAGGCAGATGCTCTGAACCAACTGAGCTATGCTTCCTCACTATTTCCCTGAAAGGGATTGCAAAGATAATGACGTTTTTTATTTCACCAAATCCTTTTTTAGAGATTTTTATTTCTAATATCTTTTGAAAGAATCAAGGTGAGACCATTCGTCTCACCTTGAGGTATAATGGGTAATCAAAAAAACTTATAACATTGTGGTTGGGCACACATAGTCGGTAATGTTGAACTTGCCTGCATCTTTTATGGCTTTGAACCCTCCTTTTACGTCTATCAAGTTGTCATATCCTCGCGCCCTCATTATAGAGGCGAAAACCATGGAGCGGTAACCGCCGGCACAGTGTACGTAGTAAGTCTTGTCTTTATCTACTTGCGCCATATTATCGTTGATGAAGTCTAGCGGAACATTTTCTGCATCTATAATATGTTCACTGTCATATTCACTTTTCTTGCGCACATCTAGTATCGCAGCGCCATTATTTACAGCTTCAGCCAGCTCATCTACCGTAACAGATTGTATGCTATCGCACTCTTTGCCTGCTGCTTTCCATGCTTCACAACCGCCTTTAAGGAATCCTAATGCGTTATCATAACCCACACGTGCCAGCCTGGTGACCACTTCTTCTTCTTTACCATCTTCAGCTACGATGAGTATCTCTTGTTTAATGTCAGGTATTAATGCACCTACCCAAGGAGCAAAACCGCCATTGATGCCAATATTAATAGAATTAGGAATAAAACCTTTTGCAAATACTTGAGGATCGCGCGTATCTAATATTAAGGCACCAGTCTCGTTAGCTGCTGCTTCAAAAGCATCAGGAGTCATGGCATGTTGCCCGCGCTCCAATACTTTATCAATGCTTTCATAGCCTTGCTTGTTCATCATCACATTCATAGGGAAGTATTTAGGTGGTGCTACCAATCCTGTGATCACTTGTTTTACAAACTCTGCTTTGCTCATGTCTTGTAAGGCATAGTTGGTCTCTTTTTGATGACCAAGTGTATCCGTAGTTTCCTTACTCATGTTTTTACCACAAGCGCTACCAGCACCATGAGCCGGGTATACGATGATGTCATCTGACAAAGGCATGATCTTGTTGTGAAGTGAATCATATAAAGTCTCTGCCAGTTGCTCTTGTGTCATATGAGCTGCTTTTTGGGCTAAGTCAGGTCTGCCTACATCGCCTATGAACAAGGTGTCGCCACTGAATAAGCCAACATCTTTGCCGTTCTCATCGCTAAGTAAGAAGCATGAGCTTTCCATCGTATGTCCCGGTGTGTGTAGTACTTTGATTTTAAGATCACCTACTTGGAATACTTGGTCATCTTCTGCTACCAGTGCATCGAAATTGGGCTCGGCAGTAGGACCATATACTATTTGTGCACCAGTCTTTTTTGCCAGGTCTATATGTCCTGAAACAAAGTCGGCATGAAAGTGAGTTTCAAAAACGTATTTGATCTTTGCACCATCCTTTGCAGCACGGTCTATATATGGTTGTACTTCTCTTAGTGGATCTATTACTGCTGCCTCGCCATTGCTCTCAATGTAGTATGCGCCTTGCGCCAAACATCCGGTATAAATTTGTTCTACTGTCATTGTATATCGTTTAAAAGGTTGATTGTTTTATTTATGGCAAATATCAGTTGTTCTTACAGTTTGTTTTGTAACAATTATCACACACACATTCTACATAAAGACTTCCTTTATAAGGATATAAACACCCATTATAAGCACAAACCATCCAAAGCCTTTTTTGAGTTTTGATCCGTCAATTTTTTTACCTAATTGTATACCTATAAAAATACCTACTATGGCTATAGCAGCTATGGTAAGTAAGAAGTTCCATTCAATAGGTAAGTTGCCAATATCACCTGTAAAACCTATAAGTGAGTTCATCGCAATAATGGTGAGCGATGTGCCTACTGCGGTTTTCATATCCAGTCCCACGAAGAATATTAAAGCAGGTATAATTAAGAAACCTCCACCTGCACCTAAAAAACCGGTTACTAAACCAATGCCTATACCATATAGTATTAATGCAGCACTTGAAGTATGATGACTTTCTTCGTCTACTGCTTTCCTTCCTTTTATCATCTTCATAGAAGCTATAAGCATCAATATGGCAAACAGTACCATAGTGAGTAAAGACTTGGTTACTTCAAAACTACCTAACTGTGTTATGTGTTCCGGAATAATTGGTATAATGAACTTTCTGGTGAAGAATACCGTAAGTATGGACACAACACCAAATAGCAGTGCCGTTTTTATATGCACCTTACCATTCATGTAGTTGCGCCAAGCACCTACCAGGCTGGTACTGCCTACTATAAAAAGCGAGTAGGATGTAGCTAAAGTGGCATCAGTACGAAATAGATATACCAATACCGGTACGGTAAGTATGGAGCCACCTCCGCCAATCAGCCCTAATGAAAGGCCTATAAATATGGATGCTATATAACCTGCTACTTCCAATGTTGTATGTATTAATGTAAAAATACCGCGTTGGTATTTATATAAATATGATGAATATCAGTTTCTGTTTGGCAAAAAAGCGCAATTTTGAAGCTATCTTCGGCAACATAAGTTACAATAAACGGATATGGAATCAACTCAGCCAAGTAATAGTCTTACGTTCTCTCCACAAATGATGGATAAGTTGTACGAATATGGTACGATCAAAACGTACCAGGAAGGTGAAGTGATCATGAACGAGGAAAGTTATATCCATGCTATTCCTATCGTATTAAACGGTAGTATCAGGGTGATGCGCTCTGATGAAGATGGCAGGGAGTTGCTGTTGTATTACATCAGACCTGGTGAAAGCTGTATCATGTCTTTTTTGGGTGGCATCCATCAAGATACCAGTAAGGTAAGAGCTGTTGCCGAAGAGGAAGTGGAGATATTATTCATTTCAGTAGAGAATACAAGAGCCCTTTTAAAAGAAAGTACAGAATGGCAGGATTATATTTTCAGATTATATCATAAACGTTTTGAGGAATTACTATCTGTAGTTAATGCAGTGGCTTTCAAGAAAATAGATGACCGTATATTCGATTTTCTGCAACGCAAGCAAAAGCTGAATAATAACCCTGAAATACACATTACCCACCAAGAGCTGGCAGATGAACTGGGAACAGCTAGGGTGGTGGTTTCCCGCCTGTTAAAGCAAATGGAGCACGAGGGGCTGGTAAAGCTGGGTAGAAATAAAATTACCCTTGTGTAACATTAGTAGCTGAACAAGTGTTGTTGCTACAAGATATTTGCAGTAACCAAACACTAAACAGTTATGAAATTGAACATGAGTACAGCCGATAGAGTTATTAGGTTGTTGATCTCTGTAATATTTGCAGCCTTATATTTTACAGGAACTGTTACCGGCACTTTAGGTGTGGTATTAATAGTTGTTGCTGCCATATTCACACTGACCACGATAGCCGGTTTTTGTCCGCTATACAGAATATTTGGTATTAGCACTTGCAAAGTAAAATAATGGTGGCATTCTTATCAAAAAACAAACTAGTCATTATTGGTATCGTATTAGGTGCTATTGCAGGTTATCTGTATTACTACTTTGTGGGCTGTGCCAGTGGCACTTGCTCCATTACCTCAAAGCCATTGAATAGCTCAGCCTATGGCGCTATGATGGGAGGATTATTATTCAGCATTTTTGATAACAATAAGAAAATAAAACAAAATGAATCAGAGTAACGAACAAAAAGTAGCAGTAGTAGACGTAAGAACACCAATGGAGTATTCTTCAGGTCACGTGGTAGGTTCTATCAATATTCCTCTTAACGAGCTTCCTAACAGGGTAAATGAGTTGAAAGGTATAGAAGACCCGATCGTGCTTTGTTGTGCATCAGGCATGCGCAGCGGACAGGCTACACAATTTTTGGCACAGAGTGGCTTCCAAAATGTAAGTAATGGCGGCTCGTGGACCGATGTTCAATATCATTTAAACAAGTAATTAGAAAACAATGGGATTATTAAGTTGGCTATTTGGCCCAAAAGCCGATCTGGGACAGTTGATCAAAGACGGAGCTGTGATTGTAGACGTGCGTACACCGGGCGAGTATGCAGGTGGCAGTATCAAAGGGTCTATCAACATACCTTTGGATCAGCTAAAAAACAAAATGAATAAACTAAATAAAGATAAAGCGATCATCACTTGTTGTGCCTCAGGTATGCGCAGTGCTTCGGCAAAAGGTATATTAAAGTCTAACGGCTTTAATGAAGTGCACAATGGTGGTGGCTGGATGAGCTTAAGAAAGTATACTTAATGAGTTATTTAAAGAACATGTTGCTGACCAACTGGCACTTGATGCGTGTGTTACGAATTGTGATAGGTGTGTCCTTTGGTATAGCGGCGTTGAAAGGTGGAGATGGTTTCATGGCATTGGCGGCATCACTATTTCTGTTTCAGGGTATAACCAATACAGGATGTTGTGGTGCCGGCAGCTGTGCCACTAATTATTCTACAAAGCAACAAGACATAGAAGACACAGAATTTGAAGAAATAAAAACAGAAAATAATGGCAAGTAAATCATTCTCAGAGTTGATCAACTCTGAAACGCCGGTATTAGTGGATTTTTCTGCTGAGTGGTGTGGCCCTTGCAAAATGATGGCACCTATCTTAACGGAGGTGAAGAATAAAGTGGGAGATAAGGCGACCATAATAAAAATAGATGTAGACAAGAACCCTGCTGCGGCACAGGCTTACAAGGTATCAGGTGTGCCAACTCTAATCATATTTAAAAAAGGAGAAGCAATATGGCGCCAAAGTGGTGTTGTACCGGCACCACAGCTGCAACAAATAATTGAACAATACGCTTAACTTTATCAGAGAAATTATTTTATGAAAAAACACATGATCAAATTTTTACTACCACTTTTGGCTATTCTTATATCAGTTACGGCATGCCAGTCGCAAAGTGGTGGCAGTGGTGGTGTTTTAGCGCCACAAGCCTTTCAAAAGCAGTTGGACAAGATGAGCGATGCTACAATTTTAGACGTACGTACGCCTCAAGAGTATGCTGAGGGGTTCATTGCAGGAGCAAAAAATGTAAACTGGAACGGCGGTGACTTCAACAGTCAAGTAGAGGGTATTGATAAAAATAAGCCTGTTTTCGTGTATTGCTTGGGTGGTGGTAGAAGTGCGGCTGCAGCAAAAAGGCTGGGTAAATTAGGTTTTAAAGAAGTATATGACCTACAAGGTGGTATGATGAACTGGAAAAGCAATGGCATGCCTGTAGCCAATACTAATACAGCTGCATCTAAAGCAGCAGGAATGAGCATAGATGGATATAATAAAGAATTGGAAGACAAGCGTTTAGTGCTGATTGACTTTTATGCACCATGGTGTGCGCCATGTAAAAAAATGGCTCCTTTTTTGAAAGAAATAGCTGAAGAAGAGCAAAAAACTGTTAAGTTAATGAAGGTAAATGCTGATGATAATGAGCTAGTTGCGCAACAAATGAAGATAGAAGCGCTACCTACGCTATTGCTGTATAAAAACGGTGAAATAGTATGGAGATATGAGGGTTATATAGGCAAAAAAGAATTGTTAGAAAAAATTAGTAATTTTAAGTGATTCTAGATGTTTGAATCGTTTACCTATTATGAAGAGTCCTCCGTTTTTTAGCGCGAGGGCTTTTTTATTAATTAATAGTTACTATTCCATACTTGAGTGCGAATAGCACAAGTCCGGTTTTAGAACGGATATTAAACTTGTCAAATAAAGCTTCCCTATAGCCGTCTACAGTTCTTCTGCTCACATTCATTTGGTCGGCTATTTGTTCATACGTTGGCTCTTCGGCAGCACATACTAATGTTAAGAATTGTTTCTCACGGTCGGTAACTTGTTCCAGTATTTTGTCTTTATGGTTTTTTGCTCCCGATTTTGTTGTGAGTGCTTTGGCCATCATCTCGTTGTGATAGTAGCCGGTATGGATGATATCATCAATAGCTGATTTAAGTATGACGGCTTTACTGCTTTTGGGTAAGTACCCTTTTATGCCAAGGCGAAAAAGGTCAATGATATATTGCTCGTCTGTTTCCAGCGTCAGAACAAGTACTGGATAGTTATAGTTGTTTTGCTGTAGTTGAATGATCGTTTCTCTGCCATCCATAACAGGCATAGTAAGGTCTAATAGTATGAGGTCAATAGTTTGGTGTTGTTTAATATTATCTATAAGGTCTCTGCCATTGTCATACTCACCAACGATAGTATAGTTGCCCATGCGTTCAATAAGCACTTTTAAGCCGTTTCTTACTACAGCATGATCGTCTACTAATATTATGGATGCAGGTTGCTGGCTCATGAAGGTTGGTTTTGTAATTGCAGCAGCGTAAAGATACTGCCATTGCCTTTATTACTATCTATTTCAAGCTTAAAGTTAGCAAGTTGTGCGCGTTTATGCATATTAACGAAGCCAGATCCTCTTCCTCGTGATCGTATTTCTTTTATGTCGAAACCGATGCCGTCATCTTTAATGATGATATTTAGCGGTGAATTGTTCGGGATAGAGATGTGTATATTTTTGGCTTGTGCATGCTTCATTGCATTGTTGATGATCTCTTGAAAGATACGGAACAACATAATACGCTGGTCTTTGTTGAGTTCGGGTTCAACGTCGGGTTTTCGCCAGTGTATTTGTAACTTTTTCAGGCTGCTGAGCCTGTTGATCTCATGATTTAGTATTTCTACCAAGCCGGAGCGTTCCAAGTGGTCGGTATTCAGACTATGGCTTAAAAGCCTTACTTGATCGATGGTATCACCCAAAGTATTGTCAGCAGCAGCAAGTCTATTGCTTAAGGCTTCGTCATCAAAAGTTTCCTGTTCCAGTTGTATTCTTATTAGGGTGAGCATTTGCCCAATGTTATCGTGTAGCTCGCGGGCTACGTTACTTAAGGTCTGCTCTTGCACTTCATTTTCTACTTGTCTAAGCTCCTTTTGATAGTCGAGTTGCATTTGTGTCATCTTTACCTCCTGTTGCACATGCCTTTTATTGGCAAGTATCATGGTGATGACCACTCCAGCAATAAGTAATAGTATCACAAAGGTGACAACAACAATAGTTAAGACTATATCATTAGTGAACATCTACTTGTGAGGTTTTGGGAGCTAACATTTTGCCTGCCAGATAAAAAGTAATAGCTAAAAACAGATATCTAATAAAGTTAAGTACAAAATTAATATTGAATAAGGCTCTAGCCATACCCATATCTTTAGCAAAGAGGTACTTTTCTATGCCTTTATAGGGTATCATACATCCAAAGAATATTAATGCAGATAAGGCCATCCAAAACAAAGGTTGGCGTGTCAGTTGCTTACTATTGAATACACCATTGTCGAAAAGTAAACCGAGATAGATGACCAGTACGATAATGCAGTAGTATAAAAAGAAGGTGTTGACCGGGACTTTTAAACCTGTAGTATAAATGTTTGCTACCCAAACGGCTATGCCAATGACCATTAAGGCGAAACTTATTCTTTTTAAATTTTTATTATTGATGAGCAGTATGGCAGGCGTGCAAACCAGCAGCATCTCGATAATATTGTATAGGTTGAAAAACCAGATGTTGTGCTTGTTTAGCACTAAGCCCAAATATGCTCCAAAACCTTCGGCAGCCAATGCCAGTATTACTTGAATAAACAGTAATTTAAACGGCAGAGCTAGCTGCTTGTAATGATACCCACCAATAATTACTCCAAGTATTTTGGCAGGAAAAAGTAAAAATAATGCAAAGTGCATAAGCTCTCTCTAACAGTGTGAAATTAGAAAAGCTTATGCAACTTTAAAACAAAATAGTGGTTAGCTATTAGGAGCCAAGTAGCCATCGCAATATGGCGGGCACTGTGTGCCAAAATCTGCCCCTTTATAATGGAAGATTGATATGTAATCTTCATTGTTCAATAGCTTTTTCCCACTAGCATCTGAAAGATACATGACTAAACCATGAGGCCACTTAACAGTTTCGGCAAGGGGAGCTTCTTGGGTATAAGAGCAAGCGCCAAAGTGGATGCTTGCTCCAGGAAGGCTGCCATTGTCTATATACATCTGTAGTATCTCGCTCTCCCAAGGGAATACTAAGGTTCTGGTGTATTTGTTAGGGCCGCCGTCAGCTAGTCTTTCTAGCACTTCAGTATGCGGTTCTTTATAGAAGAAATGTTGAAAATACTCTACACCGATCATAGTATGGTTGGGTGTAGTGGTAAAGCTGTCTTGTTGTATTTTATACCAAGCTTGCTGCGACGTGTCTAGCGGGTAAAAATCATGGCCGGCAATGGGTAGTGGCACAGGTTGCATGGTGCATATCTGCAACCTTAGGTATAACTCATTGTTGCTAATGTTAAAGCAGTGTACAAAGCGCAAAGCTACTTGACTTAAAGGTACTTGCGCTGTAGCTACAAATTGGTTGACTGCATTGCTTAGGTCGTCCCATAATACACTAAAATCTTGTCCGCCAAAAGGTAGAGCTTCGGCTGCATGAAAATAGTGAGCATTAAAGTGGGCGCGCCCTTGTTCATATGCTTCTCTGGTAATTACTTCTGAGGAGTTACCTCCGTCGTTTGATGATATTCTAATAGGCATGTGAATGTGGTTTTGGATGAAGGTATAAAGAAGCTATAAATTGTAAGGAAAGAATAAGGGTAAAAATACCCCCTTTTAAAAGGGTTTTATGCACATGCGATTTACATTTGGTAGTTGCTAAAATTGTGTGTCAATCATAACACGCAATGCAAGAGATATATAAGGCAAAAACAGAAACCGTATTTATGGCTATACCTATCAACGCGAATGATTACAAGTTGGAGAGAGCGTCTAGTAGCTCTCTGAACCTATCATTATTCAGCTATAAATCAACTATGCAATACACTCCAGTTGTTAAAAAGAGGCATGACTACTATGCAAAGAGGCAGCTGATGGAAGAGGGGATAATGTGTTGTTATGATATTAGAATGTTGCAATCTTGCTTTTAGAAGGTGTTACCCTTCCAAATGAATTGATATAACGATCATGCTTGTGGATAACCCGTCTATAGCATTACTGATCGGGATACGGCTATCCTTAAACAAGGCATTGCCAAGCCCTCTGCTCAGTTTTATTTCGGGGGCAAAGATGAAATTGGGGTTGTAGAACTCAAAACCTACACCTAATTCGTACCCATAGTCAAAAGCAGATACTTTTAAGAATTCGTCTTTTCTGCGAGAGCGTGCATTAGCAGCTAGGTCAAAGTCCATCTTAAAACCGGTCAAGCCATAGAATCTAAAGTTCTTAATACGGTCGCTTTTAAACTTTAGTTGAAATGGTAAATGCAAGTAAATGGACTCAATAGACGCCTGTGAGGTACTATCAACACCAGCAGCATTCCTCATATTGATGGCTACGGGCTTATCAGCAAAAATCAGAGTTGGGTTAAAGCGGGCATCAATAAAGCTGGTTAAGCGTAGGTTGCCCATAAGTCCCAAGTTAAAACCTGCGCCAAAGTTGGGCTGTATGCTTTTAAACGTATCCGTATTGGTAAAAGAGTTGCTGTATTTGATCTTATAAGTTGAAAAGTTAGTACCAAAGGTCAGGCCAAAGTAATAAGCTTTCTTGTCATGGTCGGGCATGTTCAAGATCTCGCTTTGTGCTTGCGCTGTTTGTGCAGCAAGGATACTTATAAGAGTTATGATCAATAAGCGTAAACGCATACTAAAGTGTTGGTTACTATAACGCAGGTTACTAAGATACAGTATGTACAATAATAATAAAGTATCTCGTAAAGGCTAAATTTTATACAGGTAATCCTTCTTTTTGTCTCAATTCCTTAAGGTAGTCTATACCACAAGCCAGCTTTTTAGCTGCCGGCGACTTTAGGTCTATGATCCTCCAAAATGGAGCTACTTTGCTTAATGGCTTCCCTTGTTGTATCTGTTCAAAGGCATTTTCGGCCACTATGCGTAATGAAATACCTGATACTACGGGGCAGGTGTACTCTGAACCAAACTCAGCTGCCAGATCGTTACGCATTTGTTTAATGTTGGTATGCTCCCCCTCAGGTATATGGCGCACATAGTCATCTACTATTAGTGGTGTAGGTATCAGTAGGCTGTGCCCGGCAGGTATATCCGCAAAGTCTTTATCGTTTGTAGTGATCTTATGTTCTGCATCGGGCTTCATTTTTTCTGCCCATGTTTTCTTTTTGGCCATAGTTTATTTAGTTGCGGTGTATAAAGTGGTAATACCAAAGGTCAAGGGCTTTGCCTTAGCTTCTTTAAAGCCACATTGTTCCAATATGGTACAAAGTTCTTCACCTTCGGGGAAGACCATAGCTGAATCGTGCAGATAGCTGTAAGCCGTATCATGTTTTGATACCAGCTTCCCAAACAATGGACAAATATACTTGAAGTAGAAGTTGTAGAGTTGTTTGATAGGAAAGTGCTTAGGTCTTGAAAATTCCAGTATGGCTACCTTACCACCTGCTCGCATCACACGGTTCATCTCCTTAAGCCCTGCGTTTAGGTGCTCAAAGTTGCGTACACCATACGCGCAAGTGATGGCATCAAAGGCATTGTCATCAAAAGGCAACTGCTCACTATCGCCTACTTGCATAGTGATCATCCCATCCAAGCCTTTGTCTTTTATCTTGTCTTTACCTACCTCCAGCATTTGTGCAGCAATGTCTAAGCCTACTATACTGTCAGGTTGTAGTTTGGCTGCGGCAATCGCCAAATCGCCCGTTCCGGTGGCTACATCCAGTATTTTTTTAGGGTTTACTTTCTTGATCTCTGCAATGGCTTTCTTGCGCCAACCCTTATCAATACCCATAGAAAGGGTATGGTTCAGAAAGTCGTATTTACCAGCTATGTTATTAAACATATCTGCAACTTGATCTTTCTTGCTTAATTTTGACCCGGAATCAGGCAATACTGTTGCTGCCGGGTTAATTTTTTCTTCGGTCTGCATCGCCACAAAAGTACGGTAACACAAGTTAATGGAAATACATTCAGCGAAATATTTGATCAGTAATCCCAGAGTAGATGGCTGCCCTGAACCTGATAAGCCCGAATATGCTTTTATAGGCAGGTCTAACGTAGGTAAATCTTCATTAATCAACATGCTTACCCGCCACAATAAGCTGGCTAAAACCTCATCCAGCCCGGGTAAGACACAGTTGATCAACCACTTTATCATCAATGAGGAGTGGTACTTGGTCGACCTTCCCGGTTATGGTTATGCCAAGGTATCGCAAAAGCAACGTGCCTCTTTCCAAAAGATGATAGAGAACTACCTAACGCAAAGGCCTAACTTGATGACATTGTTTGTATTAATAGACAGCAGGCATAAACCTCAAAAGATAGACCTAGAGTTTCTACAACAACTTGGGGAGTGGCGAATACCTTTCAATCTCGTGTTTACCAAAGCTGATAAAAGTACTCAAAGAGAGGCTGCCAAGAACGTTCGCCATTTTATAGAAACCATGAAGCAAGAGTGGGAGTTCATACCCAGAAGCTTTGTGAGTAGTGCGGTGAAGTTTACTGGCAGAAAGGAGATATTAGGCTATATAGAAGAGCTGAACAGTATTTATAAAGAGGAAGTGGAAGGGCAACAATAAAGCCGAGCTGTCAATCCTTACAGCCCGGCTTAGGTAACCAGAAACAATACGCTCTTTATTTGATCTTTACATCCATTTGGCGGCAAAGCGGTTAAACTCATGCCTTAATTCATTTAATGTCTTTTCCTCGGTTATATATTGGTCGCGAAGTTGTTCATGTTGCTCTATCAACGATTGCTCAATATGTGCAGCACTTTCTTGAGATTGCTTGCTCACCTGTGCCAAATTTTCATTGATATTATGCCTTAATGTATCAATATTAGATACCTGAATCTTAAGCTGATTCTCAAAATGCTCTGCATTTAAGCCTACTTCTTTGTTGGTGTTCTTGCCGGCTACTTCTGTTAGCCTATCTCTAAGAATACCTAGCTCTGTTTTATAAAAATCTAATGCTCTTAGCCAGTCGTTATGTTCGTTGTCTAAGTGTGTGATGCTGGTTTTGCTCATAGCTTCTTTAGTTAATACTGTAAAGCTAAGTGTAACCTTAATGATTAAATATGACCGGCGTCAGGAAAGAATATGATTATGCGCAGCTATTGCTTGGTGTAGGGTAGTATTTCTTCTAAATACTTACGTTCGTTGCTTAACCTAGGTACTTTGTGTTGTCCGCCTAGCTTGCCTTTGCCTTTCAGCCAATTATTAAATCCGTTTTTAGGCATTATGTGTACTATTGGCATGCGCAGCGCCATATCTTTATATCTCTTGGCTTCGTAGTCAGAGTTGATCTTCTGCAGCTCCTTATCCATTATGGCGGTAAACTCATTAATAGGGCAAGGTAGGTGGTCAAATTCTATGATCCACTCATGTGCACCATTACTTTCTCCTGTCATATAAACAGGGGCGGCAGTATAGTCGTTTACTATAGCACCCGTAAGTTTGCAGGCATTAGCTATGGCCTCGTCGCTATTGTCTACTATTACCTCTTCGCCAAAGGCATTGATGAAATGCTTTAATCTACCTGATACTTTGATGCGAAATGGGCTTTTAGAAGTAAACTGTATGGTGTCGCCTACCAGATATCGCCATAAGCCGTTATTGGTATTCAGTACCAAAGCATAGTTCTTGTTCAGCTCTACATCTTTTAGGCTTAAGGTTTCAGGGTGTTCTTTACCATATTCTTCCATAGGCATAAACTCATAGTAAATGCCGTGGTTGAGCATCAATAGCATGCCTTCAGCATCAAGATTGTCTTGGGCTGCAAAGAATCCTTCTGATGCATTGTAAGTCTCCCAATAGTGCATATTAGGATTGGGTATTAGTTGCTCAAATTGCTTTCTATATGGTTTGAAGCTGACACCACCATGTATGTATAGCTCTAAGTTGGGCCATACTTCACTAATAGAGCTTGCTCCTGTTACTTCCAATATTCTTTTCAGCAGTACTATGGTCCATGTAGGTACACCAGCTATATAAGTCACATTTTCCTGCGGTGTGGTGGCTGCCATCTTTTCTATCTTTTCCTCCCACTCTGACATGAGGGCGATAGAAAGGTCGGGCGTACGTACTACCTGACCATAAAATGGCATGTTTTGTAGCATTACCGCAGAAAGGTCGCCAAAGAAGGAATCTGCATTTAATTGGTTGATCTGGTGGCTACCGCCTATCACCAAGCATTTTCCTGATATGATATTGGTTTGTGGAAACTCTTTCAAATACATGGCAAGTGTGTCCTTGCCACACTTAAAGTGGTTGTCGTCAAGAGATTCTTTACTGATTGGTATGAACTTACTCTTGTCGCTTGTAGTACCACTAGACTTGGCAAACCAGTTGATAGGAGAGGGCCAAAGTAAGTTTTGCTCCCCTTCCATAATACGTTGTATATAAGGTTTTAGCGTATCATAGTCGTTGATAGGTACTTGTTTTTTGAACTCTGCCACACTGTTGACCTTTTCAAAATCATGCTTTTTGCCATATTCGGTAAACTGTGCAGAGCCGATGAGTTTGTTGAAAACCTGCTTTTGTGTATCTATAGGGTTGAGCATAAAGTTGCTGATCGCGTTGTTACGCAACTTTAAATATCCTTTTAGAGCCGGGCTGATAATACTCATCTATGGCAAATGTAATGGCAAAATAATAGCGTTTTGCAATTTGTGCAAATTCACAATTGTTTTAATAGGCTAATAGCAGGTTAGTCAGTAGGGGTATAATCTTTACGCTTCAACTCAAAGTGCTGCCCAAGATACAGTTTTCTAACTTGTTCATCCGCAGCAAGCTCTTCAGCAACGCCGGCCTTGAGCAAGTTTCCTTCAAATAGTAGATAAGCACGGTCGGTAATAGATAATGTCTCCTGTACATTATGGTCGGTGATCAATATGCCAATATTCTTATATTTCAATCGGGCTACAATAGTTTGTATATCCTCAACTGCAATGGGGTCAATACCGGCAAAAGGTTCGTCTAATAGAATGAATTTAGGGTCAACAGCCAATGCCCGAGCTATTTCCGTACGTCTACGCTCCCCACCACTCAATACATCTCCGGGACTTTTACGCACGTGGGTCAGTCTAAACTCTTCAAGCAGGCTTTCCATTTTCTCCTTCTGTTCAGCTTTGGTCAGTTTGGTCATTTCCAAAACAGCCATAATGTTGTCTTCAACCGATAA
Source organism: Flavipsychrobacter sp. (assembly GCA_965230595.1). Taxonomy (GTDB): domain Bacteria; phylum Bacteroidota; class Bacteroidia; order Chitinophagales; family Chitinophagaceae; genus UBA5543. The sequence goes on along the minus strand of OZ246011.1, from coordinate 2,450,728 downwards.
TTTTCTGAAAACAGAAGCCTCCTGAGGCAGGTAGCCGATGCCCATTTGGGCACGTTTGTACATTGGAAGCTTTGTAATGTCTTCATTATCAAGGTATACAGTGCCTTCGTCGGGTTTTACAAGCCCTACTACCATGTAGAAAGATGTGGTTTTGCCTGCACCGTTAGGACCTAGTAGCCCTACGATCTCACCTTGGTTCACTTCAAAAGATACTTTGTTGACCACTGTGCGGTTGCGGTATCTTTTTACCAGTCCCTCTGTATGTATTTTCAGTTTCTTATCCGACAACGCTCTTCATTTTAAACAAAAATAGCAAACCCGCTCAAGATAAGTGTATTTGATACAAAGTATTCCTGTTAAAATCTTAAGTGCAATTACCTAGAAAAGAATGTTTTAATACCTACTTTTGCAACCTGATATGAAAGTAACTGAACATTTGGCCAATGCCAAAGAGCCGATCATCTCTTTGGAAATATTACCCCCTACAAAGGGTAAGGGTATTGATTCGATATATAAAAGCTTGGATCCACTTATGGAATTCAAGCCTTCTTTCGTAAATGTAACCTACCACCGTGCAGAGCAGGTGTATAAGAAGCGTAAGGATGGTAGCTACGATAACGTGGAGATTCGTAAGCGCCCGGGTACGGTGGGTATTTGCGCGGCCTTGATGAATAAGTATAAAATAGAAGCGGTACCTCACTTGATATGTGGTGGTTTTAGTAAAGCGGAGACAGAGAATGCACTTATTGATCTACACTTTTTAGGTGTGCGTAATGTATTGGCTTTGAGAGGTGATGCAGCGGCAAATGAGAAGTTCTTCACGCCTAATAAGAATGGTCATAAGTATGCTGATGAATTGGTACAACAGATCATGAATTTGAATAGTGGCCAGTATCTGGAGGATGAGATCATCGACGGTGGTAAAACAGACTTTTGTATTGGTGTGGCGGGTTATCCTGAAAAGCATGCTGAAGCCCCTAATATGGATACTGATCTTCATTATCTGAAAAGAAAAATAGACCTGGGCGCTGATTATATTACCACACAAATGTTCTTTAATAATCAACATTACTACGATTATATAGAGCGTTGCAAGGCAAACGGTATAAATGTGCCTGTAATACCAGGATTAAAACCATTAACCACACAAAGACAGCTGACGGTAGTGCCAAGTATATTTAATACTGAAGTGCCGGTAGATCTATATCAAGAAATGATAAAGGCCAAGACCAAGGAAGCCTGCGATCAAGTAGGTGAAGAGTGGCTATATCAGCAGTGTAAAGATTTACTCAAGAACGGCGTGCCGATCTTACACTTCTATACATTGGGTAAGCCAATGGTAGTATACAATGTATTGAAGCGCTTGTTTTAACCTTCACCAGCCGTTAGCGGCATTGCACCAAAATCTATCAATAGTTCTTTAAGAATATGCGTTCTTAAGTGGCTATATTTCTGATAGTCAGTTACATCAGCAGGTAGCGAGAAGTTTAGAGCAAAGAAGTATGGGTATTTACGATAACTACTTTTGTTCATAGAGTTCTCATGTTCCTTCATTCTTTCCACTCTTTCTATAAAACCTACTATCCATACAACCTGTTCTTTGCCATTTGGTGCACCCCATCCTGTTTTGTAGTATAGTTTATAGTTTTCATTGTCTTCTTGTAGCATCATACTACGCACAATACGCTGGGTTCGTTCTGAAACAGGGAGCTCGTTAAAGTACAAACGTTTGATAAAACCTACCTGTTCGTCTGCTGATATTTGAAGGCTGTCGTTCAGCCAAAACTCATCTATAGCGCCTTTAGCATTCTTATTACCGTAGTTTACAGTATCTAAGAAATGCTGCATATAGTCATAGCCTATTCTGCGAGCCATTTCCTGATAGTAGGGTACTGAGCTAACTTTAAAGGCCTCGCGCATGGTCAGGTCTTTATCCCATTCGGGTTTTCTTTCTACACGATCCCATGGTATTAAAAACTGCTCGTCCGGAGCTTTGGGTATTTCCAGTGCAACTAACGAATTGAATATCTTATAGGTAGAAGCAGGGGTGAAACGCTGTAAACAACGTTCTTTATTGTAAAAATGTACTGATTCATGGTTGTTGTCTCTTAATATAAAGCAGCCATTATCAATACCTCTTGATGTAAAGGATTGCCCCCAGTCTTCATGTTCATGAATACGGTTCTCCCTACATGAGGATAATAATAAGAGCCCGATAATAGAAATATAGATACTGAAACGCATAAGAGTATTAATATGAATATTGGCAGCAAAGGTAAGAAGTAGTTGCGTAGTATACTATTATGACACGGGGTAGAATTAATTCTTAAGGTCAGTAATGTAAAATAATATATATTGCAAACACACACACGGTGTAGTGTATTAAGGGATATTATATTATATGATGGAGTCTTTATCAGAAAAACTAGAACTATACAAAGAGCTAGCTGATTTTATTGCTGAAAAGAAATTGGCTCATGGTGCGAAAATAGGTGCAGGGCAGTGTGAATGTATGGCTATATGCTTAGAGAAAAACCCGCAACTAAGATTTCTAGGTATGGATACTTGGGAGGATGGGCAAGCAGAAATGGAAGCGGTTTGTCGTATAAAGTGTGCACCATATAAAGAAAGAGTGACACTATTAAAGGGTGATGCTGCTACTATAGCAAAAGGCTTTGCCTCTAAGATATTTGATTTTGCCTTCTATTGTTTTAATGAAGAGTCTACAATAAGTAAGGAAGATCACATTAAGGTACTGAAGATGTGGAAGCATAAGATAAAGCCGGGTGGCTACCTGATAGGAGACTGCTTGAATACCACTACAGTAAAAACAGCTTTGGCACAATTGGGTTATGAAAAAATAGCCCCTTTAGAAGTATTGGGCCATTACAGTAAGGGTTTGCAATATATACAGCTAAATTAGTCGAACGACTGGTTGCTCAAAGCAGATAGTTTCACCATACGTTCGTACTCCACAGAAGAAAGGTCGTTGAAGAAGAAGTTGATCGGGTTGATCTTCTTGCCATTCTTTATTACCTCGTAATGCAGGTGAGGACCTGTACTTTTACCACTACTACCTACCCAGCCTATTACTTCGCCTCTACGCACACGTTTACCTTCACGCACTTTTATTTTTACCATATGCGCATATAGCGTTTTGTAGCCATAGCCATGATTGATGATCACGTGCCTGCCGTAGCCACTATGGTCGTATACGGCTTCGGTCACAAGTCCGTTACCGGTGGCATATATAGGTGTGCCTGTGGCTGCTGTAAAGTCAAGACCCGTATGCATCTTAGGGGTTTTGTATATAGGGTCGATACGATAACCAAAACCTGAAGCCACCCTTCTCAGGTTCTTGTTGGATACCGGTTGTATTGCCGGAATGGATTTCAGCATGTTCTCTTTAGCTTGCACCATTTTCTCCAAGGTGTCAAACGAGCTTTGCTGAATTTCTAAGCGATTATCTAAGGCTTCGATACCGTGCTGTATGGTCTCAATAAGTTTATCGGAATGGGTATAAGCATATTGGTTAGGGTCTATTGCACTGTAGCGCTTACCTATGCGTATACTATCGGGTATGGGCTCTGATTCGAAAACTGTTCTGTATATATCGTTATCTCTATGTTCCAGATCAGACAGTTCTTTATCCATTTCATCAAGCTGTGCCTGTAGGTTGGAGTACTCTTGACGGAGGAGCTGCATTTCGTTAATGAGTTCTTTTTCCTTAGGTGAAGGGAATATTTTATAAGCTACACTCACGATGAGCAGCGCAGTCACAATAGCGGCAGAAAGGAAACCAATGATCCTGAAAAGACGTATGTGCCACGGAACTTCCAGCTTTTCAAACCGATGTGTATCCGTATTATAATAATATTTCCTGATTCGCTTCAAGTCGAAAAATTACGCGCATAAAAATAGTTTTTTGAACCCAAAAAGTGGGTATAATGAAGCGTTAAAGAATTAGAAAAGAATACGGGCTTCTCAAAAGAAGCCCGGTCGTTTCCGTAAAGGGGTAAAGGGTATATTAACTACCAATATCAAAAGTAGTCTGCTGAGCCCGCATACCCCATACCATTAAAGTGGTAAAATATTATACGTACTAGCACGTAGAGGAAGTCGCAGTTATTTCGTTAAATATGATGTAACGATGAATGTTACTTGCTTCATTTTGTGCATATTTGTGTTATGAGGTTACCGAACATTATTCGGACGTATTTTGCTTATGTCGGCATTGCTGCTGCACTATTATTTAGTAATGTGACTACTGCGCAGCTGTATTATCAGGCGCCGGACTACGATGCTATCAAGCAGGTTATTGAAGACAAAGAGTCTTATTATTACTATCCCCATCTTTTTAGTAAATATCAAGCCGGTGATAGTACGCTAGACCTCAAGGCTTATCGTATGCTCTATTATGGTAACCTTTTTAGAAAAGGTGTAGCCCAAAAGACCTATGCAGAATTTATTGCTATTAGGAATGAGATGTATATGCTGTCGAGAAAAAAGAAGCTTAAGGGTAAGAAATTAGAGAAGATGATTCTGCTCACCAAAGAGAATTTAGAGACGAACCCTTTTAGCATTTCTAATCTGGCGATACTTAATGTATTAATGGAAGCACACGGAGAACCGAATGAGGCGGCTAAATATTTGAATATGGCTGCGGGGGTAAGAGATGCTATTATGTCTACCGGAGATGGAGAAACAGAACAAACGGCCTTTCATATTGTCAGCTCAGAGCATGAGTATGATCTATTATGGGTAATGGACCTCGATTTTACAGGAGAACGAAAAATGACCAAATCTAACTGTGAATATTTGGAAGTAGAAGAGAATGAAGACGGGATAAATGGCGTTTACTTTAATGTGAACCAGCTTTATGTAGGTGACAAACAATAAGTATGTCTATTACCCTGTTGGGAAAGCTTTAACAGTGGGCTTTCGTACCTAAACAACGGTCATTTTGTTATATTTGCCAACTTCAGAAACTTACAGCAATATACATGCGTAGTATTTTCATAAAAGAGATCAATTCTTTTTTCAGTTCCATAGTGGGCTATGTAGCTGTGCTGGTGTTCTTAGTAGCCTGTGGGTTGTTCCTATGGATATTTGAGGACAGTAGCATTTTAGCATACGGTTATGCATCGCTAGACCGTTTTTTTGAGTTAGCCCCATGGTTGCTCATGTTATTGATACCGGCCATTACCATGCGCTCATTTGCCGATGAGTTTCGTGCGGGTACAATTGAATGGTTGTCTACCAAACCACTAACAGCATTTGATATAATACTGGGTAAGTATTTTGCGGCATTGGCATTGGTGGCATTTGCACTATTACCTACGGTGATATATGCAGTGACCATTGATAGCTTATCTCTTGTAGCAAATAATGTAGATTACGGAGCTATATTAGGTTCTTACATAGGGTTGTTGTTTTTAGCATCCGGTTTTACGGCTATTGGCGTTTTTTGTTCTTCACTAACCAACAATCAGATCGTTGGCTTTTTGGTGGCGCTATTAGCTTGCTTTATTTTATATAGCGGTTTCGATTCTTTGAGTCGTATACCAGCATTGGCCGATGGCTTTGATTACTACTTGAGTATGATAGGTATGGCATTTCATTACAATAGCATCAGCCGTGGGTTGGTGGACAGTAGAGATGTCATTTACTTTTTATCTATAATCGTTTTATTCATATCGCTCACACGCCTGTCTTTAAACAGTCGTACTTGGGATACTGCAACAGAAAGTTGATACAATAACTATGGCTACTAACGTATCTAAAAAGAGAAAACAACAGAAGGCACAAGCTATTACGCGTGTGTTCATCGTTGCTGCCATACTTATATGTGTAAACATGCTGGCGGCAAGGTTCCATTATGGTTTAGACCTTACTAAGGAAAAACGCTTCACTTTATCAGCACCTACCAAAGACTTGTTGCGTAACATGGATGATGTTGCCGTGATAGATGTGTATTTGGAAGGTAAGTTTCCTGCAGGCTTTCAAAGGTTGCAAGAGGCTACTAAAGAGCGCTTGCAATCATTTAGAGATGTAGCAGGTGGTAAGATCGTTTATCGTTTCTCCAATCCTTTTGAAGGGAAGAATGAAGATGAGAAAGCGGCTGTGTATAACCAGTTTGCCGAAAAGGGTATTGCTCCTATCAATCTAAGAGTACAAGGAGAAGAGGAAGGTTATTCGGAGAAGTTTGTATTCCCTTATGCACTGGTACGTTACAATGGTAAGGAAGAGCCGGTACGGTTATTGGAAAATAAGCTGGGACAAGGACCTAGAGAAAACCTGAATTATTCTGAATCTTTATTAGAATACAAGTTTGCCAGCGCTATTAATAAGCTGACACTACCTGCTAAGCCGGAGATAGCTTATGTGATGGGGCATGGTGAAACACTTGGCCCAAACACTTATGATCTCTTAACCTCATTAGAGCGACATTACAAAGTAGATACGATAGACTTAGTGAATAGCATTTACATTTCACCTATTTACAAAGCTATCATCATCAATAATCCAAGCTTAACGTTTGACGATAAAGAGAAGTTTAAGATCGACCAATACGTGATGAACGGAGGTCGTATACTTTGGGCTATTGATCAGCTGCACACACCCATGGATAGCTTGATGAAGACACAGCAATTCATCGCTATGGATAAGGGGCTGAACTTGAATGATATGTTATTCAAGTATGGTGTGCGTATCAATAACGATCTGATTGAAGACATTATCTGTTTGCCGATACCTATTACTGTGGGTATGCAGGGAGACAGGCCGCAGATAGAGTTGCGTAACTGGATATACTTCCCTGTGTTCAACCCTGCCTCTAACCACCCGATAGTGAATAATATGAACTTCATTATGGGGCAGTTTGTAAATAGTATTGATACGATCAAGAATGAGGAGATCAAGAAAACAGTATTGCTTTCCTCTTCTAAGAATAGTCGTACGGCTACCGCTCCTACAAGGGTAAGTTTGAGTATGCTGAAGTACCCGATGAACCCTAAGGATTTTACAAAGAAAAATATACCAACAGCTGTATTGCTTGAAGGTAAGTTCCATTCCGTATTCAAAAACAGAATGCACCCTGACTTCTTACGAATACTAAAAGACTCTTTAAAAAGAGAGTTTAGGGAAGTAGCTGATACAGCCACCAAGATGATCGTAATAGCTGATGGTGATGTGATGATGAATGACTTCTCTAGTAAGAGAGGGCCTATGGAAATGGGGTACTGGCAGTTTACGCAGCAGAGGTTTGCTAATAAAGACTTTATACTGAACTGTGTAGAGTACCTGACTGATAATAGTGGGCTGCTGGCAGCACGTTCAAAAAGTACAAGGTTGCGGTTGCTTGACCCTGAAAGAACTAAAGCAGAAGAAAGTAAGTGGCGTTTGATCAATATTGGTGTGCCTCTGGTCTTCGTATTGATATTTGCTTCGGTATATCTTTTCTTCCGTAAGCGTAAATATGAAACGCCAATAAATAGTACTCCTAAAAAAGAAGGTGATGCGTAAGACGGTTTTGTATTTGGTGATATTGGGTATACTAAGTTTTGGCGTATACTTTTTCCTGTTTAAAGGTAGTGATGCCTTTAGTGCTAATGAGGCAGGGTTTACTATTAAAGACACGGGTAACGTAGGCCGCATCTATTTTGCCAATCAGAAGGGTGAGTCAGTAACACTTACGAGAACTGATGAGGGCTGGGTGTTGAATGACAGGTATAAGGCCATTACGAAAACAGTTAATAATTTATTGGTGACCATGAGTCGCCAACAGGCTATGTATCCTGTTCCTGAAAAGATGCATAATGCAGCTATCACTACTCTGGCTACTGAAGGTATAAAGGTGGAACTTTATGGTAGAGGCGGCACTAAAATGCGCGTGTTTCATGTAGGAGGTCAGGTGAATAACAAGAATGGAACTTATATGCTCATGGACGGTGCAAAACGCCCATACGTAGTACAAATACCTGGTTTTGAGGGTTATGTAGCGCCAAGATATAATGTAGATGTAGAGCGGTGGAGAGACCGTACGGTAGTAGGATTAGCCAAAGAGCAAGTGCGTAAAGTGAAAGTAGCTTATATGCAAGAGGAGTTGAATAGCTTCACCGTTTTGCAAGATGAACAAGGAACTAGAAAGGTGGAGATCAACCCGCAACTGATGAAAGGCAAAGAGATGAATGAGCGAAGAACTGATGTGTATCTAGGTTTTATGGATGGTATAAAGCATGAAGGATATTTGAATGGAACTATAGGTTTGGATTCCATTATTACATCAGTACCCAAACGTTGCGAAATAGATGTTGAAGGCGCAGGCGGGTATACACAACACATTGATATGTATTGGATGCCTATTAACAAGCGTAGTAAGAATCGAATGGTGCCGGGTGTGATGTGGGATGGCGGCTTTGACGGCGATCGTTTTTATGGCGTGATCAACGGTGGTAAGGATACCGTAATACTACAAAATGCTACCTTTGACAAGATATTGAGACTCGGCTATGAGTTTTATGAGAAAGATTAGTCTTAAAACATTGCGTTAAAATACATTGTACTGCTCCTCTTTCGGGGAGCATTTTTTTATTTTAGTAAAAATATATTTCTGTGAAGAAGTACCTCTTATTATTCCTGCCATTGCTTATTGGTTGCACTACTACTGCCGAGCGAAACGTATTGAACTCCTTATCGGCTATGGGGGTCGTATTAGATGAGCCTTATGAAATAGAAGACCTCACGCGCAAAGAGTTAAAAGGTGGGGAGGAAAGAAGTTTTCAATTAAAAGTATCGCATAAAGATGCCATGCGTATAGCGGGCGAGTTAGTAGCAAGTGGCGTAAATGGTAACATGCCTGATGAAAATGAAGTGATGAGTGAATTCGTAGCACGTACTAAAGGTGCTAAAGTAGTACAGGTGACAGAAAAAGGAGTGCTGCTGGACATGAATGACATGGGTAATATGTATAGCAAGCTATATATTGATACAACGACTGATAAACTTACTTATAGGTATTACGCGCAACTGTACTAATATATGATGACCACAGCTACACATAGGCCAAACATGCAACAGCTAAAAAGCTGGTGTAACGGCACGTGGCTGCAGGAAGGTAATGACACAACTGTAGAAGAGCTGTCAATTGACACGCGTAAAATTGGCGTGGCGGAGGAATGCCTTTTTATAGCACTGAAAACGGAGAAAAGAGACGGACATCAATTTATTAAGCAGGCATATGATAAAGGAGTGAGGTGTTTTCTGGTATCAACAGAAATAGATACAAAGGTCCTTGCCGATGCCAGCATCATCAAAGTAGAAGATACACTGAGTGCACTACAAACTATAGTAGCTCATTACCGCTCATTATTTAGGCTTCCTGTCATTGGTATTACAGGAAGTAACGGAAAAACCATTGTAAAAGAATGGCTAGGGCAATTACTAAGTACTACACACAAAGTGGTGCGCAGCCCCAAGAGTTATAACTCACAAATAGGTGTGCCCTTATCTGTTTGGTTGCTCAGTGAGGAGTATGATATAGCTGTTTTTGAAGCAGGTATCTCACAACCAGGTGAGATGAGTAAATTGGCTTCGATCATTCAACCTGAAATAGGAGTATTTACAAACATCACAGAGGCACACAGTGAAGGGTTTGAAAACGACAGGCAGAAAGTAGAAGAGAAGCTAAAGCTATTTCATAATGCGAAGCAGTTGGTCTACTGTAAGGATCAGGAAACAGTAGCTGATGAAATAACAAAACTGCAAGAGCAAAGGCCTCAACTCAAATTGTTTTCATGGTCGAGAAAGCAAAAGGCTGACCTGCAGATCAATAAAGAAACAACACTAGGGCAACATACAACAATAGAGGCAACGTATAAAGACAACACTATTGGTATCACTATACCATTTGCAGATAAAGCTTCAGTTGAAAATGCGATACAATGTTGGTGTGTACTATTACTGCTTGATATAAAAGACACGGTGGTTAAAGAGCAAATGTTAGCACTCCATAGAGTATCCATGCGTATGGAAGTAGTGAAGGGAGTGAATAATTGTACAGTTATTAATGACTCTTACAACTCTGATTTTACTTCCTTACAGATAGCGCTGGAGTACCTTGGCCAGCAATGGCAACATGAGCAACATACCTTGGTGCTGTCTGACATGATGCAAATGGCATGGCCTGACGAGTTGTTGTACCAAGAAGTGGCAGAACTCGTCGCTAAAAAAAGCGTGACGCATTTTATAGGCATCGGTTCTGTATTAAGCCGGTTTCAAGAATTTTTCATCAAGCAAAATAAGTACGATTGTAACTTCTATCAGTCTACTGAAGAGTTTTTAAAAGACTTTCCGTCACAAGATTTTCAAGATGAAGCCATACTGCTAAAAGGTGCAAGGCCTTTTGCTTTTGAACGTATAGGAGCATTATTGGAAGAAAAGACACATGATACAAAGCTGTCTATTGATCTGACCGCTATAGCTGACAACCTCAATGTTATCCGAGCTAAAGTAGGCAGGCAGGTGAAAATAATGGCTATGGTGAAGGCCTTCTCTTATGGGGCCGGTAGCTACGAGGTGGCCAATTTATTACAGTATTCAGGTATTAGCTATTTGTCTGTGGCATATACTGATGAGGGCATTGCTTTGAGAAAAGCAGGAATCTCGATGCCTATCATGGTCATGAATCCTGATATTGATTCTTTTAGTAGAATGATAGCTTGGAAGCTGGAACCTGAGATATATAACAAACGTTCACTTGAGGCTATCTTAAAAGTAGCTAAAATGATGGGTGCTACAGAGTACCCTATACATCTTAAACTAGATACGGGCATGCACAGGCTAGGCTTTACAAAAGAAGATCTAGCCCATGATTGTGAATTGCTGTATACAGAAGAGGGAAGAAAGCTATTTAGAGTAGCATCCGTATTTAGCCATTTGGCAGCTAGTGAAGATGAAGCACTTGACGATTTCACGCAGGAGCAAGCTTCAAGGTTTGGTGAAATGACCAAAGACTTGGAAAGAAAGTTAGGTTATGAATTCATAAAGCACATTGCCAACTCTGCAGCTATCATCAGGCATTCTGAACTACATTATGATATGGTTCGCCTAGGCATCAGCTTGTACGGTATTGATAGTAGTAGTTTGCTGAACGGAGGTTTAAGACAAGCCAGTACATTGATTACTACTATTGCACAAATAAAGGATATCCCAGCCGGCGAAACAGTAGGCTATGGTAGAAAAGGTATAGCGGAACAGAATATGAAGATCGCTACTGTATCTATTGGGTATGCCGATGGTTACCCCAGAGCGATGGGTAGTGGTAAGGCCTATATGCTGGTAAGAGGCCAAAAGGCAAAGCTTGTAGGAAATGTTTGTATGGATATGTGTATGATAGATGTGACAGATATAGATGGTGTACAGGAGGGGGAGGAAGTAATAGTATTTGGCGAGCAACTGCCTGTGCGCATGTTGGCACAATGGGCAGATACCATTTCTTATGAGATACTCACCAACATATCAGGCAGGGTAAAGAGAGTGTATGAACACGAAGTATAAAAAAGAGATTGTTCTAAAAATAATAAAGGCCGCTATTAGCGGCCTTTATCGTATCTAAAGAAGTGTGATTATTCTTATTTGGCTAGTGTTACTTTTACCTTACCCATATTGCCATCTGCATCGGTCAATACGATATAGTAAACACCGTTAGCTAGTTTGGTCATATCAATTGTTTTGTCAGAAGCATTCCTTACTTCATCTGTAAATATCAACTGCCCAACAGCATTGTAAACACCAATGCCCATGTTCACAGTTTGTCCTTCCCACTTCATCGTAACCTGACCTTTAGTTGGGTTAGGATAGATAGAGAATCCTTTCATGTCTATAGACTTGATATCTAGTAGTGTAATAGAAAGTATGTTTGAAGGTTTAGACCAACATCCGTTAACATTTGTAAGTGCATAGTAAGGACCTATTTCTTTCGGTAGTAGTACACCGTTTTCACCTTCACCGTTCATGATGCCATTAGGGCCAAACCAAATGAATGAACCTGCAATGCTGGTGCGCATTTCGTTACCGATCAATGATATCAATGGAGGGTTTGGTGTTGGGCTACGCTCCATAACAATAGGTGTAGCAAACACTGTATCAGGAAGGTAGCAGTTACCATCAGTTTGGTTAACTACGGCTACTACTGTGTTACCATCAAGCAATGTAGTGGTGCTAAACACGTTACCTGTGGCTACAGGGAAACCATTTACCAACCATCTGAAGCTTGGGTTAGAACCAATATCAGTAGCAGTAGCCGTAAACTCTACAAGAGAGTCTAAACAGCCGGGATTCTTACCATCGGTAATAGCTACAGATATCTTAGGTACTTTACTTGGTGTAACAGTCATCGCGATTGCTGCAGATGTATCTATTGGGTTGTCCACACAAGGGTCGGTAGCCAATAGTACGCATCTTACTTCGTCATTATTTGTTAAAGCAGTAGTGTTAAATACCGGTCCTGTAGCACCCGCTACGGGAGTATTGTTGATCAACCACTGGAAGTTAGGGTTAGCACCTGCATTGGTTGTATTGGCAGCAAAGATGGCTTGCTTACCTTGACATACAGGATTACCACCTGATGTTTGCGTTATAGTAATATCTGCCGTGATCTTAGTATGTACGATCGTAATTGTATTAGAATTAACTGAAGATGGCGAAGCACATACCGAGCTGGATGTAGTACGGCATCTAACCACATCACCGTTAGATAATGTTGATGTAGAGTAAGTATTATTAGTAGATACTCCGGTTACAGGAGTGCCATTTACAAACCATTGGTATAATGGTGTAGTACCACCTACAGTAGTATTGGCCGTAAATTGTAATGTTTGGTTAGCGCAACCTGGATTAGTACCAATAGTTAAGGCAATGGTAGTAACCGGTGTTTTGGTAGCATAACTCATCACAAGTGTGTTAGAGATACCTGAATCAGGCGTAGCACATGGTGCGCCTGCGCTAGATTTCATAATAGCTCTTATTTGTGTGTTTGCCGGTAGCTGGTATGCTTTATACGATGTGCTGGTAGCACCTGCTATTGGCGTACCGTTAGCCGTCCAGTAATAAGTAGGGCTACCACCCGGGTTTACATTACCTGTTACTGAGAAGGTTACCGTATCATCAAAACATGTAGGAAGGCTACCACCGGTAACACCAATAGTAACTTGTGGTGCTACAGAAGTAACTCTGTCTACTATTACTTTGTTAGACCATGCGGTATCAAAACCACAAAGGCTGCTGTATATCATTCTTACCTGAACAGTGTCATTATCTGCAAAAACGTTAGAATGCAAAGAATCGAGTGTTGCACCGCTTACAGCGGTACTGTTAATATACCATTGCCATGCACTAGGTGTAGCCGTTGTGCTGGTTCTGAAAGTAAGTGTTGTACCAAAACAGCTTGGGTTACCGCCTATTGGAGGGCTGCTAATAGAAACCGTAGCAGCAGTAGCATTGTTACCTTTTATAAGTACTAGATAATCTTCAGCCTGACCATAGTTGATAGGACCGCATGAGTCAATGTTACCATTGGTGAAGTCTGATATCACACGCATGCGTAAAGGCACACATTGTGTTACGTTAGTACTATTAGGTACTGTAAATGAATTGGTATGAGGGTTGGCATTACTCAACGTAATAGCTTCACCCGCTGAGTTGCCAAACGTTCCATCGTTATTATAGTCGATATAAACTTTTGCTTTCTCGCCAGGTACTGTAGAGACGCTGATATTGTAAGTACTGTCTACTGTTAAGGTTACCATGTGTTCACAAGTTCTATCGTAGTGTACTAAGTTTCCGTCACCTATATAACCACTGCTCGATACATCCATCATTTTAGTAGTACCGTTTGTGATCACAATATTGCGCGGACCATAGTTTTGAGGAGAAGATGTATTGACATAAGTAGGAATACATGTAGTAGGTAAAGAAGTTGTAGGTAATGGAGTAGCACCTAAAGAGGTGATCAGAGAAGCTCTTTCATTGAAGAAAGCACTCATTATTCTGGTTCTTTGGCCTGCAGTAAAATGGTCTTTACAATTAGAGTAGTCCATAAAGTTATGCTGTACACCACCGTAAGTAGTACCAGTACATATATTAGTGCCTGAAGGGCAGTTGAATACAGAACGTTTATGAGGCTCAGTGTCACATACACGGTCATTATCTGTAGCACAGTTATTATTAGGAGGGCAGCTGGCACCGCCTGCATCTCCTTCAAAAGTGTGGTAAAGATCTAAAGCGTGACCAAGCTCGTGTGTTATAGTAGCACGGCCTGAGTCTACTTGGCTCGCCAACATTACGGTACCATCAATAGTAGCGGGAGCACCAGGGAAGTAAGCATAACCTGCTGTAAAAGGACCACTACTACCTGGTAGGCCATCAGCACCATCTATCTTGTTTACTACCCATATGTTGTAGTACTCTGTATTAGGCCAACGGCTTAAGTTCTTGATATTAATCTCAGGAGTACCTGTAGAAGTAGAACTTAAACGGATACCACCTGTATAATAGTCATTATTGGCAGTACTGGTTACCTCATATCTAATAATTCCATCAGTAGCCGTACAGTTTGGCGTACGTTTGGCTAGCTTGAAGACTATAGGTATTTGAGTTCCCCTACCACTTGTACCAGGGTAGCTAGGCCACGTAGCTTGGTAAGAGTGACTTAAATAGTCGATCATACGCTCTATTCTACTATCATGTGGATTGTAGTTAGTATCCTGGTTGGTATACATAACGTGTACCACCACAGGTATCTCGTATGCTTCTTGCCCATTAGGCAATGTTACTAACAGTGCATTAGGGTTGGTCTGAGATGCCATGAAGTTGGCCCAGTTTGTATTAAATTGGTTCACCGCCTGTGCATAAGCATTGTTTTGGCTCATGAGGGTCTGGTGTGCCGTGCTAAATCCACAACTTTGTGCGTAAGATGCATAATGCATCCCTAAGCACGCTAGAAATAAAAGCGTAATTTTACGTATCATGCCAGATTATGATTTTTCTATATAAAAAATACTGTTCGTAAAAATAAGTTATTCGTTATTAAAATGCTAAAGATTTATTTTTATGACAAAAGACCTGTAAATCTTGAACTTATAATTAAAAAATAGGGGGTGTTTTAGTCATTCTGTTGGCTGCTCGCGATAATTTAATTCAAATCTTCATTTTTTTATATTAAATCCTATCTTTGCCCACTCTGTTTTTTTGAACAAAAATCATATTAATCGACGAAACCTATGCAATTAAAAGGGTTGGTAAGAATCTTTACCATTGCGCTTATCCTGATTTCGCTATACCAGTTGTCCTTCACATTCGTTGTAAGAAACGTAGAGAAGAAAGCTAGGGCACAAGCGGAACGCATGGCCATGCTGGAAAATCCGGAGGCTACAGGCAAAGAAAAGGAATTGCTTATTGAGAATTACTACAGCAATATCACCGATAGCCTGCAAGGAGAAACTGTGATCAGTTTCCCTAAAAAATACAACTATATGGAGGCGAAAGGGCAGGAGTTAAATCTTGGTCTTGACCTTCAAGGTGGTATGAACGTAGTATTAGAGGTGAGCTTAGATGACCTGATCCGTTCTTTATCTAATAAGCCTACCGATCCGGTGTTGAACAAAGCTATTGCCGATGCAAATGCCGCTAAGGAAAATAGCCAGGCTAACTTCGTAACACTTTTTGGTGAAGCATACGAAAAGAACAATCCTAATGGTAAGATGGCTTATTTATTCACAAAGCCTTCTGAAAAAGAGATCACCATTCAGTCTACCAACGAAGAGGTATTAACCAAGATCAAAAAGGAATCTAAAGTAGCCATTACAAACATCTTTAACGTATTGCAAAAGCGTATTGATAAGTTTGGGGTAGCACAGCCTAATATCAACCTTGATGAGAATAAAGGTATCATCACGGTAGAGCTTGCCGGTGTTCGTAACCCTGAGCGTGTACGTAACTATTTACAGTCTACGGCTAAACTTCAGTTCTTTGAGTTGTATTCTAATAATGAGTTCGTTCAATTCCTACAACCTGCTAACGACGCGTTGGCTCGTTATTTGTCAGGCGGCAAGGAAACTGATAGTGACGGAGAAAATGCAACAAATGCTACTGCTGATAAAAAGGAAGAAGCTGATGCATCTGAAACGGCAAGCCTGTCTGAATTACTAGGAGGAGAGGAGTCTGCTGACGCTACTGATGGTGATGCCGTTGCCGGTGACGATTCACTAGAGGCACAGCGTGAAAAATTCATGCAAGAAAGTCCATTACTATATACCGTATGGCAGCCTAACGTATCGCAACAAGGTAATGTGTTAGATGGCCCGGCGGTAGGTTATGTAAGAAAGCAAGACACAGCTAAGTTGAACAGGTATTTGAAACTTAATGTGGTAAGAAATGCATTGCCTAATGATGTGAAGATCGTTTATGGTGCTGAAGATAAAGAGTCTAAGCGTGACCCTAATGCTCCACTAATATTATATGCAGTGAAAAAAGCACCGGGTGTAAACGAATCGAAGCTAGAGGGTGATCATGTTACACAAGCGCGTATGGACTATAGCCCAACAACAGGTCAGCCGGAGGTAACTATGTCAATGGATAAGACCGGTACTCGTATATGGGCTAAAATGACAGAAGAGAATGTAGGGAACTTTGTAGCAGTAGTATTGGATGACAGAGTATATTCTGCACCACGTGTTAATGGTCCTATCCCTAATGGTAATACGTCAATTGAAGGTGGTTTTACTGTAGAAGAAGCTACTGACTTGGCAAACATTCTTAAGTCTGGTAAGCTAGATGCTCCAGCGCGTATCGTGCAAGAGCAGGTGGTAGGTCCTACTTTGGGTGCTGAGTCTATCAAGGCAGGTAGAAACTCATTGATCATCTCATTCGTTGTGATTTTCTTATTGATGCTAGTATACTATAATACCGGTGGTATTGTAGCTAACATTGCGTTGATATTGAACTTGCTATTCACTGTAGGTATTTTGGCATCATTACATGCTACGTTAACAATGCCTGGTATTGCCGGTTTAGTACTTACCATCGGTATGGCAGTGGATACTAACGTAATAATATTTGAACGTATCAAGGAGGAGCTATCTGGAGGTAAAACCTACCAGCAAGCAGTGATAGATGGATACAAACGTTCTTATGCTCCTGTATTAGATGGTCACATTACTACGTTGATCACGGCAGTGATACTATTCATATTTGGTCTAGGTCCTGTACTAGGTTTCGCTACTACTCAGATCATTGGTTTGTTATTATCTATGTTCTGTGGTATTATGGTATCTCGTTTGATCACAGATATCTGGACGAAGCGCGACCGTCACTTCAAATACTTTACCAACATATCTAAACGTATTTTCCGTAAGGCTAACTTTGACTTTGTTGGGAAGCGTAAGATCGCTTATGGTATATCTGTTGTTGTATTGATAGCAGGTATCGGTGCATTCATGAATGGCTTTAACTACGGTGTTGAGTTTGAAGGTGGACGTAGCTATACTATACAGCTTGATAAAGAGCATAAAGTATCAGACATACGTGAGAAGCTACAGCCATATTTGGGTGAAGAATATCCTGTAGTGAAAACAGTAGGTACTGACAATCAAGTAAACATTACTACTGCTTACCTCATCAACTCTAATGCTAAGGACGCAGAAGATAAAGTACAAACAGCTTTACATACAGGTTTAGTAGAGCAAGGGTTTATTGATGGTGATATGGATAAATTCAAGAATGATTATATCCAAAGCTCACAAACGGTAAGACCTACTATATCTGACGATTTGGTAAATGGTGCTAAGTGGGCAACATTCTTGTCACTATTCGCTATTGCAATATATATACTATTACGTTTCCGCAGATGGCAGTATTCTTTAGGTACGCTGGTGGCCTTGTTCCACGATGTTTGTGTGACGTTGGCAGTATTCTCATTCTTTAAAGATATCGTACCATTCTCACTAGAGATCGACCAGCACTTTATTGCTGCGATATTAACGGTGATAGGTTTCTCTATGAACGATACGGTAATTGTATTCGACCGTATCCGTGAGTATTTCCGTAAGTCACCTAAGGAGAATAAGAAGAGCGTTATTAACCGTGCGATCAACGATACATTGAGCCGTACTATTATGACAGCGCTAACGGTATTCTTAACCGTATTGATACTATTCATCTTTGGTGGTGAAGTAACAAGAGGTTTTGCCTTCGCGATGCTGATCGGTGTATTCACCGGTACTTATTCATCTATATTTGTTGCTGCTCCGGTATTAGTAGATATGGATAAGAAAGATAAGTTGAAAGATGAGGTAGACCGTGAGGCTCAAATTGAAGAATTGAAGCAAATGGCTTAATAAAAGCCTAATTCATAACAAATTATATAGATCCCGTATCAAATTGATACGGGATTTGTATTTATGTATTGCTTACATTTGTGAGGTATTATGCTCGAAAGATTTTTTGAACATCTTGGTCGTATATCTATTATGCTTGCCGACTCTATCCGTAGGCCGGAGAACAGCAAAGTATATTGGAAAGAGTTTATAGAGCAATGTTATGACATCGGTATACGCTCTCTGCCTATTGTATTAATTATTTCTTTTTTCTTAGGTGCGGTACTAACCATACAGACGGCCTACCAACTAGTGAGCCCACTAGTGCCTACCCCCATCATAGCGCAGATAAATAGAGACTCTACCGTGCTAGAGCTATCACCTACCATGATATGTGTAGTATTAGCGGGAGTAGTAGGCGGTAAAATAGCTTCAGAACTAGGCAATATGCGGGTGAGTGAACAGATAGACGCCCTAGAGATAATGGGTATCAATACCAAAACCTACTTGATACTACCTAAGATATTATCAGCATCTATCATCATACCTTTACTCATTATTATATCCATTTCTGTTAGTATTTTTGGAGGTTTCTTAGCCGGTACGCTTTCCGGCATCATTACTCAAGAAGAATTTAGAGAAGGGCTTTCAATGGAGTTTAAAGGTTATGACATATTCTTCTCTTTAGCTAAAGCATTTACCTTTTCATTGATTATTACCATCATCCCTTCTTATTACGGCTATTATGTAAAGGGCGGTGCGTTAGAAATAGGTAGAGCATCAACTACAGCTGTAGTAGTAAGTTGTATTATGATCTTGTTGTTTGACTATATACTATCGGCATTACTACTTTAAGTTACCTAAAGCACTTAAAGCAGGCCCCTTACGGAACCTGCTTTGTATATCTTGCTTGATAACTATTTAGTGAACGAACATCGTTTCTAAGTTGTACTCAAGTGCTACCTTCATAGCATCTCTTTCTTCTTTAGTACATGGTCTTTTAGTAGCCTTTTCTTTGAGTAGTTGGAAGCCTGTTTCCAATTTTTCAACGTAGTACTCAAATTCCATTCTTCTACTATACTTGCCGTTGTACAATTTCTTTGCGATCTCGAGTTCCATGATTTGTGATATTTAAATAGTTATTCTTTTTCTTAGTCTTGAGTAGCAGTGTATACTACATCTACAGTATAAGTACCTGCAGGGTAAGCGAAACCAGGAGTTGCTTTATACTTTACACTGAAAGTTTGGTTACCACCACGGTCAGCAGCAGTGATCAAGTCTTGGTTAGAGCTAGTTAAAGTGTTGTAAGCAGAGCTAGAGAAGTTAGCACCGATAGAACCACCAGTATTGTTAGCAGCTACTTTGATACCTAAAACACCACTTACAGGCATAGTAGGAGCAGGAGAAGTAGAACCACTGTATGAGAAGTTAGCAGCGTTGGTTTTAACTGCTACAGTAAAATCTTTGTTAGAACGTACTTTCAATTCTTGAGTTGAAGACTCCACACCGTTAGCATAGTCGTTAACAGTAGTGAATGGTATAGTTACGTCAGCACCTGTTGCGTTGCCTGTTCCGGTGAAAGTAATTTCGATAGCGTTGCTAAGCGCAAGATTAACAGTTTGAGAAGCAGAGCTGTTAGCGTTTTGAGCGTTAGCTGCGAAACCTAGAGAAACGAAAGCTGCGATTGCGATGATCTTTTTCATAATTGTTTGTTTTTGTTGTTATTGTTTGAGTTAAAAATGTTGTTGTTATTGGTTGTTTGTTCGTTTGATGATGTAAAGATGCGACCGCGATGGATATATGAGAAATAATTGGGTCTTGTTAACTACAGCTTTGCAACTGGTTAACGAACGGTTAACAAAACAAGGATGAAAAACCTATAGAATGGCTGATAAGGCTAGTACAAGCACCTTACGGTATATTGTGGAAAGTGAAATATAATGCTATTGAGCACTACGAATGATAGATTGACGGGCTCTGATACCGCGTCTTCTGTAGGCTTCAACTGTGGTTTTGATGAAGTTGAGATAAGCATACTCATTCATACTACGCAAATACTTATAGCTAGGGCGGAACATCTGCATGTAGGTTTGTAAGCTATCGTCTGAAAGGCCGGTTACACGGTTAATGAGTTCCTTATTGAAGGTATAGTCAATATATTTTTGCTGTTGATACCACTCGTATTCATCTTGGAAGGCCCATATCTGTTGGTTCTTCTTGCTCATAGCACTAAAAGGATGGCGTATCACGTCTAGCCCTGTAAGCTTAGGTACGTCTAGGGTAGAACCATAAATTCTTCGGTATTTGAGGCTATCAGTTTTATAATCGGGGGCAGCACCTCGTGCGTACAGGTAGTCTACAACGTCAGTGCCTGCTTCTTGCATAATCACTTTAAAGTAGGATGGTAGTTTGCCATTGGGGATGCGCACACGTATTACTTTATAACCATCTTTACGAAACTCGACCAATTGGCCACCTGTAACGGTCATGCCAAATTTACCCTCGCTACCACATACCATCATCTCTTCGGTGTGCAGGTTTCTTATTTGCACATCTGGTACCGGTTCTTGGGTGTTATGATCTAATATTTCGCCCTTCATGTTTTGAGCATACACCATTTGGTGTACACTGCAAAGCAATGTTACAATTAACAAAGGGAGGTATCCACGCATCATCAGGTTAAAGATAAGGTATGAAGCTATTCGCCGTGTATGTGAAAATGTTAAAAAAGTTACAACTGTCTTACAGTATCTTTGCCTGCGATGTACGCGTTGATCAAAAAAATATTATTCACTATTCCGCCCGAGCAAGTACACTATTGGGTGATGGATCGCCTGTCTTGGGCGTATGGTATTAAGCCGCTCCGTAACGTATTAAAAAAATGGTTCTGCATTAGTGCCCCTCAGTTGGAGAAAGAACTATGGGGTATTAAGTTCCCGAATCCCGTGGGGTTGGGAGCTGGTTTTGATAAAGATGCCCGCTGGACGGATGAATTGTCTCACCTAGGCTTTGGCTTTGTAGAGATAGGTACGTTAACGCCCAAAGCACAACCGGGCAACCCCAAACCGAGGCTATTTCGTCTGCCGCAAGATCAAGCTCTTATTAACAGAATGGGCTTTAATAACGGTGGTGTGCAAGAGGCTGCCCAACGTTTGAAGAGCAGGAAGGAGAATATCATCATAGGGGGAAACATTGGTAAGAATAAAGTAACCCCGAATGAGGCTGCCATAAAAGATTATGAAATATGCTTCAAAGAGCTATATGATGTGGTGGATTACTTTGTAGTAAATGTAAGTAGCCCCAATACACCGGGATTGAGAGAGCTGCAAGACAAAAAACCGCTTATGGAAATACTAAATAGACTCCGTGAGTTAAACGTAGCCACAGGCGCGCCCAAGCCATTGTTATTGAAAATAGCACCGGATCTTACAGACCAACAACTGGATGACATAGTGTACATCGTAAAAGAAACAAAAACAGACGGACTGGTGGCAACAAATACAACAATAGATCGTAGTAATTTAACTACTCCAGCTGGTCATGTGGAAGAAATAGGAGCAGGAGGATTAAGTGGTCAACCGCTTACCAATCGGTCAACAGAGGTGATTAAGTATATCAATGAGAAAAGTGGAGGGAGTATTCCAATAATAGCAGTAGGGGGTATTTTTACTGCCGATGATGCTTTGGAAAAACTAAATGCAGGTGCTAGCTTAGTACAAGTATATACCGGGTTTATTTATGAAGGGCCGGCTATTGCTAAAAAAATATGTAAAGGCATACTGGCAGCCACCAAATAATATTTACAATGGCAGATCTATTTACCGTTAACAGTCTAATCAGCTTATTTACACTTGCTATTCTTGAGGTTATACTCGGTATAGATAATGTGATATTTGTATCCATCATCATGGGACGCTTACCCAAAAGTAAGCAGCTGGCAGCAAGGCGCATTTGGATGGTAGCCGGTATAGGTGTGCGTATTGCATTGCTGATGACGCTGGGCTGGTTAGTAAAGCAAAAAGGGAAACCTGTTTTTACTGTTTTTGATAAAGGGTTTGACCTGGCAAGTTTGGTAATGCTGGCAGGAGGTTTGTTTCTACTCTATAAAACAGTTAAAGAGATACACCATAAGTTGGAAGGTCCGGGTAATGAGCCTACTATGAAAGGTGCGGCTTCGAAAAGTTTTGCGGCCGCTATCGGTCAGATCATACTGGTTGACATGGTATTCTCATTTGATAGTATGATCACTGCGGTAGGTATTGCCAAGCATGTAGAGATCATGATCGTAGCCGTTATTATTGCTATGATCATCATGTTTGTATTTAGCGAACGTATTGCCAACTTTATACATAAACACCCTACATTGAAAATGCTGGCACTTTCATTCCTTGTGCTAGTGAGTGTGGTACTCATCATAGAAGGGTGGGATAGTGAGCGTGCGCATGAAATGCATTTGAAGAACTATGTATACTTTGCAATGGCATTTTCCTTTATAGTAGAGGTGCTGAACATGCGTTTACGTAAGAAAAATGGCACACCTCCGGTAGAGCTGCACGAGCCAATGCCCCAAAAGGACTAAAAGCCACTATGTAGATACATAGCGGCCCTGTTATTACTAAAACCCCAAAGACTATCTGTCATTATACATGCTCTACTACTAGTTCAGGTGCTGCAGGAAAATCTACAGGCACTTTAGTGATGTTATGTATGTAGTTCATGAATACTTTGTCGGCAACAAGTGCTATAAGGTCAACAAGTGCTGTATCTGTATAACCCAAGTTGAAGAATTCTTCTAACAGCTCTTTTGATGGGTGGCCTTGTGTATGCTGTATGTTGGCCGCAAGCTTTGTTATGGTGTTAATGCGTTTGTCGTTATGATTACCTGTACGTATAGCTATTGTTTCCTCTTCAGTAAAACCATTGGCTTTACTTAGGTAAGTGTGTGCTGCCTGGCAATACTCGCAATTATTTTCTTGAGAAACAGCTAGAAAAATGGCTTCCCTTTCTTTGGTGCTGAATGTGCCTTTTGCCTGAGCTTGTGAAAACTGTAGGTAAGAGCCAAGTGCATTAGCCGAATTTCCTATATAGGCATACAGGTTAGGAACCATGCCTAAACCTTTTTCCAGGTTGTCAAATATTGCCTGAGCTTCAGGAGTAACGTCTGCTTTTGTTGGAACATTGAAATTTGTCATTGTCTACTTTTTTTAATGTTATCGTTTACAATTATTTTGATAACACAAAAGTCCTGTAAAAGAGGATCGTAGAGAATGACATGATTGCCCTAAAGCTTATCAATTCTTCCCGATTGATGTATTTGTCTTGTTTTGTTTGAACTGTGAGGGAGACTGACCGGTCTCTTTTTTGAAGAAACGACTAAAATGCGGAGCTTCATCAAACCCCAGGTCATATGCTACTTCTTTGGCACTTTTGTCAGTATACCTGAGCAAGCGTTTTGCCTCTAGGGTGATACGATCATGAATGATTTGTAAAGGCGACTTGTTGTTGTATAGTGCAAAAAGATTAGACAGGGTTTTGGGAGACTTATGCAGCATATCTGCATAATCCTTTACCTTATGATAGTCGCGAAACTTAGTTTCTACCAGTAGGTTGTATTGCCTTACTATATTTAAGTCATTATCATTCAAACCGTTGTTTTGAGGAAGGTACTGTAGCTTGGTGATGCGGGTAAGTTTTATAATAAGCCGCTTAAGTAGCATCCTAAGCATTTCCGCTTGTATATTATCTTTTGTTTCGTACTCTTCAACAAACACGTTTAGCAGAAGCTCTAGTTTATTTATCTCTTCTTTTTCAGGTTGTAGTATGCGCATATCTCCTGCACTGTAAAATAATATGCCAGAACAGCTTACTTCTTTGTCATGATCTACTATGCAGTAAAATTCTCTATTGAATTGCCATACAACCAAATTCTCAACATTTGTAATGTTATACTTTTGATTGGCCATTAAGGGGATGATGGCATTTTGGGGCAATTGGTACGTCACTTCATCAACCGTTACAGTTTGTTTCTCTCCCCTGTTCCATATTATTGTGAGTAAGCTAGAGCTATTATAGTTTATTATGCTTTGCTCATTTATGGTAAGGCTTATATAACCACCTAAGCTTTCATCCTCTAATAAGTAAACCATTGTGTAAGATTAAGGAAAAGTTGATTAAAGTACCCATTGGGGTATAAAAAAGCACCCCATTGGGGTGCTTAACACATATACAAAACATATATACAGAAGAGCATATACAAAACTTCTTTTTTCCTACCTCAATATGCTTTGTTTAGATGTTTACTGCTAATATTAAGCAGGCAATGATGCTGACGAACATAGTTATTTTAAGAAGTGCTTGCTTTTTTACGATAGCTTGACTGGCTTGAAGACCGATGTTTTGTTGAAGTTGAATAGTGTTGTGCATGACTTGTGTTTTTTACTGTGTGTGTTTTTGTTTTGTGTGTGTTGTGTTTTTATTTTTTGCTTTGAAACGCCTGAGCGTGTTTGTTTGTTTTGTTGACACAAAGATGGGGCAAGAACAGGCCCTGTTCCAAAAAAACGGCTATGGTTAACGTGAGGTTTAGAACTGGTTAACGGAGGGGGATGTTAACGATTAACCAACAATTAAGAAAACGCTGGTTACAGAGAAAGTAAAGAGCATGGTTTTAGCATTATTTTTTCCGGAAAAGAAACATTTTGTCTATTTATATGGCATATAATGGCTAAATTATAGCCTATATGGGGGATAACTGACCCGCCCTCACTTTATAGTTTTGCATCAGTAAAAAAGATGCAGTGATTATAGTTAGCACCATGTGAAAAAAATACACCAGTATAATTAATAATAAGTCTATTTCATTTATGCTGGCAATTATACGCGTAATAGCAGCAATATTAATGCTGTTAAGTACTCATGTCTGTTTTGGTAAACATGATCCTCCCAACTATATAAGTGGTCATGATAGATACGTGTTTTACGATTCATTAATGAGGAGTATTACTCCTAATAATACAAATGATATTTTGAATGTTTTTGCCAGGCTTGAAAGGCAAGCACGGCATTATAACGATAAAGAAACCATATACTTCTGCAAGTTATTAAGGATAGAACTTAAGAACCAGCACTATGTTAATGGTACTGTAACTGATGAATATATCAGTGTGCTTAATGAAATAAAGAAAGATGGTTATCAGCTGCTATTATCATTTATGTATTCCAGGTTAGATGATCTGCTATGGGTCTATAGGGAGTATATTCCTAGTCTTCACTATGCATTATTGAGTTATGATATCTATAAACATCACTCTCTTGAAGAGTTTCCGTTAAGGTTGCGATTTCAACATCAGCTAGCTGTTAAGTATTATGCTTTTAATGATTATGCTAAGGCCAAAAGTTATTTGCTAGATTTAGGTAATGCTGATACAGGTAGTATAGGTGACATACTTACTAGTTACTACTACAACACTTTGGGGTTGTGTTACGAAAAGTTGCACCAACATGATTCAGCCTTAACGATTTTCTACTCTATATATAATGAAGGAATGGGTATCAATGATTATTTGGTATCTGCTATAGCATCCGGAAATATTGGGTTTACCTATTACTTATTGGATCAGCACGATAGTGCACTGTTGTGGATGGATAGGGAACGCACACTAGGAGAGACATATTCGCCGGGGCAATTAAATGCCAATATCGCAATATCTGCAGTTACAGTTGCCGATATATACTTTCAACGTGGCCAGGTAAAAGAGGCAGAAGAGCAAATGGAAATTACGAAAGCCTTTTTTGTTGATGATATGTATATGACCATTATGAAGAACAGGGTAAAAAAGCGCTACTTCCTTTTAAAATCCAGGATTCATAAGCATAAAAATGAAATGCCTATAGCGTTTAATTACTTGGATTCTGCAAGAATCATAAGCGACAGCATCAATAAGTTGTATAATAAAAAGAACTTATTGGAAGCTGAGTATAAGACAGAACAGGTGAAATATGAGTTGGCGATTTTTAAAGTAGAACAAGAGCGTAAGGCTAGCATCTATATTAGAAATACAGTTATTGGTATCATCTCACTTCTGTTTATCATTCTTTTGTTATTGATTAACCGTAGAAGAATATTATTGGAGCAAAAAAGAGTGCTACTACAAAAGGAAAAAGAAAAGACAACCATTGAGCTGGAAACAGCTACAAAACAATTAAGAAGTTTTACCAAAGCGATGCACGAAAAAAGCTTATTGGTTGATCAAGTTCGCTTGGAAATAACAACGGAACAAAATATGGACAATGAAAATACAAATGCTGAAGTGTTAACAAAGCTAAGACAACTTACTATTCTAACAGATGATGAATGGAGCGAGTTTAAAGAACTGTTTGAACAAGTGTATGGCAATTTTATATATGATTTAAAGAAAGTAGAAGAACTAACAGCATCAGAGGTCCGCTTTATGACATTGAGAAAATTGAAATTCTCCAATAAGGAAATGGCAAACATACTTGGAGTAAGTGAATCCGGTATTCGTAATTATAAGTACCGACTAAGAAAAAAATATGGAGATGAAGTAGTGCAAAAATTAGATACACTCATAAAAGAGAGTTAATGTAAATAGTATTGACTATTAGGTATTTAAGTTATTGTGACGTTTTAGTGACGTCATTTTTTTGTTTGTTTTTCTTGAGAAATACACTTTTGTACTCAGTACAGAAAAAGTAAAATATTATGCGTCAAAAATATTTTACTAGTTGTTCATATATACCCTATTAAGCAGATATCTGTTTGGTATTTGCGTCATACTCTATATGCGTTGAAATAGTTATTGCTAATGCTATTTGCGTCATGTATAATATTGTCTTTTTTAATGATTCTAATAAGCTGCTATCTGCAGTTTATTGTTTAACGGGTTTGTCAAAGCATTTTAACTGTATAGGTACATTTAATAATGATACAGTTAAGTTGTCAGAGTGTGTCATTGACCTACGTCCTAATATTTTAGCGCTAGGTTTAGAGCATTTTTTAACTGAAGGTTTAAGTGTGTTGCCATTAGTGTCTACTTACTATAAGGACATTAAGGTGATCATAGACAAAAACTACATTAAGTGTCTTGAGTCTTTGGAGCAGCAGTTTTGTGCTCTCGAAAAGGATATATTGTACATAGCGAGTACTGAGCAAGTGTTAAGAATACTATTAAGGGAGCAAAAGAACAACTTCATTATTTCGCCATATGCCTATGATAATATTGTAGACTACTACAATTTAGACCTTCAGCATAATCAAACATTGGCATTAACACCTACAGAAAAAAATGTACTAAAGTTATTGAGTGATGGCAAAAGCTATAAGCTTATTGCCTGCGAGCTAAATGTCGCTTATGAAACTATTAAGTCTCATATTCAAAATATCTATAAAAAGCTGGAAGTAAATAATAGCTCGGGTGCTGTTTCTAAAGCTATTAAATATAAACTAATTGAATAGGTAGTGGCTAACAATTAGCCCATTTAGGTTAGAACATTAACTTTTGTTTGAATTTAATTTTGTCTCCTTGCCACCCACAACATATAGAGAAGAAAAATAACCTCAGATTTTTAAAATGAGTTTTTACAAAAAAAGAGCAGTAGTAATAGAGGATGCTAAATCAATAGTGTTGGATCTTAAAATGATGTTAGCCATCTTATTTAAAAGTAAGAAGGTGTTGTTTGCTGTAATTTTCTTTTTGGCTAACATCTTTTTCAATAAAGAGATTGAAGTTGTTATACTCATCTATCAAAGCGATATAGCATTTATATCCTGTTGGTTGGTCTCTAATGTGCTACCGGAATTTCACTTTCTTTTCAACTATAACGAGGTCAAGATTATTCTGAATGATACTACAGTATACCTCCCTATCTCGAGTATGGAACCATATATTATCGGTTCGTACGTTTTGTTCTTATGTAGTATATGTATCCAAAAAAACATATGCAAAAGTAGGTTTTGGAAGTACCTGATGGTAGGTGTGGTTATACTTTCGCTAGTACGTATAGTAAGTTTTGCAATTGTTATTATTCTTTTTCAAAAGATAAGCAAGACTCCTATTCAAATTTGTACGGGAATGGGCATGTGTGCTAGTCTCATCAATTATTACCTGTTGTATATACTTGGTAAGTCGTATGTGAAAAAACTAAGGCCTAATAAAAAAAGGTATTACCAATACTTTTATTAATCACAATATGAAACTGTTAAGTCGTCATAACTTCCATAGAGCATTTTTGCTGAGCGTTTTTATCACATTGGCAAATGGTGCTAGTTACTGTTTTATTAATAACAATTCAGTACGTTTTTATGTTCAGGCGAGTTTAACATTCTGCCTATACTTAGTGGGAAGAATATATTTAAAGGAACGTAAAAGTCGCTTTTTAGTTTCGTTATACACTACAGCCTATCTCATGTATTTTTTTGTAGTAATTCTTATACAAATAACGACAAATGGCTATGACAATTCTGATAGTAATATATATGGGAAATTGAATAGCTTATTCTGTAGTCCGCTATTACTGGTACTCGTAAAGTTATATATGCTAACAAGAGCCAAAAGAAAACTACCCGGTAAAGATTAACACAACATTTTTAAAGAATTATGTCAAAGTCAATAAAGAGCACTCTATTCAACTACTGGAAAATGTTGGTAGGGAGTAATAAATTAAAAGATAAGAACCGAACGATGAATGCCATTATCATCATTACAATAGCGTTTCTTATCCCCAGCACAGCAATAAATATAATGGCTGGTTTAAAGATCCCGGCATTGCTCAATGCCTTTTTAGTACTTGTTGGTGTTTTTTTATACTGGCTATCAAGGTTTAGGCAGAAGTATAAGATATGCTTCTATGTGTACTCAGCACTTAGCTATATCACATTGATCATAACTTTTATGACCAATGCCGGAGTTGATGGGCCAATAATGTTTCTATTTCTTTTGTCCTTCAACTTATTAGTAGCCGTTTCTCCTAAAAGACTAAATCTGCTATGGACGTTTTTACACCTATTAATTGGTATAGCGTTAACCGTGTTTCAACATTTTTTTCCTAGCTATATTCTTAGCGAGTACCATAGCTCTTATAGTAGGCTAATAGATATTACACTAACATTTAGCATCTCCATTATTTTCTTGTCAATCATGACAAAGCAACTACGATATAGATATGATAAGGAGAGAAAAACTGCTAAAAAACGTGCTGAACTAATTGAACAAAAATCATTAATGATAGAGTATCAAAATAGACAACTTAAAAGGATAGCTTCCGTACAATCACATGAAGTGAGAAGTCATGTAGCTACTATATTAGGATTGTCTGATTTATTAGATAATGAAAATTATGGCGATGAAGCAAACAAGAATATTATGGAAGGGATTAAGCAAGCGTCAAAAAATCTTGATAAGGTTATCAACGAGATAAATATTCTTACTCAATGTCAATAATAAGGTGTTACCCTCCTTTATCAGTTACTATTAGTCTTAATAGTAAATAAATAAGCCTCCAAGACTGGAGGCTTCTGTTACATATAGAGGATAAGAGAGAACGTTGTTGTGTGCTGCAATGCTTCACCTTTGTCTACTGCACGAGTTCAGTAGCATTGCGGCTGTTATTTATACTTGAAATATCTTAGAAGTTTACGGCAACGATAACCAAAGCGATGATGCTGATGAACATAGCTATTTTAAGAGTAGCTTGTTTTTTTACAATAGCTTGGCTGGCTTGAAGACCGATGTTGTGTTGAAGTTGAATTGCGTTTTGCATGACTTGTGTTTTTTACTGTGTGTGTTTTTGTTTTGTGTGTGTTGTGTTTTTATTTTTTGTTTTGAAACGCCTGGACGTTGTTGTTTGTTTTGTTGACACAAAGATGGGGCAAGAACAGGCCCTGTTCCAAAAAAACGGCTGTGGTTAACTTGAGGTTTAGAACTGGTTAACGGGTAAGTATGTTAATGGTTAACCAGCTATTAAGAAATGACGATAGGTTAATAGATAATATGCACCGTTATAAGCATAAATCACCCAACATTTGTCATTATTTTATTGTCTATTGTAATGTAGACGTCATATAATTGTCATGTCAAGTCAAATTATCTTCATATTGTAAAAAAATGTGTTAGATTTATGTTAACCATATAATAGACTTCCTATCATTTCTCATCAATCTGGTCCTAATTATGAAGAAACTATTATTATTTGCCAGTTCATTATTACTCTCAGGCGTGTTTGTACAGGCCCAAGAGATTCATTTGCCTCAGGCTACACTTACTATAGGTGTGGATGTTGAAGGCACATTCCCTCATTTCAGTTCGCTCACTATTGGAGATGGTGCTGCAAATGTGACACACTTTAGGCTTACGAGTAAAACCTATGCAAAGCATGATGGTACCAGCTTTGTAGCGGTTGATTCTACAACTTATAAATATGGTTATGGTAGAGGAGGAGACGTGACGGTAGAAGAACCTAATATTGACCAGGAGATATTATTTGATGAAAGCTATACCTATCAATACGTACCGGTAACGGATATGTATATCAATAAGTTGAAGCGTACACAGCAGTTTAATGCAGATGATAAGGTGACTAATTTAACCTATAGTTCTTGGAGTAGTCACAATTATACATTTAGAGATTCAATGAGGTACTTATATGCTTACGACGCTAAAGGTAAAATGGATCTTTCTGTGGCACAAACATGGTTGGGTACTATATGGGCTAATGATATCAGTTCTGATATTAAATATAACAGTAATGATAAGATCATAAAAATGACCTCTAAGGTGTATGACATAGAGTTTGTATATAATTCAGCAGGTGATATAGAGCAGACGATAGACATGCAAGTGAAAAACGGTAAACTTACCCTAAACGAGCGCAAAAAGTATACTTATAATAACGGAGAGATAGAAACCTATGAACTTGAAAATTGGGATGATATTAAAAAAGACTGGGTGAAAACTAAAAAGTGGGAGTACAACTATTTGAGTGGATCTGAGCTTCAAGAGCATATTGAATATAACTGGAATGGTACAGGTTGGCTTGCTTATGGAAGATATTATTACTACTACGATGCTACTCAAAATAATGTATTAGTAGAGCGTAGATGGCAGAAGTATTACCATAGCCAGAATAAATTTATCAATGAGCGTACGCAGCATTGGTATTATAATAGTAATAACCAGCCTACCCGTATGACAAGTATGACATGGGACGAACAGGCAGGTAAGTTCGTGAGTACAGCAGGCGATGAGCAAATACGCTTCCACTATGAGTACTATAACCCAACTTCTGTAAAAAATATCAACTTACTTAATACTAATGTACGTACCTACCCTTCTCCTGCAGGTAGTTATGTAAACGTAGCTGTTAAATGGAATAGAGCACAAGATTTTGATATTACATTATATGATATGAGTGGCCGTGTTGTTTATCAGGCACACATAGCCAATAAGTTGCAGTATGAGCATACAATAACTGTAGCTAACCTGCCATCAGGTGGTTACTTTATAAAAGTAAATGGTGCTGATGCACAGCTTACAGATCGCATTATTGTAACACACTAATAATTAGACATCTAATAATAAAGCAAGCGCATGAACAATCATGCGCTTTTTTTGTGGCTAAATGGCATAAGCTTTGTAATACATGATTTTGCATCCATTTTTTTATATTAGCATTAATGCAATTATATGATGATGAGGTTTAGCCTAATAGCACTTATTATACTGGTTATTAGTAGTACGTACTGTTCAGCACAGTATGAAGATGATGCGGGTTATGGCTTAGTGCCTAAAATATTACCAGTAGATACTACAGAGGTAGTGATAAAGAAGATGTTGAAAGATATTGACTCTGTATTCAGCGATTATAAAATATTGTTTGTAGATAGCCAAAGAAGAGGTACTATAACGTATGTCTACAAGTCGTCTTATGAAACACTTAAGGTTATGTACCGCCATAGAGAGGTAGCTCCTGATGATACTACACCGGTACGTAGGGTTGTAACATATGCTCACATCACTGCAGATAAACCCGTGATTGTGCGTGTATTCAATTACATATTCAGAACTGAGATCACACAAGATGAGATAGTTGCTTATAGTGCCAATGGAACTACAGTTAGCTTTAGAGGAAGCAATCATCAGTTCATCTTTATGCCCAACGATATGAAGCCCGGCTATTGGGATATTACTTTTATAAGGTAGCAATAATAATTAATGTAGATACATGATGAAGAATTGTGCAGCGTTAACGAGCCATTAACAAACCTCTTGATTTTTCATAAGTTATTGTTATTCATCGTGTTATGTGTCATGGTGCGGTTGTTGTACAGCCTCTTTTATTATAATTTAATATTGGGTGATAATACCCGTTTTAAAGAAGTACATTTTATAATACCTTTGTGCTAATGCGATTAAAGCATATTGATTACTAGATAGATACGGCCTGGCCGCTTATCATAAATCGTTTGTTTGTTTTGTTTGATAAAGAATGCCACCCTTTTGGGTGGCTTCTATTTTTTATGATGAATATGTAATATTAATTTACTGTTCCGGTGTTTCATTTGTAGGTGGTGCCTCTTCTTCCTGCAGATGCTCATGATGTTCGCCATGAGGTCCTTCTACATCTCCTCCAATTATTGGTAATGTGTATAGTAACACTTGTGGGTTTTGATATTCATAAACTGTTATTGCTTCGGGATTGCTAGATAAAATGCCATATGGTGCAATCGTGTTGTTATTATCGCTATTATATGTGATAGTAGAGCTTGCACCTTTTAATAGACGGTTGCCAATGGGACTACATTGAGATGCTGTGTTGTTTACATTAGTATAGCATATTTGATGCTCATTGTTCTTTTTAGTGAGGTAGCCTATAGTTAAATGCCCCATTTTATCTTGTAAAACTTTTAGATCAAAGTAGCCATTCAAGAGCAGCTCTTTTGCTACACTCCAGTCGTCACTATTTTTTACAATACTTCCTTTTACATTGATGTCTTTCTTTTCTTTTGATATAAGGTTTAGATGATCATACTTCTGTTCCAAACTGTAATTGATAGCTACCATGTCCATTACTGAGAATAATGCATTTCCATTTGCAGTGTTTTTTCTGCTAAATAATTCGCATATCATAACCATGCCCGAACCATCCATCTTTCTCATACTGTTTACAGGTAATAACTTGTATTTACCACTGGTTAGCATTTCAGTGTTGGCACCTTTTATGTCTTCGATTATAAGGCTATATGGCGTGGTTACAATTTCTGAAAAGCTGCCATCCGGTCCCATTTGTGCCATGTATACCCCATCAGGAGTTTTGCTATTAGGGTTGCCGTCTTTAAAGAAAAGGCCACCGGTATAGGTCATGCCTTCTACATTGGTGAAAAAAGTAGGGTATAGTAGTTGTTCCTCGTTTTTTAAAGTCATATCCGCTAGCTTGTCCCCTGTTTCTGTTTGTAATGCAGTGACTTGATAAGATTCGCCTCCTTGAGTGTTTTTGCTAACAGAAATAACATTTAGCATATCCATAGATAGGAATACCTCTGCTATGTTTTTAGCACTTTTATGGCTCCATGTTACTTCTAAGTCTTTATCAATACCTTCAACGGTATAACCTGCTTTTGAGCTGGTTTGTTTTACTATTACAAAACTTTCAGGGTTAAGAGATGCAAATACATCTACATAGTCATTCTCGCCGATGCCTTTATAAGCTTTTTTAGAGAGTAGCGTTCCTTCAATAGAGTAGGTTACCATTGTGGCTGCTTTCTTAGTACTATTATAGAATAGGAAAAGTGTAGCCTGGTCGTTTTGCGCGAATGCTTTCACCACTCCATACCCTTTGGTATCATAAGCTTTATTTTCCATTGGGTTGAGCATCATGTCTAGCATGGCCATATTTACCTTTCCGTCACTACCTTGCTTTTGGTATACACCATAAAGCATTTGGTTCATACCGGTGCCTGCTTTAATGGTGGGTGTAGTACCCGTGGCTATACTGTCTATGACAAACTCTTGAGCACTTGCACCTGTTATTGATAATACCAGTGCTACTGCTGCTACACT
The DNA here is from genome assembly GCA_965230595.1 of Flavipsychrobacter sp. GTDB lineage: Bacteria > Bacteroidota > Bacteroidia > Chitinophagales > Chitinophagaceae > UBA5543. The sequence continues at coordinate 2,416,287 of OZ246011.1, read as the reverse complement.
TACTGATTTCAAATAATTCATTGTTTACCTATTTAGCTATAAGATATGATAACTTATAAGTATAAAAATGCGAAATATATAGTAAACGGCACGTTAAAATACAGATCTTAAAAAACTAAACGAACACTATCACGGTGACGACTATAATCGCAAAGCCTATCATGAGGTGTTTAAAAAGATACTAACAGAAAAGTAGAAGAATAAGTTGGGAGGACAAAGAGGGCAGTTTAGGGAACGAAAGTGATGTTTAAGTGAACGTGTAGTTGTGTTAGTGTTATTGTTGAGTAATATTAATAATAATTATCAAGTTACTGTGGCCACAGTAGAAAAATTATGCTAACTTGATGAACAAGTATTATTCACAAAAAAAAATGAATTCCATGAAAAAGATTTTGCTTTTTGCAGCATTCGCTGTTTGCTCGTATCAATCATTCGCACAAGCCGTAATTGGCACACTCAACGAACAACATTTAGATTTTGTAACTGACGATGTAACTAGAGGTCGTTGGACTTCTGATGGCCATTTGTATATCAACACAACTACTGCTGGCTTTATTAGTACAATCACATTAGACTCAGACCCTGCAACCGTTATTGAGGGTGATATTTTACATGAAGCACATAGTACGTACTCTCATTTCGTTACCCAAAGTAGTAACCAATTCAGATCAGGACCATATGAATATGATGGCACGTTGTATGACGATGGAGATTTTGCATATCTATTACTTCACGATGGTCATAATAAATTCTCAGGTGATGGTAATACTTATTTACAAGCATTTATTCCGGGTCACGGGTCTTCATTAGGTACAGCAAGAGCCATTGGTTTAAACCCTGAAGGAGGACCTGTATTGATCAACTATCAAACTGCATTGAACTATGATGAGCTGCAAGTAGATGGTTCAATTAACACACTTGGTGTTAAGGCTGATATTGAAGTTGTAACTACAGGAGGGTCTTTTGTAGCAGACAATGAGAACTATACTATTATTGGAGATGTGACATCTGTATCGTCAAACATAACAGTGAACTTGCCTAGTAGCTCTTATGTAAATGATGGTAAAATACTTGTTATCAAAAAAGTAGATTACTCTGATCCTGGTCCGTCTGCATATAATGTGATATTAAACGGTAGTGGATCTGATACTATTGATGGTAATAGTACAGTAACTATCTCAACTGCAAACGAAGCTTTAACGATACAGAAAAAAGGTACAAATTGGTATATAATCGGCAAATACTAAGTAGCAATAATGTATGATTTGTTAGACGCCTTTAAGGTGCTCTTTAACCTCTAAAATTAATATTATGCAAAAAGTATTTGTAACATTTATCTTGTTGCTATATGCTGCTACAGGGCATGCTCAAGATATGTTTTCTGTGAATCACACCAGTGGTACTGAGCTGGTAGGTAATAATTATATTTCGGTAACGCCAATCAATAAGGCTTCTGAAAATAGTTTCTGTGGCATTTCTCCTTATTGGGTAGGAAATAAAGGAAACCTTAGTGGCTACACTTTTAGTTTCGAAAAACCTGTGCATGGTTTGTTATTACATATTACGGCATTGAACAGATTTGAAGAAGTAGCTGTATCAATCAATAATGTAAGGTACATGTTGTCTCCGTCAGAAGTAAGTTTCTATAAAGGGGCTTGTAATTCAAGAGAAGATGCATTAATACTAAAAGGTAGCGGAATTGGATTTTCTGACGATGCTCAAGGCCGTACAGGTGCCGTGATAAAAATATCAAATGCAATACCTATATACACGTTTCAAGTAACTCACTTGAATGGAAAAAGTGATGGCGTTGTTTTTGACTTGGCATATTCTTATGCCACAACAGGCTCTGGCAGTAACGAAGGTGGCCAAAGCGGCAATGGTACAATAGGTGGTATCAACACTTCGGTTACTAAAGTTAGTATTGCGCCAAACCCTAGCAACGGCATATTCTCAATTAACGGTACAGTAGCTTCAACAGCTCCTTTGTCGTTAGATGTAGTAAATGCTATTGGCCAAGTAGTTTATCATGAAGTGCTTACTACTGCTGACTATAAGATCAATAAAAATGTTGACTTAGAACAAGGAATAGCCACAGGCGTTTATCTCATCCGTTTACACAACGATGATGTAAGCCATACCGAACGTCTTATTATTAATAAGAAATAGAAATATTCTTTTAAAAGCAAAAGCCCCGTAAAAACGGGGCTTTTTTAATATATGATGAGCGTAGTTACACTTATTTTACTATTGGAGGTAGTGGTAATGTCTTCACACTTGTGGTGTGCGCAGTAAAGTACCCTAATGCTCCGTTGCTAATATTACCCTTAGGGTTAGCAGGGGTAGCACTCTGTGAGCTACCATCTGCTTCTATTAGCTGTTCCAGATATTCATAATTGGCTTTGTCAATACATTGCATCTCTACAGTAATAATATCGCCGGGTACAAGAGTTTCTTCAACGTCATCATCGCCGTTAAACAATACAGCCTCTCTACTTTTACCATCAATGAACTCGTCGGACTCGATGTACAACTGATTGTCATACACGCCATTTACATAACGTTTAGCGCGGTAGTACTGTCCTGTGCCTATAGGGTCGGTATAATGCACTGCAGGGTAAGGCAAGTCTCCATCGAAAGTGAGAATGTATTCATAGTTAAGCGAGTCATACGCCACCTTTGCAGGCATAGTGCTTTCAGCAGTGTAGGTTTTACCATCTGTTACTACAGTTAAAGTATACGTGCGACCCGGCACACCTTGTAATGTTTGTGTTTGGTAAATACCGCTTCCTTTTTCTTGTAGTGTTTCTACATTGCCTGCGTTGTCTGCAATACGTACAATAGCTCCTGAAACACCGGGAAAGTTATTGTCTTTATCAATGTCAATGGTACTGGTGATCTTTATTGTATAAGGCCCTGTAGTGTCGGTTATATTACCTTCTATTACAACTACAGGCTCTGTGTTGTTCAGGTTTACATCTATCACCTTTGTGCAAGATGTAACAGTGATACTGGCTATTAATGCTAGTGCTATATATGTTAGTTTGTTCATTGTTACTAGAATTTAAAGTTGTAAGTAATAGAAGGAATAATTCCGAATAATGATGTTTGTACAGCTTCAGTTCTTTGTGTGTTCACCTCGTTTTGTTGAAACTCTATTGAGAACGGGTTGTATCTATTGTATGCATTGTAGATAGAGAATGCCCAACTGCTTTCACGTCCTTTCTTGCTCACTTTGGTATATACGGCACCGATATCTAAACGGTGGTATGCCGGCATACGAGATGCATTTCTTTCTGTGTAGTAGAAATAGGTTTTACCATCTATCTCATATTTACCTGCAGGGTAAGTCACTGCATTACCCGTATTGTATACCCATACTGCAGAGATGGTCCAGCGTTTAGTGAGGTCATACATACCTACTACAGATATATCATGTGTCCTGTCGTAGCGCGATACATACCAGTCGTTATTATTAATGCCATCTATCTTACGCTCGGTACGCGATAGGGTATAACCTACCCATCCGTTGAAGCGTCCGTACTTTTTCTTAAAGAATAGCTCCATACCATAAGCTCTACCTACACCAAATAATAGCTCGCTTTCTATCTTGGTGTTGATGTTCAGCTGTGCACCATTACGGTAGTCTATTTGGTTTTGCATATCCTTATAGTATACCTCTGCTGAGAACTCATATTTGTTATCATCAAAGTTTCTGTAATAACCTAGTGTATACTGGTCAGCTATTTGTGGTTTAACGATTTCACTACTTGGTATCCAAAGGTCGGTTGGGTTACCTGTGTTAGAGTTAGACATCAAGTGCAAGTACTGTGCACTTCTTGAGTAACCTGCCTTGATAGACGATCTTTCATTAAGGCTGTAGTTGATACTGATGCGTGGCTCTAAGTTGAAGTAGGTTTTAATGAACTCGCCACTTTTATACATATTACTATCTATGGTGTTACCTTCTTGGTCAAACTGATAGAAGGTGCCTGCGCCCAATAGTGTAAATGATGTACCGCGTAAACCATAGTTTAGCTTTATTCTATTGTTTACTTTCCATTCGTCGGATACAAATACTGCATTCTCCCATGCGTAACGGTTCTCTACATTGGTATTATTGATCTGCGAAACGTCTCTTGCTACAATGTTACCCGGCTCAATAACATGGTGTATGCTGTTCAGCCCAAACTTAACCGTATGGTTGGTATTAGCGTAGTAGCTAAACTCTTGTTTTAAGTTCCAGTCACGAATTTTCGATTTGATATCAAAGTTGAAACCTGCACTGGTAACGCCTATGTTATAACGATAGTCGCTAAAGATAACTGAGGTGTTGGAGAATAGCTTGCTGTTTACTATGTGATTCCAGCGTAAGGTAGCCGTGCTATTACCCCAATCGAACCCAAACAGGTTATTGAAGCCTAAAACATCTTTACCAAAGTAGCCTGATAAGAAAATTCTGTTCTTATCATTAATGGTATAGTTCACCTTAGCATTCAGGTCGTAGAAGTATAGTTTGCTATTTTTTAGGTTCTCATTGTTTGATAATCCTAAGAATACATCAGCATAAGTTCTACGTCCTGTAACCAAGAAGGAGCTTTTTCCTTTTTGTATCGGTCCTTCTACATTTAGTTTTGATGAGATCAAGCCAATACCACCACTCACGTGATATTCTTTATTGTTCCCTTCATTCATCTGTATATCCAATACTGAAGAAAGACGACCACCAAATTCAGCAGGTATCGTTCCTTTATATACGGTTACATCCTTAATCGCGTCGGAGTTGAAAGTGGAGAAGAAACCCAATAGGTGAGAGGCATTGTAAACCGGTGCTTCGTCCAATAGTATCAAGTTTTGATCAGGGCCACCGCCGCGCACATAAAAACCACTATTACCATCACCTGCTGATGAGATGCCCGGCATAAGCGTCATCGTTTTGAGGATGTCTTTCTCTCCCATGATCACCGGTAGTTTGTTGGCTGTTCTCACATCCAGCTTGGCTACACCCATTTCCGTACGGGTTACATTGGCATCTTCGCGGACACTCTTTACCACCACCTCATTCAGTTTTTTGCCCTTTTCAGTCATTTCTACATTCAGGCTCACGTTCTTATCCAGCGTTATTTGCTGGATGTTGGGTTCGTAGCCGATGTAGGTTACTTGAAGGTTGTAACTACCTTCAGGTATGGTAATGGAGTAGAAGCCGTATTCGTTAGTTACAGTTCCAATTCCATTCAGTTCTTGGATCTTTACAACGGCACCTATCAAGCCTTCGCCTGACGATTGGGCTTTAATAGTACCGCTGACGGTAAATTTCTTGTTTTGTGCCTGTGCTGCGATGCTGAGTATGAGCATTGTAGCCAGCAAGCATAGTTTGCGCATTGGTTTTAGTTTAGTCTTGGTTAGTGATGTTTTTAGTTACAACTGTATCAGCACTATATTATTATATGTGTGCTTGTTTAACAGTAGATAACAATTCAGTATAGATATACCCCTATATCGGTTGTTATATATTTTTGTTACAAATGCGTTGCAAAAAAAATATAATATATGTGGGTGTTCAACCGTATATCGGGGAAGCGGAAAAAAATGGCGGTAAACCGTGGTTTTTGGTAGGGGAAGGGTAATAAACTACCTCCACACCCAATTCACCTCATCATTATAATCCACTTTCAGCTTTTGTGCCAGATTTTTTAGGTAAGTAACTAATGCTGCCGGCTCTTCAATACGGGTTTTAGAGATGATAAGCGTATGGCTGTTTTTGAGTTTGATGAGTATGACCTTATCTAACTCTGCCACTGTCTCCACTTCGGTGATGGCTACCTTGCTTTCTGTACCATCATCTTTTATATGAATGTGTTCATTCGTAAATTCAAGCTTGATGGATGCTCCCAGGCTACCCTTGTAGTTCTCTTGTATATGCTTGAGGAAGTGGCTTTCATAACGCCTACGTTCCCATAGCGGAAAGAAGAAGTACCACAAAAATGCTAATACGACCAATACACCGCCACCAAGTAGCTTATGGCTGCCGATAAGTGCAGCTCCAAGAATAATGTATAGTACAGGTACTAATAGCCTGTTTTTCCGACGTTTTCTCTTAATGTTATTAGACTGTGCCGCAGTATATAACTGGTAGGCCAAATAGTCTTGCTCCTCAAGTGTATAGAATAAGGTCATGTTGCCTGATTAAAGTATAAATATCGCAAAAAATAAAAGGAGCGCTGAAAAGCGCCCCTCATAGGTAAACGACAACACTATATTGTCTAATCTTTAATCTCTTTTGCTACCTGAATATAACTCATATTCCAGTAATCTGCAATCTATTTTACTGTTATAGAACTCTATGCGCCTACTGGCTTTCAGTCCTACTTTCTTGGCCAGCTCTAAATTTCCTGTAAATATATAACCGTGATACCCCTTGCATTGTTGCTTCATAAAGTCGCCAATGCGTTTGTACACCAGTTCCAGCTCAGGTTCTTCACCCAGCCGTTCTCCGTATTCTGGATTGAGGTAGATGACCCCGTTCTTGCCCTGTGGTACATGTGTTTCGGCAAACTCCAGCTTATTGAACTCGATCAAGTCGTCTACTCCGGCTGCTTTTGCATTCTTTTGTGCGTTCACAATGGCTTGCCTGTCATAGTCGGTAGCTATAATGCGTAGCCCTTTCACATCATCTTGTATCAGGTTCTCCAGCTTACCCCGCTCGTCTAAATAAAAATCTTCATTATATCCATTAATGTGCATGAAAGCATAGTTGGCTCTGAACAAGCCCGGGCGGGTATTGGTAGCAATGAGTGCCGCTTCTATGGCTAATGTACCGGAACCACACATGGGGTTGATGAAGGGAGACTTTCTGTCCCATTTACCAGCTAGTATGGTAGCCGCTGCCAGTGCTTCCAGCATAGGGGCACGACCCGGTATTTTACGATAGCCGTGGCGCGCTATGGAGTTGCCTGAGGTATCCATAAATAATTCTGCTCTGTTACCTTTCCAAAAAAGGTGCACCACAGCGCCTTTCAACTCCGCTCCCGTGTTAGGGCGTTTTCCCGTGCGTTGTAGCATACGGTCTACGATCGCATCCTTTACTCGAAGGTTGGCAAACATGTTGTTGTTAATGGTATCGTTGAACACATTGCTGGTAATGGAAAAGTAACCATCGTCTTCCAGAATGTCTTCCCAAGGGTAGCTTTTTACAGCATCGTATACCTCATCGGCATTTTCAGCTTTAAACTGCTTGATGCTATACAATACCTGACTGGCGCAGCGTAAGTAAAGGTTGAGCTTGACACAATCGCTAACCGTACCGTTTATACGTACACCGGTAATAAAAGTATCCTCGATCGTATAACCCAACTCTGTTACCTCTTGTGCTACATAGAGGGCCAAGCGTTTGTGGCAAGTAATAGTTATTGGTGCCTTAATGCTGAATAATGACATATAGGCTGTAAAGGTAGTATGGTATTCTTAACTTCATCGCTTCTTCAGCGTTATTATTAAACCAAAGGAAAGGTATGACCTTTTTGCGTAGTAACAGTTGTGCTATTTAAAGGTTGGTATCTACAGGAGATGGTAAGGCACTATTGCAGATATATTTTATTTTCTATAACTTAACCTTGCACTATGTAAGGCTATGGCTACAGCACCCAACATATCGCTTACTGAGCAGATACTTGAACTGCTCAACCGTGGCAAAAAGCGAGAACAGATCATTGCCCAGCTACTGGAGCAAGGGCATGAAGAGTATCATTTAAGAACGCTCTTGCAAGAAGCTATTAAGATGCGCCAAGCCAAAGCGCGGTCGCAAGCACTGCTATTAATACTGGTAGGTGCGGCTATTTGTTTGTTGAGTTGTATTCTTACCATTACTTCCACATCTACTAATATGCCTATGGTATTGTTTGGGCTTACCACACTGGGTATCATCATTGTATTTGCCGGTTTGGTTAAGATATTTGGTTGATGGCATTACTATTGCTTAACACAACACGCTTCGTAAATTAATTACCTTTAGCAGTTAAAACTAGAACATCCCCCTATGAACAAGCTTTCCTGTTTTCTAATGTGTTTGTTAACCTGTATGATCATACACCCTGCAGTTGCACAAGAAAAAACAAAGAAATCGACCAAGCGTAATAAATTGATCATAGTAGGTGCCACGCATGCCGTTACGATGGGAGTTATGTTTTATGGTTTGAATAAGGCATGGTATGAAGGTTACCCACGTACGAGTTTCCATACCAGAAGCGATATGGATGTATGGAACCAGGTAGATAAGCTGGGGCATAGCTACAGTGGCTATGCATTAGCAGGCATTCTTACTGATGTATATAGCTGGACTGGAATTAAAAAGAGAGATGCTGTTCTAATAGGTGCTGCCAGCAGCTTAGCTTTTCTTTCTATCATAGAATATATGGATGCTCATTCTGTACAGTGGGGATTTAGCTATGGCGATATGGGAGCAAATATTATAGGAGCTGGTCTGTTTGCCGGGCAAGAGTTACTTTGGGATGAACAACGTATACAACTAAAATTTAGCTACTGGGGTAAAAGCTATGACCCATTCTACCAGTACGTTGCAGAAAAACGTTTTGGTACAGGGCAGGGAGAGCGTATGCTAAAAGACTATAATTCGCAGACTTACTGGCTATCGGTTGGGGTACACCAGTTTGGTGTGTCGTGGTGGCCAAAGTGGCTCAATGTGGCCTTAGGCTATGGAGCAGACCAAATGTATGGAGCGAATTATAACTCTTGGACAGATGAGAACGGTGTTGCTGTTGATGCAAACCATATTCCTCGTGAGCGACAATTCTTTATTTCTCCTGATATCAACCTGTCAGTAATTGAGACGAATAGTGGGTTCTTAAATGCTGTGTTTGACAGGCTGTATATTAAAATACCTGCACCAGCATTGGAGATCAATTCGGAAAATGGTGTCCGTTTTCACGCTTTCCATTTTTAGTGTTTAACAAACGACCTCTGTATATGAAAAAGTATTTGTTAGTAGGTAGCCTGTTTGTTTTGTTAGGTTGCCAAAATGTAAAGGAGCAATCAGGTGTTCACGATCATGTGGTAACACTGGATAAGATGAAAAAAATAGAGGTGGGTAATGGTGAGACTGTTTTTCAGGCTGAGGGTAAGAACCACGGTATGAGAAATATGTCTTTTGTAATCACTGAAACAAAAAAAGGAGGTGGCCCTCCGCTGCATGTGCACCCAAAAGAAGAAGCTCATGTAGTGCTGAACGGGCGGGTGAAGTATATTATTGGGGATAGTGTGTTTACCGTTAATGCCCCTTACGTTGTATACATACCACCGCATACAGAGCATACTTTTATGAATGTAGGTGATACTGTGCTGAATTTAATAGGCTTTTTTGCTGAAGATAACTTTGGCCCATATCAGCCTATAGATGATAATCCGCTAATGAAATAGCTTTAGTATTTTATCAATTCCTTTGTTTTTTAGTAGCTATATGGCGGTAATGAGACAAACATATCACCTTTCACAAAGGTGTGTGTGGCTGCCTTTACTCTATAATACATGTAATGGTGATAGTCAGCATAAATAGTGAGGGGTAAATATTACCCCTCACTATATTATTTTTAGCTTATTGTACGCTTTACATATTATGGCTGATATATGCTATTCTAATAAGTTTATAGATTTCGAGTCTTTAAATAAAGTTTGAAGATTTGCAAAACTAAATCCTAAAAAGAAGTAAGACGGAGATACATCTTGTGGACGAAGCATGTGTAAGTTGAGTCCATAGCCGAAGAATACTTTGTTTCTAAATAACCCTAACTGTATACCAGTACCTATCTCTACATCTCTATCTTTTTTAAAGTCAAGATAACTCACGTTCAAACCTATAGAAGGTTCTAAAAAGTTAAACAGCTTGTTTTTATAAGTTGCCTTGTAGGTTGAATCAATAATGCTTTTGGCAGAATTCTTTATATATATTTTTTTTATTTCAGCGGGTTTGTATTCTTTATTGTAAGTAAACATGAATGATACTCCACCAGACCCCTTAAACCTTGATGGAGAAATAGATGCTGAATCTTTGTCAAAAGAAGCATCCACGCGCTCTACTAACGCAAACATATCCGAAACGCTAGTTTGCCATCCAGTATTAGCTATGCGGTACTTTCCAATTTCATTAGGCTTCTCATTACCATTCCTTTTGGATATAAGGAATATCTCAAGTCTGTCACCGGGCTCAACTGAATTTTTCGCAAGGTCAATTGTAGCAAAATCAAGCTCTGAAAATATAACTCTACCAATTTCCTTTGCAATACTGGCAATAATTTCTCTTGGATTGTCTTTACAATATTTCGCAACAGCGGTTGCTTTACGGCTCAAAAAACCAGGGTGCCTTTTTATAATAGGTTCCTTTGTTTTTATATATGTCTCATTAACGTATTTCCAACGTTCAATATAATTAGTGTCACCATTCCTATTAGTATCATATATAATTCTAGGAACGCTTTTTATTGTGGCATAAAAAATCTTATTGTTAGTAGTAATGAACTCCATCAGGTCGTCTCTTCCATCAACTATTACGTCTTTTAGCTTTTCTAAATCATCAATATTAGATGATTTGTCAAGTGCAGTATTGCTTAGTGTATCCTGATACCTTTTAATATTGTCAATTAAATGCTCGTATGAAAGAGTGTCCTGATTAATGATTCTGAAGACAGCATCCTTACCATGACTTCCGGTATGTTTAAAGAATTCTAAATATTTTAAAGTTTGCTTAAATGAATTTTGGTATTCGATCTTTAATTTATTAATACGACGGGATAAGTCAGTTATTGCAGTTTCTTTTCTTCCTATTATATATACAATTAAATCGCTTATTTCTTCTTTTTCATTTTTGCTATACGCTTTATTGGAACGGGAGTTGTTAATAGGAAAATTTTTAGAGGTGTCAATTATTTTTAAAGTGTTATTAATGGAAGCGATTCTTTCCTCATCACTATATGTTGTGTCATAGTTGCTTTTTTGGTTTTTTTTATTGTTTTGACTTTGAATGATTTTTAGATCTGCAATAGCTTTATCAAATGCTCTTATGTTGTCTATTTCATCATTAAAGTTTTTACTTTCATCATATTCTGTTACTTCGCCTATGTGAATAATCAGGTTAAGCAATGAAATAGCTAGATCTCTTGCCGGAGCAGATTCTATTCCATAAGAGGACCTGTTTTTGCCGACTTCAGAGTACGATTCTACTTCAATTTCTCTTTTCCCTCCTGTGCCTGTTACATTTGCTGATAATGAAAGAGTACCTCTAAATTCAGTGTTTTTATATAGTTCCTCTTTATTAAAGTATATTCTAATGATCCCGTTAGAATTGAGCCTGTGAAGCTTTTGGTTGTCCAGACCAGGCCTGTTTTCCCATTTATATATTGTGTCGAGTTGTGTAGATTTAGCATTTCTCTTGTAGAGAATGTTAATGTATTGTCTAGGGTCTGTGTTGCTTAGCTTTTTTTCAGGAGGTTCGTTTTTGACTGTTTCTTTTGAAGCTATTTCCTTTTGATTGTTTTTGGGACTTTCGGTCTTGGCTTGCGCATAAGACGTTTGGGTTGATAATGTTACTAGTGTTACAGATAATACTGCTAAATAGCTTACCCGGTTGAGGAGTTGTTGTATTAATTGACGCATGGCGAATAGTTTAGATGAAATTATAATATGGATTTTTCACAAACAACGTGAAAAAGACCCTGTTTGTGTTAAGTAATTATCACTAAAAGCATATAACTCTGTTTTATCAAAGCCTTCACAGTTTGTCTCTGCTTGGTGTTGCTATAAATACCTACCTTCGACTATAGAATTAAAACATCGAGATATGAGATTACCTCTTATTGCAATACTAGCCTTGGGTGTAATGACCACTGGCTGTGTAAGCTCCAAAAAATATAAAGATCTACAATCGCGCTACAGCAAATTGCAACAAACGACTAATAATAATACTGCAGAGCTGACGGCCAAAAACCAAGAATGTGAGAAAAATCTAACTATTGCCACTACGCGTGTAAATAGCTTGGAAGAACAACTGGCGGCTGAGCGTAGAAATGCAGCTTCACTTCAAAATGCATTGGATAAATGTTTGACATCAACCAATCAAGGTAGTGTGAACATTGCTAAGCTAGTAGACGAGATAAAAGCATCGAACGAATACATACAGCACTTGGTGAACTTGAAGAATAAGAGTGATTCACTTAACGTAGTGCTAACCAACAACCTCACCCGTTCTTTAAGTCGCGAAGAGCTGAAAGATGTGGATGTAAAAGTATTGAAAGGTGTAGTGTACATTTCGTTGTCAGACAATATGCTCTATAAGTCGGGTAGCTATCAAATATCCGACCGTGCAGGCGCTACACTGGAGAAGATAGCCAAGATCATCAAAGACTATAATGAGTACGAAGTATTAGTAGAAGGTAATACGGATAATGTACCTATTAGCAGAGAGAATATTCGTAACAATTGGGACTTGAGTACACTACGTGCATCGTCGGTAGTACAGGTATTACAAGACAAATATGGTGTAGACCCGTCAAGAATGACTGCAGGTGGTCGCGGTGAATACAACCCTGTAGCGGATAATGATAATGAGAATGGTAGAAGGCGTAACAGACGTACAGAGATCATCGTAACGCCTAAGCTCGACCAGTTTATGGACTTGATAGAGAAAGCACCGGATGGTAGTGATAAGGAGTAAATACGTATTCAATGAATTTATTTAGAAAGGTATCAAGCATTAGTGTTTTAACATTAATGCTTTTTACGTCATGCAATGCTCAAAAAAAGGATATAAATATGAATGAGTTTAGCCAGTTTAGGTCAAAGGCAAAATTTGTAGAGGATCTTCAACTAATGTATCCAGGTATAGAAAATGAATCTTATAGAAAAGAATATAGTGATAAGGTGAATCTTATTGCTAATGATTTTGAGGAAGTGGCAAAAGCAGGTAATGGCAAAGAGCGTTATCTAGAAAAAATAAAAATAGGTTTAGCACGTTTTGGAGATACTCCGGATACTGAAGACAAAGGGCGCATTTGCTCGTATATAGAGGAGTTGATGGATATTGTTGGGTTAGAGAGCTCCGACGGTCCACTTAATAGCTATGTTTATTAATTAAACCATATTAATGATACTTACAAGGGAAGAGAAAGTCATTTGCGTCAACGAGCAAGACGAGTTCATAGAGCTGGTAGATAAGATGAAAGCGCATCGCGATGGCTTGTTGCACAGAGCATTCTCGGTATTTGTGTTTAATGATAAAGGTGAACTACTATTACAGCAAAGGGCTATTAGTAAATACCACTCAGGAGGCTTGTGGAGTAATACTTGCTGCTCCCACCCACGTTATCAAGAAGAGACCATAGCAGCTGCACACCGTAGAATGATGGAGGAGATGGGGTTTGACTGCGATCTGCAGCACTTGTTTGCAATATGTTACAAAGCTGATGTGGGTAATAGAATGATAGAGCATGAGTATGACCATGTTTTCGTAGGTCAGTATAGTGGGGAGGCAACACCTAATGAGCAAGAAGTAGTAGCTTATAAGTATATAGGTATTGAAGAGTTGAACGAGAGGGTTGCCCAAGAACCGCACTTATTTACTGCATGGTTTAAAATGATATTACCACAGTTGTTAGAAAAATATGAGGCTGCAGTATAGTAGCCATTCTTTTTGCACTATTTTTAGTAACTAAACAATATAAGATGCCATCTATTAATCCATACCTTACCTTTTTAGGTAATTGTGAAGAAGCTTTCAATCATTACAAATCTGTATTTGGCGGAGAGTTTACCTATGTAGGCCGCTTCGCTGATATGCCACCGCAAGAGGGCCAGCCACCTTTGCCTGAAGAAATGAAGAACATGATCATGCACATGTCACTACCTATAGGAGGCAACTCTGTGCTGATGGGTAGCGATACAGGTGGAGACTGGGGTAAGAACACCGTTATGGGTAATAATATTTCTATCTCTATCAATGCTGACTCAAAAGACAATGCCAACTATTTATTCCACGGTTTATCAGAAGGAGGTAAGGTGACTATGCCTATTGGGCCTACCTTTTGGGGAGACTATTTTGGTATGTGTACTGACAAGTATGGCGTGAACTGGATGGTGAGTTTCAATGAGCAACCACAGCAAGAAAAATAAATACCATGCCGCGTCCAAAGACTAAAGAAGAGTTATTATACTTGGCAAAAGCTAATTTTGATAAGCTAAATGACTTAATTGATTCTTTTGCTCCACAGGATCAGCTAAAAGAGTTCCCTAAAGGAACAATGAACCGAAATATTTGTGATGTGCTGGCACATTTGCATCATTGGCATTTGATGATGCTAGACTGGTATAAAATAGGCATGAAAGGAGACAAGCCTGATATGCCCGCCAAAGGCTATACCTGGAAGACGGTTCCTGAACTCAATAAAGAAATTTGGAAGCAATATCATCATGCTGATTTGAAAGAAGTGCGTGAGCTGCTCCGTAGCTCGTTTAAAAAAGTGTATCAGCTTATTGATAAGCATAGTAACGAAGAGTTGTTTGAGAAGAAGCATTATGCATGGACAGGTAGTACTTCGTTAGGGGCTTATTTTATCTCTGCTACCTCCAGCCATTACGACTGGGCGTATAAGCTTATCAAGAAGTGTACAAAGTAAATTTTTAGTAGACCAACTACAAGAGCCTCCTAAAAGAGGCTCTTGTAGTTGGTAATAAGGTTAGACTATTAATAGTCTCTTCTGGATACAATAATATTGAAGCTGCCGTTTGTCAATAGTTTTGGGCCGATGCCATTCCAGTAGTCTTCTAATACAGCTGAACAGGTGCCTGTGAATATATAGGTTTCAACAGGGAAAAATGAAAAAACAAAAGCAGTATCTCTTTTACGATACTTTACATCTGTTATCGTTACAGAGAAATTAGTGTTAGATGTATCAATAGACTCGTATTCATCTTCGTTAAATATTGGTTTGAATGTGATCTCCGGTTTTATCAAAGTGTCGTTGAAATAAAAGGTCTTTCCTTTTACAGCCATTACCTGGCTGTGAGTAACGGTGTCTTTATTCCAATTGAGGGCTAGAGAAATTGAGGGCGCTGTGGCATATGGTATCTTATCCTCGGTTTGATACCCGCCTGTCACGTTGCCATAGTAACCCATATATTGAGGGTTGTTGGCCGTATAGTTATAATCCTTACCATCAAAATTGAACTTGAAGTAATATGGGCTAGGTGTGGAGGGGGTGTTGTTACTCGGGTTGTTGTTAGCAGGGGTGGCATTTTGAGTGCCACTTTTGTTGCAAGCTACTAATAATAGGGTAGCGAGAAATAAGGTGGTAATGTATCTCATTAGTTAATAAATTTTGACGAATAGACACCAGTTGCTATTACGTACAACCGCTTATTTACTCTATTTTCATGATGCCGCTATGAACAAGTCGTTCAAAATAATACTAACAGTTGTTGTAGGCTTCTTGGCTTACTACATACTTTCCCGCCATTTTAAAACCATTATGAGTTGGGTGGATGGTTTTGTGAATGATCGATTCTTAAGCTATTTATTGACTTATCTACTTATAGGTATCCCCATAGTGATAGCCACTTATATGGTTGACCGTACTCAGAACACTTTTAAGAGTTGGGGTATGGGTAAGAGCATCTTAAAAGGTGTAGGAGTTGCATTTCTTTTTGCACTGCCGATGTTGTTAGGTGGTTATTTATTCTTTCCTGTCAATGATGATATAAGTGTAAGGAACCTATTGGTGAAAACTCTTTTTGCAGGCTTGTTTGAAGAGACCTTTTTTAGAGGCTTTTTATTTGGTATGATATTTAGGTATACCAAGGTTGGTTTTATTCCTGCTGTAGTATTGGGTGCTATTGTGTTTGCTACGGGGCATTTGTATCAAAGCAGTGAGCGTGAAGTACAGTTGGGTATTTTTCTGGTCACTTTTATAGGGTCGGGCTTTTTTGCTTGGCTGTTGGTAGAGTGGGAGCATAACCTTTGGGTGATTATCTTCTTACATGCGTTTATGAACTTGGCTTGGGTGGCGTTTAGCATGAGTGAGCATGCTATGGGCAATGTCAATGCAAATATGCTTAGGGCATTAACTATAGCCTTGGCTGTAATAGGTACTATAATTTACCGACTGAAATATAAAAAAGGGGTAGCCGTTAATAAGCGTACGCTATTATGGAAAAACTAAGTTGTTGATGCATCTGTTGAGAAACTACAATTTATTCCTAAAGATTGGCTATTGAGATCATCGAAAGTTGAGGGTGATACTAGTACTATTCCTGATAAAGTTTTAGAAGGTGCGGTTTGGTTGCTCATTGGTAAAAAAGGGTAAAAAAACGGTAGTGTCATATTTGACTTTGTAACGAAATATCCCAACCTTTAGTTATCACAAAACTTATCATCATGACACAATCTGAAAACGCACCTGTTACCGGTGTGTGCTACGTAGAAGTGAACTCTAATAGCTTAGCTAATGTAGCTCGTTATTCACTTACATCAGGCAGGCCACTTTTTGATGTGGGTATCATCTTTGCCGCTAATATCAATTACAACACACAGGAAAAGAAAGCTTATTTGTATTTCAATTCTAATGTGCAACATGTATTGGACAACCCTGATGTATATATCAAGCCATTAAAAGAAAGAGGCATCAAGGTAACCTTGTCTGTGTTAGGCAATCACCAGGGGGCAGGCATCAGTAACTTTCCCGATCAAGCAGCTGCTGAAGCTTTTGCACAGGAGCTGAAAGATGCAGTGGACAAGTATGATTTAGATGGTGTAGACTTTGACGATGAATATGCAGATTATGGGACTAATGGAACAGGCCAGCCCAATGATTTTTCGTTTGTATACCTAATAACAGCATTAAGAAAGCTAATGCCTGATAAGATCATCTCTTTCTATTTTATAGGTCCTGCATCACAACGTCTTTCATATGATGGTGTTACCGTAGGTTCACAGATCAACTATAGCTGGAATGCTTACTATGGAACCTTTAGTGTGCCGGATGTGCCTGATTTGCCAAAGTCCGGACTTAGCCCTGCAGCTACTGATGTTACTAGTACTAGCCCCGGTATGGTAAAGTCTTTAGCACAGCAAACGATGGATGGCGGATTTGGAGTGTTTATGTATTATAATCTTACTTCTACTGATGCTGCTTCTTTATTAAGCAATGCATCACAAGTACTATACGGTGAGAATACGGTTTTTTCTTAAATAAGTAGTGTTGACAAACTGCAGTTATACATTAGCCACTCTTAAGAGTAGCTTTTTTTGTATGCTAACATAGAACTATAACGCTATCTTAGCTATAGTTATGAAAAAGCTCATCAACTTACTTTTACTACTTACTTCTCTTATCGGCTATTTGGAGTGGGGGACAGGTAACCATGCCTTTTTGTTTCAAACAGAGTATGAGTTACTATTTGGTGGGAAAGGTTTGCAAAATTTCTTACACCCTTTTGTGTTGTTGCCATTGCTAGGGCAAGTACTCTTGCTGATCACGTTGTTTCAGAAAAAGCCTAATAAAATATTGGGGGTTGGTGGTATCGTATGTCTGAGTCTTATCATGCTCATGATACTGTTTATTGGCTTTATGTCTAAAAACTTAATGATAGGTTTATCAGCAGTGCCGTTTATTATCTGTAGTATACTGTTCTTTCGTGTGAATAGAAAAACCAAACTATGAGTATCACTAAGCAAATAGCCAAACATTTTAAAGAGGTGTACTTTGGTGGCAACTGGACCTGCTCTAACTTTAAAGAGCATCTTACGGGTGTGACCTGGCAGCAGGCGACTACCCAAGTGCAAGACTTGAATACCATTGCCACACTCACTTGTCATGTGCATTATTATATTAGTGCTGTACTTAAAGTATTGAAAGGAGGAGATCTGACAGCCAAAGACTCGTTGAGTTTCGACCATTCTTTTATACAGTCGCAAGAAGATTGGGACGCATTCTTAGAGCGCATGTGGGATGAAGGTGAGCAATTTGCAGATGCTATAGCACAAGTACCCGACGATAAATTAGAAACCTATTTTACAGATGAGAAATATGGTATCTATTATCGCAATCTACATGGCATCATAGAGCATTGCCACTATCACTTAGGTCAGATCGTTTTGGTGAAGAAGATGTTGAATGTTTAAAAAAGCCCGCTCTTCAGCCCATAGTATTGATCATAGTCTACCTCGTTGGAGTTGAGGTCGTGCCGGTCGGTCTTCTGCCATATCATATAACCTTTATCTTTCCATACCGTTGGTATCATAGGCGACTGGCCACCACTATATTCTGCCAACCATAGAGGGTATTTTGAAAGCTTTGTATCCGTCAAATATTCATTAGCAAAAGAGTAGCCAGTATAAATGATAGGAGTTCTGCCTGAAAGCGACTCTATATGATCCAGAAAAGTAAACAGGTCTTTCTGTATTGCCTCAGCTGTAATACCTTTTTTGTCTATACTCCCTGCTTCTATATCTACAATGCAAGCCATTTGTAAAGGCTTATCATCTCCTGCAATTGTATGGTAATAATGGTCGGCCTGTGTTTTGGGGTCATCAGATGATATGTAGAAGTGATAAGCGCCAAATATTAAACCTTTTTGTTGCAGCGTTTTAAAATTTTGTGCAAAATCAGGGTCAACATAGCTAATGCCCTGTGTTGCCTTGCAAATGCCAAAAGTAAGGTCATCCATTTTATCTATATCTGCTACAATATCACCATTCCAGTGCGATACGTCTATGCCGTAGTAGTAGGCTTTTTGTTCTGCTTCTTTCGTTGTCTTGTGTGTTACCGTTGGTATTGTAGTGTCAGTCTTTTCCGATTGTTCAGGGTTGCTTTGGCAACTGTTGGTGGTAAGAGCTATTATCATGCTCCCAATAACTATAGCTAGTTTTTTCATGGTGCTGTATTTATACTTTAGTTGTAACGGCAAGCTAATAATTATCTCTTAAAACTTATAGTGTGAGTTGTATGCATTATGTCTTCCTCTTAAAACCGCAGAATATAAAGTTCTGAACTGTATCAAAAGGTGTGGTATGGTCTTCTATTGTGCATTGTAATTGTTCAAAGTTTGCAGCAAATTGCTGACTCATACTTTCTTCTGAGTATTGTTTGATGTCTAATCCACTACATTTCTTAGGGCCATTTTCAGAGAACGTACCGATGACCATATAGTTTTTTACTGCTTGGCTAACTAGCGCAGCATATTGTTCTGTTTGCTCTGCAGTGGTGAGAAAGTGTAGCACAGCACGGTCGTGCCATACATCATATTGTTCAGAAGGGTTAAAGTCTAACACGTCTGATACCACCCACTGTACTTTGTCGGCCTTTTTTCCTAACCTTTGTTTTGCCCTTTCCAACGCTCGCGCTGATATGTCCAGTACGGTTATGTTTTCATAGCCTTCTGCCAATAGATGGTCAACTAACTTACTATCCCCACTTCCTATATCTATAATCTTAGCAGTTTTGGCAAGTTGCAAACTTTCTATAAAGTTTAAAGAGGTTTGTGGAACAGCTTGTGTCCAGCTTACCTCGTGTGGTTGCTTGTTGGTGTATACGGTTTCCCAATGTTCTTTTCTGTCTGTAGGCATTAGGTAAAGGTAATGCGCTTATTGCAATGTGCAAGAGCTGACGTTTTTGAAAAAGAATACCAGATTGCTAAAAGGTATGGTAATGTATGCACTAAAAACAGGTGCTGTTACGTTAGATGTCTGACCTTCGGGAGCAATATGAACAAAAATCTCAAGAAATTTATCCTCGTTGTTTTATGGTTAACCTGTAGCACTACCCTTTTCGCACAGAAAAATATGCTTCTAACTGAAATTGAGAAGTATAAAGGGAGAGCTGCAAGGGAGTCTTTTAACGACTTTTTTAAGAAGCGAATGAACAATGAACAGGGTTATAAAAGGCATAGTAATAGATATGATATTGTTTTGGAAGATAGTAGTTTTATATACTATGGGATTATCAAATATAATCTGAATGAAGAGGTTTATGTTACCGAGCTTTATAAAACCAATAGGCCTCATACCATATCAATCTTCCCTAAGTATAAAGAGATAGAAGGGTATCATATCAGAAGAAAAACAGAGGATATTGCTCCAAAGATAATATGGTTTGAAGGGTATGCATCATATGCCTATTCTGATATTGATATAAGGCTTGAAGCTGATTCAATTATTGTAGTTCGAGATAGGTACGAAAGAAAAGACTTTATTATAAAAAAGAGTGCTCATCATCTGTTGTGTTTTGATAAGAATGATCTCTCCTTATTTTATATTAAAGAATTAAGCAAGCCCACAAAAAAGTAATTACTCCAACGCACAAGAGCCACCGTTGGGCTGTGCTCCGGCATTTTGTCTGCTACAAGCAGTTTCCGCCTCACTTTTTCTTTTGGCTTTAAAAGTAGTTTTGGTCGTGCCTATGGTAGACCCCGGGTAAACGCAGATGCAAGTGTATCTACGCTCGCAAGATGAGGCCAATATGATAAATGCTAAAGCTGATATATAGAGTAATGATTTCTTTTTCATCGTTATAATACTTTGGTAGGGTATATTTCAAATACTGTGCCAGCATATTCTTAATCATAAATATCATTTATGTTTTTCATTTAAAGTATAAATAAAAGCTAATGAAAACTTCTACTGATATTTGTAAAAATCATAACAAGCATGAAAAAAATAACAGTAGCAAAAGGTGATGGCATAGGACCCGAAATTATGGAGGCCACTTTGAAGATATTGAGAGCAGCTAATGCCCAAATAGAAGTAGAAGAAATACAGGTAGGTGAGCAGGTTTATTTGGCGGGTAACACATCAGGCATTACAAAAGAAGCTTGGGATAGCATTAGGAATAATAAAGTGTTCTTAAAGGCTCCGATCACCACACCTCAAGGCGGCGGTTATAAAAGCTTGAATGTGACGATGCGCAAAACACTTGGTTTATTTGCCAATGTGCGACCTTGTAAAAGTCTTTATCCATTTATTACTACCAAACACCCAAAAATGGATACGGTAATCATTCGTGAGAACGAAGAAGATTTATATGCGGGTATAGAACACCAACAGACTGATGAGGTGGTACAATGTTTAAAACTAGTGAGCCGCCCCGGTACTGAGCGTATTATTAGGTATGCCTTTGAGTATGCGAAGTTATATGGTCGCAAAAAAGTGACTTGTTTCACAAAAGATAATATCATGAAACAGACAGATGGTTTGTTTCACAAAGTTTTTAAAGAAGTAGCAGTAGAATATCCGCAAATAGAAAATGAACACCGCATTGTAGATATCGGAGCAGCCAAATTAGCGGATACCCCCGAGCAGTTTGATGTAGTAGTAATGCCTAACTTATACGGAGATATTTTATCCGATGTTGCGGCACAGATCACAGGTTCTGTTGGCATGGCTGGCTCCGCCAATATTGGAGGTACTTGCGCCATGTTTGAAGCGATACACGGTTCAGCGCCTGATATCGCAGGAAAGAACATGGCCAACCCTTCAGGCTTGATACAGGGAGCTATTATGATGTTGAGCCATATCGGTCAGCATGACGTAGCTGAAGCCATTCAGAATGCATGGCTAAAAACAATAGAAGAAGGTGTACATACGGCAGATATATATAATGATAAGAACAGTAAAAAGAAAGTAGGTACTACCGAGTTTGCAGATGCAGTGATAGGTAACCTTGGCAAGCAACCGACCAAATTAAAGCCTGTTAAGTACGGAGCTGGCGGCGCCATGAACTTGCACCTGTATAAGCGCAGGCCAAAGGCAGCCAAAAAGCTGGAAGGTGTAGATGCTTTTGTACACTGGGACGGCAGTAGCCCTGATGAGCTAGCCGAAAGGTTAAGGAAAATACAGAATGATAATATTGAGTTACTTATGATCACCAATAGAGGGGTGAAGGTATGGCCTAATGGTTTTGAAGAGACCTTCTGCACCGACCACTGGAGGTGTAGATACATGAGTAAGAACAATGGACACATCAGCTATAAGGATATTGTAGAGCTACTTGACAACGGTAATAGTAATGAAGTGGATATTGTAAAGACAGAAAATTTATACTCTTTTGACGGAGAACGCGCATATTCGCTAGGGCAAGGACAATAAGGTTTATAGCAATATGATGAACGGTAATCACTAAAAACTTTAAACCAGCTTGTTAAAGGGAAAAGCTGCCTCTTTCTAGAGGCGGCATTTTTTATTACATGCATATTAAAGTTGTAGATTAGTAAAAACGAATTCTTATGGGTTGGGGATTTGCTATACTGATACACCTTGTCTTCTTGTTTATTGTCAGCACAGTTTTGGCTATTGTGTTAGCTATCATCATCTATTTCACCTCTAAAAACAAGAAAAAGAGAAAAGTAATATTAGGCGTAGTAAGCCCCTTTGTTTTTCTATATACTACCTACTTTACCATAATAATAGGCTCAATATTCATCTCAAGCTGGAAGTGTGTTGATATAGGTGTAGGGGATGCTTGGTATGTACCTATAGCTAATGACTGCCAACTGTTGTTTATAGACTTGCCCGAACAATCATATATAGATTGTGAAGGTCAGCAGTTGGTGTATGGTGTGGAAGAGCTGCAACAAGTGGGCGACCATGTATATGTAAAGACTTATGAAGGCAAGCTCATGAGTATCGATACCAAGGATGCCCATGTAGAAGAAGCACTATCTCTGGAAGAATTGAAAGAGAAATATAATGATGATTTTAAGCTAGTTAGTTCATGGACATTCTATAGTGATAGGAAAGATGAGCTGACAGGCGGTTGGTACAAAGCATTATTGTTTTTTGCTTTCGCATTTAGCTGCGCTCTATTATTTCTTATCATCAAACTTGCATTGCGAGTGAGGTAAATTTAAGCCACCTATGAGGTGGCTTAAATAGATAATGTAAAGGTTTCTGTAAGCTATTCTATTAATCATCAAAAAGATTTCCGTGTGTTCTGAGTCTTATAACACAGTAAATGATGACACCTACTATAAGCAATGCGGGTACAGAAAATGTAATGAGGGTAGCCATGTCCATAGATAAGACTTTATGATTCGATTATTAAAATACTTCTGTAATAATCAAGTTCTGTCAGTGTAATATCATATAGGTATTAAAAAGCTTTAATGCAATTATAAACAGAGTGTATTATTTGAATGTAATAAGCCACCAATTTATGGTGGCTTATTACTATAATCTAAAAATGTATCAAAATATTAGCTTAGTAATAGAGTGAATAGTCAAGACGGTGTCTTATGGTTTCGTATTTTTTATTTTTATAAGTTCCAGGAGTTTTATCGATCCAGTCGATACTCATAACGTGTAAGCCTTTTTTCTTCAGCTTTATGGTTGCTCGCCCATCATTACTAGTAGTAGGTTCTTGGTTGTAATTCCCATAGCCTGATATAACTATTTTTTGTTGAGGTAACGGATGCCCGTTTTTTAAAACAGTGATCTCATACTTACCATTAGCAAGTTTTTTTATTGATGCATCCAACAGAAAGTTGGTACCACCCTCATTGGCAGATTTACCTACTTGGTAGTAGGCTTTGAGGTATTGTATGGGGCGCACAACGCCAAGGTGATGCTTGGTCCAGTCTTGCACATCGCGTGTGTCGTTAATGCCTGTAACTTCATATGTGGCAGATGTAGATGGTGTGAATGTACCTATCCAGCAATCATTTGTTTGTTCCATTTCTATCTGTTCACGCTTGTTATTGCCGTATTGTACATATACATTGATATCTTTCATCTTATCTAAAAACTTACCCGTCAAACGCTCACCGGCAGGGTAGTCGCCAAATACAAGTTTTACAGTTACCGGTTCGTTTACTTTGTGGTTGCCTTCTAGCTCTATCCAGTAGCCATGAGCCATTAAAGTAGTGGGGGCTAAAAGTAGTGCCGTAGCTATGATGAGCTTGCTAAGTATATTCATGCCTATTTCTTTTTGCCGGCAAATATAGACAGCCTATATCGTGATGGTTTTTAAAATGCGGAATACTATTTTACACTGTTAAGGATAAGATAAACCTATATATTACAGCATTAAACATTATAAAAACCTTACTACCTTTGTAGGTACATTAATTGTATGGAACGTAAGGATTTTCTTAAAACGATATTAGCTTTCTCTGCTATGGGTACACTCAGTAGCTTTAAAAATTATACCGATACTTTACCTGTACAAGGCCGCAAGATGCCTGTGTTGTTTACATCGCATGGTAATCCTATGGATATACCCATGTCTAAAGAGGAGCGACCGTTTTGGAATACTTTATATGAGTTGGGTAAGCAGTTGCAAAACAATTATGATGTAAAGGCAGCTTTGGTCGTGTCGGCTCACTGGTGTACTAAAGGAACGATGGTGAATATATCTCCTGAGCAAAAGCAGATATACGATTACTATGGTTTTCCTAAAGAGTATTACGATGTGTACTATAAAGCACAGGGCGCACCCGATATTGCACGTGAGGTAAAACGCATCGTTCCTGATGTGCAAGAAACCACTGATTGGGGGCTGGACCACGGTGCTTGGCCTATGCTCATGCATTTGTTCCCTGAAGCGAATATTCCTGTTTTTCAAATGAGTATCTACTACGATGCTCCGCCACAATACCATTATGACTTGGGTAAGCAGTTGAGCGCATTAAGAGACAAAGGAGTACTCATTATAGGTAGTGGCTCGCTCATACACAACCTAAGGCTGGCCATGCAAAAAATGCGTACTAATGATATGACGCCATATGGTTGGGAGGCCGATTACGATGCATGGATCAAACAGCAGTTGGATGAGCGAAATGTGAAGAACATCATCAACTATGAGACCAGTCATAAATTAGGTAAAATGGCAGCACCTACGCCCGACCATTATGTGCCGGTGCTATATAGCTTGGGGCTCATGGATAAGAAAGATGAGTTGCAATACTTCTACGAATCAGCAGCAAACCTACCGGCCTTTAGCGAGCGTAGCTTTATACTAGGAGATGTATAGAGGATTAGTACTTATAATCCAAGTATCGTATCAAACTCATTAATGTAAGAATCTAGTTGCTCTTTACCGTAAATTGCCTCTGCATCTGTGTAGTGTTGGTTTTTTACAAGTCGTATAAATTTATTTGATGTATTCTTACTAAGCAAAAATTGAATAAAAGCTCCTGCTGCAGGGTATAAAAGCTCTTCAGATGCATTTTGTTGATTGCCATCCCAAAACGCTCTTATGCTATTGATGCCTTTGCCTTTTAAGGTTTCTTTTGCATAAGTGGTGAAGTCTCGATCTGATAAGTCGTGAGCAACAGCAATACCTTCGTTAATAAATCTTGAATAAGAGTTCGGCGGTGTACCTTGTGCCCAGTAGCTTAGTATATGGGTCATTTCATGACCAAGTGTTTGGTTGAACCTAATGTGGCATACGCATTGGTTACCTACAGCAAATCCTAGGGGACGGCCAAGTTTTTCTTGAGCCATTTCCCAATCTGTCCATACAAAGAAACGTAGCTTCGTAGGCAACTTGGCATCAAATATAGGCCCTAGTTTTTCATAGGCTTCTTCATGAAAGTTTGAAAATAAAGAACCAGCTTGTTTACCTGTTCCCTGAAAATAGTAAGTGATATGGTCACGCTCAATGGTCATCCATTGTACGCCAAGTGTATCGTAGCTGCCTGTGGGGTATACCTCAATTTTTGCTTTGCATTCAGCAAATAATAAAGCGAGAATGCCTAACGAAATTATATATCTCATAACAGGTCGTTTTAAAATTTAAAACCTAATGCTATTACTGGTCTTGCATCAACGGATAATAATCCTATTTCATCCTCTTTTGATATAATACTATAACCTCTTATCGTATACCAGTTTGATACCATTTTCAATGCTAGGTAAGGTCCTCCTCCACGTTTGGTCATCTTTCTGAAATAACCAAGACCCATGTTAAAGCAAAAACCATTATTGTGCGGATAGTGACTGATGTGTGTACTATCTCGATCGTAGCTTTTATCCTGCTTATATAGGTTTACCCCAAAATTAAAGAATGTAAAGAACTGGTTCTTTTTTGTTGTACGAATATTGATTCGTAAATCCGCATAAAGCCCTGTAGTAAACTTTTTACTCTTATCACCAGTTGGGGGGTACATATAAGATTGTAGTCCTATGCCAGCTGCTAGATGTTTGGTAAGTTCATAGTTATAAGTAATAGAAACACCAGGTGTATAACCTATATCGCCTAATAGGTGATACTGGCCTGTTGCTGTTATTGCATAAGCAAAGATCAATAATGTAAATAGGGCGTATCTCATACTAGTAGATAAGAGTTCCGTGCTGCATAATTCTATTGTCGTAATATACATTAAAAATGTGCTTATTTGAAAGCGGTGTTCTCATTATTAGCATAATTACTTATCTTATACCTTAGTAACTAACCCATAATATTTTCGCATGAAAGGCATTGTATTTACCAAGTTCTTAGAGATGATAGAAGAGGAGGACGGCTACGAAATAGTAGATAAAATACTGTTGGACGTAAAGCCCGAAAGTGGTGGTGTATATACCGCAGTAGGTACCTACCCACATAGTGAGATCGTGGAGATGGTAGTCTCCTACGCTAAGCATAAACAAATAGAAGTAGGTGCAGCACTCAGGTTTTTCGGGAGGTATTTATTTGATGTCTTTTATAATAATTACGCTAACTTTTTTGACCCCAACCACACGGCTTTTGATTTTTTAGAATCGATAGATGGGTATATCCATATTGAAGTAGCCAAGCTATACCCGGATGCACAACTGCCGAAGTTTAAAACAGAAAGGCCTGAGCCCGATACTTTGGTCATGATCTATAACTCTGAGCGCAAGATGTCAGACCTGGCTTATGGACTTATTGAGAAAACACTGGAGCACTTTGGTGAGAACAAGACCATAAATATGGAGTATGTAGATGATGAGGGTAGCCATGTAAAGTTCATTATTAAATAGTGTCTACTGAAATTGACATATTAAAGCGAAGGTTGCAGCGTGAGATTGCTGCACGTAAGGAAGCTGAAGCTATATTGGAAAAAAAGGCTTTAGAGCTTTATCATAGCAATGAGAAGTTGCAACAGCTCAACCAATCGTTGGAGCAGACGATAGAGGAGCGAACAAAAGAACTGGTAGAGAGTAAAAAGCAATTTCAATCTTTAGTAGAGTCGGCAGGTGATATTATTTATAATGCCGACATGAAGGGTTACTTTACTTATGTCAACCCCGTTACCAGCAAGCTGCTAGGCTTTAGTATTGAAGAACTGATAGGGAAACACTATACCGATCTTGTGCTTGATGAGTATGTTGAAGAAGTACGTTCCTTTTACCTTAATGTATTAGACGAAAAAATAAGTGCCAGCTATTTAGAGTTTCCTGTTTATGCAAAAGATGGAACAGTTTTTTGGTTAGGGCAAAGGGTGCAGATAGATTTTACCAACCCTGAGCATGCAGAGATAACTGCAGTAGCCAGAGATATTACCGCAAACAAAAAGTTGCAAAAAGACTTAGAGGCTGCAAAAGAAGCCGCGATAGAGGCACAGCAGGCTGAAAAAGATTTTTTGGCACATATGAGCCATGAGATACGCACACCGCTTAATGCCATACTAGGCATGGCCAACTTGCTGAATACTACCCGGCTGGACAAACTACAAGAAAACTATGTGGAAGATATAAGGTATGCTGCGGATACTTTACATGGATTGATCAGTGATGTACTGGATATTTCTAAAATAGAAGCAGGTGAGGTAGATGTGGTAGAGAGTAACGTAGATTTAAATCTAGCTATATCTATGTTGTGCAAAACGCTCGACTTTCGTGTGAAAGAAAGAGGTAATAGCTTGAACTACCATATTGCGAATGAGGTGCCTCGTTATATACTAGCAGATAAGAACTTCATCAACCAAATACTTTACAACCTAGTATACAATGCCATCAAGTTTACTAAAAAAGGCACTATTGGTATCGATGTATCATTAGCAGACAAGCTGGAAAATGATGACCTGTTACTCAGGTTTGATGTGAGTGATACAGGTATAGGTATCAAGAAAGAACGTATACCATTGGTGTTCGATAGGTATAAACAAGAAACCAAGGAGACCAATCGTAAATATGGCGGAACAGGTTTAGGGTTAGCCATTACTAAAAAGCTGGTCGCGCTTCATGGAGGTGCTATATCAGTAGTAAGTGATAAGGGGCGGGGAGCTACTTTTACTTTTACACTAAAGGTAAAAGCCGGTACAGGGCATGAAGAATTGCCGGGTGTTCATGTAGAAGAAAGGTCGCTGAACCAAGTAAGGGTGCTGATAGCCGAAGACAATGATCTGAATTTAAAATACATTGAAACAATTTTGAGTCAGTGGGGCGTATCTTTTAAAGTAGCGCGCAACGGGCAACAGGCAGTAACCATGTCGCAGCAAGAACCTTTTGATGCGATACTAATGGATATGCACATGCCTGTGATGGATGGCTATGAGGCGGCAATACAAATAAGATCGGATAAGGATAACCCCAATCATAGTTCTAAGATATTGGCGTTAACTGCATCGGCATTGCTAGATGAGAAGAGAAAAGCCAGAAAGGCAGGTATGGACGACCACTTGACCAAGCCATTCACCCCTGATGCTCTGTATAGCTTTATTAAACAACATGTGCATCTGATAGCAAAAGAAGAGGAAGAAGGCAAGTCTGTGTTTGATAGCTTGCACTTGCCAGAGATCATTGATAAGAAAACACTTAGTGATTTTTACCAAGACGAAAGAGATTATGCCGGTCAAATGGTAGCTTTCTATCTAGGTATGATAGATGGCGAGTTAGAAAAAGGCAGGGCTTTCTTTATTGATTCTAACTACGATGAATTGGTTAGGTGGGTGCATAAGTTAGTCCCCAACTTTGTGATGGTGGGGCTGCCTCAGTATACGGTAAGGTTTAAAGACTTAGAACTAAAGCTAAAAAAGAAAGGAGCGATCAACGGTTATGAAGATGATGTTGTATCATTGTTAGATAGTTTGGTTGAAGCTAACAAAGCTGTAGAAGAGCTCAATAAAGCATTACAAATATGATCAGCGCAATAGTAGTAGATGATGATGGCATGGCAAGGGAGTCTATGAAGTTCCTGCTGGATAAGTTTGATAACATAGAGCTTACAGGTTCTTTCGAGTCTGCCTTTGACGCTAAGAAGCATTTAAATGAGCACCACGTTGATATCATCTTCTTAGATATAGAGATGCCTGAATTATCCGGCTTTGAATTTCTTTCTACTACCAAACAGTTGCCAAGTATCATATTAACTACCAGCAACCCCGACTATGCCATTGAAGCCTTTGAGTATGAAGTGCTGGACTTTATGGTGAAGCCCATCAATTTTACCAGGCTATCTAAGTCGATAGATAAATACGAAAATAGTAAGAAGGTAGACATTGCCGACCGTGAGGATATGTTTGTACGTTCAGAGGGTAAGTTTGTAAGAGTCGCTTTCGATGAACTGCTCTTTGCGCAAACCCGTGAAGACTATATGTGTCTGTTCATGGCCGATAAGTCGAAGCTTATTATTCACTCCACCTTATCAAAGCTTGAGAAAAGCCTGCCCGAGTCCCGCTTTCAAAAAGTACATAGAAGTTATATCGTCAACCTATCTAAAATAGTGGATGTAGACGAGACCACATTGGTGATAGAAGACCATGTTGTGCCTATCAGCAGAGCCTTCAGACCTATACTAAAGAACAGGTTAGGGTTACAATAACCGCCTGCTTCTACCAAACTCCGAAAGATTACTGCCAAACTCCGAAAATCTCCCGAATAGGGTAGGTTGCGATGCTACATTTGCTGTAGAAAAACAATTAATCTTAAACATTTT
The DNA here is from genome assembly GCA_965230595.1 of Flavipsychrobacter sp. Taxonomy (GTDB): domain Bacteria; phylum Bacteroidota; class Bacteroidia; order Chitinophagales; family Chitinophagaceae; genus UBA5543. Next base: position 2,386,399 of record OZ246011.1, on the reverse strand, counting down.
AAAAACAAAAAAGATGAAAAAACTAATCGCAATCGCAGTAATCGCAGCAACAGCAGTAACCGCTAATGCTCAAAACTCAAACCAATCTTCAAGTGCTTCTCAAACAGTGAAGCTTAACTTGAGCAACGCAATCGAACTTACCTTCACAGGGTCTGGTACAGCACAAGGTGCAGATGTAACTATTCCTTTCCATTCAGTAAACGACTATGCTAATGGTGTAGAGTCTGGCGCTCAGGAGTTGAAAGTACGTTCTAACAAAAACTTTGACGTAACTGTTAAGACCAATGCCGCAAACTTTACTTACGCAGGTAACACTTCTCCTGCACCTACTATGCCTGTAAGTGGTGTATTAGCAGTAAAGTTAGCTGCCAACAACACTGGTGGTTCAGTAGCTACTCCATTTAGCGCATCTAGCTACGCAACACTTACTAGTAGCGATCAAGACCTGATCACTAACGGTAACCGTGGTGGCAACCAAACATTCAGTGTACAGTATAAAGCTACTCCGGGCTTCGCATACCCTGCAGGTGTATATGCTGTAGATGTAGTATACACTGCTACGCAGCGATAATTAAGGAGTAAGAAACAAAAAAGAAAAAGATCACACCCTTAAAGGCTCCTGCATTAACAGGAGCCTTTAATTTTTTAACGCTATACTATCAATGATGAAGTATTTATCAAAACAAAAAGGAGATCAAGATGAAAAAAGTAATGTTATTCATACTGATACTACTTAGTCTTACAGCTGTAGCTTATGCACAAAATGCCACACAAGCACTGAAAGTTGCTCTTAGCAATAGTATTGAACTCAAGTTTTATTCATCTTACTACGGTGGAACTCAAACGATGAACTTTAATAGTGTCAATGACTATGCTAATGGCAAAACAACAGGATGGCAAATATTGGTTGCACGTTCAAACAAAGATTATGATATAACCGTGAAGGCTAATGCAGCTCACTTTAGTTATACAGGTGCTGCATCGCCTAGCCCGTCCATGCCAATTTCTATTTTAAGTGTTGGTACTTTTTACAACGGAACAGGTGGTCAGGTAAGCAGTATATTTAGAAATAAGTATGCACCTATTAGCGCGTCAGATCAACTAATGATTAGTAATGCCAGGAGAGGTAACTTCCGTTATTTTTTCACTCGCTATAAAGCTAATCCCGGTTTTGCATATCCGGCAGGCACTTATACGACTGAAGTAGTATACACTGCTACACAGCAATAATAAAAGGAGTAAAAAAAAGATCAAACTTAATAAGGCCCCTGCTTTTGCGGGGGCTTTATGTATTTTGAAAATATTTAATACATTAAAGTGTATTTTGATAACTAATGCACCATGATACTTGGAATAATTTTATTACTAATAATAGGCTTTGGCGTAGTATGGTATGATCAATGGCTTTTTGAACAGAAAAGAAAAAGACGCCGTGATTATTATAGGAATGTCTACTTGAAATCTGATGCTTGGAGACGAAAACGATATGTTGTTATGAAACGAGATAATTGGCGGTGTGTGCATTGTGGAGCGCCTGCTACACAAGTACATCACAAAAGATATGCTAAAAAGAATATTGGTAGAGAGCCTATACATTGGTTAGAATCAGTCTGCAAACCTTGCCATGATGTAATGCATAGGCATATTTAAATTACGTAGTTTTACTCTATGATACTGATTGCCATACTCCTACCGCCGCTGTCCTTTTTCTTAAGAGGGAAAATATTAAGCGGATTGTTATGCTTTATTCTGCAAATAACACTAATAGGATGGCTGCCTGCTGCAATATGGGCTGTAGTATCGCTGCAAAATGCAAGAGCTGAAAAAAGAACTAAACTAATAGTGAAGGAAATAAGAAATGGAGGTGCCTAACGCCTCTTTTGAACAAAACTATATGTAATGGATAACTCAAGAGTATTTAAGATGACCTTTGCCAGTATATACCCGCACTATATACAAAAGGTTGAAAAGAAAGGTCATACACAAGAAGAGTTGGATGTAATACTACATTGGCTAACAGGCTACGATAAAAAACTACTACAAAAGCAGATAGATAGTAAGGTGGATTTGGAAACTTTTTTTGAAGAAGCACCACAGATAAATCCCAATGTGACAAAGATTAAAGGAATAATATGTGGGCACCGTGTAGAAGAGATAGAAGATAAGCTGATGCAGAAGATCCGCTATATGGATAAACTGGTAGACGAACTGGCTAGAGGGAAGAAAATGAAAAGTATTATGAGAGAGTAAGCTTTATACTATACCCTTTTATGGAACCTTACTGATACTATTTAGGCAAAAAAGCTACGGCATTGACAAACTGTTCTTGCTTTAAATGCGTCTACTATAAGCATAATGAAGATCAGAAACTTATTGTTCCTTTTGTGCTTGTTGGCCAGTACACAAGTGCTTGCCGGTAAGAAGTTGCGTGTACTGTTTATTGGTAATAGTTATATCACCACCAACAATATGCCGCAGATAGTAGAGGAAATAGCCAAAGCAAATGGAGATACCCTGGAATGGCAAATGGAAGCACCGGGAGGGTATAGCTTTCTTGCCCATATTGTTACTAATCCACCCAATACCATTAATAAGATAAAAGAAGGGAGTTGGGATTATGTGATACTACAGCAGCAAAGCATCAGCATTGCCATACCTGATGATGATGCAAACACCGTACTATTCCCCTATGCAAGAAGGCTAGATACTATAATCAACAACCATAATAGTTGTGCTGAAACCATGTTTTATATGACTTGGGGTAGAAAGCACGGCGACACTTTCTATTGCGACTATTATACTACGAATGATAACTGGCCTTACTTCTGTACTTACCTGTCTATGGATAGTGTTGTTAGAGAACGGTATAGAATGCTGGCAGATAGTAATAATGCTATTATATCTCCTGTAGGTGCTGTTTGGCGTTATATCAGAGAAAAGTATTCGGGCATCGAACTATATGATGCTGATGAAAGTCACCCGTCACCCGCAGGGTCCTATGCTGCAGCGTGTAGCTTTTATACAGCACTATTCAGAAGAGATGTGACGAATGTCAATTACGACTATTCGTTAAATAAAACAGATGCTGCAAATATCCGAATAGCTACAAAAAAAGTTGTGTACGATAGTATGCTTTATTGGCATATTGGCGAGTATAAAGTTGAGGCCTCTTTCTCTCATGCGGTGTTGAGCAATAATACCAACTTTACAAATAATTCCACAAACGGGACAAGCTACACATGGTACTTTGGCGATGGTCAAACTTCTACAGCTGCCAACCCTACGCATACTTACAGCCAACCTGGCCAATACACTGCTATGCTTGTTGCCGATAATGCTAGCTCTGCTTGCAGTGATACCGCTTATGCTACAGTTGATATTTTTCCTGCGAGCGTAAACGGCTTGGCAGGTGAAGAGCGGTTCACAATTTTCCCCAACCCCAATAATGGATCTTTTGTACTACAGTTGCCTACTCAAAAAACTAATGCTGGCAGCTTAAGGGTATATAATGTTTTAGGTAAGGAAGTGTACCATGCTTCAATAACAGACTCGAGAGTAAGGGTTACATTAGGCCAGCCTACAGGTGTGTACTTAGTTAAAGTAGATGTAGGGGACGAAGTAATAACTAGAAGAGTTTTTGTAACACACTAACTACTTTAAGGCAGGGTAAAAAAATAGTAGTTATTTTGCAGCCCCAATCATGGCTTTATATACCGCATCCATCAACTCGGGCAGTAATGGCAACTGTTACTATATCAGTAACGGACAAGATGCTGTGCTGATAGACGCAGGCATCTCCTGCCGAGAGACGGAGATACGCATGAAGAAGATGGGGCTGAATATCGCCAAAGTGCGTGCCATATTCATCACTCATGAGCATGCCGATCATATCAAGGGGGCGCAACTATTATCGTCAAGGTACAAGATACCTGCTTACCTGAATCATAAAACACATTATGCCAGTCACCTCAAGTTCAAGCCAGAGCTATACCGCAGGATAGAACCCGGTGAGGTGATAGATGTAAACGGTATGAAAGTAACGGGCTTTAGCAAATTGCACGATGCTATAGACCCGTTTAGCTATGTGGTGAACTATGCTGATATCACAGTAGGAGTTTTTACAGATATAGGTGCGGTATGCGATAACCTTAAGCACTACATGAGCCAGTGCCATGCCGCCTACCTAGAGTCTAACTACGATGCAGAGATGCTGGAGAAGGGCAGATACCATATACGTTTGAAGAACCGCATACGTGGTGGCTTGGGACACTTGTCAAACAAAGAAGCGCTGGACTTCTTTCTGACACATAAGCCTAATCATATGACGCATCTGTTCCTCTCTCACCTGTCAAGAGACAATAACGACCCCGAACTGGCCTTACAACTATTTAAACGATATGCAGGTGATGTGCAGGTGCATGTAGCACCTCGTTATAGTCATAGCGATATATTCCACATTACTACCGATGCTACGCCTTCGCAAGCGCTGAAGCAGGCTGAGTTGTTTTAGAAGGAATTATTTTTTGTAAATTTTTATATAATAATAGTGTTGTATACTCAAACATCTGACTTGTATTATTTTACATAATAAATGCGTGATCAAAGATTTATTGCTAAACATCGTGGAGGAACTCTAAATAAAGAAGAGCATCATCAGTTAATAATATGGGCTATTGCTTGTGTTAAACATGTGCTTCCCCTTTTAGGTAATGATGTAGATCAAAAGTTATATAAAGCCTTGGAGATTGCAAAAGCTTGGACATTAGGGGAGGCTTCAGTGGGAGATGCAAGGAATGCATCTTTTGAAGCAATTGCTGTAGCAAATGAAAATAGTAATCCTACTTACATACTAGTAGCACGTGCAGTTGGTCATGCTGTTGCTACAGCCCATATGGCAGACCACTCACTCAGAGCAGCTCAGTATGCTAATAAGGCAATAAAAAGTGCAGGTAATTCGGTTGAGAAAGAACGAGAATGGCAAGAAAGCCAATTACCATATCAGATAAAAAATCTTGTTATTTCAGCATTGAAAAATTTGTATAAAAAGGATAACGTATAGTACTCAAACCAATCGCAATTGAAAATCAGACATTTAGAAAACTGGAAAAATTTCAGAAATAAAAAGCCACCTCATTTGAGGTGGCTTTTTGTGATCCCGTTGGGGCTCGAACCCAAGACCCATAGAATAAAACGCTACCCCCAACTACCGGTTTCTCTCACGGTAAGCAGTCCTGAGTTGACACAGCTTTTGATCTCTTGTTCTAAACATCTTTTAAATAGCCCTTTAAATGCCGCAATTGCTACTGCCGGATTTGACATGATAATGCCAATGATACCCGCACCAAGGGCCGAACGTATGGCACAGGTTTCCGCGATTTTGAGAATAAACAGATCAACATGTGTTGGTAGAGAATAGTATACGTAGAATACCATTCTTGAAATTCTTACCATCAAAACAGGGTAGTAGATTATTATCTTGGAGCAGCCAACCTTTATTCTTTTCTTTTTCCATACGATCTTAAACTCAGGCCAAGAGTATAAGGTAAGCAGTCTATGTCTTCTTTGAACCATACTAATACATTCCGATGGCACTAGTTCTGTTAATATCTCATCTATTATATTGTCTGCTACAGAATCAGCAGTTTTAGGTTGTTCTACCTCTCTTACATTTCTTGTTATTGCTGGCGCAGCTTGCTTCTCTTTAAGGTATTCTCCTACCTTCCTCAGGTTTAAGTTCTTCCCTCTGGCCCAGTGCTCATATTCACCTTCCCCGTCTATTACATCAATATTACCTCTTGTTTCTCCCATGGTTTGCCCATATAAAGAAAACAGAGCTTCTCTCTGTTTAATATTCAGCTCTTGCCTGTTGCCATCTTTGTTGATGTGGATGCATGCTTCAATAGTGAACATGTCCTCTTTTAGTACATCGTTGAGTTGAGTTTTAATCCAGGCCTGTAGGTCGTCACCGTGAACGCCGGGGTCGTAGGTTGAGATCAAACTACGTCCATAGTTTTTTGCATCGGCTGATATGTTTTCTTTGAAGTAAACCCAGTATTCTATGTTAACATCTAGTCTTTGTGCTAATACCACATCTATGGTATTGATGCCTGATTGTATTCTTCCTGTTGGTCTTCCTGCAGTGTCTTTTACGATCTCTTCTACCGCCCATTCTTCTGCTATTAAGAAGGGCACATCTTGTTTAATAGTAGGGAAGAAAGAGTTTAATCTTCTGTCAGCAGCATCATGTGTGTAACCACTTTCTGCTATGGGCTCCAGTGCTAGTGTGCTGTTATTGTTAGAGTCGTAGATGTACTCTTGTATCTTTGGGGATGAAAAGTCGATAGAGGTGTTTAAGTTGATGTTCATAAATGAGGTGTTCTAGTTTGTGACAGAATGATGTAGCAATAGACTACAGGCACAAAGTAATTACACCACATAGAGATAAATAACGTGAAAAAGACTAGTCGGTCTACGTGAAGAATAACGTGTGACAAGTTCTAATTAAAAATAAAAGCCACCTCATTTGAGGTGGCTTTTGTGATCCCGTTGGGGCTCGAACCCAAGACCCATACATTAAAAGTGTATTGCTCTACCAACTGAGCTACAGGATCATTTTTTCCGTTGAACGGGCTGCAAAGATAAAACAACCTATTTTTCTTTCAAAAGGTTTTTTGATGATTTTTTTTATTCTTATATGTTACGTAGCAATATGTTGTAATAATATGGCCTGTTTGGTTGGGTGATCTTCATTAAATAATCCTTATATAGCTATTGTCATTTAATTATCATATGATGTCCCAATCCTTTTTTTAATCGGCCTTTAATGCTTATTTTCGGCAAGCGTTTTCCCCCTCTATTGCTCTGGTCAACTTTTAGAAATTAAATCGTTTTAAATATTTAAAGCGTAAGACAAACGTAAAAAATGAAGAAATTATTAATGCTTATGGGGCTTGCTGTGGCCTTTAATGCAGCACAAGCCGAAGAACACACACATGAAGAAGGGTACGAGTTCTCCGTATTCCAAAACTACAGACACCTGCAAATGGTGAATGTAAATGCTGTGTTGGAAACACAAGATATTGTAGCGGCTAACTTTCCGGGTTGGAATGCTGATATAGACAAGCTGAATAGCAAATTCAGCGATATGTACGGCCCCGCACTTACAGTGCCAGGTGGCACTCATGTGGAGAAGGCCAACGGATTACTAGCCGGTAAGCTAACTAAGTTAGGCTTGAAGGCTAACGAGTGGAAATTAGTAAGAAATAAAGATGCAGGTCATGCTTGGTATGTTGACTATATAAGAGAGGTAGGCGGACATGAGGTGATGTTCTCTAAGCTGTCTTTCCGCTTTGCTGCAAACGGGTCACTTACTCGTATCACACTAAGAACTTATGGTGAAGTGGAGCAAGGTATTACACCAACTATAGCGCCACAAAATGCGTTAAAAGACGTAACTAAAGAATTGAGTGGCACGAGCATCACGTCTAAAACAGTGGATAATGATTGGCTGTGGTTTCCTGTACCTACTACTAAGGGGTATGTAATGCGCCCGGCTTATAAATATGTGGTGACTGGTGAAGGCGAAGTATTGCCTTATGAGTTAGAAGGTTATGTAGATGCCATCAGTGGCGATCTATTATACAGAATGAACTATGTACACCAAACTATTGATGTAAAAGCTCAAGCAAGTGTGTATAAAACCAAGCCATCTGTAGCGGCTACTACTGAGCCTTTGGCACATTTAAGAGTGACCATTGGTGGTACTAACTACGAAACTGATGAGAATGGTGATTTGAACATCCCATCACTCAACGCGCCTCAAAATGCTACAGTAACACTTCGTGGCGCATGGTCAAGAATACGTCAAGGTGCTGGTAACGGACCTACACCATCAGTATCAACTACATTTAGTAATGCTACTAATACGTTTACTTACACCACATCGGGTAGTGCAAACAGTGCTGATCTTAATGCTTTCTATCATGCAAACAGAGTGCATGACTTTATGAAAGGTTATATGCCAAGTTTTACGGGTATGGACTTTTCTTTGAATACCGTAACAGATAGAACAAACAGTAGTTGTAATGCCTACTATAATGGTAGTTCTATCAACTTTTATGCAGCCGCTGGCAACTGCCGCTCATTTGCTGAGGTAGGTGATATTGTTTATCACGAGTATGGTCATGGCATTAACCGTGAGTATTACAGAGACAATGGCTCTCCCGCCGGTATGACAAATGGTTCTTTGAATGAAGGTTATGCTGATGTATGGTCTATGGCTATTAATAAAGATGGTGTAGTAGGTGAAGATGCGTTTATTTCAGGTGGTAATATCAGAAGCTATGTGGGTGCTCCTAAAGTATATCCGCAAGATATAGAAGGTGAAGTGCATGCAGATGGTGAGATCATTGCCGGCGCATGGTGGGATGTAGCAGTGAACATAGGTTCGGAAGATACAATGACACAAATATTTGTAAAAACTTATCCTGCAGTGCACGATGGACCATTAGGTACTGAAGGTAAGATCTACCATGAAATATTGATCACCGCTTTACAGGCCGACGATGATGATAATAACTTAAGTAATGGTACACCACACTTTAAGCAGATAGCTGAGGCGTTTGCGCGTCATGGTATTTACTTAATGAGTGATGCTACACTATCGCACAATGAGTTGGCTCACCAGGCACCGGGCTCGGCTATTGATGTAAATACGTCTATGACATTGGTTAACCCTGCTTTCTTCCAAGAGCTGAAGTTGATCTATCGTGAGCGTGGCCAAGCATGGGATACTGTAACTATGGCGAATACAAGTGGTAACAATTACAGCGGGCAAATACCTTCACAGGCTGCCGGTACTGTTATCGATTACTACTTTGCTATATTCGATTTCTTAAACACATCAGTTTACACTGTGCCGGATAGGTTCAGCCCTGATGCTGCTTTGTCGCAAGAAGTAACACTTCCGTATCAATTTGCCGTGGGTGTTAACGTGAGAAAGAAAGTGGATTTTGAAACTAATGCTTCTGACTGGCAATTAGGTATCAGTACTGATAATGCCACTTCAGGTACATGGATACAAGCATCGCCTATTTCTTCTAGTTATGGTTCAATTCAAGTACAGACAGGTAGTGACAATACTACAGGTAGTGGTCAGTGTATGATAACCGGAAATGCGGGTTCTCAGTTTATTAGTGCCAGCGTTGCTGACGTAGATCGTGGTCGTACCACGTTGCAAACACCGGTATTTGATTTGAGTGGTTATTATGATCCGATCATTGAATACTACAGGTATTACTCTAACGATGTGGCAACTAGCTCGCCTAGTAATATACGTAGCGATTATTGGCAAGTACAGATCAACAATACATTAGGCGTGATATGGAGAAATGTAGAGCTGACCTACCAATCTGATCATAAGTGGAGAAGGAAAGTATTTAAATTAAGCGAATACTACCCTGGCAGTACTAAAGTACAAATGCGCTTCATTGCTTCTGATAATGTTATTGCTGCTTCAAACGATGGGCAGAACTTAGTAGAAGCTGCTGTTGATGATTTCTTCATTTACGATGGTGCACCTACAAGCATTGCCAATAGCCCTGAGCAGTTAAGAGCTGAGGTATATCCTAACCCTGCTGATGAGCAAGTGAAAGTAACGATACCTGTAAGTGGTAATGGTAGCTTACAATTAGTAGATCTTGCTGGTCGTGTGCTGGCACAGCAAGCAGTGAAAGAAGGTACATCAGTATATACCATAAGCACGGCTAACATAGCCAGCGGTACTTACATGGTATTGATACAAACTGATAAAGCAATACAGAATACCAAAGTAGTGGTAAAACACTAAGTAACATACAACTAAGTAAATATGAAGCTAGCCCTGCAATATGCGGGGCTTTTTCTATGGCTTAAAAATGACAATGCTATTTTCTTATTCTTTTATGTAATGACTAGTTTTAATATAAACATAACCCTATGAGCAAGTTCTTGCTACTTATACTATTATTATTATTTCCATTTTGTAGTATGGCACAAGCTCCTTCAGTTATTTGGCAGAAAAATTTTGGAGGAGAAGATACCGACTATGCCAGTGACGTGATCCTTACTTCTCATGGCAACATCTTAGTCTGTGGTACTACATTCTCTAAAAATATCTATATCAATATCAAGAAGGGGAAGTTTGCCGATTTCTTCGTGTTTAATATAGATACTAATGCCGGCATGAATTGGTCAAAAGTATACGGCGGTGCACAATCTTCTTTGTCAAGCAGGGTATACGAGGTAGATAGCGGATTTTATATAGCAGGACAAGTTTACGGAGGTGGTAAGGATGTAACACACTTTGATAGTGTGGTTGACTTTTGGAGTCTTAAAACAAATTATTACGGCGACATTTTATGGAATAGAACTTATGGAGGCTCAAGTTTTGATAACTATAGAGCGGGTTTGCCAACTAGGGATGGAGGATATATTTATGGAGGCATGACCAGCTCCAGTGATGGCGATATAAAGAGCTACCCCGGCATAGTAGACGGCTGGATAGTGAAGACGGATAGTGCAGGAGTAATAGAATGGCAACGTTTCTTAAGCGACACTTCCAAAAAACATTTACCACAAAACCTTTACCCGAGAACATGGTTAAATGATGTGGAAGAAGCCCAAGATAACAGTATCGTAGTTGCAGGAGCAGTAGTAGACAGTTTTGATACTAATGCCATGATCGTCAAGCTGGATAAAAATGGTAACCTTATTTGGCAATGGTATTTAGGAGGTGATAGTCTTGAAGCATTGAATGATGTAAAACCCGCTCACGATGGTGGTTATATATGGGTAGGGGAAACAAGATCATCTAACGGTGATGTGGATACTAATAGGGGTGACTATGATATATGGGTCGTGAAAACAGATAGTGCAGGACAATTGGAATGGAGTAAAACCTATGGTGGTAGTTTGGAGGATAAGAGCAATGAGATCATTCCCTGTATAGAAGGCGGCTACTTGATTATAGGCTCTACATTGTCTATAGATGGTATGGTACAGGTCAATCACTCTTTACTGGGTACACACGATATGTGGGTAGTAAAAATAGATGATACCGGTAAAGTGTTATGGCAAAAATGTTTAGGAGGAACTGATGAAGATTACGGGAGTACAGGACTACAATTACCCGATGCCAGATTTATTTTGGTGGGTTCAAGCAGGTCGGTGAATGGAGATGCTACTACTAATTTTGGTAATGGAGATATTTGGGTGGTAAAGCTGGGAAACCCTGCCGCAAGCATTAAACAAGAACGGAAAGAGTGGGGTGTTACTATAGCGCCTAATCCAGCTCATGAGTCATTGACAGTAAGGATGGATAAACCACTGAAAGGGACAATACAATTATTGGATATGAAGGGGAGAGTTGTGCGTGAACAAGCGATAAGCTCCCAAAAGGAAACGATGAATACTCTTACGATACCAATAGGTACTTACACATTAGTACTGCATAGCGGAAGTGCTTGGCAAGCTATGAAAGTAGTAGTGCAGCATTAAAAATCGACGACGAGCTTGGCGTTGATCAGCCGTGAGGTCAGTCGGTTAGGCACAGCAAACGTACGGCCACTGGTTTGGTCTTGTATCCAACTATAAGAAAGGGTATTTTGTATACCCAACAGGTTAAACACCTCTGCGCTGACCCATATCTTCTTAATACCACTGATCACCTTCTTGTCTTGATATTTGGTCTTCGTGCCATCAAGTAATAAAGCGGAGAAACCAATATCTACACGCTTGTAGTCGGGTAAGCGAAGTGTGTCACCATATCTGCTTTGGTCAGGCGGTCCAAATGGTAGACCTGAAGAATACATCAGGTTCAAGTGCATCTTGAAGTTCTTATTACGCGGCAAGTAATCTTCAAAGTACATACCCAACATAAAGCGCTGGTCGGTAGGTCTTGGAATATATCCCGGAGCAAAAGAACCACTATCAGCACCATTTACATCTTTGAACACGATCTGGTCGTTAGTGACATCTTCTTCAGCTTTTAGTATACCCACGCTTATCCAAGAAGTGGCATCTTTAACAATGTCTCCAAACAGGCGTATCTCACCACCATATACTCTACCCACGGCATTGTTTTGCCCGAAGTAACGGATACGCACATTATCATACTCATAAGGTACAATATCCCATAGCCCTTTATAGTAGATCTCTGTAGTGACTTTAAAGGTTCTCTTCGCCGCTACAAAATCGTGGTCGAAGCCAAGCACGACATGGTAAGACTTTTGTGCTTTAAGGTTCTTGTTCACATTACCATTCAGGTCACGCATCTCACGGTAGAATGGTGGTTGCTGATATAAACCTCCTGCAAGGTTGAATACCCAGTCGCGTTTCCATTTAGGTTTGTAAGAGAACTGTGCCCTTGGGCTAATGAGTAGCTCTCCGTTCAGGCTACTGTAGTTAAACCTAGCCCCTATAGAAGCGGTCAGGTCTAGAGAGTCGCTAAAGCGGAAGTTATCTTGCAAGAAGCCGGTATAACGCATGTAGTTGAACGATGCATTGGACGCATACACACGGGTAAGCTCCAATTGCCCTACAGTTACAGGCTGTGTGAACCCAGCAGAGTCTCTTCTTTCCCATTCGCGCAGCTTATCGGTAATACTGGTGACATTTGCACCTAGCCCCCATTGAAGAAAGTGCTTGCCTGCATCGTAAGAGCCGCGATGGCCTACATCACCTACATTTACTTCCAGTTTGTTACGCGCGTATGTATGTATCAGTCCTGTACCTAAAAAGGTTTTTACCTGTCCGAAGTTCTCTTTGCCTAAGTCGGTCTCCAACTCGCCCAGCAGATATTCGCCTGATATATCATAGGTCTCCCGCTCATTGGTTTGGAATCCCGAGGCCAGTAGTTTTAGTTTCAACTTATCATTAGGACGGTAAGTAGTGGAGATGCCTCCAAAACGGGAGTCGAACTGGTCTATCTCATTACCATCGTAGAATACTCTGAGTTGGAATGCTTTGTTGATGAGGCCGAAGCTACTGGTTTGCTCCTCCGGTACAAAGCTAAAGCGGTTGCGGGCATAGTTACCTATTACTTCTACTTCCCACTTCTTACTGATCTGATAATTGACCAATGCCTGTGCATCTGTAAATGATGGGTTGTAAATACCCTTAGTTTGCTGTGCTTGCAGCAGGTATTGATTACTTTTATGACGAAGACCTACCAAATAGGTTAGCTTCTCATTCTTTGACGCGCCTTCGAAGGCTACACTTGCGCCCAACAGACTGGCCATGACACGGCCGCCAAACTCACGAGGGCGTTTGTAGGTCACATCCAACACACTACTCATCTTATCACCAAACTTGGATTGGAAACCACCCACTGAGAAGTTAACACCCGATACCAGGTCGGCATTAATAAAGCTCATCCCTTCTTGCTGCCCGCTACGGGTCAGGAACGGACGGTAGATCTCAAAGTCGTTTACATATACCAGGTTCTCATCGAAGTTACCACCACGCACGTTGTACTGAGAAGTAAGCTCGTTGTTACTACCTACATAGGTTTTGATGATGCCCTCTACGCCACTACCAAAGTTGGTAGAAGGTAGTTCGCCTGCTTTTCTGATGTCTATTTTGATGTTACCGGCTTCACGGTCGCGGTCTCCCTTTTTTACTACCCCTTGCAGCTTGGTGGCTTTTTTAGCCATCTTAGTGTCTAGTTCTTTGGTTTGGCCGGGTATAAGTGTATAGCTGTTTTTTTGTACTTCGTAGCCTACAAAGCTAAATACCACGGTAACGGTCACATTAGCAGGTACTTCCAATGTATAACTACCCTTACGGTCGGTAGTAGTGCCAATGCTGGTACCCTGCACGGCCACGGTTACCCCTTCCATGCCACGGTTGCGCTCATTGGTCACACGACCTTTGATGTAGGCTCTGGTTTGTGCATCTACCTGTAGGGCAAATAGTAGTATAAAGACAGTTAGACTGAGTAGCTTTTTAGACATATTTAGATTAAAACGCCAATAAGTTACGTTTATTTTCCCACGTTCTTCAGCTTTTTAATGGTCTCGGTAGGATCGTCGGAAGAAAATACCGTATTGCCCGCCACCAGTACGTCACAACCGGCATCTATAATATCTTTGGCATTATCAAGATTTACGCCGCCGTCTATCTCTATCACGGCACTGCTACCTGTTTTAGTGATCATCTCCTTTACCTGACGGATTTTGTCCAAAGCTTGAGGGATGAACTTCTGCCCGCCAAAGCCCGGGTTAACACTCATGATCAGTACCAGGTCTAACTCGGTGATCACATGCTCTAGTAAATGTACAGGAGTATGTGGGTTGAGGGAAACACCTGCCTTCATGCCCAATGCTTTAATGGCCTGAAGACTGCGGTGAAGGTGTGTGCTGGCCTCGTAGTGTACGGTAAGTACATCAGCACCCGCATTTTTAAAATCTTCAAAATACTTTTCAGGCTCTACGATCATCAAGTGTACGTCCAACGGTTTTTTAGCCATGCTTTTCATCTGCTTGATGATGGACATACCGAAGCTGATATTGGGAACAAAACGTCCGTCCATCACATCTACATGAAACCAGTCGGCCTCAGAGTTGTTGATCATTTCAATATCTCTACCTAAGTTGAGAAAATCTGCTGACAGTACGGAAGGTGCTATAAGAGCCATTGCGAGAAGTATTTGTTATTTAGCCTGCAAGATAGAATAAACCTAGCTTTTTTGTTGGGAAACAGTGGCTTTATCTCACATATATCATGGCTTCTTTCTTCTTAATGCAGAGAAAGGTTTTTCTAGGGTCATTCTTGTAGCGTTCTCGGGTATTATTGTGTACAAATTGGAACTTATAGAAATTGCCTCTGGCAATATCAAATTCATAGAAAGCATCGTCGGAGAAGCGGAAAGAGCGTTCCTCCCCTTTGGAGAGTTTTACAAAGTCAGGATAATCGTGGCGCACAACAAAGCCTAGCTTGCGAATCACCTTTACCCTGTGACCAAAATAGTCGTGAGGGATGAAACGGAAATGCTTGGTGCTGAGCCAGACGTCTATCTTACAGTTGTTCTTGACCACAAAGGTATATGTAAGGTAGTTCGGCTTTTTGAGAGTGTCGGCTACTTGTACATCTACCTCAACACATTCGCAGAAGGCAGGATCTCTTCTTATGGTAGCTTTGGCCAGCCTTGCCTGTTCTTTTTGTATCTCTTCAGGTGTCTTTCCTTCTTTTACAATGATCACCGTATCTATTGGGCGTATCTCACCTATCTCTTTTATTTCGGGCTTTTTGATGGTATCTCCGGGTCTGATCACGCGTACTTTCTTACGCATCTCGGCTTGCGGTATCGCCGCTCTTTGAGAGGTGGTGTTTTTTCTGATGACTGTCACCGTATCTTTCTTGCTTTTTTGTGCGAAGACAGCGGTGCTGCATAGCAAGGCCATGCAAAGTAATAGCAGTGGTGTATGATAGTTGTGCTTCAGCTTTTACTATTAATGTGTTAGTACTATGGGCGACAAAGGGTCAATACGGCTTCGGGCAGTGAGGTGTCAAAGTTGAGAAACAAAGTATCTTTCCCCCCGTGTAGTATCACCTGTATGTAGTCATTCACTTTCATGGGTACATACTTTCCTTTGGCTATGGTATTCACAAAGGTGTTGATCTTGCACAGCTTGGTTTCCATTTTTACCAAGCCAAGGTAAGGTTCATCTTTTTTAGGCACCAGCAACTCTCCCTTCACCATTTCCCTGCCATTAAAATAATCAAAAGAATACATATAATAGTATGGCAGTATGGTACTATCGCAATAAGTGAGGTGTATGGTTACGGTTTTATTGAGTGGAACCGTGCTGTATAGGCTGTTTCCCTGCGCTTGTGTGGTAGTAGCAAAAAGTGATAATATGATTAGGAGCAAGCCTTGTTTCATACGTGTTGTTATTGCTTTAGTGCTTTGATACGCTCTTTAGCTTTTTCGTAATTTTCATCAAATACCAATGCCTGTTGATAGTCTGCCAGTGCTTTTTCTTTCTCTCCTTTTTCCTCATAGCATATGCCTCTGTTGTAGTAAGCTTCTGCACTTGCAGGTGCTATTTTAGTGAGCAGGTCGTACTGACGCCATGCCTTGTCTACCGAGTCTTCTTGCAGTAAGATATAGGCCATGTTAAAGTAAGCATTCTCATACTGTCTGTCGTGCATGATCACATTCTTATACTCTTCCTTGGCCTTAGCAAACTGCTCTTGGTCTTGGTAGAATACACCACGGGCGTAAAGTGGAAACACATTAAGAGTGTCCATATTAAATGCACGATCAAAATATTGTAATGCGATCGGGTCGCCCTGCTTGCTATGCATTAAGCCTAGTTGTACTACTGCTTCACGATATTCAGGGTCTACCTGCACTGCCGTTTGGAAACTGGATATGGCCTTAAGGGTATCATCCAAGTCTTTGTAGATCATGCCTTTCAGGTAATAGCCTTCAGGGTGATATACATCTTGACGCAGCACAGTGTTGATGGACTTGAAGGCACTGGTATACTCCTTAAGGTATAAAAACATCTTAGCGATCTTAAGGTGTGCCTTAGTATCATTAGGGTCTATCTCTAGCGCTTTTTTCAGCCAAACTACACTACCGCTAATGTCTTTATGTTCAAACAGCATATCGCCAATAGTACTGTAATAGCGTGCTTGGGTAGAGTCTAATGAGATGGCTTTTTGATAGTCTATCAGTGCCAGTGAGTCCAGCTCCATACGGTCAAGCATAGCGCCACGCTCAAAATACAGGTCAGCATCTTTAGGCTTCTTATTGATCTCTGCGGTAATGTTTTTCAGCGCAGGCTGGCTTTCGAAGATGCCATTGGCAGACTCTTCTGATGAGCCTTCGCCACAAGAAGTAAAAACTAAAGCACCAATGCTAATGGTCAATAACTGTTTCCAAACACGATTCATAGCACAAACTTAAAATATTTTATAAGTACATGGTAGGTATTACTGCACCATAAGTTTGATGACCTCCTTATCACTACCTCTGTCTATAACTAAAATATAGAAGCCCGTTTGTACACCACTGAGATTAAAGTGGTAATAAGAGCTTTGCTCTGTGACCTCTTGACTGGCCACGACTTGCCCTAGCAGGTCTACTACATACATGCCCTTTACATCACTGGTCTTTCGTTCATAAAGTATGTTCACCACATCGTCAGCAGGATTGGGGTATATGGTCACCTTATTGGTAACAGTACCTTGCCCTATAGGTGGCGGTACGAGTAAGTCAGGGTGTTGCGTTAAAGAGAACATGGCCTCTCCGGGTTGTAAGGTTTGCTGCACACGTTCTACCTGCCCTTTAGAGAACATATACACACAGCGGTCATCTGTATAGTCCATAAAGTTCATATACATGATGCCGGGGCTGGTTTTAGTACATCCGTCTACTACAGGGTAAGTGCTTGGGCAGCCGCTGGTAGGGTAGCCTTGTGGCGGGGTATCTGCCACACCATCATCGTCGCCACCATTGAAGGGGCATTTGCCATCATCATCTCCCCATACATGAAACAGATTGAACATATGCCCTACCTCATGGGTGAGCGTACGCCCAAGGTCTGCTCCTTTTATATATCGATCGCCTAAGCCATTGCGCTTACCAAAGGCTTGGTAGTGCAGTATCACTCCCATTTCAGTACGCGGTGCGCTATTGTTTTCTACAAAAAAGTAGGGTATGGCTAAGCCCAGTAGTACACTATTATTACCCGTAGCTATAATAGGGTTGATGACCCAAATGTTCAAGTAGCTGGTAGGGTCCCAAGCATTCACACCACCTGTGGTGCTGTATTTTGCATTACTAAAACCAAAGCCCGAACCTGTGCCGCCTTCCGATAAAAAACCTAACTGGTTGGTTGTGATAATATGGAAACCATCAGTAGGTGAGCCATCAGGTGCTTGGCGTGCTAAAGCAAAATGAACACCGGCATCGCCAAACAGTGGAAGGAAGTCGCCAGGTATTTGATCTCTGTCGCCATTCTCTGCATTAAAATCTTGATTGAGTACTTCCAGTTGTGAAATGATACGCTGCTTGATACCATCGGCACCACCAAGAAGCAACTGTTGGTTGGTATTCAATACTATATGAAAAACTACAGGTATGGCATGCAGCTGTGTGGCTTTTTGTAGTGTCTTCGTGTTATTTTTTACACCCTGCTTCACCTCGTTTAAGTGTTGCTGAAAAGTAGGGTCTTGTGCCGCCAGCTTTTTAGCTAATACTTCTGTGCCACACTTTTCTTGTGCTATGGTAGTTGCTGAAAGTAGTAGACATATGAATAGTAGATGTACGCTCCTCATTTGTTTCATTTACACTTATAAAAATAACGATAAATAAGGTAACCGTATTGTTATCAATAGCCTCTACGCCCGCTCAGCTGATAGTAGATGTTGATGAACAGCATGGGGTTGACCGTATGGCCAAACAGTCGCGGCTCTGCCTTGAAGTATCTGCCTTTGTTGTCAATGATGTCTATTCGGTAAGTTGTTTTCTTATCAAAGAAATAAAGGTATTGTAGCTTGCCACCAATGCTCCAGTAGAAGGGCGTACCCTCTTTTATCGGTCTGATGTATTCTAAATTAAAGGCTACCGTAGGGGCAAAGGTGTTGATGAATTTAGATGAATCTGATAAGGTATAACGCAGCTCCACGTCTACACCTCCTCCTGATGATACACCATCGCCCGAAAAGTGTGATACGCCTATGCCTAAACCATACAGAAAGTATTGTCCGTTGCGCAGCTTTTTTTGTAGCCGCCCAAAGAGCATGGCATGTGTATGAATGAAATGCATACTGAGTGCAAACTCGTTCTGCACCCATTGTACCGGCAGTGCGGCAGGAGAGACACTAAGTGTAAGGCCGGGCGAAAAAGTACTGTTGGGTGAGAGGTAAGTGCCTACTACACGAAAACCGGGATTGCCCTGATGGTGATGGTAGCCGCCAATATAGTCGTTGAACATAAAAGGGAAATCGGCCTGACCGCCAATGCCTAATAGCATTTGTGCCTTGGCAGGTTGTACAGTGGCTAGTGTAAATAGTATAAGTAATAGCTGACGCATGCAGCTAAGTTATGGAATAAAAAAGACGCAGCACTTAGTGCTGCGTCGGTAAAAGTTCCCGCCAGAGAACTTTAGTTATAAAACCAACCATGAAAACAAAACGAGTTTATGATTGTGTTGCAGTATACAACACATTGACGGAGTAAACACCAGACGGATATACAAAGCCCGGTGTGGCCTTATACTTCACCATAAAGGTTTGGTTGCCGCCTTTACTGCCGTAGTTAATAAGATTTTGGTTAGTGCTTTTGATCGTGCTGTATGATGTATTGTTGAACGGACTGACGATACTACCACCTGTGTTGTTGCCAGAAACCATAAGGCTCAATACATTTTGCACCGGCATAACAGGTGCAGGCGTAGCAGATCCTGTGTAGGTGAAGTTTTGGTTGTTGGACTTTACCGTTACTGTAAAATCTTTATTGGAGCGCACTTTTAATTCTTGTGCTGCAGACTCTACACCATTGGCATAAGTATTTACTGAAGTAAACGGAAGCGTAACATCAGGACCAACTATATTGTTGTTGCTTACAAAACTGATCTCTATCGCATCAGTGAGTTTTAGTATTACCGTTTGCCCGGCCGCAGAAGAGGCACTTTGTGCATGAGCTGCGTAGCTGAATAGTATCAACAACGCAGCAGCTAATGCTGTGTTTTTCATTCTTGTGTTTTCTACTTTTTGTTTCGTAGCAAAGGTGCAATATCATAGCACCTCTTTCCAAATAATACCTCCTGCTTAACGATGTGTTTGTAACTGCTTAACTATTGGTTTACAAACCTTTCTGCATTGTTTCCTAATAGCTTGTTAACCCCTTGTGAACCGCTTGTTATCCATATACAAAGCGGCTGTTAAACGCATGTGTTTTTTTGAAATGCACCCCTGTAGTGTGTCATATTTGTACTAACAAAACAAACGAACCACATAAACAAAATAAAATGAAAGCACTTATTATGTATCCGATCGGGCTGTTGTTAAAAGCCTATTTAGCTTACGCTGATATTCTGATCAGAATAAAAGAGCGTAAAGAACAGAATGAAAAGCAGCCTACTTTGGCTATCAAGTCAACAAAGATTAGCGTAGCGAAGCAAGAAAAAGAGCTACAGCCAGCTTAATTAATTAATAAATAATGTATTGCCATACCGGGTATTACCGTTTAAATCAAAACGGGTAATACCTTCTTTGCATTCTGTTGAGGCGTTGCAACGGATGATCTCTGATTTGTTACCATCTCCTTCTAAGGCAGTAATAGTATAGGTTTTACCTATGCCTCTTATTTCCAGTTTCCAATCGTTGCCCAGTTGTATTTTATTAACAGGGCCGTTACTGCTATAGTCACTCAGCCATAGTGTGTCTATATAGTCAGGGTCGGGGTTAAAAGGTTTGGTGCCGCTATATATCATTACAGCCGAGTCTATGGCTTTTTCTGTAATATCCCATTTTCTATATCGTTTTAATGAAATTTGGCTTACCTGTGAGCGGCTAAAGCCTACAAAGGCAATATTCATTTCATCACTGGTGCAATAAGCTCTTTTTTTGCAGCAAGATTGCTGGCTGAGCATTGTAGCTATAAGAAGTATGGAAAAAGCGATATAACGCGTCATAAAGTTGATAATAATACCCTCAAAGGTAAGGGATAAGCCGAAGCTCTGAATAATTGGTTTGTCATATTTTTATAACGGAGTCAGATGAATTTTTGTTAGCTATTTCATAATTTACGGACAAATTATATCTTTAAGCATTATGCGTAGATCATATTTAATAGCAGTATTGCTCATGCTAGGTGTACTTACAGCCTGTACCCGCGAAAATGAAGTTATTGAACCATTCGTACCTGAAATGCCCGGAATAGGCGGCAGTGCGAAAGTGAATGTTATCCCTACTCGTATGAATAGAGATATTGATAGCTGTACCATATATGTAGGGTATGGAGATACTGTAAGTCAGCCGATGCTTACTTTATATGATGACCTCACAAATGTAGTAATGGTCAATGGCCGCCCAACAGGAAGTTTTGACAGCCTTAGTAAAGGTAATTACTACTTCTATGGTGTAGGCTATGATAATGTGAAAAAGGAGCAGCTAGTAGGTGGTGCTAGATTTAGAGTGGTAGATTCTACTAAAGGTGCTGAGTATACCTTTGCTTTAGAGTTATTCCCATT
Source organism: Flavipsychrobacter sp. (assembly GCA_965230595.1). Lineage (GTDB taxonomy): Bacteria > Bacteroidota > Bacteroidia > Chitinophagales > Chitinophagaceae > UBA5543. The sequence goes on along the minus strand of OZ246011.1, from coordinate 2,365,154 downwards.
GCCGTAGGCGTTGCTAATACAAAAAGAAAAAAGAAAGCCAACCACCCAGCCTTGGGTGGTTTTTTTTGGTCTATACTTAAGTATGATCTTTTTATGACATTCGGTGTCATATAATCGCTAAATTTAATGTATGCCTATCCTAAGAACACTATTTCTCCTGTTGCTATGTAATGCATTTCTTGTAGCCAATGCACAAAACTATGAGTGCATTAAACCTTTAGAAAAACAATACTTTTTAGCCGCTGATGGTTACTTGCGTGGTATGCGCATTGACTCAACACGTACTTCAGGTGATACAACCTTTTATTATCCTTTTCATACACCCAGAGGGCCAATTAATAAACCCCTTAATTTGAAAGGTGCAAGTTGGTTTGGTAGTGAGATAATAGCCTTGAAAGATGGCACATATTGGTTCTTCAATCAATGGCAGGATACGCTTGAATTACGTACGCAAGCTAAACTGCATGAAAAGTGGGTTTGTTTTAGGGATACAAACGATATTTACTACGAAGCTGAGATCACATCAGTTGATACAGCTACTATAAAAGGTGTCAGTGATAGTATAAAAACAATCACGATATCAGCTTATGATAAAAATGGAGTAATAACCTCTGCAGCAGCACATGGGTTAAAGTATATAGTAAGTAAACATCATGGCTTTTACGAAACAAATTTGATCTACTTTTTTCCATATCACCACCCGGGGGATGATAGTGCATGGGTTAAACCCGAAGAAGATTATTTTATCTACGATTTAGGTTGGCATGGTCAGTTTAGGTTATATGACTTTAAAAATCCAAGATTAAACGATATTTATAATTATAGTGTTGGTGATATCTATTTTGTTTTAGATGAACCCCTTTCTTATCATAGTGGAGCTAATATTTATTTTTATGATTCTGTGGCAGCAGTCAATCCAGTAGTTGGAGGTAAAGAATATACGATACAACGAACAAGTCATTACCCTACTTATCATCCATCTAGTCCTTCTCACCCATCAGGGTATGTCACATATGATACCTCATATAGTAGTTATCATATAGTAGCCGATAGCACGCCATTAGTCCGTTGGCTTCCTGAAGAGACAGGTAACCCTGAAATATATCATGTGCTCCTTAATGACAGCTCCTATTGTTCAAAGGGAATAATGTATAAGATCAGGAATGCGCTAAATATTTCAGGTATTGTACCAACAGTTGATATTAGAATAGAGAAACAGTACTATAAAGAAAAATTAGGCAGAGTTTATCATAGCAAAGAAAAAGTACTAGCTGCAAGGTTTGAAGCATTTACACGAGATATGAAATATTACAGATTTGGCAATAAGGGTTGCGGCGGATACTTATGGCCTACAAACATCCCTGTAATAGAAAACGATAATGAGGTGTCAATTTATCCAAACCCTACTACAGGAAGTACCGTCTATATAGATATACCGAAGGATAATGGTAACTCTGCTCGTCTAACTATATACAACACTGTTGGAAGGCAACTGATGGCAAAAAGTATTAGTAATCATGAAACAGTTGATGTAAGCTCATTGCCATCAGGAGTATACTTGTTCATTATCCATTGTGATAACAAGCAACACATTAAGAAAGTAGTTCTTCAATAAGAATTTACTTTTTTTATAAGTGTTATGACAATTTTTGACTTAAATTCGCAGAACTTGAAACACATCATAGCCATAGCATTGTTACTAAGCATCAGCTACCAGTTTGTAGCTAAGATGGGGGTAATAGCATGGTATGAGATCAATAAAGACTACATTGCTGCCGAGCTTTGTGAAAACAAAGACAAACCCAAGCTGGAGTGTAACGGTAAGTGTTACCTCAAGAAGCAGATACAAAAAGTAGAAGATCAAGGAACGCAAGACGAAAAGAATACGCCGTCTAAAAATAAAAAGACAGAACTTCCAGAATATGTACTAACAGCTACTGTTGAACGCATCACTTTTGTAGATGTAACCAAGCAAGCTGTTCACGATCATTATACATCACCGCGCGGTACATTATATATACATTCTATTTTCCATCCTCCGCGGCTATTGGTATAATTATGTTGATGAATAAGTAATGCTGCAGCATTACTACATTTTTATACCAAAAATTCAATAAGATGAAACGCCTATGGTATGGTTTGTTGTTGCTTGCAACACCAATAGCCACCAATGCCTGCGATGTGTGCAGTGCATCTACCGGCGGGCAAAGCTTGGGGATGTTGCCCCAATTCTACCGCCACTTTATCGGGGTGCAATATCAGTACCGTCACTTCTCTAGCCGGCAAACAGGCTTGAGCAGCGATGTGGTGACACAAACCTCAGAGCAGTACTTTCATACCGCTCAGGTATGGGGTAGATATACCGTGGGTAAAAGGGTACAGCTGTTTGCCTTTTTACCACACCATACTAATATGAGCCGTCAGAATGGTACAACTACCATCATGCAAGGTATAGGCGATGCTACTGTTTTGGCAAATGTTACTTTGGTGCGCTCTGCTGATAGTGCAACATGGCAGCATGCTTTACAAGCAGGTGGTGGCGTGAAGATGCCACTGGGTACTTACAAAGGTATCACTCAGCTAGAGCAGCAAGGCCTACCCAACATACAGCCCGGTACTGCTTCTTGGGATTTTCCCGTGAATGTAAACTATACCGTAAAACGCAACAAACTAGGTGCTAATGTAGATGCAACATATACCTTTACGACAGCTAATAGCGATAGCTATAAGTTTGGCGACAGGTTGAGCACACAGCTAACTGCTTTTTACTGGTGGCAACAGTCAAACTTTACCATACTGCCACAACTAGGTGTGCGTTATGAGTATGCACTGCATAACTATGATAACTATGCACGTAAATGGTTGAATGAGCAAACAGGCGGCATGATCGTATATACGTCGGTCGGTGCACAGGTATATTGGAAAAAGTTAGGCATGCAGTTTGCTTACTACTTACCAATAGCACAAGATTTTGCTGATGGTAATGTGACGGCTAATAGCAGAGCAGACATAGGTTTGGTTTTCTTATTGGATTAAAAAACCAATGTGATGAAAAGAAATCTTTTAATGACCATTACAACTGGCTGGCTATTGTTTACAGCTATAGCTTGCCAAAAGAAAGATGAAGTAGCCGTGCAGCCCGATAAGGTGACCATATATATTACATCGCCTACAAGCGGGCAGGTAGTGAAAAGTGGAGCACAACTAAACATTACAGCTAGTATTAGTTATATCTCCCAAATGCACGGGTACATCATAAGAATAACCGATGAAGAAACAGGTGAGACCTATTATGAAAGAGAAGGACATGCACATGGAGACGAGATCACAGTTAACGAACAATGGATCAACAGTGTGACCACAGCCAGCAACTTGTCTTTAGAGATAACAGCCGTAATAGATCACGAATCGAATGAAACAAAACAATACGTGGCCTTTAAAAGCCAACCCTAATAATTAATTAAACGTCTTAAATATTACACTATAATAAAATAATTTGTCATGATAAAGTCAATCAAAAATATCGCACTATTCACACTATTCACAGTGGCTCTATTTGGTTGTAAGCCCGATGAGACTACATTGCCAACGCCAACGCCTACACCTGCTCCTACTACAGCAGAAATGCATTTTATGTTTGAGAACTACTTTGGGAATGATGCCCTAACATTGAATACAGGTAGCTATACCAACTTGCAGGGCGAAGATCTTAAAATAGAAATGTTTAATTATTGGATCACTAATATCGTTTTTGTAAAAGAGGACGGTTCTGAATATGCTGAACCGGAGAGCTATCGTGTGTTGAGAGCCGATAAGCATAGTTCATTACATTTTCATATTGCGGATGTGCCTGCTGGTACTTACAAAGGGGTGAAATTTATGATAGGTGTAGATGTGCCTCGTAACACCAGCGGTGCACAAACGGGTGCACTAGACCCTAATGTGAATGGTGATATGTACTGGAGCTGGAATACAGGTTATATTCAGTTGAAAATGGAAGGTACATCCAGTAAGTCAACTGAAACAAATAATGCTTTCAGATACCATATAGGTGGTGTGGCAAGTGGTATGGAAACTCCTAGAGATGTAAGTTTGGATTTCCCTACTCCTGTTACCATAGGTGATAAAGCAGGTTCTATCAAGATCAAAACAGATGCTGCTAAAATGTTTGGCCCTACTAACCCTGTATCAATAGCGATGATGGCTAATATGACTCACCCGGGTGCTATGGCTGCTAAAATTGCAGATAATTATAAGAACATGTTTAGCCTTACCAGTGCAGGTAATGAATAATCATTAACTTACTAAAAAGAAGAACCTACTATGAAGTTTTCGTTGAAGCATGTGATCACATTATCGTTACTAAGTATTGTATTATTCTCTTGCGAACGTAACAAAGATGAAGTAGCCGGTAAGGGTGGTAGTGCAACGCTAAAGGTTACACCACAACATCATGGTGATGATATCAGCAATAGTAAAGTGAAGTTGAAGTACAACACACAGGAACTACCTGCCAGCTTTGACGAAGAGGTGACTACTGTTCAAGAAAATGGTAAACCTGTAGCTACTTTTACAGGTTTGAAAAAAGGTAACTATTATGTTTACTCTACAGGTTATGATAGTAGTATAGGGCAAGACGTGGCCGGTGGTATACCTTATACCATCAAAGAAGAGAATACTCAGAATATTACCGTACCGGTAACAGAGGCCGACCATTTATAGTTAGTGTAAAAGATATAAAGAACCGCTTCGTAGAAGCGGTTCTTTTGTATGAATAATATATAAGGTGTGCAAGAATGCACACCTCTTTTTGCAATGTGTATTACAACCACATTATTGATTATTTGTTGTTATTGATAATAATGTTTTATGATAAAAATACACCTGTTTTTAGTTGTAAGCGTGTTAACTTTTCAAAGATTTAGATGAGATATAGTACTTCTTACGAAACCAAAATGCAAGGTTGACCAATGCAATAAGCGCCGGTACTTCAACAAGAGGCCCTATAACACCAACAAATGCTTGCCCTGAGTTGATACCAAAAACACCTATGGCTACAGCTATAGCCAATTCAAAGTTATTGCCCGTTGCAGTAAAGGCAATAGAAGTATTCTTAGAATAGTCTGCCCCCATTTTCTTGCCTGCAAAAAAGCTAACTACAAACATCAACACAAAGTAGATCACCAAAGGAACAGCTATTCGTAGTACATCAAGTGGTATTTGTACGATCAACTCTCCTTTAAGGCTAAACATAACTACTATGGTAAATAGTAATGCGATAAGTGTAATAGGAGAGATGAACGGAACATACTTCTTGTTGAACCATTCTTCACCTTTAAGTTTTATTAAACCGTATCTGCTAATAATACCCGCTAAGAATGGTATGCCTAAGTATATTGCCACACTCTCTGCTATTTGCCCTATGGTAATAGCTACTTCAATACCTTGGTAACCAAATAACGGGGGTAAAATAGTGATGAAAATATAGGCATACACACTATAGAAGATAACCTGGAAAATACTGTTAAGCGCAATAAGCCCGGCAGCATATTCCCTGCTTCCGTCGGCTAGTTCATTCCATACTACTACCATGGCGATACAGCGTGCTAAGCCTATTAGTATTAGCCCAACCATATACTCAGGGTAGCCATTTAAAAATATGAGTGCTAAGAAGAACATAAGAATTGGTCCAACTACCCAGTTGAGGAATAAAGAAGTACCAAGCACTTTTACATTTCTAAACACTTTGCCCATTTGCTCATACTTTACTTTGGCCAGTGGGGGGTACATCATTAGTATCAGTCCTACGGCTAGCGGTATGTTAGTAGTGCCGCTAGACAGTGAGTTGATAAATGTTGCCGATTGTGGAAAGAAATAACCAATGGCCACACCTAATGCCATGGCTAAGAATATCCATAGCGTCAGGTTTTTGTCTAAGAAGCTTAGCTTCTTTCGTTCTACTGCAGGAGCACAATTATTTGCTGACATTGTTTCTAGTTTGCTGTTCTTAAATTTTGTGCATAAGCATTGGGTAGTATACTGTCTTCTACCGCCTTAGCCGCTTTTTCTACATCATAGTTTACTCTTACAAACTCTACTTGTAGTGCATCTTTGTTCGTAATGCTCACTTGCTCATTGATGTCTAGTATTACATAACAGGCTCTGTTGTCTCCATCTTTTGGTTTTCCTACCGAGCCTATGTTAATAGCATGCCTATACCTGATTCCTTTTTCTGTTTCCTCTTCCAGTATGCGATGGTAAGGTTTGTGTGTATGTCCAAAGCACATGATGTCTGCATGTGCATCGGTCATGATGCGTAGCAGGCTCTTTTCTTCTCGGTCTTCAAACAAGTATTCATTGATGCGTCGCGGACTTCCATGCACCAGCAGTAGCTCTGTAAGGTATTCGTTTAGTTGGTACTCTACACGTATATGTGCTGGTAATGTTTTTAAGTATTGACGCTCGGTATCATTAATATGCTCGTTAGTGTAAGCGATAGATACTGCACCATTGGCTTTATCTTCTTCTGTTTTGTAGGCACAGCCACAGTCGTTGCTAGAGCGACCAATGCCAAAATCGTAGTTGCCGGCTATTGTAGCTATGCCTCTTTCTCTAATGGTCTTGCATACTTCGTTTGACCAAACGTTATAGCCTACCAGGTCTCCCAAGCAATAAACAGCGTCGGGCTTTCTATTGTCTATGTCTGCAAACACGGCTTCCAGTGCAGGAAGGTTCGCATGAATGTCGGAGAATAATGCAATTGTCATAGTTTCTTATTTAGCAGCATCCTGAACCGGGAGTGCAGCAATTATCAGGTTTTTGTGCAAATACGGTGACGCTATAAATTCCTGTTCCACTACTTCTGAATTGATCTATCTCTTCAGTACTTAAGTAATTGTTCAAAATATCGTCAGGTACTACAATTTGTTTTTCCTTTTGTACGGTGATGTTGGTAAATCCATTTTGGTCAATGAGGTTCAAGTAGTCTTGGCGCTGAATTGCCCCACTTACACAGCCGGCATACATCTCTGCAGCATTGCGCAAACTGTCCGGCAAGTCGCCCACCAGTACCACATCTGATATACTAAAATGTCCACCCGGTTTCAATACTCGGAAGATCTCTTTGATCACCCCATCTTTATTAGGTACCAGGTTCAACACACAGTTACTCACAATCACATCGGCAGCGTTTGCGGTTACCGGCATTTTCTCAATATCTCCTTGGCGAAATTCTACATTATTAAAACCTAGTTTCTCTGCATTCGTCCTGGCTTTGTCAATCATGGCCTCGGTAAAGTCAATACCTATTACCTTGCCTGTAGCACCTGTAGCTGAGCGTGCTATAAAGCAGTCGTTGCCTGCACCGCTACCCAGGTCAATTACGGTATCTCCTTCTTTTATTTGTGCAAACTCCGTAGGAAGCCCGCAGCCTAAGCCAAGGTCTGCGTCGGCATTGTAGCCTTCCATTTTGGTATAGTCATCACTCATGATGTTGTATACCTCAGTGCTACAACCTCCACTGCCGCAGCAAGAGCTCATATTGGTCTCTTTATCCTGCTGTGCTATCTCGCTGTATTTCTGTTTTACCAGTTCCTTTAGTTCTTGTTCGTTAGCCATAGTTTTTATTTAAACTAATTATTGCAATATTACGATTGGTTGGTGTTATTTCTAAATTATTATAGTATTAATTGAAAGTGCAGCCCCTATATAGGGGCTGCTTATAGCTTAGCAACAGCCAATAACATCACACATACCACCGCAGCAGTCGTTATCGTGTGTGTCACAGCAGTTACTATTGTTTTGCATTTGTATCATGTCTGTGTCTTTTAAACGGTTAATTGCAATATTGCGATGAATAAAAACAAAAAAATATTAACAACAGTTGCCTCCGGCTTGAGGTAGTTCTTTAAAGAAAGCTGTAAAGAAGTTTTTGTATTCCGTCCATTTCTTTGGGTTGATGCAATAGCAAACACTGGTACCTGAAATGCTGCCTTGTATCAGCCCCACCTGCTTGAGCTCTTTGAGGTGTTGCGAAATGGTAGGCTGTGCCAAACCAAGTGTATCTACCAGCGTACCACATACACAGGTATTCGTTTTGAGCAAATACTGAAGTATAGCAATACGTGCAGGGTGGGCCAGTGCCTTGGCCATAGCTGCCAGCTCGTTCTGCTTTTTGGTAAATAGATCTGATTTTGTAACACCCATTGTTATTCCTTATTCATTGCAATATTACGATGGAGGTTTTAGATTTCCAATTAATCTTTGTCAATAGCCCTATTGATCACTTTTTTTATGGCTGGTGGAGGTGTTACTTTTTTAAAGAGTAGGGTGATGATGGCCTCACCATTATTTAGTGTGCCTTTTAGCGCAAAAGCTTTTTTGTTGTTGGTCTTCAATTCTACAAAACCGGAGAACCCTTCGCTTTTGTATAAGCAGTTATAAGCGGGATATATGTTTTCATCTTTACTGAGTACAGCTATTGATGGTGGATGGTTATTTATTATAGGTGTTTTTCTATTTGTATTTGAATCCGTTTGAATCATAACACTGCTTAACTCGAAGTACCTAAACTGAATACCATCTTTTTCATCAGTTTTAATACTACCATCCCAAAAGTAGTATGCTGTGTATTGGTGGTTTGTACAACTGTCTCCATAGCAAATCGTGTGGTTGACCCATACTTTATCTTTCAAGTATTCAGTTACTTCATCTATTACATGTGTTTCTTCCTGTGCTGTTGAGATAACGCTAATCAGAGTTGAGAATAATACTGTAAGCAAATAACGAAGGTTCATGAATAATTAGTTGGTCTCTTTTAGGGCGTCTATCAGGTCGTACTTAATAGCAAAAAGTATCAACCCTGCTTTTGATTTGATCTCATACTTCTCAAAGAGTGCAGCGCGGTAACCATCTACTGTTCTGCGGTGTACGTTCATGATATCGGCTATTTGTTCATAGGTGTATTCGCTGGGGTCGCATACCAGTTTTAAGAAGTCTTTTTCTCTTGGTGTAAGTTGTGCGAGTATGCGTTCACTTTCTGTTAGTTCTTCTTTGTCGTTATTAGCCACGGCATTGAGTAATAGGTCGGTGAAAAAGTAGCCTGTATTTATGATCTCATCAATGGCTTTTTGAAGCTCTTCCGGCTCACATTTTTTGGGTAAGTAACCTTTAATACCCAAGCGAAAAAGTTGGGCAATAGTATCTTCGGTAGTATCAAACGTAAGTGCTAAAACTGGATGCTTAATATCATGCTCTTTAAAGTGTTGCATCACCTCAATACCATTCATGCCGGGCATGTCTATATCCAATATGATAAGGTCGGGTGGTGGCATCGATCCTATTGCTGTGATCAATTCTTTACCGGATGAGAAGTCGCCGGTAATTTTGTAATCTCCCAAACATTCTACTAACTCCTTCAAGCTCTTGCGCACTACGGTATGGTCGTCTACAAGGTGTATGGAGGCCGTGGGCATATTGTATTATACAGATTGGTATATCTTAAATATACATCCTTTGCCTGTAGAAGTGGTAATATCACAAGTTAAATTGGCCAGTTTTGTTCTTTTGATAACATTTCGCAGCCCCATGCCTTTGTTCATTTCTTGCTCCAAGTTAAAACCATTGCCATCATCTTGCACTATTAACTCAAATGGTTGACCCTTAAGTAATATTGTCACTTCTTTAGCTTCCGCATACTTCAATATATTATTCACGATCTCTTGAAAGGTGCGGAATAGCAGTAACTGATAGTCTTGAGAGAGTTGTAATGGGCTATCATCATAAGTATAGTGTATCTGAAATCTTTCCAACGAACGGATTCGATTTACTTCCTGGCTGATGTTTTCTAAGAGGCCTTTGTCTTTTAGTAAGTCGGTATTCAGGCTTTTGCCTAATGCCTTTACTTGTTCTACAGTATCGTCAATGGTATGGCTAATGGGCTGTAGTTCTTCTTTTATTTCGGGGTGTTTAATGCTGTTCTTTTTGATCTGTATATGTGCTACGGTGAGCAGCTGACCGATGTTGTCGTGGAGCTCACGGGCAACACGGCTAAGCGTTTCTTCTTGTACTTCTTGCTCCACAGTGCGCAGCTCTTTTTCAAAACTGGCTTGCTGTTTCATGCGCTGTTTGTTAGCTGTAATAATAACTGCAACTATACTTATAACAAATAATAAAAATGATAGTGTTATAAATAAGACAATAAGTACAATGTCTTTTACATCAACCATACTTGTTTTTTTCTGTTTTAGCTAGATATAAAGCATATCCAGTTAAGGGATATCTTATTAAGCAAAGGACGCTATTGATTTGAAAAAGAAGTTTAGCAGAGTTTTTGTCTACTTCAATAAGATGCTGTAAAAAACTAAAAAAAGGAATATTGCAACCGTAGTATATAATAATAGAAATTGCTATCCAAAAAGTACTCTTTTTTATTATGAAGCTATCTTTGTCTTGAGTCCTTAAAAGTTGAAAAAGTATAGTTGTATAAGCTAAAACAAGAATGAGACTTTGTGTCAACAAGGTCCACACAGCAAACTGTTCAATGCCATTATTATATATCTGAAAAAGCCAAACAATTGTAGCAAATATTAGCAACGCAGATAATACACTCTTTTGTGCGTTATTGTTAAGATATATTAATGCTGCGCCACCTAAAAACCATATTTCAATCGGGATGTATACATTAAAAAGCCATTCATTCAACATGCCATTTTGCATAAGGTAAAGACCAATTGTTTGCACAACTAGTGAGATTCCTAATTGAATAGTGATGAGTTTTAGGGGAGATGACATTAATGAAAACCTAAATGATCCAATTGCAAAGGCAATAAATATGGTTAATAGTATAAATATGGTAGTCAGCATGGATATCACAAATATAAAATATTTAAAATGCGATATGCCATGCTTGTATTTAAATTAACTAGGGTCATGATATGTTGCACAGTTGGGCTCGCATAGTGTGGCAAAATTTGCAGCTTTATTGTACAATAGTGTTACATAATCATCATCGTTAATAAACTCTTCTTCTGCTCCACCATCTATTTTCCCTATGGCATAGATAGCTAAACCATGGGGCTTGTTAATAAGGCTAACCGATGTGTTATCAATATGAACAGTATAAGCAGTAAATCCAATTTTTGTTACATCTCTATTTCCCCCTTGTGGTTGGTTATTACTACACATTTGAAATATTTCTGATAGCCAAGGGAACGAAACGGATTTAATATAAATAGTGGGATCGTTAGTATCATCAGCTATTTTTTGTTTGGGTGTTGTAGATGTACCGCCAGCACTATAATAATATACATGATTTTTGTAATTGTCTCTGTCTTCTAACGCCTCATTTATATCATTTCCGGCAATCAATGTTATGTCGCCATTTTGTTTTAGAGTTATCCATTTATTGAGTGTTGTTAAGTCCCATATTTTGTTTTGCTCATTACTTTTTTTACACATTTCGGCAAGTAGGTAATATTCTCCATGACTACCATCAGGGTTATCGTCTTCCATGCAGTGATGAAACCTGATTACAAGATCTTTAGGTTCATTGTTAAGGTTACTGGCGATGATATCTATAATATATTCTTTTAGCCCCTTCTCTGTGTCTTGTGTGTCATGCTTTTCCCATTTTACTACTATTTCGGTGGTGACCGCGCCTCTATCACTAGCACCGTAATATTCATCAAACAGGGCTTTACCGTCATCGAACTTTTCTCTTTTTATTTCAAATACTTGTAAACCGTCACCAAGTGTTTCTAGTATGTTTTTTGTTATTCTCTTTGAAAGGTCAGATGAAAGAATGTTAGCAAGCTCCATATCTACTTTATCAAATAGAAACCTTGCTTTTTGGTCTCCAACTTCTTCGTTTCTTTTTACAATTTTTACTGGCATAATAGTGTGGTTTTAGTGAATTACAATATTCTACATTATGCAACTGTGATGCAAAAAAAACACTACGTGTCTTTGCACGTATATGGGGGCAGGTGTTTTCACCCTAAAGTTTTACAAATACACTACGGGTGCTATCATTGTTATTGAAGGTGACTTCTGCCAGGTAGGTATCGCTTGGTAGCGCAGCTATATCTAGTGTACACTGGGTTTTATTATCAAGCGAAGCTTCTTGTTGTAAGTTGCCCTGCATGTCCATCACGCGCACTAGCTTAATGGCTTCCGAAGCAAATATGCTCAGCTCATTACCATTAGCTATGGGGTATATCGTTAGTTTTTTCTCTTGTAGGGGCATCAGGCTACGCTTAGTATGTAAATGTCTACATTTAGCGCAGGGGTTGTAATACCTATTTGCGGGTATTTATTATCCGTGCTGTTGGGTATGGCATTTGTAATATGAAGGGATTAAATTAATTGTCCAGCTTCACTTCAAATATTTTTGGCCAGTTTTTGCCCGTTACAAATATGCGGTTGTTCTTACTATCGTAAGCAATGCCATTCAGCACTTCAGGAGCACTTTCGTTTGCCGTAGGTGCCGGTATGCCGGTGCGTTGTCTTAAAGTACTCATGTCGGCACGGCCTACTACATAGCCCGTCTTAGGCTCTATTTTTAGTATCAGTTCCGTTTGCCATTGGTTGGCATAGATGTAGCCATTGATGTATTCCAGCTCGTTGATGTAGCTCACCGGCCCATATCTGTCGACTACTTTAATACGTTTTACTTCCTTCAAGGTCTCAGGGTCAAGGTAGTAGAGTTGGTCGCCGCCATCGCTATAGATGATGTGTGTGCTATCGTTGGTCATACCCCAGCCCTCACTATTAGGGAAAGAGAAGGTTCTTAATTGTTTGAACGTTTTCTTGTCGTATACAAAGCCTGTTTGCGACTGGTAGGTGAGTTGATATATTTTATCACCTAGTATGGTCATACCTTCGCCAAAGTATTTGTTATCCATTCGGTGCTGTTGCAGCACTTTGCCCGTCTCAAGGTCGCTTTTCCTAATGTAAGAGTTGCCATACTGCCCGGTGCTTTCGTACAGGTATCCGTCTACAAATTGCAGCCCCTCGGTATATGCGTTAGTGCTATGCGGAAACTGATTGACCAATTGGTAGGTAATATGTTTGGGTGCAGGTATAGGGTTAGTGTCTTCCTGCGGTGTTGATCTTTTTTCAACGGGTTGCTCATTATTGCCACAAGCGGCAATCAACAGCAAGGCAGGTATTATAATAATGCGATTCAAGCGCATGTGTATGCTTTTAGGTTATGGCGAAAATAAGTCTTCTTCTGAAAGTAGGAAAGCGGGCAATAAAAAACTCCATGCAGTACATGGAGTGGTAGGTTATATCTTATACTTGATCAGCTTGAGTATCTCTATGAGCATATCAGGCGTAAAAAGCTTTTTCTTGCAGTGTAGTATGCGGCTGAGTATCTGCTGGTCTGTTTTTAAGTGTACGGCCAGCTCTGCTTGTGTTACCTTTTTTTGCTCCATGTAGTTTTGTAGGCCTTCGGCTATGACCTCATACATATTGCGCGGCGGCTTTTTAGAGGCTAATATCTCATTGACACTACCTGCACGGGCATATTTTAAAAACTTATCTAAAAAGGCTTGTGTGAGTGGAGTCTCTCCATTGATGACCTTGGAGTAGTAGTATGGAGTTACTTTTATTCTTTCTGCCATTTCTCCTTTAGTAGCAATATTGCGTCGCTTCATCAGGATAGCTGCAGCTTGTTTCAGTTGTAGGGGCTTTACATCTTTTACGTGCTTAGCTTTAGGAGGCATAGTGGTTGCTGTTTGTAGTAAAGATAAGTACTACCACATGGAATAGCAATAATTATTGTAAAATTGCTGTGTTAATTAATGATTACCCCCTTAGAAGGATGTGAAAGCCATGTGCTGTAAGACTAAATGTATAGAAATTCATAATTAGTTTTTTGAAATAATAGGCTTCTAACCATTGATTTGTCTTAAACTTGCATTCAGATTCTCACGTGCAGTTTTTGTGAACTGTAAAGACTCCGAATTTTTCTAAAAAACCATAATAATGAGAAGATTATTTGCCTTGATCCTATTGATGTTTTGTGCCAACATCCAATCAAATGCCAGTCATTTTTCAGGTGCTGAATTACGTTATGAATTTAATGGGACTAATTACACAGTTATCTTGGATTTGTATACGGAATGTAAAAACAACATTCAACAAATGTTGCCCTTGGCGTATGTGAATGTGAGCTCTGCTTTTCTTAACAAAAGTACAACTCTGAATATGTTTCGGGTTAAAAGTGATATAATATATGACCCTTGTGTATCTACATCTAACTGCCAAGCAGTATCGGCTTACAATCTCAGTTTTATTAAAGTTACTTATCAAGATACCACCAGCTTGCCTATGAATTTAGCTCCAGATTGGAAGTTTTCTTTTTCGAGTGGGGCGAGAGTTGCTAATATCTCTAATATTCAAATTGGTACTTCTGCTGGTACTTCTGTTTATGTAGAAGCATTGTTGAATAACATGAACAGACATAATTCCAGTGCTTATATTCCTAACCCTATTTTTTCTTTTGGTTATAGCACTAATGAAATATATAAGTTGCCAATGCAAACTATTGATCCAGATGGAGATAGTATAGTGTATGAAATTATTACTCCAATGATGATTGCCAATAAAAATGCTACGTACAATACGTCCTACTCTTTCACTTCACCTTTTGGGCATAGTGGTCATTATTCTATCGATCCTGTTAATCAAACTATGACAGTAAAGTGTGTCAATCAAGGAGGTTATGTAGCAGCATTTAAAGTGAAGGAGTACCATAACGGCCAACTTATTGCTAGTTATATGAGGGATCTTACATTTCGATTTTTGCCAGCAGGCAATGATGCAGGCACTTATCCTGAATTTACAACTAACACTGCACGGCAGGTGTATGCTTGCCCTTCATCGTCAGGCGCTTCATATGTTTGGTTTAAAGATACTGACCCCTCCGATACAGTTTTTATATCAGCAGTAACACCCAATGTGCCAGGATTGACTTTTAGTCAAACTACTCAAAAGGGCTCGCCAATGGGCTCGGCTAAAGTATCGTGGGTGGCAAGTAGCACTTTCGATCCGGTTAAAACACCATACTTTTATATCACGTACCATGTGTGGGATAATCATTGCCCTCGTGCTATAGCCCGCTATGCAGTATTGGTCAAGTCGATACAATGCTCTGCTGATAGCGTATGGCCGGGAGATGCCAATAGTGATAACGTAGTGAACTTGTTTGACCCTCTTGCTGTGGCATTAGCGTATAATAGTACAGGAACTATAAGGACTAATGCGTCTAATAATTGGGTGGGCCAGTATGCGCTTAATTGGAATAGTACAATTCCATCTACCTCGACAGATAAAAAACATGCAGATTGTAATGGAGATGGTGTGGTCAACATGTCTGATCTAACAGCCATAAGCTCTAACTATAGTTTGACACATAAGAAAGGCGCTGCGCAAAAGAAAACTACAGGTACTACAGGACTTTACTTTCTTGTCAATGGGGTGCATTTTTCTCCTGGAGCAACGGCAACATTGCCAATCGCATTAGGTAATAATACCAGTCCGGTCACTAATGTATATGGTATGGCTACAAGGGTGAAGGTAACGGAGACTGTGCCTAGTGTACAAGCTAAGATAACACATGTTAATAGTTGGTTAGGTAATAAAACCAGTACCATACACTTTGAAAAAGATATTGATAAGAATGTTATCGACTGGGCTTATGCGCGATATGACCAAAGTAACGCCAGTGGTGGTGGTATAATAGGTGTTTTAGAGTTAGAAGTGCCATCAACAGCGCAGCCGGGAGATACTATTCGTTTTAGTTTTGAAAATACCATGTTGATAGATAAAGATGGTAAACTCATAACAGACTATAAAGTTGAAGATACATTCGCTATTATTCAATTCCCGGTTTCTATTAATCATGTAACGCAACAGAAAGTTATAGGTACAGTAGTGCCTAATCCATCTCATGGGCAAGCAAGCCTAAGCATATATACGCTGCAGGAAGAAAAATTAGATATTAGCATAGTTGACATCTACGGTAAGAAATTGTGGGTGAAGAGTCTTTTGGCAACAAAAGGAAGTAGTGTTATCCAATTACCATCTTTGGTTAATACTGGTGTTTACTTTATACAGCTTTCAAGTAAAAAGGGTACTAGCCAAACATTAAAATGGGTGACCTACTAGTAGTGTTTTTTGAGTTTAGGTTGCAGAGTTAATAATAAAGTGGATAATATTATCCGGGGATTAATCAATTATTAAAATTTAAGATTTCCCCAACCTTTCTGTGACAATTACCGCCTATCATACATAACAAAAAACCAATATTCCATGAGAAAAGCCCTCCTCTCTATGTTGCTGTTCGTGCTCAGCTATGCCGGAGCGAAAGCCAGCCACCTGGCCGGTGGCGAATTACGATATGAATACAACGGTACTAATTACAAGGTGTATTTTACTATGTACGGAGATTGTTCCGGCATTAGTTTGCCCAATACCGTACCGGTAACGGTTGCCTCTGCGTCAAAAAACTTAAGCGCTTCGCTTACGCTTACACGCACTAGTATTGAACCTGTATCTTTACCATGCCCGACGATGACCAAGTGTCAGAACCCTAGCGCATTGTTCCCGGGTTTTAGATTGGCAATTTATGAAGCCACTACTAACCTGCCCAATGTTACTTCGTCTGACTGGGTATTTTCTACTACATTGAGTGCAAGGAATAGCTCTGTTAATTTGGCTACTAGCGGTAACCTTTATGTAGAGGCCAAGTTGGATAACTCTAACGGTCATAACTCTAATGCCTATATTCCTAACCTGCCCGCATTCTACATCAGTACTTCGTCTACTGCTACTACAGCCCCTATACAAACTTTGGATCCCGATGGTGATAGTATTGTGTATGAAAGAATAGCACCTAGGCTTAACGCTTCCGTTAATGCAGGGTATTCTTCCGGTGGCTTTGGGCCTACTACTCCATTTGGTAACGGTAGTACGTATACGATTAATGCCACAGCACAAACCATGAACTTGCAAGGTAGCATTCAAGGTAACCATGCCCTTGCTTTTCGTGTAAAAGAGTATAGAAACGGTAATTTGGTAGGTTCGTTTGTGAGAGATTTTAACGTAGTAGTGTTGGCCAGCTCAAGTAGTTCGGTTTTAGCCACTTACCCTATGATATCTCCTAATAGCGTCACTACAGTGTATACCTGTCCGGGTAGTACCGACTCTGCTTTTACATGGTTTACAGATCCTAATAGTGCAGACTCTGTATTTACAACAGTAATGCCACCAACGATAACCGGTTGGACATTCAACAGTAACTCAGTTGATGGTAAGCCTACCGCATTTGCTACTGCTTGGTGGACAGCCGCAACAAACCTGAACCCGGTAACGCTACCTTATTTCTTTATTAAAGTACGTGTGACCGATAATGGCTGCCCGAAGGTGCTTACGGACTATGCAATACTGGTAAAAACAAGACAATGCTCTGCTGACAGTGTATGGCCGGGTGATGCTAATAGTGATAATGTGGTGAACCTGCTAGATCCTTTAGCTGTGGCGCTGGCCTATAACGATGTTGGTCCGTCAAGGCCTAACGCATCAAATAATTGGGTAGCGCAATATGCTCCTGATTGGAGCGGTAATATCCCATTCTCATCAGTAAACAAAAAACATGCTGACTGCGATGGTGATAGCTTAGTAGATATTGCAGACCTGGTGCCTATTGTGGCCAACTATGGCTTAACGCATCCTAAGAGTGGTGGTGCTCGCCAAAAAACTACGGGTGACCCTGAAATATATTTTGATATTAATGGTATCAACTTTGCACCTGGTACTACCGTAGCCGTGCCTATAAAAATGGGTACATCGGCCAGCCCTATGAAAGATATATATGGTGTAGCCGCCAGAGTGAAAGTGACGACTACCGATCCTGCAAATCAAGCAACCATTACTACTGCTACTAGCTGGATGGGTAATAGTACCAATACGCTTACATTTAATAAAGACATCAGTAAAGGTGTGGTAGACTGGGCATATGCCCGTATAGACCATAGCAACGTAAGTGGCGATGGTACTATAGCTACCCTTAATTTCATGATACCTAACAATGCCAATGATGGTGATAAGATCAACTTGTCTTTTGAAAACCCTATACTGATAGATAAAGATGGCAAGCCGATAACAGCCTTCAACATTTATGATACTGTGGCTACTATAGCAATACCACAATCGGTAGCAGGCATAGCCAGTGCTATTACCAGTGCTATGATAGTACCTAACCCGTCAGATGGTATGGCACATTTGCATATTGAACTGGCCAAACAAGAGCCTGTGCATATACAAGTGCTGGATATAACAGGTAAGGTAGTGTGGCATAAAGACTACAATGGTAGCGAAGGTAAAAATCAAATAGAACTGCCTGCTGCTCAAGCTAAGGGTGTATATATAGTACATATTGCACAGCAAGATGGTAGCGCATATAAAATAAAATGGATCAATAAGTAACTCGATTGGTTGCCCTTTGCCGTTTACTTCTACTCACAACAGCTTGAATTAATTTTCAGGCTGTTGTTTTTTTAAGCCGGTGTCATGTTGCATGCAGTTTAAGATACTAAGCAGCTTTTCCCCCTCTTCTTTAGTAAATATGAATTGTAGACTTTTATAGTATTGAATTTTTGAGGCGTCATCTTCAGAGGCGTATCCGTTGTATTTGGTAAGTACTTTTAGTGGCGCGGTTAGTGCTTTATGTTTGATAATTGAGTCGGCAGCAACAAGCCTTTTATTTTGATTATTGTTTTCGTCGCTTACTTGCATTACGCCATCAAGTAATAAAAAAACATCAGAGAAATTGTAGGTGCTGTTTCGGGGCTCTACCCATTTGTATATAGTACTATCGTCTCTAAACTGTAGTTCATAATAGCTTTTTCTAGGCGCGCCTTTTAGTGCTACGGATAGTATGAAGCAATTGAGGTATGTTTTCTTTGGCTCTTTCACCAGCCACCAAAACCATTGGTCGGCATAGGTCTCATCCGCATTGTTGGGTACTTCTCTTAGTATCACCTTGCCTATAGTGACAGTGGCCACAGAGTCGTATTGCTGCCGCATTTTTCTGATCACCTCTTTGTTTTGAGGCTGTTTCTTAGCTGCGTTGAAGAAGTAGGTCTTAACGCCATATAGGTCATAGGAGTTGATGTACTCTACGGGTGCTTGAATAGGCCATATCATCGTATCGCAACTTTGCCCAACAACAGTAGCCGGCAATAGTAGTAATAAGCTATATGATAATAGACGTAACACACAACAAAGATAGTATTGTGTGCGAAGGATATAGTTTATTTAATGTTATGAATGTATAGGTGGTTATTTTAAGGTCTTTACAGACTTCTCCCATACGGTCATGATCTCGGTTTTTGCAGGTGTATCTTCTGTATTGATGGCCACCTCAAATATTTGACCATTGATGATACGGTAATAAGAGTTGTACATGCCGCCTACTTGCCCCTGGTCGTCTCTTACAGTGTAGTGCATATAATGAAACTCCTTGCCATGCATGGTTACCTTACCGTCTCTGAAAGACACATTCATGTCAATAGATTCGGTATTGGCCTTTACTCTTTTCTTTAAAAAGCCGATGTAGTTTTTGATCACGTCATCATTAGCCTTTGAGGCAGGATGTAGCGATGCTTTCAGTACCGATTTTCCTTCTCCTTTTTTTAATACCAATATTTGGTTCTCTTGGGTGTTGTCTTGTGTCCATCCTTTAGGGAACTTGATGGTCCAGTCCAAGTCTTTATTGGTATAGCTGGTAGCTGCCTTTGTGGTTTTAATGTTGGCACTTATGGTTTGTGCTTGTGCCTGATTGCCTATTGCTGTTGGTAGTAGTATTGCTACCATTATGTATACTATGCTCTTCATTACGTCTTTCATCATAACAACAAATGTACCGTTTTGTATGTATTGTTATTTTATTAGCGTTTCTCTAACAGTAAAAAATGACTTTTCTATTGCTTTAGGGTTTTTATGGATGTTTCCCATAGCTGGGTAAGTAGGGCTTTATCCGTTTCGTTGGTGCTGGTAATGCTGGCACCAAAGTTAAGTGTATCTATCATAGTGGCATAGGTGGTGTATTCAAAATAGCCTCCGCCATACTTTGGTGGTGCGGTCACACGAACTTCTGAGCGGTAAAACTGTTTGCCTGCTATCTCTATCAGCCTGAAAGAGCTATCGGTAGTATACTCGTCATAACCGCTGAGTGGTGCGGTGTATTGTGCATATTGTTGGTTGAGTATGCCTTTTAGTGCAGCCTTGTGGTCGTCTACATTAGCACTGATGTAGGCATATAAAACATTCACATTCTGGTCTTCTTGTTTCTTAATGCCGAAGATGATCTTGTTGCCCTCATTATTGCCTTCTCCCTGCTCATAAAACTGTTTTGAAGCATAGGTCTTATGCTTCAGTGCTTCTTCGCTTACTACATGCCAATTATCAGGTAGCTCTATCGACCAGCCCAGCGGTGTGTAATGAAAACTACGTGTACCGTCTTCGTTCTCCTGTATGTTACTATCGCTACTGCCGCAACTAGCCAGTAGGGTTATCGCTACGATCGTGCTGATTATTTTTCCAATTTGCATTGTACGTCTTTAAATAGTTCTCCTGATGCATATTGCAAGTTCTTCTGCTGGCATTCAAACGATGCCGATGTTTCTTTATCAGCCTCAATGGTAATGGTAGCCACTTCTTTATCGTTATTCCCTTTGTCAGTACAAACGCAAGTGTAACTATTGCTACCGCAACTAGCCAGTAGTATGCCGGTGCTTAGTAGAAGAATATTTTTCATGGTGGCAAAAATAAGAAACCCCATCTATATGAGATGGGGTAGTATATATTACTGTATCTATTTGATGTTAGTGTACTAATTGCTCACTCCATAATTTTTGAGCTCTGCTGTTTTGTAATATGCAATGATAGATACCTTTAGGTAGTTGACGGGTAGGTATGGTAATGATATGTGTACCCTTACCGTATTGTTTAAGTGTGTTTGTATAAACTGTTTGACCTAATAGATCCACCAACTGTATTTGAAGGCTGGTAGTCGTATGAAGTGATACTTTTAAGTGTGCTTCATGCGTTGCGGGGTTAGGGTAGAGTGTTGCAGTGCCGTTGAGCTGTACTTGAGGTATGCTTAGGTAAAAAGCGGTAGTATCTATTTTAAATAGTGCCCTTTCGGTGGTTGCGGTGTAGCCATTCATGTATAAATCTCCTTGAAATTCCACAGCTTCGGTAGGGTTGAAATCTCCTGTTGATATGAGTGTTACGTTGGTGCCATCTGAAAAGGCGAGCTCATCTTGCGCTTTGATGATGAGCCTGTTTTTGTAAACAGCCAGCATCTTTTTCTTATCAGGATGTACACCTACGTTAAAGGAACTAAGTGAGGTGACCTGTTGTGTAGCGGGGTCGTAATACCACAATTTGAACAGGTGCAAAGAGCCTTGATCGTTACCAAAG
Source organism: Flavipsychrobacter sp. (assembly GCA_965230595.1). GTDB lineage: Bacteria > Bacteroidota > Bacteroidia > Chitinophagales > Chitinophagaceae > UBA5543. The sequence goes on along the minus strand of OZ246011.1, from coordinate 2,343,662 downwards.
AAGTACACCTTGTTGTTATGCTTGATGATGCCACTGGAAGCCACACCATCACCAATACCGGGCGATACGTCTGTGACCATTTTAGGGGTGTCTGTATAACCGTCATATTGAAATAACTCCCGTCCGTGAGTGGTTTCAATGGCGGAGAAATAAAGCATGGTGTCGATAACCGTAAGGTCTGCCGGACCGTAGTAAGTGAAGAAGGTTGGGAAGGCTACATTGGTCGTGTTGTTAGAAGGGTCGTAAACATAAAGCACTAGGTCCGAATTTCTGTCGGTTACAAAGTACAGCTTCCCTTTAAAGGCAATGGCTTCGGTAATAAAGAAATCAGCGAGGTGAGAGTGACTGGTGATCTTGGTCACGTTGTTGTTAGATGGGTCTAGCTCATAGATCTGGTCGCCATGAGCAGTGTCTTGCCAAGCAGCAAAGTATATTTTACCACCCAGTTCTGTAAAGGCATCGGGGTAGTCTACGCCATAAGAATTAATGTCAGTGATCTTGGTTGGAGCATTAGTGCCATCCCATTTCATTAATTGTGACTTGCCTTGGGTAAGTGTACCTTGAAAGAAGAGGTTGCCATTATAGCTGATCATTTCTTGTGTTGTATCAGCAAATGTACCGCTATCTTTTCCTACTAGAACATCTGTAGTGGTGAGGTTGGTACCATCAAAGCTGCGTAGCTCACGCCCTTTTGCCGTGTCATAGGCTACAAATAAAAGCTCGCTATTGTATAGCTGCAGATTAGAAGTATTGCTGTTGCAGCCGGTACATACATCTTGCACCAGTTGTGGTGCCATTTGTGCATTTGTTGTTGTACTTAATAGTACACTCGCAAAGAGTAGTAGTTTTCTCATGGTGTGTGATTTAGTGATACAATGCAATTTAAGGTTTTTGTTATAGATGGAAATGGCTATAAGCCTTTATGAGCTTGATTTTAGGTGTATTGAGCTGACAGTCAGTTAGTTTGCATAAAAAAACCTCTGCCTAGGCAGAGGTTAATATGTTTATTGGTCTGTTAGTATCCTTATATCGTTATTTCAAAACGTTTAGGAGGAGGCATTTCCCAGTCTATCTTACGCTTCACCAGCCACAGTTCTTTGATCTCAGTGCGGTGCAGGGCAAACTGTGGATAGAACTCCTCATTATCGCTAATGCATACATAGGTCTCATTGTCTTCTTTACGAAACAAGCGTTTTACCATAATGCGGTCTTCTGTAACCACTACGTAGATGTAAAACTGTGCGGTGCTGTTCCAGTACTGCGGTTCTACAAACTCACTCACCACATGGAAGCCTTCTTTCAATGTTGGTTCCATACTATCGCCGCTTACCTCAAACACACGGTACTTATCTCCGCTATAAGGCATGTTGGGTACGTTCATTACCTCCAGGTCGTCCACAAACTTAGGGTCGAGATAATGCTTGCTATAGCCTGCTTGCGCCATAATGGGTACAACGCTTAACCCATCATTACCGGTGCTAAGACCCAGTGCTTTTTTCAGGCGCAATTCGTCGCCTGTTTCATGAGTGGTTTGGTAATGCTCGGCCGGGTTGTTGTAGGCGCCGCCAAATAGTTGGTCGGTAGTAATGCCCATAGCTTTGGCCGCTCTAAGTTTTATGGTCTCGTCAAGACGCTCCTTTCTAAAGTTATAATATAGGGTACTGCGGGGTATGCCCAGTGCTTCTGCCAGCCCGTGTACACCCATTTTGCTCATTCTTGCGGCGTTCTGTAACGCCTCTCCTTCATGTAGTTGCATAGTGTGATATATTACGGTAAATAATATTTAAAATTTAATTTGCACATTTGTACATAGTTTGTACATTTGTTTAACAATAAGGATTTGAACGATGTCTTGTTGTACAAATGTATAAAACTTATTAAACACAAACAACTATCACGCACATCTTTTTAAAACAGGCGTTGCAAGGTTTTGGTAACACTGTAGCGGAAGAGGTAACGATAGAAAAAACTAACAAAAGAACAACACTATGATAACAAAGAAAGAAACCTCGCTTGAGACAAGTGATACAGGCGGAAACTTAGGGGCAAAAAAAATGCCCACTGTAGACACAAGCGGGCGTTTCAAAACAAAAAATAAAAAACACGAAGCAAAGATAGCAAAAAACTTAATAATCGAAGATTTCAGAGTAGGGTTATTAAACATCAGTGTGGATTGGTATCGAGATGACTTTGTACAAACCGAAAGTTTGTTTTTGTGTAAGCCTTGTTTTGAGCAGTGGCTGAACGATACGGGAAGGCTAGACTGGTGTAAAGATGGCTTAGATGACGTGGGGGAATACATACAAGATCATACCACCATGCCGGTAGACGATTATTGGGAGCATGCAGATTACGAACAAAAACTAAAAGATCTGAAACGCTATATCGCCGAAGAGCGTTTGGTGTAAACAAGGTCGCCAATTTATAAAACCAAAAAACATATAGATATGAACAGCACAATGTATTACGAGCAAGTAAAAAGATGGATTGACAGCTACAGAGATGCAGGTCCGCTGGAGTGGTTACGCCGCTTTGTAGATAACGGTCAGCAACCTGAAGATGTAAAGCGTAAGCTCTATCGTGAGATAGACCGCAAGATCGCTTGCCTGAACAACATGCCGTTTTTTGCAAAATGGGATGATGACGTGACCTACCTGATGGACGAGCAGGGTTACCCTGAGGTATTCACTACCCGCTACCGTGCGGTAGGCCGTATCATCGAGTTGCGCAAGTATGGCTTTGATGTGAGAATATTAAAGGGGTCGGCATTTTTCCGTATCCAATTGATACAGTCAGCCCCTATAGATGAGCATCAGCCCTTGGATGTGCTTACCGCACACTCTCTTGTGGCCTAATGCTACCCAACCCCCTATCACCATTTAGGACGCGTACTTATAAACACCCGCCATAGAAAACCAGCACAAACATGGCTTCTCCCTCACAGAAGCGGTGCACGTGCGCACCAAGCTATAAGTAATGAAGAAACATTTAAAGGTGACTGCTGTGCCCTCGCCCGACGAAACCTTTGCCGGAGCCATGGGTATCACTAAAGACCGAGAAGAACAGATCAATGAACTATTAGACCAAAGCCATCAGCAAACAGACACCTTTCCCGAAGCGCTAGCCGCAGTATCGGGTGGGTTAAAGACGGCCAACGAACTGGCCTATGCTTCCTTTCACTTAGGGGCATTTGCCGAGAGCCAAAGAACAAAGCAAGAAATTTTAGAAAAACTAATAGCGGAATAGCCCAGTGATGGGATAAAAACACAAGACTTATGGACATTCTATCATCTCTGGTTATGAATGGAGATATCAGCCGCCTCACCGCGGCACAGAAAGTGAGTTATTATCAACAAGTATGCGACAAGTTGGGTTTAGACCCCTTGTCGCAGCCCTTCCGTATACTAAGGTTAAGGGGTAAGGAGATATTGTATTGCGACCGTGGTGGCGCGCAGCAGCTGAACAAGTTGCATAAGGTAAGCCATGAGATAAAGATGCGTGAGGTAGTGAACGGCTGCTATGTGGTAACGGCCAAAGCCCTCACGCCCGAAGGCCGCCATACGGAGAGTATTGGTGCAGTGCCTATACACAATCTGCGTGGCGAGCAACTGTGTAATGCTATGATGAAGGCAGAGACCAAAGCTAAACGTCGTGCTACGTTAGACTTACTAGGACTGGGCATGCTGGATGAAAGTGAGACAGAACAAATAGTAGGTGCAGAGCAGGTAGACTTGAACATCAACCCCGAAGTGCATGATGAAGCAGTGACAGAAGGTGGTGTGCCTGAATCGTTGATGTTGGATGTGGCAGGATTGAAAAAGTGTGTAGCACAATGCCATGATGAGGAAGAACTGCTAACCTTGTATCACGATAATGAAGAGCGTATAGAATCGCAACCGGAACTGCGTGTTCTGTTTACTGAAAAGAAGAAAGAGTTGCGCCAACGAATGGCTGCCTGAACTATAGCCACTGCTCGTAAGTAAGCACTGCGGCTTGTGCAAAAAGAAAACCAAACAAGATATCCATCACCAGTTTAGTGATACGGTAAAGCATATTTTTTTCTTGATAGTACAGCAGTAGTAATACGGGTATGCTCAGCAGATAGTGTAGTATGGCAAACCATATGCCTGCATCAAAAAAGGTGTAAAATATATGGCTGATGCAATACAAAGTAAAACCCAGCATAGCCATGATCACATACACCGGTGCTACCAGGCTGATGCGTTGCCATGTTTGTTGCTGAGGTAGTGATTGGTAGCGGTGGTATGGGTACAGATGAATTGCCACACGTAGTAGTAAACTACTGAGCAGTGATGTGATGAGTATACCCAGCAGCGGTGCTAAAAGTGCATATAAGAATAAGAGAAAACGCATAGCCAACTATCGTAGGTGTAAGATAGTATAATCTATGCCACTACAATAAAAAACAGCCCTTCTGGAAAGAAGGGCTACCCGTAAAGGTTAGGGATTATAATAAACAGAATTATAGCATTAATGGATCACCTTATTACTAAATACAAAGGCGAAGAATATGGCAAAGTACAAGCAACCCGTCAGCAAGTTGGTAATGAAGTGACGTGTATACTTTTTATTACGCCTACGCAAGTACCACGCGCCCGCTGCCCCCAGTATGCTCGTCAGCGCATGGCCTATGCAATAGGTGTTCACCATATATGTGGTGTGCTCCGGTATAAAGAACTGAAGCATAATAAATACGATAAAAGAAAGGAATGGATAATAGATAAGCGCATGCAACAACTTCATTTCCCAGTTGGGCAAAGTGGCATTGTCACTCATCGTGCTGTAATGAGAGAGGTTGTAACAGATAGCGGCACAGCTTACAATAAACGGTGCTGCCAGCAACATAAACACGAAAATGATCAATATAAAAACAACTGCACTCATACTAAATATTGTAAAACAAAAACGATACCAAGAAGTGAAATTGATAAGTCTGAAAGGCTTATTCACAAAGCTTTATACAATGCAATGACAAAACAGGATGATCTAATAATTGATAGTTAAAGAACGGAAGACCACACTATGAAAAAAAAAGAAAGCTATTGGTTTTCGCACGACTGTAATGCTCGTAGCGATGCCAAAATAATAGCCATGATGCAAGCTTATGGTATTGAAGGATATGGTCGTTGGTGGGTGTTGTTGGAACGACTTCGTAAGGAAGCAGCTTACCAGTACAACATCAGCACCAAATTTGCCTACAACGTGCTGGCGCAAGAATTACAATGTAGTAATGAAGATGCACAAACATTTGTGACGGCTTGTGTAGAAGAGTATGAACTGTTACAAACAGATGGAAAATTCATCTGGTCGAAAGGGCTATGCGAACGCATGGAACACTTGGATAAAAAGCGTGCCGTTATGAGCGAGCGGGGAAGAAAAGGTGCAGCTGTTACCAATGCCAAACGTGCACAACAAAAACGACCAAAAAACGCAACACCATATACGAACAAAACAAACAAAGAAAAACCGTCTGCACCATCGGTAGGCACTATTGTCATCAGCTTGGATAAGAAGCCTGTATCTGCTGCCAAAGAACAACTTCTGGAAAAGCTAAGGCAACAGGTGCTTGCTGATGAGCGGCGGTTTGTTTATCCCTACTGTGCCGGTGGGCTCAAGCAGGAGCAACTGGCGGCATGGCTCGATGCGTTTAACCGACACCTCTCTTTTATTGGCGATGTGGTGAAGACGGAGAAAGATTACCGTACCCATTTTGCCTCATGGTTCAAGTATCGTGATGTACAAAATGAGCAACCCGAAAACTACTCGCCCATACCCAAGCAAGTGAACCCTCCCAAGGTGATACCCGTGGCTAAGTTTATGAAAACGCCCGAGCAACTGGCAGAGGAAAGACAACGCAAACGTTTACTGAAACAACAAGGATAAAACACACATCATGAAAATCAACCACCGTCAAGTAGCTTATCGCAGTCAGCTCGATTATGATGCCGAGCTGGAGCGCTCTGTATTGGGTATATGCTTAGTGCAGTCGCGTGCTTTTAGTAGTGTGTATAGTATGTTGAACGAAGACTGTTTTTTTGTAGCGGAACACCGGGAGGTGTATAAAGCTATTGAGTATGTATGGGAGCATGGTGCTCCTGTGGATCTGTTTACGGTTTCCCGTCGGTTGCACGATAGTGGTGTGCTGGAAATGGGGAATGCCAACACGGCCGATTTTGTAGTGGGGCTTACCCGTGATGTGGTCGCATCGGCACATCTACAGCACTGGTGCTTGTTATTGCGGGAGCTGGCCGCTAAACGCATGATGATCGCCCTGCAAAACAATGCCTACGATGAGGCGTTGGATGTATTGGATGCTGCCGAGCAGATACAAAAGACCTTACAAAAAGCACTGGAAATACGCACCACCAACGACTGGTTGGATGCCTCCACTGCTGCGCTACGCCTGAGCGATCATATAGATGCCGTGGCAGGGCAGGAGCTTATAGGTATCTCTACTACCTTCCCTAGTTTAGATAGGGAGAACGGTGGGCTGCGCAACGGACAGCTGGTGGTAATAGGTGCGCGACCGTCTGTTGGTAAGAGTGCACTCATGGGTAGCATAGCTACAGAAGCGGCTAAGCAAGGGCATAAAGTAGGCATCATTTCTTTGGAGATGCCGGCGCAGGATATCTTCGGGCGTATGTTGAGTAGTGAGAGCCGTGTGCCTTTCTCTGATATTGATCATGGGCGAGTGGCAGAAGATGCAGAGCGTACGGGCATCTACCATGCTATGAACCAACTGGCGGGGTTGCCCATATATTTTAGTGATGCCGCCCGTGTGACCATACACGATATACGCGCCAAGGCCGAGCACCTCAAGCGTATGCATGGCTTGGATATGCTCATTATTGATTACCTGCAACTGATAGATGAGGTAGAAGGCGCACGTAGCCGTGAGCAGGCTGTGTCGCAAATAAGCCGTGGACTAAAGATGATGGCCATGAACCTGAACATACCTGTGCTGGCCCTCTCACAACTGAACCGTGAGAGTGAACACCGAGCGAACAAGCAACCCAATATGGCCGACCTGCGCGAGAGCGGTGCTATAGAGCAGGACGCAGACATTATTATGCTGCTGCATAGAGACTGGCGGGTAGGTAAGTATGAAAATGAGGATGGCAGCACCACCGAGCATCAGGCGGATTTACTCATACCCAAGTGGCGTAACGGCTGCACTATGAACCTGAAACTACACTTTGATGCCGAGACCATGCGCTTTACCGAATGGAACGAGAATGGATGGGGATTGCGAGCGTAGAGCGATATAGTTTTTGTATCTAAAATGACTCTAAAAAGGAGTGAAATCACCCTAAATGCTATGAAAAACACGGTATTTTCACCCCAATGCTTGCTTTTTTAGGCAATTAAATATTTAATTCGCAGTTATGTAATAATCGTAGATGTATCATCTGCATTTTTAAAAACCAAAAATCTTTAATGTACCATGAAAAAATTAGCACCCGCATTAATTGCGCTTTTTGCCCTTATGTCTTGTAGTAAAAGTGCTACGGAAAACCAGCAAAACAATACTCCTGCCATTACCGCTACGGCTGCATATACAGGTAGCACTCAACTGAGAAAACTAGACCTTAACCTACACAAGTGTGTTGATATTGTAGAAAACTGCCATCCGGAGGATGTTGTTATAAAAAGTGACAAACTGGATAATTTTAAAGCTGCAATTGATGGGGGAGCGGCAGCAGTTGCTACTTATTTTGGAACTTCAGAAGCGCTAGATCTTATTCCTGCTTTTGATGAAACATTTTTTGCTGCAACAAAAACTAAGATATTGTCAGGCAATTATACCTTTATAGCAGATGATAATAATGATGAAGATGAATTGTATAATCAAATATACTATTTAGTACCTGACTCTAACCCAATAGCTTCTGCCCAGGAATACGTTTTTGTTTATCAAGTTGACTAATGATAATAACTAAGTCATATACAATAAAAACAGTAAGTGCACTTATAGGTGTGCTTGCTGTTTTTGTGCTTTTTTACAGTGGTTCAAATATTAGGTCGTCTGTAAAGTATGGCATTAAGATAGATACTTTAGAAACTGCACATATAGAACCTGTAATATTACCCATAGGCATTAGCTCTATTTTACATGGTAATATTAGCACAGTAACAACGCAAGAAAACAAAGAGGAGCTGATTGTATTTGCCAATAGCTATACTAATATGCTTTATTATTACTCTTTGGCTCAACAAAAAAATATTGACAGTTTTAGCTTGAAACTATATAGTAGTTATATAAAAGGCTTTAGTATATCTGGAGTAGATTCAGTTTACCTATCGTTAAGCGATGGTGGTAATTACAATAAAATAGTGCTGTTCAGCAAAGTGGCAGGTGTTTGGAAACAGACAAGAGGTTGGGACTGTAATGCTTTAATTAAGACAGTGGTAGACAGTAATAGTTTTATAGCCTCAGGTTATAGGGGGTGGCAGTTGCAGGTTTTTCATGATACTGTAGTAGTAACACTTTCTACGAGCTTGCCTGGTAATGACTCAGGTCCTAATACTGCATTTTTAGACGGGCATTATGATTTGCATATGCAATTGTTAGACGATGATGTGCGCCTTGTTGATACCGCAAATCTATACCCTTCGTATTTCAGGCATCAAGACTATTATTCTAATAGAAACAGAGTGTCTTTAAACAGTAGGCAAAATATTTACTATTACTATTGTACAGATACTGTGTTAATCCACGACATTGAGCTTAATAGCGTAAAAAGGTGCAAACTCCCTTCCGCATTTTTCAAAATGAGAAAACCTTTTGACTATAGCCGGAAAGATGACATTGGTTATATACAAGATTATAATATTGAAAACGCTACGTTATCTTATTTGGCAACTATCGAACCTACCCAAAACACATATTGGTATGTGAAGCATGAAGGTGTACGTATAGAAGCTGATAGAACAAAGAATAACTATTTTGATTTGCCCTTATCGTTAATATTAGCAGATCATAACCTGAATAAGACTAAAGAAGTGTTTGTAAAAGCTAAAACAATTATGCCGTCAATGGCATTTTGTGTTAATGAAAGCTTGTATGTATGCGCCCATTCAGACAAACAAACTGATGGTAAGCAAACATTGTTTTATAAACTGAAATTTTAATGTTATGAAAAAGATACTTTATGTGCTACTAGTTGTAGGAGTGATGAGTTGCAATGCCGGCAATAATGAGATAGAGGTGAACAAAAGTGTTTTTTTAAGCTCGTTAAGTAAGCTTAGTATTGATAAACCTAAGGATGGTGTTTTTATATATTGGGATCAAGCTTCTTGTGGTGGTTGCCGTTCTAAATCGCAAACGGCTTATAACAAAGCAAAGCTAAATTCTGATATATTTATCAGGTTTATCGTACCTCCTGTTTATTCTGAAAGTACGGCAAGAGTTAGAGAGGTTACTTATATTGATAGGGCGGGTATTATGTTTGATAAATATTTTGGTATAGATAATGTTGGTATTGTAGAAGTAAAGGATAACCATGTGGCTTCTATTAAAAATTACAACCCTTCTGAAATGGATATATTTGAGGCCGACCTCTTAGCACTGATGATGGATAAGAGTCATTAAGTAGTGCGGCTAAGAAACACATATGTAAGTTCCAACATAACAAAAGCCTCCAATAATGGAGGCTTTTGCACTATATGAATGTCAACTCTTAGTATGATAGTAATACTTTAACTACCGGTTATAAAAGTACGACAAGGAAAATTCCCGCGGGGTTAAAATGTGATAAAAAAATGCTTAAGCTGCTGTTAACAAAACAGTTAGCTTTTTTCTGCTTAAAACGTTGTGAAACAACACGTGTAAAATCATGTACAAATAGGGTGTTTTCACCCTTGTGGCGGGGTTAAGAACGTATTAGGTTTGTGTATATCTCAACACAAGCTATAAAACAACGATCATGAAAAAGATATTCGCCACGTTAATTGCCGTATTATTGTTTATCAGCACCTCCTATGCCGATTCGCTGGGTGGAGCTACAGCGCCACCACCACCTGCTAATACAGCACAACAAGCCACTACAGACACAGGTAAGCCAATAGCCGAACAAAAAGAGAAGGCAGCCATACAGGAGCAGGAAGTAGATGAGACCTTTGCCGGTTTTATAGCCCTCATGCCTTTTATATTGTTTCTCCTGTTGTTCTTTCTTATTGTAAGAGCCAATGGCGGTAAGCAACTGTTTCGCGACATTTTTGCTGATAAAGAGGCACAGCCTATAGCTACTACTGAGCGCCCCATGCTGGATAGTAGAGGCAACCACATACACGTAAACAATCAGCCACAAACAGAAATGGTCAACGTGTACCCTAAAAGCACCAGCAGGCTGGTGATGTTCTGCTCTAGTTTCTCTGCCATATTTATTGCGCTTAGTATTATCAGTGCCAGTATATATGGCTACCTGATGGGTAAAGGCACAGCCAATTTTGATTCGGTAGTAGCATTGGTGTTGTCATTGGGTATTGGTGTAGTCCCATACATGACCAGCAAACTCAAAGGTGGTAATGAAGGAGGTAACCCTAACCCTGCAGCAGCTCGCTCGTTTGGTGGAGGCAGTACACCACCACCAGTGAACTATATGATGCGACCAAAGGATGCCGTAACAGCACAAGAACAGACCGCTATACATGGAAGCGGTACATCAAAACAAGTACAACCTGGTGAGCAAGAACCACCTCAAGAATAATATAACCATGAAAAAACATAACGTGATGCAAAAGATATTTCTGTTGCTATTAGCTGTAGCCGTACTAGCTACACCCGCACAAGCACAAAAGACCTCAGACAATTATATTACCGAAGCCTTGGCCATAGCTCGTTTAGCTAAGATCAATAAGAAGGTAGATACTGCTCAACTATTAAGTGATTTTAAGACCTACATGCAGGCCAAACAAAAGCAACAACAAAAAAGTTTCCTGAAGGGGCTTAACAGTACTAACCCCAGAGTAGATGGTGGTGAGGATGAAATTGACGATGATGAAGATGTGGCAGATGATAGTGGTGACGTGGCTTCAGAATTGGTGGGTCTAAAAGCAGTAGATTTTAAAAATTCGGAATTGTATGAGAAAGCCCGAGCTGAGTTAAGGATGATGATGCAATTGATTGAAAGTAAAAATGCCGAACAATTAGATAGGGCGATAAGTAATTTTCCTGACCGTTTAGAAACTATTGATCACTGGGATGATATGTTTAGTCAAGGTGGCTATGGAGCATATGGTGATGAGCAATCAGTTTTTCGTACAGCGGGGCTTGCTGGCTTAGAGTCTGAGATCATTTATGGTATTACCGACTTTGCCATATCTCGCGCTAAGGAAGAAATACTGGAGGCACACTTGAATTATATCTACGATGAGATGAGTAAAGACTCTATCCTTATGGAGTTGTTACCGCATACATTGGCTAAGATGAAAGATTTTGTTGATGATAATTCTATCAGTTTAGCCAGATATGGTGGGTTGTGGAGAGCTGCTTTTCAGGAAGATCTGAGAAATTTGCCCATTGCCATGCAAAGTGAAACACTGGTAAAAGATATACTGACAAAGATCAACGTAGATCCGATTGCTGAAAAACAATTGACACCTATCATAGCCGGTGGAGACAGATTGATCTACAATTTGTACCTGAAGAAACATTTGGTACAGATTCTTGCTGATATGGCATATGATTATGAAAGAAGCAGTGATATGGGCAGCCTCCCTGTTTTTAAACGTTTGATCTTAATGGCAAATGTTACTACCAATGCTTTCGGGCATATGACGGATAAAGGTTACAGTTTGGCTACCCTGTCAAAAATGAGGGAAATGAGAGCGACATCTTGGGATGTATTCTTAAAACTAGTGTATCTGAGAAATAGGAGTGCCTTAGAGAAAGCGCTAGGAGAAAAGTGTGCCGCTAAGTTTGTAGATGGAGACGATAGTAGTTTAAGAAATGAATTGATACACGCTTTTAGTGAGAGCCTTACATTGCTGCATAACTATGAAGAGGTCATTCCTGAAATTAAAAAAGGTAATGGTGTTACAGTGGAGGATATTTCACGCTTGTATGATCTACAGTTGGAAGTAGTTGATAATGGCATTGAATATTTAAAAATATTCTCGAAAATTAGTGATAGCTCAGTAATTATATCGATCGCCAAAATAATAGACGATTATGATGATATGGTAAAGCCTATGATGGACGACCTTTCTGAGATTGGTGAAGGTTTATCAGCTTATAAATACGGTAAGGTGCTAGACGGAACATTGAACCTGTTAAACAAAGCACATCAGATAGCCTGTAGACATAGTGATGATAACTGCTCAAATGATAACTACGATAGGGTTGTAAAATACCTGACTAAGTATGGCAGCTTTATGGTAAACGTGTTGGATGCTAAAAACAGCGATGATGTAAAAAGTGCTTTGGATGAGATCATACCGAGAGGGCTGTACAAAATGAAGTTTGCTAAAAAGCTAACGATCACCGCGAGTATGTATCCGGGTGGTTTTGTTGGTAGTGAGCAGCTGACCAGGTACCAGATACAAAATAAGGTGTTGAACACGAGCAACAGTAGCTCCAGCAGTGCCACATCCATGTCTTTCTACTTGCCTATTGGTATTGATTTTAATTACGGTTTCGACATGGGGGGGAAGAAGAGAAAAAGTTCTGCAGTAAGCTTATACCTGCAAGCGTTTGACTTGGGTGCGGTGATGAACTATCGTTTGAATGCGGACTCAACTGAATCCAGCAATCCACAGATCAGTTTTCAGCAGTTAATATCACCAGGAGCTTCTATATTATGGCATTGGCCTAACTCACCACTAGTTATCGGTTTTGGTGGTAATTATACACCGGCTCTACGTAGGATAGAAGATAATAATGTGATCTACGAAGCTAATGCTTTGCGCTATGGAGGCTTTATAGCAGTAGATGTAACAGCCATCCCTATTTTCTTAAATAGAAATAAGACAATAAAAGATAAATAGCTGAACGTTTAAACGCCATCATCATGAAAGTATTACACAGTGGTTCAGGAATTTTTAGAGGTGCAGGAGGGCATCCCGGCAGAGTAGGAGGCTTCTTTACTTTAAGCGGACACGACAATAAAGTATTTGGTATGTCTAACAACCATGTTATCGCCAATATGGGGAATTGCTCACAAGGTGATATCGTATGCCTATATACACCAATGCAGGAAGTTATAGGACAACTGTTCAAGTGGTATAAGCTACAGTTGCCACCTGTGGTCAACCGTCACGATCTTGCATTTTTTGAAGTGGATGGTAACTATCGTGTTGCCTGGAATATGCCGGGCAACAGGATCAATCCCACAGGGCAGCGCGACCCTGAAAAAGGCGATGAGGTGTATATGAATATACATGATGATGAGCATAGTTGCTCTAGTAGTAGGTATACACCCACGCGTGAAGGTAGAATAGTTGGAGAACGAACCGGCACTATGGTATTACCGCTTGACAACGTAAATATTAATTACACAAAGTTGTATGTAATACATTCTACTAACGGTTGCCCATTTTCATACCCGGGTGACTCTGGCACTATGGTTTTTGGTAGTGATCATAAGGCGCTGGGTATTCTTGTTGGTGGGTATAAGAAACCCAACGAGTCGGGTGCTTACATTGCGTTTATGGCAAAGCTGCCTTGGTCATTCTTGAATAAGAATGGCATTTACTTATACTATGATAGTTAGTGAGACTTTTATAATTATTGCTTCACCATCATAAACAGATAGTCGCTGCCGGGTAGCAATGCCATTACCGTATCGGTACTCGGGCTTTTATAGTCAGGAGGTGTACCTGAAGGTAGCTTGCCACCTGTAATATTACCAATGTTTTTACCCGTAGCATCTTTAAGTTCTATATAAGCATCTTCTGAGCGGTGTACCATAAAGTCGTAACTACTGGTTTGTATACTGCCGGTACCATCCTTGTACTCATAGTTGGCTTTAAAACCTTTGGTTACCGTTACCTTTCTATAGCGCTCATTAGCATCCAAGTTCGACCATTGCTCGCTATACTGCCCGCCTGCAAATAGATAAGCACCAATAGCGATCCAAGTGCTGCTGGCTTGCGTACTGTTTAAGAATGTTTTGCGTGCGTTACCTTTCAGCTTCGGATCCAAATAGTAAGAGTTATTGCCTGGTACGGGTTGTATACGGGTAACAGGGCTGCTTTCGTAATTGTCGTTCAACCAGTTGTTTTGTAAATGGTCGTCGGTATACCAGTCCATATAATACGTAGCTCCTGCTGGGAAGGTATTGCCAGGTAGGTAGGTGGTCTCATCAGACAATAATACTTTGCGCAACTGCACGTTCTGCCCCTTGCTATAGTCATCAAAGTTGCTGTAGATATCCAAGGTTACTTCCTTGTTCAGTCTGTTGATGAAACTCACTTCCGAGTTGTCATTACCACTTTTCTTACATCCCAATATCCATGTAGCGGCTAGTAGTAAGGCTGCTGCTGTTGTACGACGCATATAATGTTCTTGTTTTTAACTTGAGCATTAAAAATAAGAAAAAACCGCTGACCAACAGGCTTTTGCCCCACATATTGCCCGGCAAATTAAAAATAGGCAAAAGTATAAAAATGGGTGTTTTCACTCTTTTTGGTGGAAAAGACATGGTGTACCTTTACTATAAGGTAATGAAAATAAAAAACCAGTAAGGTAAACCCCTACCATACTAATATAAGTAGAGCAGACCCTTCACCAACCATGAAACCATGAAAGTAAAAGCCACTCTTGATAGAGCGGCTTTTATCTTTATAACTACTAAAGATGATGTTATCGGCTAATGGTAAACGGAACTGTTCTATACCTGCCTTTAACATAGGTGCGGAATAGGTAAACGCCACTGGCTAAGTGCCCTTCCACAGAGACTTCATGTTCTATTTGTTTGTTGACCGATGTTACCTCGTCGCGATATACGACCATGCCTATCGAGTTAACGATCTCTATTGGTATCGTTTGGTCGTAGGTAAGTTCAGCCCTAATATTGAAAGTACCGTTGTTAGGGTTGGGGTAGAGAATAAATTCTTCGTCTGACGCTTTTATTGGAGTAATAGTTACATAAACTATACCTGATGCGATACAGCCATTCAATGTAGCCGTAACGGTATAAGTGCCTTCTGATGCTGATATCACATTTGGTATAGTAGCCTTAGCCGATAATGCATTAAAGCTATTAGGTCCTTCCCAACTGTAAGACACGCCGTTTTGGATATTACTCACGTCCAGAAGTAAAGTTTTGCCAAGTGTCACAGGGCTATTACTGGTAGCCACAGGAGTATTAGGCTTAGGTTTTACCACTACATCTACAGCGGCACTACGGGTACAGCCCTTGCGTGATACGGTTACTTCATACCTCCCTGCTTGGTTGAGCTGTACGGGGTTCACTGATATATTTTTACCGATAGCAGTATAATTGTTAGGTCCTGTCCAGCTATAGGTCACATCTGTTGCATTATTATTCTGTTCTCTTAGTATAAGCCCATCTTCCTGGCATATCGGTGTGTTGGCAGTAGCTAAAGGTGTTTCAGGTAGTGCCACTACCTCTATGGTAGCTGTGTCTTTCCCTTCGCAACCCTCAGGGGTAGTAACGGTTACAATATAGTCGCCCGAGAAGCCGGGTTGTGCATTACTTCGCTTAGGCTCCATAGCATTGGAAGAGAAGCCACCAGGCCCTGTCCAGCTATAGGTAGCACCCGTAAGCCCACCAGTTAAAGTAAAGCTTAACTCTTGCTGCTCACATAACGGGCTGTTGCCACTGATCTGCGGTCTCGGCAAGGTGTCTACCAGCACTGTAGTAGTAGCCGGTTTAGAGTAGCAGCCGTTTAGTACTGTTCTTAGTGTATAAACACCACTATTGGCGGTGGTAATATTATTAATGGTCGGGTTCTGCTGCGTGCTGTTGTAGTTGAGCGGCCCCTCCCAGTCATAAGTGATTCCTGTGCCTGATCCATTGCCCATAAGCTGTAACGATTTGCTTTCGCAGAATGGCCCGTTGTTGCTGGCGGTAGGTGTAGCAGGTGTAGGCTTGATGGTTACGTAAGTGGTATCAAAAGCCGTACAACCATTTACAACTAATTTGGCAACATATCTGCCATCGTGTGTGTTGTTCACATTCAGGAAAGTGATCTTTTTTACACCCGTATTCTTTGTGCCATTAGGTTCTGTGATCTCATAGTAAGCGCTACTATAAATACTGCTTACTTCTACCTCTAAGGTATCTCCTTCACAAACAGGTGTATTGGTTGTAAGGTTAGGCGATTGTATGGTATCTGTTACACTTAAGAATATACTGTCTTCAACCGATGAGCAAGCATTGGCAGTGATGATGACCTTATAATATCCTGAATCGATCTTTTGGCAATTATACTTATTAGGCATACTGGCCGACGATAGATAGTTGTTCGGCCCTGTCCATAAGTAGGTCGAACCGTTGGGTACATTAGCCGCACTAAAAGAAACATCTGTTGTAGGACAAACCGTACTGCCCGGAGATATGGATAATGTTGGGTTGATAGTGAGTGTTGGTATTACATTAACGGTTATGGTATCCTTGCTTGGGCAACCATTCTTGATCACTGATGCGATGTAATCGCCCGAGTCGGCACTGGTAACGTTAGTAATGACCGGGTTGGCCGATGTACTGCTGAAATTGTTAGGCCCTGTCCAGCTATATGTCACACCAGTGGTATTGGTGGTTACGCCCAGCTTGATGCTATCGCCACTACATACAGGGTTGTTTACGGTTGTAGTAGGCTTGTCGGGTGCATGCAGTATGGTTACGGCTACAGTATCTTTTCTGCTACATCCATTGAGGTTGGCAGTCACCATATAATCGCCGCTATAGGCCGTTACTAAATATGTTCTTATCGGGTTTTGTGCCAGAGAGGTAAAGCTGAATGGCCCGTTCCAAATGTAGGTAACACCTGGTGTGGTAGTAGAAGCATAGAGCTTCAACGTATCATTGTCACAAGCAGGAGAGTTAGAGGTAGCTACGGGTTTTACCGGCTTAGGTTTTATGTCTATAGAGTTACCATTGTCAAAAGAGGTATCTACCGGAGAGGTGGCTACGATGCGTATGCGGTAGTTGCTACCCGGTGTGCTGCCGGTAGGTATGGTACAAAGTATATTACCACCTATCGTGTCGGCTCTTGAGCCTATGGTTACCGGCGAGGCGAAGCTGCCCGAAGCATCGGAAAGCTGTACGGAAAAAGTATTGTTGTTGTAAAACTTAGCCGTAACGCCATACTGTACGGTGAAGGTGTCTTCTACACAGTGTACCGTATCGGTAAAGGGCTGAAAGATAAATGATGTAGTATCGGGGGTGAACTTAGCTAAGAACGCATCAGAAGCACCGGCCATCGTGTTTTGGTGTCCACTAAAGGCAATATTGTTGATACTGCTAGAGAAGCCGGTGATATAAATAATGTTTTGTGCTGCATTGTTGATGCCATAGCCGTAGTCTTGGCTACCACCGCCATAATAGCTGGCCCAACTAAGGCTACCATTTTGGGTGAAGATGACGAACATAGCATCAAAGTTATTGTTGCCACCATTGTTTTGCTGGTGTGACCCTGTAGTTGCTATACCGGTAGTACTACTGGTAGTACCGGTAAAGCCGGGGTTGCCCGCTCCGTCTATAATAAGATCACCACTATGGTCCACGCCACTACCACCATAATAAGTACCCCATACACGACTACCCGAGGTGGTCATTTTTACTAAAAAGGCATCGGAAGTAGTACCCGAGCCACTACCATTGAGCGCAGTACTGTGCGCACCAGAGGTAACTATGCCCGAGCTACTGTTGGTAGAACCCGACATAAAAATATAAGAGCCGCTATAGTCTACACTAAGACCCTGCGGTGAGTCGCTACCCGAGCCACCATAGTAGGTAGCCCATTGTGCTACGCCCGAACTGTTGAACTTGATGAGGTAGGCATCGTTATTACCACCAATGGCGGTTTGGTGTGCCCCTGAGGTAGCCTTACCACCACTGCGCATTTCACCTGCTACATATACATTGCCTGAGCCGTCAAAGGCCAGCTTACGCATGTTGTCATTATCACCGCCGCCCAAGTAAGTACCCCATTGTCTTGTACCGCTGGTGTTGAACTTTACAAGGAAGCCATCAATATTACCACCATTGCTGGTTTGGTGCGCGCCCGATGTAGCTATGCCTGTAGTACTACGGGTATTTCCTACCATAAATATATTGTCAGACGAGTCGCAGCCTACAAACACCTGGTACTCGATATTAGATTTTTCATTACCTGATCCTCCAAAATAGGTAGACCATAAGCGTACACCATTAGGGCTCATCTTCACTAAGAAGCAATCGGAATTGCCGCCTGAAAAACTGGTTTGGTGTGCTCCCGATGTAGCAATACCTGTAGTACTGCCGGTAAGCCCTGCCAAATAAATATTATGGCTACCATCGGTAGTAGCTGAGAAAAAGTCATCGTCGCCCGTGCCGCCATAGTAAGTAGACCAAAGGCGTATGCCCGCCTCGGTAAACTTAATGACCATTGCATCTTTATTACCACCATAGGTGGTTTGGTGTGCCCCTGTGGTGGCTATATTGCTAGAGTTGAGTGTAGAGCCCGCCATGTATACATTACCGGCAGAGTCGGCAACGAGGGCGTAGCTATAATCGGCAGCAGTGCTACCATAATAGGTGGCCCACTCCAGCGATGGGTCAATGATCAGCGTATTGCTTTTGTTCAGGTTCGGTATATCAAAGCTAAGCACATTCCCTTCCAACTTATATGTTGACGATACGGAAGAACCATCTTCATAAAAGCTAACGGGGGCAGCTTCGGTAATACTACCCATAGGTGTGGTAGCGGTAAGTGCACCATCTTTTATGTTCAGTGCAGTTGCACCTTTGTATTGTAGTTGTATATCGTTTACATCACCACCGGGGTGTATGATAAAGTCGTACTTCAGCTGTTGCTCATTGGTATATAATACCCAGTCGATATGAGGGTAAATATTTTTATAGGTGATCTTGTTGTAGCTATGTGCTTGGCCATTGGCATGGCCCATATAGTATTGTTCAAAATAGCTTTGCTGCTCTTCTTTAATGATAGTAGCATTAGTATTAGCACCTACCAGTTGCACATCCATACGGTAAGCCTGCATGCGCAGCTTAGGGTCTTGGTAGTTGCCGTCGTCTAGTGCAGCGGGTTTATTCCATGGGTTAGGTTCGTGTTGTGCTGCTTCGGGGTTCAGTAGTTTCGACCATTGGTAATGTAGTTGCCCGTCACCTATAAATAGAGCCAGCTCGCCCGATTGCAGCTTAAACTGTATATCGTTTCTTAATGTGCCATGCTGGTTGGTGATCTGCCCTTTATTCTCTACAAAACTAAGTGGTGCTTCTCCCAAATTTTGTCGCTCTACATCTTTAGCACTAATAGTTGTAGTGGTGAGTAGGTACAAAAATATTACAGCTACTTTATATTTAAGTAACGTTGACTTCATATATGACGTTTAGTATCGTCTTAAAGTTACCTCAAAACGTACAGCTTGCATGAGTTATCACCTATACCAGCGTTATTTTCATTCTTTTTTAATCTATGATTAATTAAACGACACATAATGTTAATAAATATATACCAAGGCTACTAACAAATTATAAGTTAGCAGCGTCGT
Source organism: Flavipsychrobacter sp. (assembly GCA_965230595.1). Classification (GTDB taxonomy): domain Bacteria; phylum Bacteroidota; class Bacteroidia; order Chitinophagales; family Chitinophagaceae; genus UBA5543. The sequence continues at coordinate 2,323,960 of OZ246011.1, read as the reverse complement.
TTAATGTATTGGCAGTATGCTGCTTAAAGTTTATTATCGATAATTGCCCGAATCCGAACACAATAACTCCTTTGCTGGTAGGCTAGCGCCTCAACAGGTGCCTGATAATGATATTCAGGTGCTTATAAAGCGTTGTGTGTCAGGAGAAAGGAAGGCGCAAAAAGCCTTATACGATAAGTATGCCCCCAATGTATATGGTGTTATTCGCCGTTATACCAGTCATAAAGAGTTGTCTGATGAGATATTGAATGATGCTTTTTATAAAATATTGACCAAAATAGACCAGTACTCTTTCAAAGGATCGTTTGAAGGCTGGCTATATAGAATAGTGGTGCATACCGTTACCGACCATTTAAGAAAGTATATCAAAGAAAAAGACAGAACCGACACACGGGAAGTGGAGGATAATGTTCATGTATATGAAAATATAGTGGAACGCCTGAGCTATAAAGAGCTGCTGGAAATGATACATGAGCTGCCCGATACGCCAAGAGCCGTGTTTAACCTATATGTAATGGAGCAGCTAAGCCATAAAGAAATAGGCAGGCTGCTGGGTATAACTGATGGAAATAGCAGATGGCATTTGAACAGTGCCAGAAAACAATTAATGGAAAAAATTAAAAACAGAAGCTAGTGTCATATACCAATGAGCGAGCGTAGTAAACATATCGACAAACTGTATCAGGACAAGCTGGGTGGCTACACCGAGCAACCGCCTGCGTCTGTTTGGGATGCCATAGAGCTACGTCTTGAAGACGACGACGATAAAAAAGGCGGCTTCAGAGACGATGATGGTCATGGAGGTGGGCGTCCACGTTTCCCGCTACGTTGGTGGTGGGTATTGTTTGCTCTTCTGTTATTTGTTGGTACGGCTGTTGGGGTTAATAAGTTAATAACAAGGCAAACTATTGAAGAAGAAAAAGTGAGTGTAGCCCCTTACCAAAAGAATAATGAACATACAGGTAAAACCGCAGCTGTAGCGCCATCAAAAGAGGCATCAGATGATAATACCACTGATGAAACTCAAGGGCATCACACTACCAAAGGCGGCAACTCACGGCCGCAAAAAGCTATTACAGAAATAAAGGCAAACGATAATAAAACAAAAGACGAAACGCACAGTTCAAAAACTAAGAAAGCAAATAGCTTTACCCCTAATAAGAAAACGGTAGCTAATAACAATGCTACTGCTAAGCAAGAAAAAAAGACTCAAAACAATGTAGCCCAAAATGTCACAACACATGTAAAACCAAAATTAGTAACAACGATACCGCAGACAGATAAACAAGAAGAAGCAACAAAAAGCACTGAAGCTAAAACTGTGGAAGAAGCAAGCACCAATGATGAAGAACAAATTGAAGAGGTAGTAAAACAAGAAGAGCAAGAGGCTACCGAAGAAGAAGTAGCAGTAGTAGAAACAGAAGCTAAGGTCATAGAGGCTGAAGAGGTAGCTCAAGAAGAAGCAAAGGATATAGCAAGCACTAATGACGAAGAGCAAAGCCAAGAGGTAGAACAAGAGACTACTGACGAAGAAGTAACAGTAGTAGAAGAAAGTAAAGCAAAGACCATAAAGACAGAAACAGCGACTCAAGAACAAACAAAAGAGGAGGATGTAGCCGTAACACCGGCACAAACTAAAAAACAAGAAACAACAACGGAAAGCGCTACAGAAGAAACAGAGACTTACAACGAGCTGGGCTACCTCTCAGGAAAAAATAAAAAGAACAAACAAAAGAAAGCCAGGAAGAAAAAGCCGAAGCAGAAAGACGAAGATGACTACGAGTATGATGAAGATGGTTTGAACGAATATAATACCCTTACCCCTAAGCCTCCCAAACCTCGCAGGTGGGAGCTGGGTATAAAGGCCGGCTATCAGTATGGCTTTAATAATGATGCAAAGGTAGATATGGTTGTTTTCTCGCCCTATTTGCAATATATGGTTGTGCCTCATGTGTCACTGCTCTTTCAGCCATCTTATTTAACAGGTAATGCAAAGGTGAACATCAAGCCCGATGAGTTGTATTACAATGTAAGTAGTACATCATTCGACTCCACTATAGTGATACGTAATGGAGACAGCCTTGTACAAATACCGGATACTATGGTCACCACAATGATCTATAACAAGGTGTATGACTCAACACATGTATCCTACGAGTTGAAGCAAAAAAGTATGTGGGATGTAGAGTTACCGCTCATGCTACAATATGATATTTCACCACAGTTTACCATATATGGTGGGGTCTCACTTACTTTTAGCAAGGTGCTGAGCTACCAACAGCTAAGAACCGATCATACCGGCCTTAGCCTTACCGATACTGTGATAGATAGACAGACCTTTTTTGTTAGTTGGGATCCTAAACCGCAACCCCCAACGCCTCAAGACCCTGCTACTTACTTTCATGCCAATGCAGGTAGCCATATCTCTAATTTCAAACCGCTTGCCGGTGGCAACACCCAGCGTAGCTTCAGCAACTTTGGTGTTATGTTTGGCTTCAGGTCTACTATTGCAGAAAAGTATATGATAGATGTACTCATGAAAAAATCTTTTGTCAATACCTCTGTGATCACCGACCCTCAGTTGCAAAAGCTGTATAACCAGCCCTACCTGCGTGTTACACTGGGGTATAAGCTGTATAAGTAATAATAGATATTACCTGCATTAACTACGGGTTATTAAATAGTTTTTTTCTGTTTTTATACTAACAATTAGCAACATGGCTTCGTCAATTCTATTGACAAACAGTTGCGCAACAAATTAGATAACAAGAAACTATATCAAATCTTATGAAAAAACTTATAACTACATTAACGATACTATTAGGTGCTCTTACAGCATCGCAAGCTCAGTCATACATTTGGGGGTCGGTACAACCTACCACAGGTCAGAACAATACTCAGGATATGAGAGTATGGTTGATCAAAAAGTGTCCGGCTGGCAATAGTTTTACACTTACAGCTATTGATAGCCTGGATGTTGCTGACAGTATACACTCTTTTGCTTTCCCTGCTCCTCAGGTAGCAAGTAATTGTCAACTATTGATCAAAGCCGCTTTCATACCAGGCTCTCCTCAGTATAGCAATTATCTACCTACTTACTATTCGGGTAGTACATCAACTGTTGGTAGTTTGTTATGGTCGGGTGCAGCTCCTGTATCAGCTACTACTCAGTCCAACCCAACATATTGGGACTTTACCATGGTGCAAGGCACTAATCCAGGTGGCCCGGGTTTTGTAGGAGGCTCAGTACTACAAGGTGCTAACAAGGGTACAGCTGTTGGCGACCCGCTTGCAGGCCGAGTATTGTTGCTAACCGATATGAATGATAATGCTATAGCTTATGCTACTACTGATGCTGCGGGTGCATTTAGCTTCAGTAGCTTAGCTAATGGTGAGTACAAACTATTTGGTGATCGTTGGGGTAAAGACAACCCTGCCTTAATGGTGACAGTAGATGCCAATCATCAAAACATCAACAATATTGTTTTTGAGGAGAACAGCACACAATTCAAAGGGCGTTTTGTGTGGGCTACTAATATTACGAACACTAATAGTGCATTAGCTCAGTTGAGCGTATATCCTAACCCGATGCAAGGGCAGGTAAGTGTAAGTGGTTTGCAACATATTGACGGCGATAAAACGGTTACTTTAACCAATGTAACAGGAGCTGTTATTTATCAAAATACATTTGGGGAAGGCAAACAGGTGGTTATTCCTACTGCTGAATTGTCTAGTGGTATGTATTTGCTACAAGTAAATACAAGTGAGGGCGTTGCTAGCTTTAAAATGCTTAAGTAGTTTTCATTTTAGCTTAGAAAGCAAAACAGCGGGGTTGGTATTTTCCGGCCCCGTTTGTTGTATACAGCCTCTTCAGTAAGTAATCAGGCATTATGACCATTTACATGTTGAAAGGGCTGATAATCAGGCAAAAAACTAATAAAATCGACAAAAAAGGGTGAAAACACCCCTGTTTTTCTTATTTAAGACCAGTAACTTTATAAAATAATACGGTAAAAGAGCCGCCAGCCCTTTAAAGACATATTTCCATGTCAACTCTTTATGGGTGTATATTTTTAGGATATACACTCATTTTTTATGTGTTAAGTATTAGCTATATTTTTTTGATGAAGCCTTGTATGCTGGTTTCAATGATAGATTTACATTCATTGGTCATATCATCTACCTGATCTCCATGTTGGCCTTTGTATAGGTTAATGATCTCTACTGCTTTTTTGGTAAGCTCTTCTTGCATGTCTTTAAGCTTTTGCATGAGTTCGTCAAACTCGGGCTTTTTGCCTTTTATAGCAGTATGCAAGGAAATGTCTGCCAAGTATTGGTCGGCAGTAGCAGTTACGAATGAACTGAAGTGGGACGTAATGTTTTGTTGTTCTGGCACCGGTTGCTGCATAAAATGGGATGAGTGCATCATTAAAATACAACAACTTAACAAAAAGTCCAAATAACAGAACTGTTGTGCCGGCTAGTCTAAATAAAACTGACTTCTATTGGCCGTTTGGTAGGCCAGGTGTGCCCGCAGGTCTCTCACTGATATTTGTTGCTGGTCGTTGCGGCTAATGAGTACTACATCATACTCATGAGTATTAAAAAAGTTCAATGCCTTTTTGGGGTCATTGAATGCTTTATAATATTCTAAAAAAGCGTTCTTCTTAGTATCGGCAGCGGGCGATACAGCCACTACCTCTACTTTACCTAAGCTACGATATTCGCCACATAGCGCACAGCCTGTGAGGTATTGGTACTCATCGCACAGTGCTAAGGCTTCATCGTAAGTATAATGGTTTGACATTGGGTGTATCAATATTTATTGCAATATAAGACATTGCGGTTTTACAAGCTGTAGAATTGCTAACAAATTGTTACCAATTTATACACATATTAATATTGTTGTGTAGAGATGCGGCATTGGGGCGATTTCCATAAAAAAACCAGCTACGTTCAATAGTAGCTGGTTCTCAAAATATTACAAACGACTAATTAGTCGACTTTACATTCGTATTTAGGATACACGGAACCACGAACTTTCGATTCGTAATCGGCACAGAAACGAGTGGCTTCGCTTTTCTTATTGGTTTTAATTGGTAATACGCCGTTGTTTGCTGAATCATCAGGGTCAACACAGCTACAGTTATACTCTTTAGTACAAGAGGTCAAAGCAAAACAAGCGAGAGCAATGAATAGTATTTTCTTCATTTTTACTGATTGATTTTTTGTCGTATTACTGCTACAATTGTGGCAGTAGAAAGTAAAGGTAAAAAAAACTGTTAAAAGTTAATATCCTTTTAAGTAAATATGACATTATTAGGAGGAAGATCTACTTCGTGATCTCACATTCGTAAGGGCGGCCATATTTATTGGCCGTGTCTTGAAAGCTGGTACAAAGAAAGAATGCTTCGCCTGATGTCTCTACACGATAGGTGATAAAGGTATCTACTCTAAGTTTAGTAGCGTCAACACACTTGCAAGTATAGCCATAGCTGTCTTTTTTACAGCCGGTAGTACTCATAGTAATAGTAATAATGCCTGCGATAGCAATGGTTAAAATAGTTAAGAACCTCTTTTTCATAAAAAACGACTTACTCATTAGTGCTCAAAGGTAGGGTATATCTATTTAATACGGTATCGTATGTAATGATGAAAAGCAGCCCCTTTCAGGGCTGCTCGAATTATGCGAAGCTAAGGTTACTTCGTTTGCATGTCCAGCGATATGTCTTTCATGGCTTTGATACCCATGATCTCCATATACTGCATGGCATTGCTGCTGTTTTTGGCTGTTACGCCGCTTTGGTACATCGGTACCAGGTTGCCTTTAAATTGTGAGAAGGCGTTCCATTTCATTTCTTCGGCTTTCAACCAAGCATCCAGCTTTTGTTTCAAGGCTCCATCGGCTTGCATCACGAGGCGTTTTTTAGCCGCTTCACCCTCACCTTCCAGTATCATCTGGCGTTTACGTAGTTCGGCTGTTTTTACGTCCTCTTCGGCCACCTTACGGCGCATCTCGGCCTGGGTTACCTCTTTAGCAGCAATAACTTCCTGCTCCCATTTAGCCTGTGCGGCATCGGCCTCACCTTCTTTCTCTACGGTAAGGGCTCTTTGCTCGGCCTCTTTAGCTTTAGCCATAGCGGTTTGTACCTCCATGGTGGCTCTACGCTGTGCCTCTATTTGAGATTCTACTTTCTCGTCGTACACAATGCCTTCGATGGCAAAGTTGCTCAGGGTTACCCCATAATCTACCAGCGGCGATACTTCTTGCCTTAGCTTAGTACCCGTACTGTCGTACTGTACCTCTACTATGGTGATGGTTTTTTCCTGCTCTGATATCGGGTCGATGGTTTTTACGTCTTTCTGTACGGTTTGGTACACGCCTTTGTTGGCTTGGTCTTCTATAAGCTGTATAAGGTAGCTACGTTTTTCAGCATACGACTCTTTTGAGCTCATGAGCGGACCGGTCATGTATACCGCCTTACGCACGTTGGTCTCTATCAGTTCTTTTTCTATGGCCTCTTGCGATCCGTATATACTATGCAGCTCGATCATCTTAGAGGTTTCCAACGGGAGTTTATAACGGGCTGAGCCACTAATGAATGCCTCACCGGCATCGTTCCAACGGGCTTTGATAGCACCTGTGCTTTTCTTACCCTCTTTGTTGTTGAACCAGAACTGGGCCGACTTTTCGTAATGTGTAGCCTTACCAAACCACTGACCTACCCAGCCGGGCTGGGTGTATACGGATAGCTTACCCGTAATAGGCGCTTGGATGACCACGATCTGCCCCGCATCTACATCTTCAAACAAGGCATTGATAGAGCCAAGTGTTACCAAGCAGAGTACGGCGATCATAATTCCCCATATCTTTTTACGTAGGGATATCTTTTTATTGTTGTTGACTATTTTCATTTATTGTTATTGGTTTTGGTTGTTAATGGTTGTCAGAGCTCGCTGTCTTTGTCAATACGGTCGAGCTTCCTTTTTTGTGTTTTGATGATGTTTTTCACGTTTTTGTATTGCGCCTTTGCATCTTGCGCTTTATCGTTCAGGTCATCAAACGAACCTGTTTGTTCTTCGTGGGCTATTACGATGTCGTCTCTACTGCCGCGCTTGAATAGCCAGAATAAGCGTAAGTCGCTCACCAGCAGTGGCAGTATCACCTGGGTGACCAGCGTAAGCATAACTGCTGTACCCAGTACAATTAATATCATTGCTCTTAGCATAATTCTATAATGATTTGATTTTTGGTGATGATGAATGAGGCATGACCACAGGCAATACATGGGCTGCTACGCTAGTGTATTGCTTACTAGCGCATCACTTACATATGTATGCTATTTAGGGTAGTGCTGAGGGTATAAAAATTCAGCCGTCTTAATGGTTAAAGACAGTACTTGCTATTTAGTATATGTAAGGCTGTTGCGGCATACAGGCCGCAGAAGGAAAATTGTGGGGAGTGCTATGGTGGTTTCATAATGTTACGAATTTACTAAAATTTCTCCATATCAACAAATAAACTTTATGACGTTTATGTGTCATAGTAATTCGTACTGATTTCCAGCAGATTATAAGGAGGGGTAATTGTAGTAAATATGTTTAATTGTTATGAACTTTTATTGTACCACTAGTTGTTTTACTGCAAATTCTTTATCGGTAGTATACTTTACCGTATAAAGTCCTGAAGGAAGGCTGATAGGTATATAACCACTGAGGGGTATTTGGTTTCGATACAACACTTTTTGCCCGTACAAGTTGTAAATGGTTACGCTTTCGTTTTTAGTATGGTTACTATGCCGTTTAATATAGATATGGTTGTGGGTAGGGTTGGGGTAGAGGGAGATGAGCTTATTCTTTTGCATGATGTGCTTTACAGATACAGTTGTGGGTTGGATACCAATATCGTCAATAAGCCAGCCTGCTTTGTTAGTTTCTATGCTATCTGATATAAAGGTGAACCTAAGCCATGTTGTGTCAAAATTCACACTATAAGGATAGTAGTTAGGTATCTTATTGGGGAAAAGGTCATTGGAATACGTCATCCAGCGATTTAAGTCTATAAATAGCATTGTCCATTCCGTATTATCAGTGGGCTTTATATAAGACTTGCTATACATGTAAGCGCCACTTATACTATCGTAAGAATATGATATATCAATATCGTACGTTTTGGCTTCTTTAATCACATCTATCCATTGTCTACCACTATCTGCTAATATTTCTATAGTTGCAGTTTCTCCTGAATCTTTATACAGCTTGTATCTCATGCCGATAACTCTAGCCATTTCATTATTTAAATTCCTATCAAGCGTCACGACCTTTAGGTAAAATATAGAGGTGTCATTTATGGGGTAGGTATTAATAGTATCCGTTACCATAGCATTAGGAACAGAGTAGGCTGAATCAAATTTTATTTTTTGAGGCTTGCCTATCTGCCAAGAGTTGTTGTGGTGTGTAGTATCAAGCGTGAACCAGCTTCTATAGTTGTCTAGTGGTGGTTCAAAACGGTGAAAATAATAACCTGGTTGTGCTTGAATAGTTAGTGTGCAGATCAGTAAGAAGAGTAGTGTGATAGGCTTTTGCATAGGTGGCAATTTATTACAAGTTACAAATTACAACCAGACACAGTTTGATACGTACGTTTTTTTGACGGTAGTATTACATACACAAAAAAGGAGCTTCCGTAGAAGCTCCTAACCTTTCACCATGAAAATATCTTAGTCTTGAGTAGCAGTGTATACTACATCTACAGTATATGTACCTGCAGGGTAAGCGAAACCAGGAGTTGCTTTATACTTTACACTGAAAGTTTGGTTACCACCACGGTCAGCAGCAGTGATCAAATCTTGGTTAGAGCTAGTTAGTGTGTTGTAAGCAGAGCTAGAGAAGTTAGCACCGATAGAACCACCAGTATTGTTAGCAGCTACTTTGATACCTAAAACACCACTTACAGGCATAGTAGGAGCAGGAGAAGTAGAACCACTGTATGAGAAGTTAGCAGCGTTAGTTTTAACTGCTACAGTAAAATCTTTGTTAGAACGTACTTTCAATTCTTGAGTTGAAGACTCCACACCGTTAGCATAGTCGTTAACAGTAGTGAATGGTATAGTTACGTCAGCACCAGTTGCGTTACCTGTTCCTGTGAAGGTAATTTCGATAGCGTTGCTAAGAGCAAGATTAACCGTTTGAGAAGCAGAGCTGTTAGCGTTTTGAGCGTTAGATGCGAAACCTAGAGTTGTAAGAATTGTTGCGAATAATGCGATCTTTTTCATAATTGTTTGTTTTTGTTAGTTGTTGTTTGAGTTAATGTTTGTTTTTGTTGTTTGTTCGTTTGATGATGTAAAGATGCAACCGCGATGGATATATGAGAAATAATTGGGTCTTGTTAACTACAGCTTTGCAACTGGTTAACGACCGATTAACAAACAAAAAGGGGCTCCGTAGAGCCCCATAAACCTATCACCATGAAAATATCTTATTGCTGTGTAGCTGTATAAACCACCTCTGTTGTATAAGTGCCGGCAGGGTAAGCAAAACCCGGAGTAGCTTTATAACGGTTGAAGAAATAACGGAAGCTACCGTTTTGACCATTACTGATCAATGTTTGGTCAGAAGCACTTAATGGAGCAAACTTATTTCTAAAAATGTTGTTCACCGTACCGCCTGTTCTGTTATTAAAAGTACCTACACTTAATACTGATACGGGCATTACAGGAGCAGGGGAAGTTGTACCGCTGTATGAGAAGTTAGCTGCATTGGCTTTTACAGTAACATTATAATCTTTATTTGAACGGATGATGAGTATTTGCCAACCCGTAGTTTTACCGTTAGCATAATCATTTACATCATTGAAAGTCATGGTTTGTGTACCGCCATAGTAAGAGGAGTAGAATTTGATCTCGATAGCGTTGCTCAAGGCAAGGTTCGTAGTCTGAGAAGCGCCTTGTGTTGCATTTTGAGCGTAAGATGCCGCTGCGAAGCTTAGTAGTGCGATTGCGAATAATATGATCTTTTTCATCTCTCAGTATTTTATTTGTATTGTTTGTTCGTTTGATGATGTAAAGATGCGATGCCTTTTAGGATAGGGGAAATAATCAGCCCTTGTTAACTGCCGTTTTGCAAGTGGTTAACTGCCCATTAACAAGCCCTATGGGTGAAAACACCCGTTACGATATTATTACATATATTTGTGCGATTTATAGGGGTATAGAGCGGGCATATATAGGAAACGAGAGGTTGATCTATTAATGAGTATATAAGGGTAAATGACACATAAACAGGGTATTTATGCACTGCTACTAGCATTGCTTGTAGGAGTAATGAGCGTGCCGCAGCCTTCACACGCACAAACAAATAAGCGTGATAGTCTCGGTAAACTATTAATTAATCACCAGAGCGATGATACCACTAAGGTCGCTTTGCTACTGGCTCTAGCCATTGAGTATAGTGGCGAAAGAACCGATACCATATGCAAGCTGGCCAGGCAGGCTATAGACTTATCAGAGCAGCTATCTTTCCCGTTGGGTATAGCTAATGGGTATGAAACTCTGGGTTTGGGCTGTTTTGGCTTAGGCAAAGTAGACTCAGCACTACAGCATTACCACAAGGCGGTAGACGTTAGCAAGCAATACGATTTTGAGGAAACACTGGGTAGCACCTTTAACGATATAGGTAATGTATACCTGCGCCAGGCCAATTATGCTACAGCATTAGCCTACTACGATAGTGCGGTAGTGCTGGGAGAAAAGTGGAAAAACGAGGTGTTGCTAGCCAAAGCCAATAGTAATACGGCTATTATTTACTATAAAATGGGCAACTATGCCCAAGCCTTAGAGAGCTACAAAAGAAGCTTGAAAAGCCATGTGGCCAATAAAAGCTGGCAAGATGTAGAAAAAGAGCTGCTGAACATAGCCAATGTGTATTATCAATTAGCTGATTATCAACAGGCGATCAATTATTTAGATAGCTGTAATGTGGTAACAGAGCGCACTGGGTCGCAATGGTCTCGAGTGTCTATTCTTACCACTTATTCTATGATATACGATAAGCGGGAAATGTACGACTCGGCTCTCGTGTACCAGCTACAAGCCAAAGAATTGGCTGTTAAGATCAACAGTGCTTACCTCACCAACCTCATTAACCAAAACCTGGCGGAGTGTTATATGAAGGTGGGCGATCTTGACCATTCGTTAGACCTGTATCAAGCATCAGTAAGCGCATCGCAAGCTATAGGTGATGCAGAAGGTTTGGCCATTGCCAATGCAGGTGTAGGGCAGGTATGCATCAAGAAAGGCAAGTTAAGAAAGGGCATACCTTATTTGGAAAAAGGGCTGGCTGCCATGCGCGACCTAGGGCTGCGCGATGGTGCTAAAGAGGCTTCGGGAGAGTTGTATAAGGCATATGAAAAGTTAGGTAATTACAAGAAGGCATTACAGGTACACAAAGTATTTTCAGCCTATACTGATACGCTAAATACCAATAGTGAAAAGGCTAAGGTGCAAAAGGCTGAGTTTCAGTTTCAGCTATCGCAAAAGCAAAAGAATATTGATGAGCTGAAGCAGATACAGCTGATAGAAGAAGCCAAGCACAGCCGCCGTAAGATATTTTTGATCATAGCCGTGCTGGGCTTTTTAGCATTTGGCATTATTGCCTACCTAACGGTAAGAAACCTTATGACCGAGCGTAAGGCTAAACGCAAGATACAAGCGCAAAAGGCCGAAATAGAGCATCAGGCAGCACACCTTAAGGAGTTGAATAGCTTTAAGGATATGACCTTTTCCGTTCTGTCGCACGACTTGCGTAGCCCTATTAATGCACTAAGTAGTACCATGATGCTCATGGATGAGAACCTGATATCGCCAGAGGAGTTTGCCATGCATAAGCAGGAGTTGAACAATAAGCTACAATCGGTAAGCCTGATATTGGACAACTTGCTGCTTTGGGCCAGAGACCAAATGAAAGGGGAGCACACGTTGGATATGATCGAGCTGAACCTACATGCTAAAGTAAAGGAATGTACACAGGTGCTTAAAGATCCGGCCGATCAAAAGAATATTACCATACATAATAAAGTACCCGAAGACACCATAGCCTATGGCGATAGAAACCAAGTGCTGATGGTGATACGCAACATCTTATCCAACGCGGTGAAGTTTACCCCGCAAGATGGTGAGGTAACCGTTGAAGCTACCAAACACGAAAAGTATACCATGCTAAGTATTGAAGATACGGGTGTGGGTATGTCTCAAGAGAAAGTAGATAGCCTGTTTAGCGGCTATACCAATGCCAGTACTATAGGTACGGGTGGGGAGAAAGGTACGGGTATCGGGCTGATGCTCTCTTACCGCTTCATTAAGCAAAATGGTGGAGACATTATTGTGGACAGCTTTGAGGGTAAGGGTACTATTTTCTACATCAAGCTACCTAACAACGCACCTAACGCATAAAAAAGGAAAAGGACCCTGCGAGGGGCCCTTAGAAGCTTTTTGGATGTGATCTTTTTCGAGGATGTCTTGGGTGGGTTAACTATTAGTTCTTATTTGTTGACACAAAGATAGATGCGTCATATACTTATATGAAAAATATGGCATCTGTTAACCTGCTATTTACAAGCGGTTAACGAGTGATTAACAAAGTATATTTAATTGTTTTAATGTGTAGGGCTATAAAAATGCCTTACTTTGTCACGTTTGAGGCTGTAAGATGGTCTTATATAGATGATGCAACAAGACTATTTAGAACATTACGAGCAGTGGCTGTTTCCGTATGCTTATAACATACTGGGCTCGGCTGATGATGCTAAAGATGCCATACAGGATGTGATGAGCAGCTACATTATGCTGCCACACAAAGAGCATGTAGAAGATGCAAAAAAGTATCTAGTGAAGTCGGTGGTGAATCGCTCTATCAATATCAAGAAGAAGAAGCAACGTATGGTTTCGGAGCAGGTAACTCTGCCTGAGCCTATAGCCACCGAGCAATCGGACAGGGATGTACACCTCAACGATATAGTCTCTTATGCCATGCTCATACTCATGGATGAACTTACTGTAAAAGAGCGCGCCGCCTTTGTATTGAAAGAGGCCTTTCATTATGCACATGAGGAGATAGCAGATGTACTGGGCACTAGTTTGGAGAACTCTCGAAAACTATTGAGTCGTGCTAAGCAAAAGCTAACAATGGCAGCACCTGCAAAAGAGCAAGTATTAAAGGGGGCACAGAAAAGCCATTTACAGTCCTATATTAATGCGATAAGAACGGGTGATGTAAAAGCACTGGAACAGTTGTTTGCCGAAGAGATCACCGTAGTAGCCGATGGTGGTGGTAAAGTACAAGTGGTACGTAATCTAACCGAGGGTAACCATGCCTGCATTGAGCTACTGCTATATGTGTACGAAAAGTATCAGCAAAACTTGTCCATCAAGTTCTCAGAAGTGAATCATCAACCGGCTATTTTATACTATCACAAAGACAGGCTGATCACCTGCCAGGTATTTACCATCAATGCCGCTCATCAGATAGAAAAGATCAGTGCCATGTTGGACGAGGAAAAAATGAAACATATTTCTGCATAAGGTTGTCACATTTTATAGGAGCTGTTTGTCTTTATAACAACACTAAAGACAAACAGTTTTTTTATGCGAACATTATTAAGAATAGATGCCAGCTCGAGAAAAGAAGGCGCTTACTCTCGTGAAATGGCAGATTATGTAGAACGTAAATGGAAAGCGCAATACCCCCAAGCCAAAGTGATCTATCGCGACTTGATAGATGATGAACTGCCTCATATAGCCTATACTACTATTGCCGGCTTCTACACCCCGCAAGAGCACATGAGCGATGAGCTGGTATCAGCAACTGTGTTATCTGACGAGCTGATACGCGAACTGCAACAAGCTGACGATATACTCATCGCCAGCCCCTTGTATAACCTAAATGTACCATCAGCCCTAAAAGCCTACTTCGATCAAGTGGTGAGGGTAGGTTACACATTTGCCAAAGATGAAGCCGGAGAACATGCAGGATTACTGACCAACAAACGCGCTTACATAGCCACGGCCAAGGGTGGTGTGTTTAAAGGAACGCCCTATGAAGCTTATGATTTTCAAGAGCCTTACCTCAAAGCCATACTGGGCTATATAGGGGTAACGGATGTGACCACATTTGGCTTGGAGGGAACAGCTACGGAAGAAATACTAACACAAAACAAAATTGAAGTGTATCAAAACATTGATGCCGCATTTAACTAAAACGTATAAAAAATGAAACAGGATTATTTTAACGACCAACTCGAAAACAAAGCAAGTATAATAGCACCACAAGATGGTGAACTGTTTAGCATGAACGGTATGTCTATATGCCTGAAAGTAACCAGCGAGCTATCTAACGATCAGCTGGGCTTATACGAAATAGTATTAGCACCCAATACCATTGGGGCTAAGCCACACTACCACCGCTATATGGATGAGACCTTTATCATCACTCAAGGTACACTGACCATACAAGCAGGTGATAAAGAATTGGCTGCATCGCAAGGCACTGTAGCTTACATACCACGGATGACACCACATGGGTTTAGGAATGATAGTGATGAAGAAGTACGTATTATGCTGCTCTTCAACCCGGCACAAAAACGTGAAGGCTTTTTTAAAGGGCTGTACGAAACACTAAGCGAAGACCCAATAGACCCGGGTAAATACTTGAAGCTGTATAATAAGTATGATAGTTTTCCTGTAGATACGAATAACATGCTACCTGTGCACGAGTAGTAATAGCACCCAGAACTTGTACTAAAAAATCCAAGGCCTGCCATTTGGCAAGCCTTGTACGCATAAAAGAGAGGTGTATTTTCTCATAGGTGCGTAGTTATTTTTGAGTAGCGGTGTAGATAACACTCGTAGTATAAGTACCGGCAGGGAATTCAAATCCCGGATCGGCCTTGTACTGTATATCGAATGTATTGTTATCACCCGGCGTACCGTTGTGTATCAGTTTTCTATTGTTTTTTCTTAAGTTTTTATACTTATTGTTTACAGCATTAGGCACTGTACCACCGGTATTGTTGGCTACTACTTTGATGTAAAGCACCTTGTTCACTTTCATTACCGGAGCAGGAGAAGTACTACCGCTGTAGCTAAAGTTGTTAGATACGGTTTTAGCTCTTACAATGAACTTTTTGTTGGAGCGTACTTTAATACGGATAGGAGCAGACTCTACACCGTTAGCATAATCGTTTACACTGTTGAATGATAGTGTAGTGATATCTCCTGTATGTGTGCCCGTACTTACGAAAGAGATATCGATAGCATTGCTCAAAGCCAGCTTAGCTGTTTGGCTCGCCGCGCTGTTTGCGTTTTGGGCCATAGCTGCTGTGCTGATAAGCAGTGTAACGATGATGAATAATAACTTTTTCATTTTTTCTCTTTTATACTCTATTGTTTGTTTGTCTGTAAGACAGTTTGTTGTTGTTCGTTGACACAAATATGGGGCGACATGGAGGGACAGGCAAAAAAGAGCGCTTTCTTAACGCTCGTTTTGCAAGTAGTTAACAGGCAGGTTTGTTAATGGTTAACCAACCGTTAACAAAAATCAGGAGAGTAGACCCGGGACTTTTTTGAGATAATCGATGATGGCTTGGGCTTCGTGGGTATTAGGCGCATCCATTACTCTATATCTTTTATTGCTGTTATGAAAGACCACAGCATTTTTACTTTGACTACCACTACCTATTGAAAGGTCAAGAGTGGGAAAGCGCTCTATCTTTCGTCTTGGTTTTAGAAAGTGTCTTATATATATCACTTTCTCATCAAAACGGATGCGGATCATGCATTTTCTTAAATAAGATAAGGTGAATAAAAGCAATAATGGCGGCCAAATAAAAGGAACATACTTAAGGACAATTATTAGAACTTCCAGTAGTAGATTTAATACTTTTTTGTTTATCTGACCACCGGTAAGCCCCCAAGCGATGATGCTATAAAACAGCCATATAATACCAATGATAGCTAATGTGCCTATAATGCTATACATCAAATACCTATATAGTACTTTGCGTCGCAAGCGTAGCGTTACGTTATGCTCGTCGTGTGTGATAGAGTAATAGTCTAAAGTTTTCTCGTTGCTCATAGATGTTGGCTTTACCTGTTCTTAGGGCGAGTGGTCATTTCAATAGCGGCGATCTCTTCGTACTGGTTTTTGCAGGTACGGGTACAGATGTCGGTAGTGAGGTAGGTGCCTATGTTTTTATTGTTGATCTTATACTTGGTGGTGTTGGCATAAACGATGTAGGTCTCCCCCTCTTCAAAAAGATAACCACAGTCGCCACTACCTTTACCGCTTACTACTTCAATAGTTTGTGTGCCACGCTTGCCCTTGTATAGGGTGATGACCTGTAGGGTATATTTATATCTGTAGTACGAGTTGGCCAGTATGCTATCTATTTTATCATTGCCCTTGGCAGGGTATATCTTTTCTTTGGTTAACACACGACCTACAAATAATACATTAGCACTTTTTACCGCCTTTTTTACTGTAGATTTTTCGCCCATGCAGTTGCAGGCTATGCTTTGTGTAGTAGCTAGTAAAACGATCGATAAGAGTAGAATTAGGTGTTTCATTGTAACCATTGTTTTTGTGGTTTGGTATATTGTTCTATTAATGCGATCTCTTTTTCGTCGACCCGCCAGTTGTGCTTACAAGAGTTGGTATAAATGTATTGCTCCGTATCTACAAAGCTGTCTGCTGTGCCTTTCTCCTTATAGTTGGCATATATAATGTACCGCTGGCCTAATTGAAATAACGCGCCACAAGCTTCGGGGTCATCGTTATACACCGTCACCATTCTTGATCGGGCTGCCCCTTTGTAAAAAGTATAAACCTTAAAAAAGCACTTATACTTGGTGTGCTTTACAGTCTTACGTTTTTTGATGTACACTTCATACTCAATGGGCTTGGCTACTACCAGCTCGGCTACCATCACCACATCTGATGTCTCCAATTTCTCTTTCACAGCCGTAGGGTATCCCGTACAGCAGCAAGCAGCGGATTGTATAGAATAGAGTAACGGTATAAAGAGTAATAGGTGTTTCATCTATTGGCTTTCCTTAAAAATACAAAAACTAGTTGGTAAGGGTTTTGGTGATAAAATATGGTATTTATTGCTCAAGTAGCTCAATATTATTGATCTCATTTCCATAAAGGGTTTCGTAGGTCACTGATATTTCTTTACCTATGCTATGGAGTAGTGCAGGTATTTCAACGTATAGTGCAAAGCTCATTTGTTCACCGTTATCTAATTCTATATACATACTGTCAGGTATAATACCGCTTTGCTTCCTGCTATCTTTGACCTTGTTGGTGGCTATTAGTTTTCCTGTCAGTTCAGTTCTGTTTTTACTAGGGTGTAACGACCAGTATTGTGTTGAATCTTCAATAGACAGCTTTATTATATTATTGTTGGGGTGTAACGTGTAGTATATGATCGCCTTTTTATAAGGTCTGCCTGTTCTTAAGGCTTCTATACTGCTGCCTTTATATTGCCCCAATGTAAGATCGTAGTGGTCAGTTTCTTTTTGTTTATATGAGTAGGCGGTAATAAAGTAATCCTGCTCAGAGAAATCAGATATTTCTTCAATAATAATAGTATCTCTTATTTCATCTTTATGAGCAATGTAGTGGTCAGTTTTGCAGCTCATAGCTAATAGGATACATAAAAGAGCGAGTAGATAAGGTGATTGTTTTATACTCATGACCTAAAATACAAAAAGCCTGCGATTGCAGACTTTTTGGTGAGATTTAGTTTTTTGGGGGTGTATTAATATAGTATCTCTATATAGCTGATTATTCTATTCTCGGTTCTAATGTAATAGGCCGTAGTATTCGTGTTCTGCTTCATGTTTTTGTATTTACTAAAAGTGCCTAAAAATACTTTAGTATTTTGATCATTCGTTATTGATATTGTATCAGGCGCGAATAGTGGTAATCCAGTAATGGTGAAGTTTAACACTCCACTGATAATCTTCACTTCTTCTATGTATTGATTGTATTTTGCATAGCTTTCGGTTTTTGTGCCCAAAGTCACAAGCTCGTCCAATGAGTCTACAGGGTAACAGATATGAGTATACTTACCCACGGCTTTTTTTATGTGTACGATATCAATACCGGTGTTCTTGGTCGTGTTTAAATAGTAAACTAGTGACTTGTTTTGTTTTTTAGAGTATCCGGATAATATGTAGTCTTCCTTATTCAGTTGTAATATGTTGTCAAGTAATACCGTGTCGCATATCTCGGTAGCATTTTCTGTAGTTGTTTGCTTATTGTGTGGGTCTGTTCCCAATGCTGTTGTTGTTATGGGTAAAATGGCCAGGGTTATAAGAAGTAAGTGTCTCATTTTTTCTACAGTACTTTTATATAGCTGATCACCATGTCCTCATCAGTAACATAGTGTACGGTCACTTCTTTGCCGTTCATGGCTACATCATCTTCTGTAATATAGGCAGGAAAGGCCACGCGCAGGTCGTTGGCTGTTTCTATATAAATATCATCGGGCAGGTCGCCGCCGCTCACGGATTCGGCTATCCATTTTCCTTTAATTGTCTTCACACCATCTCTGCCTTCCAGCTCTATATCACGTTTCTTCTCACCATTTACCTCTACACCTACCATATGGTTCATGGGGCGTATCCAGTACACTATTCTGGCGGGTTTGTTGATGCTGCCTATCAGTGTGTTAATGTCAGTACCCTTATAGGCTTCGGCATTCAGGTAAAACCACACAGTCTCTTCCTGTTTTTCGGGCAAGGCCTCTACTGAGTAGCTAGGGTAAGCACCATCGCTTATTTGCTTTAGGGTCAGCACATAGTCCAGCTCGTCTTCACCTACTTGCCATTCGCCATTTTCCATTTTGCCCAACTTAGGCTCGCGCGATTGTGCCATCAGTTCTTCATACTGTTCGTGGGTCATACCATACTCATCTTCCGAATGGGTGACATGATCCATCTCGTCATACATTTTTTCCTCGGTTGCAGTGCTGTCTTCGTTTGTTGTTGTTTGATCCCGCTGCTCGCTTCCACAAGCTAGTAGTAGAGTAGGGAGCAGGAGTAGTATTAATTTTCTCATGCTATAAATATAATGTTTAATATATATAGTGTGTATGCTATGTAGACTAGGTGAAATACTTCAAAAAATTAATCGACAGTTAAACTTCAAGAGCGCTACTTAGCTAGTCTTATGGGTTTTTTATAAAATATGTATAACTTGATCGTAATAAAGATCTTCAGTAGGTATGCGATCCATTATCACCATTATTTTTATACACCTATGTTTTATTGGTTTTGCTCAGCAGCAAAATAATAATTGGTGCTTTGGGCGCAATGCCGGCATCACTTTCAACACTAACCCGCCTACAAGTTTTACAAGTAATATAGTGGCTGATGAGGGGGTGGCTACCATGAGTCACAAGACCACAGGTGCGTTATTGTTTTATGCCACCTCTTATACAGTGTACGATAGAAACTTCAATGTGATGCCTAATGGAGTAGGCATCGGCCATGATACGGTTAATTCCAGTTCGCAGGGTGTAGTGATCGTTCCTTTTATTAACGATACGAACAAGTACTATTTATTTACATTAAATAGGTATGGTTTTTTTAGAGATGGTCAACTGGCTTACTCAGTAGTGGATATGACATTGAACGGAGGCTTGGGAGATGTGGTAGCCGGCCAAAAGTATATGGTGATAGATACCGGTTTTGCAGAACAAGCTGTAGTGACCGAAGGGTGCTTGGCTTACTGGCTCATCGTACGTAAAGAAGTAAGTGGTGATTTTTATGCCTATCGTATCTCTGCATCGGGTATCAATACCACACCTGTTATTTCCCCTTCAACATATTCATTAGGTACAAGCGTAGGTACGATCAAAGTATCGCCTGATAGAACTACGATAGGTGTCACCGGGCGCGGGTTATCGGGGTATATCGCCATACATGATTTTAACAGGGCAGCGGGGCTGATCACGAATGGTAGGTTGTTGAACACGGCTAGTAGTACTTATTATGGCTGTGAGTTTTCACCCAATAGTAAACTATTTTATGTGTCTGATTGGAACATGCGGAGGGTTTATCAGTATGACCTGTCTTTACCAACCACTGCTGCTATTCAAGCTTCAAGAAAGATAGTACCTAGCGGTGCAGGAGACAGGCCACAGGGAGCTCTGCAAATGGGGCCGGATAGCTGTATATATGTGTCAGACTCTTATAACGAGACCATAGGTAAAATACCTTTCCCTAATATTACAGCACCTACTTGTGGTTATATAGCTAATGCCATACCGCTACAGACGGGTACAAGGTCTGAAAACGGGTTGCCTTTAGTAATAGTGTCTCCGCTTGATACGGGTAACCATGGCAATTTTTATGCACGTAGAGACACGAATGTGTGTGTGAAGTATAGCCCTTTTGTGATGCGAGGCAGGCCTAATGCCGCATGGTACGAATGGCAGGATGGTAGCACGGCTGATACATTACTAGTTAGTCAGCTAGGCACATATTGGGTGCGCACACCCGGGCCTTGCGGTGTGTATGTTGATACGGTGGTCGTCTCTACATTAAGAGACACATCATCAGTATTGCGGGATACGCTGATCTGTAATAATAACAGCATGCAGCTGAACACACATAAAAGTTTTACTGACGCTACTTACTTATGGAATACCGGTGATGTGGATGATAAGATCGTCATATCTGATAGTGGTACTTATTGGGTAACCGTAACGGAAGAATGCCACGTAACATTAGATAGTGTAGTGGTGGGTAAAACCGTAGTAACGGTAGATGTAACGCAAGAAGATACCACACTTTGCTATGGAGATACCATACAGCTACAGGCTACTGTAGCTCCCGCTATTGCAACTATGTATGGTTGGAGTACAGGAGACTCGGTACTGACTAACAAAGCCTCAGCACCGGGCAGGTATGCTTTTGAAGCTACTTACATGAAATGTACCGCTACCGATGATGTGCTTATTGAGAACTATCCGCGCATACATATAGAGTTGGGTGAGGATAAAGAAGTTTGTGCCGATGAACCGGTAACCTTACCTGTGCTGGTGACCTCAGAGGCGGAGGATAAATACTTATGGCAAGACGGTAGTACATATAGAAAATATGTGGTAAAAGAAAGCGGCTTGTATTATGTAACGGTTACCAACTTTTGTGGTGAAGCAAGCGATACGGTTAATATATCTGTACGCAATTGCTATCTGTTTTTCCCTTCAGGTTTTTCCCCCGATGGCAATGGCAGGAATGATATAGCGCGCTTGGTAGGAGACATAGGTAATGTTACTGATTTTGAGATCAGGATATTCAACCGCAGGGGCGAAGAAGTGTTCTTCAGCAATGATGTTCATGAAGGGTGGAACGGTACCTATAAAGGGCAACCTGCCGCACAAGCTACTTACTACTATTACATTAAACTAAAACATGACGGTATCGACCGATTGATGAAGGGAGACGTGATTTTGGTGAGATAAAGAAAGTTTTTGTAATAATATCATCGGTGTAATTAATCATGGGTTAATGGCTTGTAAAAAAGTTTTTACAAAAGGAGATACCAAGCTGATAACATGTACATTAAAGCTGCTTAACTACTAATGATGCGCCAATTAATCAACATCTTGCTTCTTGTTTTATACAGCAGTTGTGTTATGGCACAAAAGCAAAATAACAACTGGTGTTTTGGAAATAGCATAGGAGTGTCTTTCAATACCATCCCTCCATCAATTTTTACACCTACTATCAGCACTAACGAGGGAGTGGCTACTGTGAGTCATAAACAAACGGGAGATCTGATCTTTTACACCACGACGTCCGATGTTTATAATAGAAATTATAACATCATGCCTAATGGTGCTGCTGTTAGTAATGATAATATTGGTACTTGTGCACAAGGCTTACAGGTCGCTCCATTTGTTAGCGACTCTAACAAGTATTACTTGTTTACGCTAGACAGGTCCGGTCCGGATTATAGACTTTCTTATTCAGTAGTTGATATGACACTTGATGGTGGACTAGGCGATGTAGTAGCAGGGCAAAAGAGAATAGCCATAGATAGTGGCTTTTCTGAAGCTATGGTGATCATAGAAGGTTGCAGTAGCTATTGGGTGGTGGTGAGTAAAAAATCAACAGGCCAATTTTATGCTTATGGCGTTACCGCTTCAGGAGTGAGTACTACTCCTGTGATCTCTAATGTGTCTTATACCCAACGCTCATTAGGTATTGCTACGATGAAGGTGTCTCCTGATAGAACCACATTGGGCTTTGCCTCTTACCACGGTAATGCGGGTAGCTTTTTGGCTATACATGATTTTGATAAGACTTCAGGTCAGGTAACTAATGGACGGGTAATAGATAGCTGGACTGGCATAGAGTTTTACGCTTGTGAATTTTCTCCCAACAGTAAGTTGTTATATGCTGTTGGCTATACTTCTAGAGCTGTTTTTCAATACGATATTACCTTGGGTACGGCAGGTGCTATAAAGGCTTCAAAGAAAACAGTACATGTGTCTAGCAAAACGATAGGGATGATACAACTGGCGCCTGATAGTAATATTTATACTGCGGTCATCGCCAATTCAGGTTTGGGTAGAATCTCTAATGCCAATGCCATAGCTCCTAATTGTGTTTACACTCCTAATGCCATACCCATTGCCACACCGGGCTATACCAGGCTGGGGCTACCACAGGCCGTAGTGCATTATGTGGGTAAAGTTGATGCAGGTGACAAGAATACAAAAAGAGACACGTCTATATGTTTGAAACAGGCGATCGTGCTGCGAGGCCGGCTCAATGGTGCACCTTATATTTGGCAGGATGGAAGCACTGCCGATAGTTTTATAGTGCAGCAGGAAGGTACTTACTGGGTAAAGTCTACTGATACGTGTACTTTTTTTACAGATACTATTGTAGTGACCACCAAGCGGGATACCATAACAACGATCACAGATACCACAATATGTAGTGATGGTAACTTATTACTGCAACCAAGTAAAGAGGGTGTAAATGCCACTTATCTATGGAGTACAGGCAGTACCAATAAGGATGTTACCATTACAAACGGTGGAAAGTATTGGGTAGCTACCACTGAAATATGCGATGTGACCATTGATACTTTTAATGTAGAACAGATAAAGGTAGAAGCAAGCATAGCACCACATGACACCACCATATGTCGTGGCGATACGATCGTGCTAACGGGAGTAGCCACACCTGGTAGTGCTGCTATAAAGTGGAGCACCCAAGAAACAACGAACGCGATAAAAGTTTGGGTGGAAGGCACGTATCGTTTCAGTGCAAGTTTTAAGGGTTGTAACACAGATAATGAGGTGTATGTGAGTTATCATAAGCCTAGTTCAGTAGAGTTGGGTGACGACCAGGAGATTTGTTCTGATGAATTATTGATCTTGCCCTTTACTGCTGTTTCGGGTCATGACGATCATTATCTATGGCAAGACGGCAGTATCGGTAAAAACTATAAGGTAACAGAGGCGGGTGTGTATCATGTAACGGTATCTAATAGCTGCCAAACCTTGACGGATACCATCGTGATCACAACACGTAATTGTCGTTTCTTTTTTCCTACTGCCTTTACTCCTAATGGAGATGGGAAAAATGATATTGCCAAGTTGCTTGGCGATGTGATACATGTGAGTGATTACCGACTACGTATTTTTAACCGATGGGGCGAGCTGGTATTTTATACCAATAATGCTGCAGAAGGTTGGAGCGGATATTATAAAAAACAAAAGGCCGAAGTTGGCGTTTATTATTATCAAATACAGTTCAATCATTTAGGGGAAAGTAAATTGATGAAAGGAGATATAGTGCTGCTACGTTAGGGAGGAGTAGGTAATAAAACAATTCGTATGATTAACCATGAATTAATAGCTTGTAAAAAAGTTTTTACAAAAGGAGATGCCAGGCTGATAACATGTACATTAAAGCTGCTTAACTATTAATGATGCGCCAATTAATCAACATCTTGTTTCTTATTCTATACAGCGGTTGTGTTATGGCACAAAAGCAAAACAACAATTGGTGCTTTGGTGCAAAGCTTGGTGTAGACTTTAATAGCGGTACACCTGTTGTATACAATACAGGCGCTGCATGTAATGAGCCCGTAGCCACAGTAAGTGATAAAAACACAGGTGCATTATTGTTCTATACCAATTCTACCGAAGTATATAATGCCAACCATACACTAATGCCTAACGGTGCAGGAGTAGGTTTTGATAATATAGGCACCAGCACACAGGGAACGGTGATCGTGCCGTTTGTTGATGATAGCAGCAAGTATTATGTGTTTACATTATCAGAGCATGGTAGTGCAGGCAGGCTGAGTTACTCTGTAGTAGATATGTCGCTGGACGGTGGGCTTGGCGATGTGGTAGCCGGGCAGAAATACCTACCAATAGACAGTGGCTTCACAGAGGCAATGGCTGTAGTAGGGGGGTGTGATAAATATTGGTTGGTTACACAAGAAAGAGCGACGGGTAACTTTTTTGCCTATGGTATTACCAGTTTAGGTGTTATTACTTCACCGGTAGTGTCGCCCACGGTCAACTATTCCATATCTGTATTTGGAGTGGCCAGTATCACATTCTCACCTGATGGAAAGACGCTCGGTTTTACATCGCACCCTGCCATAATAGCCAATAGCTTTTTGGCCTTGCACGATTTTGATGAAGTAACAGGTGTGGTTTCCAACGGAAGGTTGATCGACCAACTTCCCCGCTCTGAATATTATAGTTGTGAGTTTTCTCCCAACGGAAAAGTGCTGTATACCAGTGCTACTTATACTAAGTCTATCTATCAATATGATATTAGTTTGCCCACAGTTGCGGCCATAACAGCTTCTAAAAAGACGGTGTACTATGATAATGCGGTACACTTCGGCGCATTGAAACGAGCCCCCGATGGTAACATATACATATCATTACAGGCCAGTACCGCACTGGGGCGCATTTCTAATCCCAATGCTATTTTTCCCGGTTGTGTGTATAGTGGTTCAGGTATTGTAATTGGCGGGTTGCCTAATAAAATAAAGCTAGGCTTGCCTTCAAGAGTGGTTGGCGATCTTAAGCTGAATGTGAATAGCACCTCATCGAAAGATACGTCGGTGTGTTTGCAAAGCCCTGTTACGATATACGGTCCTGCAGGGGCAGCCTCTTACCAGTGGCAAGACGGGAGTACCGGTAGCAGTATTATGGTTTCAACAATAGGGAGCTATTGGGTGCGCACGCCTAATGCTTGCGGCTACCATGTAGATACGATTGTGGTAAAAGAAAAAGTAGATACCACTACCGCCTCCAGAGATATGGTCATATGTGAAGCAGCAGGTGCTACATTGCTACCTGTAAAGCAACCTATAGGTGCTAGCTATGTATGGAGTGACGGCAGTACCGGAAACAAGTTAGACATTAAGGAAACAGGTACTTATTGGGTACGTATTAAAGAACAATGTCTGGTGACCATAGATACGATAAAGGTGGGCGGTGTTGAAGTGAAAGCACTGATACAAACCAATGATACCTTGATATGCCGTGGAGATACCGTGCAACTAAGTGGGAGTGTATCTCCCGCAGCAGCAGGTTACTTATGGAGTACCGGTAGTACTGCTCCCGATGTTGATGTATGGGAAGAAGGAACGTATACTTTTACCGCCAACTATTTGGGTTGTACGTCTTCTGATAAAGTAGAGGTGAGCTATATACCTGCATTGAATATTGAGTTGGGTAATGACACGCAGATCTGTTCTAACAGTGCCATACGGTTACCGCAAGTAGCCACCTCATCCGTTGCAGCATCTTATTTATGGCAGGATGGTTCTACCAACAATACCTTTAGTGCAGGAGCTGCAGGAGTGTATCATGTAAGGGTGACTGATGCGTGTACCTCTGTTACGGATACCATACACATCACGACGCGCAATTGTTATTTATTCTTCCCCAGTGCCTTCTCACCTAATAGAGATGGTACTAACGACATAGCACATTTGATCGGTGATATAGCTCACGTAAAAGATTTTGTACTACGTATTTATAACCGCTGGGGCGAGGTCGTGTATATGACCAACGATGTGCGTGCCGGTTGGGATGGCTACTACAAAGGTGTACCTGCCGAGGTAGGCGCTTACTACTATTTTATAGAGTATAAGTACCTGAATAAGGAGGAGTTGATGAAAGGTGATATTATACTGGTGAGGTAATATGCTTCACTTTTTTAACTATTGATTAGTAGGATGTTAAAGCCTATGAATACAACATGATCTTTTGCAGATGTATATAATTTTGTACTGATAATATACTATTATATGCGAATTATCTTTCTGCTTTTTATGCTCTTCTTCTGCAAAGATGTTGTAGCTCAAAAACAAAATAACAACTGGTGTTTTGGAAGAAATGTAGGTGTCTCATTCAATACAGCTACGCCTACTTTTTTTACACCCACACTTTATTCTCTGGAGGGTGTAGCTACTGTTAGCCATAGAAATACTGGAACGTTATTGTTTTATGCAAACACTCTTAATGTATATAACAGCAACTTTGGCATTATGCCTAATGGTGCCGGGGTAGGAACTAATGTGGCAACAAGTTGTGCGCAAGGCGTACAGATAGTTCCTTTTGTAAATGACACAAACAAGTATTACGTGTTTACATTATCACCCTTCGGGTCAGAAGGTAGATTGTCTTACTCGGTGGTAGATATGACATTGGACGCAGGCATGGGTGATGTAGTGACCGGGCAGAAGCATATATCTATTGATACAGGTTTTTCGGAAGCGATGGCAATTATTGAAGGGTGTAATAGCTATTGGGTGTTAGCGTATAAAAAAGCTAGTGCCGATTTTTATGCTTATCATATTACAGCTTCAGGCATTAACACTACACCAGTAATCTCAGGTGTAGGCTATACACATCGTACACGGGGTATTGCCGCTATGAAGGTATCCCCTGATCGTACCAAGATAGGTTTAGCAGCACGATTAGGAACACCCAATAGTTTTGTGGCCTTGCACGACCTTAATAGCCTCACTGGGCAGGTCTCGAACGGAAGACTTATTCAACAGTCGTCATCAGAAGAATATTACGGCATTGAGTTTTCGCCTAATAGTTCATTGTTATATGTTTCAACGTTGGGTGTAAATGGTAGTAGTGTTTTTCAGTATAATGTTAGTTTAGGGTCTACCTCTGCTATCATAGCCTCTAAGAAAACTGTTCATGTGTCTACAGCTACAGGTCAGTTAGGTGCATTACAAATGGCACCCGATAGCAATATTTATGTGTCTACAGCTGGTAATGCAGGTTTGGGACGTATCTCCAATGCCAATGGTATTGTGCCCAACTGTGTGTATACAACTAATGCCATACCCGTATCGGCACCCAAGCAAGCCAGATTTGGCTTACCGCAGGCGGTAGTACATCATGTGACCGCTAAGGAAGATACACGTCGCAGAGATACTACTGTTTGTTTGGAACAACCATTAGTACTATATGGTAGGCCTAACGCAACCAGCTATCAATGGCAAGATAATAGTACGTTGGATAGCTTTATTGTAACACAACCTGGTACTTATTGGGTGCGCATGTTGGGCTATTGTGGAGTGATGGTAGATACGATAGTCGTGCATGAGCAGCTAACAGTTACTACAAAAGTGAGCGATACTTCTATATGTTCAGATGGTAGTCTTACTTTGACACCCGCTCAACAACCATTAGGAGCAACCTACAAGTGGAGTACCGGTAGTACTGATAAAAATATTGTAATTACTGACGCCGGTATTTATTGGGTAGAGGTTAAGAAGCAATGTAATGTTGTTGTAGATACCATCAAAGTAGAGGCTATAGATGTAAAGGTGTTAATAGCTAACGAGGATACTACCATATGTCCGGGTGATACAGTGTTGTTACAGGGAAGTGTATTGCCAGTGCACGCCAGTTATAATTGGAGTACAGGTGCTAGCACATTAAGTACTTTTGCATCGGAACAAGGACGTTATACGCTTACTGCCAACTTAAAAAACTGCACAGCTTCAGACGAAGTATCAATTAACTATTACCCGCGTATCAGTATAGAGTTGGGAGAAAGTAGAGAAATATGTAATGACGAGGTGATAACTTTGCCAAGTCTTGTTACATCAGGAGAAACGGATGACTACTTGTGGCAAGATGGTAGTAAAGGGAGGACATTTAAGGTATCTCAGGCCGGAGTATATTATGTAACGTTGTCTAATCAATGCCAAACCATAAGCGATACCATAACAATCACTACAAGAAATTGCCATTTATTTTTCCCATCAGCGTTTAGTCCTAATGGCGATGGTAGAAATGATATTGCGAAATTTGTAGGTGACGTAGCAAATGTAAAGGAATATAAACTACGCATCTTTAACCGTTGGGGTGAGATGGTGTTTCAATCTACAGATGTAAATGAAGGTTGGGACGGCTATTACAAAGGTCATGAGGCCATGCTAGGTAGCTATTATTATTTCATTAAATACACTTATTTAGGTGCTGAGCAGCTCATGAAAGGTGACATCATATTGGTGAGGTAGTATCTATTGCTAACAGTTGGTTTTGTACATTTACGCTCTAAACAGATATAGCAGTTGAGAGCAGATTTTTCCAATACACAGATACAGAGACTAGCCACACACTTTGTGGGCAATAAACATACAGACAGTACTTTCTTTTACTCAGAAGAAGAAGTGCAGGTAAATGATGAGGAGCTACAGGAATACTTGTTGCACTACTTCACTACGCCTTTTGCAGAGATAGAGGAGTTCTTTGAGTTTTACCACGAGAGCGATGAAGCACTGAACACCATCAAGCACTATGCTGAAAAGATATTCAATAAAGAGGGCGACTATTTAGAACATAGCGTGAGCATTGCTAAGCACCTGTATGAAATATCTGACGCGCCTAACATCAAAAGCGGAGAACTACATGTAGCGTTGTTGGATAAAGTATACCTCAACGATGAGGTGGTGCAGTGTATAGGCTTGTATAAAACAGAGGAGCGCGACGCTTTCTTTCAACTGGATAAACAGCACAGCGGCTATCAGGTAACGGTACACAAAGGCATCAGTGCTGATAAGATGGATAAGGGCTGCATTATTTTCAACACAAGAAAAGGGATGCAACTATGTGTGGTAGACAAGACCAACAAGCGCAATGAGGCGCAGTACTGGCGCGATAAGTTTTTAAAGATCATGGCTACGGCCGATGAATACCACCATACACGCGACTACCTGGCGGCTACCAAAGAGTTTATCGTGAAGCAGATACCACAGGAGTATGAGGTGACCAAAGCGCAACAGGCAGACTATCTTAACCGCTCGCTGGAGTTTTTTAGAAACAACAAACAGTTTGACGAGCAGCAGTTTAAAAGCGAGGTGTTTCAAGATGAAGAACTCATTACTTCTTTTAATGGGTATAAGAATGAGTATCAAGATAACCATGCAGTAGATCTGAACAACGGGTTCGATATATCAGAGTCGGCAGTGCGGCGCACGGCAAGGGTGTTCAAAAGTGTCATCAAGCTGGATAAGAACTTTCACGTGTATGTGCATGGCGATCGCGACCTGATCGAGCGCGGCTACGACGAAGCCCTAGGCAAACACTACTATAAAATATACTTTGATAACGAAAGGTAATGGTTAACCGATAGTAGTTTACTGTCATTGCCAACAAACAAAACGCGCAAGTGAAAGCCACCCGCGCGAAAAATATTGTTTGAAAAAGAACCCTTACTTTCTATCCCCATAAAAACGTTTCTCTATATAGTCGCTGTTCATGATACGTAGTGCACCCATGTAGTCCATCTTAAACGATACGGTTTGTCCTATCTTATATTTCTTTTTGGTATTGCTGATGTCTACAATGGTCATGTCTGAGCTGGCTCCCACGATCTCTATATCTTTATCTACAGGGTGTAGAAAGTCGGGGTTAGAGATGTCTAGCAAACCTATATCCAGTATGGCACGTTTATGTGTTTTTCCAAAATCAGCGGGGTTGATGACCGTTTCTTCGCCCGAAGGGTTGGCCTCCATCTCACCATAAGGCACTATGGGCTTTTCGGTGATCTCCACGATCTCAGCATTCAACAAAAAGACGTCCCCTTTCATTTTAGGGATCACCTTACCGGTAAACAGGTCGTTACCAAAGAACAGGGTCTCCCCAATGCGGAAGTGGTTAATGCCTTTAGGTATCTGCTTTTTTAACAGTAGTGGCAGCATTACTGATGAGCCGCCTGTTACCCCCACAATGGTTTGGTTAAACTTAGCTTCTATCAGCTGCTCATATAGGCTCAGTTGTATCAGCTTATCTTTACTAGGCATCACACCGTTCAGGCAGTTGAGGTTGGCGCCTATGCCCGATACCTGTATATTGGGCAGTTCAAATATCTCTTTATAAAAGCCCATGAGGCTCTCACCCATGATGCCCTCACGCAGATCGCCCAGCTCTATCATAATAATGATGCGGTGCACCTTGTTTTGCTTCTGTGCTTCTTCTGATAGCCACTTAATGGTGGTGATCTCTGTATTGAAACTTACATCAGCATACTTTACCACATTGGCAATGCTACGCTTGGCGGGCGGCTTAATGTAGATGGTCTCTTTCTCGGGTGCTATAGCTTTAATGGTCTTGATGTTGCTCAAGCGGGCATCGCACACCTGCTCATCGCCCAGTGATAAGATGTACTCCAAATACTTTTCATTGCCGCAAAGCAACTTCAGTACCGGTGCCCAATCAATATTGTTTTTCTTGAACAGGTCTTGCAGATACTTATAGTTGGTTGCCAGCGATTTTTTATTCAGCGTGATGTATGCCATCTTATTTGCGGGTTAGTCTCATTTCTAAATATGGATTGGTAAAGCCCAGTTTCTCGTACAAGAACTTTGCAGGGTTGTCTTTCTCTACGTGTAAGGCAATATCGCCTTCACAGTTTTCAATGGTTCTGCTCATCAGTTGCTTACCCAGCCCTGTGCCCCTGCTGTTTTTATGCACGGCTATGTATACCAATATATTTTCAGGAATGTAACCGCCCATGTTGGTCTTGTTGGTTACCACAGCGCCTACTATGCTGCCGCTCTCTACTGCTAATAGTATAGAGCCGCCCTTGCCTTCGTTTTCTTTTTGTGCATACTCTACACAGCGCATGATGTGACGTGCTTCATCTCCATACTGGTCTAAACTCTCGTATAGAAAAGAAACGATGTCTTGGTTAGAGAATTGTTCACTCTTGTTGTTCGTGTCGATAGTTATAAATTCCATGTCTTAATATCTATTTACTGTTTTTTCAAAATATGTCCTGCTATAAAAACTAATGCTGAAGCCGAAATGCCAAACACGTTAGCATCTAAACCATAAGGCAATGAAACCTCCAATAGGATTAAAAGAAGCGTAGTACAACCGCCTATGATCATAGCTGCTACAGCAGCAGTAGAATTCGGTTTTTTTAAGAACACCATACCCAATACGGGTACGAATAACCCTGATACCATAAAGGCATATGAATAGAGCATCAGGTCCAGCACGCTTTGCATTTGCGTGGCTAGTATTATGGCAAAGATACCAATACTATAGGTTAGTATCTGCGATAACATGAGGTTAGAGGCCATTGATTTTTTAAATCGACCTATTATATCTGTCATTAAATTGCCCGAAGCCGCCATCAGGCAGCTATCTGCCGTAGACATGATGGCGGAGAAATAAGCCGACAACATCAAGCCCATCAAACCTACCGGCAACATATTGCGCAGGAAAAGCGGTAAGCCCATCTCTGCATCCAATGCACTACCCGGTGCATAACCCAAGTGGGTAAACATACCTTGCATAAATGCTACCTTGGCAAATAAACCCAATACTACACCCATAAAGGCCATAACAGGCCACTCAAACAAACCTGCAATGCGCCATGCTTTTATTGCCGTCTTTTGATCTTTAGCTGCATAGATGCGCTGGTATAAGGTCATGCCCACAAACCATATGGGTACTATGGTGATGAACCAGTTGAACAGATCTGTCCATGAGATGTTATACAGGTCGAGCATGCCGGTGCTTACATGTTGCTTAATAGCACCCATACCGCCGATGTAATGGTAACCGTATGGGATACCAATGCCTACCAGCCCCACCATGAGTATGATCCACTGCACAGTATCGGTATAGATCACTGCTTTGATACCACCCACGGCCGTGTAGATGATTGCAATTGCCCCCATAATGATGACCGCCTGTGTGAGTGTGATGGATTGCGGAAAGGTAGCCGCCGCCAATTTACCACCTGCCAATATCTGGCTACTGGAAAAACCGATGTAGCCGATCAGCGAGATGATACCTGCAATGAAGGCCACATCTCTGTTGTAATAATGTTGTAAGGCCTGCGGAAAGCTGAGTAGTTTTTTCTCGCGCGCAATGGGGTACACTTTAGGGATGAGTAACACAGCGCTTAGCCATGCACCTAATAGTCCGGTAAAGAGCATCCAACTGCCTGAGAGGCCAATGGTGAACCCTAGGCCGCCGAGACCAATGGAGAAGCCGCCACCCACATCGGTAGCTACTACCGAGAGCCCTATATGACCTGCGCTAAGGCTACGACCGCCTACGTAATAATCTTCGTCTGATTTGTTGGTACGATAAAAGTACACGCCTATGCCTAATAGCAATAGGAAGTACGTGATGAATATGGTTATATCCAGCCAATGTAAATGTTCGATAACGCTAAAGCTTTGTTGAGAACTTGAGCCTTAGGGTAAGGAATAATATTGGGAATACCAAATGTGATAGGGTTTATAGGCGTAACTCCCTAATTAGTCAATGTAACATGTAGCACTGCTATTGCTAAAGCTGCTTACTGCTGCTTTTAGCTGTACGTCTGCATCGCTGCATGCGTTCTTGGCTTTTTTCTTAGTTACTTTTTTAATAGTGAAAAGGCTATCTGCATCTACTGTTGCACTTATTTGGGGTACCTCATAATAGTATTTGCAACGGCAGTTGTAATCTTTCTTGCAAGCAAATAGCAGGGTAGTAGAGGCTAGCATAATGGCCATGATCTTTTTCATAGTTGTTCGGTTTTAAAAGGATGATCAATGATATCATGGTTGCTATGAAACACCATAAGCCAACAATAATGCCAAAGCAGCAGTGGTAACAATTAGTTAATATAAGGCATCAACAGCAGGTAGCGCAGTAGCCTGATATAAAACCATTGACCTGCTCTGCCTTAAGATAGTAGGCAGATGGTCGTTCTGTTGGTGTCGTTCGCAATGACGTATTGTGGTGTAGTGTGTTATATCATGCCAAACTTGTTTTGGTAACTCAGGGAGTAAATGTATGTGTTAGTATGTGTCATGGCGGGCCGTGGCCCGCCATCTCGCGGAATGAGTATCTACTAAAAAAGAAGTTGTTTAATTTTAGTGCAATGCAAAAAAGCTATGTCTACATCATGAGCAACCCCGATAATAGTGTACTGTATACAGGGGTGACTAGCGATATTCGTCGCAGAGTACTGGAACATAAAAACAGAGAAGGTGGCGAGTTTACAAGTGAATACAATTGTGTGCTATTGGTGCATTATGAGGAATACCCCGATATTAAAACAGCAATAGCCAGAGAGAAGAATATTAAGAATTGGAAGCGGGAGTGGAAGGGGGCGTTGGTAGATAACACAAATCCTGAAAGAAAAGATTTATCAGAAGGTTGGTATTAGTGTTACTCGAGATTGCGGGTCGTGGCCCGCAATGACGTGTTGTGGTGTAATGTGTGTTATGCTGTAGTTAGTACTCTAGTTGCTTGAGACCCTGAAATAAGTTCAAGGTGACACGTGTTGAGGTAAGTGTTTTTTATCGTACTGTGTCATGGCGGGCCGTGACCCGTCATCTCTCGGAATGAGGGTGTTAATAAGTAAAGGGTGAAAACTCATCATCAAGGCTCGTCATGTCGAACCGAAGGGAAACATCTCCTTAATGGTTAGTTGGGCTGCTTGCGCAAGTGCCGGGGAGGTTTCTCACCCTAAAGGGTTCGAAATGCTATTGGATGATTGTTACTTACCTACTCCTTCACAAAAGTTTTGGTGTGTACCACCTTGCCATCATCAGCATGTATGATGTATGATCCCGCAGGGTAAGCGCTTATCTCTATTTGCTGTAAACCGTTGCATTGCGCTTGTTGGTACACCACCTTGCCGCTCATATCCATAATGCGTATATCGCAAGTGGTTTTAAGACTAATGTTGATGTGCTGTTGCGCAGGGTTAGGGTATACTTGTATGGTAGGCTGTTGGCCGAGCGTTTCATTTACAGAGAGGGTTAATGCCTGAGCAAAGGTTTTTTGTTGCGAGTTGAGTACATGTCTTTTAAGCGGGTCGCTATTATAGGTTTGCACCATCGCTATCAGGTATAACTTATCGGTTTTATAACTAGCGGGAATGGTATAGGTAAAGTCGTAGTACTTCACATCGTTGTTGCTAATGGTAGCAGGTAGGCTGCCTTGCTTACCCCATGCGCCACCCAGCATAGCGCGCACCACATTCATATGGTAGTAATTATTCGGGTCGGGTGCTGATGCTTGATAGCCCTTTATACTATCTTCTGTAACATATAGGTTGAAGCGATAGTCGCCACTCAGGTTATCGTAAAATTGGGCACCTACTCTTACTTTTAATAGGCGGGTATTTACATCATAATCTACCGACTCAATAAAAGCACGTGCGGGTTCATAATCTTTCTCTCGCTCGCCATAAGCTCTTAACTCCACACCGCTTGAAGTAGACGAGAAACCTGTTCCTATTTTTGAACGGAACGGAAACTTATATCTATCGAATACCGGCATAGGGTGCGCAAAACCGTACTGATCGTTCACGGTTTTACCATCGGCACAGTATACAATGTCAGTTGGCACGGTATAGATATTAGCAACGGCATAGTCTTGATTTTTTACGACAACATCATTCACATATTTTGCTGCTTTGTAACAAGGGCCGCAGGCTTGATGCTTAAATATCTCCAGCAACACATACTTTTTAGGCAAGTTGTCTTTTACCTTGTATTCAACTACTATGGTATCATTAGTAGGGTCGTAGTCGCTAGGGGTGGTCATTTGTATCCATGCCTTTAATTGATAAGTACCCGGTGCAGGAAAGGTGACCTTAAAACTAGGGTCTTGCACTAACCCATAGGCACCGTCAAATTTAGTATCAAAGGCTACTTTGCTTACTGATTGCACAGGGCCATTCTCAAACTGCCAGTAAACTTTGTATGAGGCTATACCCGAGCTGCCCAAGTTTTTAAAAGTGAAACCAAAATCGGTTGTACCCGGTACTTGATAGCTCGATGGGGTAATGGCCAGCGCCGTTACATCAGTTTGTGCTTTTGTATAAGTGGTGAATGAAAGAATAGCGAGTAGTAGTGAGGCGATCTTTTTCATAGCATGAAGTTTTGGAGGTATATATCAATAGACGGTTATTGAACGGTTAGGGTTTGTTAGGTGTACAATAGCTAAGTTATGGTAATTTGCATGCCTTTCCCTTACACCGCTGCTATCATGACTGTTGCATGGCTGTGATATGACAAACAATGTTTGATACATATGTTGCTTGGCGTTGTATATTTGAAGCCTATGAACAATATTCGCATCTACATACTCACCCGTTGGTGGTTGTGCGTTTTAGTGAATACTGCTATATGGTTGGTGACCTACTTTATCATTTACGGTGTACTATTGCCGGAGTCTTATTCATTGTTAAAGGTACTTATTGCAGCTCCTGTTTTGGGGCTGATAAATGGTACGTGGATGTGGGTGCGCCCTTCGGAGCGAGCGCAACTATATGAACGATTGAATAAGAAAAAGTAGACTGCTTATAGAAGATCGCAGTTTGTATCGGAATAGATGACCGTATCTTGGCTTGATATTTCGCCACCTATAATGTCACATTCCAGGTCGGCACTTGATCGGGTCATGTTATTGATCGTGAAACTGGTATCGCGGGTAATAACGGTGCTGTTGCCCACGTTGTATCGTTTCTCCATATGGCAACTGCAAACATGGTCGCCTTTTTCTTCTTTAATGCAAGCACCTAATAATAAGATACTGAATAGGGATAAATAGAGTGGTTTTTTCATGGATGTGAAGCTACGGAAAAAGATGGAACAAGCGCACCTT
This sequence comes from Flavipsychrobacter sp., assembly GCA_965230595.1. Classification (GTDB taxonomy): domain Bacteria; phylum Bacteroidota; class Bacteroidia; order Chitinophagales; family Chitinophagaceae; genus UBA5543. The sequence goes on along the minus strand of OZ246011.1, from coordinate 2,287,743 downwards.
ATCACGATTGTCCGGTCCGCTATGGCAGCCATTACAGCCCGTGCCTTTGGTGTTGACCTTCAGCCCTGTATTGGCATCGCCAAAATACTCAGCCCATACCCAGCCATTCTCATTGGCATTAGGGTCGCCCGTATTTTTCTTCATAATGGCGATACCCGTTTCGGCCGTACCCGATGCGTTGTTATGCAGCTCTTTTACTATAAGCGAGCCCTCAGGGAAAGTGCCGCCTACGGGTAGCTTCCCATTGTCGGTTAGTGCTGCAAAGGCAATGGCATTGAACCTTACCCTGAAAAATGCGTTGTGTGCACTAGGCCCCGATGTGGGTAGAATGGTGTTGTTGTTTTTATAATAAGTGAAGCCGTTGGTTGTACTACTCTCTGCAAAGAGAGCTGCATCTGTAATGGCTGTAACGTTAGTAGTAGGTGTAACCTCATTGGCCGCTTCATGTTTACATGCGGCGATGGCTGTAAGCGCTAGGAGTAATGTAAGTATGGCTGTGTGCTTCATAATAGAAAGTTACTAAATGTACTGGCCATAGCATTATTGATATAGATGAAACGGGATAGTAAAGGGATGGGGAGGATTAACAGAAACAGGGTGAAAACACCCTTGTGGGTAGGTGTGGGGAGTTGGTAACTTTATAGCATGAACAATCGCAGAGCATTATGGCTATTTAGAATCTCTATAGCACTAGTAATAGTATTTCCATTACTCTTTATCCGTAAAGCGCCTTATGGGTGGATGATGTTTGATGTAAACACTGGTGTGATAGGTGATACTATTGGTGGTATTACCGCACCCATTACCGGCTTGGTAACTATCTACTTTCTATACTTAGCATTTTCGCAGCAGAATGAACTAATTAAATCGGAAAAAAACAATATCGATGATCAAAAACAAATGTTTGAAAAAGAACGAGATTATGATAAAATAAATACAGCAATAAAGAACATTCGTGAAAGTTACTCAAGTCTTCAAATAAAATATATGGGAGGAGGAAGGAATAAAGTGGAGATGGGTTTCACGTCTATGCTTATGTACATTAATTTAGGTTTGACAACGGGGGAAGAAATGATAGAAACTACCCAGCTTACGAGTTACCAAACAGTTTTTGGCTTGTTTTTAATTGACTTGAAAATTGCCATAGAAGCGTTGGGAAAAAGTTCTTTGAGTACTAATGAGCGAACAATATTTATAGATGGGATGTTTCCATATGTGTCCATGCTTGAAACGTTTATTGAACATGCTGGTGATACAAAAGTAAAGACATACTTTGCACAACACCCTAATGCTGATAAAGTTATAAAAGACCAATTAAATGGTATGATATCTATTCAAAGCGAATACAACTCACTCTAATTGAGTAAGCATGATAAGTACAGTCTTTAAAATATTAGTTTTCTTAGCTACACTCTATTTTAGTTTTCATGAATACTTGAAAGCAGAGAAAAGGTTAAGTGAAAAAGGGAAATCTAAGTTATCGCGAAGAGGGTATCAAATACTAATCATTTATGTTGTTTTAGCTGCTATTGGAACACTAATAGAAGTGAGTTCTTACAATGAGAATGAAAGTGATAAAAAAAATCTTATCACTGTAAATACGAAGTTGTTAAACACTCAAGACTCAATTCTCAAAATTAACAAACAACTAGAAGCTTCTAATACGAGACTTGAAGTAAATAATGATAAATTGCTTGAAGGTAACAGCACTATTATTTCTTATAACAAAGAAATTAAGAGACAGAATATTGAGCTTAAAAAAGAACTTGATAGGATTAATGAAAATCGTGTAGAGTATAATAAACCATCTGTAAATCTAGAAAGGCTTGTTATAAAAAACATGGAAAATCTTAAAGAGAAATATAAGATAATTCCAAGTGTGAACTTGCAAGTAACTACATCAGCCCTCTTAAATAAACTTCAGGATTTCCTTAGAATGCTATTTCATAAAACAAATATTAGGCATAGTTATTCTTCAAACTCTTATTTTTCAAGACAAGAGAAGCCATTAGTAATAATGTGTTCTTATAAAAATGCAGATTTCTGCGAAGATTTACTAAAAGCATTAAGTCCACTTTTAGACAGCGATTACAAATATATCCCTATTGATAACGATGGTTATGTGACATTCAGAATTACTGGAGAACCTTACTATAGTAAAGAAGGTAAGGTAACATTACAGTGAACAAGCTCGCTAGACTGTTTTTTTTAGAATATTGTACTATAAATGGATTCGGGAGGTGGTAATACCTACCTCTTCTCACCCCTAGGCAAGGCCAGTCCCGCTATAGCAATGATGAGCAAGCCACCTGCGGATAAGTAGAATATCTGCCCGCCCAGCTGGCTGTAAATAAAGCCGCCACTCAGCATACCAATAATACTGGCCAAGCTACCGGCACTACCCGCAAAGCCTTGTATGGCTCCCTGCTGCTTTTTATCACCCACACGGCTAAGCATACCCAAGAACGAAGGCCAGGAAATACCATTACCCATACCAAACAACGCTGCTGCTACATAAGTGAGTAGTAACGACTCGGTGGTCATCAGCGCAAAGCAAACGATGAGTAAGATATTCCCTACAATGAACAGCCATATATTGGCCACCCGCTTGGTAAGCCAAGGCAGCACAATGCTTTGTACAAAGATCATAACCCCGCTGAGCACAGTAAAGAAGATGCCCAGTGTAGAGGGTGTCCACTTCATCACCTCTGCTGCATACATAGGGAAGGAGGCATAGAAAAAGTTGAACGCCAGAAAAATACCAAAGTACATCACAATGAAGAAGGGTACATAAGGTATCTTAAAGATCGACTCTTTGGGTAGCTCCTCACCGGGGCGGTGGTAGCTCTCCTTATGCTCGCGGTTGAAGAGGCGCTTGGTGAATGAACCTTTATTGTCTTCATCGCATTCTTTTTGTTGGGTCTCCGGCAGCATAAAGCGAATGATGAAAATACCTGCAAAAGAGATCAATGCAGATAATACTACCGTCCACAGTTTACCATTGGGTAGCGAAGAGACCACCCCTGATATTACCGGCCCGATGATGAAACCCAAGTTCATAGACGCAGCCATTTTACCATAACCCGCTTCGCGCTCTTCGCCCTCGGTAATGTCAGACAAATAAGCATTGGCCACGGATATGTTACCGCCCGTTAGTCCGTCAAAGGCGCGAGCTATTAGTAGTACAATGATGGGGAGTGTAAAGGCAATAACACCATAGCTATTGGTGGTGAAAGACAATACATCTTTCTGCGGCATGGCAAAGGCGACTAAGAACACCATCCATGAAATGAACGTACCGGCCTGACTAAGCAGTAATATACGCTTGCGCCCCACACGGTCGCTCCATGTGCCTAGTATTGGCGCACCTATAAATTGGAATAGCGGGTACACCGCACCTATTACGCCATAGATCACGGCATTGCCCCCAAAGTCGGTAATGAGGTAAACGAGAAAAGGAAGTATTACACTATAACCCAGCGCCCCTATAAAGTTCACCAGTAGTAACGGGAATATCCTTTTGTTCAGGTTGCCATTTATAGTTTTAGCTTCTTGTGCCGGTGCAGACATGCTTATGAAGATAAAGCATTATGGTCAACTACATGTTAATCCTAGTTGTTGCTAAAGCGGCTGAGGTAGCTTAGGTAAGGGCTGGCATCGTCTAGTCCTACTATTATGGTGCTACATACCACATCGCCCTGCTGCTGTGTGATATGCCCTGCTGCTACCAATGTAGCCATCATGCCTAATAGCAGTTGTGCAAAACGTAAGCGGCCGTAACCTGAATATGTAATGATATCGTTCAGGTCTTCATAGACTTGCGTTGCATTTACCTTTTCTTTTTTCAGGTAAGCTTTGGCTTCTTCTATACGCCCTTGCAGTAGTGCCTGCTCTATGGCTGTAATGTTATCAGCAGCTTCAGGTTTGTTGGTGCATAGGTAAGGTTGTACATCGTCAATAGCTGTTTGCAAAGCTACCAACATGGCATAGCTGTTAGACACTGCAGTTGTTACCGTATCGCTATTTTGTTTCTGAAAATTGCTGAGGCTCGTGCGTAGCTGTATGGCATACTCCCATTGCTCCAGCTCGTTTTTATAATTTTCTATTTCTTGGGTTACAATGCTCAAGTAGTGTTTGCAGTTGTGCATTGTAGGTACATCAATGTGTTCTTTTATCAAGCGTTGTACTGCCGCTTCGAATTTTTCTTCGTGTGTATCGGTCACTTATAATTCTATTAAATCTGTGAACAAAATTTATAGAGCAATAACAGTAGAATAGGCAGTTCTTAAGTTAATACTTTTTTAATTCGTTTCTTAACGACGCATTAAAAACAATAACTGTTAGTTAATAAATGTGGAAAAATACTTAAATGTTTCAGCTCAAGCTTAGTTTTTCAGTACGGCTCTCGGGCGGGCTTCGTTAGCTGTTTCATAATATACACCGTCTACTATATAGCTCATGTGTTTGTAACAGTCTTGTGGCACTTGTTTGTTAGTTACGTCTAGCGAGTAGGTGGTGAGCGTAATGTTGCGTAAGGTGTGGGTAGTGCCTGCTTGCGGTAGGGTGATGTCTACATCATAAATGGTCTGTTCGTCTACATATACGGCGAGATATTCGTGTAGGTCGCTAGGGTAAAATGTATCCGCGGTAAATAGGTTATTAGTGCCTGGTTCAAATAGTTGTATCACCACGGTATCCCATTCCTCATAAGTATAATTGTGTGGTACCAGTACCAGCAAAGGGTCTTCGTCGCAGTGCTTAAAGGTTTCCTTTTTACAGCTATACAGTAGCAGTACGCTAAGTAGCGAGATGATGAGGTAGCGCATGGTAGTATAACGCCACAAAAAAGAAAATAGTGTGCAGTAGTATTATTGCATATCACTAATAGCAGTGTGTTCTTGCCCCTTCACATCGTCATAAAACTTAGCTAGTGTAACGTTCATGTAAGGTATCAACCAAAGAAACCCGATACCCAAGGTTAGTAGGCAAAGCAGTGCCAGAAGAAAAAATCTTAGTATGAGTTCAAACAGCTTGCCCTTGTGCCCGTCCATCATGGCTTTACTTTTACGTAGTGCGTCTTGTGGTTTTAAAGTAGGGTCGTCGGCTAAGATGTAAAAGGTCATGGAGTAGGATAGCGCGGCAATGATACCCGGTATGATGAGCAGTAACGTCCACAGCAGAATGTATAAGGTCATGAGCAAATGGGTGATGAGGGCATTGCCATAATGTTTAAAGCCTTCAAATATTTGCTCCAGTTTAGCTTCATTATTTCGTGAAATGGATAAGGAGAATATGGCCGCTCCCATCATCATAGGTCCGGCTATAAGTAGGTAAAGAATGCCCCACTTATTGTTGATCATGTTAGGTGCTGAGCCTATCAGAGTATACACGAGGAAAGTAACGATGGCTAGTGGCCATTTGTTCTTCAAAGCTTCGCGGGCTTGCCTCATTAATGTAGCATTATCGGTGATCATCATCCAAAGTTTAATGCAAGTTACCCAATAAGCATGGAGCTAAAAATGACAGATGTCAGTAATTAGCTATGGTGATGAAATGGTAATATGGAGGTAGATATGAATTCTATAGTATTACCTTGTTTGATAAGTGTAGTAGGTTTTAAGTTGCAATGAGCCACTCACTTTATGTTCTATTATATCAGGGTAGCCGTTTGCATGATAGCTGATGGTTCTCACAGCAGCTTCAACGTAAGGGCTACCACTGTTATTACTTTGGATAGTCGTGCGCATGGTCGTCATATTGTTATTACTATACTGATCAGGGGTAAAGGCAGATAGAAGAGTCTCCAGTCCATGACCTTGTACTGCACGCAATGCTGTTTTGCTACTGTCGTAGCTGAAATTGTCGTAGGTGTATGTGTCATGAGTACTGGCAGAGCTCACATATTTAGCTGATGTTATGTTGCCATTGTTATCATAATTCAAAGTCAAAGTCTCCGTTAGCCCTTGTGATGTTCTTACGATCTTAACAGGTTTGCCATTACTGTAAGTAAAAGTTTTGGTATTCACTTGACCAATACTAGAAGATTCTACAGTTTGTTGTAGCTCTCCATTACTATTGTAGGTAAAACTCTCTGTTATAGAGTTGTTAGACCCACCAAATTTGCGACTGGTCAATTTATTATTAGCATCATAGGTATTGGTCAAACGTGTGGTGTCAATATACCTTGTGTTGTTGTAATAGGTAATACTTATGATCGTCATGGTAGATAGGTAACCATTATTATTGTAATCGTAAGTGACGTATGTAGAGTCGTTGTTGTTGCCATAAGTGGTCACTTCTAGCTGGCTCACCAGCTTGGTACCTGTCCATGATGTGTTTGTAGGGTTAGGGTCGTTGTCTTTGTTTTTTGTACAGGAAGCAAATAGTATTGCTATCAGGATAAGGCTTAAGATTCTGTTCATTGAATTGGATATTTATGGGGCACAAGATGATAAAAATTATCTAATAGTAGGCGTATTATTACATTACGTCCTTTCCACAAAGTACATCTTCAAAGCGCCTTTACCTTTTACTTCTATCTCGCCACGGTAGGTGCATTTAAAGTAGTCTTTTACCAGCTCGTAAGTGCTGTGCGATATGTTTACTTTATCGGGTTCACTGTTACTCTCCATACGTGCTGCGGTATTCACCGTATCGCCCCATATGTCGTAGGCAAACTTTTTCACGCCTACGATGCCGGCTACCACGTCGCCACTATTTACTCCTATGCGTATATGGAAGGAGGTGTCGGGCTGCTGCTTTTTGCGGGCTACGATAAAGTCGCGTATCTCTATGGCGGCCTCTACGGTGTTAATGGCATGTTCTTCCATGGCCGATGGCAGGCCACATACGGCCATGTAGGCATCGCCAATGGTTTTTATTTTCTCTATCTGATATTTTGAGCAAATGTTGTCGAAAGCTTTGAAGCAGTCGTGCAGCTCGGCTACCAGCTGCTCAGGGGTAAGGCGCTCTCCCGTTTTGGTAAAGTTTACAAAGTCGGTAAAGATCACAGACACATGGTCGAAGTGTTTGGCTTTGGAAGCACCTCGTTCTTTCAGCTCCTCGGCTACCTCGTGTGGGAGAATGTTCAGCAGCAGGTCGTCCGATTTCTTTTTCTCCGCTACGATCTCTTTGGTGCGTTCTGCCACTTCTGTTTCCAGTCGTTCTTTCTCGGTCTCCAGCATTTTCTTTTTCTCTTGCTCTTGTGATATGGTTTTGGCCGATAGCTCTTGCACTTCGTGTAGTTTGTGCAGGAGGTCTTGATGTAGGTTGGCAAAGCGGTTGGCTAGGAAGGCCGAGATGGCAATAGGTAACCCTATGATAATAACCGATAAACCAACGATGAGCAACATTACCAAAGCAAGGAAGATGATCATGCTGCCGGTATTAGGGTCGGTGAGTTCATCGTCAAGAAAATAGGCCGGCATAAATAGTATTAAACAGACTGTAATGATGACTGTAAATACTGCTATGATCTTTGCACCTTTCACCTTCCTCTTCGATGCTCTTACAGAGATGACAGAAGCATCGATAAGACAGGCATTAATAGCAACAAACATGAATAGGTCGCTATGTTCCGTATCAAAGTAGTAGGTAACCATACCTAACACCGCCAAAGCCACAGGTATTAGGAAACGCTTGTTGAACTTAGAGAAGGCCTGACGCGTAAAAGCAGCCATAGCCAAGAAAGTTAATATCGCAAATATGACCGCCATCTTCTCTCCAAAATCGCCATAGTCAGGGTCGGTAGAGGAGATGCTGCGCTTGAGGAAGTACATGATCAAAGCCATGGAGATAAACATGGCCGACGCGTACAAGTTAGAGAAGTCAGTATTTCTAAACGCCCATAGCATAAAGTGTACCGCCCCCATCATGAGGAAGATGCCTGCCAGTACGGATAGAAAAATATCAGTAAGTGAGTTTTGCAATGTTTTAGTTTGCGCCATTTGGTTGGCCTCACCAATTTTCATTTTAAAGGCAGTGACATCGCCTATTTTGTAGGCGCTATCTTCGGCAGTTACAGGCCTGAAGTTGGCATAGCGCACGGCGATAACATGCTCGCCCACACCATCCAGTTTGAAGAAGTTGAGTTTATCGGCAGGGGTGTAATATTCGGTGCTGTCTGCCCCGTTGATCTCTCCAAAGTAGAATCTTCTTTCTCCGTCTATATAGATCTCTGACGCACCCTCATGTGCAACGGTCATAGCCAGCGACATGTGGTTGATGCTACTGTCCAGATACACCCGCTTACGAAACCAGTTGACCCCGCGGTAATGTCTTTTCTTTTCAGGAAAGTAGGGCGCCCAACTTTCTGAGTAGCTACCTATGGTAACCATCTCTAACGCACTGTCGTTATAGTCGGGGGCTGCTAATGCGCTATCGTCGCCCGGGTAGTAGCGCCAGCCGGTTTTAAGGTGTACCTCTGTAAAGGTGATCCTATCCTTACTATTACTATCGGCTTTAAGGTAGGTGATGGTACTATCTTGCTGCGCTACGGCTTGTAGCGAGCAAATGCATAGCAGGAGGAAAGTATACAGGCGTTTCACTAGGGTAAGATACAATAATATGCGGTAGGGTTTAAGTCTTAATAACTAAATGAGATAAAAACCACGCTGCGATAAGTAGTAACCCATGAGCGATCAAGAAACGATTAAATACGATGCGGTTCTTCCCCCATACATTCCACTGAGATACTGTTTTCAGTGTTATCCAAGCACCTATGACAACAATGCCTTCAAACTTTATTAAAATTGGAAATACTAAAAGTTCAAGTGTGCCAATGTAAGTATTGTACCATAGGTCAGGTGTGCCCGCTACCTCATTAAAACCGTGGAATAATAGTTTAAACTTATGCCATGTATTTAACTCGGGCGTTTTTTCTTTTAATATTCCTTTATAATGCTTGGCTTCTTTTGCTTTCATAAAAGAAATAAGTGCGCGAAAAAGAATGGATATGCCAGCACAAATAATAATGTACAAAAAGAAGTTTGGCTTGAAGTTTACAGAGGATATATCTTTTGGGTACATGGTTGATATTTACATGTGAAGATACTTTATGTACGGTATAACTCACCCCTCCACAAAATACATTCTTAAAGAGCCCTTGCCTTTGGCGTCTATCTCGCCGCGGTAGGTGCAGCTAAACTGCTCTTTTACCAGCTCGTAAGTAGCGTGTGAGATGTTGATCTTGCCCGCCTCGCTATTGCTCTCCATACGTGCGGCGGTGTTTACTGTATCGCCCCATATGTCGTAGGCAAATTTCTTTACTCCTACTATGCCGGCCACTACTGGTCCGCTGTGTATGCCTATGCGTATGTGGAAGGTTTTATCAGGATACTGCTGCTGCCGCTCTTGCATAAAGGTTTTGATCTCTTGTGCGGCCTTTATGGTTTTAATGGCATGCTGCTCATCGGCCTTAGGCAAGCCGCACACAGCGAGGTAAGCATCGCCTATGGTCTTTATCTTTTCAATGCCATGCTTGGAGATGATATGGTCAAAAGCTTTGAAGCAAGTATGCAACTCGTCTACCAGTTGCTGTGGTGTAAAGCGTTCGCCTGCTTTGGTAAAGTCTACAAAGTCGGTAAAGAGTACGCTCACATGGTCGTAGTATTGCGCATCGGTATGGCCGCGTTCTTTAAGCTCGTGGGCTACCTCTTCGGGTAATATGTTCAGCAGCAGGTCGTCCGACTTTTGTTTCTCTGCTACGATCTCTTTGGTGCGCTCTGTTACCTCATGCTCCAGTTGTTCTTTTTGGTTCTCCAGTATCTTTTTCTTCTCCTGCTCTTGGGCAATGGTTTTTTCCGATAGCTCTTTTACTTGTGCGAGTTGCACGCTCAGGTCTTTGTTGATATGAGCAAACTTCCACCCTAGATATACCGACATAAATATGGGTATACCCAATACGGATAGTAGACCACTGATCATTAAGAATTGTCCGCCATCAGAGCCTTCACCAAAATATAGCCCGCGGTTGACCAATGTATACACCGTAATGCTTAGGAAGAACAGGGTGAACAGTAAGATGCCCGTTCCTATGATCTTGGCTCCCTTGACCCTATGTACCATAGCTATAATAGTGAGCACTAAGGCTTCCATAGTGGTAATGATGAGTACTAAAAAATATAGTATGAAGCCTGCTGCTATATGGTAGAATGATACAGCAACGGGAATAATACACAGCAAAGTGATGAAGTAAAAGCGCCACCTGTGCTTGCTAAACAATTCGTTGCTCATGCCACTCAGCGCAAAGGTTACTGAGCAAGCTGCTACCAGTGCCCATTGATACAGCACTTCTGATACATGAGGGGTATGGTTGTAATAAGCTAAATAAGGCAACAAAAAGCTGGAGCCTAGTGCTAAGCAAAAGAAGCTAAAGTAAATATTGGTACGCTCCTCACGATGAAAGAGGAACAGGAAGATGTGCAACAAGCATAAGGCAAAACACAAACCTGCTACTACCAGCACGATAATACTAATGGCAAAAAAACGATCGTGGTAGGCAGTGTTGGCAAGGTAAGAGAGCTCCATATCTATACTCAAGCCCGGGTTTTGGTGCTGTGTAGCATAACGTGTATCCAGCACATTATAGTTGGCATAGCGAATGGCCAGGGTGTGTAGCCCTGCCGTATCAAAAACTATGGCTAATGGCTCATTGTGCGGATCGAAGTATTGAGAGCTATCCGGCCCGTTGATGTAGCCAAAGCGGTGTATCAGGTCTCCATCCACATATATTTCCGATGCACCGCTTTGTTGTATTTGTATAGCTATTGGTTTGTCGGTCAGTGTACTGTCTACCATCACATGCAGACGAAACCAAGCGATGCCTTTAAAGTCTTTGGTGGTACGTTCTATGTCTAACGAGGGGTCAACAGCTTTCCAGCCACTATCGTTGTATTGTGGCTGTGCTATGTCGGGGTGGTCATCAGTAGTGTACAGCCATTTTGTTTTTAATACACCACTCAGCGTATTTTCCTTCAACTCATAAGGCTGCGCACCTACTAGAAAAGGCACTAATAGAAATATGATGAAAAACAGTCTACCCATTAGAAGAGAAAGATACAAAGATGTTTTATCTTTAAAGGTATGAGGCGCGCAGTAGCCATCTTATTGTTATTCATTCTTTCGGTGGGAACGGTGTTCTCACCACTGGGCAATATGGCCTGTACTGATTATGTGCCGGGCATGTATGCACGTTGTATAGAGGAAGACCCTGAGATCAACGCTGCTGATTTTGTTTTTGAACATCTACTGAACTTAGAAAGCTTGCTCGACTTTTTAGAGCAGGATACAGATGAAGATGAGCCTTATGCTCCGGTAAACATCACACAACAAGTAGTGCAGGCATCGGTAGTGGTGCAGCAAGTGTTGCAGCCTGTTTTTGTGTCTCACGATCGTTTATCTGCAGATGGCGCATATGCATTATATCGTAGTCCGTTTTACGACAATGCATTTATTGATGATGTGTTTCACCCTCCGATAGGTTAAGCCTATTTTTTAGAAGCAATTTTATTTCATCAAACTAACAATTATAAAAAATGAGATCAATATATCTATTGGCTATAGCCATACTATTATTCAGTTGTAACAATACTGCTACAACCAACACGGATACCGAAGCTGATACGGAAGAGACAGCAGAAATGACCGCTGCCTCTGCCAACATACCCGAAGCAGTAAAAGCAGCCTTTGCTGCCGCGCACCCTGATGCTACCGAAGTAGAGTGGGAGGTAGAAGGAGACAAGTATGAAGCGGAATATGAATTGGGTGAGGATCATGAAATGACCGATATCTATAATGCCGATGGGTCTTTATACGCTACTGAGGTAGACATTGAAGTGGTAGACCTACCCAATGCTGTGAGCGTAAACGTAGGTGGCGAGATCAAGGAAGCTTGCAAGATCACGCTTGCTGACGGTACTATCATGTACGAAGTAGGTGTGAATGGTAAAGACTACCTGTATCGCGACAATGGAGCTTTAGTAAGTGAGGAAATGGATGATGATAGTGATGACGATGATGATAAGGACGACGACGATGATGATGATGATGATAAGGATTAGTCCTTAGCAGCATTGAGCTTATATTGAAAGGGTGGCGTAAGCCGCCCTTTTTTATTCCTCACCACCTATTACGGTGCGAGTTTGTAAGTCTATTTTTTTAATGATACTATCCAGCTCATGACAGCTGTCTACTATGCCTTTTATGATCTCTATGTTGGCAGGGTCGGTAGGGTTGTTTGTATCGAGCAGTTGCGATAGCCCTAGTATATGTGCCACGGGCTTGCGCACTTTGTGTGACTGTATCTGTGCTATTTCTTTCAGCTGTGCGTTTTGCCTTTGTATGGTCAGGCGGCTTTCGCGCATTTCGGTAATGTCGGTAAAGTATACGGAGAGCCCATTGACGTTAGGGTAGGCATTTACCTGTACCCACTTGCCCAGGTTGGTGGCGTATTCTTCAAAGTGTACGGTCTTCTGCTCGCGGAAGGCTGTGTTGTATTGCGGCCAAAACTTTAGGTCTTTAGCAAGCGGAAATACCTCCCAATAGTTGATACCCAAAATGTTTTCCTTCTCGAGGTTGCAGATGCGCTCAAAGGCTTGGTTGACGTATGTGAAATTGAACTCGGCGTCGAGCGTGAAAAAACCATCGTTGATACTGTTGAGTATATGCTCCAGTTGGTCAACGCGTGCCTTTAATGAGGTAAGTTGTTCAGCAGTAGTTTTCATTATTGCTATTTGTGCAACATAGAGAAAAGGATGTACTCTGTTGAATATAAACATAATATATAGCAAAAACAAAATTAATACCCATGATAACAATTGTTTGGTATACGCTTGTAGTGGCTGTTGTGTACATTTATCATCAACAAAAAACACAATAACAATGGCTGAGGCTTACCATGCCGATCAAAACTTTGAACAAACCGATATTAAGGCAATACCACCGGGGGAGTATGATAATTGCACCTTTACCCACATCAACTTTGCAGCGGCAGACTTGAGAGGTTACACCTTTCTTGATTGTGTGTTTGCCAACTGTGATATGAGCAATGCTGTAGTGAAAAATACGGGCATGAAAACCGTGCAGTTCGACCACTGTAAGCTCATGGGCATACAATTCACCGATTGTAGTCCCTTCTTATTTGCCGTGGGGTTTAAAGGTTGTCAGCTCGATTATTGTTCCTTCTACCGGCTGAAGATGGAAAAGACCGTGTTTGAAGATTGCCGCCTGCCTGAGGCCGACTTTGTAGAAACCGACCTGACCGAAGCCACTTTTGCTAACTGCGACCTTTCGGGGGCAAGGTTCGACCATACTGTTTTGCATAAGGCCGACCTGCATACGGCGAATAACTTTATCATTCACCCGGAAGTTAATAATATCAAAAAGGCACGCTTTTCTGCACAAAACTTAGCAGGCCTGTTACAGAGCTACGATATAGTGGTGGCGTAATATTATTGCTCGTATTTTATTGTTGTTTCGACTCGTTTATGATATCTAATTTCGCTTTGGCATTAGCTAGGTATATTTTGGCTGTATTGTATCTCTCAAACTCTTCGTCTTTTGTTTGAGTTGCTATTTTAAATTCTTCTTTTAGTTCTTTGATTAAATTTGTCAAAATCTTTTTCAAGTTACGTTTTGAAAAATCTGAATGATTAACTCTTGGGTTATTATATTGATGTGGTAATGTAGCTGTAAGACGCATTCTGTCACTATGATAAATGTCGAATAATTTATTGGGTTCTAGCCCTTTTTCTGCAATAAAAAGCAAATTCGGTTCACATTTATTAGTGTCTTGATTGTATTTGTAGTATTCTGTTATTATGTACTTCCCATTATCAATAGTACCCCATAAATAACTTCTTGTAGGCCTTGCTACGAGATAGTACCCTAAGTGATTAGTATCAAAATGCTTCCAGTGTTTCTTTATTGACCGATACATATGAGCAAATAGTGAAGGTGATATATACTTGATGATTTCACTTAATAGCTCTTGTTTATGTTCGGGATTGTTAAAAGGATCATAGTCTGAAGAAGACAGCTTGTGATGGAGGGGTAAGGTCAGGAATCTGATATACTTAAATTTTTTTATTTCCTCCAGTTTTTTTTCTATGTCAAGGTATATATTATTATGAGAATTATAGTAGGCGTCAAGAGTATTAGGGTCTTTGAATCGTACATCCTCAACATACTCAAATACTATAAGTTCTTTTTGCATATTATGCAAAGGCTCTTTTAAATATTCATAGTATGTTTCTTGAAATTTGACTTTTGCAGTCTCTTCGTAAGGGTCGCTTTTTAACTCATAAACATGACTTGTTGTATGTTGGTTTGTTTTTTCAGTTTGAGTAGGTTTTAAAACTGGAAATTTTGTGTTGCTAAACTCATCAACTGAATATCCAAATAATTCACAGCTAATACCGTACTCAAAGTGTAATATTCTAATTACAGATTTCCATATTGCATATTTTTGTGTAGTATTCCCTAAGTAATCAGTCTTTGAATGGCCTAATATATACTGTTCGAAATTACTTTTTGCGACTTTCTCTCCACCACTAATATAGCTGAGCTTTTGTCTCAAGTCTGTATAGAACTCTTCTTTGTTAATTTCATTTAAATCTAAGTAGTACTCCAATACATAACCTACTTTTCTGTTTTCAGGCTTAGTGTTGTCAGTCATTCTTGTCTTGATTGTTTATTATCAAATAAATTTGAAAAAAAAATCAAAATTATACTAGTAGTTGAATACATATTTTGAAAAAAAATAAATTAGTGTCAAAATTCATATCAAAATTAAATCGATATTAATACTTGATTTTCAGGTTTTTATATAGTCGTTAGCTCTTATTTTTATATTGATATTTCTAACGTACTAAATGCATTTTATGGGAATAAAATATATTTACACTTCTGACAATTCGGAACACTGTTCGTCTTGCAAAAAGCCTAAAACACCTAATAACGGACGTAAAGAAAAAAAAGGTGGGTTGTATTATATTGATATGGTACTAAAGGTTATATGCAACTTCGCTTTATTAGTATCCGTTCCATATACTATTGTATGGACCAAGATGCAAATTGATGATAAAAAGAAAAAGGCTGCTAGTGTTGGTCAAAATATTAATAGGAAACCAGTAGCACCTACATTAGACTCTAATATGTTTGTAGATGCAGCTAAAAACGCAATTGTTAAAGTAGACTCAGGGTTAATGAAAGCCAGCAAGAAAACTAGCATTATCAAGTCTGTAGATAGCGCGGCAAACAATCTCTTCTGGTTTGTTATGATGCTTGGTTATGGAAGACAGAGCTTTGTTAGTGTTTTACCCAATAGTAATTATAACTGGGTCTTCGTATTTAACAGGCAGAGAAGGTCAAGAAGGAGAGGGTGTTAATATATTAATGTAAAATATTATTACTAGAGGTGCTACAATTTTAATTGTAGCACCTCTAGTATGCACAAAACTTAGCAGGCCTGTTACAGAGCTTCGATATAGAGATGGCGTAATTAACCTTCCTGCGTTTTTTGAAAGCTGAGCATATCCCAGTAGCCGCGTTGGTGTTTGATCTTGCCATCTACAATGTGGAAGAAACCACAACCCATGAGTCCATGTGGGTCGGTCCATTCCAGTATAGCATGGTCGCCATCTTCAAATAGGTTGCGCACCTGGCATACCATATTGGCAGCGGCAAACTCGCGGATAAACATCTCGGCTATAGCAGCCTTACCCTCAATGGGGGTTAAGGGTGCTTGGTGGTTGATGGCATCGTCATGATACAGGGCAGAAAGTGTTGCTACATCAGCTTTGTTGAAGGCCGCTACCCATTTGTTCACGATGTTCTTTGGCGTTGGCATCATGCGGCAAACATAAGCATTATATATATGGGTATAGCAGTATTATTTACATATTTATTCGCAATTACCGTTTAAAAATCCGAACTTTGCGCTTCATCTTAAAAAATTAGTATTGCTTATGGGTCAAGAGACAATGGGTAAAAAAGAGCGTGAGAAGAAAAAACGCTTGAAAAAACAAAAAAAAGAAGAACAACGCCAGCAACGTAAAGAGAACAATAACAAAGGAAAGGGACTGGATGACATGATGGTTTATTTAGACGAGTATGGCAACCTTTCAGACACACCGCCAGATCCGGATAATAAGATCGAGATAGCGGCAGAAGATATACAGCTAGGCGCAGCACCCGTTGATCCGAAAGACTTATTCCACAAAGGCATTGTTACGCACTTTAACGATGAGAAAGGCTACGGCTTTATCAACAACCTGAAGACACAACAGAGTGTGTTCTTCCACATTAACGAAACCAGTGAAGAGATAAAAGAGCGCGATAAGGTGAGCTTTGAGATGGAGCGAGGCCCTAAGGGTATGATCGCCGTGCGCATCAGCAAGATCAAGTAAATAATAAAGATCCTATAGTATTAAAGCCCGAGCTATTGCTCGGGCTTTTTGTAGCCCCCCCCCAAAAAAAAAACGGGTAAAAATACCCTACCACAGGCTATAGTATATTTCGATATTTGACTTGAAAAAAATCACCATGTTTTTTCCGGGGATGCCGAAAACTGTTTAGAGTAGGCATAACAAAAAAACTCTTTTTATGAGTACATTAAGTTTTAACGGATGCGTAAACATTGCCGTACGCATCGTAACAGAACAGTATCCTGAAGCCAAGCTTTACGAAGCTGACGGCGTGGCTACAGGCGGGCCAACTACTGACCCTAAGGGCATCGACCAAATGCGTGTCGTTTTCCAAAACCCTGATAACACTACCGTTATCATTAAAACCATTGAGTGGGGCGAGTTTGGCGAGCCGCAACTCATACCGGAACCATGGTTGGGCGATGTGGTGATCCACTGGCCTATTAACATGGATCTTCCCGAAGCCAATAAGCTGAAGGAAGAAGCCGGCTTCAAAGAGCCTTACAGCAATGTAACGCTCAGAAACCCACTAGGACCAAAGATCACCAACCCATTCTTCATCTTTGGTACTAACCCGGGTCATCCTTATGTATTCGTGGATGTTGTTACGGGCGAAGTGCACGCGGGTAACTAAACTCCTGTGTGCAGGTGCTTGTGTGTAATTTTTTATGGAAGCGATTATTTCTTCATGCACAGCACAGCCTGCCATTACACCACTCTATTGATACACTCTAGCAGGGGCCGCCGATGAGGCGGCCATTTTTTTTGAGTTTAATACCATAAATTAGTTTTATGGAAAAGGTTTTTGATCAGTATACCCTTAGGTTTCTTAACCATAAAGACCTTGCGGACTACTACGAACTAATAGATACAAATAGAAAGCGACTAGAAGACTTCTTTGCCGGTACGGTAGCTGTTACTAAAGATATGAATTGTACGAAGCAGCACCTTGATGCCCTACTTAAGATGACCGAAGAGAACAATTACTTTCCCTTTATAGTTGTAGATAATGATACAAAAAAGATAGTGGCCTCTGCACAAGTGAAGAATGTCGATTGGTCTATACCTAAAGCTGAGCTAGGTTACTATATTGATGAGCAATATGAAGGGAAAGGTATCGTTTCTAAAACGGTGGCAGAGATCATTGAATTTTGTTTTACAGAAAAGGGGATCAATAAATTGTTTATAAGAACGCATGAGCGTAATATGGCTAGCAGAAGAGTGGCAGAAAAGAATGGGTTTGTGCTGGAAGCAACATTGCAGTGCGAATATAAAACCACTGGTGGCGAGATCGTAGACCTTATGTATTACGGATTGCTACACCCTGAGTTAGCAAAGTGATCTGTTTGCCCATAAATAAAGCCGTAACTTAATACTTATGAGAACCACCATCATCATATTGGTGCTACTGGTATCGAATGTAGGACTAGCCGACCCTGTGATGCGTACCTATCATAAATGGGGACCACTGTTGGGTAAGGTGAAAACCGTACGCTCTTATGTCTTGATGACCACTAACGAAACCGAGGTGCGCAACCGCGGGCAGAAATATTACTCGCTGGACAGCTACAATCACAATAAGCAAATGGTGCTGAGCTACTACGTGCAGGGTGGGGAAGTGTCTGCGGTTACGCAGTGCTTTTATGATGATAAGGGGCAACTCCTGGAACAGGTGGATAGCAGTACTAAAGATGGCTATGTGACCCGTGAGGTGTATACTTATAATATGCTGGGGCAATGCACTTATAAGCGCATTTATAGAGTAGGTAACTTCTCTCATTTGGAAAGGAATATATACCATAAAGGTCTACGGGTAACGAAGATCGACTCGGGTCGATACCTATTCCGCAGAACAGACTTTATGTATTACCCTGATGGTAAGCCGGCTCAAAAAATAGAGCGCATGAACGATGGAGATATGGCTATTAAGTATACCTACGATGCAGAGGGCCGCATGCTTACCGAGGCGAGGTTATATGACCGGCAGCGTGCTACCACCACCACCTATACTTACGATAAGTATGGCAACGAAGTATTGGCTGTAGAAGGTTTTACCGGTACCAGGCAGGGGCGACGCTTTGAGAGTGAGTATATTTATGATAGTGTGGGCAACTGGGTGAAAGCTGTTGTAGAAACACCTTTTGGCAGTTGGGACAATCCTGTTAGTAAAAGTATGACCATCAGAGAGATCAGCTATTATGAGTAGAACGTATGCTGCTACTCGGGCGGTGTGTTTTGCAAAGGTGTTTTATTAGCCGCTCTTTTTTCTTCTTCACTTCTGGTGTCCTCATAGAAGAAGATGGTATAATTACGGCCATCACGATCAGGAGAAGATTCACCATATCCTTTTGCAACAACACGGGCAGGGTCAATACCTTGTGCTATTAAGTAGTCTTTTATGTCTTCGTTTCTATTATCTATTTCATTTTTCCCTTTTTGATGGTTCGTGTTTTTGCTGAACGTTAGCAGGTCTACATGCATGTATGGGTGCTCCATCATGTATTTTGATAGTGCATCAAGTGTAAGGTGTTCTAATTTTCTTGATTTTTTGCCCCTCTTGCCATAGTCTAAATAAGTAGGTGGAGATACAGAGCCGGTTATCAACTCGCTATATATGACAGGGAGTTGTTCCTCACGGTCATGATCGCCCAGTTTTGAATAACAATCTCGCATGGCTACAATAATATTGGCAAAAGCTTTTTCCTTCACAGGTTCTATAAACTTGTCAGGACGCAAAACTTTGTAGGCAGCAAAACATTCTACACAAGTAAGGCATTGGCTGGGGGTGGCTTTATAAGCGTTTTTGCCTGCGATGTATAAAGAGTCGTATAGCCTTTTGTTGTTTTGGGCTGAGGTGTGGGTGGCTAGCAGCAGTATGATGCTTAAGGTTATGATATGTTTCATCCTGGAGGTGTGTCTTGTAAGTGTGCTTTTTTAGAGGTGTCGTTTTTGTTTACTACCTGACCATTTTGTGGTGGCCCGAAGTAGTTCTTCCGTTTAAAGTTTGGAGCGTGGTAGATTGCCCATATGATAATGAGGCTGCCAAAAATGATAAAGAACGTACCCGGGGCTGATCGTTTGAGTATAAACTCGTACTTCTTGTACTTAGCAGTAAGCTCTCCTGCCTCGTTGAAGATGCGCGCTACGAAAAGTTTATAACCTAAGTAGCAGACAAGAGTACCGGCTAGTATGCATGCGATACTGTATATCGTCTTGCTGATAACAATGACCGACTCGGCCTGCAGGTTGGCTTGTATCACTTCATTTTGATAGCTCATAGATGCTTATTGGTCATTTAAGATACTATTTCTGCTCACCATTTTTATCTTTTAATATATACTCTCCTTTTGTGAGCCAAGAAATACCAAAGGCAACAAGTGCAACCGTTTCTAGCCAAAACACAGGATTGAGTTTGGCGATAGGCTTTTCGCAGCTATCAGGTATCAGCATGTATATGGCCAGTAGTATCAGGCTAAGCATCATCACTATACCACAGGTGCGGTATACTTTATTACGCTGTTGTTTGGTGAGCGTCATAGGTGCAGGCCCTGTTTTGGTGAACAGGAAAAAAGAGATATAACTGAGTGTGATGAGGAACAAAGCCGCCGAAGCAAAGTGTATACCGCTAACAGCTGTTATGCCACAACAGTTGCACATACCTGTGGGGAAGAGTGCTACCCCTAAAGCAAAAGTGGCCGCTAGGTTGGTAGCTACATTATCTACACGTTTACCATCCTCTTCCTTATACCCTTTGTAAGAATAGAGAAACATGGCATAGGCAAACAGTATGCCCACGAATATGCTACCTGTACCCGTATAGTAGTAGTGGCTGATGGAACTTTTGAATATTTCGGCCTTGTGCTCTGTAGTTGGTGCAAAAAGATATATGAGTGCATTACCAATAATGAGGATAAAAGGCAAGGCTATACCCAGTACACCGAGAGACCGTCTAAGGGCGAGGTAGGAGATCACATGGGTGTCTTCTTGCTGATTGTTGGCTTGGTTCATGGCAGGATGGTTTTGTTATATACAAATAAACATCATTTAATTGATGCTGCATACGTGAAAAACACCCTATGCATAAAATAGCCACAGGCTATTGCTCTTGCAAGTAAATGGTAGCGCCGGGTTGCAGCCATAGGTCATCTAAGTGTCCCATTGCTTTTTCATCAGCGGTTATTAAATGTATATGTGTATGTGCATCGTGATGGATGAACACACCTGCATGCTCGGTAGAGTATACTCCCAATAGTGTAATGCTTTCTGCCCCTACAGGAAATTGTATCAAGTCTTGATGTGCATCGTCGGGCGAGTGCACTTCAACCCCAGCGTGTAGGTTTACATTATGTATCATGGCAGAGTCTACCTGCCCTTTTACTTTAAAGAAGAAAGGCTTCGCTCCTGCTATGGCATCTAAATAGTTTTCCAGTTGCGCTATGGTGCTGATGCTATCGGGTAGGTGTTGCTCCTTCCAGCTATTGATGTTGGCATATACAAAGAAGGGTGGCTTGGCATTAGTGCCTTTGTGTACCTGCAGCTGATCTTGGCTACCCACTGTGGCTATATAGTAGGTGCCGTCTAATAACATAAGTTCGCCACCTAAGTATTCAGTTGGCCCTAAGCCGTAGAGGTGTTCTTGCTTGAGTGTATCTACTGATACTGCCCCTCCAATAAGACCTTTGTGCATTACATGGCGCATGGCACTCACCCACTGCACAGGGGTAGAGGGCGGCGTGGTTTGTTCCTGTTGTTCTGTTTCTGCACTGCAGCCTAAGAGTATTGTGGCCAATAGTAGTACGGCATAGTTTTTCATAGGGGTTAAGATAAAATGCTAGAATTTATGATGCAATTTTCCCTACGATATATCCCTAAAAGCACTCGTATGGTACTATTCCTAACATTTTAATAACCTTTTGACTACTAGTAGTTTACATTAAAATATTTTAGGCTGTCTGCTGAAATAATTCTACATTGCATATTGGATAATATGTTTTCTTTTATGACGAGAAGGGGCTTTTCTGTAAATTATAGCCGGTGAAGAAGTGCAGAGGTGCTATGTGTGAGCATATGGCACTAACCGATCACAAAAAACAATAGCATGGATAGAGCGGGAAATACCGAAGCTCAGGAAAGTCAACACGATCATGACCTACAGGCGCTCATAGCTGCCTTAGACGATATTGTCTTTGAGCTGGATGCTACCAAAACCTTTCGCAATGTTTGGGCAAAAGACGAGTCGCTACTATTCATGCCTAAAAAAGATTTCCTGAATAGAAAGGTAGCCGATGTGATGGGTGCTTTAGCACCACTTATAGATGGTATGATCAACAAGGTGTTGAAAACAGGCGAGCAGCAAGAGGTCTCCTACAAACATATGGACCCCGATATAGCAAAATATTACCGCGCCAGAGGAGCCATATATAAGTACAGCCCTAAGCCGGAAGAGTGTATGCTGGTGATGAAGGTGTGTGATGTAACCGAAGAGGTAAACCGTAAGAATGAGCTGAACAAAACGCAGCAATCGTTACAGCATCTGCACGATCTCATGTCTGATGGCCAACAACTAAGTCAAACAGGGTCTTGGGATTATGATTTGTCTACAGGTGTTATTTTCTGGACGGAGCAGACCTATAAGATATATGACAAGCCACTAGGTTGTAAAATTGATTATGAAAAAGATGTGCTACAACTCTATATAGATGAAGATAATGCCAGGCTGGCCAACTTGGTAAACAGAGCTATTGAATATCATGAATCTTATGATGTTATCATGAAAACAAAAACAGGCAAGTATATACATGTATTTGGTATGCCTGTGGTAAGAGATGGTAAAGTGAGTAAACTACGGGGCGCTGTATGCGATATTACGGAAGTAATGAAGTCGCGATTGGCATTGGAAGGAGCAAAGAACCAAGCCGAAAAGGCTGCCCATGCCAAGACCAACTACCTCTCTATCATGAGTCATGAGATACGCACACCACTCAATGGTATTATAGGTATTGCCAACCTATTGGGGTTGAAACATACGGAAGAACAAAAAGAGCTGGTTCATAATCTCATCTTCTCCTCTAATCATCTACTGCGCTTGGTGAACGATGTGCTGGACCTGAACAAGATAGAAAGCGATAAGCTGGAGCTGGTGATGGATGAGCTGAACATCAAAGAGCTGAGCGAAAATATTTGTACACAGTTCAAGTCGTTTACCATAAGCAAGGGTATAGGTCTCGATTATCATTTTGATGAGCAGATACCTTATATGGTAGTAGCCGATAGGGTGCGCTTGAGCCAGAGCCTCAATAACCTCATTAGCAATGCCATTAAGTTTACCGATGAGGGTAAGGTCATCGTCAGGCTAAGTTTGGTGAGCAAGACCGATAAAGAAGTTACTATACACTTCTCAGTACAAGATACCGGTATAGGTATAGCAGAGGAGGAGCAGCAAGAGGTGTTTGACAGTTTTACACAGGCCGACCAAAGCACTGAACAAAAGCAGCTAGGTACCGGCTTGGGTCTCACCATTACCAAGCGGCTAATAGAGCTGCAAGGCGGCAGTATTGACCTGAAGAGTGAGAAAGGTGTGGGTACGGAGTTTTTCTTCGACCTCAGTTTTGCACTGCCTAAAGAGCAACAAAGCAAGGGTAAGCTCATCAGCAACGACCTTACGGAATATCAAGAACATTTTAAGCAGTTGAACCTGCTGCTCGTAGAAGATAATCCTGTGAATGTAATGGTGGCACGCAAGCAGCTGGAGCATTTTGGTATCACGCCCGACTGTGTAGGCAGTGGCGAGGAAGCACTGGAGCAACTACCGCAAAAAGACTATCAAGTAGCACTGGTAGACCTGCATATGCCCGGCATGGATGGCTTTGAGCTAGCGGCACATATACGCAAGAGCTACCCCCATGTACACATCGTGATATTTACAGCAGACATTATGCCTGAGGCTAAGGAACGTTTGTCCAAACTCAATGTACACGATATACTCAGCAAACCATTTGTGCCCCGCGAGCTATTGGGCATCTTGCTCAAGGTGCTTGATGTAAGGGTGTAGTTATAAGCATTCCCCCTACTTGGAGGGGTAGGGCTGGTTGCTTTCGTCGCTACGAGTGTAGCGAAGCAGTCTTGTATAACATGTATTCTTACTCTTGCTATAACAAGATTGCCGCGTCGTTAGCACTCCTCGCAATGACGTATGGAGGGGTGAAAAAGTTACATTTTGTCTGTGTTCTTCACCTGCATGTAGTTTGTTGGTGAGAACAGCAATAAAGGCAGAGGTGTTACTAGTTTAATTTATCATTACTACTTCATTATAAGTTTTCGCTCTTTTCCAATATTGCCTGTATTCTTCTGCAAAGTCTGTGAATGCATCTAGGTTGTTGTTTGATCTTGCAAATTGTATATACCAATCGTTATGTTTTGGCGACCTAAAGTAAGGGTTTATCCTAATGATTCCTGCTGAATCAGTAGGGTTGCTTTCAGCTGCAATATCGCCATCTATTAGTATGCCAATTAATGGTGGGAGCTCCTCTGCAAATTTTACTTCAACATTCTTGTTTTTGAACATCGTTGTATCGTTTTTGATGATAGATAATGCACCCCCGATAGAGTAATAGTAAGATTGCTTTCTCTTATTAATTGTATTTACGACAATAGAATCTTTGCTTTGAGGATGTAATAACAGGAGCCTTATTTTTACACCACGGTCAAGTGCTTCTTGCAGAAATTCTCTATGTTGTTCTAACGTTGTAGCAAGAGTGATACCTGATATGAATATTTCTCTTTTGGCATTCACATATAGATCTGTTGGAGGTGCAATATTATAAATGTTTCCCCATCTGCCGGACTCTATATCTATAAGTCCGGACATATTTATGGCATCAACAAACCTAACTCCTCTAGGGTTTGTCATATTTACTACACTATAGTCTCTCAGTATGTTTATCCCGAAAATTAAGAATAAGGCAATACTTAAGACAGCGTATAGTTGTAATGCCCGTAATGCAAATTTCTTTTGTTTGATTACTTTATGAGAAAATGGGGATAAGGGTAGCCCTAATATATGGTCTGCTAACTGTTCGAAGAACTGTTCGCCACGATACAAGAATGCGTCAAACCACTGACTTGTTGATAAATAAAACTGTAACCCTTTTGATAGGGCAATATTCTCGATTCGAAATACAATTATCTTTTTCTTGAGATTAGAAGCATTGTCTATCTCGTTTCTCACATTCTCAGAGTTGTTTGATGATTTTGTGAGGATTAGTACTACAATATCGCTGTTCTCAATGCCTTTAATTATTTCTTCAGAATATTTGCTAGCAATAGGAATATCTCGTTTGTCAATGAAACATTTAATATCCCTACTTTCAAAGTACTTTACCAAAGAGTTTGCCATTGCTTCATCTCTTCTGGCATAACTAATAAATACGCGCTTGTTTTCAGTCATAAGTTTTATAGTTGTATGCAATAATAAACATATAAAAGAAACTAAGTGTTAATTGATTTTATACATTGAATAGTAAGAATTAGCCTGAAAATTTTTGATGAATAAGAACGAAATAAATATCCTTGATAGTTAGTTGGTGGTGTTAATGGTTCTTTCTTTGCTTGGCCGGCAGCACCAAAGACAACGAAAATTTATGATTTGTCATTTAGAACGAAGAGAAACCTAATGTATGATCTAATTTCTCCTTCTCGTTCCTCGGCGTTGAAGTGATAATCTTGTGTTGTGTGTGGCTGTAGTGCTACTGTGCTGCCAAGCTACACAACACTTGTCATGCCGCACCACGATGCGGCATCTCGAGGTATGAGGGCTAAGTGCTACGCGAGATGGCGGGTCGTGGTCCGCCATGACGGGAATGTGTGCCACTACAAAACCAATGAGTCCGAAGTATTTTGTAATTGCTAATCGAGAACAGCTGAGAGATGTGACTACAGGATGAAAAAGCGTCAACTGGCGCTATACAACTAGTGCTATTTGACACTTTGTTTGAAGTTTTAGTTAGTAAAAAAGTTGTTTATTTGCAACCTAAGCAGGTTCTGTTTCTTATACTATAGTTGTTTGTCGGATAGCATGTGCAAAAGCGCAAAAAGACATTTGGCATGAATTTATAAATGAGACCTAGATGTACATTGATTCGTGTTCCAATTAGTCTTCCTGTTTCAACACTACTTCCTTTATGGTATTCTGTTATAATTGCTGCTAAAGATTGAGTGATATTGCTATTGTTATTTAAAGATATTGCATCTGTATTTATCATTTTTATAATAGCTCCTCCACTCATGCCTCTAGGTGTAGGAGTTGTTTGCCAAACATTAGATACTAGAACTTGCTTTTCCCAACACAATAGTATTTGTTTCTTTGGGTCGATATTATATTTTTTATAATCCTCTTGGTTGAATTCTATTGTAGGATATCCGTCTCTTTTGGAGGTAACTCTGTTGCCGCTTGTGTTAGATTGTTTAATTCTAAATCCAGATACAATATATATTGGTATAGTTTTATCAGACTCTAAAATGTCAAGCTTTTCTATTGTAATTGCTACTCTTTTTAAGCTATCAGGTATTTCTGTTTGTATGTGATAAACAGATGCATCTAAAATGTCTTTTTTAGGGTTATTTATGTTGCCTGTAGAAAACCGTTCCCCTTTCAAATGCAGAGTAGGAGTCCCGTCTCCACCGCTTGTTATTATTTCAGATAAGCCATATTCAAGGAATATATGTGTAGCACTAAAAATAAAATAGTTTTCGTGAATGTTCATCAAAACTCCTGACCCAAATTGTTCCGGCTTCCTTTTGGGTTTTTGGTGACCTTTGCTTGGAGGTATGCAGTATAAGGGTATTACAGCGCTTTCTACTGTTTGCGGTGCATTAAGAGCACGTTTAGCTAGTTCGTTTAACCTCTGTGTTGCAGCTTGAATGAATGGTGACTTTAAATTTATATCAGGCTTCATTTTTTTTGATGTTTATTACTAAAATACACATTGCCGATATAAAATATGTTGAGTAACATTCTCTTTTGATTTTAATGTAAGCCCTTGTTTATGGCTAGCATAAGTATTTATCCATTTCTTCTTAACTGCTTTAATTGTCCATGTTGTTACCCCGCCTGTTGAACCACTAGTTATTCCTACCATCTTGATGTTCTTCACCCGCATGCATGATGAAGGGTGGGCGCAAAGGTGAAAAAAATGTGAATGGAATTGGTTTTACTCATCCATATAGTACGGTATACAAACTCTAAAGTTGTAACAGCCAGAGTAAAAGGATAAAAGGTTAGTGTGATGATTTTCTATTTTTAGCATTTTCCCATAGCTTATCGAAAATAGAGCCAAAATAATATAGTTTATCTTTACCATCAGTAACGCCTAATCTTTTTATTGTTACAAATGCCTGGAAAGAAATATCATTTATCGGGTCTTTTATTTCAAAGGTTGTAGAAAATGGGCTGTCCTGCTCTAAGTAAGCATTCATTCCACTGATATCTTTATCTTCTGAACATAACATTAGTATGATTTGCTGCATTAAGGGTTCAATGCCTTTTGCTTTATATTCTTCGTATTTTTTTGTCGCATTGTTATTACCAATAAAGACAATGTTCGAATATATAGTATATGGCTTATCTGATGAAATGGAGAAATCAACTGTATCAATGTGAAATTCAAAATGTTCTCCTCTTATTCCCCAGCTTGTTGTGAAGTCAGTATAAAAATTCTCACTTTCATGAAGTCGGCCTTTGTCTTCTGCTGTAAGATTTGAGACTGTTTTCATTATTTGGTCTAAACCTTCTTCAAAACTAGTTCTGAAGTCAGCATATAATTTGTCTTTCAAAAAAAGAGGTATGACACAATCTTCAATTAAAACGGGCAGTATCATTACACGCTTTTGCTCTAGTTCTAAACCAAGACCGGAGTTAAGCTCTCTTTTACACCAGTTAGATTCTACAGAGTTTTTTGATAACACAACTATTAGATATGAAGCTTCTGTTATTGCTGTTTGAATTTTATCAGTTATTGAGTCTCCTATATTCAACTCCCATCTGTCTACATATACAGGAATTCTTTTGGCTACTAACTTTATTGCTAAGCGATCAACAAAGTCTTTATCAGCATGAGAGTAGCTTATAAATATTGACATGGTTTTATCTTTTACTATAGAATTTATACTGTCGTTTTATTATGTAAAAATACTATTATAAAACATTTTGTGTGGCCATCCTGCCGCTGCAGTGTGCGACGCAACGGGAGCTCAATAGTAAGGTGACTGCCGACTTGAAAAATAAAAAAACCGCTACAAGAGCGGTTTGGGAGTGTTTAATGTGTTGTGTGTCGTAATAAGAAACGATGTAGGGCAATTAGTATGAAAGTGAGGGATAATGACCTTCTATGCAAATGATATAATTGCCAACGAAGTAAGGTTGCATATTGTTATGAGCCTTACCCCCACCGGTATTACCCATTGTATTGGCATTTAGAGAGACTGGGGTGATATTAGGAGCAGAGTCGGGTAGATACAAGGCTATTTCCTCAAAGTCGCTTGAAGAGTTACTAGGTGTAGGTGCCGCAAGCAAACAATTGTAAGGGTATCTGATTCCTGGGCCTGTTGGTATTGCATCTTCAGTTGATACCACAACGTTGTGATGGTGAGCAGGTAGCTCTGCCGTTGATAAGGTTACGCTTGTTTGCCCTCCAAAGCTGCCCAAATTGTATATCGATAGGCCTGTTCCTTGGCCATGTCCTATTACGGCACGCCCTTGTAGGTTGGGCAGTGCAAAAGTAGTCTGGCCATTTCCTCCATAGGTAGTGCCTAACAAATTATATAATGCCTGATAGTCAGATATCGTTAACTCTTGGCCGTTGCAAACCGCCCAGCCTTCAGGAGTAAATTTGCCACCAAATATTTTTATTTCTCCTAGTACTTGTACTTCATTTAGGTTAGTCATAGTTCAAATGAGATATATGTGTGAAAAAGATTAGCTGTGAAAAGGGAAAGAACCGGTGATAGCTATACAATAAGTGAGTGCCTGGAAAGGCATCATATTATAATGCTCTTGGTTGCCACCGGTATTTGAAACCGTGTTTTCGTTTAACAGTGTTGTGTTTTGTGTAACGTCAGGTGTATAACCATAAATGGTCATGCCGAGATGGTTCATGTCAGCCAGGTATGAAGTGTCAGCCTTTGTCAGTTTTAAGTTTGCTGTATCTGATGAAACACTCATGCTGTGCTGGTGTGGCGGCATTTGTTCCGTTGTTAGTGTAACGGTTTCGGTGCCTCCTTTGATGCCTACGGTATTCAAATCAGTAATTGAGCTTTCACAGCTCACTATTAAACGCCCTCTAAGGTCGGGCAATGCAAAATTGTCTTGTCCGTCTCCTCCAAATCGGTTGCTTAAAAGTGCGAATAAAGCAGGGTATTCTGTTGTCGAAAATACTTGTCCGGCACATTCGGCCCACCCTTCAGGTATTGCACGGTATGGGAAAGCTCTTATCTCTCCTATAAATATTGGATTCATGTTTACGAATTTATGGTTTGAAAAAAAATAGATGCATTAGGTTCTTTGCGGGAAATACCCTTGATAGCATATATAATAGTTTATGGTAAGGTAGGGCTGCATATTATTGTGTGGTGCTGCCGTGCTGCCTGATGTACCGCCGCCGGTAGAGGATATGGACCCCTCATTTAGCGGCATTGTAGTTGTGGGGGTATTAATATACCCATTTGCCGGTATGCCTGAAAAAGCAGTGAATTTGCCGACCACATTGGTGAGGTAGCTAGTGCCGCTAGCATCGGCTTGGTGCGTAAGTATTGGGATAGATCCCGGTGAATTAGCACCCGAAACATTATGATTGTGTGCGGGCATTGTTTCTGTTGACAATGTGCATTCCCGTATACCTCCAAAACTACCTGTTGGGTAATGAAACGTTTGTTCTTTGCCGTTTGGCCCTAAGTGTGGCGACGGGTAGTTGCCGGTTCCTATAATTGTGCGTCCTTCAATCTTAGGCAGGGCGAAAGAATCGAGGTATCCTCCATATATATTGCCTATTATCGCATATAGAGGTTCGTAAGTAGTGGCGGATAAAATTTCCCCGTTACACAATAGCCACCCTCGAGGTGTAAAGTCAAAGGGAAAAGCTCTTATTTCTCCTATAAATGGTTCCATAATGATACTTTCTTTTTTTATTGTGAATTGATCTATGTGTTATAACAATGCTATAAATCTCCGTGTTTAATACGGTTTCTTTTAGGGTAATATTCCCGTTGATTTTCTCCTGCATTTTATTATAAAAAAACAGCCGCTACAAGAGCGGCTGTTTTTCATAGTAATTGGTAGAGGTTATATAAAGTTGTACAGTATAATACTTTGCGTAGTGGTGGCATTCACAAAGTCGATATATACGATGTTAGGTTTTGGTCCTCTTTGCGTAATGATCTGATCTTGAAGCACATCCGGCAAGTGGCCATTGGCGGTGCTGGCCAAAGACTGTATCGATGGCGAGAACGGTGGGTTGTTGGACGTCAGTGTCCACGACAGCAGGAAGAAGAAGCCCTGACCTAAGCCACCGTCTTTATTAAGCTGTGCCAGTTGGTCGTTCTTCATGGTGTTGTAGTCGTCAGTATCAGAATACTCATCGTGTACCACGATATTAGTACCGCTACTTGGTGGCGCAGTACCATCTTTGTAGCGGAAGCGCCCTGTTGCCGGATCAATATAATCTGAATAGTCGAACACGAGGATCATCTTACCTCTTACGTCACCCATTGTTACCTCTGCAAGGTTCACATTAGCGTCGGAGTTGGTGTACATCGACGATTGATAATCGTTCAACAGTTCGTTGATCTTCTTTTTGGTATCAGCAGGCTTATGATTGTCGCCATAGTCTCTAATGTGTGAGAACTTTAAGATCAGCGTTTCTTTAGTATTGGTTTTTAAGAACGAAACCGCTTGGTCGAGTACTGACTTTAGCGATTGCCCGTTACAACCATGTGCACCGGTACGATGGTAGGTTACCAATTGGTCGTAGTCGTAGTCTACCCTAATATCGAAGTAGCGAGAACCATAGTTGAGCTGTCCGCCAATGTTGGCGCCTTGTGTTTGTGTGTACGACCCCGCGCCTACAAACGGGTTGCAGTGGTGTAGCTCAGACATACCTGCATCGTGGCTGCCCGGCATCATGATCTTATCCAACTGTGTACTGTCGTTGAGGTTGCTCATCCATGCTACGGTGTCTACCAATACATCGGGAGTGGCCTGTATGTTGTTTACAGAGTTGCCACCTCTTAAGAAGGTGAAAGACACGGCATAACCTTGCTCGTTTGTGCCTTCGCAGGTTACCCTGTTGTTGCCAATGTAAGTGCTATGCTTACTGCCAAACCACCAGTTGTTACTAGCGCCGCTATGGCCTTGTGCAATGGCTACATCTTCAAACACGTAAGTACCCTGGCCGCCGCCTAAGATGCCACCCGTTATGGTAAGGGTAAGTGTACCGATGAAAGCAAAGTTGAGCTCGCCGGCAGTGTGGCCAAAGGTGTTTTGGTGCTCTGATATTTGCCCGTTAAACCATTTGGCAACAGAGGAAGAGCCCTTGCGCCCTACGCGGAAACTCATCTCTCCGTTGATGTTGAATGTTTTGGTGAGCCCGTCATGGATGTTGCCATCGGGGTCTTGTCCTGATGTTACGGAGTAACCGTTAACGACATACTTGCCGCTAACAATGGAGTAACCTCCGCCTAATGAAATTACGACTTCGTTATCATGGTAAGTCATAGTTTATATGTGTTTTAAAAGTGAGGAAAAACTAGGTTGTAGGGTGGATCAAAATTCAACTGCAAGGTAACGGAGGATGATATGCCGTACAATGGGAAAAATACCCCTTTTTAGATATGCTGTGTTTTCCTTCTCCGTTCTTTACTTGTCCGGCAGCACCAAAGACAACGAAAATCTATGGTTTGTCATTTCGAGCGAAGAGAGAAATCTGTTTGGTATAAGTTGGGCAGCCGGCAAGTGCTCGGGAGATATTTCGCAGGGCTCAATATGACAGGTTTGGATGTGACTGTGGTGCTGCCGAACATTCCCCTCCTTGGAGGGGTTAGGGGTGGGTTGCTCTCGTCACTGCGAGCTTGCGAAGCAGTCTCACGGAATAAGTTTTTTTTTCTTCTTCCGTTCTTTGCTTGTCCAAAGAACCAAAGACAACGAAAATTTATGACGCCGAAATTTTCGTGCTCGCTCGATGTAGCTGTGGCGCTACTGTGCTGCCAAGCGTAT
This sequence comes from Flavipsychrobacter sp., assembly GCA_965230595.1. Classification (GTDB taxonomy): domain Bacteria; phylum Bacteroidota; class Bacteroidia; order Chitinophagales; family Chitinophagaceae; genus UBA5543. Next base: position 2,256,057 of record OZ246011.1, on the reverse strand, counting down.
GGTGTCAATCTGCACTGTTATATTAAAAGATACCGTCTAATAGTTCTGCTACAGCTCTTCAAAACCATCAGAGAAGAACTCTATGAGGGAAACGCCCAATACTTTGGTGATGCGCACTAGGGTAGAGAAGTAAAGGTCTTGCCCTTGCTCGTAGCGACCCCACTGCACGCGGTGAATATCATGCTCGTAGGCGAAAGCCTCGTAGCTGGTATATCCTTTTTGCTTGCGGAGGGTTTTGATGCGTGCGCCAAGTGCCAGCCTTAACTCTTCTCGGTTCATGATGCGATGATAAATAGTCTCGGTGATAAAGCCGACAACGGATACGTTGTTAGCTATAAATTTCTTTCTCTGCAAATTTAGAAACTACACCTGCTATAAATAACCACTGATGAGTATGTAAACGGTTCAGTGGGTTACTGATGAGTAGGCTACTGATGAGTGGTTTTTTCTGCGATAGAGATGATGTAATGTTGCAGTTCTTTTTACAACCATACGATCATGAAAACGAGAAATACTGTTATTATCCCCAGGCTATACAAAGGGGAGTTTCCTTTTACTATTGAAGAGCTATCGGCTTTTAGCCGTGCGCATGGTATGTTCGTCATCTCCCTGAAAGACCGTAACATCATCCGCTACGAAACCGACGACCCCGAAGCGTTTTATAATTGGCTTATTGAGAATAAGGTGCGGGATGTGGATGTGTAGTTATAGGTATTCCCCTCCTTGGAGGGGGTAGGGGTGGGTTGTTCTCGTGTTGTGCAGACACACCCCTTGCTTCGCTTTCCCCTCTCAAGAGGGGAGGTGTATATGATTGCTATTGGTCATCCCCGCACAGCCTAATAGTTATTCGTCATTTCGAACCCTTTAGGTGAGAAATCTAAAGTATGATCTGATAAGCTTTTCCTTTCTCCTTTCTTTGCTTGTCCAAAGAAAGCAAAGACAACGAAAATTTATGACACCGAAATTTTCGTGCTCGCTCGATGTGGCGATAGTGCTACTGTGCTGCCGAGCATTCCCCTCCTTGGAGGGGTTAGGGGTGGGTTTGCTTTCGTCACTGCGAGGAACGAAGCTGTCTCACGATATATGTGTTGCTCCAGATTCAGGTTCGATTCCTGGCGAGGCTACTACTTATGCAGCCCGTGCCGGTGTTCTTCACCTGCACGCATGGTTTGTTGGTGAAGAACACCAATAAAGGGGGAAGATAATAGTTGAAAGAGAGGAGTCTATGAACTAAAGTCTGTCTTACTTACTCTTATTTTTATTAGGTTTTTGGTGTAGTAAACACCATTACGATGTAAGCGGTTGCATTTATTAGGATCTAGAATAAACTCAGCTTTATTCAGTTTCAATAACCTTGATATAATATACATGCCAACTCCATCACCAGATTTCCCCAACTTTTTTGCATTTACGCCAGAATAACCATCGTTCTTAATTCTTGAGATTTCTTCTGGCCTAATTTCAATACTAAGCATATCAAAAATTATATCACAAGTATTAGTTGTCTCATTTGTCTCAAAATTGATATATAGCTTCGATTCTTCTAAACAGTATTTAACAGCATTGTCAAGTAAGTGATATAGTACTACATGAATAGATTCATAATCAAAGTAGACAAACTCTTCACAGTCTTGAATAATAACATTTATACTTTTTGATGTGAAGTCTTCAAAAAACACATGTAACACATTAAGTAATACCTTTTTTACGTTGTGTCTTCTTACAGATAGGGTCGGATTAGTGTCAACAAGTTTTTTGAAAACAGCAAACTCTGTTTTCATTGATGAGTTATTCTTCGCAATTCGAAGAAACATGTTAGTCGCGTTGTCGAGATCTTCCTCTATAGTTTGTCTAATTATTCTACGCTGATCTCCAATGTTATATGTGAGAATATTTTGATTTACAAAAGCGTATAACTCTTGGATATTATGTGCGTTAAGTGATATGACATTATGAAATAGACGTTTGTTTTCTTTGTTTAATTCTTTAGTTATGTCTTGTTTAATATTTTCAATTAGAGGTAGAAAAGACTTAAAAACGTTTACTTTTGACTTGAATAACCTGTTACTTTTAATTGAATTTTTATCTCCTGAGCAGAAATATAACTCCTTTTTGCCGCTTTGTTCTAAATACCTTTTTCTTTTACCTCCGCCACATTTAGGAGTTTCAACACTACTGTATCCAATAGGACATTTTGCAACACATTGTTTACAACCTTCATCTAAATTTGTAAAAACATTTTCTTCGTTATCAATTAACATGTAACGCTCCATCATTATATAGTTTGTTTGTCATTTGCTCAATAACAGACTCAAATTCATAAGGCTCTGCATTCTTTTCTAACATGTCATCAGCTTGTCTTAGTGCTTTATGGAAACGATCGCCTTTAGGTTCTGCTGAGTAAATAATTACCTTTTTATCAGCATATTTCTCCTTTATTGCAGAAGCTAATCCAAGTCCTTCATCTTTAAAATCAAGCTGTTTGCCAACCCCTTGAACATCGACAAATACAATATGAGCATTCATTAACGTAGTCTCATTAAGAGTCTTAATATCTTTTACAAGTTTTGTGTTTATCCATCCTGATGCCTTAAGTATTTTTACAACTTTAAACTTGTTGTCATCATCAATGAATAAAATGTTTATCATTGGTTTAATGTTTTTTAAAGTTTCCATGTCAAAAGAGTTATTACTGTCATAAGATTCAAAATTTGTACTTAGAACCCCTAGCTTATTATCTTCTTCTTCAAATTCTATATTTTCAATATCAATGGTGTCTTCTTTTGACTTTTTAAGTATTAGAGTAATAAGCCCCCCTAGAAGTCCTAAGAATACAACAGTAGGTTCTAAGTCTCTGGTATTATACCACCAATACGCACTTATTAATAATGCTGATAAGTCAATGGTAATTAATAAGATTTTGGTATTCCTTTTCATAAGCAAAAATGTAAACTTAAATTTACTAACCTTATTATTGCAATACCACCGTGTTTTCACCCCCCCCCCTTGTTAATTAATATGCCGTTGTAGCCCTCCCACTGCTGCAGTGTGCGACGCAACGGGAGCTTCATAGCAAGGCATCAGGTGGCTGCAAAACCTTTATTTAACTGCTGTTTATTTTCCCCAGTACTACCCGCTCGGCATATTCCTTAAAGTGGGTCTGGAAGAAGTAGCGCATGGCATCGAAGAGGTCCATCTTATAGATGCTGCGGTCTTTCTTGAGGGTGCCGGGGCGGGGGCTGTCTTCGTCTACCCGCGCTATGATGCAGTCGTTGATGAGGGTGGGGCAGTGTGCCTTGCTGAGGCGCAGGTTGGGGTACTCGGCAAAGAGGGTGTTGATGAGCAGGCGGCTGTCGTGGTGTTGCAGGTTGCGGGTGTTGAGCTGTAGCTGCTTGGGGCTGAGGCGCAGGTAGCTGCGTATCATTTGGTAGTAGGTGCTGTGGCGGGTGTCGAAGCCAATGTCGCCACGCGAGCCACTGGCATCGCCCGTAACGTAAAGGATGCTGGCGGGGTAGGTGGCGCGTATCATCTGGCAGAGCTCGCTGAGCTGGTGCTCTACAGCAAACTCGCGGATGATGTGGATGAAGCTATCGCGGCGGCCACGGTGGGGGCTCATTTGTATGGCCAGGCAGGTGAGGGGCTGGCGGTTAAAGTCGAAAGAGAGGTACACGGGGTAGCTGGGCAGGAAGGGGATATCGTCCGTGGTGTGTCGCTCACGGTCGAAGGCGAAGAGCCAAGGGGCATCGTTGGTACGCAGGCCCCATTCTCCCAAGGCATAGATGCGGTATTGGTTGTGGTCGTAGAGGCGCATCTGCTCTATCTGCTGGCGGTCTACCTCGGTAAGGTGGGGGTTGTCTTTATAGGTGCTGTGGATGATGCGGGTATCGGGCAGGTCTTGGTCGAAGAAGTGTTTTTTCAACCAATGATCCTCGTGTATGGGGTTGAAGCTAAGGGTGATCTGTATATCGTCCACACCACGGGCACGGCGGTTGAGTTCGGTAAAGTCTTCAAAGTCCAGCTCGCTGGCCTCTTCTATGAGTATGCGGTGCAGCCCTTCGAAGGACTTGAGCTTTTCAGGGTCGTCCAAACCGCGGAAGATGATCTGCGAGCCGTTCTCTTTATGGGTGAGTATGCGGTCGGTCTTGTTGAAGGCGAAGCTATCGTGCAGGCCCAGCTCTCGTATGCGGGCGCGAAAGGAGGGGATGACCGAGTCGCGCAGGGTAGAGCCTACTTTGCGGATGACGAGGGTTTTCAAAGGGCGGGTGTCTGCTATGATAACTTCCTTCTGTGCGGTGCTGAAACTCTTGCCGCTACCCGTGCCTCCGTAGTTGACCACAAAGCGGGCGGCGCATTGCCATAAGGTGTGGAAGAGGGCGGTGAAAAGGGCAGCAGGGTATTTGTCCAAAAAGCTCATAGTGGTAGTGACAGGGCATTATTTACAATAGCAAAAATACGTTAAATAATAAAAAGTAAAAAAAATAAAAATTGGAAAAAGAAAAGCGTCTTTTTTAATGTTTTTTAATGATGTAATGACAAATGACTGCCAACCTATTGTAGTGGGTAGATTGTCTTAACTTTATACAAACTCCTCACAAAAACCTCAGTATGAAAAAACTACTACTATTAGCTACGGCTACTTTACTATATGGCACGGGTATGGCACAGGTGGCCGACCGTGACCAGTGGACCTGCCAAGGTGTGCATGAAAACTTGTACGACCAACTGAATGCGGGTAAGACGGTGGTGATTGCCATGCAAGGGCTCGACTGCTCGGGCTGTAACGGTAACGCGCCGCACTTGGATAGCTTTGCGACCAATAATAAGAGCAAGGTAAGAGTATGGTCGGCATTGCAACTGATGGCAGGCAGTGGTGGTACTTGTGCCGGTGTAGCCACTTGGATACAAACACATGGCTATGGTGATGTATTTACCTTTTTAGACTCTACTAACTATTGGATGACTAACAACCCGGGGGCCGAGTGGCTGGTGATAGACCCAATGGATAAAAAGATAAAATACAAAGGCTACGACAGAAATCAGGCTTTTGTTGAGGCGCGTAAGATATTCGATCCTACATCGGTGAGTAATGTATTGCTGGCAGCGCATGTGAGCATCTTCCCCAACCCTGCTACCGATCATGTAACTATAGAGTTGAAGCAAAAAGGAGCATCGGTAAGGTTGTACACTATTGATGGCCGTGCGTTGTGTAGCTACGACTTTGCACAAGGCAAGCATGATGTAGAGGTGGGGCATTTGCCTAATGGGATTTATATACTTGACATCGTAACTGATAAGGGTAGGCTGCAAAGCAAGATCGTAAAACAATAAGGCGATAAGAACCATATATATAAACTAAGAGCGAGGCTGCCTGTATAGGTGGCCTCTTGTCATTTACAGGTAAATATTAAGAGGTGTGTCTTTGTGATACATACGGTTCTTCGTAACTTGTAAGCAACCCCAAACCAACAACCTATGAACTATCAAAGCATACAACGACTATTAATAGCTCTTCTGTTCTTCATGCCCTTTACCAGCCCTGCGCAGCAGTGGCGGGTGGTGGAAAAAGTGAGTGGAGAGAGAGGGTATGGAAACGGGCAATACATGAACAGCTTCGTTACTGTAGATTCTACCATTTATCATTACACCAATACAAATAGAGGGAGTAGTAGGTTGGCAGATACCATAAATTTTGATACCGCATATACCTACATCCTAAATACTGCCAAGAACTTGATGCTGAGCGGCCGCACTACAAACGAGTATACTATGGGTGGTGTGTTACGTATGAGTAAGAATGATCAAAGAAACCAGATGACGGGCGGCTGGACTACAACGCAGGTAGATAGCTATGCTATAAATAATGGCTTAACCACGCAAATTAAGAGGTATGGTGTGGACTACTGGTCGGGGCAGAGACCTTTTGTAAATAAAAGTATAGTGAGCTATACTTATAATGCTAATGGACAAGTAACTTCTAAAATAAGTTTTTGGAATGGGTCGGCTACACAGCCACCACAAGAGCGCACACGTGCCTATTACTTTTATGATGCTAATGGTTTGTTGGTAAAAGATAGTGTGTCGGAGGGGGCGGGTAGTACATGGAAGCCTATTGCTGTGACACTATATGGTTACGATGCTAATGGAAATAATATATTGGTGGAACAATCGCATAGAGATACTTTAGGTACGTGGAATAAGTTTCATACCCGAGATCTATACTATAATGTAGCAGGGCAGTTGATAAAGGATAGCTCTTATTATGCTGATACGCCGTTGAACTATTGGGTGTCGGCCTATGCCTATAATGCTAGTGGACAAAAGGTGGCAGATACTTTCCGCTATTCCAGCTGGGCCGAATATGATATGGTTACATATAGCTATACACCATACGGATACCTGAATGAAGAGCTTCTCTATTACTACGATACTGTAAAGAATGTTTATGAGCAATTCTTTAAAAGACGTTATAAGTACGAATATTATTGGCCTACTACGATCAACAGCTCGCAAACGGCCTTCGCCCCATTTCTTTTATACCCCAACCCCGCTACCCATGTGTTGCACATCAACTCAGAGCAAATGTGGGAGCATGGGCGTATTTACAACAGTACTGGGCAGGTGGTGAAGGAACTGCCTTATAGAAAACAGGTCATCATCAGTGACTTGCCTGCAGGTAATTACTTTATACAACTGGTGAGGGGCACTTATGTAAGAACAGGCAGCTTTGTGGTGGTACGGTAAGAATTAAAAGGCGATGAAGAAAAAGCAGATATATACTAAAAAAAGACTACTCCCGTTTTAGACCTGTATCAATATCAGCACAGCGCATAAAGGCATAACTACTATTCCTTACTACTAAATCATCATCAATGAACAAGTGTTTTTCTGTTGCTATAGCAATAATTTTCGTCTTTTTTCTTTTGCCTTTTGGCAGTATAGCACAACAATATCGTTTAGTAAAAAAAACAAGAGGAGGGTATAGCCAAACCTCATCACCCGTATTTACTGTCGTCGATTCCACTATTTATACCTACCAATGGCAAAGTGGTAGGGGAAGTAATTATAACAATGATACCATAAGGTTTGATCAGGCGCATTATTACCATTTAAGAACTCCCTCACCGGCCTACCAAACAAAAGAAACGCATACTTATACTACAGGTCATATATTGCTGACCTCCATTACTCATGAATATGATGCCAACAATGGTGTATGGAAGCCTACGGTGGCTGACTCTTTTACCGTCAATAACGGGCAGGTGTCCGGGTGGCGGTATTATTCTATTCATAATAACCAACTGGTGAACAACGGTGCTTACAATTACAGTTACGATGCACAGGGGCGTTTGGTATTACAAGAGCGGCTGGGTAACGATACTGCGTGGCAATTGCCACTGTACCCTAAGCAAAGAAACTACTATAGGTATGATAATAACGGCCGCTTACTGGTGGATAGTAATGTGTATCTCCTTTTGGGAAACTGGGATTATATAGCTCGTACTGAGCATAGCTATGATGCTAATGGAAATAGAATACGCTCTGATGTTTATGGTGTTTCAGCGGGTGTGCTTAACTTGGCAGAGCAACAGTTTTACGACTATAATACATCGGGGCAGTTGGTCAGGGATAGTTTATCTCGCTTTTTTCCATCGCACAACTATGAGACTCATCTTTATACCTATAATGCGCAGGGCTTATTAGAGTCGGATACATTCAGGTCAAATGTAACGCCAGGTATAGCATTGACTATTTATCAGTATACCAGCTTTGGGTATGTGAGTGAAATGACTTATGCGGATATTGATCCTACGACCAAACAGGCCATCCCTTTTTATGCTACCCGCTACGACTATCAGCTTTATTGGCCTGTAGGCATTAAAGAAACATCCACTAATAATAACGGCCTTACTCTTTACCCTAACCCCGCTACCGATGTATTGCACATCAACTCAGAGCAAATATGGGAGCATGGTCGTATTTACAACAGCACAGGGCAGGTGGTGAAGGAATTGCCTTATAGAAAACAGGTTATCATCAGTGACTTGCCTGCGGGTAATTACTTTATACAACTGGTGAGGGGCACTTATGTAAGAACAGGCAGCTTTGTGGTGGTACGGTAGTATTATCTTTTTTGTGGCTCTAAAAGTTATTGAACTGTGTTGCGTATCTTGCGCGCAAATTATCATCCCTATGCGGTTTGTATCAGTAACCTACAGTTTGTTATTAGCTACCTTATTCATGATGCCTACTACAAGTAAGGCACAACACTGGCGCTTGGTGAAGCAGGTGAGCTTATGGGCAGAGCCTATAGGAACGCAAAACTATTACATGAGCGACTCTACGCTCTATAGGTACGATGCTACTTCTACATTGGGCAGTACATACAACAGCGATACGATATGGTACAACCAAATGTTTCACTATATAAGAAAGCGAGTAGGGCCAACATATGTGATGGAGCTGAACTTAAAAAAGCATAGTACTTATACTGCCGATAGCCAACTGGCTACACACGAAATAGCTACCGCAAGTTACGTGATACAACTGGATACTTTCTTTTACTGGAACAACCTTGTAGATAGCCACCGCTATTATAGAGGAGGTGTGGCCGGAGGTAGTATGGCCATCTTAGAATTGGAGGCAGCTAATAAATATACCTATGATAATAATAATAGACCTATTCTTATAAAGGGGATAATAAGGAAGGTGACGGGCCAGCCGCTTGCCCCCGGGCGCGAAGAGTATTTTATTCGTAATGCTAACGGGCAGGTCGTTGTTCGCAACTATTTAGACTATGATAGTAAAAACCAAACCTGGTACGACCTGGAGAAGGATCTTTATACTTACGATGCCAATGGTAATATGATATTGCATGAGCTGTTTAGAATAGACCCTGTAAGTAAAAAACTGGAGGTGTTTTATAAAAAACATTTTTACTACAATGCGCAAAATCAATTGGTAGTAGATAGTATTGGGTATATCAACCCTAACCATAATTTCTACAGAAGGAGGCATGCATATACATATGATGCAAAGGGTAGATTACTGACCGATACGTTATTGATATATGATCCAACCTCAATCTATACCGATATAGAAGTGAAGGAATACAGCTATACTTCTTTTGGCTATATAGATGAGATCAATGGTGCTTTAGGTGTTACTGTCGGCCCTATTAACCATAGGTACAAAATAAAGTACACCTACGAGCAATATTCTAAAACGCTTAACGTAGCAGAACATAGCACTAGCAATAAAGCCCTTACCCTTTATCCCAACCCGGCTACCCATGTGTTGCACATCAAAACGAATGAAGCTTGGCAGCGAGGGTATATTTATAGTAGCCTGGGGCAGGTAGTACAAGAGTTTGCCCACACAAAGCAGGTAAGCATTAATAACCTACCTGCAGGTAATTACTTTATACAACTGGTGAGCGACGGCGCTGTGTGGCGGCAAAGCTTTGTAGTGGTGCGGTAGTATTATCTTTTTTGTGGCCCTAAAAGTTATTGAACTGTGTTGCGTATCTTGCGCGCAAATTCATATTCTATGAACATGCTACCCTTTTCCAAAACGTTTTCTTTTGCTATACTTCTGTTATTACTGCCGCTTTTATCTTTAGCCCAAAAGTGGCGCGTTGTAGAGGTGGAAATGTTTGGGAAAGATACGACCAAGAGTTATGCCTATGTGAAGACAGCAAGAATTCTTTATGATTATAATAGTATTGATAGGGGTAGTAATTATACTAATGATACTGTTGAATATGAGAAAGCTGAATATTATTACTATGATAAAGATAGCCTAGCATTAGCACTCACCTATATATCTGAAAAAACATACGGTCAAAGCAATAGATTGTTATATAACATTACTAGAAAGAGGCAAGGTGGTAGTTGGATGATCAATGAAATGGACTCTATTTTTTACACAAATGGACTAATGACTGACAGACGTGTATACTTCCGTATGGTGCAAAACAAAATATCATTGTCAAGAGCGTATGCCTATGCTTACAATGCACAGAACCTGATATCTCAAATGCATCATATTCAGTATAGCTCTAATGGTAGCGTGTACCTCAATAGAATAGAGAGTAATTACTACAGCTATGATAATAACAAAAGGTTGATAGTAGATAGCATGGCGCAAATGAATATGGTGAAAAATGAATACATAGACGGGAGTTTAATAACGTATAATTATCACCCTGATGGTAGAAGCAAAAAATGGGTGTTATATGATAAAGACAGTGTTCATGCCAGAGTGTTGGATAGGGAAAAGTCTTATTACTATAATAGTAAAGGTCAATTGATCTTCGACAGTCTTATATACGACAACGCACATTACGTAAATTATCAAGAGCATCGTTATACCTATAATGCACAAGGTCGGTTAATTGCTGATACTGCCAAATCAGACCAACTTTATGTGCTAACAAAGGTGACAACGTATAAGTATAATCCCTGGGGGCTGATAGAAGAGGTGGAAGTAGGTGATAAAGTAGCTAAAGACTCCATCTTTTTTTATGACAAGAAGAGATATCGCTACGAATTATATCAAGAAGTAGGCATCAAAGAAACATACGCTAATAATAACGACCTTACCCTTTACCCCAACCCTGCTACCTATGTGTTGTACATCAAAACGAATGAAGCTTGGCAGCGAGGGTATATTTATAGTAGCCTGGGGCAGGTAGTACAAGAGTTTGCCCACACAAAGCAGGTAAGCATTAATAACCTACCTGCAGGTAATTACTTTATACAACTGGTGAGCGATGGCGGGGCGCAGCAAAAAGCGTTTAGCATTATCAAATAAAAATCCCCCGCGGAAGGGCAGGGGATATCAGGGTATTAATCATTCGTCAGTTAACATCTACCCTTGCAGAGTTTGGCGTAAGGTTGGTCCAGGTGATATTGTTGATAGTGGCCAGGTTGCATAGTGGCGGGTTGATGGCTACGCTATGTGCGGGTACAAAAAAGTTGGTACCTCCTAAGCATTTATATACAATGCTGTATGGCGAGCCGCAGGATACACTACCGGTTACCTGTACGGCTGTGAAAAAGTCAGCAGCAGTAAGGCCACCCATGCCGCCGGGTACTGTACTTGGGTCGGCAAAGCTGATCATGCCACTTGGTGGTATCACAAAAACATTGCTCAGGTAAGGTGTGCCGCACACGCCCGTAGGGTCGCCATGTAGTATCACGCTTATGTTAAACCCGGTGTTGTTGTGTACGCTTATGCTTTTTACTTGTGCTTGTGTGGCCATACTTGTTGCTGCTAGCAAGAGCATGGCAAATAGTAGTTTTTTCATGGTTATTGTTTTTTTAAGTGAATATGATTAGTTGATGGTAAGTGTAGCCGTAGTACCACTACCCGAATAGGTGAGGCTTGCAAAAGTGCAATGGGTACAACCTGTGCCTGGTACAGATAGTTCCAACTCCCAAGGGTGTACATAAGTAGTACCTGTGTAGCAATCGCTCATATCGGCATAGGTGCCTATACAAGAAAAGCCCGGCCGCTCGTGGTATACCCTTACCATTGTAAAATTATCGGACGAGCCCAATGTGGTCATCCCGTTGGATAAGCCGCCGCCGGTTACTACAGACGGGTTGGCATAAGTGACCGTAGTACCATTCGCAATAGAGATCACAGTGCTGCTATAGTCTACAAGGCATGCAGGTATGGCAGTGCTGGTAGTTCCGTATATTTTAACGTATACAGTACAAGGTGTGGTATTATCAATGGTTAATGAGTTGTACTGTGCCTGTGCAAAGTAGCAGCAACACAATAGTGCTACTGCAAAAAGTAGTTTTTTCATGGTTGATAATTTTTAGATGATAAATGGTATATATGTAAAGTTATGCAAATGTATGCTGGCGCGCCAGGGTATTATCACCCATTCTGCTCAGCTATTTTTATAGGTACTAACTATAGTGCGGTAGTGAAATTGTATCTTACACTTACCTATGAAATATATTCTATCCATACTCGCCCTGTTGTTGGCTACAAGTAGCCATGCACAACGCTACAGGTTAGTGGCCGATACCTCGTACGATTATGATTACCATGAAAAGGCATTTGAAAGAACGTGGATGAACACCTATGCCTATAACCCTGACAATGCTTGGTGTGGTACTGACCCTGATGAGCTGCATTACGATACCATGTATCAATACAGCGGTTATAATAAAGAGTTGGAGTTGCGCAGGTATCATGTGCGTTTGTACCGCCCTGACGGGCAGCTGGCTCAAGAGCTTTGGTACGAGCCATTTGTTTTAAGTGGTGATGGTGATAGTCAGGTATATTATCATGATGGTGCTTTTGTACTCATAAGGAAAGATTCTTTCTGCTATCAAAAAGACGGGCGGATATCAGCTAGTTATTCTTACAATACCACCAGCGAACAAACCAGCCAGTCTACCGGTATGCCCGGTTGTCTTATCATTTACCCCTATGAATATAAAATAGTATTGCGTTCTACCACTCGGTATACTTATAAAGGTGATGAGCGCGTAGTGAAGATCGTAAAGGTGAACCCTACAAGCGGTTGGGGGGCAGGCTATAGTCACTTCATCAGAGATTATGATGCAAGGGGCAGGCTTGTCAACGAAGCCCTATTGAACATGCATGGCGATGTAACGAAGGAAATACATACCACTTATAGCAGAAATAGTAGTGTAAGTGTTACAGACAGAAAAAGCAGTGAGATAAAGTTGGCAGAGCAGGTAATGTTTGAGCCCGGCATTACCCAAACCACCTGCAGAACAGCAGGCAATGTATACGCTTGCAATACCTGGCATTATAAGGAAGGTAAACCGGATAAGCATATATACGACACTCGTGATACCTACACTGCCGACAACCTGATAAAAGAGAAAGTGTACAAGGTATACTTTAGTGAAGTGTCGGGTAATAAAAACGTGGAGGAGTATCGCTATAATAGCATGGGCTACATCAAAGAGCTGCATAAGAAAAAAGTGCATTTTCATAAAGGGCATGAGCTAGAAGATGACCATACCAAAACCACCTACACTTACGAAGCATACTAAACCATGAGGAACTGCATTTTAATACTCCTGTTATTAGTTGTGTTTAGTAGTTGCCAACGAGCAGCTAATAAGAAAGTCAACGGTTATAGATTGGTAAGAGTGGCTAACTATGACGTGGATGGCGATGGTAGCAGTACTTTGACGTCAGCTACCAACTACAAGTACAAAAAAGGTGATGGCTATTTACTCAGAAAAGAACAAATAGGTATTGCATGTGATACACTATATGATTACTTAGATATAAATCACGATGGCAAGCTTGAGCTTTATAGAAAAGAAGTGAGTAGCCATAACGCAAATGGTATGGTAGATACAACTTGGAGTTATGATTATGAGAGCGATTCCCTTCAGCTGCAAGACATTACCACTTATAGATACAGAAATGATACTGCTCAATGGGTCATGCATCGTTATTTGGACGTAAGAAGGCAAGGCACTACTTTGAAACTTTCGGTCATTGACAGCTTACACTATGAAGGAGATGAAGTAGTAGCCAAGTACATATATTACTTGATAGATGATGAGGAAGATACCTCAGATAATATAATAAAACAGTACGGGCAAGTAAACTTGGAAACTACCACTTATAAAAATGGTAAAGCACTGACCATAGAAAAATTTTATGTACCTAGCAGTATGGTGGAGCTGAATGGTAAAATGCCTGTAAGTAAGCAAAAGCGGTTTGTGTATGATAACAATGAACATCTGTTAACTGCTAATAGTTATTTGTTGTATAAAGATGGCACAGAAGAACTGTGGGACTCCGTAAGCTCTACATACAATACAGCAGGACAGGAGCTGGAAAGTTATGTGCTGTATAGAGGGCTGCTTATATATGATGATGCAATGGGCTGGCGACAAAAGATGACTTATAATGATAAAGGGCAACTTGTTACTAAGCTTTTCTATAATATAGGTAGGCCCATAGTTAAAAGGAAAGAAGTAGAAGAGGTGATATTAGAGTATGACGATTCTGGTCGGGTGAATAGGGAAGAGACCATCTACTACACAGACACCACGCTGCAAAAGATCATCAGCAAGCAGGTAACAGATATTACCTACACGCCATTTGGTGAAAAAGAAGAAGAGCGTACCTATGCTATATTAGAAGACAACTCTTGGAATAAAAGGATATTGATGAGCCGAAAGTATTACACTTACGAAGCATATTAAACCATGATAGACTACGAAGAGCATAATACAGAAGTCTGTGAAAAGTATCAACGGTATGTGGTAGAAGTGTGCTGCCAGCAAGAAGAGTACTACACAATATGTGGCGCTGATAAAACAGACTTCAATGAGATGGATAAGTTGCTTGTGGATGATGATCAGCACTTCTTGTTATTCAGAGATGTTGAAAGTGCAATAGATTATGCAAAGCAGTGGCAAAATGCTTTTGATAAAAAGGGATTTGAAGGGTGGCTGGCAGAGATAAAAATGCCTGTTGAGTCTTATGTTGCTATAGATGTAGACTTACTTAATGTTGATAGTATAGATGTAAATAATGTTCCATTGTTTGACTATACGCTCTCAGCAAGAAACTTTGTGAGTGATTATTGTTATCAAATAAAGGAAGAACAATGGTGTGATGCTTTTAGTAGTTACCCTTTAATAAACTTTTTTGATGCATTTATAGATAGGCATTTTTGGAGCGGTGTTGAAAAGCCTGAACCTGTTACAGAACAACTCTTGACAGATGTAATACAAAAGCACAAAGATCTTTACACTTTCTTAATGAGCAAAGTAAAGGTGTGGGATAAAGCACACTACTCTTTTTAGTAAATCATGCAAAAAGCCCCTGCAAAAGTAGAGGCTAGATTGTGTATTTGAAAAAGAGTTAAGGCGTTACTTGTACCCATGCTGTTGTGGCATTGGCTACGTAATGAGCTGTATTAATAAAAACCAACCATGTTCCAAGAAGTACATTCGGGGTGCTTATCTCTTTCACTACGGGGTACACACAGGCTGGGGTTGGTATCGCAACAGTATTTGACCACCAGATTTACGCGTTTTTCTGTTACTTCAGTATTGATCAGATTAAAAAAACTTTTTTCTTTGGTGGTTACCATCCCTATAGCTGTTCCTGATTCATGGTTTACTTTTATATCCCATTTATAAGTGCGCCAATATTTCACATTCTTGGTTCCTCCTGTTGCTCCTAGCACTTCTTTATAACCACTTGTTTGTTCTTTCCCATTTAGCTGCTCTGATGACATGGGTTGATTGATCTTTTCTTGGATATGAGCCGGTAGTTCTGCTACAGTATTTATTTGAGCTTGTGTACTGATCATAACACACATCATAGAGGTCAATAGGATGGAAAACTTACTCATGACTATTAGGTTGAATGGATTGAACGTATTTTTTGATCTTATTAAAGACGATCTCTGCAAATATACCCGCAACGATAGATATTAATACATAAGCACCAATATGAGCGAAGTTCATTTTATTGAGCATGCCCTGCGGGAATACTTTAACGATAAGAAACGAAAGTAACCCTGCTATGGCCGAAAGAATAGGTAGGATATAAGCGGTCGCATCAAAACTTTTTCCTTGGCGGTAGGCAATATTCATCAGCCACCTGATAACACCGCCAATAAGCCCTGACAATAAACTCAAGCCCAATAGTATATCCACTTCATCATAGCTATTCAGAAAAGCCGCTCGTTCATCCAGTTTTTTATTCAGTTGTTCCACTTGGTAATGGAATTCGTTAGCGGCGTATACGGTATCGTTTTCATAAACGATCATTACTTTAGGGTCGAAAGTCTTTTGGGATAATTCGTCTTTTTGTGCCACTATCTTTCTTAGGTCAAGATGGTACTTAGCGGCATTGAAGAAAGGAAGCCATAAATAAACGGCTAATGCAGTCAATAACACATGATAGAGAATGATAGCCGCTTTTTTCATGTCCGTTAGCTTATATGGCATAAAGCTACCACATTACATGTTTTATCGAAAGGGTGTTTTCACCCGCTTTTTCTAAAAATCCCTACCCATGCAGCAGGGTAGGGACGACTCACAAAAATGAAACTCTGATCTTCAGTAGCAAAAGAAGTGTAAAGCCACTATAACCCCAACGAATTAGTTCGCTATAAAAATTAACCCCGCCCAAAGGCAGGGTTGTGTTTAAACTACACAAGCAAAAATTGAAGGAAACGAGAGAGTTGTTTGCTTGCAGGGGTAAAGCTGCATTAATAGTTCATAGCTTCCAACGAATTAGTTCGCAGTAAAAAATGCTTGATAAAAAACGTACCCGCCCTGGCCACAGGGCGGGTAACAACACCAAATAAACCTTCCTAATAGGCTATGTTGTAAAGAAATTATTTCAACCTAATATCTCCAACGAATTAGTTCATCTACTATTGAAAAAAAGATGATGACGGTGTACTACTATCCTCTTCTTTACTTTTCTTTTCTATGTTTTACTTTACTATTCTTTTCTTAGCCGACTTTTGCTGCGGCTTAAGCGCGCTTGTGCTGCAAATAAAAAGAGCCGCCATAAGGCGACCCTTTTTTATCTGCAGATATTTTTAGTGCTAATTGACCTGAACCACTGCAGCACTGCCCGGTTGTATTAACCAGTTTGCGGTAATGCTTCCTATAGGATTACAGGCTGCATCGTGAATAAGTGACGGGCTGGTATAATTGTTTGTAGCAGGGCACTGGTATACCATAGCAGTCGCTCCGCAGGTAGGGTTAGTGTATACCTGTACCGCCTGAAAGAGGTCGGTTGAGGAAAAGCTGCCTGATACAAACGAAGGATCAGGAAAGCCAATAGATGCGCCCGGCCCTAATGTGAGCGTATGAGTTACTACAGAGCCGCACACGTTTGTAGGTCCGACGTCAATATGTAGTTTGAAAGTGAGCGTGTAAGAGGTGTTGTTGTACAGCCCCATACTGGTAACTTGTGCTTGTGCTGCCATACTAATGCATAACATGGCTACAAGCGATAGCATGATTCTTTTCATGGTTTTCAATTTTTAATTGGTGATATAATATTGACAGTGCTTATAGCGGTACTATTTCGAAATAGGTAAGCAAAATACTGATTACTGATTGTGTTTCAGCAACATCGTATATAGCTTTAGTTACATTTTAATTCATTTGTCACAGGCTAGTTGTGCTTTTTAACTACAGGTAAATATTTTGTGAGGTGTATTAATTCTATTTTAAAAAAGAAAAAACTGACAGGTTAGCCACAGTTTGGCATAGGGTTTGCTTTATGTATCATGTATTTTTCTAAGAGTGATGCTTTAGGTGGTGTGGTGCAGGGGTGCAACTGCATTACGCACACCAAAAGATAAAAAGCAAAAAAGCCACAGTCGAGCTGTGGCTTTCACTTTATGAAAATGTTGCAACACGGTGCAATGTTGTGTTGCGCTCTGAAGGAGTCTATACGGTGTGTTATGGTTAATAACGGTTGTAATCTAAGATTAGTATGTTATGTAAATGTGACGGAATTATTAACTCTTGCCCAGAGGGTTGATTTTCTACATTTTATGACAAAAAACAGATAGGAAAAAGGGTGTTTTAACGGTGTTTTAAGATAGTAAGGTGTTGTAGATTTGCGTCTGTTTATAAAAAGATAATACATGCCCACCCAAGAATTCAATTATACACCTGAAGAATTATCTGCCTTTGCAGAAACATTCGGCACCTTTGTGATCTCTTTAAAAAACGGTGAAGTAGTAGAGCATGAGCCTAAAGATGAGGAAGGTTTCCGCCGTTGGTTGGCCGATCATAATATTCGCAACGTCAATTCGCAGAACTAGGTTTTAGTTTCATTTATGGCTTTTGTGGTTTAAGATCATGGTGTAGTGTCATGAGCTTATCCAGCATTTTGTGTATGCGCAACTCTTCTTCTTTGAGGTATTCCTTCGCAAAGAGGCCACCACAGTCTCCACTTTCAAAACGATATACCAACTTGCCATTATCAAAGTAGCTACGGGTTTCCTCTATCTCCGTATCTTCCATATCAAATACTTCATTATCGTTGTTTTCGCTCATGGCTGCAGAGTCGTAATAGATGGGGCGGTTGTAGTGATATTGCTGCTCCAGCACAAAAGAGATATCGTTGTTTAGAAAATAATATTCTTCCAGTGATCGTCCCGTTTCGCCATAGGCATGTGCGATGATCTTCTGCAAGGTGTCGTGGGTATAGTAGAAGGTTACATACCCACCCTCTGTACTTACGTGTAGTTCTGCCGTATCAATTTTGTCCCAACTGTTCATACTATTGATCCGTTTAAAGTTTTGGCGTATGGGCAATAGCATTTCCTGTGCATATTCATTGACCACAATATCCTCCTCATGGTATGCAGGCTTCAGTATAATGCTATCGCTTTTTATCGTAGGCGTAGCGCTAAGTATTGTACTGTCTTCTGCTGTAGAGGTGTTTGTAGTAACATTGTTGGTACAGCCTGTGAGCAGTAGTGTAGCTATTGCTATGAGTAGGGCATGCTTCATGGTAACAAAATACGAAAAGAAAGCTGCTATTCTCTAAACTAACGATGCAGTATAGAGGTAATAATCTTATAATCTACTTTATTCTAAAATGGGTGTTTTCCACGGTGTATGGTAAAAGTTAGTGCCTTAACTTACAGGCTTATCTTTCTTATTTTTTAAAAACATAGACCACCATGAAGTTCAAAGACAAACTCGAGCAACTCGGGAAACAACCTGATATTATCCTTATTGTTACCGATGAGCAAACTACCCCCGGTGAAAACTATCCATCTACCTGGGAAGCCAACAACCTAAAGAGCCTTACCTTCTTAAAGCAGCATGGCTTTACCTTCAACAAGGCTTACTGTAATACTTGTATGTGCTCGCCTAGTAGGGCTACTTTATTTACAGGCACTTACCCTGCGTTTCATGGCGTAACTCAAACACTTACCGAGGGTGGGCCCATGTCTCCCGCTGAGCCTACGTTAAGCAACACACTACCTAATATCATGAATACGCTATGGGCATCGGGTTACGATGTGCATTACCGTGGCAAGTGGCACATGAGTAAAGGTGCGGCGGCTAATGGTGCTAATACCAATTACGACGATCTTGACCCAGCTGATCTGGCACTTTACGGTGCTATGGGCTGGATAGCCCCTGATGCGGGTGAGGATGTAAATCCTTTAAACTTTGG
The DNA here is from genome assembly GCA_965230595.1 of Flavipsychrobacter sp. Taxonomy (GTDB): domain Bacteria; phylum Bacteroidota; class Bacteroidia; order Chitinophagales; family Chitinophagaceae; genus UBA5543. The sequence goes on along the minus strand of OZ246011.1, from coordinate 2,236,863 downwards.
TGGCGGCTTTGCCAATCACGATGCCAAGTACATAGCACAGTCGATAGCCTACCTGAAGCAAGTGAAGAAACGTCGCGCAGCAGGAGACAATACACCTTACTGTCTTATCGTATCATTGGTCAATCCACACGATGTATTGGCTTACCCTAACACGGCTGGACTGTATGGTTACAAACCATCGAGCTGGGAGGGGCGCGATGTAAAGCTACCGGCTACGGTTAACGAGCAACTGCTAAAGAACAAAAAGCCGATGGCACAAGAGCAGATACTATTGGGCATGAACGGACTGTTAGGGCCATTACCTACTGAAGAAGATCAGCTTAATTATGTGAACTTCTATGCCTCGCTGATGACACTGGTAGATAAAGAGATCGGGCATTTGGTAGACGAGCTATACGACGAGAGTGATGGCGACCGACTGGCGGATAAAGCCATCGTCATACAAACCTCAGACCATGGGGAGATGGGCTTGGCGCATGGAGGCTTGAGGCAAAAAACATTTGTAGCCTACGAAGAGGCCATTAAAGTACCGATGGTGTTCTCCAACCCGATATTGTTTGATAGTAGTGAAGCACAAGGGACGAATAACCTAGCCTCGCTGGTAGACATTATGCCTACGCTGATGGAGCTGGCCAATGTAACGGATGTGCCTGACAACCTAGCGGGTAACAGCCTGATGCCGGCATTGGCTGAAGGTAAGAGCGTGCAGGACAGCATCCTGTTTACCTTCGACGATACGAAGGCGGGCTCAAATAGTAACCCATCGGTAGTGAAAGCGGCTAACCGCATTCGCTGTATCAGAACGGAAGATTGGAAGTATGATTATTACTTTGATGCACTGGGTGCTTATGCCCACCAGTATGAGCTGTACGACCTGAAGAATGACCCGCTGGAGACGACCAACCTGGCTTACGACCCCGCTTACAAAAAACAAAGAGACGAGCTGGCACAGCAGCTGAAAGAGCTGGAAAGGCAAAAGCTATTGGTGAGATTGCCATAGCATTTGTGGTTTGCAGTTTAAATGAAAATCCACCTCGTATGAGGTGGCTTTTTTATTTCTTCTTGAACATTTTTTCCGTTCGTGAAAATATCTTGTTGATCTCAAAATAGTAGGTTCTCTTTTCTCCATCTTCCATAGTTACACTCATTGCATCGCAAGTGTTGTGTTCTGAACCATCAATACTTTGCATATCAAACCTTGCTCCTAAAATGTATAGGATAAAATATTCTTCTTCAATTTGTGTAACGTGCCAGCCTCTTTCGCAACTCTTGCCGGTACCGCTTTTTATAATGGAATTCAGCAGCCCAAACTCAATAGCCTTGTACTTTTTACAGTTGGCACTATCGCCCAGTATCTTATAGGTTTGCTGTAAGAATTTGTGGGCATACATGCTGGTATAGTCGATACTCAACATAGCTTTGGTGATCTCAATGACTTTCTCATAGTCGTTGTTACGCACGGCATCACTGATCTCTCCCTTTAGGTCGTCGTACTTTTCATCTTTCTTGTCGTACTGTTTGCTGTCTAAAAAACTTTCTCTGAAATCGGTATAGTTAATATCTGTATCGCCGCCCTCCATTTGCTTCACGTACCGGGTATATTTATCGTTGTACTTGGGGATCTTTACAGTTGCTTTTTGTGCATAGCAGTTGAAAGTATGCAGTAGTGCAAGGATAGGGATGAAGAGTAGCAGTTGCTTTTTCATAAAACTAGGGAGGTGGTATTTGTCTGCTAAATGTAGTTATAAGTTTTTAGTTCTTCAACTGTGTGTATGTTTGTTGGTGAGGGGTAGGGACAGGTTGAAAATATGGCATTGATGAATGAGTGTATTTCACTATTTAGTTAAATAGGTTATTAATTACTTTTTGTCCAACTGTTTCCCGTAGCTTACTTAATTCAATTAACTTTTCATATAAGTCGACAAATATTTTGAAGTATCTGAGGTGAGTTGTTTCATACGCTTTTTTGCAAGCTTCTAATGAACTAGTAAAACGTTCTATGTCTTGACCTCCTTTTATTAAGAATAACCCAACTTGTTTTTGTTGAATTGGGTTAGTAAAATGGGATATTAGTTTTTTATCATCGTAGTACCATGGATTTCGCCTAATATCTGTTTCCCAAAAGTCTAAATATCCCGATTTTTGTATTATGTCTATTATTTCATCTTCCTTCTCTGGGTTATTTATTACATATTGAGAAAGCTGTTCTATTGTTTGTATGTCAGTTTTAGTCAAATTGCGAGCATTCTCAAGTATGTAATTGTGGATTTCTTTTTGTTTTTCAAGAGGTTGGTTCTCCTCTGTTGCATTTTTAATTTCAATACTTGTTGCAGCTCTTGTAATATTATTAATGACTTCTAATTTGTTTGATTGAATTATATCTGATGGGCTACAGTAGTCAGGGGTTTCTGTAAGGATAACCCCTGCACTTGAGTAGGCTTGTGCGACTAATCTTGTGCAAAACTGCCTGTTTTTCTCTTTTGCATTAGTATTGTGCTTACTCGTAGTTACTCTAGCTTCAGATGCAGAAAATTCAGTACCTATTTTACTTCTTACATAGTTTACTGCTTGTTGGATTACTGTGTTCTTTTTATCAATTAATCTTAAAACAATGACATCATCATGGTTTTCAAATAGGATTCTTTGCAAATTTTGTGATTGTACTCCTAGGCCATCAGATTCAATAATACTAGAAAGTCCAACATATAACATTGCATGAGAATAGTTGCAGCCAGTTTTTTGCCTTATCATAATGCTTTCTCTTGTAGATGATCGCATGAGAATAATATCACCTGCTTGAAGCTGTTCGATTTTTAAAATATACATTGTTATTGCAGGGGGGTAAAAAAGCCACTCCGTAAAGAGTGGCTTTCTGTTTTTTATAGTTTGATGACCCTACCGGTGAGGTAGGTGGTTTTGTCTTTGTTTTGTATGTAGTAAAGGTATGGGCCGGCAGGCAGGCGCTTCATCGGCACTTCCAGTTTGCTCTTACCTTGTGGGTAAGGTACCAGCTCGGTATCGTATATGCGTTGGCCGTTCATATCGGCTACTATAATGCGCAGGTCTTCGTCACGCTTTAGCTCCAGCTCTATTCTTAAGTCTCTCTGTACAGGGTTAGGGTATAGCGTTACCTTACCGTCAAATAGTGAGGTGCGCAAGCCTACGGTCTCTTGGTTGTACTTAAATAATTCTGAGCCGCTGGTTTGGCAGTCGTTGGCCGAGAAGTATAGGTTGTTGCCTATTACGGTGAGCTCGGCAGGCATACTACCGTTAGGGCCTTTACAAATATCGCCCATGAGTACAGGGTGGTTCGTGCCATCATAAGCATATAGCTCTCTACCGTTAGCCCCATCGTCGGCCGAGAAGAAGAGGCGACCCTTGTACACCGCAAAGTGTTGCGGGTAGGTATTACCGCCAGGGTTGGTTTTTGAGATCAGCTTGGTGGTTTGTCCTACAGGGTCGTAGCTATAGAGGTGCACCTCGTTATCCGTACCACGGCCGGGGAAGTATATCTTCGATCCGTACTTGATGATGCCCACACCAGGTGCTTCGGTAAGCCCGCTGGTAAAGCCTGGGTTCAGGTCGGTTACACGCTTAGGCACGCCTGTACCATCGTATTCATATAGCTCTCTACCTGTGTGTAGCTCTGTAGCGCTAAAGTATAGTTTGTTGTCTATCACAGTGAGGTTGCGTGGCGATGAAGAAGCCGTACCCGTATCAATGTCCATGATAAGAGAAGCCTGCTGGGTGAGCACGTTGTATTGCCATAGCTCTTCTCCCTTGCTGCTATTCTCAGCCGTAAATACCAAGTGGTTATTAAAGTATACGATCTCACCTGTAAGGCTACTGTCGGCACCTGCTTGTATGTCCGTTAGTCTTTTGGTTTGTTGTGTAGTGGTGTTATACTCCCATAGTTCGTAGCCGTTAGCGTCGGTACGTGCGCGGAAGTATATCGTGCCCAAATGCTCCACATAATTGTCGGGCGAGGCATCGGCACCGCCGGTCATGATATCCCATACCAGCGACGGATTGTTAGTACCATCGTAGCGGTAAAGCTCCAGCCCTGATGCGCCATTGTCGGCAGTGAAGTAAAGGTTGCCACCATGACCGATCATAGGGCTGCCCATAGCTACAGGTATGGCATTGTCCAAGCCGGTGTTCATATCTTGCACGAGCTTTGGTTTGGTCACACTATCAGCCCAAAACAACTCACGCCCCGATGTGCCGTTGTTGGCAAAGCAGTAGATGTTTTTACCTACGGCGTGGAGGTATACCGGTGAGGCGTTTCCTAAGCCGGGGTTGATGTCCAAGTTCACAATGCCGGGCTGCGCCTGTGTGCTAAGGGCAGCAGAGATGGCCATTCCTAATAATAATAAGCTACGCTTCATAGCGTTGATCGTTTTTAAAAGTGGTTTGCTGTAATAAAGTAACCTTAAATATACGGATAATTGTGCAGGTAGGTTGGGTGGAGGTATGATTAACCGCCTGTAATATAGCATAATGCCGTATCTTTAGGCAACCACCACGGGTGAAAATAGATACTATACCCTTATTACCCTCTCGCTGGTAAAGAGACTGTATTTGTATTAACTTTGTGGCATAATACATTTGTATGAAAAACTATTTTACTCTATCAGGCAAGGTAGCCTTATTCATTACTATCCTATCGCTGTTTAGCTACAATACCCATGCACAATGGTGGCGCTTAGAGGCCGCATCTACCCATGTGTTTGACAAGAACCTTGGAAAAAAAGTACTCAGCGACTCTATTAAATACATCTACAACACTACGGCAAAACCCATCGACCTTAATATTATAGATACCATAGGTTACGATACTGCCGTGAGTTATGATAACAAAAATGGCACTATTGTGAAGTATCGTGAGCATGTGCGCACTTATTACCCCAATGGCAACTTACATACCGATACACGCTATACCGACCAGAACCCCACAAACATATGGCAAAGAACCAGTGTAGACTCTTTTTACTACAATAGTAACGGACATATTAGCAAGTTTGTAGACAATAACTTTGGTAATACCAATGGCCCTTACGTAGTAGAGCCATACCGTGAGTGGATATTCCAAACCGATGCTAACGGAAACATCATCTTGGAAGATACTTATCAGTGGACGGGCACAGGAACCAATATGGAGCCATCTTTTAAAAATGTATACCGCTACAATGCCAATGGCGATAGAACTTTGGATAGTATGTTGACCTACCATAATAATAGTTGGCGCCCGTTGATGGAGTTAAACACCATTTACAACGCACAAGGACGAAAAATAGAAGAAGTAGATTCAACACTATTCCCCTATAGCGAGTTCAATGCCAGAAAGTATTACTACTACAATGCACAAGGCTTGCCGGCGGGTGATAGCATACAATCATACATACAAGGCAAACCATTGATCGAACAGCGTACCAATGAATATTTCTACAACACACAAGGGCAACTGATAGCCGACACGCTCAGAAGGTTTGCCGCAGGTAGTGGTACTAGTCAGTTGATCTACATAAGCGGTAAAACCTACAAGTACAACGCACAAGGGCTGCTAACGGAAAGAACACAGTATGTCGTGAATTATCCTAGTGGTATTACCAACGATATTTCTTATTACTTCTACTATCAGCTGACGCCTAATAGCATTGGTGGTATTCGCGCTATAGATACTAACTTATACATCCACCCCGTGCCGGCTAATAATGTATTGAACATTACTTGGGAGAACCCAAGAGTAGTAGCAGTGCATGGACGTATCATAAACCTGTATGGGCAAACGGTTTATCAATGGCAGGGGCAGGCACAGCACTTTGGCTATACCGATAAAATAGATGTCAGCAACTTGGCGGCGGGGCAGTACTTTGTAGAGATGCACACCGCTATAGGGCTGGTAACCAAACGCTTTGTTATTATAAGGTAGGTAGTGGCATTTTCGTATGGCATAATAGCTGTATCTTTAGGCTACAACCTATTCTTATGAAATACTTTCCAACAAGGGTTTCTTGCTATTGGGCAGTTGTAGTTATGCTATTCTTATTTGCTACAAAGGCACAAGCGCAATCTCAAACACACAGGGTAGTCAAGATCATCAGTGAATCGAAGGCTGGTGTGGCGGCCAACTGGAATCATATCTCTACCAACGAGCTTTTTTACGATAAAGGTTCTAAGCGCGGTAGTACATACAATAGCGATTATATGGGCTATGATAGCAGTGCCATTTCCCGCTTTGGCAGAAGTGAGCCGATGAACTTGTTCAAGCGCATCTATAACGCTGACAATAGTGTGCATACAGAGCACCGCTGGCGCTATGAGAATAATGTGAATGAACTGTATAAGCTGGACAGGATAGACAGCTTTGCCTACGATAATGGTAAATTGAAAATGCACCGTATCTACGATGCTACATCAGCACCACAGGGTGGGCAGTACCTTATTGATGATGAATATCGCTACAACTATAACCCTAATGGTGAGCTGATAGAAAAGCAATACTTACGTGGCTATTTTACCCAGCAGTTTGATCATTACCGTACCGACTGGTATACTTATAATATCCACGGCTCTGTTACCGAAGAAGTAGTATTTCAATATACCAATGGTGTGGGCTCACCCTTTTTCAGAAGAATGAACAGCTATGATGCGAACAACAACCTGATAAAAATAGAAGACTACGATTATAGCAATGGCACATGGGTGGATGCAGGTAAGAAGTACTTGAGATATAATAGCAGCAACCAACTAATTGTAGATAGCGTGAATAAGATATTCCCTAATGGTAACTCCTCGTTGCAAGTGCACTACTACAGCTATAATAGTAAGGGACTGTTAGTGAAAGACTCGCTGCACAGAGCCTATGCGGGTACACTGAGTTATAACCTCACTACTTATGGATACACCTCTTTTGACTATTACGATACGGTATTCTCTACTGCTCACCAAATAGGTACGAACCAATATTCTTTCAACAGGACGATATATAAATATGACAGCGCGCCTGTAAGTGTAAGCGCGATCATTTCAAGTAATGCTGACTTACAACTCTACCCCGTACCTACCAATAATCTGCTGAACATCAGGTTGAGCAATAAGGGCAGTGGCCAAATAAAAGGCCGTATCGTGAACCTATACGGACAAACAGTTTATCGATGGCAAGATGTAGCCGGTAAAAATTATCACAAACCGGTAATGGTGAATCACCTAGCCGCAGGGCAGTACTTTGTGGTACTGGATACGGATTATGGAGAAATTAAAAAGCGCTTTGCGGTGGTGAGGTAAATATGATATTAGAATTAGTAACTTGGATAAAACCAACTAATGAAAAACCTATTGCTTTTATTGCTTTTTGTGTTGGTAGCTTTGACTAGTAATGCACAACAATGGCGCGTGGTAGCCAAAGTAGTGCATATGCATGATAACGGTTATTTTAGACTGTATGACTCGTCAAGATACATTTATCATAAACCCACCAATAGGGGTAGTAATACTACCAATGATACCATTAAGCACGATGAGATGCTGGTGTATGGTCTTTATAGTAATCTGAGTTCTCGTGTAGGCTTACATAAAAAAGAACTTCGTGACTACTATCCTAACGATGAGTTGCTGGGTACTACATGGTATGAGCGAGGTAGTAACGGGATGGAAAGGATACACAACGATTCATTTTTTTTCCAAAATGGCGTCATCATCCAATGGCTGATGTATAGCAAACCATCGTATCCCAATAAAGGAGATACCAACTACCAAAAAGTAGCAATAAGAAACTATACTTATAATACAAAAGGGCTACTGGTAGAAATGGAGCAACTGGGCTGGGTATGGTACTTTTTTGCGCCGGCCAAGTTTCGCAAAACCTACTACGAGTATGATGTTAATAACAATGTATTAGCCGATAGTGTAATAAAGTATGACTGGAATGTACTGGCCTATGCACCATATTATGTTACTCGAAAGCAATACGATACCAACAACAGAATTGTGCAGCGTACTGATATTACTTACGACAATAATGGGAAGCGAAAGATATGGTCGCGTAGATACTATTATTATAACACCAATGGTAGGCTTGCAGGAGATAGTGTGCAAACTTTTATTCCTGAAGATAGCTCGCGCAGGTTTCCTGAAATAAGGCGGTATTTGTACGACGGCCAAGGGCGGCTGATAACAGATAGCTTTACACGTATGGATATTGATAGTGTTACAAACGTAAAGGATAAAACTGTAGCTACTTATAGTTATACCTCTTTTGGCAGTATAGATAGCATAAAAGAAGTGGGTACAAGTTATCATGCTTCAGGCTCTTTTGTATCAAAAAGGTCTACTGCTTTTGAATACGAACACTACTGGCCGGTAAGTGTCAGCGAGTTTAACGCTATAGATGACCGACTGTATGTATACCCAGTACCTACCAATAATCTGCTGAACATCAGGTTGAGCAATAAGGGTAGTGGCCAAATAAAAGGGCGCATCATCAACCTGTATGGACAAAAAGTTTACCGGTGGCAAGATGTAGCGGGTAAAAATTACCATAAGCAGGTAATGGTGAATCACCTAGCCGCAGGGCAGTACTTTGTCGTGTTGAATATGGATGATGGAGAAATTAAAAAGAGATTTGTGGTAGTTAAATAATCGCAACAAAAAACCGCTCTTCTAAACAGAAGCGCGGTTCTTTTTTCGGGTTAGTTGTTAAGACGGATAACGTTTAAACTTTCGGGTTTCTCCTTGAATAGAAGATCAAAGCCCTTACCCATTTGGTAGGGCTTTCATGTGTGATACTTTAATGTGCTAGTAAGCGTGAATATGTTTATTAAGAGGCGATCAGCAGAGCGTCAGCAAATGGGCATGGCTCGTCAGTATCTACCAGTTTTATCATTACTGCTTGTGCGAGGAAAGAGTGGTACTCGTCGTCGTGTATCGTTTGGCTTGTCATCACAAAATCAAAAGCCTGTGGTATACGGAAACCTTTTTTCAAAGTAACCATAAAACGATGCCTATGCGCCAGTGGCACTACGGGCAATAAGTGTCTCCATTTATAAAACAGTTTGCCTGCTACGGCTAAAACATTACTCTCAAATTCCTCATATTGTAACATAGTTGTTTGGTTTTGTTAAGTCTAAAGTAGAGGCATATTTTATATATACCACAGAATTAACAATCGTTAACAAGCAGTTAACGATTGCATTAAAACGGTGTAATAGACTGATATATTGCCTGTTAAGTACTGTAAGAAGGCTTTTACTCCTTCACCAGTCGGCCTTTGCTTAACAATTCACCATCACTATTGCGTACTTGGTACATGTATACACCTGCGGACAACGACTGTGTAGGTAATACAGCTTGGTGCTTACCTTGCTCGTACTGTTGCGCAGCTTTTTGGTAGACGGTTCGCCCTGTAACATCGGTAAGATGCAGGCTTAGCGTTTGTGCTTGTTTTAAGTTGAACTCCAGTGTGGCATTGCCCGTAGTAGGGTTGGGGTAGAGGGTGGTAGTGAGTTTACTGCCTTTTGTTGTAGCAACAGACAAGCCAGCATCCGTATATTTGGCTAGCACATATCTGTTGGTAGCACTGTCTCTTGCAGGGTAAAAAAGTACATTGTTCATTGTAACAGGTATACCATTAGGTAATGCTTTATTAGATGTTCCTATAATGGTAATATCAGCTACATTTATTTGGTTATTAGCTATATCATAGTAATGTAGTTCGGGACTATTAGGGTATGAGTAAACTGGGTAAAATATTTTATTGTTATAAATATTGCCCCAAGTGCCATCAAATCCTATTGAAACCTTATCAAGGTTTACTAGTTTCTTCAAGGTATAGCTACTAATGTTATAACTATATAATGCTTTTTGAGGTTGTGCTGTGTTTTCAGCACCTAGAAAATATAGTGTGCCATTTTGAATAAGCATATTAGACGATATCCCTCCTCCTAAACCACCGCCAATATCTGTTAGTCTTTGTGGCGCAATGCTGTCATATCTATATAGCTCTATGCCATGTTGATTGTTCCTAGCTGTGAAAAACAAAGTATTCCCAACAGCAATCATATCATAAAACCAGTTTAGATATGTAGCCGTAGGTGTGTTTACCCCGCCTGCTATTAGCTTTTCAGTATTGGTATTAAGGTCGTATTCGTAAATCGCTTTTTGCATAGATTGCCTATAACCTGAATAGTATATGGCATCTCCTATAACTGCCATACGAGGTGTTCGGTGATTGCCCTTGTTTTGTGGCTCTATTAATATGGAGAAAGTTTTAGTGTTATGATTGTAAGTATAAAGCCCTTCTTTTCCAGCTCTAGTAGCAGTGAAATAAATACTTCCTTTATGGCTTACATAATCAAACACGCTAGTTACTAATGTGTCAATAACAGTAGTTGTTTGGTTGGGGATGTTAAACTCGTACACGCAATTGGTTGAGATACCTTTAGCATTTTTGTAAAAACCAAAGTAGTAAATATTGTCTCCAGCTTTTCCCATCTGAAAAGACTTGTCGCCATCAGTATAAATGCCATCGGCAGAGCCTTTAGGTTCGTCAGCCTCTAAGCGTTGCGGAAAGACGTTGTCTATAGACCATAATTCTTTTCCGTGTGCTCCTTCTTTGGCTACAAAGTATAGCCTATCACCTTTAGGTGTAAGTTTTTCTACCGGCTCTTTTAATGAATACTCGAAATCGTAAATTTCTACAGTGCTTTGTGCTTCTGCAATTGCAGGAAATAGTAATACTACTATTATAAGGTTTAGGTAACGCATAAGATAAAGGTTTAAGTGTAACATGAAGTTAATACTAACGGCATATACGACAATTGTAAATGGATTAATATGTAATTAATTTACCGTATTTTAATAATAAACCTTCGCCTGCTATTACACGATACACATAGTTGCCTTTTGGCAGTTTTGAGGTCTGAAGAGTAATGTTGTGCTTGCCACCACTATACTCTTTTGCTTCTTTAGTATATACTATTCTTCCCGTAATGTCTACTAGCTGTATAGAAAGAGTTTGCGCTTCGTTTAGCGATAAGCTAAGTGTAGCATCTCCATTAGTAGGGTTGGGGTAGAGTGTGGTGGTGAGTTTGTTTAGATTTACTGTAGGTACATATATGTAAGAAAACTCCCTAACGGCAAATACGCCTAGCTTTTTAATTTGCTTGCGTGTAAGTGTAATATGTTTCCCGTTAGAATTGGCAGTACTTGAACCTTGTTTATCCCATTGGTTTTGGTTGTAGCAACTCATAAAAACATCGTTGCGATCTAGGTTATGGGTTTCCATACTAGCTGTCCAGTATAGTGTAAGGCCTATATCTATATTAGTAGTGTCTGTACTAGTTACCAACCAGCTACTTTCTACCGATGCAAATAAATGGGCAACATTAACACCTTGTGTCCCTTGAGATAATAGTGTGCTATCTACCCCTATAGCAAAGGCATGTGCAGTAGAAACATTGTTCTGCAGCACAGCGGGTGTGTAGCCAAATTTCTTCGTACCCACAGGAAAAAGTAAGCTGTCATTTGGCGCAATTGTTTGGGTAACACCACCACCCATAGAGGTGAGTATAAAGCTGCTATCGCTACCACCATTTATACTGCCGGTAGGTCGTATTTCTAGCGTAGCAAAATTGATGTCTAGTCGCCCTCTTTGTAGGTTGAGTTTATTATGTACCTCTAGGCCAAAAGGTAAGTGTACGGTAGCGAGCTTATTGGTAGTGTTGATGGTAAAGTTCTTTACCTGGTTTTCTAGTAGGTTAGCTATTTTGTCTTTATAAAAAGGTATACTAATATCCAGTCCGTTTTGTGTAGCTACTGTAATGCTACTATTGGTATCACTACTTATACTGCCATAGATGTTTTTTGTAAGCACTGCTGTATCTATAAATTTCAGGTGATGACTATTAAGTACTAGTTTGCCAGAGTTTAGGTGTAGTACTTTGTCTATGGTTAGGTCTTGTGTGAGTGCTATACCGCTCTGTTCATCATATACGTCTATGGTAATATGGCGCACGTTAGGGTGGTAGAGTAGAGGGTTGGCATTGTGTATGCCGTAGTGGTGTCGTTGCTCAAAATCAAAACTGTTGGGGTAGTTAATAGTTCCGTTAGCCCCTTTTTGTAAGATGCCTAGTGCCGCACTAATGGTAGTATTGTTAGCAATGGTGAGCGTACCGTTATTTATTGTTATAGTTTTTGTGTTCAATCCCAAAAGCTGATTTACATTAATGGTGCAGTTGGTATTTATTGCCACATCGCCAATGTAAAGTTTGTTGCAAGTAAGGCTGCCGCTAAATTCCCAAGTGGATCGACTGACATCAACCCTGTCGATAGTAATAGAACCTGCGCCCTTAAAGGTGCCAGTTAGTAGGAATATGCTATCCGAATTGCTAGTGATGTTTCCGTCTACACGTAGTAGGCTTCCCGTATCATTTAGGTATACTCTCTTGTTTAGGTTGATGTTAATGCCCGTTGGTATGATAACGGTGTCGGCAGTAAGACTACTTGGAGGTGCAGCATTGCCCGACCATATGTTTGCGTCTGCATAGTTGCCCGAAGATGTTGCTGTAAATACCGTGGCCTGTACTGTAGGCAGGTATGAAAATAGGAACGTAAAGACAAGGGCTATACGCCAAAGTCTTGTTAGGGTTGTTGCCATTGTAGGTTAGTTGGGTTGTGTAAATATACTTATTTATTATAATGAAAAAGGGTGCTGAAGTTCTTCAACACCCTTTTGATATATTATTATGTAGTTGTTTACTGCTTAATCAATTTACCACTATTGAGTAGTGCTCCTTGCTCATTGGTAAGTTGTAGGAAGTACACACCAGTTTGTAAATTTTGTGTTGGTACTGTGATGTTGCTAGTACCGCTACTATATGTTTGTGCTGTTTTTGTATACACTACACGCCCTGCAATGTCTGTTAACACTACCAAAATATTTTGCGCCTTATCTAGCTGTAGTGTTAGTGTAGCATTGCCACTTGTTGGGTTAGGGTAGAGCGTGGTGGTAAGTTCTTGGCTAGTATTGTATACAGACAAATTCCCATCTGTAAGTTTGGCAATAAGGTATTCTTTTTTTGTAGTGTCGTAAGCGGTATATACTAAGGAGTTGCCTAGTTTTATCAGGCGCGGAGATTCCAACCAACCTGCAAATGCAGGCATCGCTTCGTTTGTACTTCCCTTTATCGTTACATCTACTTTTACGTTTTGCCCGCTGGCAATGTCGTAATAATAGAGTAGTGCATCGCTAGCACCCGAAACAGGGGTATAATATATTTTATTGTTGTACTCCACCATATGTGTGGTATATAAACCAATGCCGTTGAAGTTTGTTAGCAGCTTAGCTTTATTTGTTTTCGTATCGAAGCTGGCTATTTCATAATCATTCTGAGTCACGTTCTCACCCATGAAATAAAATACGCCGTTATGCTCTGTTAATGGAGATACAATAGTGTTTACTCCATCGCCTACAATATCAGATACTTGCTGTGGCGGGTTGGTGCCATCGTACTTATATATCTCAGCACTTGGTCCACTTTTACTAGCCGCAAAGTATAGGTCGTTACCAACAAATCTCATGTCATGAACCCTTTCAATACCTCCTGTTTTTACTTCTTGAATTAGTTTTTCTTTGTTGGTATTTAGGTCGTATTCGTATATGCCGCTTACGTTATTGATACGAGTACCAATATATAGTAGGTCTCCCTTTACTAACAGGGGTATGGCTGTACCAAAAAGATTAGTAAACCCGATCATGTTTGTCGTGAGTAGCTGTGTCATTGTTTTTGCCGACACATCATATTTGAACAATCCTCGGTTGGTACTACCGCTCGATGCTGTAAAGTACAGGTTGTTGCCATGCTGTACATAATTACCAATGTATCCTATTGTTCCATTAACAACAGTTGCTATATTGCCGGCTATATCATATTCATATAAGCCCGTCTTGGTATTACCTTGGTCTTTATAATTGCCCAAATAGTATAGTCGGTTGCCTACCACTCCAAAGTTGTAAGAGCGGTCGCTCTTTGTCAACAGGCCATCGAGCACACCTGTAGGTGTGTCAGTTATTCTTTGAGGGGCTTGCTGTCCGTCAAAAGACCATAGCTCTCTACCATGTGTGGCATCTTTAGCCGCTAGATATATTTTGTTGCCGATTACGGTTAGCTTTTCGGCAGGTTCTGTAGTAGATGGTTGAAAGGAGTAAGCTTCGATCGTGGTTTGTGCCCAACTGATATTGGAAGCTAAAACTATTAGGGCAAAAATGAATGTGCGTATCATATAGGTTTATAGATTTAAGGTTATGTAAAACTATTATACTAAAACATTACAAGTGTCATCCTTATGTGTCTTTTATGGTAGGTTATGATATTATTACTCCTTCACCAGTCTACCTTTGCTTAACAGTTCACCATTACTATTGGTTACTTGGTAGAGGTATACACCCGCGGCTAATGACCGTGTAGGCATTACTACCTGATGCTTACCCTGCTCATACTCCTGTGCCGCTATTTGGTATACGATACGCCCTGTAACATCTGTGAGTTGCAGGCTGAGTTCTTGTGCTTGCGCTAAGCTCAACTCCAGTGTGGCATCGCCTTTAGTAGGGTTGGGGTAGAGCGCTGATGTAGGTAGTTGCTGTGTGTTTATTGATAGGTCTTGGTCTTTGTAACGTACTAGGCCATTGCCTTTTACAGAATCATAAACAACAAAGAAAAGAGCATCTTGTATAGCGGTAAAAGAGCGGTAATAATCATGAGTGCCTAAAGCGGGTATGGCAAGCTTCGATACCGTACTATCTACCGTGTTAAAAGCAAAAACATCCTCACCATTATTTATATTAGTTCTGCTGCGCGAGTAGAATATTTTTTTGCGGTATGCACCAAGGTGTTGTCTAACACTGGTTTGTGGTGGCAGGTTGACCGTACTACTTGTATTAGGTAGTTTGTTAAACTTCCCATAATAATTGTAACTGTAAAGAGATGTTTGAGACCCGTCTGTAGCTTGCAGGTAAATTGCGCCATTGTAATTCATAAGTTCAGACTGTACTTCATCAGTAGTACCTGTTGCCAAATCTGCTATACGTATTGGGGCACCTGGGTTGACTAACCTGTAAAGCTCTAAGCCACGCTGTGCCTTCTTTGCTGATAGGTACACAATCCCTCCAAGTGATACGATGTGTTCAATATGTGTAATGCCCCCGTAAGAAGGTGTTTTGTCCAGCATTAAACTATGGGTTTGTGTGGCGGGGTCGTACTCGAAAAGTTTTTGTTCGAATTCGCTGCCCATTAGATAATATATTTTGTTGTAGGATCTTACGATGCCTTTCGACCGCATTGGGCTGCTTGAGGTATGTATGGGTACTACATGCCCTACATTAGGATCGTAATGAAACAATCCATGTTGACCAGAGGCGCTGCTACCCATGATGTACAACTCATTATTGTAGGTAAGCATTTGATGTGCGATCACTAGTTGAGAGTCTATAACAATACCTCCATGTTGAAGTGCAAAAAAAGCTTGTTTCTGTATAGCGCCCGATTGGTATCTGCCTATGAAGTATACGTTGTTACCAATCTTGCCAATAGGTGTGCTGGCTACAACGCCATCTTCTTTTAAAGGCATCAGGTTAGTTGCTCTTACCGGGTTGTTCTGTGCATCTGCCCACCACAGCTCATGTCCATCAGTGGTGTCGTAGGCGTGGAAGTATAGCTTGTTGTTGATGTTAGTCATGTTGCACAAGCTGCACCACATGAGTGAAGCAGGAGTGGTTTTTACGATTTGTATGATGCCTGTTTGAGCAAAACTGACAACTGATAGGAGGACGCATAAAAGGGTGGCTGTACGTTTCATAGGTATATATGTGTATGTATGGATAAGCCAGCTATAGCTTTGATAGCTGATGTGTTTGCAATACTTGCCCGTTTTGGTTTAAGATATTACATATATAGACGCCGCTACTGAAGTGAAGGGTTGGTAGCGATATTCTATTTTTACCCTGCTCATACTGCTGTGCCGCTACTTGGTATACGATACGCCCCGTAACATCTGTGAGTTGCAAGCTGAGTTCTTGTGCTTGCGCTAAGCTCAACTCGAGTGTGGCGTCACCTGTGGTAGGGTTGGGGTATAGTGTGGTGGTAAGCTCAGGGTTGATGGTGGGTACTGATACATTATTCTCCGTATAGCGTACCAGCTCATAGCCAAGGTCGTTTCTTGTTTTTGCGGCAAAGTAGAGTACGTTATTATTCAGCACTACAAGGCTATGCGGTTTTGTTTTCTTATTAGTACCGCCGAGGTCTATCTTGTAGGCGGCTTTTTTATTAAAGTCGTACAGGCAAAGGGATGATTCGATAACGGGCGCTTCAGCACTAAAGAACAGGCGGGCGTTGTACATGGTAAAGTGCCCGGGGTTGAGGAGCTTGCCGGGTGCGTTTATGTAGGCTTGGTCTATCAGAGTATCAGCCAGTGGCTCATGAAAATAGGTGTTGGTATTGTAGCCAAACAAAGCACTGGTATACTTTGGGTCTGTTGCTAAAAATGGTTTGTCGTATTGGTAATAAATGATACCGTTGTTATAGAAAGGTGTGTTGCCATAAATGTCGTTGGCTTGCTTTAGGGTACGTTTGGGGCGCATGGCTACCAGCTGTATAGCACTGCCGTCATAGGTGCATATATGCACACCATCGGGGCTGCCGTAGCCAATAAAGCCTACCTTATTACCTGCGGAGAAGATATCGTAAGCATATGTGATGGGAGCGCCTAATGGCATGGTGTCATCTACGATCACTTTTTTGGTATGGTTGGTAAGGTTGTATTCAAACAAGTGTTTAGCAACTCCCGAACTCTCACGCCCTAAGTAGTAGAGCTTATCGTTTATCCGTACCATATACTCGTTGGTAGGGTGTTGGCTATAGGTAAACCTGTGTAATAACTTAGTTGTTTTTGTGCCACGGTCATGCTCGTAAAGCCCCATAGTAGTATCGCCATGGCCAAGCAGGTAGAGCTTGTTATTATAGCCTATCATATCTGCCGCCCCCAATATGCTACTATCGGCCACCGACAGACCGCTAATGGTGTTATATTGGTATAATGCTGATATCGGAAAGGAACCCGAATGATCAAGACCGATAAAGTATAGCGTATTGTTGACCACACCTATTCGCGATTTATCGTTGTTGCTATAAATACCATTTGCCCTTACACCATCCTTATTGCCGGGGCCAATATCCGTCAGGCGTTTGGGCTGGTCTTTTTCTCCTACCGACCATAGCTCGTAGCCGTGTGTTACATCGCTGGCAAAAAAGTAAAGCCTGTCGCCCACGGGGGTGAGTGATATGGGGTCGGAGTTGGACGTGCTGTGTAGCGGTAGTGTTTCTACCGAACCTATTTGTGCCGTAGCGGCATAGGTATACAGCAAGAAGCAAGTAATAAGGTAAAGGTGGCGCATAGTATGGTTTTAGTGTTCTTCTAAAGATAAACCGTATGAGCACTTGTATTGTCATACTATTATCACTCTCTTATCAGTTGCCCGCTGTGTAGCAGCTGCCCGTTGTTGCTCATGAGTTGGTATACATATGTGCCTGCAGGTAAATGCTGCATGGGTATTTGTATATGGTGCTGCTGCTGTGTGCTGATGGTGTAATGCTCGTGTACCAGCCTGCCACCCATGTCTACCACAGAGAGGTGTATCTTATCTGCATGAGGTAGCGAAATGTTCATTGTAGCCACATCTTTCACGGGGTTGGGCTGTAGGGTGACTGTGACGTTACCATAAGGTATGTTTCCTATGCTGGTGGGTTGTTCGTTCAGGTTAAGGTGGTAGATGTTTTCGTTTGAGGTAAATCCCCAGTTGCCTTTAAAGTATAAACTACCGTTATGGTATTGAGTTAATATAGGTTGTGGATTCTCTCCTTCCCATTTATGGTTGGTGATACGGCGTACCATATTGCTATTGGAGTTGTAAGTGTATAACTGTAACTCGGTATTCGGTTCATAAGCTGTAAAGTAGAGCTGATCTTCTGCCACGTGAAAGTAGTAGGGGTTGAAGCTTGTTTTCTTGTCTCTTTTATAGTGTGTGATCTGTTCTACATTTTTAGTATAAGGATCATAACTATATAGGTTGAATTCCTCTAGTTCTTCAGTTTCATTTTTATTTCCTGAGAAGTAGATCTTCCCATTATAGGCAACAGCACCACTAACTCCATCTACCTCTCCTTTAGCGAAGCCTTCTATCATGCTGAAACTTTTGCCATCGTATTCATACAGCTGGCTACCGAGCTTGTGCGATGATGCCACCAGATATAGTTTGTTATCCAGTGCTATAAGTGTAGATGTAATGTATTTACTATCAAGGTAAGCAGCATCTGTTTGAAGTGGTATGTGTTTTATTTCACCGTTGGTTGTGTTGTATTCGTATAGAAACTTATTGCTGTTGTAGAGGACAAAAAATAGTTTATCGCCGATAGCGATGACACCCGCCGGGTCGTAGGTGGTATCAGTTAGCTGTTTTAAAGCATAGGTGTTAAGGTCCAGCTCAAAGAGGTAGTTTTGTTTTAGTGATACCTCATAGTCATACCCTGTGAAATACATTTTATTTTCAGTGAATGTGATATCAGAACTTGAAGGGCTTCCTCCAATACCCACGTTGGCTACTTTTTCTATGGCATTTACCCCATCCCATACATAAACCTGTTTGCCATCTTCATGTTTGTTGAAGGCACTAAAGTATAATTTGCCATCGGGAGAAGGGTTGGTATAATGTGCCAGATGAAAAACTTTCAGATCTTTTAAGAGGTTGTCTGAAGCGCGTACCACATTATTGCCTTTTATGTAGTACAATGTATTATTTCTAAAAGAACGGGTACTGCTTGCTATAAAAACTAACTTATTTCCTGCCGGCTTAAACGACCATATACCATTAAGTTTTGTCTCGTTTTCTACTTGCACTTTCTCCGGTTCGTAATACTGTGCAAAACTGCTGCTGCAGATCAGGAGTGCGGCTAGGATAAGGCTGGTATACTTCATGAAAAATGGCTTTTGGCTTAAATATTATCCCAATGAAGATATTAAAATAAGATTAAAACGCCAAAAGCCTGATGAAAACTAAAACCACCTATTATGAAGAATCTATCCTTATTCTTTTTGTGTTACCGTTTCCTGCAATAGGGCATAAAACTGCTCTTCCTGTTCGTTTTGGCAGTACATCACACAGTCGTATGCCTGTGGCGGGCGTAGCCCTTTTTGTAATGCATCTATATACCTAAAACGGTGTTCGTAGGGTATGGCAGGCAACAAGTGCCCCCATTCTTTGGCTTCGCTGCCGGCGGCCTTACCTACAGCGCGCTCAAAAGCCTCGTAATGTAACATGTATGTGCTTACTATTTTGATATCAAG
Source organism: Flavipsychrobacter sp. (assembly GCA_965230595.1). GTDB lineage: Bacteria > Bacteroidota > Bacteroidia > Chitinophagales > Chitinophagaceae > UBA5543. The sequence goes on along the minus strand of OZ246011.1, from coordinate 2,217,471 downwards.
AGTATATACGAAGAGAAAGGCTGCGTTGGTTTTCAATTTTTTGAAAAAAAATAAAAGGGAGTCGATAAAGACTCCCCTTGTTATCTATTTTATATGATGTACTTACTGTTTTAAAAGTTTCCCTGTGCTGAGTATATGTCCTTTATCATCACTGATCTGATAAAGGTATACACCGCTATGCCAAGCTGCGGTAGGTAGGCTTATTTGTTGCGTACCCTTGTTATAAGTTTTTGCTGCTTGGTTGAAGGTCACACGCCCTGTCATATCTACCACTTGCAGACTTAAAGCTTGAGCCTTATCTAGCTGTAGTGCCAGTGTAGCATTGCCCGTGGTAGGGTTAGGGTAGAGACTTACCGTACCTGCCAAACTTATCTGCTCTACCGATAAATAGAGCAATGAAGTAAAGCCATCGAATACGGAGAAGTAGTTAGGCTGTGTGGTGAAGTTAGGCACCGTCTCGGTATGGGTGTAGAAGCTCCCTTGTGTACCTGCGGCACTACTACTGGTTTGTGTGTCCCACTCCATAGGTGTATGGTCGAAACGTGTTACGTACGATTGAGCACGGTTGAAGCTGTTGAGCTCCATACTGCCTGGCCATTGGAAAGTAATATCAGCATTACTGCCCGAAGCGGCACTAGGATTTACCCACCATGTAGCCGCCACGCAAGGCTCTTGCGTAGTAATGTCAAACCCATGAGTAGCACTGTCAAACACTCCTGTAGTACAGCCTACTTTAAATATCTCGGTACTGCTGTTGTTCTTCACCTCAATAGGGGTGTAGCCCTGTGCATTACCAACAGGGAAGGTGGCTGTGGCACTTGAAGCAATGTTCATATGTGTAGCCGTGCCAAAGTTGTTAGTGATGTAGCTATTAGTACTGGCACCTATAATGCTGGCACTGGTGTTATGATTGATGATGAGTTGAGCATTGTCTACTAAATGTAGTTGTCCTTTTTGAAGGTCGAGCTTATTGTTGATGATGACCTTGTTACGCAATCTGGTTTTGCCTGAGTTGTTACCCATGTTCATGGTCAGGTCTTTAAGTGTGTCTAAAGAATTGTATACCACATCTCCCGGGTAGAAGAGTAAACCACTACCAATGTCGTTGGTAGCTTTTACTTCTATGGATCCTTGCGGGTCTCCCAATATCCATCCTGAGTCGGGTGAGCAATACACTTTGGCATTTGGCCCAAGGGTTAGTTTATGTCCATCCAGCCTCAACCCTCCCGATGTAATGATCAAGGTACCGTTAAAGGTCATGTCCTTCATCATTCTACACGCATAAGGATTGCCTGGTGTCGCATACTTGTTGTGTACATCTATGATCATCGTGTCTATCTTCTTGGTCATCCATACAGAGTCCAGTATTCTATCGCCGTTGGGTAATAGACCGCCCCATTTGTAATTGTATACCAAGTTCACGGTATCGACAATATTAAAGCTGCCCGGGGTAGCAAAATATGCTTTAGCCTCTTTTACTATAGTGCAACGGTTGAGTACATTTACAGTGCCACGTATGAAGACATTGTTGGAGTAGCTAATGATCATCTTCTTGGAGATGTTGATGGTCTCTCCTGAATAGGCTGTAGCATATTCGCCAAAGTAACAAATGCCGGCGTTGATGGTTCCTTTATAATTGAAATCAGCACTCCATAGTGCGATACTATCAATGTTAATAACGCCTGTGGCATTACCCCAGATCGTTGCGCGGGACATGATCCATCTACCCGGTTGGCCTGTAAGTGTACCGTTACATTCAATAATACCTGTGGCGATACCTGTTTTTAGCTTTACATCAGATATTAGGTTGGTATCCAGTGTTACGGTGATACCCGCAGGGATCACAATATGGTCTACCTGACTGGAAACATTACCAAGCATAACAGGAGGTACATTGCCGCCTTGCCATGTGGAAGCGCTCGTGAAGTTGCCACTAGCTATTGCCGTGTATGTAATAGTTGCTGCTTGCCCAAGTTGTGTACACAGCATGAGTATGCCGGATAGGAGCAAGGCTTTTTGAAGAAGAGCCTTCATAGGTTTTTGAATTTTATGAGTTGGAGAATAATTATGTATAAAGGTAGCTATAATGTGTGAATAATTGCTTTATCCCTACCTTCGCCTACCATGCCTGCCGCGTTAAAAGATCATTACCAAATACTGGAGCTGCACCCCACGGCCTCGCAAGAAGAGGTGCGCAAGGCCTACCGCGCACAGGCACGTAAATACCACCCCGATGTAAATGAAGGAGACGCCTATGCTGCCGACCGTTTTAGAGCTGTGCAAGAGGCTTATGAGATACTGAAAGAACCCGTGCTACGCCGCCAGTACGACGAGCAGCGCTGGCTACATGGCATGAGTACGCGTGCCCGCGATAAAGAAGTGGTGACCGCCCGCTGGGTGCTGGAAGAAAGCCGCAAGCTGAATGCCCACATGGTGAGTGTAGATACCTTTCGTATGAGTCATAAGGCACTGTACGATTATATACAGCTATTACTATCTGACCAACATATGGCAGCCCTCACCCAAAGTGACGATGAAGCTGCCCGCTCACAAATGGTGGAAGAACTACTGGCCGCCACTAAAGGGTTGAAGTCCATCTATATGTCGCCTGTAAATGAGTTGCTTACCGCCATATCGCAGGATGAAGAACAAGAGGAACGCATAGCCGCACAGTTGAGATATCAACAGCTTGTGGAAAAAAGAAGGGCTTTACGACCATACATCATCGCCCTCATTACACTATTGCTGTGCTATTTCATGTACCTTTATAGTAGATAAATTTATATAGCAAATATTATTTGTTTTTGTGTATTTTTATCATATATTTGTAACGCATATTGCGAGAGGATAAGTAATGGCACTCACTAACCCGGAGGCTACATATGTAAAGGAAATGATACTGCATGGTAGGGCTACCAAAGCGGTGCGGAAAGCCTACCCCGAAATAAAAGAGTATTGCATAGCCTTGGCCATTACTTACATGACGCAGAACCCCGAGGTGCAGCGCCACATCAAAGCAGGTATCTTGTACATTTACAGGTCTATCATTAAGCAGCGTAAAGTGATACATGAGCCCGAGCCTTTGAGCTTCAAAGAAGATCAGCAACTACTGCAACTGGTGATAGAAGGGAAGCGTCCCGTAATAAGTGAGGTAAAAGGAGCAGATGACATGACCGAAATTGTATTTGCCCTGCCTACTCCTGAAGATGTAGAAGAGGCCAAGTGGCTACAACGCAGCCGAAGGGTGTATGCCGAGAACGACCTAGCCGCATAGCACAAAACAAATAATATTTAAACCATAAACACCTATCCACACATGAGTAATGATCTTGCCAACGATCCTAAGTACAAGGAGGCCTTCCACAGTAAGGTACACAACATCAAATTTTACATTCCCGAAGATGCAGCCAATGGCTACCATATGAGTCGCTATGTGGCTGCCGGGGCGCAAAACATCTATTCGTCGGGCGGTGCTACCAAGCAACTATTGGGCGCTATGATGGATAAGATGCTGGAGCTGTGCAACGATGAGAAAAGCACCAAGCTATTACGTACCGATATTGCCACACTGGCTAACAACATTAAGTACCGACTAAAGTACCCTGTAGATGAAGACTGTGCCTTGCGTATGGGGGCGATTTATTGCTTTGCCGAAGGGGAAAACCCTGATGCCACTGAAGACTATTGGACGGCCAAGAAAGTGGCCTGGGCCAAAGGCGATGCCACACAGAATATCAAGCCTGACCCTGAGCTCTACAGTTTTTTTTTGAGCTTAGGAATAGCTGCTACGCCCGCTTGGAAGGAGTTGTCAAGTACTTTGACCGATACGAACTATTTCAAAAACAGGACCGACCAACTGAACGCCCTGATGCCGCCCTCCGCTCGGTAGAGGCGCAGGTAGACGACTGGTACGATAGCTTTTGGGATATAGCCCTAAAGTATAGCGAGGGCGACCTGCGTGCAGCCGAACATTTTATGGATACGGGTGTGTTCTCTTTTTACTACCGCATTAAACAAAAGTCGGCCTGGGTAGACTGGCATAATGAGCAAATGAAAGAAGCTACAGAACGGAAGGGTTAATTGTAATAGGTGTAGGTATAACAAAGGTCAAAGCTACTTCTGAATTCTTTTCGTTCACGATTGTATACTGTTGTTTTTGTTGGGTTGCCTACTGGGTCGAATGTGTGGTATTGAATAAAAATAGTGTCGTGCTTAATGTCTTTGTTGACAGTTTTGGATATGCTAACCTCGAGATGTAGTGTGTCGCTATAGTAATGACTGGTGTATGAGGTGTCTGTAACAAGTCCTGTTATTTGATCGTACCAAAGTGTTGTGTCATGGCTGTACCGCTGTAAGCTGTCCAAGTGTTGCCTTGTTACAGAAGTTAGTCTTTTGATCTCTTTCATATAGCAATACTCTATAAAAGAGTTGTTGCTCAATATGGTGTACCTGACACTATCTTTCCATTTAAAGATGCTGTTCTTCTTGATGTGTCCTTTGTGCTTTTCAGGAAGATATTCGTATATGGAGGTCTCCCATTTTCCGCTGTGTGGCTCTTTGGTCAGCCCTATACTTCTTTGGAGTACAATAAATCCATCACGATCGAAGGAGTCAATTATCCAAGCTTCTGAATCATTGCTGTCACATGAGGTAGTCATTGTTCTGGTTTTTACCTTCCCTTTTAAACCTTCCTTTACTACACTTGATACTATTGAGGTATCGTATACTACCGGTTCTTCTTGCTTGTTGATGCAAGCGGCTTGCGTCGTGAGTAGTAGTGATATGTAAAGTAGTCGCTTCATTAGTTATTCGTAATAGGTGTAGGTAATATGTTTTACTCCTTTTAGTGTATAATGGCAAGTATAGCTGTCGTATAGTTTTTTGATGTGTGTGGGGTTGCCCTGCTTGTCGGTAGCAGCCACAATAAAATTATTTGTGCTAAAGGTGCGCCCATCGGCAATGGTGGATCGTTCGGTCATGTATCCTTGGCCGTTATAGCGCTGTACTATTTTATATTCATGTACATGTTTACTCGGTGGGTATATAGTGGCTATCAACTGTTGTTTGTTATTGTATATAAATCTCTTAGGGTAGTGTTCTTCTCCTTTCTTGAGCAGGTAACCCCTCGTCAGCGTATCGTTTATTACATGGTATACAATGGTGTCTATACGTTTGGGCTTGCGGCTATAGCGCACGTATACGGTTAGCTTTTTACCATCTTCTTCTTGTAGGTATTGATAGCTGGTAGTAGTGGTCTTTTTTTTCTTCTTTTCTACTTTTTCCATCAAGCGGCCTTCTGCTGAAAACCTAAGTATGGTTTCTTCAATAGTTGTACGTTTATGTTTTTTGCTATTGGTATCGCGCTCGGTAATATGCATTTCTTTCACTTTACCTTTCAGCCTCATTCCTTTTATGTTGTTGGTAATGTCGCTATAAGGCTGTGCAGTAGCGGTAAAGCAAGTAAGCAGTAGTATGTAGAGTAGGGTTGGTTTCATAGGTTGAATTTAGTATTTATTCATAGTATTTATATGTGGTTTTTATATAGTCTTCTGTACCTTCTATGTTCGGCTTCTGTAGTACTTGGTGGGTAGGGTTACCTCGTGGGTCTGTTGTTATGATCTTGTTGATCATTATGGTTTGCCTTTCTGCGCCTTCTTTTAAGTTGCGTGTGGTTTCTTCTATTCTTTGCCCTTGGCTATTATATGTATAACGAATACGCTTTTTGTCAGAAGTGTCTCCCCAATAATCTAAAATGTATATGTCTCGATACAATATCTGTTGCTTGGGGTTATGGTGTACCCATATGATCAGATGAACTTCTTTCCCTTGTGGGGGTATGTGCTCCTCTTCATAGAGTGTATCGTTAATGATCGTGTATTGTGTGGTTCCCCACAAGGTATCTTCAGGTTGGTTAGCCACCATATTGGCCCATATGACTGTGTCATCAGGCTTTTGCACTTCGGTGATGATAAAGCTGTGTTCATCTACTTTTTCAGGAGCGTTATGTACAACGGTCATCGCCCCTTTTGAGATACCCTTATCATAGATGGCATGAGTAGCTTTTTTGACAAACCCTTCTTTGTTGAAGTAATAAACTTGCTCTTGATAGTCGTTACTATCTATGTGGTGGCGCTTACTATAAAACATTACCCTCATCTCCTTCACCTTCCCTTTCAGGTTCATCTTACACCAGTCGTTGGTAATGTTGTCGTAGCGTTGTGCTGTAGCCGATAGGCTTGTGAATAGTAGTATGTAGAGCAATAGTTGTTTCATACATTAATCGTAATAGGTGTAGGTGATGTTTTTAGTAATAGTAGATAAGGGGGCGAATTCAAAACTAATTTTAGACAGGGTAGTGTTGCCCAATATATCGGTACTTACTATCTCTTCTTCTCTTTTATTGTTAGTAGACTGCACATTGATATGATCTTTGTGGTATGTATAGTTGGTTGAGTAATGTGCATTAATGGTCTTAATGAGTTGTCGTTTGTTGTTAAAGATGTATTTCTTTGTTGATATATGCTCTTTACCTCTCATGTAAGAATAGGTGACCTCTTCAAAAGAGCTATTGTTGATCGGGATGTAAACAATACTATCCGGTTTGGCAGGAGTAACATGATAGCCATCAAAAAACACCGTTTGGGTACTACCGCTTGTTTCCTTGACCAGTGATATCGTATGGTCTTTATGAAATGTGTAGTGGTAGGTTGTAGTACGCATACCGCCGCAGCTATCTACGGTTTTGGTCAGATAGCCTTTTTTTGAGAAATAGAGAGTGGTCTTTATATCTCGTGTAAGGTTGGTATGCGCCCATAGTTTTATTTGCTTATCTACCTTCATCTCCTTCACCTTACCTTTCAGGTTCATCTTACACCAGTCGTTGGTGATGTTGTCGTAGCGTTGCGCAGTGGCAGAGGTGCTTGTGAACAGTAGTATGTAGAGCAATAGTTGTTTCATACATTAATCGTAATAGGTGTAGGTGATGTAATATATTCTTTTATAAACAAGACCATTACTATTATCAGTATACGATAGTTCTGTAGGGTTACCGTTAGTGTCTCTTCCGGTAACGGCAAAGGTTATATTCCTTTTATCAGGTGCGTCAATGAGGTGTTTTATCCTCACCAGTTGCTGCGCATTATTGTAGCTATATACTTTTTCGGTTATGGTAGCATTATTGTGTGTTGTGGTGATGGTTTTGATGTTATTGTTTTGGTCATAAACATACAGGGCTTTCTTAGGGTTTAGTGCATGTTCTTTATTCGTGTAGTGTAGTTCCAAATATGAGTTCTCGCGTAATGAAGAGAAGTGCAAACTGTCTTTCCATTGCACCATGTTTCTGGCATACAAGTAGGATATGGTTTTGCCAACAACCTTTTCTTGTTTGATAAAGTATTGATGTTTCCCCAGTATGTAAAAACAGTTTTTACTTTTGATGTGGGTTGTAATATATCCACTAGAAGAAAACTTGTATGTCTCATCTTCAAAAGGAGGTTCCAACTTAAAATTGTTGCTGTCTTTTAAAACAATACTATAACTACTACTCATCTCCTTCACCTTACCTTTCAATCCCATCTTGCACCAATCGCTGTAGATGTCACTATGCGACTGTGCTGTAGCACTAAGGGAAGTAAAGAATAATATATAGAGTAGGGCGGGCTTCATACCATGAAGTTACTATTTACTCATAATACTCGTAGTTTATTTCCATTAGCATTTCTGCATTTTGATGCCCTGTATATTTTAAGATCTGTAGCGTAGGGTTGCCGTTATCATCTTTTCGTATCGTTTCAAAGCTCTGTGTCATTACAATTTCTGTAGTGTCAGTGCCATCAGTACCCTTCATTGTTTTTTTGATCAGCTGACCAGCATCATCATAGTAGTTGTCCATCAGCATGGTAGATTTTGACGGTGCTCCTGTTTCTCTTTTGTGGAAGTTGCTGGCTTCAGCAATAGTTTGGTAATCATCGTTGAGGGTACGAGTGTTTGTGCTCAATGCTTTACCATTGGAGTCGTATATGGTTGCTGTATAGTGTTGTTCGTCCTCGTATGCTATCTGTCCGTAAGTGATAATTACCCCTGCTGCATTTTTGACCTCTATTTGGGTAACATGCCCATCTTCCCTCTTGTTGTCAGTTATCTCAGATAGCTCACCGTTTCTATATTGCTCTTGTTTGGTAACATTGCCATCCTTGTTGTAGTAGGTAATTACATAGTTATTCTCATTAGGGTTATCAGGTATATATTGTTCGCCCTCTTGTTTAAATGAGGTGTATACTTTAACGGTTTGTTTTTTGATCTTCCCCTTCCGGCCTACGCGTTGCAGATCGCTAGGTAAGGTAGCTGTAGTTGTCGTGTTTTCTTCTTGTTGTTCTGTATTGCTGTTGCACGATGCGAATATAGTTGAGGCAACAAGCGCGATGATTATTTTTTTCATGATTTTAGTTTGATGTGCTAAAATAAATTTTTTATTTCAAATTTTATTGTTGTATATTTGCTATTGAAAATTCGCATTTGGGAGACGTCCCTTTCTATCTACGTATCAGGTATTTGCCCACCTACAAGCGCGCTGCTTTCATCACACTCCTATCATTTACATCACCTATGGCAGACGTTACAGAGGTCATTCACAAGATAAGTTACGAAGTTAACCATGATGCCTTACAAAGCGCAACAGTTGCAATACAAAATCAAGTTAAAGAGTTAAATACGCTGGCCAAGACTATAGAGCAATACGCAAAGCAGCTAGATAAAATGTCGGCCGGTGAAACCAAGCAGTTGGATGATCTGTTAGTGAAGCTGGATAGTGTTCATAAAGAGATCATGAACAAGTCGGCCAAAGTGCAGGGTGCGATTTCAGAAGCCGTAAAGGGTGTTGCCGAAGGTTTTGGTATCCAACCTGAGTTGAAAGATGCAATATCCAAGTATATAGGCGGTGTTAGAAAACAGTATCAAGATCTATCTAAAGCAGGTGCCGACTATAAAAAGGCAACCATAGGTTTCCATCGAGATGCTGCGGGTGCTGCAGCGAAAAGTGCCGGTAAAACAGGGTCAGCATTATCAAAACTCGGTAAAAGCCTTACTTCTACTACCGGACTGTTAGATATTGGCGTCAGCTTGCTTATTATGTTTGGCGAAGAGCTGGCCAATGCAGATAACAGGATAGGCATATTTACAGGTAGTGTAGAAGCGCTTAATAAAATCAATCAAGATGCTGCAGGTGAAGTAGCTAAGGTGTCCACCGAGTTGGAGGTCATGAAAGAACTTTTCTTTGATGCAGGTACTACGGCTGAGGGGAAAAAGAAAATTGTAGAAGAGCTAAATACCAAATATGGTGACAGTATCGGGCAGATCAATAGTATTAACCAAGCAGAAGATTTCTTTATCAACCGCTCTGATGCATTTGTAAAAGCGCTAACAAAGCGGGCGCAAATACAAGGAGCTTACGACCTAATTGCAGAAAATCAGAAAAAACTACTACAAGCTAAAAGTAGTGATGCCGAAGATAATGTGGGTGTGCTGGGGCAGATACAAGCGGGGGCTACATCATTCTTTAAAAACCCTTTGGATGCCATAGCTAGTGCCGGAAACCCATTAGGTTTTTATGGTAAAATTGATTTGTATGAAGATTATGATAAAAGCATCAAAGAGCAGAATGAAAAGATATTAAAAGATGCTGCTGAGAAAAATGAAAAGCAGAAAGACTTTCTTACAGAGTTTATAAAAACGACTACACTAGAGCTCAATCAAATAAACAACGATAATAAGTTTGATGTCACAACTCCGAAAACGCCCCGCTATCAAGCTCCGGTTAAGAAAGTGGCACCCCCACAGAAAGTAGATGTAAAACTTGAGCCCGTATTTGATACAAAAGATGCCGAAAATGCAGCTAAAGATATAGCTAATGTAACAGCTCAGCAGCTGAGAGATGCACTGGAAGAAAAAATACAAGAGATCAACGACGAGGAGCAAAACTTACTGCTTGGTTTAGAAAAAGGTTATCAGGATGGGCTGATAAGCTATGAGGCATATGAGGCCGAGAAAACAAGGATAACACAAGAAGCTGTACTGAAACGCCTGCAGGCTGAAATTGATGCGAATACTAAAATAACAGAGATACAAGATCTTGATGTACAACAAAAAAAGCAGGCAGAAAGGGCTAAGACGAAAGCAGAGCTAGATAAAAGTAAGACGGAGAACGAACAGAAAAAAGAAAAAGACAAAAACAAGAACGATGAAGGTGATGATAAGAAAACGAAGAAAATATCTGACGAGGAGCGGGAGCGCATCAAAGAGACCATACAGGAATACCAAAACCTCGCACAAGCTGCTGTAGATGCTTACAATACCATAGCTGAAGCGCAGATAAAAACACTGGATGAAGAAATAAAAGTTAGAGAGAAAAGAGTAGAAAAAGCGAGAAAGCTGGCTGAGCGTGGTAATACCGAAGTGTTAAGACTCGAGGAAGAACGGCTGGTAGCTGCACAGCGTAAAAGAGACCAAATAGCCAAGCGTCAAAACACAGTGAACGCGGCACTGGCCTTGTCTAACTCATTAGTAGCTGTAACAGGTGCTATTGCCAACGCAGTGAAGGGAGATCCTTATTCACTGGCAGTGCGTGTAGCTGCAGCTATTGCTGCAGTAATAGGGGCGCTGGGCTCGGGCTATGCTTTTGTGAAGAGCTTTGATGCTGATAGTGTAGGTGCTTTTGCTGATGGTGTGGTAGGCTATAAAGGCAAGGGTGGTCCGCGGGATGATAGTAATCTCGTACGCATTAGTAATGGGGAGAGTGTGATCACCGCAGAGGGTACACAAAAGAACCGCGCATTGTTGGAAGCCATCAATAACGGAGCAGCCCTGCACATGATAGACCCTTCCACACCACTAATGTTGCCTACTCTAAAACAGCCTAACAGTGTTGGCAGCACCCATGCCTATGCCAGCACCAAAGAGCTGAAAGGATTGGAGCAAAAACTTGATCAGGTAGTGGGGGCTATTGAGAGCAATAGACTCAGGCAAAATATATTCTTCAACGAGCAAGGCGTAGGTGTGCTCACCGAGCGTGCAGTGAATAAGAATCGCAAACGCTGGAAGGCCTAACGAGAACACAAACAAAATCATCACTGAAAACAACACATGGAATTAAGATTATTTCTACGTCAGCCCAAGCGGTACGATAAGCACGGTAATGAGATGCACCTTGCCGGTAACAGCCCCAAAGACTTGGAGGTCAAGTATGCTCCCTTGCCGGGTAGCAGGCGGTTGCCAATGTATGATAAGTTCATTGACGTTACCGACTATGCAAGCGACTTGTATAAGTTAAAACTTACCTGGACGCACGAGCGCGACAACCAAGGGGTAAGTGTGCCGGGGGCATTCAACCAAAAGAAAGCTGCCAGTGGTACGATCACTTTTGAAGGGCAGGCCTACCAATACATTAAAGCTTGGCTGGTAGATGATGAAAGTGCATCGCTCAACTCTTTTGATGTGGAGATCAAACATGTGGGTGTAGGCACGTATACGGACTGGAGTATCAAGTCTACCGATCTGACCTGGTGCGAAGGAGAGGTATGCACCTTTGATGTAACGCTAAAGCAAAAAGACGAAGCCTTACAATGCATTCGCTCTACCATGATCGCAGACAACTGGCAAGGCTGGTTTGGCGAGGATACGGAAACACCGTGGAGTGGTAAGAAACATCCGCGCTTTAGTTACTGCAATGAGATACGCCCCAATGGTATGCTCATCACTATATGGTTTCTTATCACGCAGTTGATGGGCGTGCTTATGCCATTTATGATCTTGTTAGCCACTATCATCAATCCTATTATTGTGATCATAAAAGGTATTGTAAAACTGATAAATTTGATAGTGGGGTTTGTCAATGGCCTAGGTGGTAATCTGAACAAGATAGATGAAGAAAAGTTCAAGACCATTGAACCTAAGGATATCAAAGACATCTTCGGACACTTCTTTATAGAAAGCGCCGGTTGCGGTAGAGAGCACCCTGCACCGCTGATAAGAGACTATATCAGCAATGTGTGTATGAAGTGTAAGGTGAATGTAACACCCGATACCGCTCCTATATTTTTCAACCCCAACATTACCATCGAAACCTCTGACGATAGACGACAAAAGTTTGGTGCGCAAACGAGGCCTAACCCGCATTACTACGCCTGCTACCTTTCTGCAACGGTAGACCGTGGTATACGCAGGTACGATAAGCTCAACATCTTTAAAGGTGTGTCTGAAAACAACACGAGTTGGTGGCTGCCGGGCAACGCACCTATACTTACCCTTGATCTGTTTTTGGATGAGTTGAAAACACTCTACAATGCAGAGTGGCGTGTGGTGAATAATACCCTCTACTTCAAACGAAAAGATTTTTGGATAGATGAAGACCAGAAATTTGACTTTGGCGAGCATGGTGCTGATAGGAACTTACTGTTGCAAGGTCTTTGTTTTGAATGGGACGAAGTGATATCGCCTGTAGCCTCTAAAGGTATCTATACAGCAGACGGTGCAGATGTATGTGGTAATGAGGCACAGAGCCAAATGGATGGAGCCGTATCATATGGCGTAACGGATATTAACCCCAACCTGCAGGGGTTGCATGATAAGACCGTACCCTTTGGTGCTACCAAGTTCAGACTTGATGGAGCCAGTACCGATTATGTACTGGATGCCATGCAGCAGGTCATCAATACAACTTTGATCACCGGCTCTATATGGACCACTGCTATGCTTGATACCGTAAACGGTTTCTTTAAACAATATGCTGACTATGCACTGCTATTAAAACAAGAAACGGTAACGCTACCTAAAGTGTTGATATGGAATGAACGGTATTATGAGAACCTGCCCAAGAATGCAAAGTGCATGATCCCATTTCATGGGTGGCCGCAAACGGGGGCGAATATCCCCGGTGCGCAACTGAGGTACAACAATAACCCCACGCAGCAATGGCACGAGCGGCATCCGCCCAAAACAAAAGTATCGGGTGGTAAGCTCATACCTAACTCATACCGCGATGGCTACTATACCGTAAAGGGATTGTGGGGAACAAAAGTAGCAGAAGCACCTGCCAAGCTGGTGAACTACCCCATGTACTTTGAGCCGTATTATGTAAACACACTTTGGGATTGGTTTCACTGGATAGACGACCCGTCGTTCAACCCAACATTACACCAAAAGTTTACCGCAAAGCTAGACCTGTGTAAGCCTACGCTCAACCGTATTCAACCCTTTGGCAATGGCAGTAGCATTATACTGGGGCAAAAGGTAAAACTACCCACGAAGTTTGAAGATGCTTACATCACAGAGATAACCGTAGACTATAACACCGATGAACAGATCGGACAAAACATAGAAATAAAAGGAAAAGTATGATTTGGTTAAGCAACATAAAAGACCTGCAATACTACAACCAGCCCAAGGGTGTGCCCTGCTATTGCGAGCATTTGGTCTACTCATCAGACATGTATCTACAGGGCAACTTCAATCCTGTAAACGGTACTTACGGCATTAAGCTATATGTGTTTAGCGCCGACGGGCTGACGCAGTATGAAGATGCCACCAATTATTTTGACGTGTACTTCGCCGCAAACAATACTACGGGTAGGCACTACTTCAATGCAAGGCTAAAACAATTCTCGCCCGCTATGTGTGCGCATGAATGTTTTATCATTAAAGCGGTGGTTACAGCAGCGACCACTTATTACATCACTACGGTGTTTAGTAAATATACCGAGCGCTATTGCCAAACGGAGTGTTGCGATGTAGCATCGGGTATCACCTTCGACCAAAACAGTTTGGTGGCTGGTACGGCAACAGGCACTATTGATATTCCCGCTGAAGCAGGTGTGACTGCCTGTGGAGAACCATTGATACGCATCATTTCCAAGCACGACTGCTACAACATTTTTGCCGATGAATATTTTGGCGCACCCGATGTGGTCATCAGTGGTAATGCTAATTTTCATCATACTAAGATCACTTCATGCAAGGGCAGGCTATTGCGTAAGCCCAGAGAGATATCGCGCACGCTGACCTTCAACTGTAAGCTGCAAAAAGTGGAAAGCACACCTACTTATTTGCTGGAGTGTTTCGACTTCTTTCCACCATGGAAGATGTATGAAATAGAAGGACAGTTTCATGCCAAAGAGATATACATTGACGACTATAAAACCTATAGGCAATACCAGTTACCCGAGGGTGAAGTGTTTAAACAAGTAAATAAATGTGTAGAGCTCTACAAGCTGGAGACTGTACTGCAAGGATGCCCGCAACGACAAATACACGGTTGTGGTGAGCCTTGCTCGGGTAGTGGTGGCTACAGTGGCTTCCAGCAGTTCTTGGCTGTGCCGGCTAACTATAGTGGTGGTTTCTTCTTTGCCGATAGTAAAGAGAAGGTAGCTGCTGATGTGGCTGGTTTGATGGATTACTTCCGCACCTACGACGGTATGGTATCAGTAGAAGAGATAGATATGACGGGAGTAACCAATGGCTTCCATGCGGTAATAGGTATGACGGGTAGCGGCTATTTGCCATCGAGTATATACTATGATAATACATCGGTGACCAAACGTATCTATAGCTTCCATGCAGATACCATAGAAGAGATAGCCGATCGTGCTTTAGAAGACAACTGTGCTACTCCAACGCAAGGTGATGTGACCGTTTTTGCTACTACATGTATCACACCTGAAACGGGAGAAGTAATCATCACACCGATAACGGCCGAAACAATCATGATCACATCACATGGCGACTGGGTTATTGACGAGCCTGATACCACTGCTTCGGTATATAACAGTCAAGTATCACTAAGCATTAGTGTGCAGAATACGACCATAATACCTACGGGTGTGCCGGAAGATGATGAGCTGTTCTTGAATCAAGAGGTGATAGGCATCATTGCAGGAGCAGGCCGACCAACTGTACCTGTAGTACTCGATTCGTCTAACAACAACTTGTCAAACGAACAAGTCATCTCCATTGATGAGTATGGTGTCATACGTTACTCAGGAGAGCCTACACTATACGAGGAAGGAGTAGGCATCAACATTCAATTTTCAAACCTAGTTTATAATATCTAATCAATATGTCAGTAAACATTTCTATTCCCATCACCAATCATGATACAGGCTGTGTGGCTTACTACTATGTGGAGTATAAGCTGAACGGCGAAGTGGGGTACAACGCCATGCCACAGCAAACGGAAGTACCGATTGAAATTTATAATCTGCAAGAGAATACGATCTACGATTTTCGTATCACACGCACTTGTTGCGACAGGCAACAGAGTAATACACTTGAGTTTCAGTTTGACACGACACAGCTGACCGCTCCTGAAAACTTTACAGCTACACCGTCAGACGGTCAGGTACAACTAGACTGGGATGCCGTGACCAATGCTGCAGGCTACACACTAGAGCGAGCCGATGATGATGCTTTTGAAACCAACCTTACCGCATTGTACGACGGTACTAACCTTACCTATACCGACACGGATGTGAGTAACGGAACGATCTATTACTACCGCTTGCGCGCCTATGCTACAGCACAAGGTCAAAGCGATTATGCCACCCTTAACGCCACACCAAATATTTAATCTATGCCCGATATAACCATCACCATACCATCACCCATACTCACGGGTTCGGCCTACTTTAAAGTGCGCTACAGGCTATTGCCTGGCGGTGCTTTCTCGGGCTATCAAAACAGAACCAATGCACCTTTTACCTTAACGGGTTTAACGGCAGGTAACTATGAGTTGGAGGTGATCTATGTAAAAGAAGACGGTACGGAATGTGCCGCCACCTATCAGTACTTTGAAGTAAAGCCTGAGTTTACCTGTGTGAACTTTACTATGCAAATCGTACATGCGGGTAACGGACTGTTCAACCTGGAGATTACTTATACACAGCCGCCTGTAAGCCCCCCTTGTGGCTGGCGGATAGACTATAACAATGGTAACGGGTTGAAGAGTATACACTATAGTACATTGCCTGCGGCTAATGTCATTAAGATACCCGTGGCCAACTGGGCTACCTATGTGAAGATCGTAGCCCTGCTATGCAATGGCGATGAGAAGATGTGTGGAGAAGCCGATGTGACCGCCATTGATGTGCCTTGTGTACCCTTTGCAAATGTTAGAGGGCAGATCAACTATGTGCCGGGGTCTAACTGGCAGTATCAAATAGAGCTGAAGTTTGACCAAAGTAATCCCGGAACTGATTTTCATGATATTATTTACGAGCAATTGGGTGTGCCTGCCAATCCTAACCAGCAACTACACAAGGGTGTAATATATGTGCCGCAGACGATACCGGTATACAACAACCCAAGAATTATATGGCATGTAAACCCTGTGCCCACTACGAACGAGATCATACAGTTTAGAGTAAAGACCAGAGACAAGTGTAATGTGTGGCATACCATCATCATCACTTATCCGTAAAAGATATTCCTGCCTTACATAGCGTAGCGGCTATTCAACAACGCCTACAAGCAGATACCCTACTGCTCACGAATCTTAATATTTTTTCAGGCCACTTAGGGGATGTGGCCACCAACTTAAAACGATTTATACAATGGCATTTTGTCCAGCAGACTGCGCCAGCATCACGCTTACCCCTAACGAGCCGGGTGGCTGTGACCTGAAAGTGCGCAAAAGAAGTA
The DNA here is from genome assembly GCA_965230595.1 of Flavipsychrobacter sp. Lineage (GTDB taxonomy): Bacteria > Bacteroidota > Bacteroidia > Chitinophagales > Chitinophagaceae > UBA5543. The sequence continues at coordinate 2,200,788 of OZ246011.1, read as the reverse complement.
TTGACCGTATCGGGTTCTTTCCCTGCGATGTGGCTTTGCCGGCACCGTTTACGTGTGTTGACATAGAACCACTGGTTACGGCCAACAGTCTGACCTTTAGCAGCCCATTGGCCAACATAGAGGTGCAAGACCCTTCATTTGAAGAATTACAAATAGCCGACTGTCGTCCGAGCGAGCGTATCGTTACCAGTCGTATCATCACCTTCCAAGATCGTATTGCGATAGAAACACCCGCCACTACCGATCCGGTAGCTCCGGCAAACTTATTCTACGATTACGATTTCTGGAAAGACAAGAAGACCAAGCGCGCGATGATGCGTTACATGTTCGTCTTCTGCGACGGTACGGTAGTAGTACCTAAAGACGAGAGTGGCAAACCAATGGAAGCCAGCCTTGATGTGTTCCTTTCTTACGAGCGTCAGGGTAGCGGCGGTAGCTCTTACATTTTAGAGATCAAAAAAGGGCAATTGGAGTTCAAGGGCGATCCGTTGGATTTCAACGCACCTGAGCTCACCACAGCAGATGATATCTTCTACTTGAGCGACTGCTCCGGTGTGCTTTAATCTTTAATCCATAACAATAGTAACGTTGGCAGTGTGCCGGAATGCACCCATGTGCCAATAGGAGAGATAAGCCGTCCTACAGTGAGAAGGACCCTCCGGCAGCTGCCCGCGTATACTATAAATATCTACCATCACTATGCAATTGAAAGAAGTACTAGCGATACTGAACAAGACCGCCAAACTACCAACAGCCATCACCGAACGCCTGCAACGCTGGCGTAGTGTGTACTATGGCATCAGCCTGCACACTACAGGAGCCTGCCCGCGCTTTCGCGACCTGAGTACGGGACGTATGGTATACCCTGCCAACTATCATGGTGAGGAGTACCAATACCTTTTTGACCAATACTTATTAAGCCGCCATCCGAGAGAAAGTGAAGCGACGAGAAACTGGCGCTTTAGCCAATACCGTCCGCTCACGAAAGCCCCCTTTGGGCAGATCACAGGCGTGGTAACGGGAGCGATATTTCAAGATGCCAACTATACACTTGAGGTAGCCGACCCACAAGATGCCGATTATGTATGGCAGAACCGATTCTCAGGGCACAACATCATGGGCTATATGGCCAATGTGGGGCTGAAGAATATGATAGAAGATCCTAACGGTGTTTTCCTGCGCATACCTGCACAACCCTTCTACGAGCAAACGGAAGACAAGGTAGCGGTAGACATCTGGTTTGTGAACACGAAAGACATGCTGTGGTTTACCGATGAAGACCTCATCTTCCTGCGCGATGGCTATGCCTATTGGGTAGACAAAGAGACCATCTGGCGTTTCAGCTACAAGGCGCAAGACAAAAAATATTACCTCGCCAAGGCCGATGCACAAGGCTACTATGCCCACATGTTGGGCAGGCTGCCCGTGAGCATTGCCGGTGGTGAGTGGAACACACAGGGCTATTACGATAGCTACTTTAGCAAGGCCAAGGCCGCGGCCGATGACTTTGTGAGTGCCTACTCGGCAGCACAGTTGGTAGACAAAGAGGCGTCGCACCCGTTCATCGTAGAAGCCAGTACCGACTGCCCTGATTGTGATGGGCGGGGGCAGGTGCAGCACGATTGCGAAAGCTGCCCCAGTGGTATAGAACTCATAGACTGTAGCAGCTGTAGCGGTAGCGGGCAGATCAGCCGTAACCCCGGGCAACGCATTATAGTGCCGCATGGGCAAATGAAAGACGGTGCGCCTATACAAGTCATCAATCCTGATGTGAGCATCAATACCCACCACCGTGAAGTATGCCAGCAGATCATGGCGCTTATCACGGAGGCACTGCATTTGCAACGCACCGATGAGGCACAGAGTGGGGTAGCCAAGGCTATTGACCAAGAACGCTTGTATAAGCTCATCAGCACGATGAGTAACGACCTGTTTGATAAAGTTATTACGGACACCCTGCGCGATATACTGGCCTATAGAAATAGTAGCGACTTGGGCGGGCAGCAGTTCCGCATCATCAAGCCATCGCAGTTTCAGATAAAGACCAGTGCTGACTTACTGGCTGAATACAACGAAGGCACACAAGCCAATATGCCGGCCTTCATCCGCCAGCGCATGGCTATGGACTATATAGACAAGCAATACAGCGGCGATATGGTGATGAAGCGTAAAGCAGAATTAATAACAAGATTGGATGAACTGAGTTTACTAAGTACTGATGAAGTGATTGCCCTGCACCAAGCGGGCGCGGTGAGCAACGAGGCTATGCTGTATAGCCGTAAGCTACCACAGGCCATAGACCATTTAATAAAACAACGTGGCGAACACTGGTGGCTGCAAGCCAAAGATGCAGAGCTGGAAGCAGCGATACACGACACCCTCGCCGACCTGAATACCGATACCCTAACCTTTGAGGTGGGGCTCAATTAAACCTTAGTGGGTTTTGGTTTTATATATACCCCTGCTGCTGATGTGGTGGGGGTTATAGTGTTAGTTCACTAGGTAGATAAAATTCATCATTAGAAATATCTGAGCCAACTTTTATGTGTACAACTTCAAATTTCTCATTGGGGAATGTAGCTCTTAGTTTCGTTTCAATGTCTTTTGGGTATATATCTTGTATATAAACTTTGCTAACTTTGTTCAATGCATATTCCCATACTTTTCTATCTATTTCTCTATTAAAAAAAGGGAAGGAATAACCAATTATCACTAGAATCTCTGTAGCTACCATTTTATTAGATACTGTATTTATGAATGTTTCTTCTTGGATTCCTTCGTCCCAATCGCTCGGGTCTTCCCATGCAAATCTTAGACTAGGCCTTTTAAATTCTTTTCTTTCTTTAAATTGTGAGTAGTTAAAGCAAAGCATTTTCAATTTATTATTATTATGAATAGGGTCAAGATCTAATTCAATCTCAAAAGGAATTGAATTCAGGTTTTTATTATACTGTAGATTGACTATACTCCCATTTAGTTTAATGACTTCAAACTTTTCACTAGAAGGGTTATTGTTGACGTAATAATTAAACTGAGTGAGGAATTTTAGCTCTTTTCTTGCTTTTTCATAATAATGAATCTCGTTATTAGGATTATATTCTAGATATGCTTTTTCTATCTGCCTGTCATAGTTCCACGAAACAATTTTTATATTGTTAGGTAACTGCCCTTTATTGTTAATAATAGAGGCAAAAAATGTGTCATATCTTTTGTCAGCTGGTTTATTTTGTTCTAAGTATACTAATAAGGCTGATAATGCATACTTTAACCTAATTAAATCATCTGTCTTATTAGTAATTGTTAGCTTTTTCGCAAAAGTGTCAATTGTACTGTGTCTTTCTGCTTTTTCTTTTAGCCAATTTAAATCACTAAGTAATATTTCCTTTCCTAATTTAAACATGCCTCCAATATCTAACCCAGATTGGTCAGAACTAACTGTAATAGTAGTTTCAGCATTTATTAAGTCAATAAGTTCATTAAGTGCTGCAGGAATATTTTTCACAACTGGAAGAGCATTAGCACTAGCTCCAGCGCCTAATAAATAGGTAACGTTTGCCATACTCCCAATTTACACTACTCCCCACCCGCAGACAAGGGTGTTTTCACCCTGTTCTTAAGCTAAAACAGCGTATTGAAAATAAAGAGCTTTTTTATAATCAAGTATGCAGTATAGATGAGCGCAAAGTAAAAACCATAATGCAATGTGTGACCAAAGAAGCTGCGCTCTGTTTTAGGTTTCCAGAACAGTCTTATAATGCCATATATAATCAATCCTGCAAATAAAACACGTAACAGAATAGCAAAAGGAACTAATAGTATAATAGGTGCTTTGACAGGTTGTTGCCATGTAGAACTATCCCATATAGCTATTAAGAGACTCCCAACCAGGATGATCCCTAGTTTTATTTTATCTGCTTTGGTAATAGCCATGATGATTTAAAGATAATCAGTCTCTTCAAAAAAAATCTCTCCACCACCCGAAGGATTATTTTCTGGCTACTTTTTCTTTAGAAGAATATTTTATCGATAATCGAGATTACTAATAAGATTAGAAAAATAATAAAGACAATTGCGTTAACAGTAAGATCGTGCCTTTTATCAGGAATACTATGTTCGGGGTAGTCCATATCCCATTTTCCCTTATTGGCAAAATCTAATAGAATTGTTGGTGTAATGGGTAAATAGGGAACACGTTTATTCGGTGGTTTGAAAAATAGTTGCCCCAACCCGCCATAGCCTTCCTCTGTGTTATGATAATACCACAAACAGTTGCTTACATCTACTTCAAACTGTTTAGAATAAGCTTCTATCAGCTCAAACCAGTCGTCTCCGGTAATTCCTAGGTCACGTTGCAAATCATCGTTACAATTTAAGCTATCAAAGGGGTATTGTTCCTTCAAAAACTCGGTAATATCGTCTATGGTGTACACCTGCACAATTTATTCAAAAAAACCTCGCCACCACCCGAAGAGGCAGTATTGATATATTATTTATAATACGGTTTCATGGCCTCATGATATCCATCCAGCATTTTTAGTATGCTTGGCAAAGAAAGGATAGTGGAAATGATAATGAAGTAAATGCCATAATGTAGGGCATGTTGTAGTAAGTGGCGTTCTTTTTTTGGTTTGTGAAATAACCTGATAACGCCGTAAACGACAAGGCCTGACAGCAGTGTATACGACACTAAGATCAAACCACTCATTATCATACTTATGAGAGAGATTGGGTATATGCCATATGTTGAGAAGGTGAAATTAATGATCATACCCCCGAAAAACAGGATGGCCAGTTTTATCTTATCTGGTTTTGCTAGAGGCATGATACTTAAAGATAATACAACAAAAAATCTCACCACCACCCGAAGGATTGTTTTCTGCCTGTCGTCTAATGATAGAAGAGGGTTTTTAAGTTGCAATTAAACTTTTGCAGTTTTCAGCCGTCTTACTACTACGTTCACTGGTTTAAAACCACGCCTTGCTTATGAAAAAGACCTTCGTATGGGCATTATTGGCCACAAGTATGTTAGCCATATCTGCTACTATCGACTTTAACAGCTTGCCCAACTATGCCAACCAAACCATACCTAACTATATACTAAAAGATAATACTGCACCCAATAATCCCATGACGGACCGGGGGGCGACGCTTGGGCGGGTGCTTTTTTACGATAAAAAACTGTCTACCAATAATACCATTGCTTGTGCCAGCTGCCACAAACAGCAGTTTGCCTTCGGCGATACGGCCTCTGCCAGTGTAGGGGTCAACGGTACTACGGGTAGGCATAGCATGAGGCTCATTAATGCCCGTTTTGCTGATGAGCGCCGTTTCTTTTGGGATGAGCGCGCTAACACTTTGGAGCAGCAAACCACACAGCCGATACAAGACCATGCCGAGATGGGCTACAGCGGCTTGAATGGCGACCCGAGCATCAACGACCTCATTAATAAAATGAATGGTATTTGGTATTATCCTATACTGTTCCAACAAGTATATGGTGATACTGTGATCACCGAGCAGCGCATGCAACAGGCAATTGCCATGTTCATACGCAGCATCCAGTCTTTTGATTCTAAGTACGATGCAGGCCGCGCGCAAGTGCCGGGTAATGGCCCGCCATTCCCCAACTTCACTACTATGGAGAACCAAGGAAAGCAACTCTTTATGGCACCACCACAGTTTGATGCTAACGGTATACGTGTAGGTGGCGGAGCAGGTTGTGGCGGTTGTCACCGTCCGCCTGAGTTTGACATAGTGCAAAACTCAGGCAACAATGGCGTCATAGGTAAAATAGGCGGTGGCGGATTAGACTTTACCAATACCCGCAGCCCATCACTCCGAGATGTGGTAGATGCGAACGGTAATGCATACGGTGGCTTTATGCATACGGCGGGGTTCAATGGTATGTTTACCCTGCTGGATGTGGTGAACCATTACGATTCTATCCGTCAGGACAACCCTAATTTGGACAACCGCTTGAAACCCGGTGGCAACTTACAGCGTCTACGCCTGACCGTTCAGGAGAAAGCCAGTATCGTAGCCTTTGTAAGAACACTTACAGGTACAAATGTGTATACGGATAGTCGTTGGTCTAGTCCGTTCACAAACGATAGTTTAACGCTGGTATTACCTACCACATCTATCGCACAGCTACCTACTGCAGCAGACATTAAAGTATATCCTACAAGAGCCAGCCGTTACATCAATATAGAGCTACCACAAAATATGCAGCAAACACAAATGCGCATTGTGAGTATGGCAGGGCGTACGGTGTATAATGGTGTGGTGCAACAACAGTTGGATGTATCTCACTATGGTGCAGGCATGTATGTAATATTGTTTGAGAACAGGCAGGCCGTGAAATTTATCAAGCTATAAGGCGAAGGTTGATTTTTACATAGCAAGAACGCCGCTACATATCGTAGCGGCGTTAGTTTTTTATAATAACGTTGTTGCGTTAGTTTTTAGCTACCTCTCTATACACCTGCGAATAGCTCTCCAACATTGTAGGGAAGGTGAATTTGTCTTTAACGGTTTGTAGCGCGTTCTTACCTAGTTCTGCTCTTTTAGCAGCATCGTTGTAAAACTCCAACATTGGTCCTATAAGTGGTTCGTGGCCTATGGCATCTACGATCCAGCCGTTGTAGTCATGTTCTATGATCTCTTCAGGGCCGCCACTCTTTGTGCCTATTACCGGTATGCCCGCACTCATGGCCTCTACCAGTGCCGCGCCAAAGCCTTCTCTTTGGTTGATGTTTCTGGTGGCCAGTATCTTACCGTCTGCCATTTTTAGTAGGGCCGGTATATCGCTACGCATACCCAGGAAGCGTATCTTATCTTCCAAGCCGTACTTTTTGATCATTTCCTTCGTCTCGATGGCATAGATGTCCTCATCTCTACCTGCAAATAATATTTTGAGGTTGGGTACTTTATCTTCTATGTCTTTATAGGCTTGTACGATCTCTTTATGTGCTTTGATGGATACCACCTGCGCTACAGATATTAGTACTAAGTCGTCTTCGCTCAGGTTCATCTCGGCGCGCGCCTTAGCAGGGGTACGCTCATACAGATCAAGGTCTACCCCTGTAGGTATAATGGTTACTTTATTGGCATATTCAGGGAAAAGACTGGCCTGAGCTTTACTCAAGGCCACAATGCGAGTGGCTAGTGTGAGGCGTCTGCGCCAGCGGTTGGGCTCGTAAGCAAGGTTGGTCTTTTCTGCCACCCAAGGCACACCCGCTAGTTTCATCACCAAGCCTTCGCCAAAGTCTGAAGCATAGTCAAATGAATGGGCGATATCAAAATTGTGCTTTTTAAGCTGTTGTGTTGCCTTCCATATTTTAGGTAAATAAGAAAGCTTGGGGCGCTTTTTAGGTTTTAGCGTGATGTTAAGTATGGTAAAACGCTCTCTTAGTTCTCTTTCCGTATCCGTATCGGCATATTCCAATACGTTGATGTACGGATCAAACTCATTAGGATCCAGCTGTTGTGCGATGTCTTTCAGCACCAGCTTCATACCAGCTGTATTCAGGTTATTAATGGTAAATAATATCTTGATCTTCTTTTGCGACATACCCATAATATTAACATCAGCAGGAAGCCCCCGCTTGAATAAGCCGTAAAAGTAACAAATGGAACTTGTTTCTCTATTAAGTTTAAGCTAAATCGTTGATAGGCTGTTATTGACAGGTTAGTTTACCGCTCAATAGCTGTTGTCCATCACGGCCTTTTATACGGTAGAGATAAAGCCCCTTAGCCCATGTGGCAGATGGCAGGGTTATGATATGCTGCCCTTCAACGTAAGGTTTTACTTCGGTCTTATAGATGGTGCGTCCTTGTATGTCTACTACAGAAATGCTGAATGATTCAGTCTGTTTGAGGTTCAATTCCAAATGGCTATCACCGCTTGTAGGGTTGGGGTAGAGGGTACTTGAAATACGATGCTCGGCTATGCTTTTAATACTGTTTGGTGTGGCGATGCCTGTATCTGTAAACTTATAAAGTTCCCAACCTGTAGCCGTTTCTGAAGCATTGAAGAACATGTCTTTACCTATTACGATCATTTCAGTAGGGTGGCTATGAGCAACACCCGGGTTGATGTCTTTTACCATTACCGGTGTGGTGATGCCGTTATATTTCCATAGCTCTATGCCATGTATGCCATCGCTAGCCGCAAAGTACAGACTGTCTCTATACAAGGTAAGGAAAGAAACGTATGCACTACCATGAGGGTTGATGCGATGTACCAGATGGGTATTACCGGTGGTTCTGTTATAGCGATATAGTTGTATGTCTACATCCTTATCCTGTGCTGCAAAGTAGATCTCGTTGTTAAACAACTGTATATGACGAATATTAACCGGGAAGGAGTGCCCGGCACCTTGATTAATGTCGGTTAACCTAACGGGAGGGTTATCGCCATCATATTTGTAGAGCTCTCTGCCATAGGTAGGCGTAGTAGCCGTGAAGTAAAATATACCATCAATTATAGTAAAGTTGCAAGGGTTAGACAGATAGTAGTTCGTGGTGTCTATATCAGCAACCAGTGCTACCGAGTCTGTGGCAGGGTCGTAGTAAAAGAGCTCTCTGCCTAAGCTATCGGTTTCGGCAGCAAAGTAAAGCCTGTTTTTATAAAGTGTTATGTAACGTATTTGCCCCGGCTTATATCCTTTTGATGTTTGGTAAACATGTGTTACCGATTTAGTGGCCAAGTCGTAGTAGTAGAGCTCCCATTGCTTTTTGGGATTATTGATATTCTTGGCGGCAAAGTATATTTTTTCGCCATATGCTATATGGTTATTAGGTGCTGATCCATCTTTGGGGTTGGGGTTGATGTCTGCGATCATCTTAGGAGGGTTGGTTCCATCGTACTCCCAAAGTTCTAACCCATGAGCAATGTCACTTGCTGTAAAGTATATCGTGCCGTTCAGTCCGCAAATGTGTCGTGGGTCTGCATGTGCCAGTCCGTTGCCATACACCATGCCTGAGTGTATCTCATTAGGCGTATTTGTATTATGGTCAAATTTCCATAGCCTTTTTAGGCTCGAAGATTTACCGGCATAAAAGTATAGGTTGTTTTGATAGTTGCGCAGGTCGGCAGCATAGCTGCTACGTTTGCCGGAGTATAGATCATACTTGGTAATGCTCGACTGTGCATGCAGGCAAAGAGGGAAAAGTAATAAAGTAAGTACTACAAAGTTTTTCATAACGATTTTTTATAGCACAGCAGCAAACATAAGGCATGTGTAATATACCGAATAACCATGCCCCAACCTGAACATTAGTGATTTTTATAAGTATTCAGGGCGTATTGATAAGTATTCTCTGCTTATTGTTTCTGTAGTTTCCCACTCATGAGTGTGCGACCTTGTTTGTCGCTCATGTGGTAGATGTAGTTGCCTATTGCTAATTGCTCTGAAGGGAGTGTGATGATGTGTTTGCCTTTTTGATATTCTTTTACTGGTGTTTGATGCACTACGCGCCCTTGCATATCGGTAACGGAAATGCTAAACAATTGATTTTGTTTAAGGTTGAGCCTGATATAGGCATGGCCACAGGTAGGGTTGGGGTAGAGTGTGGCTGTGGCTTTAAAGCTAGTGCTTTGTATGCCCGCAGTGGCTTCCGTATACATGTATAACTCATAACCGATGGTAGCCCCCTCTGCTGCAAAGAATAGCCTGTTGTTGACAACCGTTAAACTGTGTGGGTTACTACTGGTATCTCCGAGAAAAATATCTGCTACAAGAGTAGGTGGGTTATTCCAATCGTAAACAAATAGTTCGTATCCATGCACGCTATCATCACCAACAAAGAAGAGTTTATTGTTGTACATGGCTATATCGGTATAATCTCTTAAGCTGCTATCCAATAACTTACTTTTATTGGTCGTGAGGTTGTGCTCATAAAGCTTATAGTTGCCAAAGTTGGTTTGCGCTACAAATATCAACTTATCTCCCCAAGTCGTAATTGCATAACTGTTACTGTTGTTGTTGTGTTTAATGCCAAAAACATGACTTAGCGGATATGATGTGCTGAGTACTTGTGGCACTGTCATGGTCGTGTTATTGTATTGATAGAGTTTGGAAGCGGCGATAAAGTAAAGAACACCCTGATGCTTTATGAAGGCATGAGGTGCGCTGCTGCTATGAGGTTTAAGGTCGTATTTGATGAGTGTGTCTTGTAGCGGATCGTATTCGTAAAGCTCTTCATCTATTGGGCCGATTGTTCTATGCGCGAAATAAAACTTGTTATTGTAAGCTATAGGTTGCCCTGTAGGTTTGGCGTTTACATGCTTCGTTTTTTTTGTGAGTGTGTCGTATACAAAAAGGCTGATGGGTAGTGGGTAATTAAAAGGGGAGCCATAAAAACATATATATCGCCCTGTGTTGGCCAGGTATTGCATACGGTAAAAAGTAAGCGTGTCGTTGGTTGTTCCTAATATGACGGGTATTTGTTCAATTACATTATTTTTTAGTTGCTGTAGTGTAGCCCCTCCTGCAGTGTCAATGGCTGAGAAGTATAAAGTAGTGCCGTTGTGCGTAAATATATTTCTTGGAGCAGCAATTACACTACCTGTTGGGCTGCTATTCGGTACTGTTATTACTTTAGGAAAATAAGTGCCGTCAGTAGTTCTAAAGTGTCTGCCTCTAATCGTGTCGCCCGGAGCTAAAAATAATGTTTCATTGAAATTGTAAAGGCTTTGTGGGTCAGAGCCTTGCCAGCGCTTAGACTTGGATATTTCAAAACTGTCTAGAGTACCACCTTGTGCTATAGCTGTAAAGGATAGAATACAAAGTATGTAGGTCAATAGGTTTCTCATCATCGGGGGGCTTTGAGTTAATACAAGTTACGATAAAGTATAGATATACTTTTCATAAAGCTTGCTTTTTGAATAATGTGTGACAAGCTGTACTAATGTCAATGATTTTTAACAACAATAAAAATAATTAATAATAAATTTTGCTATTAAAATAATTGTTGTATATTTGCTATTGTAAACGCTATCGAAACAAAAATGAAAACACGAAGATTTGCTCCCAAGGATGCAAAGATCATACGCGAGAACAAGGATGCCAGTCCTGAAGAGTTGTTAGAATTGGGCTTGTCTAAAAAAGCCTATCAGCGCCTCATCACTCCGCAAGAAGACGATACTATTTTACAACCCGTAAAAGTAGAAGCATTAGAGCCCAAAGATCAACCCACACCCACCACCGTGCAGTTGCACAATCGTAAAAGCGGTAGAGTAGTGCGTATGGGTTACAAGTCGGCAAAGATGCTATCCGATAAATATCCTGAAGAATTTAAAATCATCACCTAATGGCCAAACAAAAGAAAACACAAGAAAGCTCTGAAGTGCTGGCTCCCATATCGGTAACGGTTACTGACGATGCCAAGGCACAAGACATTAGCCTACAAGTACCCGAAGGGCATGTATACATTGTAGCACTCAATGAAGATGGCACAGAGAAAGAAGACAGCGGTTTTTTCTATCCTGAGAAAAGCTACCGTCGTTTTTATGGCGACGAGGCGAAATTTCAAGTCAAAAAAAAAGCGAAGTAATCACTTATAACACAAGAAACCACCACTATGAAACTCTCTATAGAACAAGCCAACAAATTACTCAGCGCACTGGTAGACGATGTGGCAGTTGTGGCCGATGATGCCGAAGCTGATGCAGATGTGAACCTGGATGCTGTAGCTACTCAACTCACCGATAAGATCAGCAGTGCTTTACGACCAGAGATTATAGAAGAAACCAAGGGAGAATACGAGCAGGCCTTCTTAGGTAGGTACTCCGGTGCTTTGCGTAGCGCGGCACAAAGAGTATTTAACATACACAAGCGTGAGCTGGAAGATATGAGTATAGAAGAGCTATTAGGCAAGTGTAAAGAAGCTATGGAGCAACACTTTGACCAAACGAGCACGGAGTACGAGACACAGTTGGAGCAGATAAAGTCCACCTATGAAACACAACTCACCCAAGAGCGTAATAAGTATACCCAGCAAGCCATTACCGACCGCTGTGTGCATATGATACAACAGTTACCGCGCAAGGGTGGTGATGCACAAGAGCAGGCAGAGCTACTACGCTACGGCATGCAGAAGGTGTATGAGGTGCGTTATAATGAAGAGACTAAAAAATTAGAATTTTATAAAGAAGGGCAGCCCGCTGTAGGCGATAATAATGAGCCGCTGACAGACGAAGGATTTGCCCGACACTGGGCTGAACGCACAGGGATATTGATACAGGACAACAGGCATTTGTCGCCCGCTGAAATAAAGGCAGGACAGCAAGGTCACCCATTTGCCCAAGGACTGATCGTACCCGATGAAGCCAGCCCTTTTGATGCCATACAAGCGTGGACGGAAGAGACCCGCTAGGCAAACTACTCATAGCCGGCCGCGGCTATTCAACAAACACGCCACACCCGCAGCCCTTACAGGTAGCAGGTTCTCAATCAGAAAATATTGTTCCCCTACAATAAGGGGGTAACCTTTAAACGTATAACCTATCATGAGCTTTAAAAATGCCATGCAGGCGGCACAGAAAAGCGTGTTGCAATATGCCTCGCAAGGGAGACCTTACGAAGTGCTTGCAGCCGTACTGGATGCCCGCCAATATAACACAAGCATAGTAGAGACCGATATGCAGTCGGAAGCCGGTAAGCAACGCCAGCTAAAGATCAACTACTATGCACCTATATGCGACGACCAAGGTACAGGAGATGAAAGTCTTTGCGATGCTGGTACGGTTGTAGCACCCAAGCAGATCTTTTTTGAGATCAGCCGTAAGACCGCCTCAGCTGTTTATCAGTTGAACCGTGATGATGTGCGCTATGTAGATGGTAACTATACCTTTAGCGATCATGCTAAGGCTGCTATCAATGCAGCGTTACCTGCAGTACGCAGAAAACTAGCTGTAGAGTTGGCAAACCTATTAGTAGCCAATGCAGGCCTTTTACCTAACGGAACGGATAAGCAAATGCTACCGTTCATGGATAAAGAAACAGGTCAGGTAAATCCTATGGGCCTTTGGGAAGTAGAGCGTACTTACCGCGATAGTGGTTTGGCCGATCCTTTCATCGTAGGCGGTACTGATGTATTCCACTGGCGCAAGGCGGTAGAAATTGGTACAGGTAATAACGAAGGGCAGAATGTACACCAAATGAGTCGTGCTCATGCTTACTATGATAGCCTCATTAACGATGCTTTTGCTGATGGAACTACAGAGCATGTATTGACCTTTGATCCGCAAATGTTGAAGTTTGTGAGCTTTAACCGTAACGCAGGAATCTTTGCTACAGACCTTCAAAATATTGATGCTATTGATGCTATTTACCAGCGCGGTGGTACTGATTATATTGAAGGTGTAATGGCTGACCCGCTTACAGGATTGCTTTGGGACTTGAACATCAACTACGATAAGTGTAACCATCGTTGGACCTTCCAGTGGAAGTTGGAATGGGATGTATTCTTCTTACCACAAACCGTATGCAACGAGCCGGGCGTGAATGGTATTTTCCACTTTACTACTTGTGCGCCGTTACAGTTTGAGTGCCCGTCTGGCACACCTATCTCAGGTGGTACTATAGCTGAGTATGCTTGGGATCTTACAGGGTTCACTTATCCTGTATTTGTGAACAAGCTGGAACTGGCCGGTCAAACATCATACCCTGATGTGACGGTGGCTAACGCTACCGAGCTGAATGACCTGCTTAACGACAGTGTTAACGGCTATGTGTTTACTACCGATGGCGGTACAATTACCTACAATGGCTACAGCGGTACTACAGGACAGATCAACGATGCTATAGCCATCACTTTTGAATAATCAATTGTAAAGACTGAGTAATGCTACCACTTATTCCTATCCGATCAGCCTGTATATATCCTACCATGAATGAAGCGCCCCGTAGGTAGCGCGGGGTGCTTTCATAAACCGCGGTTAAAAAAAAGAAATAAAACAAAATCATGAGTTGTCTCGATAATATTATATCTGTAAAAGATGTTTGCAACGAAGAAGAGGTCACCTCGCTAAGCGGGCTCGACCTAATGGATGCGCCTGAGATATCCATTCGCAACTTGGCTAATGTGGCCAATGAAGAATATGTAACAGGGCTGAACTTGGCGAAGAAGAAAGTAGCGCAAGCTACCACCTTGGTGCGTAACGATCTGATGAGTGCCATGGCGGCTAATAAAGTGGTGCCTAATCTCTCTGCAAAGAAGTACACCATAGGAGAATTTAAGACTACGGTTAGTTACCCCGCAGAAGCTAAAGAACGTGGCGTGACCCTTTATAAGAACAAGAAGATAAAGGGCGGATTGCGTAAACTGAAAATACACAACGTGCAAGTCTATGCTTTGGTAAGTGCAGACGATGTAGCGCTGAAAATATACGATGACTATGCAGGTGGTACGGTGACCACTTATAGTGTAGACCTGACCGCCAACGAAGTGAACACCTTTAGTATAGAATATGAGGTGAAGGGCAGTTTTGCCAGGGTACTGTTAGATGGTACAAACACCTCAGTAGCGGGTACTTACCTCACTTGTTTTACAGGATGTAATGGTAAGATGCCTAACGACTGTGCCTATACCAAAGGTTGGTACGATGAAAAAGAGATCAGTAGTAAAGAAGGTTTTGGCATCAACTTAGAGTTTAGTTGCACATGCGATTTTGATCAGCTGCTTTGCAATCTGTCACAAACCTACATTGGTGAGATCGTATGGCTAAAGTCCAGAGTATTATTACTGGAAGAACATTTAAGAACCAACAGACTGAACAACTGGGTAGTATACGGAAGAGAAGAGACCAAAGAATTTTTAACCGATGTAGAAAACCAGTACAGAGAAAAATGGGAAACATTTATAGGTGCTATGCCAGGCATATTAGAGCAGTTTAAAGACGATTGTTTGGTCTGTAAAGGCATACGCTGGGTAACTAATATTTAAAACCAAAACGAAAATAATATCACTATGATCACTTTTTTATTGTACACCACTATGGCACTTATTGCCAATGCCTGTTTGGCAAAGATCGGTTACATCAGTATTCAATCGGGGCAATGGCTGGACAGTCTGCTTCACTGGCAAGACAAGTTGCAAAAGTGGGATATGGCAGGTCATCAGTTTTTAGCCAAAGCAGGAGGCCTTTGTGAGCTGTGCTTCAGTCACCTGATCACCTTTATCTCTTTTTGGTGTTATGTGCTCTTTATGAATCAAGTAGTAGGGTATTGGATTACCACACCTGTAGAAGGCTGGTTGCCTGTCATCATCTTCAATGTGTTTTGGTATTTGACCTATGTAGGTATTGGTACTAACCTTTCCTTGTACTTCATCACCAAACTATTTCAGAAATGAATTTAGAAGAATACCTAACTCAACTAAAAGACTTAAGTGAAACTCCGTTGCCTGAAGCAAAAGTGACTAAAAAGATAGTAAAGAACTCACCGCGTAAACGGACTAGACTAAAGAAAAAACGATTTAACACTAAGAAAAACTAACACCATGTTGCGGGAAGATTTTGAACAACTAAGAGACTTTATTCTGGAGCAGAATGCCTACTTCGTAAATGGTTATGCCAATGCCTATAAAGACGATGTGACCAACGCGATACATGTAAGAGATGGTAAAGACGTACAAAGACTTCTGCCTGCAGATACAGCAGGTAATTATTTCTACTTAAGAAATGACGGTCAGCTCAAGCACGAAGCTAAAGAGCCGGAGCGCCTTACTGATAATGGTGCGCAGAGGTTAAGCTTTTTAGACACGCAAGTAGTTTATCTCGTTGCTGTTGTCAATAATGCTGATCCGTATCAGCTGGTTGAGAATATCAGAAATACGGCGATGATGTATCAAAACATGAACGTGCAACCTGTGAGCAGCCATTGGAATAGAGAGCAAGTAGTCACCGCAGAGCTGGCCAAGATGAAAGCAGATGATATTAGCGCTGTTCTGCAACGATTAAAGGATGAAACAATAGTGCGTATTCAGTTGAATGTTTCCAAAGTGTTCTTGCCTACTACATGTATTATCAACCCTTGTAATAACGATTACCATGAGCAATACCATTAACCTAGGCTCTGTGCCTGTTTGCAAAGAAGCAGTAGTGATACCCATTACTGCAGACGTTACCGGCATTTGGGCATTTATGACCACCTTCAACGGAGCTTACCAATATGTACAATTCAATGTAGAAGTAGGTAAGACCATTGTTGTGCCTGTAAGGCTAAATGAAGATTACACTTACACATTCAAGCTCTACAAGCCAGACAATAGCATCCTGAACGATACGAGCTATTCTATAAAAACAACACCACTACTACCGGATGTGAGTTATAGTTATGCCTATTCTGGTGATACAGGCCAAATAGTTACCGGGCAAAAGCAATTTGAAGCTACTGATGGTCAGGACATGGTCAGTTTTATTGAGCTGGTGAATGCGGTGCAAGTTGTTGTATTTGTGGAAGGGGCTGTTGTACAGTCTGGCAATGCACATGAAGAGTATTTATTTGACAATATAACCGGCGTGGTTAGTTGGAATCAACCTTTGATAGAAGGTCAAAAAGTAACGATACTATATTTTAAATAATAAGAAACATGAAAACATATTTAACCCTATTGTCCTTTCTCTTGTTAACGGTAAGTGCTGTAGCTCAGACAGGTAAATTAATGAATAGGTATTACATCAGCGGATCATTGGCTGTAGGTAAAAACAGTCGCGTATTTGCAGATAGCTCATCTTGGATAGATATAGGTGCTGATACGACCACTAAAGGTGTTCGTTTTCCTCAAGTGCTACTGGATAGTATTCATACAAGTCAGCGTGCACTGTTTGTGTATGATTTAGAAGACAGTGTGTTGTATCACTTTGACGGAGACAAGAGAGTCCGCTATTTGACACATAAAGATGCTGTTCTCTTCGATAAAAAGTACTTAGCTCAAGGAGGGAATGCCTTTGGGACTACTATTGAAGTTGGCTCACAAGATGATGAAGATGTCGATATAGTAACTAATGGTATTACTGCTGTAAGAGTTTTAAAGAATGGGAATGTAAATGTTGGGTCAGATGTTAGTGATGGTGATTTCAGTATGTATATAAACGGTGTTGGCGATAATGGTGTTCTTCATTTACATAGAGGAGGGCAGAGTACATTTATAAAAACAACAACGAATAATGATAATGCATATACTCATATATTGGCAATAGGTAGACATAGAATTAAAACTAAGGGATATGGAATTTCATTTAGCGCAGATGATAATGAGGATGAGCCAGAATATGGCGATCTGTATAGGATAAAAAATGTTAACAATTCTGCTTTTTATAATCCGTTTAAAGTATTAGGAGCAAATAATGAACCCTATTTTACTATAGGTGGGTTAGGGGGAGTATTAATAGGAACTAATAGTGACAATGGGCATAAATTAGATGTGTATGGTTCTCTGCATACTACTGAAACTATAAGTGTGGATGTTGACAATCAGTCTGTTGTATCAAAAGATATTATAAAGGCTCAAGGCTCATATCATCCTGTTTCTGCATTTAATATAGGGCTGAATTACAACGATGCATATATTAAAGCTCACAATTTGCAAATACATACAGGAGAGAGTGAAACACCAACACTAGCAGTAAAAAGTGCTCCTCCTTCTGCCGGTTCTGTATTAATAGAAGGAGGTGTATATAATAAAGTTGATTTAAAAGGTGGGATATTAGGTGAGGGTTGGAAGCTTTTTGTTCCTGAAGGTATATGGTCATACCAACATACTTCGTTCCCATTTCAGCCTATAGAGTTTACAGGTAATTCAACCAATCAGGGTATTGTTTTCAATACATATTCCGCAACTAACGCACTCCAGTTATTCGGGACAACTGGAAATGTAGGTATTGGAAATGTGACAGTAGATGACGGTCACACTTTGGATGTGAATGGCAATACAAGGGTAACAGGTAACCTGCAGTTAGAAGGTAGTTTGGTCTTTAAGCAGCCTAATAAATTGATCAGCATAGTTGAAGATAATTCTTCTTACCAGCCTGTATCAATAAATATAGGACGTACCAATACACTGAATACAAATGATAATGGAAGACACATCACTATTGGTAATAACAATACTGGAAGTGCTGATAAAATTTGGCAGTATATGATTGGTCAAGGCAATAATCTTTCAGGAGCTCAATTAGCTAATTATGCAATAGGAGATTATAATACCATTGCTTCTGGCGATACTTATCAGTTTATATATGGAAGTGGTAATACAATCAACTACCCATGGTCGTCTACAAGTAGAGGGGTGTTTATTATCGGTAGCTCTAATGGACTAATGCACAGGCACTCATCCATCATGGGGAATAACCAGACTACAACTGCAGAAAACCAATTAATATTTGCGGATGCAAATAGTAATTCAGTCAGTGGCGGTTTCAGGGATGTATACTTCGGTACTGGTCCTGTAAGTAATTTGCAAACCGGTATAGGTGCTCCTGTTACGATCAATTCTTCAGGTGGTAAAGGTACGGATAAGTCGGGTGGTCTGCTTCGTTTGGCTGCAGGTAAAGGTACAGGCGCGGCATTACCAACTGATGTTGTTTTTGCCACAACCTCATCTGCTGCTACAGGTACAACATTGCAAACGCTTACTGATAGATGGTTTGTAAAAGGTGAAACGGGATACTTGTCCAATAATAATATGCCAACAGCATTACTTGATCTTGATGGTGCAACAGGTTACGATCAATTACGCATACGTCATTCGTATACGCCTACTTCTTCTGCTGATGTAAATGGTAATGTTGGAGATGTGTCCTGGGACGATGACTACATCTACATTAAAACATCTACAGGCTGGAAGAGGTCAACTCTTACTTCCTTCTAACAAAAGATATCACCATGAAAACAAAACTAAAGTTTGGACTTAGCCAAGTGAACAATCATGCCCCTAGGTGGATGATATATGCTACCTCAATAGTAGCACTCTTGCTTACTGCAAAACACTATCTCATTGATGGCTTACCTGGTGTTACAGAAGAAACAAAGGTCATACTCATGGCATGGCTGGAGTATGTGCTGAATATGGCACAGGTACTGTTAGCACTCGCAGTAATATTTGTAGGACAAGAAACACAAAGTAACCATGACACAACAGGAAATATCACTACTGGATAAACATTTGAAAGGAATAAACCTTCGCTTGATATGGGCACTGGTCATTAGTACCGCCGTTAGTGTGTCTACTGTGCTGAGTGTGTATTATGGGTTCAAAACTGATATTGCCATACAGAAATTGGAGATACAGTTGATCAATGCACGATTAGAAAGACTAGAAAACCCTAAATGACCACCATGAAAAACACCATCACCTATATCGCTATCACACTTTCTTTTTGCTCCATGCTCATTGGGTGTTACTCCCAAAAGAAGGCCACCCGTCAACTATTCAAGGTTCAGGCACATTATCCTAAACTTACCGCACAGCTGTGTAGCAACTCCTATCCACCCTTAGTGCAAATAAAGGATAGTATCATACACTTGCCAGGCCGAGTTAAAAAAGAAAAAGTATTTGTTACAGTTGATTGTGACAGCATACTAAAGTCTAACACGAAAGTTAAAACAGTCAAAGTGCCATGCCCTCCTTCAGAGTATAGAACTGATACTATACTTGTATATCAAGAACGGCAAGTAGTGAATAAAGCTCAAGTAGCAGTATTAGAACATGAGCGAAATGAGTTGGCTAAAGCGCTAACAAAAGAAGAGCAGCATAACTACATTTTATTACGCTTAGCGATAGTACTTGCTGCATATACCATACTGCGTTGGGTGTTGAGGATTTGGAACATTAAACTACCATAAGCCATGAGAACCATAAAATATATCGTCGTGCACTGCACAGCTACACCCACTGATATTAAAATAGACAGCATCAAGAACTATTGGCATAACGTTTTAGGCTGGAAGAACCCCGGATATCATTACATCATCACTTACAAAGGTGAAATAAAGCAACTACACTCAGAGCAAAAGGTAGCTAATGGTGTACGCGGGTATAATAGCAATAGCATTCATCTTTCTTATATAGGTGGGGTAGATGAGGATGGCAGACCAATGGATACCAGAAGTAAAGAGCAAGAGATCGCCATACTTAAGCTGTTACTTAATTTAAGAGCACGCTACCCCGATGCTGTGATCCTTGGGCATAATAACTTTCCTGATGTAAAGAAGGCTTGCCCTAGCTTTAATGTGGCAGAGTGGCTGCGCATCATGCCCTGAATAATCAAGCAGGCTATTCCTAATTGTCTTTTATCTCATTAGTTTTGTAGCAGAAATGCTGGTCATGAACAAGATCGTATATATAGATAGAAGTACGGGTAACAAATTGGAAGAACAAGTACCGGGTGGTGGCTTTTTAAAATTTCTTTATGGGTCAACCGTGGGTAAGTTGTCGCTCAATACATTGGTAAAGAGAAAACTATTTTCCATTATGGGAGGGGCCTATATGAATAGTAATGCCTCAGCAAAGAAGATAGAACCATTCATTGAGAAACACCATATAGATATGAATGACTATATCGTGCCGGAAGAGG
Source organism: Flavipsychrobacter sp. (assembly GCA_965230595.1). GTDB lineage: Bacteria > Bacteroidota > Bacteroidia > Chitinophagales > Chitinophagaceae > UBA5543. The sequence goes on along the minus strand of OZ246011.1, from coordinate 2,180,204 downwards.
GGTTTCAGAGCTTTAATGATTTCTTTTATCGTAAAATACAGACTGATAAACGCCCAATAGGTGAAGGTGTTGTTTCTCCTGCTGATGGTAAGGTGCTGGTGTTTGATTCCATCAAAGCCACCAATGATTTTTTTGTGAAGGGCAGTGGCTTTAACCTGAAAAGTTTCTTAGGCGATAAAGACTTAGCCAAAAAGTATGAAGGTGGTGCCATGTGTATCGTACGTTTAGCACCTGTTGATTATCATCGCTTTCACTTTCCGGTAGGTGGAGTGGTTAGTAAAGTAGTGCGTATTAAGGGCGATTATTATTCGGTGTCTCCACTGGCATTGCGCAAAAGCTTGAAGATATTTTGCCAGAATAAAAGAGCATATTGCATCCAACATTCCGACCCTTATGGCGATGTGCTGATATGCGATGTGGGGGCTACACTCACAGGGAGCATTATACAAACCTATATAGCCGAAACCCATCAGCCTAAAGGTGGTGAAAAGGGTTACTTTGCCTTTGGCGGTTCTACTACGGTATTGCTGTTTGAGCAGGGAAAGATAACCTTTGATAAAGACCTGTTGGATAATACCCGTAACGGCTATGAGACCACGATTAAGATGGGGGAGACCATAGCCCGATAATCAATTTATGGAATTGGCACTTTGCTTGCATCTCTATAGTAAACGAACGACTATGAGATACATAACACTTCTTGCCATTGCTGCAATATTCAGTACTACAACGCTTTATGCACAGTATGCACCTGCCAACGTAAAGGGCATGCCTGTAGCCAAAGAATGTGTTGTAGAGCATAACGCCACTGCGAGGTCAACCAACCATACTATAGCTTATAAAAGAGATATAGTGACTGTGAAAAGCATTCCTGTAGCTCAGGAAGCTCAAGAACCTAAAACTCTGGAGATGTACTCTCCTGATGCCAAAGAGCGTAGATGCATTCGCGCGAAGAATATGGCCATGAAGGATAACTACAATAGCGAGTTGAAATACTATATGTTTGGCCGCCCTGCCGGTAACTATCCGCACGAGATTAAGAAAGACCTATTGAAAAACAAGTATGGGGTAGACTATATGATGATGGGCTGCTCGCCGGTAGACTCTATGCTGTGCTACAACAGGGAAGCCGACAGACTACTGAAAAGAAAGTATGGCGACCACTTTTGGGACAAGCTGGAAAAAGAAGTAGAGCAGAAAGCCAAAGCCATAAATCGTAAGAAGAAATAAGACCGATATGAAATGGTTACTCATTTTGGCAGTGATCATGATACCTGATACGACCGTTGCACAGCAACGGTCTTTTATTGATTCACTAAAGGCCGATACGCAATACCATATAGAATATCCGGTAAGTTACGAGCCGCACTATGTATTGATAGAGCGTGCGCGAAAGCAGGGCATGAAAAAAGCATTGCGAGACGATGAAAAAGGCTTACTGGTGCTACACCAATACTACCGCCCGCCAGACCCGCAGAGAGCGAAAGTGACTAAAAGGGTAGTGCACAAGATGTATGGGATGAAGTTTGTAGCACTCACAGGCTCTGTATCTACCCAACTGATGGGGTACAGATACCAAGCCATACTGATCATGAAAGAACGGTATGGCAAAGACTATTGGCAAAAGGTAGAACAGGAGGTGGGGCATCTCATGAAGGTGGGATGTGAGTAGGGGCTATCTTCTAGTCTTATAAGGTATATCATAAGGAAGTTAATCGTACAGCCCAAATTCAGTTACTATTTCATGGCTAAGGTCTTCAAAGATTTCATTTGAATTGATAGTGTTGTCAAGTATGACTTTTGAAATAAAGAGAATTTGCCTCATATATTTAGTGTCAGGGCAATGACGTTTTATTGTTTTACGAAAATTATTATAGCTTTTACCTTCTTTAGTATACTTTAGGTATTGTGTGTACAGGAAATAAGTGCCTTGCTCAATGCTTTCTTCATCAGAAATGGTAACATCTGATTTTACTTGCATTATTCCAATAGTAGCTTCTTTGTTAAATAACTTAACCCATATACGTTCTAGAAACCTAACTATTCTTGGTCTATTAAAGTTTTCATAGATTAGTATTGCATAAATTATTAGTTTAAAAGGGTCTTCCTTGTGTGAGTTGGTAATATTGTTAATTGTTTTTTGATATTTGTTTTGCAGTTTTTTATAGTTTCTGATTATGTATTTTTTCTTCCTCTTTTTTAGTTCTGGAAGTTCGGCAATATAAGTTTCATTTGAAGATTTTTTTGCGTCAAAACCATTACCAACTTGATATATAAAAAGAATGATCAATAACCATATCTCATTTTTTATTTCTGAAAAATCTGGTAATAGAACGTCAACTTTATTAATGAAATTATTGTGGATATATGTTGAAATAATAATTGTAGAGAAGTAATAAACTATAACCTTTAACCAATTAACGATTGCTGCACGCTCATAGGCTATTATATAGAACACTCTTAGGCCTACATAAAAGTATATTATGTATATAATGTTATCTAGTAAATAGCTATGTCCAATATTTTGAATTATTGCTGCTATAATAATTAAGTAAATAACTGGCCCAAATACTTTAAGTACATAATTTATAGAAACGGCTTCTTCTTTATCATCAAGTAAAGAAAAGTGTACATATCCTATTGAATATGTTTTGCTGCCAATCCAGTTTTGAGTATAAAAAAGTAAAAGTGATAACAAGAAGTATATACAGCATGTTGTTATAGTCATGGCTAGGTGTTTAGATAAAAATAATAAAAACACATCTACCCAAAGAACGGATGCTCCTTGATCTCTACTTAATGATTGAAGAAAGGGTGATCCCAAATGACCACATCGGGGTTTTGAGCCTGTAGGTTTGTTTTAAATTTTTTGATGGTGCTGCCCATAGAGTTGCAAAAAAATCTGCTCTTTTTCTCCTGTGCTGCATCACCTTCGTAGGTCAGTATCCAAAATCTGCGGCCGTTCAGTTTTCCCCTACTTCTTTTTAAGCTCTTAACGGTTCTCATAGGCACGATCGTTTCATCATGACCGCGCACAAAATAAATATTGCGACTATCAAAGTAGATGGCCCTTGCTTTATAAAAAAGAAAGAACAGTAAAATGGAAATCAGCAGTACTATTATGTTGTTTGTAACATTTTCCCAATATAATAAGCCAATAAAAGCTATGATAGCAAAAGGTATGGTTACCCACCTCCACCAGCGGTAACCATTTGTAAGTTGTAGTCGCTCTTCAGTACTCATGTAATTACAAAGTACTACATAATAGTAATATTTACACTATATCAGCACCGAGCCTTGCGGCTCTATAGCCGGTGGAATGTCTTCTTCGCCCAGCATTTCTTTCAGGTCTATCTCAATAGTGCGGCAGAGGGAAAGCATGGGGATGTCATTACCCAAGCCTTCAAAAGGGTTTTCTGAATAGTCACCTATCAGCTCCATCATTACAAATACCCAACCCACAATTACTACAAAAGGTATCGATAACCATACTACATTTTCACCCAAGTTGTGAAACTCTGATACGATACCAAAAGGCAATAAAAAGATGAAGATGCATACAAACACAAAACTGGCGCTACCATACTGGCGTGGCAGCGGAAATTTCTTGATACGCTCTGCCTTGCCCTGATGGGTATAAAAATCGTTCATCACTTTTTGCAACTCCATATGTCGGAAGTCGTCTATTAGGTGTTGTGCACGCAAGTCTTTCAGGTCTTGCGATTGTTGGTCGATGATCTGTGTGGCGGTGTTCTTATAGTTGATGAGACGGTCTATCTCATCGGCAGGCAGGTGCTGTTTCAGTTGATCTTCGGTAGTGATGTCGTTATTCAGCCCTATGCCCCAGCGGTCTCTATATTGCTCAGCCACTTTACGGTAGTGTTTGCTTTGGCTCAAGTGCTCCCAAGAAGTGGGTATCAGTAGCTGGCTGCGCAAGGTGTACAGCCAGGCTATGTGTCGGTAAATAAGTTTTTTGTGAATGGCTTGCAGCTCCTCATCACTCACGTTTTGTTCGGTAAACTGGTTGCTCACAAAACCGCGCACGTTAGTACCCCACATACGGCTACTGTTCACTATAGCACCCCATATTTTGCGGGCTTCCCAAAGGCGGTCGTAGGCACTATTGTTTTTAAAACCCAAGTAGAAAGCCACCGCTGTACCAATAGCTGCAAGGGGTAGCCAAGGGATAGATAACCACTCCCAATGGGTAAACTCAAACAATGCAGTGACCAATGTAGCCCAAGCCGTGAGCCATACCAAATGCCTGCCTGAGAATTGTAAAAGTTCCTTTACGGTAAAGTTCTTTTTGATGAACATAGTAGGTGCTTGCGTTATACTTTAAGGTACTATATTGTTAGCGAATTTTCTCCCACCATTTGCTGTTAGGGTAGCGTTGTCCAATTAATACGGGCTCGCCTATGGCAGGAGTGCAAAGCTGTACGCCTAGTTTTTGGGCTGCATTACTTGCACGCTCTACAGGGTCTGTCCAGCTGTGTAGCGATAGCGTGAAGGCACCCCAGTGTATGGGTTGGGTCACTTTGGCATTTACATCCATGGCTGCTTGTATGGTCTCTTCGGGCATCATGTGTATGGCTGCCCATTTCTCGTTGTACTGCCCGCACTCCATCATGGCATAGTCGAAGTGGCCAAACTTTTGGCCTATCTCTTTAAAGTGAGGGCCATAACCACTATCGCCACTGAAGTAGATGTTCTTATCCGGCGATTGTATCACCCAAGAACTCCACAATGTATTGGCTCTTGTAAACCCTCTACCCGAAAAGTGGCGTGCTGGTGTGCAGGTAAACTTTAAGCTACCAAGCGTAATATCACCCCACCAGTCCAGCTCATGTATGCGGCTATCGTCCACACCCCATTTCTTAAAGTGTGCGCCCACGCCAAGTGGCATGTAGAATTGCTCTACCTTATCTTTCAACTTCATGATGCTGCCATAGTCTAAGTGGTCGTAGTGGTCGTGCGACATGATGATGGCATCTATCTTCGGTAGCTTTTCTATCTCTATAGGCAAGCCGTTGGAGTAGCGCGACTTGCCCAACCACGGGTGTGGTGCCGGCACATCGCCAAACATAGGGTCGAGTAATATCTTCTTGCCTTCGATCTCCAGTAAGAAAGATGAATGCCCAAACCAAGTAAGCCTTGTAATGGAGTCAGGCTTCTGTACGATGTCCATCGAGTCTATGTGTTGTATCTCAAACTTAGTACTCGGCTGCCTGTCGGGGTCTTTCTTAAATTGCTTGTAAATGAGCGAAGGCATGTCTTTAATGCCTATCTCCATTTCTGATGGTATTTGGTTGATGAACTTGCCATCTTCGTAGTGGCCTGTCAGTGCATATTGTAGCTGCTGCTCTTTAGTAGGTTTGCCGCCAAACTGTGGACTGGTATTCACAAACACCACAGTAAGTATACCCACTGAACCTACAATGCTTAATATAATGATGCTTATCATTTTCAATACTTTTTTGATCATAATTATTTCACTTGGCTCATGATGAGTTTATCAAACATTCTGTCGCTCAATAGCCAGCGCATAAAAATTAATGGCCTGGCCAATCTACCACCTGCATATCTGGTCTTGGGTTTGTTGCTATTAACTGCTTTTGATATTAGGTCGGTGATAACACTTGGCGGTGACGATGCCCCGGGTTTGTTATACATTTTTTCTCCTGATTTTACCAATTGGTTCACTAAATCTTCATAAGCACCTCCTTTAGAACGGCGTTGCATGGGTTCGTTCATCACATCAGAAAATTCAGTCTTAATAATACCTGGTTCTATTATCACTACGTCTATACCAAACTGTTTTAGCTCTATACGCAGGCAGTCACTCCAACCTTCCAAAGCATGTTTAGTAGCATGATACCAAGAACCCAATGGCGTATATATCTTACCACCTACTGATGCGATGTTGATGATCTTACCTGAAACTTGCTTGCGCATATGAGGTATTACCTTTTGTGTGATATTGGCCAGCCCGAAGATGTTTACTTCAAACTGTTGTTTGGCATCTTCAATGGTTACATCTTCCACTGCACCATATACAGCATAGCCCGCATTGTTGATGAGTACATCTATACGTCCTTCTTTATTAATGATCTGGTCAACTGCAGCTTGCACATCTGCCTCTTTAGTTACATCCATTGCTATGGCATGGCCACCTGCGTTTTCGATGTCTTTCATTTTTTCTACACGGCGTGCAGCACCATATACGGTGTGTCCTTCTTGTATCATACGTAGGGCAAAATCTTTACCCATGCCCGATGATGCTCCGGTTACTAAGATTACTTTGCTCATGTTATTGTTGTTTATTGTTATCAAATTATTAAGTGATTACTTACTTACATTATTGGCCAAAAAAATAGACTACAAGTCATACTTTTTTAATAGTGCTTCAAACACCTCTTTCTTATTAGCAGGCTCGTGCAGTAGTATTGCCGTAGCCGCACCGTCTAAGAACATCAACACCAGTTCTGTCTCTGCCTCAGGCTTCTCGTATTTCAGCTTTTTAAAAGCATCGGTCAGCACTAGTTTTATAGGCTCCATCTTCTTCGGGTCGTACTGGTTGGTTTGCCACTTCAGCGCATAGGTTAGTCGCCACACTTTATACTCTTGCTCCGTTATCTGTAGCGGCATTCGTAGTGTCTTGCGTATTACATCTTTAGGGTCGGTGCTCATCACAATATCAGCCATTATGCCCTTCATTTTCTCTTCTGCTATGCACTTAATAGCTGCGAGCAAACCCTCTTTATTCTCAAAATGACGGAAGATCAATGCCTCAGATACCCTGGCTTGCTTAGCTATCTTGCTCGTAGATACCGCGTGGTATCCCTGTGTAGCAAAAAGCTCTAGTGCAGTCATGAGTATGTTTTCTTGTTTCTCTGTCATTATAAGTGAGTAATTACTTACAAAGGTAAAGCCTTTTTTCAAATTGCCAAATGTTTTTTGAAAATGTTTCCATGTTCAAAATTTCCGTTTCCCTGACTCGCATTTGCAAGGCTTCTTAATTTTTTTTCCCTTTGTATAAAATAATCTGTCATGCGACTGCTCAATAGTATCATCGCCTTATTGTTAATATCTACACCCATTATGGCTCAAGTAGCCTTTGATGGGCTGGACGAGCTGCTGCAATATGCTGACAAGAATAGTCCGCAAGCCCGCCAGATACAATTGCAGCCGCAACTGGCACGCCACGAGCGTCAAGTAGCCAGCTCTACCATATATCCCAAGGTGAATGCCTTTGCCACGGGCGACTATTATCCCATACTGGCCACACAGTTGATACCTGCCGAGGCACTGGGTGGTACACCGGGTACTTATTTGAAAGCACAGTTCGGACTGCCATATGTATTTACCGCAGGGGGAGAATTAAGTGTACCCATTATTGATCTGAGCAACTGGGCAAAATTGTCAAAGGCAAAAGCTACCTATGAAGAAAAGAAATGGAGCAGTAAAACCGCCTTGGAGAATCTACACCTGCAACTGATACAAAGCTATTACCAAACATTGGTAACGGGCGATGTATTGCAACTGAATGAAGAGAATGAAAAAACTGCCATAGAGTTATTGCGCATTATGGAAGAGCGCAATGAGCAAGGTGTGGTAGACCCTGCTGACTTTAACAGAACAAAAAACCTGTTACTAGATGTAAAAGCCACACGTATCAACTACACCGCACGTATGAAGCAAAGCATCAACGGGCTGAACGCCGTATTGGGAACAGACACCGTAGTGCTACGCGAAAAGCTGAACGAGTTTGAATGGCCGGCATTGTATGAAGCAGGAGACATCAGCCGCCGCCCCGCTTGGGAAGAAGCCAACTGGAAGGTAAGAGCATCGCAACTGGCCTTGAAGCAAAGCCGCTATGCCGGCATGCCTAAGCTGTCACTGGCTACAAGGTATACTTATAATATGCAGACCAATTTTGAGCCTAACTTTTCTAATATAGAATTTGACGTAGCCAACATTAACCTGAAGCTGAATGTTCCGCTCTTTCAAGGCAACTTCTACAGAGCCTCCAATAAAAAGAGTAAGCTACAATTAATGACAGCACGTTTAGAGCAAGACCGTATTAAAGCTCAGCTTACGCAGCAACAAGAAGATTGGATCGCACAATATCAAGCCGCTTACATCAAGCAAGAGGTGTTGAAAGATAAGCTGGTGACGGCAGAAGATAACCTGCGTATTGCCAAGCTGAATATAAAAGAAGGCGTGATGGAGTTTGACGAATTCAACAACATATTTATAGAATACAACAAAGCAAGGATGGAGTATTTACAAAACCTTGCCGACGGTATATTATATCACTTATTAAGCACACAAAACTTTTAAGATGAAAAACCGATTTACATTTTGGTTGACCATAGCTATCGGCATTGCCGTGGCCTTATCGGTAGCGAGTTGCGGTAGCAAGCAAGAAACTACACAGCCACAAATGCGTCAACTGACGGCAGCTACTTATGCATCCGGTACGCTATTGCCTGAGCAGGAGTATAAAGTCGTATCAGCCGTAGATGGTTACTTGCAAGAGGCTTATGTGAAAGAAGGCGATACCGTTAGCAAAGGACAAAAGCTATTTTACGTGAGCAATGAAATTCGCGAAGCCCAAGAGCAAGGCGCACATGCTGTGGTGCAAAAGACTATCCCTATAGCTAGTAATGATGCTCCCGTAATGGAAGAGTTGAGAAAGCAATTAGAGGTAGCTAAAATAAAGCTCGACCAAGACGGTAAGCAGTATGAGCGTTATAAAAAACTATATGAACAGGATGCTATTTCAAAAAGTACATATGAGAAGTTTTATCTGCAATACCAAAGCTCGTTGAAAGATCATGAAAATTTAGTGAACAAACTGGAGCAACAACGTCTATCGAGCAAGCTACAACTGCAGCAAGCGCAAAACCAACTAAGTGTGAATCGTGCACAACAGAACGTAGGCCGCTTAAAAAGCTTTGTAGATGGTGTGGTGTATGATATTTATAAAAAGCAGGGAGACATCATCAATCCTAACCAGCCCATAGCCTTAATAGGTGCAGGTGATATGATCGCCAAACTATTGGTGGATGAAGACGACTTGGATAAAGTGTATGAAGGGCAGGAAGTACTCATCACTATGGATGCTTATGACGAGCATGTGTTTAAAGCCACCATCAAAAAAGTATATCCTTACTTGGATAAAGTAGCACAATCGTTTCGTGTAGATGCTGTGTTTAACGAGCAGCTACCTGTAGGTGTGTATGGGTTGAACTTGGAGGCCAACATTGTTTTAGCTAAGGATAAGGAAGTAATGGTGATACCACGCGCTGCCGTGCAAAAGGGAGATAGTGTGCGCATCAAAACAGAAGAAGGAGAACAAATGGTGCATATAGAAACAGGTATAGCAGACGATGAGTGGATAGAAGTAAAAAGCGGATTGGACAAAACAGCGACCATAATCTTGAAATAATGAACTGGAAACTATCCTTCAACATAGCGGTCACGCACCTGTTTACTAAAAAGAAACAGAGCATAGTGGCTATGCTGGGTGTTACCTTCGGTATCTCCATGTTCATCATCATGATCAGCTTTATGACGGGGGTCAACAAGTTTACCGAAGACTTGGCGATGGACAACACCCCGCACATACACATCTACAAACCGCTGGAGGTTAAGGATGAAAAGATCATTGCCTTCAACCAAAACATTACAGAAGATGACTGGTATGTAGTGACCCATCAAAAGCCGAAGAACGAACTGAGCAAGATAAAAAGCGGGCTGACGCTCATGCAACGTATAGAGCGTATGGATGGTGTGCGTGGGGTAGCACCACAGTTATCGTCGCAGGTGTTTTATAATAACGGTCCTGTAAAGATACCGGGCAATATATATGGTGTGGATGTAGCCAGGCAAGCAGAGCTGTTTGACCTGGATAAGAAGATGGACATTGGCGACCTGAACAACTTGCTCAAAGGTTCTGATGTCATCATCATGGGTAAGGGTTTGGCCAAGAAGATGGGTGTGCATGTGGGCGACCGTGTGAGTGTAACTACTCCTGAAGGGGGCAACATCACTTTAAAGATCGTAGGCATTTTCTCCTATGGCATCGCCGCGTTGGACGAAACACAGAGCTATGCCACACTGGCTACCGTGCAAAAGATATTACAGAAAGACCCATCGTATGTGACCGACTTGAACGTGAAAATGCTGGATGTAAATAAGGCAAAACTATTAGCAGCAGAATTGGGCAACCAGATGGGCGACCTGAAGTTTGAAGATTGGGAAACCGCCAACCAATCGATACTAGCCGGTACGCAGATACGTAACATCATGACCTTTGTAGTGTGCTTCACCTTATTGGTCGTAGCAGGTTTTGGTATCTACAACATCATGAACATGAACATCATCAACAAGATGAAGGATATTGCCATACTCAAGGCTACGGGTTTTCAGGGTAGTGATGTTACGGGCATCTTCATGCTACAGTCGGTAATGATAGGTATAGCAGGTGGTGCGCTGGGGTTGATCATCGGGTTCTTCTTTAGTTATCTGTTGTCCATTACACCATTCCCTGCGGGTGAGTTTTTTAGGATAGATACTTTCCCGGTCAACTTCAATCCCGTTCACTATTTCATAGGCCTGTTCTTTGGATTTTTAACCACGCTATTTGCTGGCTGGTTCCCATCGCGCAAGGCTGCAAAAGTAGACCCTGTAGAGATCATCAGAGGATAAATACTAACAAATGAACATTGTATTAAAAGCAGAACATATAAAGAAGCGATTCTATCAGCCTACAGAGTTTGAAGTGCTGAAAGGGTTGGACTTTGAAGTGAAGAGAGGAGAGTTCTTTTCCATCATTGGTAAGAGTGGCTGTGGTAAGAGTACCTTACTGTACATCCTTTCTACCATGGATACGGAGTACGATGGTGTGCTAAGCATTAATGGAGAAAAGCTAACGGGTAAGTCGCAAAACGCTTTATCTAAATTTAGAAATGAGCATTTGGGTTTTGTGTTTCAGTTTCACTTTTTACTGCCTGAGTTTACGGCATTGCGCAATGTGATGATGCCCGCACTAAAGCTGGGTAAGTATAGTGAAGAAGAGATAGAACACCGTGCTATAGAAAAGCTACGCTGGGTGGGTATGGATGAATTTGCCCGCAAGCATGCCAACCGCCTATCGGGTGGGCAGCAGCAGCGTGTTGCTATTGCCCGTGCACTCATCAACGACCCAACGATCATTATGGGCGATGAGCCGACAGGTAACCTGGATAAGGCGAACTCGATGATGGTATTTGATATTTTTCAGAGATTAGCACATGAGAACGATCAAACCGTGATCACTGTAACGCACGATCATGATTTCTCCAACGGGTCAGACCGTATCATGGAAATGGAAGACGGCAGAATATTAGAGATCGCTCCACCTAAGGAAGCATCTCCTTATGTAAAATAAAGAGTAGTGAAGGCACTGAGGCTTAAAAGAAGGATACCTATAATGGTACGTAGGCATGCGAGGGCTATGGATAACTCGCAGCTTAGGTATCTGCCATATATGTTTATAGCTGTAATGACCATTGGTACTGGTATATTGCGCTATTACTTATTGAGCGATTGGAGTCTTGGTTTACACGTGCTCATGTTTATTGGTCAGTTTATCACGCTAACAGCGTTTTGGCATCTGATCAAATACATCAATTATAAGCTGAACGAGTATTACCCGTTTGAGCGCGGACCGATAAAACGTATCGCCCTACAGATACTCATTACTATAATGGTAACAGGTACGCTTGACCTCACCGTTACTACACTACTGAAAGACCAGATGCCGCTTGCTGCACAACATGAGTTGTTGGCAAATAAACCATTCATGGCATTGATGATAGTGGTTTATTTCATTGTAATATTAATGTTCAACTTTGCCTTCTATGCAGTACACTTCTTTAGCAATTGGCAAGATACTGCTGACGAAAAGGCTGCATTGGAAATACAAACGGCTAGACTGGAGCAGGAAAAAGCAGAGGTGAAATACCACCAACTGAAAAATCAGGTAGATCCGCATTACTTGTTCAATACATTGACCTCATTAGACGGGCTTATACACACTAACCCCGAACTAGCGTCAGACTTTGTGCAACACATGGCGAAGGTATACCGCTATGTGCTACAGCATAAAGAAAGTGAAGTAGTAAACGTGTATGAAGAGCTGGACTTTATTGAACACTATATAGAGCTGCTACACATTAGGTATGGAGACGGGGTGGAGATCTGCAAAAACGTGTCGAACGGTGCACAGGACAGATGCATCGTAATGGTGACCTCGCAGATGCTCATCGACAATGCCATCAAGCACAACATAGTGCAGCCCAGCGAGCCACTCAAAATAGAAATATGGGATGAAGGTGATTACCTCATCTTCCGCAATAATAAACAGTTGCGCAAACAGATAGCCACCTCCAACGGCACCGGCTTGGCGCAATTGAGAGAACTCTACAGCTACCTTACCGAACAGGAGATCATCATCAGCGATACTGACGCTCACTATACAATTAAACTACCATTATTGTAAATTGTGCAACAATGAATATACTCTTGTTAGAAGATGAGCCATTAGTGGCCGAAAGTTTATTGAAGCTGGTGAGGCAACTGGAACCCGATGCACAGATCAGCAAACCTATAGGCAGTGTGAAGGAAGCCCGAATGGCTTTGGAGATGCAGCAACCCGACCTGATCATTTCTGATATACAGTTGGCCGACGGTATCAGTCTTGATGTGTTTGCCGATTATAACATTCAATGCCCTATCATATTTACCACAGCATTTAATGAATATGCCATTCGTGCCTTTAAGGTGAATAGTATCGACTATCTATTGAAGCCTGTAGGGCGTAAAGACCTGCAAGCCGCATTGGATAAATTTCATTTGCTACAAAGCAAGTTTGACAATCAAGTATACCTGCAACAGATAGGCGACCTATTTAAAGACTTTAAAGGTGGTAATAAATACAAAGAACGCTTTGCCGTACACCTGGGGCGTAATGTGGTATTAGTGCCTGTGGCAGAAGCGGCTTGTTTTTTGAAGGAGGAGATCATCTACCTATTGAACCATGAGGGGAAGAGATACATTACCGACTATCGCTCGCTGGATGAGATAGAAGAATTGCTTGACCCGAAAATCTTCTTCCGCGCCAACAGACAACACATCGTTGCGCTGCCATTTATTGAAAGTATGTATACTGATGATACGGGCAAGATACACCTGAAGATGAAACTGCAGGGTTGCGAAGAGCTGGTCATCAGTAAGGAGAAAGCGGCAAGCTTCCGCCGGTGGATAGAGGGGTAAGCATTATATTTATACCATGCGCATTTTATTAACCATCCTATTATCAGTTTTTTGTGCCTCCGTTTTCGCGCAAGATATTTTCAATGAAAAGAACCGCACCTACGTTAGTATGGGTCTTGATGTGTTTGGCGATAGTATAGCTGCTGAACATTATGATCTCAAAAAACATATGATTAAGCATTATCATTACGATAGTGCCCGCAAAAGGCTTTACCTCTTTTTGAGAGAGATAAGGAAGAATAAATGGTTAAGTAGTAGTGTACATTTGGTATGTTATAATATCGCAGGTAAGAAGGTAGCTTTTACTGATAAATTTTATGGAGACGCATCTTATACCGTAGTGACCAAAAAGCGACTTATAAGAAATGAAGCAGAGAAGTCCGTCGTCTATAATTTAGAAGATGGTGCAGTGTTATGGACCAATACCGCGTATAACAACTGGTCGAAAAGGGAGGAGGTGATCTATGTGAATGAGGAACACCAGGTATTGGCTACATCATCGGGCAGATTGGTTGATCTGAAAAAATGTGACCTCATCACTAAGAATATTTTTGACGATGATATGGGTGTGATCTTTACAGACGTATTAGGTAAAGACAGTCTGCTGATGATCAACCAAGGGCTAAAGTTTTTGCAAACAAAGACAAGTGATAGTTGGCAGTTAGATATGAAGATGGGCATGGATAAGTATCATAACCTCAAAAGTTTCAACTATAAGTACAAATCGCTACAGCCAGACGATATCCGATTGGCTCAGCGTAATACATTGCGCATCATAGGTATGCATTCTGATCTGATAGAAGATAGCGCAGACCTAATCATTGCCGGTAGCAACGAGATCGTACGCGTGGCTAGAAACGGGGAGTGTTATGGAGACGCCACTTGCCTAATGATACAACGGGAAAGTCTGATCTATACCTGAAAGGAGATACCGTTTTTATTTTGAATAAAGGATTTGGTTATTGTACCGGTTATAAAGAGATTGGCGCTAAGTATGTGAAAGCAGCCCCTCCTTATTTGGCCGCTTATGATAAGCATAAGGGTACCTTACTGTACCATAAGGCATTAAAAGAGGAGCAGGCCATGTGTGTGAGCTCTACAGAACAAAATGGCATTTTATATGTTTTGCTAATGGATACACTCATCAGCGTTCAACTTTCCACAGGTGAGGTGATCAATACTATGATACTGGAGGACGACTTGTCGGATGTATGGTATTTTGCCAGAGATAGTATTATGTATCAAGACAATGAAGATGGCACCTACACCTGTATATCAGATAAGTATCCGGGCTGCGCTGTGATGCTCGACAAGGCCTCTAATGTACATGTTATTAATAAAGAGCTGGAGATCGTTGACTTTGCAAAGGGGAGTAAGTATTATTTCAAGAAAGATCTGTCTCCTTACTATTGCTTACAGAGTACGACCAAAACCATTATCTACCATGGTGATAAAATGCTAGCGGTATTGGCTGATGAATATACACCTGATATATTGGATGTAGACAAGGCTATCTTACTCACGAGAAGAAGTATCACGATATTAGACCTGCACAAGTTGCGCTAGGCTGCTCACATTATATTGTTCATTACCGATGTATAACTACTGTACAACCACTGTATAGTATGTGGAAAGCTGTTAATTGCATGTGTGTTTCCTGAATTGTCACAGAAGATACAGTAAACTGTTAAAGCCTGTTAAAGTGTGCAATGTGAGCCTTGTTACTGCGTTATCTTTGTAGTGCAAACGGCGCATGTCAAAGCAGGGGATGTGGCAATGTGAGATTGGGGCGATTTTTCATAATTGGATAGGTGTCACATTTCCCGCTTTTCTTGATCATAACTAAAGGGCAACTACTGTTGCCCTTTTTTCATCATATTAGGGTTTACTTATTATAGAAAATAATACCATGAAGTATGTTTGTAGTGCATTTTTATGCTCAATATGATACCCTAAAACTATAGGATATAAGACCAATAATAAGGGTAGGTTAACTCAATGGCATAAACTGGTCGCTGAATGTGCCATTTCGTTTATTATAACAAACACAGGCCACCTATAGGTGGCCTGTGTTTTATCTGTATGATATTGTAGTTACTTGATATTTAAGTTCATGGTTTTAAATTCCTGACCCGACTGTAATTGTAAACGGTAAACACCACTACCTACCTGAGGTAAGGTTATTTGATGTTGTAGCATAACATTGTTAGGGATCAAGGTCTCTTTGTATACAACCTGCCCTGTAGTGTTGATGATTTGTAGTTGTACGGGTTGACCTTGTTTTACCTTTCCTGATAGTGTGAACCTTCCATTCGATGGGTTAGGCGCTACCTGAATATTATCAACTGCATGTAAGCTATTCACGTTTAGGTTAACGATCATCGTAATGGAGTTACTCGTTACCGTGTCAACTGAGGTGCAAGGTGAACTGCCAGTAACGAAAAGTGTGATGTCGTCATTACTATTGAAGTCAACACCTGCTACCGCATTGTAAACCCCTGCAGTAGCTCCTGAAATATCTATGCCGTTTTTTCTCCACTGATAAGATGGTGATGAGCCACCATAGTTGACCGTACTGGAAAAAGATACCGGTGTATACGGGCCCACATTATTACTTGGGGAAGCACTAATGTTTACCGTAGTGTTGCCTATGGAAATGTCCTTACCATTGTCCTCTGAAATGTCACTACCCTTTGAGCTGACGATTCTTATTCTATATTTCGTGCCGGCTATTGTGTTTGGTGGTATAGTACAGTTGATCGTACCACTGGTTTGGGCGGTCACACTACCAATGTTTACAGGGTTGGCAAAGCTGCCGGTGGCATTAGATAGTTGGGCTGTAAATACATTACCTGCCGGGTAGCTACCTATAGTAGTATAGTTAAGCGTGAAGTTGTGGTTAAAGCATAAGTTGGTATCGCTGAATGGTTGGTTGATGTATACGTCGTTATAATGGTCAACGATCTCACTATCGGCAAGTACTCTACTATAAAGCTGTATGTCATCAATAATTCCATTAAACCAGTATCTGCTAGATGCACCACCAATTGGGTTTCTTCCAATGTTTAAGCCCAGGTTGGTATTGTTGCCTATGCTGCCCGAAATAGCAGTAGTTGTATTTACCAACTGGCCATCTACATAAATTTTAAAGGTATTGTTACTAAAGGTTGCAATAACATTGTACCACCTGTTAGTACGTGTTGTAGGTGTATATTGCCACTCAGAAGGTCCATTGGGTAAGGCTGATCCCGCACTGCACCTAAACACTTGTTTGCTGGTGTCAGCATTACTGCAATTGTCATTATCAAATGGATTGTCGCCCATACTTAAGCTAATACTACCCGTTGTAGGGTATAGGCCTGTAGCCAGCACAACACTTTCCTGGCAGGTTCCTGTATTAAATGCGCTAACTTTTAGAACGGCACAGATTGAGTATTCATTCAGATTCAATGAGTTTTGGTAAGCTGTACTGACATAGCTAGATGCTCCGTTAAAGATAGCAGCACTATTACTCCCACCTTTTTTACCACTGGTATAGGTGATGTTGTGAGCTGTGCCATTAAAGTTATTACCGCTTATGTCGTTTACGTTGCCATTAAACCCCCAGTGAGCGATCAGTCCGTTAGCAAGTTGTGCGTGTGCTGCTGTAGCTGTTGCTAATAGGGCTACAAGTGTGTATAGCTTTTTCATTATTAATATTGTACTGCAAATATATTGCATACTTGCTCAGTAATCGTTTCTGTTCCGTCAAATAGTATTATCATTCTGCGAAGTGCGAACGCTAACCCTGCTTGGGTAGTGGGTAGCCCAGGTCTTCCATAATATCTTCCAGCCAAGGCTCATCGGCAGGGTCGTATTTTTTGTTGAGGTTAAAGCCATGTAGCTTGGCCCAGCCTTGCCATTTTATAGCCGTCATGGGGTTTTTAAACTCTTTGAGAATATGGTAGATATTTGCTCCGGTTTGTCGGGTGATGAGTTTGACCAAGTAAACGCCTTGCGTTTCGTTAAGCTTTTTTACTTCTTCTTCAAATCGCTTTCTTACGATCTGCTCCTTGGTTTTTACAATGGCTTTTTTCTGCTTTTTGTTCAGGTTAGGATCTTGCAAAGTTTCGTCCAGCTCTTTAAATACTTCGGTAGCCGCATTCAGGTAGGGGAGTATAGTGGTTACATAATACTTCATTTGGTTGTAGCGGTAGCGTATAGTGTCATTGGCCCACTCCCGCTCTGATACTACATGTACCGTATCCATACGAGCTACCAACTGCACGGGCTGTGCTTGTGCCTGTATAGCTGCTATGGCTAAAAGTATGATGGTTATCAAGTGCTTCACGATGGTGTAAATGCAAGTGCTATGCCAAGTTAGGTGACTTTTAGGAATGTTTAACAAAACAGGCAGCCCAAAGGGCTGCCTGCAGGTTGTATGGTCAAGTGTTTTTTATTTCACTGTAAACCTGATATGTTGTTTATGCTCGTTGTTTTGTAGCTGTAGTAAATATACACCACTAGCTAAGTTGCTGGTGTGCACTTGTTCGTTCAGTTGTCCGTTTATAGTACTTACTTCTTGTTGGTGTACTATTTGCCCCACACTGTTGATGATGGTTAGAGTAAGTGCTTTATGGGTGGCTACTTGTCCTTTTAGTGTGAAGTTACCGTTGTTAGGGTTAGGGGAGAGGTTGATACTGCCTGCTCCCTTTATGGTAGCTATGCTTAGTTGCGACTGTACTATTATCTCGTTACTAGATGCAGATTGTGGCATAGCACAATGTTGATCGCTCACCATATCTACCGTGATGGTATCTAAATGGTTAAGCTGATTGCTGATGTAGGTATTGCCCGTTGCGCCTGATATGGCAACTCCATTGTTTTTCCATTGATAAGTAGGGTTACTACCTCCATGGGTAGGTGTAGCCGTAAAAGTAAGTGTAGTGCCTTGTGCTACCGGCAACGGTGGCGTTACTGTTATAGATACAGATGGTGTCACTATGCTGCCTACAATTACTATTGCTGTGTCTGAAGTGGTACAGCCGTTGTTTGTAACGGTTACAATGTAAGCGCCACTATCTGATAGTTGTATGTTAGGTTTTATCTCATTCTTATTGTTGGAAGAGAAACTATTGGGTCCTGCCCAGTTATAGGTAACACCTGTAGTAGTGCTGGTAGCGCTAAGAATGAGTGTGTCGCCTACACATAGTGGGCTGTTAGTTATGGTAGTAGGTTTTGCGGGTAAAGTATTGATGACCACTGTTGTGGTATCGCTAGCCGAACAGTTGGATGCTGTATGCGTAGCAGTTAATATATAGTCGCCACTCATAGTAGTGATGGTGTTGGTAATGAACGTATCTTTTGCTGAAGAGCTGAAACTGTTAGGACCCGTCCACGACCAAGTAATACCCGTAGTGGTAGAAGAACCCATAAGTGATAAACTATCTCCACTGCATAATGGGCCGTTGTTGGCAGCTACAGCAAAGTTGCTACCCAATATACTCATGCTATAGGCTACTGGTTCGGATATACGCACAGGGCTGCTCGACATGATGCGTACCTTATACCCGGTGCCCGTTGTAAGGTTGGTAGGTAGAGTACAACTAATAGTATCGCCTGTAGTATCAGCACGAGAGCCAATGGTTACAGGGCTGGCAAAGCTCCCGTTTGCATCTGATAGCTGTGCGGTAAATACATTGTTGTTGTTGAACCTGATGGAAGTACCATAGGGTAAACTAAAGGTGCTGCTTGTACTGCCACACAATAGCGTGTCTTGGAAAGGATATTTGATATATACCATAGTATCCGTTAGGGAAACATAGTATTGGTAATAAATATGGTGTGCGCTAAAAGCGGTATAGAAAGGTGGTGCAGGGAAATTAAACTTATCTAATAACTCACTTTGAGAAGCACTGGTAAACAATATACGACCTGTAGGGCTGTAGCAGATAGGGTGTGGTGGGCTTGGTACATAAGGTTGGGTAATAAAGGGGTTTTGCTCCTCTAGAAGTCTGCCGCCCAGGTAGGTGCTGTATAGCCTACTGCCTCCGGTGTCATATGTGGTGAGGAAGTCATCTGTAGCTAAGGCATAAAAATCACGTGCCGCATCAGCAGTAGCCAAACCGGTATCGCTGGTTGTGCTGCCACTGGCCATAATTTTGCCCGCTCCCATTGTGATGCCTTTCAGGTCATCGGTTTTGTTACCCCCAACATAAGTGCCCCATACTCTTTGTCCGTTAGGGGTAAACTTCATTAAAAAACCATCACTAATGCCGTTCAACGATGTTTGTTGCGCACCTGTAGTGGCAATGTTGTTTGTGCTACGTGTACTACCACTGATGAATACATTAAAAGCTTTATCTACAGTAACATCAGTTGTAGCATCCATGCCATTACCCCCAACATAAGTACCCCACTGGCGTACTCCATTGGTATTGAATTTGACCAAAAAGCCATCGTAAGCATGGTTACTACTATTAACGGCATGTGTGTGTGTGGTTTGGAATGCTCCTGTTGTTGCTATGCCCGCATGCAGTGGTGTCAAACCTATAATATATACATTGCCACTATCGTCAGTAGCTAACTTGTTAGGTTGTGAAGGGTAATACGTTCCCCACTGGCGCACGCCGTTTTTGTTGAACTTAGCTATGAAACCATATGAGCCTGATGAAGATATAGACGTTTGATGTGCACCTGCGGTAGCCATGGCATTTTGGCTGGATGTGCTTCCTATAATGTAAATATTATCATCTCCGTCAAGCGTTAACGAAAAACCATGATCGTTTTTACTACCCCCATAGTAAGTAGCCCACACCATTCTGCCGCTATCGTCAAACTTGGCTAAGAAAGCATCTTGCTCATGATATTCCGCCCAACCGTTGCCTGTACCACCGCCATAGGTGCTTTGGTGAGCCCCACTGGTTGCAAAACCCGCTACACTATCTATGCCGCCTACGGCAAACAGGTTACCTTCTTTATCCACTTTGATATCGGCTACCAAAGCGGGCAAGAAAAACGACCACATATTTCCGTAATTATGGTGCAGTACAGGTATTTGTTTTTTTCTTACAAAGCTGGCATAGTTATAAGGCGACCAGCTAAGTGTGTCTATGTTATTCATGGTGTCGCTATAGCCTGCATTGGCTATGTAACTTTGGTACCTTAACCAGCCGCTGACATAGCAATTACTATATAGGTCGGCAGTAATGGCTGTAGGGAAGTGAGTGTTATATATTCCTCCCCATAAGTAATCTTGCCATTCCAAACGTGGGTCTATCACTAGTGGCCTGTCGGTTGCAGCTACATCAAAACTGATCTCATTAGCTTGAATCTTAAACTTTGATGGTATGGGAACGTGAGTAACGGCATCGTAAGTATAAGGTGCTTGCTCGGTAATATTGGCCATTGCTGTGTGTACCAAAATGCTGCCATTCTCTTGCAACGAAATATCATCAGCACCCTTATATCTTATTTTGATGTCATTGACATTGCCGCCCTCGTGTACTACAAAGTCGTACTTCAATGATCCGTTGATGGTGTAAAGCACCCAGTCGATATTAGGATATACATTTTTGTAAGTAACTCTATGATAAGTATGGGCGGTAACGGTATTGCCTGTTTTTAACATGTGGCGCTCGTAGTAGGCTTGTTTTTCTTCTGCTATGGGAGTAAGGTTGGTGTTAGCATCTACCAGCTCCATCTCAATTATTTGGTAGGCCAGGCTTGTGTGTTTCAGAGCTTCTTTTTTATCAGTACTTGTGGGGTCAAAGGCTTCATCATCATCTTGCGTCAGTTCTTTCATCCACTGATATTTGATACGCCCAGGCTCTAAGAAGATAGAAGCTCCCTCAGCAGAAAGCACAAAATGAACATCACTAACAGGGTTGCCATATTGGTTGTTGATCTGTCCGCTGTTCTCAATAAAATATAATGAGGACATACCTTCTGTAGACGACTTGGCATACGATAGTGATGCTATAAGAAGTAAGCTGAATAGTATTGTGTAGGGCTTCATCTTAAACTAGTTTATGTATAGCAAAGTTAAGTATAAATAAGGCCGGCTATATTAAAAAAGGGATATGTTTCAGAACAGATCCCTTTTTATAAACTATTAGTTACAAGTTGTTACTCTACTGTAAACCTGATATGCTGTTTATGCTCGTTGTTTTGTAGCTGTAGTAAATATACGCCACCGGCCAAGTTGCTGGTGTGCACTTGCTCGTTCAACTTCCCGTTTACGGTCTTCACTTCTTGCTGGTGTACTATTTGCCCCACACTGTTGATGATGGTCAGCTGTATGGCATCAGTAGTATTCACATTTCCTTGCAGAGAGAAGCTACCATTGTTAGGGTTAGGGAAGAGGCTGATGTTCTTCAGCGGGTTGATGTTTTTGATGTGGAGTAATACATCTACAACCAGCTGGTTACTGATAGCACTATCTATTGTAGGGCAATTATAATCGCTATAGAGTACCACGCTTATGGTATCGCCATCATTCAGTTGGTAAGTACCCCATGTAGCATTGGTAGCACCCGTTACCTCTTTGCCATTACGCATCCATTGGTAAGTAGGGTTAGCGCCGCCATTAACAGGAGTAGCCGTGAAGGTTACCAGCTCCCATGGAGCTACTTGTAAGCCGGGCGCTGCTGTAATGCTTACCGATGGTGTGAGCCATGGCGATACATTCATGTTGACCACATTACTGCTTATGGTTGTATTACAACTGGTGCTAGGTGTGAGCATCAGCGCAAAGGCATCACTATTCTGCACGCCTGTGGCCATGTATGAATTGTTGTTAGCACCTAGTATGTTATTGCCATTCTTCGTCCATTGCAGTTGTGGTGTTGCGCCCGCATTTTGAGTGATGGCTACCAAGGTTACCGATTGTCCGTCACAAATATCACTACCCGGCGATGGGAATACATTCAGCGTTACTGCGGTATCAACTTGCACTTGTACACTATCTGTTTTGGTACATGCACCATAGGTAACGTCTATATAGTATATGCCTGAGTGCTGCGGTTGTGCATGGGCACGAATAGAATTGCCTGTAGTGCTGTTGTAGCCCATAGGTCCGCTCCAAGCGTAAGTGACACCCGTTGGTCCGCTTGCGGCAAATAGTTTTAAAGTGTCGCCACCACATATAGGGCTGTTGCTGCTCACTATAGGTGTGTCGGGTGAAGGGTTCACCAATACATTAAAGGTGTCGTACAGCGCACAGCTATAGTGGTCGGCTTTAATTGTATACATACCCGTAGCATTTACTTGTGCATTGATGATAGCCGTGTCTTTGGTGTGTGTATGGAAACTGCCCGGACCTTTCCACGTATATACTGTAGCCGTATTTGTGGAGTAAGCATTGAGGAATAAAGTATCGTCGCTACAAATGGGTGTAGAGGCTGAAGCGGTAAAGGCAGTAGGGTAGGTGCTTACCCTGATGTTTTGTCCGTTATCTTCCGAAGTGTCTACAGGGGCGCTTCCCGCTATACAAATGCGGTATTTGGTGCCGGGCGGTAAGTTAGTAGGCGTTACACAGGTGATAGTACCTGCGACATTACTATTGACCGTGCCAATGATAGTAGGTGAGGCAAAGCTACCTGAAGTGTCGGAAAGGAGTACTGAAAATACATTGTTGCTACGATGTGTTTGTGTTACCCCATAGTTGACTTGTATGGTATCGCCACCACAAAGCAAGGTGTCAGTAAACGGCATAGTTATAAACGCAGAAGTGTCGGCATTGAACTTAGCTAAAAAGCCGTCAATTTGTGCATAATTGTAGTTGTGGTGATAATAGTTAACGTTGATAAAAGTTTGGTGTGCACCTTGTGTAACAAAGCCGGTATCGCTATTGGTTGACCCACCTATATATATGTCTCCATTAAGGCTTAACGCTAAGCCTCCGTAACTTCCTCGAGAATAATTGCTTCCCCAATAAGAAGTACTGCCACAATAATGACCGTAAGCATAGTTATATCCATAACCATATCGCCACCACTGCCAAGTATAAATGCAACTTGGGTTGCTCATAGGTTTAGGGTAAAGTATATTTTCGCAATCCGTTCCACCAAAATAGGTGCCATAGGTCAATTGGCCATTGCTATTAAATATGCTAAGAAAAGCATCGGTAAGGTAGCTTCTGGCGGTTTGATGGGCATTGGGTGTGACGATATGGCTACCACTAAAGGCCACGCCATAGACATAGAGTTGATTATCAGTGCCTACTTCTATATCTGAAATAATATCAAAAGTATTACCACCATAGTAAGTACCCCATTCTCGGTTGCCACTACTGTCCATTTTTACAATAAAGGCATCTGCAGAACCATATTTTGTAGCACGGTGTGTGCCAGTTGTGGCAATTTTTGTAGTACTATTTGTTAAACCGCCAATGTATAGATTGTTATAGGCATCACAAGTGATGTCGTAAAGTACATCATCATTATTTCCCCCGTATAGGGTGGCCCAAAGGCGGGTAGTGCCATCTGCAGAGAATTTGGTGATCAGTCCGTCTGTATTTCCTGCTAAGCTGTCTTGGTGTGCATTAGAACCTACCAACTTATTCAAATAATAGCCATGTGGGTTGTTTACCAGATGTGTGTCTACACGGCTTATCGCATAAATGTTTCCAGAACGGTCGCAAGTAAGGTTACTTAAATGCCAGTTGTAAAAAGTACCCCATTTCCTATTGCCATTACCATCAAACTTTACTAAAAAGCTTCCATAGCCATTATAACCATAACCGCTACCATGATAATAGTAAACGGTATCGTGAGAATTGGTGTCTTGATATGTACCAGGTGTTACTAGTTTTTCAGCAAGTGAGTCCAAGCCATAATGGTGGTATCTCCAATGATTATGACTTCCTGAAAATATGATGTTGCCGTTGTCGTCAGTTGTAATGTTATTAATGTATTCTCTATCCGTACTGCCATAATAGGTACCCCATTGTCTAACGCCATTTTTATTGAACTTGACAATATAGCCATCATCATGATATGCGGAGTCAATAATGTTGTAAGTAAGTGTGTCTTGATAAGCACCGGTAGTAGCTAACCCGGTGTCTCTTGTGGAAGTAGCCAAGTATATATTGCCTTGTTTGTCAGCGCAGCTCAAGTTACCACTATGCCCATATCCATATCCACCCCAGCCTCCATAACTATACGCGTAAAGCCCTATTTTTACATAGGTGCTCCAAATACGTGTTCCTGCACTATTAAACTTGGCAATAAAATGTTCCCAATGGTAGCTAATGTTATTATAGCTGGTTATGTGATAAGTCAAGGTGTCTTTATGACTACCAGTTGTGGCTATATTATTATAACTAGTAGTATTACCTACAATATATATATAGCCCAGTGAGTCAGTAAATACATTACTTACCGCATCTTGACGGTTACCTCCATAGTAGGTTGCCCAATCTAAAGCTGGGTCTATCACTAGTTTTGTGCTTTCGTATGGGGCTATGTTAAAGCTCAGTATGTTGCCATTGAGTTGGTATTGGCTTTCTATTGCGGCTTGCGTATTGGCATCGTATGTGTAAGGTGCAGCTTCTGTAATGCTGCCATAGGGCGTGGTGGCTTGCAATGCTCCGTTGGTGAGTTGTAAATCAGTAGCACCATCGTAGCGTAGTTGTATGTCTTTTACATTACCTCCTTTATGCACCACAAAGTCGTACTTTAATTCATGCCCGTTGCTGTACAGCACCCAGTCAATATTATGGTATACGTTAGGGTAGGTTACTTTTTTATAAGCACTAAGTGTTAGTCCTTCTTCGGGAAGTTTATTGCTGTAATATCGTTCAGTGTATACTGCTCCTTCTTCTGTAACAGGTTGTACATTTTTATCAGCACCTACCAGTGTTACATCCATGCGGTAGGTGTAAATGATCTCTTCCTGTTGTTCCTCGGGTTTGACTTCAACAGCATTCTGATTTTTTACTTTTTCTTTTTGACTTTGCGTCCGCACCCACTGATAATGCAACTGACCGTTGCCTACAAAAATGGTCACAGCGCCACCGTCTACTTTAAAGTCAATGTCCTTACGTGGTTGTAAGTTTTTGTCGGTGATCTGTCCTTTATTTTCTAGGAAGAGTAGTCGGCTTTTGGCCAGTGCAGCTTTTGCATCAAACTCTTTGGCTTGCAGGCTAAAGCTTAATAATAGCAGGGTAAGTAGTAGGGTTTGTTTCATAGATGGTATTGTCTTGTTTACCTATAACTTAAAGATAACGAAACATATTTATATATACGATTACAGGCAGCCTTTTGGGCTGCCTGTAGGTTGTATGGTCAAGTGTTTTTTATTTTACTGTAAACCTTATATGTTGTTTATGCTCGTTGTTTTGTAGCTGTAGTAAATACACACCACTAGCTAAGTTGCTGGTGCGTACTTGCTCGTTCAGTTGTCCGTTTACGGTCTTCACTTCTTGCTGGTGTACTATTTGCCCCACACTGTTGATGATGGTCAACTGTATGGCATCAGTAGTGTTCACATTTCCTTGTAGAGAGAAGCTACCATTGTTAGGGTTAGGGAAGAGGCTGATGCTCTTCAGCGGGTTCACGTTCTCTACGTTCACCTTAATACCTATCACTATAGTATTACTTGTAGCTTCCTTAGGTTGTGTACAAGGGTCGTCACTGATAAGCTTTACTTTAACAGAGTCACCATTAGATAATTGATAGGTACCCCAAATACCATTGGTCGCTCCTTGTACAGGTTGATTGTTTCTATACCATTGGAAGTTTGGTTTCTTACCGGCATAAGTAGTGCTAGCTGTAAAGGTTACCAGCTCGTAAGGCTCTAATAATGTACCCGGGCTAGCTGTAATAGATACTGTAGGTTGTACAATAGGTCTTACCACCATGGTTACCGGATTACTGGTTACTGTATAGTTAGGGCAAGTGGTCACACCAAGTAGCTGACAAGTGATCACATCACCTGTATTCAGGTTAGCAGTAGTATAACTAGGTCCGTTAGCACCGGTGATGTTGGTACCATTCTTTTGCCAGTTGTAGTTAGGGTTTGGCCCTGCATTGTTGGTAATGGCTGTAAAGATGGCGCTACCGCCTACACATATTGAATCGCCAGGTGTAGGGAAGATACCTATTGTTGGTGCCGACTTAATTGTTACGTCTACTGTATCAGCAAGAGATACACAGCCATTCACTGTAGCTATTACATAATACTTACCAGACTTGTTGGCCAATGTATTAAATATGGTAGGATTTTGCTGTGTGCTGCTAAATAATGCAGGCCCTCCCCACTCGTAAGTGGCATTGCTAATGGTAGTTGCTGTAAGGCTTAATGGTTGTCCTGCACAAATAGGTGAGTTACTACCCGCTTGTGGTGTAGGCGTAGTGATCTGTACCACAACATTTGTACTAGCCGGTGCTGATATACAGCCATTCACTGTAGCTGTTACTAAGTAAGTGCCTGCCATAGCATAAGTAGCATTATTACGTGTTGGGTTTTGTTGGGTTGAAGTATAACCACCGGGCCCTGTCCATGCAAATGATGCGGTGCTACTACTACCATGTGTTGCCGTTAAGTTCATCGTAGTGTTAGGGCAAACCGGAGTATTACTGCTGGCATTAGGCGTAGCAGGTGTTGGGTTTACCACTACTGTGGTTGTATCGGTACTACTACATGTACCTACTGTGGCTGTAACAATATAGTCGCCCGAGTGGTTGGTTGTAACATTATTTCTGCTTGCATTTTGTGTGTTGGCATTATAACTGGCAGGGCCTGTCCAGCTCCAAGTAGCACCGGCTACACCACCTGTAGCAGCAGTAGAAAGTTGTAGTGTATCGCCCGGGCAAAGAGGTCCGTTATTACTTGCGGTAATAGTTGGAGGTGTGTTGATCTTGATGTTTACCAAATTGCTCACAGATGTACGTGATGGGTTGGTAGAAACAATGCGTATGCGATAGTCTGTACCACCTGTAGTAGTAGTAGGTATCACACATACAATGGTATCTGCCGTAGTATCAGATCTTGAACCAATGTTTACTGCGTTGGTAAAGCTACCCGAAGCATCGGATAGTTGCACTGTAAATATATTGCCACTATTGAATCGGTAGCTCACACCATATGGCACACGTAATGTGTCGCCAGGGCATAATACCGTATCGGTAAATGGTTGTTTGATATAAGGGATCGTATCTATCAAGAAAGTTACTAAGTAAGCATCGTAAGTAGATACGGTACTGCCATAAGTAGTTTGGTGTGCGCCTGTAGTAGCTATGCCTGATGTACTGGCAGTACTACTGCCTAGGTGAAGGCGACCGGTATAGTTGTAAGAAAGGCCACCGCCTCCATTACCCCAGCCACCACCGTAGCCCCACGAGTATTCTTGATTGGCTCCGCCATAGTAAGTGCAGTAAGCTCTGCCACCCCAAGGCGTAAACTCAGCTATGAAGTCGTCATAGTTACCACTGTTAGATGTTTTATAACCATCGCTGGTAGCCAAACCTGAGCTGAAGGTTGAACCGGATAAGAATATTTTGTCTTGTGGTGTGATGACCATAGCTCCTCCATACTCCGTACTGCTACCACCAAAGTAAGTACCCCATTGTCGAATGCCAAAGGTGTTGAACTTGGCTAAGAAGGCATCGTAAGTACCACTATTATGTGTGGTTTGAAATGCGCCGTTTGTTGCTATGTTGTTAGTGCTGGTTGTGTTACCGCTTACATATACGTTACCCGATGCATCACAATCTATAGAATGTATCCAGTCGTATGCGCTACCACCGTAGTAGGTAGCCCACAACCTTGATCCACCGTTGCTGAACTTGGCTAAATATCCTTCGTAAGCATTAGAAGTAGGGTTAGAGTGTGTGGTTTGGTGTGCACCGGTAGTAGCTACACCGGTATCATACCAAGTAGTACCACCGATGTAAATATTGTTGTTGCCGTCTAAAGCTACATCGCTAGCCATACCATTATAGTAGGTTGCCCATTGCCTTACGCCATTATTGTTCATCTTCAATAAGAAACCTGCATGCCCCCACCAGTAGGTAGTAGACCATTGGTTGCTAGGCATTACCGTTTTAAATGCACCTGTTGAAGCGATATTGTTAGGGCTATTGGTACTACCGCACACATATATATTACCTGAAGCATCCAGTGTTAAAGCAGAGGCTCTATCATGGTCAGATCCTCCGTAGAAGGTACTCCATACACGTTGGCCGTTAGAGGTGTATTTGGCTACATATGCATCGCCGGTATACCAATATCCACCAGTGTAAGTGCCTCTACCACCAAAAGTGGTTTGGTGTGCACCTGTAGTTGCAAAACTTGCTATGCTATCTACACCGCCTGTAAGGTAAACATTCCCATTTGCGTCACACTCTACATCAGACACATGCCCGGGATAGTAAGTACCCCATTGTCTTACACCGTTCACGTTGAACTTGGCTAAGAAACCTGAGTAGTAAGTATACTGTGTTATCTGAGATGTAAGCGTATCCTGAAAAGCACCTGAAGTAGCGATGTTATTGGTACTGTATGTCCAGCCGCCAAGGTACACGTTACCTGCCAAGTCGGTAGCACTACTGTGCGCCCAGTCTTGATGGCCACCACCATAATAAGTGGCCCACTCTAGGCTAGGGTCAATCACGATATCTCCGGTGTGAGGCGCTACGTCAAAGCGTAGCTCATTATAAATAAGTTGGTATTGAGAAGCTATTTCTTCTTTTGTTTCCTTGTTGTATGTGTAAGGTGCAGCTTCAGTTATTGTACCAAAGTTTGTAGCCGCTATAAGCGCGCCGTCTTTGATGGTCAATTCATCAGCACCGTTGTATTTAAGTTTAATGTCTTTGGCATTACCACCTTTACGTACTACAAAGTCGTACTTAAGGTTTTTACCGTTGGTGTATAAAACCCAGTCGATATTTGGGTATACATTTTTATAAGTGATCTTTTTAAAAGTGTGTGCCGTTATTTCTTCACCACTACGTAGTAGATGCGTTTCAAAGTAAGGAGCAGGCTCTTCTGTTATTACGGGAGCGTTAATATTAGCACCTACAAGTTGTACATCCATACGACGTATTGCTATAGAAGTGTTCATGTTCTTCTGCTGTGCTTCTATGATCTCTTTTGGATCTACTAAGTTTTCCGTAGGTATCTGCTCGCTAAGTAAAGGTTTGCTCCATTGATAGTGGATCTGTCCTTTACCGATGAACATAGTTAGCTCTCCTGTTGATAAACTAAAGTCAATATCGTCACGCTGCTGCATGAATTTATTAGTGATCTGACCTTTGTTTTCCAGGAATGATAATGATGTCTGTTGCTGTGGGGTATTGTTGTTATCACCCGCAAATGATAGTGTGCTAACAAACAATAGAACGATCATTACAATGGCATTGTAATAATTAGGCTTCATATTGATGGTATTTTTAAAAAAATGTATCCTGTAAAATAGCTAATATTCTTAATACAACATACGTTTGAGAAAAAAGCACCTCTATTGGAGGCGCTTTTTAATTGCTTTTAAATAAGTGCTTTAACTACTAGTTAATAGCAAGTCTGATGTGTTGTTTCTCGCCACCTGTTTGCAGCTGTAATAAGTACATGCCGCTTGGTAAATTATTGGTGTGTACCTGCTCGTTGAGCTGCCCGTTTATGGTGTTCAGTTCTTGCTGATGTACCACTTGGCCTACACTGTTCATGATGGTAAGTTGGATGGCATCACTTGTGTTTATATTTCCTTTCAAGGTAAACGTACCGCTATTTGGGTTAGGGTAGAGGCTGATATGCTTTAAGGAGTTGATATTGCTCACGCCCAATTTCAAATTCACCACCAGCTTGTTGCTTTCTATACTATCCGGGTTAGGGCATTTATAGTCGCTATACAATACCACACTTATGGTATCACCATCGCTAAGTTGATATGTACCCCAGGTATCGTTTGTAGCACCTGTTACATCTTGACCGTTACGTTTCCATTGGTAGGTAGGAGATGTTCCTCCATTAGTTGGTGTTGCCGTGAAGGTCACCAGTTCCCAAGGAGATAATATTAACCCCGGGTTGGCACTAATACTTACCGAAGGGGTGAGTATAGGCGAAACGGTCATGTTGATGCTGTTGCTCGTAACAGGGCTGGTACAAGTAGTGCTCGGTGTTAATACTAATGTATAAGCATCGCTGTTTTGTATGCCTGTAGCCACATAGTTGGTTCCGTTAGCGCCTGATATATTGCTACCGTTCTTGGTCCATTGCAGTTGCGGTGTAGTACCTGCATTGTTGGTAATGCCTACTAAGGTAACCTGTGTACCATCACAAATATCATTACCCGGTGTCGGGTAGATGTTCACTGTGGCGGCTGTATCTATGTGCACGTGTACGG
The DNA here is from genome assembly GCA_965230595.1 of Flavipsychrobacter sp. Taxonomy (GTDB): domain Bacteria; phylum Bacteroidota; class Bacteroidia; order Chitinophagales; family Chitinophagaceae; genus UBA5543. The sequence continues at coordinate 2,149,558 of OZ246011.1, read as the reverse complement.
TATCGGTTTTACTACATGAGCCTAAGCTCACCACTACAGTATATATTCCTGAGTGTTGCGGCTGTGCATTAATGCGCACGGCATTGCCTGATGAGCTATTATAACCCATAGGCCCCGTCCAAGAGTAGGTAACACTTGATGTGGTACTATTGGCAAAAAGCTTTAAGGTATCACCACCGCAAATGGGGCTGTTGCTACTTACTGTAGGTGCCGCCGGCGATGGATTGACCAACACGTTGAACGTATCGTGTATCGCACAACCAAAATGATCGGTAGTGAGGTAGTAGGTTCCTGTAGCTGATACCGGTGCGTTGGCAATGATGGTATCTTCTGCTGCAGAAGTAAAACTACTAGGTCCTGTCCATGCGAAGGTAGCGGCACTGGTTGTCGTAGCCGAGTTGAGGTATATAGTATCGCCGCTACAAATAGGTGTATTGGCCGATGCTGAGTAAGCTGCAGGGTAGGTGCTGGCTTTGATGTCAAGGCCGTTGTCTTCAGAGGTGTCTGCCGGGGCAGAGCCTACGATGCGTATGCGGTAGCCTGTGCCCGGTGTGAGGGTAGTAGGCATCACACAAGTGATCGTACCCGCTACACTGCTGCTTAGCGAGCCTATGGTTGTAGGTGAGGCAAAGCTACCTGAGCTGTTGGAAAGCTGTACCGAGAAGGTATTGGTGCTGCGGTGGGCTTGGGTAACGCCATAAGGCACCATTAAAGTATCTCCGCCGCAGAGAAAGGTGTCTAAAAAAGGAGGAACGATATACACAGAAGTATCTGCATTGAAATAGGCAATAAAGTCATCATTGCTACCATTGCTGAGCGAGGTTTGGTAGGCGCCTGTGGTGGCCAGATTTGTACTGCTGCTTGTAATGCCAAATAAATAAACAGACCCATTGGGAGTTAGAGCGATATTAGGGTTGTGTTCGGGGTAATCACCGTTGACCAAGCCTTCTCTGCCATTGCCGCCAAAATAAGTACCGTATTGTAATGCTCCCGATGGGTTGAAGATGCTGAAAAAAGCATCATTATCGGCATGCCTGAAAGTCTTATAGGCATTGGGGGTGGCGATGCCATTGGCACTAAAAGTTAGCCCTGAAAGGTATAGTCTGTTATCCGTACCTACTTGCAGCTCGTGTGCATAGTCAAAAGCGTTGCCACCGTAGTAGGTACCCCATAGGCGGGTGCCGCTACTATCAAATTTGGCAATGAAAATATCACGAGAGCTGGCCAAGCTGGTTTGGTGTGCGCCGGTAGTAGCCATGGCATTGGTGCTTTGTGTCCATCCTGAAATATATACATTATGGTATTGGTCGCAAGCGATGCCTCCTAAATGTTCCCAGCCATTTCCTCCGTATAAGGTTGCCCAAAGCAGGTTACTACCATCAGCAGAGATCTTGGTCAGCATCATATCGTAAAAGCCACCACCTGGTAAGGTTTGGTGTGCACCTGATGTCACTCGGCTGGTATCAATATTTGAATTATCGATCCATGTTAAAAGGTACACATTACCTGCCGGGTCGCAGGCAATATCGGTATCGCTAAAAATTAAAGGATAGTAGGTACACCATATGCGGTTGCCATTACTATTGAACTTGGTGATAACACTGCTACGTGGAGCAACAGTATCTTGATAGGCTCCTTGAGTAGCTAAACCGCCACCACTTATAACTATAATATTTCCCGTATCATCAGTAGTTAGGCCCCATACCTCGCTACCATAATAGGTAGCCCATTGACGGGCGCCATTACTGTTGAATTTTACCAGTAGCCCGTCTGCACTGCCATTTAAGGTGTCTTGAAAAGCACCTGTAGTGGCCATGCCTGTGTCTGATGAAAAAGTGCCGAGGTAAATATTGCCTGCCTTGTCTCCTGCCAAATGAGGGTTTAAGTGATTGCTATTAAAATAGGTGCCCCATTGCCTTACCCCCGAGTTGTTGAATTTGGCTAAAAATAAATTATATGAATTTGTTTTGGTGGTCAGGAAAGCCCCTGTAGTGGCCATGTTATTGGTACTATAGGTTCGCCCTAATATATAGATATTGCCCGCAGTGTCTGCAACACAGTCATAGCTGTTTTCGTGAGCAGTACCTCCATAATAGGTAGCCCATGCTAGAGAGGGGTCTATCACCAGTTCTTTGGCGGTATTGTTTTGTATGTCAAAACTTAAGGTATTACCTATTAATTGGTATTTACTATCAATAGTAGTTTTTGTTTGGGCATTGTAGGTATAAGGGGCAGCTTCAGTAAGGCTGCCATATGGCGTAGTGGCTTGCATTGCTCCGTTGGTAAGTTGTAAGCCGGTAGCGCCATCATACTGTAGTTGTATATCTTTCACATTACCGCCTTCATGCACCACAAAGTCGTACTTCAGTTGAGCCCCCTCTCCAGCTCTCCCTTTCGGGTAGAGGGTGTTATCCTCATTAGCAATATAAAGTACCCAGTCTATATGGGGGTAGATGTTGGGGTAGGTTACCTTGGTATAGCTCCTCACGGTTAGCCCTTCCTCAGGCAAGCCCGAGCCGTAAAATTGTTCCGTGTACTCTTGGATCGCTTCGGTAATAGGGCGCACATGTTTGTTCGCCCCCACCAGTGTTACGTCCATACGGTAGATGGATAGCTCCTTTTCTTCTGTCTCTTCTCGGTTAACCTCGATCGTGTTTTTATTTTTTACTTTTTCTTTTTCACTTTGCGAGCGTACCCACTGATAATGCAACTGTCCGTTGCCTATAAAAATGGTGACTGCGCCGCCATCTACTTTAAAGTCAATATCTGTTCTAGGTTTTAAGTGTTGGTCGGTGATCTGCCCACGGTTTTCTAAGAAGTAGAGTTGTTGTGGCTGTTGTGTTAGTTTATTACCCTGCTCGGGTACATCTGTTTTGGCCGAACTCAAAACAGTACTGCACAGTATGGTGAATAGTAGTAAAAGGCTGTGTTTCATTATGTTCATGGTTTACCTTAAGTATGAATAAGTCTATTGAAGATACGAAAAATACAACAAAAAGATCATGTTCTGTTGGAAGTTAGTTCAATAATATTTGATAACAATTAATTTATCTGTTGTTGTAAAATTAATTTTGCCGTTCGGAATATTTTTTTGAATATTTGTGTACCACCGTTTTTTAAAACAACTTATAAATTCTTTTAGTGCCATGAACAATTTTCTAATGCTCACGCTGCATCTTCCATATCTTATTTTACCATTTTCCAATTAGCCAAGTTTGTTGAGTATATAGCATTTATATCCCTTGTTTTCTGTTGATCAGAAAACATATTGTATCGTATTTTTTTCTTTATCATAAAACTTTCTTAACCATGAAGAAAACCCAAAGACAAGGCAAAAGCTTTTTGCCAACCCTAATGAAAACCACTATGCTTGGCTTAGCGTTAGTCTGCGTTAGCCAAAGTGCTATGGCACAAAACCAGGAGTCGGAAAACTATGTGTTCTTTTCACCTCCATTTGCCAATTATAGCTCACCATGGAATCTCGATGAAATGAAGGGGTATTCCGTAGAGGTTATTCCTAACGGAACGAACAATACCAATAATGAATCTGTTATGGCAGGCACCTTTTATGAAAGGAGCGGCAGCACGGTTCAAAATGATTTTTCTCATCGCCCACATTATTTAAAGGTATCAGACTCAGCTACTGTCATTATCAGTAAAAGATATCTTGATCCCCGCTTTGTTTACGAGCGTTCTGTTGATATTGAGCTGGATAATACGGCAGCGTATTCCTATATCACTTGCTCGTCAAGGCCGTTGAATCCATTGTATACAGTCTTTTCTGGCCCACCGCCTACTACGTATGCCACTGCTATCAATAGAGATGGCATCAAGGTATTGAAAATTGATAATAGTAACGGTACGGTAGCAGGTGAGGCTATAGCCTTTGATCAAAACAATCCATCGCCGCAAAACTATGGTAATAGTTTGTATCCTATGCACAGCATGTACTCTAACCGTAATGGTTATGAGCGTTTGTACATTTGCGGTTACCGCACGCCCGACGATACCAGGTGCGACGGATGTACAGGTGTAGTATTGCAGGAAAACTTTGAAGTGTTCTCTACCAACAATAAGGAGGCATTCATTACCTATCTTGATTTGTCTAACATGCAGTGGGGGCCAATAGAATATTATAATACTACTCCTACATTAGGTAATAATGATAAGCTGGATTTTGATATGGCCTTACGCATGAAGGAGTATGGCTTTGATGACATATTGATTACCGGTAGTGTTAACTCAGAAAATGGTATCTACAACAATGGTATCGTAAGAAGTGGTACTATGTTTTTAGAAGTAGATGATGCATTGACTACTATTCGTTCAGATGCCAGTTTTATCACGATAGGCAACCAAGACGGCTATGGCCCGCATGAGTATGGCATGGCTATAGAGCCTAGAGAGCGTTTAGACCCCGCGCAATTAGCTAACAGGGTGTACGTATTGGGTAATATGTACGACTACGGCAATGCCATTGGTGAAGATCCTTACATAGGGTTCAATCAAAGACCTAACCAGCTTTATATGGCATTGGTAAACGATTTTGGTACGTTAAGCTTTTTTGCCAACCGTATGGAGAGTGAATTTGGCAACTGGTGGTTTACCAATACAACTAACCAATCAAAGAAAACGAGTACGACTACTACAGTAGGACTTAACGTACATAGGATATTGGCGGCTGGTTTTGTTTCCAGCGACCCCTCTACTTGTTCACTTACTGACCCCGCTACAATTAATAATGTTAATCCGTTTTTGTTGGATATACATATTACCCCTTTAATGACATTAGCTTCAACCCCTTCAATGTCACTATTTGAGAATAAATCAGGTACTAACAGGTTCAATACTTTAGGCAGCTCTATGAGCAATATTTACTTCCATGCCCCTATTGCTGATAGGGACGACTCTACTACTGCTGTGGTTATGGCAGCTCCGAAGTATAGCCAGCCGGGTTACTACGATGCACTAGGGCTAAAATTAATGCATGCAGTAGGTACGCCGACCGATTATAATCCCAATCAGTACTTTGACCAGGGATGTGGTAAAACTGATTGTGCAATAAGCTTTGAGAGTGCTTTTATGGAGAGCCCGATACCGGTTACCAGAAGACAAGACCAGCTGCTGGATGATACCCCTGCTACCTTTGATGAAGACTTCGGCTTTGGTAGTGGAGGTAACTGTACTTATGCTTCCGGTTCTATCGAAAGATATAAGCAAGGCAACCTAAGCAATATCTCTAATAAAGAAGTGCAAGGCGTATACCCTAACCCGGTAAGTGATATCCTGCATATCTCTAATGCTGAAGGTGCTAAGTTTGTAGTAATGGATGTTACAGGCCGTGCTATCAGTACCGGTACTTTGAGTAGTAACAATGCTACCATCAACGTACAAAGCCTGGCTAACGGTATGTACATCTTACACCTTACCAAAGGTGAAGTGGTGAACAAAGTGAAGTTTGTAAAACAATAAGTTTCCCATACCTAACACCATAAATAGCAGTTAAAGCTTCGCCGCAAGGCGGGGCTTTTTCTTTTGGGGCTAAAGCAGTATTTTCATGGTGTCTATGTTCCGCCGTTTATTATTTAGTATCGTAGGGTTGCTTATGATTGTACAAGCTGCAGCGCAGCAGGTGTATGAGGTGAACGATGGTACGGTACGGTTTTATTCCAATGCTCCACAGGAACTCATCAAAGCATCTTCCGACAAATTGCAAGGTGTGGTAGATGTGCAGGAAAAGCGTTTTGCCTTCCGTGTAGAGATCTCCAGCTTCTTCGGGTTCAACAACAACCTGCAGCGTAGCCACTTTAATGAGAACTACATGGAGAGCGACCAATATCCTGTAGCTACCTTTGCCGGCAAGATCATAGAAGATGTAGACCTGCTGTCAGGCGGCAGACATAAGTTGCGAGCCAAGGGCAAGCTGAGTATACATGGTGTAGAGCAAGAGCGCATCATCTACGTGACCACCTATATGGTCAACGGTAGAATGAATGTAACGGCCACCTTTACCGTTCCGCTCATCGACCATAGTATCAAGATACCCCGCGTGGTATACGAGAAGCTGGCCTCTGAGATCAACGTTATGGTATCTGCCACTTTACAGCCCAGACAATCGTAAATGAAACAACGACTCTGCGTTATTATCACAATCCTGTTCTCGTGGTGCGGCAGCACGGCGCAAGAGCCTTTTACCAAAGACCTTTGGCTGAACGAGGTGAATACCCCTGTAAAGGTGAACACCCTATTGCAAGACGAAGATGAGGGCTATATATGGCTGGGTACTGATGAGGGTTTGTATCGCTACGACGGGCATGAGTTCTTACCACTAAAAGATAGTTTACATCAGCCTGTTACCTCTATAGCTGCCTATAATGATGAAGTATGGGTAGGGTATAAAAATGGTGCTGTAGCCAAATTAAAACAAGGGAAATGGCAGTCGGTTACTTTAGCAGACGAAGCTCCTGTTACCCCCATCACGCATATAGTAGTGCAGGGGGCTGATAGCTTTTGGCTCTGTTCCGAAGGCGAAGGAGTGTTCCGTGTTACGGGCGACTCTGTATTACATATTACTACAGACAACGGACTGTCGGACGATTTTGTGTATACACTCTTGGTGGTGGATAGCAATAGGGTAATGGCAGCTACGGATAGGGGCATCAATGAGTTGATGTTCAAAGACGGAGAAGTTGGCTACGCCTATATTACAACTTCTAAAGGTCTGCCGGATAATATCATTCGTGTCGTGCGACCTATACCGGGCATTTGTTGGAGTTGGATTGGCACACACGAGGGTGGGCTGGCCTTGTATTGTAGTAATAGCCACGAAGTATGGTCGCCACAAATGAATACCCCTTGGCAGTGGGGAGCCGTCAACGATATTTTACCATTGAGTAAAGAGGAAGCATGGGTGGTCACACAGTCGGGCTATCTGCTGAAGGCAGGTATTAAGGATAGTACCAATATTGATATCAAGCCTATATCGTTCAGGGGGCAGAAGCTATCGCGCTTGATCAAAGACCAGTCGGGCAATATATGGTGTGCTACCAATACAGGTATCAAGCTCATAACGGCTACTTATTTATTGCGCTATCCATTGGGTGACCCATATCAGCTTAATGAAGTATCGGCCATTGCTTGTGATAACGATGGTCATATATGGCTGGCACAGGGCAAGTCTCTTTATTGTATTGAAGATGGTAGGTTGAATAAAAAGTACTACGGGAAAGTTCCTATTAGTGCTTTGTATGTAGATGAACGAAACAGAGTGTGGATAGGCACACTGGGAGATGGTATTTATTTCAGAGAGCCATGGGGCAAGATGGTAATGATCAAAAGCATTAAAGAATTAAGAAATGAAAGTGTGCTGGACATTACCGGTACTAAAGACCGTATATGGGTAGCAGGCTTGAATGGTGTGGAAGAGCTCTCTTATCCTACACGTAGTGATGCGGGTGATATGCAAATGGTAAAGCGGCATAGTAAAAGTGAAGGTGTAGGTAGCGACTATATTTATGAGCTATATGCTGATAAAAAAGGACGTATATGGATGGCTACAGATGGTGCAGGGGTGACTATGTATAATGGTGTAAAGTACTTCGGTTGGGATGAAGATGCCGGCATGGAGAGCAAGGTGGTATATAGTATAGCCGAAGATAAGGATGGACATATTTGGGCAGCTACCCTGCAAGACGGATTGCTGATATATAACGACAGTATATGGACAACCAAGAGTAAGAAAAACGGACTGCAAGACCTTAGCATATCAGCACTGGAAACTAATGCTACAGGTGAGGTCGTGATCGTAACTGGTAAGGGGGTAGACGAGTGGCATGCGGGCTGCATGGAGTTTAAACACTATGGCAGACAACAGGGTGTAGATAGTGTGTCAGGCAGCTTGAACTTGATAACAAAAGACAAAGAAGGAAATGTATATGTGCCTTATGAAGAAGGTATATTGGTGTTTAGAAATAAAGTAGGATCAGAGGTGGTCGCGCCTATGGTCACTATAGAATCGGTAAGTACATTTTTTGAAGAGGTGCCTTATGGCGATGATGTATTCCCGAATAATAAGAACCATATCAGTTTTACATTCAATGGCATCTCTTATACTAATCCTGAGTTCATCAGGTATAGATATAAGCTGGAAGGTTTTAATAATAGTTGGATCATTACTAATGACAGGTCTATCACTTTTCCGCAATTGCCATCGGGCGAATATACTTTTGTTGTACAGTCGTCTATGAACAATGCCTTCGACCATGCTGCCGAAGCTACCTACAGTTTTACCATCAACAAGCCTTTTTGGAAGGAAGTATGGTTCATTGTACTTATGGCTACACTGATATGGATAGCCGCATACACATATATACGCCTGCGCGAACGTAACCTTAAAAAGGTGGCCAGGTTGCAAAAAGAGCGCATGGTATTTGAGTATGAGCATTTGAAGAGTCAAGTCAACCCACATTTTTTATTCAATAGTTTAAACACACTATCCAGCCTGATAGAAGACGATCAAAACTTAGCTCAAGATTATACGGTGCACTTGTCAGATATGTATAGGAGTATGCTGGCCTTTAGAGATAAAGACATGATACCATTGCAAGATGAGCTGAACATTGTAAAGCACTTTATGTACATCCAAAAAAGCCGCTTTGGAGAAGCCGTGAAAATGGAGGTGCAAATACCTGATGATATATTACAAAACGGTAAGGTAATACCATTGGCACTGCAATTACTGGTAGAGAATGCCATGAAGCATAATGTAGTATCGACCAAACAACCGTTGCAAATAAACATAGTAGTAGATAAAGACTATATAAAAGTGAGCAATACGCTACAGCCTAAGATGAGTAAAGAGAAAGGTGCAGGCTTGGGGTTAGTGAACATCCGCCGTAGATATAGTTTGCTTTCTGATAAAAATATCTCTTATGGGGTAAACGAAAACGAATTTGTAGTATTGTTACCATTGTTATGAACATAGTGATTATAGAAGACGAGATGCCTGCTTACAAAAGGCTATTGAAACTCATTACAGAAACAGTGCCAACAGCACGCGTGCTGGCACATCACGATAGTGTAGCGGCTTCGCAATCTTGGTTTTTGAATAACCCTTCGCCCGATGTGGTGTTCATGGATATCCATTTATCAGACGGCTCAGCCTTTGATCTATTGAATAACACAACAATAGATGCACCTGTTATCTTCACCACCGCTTACGACGAATATGCTATAGATGCTTTTAAAACAGCAAGTATAGGTTACTTGCTAAAGCCGATAAAGAAAGAAGCATTGGAAGAAACACTGAGTAAGCTGGGCGATTTCAAAAAAATGTTTTCTAATACAGATGCGGTTTTACCTGAACCGGAAGTTAAAGAAGCTAAGCCGGCAAGCAGTAGTTATAAATCGCGTTTTTTGATACGTTTTGGTGATACGATAAAGACGATACCTGTAGAAGATATTGCGTATTTCTTTAGTGAGAATAAGGCTACATTTACCCGCACATTTGAGGGGCGCACTTATCCTGTAGATCATAATTTAGACGCGCTGGACGGTATGTTGAACCCTGATCGGTTTTTTCGGCTCAACAGGCAATACATCATTAACCTCAATGCTATTGATGATATGAAGGCCTACAGTAAGGCTCGTGTGATCGTAACCCTTAAACCAGCAGTTAAAGAACCGCCAATTGTAAGCTCAGAGCGTAGTGCCACGTTTAAACAATGGTTGGGCGGATAGCTTTAGTCAGCCACTAAATTTCATTATATTTATTAAGTATCAGTTTCAGGTCTCCGTTTCGTCGCGGTAAAATCCCGCTTCGTCATGTATCAGTCAGGCTATCTGTCAGGGCTTGTTACATTTGTTTAGCCGTAAACTATGGTGCAATGAAAAAAAAGAACTTAGGCAAGTTTGTGATCGTGTTCATCGTATTGGTTATGCTAGGTGGCATACTGGGTTGGCGTATGTACAACAAGCCACACAAGAAAGCCGAAGACATAAAAGGTATTGCACTCACCGTATCGGAAATAGCCAATGAGTTTTCTACCAATGAAGAGAAAGCAAAGGCCAACTATTTAGATAAGGTGATAGAGGTGAGTGGTACCGTAAGCGAGGTGACAGAGAATCAAGATGGCCAGCTATTGGTGATCATGACGGGTGAAGACCCAACAGCATCGGTACAGTGCAGTATGAGAGATAAAGGTATTGCATTAGAAGAAGGGCAGGGTATTATCGTAAAGGGCTTTTGCTCCGGTCTTTCCTTATTTGACGATGTGATGCTAACTGATTGTGTATTAGTAGAATAAGACGTATTATTAAGCAATTGATTGTACGGCTTTATGAAATTTATAACGCTCTTTGGCTTATTATTTGTTTTAGGTATAGTGCTGCATAGCTGCAAGCATGAGGCGCCCACACCTGTGGTATTGCAAAATAATACATCTGTTGCAGGTAATGTCTCTTTTCAAAAAGATGTGCTCCCCATTCTGCAAACCAGTTGTGCTTCAACAGGTGGCTGTCATAATGCAGTGAGCAAGGCAGACGGCTACCAGCTTACAAGTTATGCCACTACTATGCAGAAAGGTATTAAACCCGGAGATGCAGCAGGCAGCAAAGTATATCAGGCTATTATAGAAACTGATCCTATGGAGCTGATGCCACCCGGTGCACCACTATTACCCGCACAAAAAGAAATAATAAAACAATGGATAGACCAAGGCGCAAAGGATAATTAAACAATATCAAATAACGATAGATATATACAACACATGAGAAAAATATTTTTGTTCATTAGCTTATTTGCCGTTGTAGGTTTGGCAGGTTGTTATTACGATAGTAAGGAAGAACTATACCCAAGTACACCTGTAGGTGCGGGTTGCGATACTACTAATGTTAGTTATGCCTCCGTGATACAACCTATCATGAATCAATACTGTGCTATGTCGGGCTGTCACGATAAAGTGACTAGGTCTTCTAATTACGATCTGTCATCATATGGAGGTACTAAGCTATCGGTAGATAACAATAGGCTGATGGGCGTGATCATGCACGAGGCGGGGTTCTCTCCTATGCCGCAAGGTATGGCTAAGCTAGACAACTGTACCATAGCCAAGATCAAGGCATGGATCAATGCAGGTGCTCCAAATAACTAATTAAAAAAATAGAGTAGACGATGAAGAAAATATTAATAGCAGTAATGTTAGTGGGTTTTGCCACACAAGTGCAAGCACAGAAGTATATTACCCGTACGGGAAAAGTAACCTTCTTTTCTGCCACTCCTATTGAGAACATTGAAGCTTTTAACAACGAGGTGGCCAGTGTGATCAATGCAGAGAATGGTGAGTTTGTGTTTCAGTTGGCGATAAAGAGTTTTAAGTTTGAGAAAGCTTTGATGCAAGAGCACTTCAATGAGAACTTTATGGAGAGCGACAAATATCCTAAGGCGGTATATAAAGGAACTATCTCTGACGTACAGAATATTAACTTCAAAAAAGATGGCAAGTACGAGGTGCATACCGTAGGGAAAATGACCATACACGGTGTGACCAAAGATGTACGCCTACCGGCCACTGTAGAAGTAAAAGGTGACGAAGTGACCGCTAAAACGGTATTTAACGTGATACCTAAAGATTATAACATAAAAATACCGGGAACAGTAGCTAACAAAATAGCCAAAGAGATAGAAGTAACGGTAAATAGTATACATAAGAAGAAGTAACAACCTGATAATAATAAACACCTCATTTACACATTATGCGCTTACTACATACAGTATTGTTAGCAGTCTTTGCCATATCGCTTGCGCCTGCTACAGCCATTGCACAAACACCAACACAAACTGATAGCGAAGATAGTGATGACCTGATGGCCTTGTTGGACGACGGTGCTGAAAAGAAGAAACGCCACACCACTGCTACTTTTAAAACTACAAGATTGGTAAACGGGCATAGTATTGAAATGACCGGTAAAGGAGTGTTGGACTTTAGAGTGTCTCACCGCTTTGGGCAGATCAATGATGGTATCAGCACTTTCTTTGGTTTGGATAATGCCAACACGCGTATCGGTTTCGACTATGGTGTGACCGACTGGTTGACCATAGGTTATGGTCGTAGTAGCTATCATAAAGAGTACGATGGCTTTTTGAAAGTGAAGCTACTTCGCCAAACAGAAGAGAAAGGCATGCCGGTTTCATTAGTCTATGTAGGTGCTATGTCTATACAGTCGTTGAACAAGAACACGTTGGTAGACTCAGGGCAAACCTTCCACTTCAGCAGCAGGATGTACTTTGTGAACCAAGTATTGGTAGCACGTAAGATCAATAAGTCTATCTCTGTACAACTTATGCCAACACACATACACTACAACTTGGTTGACATAAAAGCCGAGCCTAACGATGTGGTAGCTATTGGTGCAGGTGGGCGCGTTAAAGTGTCTAACCGCGTGGCGGTAAATGTGGAGTACTATTATACGATACCGAGCTTGCAGCTAAATGGTATGCGCAACTCGTTGGGGCTGGGTATCGATATCGAAACAGGTGGACACGTATTCCAACTAATGTTGTCTAATGCCATTGCGATGACGGAGCGTGCCTTTATTGGTCAGGCTACAAACGATTGGGGAAATGGTGGCATTCACTTCGGTTTCAACATCTCGAGAGTGTTCACGATCGTTCGCCCAAAAGGGTTTGAGAATTCGCGTAACAAAATTTGGTAACTTTATACTTGGGTGTATTAATTTTCATAAGGTGTAATAACCTGAAGAGGGCTATAGTATTGACTATGGCCCTTGTTTTTTATCTGCAACTTCATTCCTTTTAAATATTTATTTTTGTCTTTTTTGATGTATTGTTGCACGGCTGAAAAGTCATTAACGAGTCGTTAACGAGCGGTTAACCAGCCATTAACAATTGAGGTAGATATTGTATCTTGTTAGGAATATAGGTCATGCTGCAGTACAAGGAATTTGAGAAAGCCATACGTTCGGCTACAGGTGATGCCTTCCAGAGGTGGATGCACCTGCTGCCTGCAGTGCCTGTAGGGCAGCGTTACCGATACATAGTGACCATAGAGGCTGGCTTTGATATGCCTACGGCTTTTGACTATGTACTGGTGAGCCAAACCATACCCGATGAGGAGTACCTTTTGTTTTTAGACGATGCTGTTGCTGAGCGAAAGAAAAGGGAAGGTAAAGAGTAGAGCTATATCGTTTTCAATTCACTTTGTTGGGTAATAGGTAGCAAACGAGAGTCTGTCAGTGCAGCCGTACGGTGTCCTGCTATTTTCAGGTAGTCTTGGTTTTGTGCAAAGGCTATGAACTTATCCGCACTTTTATGTTTTACCAGCATAGCGGCATCCCAATACTCGTCTTGTGGTCCTATAAGAAATGCTCCGGCCTTACCCCAAAAGATCACTTCGCTGCCTGCTTCTTTTAAGAAAGGCAATGTATGGTCAATATATAGCTGATAGGCCTCAGCGCCGCTAATGGTGGTAGCTGGGGCAATGTCTTGCAGGTTACTATAATCGGCTATCTCTTTATATTTCAAAAGATTGAGCATCACTACAGAGCCTTGGTTGTGTTTCTGATAAAAAGCAATGCCTGCTTCTTGAGTAGCGTCTAAGTAGGTTGGTTTCATAATTTTAAATATTAGAGGCTAAGATAACGACATTAGTATGTATCTCATTAATAAACCAAAACGCCCCGCAATAGCGGGGCGTTGCTGTTATGTTCAAAGCTTAGTCAATTAACCTTCTACCATAGTATCCAGTACGCTGTTCATTTTGCGTACCGCCTCGGCAGATGCGTTGAATTTAGCTTGCTCGTCTTCAGTCAAGTTGTAGTCGATGATCTTTTCCCAACCATTCTTACCTACTACTACAGGTACACCAAGACAAATATCTTTCTGACCATACTCACCGTCCAATGCTACGCAACAAGGGAAGATCTTCTTCTCATCGCGAATGATACTCTCAACAAGAGCAGCACCTGCAGCACCCGGAGCATACCATGCAGAAGTACCTAGTAACTTAGTTAATGTAGCTCCACCTACCATAGTGTCAGCAGCTATTTTCTCTAATTGCTCAGCGCTAAGGTATTTTTCTACCGGTACACCAGCTAGTGTAGCCAGGCGAGTAAGCGGTATCATAGTAGTATCGCCATGACCACCTATTACCGTACCCTGTAGGTCGTTAGCAGAACAGTTTAGCGCTTCTTGCAGGTAACGCTTAAAGCGTGCGCTATCTAAGATACCACCCATACCTATGATGCGGTTCTTTGGTAGGCCTGTAGCTTTAAGAGCCAGGTAGGTCATCGTGTCCATTGGGTTAGAGATCACAATGATGATCGCATTAGGAGAATGTTCCAGTAAGTTTTTAGCAACCGTTTCTACGATCTTAGCGTTAGTGCCTATTAGCTCTTCACGAGTCATGCCCGGCTTACGAGGGATGCCTGAAGTGATCACACACACATCAGAACCTGCTGTTTTAGTGTAGTCGTTAGTACTACCAACAACGCGAGTGTCGAAGCCTAGCAACGAAGCCGTTTGAGAAATGTCAAGGGCTTTACCTTCAGCAAAACCTTCTTTAATATCAACTAATACTAGTTCTTCAACCAGCTCTTTACGGGCAATATTGTCTGCGCAAGTTGCACCTACTGCACCGGCACCTACTACGGTTACTTTCATTTCTGAAATAGTTTATTATCTAATGAATAATTGAAAAATCGTCGCAAAGATAGTCAATTGACGGATGGGAGAAAAATGTAATGGCAACAAGTGCAAGCCTTAATGATAATATGATGATAATATTTAAAGTATGGCATGGTTTTTTCTTACATATATCTTGTGTGGGTGTAGTGTGTGCTTTGATCACAATTAGAAAATACCCCTATGATTCAGAAAGATAATGCCTCACTTGTGGCCTATTTGGCCATGATCTTTGCCTTCCTTGTACTAGCCGGTATGGGTATTGTAGCTGTAGTAATTGTTTATAGAGCACTTGTGCTATAGCTGCGTAGCAGTATATATTACCGTGGTAGTGTAGGTGCCGGCCGGATATTCAAAACCGGGGCGTGCTTGATATTTTACTCTAAACACTTGATTGCCACCTCTGTTAGCTTCAGCAACCATAGTTTGGTCTGTTGGGCTTAGTGGGGTAAAAGAGGCTAAAAATGTTCCTCCCGGTACAGTGCCGCTTGGCCTGTTTCTCAACCTTAGTCTTAATACATTTACCGGCATTACGGGAGCTGGAGAAGCACTACCACTATATGAGAAGTTGGCACTACTAGTTCTTACAGAGATCGTAAACTTTTTATTGGAGCGAACTCTTAGGTCTTGTTTAGCTGATTTTTTATGATTAGCGTAGTGGTTTACATTAGTGAAACTAAGTGTTAGGTTAGGGTCAGACTGAAGTTCTATATCAATTGCATTGCTTAATGATAACCGTGCACGCTGATGGAAAGAGCCACCTGCGTTCTGTGCTTTAGCAAAATGTGCTAAGCTCATTATTGTTATTAATATGACGATTATCCTCTTCATTCTGCTCCAAATATCCCGCTCATAGCTATTGTATTGAAATATATAGGTCTTGTTAACCCTCTGTTTGCATTCGGTTAACAAGCGATTAACAACGGCTAGTGCCATATGAAAAGCAAAAAGGGCTGCCCGTGGCAACCCTTAAAGCGTGTGTATTTGAAAAACGAGTTCGTATTAGTTTTGAGTGGCAGTATATACTACCTCAGTAGTATAAGTACCGGCAGGGTAAGCAAATCCCGGAGTAGCTTTATAACGAGTAAAGAAGTATTGGAAGCTACCATTTTGTCCATTGCTGATCAATGTTTGGTCAGAGGCGCTTAACGGAGCATATTTATTATTGAAAACGTTGCTCACCGTACCGCCGGTACCATTATAGAAGTTACCTACGCTAAGAACAGATACCGGCATTACAGGGGCAGGAGAAGTGCTACCGCTATAGCTAAAGTTAGCCGAGTTGGTCTTTACTGTAATATCATAGTCTTTATTAGAACGAACGATCAATATCTGCCAACCTGTAGATTTACCGTTAGCATAATCATTTACGTTATTGAAACTCATGGTTTGTGTACCACCGTAGTATGATGAGTAGAATTTGATCTCGATAGCATTGCTCAAAGCAAGATTAGTAGTTTGAGATGCACCTTGTGTTGCGTTTTGTGCATAAGATGCTGCTGTGATGCTTAATAATGTTAGTGCGAATAAAATAACCTTTTTCATAACTCTTGTCTTTTTGTTTGTCTGTGTTTGTTTGATAAAATTGTTTTGTTGTTGTTTGTTGACACAAAGATGCAACAAGAAGTAGGTATAGGGCAAAAAATCAAGGCTGGTTAACGCTCGTTTTGCAAGCCGATAACAAGTGTTTTGTTAACTGTTAACCTTCGCTTAACATTCAAAAAGGCCGTTTTTTGAACCTATGCCGCATGGTATAAGGCGTTGAAAGCATATAAGCTATTATCAAATTTATAAAGCAGTGTCCACAAATACAGATGTTATGCAGGAATGTTATCCATAGCATGTGGATATATACGTAGCAATACAAATAAATGTAGGGTTATATACAAGTTTTTCAGCTATAAACAGTGTATACACACCAACTCACAGGATATGCACAAAATGCTGTGTATAACTGTAATACATCGCTTTTCCTTATATTTAGTGTTATGGACATGAATGACGAGGAGATCAAAGCGCGTATACTCAAAGAGATAGAGAAGACCAAGAAGCGCATTGAGGAGTATAAGACCATGACGCAGCCACAAGGGCCTGACGATGCCATAGGTCGCCTGTCGCGCATGGATGCCATTAACAATAAAAGTGTGATGGAAGCAGGGCAGCGTGAAGCGGAAGGGAAACTGCAAAAGCTGGAATATGTGTTGGGGCGTGTAGGTCAGCCCGACTTTGGTATTTGTAAGCAGTGCAATAACCCCATTCCTCTGGGCAGAATTCTCTTACGCCCGCAAAGTCTATATTGCGTAAACTGTGCACGATAGGCAATGAATATATAAATGATATAAAAAACGATACTTATGCAGCTTACATTGTCACAACGTATTCAGATTAGTTTCTTCATGGTCGTCGTGTTTCTACTGATATTAGGCTCAAACATCATGGATAGGAGAAACTATGCTGATGTGTATGAAAGTGTTAACTCTGTATATAAAGACAGGGTGGTGGTGCAAGGGTATATTCATGAATTGGATAATATCTTTCATGAGAAAGAGCTGCGTTTAGTAGGTGGAGGTGCATCAACATCGTTTAATGATGAAAATGTAAGAATAAGTCAATTGTTGGTTGATTTTGCGGCAACAGAGCTGACGACCAAAGAGTCGCAACTTCTCTTACAGCTTAACGAACAGTTTGAACAGCTTAAAGACTTGGAGCTAAAAACAATAACTGATGGGCATAATAATAGTGTACACTCAGCATCTATTAATACGCTCAACAAAATAGAAGAAAGCTTAAATGGCCTTACAAAAGTACAGCTTGACCAAGGTAATAGGCTTACGCTTTTTTCTCAAAAGTCAATGGGTGCTATTGCCCTATTGTCAAATATTGAAATTGGTTTCATGGTTTTTATTGGTGTGCTGATCATCATTGTGATTTTTTACCCATTCAAATCCTCAAGGGATATGGACTTGCAAGCTTAGGTAATATAGTTGTCAGGCCTTGTTGGGAAAACAAAGTTAAATTGCCACACTTTAAAAAACTTTTCATAGATCGAAAACCAAACCTTTCAGTACTACGTATATGATGCTGAACGATAAAAAAAACGATCTATGTATACCACTCATATGGTGATGAATAATAACGATTTTACGTTACACTCATTAAAACAGCATTCTTGGTTTGTAGGGCTTAGTGCCTTCTTTGTAGCTATAGCCTTTATAGTGGTGCAAATGG
Organism: Flavipsychrobacter sp.; assembly: GCA_965230595.1. Classification (GTDB taxonomy): domain Bacteria; phylum Bacteroidota; class Bacteroidia; order Chitinophagales; family Chitinophagaceae; genus UBA5543. The sequence continues at coordinate 2,131,632 of OZ246011.1, read as the reverse complement.
TTACACAGCTCGATGGTTGGTTTTTTGGAGCTGCGTTGGCCTTAGGTTACTGGTTAAGTCTTATGGGGTTTTACCTATTTATAGTGCTGGCCTTATATCTATTAAGAGGCAAGCTTAGGGTAAATGCACAGGCATTTATGAAGTATGCGCTCAGCGCCTCCTTCTTCCTTACATTCATGATGGCCTCCTATGTATTACTCGATATATTTACAAGGCTTACACCTTATTAGCCACTACATGATAAGTAGGGTCTTCAATGATGTTCACGTCGATCACCTCTTCGGCCTTAGCTAATAGTTTACGACAGTCAGGACTCAAGTGCTTTAAGTGCAGCTTTTTGCCCGCCTGTAAGTAGCGCTCGGTTATTTTGTTCAAGGCCTCTATACCCGACATGTCTGTCACGCGGCTTTCGGCAAAGTCGATGATCACCTCTTCAGGGTCGTTGGCAATGTCAAACTTCTCGTTAAAGGCTGATATAGAGCCAAAGAACAGTGGCCCGAATATCTCGTAATGCTTCACACCATTATCATCTACATATTTACGAGCACGTATGCGCTTGGCATTCTCCCAGGCAAATACCAGTGCAGATATGACCACACCTATAAGTACAGCCAGCGCCAGATTGTGTAGGAATACGGTGATCAAAGCCACCAGCACCATCACGATCACATCGTGCAAGGGCATTTTACCAAAGGTTTTAAAACTGGCCCACTCAAACGTACCTATCGATACCATGATCATCACACCGGTAAGTGCCGCCATTGGTAGTTTTTCTATAAGCGGTGCGCCATACATGATGAACACCAGCAACATCACAGCTGCTACAATGCCTGATAGTCTGGCACGTGCACCTGAAGATATATTGATGAGGCTCTGCCCGATCATGGCACAACCACCCATACCTGAGAAGAAACCACTTAAAGTATTGGCCAAGCCTTGTGCTACAGCTTCTTTATTACCACGGCCACGAGTTTGGGTTATTTCATCTATCAGGTTTAGTGTTAGTAAGCTTTCTATTAAGCCTACCCCGGCTATGATAAGTGCATAAGGGAAGATGACTTGCAATGTTTCAAAACTAAAAGGTACTTCCGCTATATGGAAGGGTGGAAATTTACCCTCGATCGAAGCAATGTCACCAACGGTTTTAGTGTCTATCCCAAAGCCAAGCGTAATAGCTGATATGACCAGTATAGCTGCCAAAGAAGAAGGGAAAACCTTTGTTAGTTTTGGTAAGCCCCAAATGATAATCATGGTAAGCAGTACCAAGCCTAACATCATATAAAGCTGGCTACCCGTCATCCAGTGTAGTACACCGTTAGCATCTTCTGTTTTGAATTGTACCAATTGCGCCATGAAGATCACAATAGCCAAGCCATTCACAAAACCAAACATCACAGGGTGGGGTACCAGCCTGATGAATTTACCTAGCTTTAAGACGCCCACAAGCATTTGTATCAAACCCGCCATCACTACAGCAGCAAACACATACTCCACACCATGAGAGGCAGCCAGGCTTACAATTACCACTGCTACAGCACCTGTTGCGCCCGATATCATACCCGGTCGCCCACCAAGAACGGCTGTTACCAACCCCATCATAAATGCGGCATAAAGCCCCGTGAGAGGAGATAACCCTGCAATAAGCGCAAAGGCTACAGCTTCAGGTATCAAAGCCAAGGCCACGGTAAGGCCCGATAAAACTTCGTTTTTGTAATCTACCTTTTGCTTGAGGTCGAATAATTTGAAATACTGCTTCATGCGTTTTTGGTTGAGCGGAACAGGCCGCTATGAAGCGCGCAAAGGTAGTTAAAGGAACAGATAGTGCAAAAAATGTTATGAATATGATTGGGTTAAGGATAACGGGTAGGGAGGGCGTCGATTAGCCCATATTGCGCTCGCGTACTTTAGTATAAGTGTATACTACACGGCCGCCTACTACACGCATATCTACTTCTACCAGCTCACCACGAAAAGGATTGTTCTTAGCAATGTAAGCGAAGAACTTATTGTCCCAAAGTTTCTTTAACGGTTGTTTGTTGTTTTGTGCTTTCATGTCTGTTTGATTTTTGTTTGTTGTTGTTGTTCGTTTGTTTTGTTTGAGTTTGTTTGCTTGTTGTTGTGTTGTTCGTTTGTTGATACAAAGATGCACCCATATATAGGTATACGGAAATATTAGCCCCTGCTTAACGAGAGCTTTAGAACTGCTTAACGAACGATTAAGAAATAACTACTTAGTGGCTACAACACAAATGGAACTGAGCTTGAGAATATTGTCGTTGAACTCCAAGTCAGGATCTTGACGCTTATGGGCGATCACATGGCTAAAGCCCGCGTCTTTAAACAATTGTATGGCGCTTACCTCATCGTAGCAAGTAAAGCCGTGTTGTGTAAATGGAAATTGTTTCATCTCCTCTTCCGGGCGTATGCCGGTATAAATGCTTCCACCCGGTTTTAATACTCTAAGTGTTTCTTGTGCACACTTGATGGGGTTGGGCCAAAAGTAGAGGGTGTTGATATGGCATATTTTATCGAAGTGGTTATCAGGGTAAGGTATCTCATCCACTCCTGCATGTTTTATCTCTACTCGGCCGGCTTCAATGTTCTTTTGGTGGTGTGTTCTGGCCTCATTCACCATAGTGTCAGAAAAGTCGATGCCTGCTAAAAAAATGTTGGGGTTCTTTTTCAGAAGTATATCCATCAGCTTGCCATTGCCAAACCCGATTTCCAGTACACGTTCTCCATCGGCCAGTGGCATATGGTCGTACACATAGTTGGTAATATTGATGTTCGACTCGTTGAGGTTGTCGGCTACAGTGAGACCAAATTCTCCTTCAGGCTTGCGTAGTTGTGCGGCTATCTCTTCAGGATTGATATCGTTGTTGATATAATTATCAGGCATAAGGGCAGCTATTTAGAGCTACCAAATATAGCGAGAAAAGTATTACTGCTGGGTAGCCGTGAATATCACACTCGTAGTGTAAGCGCCCGATGCTACTTGTAAGCCCGGTATGGCCTTGTATTTTACAGTGAAAGTTTGGTTGCCACCGGGGTCGCAATCAGTAAGTAGTGTTGTAGGCGTAAAGATGTTGAACCCTTTCCAGGTACCTGTTTGCCCCGGTACAGTACCACCGTTGGCTTGCGTACAGGTGATCTTTAAAGCAGTAGCTACGGGTAATATATTATTGAGTAATGAGTTGCCCGAATAGCTAAAGTTAGTAGATGGGCAACTTACAGAGACGTCAAAAGTTTTGTTAGAACGAACCACCAATTGTTGTGTATTAGACTCCACACCATTCACAAGGTCGTTCAAAGAAGTGAATTCCATTTGAGAAGTACCACCACTACCACTGGCAAAGGTAAGCTCGATGGCGTTGCTGAGTGCCAGGTTGGTCGTTTGGCTGGCACCTGCATCTACTGATGTTTGTGCTCTGAGCCCAACGGCGGCAGCCATAAATAATATGATAATGTTTATCCTCTTCATATGTTTGTTTGCCTTTGTTTGAAGGCTTAGGATACAAATATGAAGCGTGATAAGCTACCGGAGAAATAAATGATGCTTGTTAACCCGTCATTAACAAGTGGTTGTTATTGCCATTTTCGCCCTTTGATGTCTTGACCGTTTTGGTGCAGCACCATATGGGTGATCTTGCCTTTTTTGTCTCTTACGAATGATATTTCAGCTTCTATTTCGGTAATGAAGAAGTGGTCTTTTTTATAGTTATATAGTTGAAATGGCAGCTGTTTAGAGCCTTGCCCCCACAACTGTCCGCTTTGGGTATATACATGTATATCAAAGTTTTCAGCCAGGGCATAGCGACCCTCATACTCCTCAAGCTGTTTTGCAGGTAGTTGTATGGCAGATTTAGGCAGGAAAGAGGCATGTGGTACGTCGTAGAGTATATACAGCACCGTTTGTGCCGCACGCGCTACATTGTCAGACATGTCATTGCCCAGTATGATGATAACGGTACTATCTTCAGGCACCATATAAAACTCTGAGCGGAAACCATGTATCACACCGTTGTGCCCAATAACGGCTTTGCCAATGGCGCTGTCGTTCTCTCGCACGATCCAGCCATAGCCGTAGTCGTTCATATAGTTAGTATGTGCCTTAGCCCATAGCTCTTTGCTCAATAGTTTATGGCTCATTACCGCTTGTGCCCACTTATACATATCGTGGGTAGTGCTATACATAGCACTTGCAGCATAGGTGAGTGATGAGTCTACCGGTGGAGAAGGAGTAACCCTACCCGGGCGCATCACCAAATAGCCCGATGCTTTTTCCCAAGTGGCAAAGTTTGAATAGTTGAACCCTGAGCGTTTCATGCCCAAAGGTTCAAATATCATTTCTCTTATAGCAGCGAAGTAACTTTTGCCTGTTATTTGTTCTATAATATAGCCCAACAATATATAGTTGGAGTTGCTGTAATCATACTGTGTGCCCGGTGTAAACTGTAAGGGTATATCCTTAAAGCGGGCAATAAGGTCTTTTACATCAATATGAAACATGATGGCATGCTGCATATAAGCATCGTCAGCAGTATAGTTATATATACCCGATGTATGGGTGAGCAAATGCTCAATGGTAATGGAATCTCCTTTGGGGTAGTCGGGTATATATTTAGATAGCGGGTCGCTTACGTGTAGCAGGCTGTCTTGCTGTAGCAATAATATGGCCGTGCTGGTAAAGGTTTTGGTAACAGACCCTATTTTATGAAAAGTGGTGGTACGGCAAAGGGAGTCTTTATCGAATATGCTGAAACCAAAGCCTGTGTCGGCAACTACCTGCCCCTTATACATGATGTATATAGAGCCACTGAACTTGATCTGTGCCGCCAGTGAGTTGAACATGGTGTCAATGGTGGCTATCTTCTTTTTTAAATCTTTGCTTTGTGCATAGCTTGGCTGTATCAATAGTAAGGATAATGCCAGTATAAGTACCGATCTCATCATGTATAACACTGCTTGTTTGGTTCTTAAGACAGTTTATGATAACACTTAGTTTGTTGCAGAACTGTTATAAACTGTTAATATTCTCGAATAATTACCTTCAAATATAAGTAAGATACGGTAGTGGCAATAAAAAAAGAGCTTCTCGATAAAAGCTCTTTTATAAGGATGAATTGAAGTACCCGTTGATACTCTTCCTTATCTTTCTCTATATGCGTCAACAGTTTATTTGTAGTTAGTTCTTATCCTGTTGCTTAGGTTAGTATGGTGGATAAGAGTTTTTTTAGTGTTGTTGTTTTGTTTGCGGTTACAAATATGAAAGGATATGATGTGTATGCAAAAGAAAAAAATGCCGTTAACGGGTGATTAACAAAAAAACTTATTGCATAAAAAAAGGAGGGGGCACTCTCGCAAAGTATCCCCTCCCGTATAAGGATGAAAAAGATCCGATTGGAATTTTCTCCTTATCTAAGTCTATATGTTTCGGCTACTGATTGTTTGCCGTCTTGTTCACACTCCATGGGGAGTATCCTAATGTTTTCTAAAAAGGCTGGTTTATCTGGTCAACACCTGTTATGATGTTTGTTTGCTTGTTTTGCTGATGTAAAGATGAAGTGTATATCATCTGTTACAAAATATTCTTACTGGTTTAACCAGCGTTTAACAGCTTCACTTAGGGGCAGTAAAAAAGGGTACTCTCGCAAAGTACCCTCTCTTGGTATAAGGATGAAAAAGATCCGAAGTTGAATGTTTCTCACCTTATCTGTCCATATGTCCCTTAATACACTTGCTTCAGTTACGAAGTGTTTTCTCTTTCTTATTGCGGTGTTACCCGCTATTGTGATACAAATATGCAACCTCAAAAAACCATCGACAACAAATTCAGGGCGGTTAACAACTCGTTAGCAAACGGTTTGCAAGCGCTTAACAAATAAAAAGCCCGGCTGGCTAGCCGGGCGTATATAATAAATGTTTCAATAATTGTATTAATGGCAGTATGGATGCGCAGGGCATATAGCGCCAAGAGCCTTCTCTAATGAGCCCATGGTGAGCTGAGAGTCAAACTCGCTGATCACCATTTGTTGCGACCTGATATATAGCTTAGGACTAGGCTCGCTGTTTTCTTCCAACGCAGCTACTAGTTTCTTGAAATTATCTCTAGCCATTTCGTAATTGGCATCTGTAGGGTTTTTATGATAAGCATCTGCAGCCATGTCTATCATATTCATCATCTTATCAGTTACTACTGCGTGTATGATGTGCCTTGTTTTCAAAGGAGCAAAGTAGGAGTTTAAAGTTGTTTTCAAGCTATAAGCATTATAGCCACTCTGCCCATCATTGAGTTGTGCTTGTGCACTAAAGCTGCATGAAAGGATGGCAATGATCAAAGGAAGTATTGCTTTTTTAAGAGTCAATTTCATTACATATGTGTTTTAATGCCTTTAAAGATAGCTTTCTTCGTTGATTTTTGAAATAGTAAGTACTGTTTTTAAGGGTTTAGGCTTTATTATTCGCCTATTCGTATACAAATAGGAGTTTCCTACAAAAAGATATCATGAAAAAGGGGCTACAAATCGTAGCCCCTTTTAGTTTAAATCATGTTTTTCTATTGTTTAATATAGTTTTTGGTGGTGATGTTTCCTTCCTCGTCAGTGAGTTTGAAAGAATAGATGCCGTTAGGTAGTTTAGAAATATCAATAGCTGCTTTGTTGCTGCTGATGATTCCTTTCCATACTACTTTGCTTTCTACATTGTAGATCACCAGTTCCGACCCTTCTATACGTTGGTTAGAACTAACGGTCACTTTACCGTCACCGGGATTAGGGTAGATCGTAATTTGATGCGTAGCCGCAGCACTACCACCTTTTATCGGCTCCCAGTTTTGTAGGTCGTTTGATATGTAGAATGCCACGTTATCATCTTCACCTGTGGTTACACTTCTGGCCATCATACCTTGTGGCTGTGCTGATAAGTAGTACTTATACTCACAATCGGTATAGCAACAGTTGGTGACCTTACGTGTAATGATATAACACTTGCTGGTAGAGAAAGCCCCAGGAGTAGCACTACCCGGTACACAACAGTAACCCGGGAATTGGGTCACATACGGGTTCCAACCACTGTAGCTCATTTGTGTGCCCGGTATAGGATTCCAAGTGTTACAGTCGGCTTCGGTTACGATCCATTCTACATTAAAGCCTGCAGGTAATGGGTTGGTTACTGCAGTAGCAGTCAACGTAATATTAGTACCTGAAGTAGATGATGACATGTCGAACTGGCAATAGCCTGTAGGCATAACCCCTTTCTTGCGAAGGCTGAAGTCATCAAAGGCCACATCATTACCATCACCAATACCACCTTCATCCAAGAATATGGTCAGGTCAAGCGTATTGCTGTTAGGGATAACAGTGTAGGTGATCTTGGTCCATCCGCAATGTTCTTCATCGTCTTCACATTCCCCTTCCGATAGGTCTGCATCGCCCAGTGATACAAACATTCTACTCGCGTCAAATACATCAAAAGCGCACTGAGGTAAGTGTTGGTAATACATACAGAAGATGTATTCTTCTCCTTCTTCCACTTCTATGTCGCTTTGTTGGTATACCATAGTAGACTGTGGGTTGTGCGTTCTACCATTGACTACCATGAAGTGGCCTTGACCATCTGAACAGAATGTGTGGTCTAGGATGTTCCAACAGTTGCTCACTGCAGCTGCCTGAGCGCTTGAAACTACAGAGTACCTGCCTTCTGAAATAGAGTTAGGGCTAAATAAGCCTTGATAAGTATAACCCGGGCTGGTAAAGCCAGTGTTACCTCCTTCGAAGCTACCATTATTTATGAGGTTGTTGCTTTCTTCTAAATCGTCACAACAGCCTCTGGCAGGGTCAACAGGAGGGTCTGTTTCCTGCATGCAAAAGTTGTCAAACATGATAAACTTTTTTCGGAAAGTGGCACTCGGTGTAGGGCTTCTGGTGACCATAATATGTGTAATGCCTCCTGATGGTAAAATGTTTGAATTGAAAGTAAAGGTTACATTCTGCCAGTTTTGATTCAACCCCGCAGGTGTAGTGATCGTTCCTAGCAGTACTACCTGTACTGATGGGGTGCCGGACCACAACGTAAGGTCTGATGGAGTATACAGTGCGGTAAATGTATTATTGGCTAAAGCATTCGTAGGGTTGAGCACGCCATATACTGCTATGTCTATGGTGTTGTTTACGTTATTTTGGCAAGATGCCGCCAAGTCACAGGTGAATGAGTAGAAGCCTGTATTAGCTGCAATCGGTGTTACCAATCGGTTATACATCTGTTCTCTGAAGTCGTCATTAGAACCGGCTCCTGAATTTTGTATCCACATACCTGCATACACACCGCCTGTGTTAGGCATTGGGATGGTGCCTCCGCAGAGTGCGTTGCCCGCACATGCTAGATCAGCATTGCTAGCTCCGGCTAACCCGTTAGTAAACACAGAGCCCCAGCCTGTAGCTAAATTAATGTCTTGGTCTGTTTGAGCTTGGGGGTTGCCGGTAATAGTTTCAAAGTCTCCGTTGCTAAAACGGTTGCCGGGACAGAAGTCGGCATTGGGTTGCGAGCACCATTGTGCGTAAGATAGATTGATGAGCAGCAGTGATAATACTGCTGTAATGAAAACTTGTTTCATGATGAAAAGTTTTTGATGGTCCTTACTCTGTTCTGTCGGCTTTTCAGGATACGCCGTTTGTATGGGAACAATAATAGATGTCAGTATCTCTATAGAAAGTAGGGCTGAGGGAAGTATTGTATCAAGTAGAGGTAAGAGGCTATAGGTGTACTATAGCCTCTTATATTGTTTAAAGGTCTGCTTACTGTTTAATGTAGTTTTTGGTGGTGATGTTTCCTTCTTCGTCAGTGAGTTTGAAAGAATAGATGCCGTTAGGTAGTTTAGAAATATCAATAGCTGCTTTGTTGCTGCTGATGATTCCTTTCCATACTACTTTGCTTTCTACATTGTAGATCACCAGTTCCGACCCTTCTATACGTTGGTTAGAACTAACGGTCACTTTACCGTCACCGGGATTAGGGTAGATCGTAATTTGATGCGTAGCCGCAGCACTACCACCTTTTATCGGCTCCCAGTTTTGTAGGTCGTTTGATATGTAGAATGCCACGTTATCATCTTCACCTGTGGTTACACTTCTGGCCATCATACCTTGTGGCTGTGCTGATAAGTAGTACTTATACTCACAATCGGTATAGCAACAGTTGGTGACCTTACGTGTAATGATATAACACTTGCTGGTAGAGAAAGCCCCAGGAGTAGCACTACCCGGTACACAACAGTAACCCGGGAATTGGGTCACATACGGGTTCCAACCACTGTAGCTCATTTGTGTGCCCGGTATAGGATTCCAAGTGTTACAGTCGGCTTCGGTTACGATCCATTCTACATTAAAGCCTGCAGGTAATGGGTTGGTTACTGCAGTAGCAGTCAACGTAATATTAGTACCTGAAGTAGATGATGACATGTCGAACTGGCAATAGCCTGTAGGCATAACCCCTTTCTTGCGAAGGCTGAAGTCATCAAAGGCCACATCATTACCATCACCAATACCACCTTCATCCAAGAATATGGTCAGGTCAAGCGTATTGCTGTTAGGGATAACAGTGTAGGTGATCTTGGTCCATCCACAATGTTCTTCATCGTCTTCACATTCCCCTTCCGATAGGTCTGCATCGCCCAGTGATACAAACATTCTACTCGCGTCAAATACATCAAAAGCGCACTGAGGTAAGTGTTGGTAATACATACAGAAGATGTATTCTTCTCCTTCTTCCACTTCTATGTCGCTTTGTTGGTATACCATAGTAGACTGTGGGTTGTGCGTTCTACCATTGACTACCATGAAGTGGCCTTGACCATCTGAACAGAATGTGTGGTCTAGAATGTTCCAACAGTTGCTCACTGCAGCTGCCTGAGCGCTTGAAACTACAGAGTACCTGCCTTCTGAAATAGAGTTAGGGCTAAATAAGCCTTGATAAGTATAACCCGGGCTGGTAAAGCCATAGTTGCCACCCTCAAAGCTACCGTTTACGATCAGGTTCTCTTCGTCAATATCGTCGCAGCAACCACGTGTTTCTGTAATTTGAGGTTGAGGACTACAGATGGCAAATTCGTCAAAAGCCAAGCCAACACTGCGGCTAGAGTGGCCAATGTAGCGAAACTCTATATAGTCAATAGGGTCAGAGCCTAAGTTTACACCCCAATAAGAGGCCTCACCGTCTCCAGCTACAATATTGGTTTGAGGAGTAGGTGGGGTAGGGTCAAAAGAGCTATAGTCAGGAGACAGTACATATACAGTTTGTGTAGAGCCGCCTACGCCAAACGCGGTCACAGCCCATCCTTCTTGTATATTGCCCGGAGCTGCTTGCCCGTCAACATCCATTAAGAAGCCGGATGCTTGTGTACATTCCAAGTCATGATAATCTACATAAAGCGGTTGTGGGTTCTGTCCCGGTCCGTTGGGGTCATCGGTAATGAAGAAACAACCCATGTCCTTGTTGTTGGTAGGCTTATCACTGCTTACACTAGCTGCTACCGTACAGCCTTGCGATGCACTGGTGTAGCTAAATGTAGTACCGCTGGCCCATGCTACTGTCGGGGCTCCTACTTGGGCCATGGTTGGCGCAGGACCGCCAAGGCTACCCATGTGGAAGGTCACATTGTAGGCACACATAAAGTAGTTGTTGTCAACAGGGGCATACTCAGCTTGTGAGTAGTTACCGCAACCATTCAGGTTGGCAGTGCTGGGTTCAAAATCGATAATGTTGGGATTTGTTTGCGCAGACGCAAACATTGTTCCTGCCAATAGCATTGGCAGCAAGAGCATTCTTTTCATGGTTTAGATATTTATGGTTAAAAAAATCCTGTTTTGAGGGCTTCTAGGATATTTGGGGCATTAACCATTTGGTGTTATTACAAATCTAAAAAAGCTTAATTAGAAAAAACAGCGTAAAAACACCCAATTTCTATTGTTGTGTTTTGATGGTATGATTAATATAATAAGCCTCGCTAATAGCGAGGCTTATTGAAAGAGGATTTGTAAAGGAGGGGTATAGTTTTTTCTGTTTGCTTTAAAACGCCATGGGGTGTGCTGCGTCTTTTATAGTTTGCACAGCAAAGGTAAATGACAATTTTTAAATAAAACAGCGTGAAAACACCCGACTTGATTATGTTTTACTGTTTAAGGTATTTGAAAGTTCTCAATACTTGTTCGTTGTCAGACACTTGAATGGTATAGCTACCCGTATGTAGTCTTGAAATATTGATGGTGTTGATAGCCTTGTTTAGCGGCTGTTGTAATACTTTACGTTGTAGCATATCGTAAATGGTAACACTATAACGATCAGGTTTGTTGATGGCTATGTTTATAACATTGTTGCCTGGGTTGGGGTACAGCGTAATATCGTTAGCGCTCTTTGCCTTGCTGTATATGCTTGTTGTTTTTGGCTCAAAACGATAGACCTGCCCGTTGGCGGGAGTGCCGGTAAGGTATTTTTCTATTGTACTTGTGTCAATAGTAGGGTTGGCAGGGTTGCCTACCAGCCACATACCTTTCATGCCTATAGCAGGGCCACCAAGTGCAAAGTAGTAAGCTTGGTCGGCATCTGTAATGTAGCTTGGCCCTATGTGTACTTCAATAGACTGATCTTGCTCAAAAAGGTGTACTTGATAACTAATAGAGTCTGGCAACCAGGGTATATGGGCAAATTCTTGGCCGGCATATTGAATGATAGCAACTCTGCTGCCGGCATTGCCGGTTACCTTAAAGGATTTGACGCCACTTTGTAATTCTGCCCAAAAGGTGCGGAACTGATATCTGTCTTTTGTACCCATACTAGGTCTGGAGAGATAGACTTTGCTTTTTCTTACTCCGTCAATTGTGAAGTCAAAACCTAAGGATACATGAGCCGTATCATTAGGGTCGTTGAGTACGGTGCCCCCGGTGATGGGAGTATACGTTTCAGTACGGGTTTTGAGCGTGTAACCATTTTGTGCCAGTGTGGTCATAGAGCTTGCCATTGTACCGGCAAGAATGCATAATAGTAGTTTTTTCATAGATAAAAATTTTAGGCAAACTATAGGTCGAATTCTAAAAGAATCTTAAATGTGAGACGATTTCCCCCTTTTTGTCCCCCTGAAAAAAGGAGATGTGTTAATATGTTACAGTTGTATGACTTTCAGTACGTTGTGTCTTGCGTTTTGACTGGGCTGTGGTAATAAAATAGCCCCATATTAAATAGGGCTATTAACTAAAAAGCAAATATTTTAATTAGATACTGTATTACTGCTTTAAGTACTTGAACGTTTTCAATACTTGATTGTTGTCAGATACTTGAATGGTATAATTGCCTGCATGTAGTTTTGAGATGTTGATCGTATTTATCTCTTTGTCAAGCGGTTGTTGTAATATTTTACGCTGTAGCATATCATAAACGGTAATGATGTGCTGTTCTGCTTTGGTTACGGTAATGCTAAATATACCATTGCCAGGGTTAGGGTAAAGGGAGATATTGCTTTGTGTTTTAGTAGTATTAGCAATGCTTGTTGTAGCAGGTGCAAAACGGTATACTTGACCATTGGTTGGTGTGCCGTTGAGATATGCATCTACAGCGGTATCTATTGTGGGATTTGCAGGAGAGCCTGCCAGCCACATGTTTTTGAAGCCAATGCCGGGACCTTTAGGTATGTTGTAATAATAGTCGAGAGTGGGGTAGTTTACTCTGCTTGTACCCATGTGTAACTCAAGCGCATTATCTTTTTCATATATCCATATTTGGAAGTTGACATAATCGCCATTGCTCTGATCGTGTGAAAAAACTACGTTTTGGTATTGAAGTTTTACAATTCGGTCTCCGGCATTTCCTGTTATGGTATAGGTTTGGCTGCCATCTTGTACTTCAGCATAAAAGCCGCTGAACTGTAGTGGTTTTTTAGTGCCTATCTGTCCATAATATTGAGATGTTTGCAAAGTGCTGCTTTTTACACCATCAATAGTTACATCAAACCCGAGGTTTATATTTCTTGTTATTGCCGTACCTCCTGTTATGGGTGTGTAAGTCTCTGTCCTTTTACTAAAAGTGTAGTTTTGAGCGCTAGCCATCATAGTGAAAGTGACTAAGCACATTAAGGTGCTTAATAAGTTTTTTCTCATTTTAAGAGCATTTAAAAAGTTAACAATCCTTAAATCTATCTTGTGGTAGGGTCACAAAAAAAGATTGTCATGAGGATATAAATCGGTGGTTATTAAAAACAGCTATTGTCATGAACCTTTTACCTGCATGTGACGGTGAGCAAGCATTTGCACTGATTTTACGAACAGGTGTCCGCTTGCAGAGGTGTGATGTAGATAAGTTATATTTGTGATACTATAACCTTATAAATATGAGATATTTAAAAGCATTTTCTTTCCTCTTTATACTGTGGCTGGCTATAAGCATACTTTTTGAAGCATTTATTTGGCGCGATGCACCCATTACCTCAAGGTTTATATTGAAGCAAGTAATTATTGGCCTGGTGTGGTCTGCCATAATGATGATACCACAAACCATTTTAGATAAACGAAGAGCAAAGAAGCATTAACCATGAGTGGCGCATCATAGGCAATGTGTTTATTAATACTACGATGTACAATGGCTCACTGTAGCAATATTTTCGATATCTTTATATAGATGAAAAGTTAATTCACTTTAAACCTATGCTATGACTAAAACCTTTACACTATTTCTTTTTCTTCTTTTTGGCTCGGCTGTGTTGAGTAACGCCCAACACAAATTTGCTCCCTTAGGTGCGCAATGGCATCACGAAATGAGGTACGGTGTGTTTGAAGAAACATCGTTAGAAACTAAAAATATTAATGGTATTGATTGCAGAAGAGTATCACAGAAAGCGGGTGTGCTACCTCTGTGGACAGACCGTGGGTTGCAAGTAAATGACCTACGTGATATATACGTATATAACAGCGACGATACCGTGTTTGTATACAATGATCATTTTGCACGATTTACGCCCGTATATGTATTTAATGTAAAAGCAGGAGATACCGTAACGCTACCTGTGTTTCCACCATTGGTAGGTTCTTTAAAACCCATGACGGATAGTGTGTACTCAGTAGTGGTAGACTCTGTAAAAGTAGTACAATACGATACCGCACACTTAGAAACGGTATTTACCCATTCTATCTCCATAAGCGGGCAGGGAGAGTTTAATTATGGTGCTACAGGTGCTTATGCACGCCGCATCGGTTCGGTGAGTGGTGGGTTGTTGCCTTCTTGTGCATCGTGCAACTATTCATTGTCAGACCGTTATCAGCAAGCGGGCGACTTGAGGTGCTACAGTCAGGTAGAAATGAACGTTAAACTCGCCTCGGGCTCTTGCGATAAGGATATAGAAGTGTCCGTGCCGGCAATAGCCAATCGTGAAATTTTTAGCGTGTACCCTAATCCTAACAGCGGACAGTTTACCCTACAAGGGCATGTGAACGCTAAAGGGCACATCACTTACCAAGTGGTGAATATGCTGGGAAGCGTAGTACATAGGGGTGAGGCTGCTGTAGTAGATGGTATGGTGAACCAAAACATCGATGTAACCCACCTGCCCAATGGTACGTATGTGTTGCAACTGCAAGGCGCAGACACACAGCAAGCAGTGAAGCTGGTGGTGCAGTAGAGGGTTAGGGGTGTTTGTTGTTTGTAAGGAGTGGATAGGAGGTTAGAGGGAATCCCATTCTTTTTCCCACTCATCAAATGAGATTAAGTCAGGTCTCCCCAAGTGACTATAAAATAGATGTTCAGGTATTTCATTATTGTTTTCACCTGTATTTAATCTCGAAATTGCTCTTTTATAAAGTTCTCTTCTTTTGCTAAAGAAAAGAGAATCATTAAGGTAATTTGTATGTGTGTCAAGAGAGTAGTTGACAGAGTCTTTTTTTTGATGCTTTCTTTTTGATGAGAAGAAAATATCACTAATAAGTGAGGTTCTCGTTATATGAGATATAAATTCTAACCAGTTTTTATGAAGTCCTTGAGATGATGCTTGATTTAGTTTTGCTAAGAGTCTTAAATATAATATCCCTCCTTTTACAACTTCAATAGGAAGGTACGATGTTGTAATAGATAAGCATCCGTTTTGAAAAAAAGCATTTGCAATAGAATTTGTAGTACCAAATGTAGGATATGTATTACAAGCAGATAAAAATACTATTGGAGAGGATATCTGGTATTCTGTAATTTTTTCATCTGTTAGCTTTTCTTTTCCGATGTATAAATAAGTTGACTTACTTGTTTTATCGTAGCCTCCATGGCAGTCAAATATTAGTAAATTAGGTTTATGCTTATTTATTGCATCGCTGACATCTTTAATAGTTCTGCATCTGGCCACTTTGAATTTCAATTCCTGAGATAACTTAATTGTTTGTTCTTGCCATGGTAGAAAATGTTTGTCTTCTGATCCTAAGATAACTAAAGTTTTATGTATAATATTAGACTCTATTTTAAACTCAATGTTATTATTTACCATATAGGATTGCATGCTTAAACTTAAAGGTGTTTCTGGTATACGGCAAACATCATGAGAGAAAGCTAGAGGAACCCCGTCTAAGTATAACCATTCAATCGGTAAGTCTGATATTGCAACGATTTGTCTGTTTTTCTTTTTAATTGTTTTTTTTAATTGTTCAGAAATACATTCTTTAACGTAGTTGCTTCCAAATCTTTCTATTAGTCGGGTAATCTTTTTTCTTGTATTTGGTCTTTCAAAAGCTGTAAGTTGTTCTGGAGTGAAAGGTTGTAGAAGCTTATACAAAGATTTGCTTTTATAAGGGAGTCTAACAATTGGAGAATTAGTTATAGAGGCGTGCAAAAAGCTAACGCTATCAAGGTAAGTGATTTTTTTTTGTGCAAAAAGTAATCCCGCAACAGTTATTTCTTTAGGTAAATATTTGTCACTAGAGATAGTGACGTAGTTTGAGGTTTGTTCAAGTTTGTATATTTTTTGTATGTCTTTAGAGAAACTATCCTCTTTTTTTAATATAAAATCTTTTATGTCTGGGTTGTGAAACGGAGCAATGAGTATTAGAGGTAGGTAGTATGGAAATGTTTGGTTTGTACTCTCTTCGCCGTTTAAGTAGTTTGCTAGCTTGTCTATTTTATCAATTTGCGTTACAAAAATTTTTTGTCTATCAAAGCTATATGGGCTTTTATGAGCCTTGAGAGATTCTTTTTTTATGAGTTCTTTTTCATTTTTGTCAGACTCTGGCTCAAAAAAGTTTCCTGCAATCAAGTTAGCTATGCGATAATTGTTATGAGAAGGAACAAAATAAGAACCTTTTAAAGGCTTTGCACCTACAGGTATAGAAGGTGCTTCTAGTTGTTCTGAGTATTGTGGTAGAATTAGAGATTGGTTATTTATTAGAGTGGTTATAAATGTGTTTGGCTCATCTATAAGGTTCTCGATGTGTGGAGGTCGTTTTTTTTCACTAGCGTTCTTTGAATAAAAGAAATAGTATTGTTTGTCGTCATGAAATTTTAGAATGGTTTCTATTACGTGGTCAAGGTCTTTGAGGTTAATATCTATTAGTAGAAGGCGGATTTGATCTTTGTTAAAAAGTGTACTGTACTTGTCAATATTATCACTGTAAAGGACTAAAAAGTCAAAACCTTTGTATATATGAAGTCTCTTTGTAATGTGTTGGAACTTGATTCCATTATCTAATTGAAGAATATCTTTTGGGCATCTTTTAATAAAGTCCACTAATATCTCGGGAATTTCTTCGGGCTCAATGAAAGGTAGTTGAAAGTTGACTGGTCTTGAGCAAATGTTTACATACTGTATGTTGGTGGCGTATTTTTTTATGGAGAGCATATTATTGGAATTGAGGCTCTAAATATAAATCATACTCTATGTATAATTACACCGTGAAAACACCCATATCCCCTATGTCGCTATTTTCGTATCTTTAATACATGAAGACATTCATAGCATATACTATTGCTTATTTCGTCATCTACTTCCCTATAAGTGTGGGGGTAGAGGCTTTTATTTGGCAAGAAGAGCCCATCAATGCTTCCTTTCTCTTGTTGCAAGCAGCTCAAGCACTATTGTTTGCACTTCTCATGTCATTATTAGTAGTAGTGTATAAAAAGGCTAATTCAAAGAAAGTACGTTAACGGGTAATCCCTCCCTTCCCAACTTATTTTTTTACCTTCGCGGCATCATCTTCAAAAAAGATCATGACTCCTGAAAAACGCGTATACAACAGTATTTTAGAAACCATCGGCAATACGCCGCTGATCAAACTGAACAAAGTAACGGCAGACTTCCCCTGCCCCGTTTATGCCAAGGTAGACTACTTCAACCCCGGCAACTCCATCAAAGACCGTATGGCGGTTAAAATGTTGGACGTAGCAGAGGCCGAAGGGAAGATTAAACCGGGTGGTACCATCATCGAGGGTACATCGGGCAACACGGGTATGGGCTTGGCTTTGGCAGCTATTGCGCGTGGTTATAAATGTATCTTCACCACTACCGATAAGCAGAGTAAAGAGAAGGCAGACATCCTAAAGGCCTTCGGTGCCGAGGTGATCGTTTGCCCTACAGACGTAGAGCCTGAAGATCCGCGCTCTTACTATTCTGTATCCGCTCGTTTGGCTAAAGAAATTCCGAATAGCTGGTATGTAAACCAATATGATAACCTGGCCAACCGTCAGGCGCACTACGAGCAAACGGGCCCTGAGCTTTGGAATCAAACCGAAGGTAAGATCACCCACCTTGTAGTGGCTACAGGTACGGGTGGTACGGTAACAGGTACGGGTAAATACCTAAAAGAGCAAAACCCTGATGTAAAGGTTTGGGCGATAGACTCTTACGGTTCGCTATTGACCAAGTGGCACCGCACGGGTGAGTTGGATATGAACGAGGTGCACCCTTACATAGCCGAGGGCTTGGGTGAAGACTTCCTTCCTGAAAACTACATCCGTGATGTAATAGACCACTTCGAGCAAGTGACCGATAAAGACGGTGCTGTAATGGCGCGCCGCATCACTAAAGAAGAAGGTATATTCGTTGGTTATTCAGCAGGTTCTGCATTGGCTGGGCTTCGCCAACTGAAAGATAAATTAACTAAGGACGACCTTGTGGTGATCGTCTTTCACGATCATGGTAGCCGCTACGTAGGTAAGGTGTACAATGATGAGTGGATGCTGGACAGAGGTTTCTTAGACGTACAAACCGTTCGTGACCTATTGAATGGTCTTGGTGCGCGCAGATTGGTGACTGTAACAGGCGACCAAAAGGTAAGTGATGCACTGGAGCTGATGAAGAAGTACGACATTGAGCAAATACCGGTAATGGATGGCTTAGAGCCTATAGGTGCGGTAACGCAAATGGGGCTATTCCGCAAGATGATGGATGACCATGAGCTGAAAGACAAGAGTATTGCCGATGTGAAAGAAGAAGCACTACCTGTTGTAGAGTTAGATACTCCTTTGGAAAGATTGAGTAACTTTATCAACAAAGAGAATGGTGCTGTGCTTACGAGAGACGATAGCGGGCAGTACCACATATTAACTAAATACGACGTAATAGACGCTTTAAGCAAATAATATTTCCACCGTTCATCAAGAGAGCAAAGTAAAAGCCACTACGCAATGCGCAGTGGCTTTTTAAGTTAGAAAACAATTATTACTAACTAACTTAGCAGCTTCATGAAAGATTCTTTTTTTATACGCATTTGGAAGAAAGCTCCTGTGCTTTTCCCTTTAGCAGCATTATACCACGTAGTGATGTTGGCCTATAGTGTGCACACTTATAGTTCTGAGCCTTTTCCCAGTAAGGGGTGGGTGCAACCCTTATGGATGCTATGTTATACGGTGGCATGGCTGTTTGTAAGTGATATGAAACGTTGGGCGGCATTGACCTATCTGGGTCTTACCACACTTAATCTCGTGCTTCGTTTTGCACTTACGGATATTAACCAACTGAGCTACTACACGGATACTTTGTTCCCCATAGACGTGTTGTTCACCTTCTTTGTGATGTTCTACTTTAAAAGGTTTGACTAGATGAGACAGTTTATAGACATGATGGGCAGAGAGGTAGCTGTACCTTATCCTCCTAAAAGGATCATTAGTCTGGTGCCTTCGCAAACAGAACTGCTATACGACCTGAATCTTGAAGATGAGGTAGTAGGCATCACCAAGTTTTGCGTGCATCCTGAAGCGTGGTTTCGCAATAAAGAAAGAGTAGGGGGCACAAAGAAGCTACACTTAGATAAAATACGTGAGCTACAGCCCGACCTCATCATTGCTAATAAAGAAGAGAATGAGCAAGTGCAGATAGAGGAACTAGCCAAAGAGTTCCCGGTATGGATCAGTGACATTAATACCTTGCCGCATGCCATGCAGATGATACAAGCTGTTGGTCAACTGACCGATCGTGAAGCTATAGCTAATAATATAGTAGATGGTATTGTTACTCACTTAACACAGTTAAGTGCAGCGGCACAGCCTAAACGTGTGGCTTACTTTATATGGAGAGACCCGTGGATGAGTGTAGGTAAGGATACGTTCATTAGCAATATGATCACCACTATAGGGTGGCAAAATGTACTGGCCGATAAAGCACGATATCCTGAGGTGACGTTGGAAGAGCTTAAAGATTATGATGTGGACGCCGTATTGCTATCCTCTGAACCTTTCCCCTTTAAAGAGCAGCATATGGCAGAAGTAAAAGCAATACTACCGGATGTAGAAGTGCTATTGGTAGACGGAGAGATGTTTAGCTGGTATGGTAGCAGACTGCTCAAAGCAACAGGTTATTTTCAGCAATTGCTACAGAATCAATAATTTTAGTACAAACTACTGTTATGAAGTTACTATTACCTATCAGCCTATTACTGCTTATAGCTTTTTCGTCTTGTCGCAAAAGCTATAGCTGTACTTGCATCAATGAAAACAGCATGGCTGCAATAGCACCGCAGGAAACGTATAAAATAAAAGCCGACTCGAAAGATGACGCCAAAGCTAAGTGTGAAGGAGTGAAAGAAGTATATAACTATTGGAGTAGTTGTACGGTTATTAAATAATATTCTAAACGATCATATATACAAACCACATGTCTTCAAAAATTAAAGGTCTTCGTACCACAGTATATAAAGTACCCGATATGCAAGCCGCTAAAGAGTGGTATAATAAAACCTTTGGTATAGAACCATACTTTGATGAGCCTTTTTACATAGGCTACAATGTAGGAGGCTACGAGCTGGGCCTGCACCCCGAGGGAGAAGAACCTATAGGGGAGCGTACAGCTAATGTGTATACCTATTGGGCGGTAGATAATGTGGAGGAGCTATATGCCTATTTGCTAGAGCAAGGTGGCACTGAACTGGAAAAACCAACTGATGTGGGTGAAGGTATTATACTCGCGGCTGTAAAAGACCCTTGGGGCAATGCTGTAGGTATCATTAATAATCCTCATTTTAAAATACAAGAGTAAACTACAATACATGAAAAGAACCCTATCCTTATTGCTACTATGTTTCATAGTGGCTAGCTCTTATGCACAAAACTTGGAGAAAAAAGCCAAGCGCTTTATGAAGAAGTTTGGCTTGGAAGAACATGATCTCTATTATGTGTCTCATAAAGACTTTGTACTGCAGTATGCTGATGATGGGGGCTACCTCATTTTCCCTTATGGGTATATGTATACCGGCGAAGGTAAAATGCTAAAGGTGAAAAATGTGAAGAGTGGTGGTATGTATAGCCCTTTCAAGTGTTTTCAAACCATGAGTAAAGATCTGCAAAGGCTGTGCTCTACAGCTGATACCGGCAACATCCCTGTCATAATTGATACGATAAGCAATGTGTGGCATAAAAAACATGTAAAAGCAGTGTTTGACGGTATTGAGGAAAGCCACACGACCTACGATCTATACATTTATTTTCCTGTAGGCATGGGGGTATTGTACAAGAAAACTTATAAAGAATACCAACACTTGATAGATGAATGGCGCAACCATAAGGAGGTGAAGCTGTATTTTATTTTAACACCTATTATTAAATAAAGCCCAAACGTGAGCGTTAGCATCAATATAACGGTTTTTTAATGTTAGGATAAACAAGAAATTAGGACGGGAAAAACCAACATATATCTTTGCGACTGTTTAACTACCATAGAGGATCATGTCATTGCGCCACCCCATGTTGAGGAATATCACCAGAGCAGACATCAGGTTTTTTGTAGGCCTGCTGGTGGTGCATGCTATATTCTTTACCATAGCTCTGTATTATAAGCGTATTTATAATGGCGACTCTTATGAGTACATCTACATGGCGCTGAACATCAGAGATCATTTTGATTTCTATGCGGGCAACCCGGCTTTGCCTAGAGTAGAGGAGTATATGACACTAAGGCCTCCGCTGTATTCTATTCTTATTTCCATCATTTATCTTTTTACGGTCAATAATTGGATCGTTATTCTGTTTCAGAACTTTGTATCCATATTCAATATCTACTACACCCGAGATACCATTAGGAAGATAGGGTATAGCCGTAAGTACGATTGGATACTTATAGCGTTTGTGCTTATCTATCCGGCACAGTTTATACATAGCAACACTTTAGCGCCTGACATCTTATTGCAAACCACAGTATTGGTATATTTCCGTCACTTTATATTACTGGTGCGCCGTAAAGAGTGGCGTCAAGGTTTTTGGATGAGTTTGGCACTGATTGCGGGATTGTTGTTAAAACCTGTGTTGTATCCTTTTGCTTATATACACGTGCTTATACTATTAGGTATGGCAGGGTATGTAAACAGGGGGTTAATGAAACCATTCTTAGCAGGCCTGGCACCTATACTGATAGTAATATTGTATAGTAGCTGGAACTATGCACGTACGGATAAGTATCATTTCTCCAGCAATCAGTCGTTCAATGCAGTGTCTTATTACTATTACTATTTTGCTAAAAAAGAAGGCACGGAAAAAGCACAGGCATTTTTACAAGCTGAGCGCGATAAGATGAATGCCATGCCTAAGTACACGGATAGATATGAGTATGCTAATGCCAGAGGTATAGAACTATTGAAAGATAACTTTGTGCCTTATATGGCCTATCATCTAAAAAGAGGGCTGCGCATGTTTATTGATCCCGGTAAGGGCGATATAGATATGTTTACCAACAGAACAACTATAGGTGGCTTATATAAAGGGGAAAAGACCACAGGGTTTTACCGGAGTGTTAAGAAAGGTGGTATGGATGGTTTTGAGCAGTATATGGAAGAAAACCCAACCGTCTTCTTAGCATTGATCGTTTTGGTATTCAATACGCTGAAAATATTTGGACTGTTTTTATACCTATTTCATAGGCGTACTAATAAATATATAAAGTTGCTGGTGATACTACTACTGGGTTATGTAGCCATTACCACAGGCCCTATTGCTAATACCCGCTATTTTATGCCGGTGTCACTTATTGTGATAGGGTGTGCCACGGTGGGTTACAAACACTATTTGCACTGGCGGAAATATAGAGTTATTATTACGGGCAATTAAGCCATTTTTGATAACCATTGTCTATTCTCTATAAATACAACCCGTTCTACATCGGCACGTTTCTATTGTGTATGGTCGTGCTGGCATTGTTCCCATATTTGCAATACTACATTGACCCTGATGCGGTAGCGTACCTTACTATAGTGCAGCGCTATGTAGATGGTGATTGGATGCAGGCTGTGAATGGCTATTGGAGTCCGCTGAGCTGCTGGCTAACAGCATTGGTGGCTAAGATGGGTGTGCCTTTATTCACCGCAGCTATTGTGGTGAATACATTAGCGGGCGTGGGTATACTATATGTAACACAGTCCTTCTTCATGAAGTTTAATTTGCTGGCCAAGCTGCAAGGCTACATGCTGGCTGTATTGGCTGTGTTTTTAGGCTATGCCGTTTTCAAACAAACCTTCTCTGACCTATGGCAGATCTTCTTCCTGCTATTATCCATTAGGATGTTGAGTAGCGATCGTATCAAACGTAAGCCGAGGTTATGGATAGGTGTTGGCATTTGCGGGGCATTGGCTTATATGTCTAAGGCTTATGCATTCCCTTTCTTTATACTAAGTGTATTGGTAACCACATGGTATGCCGTTAAGGCCAATAAAAAGAAGAATAGAGCTAAATGGCTAAAGATGGTAGGTGTGATGATAGCGGTTATGCTGCTGTGCAGTAGCCCGTGGATATTTATACTACATCATAAATACGGAACGCTGACAACCGGCTCTGCTGGTAAGCTCAACTTGAGTTGGTATTTGGTGGGGCATCCTTATTGGGCTGATGGTATGAAACACCTGTTGCCGCCTGTATATGCTAATAGTCCTTTTTATTGGGAAGATCCTGCTATTGCTAATGGAGATACGCCGATGTTCTTTAGTTCGTTCAGGCTTTTTGTATTGCAGATCGTGAAGGTGGGCTACAATTTACTGAAGCTGCCATTGGCCATGAACAAGCTTAATGTGTTCTTCGTATTCATTTTCATGGTAGCTATAGGTATTGTTACCTCGCGCAAGGTGAGGCATATATTCTGTACCAATAAGATCGTCATACCGGGTATTGCCTTCCTGCTATACCCGTCAGGCTTCTTGCTCATCAACTATGAGCCGAGGTACTTATGGTTCATGCTACCATTTAGTATGTTATTTGGCGGGTTAATGATGCAACGTTTGTTACCCATGCTGGATCGCAAGCATGCATTGCGCTACCTAGTAACCATACTATTCATTGGTGGCTACTTAATATGGCCTGTATGGGAGATGAAAACCATGTTTAACGATGGTAAGGCCGACTATGAGGTAGCACAGCAGATGAAAGCCAAAGGTATGGAAGGCAGCTTTACTTGTAATGCTGTATTTGAAAACGGTTATTTCCCTAATGCCTCTCGCATAGCTTATCATGCAGGTATGCAGTACTATAATATGCCTTATGCCAATACGCCATATGACGAGCTGCTGGAAGAGATGAGGCGCTATAAAATTCAGTATTACGTCTACTTCTACAATACCGAAACCGCTTCAGAAAGCTTTACGCCTGTTGATGAAGCGGGTGAAGCCTTGCAAGAGCTCTACGCAGGAGAGTTTGAAGGTATAAAGGTGTTTAAACTGTAAAAGTGCTATTTATTTGCCCCAGATATAGCTCTTTTCTTATTTAGTTATTACTTTTGCTCGAAATTTTGTAAACACTAAAGACTATTATGGCTGCTAACAACATTCAAGATATATTAGGCGATAAGGCCGCTTATCTTTTAGATCACACTTGTAAAACTATTGATAAGTCTATGCTTCACTTGCCATCTGGCGATGTGGTAGACAATATTTGGGCTCCGTCAAACCGTAACATCCAAACGTTGAACAGCATTCAGCGCATCATTGGTAACGGTCGTTTGGCTAACACAGGTTATGTGTCTATACTTCCGGTTGACCAAGGTATTGAGCATAGTGGTGGTGCTTCTTTTGCGCCAAACCCAATATATTTTGATTCTGAGAATATTGTTAAGCTAGCTATTGAAGGTGGTTGTAACGCTGTTGCATCTACATATGGTGTTTTAGGTTCTGTGGCTCGTAAGTATGCACACAAAATACCTTTCATCGTTAAGATCAACCACAACGAGTTTATCTCTTACCCTAATGGTTTCGATCAGATCATGTTTGGTAGCATTAGAGATGCATGGAACATGGGTGCTACAGCTGTAGGTGCTACTATCTACTTTGGTAGTCCTGAAAGCAAGCGTCAGATAGTTGAGGTGGCTGAAGCATTTGAATATGCGCACGAGCTAGGTATGGCTACAGTACTATGGTGCTACCTGCGTAATAGCGACTTTAAGAAAGACGGTACGGATTATCATACTGCTGCTGACCTTACAGGGCAGGCAAACCATTTGGGTGTTACCATCCAAGCAGATATCATCAAGCAAAAATTACCTGAAGTGAATGGTGGTTACAACGCGATCAGCTTCGGTAAAACACATAAGAAAGTATACGAAGAATTGACTACTGACCACCCGATCGATCTTACACGTTACCAAGTAGCTAACTGTTACATGGGCCGTTCAGGTTTGATCAACTCAGGTGGTGCTTCTAAAGGTTCAGCTTCTTCTGATATGCAGGAGGCGGTAATGACTGCTGTTGTGAACAAGCGTGCCGGTGGTATGGGCTTGATCAGCGGTCGTAAAGCATTCCAAAAACCAATGAACGAAGGTGTAGAGCTATTAAATACCATCCAAGATGTGTATCTTGATGATAGTATCACAATAGCTTAATAACTATCAGTTAATAAAATATCATAGTAATAAAGGGAAGGCCACCAGTCATGGTGGTCTTTTTTGATATTAACTGGGTTTTAATATATATTAGCTAACTGTAATCGTAAAAGCATTTAACTTTATAAGACCTAGGACTCTGTTAGTAGGTAAACGATCTATCCGCATTGATCTATGGTTGATTGCCCATACTTTTTTAGCTCATAAAACATGTAGATGAAGCACCCTATAGTATCTTGTTGTTTGCCTGTGTTGCTCTTGCTGCTCAGTTTTGGCACTGTAGCACAAACGACCATAACGTTGCCACAGCCTAACCATACTGCTAATTACGATACTACTACAAGAGGGTTTTGGTTTGTAGCGCCTAAAAATATGAACATAACAGGGCTACGCGTACCAAGTAATGCAGGTACAGGGCCACAATATATACAGGTGATGCGTTTAAGCAGTACTATGCCTGTCTCTTCTTCATCTCCGTCTACAAGCTTTGCCACCCTTGCTTATATCTCTAACGCTACTAATGGTACCATACAGAATGTGAACATACAAGTTTCAGCAGGAGATAGGATAGGGATATTGGGTACAGCTGATACTGTAGCTTCTACAGGTGCGGGTGCTTATAGCACTACTATAGGTGGCCAGTCGGTAAACTTGAATAGGCTGGGGTATAGCGGCCATATTGCCAACGGTGCAGCTACATCTTTTTATGGTGTTGGTATAGGAGGTTCGGGTTCAATAGGGCGTGTAGAAGTGTATTACGATACGGCTTCGCCATGTGGAAGTGTTGCTAGCATGGCGCTGACTAATTTAAATTCAATAGGTGCTAGCTTTAGCTGGCAAGCGCCTACAGGCACATATGGTTATGAGTATGCTGTAAATACAGTTGGAACATTGCCTCCATCGGTTGGTATTACTTCTACCGTTAATAATTTTGCAACAGTAAATGGTTTACAGCCATCATCACTATATTATTTGCATGTGCGCCGCCAGTGTAATGCCGGCAATTGGTCTAACTGGGATACCTTATCGTTTTATACTCTAGACTCGTGTGTGCGCCCCGGTTTTTATGCTACTTTGTATGTAGACTCTAACAATGCCACCTTTACATGGGGTGGTGTAAATAACGCTATAGGCTATCAGTATTTGGTGAACACAACAAGAGCAACACCTTTAAGTAACAATCCGGATATTGTAACCGTTAATGCACTAACTACTACAGCTAGTGTAACCGGATTGAAAGAAAAAACATGGTATTATGTACACTTGCGTACTTTGTGTGCCGGTAATGATAGCTCAGCATGGCAGTTAGACTCTTTTTATACACCAATACATTGTAGAGCTCCCGAGCCTATTATTACAAACATATCAGTAGACCAAGGTGTGGCCAGTTGGGCCAAAGTGCCATCGGCGCTGAAATATGAATATGCCATTACCAAAGCTGACCCTAACCCGCCTATGTATGGAGTGCCATGGGCAACAGAAGCTTACTACCTACCATATTTAAATGATGGTATTACTTACTATTTTCATGTTAGAACTATTTGTTTAGACATCAACACCCAATACAGATCTGCGTGGTCAACTATACCATTCATTACTTTCCCTGTAGGTATTGCTGCTACTCATAGCGCCAGGCTATCTTTAAATGTATACCCTAATCCAGCGTCTGAAAAGCTGATCGTAGCTCTTAATACTATTAATAGTATAAGCGGAACTATTACGATCACCAACACGTCGGGCAAGGAAGTATATAGAGCGCACGCTTCAAAAAACAGTAAAGCCATTTTTATTGGCAATTTACCATCGGGTATGTATTTCTTAAAGTTTACTAATGGCGACAATGTGATGATGACCAAGTTTCATAAACTATAGGTTAATCTCAATACCATGTAGTTTTTTTCATTTTTCATTTTCCTGATTTCAACTCTTAGAAATAGTTGGTTTATTATCAACTATTTAGTGATGTATGTACAATGATGAGCATTAATCTCGTTTTAATTTAATCTTATTTTAATTTAAAAAAAGGGCTAATAAATTATCTTTAACTACAATAAGAAGGCTTATTTAACTTCTTTTTAAGTATTTGATCATCTGAGGTTAACATATTTAAGTTCAATATTAAAACAGGATTAACTCAATAACTAAATTTTAATAGGTAAATGAAGCAGCTCAACATTTTTAGAAAAGTGCTTGCGCAATCAGTTTTACTGGTTGCGTTAGCCACTGTTACGGCAACAGCTCAGTTAAGTGGTACGTATACCATTGGTGCTGGTGGTAACTATGCTGATCTTTCTGCGGCAATCAGTGCACTAAATTCAAATGGTGTATCAGGCCCTGTAACGTTCAACATTCTTGACGGTAGTTACTCAGGCAGCAACTGGCGTGGTCAGATCAATAGTATTACCGGTGCTAGCGCTAGTAATAGAGTAACATTCACTTCTCAAAGCAATGATAAGACCAAGGTGACTATTACTGCGTCTACATCTTCTTCTACTGATTACGTGTTCCGTTTGAACAACGCCAATTTCGTAACAGTGAAGAACTTAACGTTGCAAACCAGCAGCTCTAGCTATCAGCGCATGTTCGACTTTGTTGGGCAGTCTTCAAACGATAGTGTGATCAACTGTTTGCTGGATGGTAGAACAACCTCTACTTCGTCTAACTATGCTGCATTGGTATACAGTTATAGTTTCACAGGTAGTAATAACGTTTTCATGAACAATGAATTCAAGCAAGGTGGTACGTGGGTGTACTGGAGAGGTTCTAGCACTACTACCGGTCCGAGCAATACATTGTTTGTAAATAATAGTTTCTATAATACATCAGGTTACTATGGTGTTTATTCTTACTACACCAGTGGTTTGAAGTTCCATAATAATACTATGGAAAGAGATGGTTCGGGTACGTTCTATACTACTTACAACTATTATTGTAATGATGATATTGAGTTTATCAGTAACTCGATCACAGCAAGAGCTACCAGTACACTATATGGTATTCATACTTATTTTGCTAACTATTATTCAGCAAATAATACCAGCACGCCTAAGATCCATAATAATACAGTGAATCTTACTAATAGTAGTGGTAGTACCTATCCGTTCTATACATACTATAGTGATTATGCTACATACTTGAATAACACGGTGAATGTAACGCAAACTTCTGGTTACATCTACGGTTACGGTCCGTTGTATTACAACAACCACTCTCGTGCGTCGAACAATACGTTTAATTACAAGACCACTACAACCGGTAGTAGCTACATCTATAACTATTACATGTGTTATAATGGTGCTAACTGGGCTGATACCTTTACCAACAATACGCTTAATGCAACTAAAGTGGGTAGTGGTGGTATGTACAACTACTTAGTGTATTATGGTAATACTATTATTACCGATAATGAATATAATATTGAGGGTGGTAACTCTACTACTTACAACTACTTCTACTATCCAAACGGTGCTATATTCAAGGGTAACAAAGTTACGTCTCATGTAAATAGTGCAACTCACTATGGTGCATATATGTACAATAATACTTCTTACTCTGGTGGTATATATGATGGTAACGTGTTCGACTTTAGTAACAACAGCGGTACATTGTATGGTATCTACGCTTACTACTGGAATGGCGATAAATTTATGAATAACGTGGTAACTACTAAAACACCTAGTACTAACTATACGCTAAGATCTTATTATAACTACAACGGTAGTTACTATAATAATACTTTCCATAGTAACGCTACGGGTAGTACTAACTATATAGCTTATATCTACAACTCTTCTACTTCTTACAACTCTAAGTTCTATAACAACATCTTCTCTAAGAGTGGTACAACAGGTTATGGTGTGTATGTGTATAGAACTGACTATGTAGATATGGACTATAACTTATACCATGTAAATGGCGGTACAATGATGTACCGTAGCAGTCCATATTATACAACTAGCTCAATTGAGGCTTGGAAGAATACTACGGGTGAAGATATGAACTCGGTAAGTTATGATCCTATGTATATGGATGCTGCGAATAAGAACCTAATGCCTATCGTGTCAAGTCCTAACGCATGGGCGGTGAATGGTCGTGGTAAGCACATTGAAGGTGATACAATGGATGTTGCGGGTAACCCTCGTGCTAAAACGGTAGTAGATGGTGTGCCTGATCTTGGTGCTTATGAGATCACGCCTACTTCTACACCTCCGCCAGCAACTGCTTCGCCGGCTAACCCTGTGGCTAACAGCAAGCAAACGTTCATGTTTGCCGGTGATAAAGTAGCAGAGATAGAGTGGGGTAATACTGTGCCTAGCGGGCCTATTACCGTAAGACAATACACAGGTATTAAAGCTAATCCTATTAATAATGGTGTAGGCAGAATGTTCTTCTTCACTTCTATTGATGGTTTAGATCTGAAGTATGGTCACAAACCAAAAGTATTCTATAAAGATCCATGGATCGGTAATGTGTCTTCTGAAACCAATGCTGTTATTGCACGTTCAAGCGGTGGTGGTTCTTGGGAAGGTTATAACTATAGTAACGCAAGTACTGATACCATAGCTAATAGCTTACAGCCTACTCAATATTTCGATAGTTTAGGTAACTATACAGGTGTTGAGAATGGCCGTATCGGTATCCGTTGTGTGCAAACACCTGACGGTATCAAAACCAGTAATATCACAGCCTTTGCTGCTGATATAGAGTGGAACCCGGTATGGAATCCGGTAGGTTATGAAGTGATCGTGAATACAGATCCTAAAACGCCTACAAGTACTACTCCCGGTAAACTATTTGTAACCAGTAACCAAGTATCTATTCCTAACGGATTGATGGAGGATACCAAATACTATGTACACGTCCGCTACATTTGTGGTGGTAAAGATAGTTCAGCATGGGGCTTAGATTCGTTTGAGACCTTGATCACTTGTCACGATCCAAACGTTACACTATCATCTTTAAATTCAGATAAAGTGGTTGTATCATGGGATCCGATTAAGACTTCAGTATACTATGAGTATGTGATCAACAAATCGTCAACGCCACCATCATTTGGTACACAGTTGAAGCAAACCAGCTTCTTAGCACCTTATTTAGTAGCAGGCGATCAGTACTATGTTCACTTACGTGCCAAGTGTAGCGATATCTATGAGTACTCAAACTGGGTGAGTGTACCATTCCAAACATGGCCATTGTCAGTAAGTGGAGTTCAAGGTCAGTTTAGCTCAATTTCGGCATATCCTAACCCTGCAACAGATGTATTGCAAGTAACTATTTCAGGTGTGTTAGGAGCGGACGCAAGTGTTCAGTTGATGGATGTTACCGGTAAGGTAGTATACCAGCAAGTGGTTACACAAGCTAAGATGGAGTTGAACATATCAGAACTACCATCGGGTATGTACTTACTGAAATATCAAGATGAGCAAAGAAGCGAACTGATAAAAGTGAATAAGAAATAGTATTCCTTTAATAGAAACATTAAAATAAAATAAAAATGCCACCGTTTAGGTGGCATTTTTATTTGCATAGTATGTGTAATTGACAATATGATATTGGTTCATTTAATGCTTGTATGGCTTTGTATTGCGCTTTATCAAGGCTTTTGAGTTTGTTTTTGCTGTAGCTACATTAATGTTTTATTGATAGTTAATTTCATTTTAATAAGGAGGTTTTCATTTTAATATTTATGCAGGTCAATGGTATTTAATTTTATAGACAATAATATACAGATAGAATTTAGAATAATTTGTCCATTGCAAACATCGAATCGGTTATTCTAATAACCTATTAAAAACATTAAATATTATCATAATGAGGTACCTCGACAAATTGAAAAACCTATGTTTACTAACTGTAGTAGTAGTGCTCATTAGTGCTATGTCTGCTTCAGCACAGCTGAGCGGTACATACACTATTGGCGGTACATCCCCTGACTACTCTACTTTATCAGCCGCGATCAGTGCATTGAACTCCAATGGTGTTTCCGGCCCGGTTACGTTTATGGTTCGTGACGGTAGCTACTCAGGCAGTAGCTGGCGCGGACAGATCAACAACATCACCGGTGCTAGTGCCACTAACAGAGTGACGTTTACATCGCAAAGCAACGACAGAACGAAAGTGACGATACAGGCATCTACGTCATCGTCGAGTAACTATGTGTTCCGTTTGAACAATGCGAGCTATGTAACGATTAAAAATTTGACGCTGAGAACCAGCAGTTCCAGCTATCAGAGAATGATTGAGTTTCAAAACCAAGCATCTAACGATAGTGTGATCAACTGTAAGTTTGACGGACGTACAACCAGCAGTTCTTCAAATGCAAGAGCATTAGTTTATGCATATGGTTTTACGGGTAGTAACAACGTATTTATTGGTAATGAATTCAAGCAAGGTGGTACTTGGGTATACTGGAGAGGTTCTAACACAACTAACGGCCCCGACAATACTTTGTTTTACAATAATGAGTTTAACAATACCTCAGGGTACTACGGTATGTACTCTTACTATACCAGTAACCTAAGAATTATTAATAATACAATGGATCGTAGTGGTTCAGGTACTTATTATACCAACTACCACTACTATCCGAACAATAAGTTCCAGTTCAATGATAATACGCTAGATATCTATACTACCAGTACTTTGTACGGTATTCGTACTTATTTTGCTAACTACTATTCAGGTAGTACCGATGGACCGGAAATGCATAACAATACGTTCGACCTTAGAAATAACACAGGTACTACTTACCCGCTATATACTTACTATAGCGACTACATGACGTATTTGAACAACACGATTAATGTAACGCAAAGCAGAGGTTATATCCGTGGTTATGGTCCTTTGTATTACAACAACCACTCTCGTGCGTCTAACAATACGTTCAACTATAAAACCACGTCTACATCATCTAGTTACATCTACAACCAGTATATGTGTTATAACGGTGCTAACTGGGCTGATACATTTAGCAACAATACTGTAAATCTTGAGAAAGTAGGTAGCGGTGGTTGTTATAACTATATTGGTTATTATGGTAATACTAAGATACTAGATAACACTTTTAATGTAGAGGGTGGTCGTTCTACTACGTACAACTATTTCTACTATTTAAATGGTGCTTTGGTTAAGGGTAATAAGATCAATTCGCATGTAAATAGTGCTACTCACTATGGTGCATATATCTATAATACTACTTCTTACTCAGGCGGTATCTTCGATGGTAATACATTCGATATCAGCAATAATAGCGGTACTTGTTATGGTGTGTATGCTTACTATGCTAAGTGTAAGTTTATGAACAACGTAGTTGTGAATAAAACACCAAGTACATCTTAT
Source organism: Flavipsychrobacter sp. (assembly GCA_965230595.1). Classification (GTDB taxonomy): domain Bacteria; phylum Bacteroidota; class Bacteroidia; order Chitinophagales; family Chitinophagaceae; genus UBA5543. The sequence continues at coordinate 2,099,003 of OZ246011.1, read as the reverse complement.
ACACTATATGTAAGATATAACCGTAACCCGTCGCAGTTCATCAACAATACGTTCCATAACAACAGTACGGGTAGTACTTGTTATGCAGGTTATTTCTATAATACTTCATCTTCCTACAGTTCTAAAGCTTACAACAACATCTTCTCTAAGAGCAAGACTAGTGGTAGGTTGATGTATATCTACAGAACGAACTATGTAGACTTGGATTATAACTTATACCATTCACCGGGTGGTGACGTTTTCTACCGTAGTAGCCCTTACTATGTGACTAGTTCAATTCCTAACTGGAGAGCTACGACAGGTGAGGATATGAACTCATTAGCTCATGATCCCGGTTATACTGATGCTGCAGGTAAAAACTTCTTACCGGATGCGTCTAACCCTGCTTCTTGGGCGGTAAACGGTCGTGGTAAGCACATCGATGGTGATACTATGGACGTTGCCGGTAACCCTCGTGCTAAAACGGTAGTAGATGGTGTGCCTGATCTTGGTGCTTATGAATTTACACCAACGTCAACGCCTCCTAAGGCAGTCGCTTCTCCTGCTAATCCTGTAGCTAACAGCAAGCAAACGTTCACGTTTGGTGGCGACCAAGTAGCAGAGATAGAGTGGGGAGCAGATGTACCTAGTGGTCCTATTACGATCAGACAATACACAGGTACAAAGGCCAACCCAATACACAATGCTGTGGGAAGAATGTTCTTCTTTACTTCTGTTGATGGTTTAGACCTGAAGTATACGCACAAACCAAAAGTATTCTATAAAGATCCATGGATCGGTAATGTGTCTTCTGAAACCAATGCTGTTATCGCACGTTCAAGTGCAGGTGGTGCTTGGGAAGGTTACAACTACACCAATGCAAGCACTGATACTATTGAAAATAGCTTACAGCCTACACCATACTTTGATAGCGTAGGTAACTATACAGGTGTTGAGAATGGTCGTATCGGTATCCGTTGTGTGCAAATACCTGACGGTATCAAAACCAGTAATATCACAGCTTTTGCTGCTGATATAGAGTGGAATCCTGTATGGAATCCGGTAGGTTATGAAGTGATCGTGAATACAGATCCTAAGACGCCTACAAGTACTACTCCCGGTAAACTATTTGTAACCAGTAACCAAGTATCTATTCCTAACGGATTGATGGAGGATACAAAATACTATGTGCACGTACGCTACATTTGTGGTGGTAAAGATAGCTCAGCATGGGGCTTAGATTCGTTTGAGACCTTGATCACTTGTCACGATCCAAATGTTACACTATCATCTTTAAATACAGATAAGGTGGTTGTATCATGGGATCCGGTTAAGACTTCAGTATACTATGAGTATGTGATCAACAAATCGTCAACGCCACCATCATTTGGTACACAGTTGAAGCAAACCAGCTTCTTAGCACCTTATTTAGTAGCAGGCGATCAGTACTATGTTCACTTACGTGCCAAGTGTAGTGATATTTATGAGTACTCAAACTGGGTGAGTGTACCATTCCAAACATGGCCATTGTCAGTAAGTGGAGTTCAAGGTCAGTCTAGCTCAATTTCAGCATATCCTAACCCTGCAACAGATGTGTTGCAAGTAACCATTTCAGGTGTGTTAGGTGCGGATGCAAGTGTTCAGTTGATGGATGTAACCGGTAAGGTAGTATACCAGCAAGTGGTAACACAAGCTAAGATGGAGTTGAATATTTCAGAACTACCATCGGGCATGTACTTATTGAAATATCAAGATGAGCAAAGAAATGAGCTGATCAAGATCAACAAGAAATAAGACTATTTAGTATTTGATAATATTCAAAAGGCCCCCAATTGGGGGCCTTTTGAATATTAATGGTTTAGATATGCAAACTATTTGATGTTTTTGCATGTCTATATATAATAGAAACTAATTATTAGTTTGATAAACAGACAGTTAATAAATGTTGTTTTTTTACATGATTGATGAAAAAATAATGTTGTTTTAGTCTTATTAGCTATTGTATTATCTGTATTATTTTTTTATTATTGCTTAATTGTAACTATTTTATTCAAAAGGGCATTTAAACTCTTGTTTTTTATGAACCAAAAGCCTTACTTTTTAAGAAGTATTGCATTAGCATTTGTGATGTTGATGGGTGGATATGTAGCTAATGCACAGTCTTATTGTGTACCAACTTATACGTTGTCTTGTACAGGTAGTACATTTATAGACGATTTCTCTACGTCAGGTGGTATCACCAATATCACTAACAATAACACGGGATGTGGGAATACGAATTCCTACTCAAACTATACCGGAAATGCGAGCATGAAAGTTACGCAAGACGCGGGTAGCTCGGTTTCTTTAACTATAAACTTAGGGCCTAATAGTGGTACTGCAGGTACATATCTTTCAAGAGTGGAGGTATATGTAGACTGGAATCAGGATGGAGATTTTGTTGATGCAGGTGAGTTGGCTGGTTCTATTAATGCTATGCAAGCATCAGGTAGTAGTGGAAGTGTAAATGTTACCGTGCCTTTAACTGCTAAGAATGGTTTGACTAGAATGAGAATAAGATCAGCTAGTCGTAAAAACATACCTGAGCCGGCAAGTACTTTCAGCCCATGTGCTAATCACCAAGAAGGTGAGGCTGAAGATTACAACTTTGAGGTGATCAACCCATGTCTTCCTCCTACAGCACTTTCTGTATCAGGTGTAACGTACAAAACGGCTACTATCTCTTGGACAGGCAGACCAAACGCTAAGCTTTATGAGTACTACTTTACTAATAATAAAAGCAATGTACCTCCTACAAGTATAGGTTATCATTATACTTCAGCAACAACACTTTCGTATGAGAACCTAACATGTGATACAATGTATTACATCTACGTACGTTCGGTTTGTGATACTACAGGTATTACTATGAACTGGGATACTTCTGGTTGGGTTGCTGACTCATTCAGAACTGATCCTTGTTGTTATAAGCCTGAGGTTAAAATAGAGAACGTTACAAGCTCTACTGCTATTGCACGTTGGGATCCTGTAGGTTCGGCATATGGTTACGAGTATATCGTATCTACGAAGAAGGATATACCTCAAGTGATTCAAGGTACTTATACTACTTACACCAGTGCTTTCTTACAAGGTCTTTCCGGTAGTACGTTATATTATTTCCATGTAAGAAGTAGATGTAGCCCTACGCCACTGTCGGTATGGGATACTAAAGTATTGCAAACACAGCCTGCATTGTCTGTAAATTCAGTTAACGGCAGCAATGTGTTTGAACTAGCGGCTTATCCTAATCCTGTAACCGACCTATTAACAGTAGATATCAACGGCTCTATAGCGGGTAATGCAACTGTATGGTTGATGGATATTACGGGCAAAGCTATCAGCAGCACGCCAGTTACTCAATCTAAAGTGTCTATTGACATGAGTAACCTTCCTTCAGGTGTTTATACCATCAAGTATGTTGATGATGAACACAACAAAGTGATGAAGGTGAATAAACACTAAGCAATATATTATTTACATATGAGCGGCAGGTAGTACTACTACCTGCCGCTTTCGTTTGTATTATATAATGCCTGTGGCTTAGAGTGATAGGGTTAACGGCTTACTGGTAAGTATGTTTTCGAGCTTATATGTGGCTTATAGGGCTATTTAAATAACAATACATATCCCTCACACTGTATATGGTTGCTTTGCTATATGGTTGAGGCTGAAAAGGGCGCTAATTAGTGCCAGTAGACCATTCTACTTGTAGGCTATTTATAGATGTTTAAGGTGCATATAGCTTGGATGTTGCCTAATTAAATATTATCTATTGAGAAAGGTTTGCTACACATAAAAAAGCAGCCTTACGGGGCTGCTTTTAGTTTTATTATTGAGAGAGAGACTTCTTAGTCTTGAGTAGCAGTATATACTACATCTACAGTATAAGTACCTGCAGGGTAAGCGAAACCAGGAGTTGCTTTATACTTTACACTGAAAGTTTGGTTACCACCACGGTCAGCAGCAGTGATCAAGTCTTGGTTAGAGCTAGTTAAAGTGTTGTAAGCAGAGCTAGAGAAGTTAGCACCGATAGAACCACCAGTATTGTTAGCAGCTACTTTGATACCTAAAACACCACTTACAGGCATAGTAGGAGCAGGAGAAGTAGAACCACTGTATGAGAAGTTAGCAGCGTTAGTTTTAACTGCTACAGTAAAATCTTTGTTAGAACGTACTTTCAATTCTTGAGTTGAAGACTCCACACCGTTAGCATAATCGTTAACAGTAGTGAATGGGATAGTTACGTCAGCACCTGTTGCGTTACCTGTTCCTGTGAAAGTAATTTCGATAGCGTTGCTAAGAGCAAGGTTAACCGTTTGAGAAGCAGAGCTGTTAGCGTTTTGAGCGTTAGCTGCGAAACCTAGAGAAACGAAAGCTGCGATTGCGATGATCTTTTTCATAATTGTTTGTTTTTGTTGTTATTGTTTGAGTTAAAAATGTTGTTGTTTTTGTTGTTTGTTCGTTTGATGATGTAAAGATGCGACCGCGATGGATATATGAGAAATAATTGGGTCTTGTTAACTACAGCTTTGCAACCGGTTAACGACCGATTAACAAACAAAAAAGCCCCGCTGTATAGCGAGGCTTTTTGATAATCAGTTAGTTATATCTTATTTGATCTTAAACGCTTTCTTGATCTTAGCTACGTGGTCAAGTTTCTCCCAAGTAAATAATTCAACTTTAAGTGTTTTCTTTTTACCCTCAGCATTAGTGAATGTTTTGGTCACTTGCTCAGGAGTACGCCCCATGTGGCCATAAGCAGCACACTCACTATACATTGGCTGGCGTAGCTTCAAGCGCTTTTCAATGAAGTAAGGACGCATGTCAAATATTTGCTCTACTACCTTAGATATTTCGCCATCTGTCATATCTACATTAGCAGTACCATAAGTGTTTACGTTAATACTGGTAGGTTCAGCAACGCCGATAGCGTAAGAAACCTGTACTAATACTTCGTCGCATACACCTGCAGCTACTAAGTTTTTAGCAATATGGCGTGTAGCATATGCTGCAGAACGGTCTACCTTACTAGGATCTTTACCTGAGAAAGCACCACCACCGTGTGCACCTTTACCACCATAAGTATCTACAATGATCTTACGACCTGTAAGACCTGTATCACCATGTGGACCACCAATTACAAACTTACCGGTAGGGTTGATATGATATTTGATCTTGTTATTGAATAATTGCTTGTATTGAGGGTAACGTCTGATCATACGAGGGATCAATATCTTCTTTACATCCTCTTGTATCTTATCCAGCATCTTCTTCTCGGTATCAAAATCGTCATGCTGTGTTGAGATCACAATGGCATCAATACGTACAGGCTTGTTGTCGTCGCTGTACTCCAGTGTTACCTGACTTTTAGCATCCGGGCGAAGGTATTTCATCTTCTTACCTTCTTTACGGATAGCTGCCAACTCACGAAGTAGTGCATGTGACATATCAAGCGCCAATGGCATGTAACTATTGGTTTCGTTAGTAGCATAACCAAACATCATACCTTGGTCGCCGGCACCTTGTTCTTCTTTCTTCTTTTTATCTACACCTTGGTTGATATCGGGAGATTGCTCATGAATAGCCGATAATACACCACAAGAGTTAGCTTCAAACATGTACTCACTCTTGGTATATCCTATCTTAGAGATCACTTCACGAGCTATTGTTTGTGCATCAATGTATGTGTTACATTTTACCTCTCCTGCTAATACTACCTGGCCGGTAGTCACTAGTGTTTCACAAGCTATCTTAGAGTTTTTGTCCCAAGCAAGAAAGTTATCAACCAGAGCATCAGATATTTGATCGGCTACCTTATCAGGGTGCCCTTCAGATACTGATTCTGATGTAAATAAATATGGCATCTACGTAATGATTTTAAATAATTAATGGTTGCGAATATACTATCTTTTATTCAACTGTTACCGACTTCGCTAAGTTACGAGGTTGGTCTACATTACAGCCGCGTAGTATCGCTATATGATATGCTAATAATTGCAATGGTATAATGCTGATAAGTGGTGATAGTATCTCTTCCGTTTCAGGAACTTCTATCACGTGGTCAGCCAGTTTTCTTATTTCTACATCACCTTTGTGTACCACTGCTATGATCTTTCCTTTACGTGCTTTTACTTCTTGCACGTTTGAAACGATCTTTTCGTATGCACTTTGGTTGGTAGCTAAGAATACTACAGGCATCTCTTCATCTATCAATGCAATAGGTCCGTGCTTCATCTCGGCAGCAGGGTAGCCTTCAGCATGTATGTAAGAGATCTCTTTTAGTTTTAATGCTCCTTCAAGCGCTACAGGGAAGTTGTAACCTCTGCCTAAATACAAGAAGTTGCTGGCGTTTTTATAGATATCAGCTATTTCTTTGATCTGGTCGTCCAGTTTTAGAGCTTCTTCTATCTTCTTAGGTATGTGCTCCAGCTCATATAAGATCTCTCTAAGTCTTGAAGTAGCTATAGTGCCTTTTTGTTGTGCTATTTGTAGCGCAATAAGTGTTAGTATCGTTATTTGAGTAGAGAAAGCCTTAGTAGAAGCCACACCTATCTCAGGACCTGCGTGCGTATATGAACCCGCGTGTGAAGCACGTGCTATAGATGCGCCTATCACGTTGCAAATACCATATATTAAAGCTTGTCTTTCCTTAGCTAACTCAATAGCGGCTAGGGTGTCAGCTGTTTCACCTGATTGAGAGATGGCCATGACCACGTCACTCTCACTAATGATCGGGTTTCTATAGCGAAACTCCGAGGCATATTCTACCTCTACGGGTACTCTTGCCAAGTCTTCTATTAAATATTCTCCTATAAGGCCACTGTGCCATGAGGTGCCACAAGCCGTGATGATGAAACGCTCTGCATTATCAATACGGTTGATGTACTCAGTAAGGCCACCAAGTTTTATCCAGCCATCGTTGGCATTCATACGTCCGCGTAGGGCATCGGCAATAGCCTTAGGCTGCTCGTATATCTCTTTCAGCATAAAGTGGTCAAAACCACCTTTCTCGATCATTTCCAGGCTCATCTCCAGCTTTTGTACTGCAGGAGATTTCTCTACATTGCCCAGTGTTTTGATCATATAAGATCTATCACGGTTCACTACCGCATACTCTTGATCGTCTAAGTATATTACGTTCTTAGTATATTCTATTATTGGTGTAGCATCAGATGCAATGAAGAATTCATCTTCTCCAACGCCTATCACTAGCGGGCTGCCTTTACGAGCAGCTATCAGCTGGTCAGGGCGTTCTTTATTCACTATTACTATAGCATAAGCACCTACCACCTCATTTAGTGCTATACGTACAGCATCTTCCAGCTTCAGGTCATCTTGCTTGCGTACTTCCTCTATTAGGTTGATAAGTACTTCCGTATCTGTATCAGAATTGAACTTGTAGCCGCGGCTTTCCAGCTCAGCACGTATAGATGCGTAGTTTTCTATAATACCGTTGTGTATAATAGCTAAATCACCTGACTGTGATATGTGTGGGTGGGCATTCTCATCGTTAGGCTCACCGTGTGTAGCCCATCGGGTATGGCCAATACCTATAGTAGCAGCTACATCTTCGCCATCAGTAACTTTTTCCAGCTCACTTACCTTGCCTGCTTTTTTATAGATGTTCAGGTCGCCATTAAGAAGAGCAACACCGGCACTGTCATAGCCGCGGTACTCCAACCTTTTTAAACCTTTAATAAGAATAGGGAAAGCTTCCTTATTACCAATGTAGCCTACGATACCACACATAAGTATGTTTTTTATTGAGGTTTAGAATATACAATATGCATTTCTACTGTATAAGTACTGTGGGTTTCACCTCCCGCAACAAGCCTGTAAGCAGCAGGAAAACCTTGTGCACCTATTAAACGCAAATGTAACTCATCCCTTTTATCTTTAATAGCTTTTTGCACCTCTTTGGGTATGTTAAATCTATATTGCGAAACTGTTTGTCCGTTAATGGTAGTCTCAGATTTTGTACCGCCGATGAAACTAATGGCCGATGAAAGGTCGCTATAGTTCCTGTCTTCTATTTCGTATAAGCTACCGTCTGCATTTACACCCCATGGGTCTATCCTAATAGGGCTCCAGTAGGTGCTGTCAGCTTTAGCATCACCAGTGCCTACCAATGTAATTACGATTTCTGCTTTATTGATGATAGCATCAGGCAGGCTTTTGATATTTGGTATGCGTAGGTCAATGGCTGCACCGGGTAGATTTTGTAAGAATAATTGAGGGTCTGACTGAGTAAGCGTTTGTTGATATTTATCAAAAACATTCTGTACACTGCTAGGGTAGTTTCTGCTGATCCAGTTGAACTGGGCACAATTATCACGGTCGAAATTGAAGAAAGCCTTTTTCTGTTCCGTTGGGCTGTCATCTTCGTGATAATAAAATACTACTGCAGTACGCCCAAAGTCTTCAGTACCGTCTAAGAAGAAGTAAGGAAGTACGTTGCCGGTATTCTGCATCGTATCAGGCTCTATATAAAAACCTTTGAATGATTGAAGATAATCAGAAGGTGTGGCAATAGGTGTGGCCGCTACTACTCTGTCAATGAAAGATTGAGGCATTTTAAAGCGAAGTACCGGTGGTAATGTATCCGTATTCTTAGCAGAGTCTAACAGCGCTTTCATATCTACTGTGATAGATGCTAATGGATTACCACGGTTGACCGATTTCGTTTGGTTGCTATAGTAGGTCTCATCTATACTTAGATCTTCAGTGAGCTCGTATAGTGTAAACTTTTGAGGGTTAGGGTTAGCCGTATCTCCCCAGGCAAACCTTGTAAAAGGTATGACCAACTCAACATCTTCCATGGTAAACGACTTTGACGAGAAGATGAAATCGTTATTGATAGGTAATACTTGAAAGTAAACGCCCGCATTGGTTTTACCAAAGTAAGGGTCTACAACAGTACCTATGGCTTTAATGAGACGCAAGCCGCTAAATTTAGCACTGGTGTTTAGTGTATCAATATATAATGACTTACTGATGATGCTAAACGTGTCCGGCACTTCTACAAAAGCGACGTTGTTGTTACCGGGTGCAACACCCGCAGGCACTATGGTGTCTTCATTACAGCCGGATATCAAAATACCCGCGCCAGCCATTAACATAATGGCGAATACGATCAAAAACGGTTTTCTCAAAATCTGCGTTATTTTCCGCTAAGGTGGTAAAAGAAATTCTAAGACTGTGTTAAGCTTTGATAAAGGTCAAGCAAAGATGTAGCATCTTCCTTCCACTCTTCATTATACTTCACAACCTTCTTATATCTACTCGGCTTAATGTCATCCATTATCTTCTTGTCCAGCTTAGGGTCTCCATGTATCACTACATCAGCATGTTTAGCACCGCCTAGAGTTAAAGCAAGGTTGTTGCCCGGCTTAAATAGCTCAAGGTCTTTTTCCTTAATGTCTGAGCTAATAGCTGCTTTTTGTAAGAACTGAGCGCCCAGTTTTTCTTTAAACTGGTTGGCCTGAGCTGTATAGATCACTTTTGAAGAGTTAAATACAGGCTCTTTCTTATATGTAGTTTTAAGATATAGAGGTATTAAAGAGGTCATCCAACCATGACAGTGGATCACATCAGGAGGCCATCCAAACTTCTTCACCGTCTCCATAGCACTTTTACAGAAGAAGATCATACGGTCAGCATTGTCACCATAAAATTTGTCATCCTTATCGCGGAACACAAATTTGCGCTTGAAATAGTCATCATTATCCATAAAGTAGACCTGTAGACGAGCATTAGGTAGCGATGCCACTTTAATGATCAATGGGTAGTCGTCCTTATCAATGATGATGTTGATACCTGATAGGCGCACTACTTCGTGCAAGCGGTGCCTGCGTTCGTTAATTACACCAAAACGAGGCATGATCACCCTGATTTCCAGTCCGGAATCAAATGTTTTTACCGCTAGATCGTTCATGATCTTCGCAAAATCAGTAAACTCAATGTAAGGAGATAGCTCGTTGGCGATAATTAAGACACGTTTTTTGTCTGCAGCCATGTGTATGGATTATTTATTTAAAGATGTATTTAGTAATAAAATTGTCTGCAAAATTACGAAAATATTAATTTACCTGCTTTATTTTGCTGTATCAGTCTTAAACAGTTAGCATGGTTGTCTTCAAAAAAGCGGCAGATATTCAACATTACTTGTTGAATATCAAGGAGAAAGGTGTAGAGGTGAGCTTTGTGCCTACTATGGGTGCATTACACTCAGGGCATATCTCTTTGGTGCAAAGTGCACAAAAAGAGGGCGCTATTGTGGTCACCAGCATCTTTGTTAATCCTACTCAGTTTAATGATAAGGAAGACTTTGAAAAATATCCCATAACAGTAGATGATGATACCGTAATGCTCACAGAGGCAGGTTGCGATGTGCTTTTTATACCATCAGTGGCTGAAATGTACCCTGACGGGCCTGATCATATGCCTACCTACAGTTTCGACTATTTAGAAACAGTATTGGAAGGTGCTCAGCGCCCGGGACATTTTAAAGGGGTAGGGCAGGTTGTAGCCCGTTTGTTGGATATCGTTCAGCCACACCATTTATATATGGGACAGAAGGACTACCAGCAGTGCATGATCGTTAAGAATTTACTGCAACAGATTGGTAGCCGGGCACAAATGCATATTTGCCCTACTAAGCGGGAGGAAGATGGCCTAGCCATGAGCTCTCGCAATCGCAGACTTTCAGAATTTCAACGAGGCAGAGCCATGTTGCTGTATCAGTGCCTGGTGTCGGTAAAAACAAAAAAAGAAACGGATAGTTTCACAGTCGTGCAAAAAGAGTGCTTGGATATATTAGAAGAGAAAGGTTTTAAGCCAGAGTATGTAGCATTGGCAGACGCAGATGACCTGACCTTGCTTGATGAATATGATAATAACAGAAATATGGTGGCATTAATAGCTGCTTGGCTGGGTGATATAAGGCTGATAGATAATATGCTACTTTGAGCTACTCTTCATAATCGCGTGCATCGGCCACTTGCTTAATATATATGGTAATATCTTTGGCTATGGCGGGGTTGTGCTTGGCTACGGCAGTAAAGGTTACTTTATCAAAATATACTTCCTCAGGTTTTACCCATGTAAGTCCTTGCATGCTGCCTTGGCTGGCAGTTACTGATGTGGTGGTAGCATCCATAGGGTATATCTTACCATTATTATAAATACCTTCTATGTTTAAGTAATAGTCCATAACGGGCTTGATGCTATCAGTATAGAGGTTGAAACGAATGTCTGTTAGTACAGGAAGCTGTAAAGTAAGTGGTATGTCCTGATCATCTATTTTTAGTAAAAACTTCAATTGGCCTTCTTGATGGTAGAGCTCTTCACGGTCAAATGTGAGCTCACCCCGCTTTACTTTTATTTCTTCACCCGCCTGTAGGTAATGCAACTCCCCACTATTATATAAGGTAGTACCATTGAGTCCTTTCTTGTATATGGATATATGTATGGTGTTATAGAGTTCGGGCAGATCGTTTTTATCATAATCCAGCCTGTACTCTTGTGCTGCAACTACGCAGGGAACTGATAGTAGAAAAATAAAAAGCCAACGCATACCGTAATATTTTCAATAAAGATGCCAATAATGAGCCCTGCTACTGCACACGGTATATCTTTAACATATTTGTAGGTAGGTGCTCTTTTACAGGAATACTACCTGTGTTCACCACTACATCACCGGCTTTTAGCAGGTTTTTGCTTTTAAGCATTTCAGCCTGATCGTTAAATATTTGATCCAAATCTTCGCCGTGCTCGTAGAAGAAAGCTTGCACACCCCAACTCAAGCTCAGTTGATTTACCAAGGTTTCTGTTTTGGTGAAGATGAACAATGGAGAGCGTGGGCGGTAGCTGGAGAGCATAAAACCTGTATAGCCCGATTGAGTCATGCCTATTAGTGCGTCAGCGTTTACGTCTTTGGCTATCTCGCAGGCATTGTAACACAATGCATCGCTTAGAAATGACGGTGAGTGTGGTTGTGGTGTAAGGTTGTGGTTGTAGACGATCTCTTGTTTTTCTACTTCATTGATGATGCTAACCATTGTTTCTATCACCTTCACAGGATATTCTCCCATAGCGGTCTCTCCACTAAGCATTACAGCATCAGCACCTTCCAGTACAGCATTGGCCACATCGGTGATCTCACTACGGTTAGGGCGTGTACGATCCATCATACTTTCCATCATTTGTGTAGCAATGATCACAGGCTTCGCTCTATGGATGCACTTACGAACGATATTTTTTTGTATCATCGGTATTTGCTCCAGCGGTAGCTCTACACCTAAATCTCCGCGAGCCACCATTACAGCGTCGGTAGCTAATATGATCTCTCTGAGATGATCCAACGCTTCAGGTTTCTCTATTTTGGCTATGATCTTGGCGTGGCTGCCTTTCTCTTTTAATATCTTTCTTAACGAATGAATGTCATCAGGCTTACGAACGAATGACAGGGCGATCCATCCTATTTCCTGCTCGGTGATGAACTCAATATCTCTGAGGTCTTTTTTTGACAGAGAAGGTAGTGAGATCGTAGTGTCCGGTAGGTTTACTCCTTTATTAGAAGACAATATACCCTTTACCAGTACTTCACCTTTTACACGGTTGTCTTCTGTGATGCTTTTTATTAATACTTCTATCTTACCATCATCCAAAAGTATCTTTTCACCTATGCGCACATCTTTATAAAAGTTAGGGTACGACATGTATATATTGTCTTTAGTACCCACTACTTTTTCGTTGGTGAAATAAATCTCGTCACCTACTTCCAGTTCCAGTGCATTATTCTCAATTTCTCCTACTCTTAGCTTCGGGCCTTGAAGGTCGGCCAGTATTACGATATTGAACGGGAAGTCGTCGTTAATGCGTCTGATATGCTTGATGACCTCCGTGTGTTGGTCGTACGTACCGTGAGAAAAGTTGATCCTGAATACGTTAACGCCTGCTTCTACCAGTGCCAATAACTTTTCGTATGTGTTAGATGCCGGTCCTACAGTTGCAATAATTTTCGTCTTATGTAACATGGCGCTGTTATTACTCATGAGCTACAAATTTCACTTGTTTAGCTTGAAATATAGGGTTTTTAAGATTAACTAATTGCTATACTCTATGGTTTTTTAAAATCTTTAAGTGCGACCGGCTATATATGAAATATTGATATGATTACTTGTTTGTAGGACGAGATACTTCTTTCGTAGAATGAAAGATTGTATCCGTAGTATCACGCCTTGTTGGGGGGCTATTATTGGTAATTTTAATATATACACCTGAAACCTAGAGGATTCTTAACCTTTAAATATTTAACCATGGAGAGAAAACAACACCGCCCCCGTATGGGGCTGAATGCCTATACATTAGGCAAAACCCTCATGACCCTAGCACTTGCGCTAATCACAATTCCCGGATTTTCACAGGCCACAGTTATTAACAATTACCAAACCGGAGAGAACTTAAAGAATTATTCTATTGAGGAAAGACCTGGCTATAATGGCTCACAAATGCTGATGGCAGGTACTATTTTTGGTTGGGGTAATATTCCTAACCCTAGACCCAAACCCGGTGAAGCTATCCATTTTATGCGTACCGATGGTGCCGGTAGCTTGTTAATAAACAGTAGCGGTACCTATGCTGTAGGAGTGAGATACGATTTTCCTGAATATAGAGATGTGAGGTGTGTGGATATTGTACCTTATACCTCTGATGAAGCTTTGATCGTAGTACAAGCCAGAGCATTAGGTCATCCTACACATGGTACAAGAGACCTTATTTTGGTGCTGGAAGTAAATGTTGATGACGGTACATTATTAAATACTTATGAAATAGCATCTACACTGCCGCATAATGGATCGTATGCTAACATTTATGCACTGCATGCTATATACCATACAGAGCAGCCTAGTGGCGACAACTACTTATACATCTGTGGTTACGATGGTATGGAAACAGACCTGGGTGGCCCGTCAAGATCTTTTGGAGACGGAACTCCGAATTTTCAACCTCAATGGGGCCCGGGTTGCTTTGACAAACGTGCTATGCTGATCAAGTTTGATATTGACATGCATATTAATCCGACACCGCAAGTAGTAGGTGCCAAAACTTTGGATAAGCCATGGCCTACGTGTACAATACAGCCTACGATCTACCCTGAGATCTACGATTTTGATATGGCCATGAGGATCGTACCTATCAATGATGGAACGGGAGACCTTTACATCACCGGTAGTACCAATTCAGACTATGTGTATGATGATAAATATTCAGGTACTCCACAGATGGTATTGAGCTATGGTTCGGCCACGTTATCATGGAGAGTTGATGAGGCAGGTACAGGTGCAGGTGCATTTGCAACAGTAGCATTACGTCCGTTCATTGAGAATAAAATATTGCCATTTGGAGGCCCTACACCATGGAACTTGAGAATGTTTGAGCAAGGCTATGGTGCATTTGAAGAAAGTACCGGTGCCGGCTTATTCGTGTTTAGTAATGCATTCGTTCCTGATAATTCTACTATGGGCACACCATCATCGCCAGGTACAGGATTTAAACCTTCAGCGCAGCTTATACGTATGACTTATATAGATAAGGCTACATTGGATTTTATACCTTATACGCAAAATCATAGGGTAACGTTTACAGTAGTTGATTATAATTGGGGTACTCAAGTTTTACCAAGCCCTAATGGAACGGATAGGTTATATCTTGCTGGTTTGCAGTCTGGTTGGGATTGGGCAAACTGTGGTACACCTGCTAATGGTAATAATGCACCTAACCTTATTAATAATATTAACCCTTTCGTTGCAGAGCTACAGCCTGCTTGGAATGGTACTACAGCTAGTATTGCTAATAAGTATTTTTGGAAAACTTACTTTACCCAAAATAATACGGGATATTTTGAAGATCTGGGAGGTGGTTTGTCGAATGTTACATGGCCAACAGAGTTTGTAGCTAATACTAATGCAACCGGCCGCATCTCGTTTATGTCTCCTAGCTGGAACACAGGCAGTAATGTATTAGCGATTAAATATTACCGTACTGATAATAATGGTGATATTAGCACAGGTGTTACGCTTTGTGATAACTCTTATCAGAACTGTATTGCAGAGGAGGATGATATAGATATAGCTGACGGTTGGTGGAATCGTGATGAAATGGAAACAGATATTAGCCTGACGACTAATGATGGTAATAAGCCATTTGGTCTGCTTCTTCCTTCAGCACTTAAATGTAGAGATTTCTGGTTCTACAAGCCAGGTGTAGCTAATGCTAATAGCAAAGGGTTGGATAATGCAGAATATGAAGTATACCCTAACCCTGCCAGCACTTTTGTAAGTGTTCAGATTAAGGGTGAGGTAGCTGATGATGCACCTGTACAGGTTACATTGACCAACGTAATGGGTCAAAAAGTGGCTGATCTTTATGATGGTACAGCTATACAGCTGAAATCTGCTTATAAGATGGATTTTCCTGAGTCTCTAGCAGTAGGTGTATATATCATAAATATTACTTCTGAAGGGAAAGAGTTACATACACAACGTCTTAGTGTACAATAGTTAATAACACTCCCGCACAAAAGCCACGCACAGCGTGGCTTTTGTATTTAAAATAGTGCGAGGTATAAGTAAAACTTTTAATTCATTTTTATTTGGTAAGACGAAAAGGGGCTTTCGTAGGATGAAACATTATTTCTGTATTACCGAGTGTGTTTAGAGTGCTATTATTGGTAGTTTTAATATGTACACCTGAAACCTAGAGGATTCTTAACCTTTAAATATTTAACCATGGAGAGAAAACAACACCGCCCCCGTATGGGGCTAAATGCCTATACTTTAGGCAAAACCCTCATGACCCTAGCACTTGGACTAATCACAATTCCCGGATTTTCACAGGCCACAGTTATCAACAATTACACAACCGGAGAGAACTTAAAGAACTACTCTATTGAAGAAAGACCAGGCTATGGCGGCTCACAAATGCTGATGGCGGGTACTATTTTTGGTTGGGGTACTATTGCCAGCCCTAGAACAAAAAATGGTGAAGCCATTCACTACATGCGTACAGATGGTGCAGGTAGTTTATTGCTCAACAGTAGCGGTACATATGCAGTAGGTGTACGCTATGATTTTACACCTGAATATGAAGATGTAAGGTGTGTAGATATTGTACCGTATACATCCGACGAGGCACTTATCGTAGTACAAGCCAGAGCTCAAAACCACCAAAGGCATGGCACTAGAGATCTTATATTAGTGTTAGAAGTTAATGTTGACGATGGTAGACTACTTAACACATATGAGATCGCTTCTACAGCAGGGCTTGGCGATTATGCCAACGTGTATGCTTTACACGCCATTTATCATGAAGAGCAGCCAAGCACAGGTAACTCTTACTTGTATATTTGTGGTTATGATGCTACCACAACCGACCTGGATGGCCCGTTGTGGTTGGCCGGAGATGGTAATCCTAATTTCATACCACAAGGTTGGGCATGCCAAGACAAGCGTGCCTTGTTGATCAAGTTTGATATTGACATGCATATCAACCCGACACCACAGGTTGTAGGTGCCAAAACGCTACATAAGCCTTGGCCTTTTTGCTATACCAATCAAACCTACCCTGAGATGTATGATTTTGATATAGCAATGAGAATTGTACCTATTAATGATGGTTCCGGTGACTTATACATCACAGGGAGTACCAACTCTGACTATGTTTATGATGATTCAAAGTATGTAACCACTCCTTCTAATTGGTTATCATATGGTTCGGCTACGTTGTCATGGAGAGTAGATGAAACAGGTACAGGACCTGCAGCATTTGCTACAGTTGCTTTAGAACCATTCATCGAAAATAAAGTATTGCCTTTTGGTGGTGCTACGCCATGGAATCTCAGAATGTTTGAGCATGGTTATGGTGCATTTGAAGATGCAGCAGGTACAGGTTTGTTTGTATTCAGTAATGCTTTTGTGCCTGATAATTCTACTATGGGTAGCCCGTCTTCACCAGGTACTGGTTTTAAAACTGCTGCTGAAATGATAAGAATGACCTATATCGATAAAGCTACATTGACCTTTACGAGATGGACAGTTAACCATAGGGTGGCATTTAGCCCGATAGATTATAATTGGGGTACTCAAGTACTGCCAAGTCAAAACGGTACGGATAGATTATACCTTGCAGGCCTGCAGTCAGGCTGGGACGGTGGTCTTTGCGGCAGTCCAATTGCAGGCAATAACCCGCCAGTACTTTCTAACAATATCAATCCATTTGTAGCTGAACTGGAGCCTTCTTGGAATGGTACTACCATTGGTTTGACTAATATCCATTTCTGGAAGACTTACTTTACTCAAAACAATACCGGTTATTTTGATGATCTAGGTGGCGGACTTTCAAATATCACTTGGCCAACTGAGTTCGTAGCCAATACCACTGCAAGTGGTCGTATCTCATTTATGGCACCAAGCTGGAATACAGGTAGTAATGTGCTGGCGATTAAATATAATCGTACTGATAATAATGGTGATATTAGCACAGGTGTTACATTATGCGATAATTCGTATCAGCATTGTACTCCAAATTATTCACTTATTGATATATCTGATGGATGGTGGAATAGAAATGAGGTAAAAACCGATATTACACTGACAACTTCTGATGGTAGTATGCCATTTAGATTGTTAATTCCTTCAGCACTTAAATGTAGAGATTTCTGGTTCTACAAGCCCGGTGTAGCTAATGCTAATAGCAAAGGATTGGATAATGCAGAATATGAAGTATACCCTAACCCTGCCAGCACTTTTGTAAGTGTTCAGATCAAGGGTGAAGTGGCTGATGATGCGCCAGTACAGGTTACATTAACCAACGTAATGGGTCAAAAAGTGGCTGATCTTTATGATAGTACGGCTATACAGCTGAAATCTGCTTATAAGATGGATCTTCCTGAGTCTCTTGCAGCAGGTGTATATATCATAAATATTACTTCTGAAGGGAAAGAGTTACATACACAACGTCTTAGTGTACAATAGTTAATAACACTCCCGCACAAAAGCCACGCACAGCGTGGCTTTTGTATTTAAGCGCATGTGAATAATCAATATTGGCTATTCTTTTGAGAATTGAGAGACATCGCGTACTTTTGCGCGCAGTTTATCAAGTGATAATAGTATAATATGTCAGGACAACTTAAAGAAGTTCGTAATCGTATATCGTCAGTTACCTCTACCAAGCAGATAACTAAGGCGATGAAGATGGTAAGTGCGGCAAAATTGCGCCGTGCACAAGATGCGATCTTGCAGATGCGCCCATATGCACAGAAGCTACAAGAGATGTTGAGTAATATTGTAAGCAATAGCACAGGCGATATGGATCTGAAATTGGCAGAAGAGCGTCCTGTAGAAAAAGTACTATTGATCGTAGTAACTAGTGATAGAGGCCTTTGTGGGGCTTACAACTCTTCGCTGATCAAGCAAGCTGTGTCATTAGCGGGTACTACTTATAAAGCTCAAAACGAGAAGGGTAACCTTACTATGCTACCTATAGGTAAAAAAGGTTATGAATACTTTGTGAAGCATGATTACAAAGTGATCAAAGATTATTGGGAGATATTTACCGATTTGAATTTTGATAGTGTTAAGGCAGCATCTGTATATGCTCAAGAGGCCTTCTTAAATAAAGAATATGACAAAGTAGAGATCATCTACAGCCAGTTTAAGAATGCTGCTACTCAAATATTCATTAACGAGCCATACTTGCCTATCCCTAAAATAGAGCAAGAAGGTGAGGGTAATAAATCTGCAGACTTCATCTTTGAGCCAAACAAAGAAGTATTGATAGAAGAGTTGATGCCTAAGATATTGAACACACAAGTATTCAAAGCTGTATTGGATGCGCATGCTTCAGAGCATGGCGCACGTATGACAGCAATGGATAAGGCAACAGAGAATGCTGATGAGCTACTACGTAACTTGAAGATCAGCTACAACCGTGCTCGCCAGGCGGCTATTACTACCGAGCTTACTGAGATCGTTAGTGGTGCAGCTGCATTGCAAGGCTAGTAAAAACATAGTAATATCATTTATACCAACCGCTGCATGGCTATGTGCAGCGGTTTTCTTATTTTTAAAGGAAATAATTACCAATAAAATGCGTAAAGTTTTACTATTAGCAGTTGCCTTGGCAACAGGAGTGGGAGCATGGGCACAGACAGCAAATGTTACCAAGTATACAACACCGCTTGCGGGTACCGTTGTGGTAAGTGAAGTAGAGGATAAGTATACCGCACAGGTATACAACTTAGAAGCACCATCTCCTGGCGGTAATGTTGATAAAGAGCGTCTACGCGAAGTGAAGAAAGAAATAAGCAAGCGTTTTCCTTACAAAGTGAATAAAGGAGTGAGAAAAACAACGGCTGCAGATGCACCTGTTATTGCTATTGATTTTATTGCCGATTCGCTTACGGGCATACCGCCTGATAACAACATAGCCATCTCAAAAGGCAACAAGGCTGTTAGTGTACTCAACAGTAACTTTGCCGTACTGGATGCCACTACGGGTAACATGACCTATAGAAGGTCTTTGAAGTACCTTACATTAAGTGTGGGGCTGAATGGGCTGAACGATCATAGATATGACCCTAAGATCATTTACGACCCCGGTGCTGATAGATATATATGTGTGGTGTTAAATGCTACCAATGGGGCCAACTATATAATTGTAGGTTTCTCAAAAACCAATGACCCCGCAGGCACATGGAATATGTATAAGTTTTACGGAGATAGAAAGGGAGATACCACATGGTTTGATTATCCTGCAATAGCTATCACTAAAGATGAATTTTTCCTTACGGGTAATAAGCTGGGGTATAATACGAGCTGGAAGACAGGTTTTAAAGAAACTGTAGTTTACCAAATAGATAAGCAAAGCGGCTACAATGGTGCTACGAACCTTACTTATCAAGTGTGGGATAGTATTAAACATGCTAATGGCGACTATGTAAGATATTTGCACCCGGTAAAAGCCGGTTGGGCGATAGAAGGACCTGCACAATACTTTATGTCTAATCGTAACTTTGGTGTGCAAACAGACTCTATATGGCTGGTGAAAATACCGGATAACATTGCCAGTGGTAATAAGAATATCGAGATCAAGCAATTGAAAACACCGGTTAAGTATGGTGCGCCACCAAATGGTCGTCAGCCGGATACTAGTGTTACGCTTGCTACCAATGATGCTCGTATGTTGGGCGCTTTCTATATTGATGATGAAATACAGTTTACACACACAACTGTTAATGCAGCAAGCGGTGCAGCAGCTGTTTTTCATGGTGTGATAAAAGATTATAAGAACAATCCTTCAGTAACTCATGCAAGTATTGTAGGGGTAGATACATTGGATTTTGGTTACCCTAACTTGGCTTACGCAGGTAAGAAAGACGGTAAGGTGCAATCTATCATAGGGTTCAACTTTACAGGGCCTAGCACCTTCCCGGGTAGTGCAGCAGTGCTATACGACGGTAGCCAATATTCTGATATAGTAAGAATAAAAGAAGGCAGTACTAGCATTGATATACTATCAGGTAAAGAGCAACGCTGGGGAGATTACTCAGGTGCTCAAGTAGATTGGAACAACGCTGGTTCAGTATGGGTAGTAGGTATTTATGGTAAAAAAGTAGGTACGGCATCGCAGTATGGCAACTGGATGGCCAAACTACAAGCACCAAACACAGTTAGTATAGCCAAGCAGGAAAATGTAGCGCTTGATGCAAAAGTATACCCTAACCCTGCGTTTCAGTTTGTAGATTTTGAGTTTAAACTAAAAGAGGCAGCAGCGGTAAGTTTTGTGATCTACAATATGCAAGGGCAAAAGGTAGATCAGGTATTGGAGCAAGGCTGTAAGCGAGGTCGCAACCTTATTCGTTTCAACATCAGCACACTTCCTGTTGGTCAATATATATTGAAAGCACAAACAGCCAGCGGCGAGCGTGTAATGGCTGAAAACTTTATCAAGCAATAAATAACTTATTGTTTGCTATAGGCGTGCTACCTTTGCTACCGGCATGACGCAAATTTTCTTCAACCTTAGCCAAGCATTCAGAGCGGTTAAAAATAACCGTATGCGCTCTGTACTAACCATATCTATTATAGGTGTGGGTATTACAGCGTTGGTGGGTATACTTACGGCCATAGAGGTCATGAAGGCCAGCATATATTCCAACTTCAGTAGTATGGGGGCTAATACATTTCAGGTCACCAGCGATATTATCACGCAGAAGAAAAGAGGTGGTGGTATGCAAATCAGTTTCAGTCAAGGTAAGATCATTAACTACGACGAGGCAGTAGCTTTTAAGGAGCGCTACGAGTTTCCGGCTACGGTGGGTCTGTCTATGACGGGGAGTGGTATGGCAGTAGTGCGTTACGAGTCTGAGAAGACAAACCCTAACATCAATACAATGGGGGTAGATGATGCCTACTTTAAAATATCTGATACCAAGCTTGATGCGGGTAGAACTTTTTCTAACTACGAATTGAAGGCAGGTAGCTATGTATGTATGCTAGGTAACGGAATTGCCAAGAAATTGTTTAATAATAAAGTAAGTAATGCTATTGGTAAGCTGGTTTCGGTAGGTAGTATTAAATATAGAGTAATAGGCGTTACAGAGGCAAAGGGCGGGAGTATGATGCTGAATGCAGATAACCTTGTTTTTTTACCCCTCGAAAATGCCAGAAAGGTATATGGAGAAGATGAGCGATTTGTGATCAATGTGATGGTAAAGGATATTGCTCAGAAAGAAATGGCCAAACAAGAGGCAGAGGGCGTTTTTCGAGTCGTGCGTAAGATACCGGTAGGTTATGCCAATAACTTTAGTGTGAGTGAGAATGATAACCTTGCCAATATACTACTAAGCAGCATTAGTATAGTAGGTATTGCAGCGGTGTTTATCGGCTTCATTACATTGCTAGGTTCAGTAATAGGTTTGATGAACATAATGTTGGTATCTGTTGCTGAGCGTACCAGAGAGATAGGCGTGAACAAAGCATTGGGCGCACGTTCGTCAGTTATCAAATCTCAGTTTCTTACAGAGTCTATACTTATTAGTTTGATGGGTGGTGTTACGGGCGTTATTATGGGTATGCTGGTTGGTAACCTTTTCGGGCTGATCTTTAAAACAGGGTTTATTGTTCCTTGGGTATGGATATTTGTAGGCGTGAGTTTATGCGCATTGGTGGGCATCATATCAGGTATCTACCCGGCACTTAAAGCAGCTAAATTAGATCCTATTGAGGCACTGCGTTATGAATAAACAATAGGCATGAAAGAAAGAACAGGGTTAGTATATAAATCTACAGGTAGTTGGTACTCCGTTTGCGATGAGCAGGGTAGGTTTTGGAAAGCCCGTGTAAAAGGTAAGCTCAAGATCGATACAGAAATATCCTCTACCAACCCTATAGCAGTAGGCGATAAAGTGATATTTGATATTGAAGATGATGATACAGATACCGGTATCATAAAAGAAGTCGTCGCCAGAGAGAACTACATCGTACGTGTATCTCCACACAATAAAAATCAAAGACATATTGTAGCTTCTAATCTTGACGCAGCACTAGTAGTAGCTACGATAACAGAGCCTCGTACCTCACAAGGGTTTATCGATCGTTTTTTACTCACAGCAGAAGCTTATCATATACCGGCCATTATTGTGATCAATAAGGTAGACCTGATCAAAAAAGAGAAGCATAAGCAACAACTGGAGCATTGGAAAGAAATGTACACTGCAGCAGGATATGATTTGTATACCGTAGTGGCTATTGACGATGATAGTACGGTAGAGCTAAAGGAAAGGTTGGCGAATAAAACCACATTGTTTAGCGGACATTCGGGTGTAGGTAAAAGTACACTCATCAACCACTTGATACCTGATGCCGATATCAGAACGACCGATGTATCGGAGTGGAGTGGTAAAGGACAGCATACCACCACTTTTGCCGAAATGCACGACCTGCCGAATGGTGGGCGAATCATTGACACACCCGGCGTAAAGGAGTTTGGGTTGATAGGCTTTGAGCGTGAAGAACTGGCACAATACTTCCCTGAGATAAGAGCATTAATGAACGATTGCCGGTTCAATAACTGTATGCATTTTAACGAGCCTGGCTGTGCGGTGAAAAAGGCCGTAGTGAATGGTGAGTTTGACGAAGACCGCTTTACCAGTTACCTTACGATATTAGAGACCATAGAAAAGAAATGGTAACCATATAAAGAACAATACTTATGATCATTTACAACGTTACCGTAAAGGTAGACTTAGACATAGCCAACGAATGGGTAGCATGGATAAAAGAAGAGCATATTCCTGACCTGTTAGGTTTAGGCTTGTTTACCGATGCGCGTTTATGTAAAATATTGATGCAGGACGAAAGTGATGGTGAGACGTATACAGCACAATATTTTTGCAAAAGTATGAGCGAATACAACAGCTATATTGACAACCATGCAGAGGAAATGCGCGCTAAAGGTATGGAGCGATTTGGCGATAAATTTGTGGCTTTTAGAACTATAATGGAAATTATTGAATAAAAAGGGTTAAAACACGCTGTATTGCCCACTGGTAGCGCGTTTCGACATAGCAATTATCTTGCCAATATGATGAAACCCTTTACAGTAAAGGTTTTTAGCGAACAAGTGCTATTTTGTCATTGTTGATAACTCGTGTTAATTTGTGGAAAGCTGCTACAGGCAAGGCTTTTCGGCGATAAAAAATATGACTCGATATTTGGAACTGTACTAAAGGTGAGTATATTTGCTAACACTGTTTTGCGAAAAACACATTTTTATTTACAACCAAATACATTGTTATGAACAAAGCTGAATTGATCGAGCAAATTGCGAAAGACGCTGACATTACAAAAACTCAAGCTAACGAAGCGTTAGATTCTTTCACTAACACAGTAGTTAAAGCGCTTAAAAAAGGTGACCGTGTTACTCTAGTAGGTTTCGGTACATTCTCTGTTTCTGAGCGTTCTGCACGTAACGGCCGTAACCCTCAAACTGGTGAGGTGATCAAGATCAAAGCTCGCAAAGTGCCTAAATTTAAGGCAGGTAAAGAATTCTCTACAAAAATCAGCGGTAAAAGATAAGCCGACTGTACTTTCTGAAGGAGTATTAATTAAAGCAAGGAACATGGTTTCTTGCTTTTTTTTGTATTTTCGCCACTCAATAATAAAAAACAAGTAAAATGGGCAGAGGTGATAAACGTACGAAACGTGGTAAAATAGCAAACGGTTCTTTTGGTAAAAGCCGTATCGCACGTCGTTCAGCAAGAATAGCTAAGAAAAAAGCTAACGCTGAAAAGAAAGGATAAGCCATTGTTTCCAACATCTTATTATCAAAGCCATCTTGCTCAATAGATGGCTTTTTTGCGTAGATGTATAGCTGCTGTTAACGAATTAATAGCAAAACAGCTATTCTAATTCTATTATATTTCAGCTATGTTTGCGCCATGTTTCACACCCCCCATGTGGCTACATGGGCAACAACTAACCTAAACAGAAGAAACTATGTCCGTATTTCATAGTAAAGACATCAGCCAATACAGCTTCTTAGTAACAGGAGGAGCCGGTTTTATAGGCTCTCATATTACAGAGTATCTACTAAAGAATGGTGCAGGTAAGGTGCGTGTGTTAGATAGTTTAGCCACCGGTTTCCAAAAGAATATTGACCTGTTTACCGGGTACGACAATTTTGAGTTCATCAAAGGTGATATCAGAGATGCGGCTACTTGTGTAAAGGCTTGTGAGGGTATTGATTATGTATCGCACCAAGCGGCTTTAGGTTCTGTACCTCGCTCGGTAAAAGACCCTATTACAAGCAACGAGGTGAATGTGAGTGGTTTTGTGAACATGATCACCGCTGCTAAGGATAGTGGTGTGAAAACTTTTGTATACGCTTCTTCTTCTTCTGTCTATGGCGATGAGCCTAACCTGCCTAAGCGTGAAGAAAAGGTTGGGAATCCGTTATCTCCGTATGCGGTTACAAAAAAGACCAATGAACTATATGCCAATGTATTTGCTGACCTATATAGCATGCAAGTGGTTGGCTTAAGATATTTCAATGTATTTGGCCCTCGTCAAGATCCTGATGGCCCTTATGCAGCTGTAATACCATTATTCGTAAGTGGTATATTAAAGCAAACGCCAGTATACATTAATGGAGACGGTGAGCAAACGCGTGACTTTACCTTTGTAGAGAATGCGGTACAAGCTAATGTAAGAGGTATGTTGAGCGAGAACCCTAAATCGTTTGGTGAAGCTTATAATGTAGCTGTAGGGGAAAACTTTACGGTAAACTTTTTATACGAGTCTATCAGGGAAATGCTTGGAGTAGCGCATGAGCCTACACATCGTGAGCCACGTGCAGGAGATATTAGAGACTCTCTAGCTGATATCAGCAAGGCTAAGGAACTATTAGGTTATGCACCTACACAGCGCTTTATGGATGGCTTAAAACAAACGGTAGACTTCTTTAAAGAGATCTATCAATAGTCGTCTAAAGAGTTGGGAATAGGACGCCCTTTATACTTGCTGTAGTCTACATTTTTCATGTCCATTAATTGGTAGTAATAGTCTGACATGTCTTTAACAAGGCGTTGGTAAGAATATTTACCCTGAACGAACTTACGTCCTTGGCTGCCGAAGTAAGCACGCTTGTCTTCATTCTCTACAAAGCGTAGTACTGCTTCTGCAAACAGCTCTTCATTATCAGGTTCGGTAATGTAGCCACATTGGTTATCTGCCACAACATCTGCCACACCACCTACATTGGTAGATACTACAGGCCTTGATGCCGCCTGCGCTTCAATAAGCGATACAGGCGTGCCTTCGTTATGAGATGTAAGGGCAACGATATCCATACCCGCCAGCACTACATCCATATCCGTTTGCCAAGAGGTGCAAATAGCTGTAGCAGCACGCTGCTCCTCAGGGTAGTAAGCATAGTCAATTCCTGCATCTTTAAACTCTTGCTCCAACTGAGGGCGCATATCGCCGTCACCAATGACAATAAAGCGAACAGGGTGGTTCGTTTGTGCTAATATTCTTTTAGCTGCACGTACAAACATGCTGTGGTTCTTTACAGGGACAACACGCCCGATGATACCAATTGCGATCTCATCATCAGTTATTTGAAAACGCTTGCGAAACTCTGCTCGCTTCACATCTTGATGCTTTTGAAACTTGTCCAGATCTAGCCCCAGTGGTATGATCTGTATTTTATCTTCAGGACATATTTTATATTGGTGTGCCAGCTCCTGCTTTTGTATATCACTAATGGCAATGATGCCTGTAGATTTTTTAGCTAAGTATCGTTCTATTTGGATGAAGGTGTTACTCTTCATCTTGCTGAAATAGCTATGGAATACATGCCCATGAAAGGTATGTACGATCACAGGTACTTTACAGGCATCAGCAGCTAGGCGGCCAATAACGCCACTTTTGGCTGCATGGGTGTGTACGATATCAGGCCTAAACTTTTCGATGAGCTCTTTTACCTTACGGTAGGCATAGCCATCGTTCATAGGGCTGATATCCCGCTTCATCTCAGGTACTACCACAGGCTCAATGCCTAAGTCCATACTCAAGTGGTCGGCATCTTGCTCATGGTCATCCTTACCACCTATTACCAGCATGGTCTCAAACTCAGGAGCCATGTATTTAGTGAGGTAAGTAGCATTGATGGCAGGGCCGCCAATGATCAGTCTGTTTAATATGCGGAGTACACGAGGCATGTTGTAATCAATCCTTTCAAAAATACATTAATATTATCGCTTATTGAAAGTAAAGCATTGATTATGAGAGGTGTTTTTTCCACCAGTGTTGAAAAACGATAAGCGCCCAAATAGTAGCGTGACTATCCTCAGGGTTGTTACTGTGTAGCTTTTTCTTGAGCTGCTCTATTGCGTCTACGTTAAATATACCTTGCTCTGCAACAAAGTCTTTTTGTAATAGATCGTCGTTGATAAGCCCCCATAGCTCCTTACGGAACCAACCCAATAACGGTATCTCAAAACCATGTTTCGGGCGGTTGTATATCTCTTCAGGCAGCATAGGGCGGAAGGCATCTTGGACAATGCGTTTTTTCATGCTGCCATTCACTTTATATTGCTCGGGTAGAGAGAAGGCAAAATCAACCACTCTATAGTCTAAGAATGGTGAGCGAACTTCCAAGCTATTAGCCATACTCATCAGGTCTACTTTTACCAGCATGTCGCTAAGTAGTACGAGATTCATATCGGTCAATAGTAGTTCATTATAATCACTGCCACTCATATGTTGTAGCAAAAGCTCTTTCTCTTGCAACATGAGTAGCCCATCAGTTTTGTCAATAGATTCTTGAGTGAGTAGTTTGCTGGCTTGTTCAGCAGTGTTAAAAGAAGCCCAACGCCAGTAACGTTCCTTAGCGCTAAGTTTACCACCTTCCGCAAAGCGGTGTAGCTGGCGGAATATATTGGTGATCTTATTATTCCTGCTTCTGGGCAGCATCTTCCATAGTGGTAGCCCTGCCTTCACCATATTGTTGATGAGTGAACTTTGGCGCATCTTCCACTCGGCAGCATGCTTGTTATACCCTGCAAATATCTCATCGCCCGCATCGCCACTAATGGCTACGGTAACATGCTTGCGTGTTTGTTGGCATAGGATAAAGACAGGAATGGCAGAAGAATCAGCAAAAGGCTCGTCTATATAGTCCAGTACATCATTTACATGCTCCAGAAAGTCGTTATTAGTGAGCGAGAATACGGTATGGTTGGTCTTGTATTTCTTAGCTACCAGCTGTGCATACTTGGTCTCGTCGAAGAACGGGTTGTCTTTATAGCCTATGGAGAATGTGTTCAGTTGGTCGGTATACTTACTAGCTAAAGCCACCATTACTGAAGAGTCGATACCACCACTCAAGAAAGCACCCAGAGGTACGTCAGACACCATTCTATCCTTCACCGAAGCGTCCATCAACTTTACCAACTCTTGTTGTGCGCCTTCGTAGCTTAGGTTATTGTAGGCCTCGGGTTTTATGTTGATCTCGTAGTAGGGTTTGTATTCTTGTATCCCATCAGGTGTGCAGATCATATAATGTGCCTGCTTCAGTTTGGCTACACCCTTCAGCATGCTTTGTGGTTGGGGTACGTAGTTGAGTTGTAGATATTGCCACAGCACGGTATAGTCCAGCTCTTTAGGAATATCCCATTCCAGCAATGATTTCATTTCCGAGGCAAAGGCTATATGCTCTTCTGTAGCATGATAGATCAACGGCTTTTGCCCAAAGCGGTCGCGAGCCATTATGACTTGCTGCGTTTCATTATCGTAAAAGGCAAAGGCAAAGAAACCATTCAGCCAAGGCAAACATTCTGTCCCATATTCTATTAGTAAGTAAAGTAGTATCTCGGTGTCTGATGTGGTTTTAGCACCGCCTATTTTCTTCCAGGTATCGCTCAGGTACTTTATTGACAGTTGTTGATAATTGAATATCTCTCCGTTGAATACAATTGTGTACCTTCCGCTAACGTCCGTCATGGGTTGTGTAGCACCTTCAGAGGTATCTATAATAGATAATCTGCGATGACCTAAGGCAATACGTTCATCAGTAAAAGTGCCACCATTATCAGGGCCTCGCAGATATAGTTTCTCTGTAGATTGCGCTACCTTTGTTAGGCTGCTTTTGCTGCTATTTTTAAAAACGTAGTAGCCGGTAATACCACACATGAGTTGGACTAATGAGTTTGCTATTGATATTGCAAGATATTACATAAAATGGATTACTTAGAAGATACTTCATTTATTCATTTGCTGGATTATCTGCTCCTGCCATTCTATTTGGTAGCGATATTTTTCGTGGCCAGTAAGATCAGGGACGCGTATTATCCACAGGGGCATCAATGGCGTCCTTACTTTATGCCGGGCTTGGTGGCTAAGATTCTTGGTGGTCTGTTCATTGGCTTTATTTATCAATACTACTATGGCGGTGGTGATACCTCTAAATACTTCGAGCATGCACAAACCATCAACAGCTCTTTTGGAGAGTCGCCTATCATGTGGTTTAAGCTCACGTTTAGGTTGGCTGACTGGTATGATGGCCCGTATATGAAATACATAGATCAAATGGAGTGGTATGAGTCACCCACGGAATATATGGTGGCTACCATTACGGCTTTAATAGGTGTTTTATCTTTTAACTCCTACCTGCCTTCATCTGTGTTATTGGCTTCTTTGGCTTATACAGGACTGTGGGCACTGTTTAGAACGTTTGCTACCAAATATTCACAATATACTTTCTATATAGCGGTAGGAGCGTTATTCATCCCCAGTACTATTATGTGGGGGTCGGGTATATTTAAAGACACCATATGTATGTTTGCGCTCGGTTGGCTGACCTATGGGGTATTCCGTCTACTCATTAACCGAGATTTTAGGATCAGTATTATTCTGCTTACGCTATTCTCCTTCTACCTTGTCGCGAATATTAAAGTGTATATCCTCATGGCCTTTCTACCGGCTATCGTCTTTTGGATATTATCTACTTATTCGCACTACATAGGTAACCCTTTTATGCGTTTCTTTACTAAAGTCGGGGTAATATTAGTCTGTTTGGCAGGGTTTGCATTTTTTGCAGCACAGTTTGCTGAAGAGCTTGGTAGGTACTCTCTGGATAGAGTGGCTAAAACGTCTGCATTGGTAGGTAGCTATATTGCCGAGCAAGCAGGTGATGCCGGTAGTGCTTATGATATAGGAGAGTTTTCTCCCACGCCTGCAGGTATGTTATCAAAATTTCCTGCCGCGGTGAATGTGTCTTTATTTCGCCCTTATATATGGGAGACCAGAAAGCCCATACAGTTTATTAATGCGGTAGAAGCAACCATTTTGATGTTGCTCACAATTAAGGTGTTTTTCTCTGTAGGTTTATTGCGTGTATGGCGAACGATCATGAAAGACCCTACGATACAGTTCTGCCTCATTTTTACGCTGATCTTCGCTTTTGCAGTAGGTTTATCTTCGGGTACATTCGGTACGCTTTCTCGTTACCGTATCCCATGTTTGCCCTTCTACTTTATGGCACTAGTACTCATCTATTACAAGAATAACGCCATAGAGAAAGATTTCTTTGCGTTGAGTTTGAAGTAGCTAGCTGAATAACTGCAAGAAATTATCTTTTTGCGATGCTATGCTGTAATGGTTGCGCATTTTTTCTTGACCCGCTTTACCCATGCTGGCGCGCAAGGCTACATCATTGATCAGGCTGCTTAAAGCGTGAAGCCATTCTTCTTTATTGTTACACAGGTAGCCATTTTTGCCCTCTTCAATAATTTGTTTATTAACGCCTACGGGACTAGCTACAGCAGGTATGCCAATAGATAGGTATTGAATGAGTTTAAAGCCGCATTTACCTTCACTCCAAGGGTCTTCTTCCAGCGGCATAATGCCTATGTCTATCTTAAGTAGGTCGTCAACTTCGGTTTGCTCCTTCCAAGGAATGAACTCCCAATTTTTCAGTGGTAGCTCAGGCTTTTTATTGGCTATGACGATGAACTTTGTATTGAGCTTTTCTTCCAACTCTTGTAACACATCCATCACAGCATCAATATACTTTAGGGTAGAATGGCTGCCCGTCCATCCAATGGTTACCTCACCTTCTCGGTGAAGTTTTGTGCCTTTGTGCATACGTTGCATGTCAACACAGGTTGGCAGTAGTACCACATTACTATTATAGTTTCGTGCGAAATTGCAGAGGTAATCATTACCCCCTGCTACTTTATATGCCCACTTGCATGTGCGTTTGGTTTTCCATGCTGCTTTGAGGAGGCCAGCCAACTTGTTCTCATTACTGGTGTTCTCAATCCATATGGCGTCGTCAAAATCGAAGATGATCTTCTTGCCCCATAACTTGGCGATCATCCACTCGAAGATGGGCGGCCCCAGTGGGGCCGCCTCTCTGTGAATGAATACATAGTCGTAACTATGTATGTCAAATAGTACTGTTTTCAATCGCTTAAGGTAGCCTTTAAAGATGCCCCAAGCTTTCTGTAGTATAGAACCTTGCTTGTATAGTACTTTCCATGTATATTCATCCATAAAAGGAGCGAACTTGTATGCTATATCTGCTTGTTGCAGTTCAGGTTCAAACAGCTCTACACGAAAACGTTGGGATGGCGCGTGACGAACAGGGTAGGGAGCAATGAATAACACTTTAGTCATTACCACCTCCTTTTTCATTTAGTATTTCCTTAAACTCAGTAATGAAATTAGCTATGGCAAAATTTTTACGAACGGCTTTCTTTCCCGCTTCAGCATAGTCGTCTCTGATAAACTTATTATTGGCCAGCGTAAGCATAGCGTCAGTCATTTCTTCAATGTCACCAATAGGCACTAATAGTCCTGTTTGCTCATCTTCAACGATCTCTTCAGGTCCGCCACACTTCGTAGCAATGACAGGTGTGCCATAAAAAGAAGCTTCAAGGCAGGTCATAGAAAAAGACTCTGCATCAGAATAGTTAAGCACTACATCAGCGTGTTTGATGTCGTGTTCTATGTGGCTGCTAAAGCTATCGAATGTAACTACTTTATTGATGCCTAATTGTTGTACTCTGTCCTGTAAAGCTTGCTTAAAATCCTTGTTCTTTTCCAATTGCATAGTGCCACCCGCAAAACGCAATCTAACCGATCGGTTTTGCTCATAAGCTTTAGCAAAAGCCTCTACTGCATAGTCTTGTCCTTTACCTTTAATGTAGTTGCCCAAGTAAAGGAAGTCTACGGTATCGCTTTCTTTGTCTATATGCTCGGGTAATTCTTCTTCCAGCTTTACAGGGTCGTATATACGTATGGTATTATTGTTTTGTGGTAACTGATTCAAAACTGCATCAGATACTGCTATTACTCTGTAAGAATATTTTTGTGCCAGCTTGGTCCACCATCTATTAAGTATGCCTGGCATAGCCGACGGTAAGAAACGTACATAGGTGATGAGTTTGCCTTTAAAGCCAAACTTCTTCAACATTACACCCAGTAAGTTGTAGTAGTCATTTACTTGTATGATATCAATGTTCTCTTTTCGTACAATGCTCAATAATTCAATAGCATTTTTGATGAGCATGATGGGGTAGAGAAATAGTACGGGTATTGATTTTTTTATCTCCACCAAGTGTAGTTGGTGTACTTTGTACCCTTTCTCTTCCAGTGGTTTTCGGAGGTTGCTATTGCTGTGTAATACAAAGGTAAAGTTGTGCTCGTCTGACAGTAGGGCAGCCTCGTTCATAGCACATTTAAAGGCGCCGGTAAAGTTCAATGAGTTGTCTACGATCAGTATATTCAAGTAGCGTGTGTTTTAGTCGATCACATTAGCCCATTGTGCTAACATAGCATCTAAGGTAAAACGTTTTGTGAGTCTATTAAAGTCCTCGGCCGATGGTTTTGGGACTTGCAGCCAGTATACCATTTCTGTTACCCACTGTTCGAAACGTGGTTCATTAATTTGGTTGAGCATAGGTAGTAATGAACCTGCTGCAAGACGATGGGTTTCTTCTGTAGGGGTGGGTGATAGGCTGGTGACATGCAATATTTCTCTTGGCCCTGTAGGACAGTCGGTACTCACTACAGGAATATTGCAGATCAATGCTTCTGCCAATACATTAGGGAAACCCTCCCAAGAAGAGGATAAGGCGAAAAGAGAACTGTGTTGATAGTATTTGAAAGCATTAGACCGGAAGCCCATCAAGTATACATCTGCATCTTCATAGGAACCCTTCCAGTCGCAAGCACTCATGCCTAAGCTTTCCGTAAGTGTTATGAAATCGTCCTTCAACTCTCCATCGCCTAATATCATCAACCTTGCATTGACTTTGTTTTTGAGTTGCTTTAGTAGTCTG
Organism: Flavipsychrobacter sp.; assembly: GCA_965230595.1. GTDB lineage: Bacteria > Bacteroidota > Bacteroidia > Chitinophagales > Chitinophagaceae > UBA5543. The sequence goes on along the minus strand of OZ246011.1, from coordinate 2,066,071 downwards.
ATGAGCTTATCCTGCTCTTTGGCTACATGCAACCTACCAATCGTGATGATGACAGGCTGTTCATATATCTTTTGTTCATCCGCAGTGAGTGGCTCTTGTGCTTTTTGCAGTATATCGTCTATTTCGTAAAAGTTATAGATGACAGTTAGTTTCTCTTTAGCAATACCAAAGAACTCGTTGAGCTCATCGGCCAGTGCTTGGGTCACACATACGATCTCGTCGGCACGTTTGTATAATCTTGGTATCAGTACTTTTTTACGTACACCGCCCATCACGCCACTAATCACTTTATCATGCATTTTAGAACCGCGTATGCTCAACACTATTTTCTCTTTTCCTCTGGTGAGCACGTTCACATAATCAGGTCCTTCTAAAAAGCTGATGCTGACATCTATGTTTTGCTCTTTCTTAATTTCTTTTACACGGCGCAAACGATAGCGCCAAGCTTTTATCTTACCCACCACACCACTATGAGCAGGTGGGTCTACAAATACGACGCGCTTACAGGTTTTATAAAACTTTTCTCTATCCGTACCCGATAAGATGCACAGTGTAACATTATAGCCCTTTTGCTCCAGGTAATAACTCAGCAGGGAGATGGAACGTTCAGCACCGCCCTTACCTAATTCGGACCCTAATAGTAATACGTTCCTCATTGTGCTATTTCTTTAGTTAATAGATCAGCAATGTCTCGGATAAACTGTGGGAAGTCGTTGGCCAGTAAGTTCTTTTTCGCATTTTTTCCCATTTGTATCAGTTCTTCTCTATTCTTATCTGACCATAAAATACGATCTTTTATGGCAGCAGCATCTTTAATAGGAATGATCATACAGCCGCTATCACCACGGCTTAATAACTCAGCAGAGCCGGAGTTTTCTGTAATGAGCACAGGTACTTCATAGTGTGCAGCTTCCAATGCAGTAACAGGCGCACCATCAATTAAGCTGGGTACTACAAAAAGATCCAACGATTCCATGAATTGACCGACGTTGGAGATATGCCCCAAGTATTTTACCTGTGGAATATCTTTATAGTGTTCATCGATATAAAGCCTTGTTTGTTCATCCATGCCACCACCAATAAGTAGAGTTAGGTGCGCGTTGTTATTATCTCCTATCAATTCTTTCCATGCTTCTAATAGATATTGTAAGCCCTTTAGCACTACGGTGTAGGCTATGTAGCCCACCACCAGTTCTTTTTTATGAGCATCTTTAGGTGTTACCTCTACTTCTTTAAAATCAGGAGGCATATGCCCAGTAAGTTTTACTAACTCGCCTTTAAATGCTTTAGATGTTTTGTAAGAGCTATAAGCAGGAGGCAATGAGCCTATCACCATATCAATTAGTGGTACGGTATCGTTAAAGTATTGTAGTCGTGCCGGGTAGGTGTAAGCATCTAGCGTATCAATGCTCATTCTTTTGTTTTCGGGCATTACAATGTCGTAGATAAAATTCTCTTCCGGTGTCCCTGATAGTAGTACGGTTTTTATACCTAGCTGTTTAGCTTTAGTAATGGTCTTTTTTAAAAAAGGGAAGGTGACAAAAAGCAGTTTTGTATCCTTAGTGAGATGTTGCGCACAAAAATGGTCGAACAGTTTTTCTTGTAAGAAACGGAGCTTGTAAGGTTTGAATTTAAATACTTTATTTAGATTGTTGAGTAGAAATAAGTAATAACGAGCAGATGGTGAAACTGCAACACTAGGAAAAGATGTCTCAAACTTACCCTTAGAGTGTACAACAAATTTTTCTAAAAAACCTCTTTGGTGCAGTTCTTTAGATAGGTGAAACCCTAGTCTGGCCATGCCTTGTCCACTCTGTGCAGACAAAGACTGGAATGATGCGACTATTATTTTCCCTTTACTCATCTTATCGTTGTTCTAAATAGTTAGCGAGTTTGGTAAACAGCTCATGCATGTTATAGGTGTCTAGGTTTCGCTTGGCATTCATTCCCATTAGTGGTAGCGTATTTCTGTTTTGGTAAGCGTTGTATAGTTCTTGTTTTATTCTTTCTGCATTTTGTATCGGTACTGTAATGCAACCACGTTCATTACGCTCCAGTAGTTCTGCCGATCCGCAGTTGTCAGTGATCAATACAGGTACACCATATAACGCGGCCTCTAATGCAGTATAAGGCCCTCCTTCCGCAAGGCTGGGTACAACAAATATGTCCAGCGACTTAAAGTATTCTGGTACATCGTCTACTCGTCCTAATATGTCCACCTGCTTCAGGTCTCTAAACTTGTCCTCTATATATGCTTTTAATTTGGGTTCAATATAGCCCGCTATGGATAGCTTTATTTTTAGTTGAGGTTGTTCTTGCAGTAGTAGCTCCCACGCCTCCAGTAGATATTGTAACCCTTTTAGTATTACTGTATGTGCCAAGTAACCTACATGTAGTACTTCTTTTTGAGGCCTTTCTTCCATTGTGTAAGGCTTGAAGTCGGGCTTTAGGTGTCCGGTTATCTGTACTACATCATAGTTGCTATTCTGCACTTTTTTATAGCTGTTATAAACGGTAGGGTAGGTGCCTATTACTGTGTCTACATATTTGATAGACTGGTTGTAAAACTTTAGTCTTGGCTGGTAGGTATAGGCATCAATATTCTGAAGGTTTAATCTTTTTTGTTCTTCTTTTACCAGACCGTATATGATATTCTCTTCTTGATTGGCGGGTATGTATATAATGGATATGCCCAGCTTTTTTGCTTTTTTAAACGTTCTGCGCATGTGAGCATTGGTGGTCAATAATATATCTACACCTTTATGGATATGTTGTACGCAAAAACGGTCGAACTGCTGTTCTTGTATCAGTCTGAACTGGTGTGCAGGCAATTTTAGGTGTTGGTTGAGCTTGTTGATGGCAAACAGGTAATGTCTAGCCCATTTAGATACAGGCTCGCAAGAAAAATCAGGCTCGTACTTACCTTTTGAGTAAACGATAAACTTGTCTAACAAGTTGCGCTTATATAGCTCTTGTGATAAATAGTAGCCCAAACGTGCCATCCCCCCTGCACTATGCTCCGTAAGCGACTGGAATGATACAACTAATATGTTTTTCTTCTTTTTCAAACCTATTTCAACATTTCAGATAAAGTGACCTTCTGTACATCATCAAATTGTGATACATAGTCCAGAAAGTCGACCAGTACTTTCTTCATGGTAATGGTCTTATCATATACCATCGGGTAGTCAAACTCTACATAGTGCGTAGATAATACAAAGTCGCCATCGTATTTGTGTACCATGTCAAAGTCGTACATGAGCGAATCGAGTCTCGTACCCGGTTGTAACGGGTAGTGATAAGCGATCTCGTTATGGTTGGTATACCTTACCACTTTAGGGTAGTCAGCATCACGATGCAGTAGCTTAAACATAGCCTGCTTGCGAATGTTCTTCCACCCTGTTTTATCTTTTTCCTTTTTGTAGAAAGGGATACCTCCACCGCAAATATTCAAGCCGGCATTTAGCACTGCTTCATAACCTTTTTCGCTGAGTAGGTTTTGAGGAGGTGTAAAGACAGAGATATCAGTGTCTAATAATTTGTTGAGGTGCTCAACCTCTTCTTTAATATCATCAGTAAGGTCGCGCATCGTAAAATATTCTGCACCCCTTACATAGTTGTTCGCTCTGCTTTTAGGGAGATACTTGTCTTCATTTCTATGATGCTTGGCATGGTAGCCTACATCCAACTTCCCTTCTTTGATTTTCGATTTTAAGAACTCCACTAACGGCCCGTTACCTTCTATAGGGTAGGGGGTGTCATCTTTTTTCCATGCCTCCCAATCTGTGTCGTGCTTATCCTGATAAATTTGATGTACCCAGTGCGACCACTTTCCCTTTACTTTTGATATCAGGCATAGAGTAGGTGGGTAGTCCTGCCATATGTCTGCATAACAAGCCTCAAGGTCTTGCGGTGTAGTGAAGTAGTTAGTATCGTCGTCCCTTATTGCAAATCGCATAGTTTGTTTTTTATGCTATCAAACGAATATTCTTAAACGTATCAGAGTATTGCTTTCTTCTCTTTTTGATCATTGGTGTAATAATAGGAATGTTATTATTTACCATGATCTCTATCACCTTTTTGACAAATGCCTGAGCTGCATTTTTTGTATAGCCTATTTCCGATCCAAACTGTTCATTCTCGACAATAGGCATAGGGTAAATACAATCTACACTTTTAATGGCACCTTCTCTTTGAAAAACTACCCAAGAGTCTGCTTGCGCATATAACGGATAGTTGACTTTTATGATGCTTTTACACACTTTTTTAGAAACTATATATGCAGCTGCTCTACCTATGCCATGTATTTCTGATGGAGTACAAATATCATAGCTATTAGTACTAGTAGTAATGGATAGACCTTGTTTTTTACTAAGGTCTAAATAACCATCCCTACACCAAAAGTAGGTAAGTACGGTAACGCTGTCTTCATCTACCTTTTGTTCCAACTCTTTTAGTAGTTGTATAAAGTGAGGTTCTTGTATCAATACGTCATCCTCTAGTATCAGCCCGTACTGGTCGTTACCTTCCAGTATTTTTCGATAAGCTTTTATATGAGATAGGGCACAGCCCGCTTGTGAGCGAGTAAATTCTTTTGGGTCAGTTACATGCCCCACAAATTCTTCTTCACTTAGAGTTCTGCCATCTACTGCGTCTATAAACTCGTATTGCAGCTTATGTTTGTTAAGCATCCCTTCCATAGCTTTTCTTCTATGGGTACTCCTCTGCATATTGATGACATATACTTTCATAACTATTGCCCTGCATTTTTATAAACTGTTACATAAGACTGTATGCATTTATCCATATCAAACTGTTGGTAACAAGCCTTAGCGCTATTGCTATGTTGCTTATACAGTTCGTTGTCGTTCATGTATGTTGTCATGGCCTGCTGCACGCCATCAGTGGATACCGCATCATCTATTATTGGGATGATAAGCCCCGCCTCCTGTTCGTTATAAGTGATCATATTTACGATCTCCCCCGCATTAGATGCCACTACAGGCTTGCCGCAACTTAAGTATTCTATAATAACTGTAGGTAAACTTTCAGAGGGGTAGGTGGTAGGTAGTAACCCTACATCCATAATGTTGATCCAGTCTAACGGGTTGTCAGAATGTCCTGTAAAATGGATATTAGGCTCATTACCGTAGGTGGCTTTTAGCTCATTGATGTAATCACTATCACCTACTAATACCAAGTGCGCATCTTTGTTTAGCTGTTTGAATGCATCAATAGCCACTTGCCAGCCTTTTTCAGGTATGCCTCGCGATACCATACCAAAGATGAATGCACCTTGAGGTATGTTTAGTTGTTTTTTTAGTGCTTCAGGCTCTTGTTTTACAGTACCCGTGTAGCCATTGTATATTTTGGTTAGCTTCCCTTCGGTTTCTTTAGGGAATACTTCATTAAAAAACTGCAACTGCTTGTCTGATATACAAACTACTTTCTTTAAACGTTTAAGGTTGTTTGGTGCTTTTTGCTGGTAGTTAAGTAATGGTATAGCTACCTTGTTTTTACTCTTGTGGTAAAACTGTAAGTAGTCGCCATGTATGGTATTAACAACAGGAACGCCCAACTCTTCGGCAACATCAAGACACACACTGTCTGTTTTTAAAAGATGACTGTGTATAACCTCAATGTTCAAGTCGGCAATAATGTTTTTCAAATGTTTTTTGATGTGCTTGTTTCTAAGGCTTTTATCCATACCTAAGCGAAACATGACACCATCTATTTTTCGCAGCACATAATTGTTAGGAATGTTAGCTTTTGTAAGCGGAACATCGGGCGCCAGAAGTTGATATAGTTTATCGTTAAAGCCTTCTTTGTAGAATATGAATATATGTACTTGGTGTCCTGCTTTTTGTAAAGCAGTAGCTAGCCTGAGTATGAAGGTTTCTGCGCCTCCCGGGTGTATTACTTCTGTGGCTAAAAGTATATTCATCTTGTTATGCGTTTAAATACTTTTTTCGATAATAGTATAATAGCGTTTTGCACCCTGGTAGGTAAAAGGCCTTATGGTGAAATGCTTTTCTTAATAGTTTCTTAGCTGTTGTCAGGTCTTTTTTGTCAATAGCCTTTGCAGCCCATGTTCTATACCTTTCAGCCATTAGATCATCATCTTGAAAGAGAGACATCTCAAATGCACGGAGCTTTCTTCTTTGGTTCTTTTGCAGCCAGTCTGTTCCTGTTTCTTTTATTTGCCTGAATAGCTCACCTAAAATGTCCTGAGCCATCATTTTTCTTGGGCTGTCGTAAGTGTTGGTTAATGAGTTGGGGTTAATGCGATAACCATAAAGTGCGTCTTTAATAAAGTATATAGGGTATTTATGGTTTACCACATAGGTCCAGTAATGGTCATCTCCATACACATCGTCAAAGTAATCGTTGAAATACCCTACTTCTTCAAATAGCTCAGGCTTCCACATTAATCCCGGAAACCAAAATGGATACTCTTTTTGTATCTCTGTTATCATGAAGTCCTTTTCATATTGCTTAGATTCCAAGAGGTTGTCTTCCATGTCAATGAGCGTATAGTTTGAACCGCAAATTTTCAGTTCAGGGTTTTCAAGGAAGGCATTTACCTGTTTTTCAATTCTATCAGAAGTGCTGGTGTCGTCAGAGTCTAGTTGAGTGATCAGGTCTCCTGCGGCTTGCTTTAAAGCCCAGTTCTTGTTCTGTAAGTAGCCTAGGTTCTCTTCTTGTACATGCACAGTTATTCTCGGGTCTTTGGCTGCATAACGTTCGGCTATCTCTACTGTATTATCTCCTGGAGAGGCATCATCACTGATAATGAGCTCCCAGTTGGTATAAGTTTGATTAACGATGCTATCTATTGCCCGCTCTATATATTGTGCTGAGTTGTAAGCACACATTATGATGCTAACTTTCATAATGTTCTATTTGTTTTTTGCGGCTTTTTTTGCAGTTAAATAATAGCGTAAGGTCTTGTAGTTCTCTATATATAGCGGCGCTGTTTTAATGGCTTGCATCAGCATTTCTTTTCCTCCTATTATATTACCATGATCTAGCTGAATACATGCAAAGCGCCTAAAGTGTTCTGCCATATACTTTTTATCGGATAACAGCTTTTGCTCATAAGCTTTAAGACTGTCAAAATCTTTATCTCTAAGCCAATCAGTTCCTGTTTCAATACGTTGTCTTCTCAACTCTTTATATATATCGTATGAGATGATCTTGCGTAGTGCGTTAGGTTCAGTAAGGTCGATGCTTCTATGGTCAGAGTTTGGTCTTGCCCATACGTGGTATAAGTATTCGTCTAAATAATATCCTCCATATTTTGAAACGATCTCCAGTATCTGATATCTATCATAGCTGGTTAGTCGGTCAAAGTATTTATTGAATCCACCGGTAAGTTCCAGGGTTTCTCTTTTAAACATGATAGTGGCAGGAGCCCATGTTTCAGGAGATTTTTCATCTACTAGTTTCGAGCCGAACTTTTCTTCAGGTGCGGGCTTGGTGTAGTCTGAATAGAAGATACAATTGGTCATGACACAACCCACATCGTGTTGCTCAAATACGGCTAATTGCTTTTCTATTCTGTCCAACGAGCACCAATCGTCCGCATCTTGTATCATGATGTAGTCTCCCTTAGCTGCAAAGAACATTCTGTTGTAACAGTTGATCAAGCCTTGGTTCACTTCATTGATGAGGACGATGATCCTATCATCTTTGGCCGCCCATTTATTGATGATCTCTACAGAACGGTCATCAGAGCCGTTGTCGCATACCAGACATTCAAAGTCAGTATAGGTTTGGTTGACAATGTGCTCCAGACACTTATCCAGAAATTCTTCGCAATTGTAATTGGGTACTACTACTGATACTTTGGGCGACATGACGTTGTTTAGTTATCCTCTATTAATTGATTATATGTTATTGGTGCATCTATCACTCCCTCATTGATCTTGTAGATCTTCTCACAGTACTTCAATGAAGAGTACCTGTGCGCAATGATGATGATAGTAAGATCTTCGTGCCCCAACTCTCTTATGGCATTCGTGATCTCTTCTTCTGTTTTTGAATCCAGCGCTGATGTGGCCTCGTCAAATATTAGTACCTCTGCACCTTTGTATATAGCACGTGCAATGGCTATACGCTGTTTTTGTCCGCCTGATAGGTTGTTACCTCTTTCATTCAGCATAGTGTCTACACCATCATTCCAGCTATTCACTAACTCTGTAAGGCTGGAAAGCTCAATAGCTCTTTGCAACCTTTGGTCATCTATTTCTTCCCCTCTTTCTCCAATGGCAATGTTCTCTTTAAAAGTTGTGTTCATGATAAACACCTCCTGACGCACATAACCCAATATCTTCCACCATGGTTTTATACTGTCTTTGTTCAGCTCGGTATTATCAATAGAAATATTACCTTCTGTAGGGCTTAAAAAGCCAAGTATGTTGCTGACCAGTGTAGATTTACCCGAGCCTGATTTACCGACAATACCGATCTTGTCTCCTTTTTGAATGGTCAGGTTACAGTCTTTAATGACAGACGAGTTTGTATTAGGGTATTGATAAGAAACATTGTTGAAACGAATAGCATTGTTGAAAGAAAGTGGTGCTACCTCTACTTTTTCTTCACTTTCCTCTTCCGTAGGCGAAAAGTCAGGATCTCTAAACACAAAGTCAGTAGAGTTTAGGTTGTTCATGGCCATCACAAACCTATTGACCGATGGTATACTCCTGTAAGCAATAACAGAGAACAGTGTAATGGTTGTAATGATCTTCTCAGGGTCTTTGATTACAAATACCCCGTAAAGTAGTATCAATATGATACACATGAAAATCACGATCTCGATGATGCGGGTAGGTATGAACATCATAAAATCTAACCTGGCTTGGAATACACTAAAGTTCTTTGCGAAGCCATTAAATCTATTCTTGAAGCGCTCTTCAGTACCTGCTATTTTAATGTCAGTATAGCCAAATATCATTTCCTGTGCGCTGGCATAAAGCTTGATGCTGTTTTGAGATTTTTCTTCACCTGCATTTTTGATCATGTTCTTTACCTTGGCATAAAAACCACCCATTACAGGTAATAGCACGCCTATTAGCAGTAAGAATAATCGCCAGTCGTAAGTAGAAACAATGACCGCAGTGAGCAAGAAGATAATAGCCTCGTTGATAAGGATAATAGTAGAGATGGCGGCATTGCTACACAGTGCCGACTGGTAGTAGGTGAGCTTACTCACCAGTTCGTTTGAGGTTTCTTTTTGAATGTCGAGCATGGAACGGTTGTACACTTTTTCCAACACATTCATTGACGAAGTAACGTACAAGCTTCGTACAAAGTTGACTTGTAGCTTATTGATGTATAACCCAAAGGCATTTTTTAATAGAATAAGAAAGAAGAAAAGCAGTACCGTGTATACGAGCAGTTGCTGCTTGTCGAGCCCTGAAAGGAAGGGGAGGTTGTCGATCAACGTTTGGTGGAAACTTTCAGAGAGTACAATACCCACTACAGGTATCACAAAGCCTAAGCCTACAAGGTCTGCTATAGAGCTAATGAATGTAAAGAAGACCAACCAGCCGAAAGCTGTTTTTTGCTTTGCGTTGAACAGTCGGTACAGTTTCTTCACTGAAGAAATGGCACTGTTGCCTTTAGTACTCATGTACAAGTATTGTTTCGTTATGTTATTCTACAGGCAGAGCCTATAGTAATTATTACTTCTTAGTAAAGAATCTGGTGAGCAAACCAGGTCCTTTGTTTTTCTTTTTCTTTGATGGCTCTGTATAACCATATCCATAACCATACCCGTAAGAGTATCCATATCCTGAACCACTGCCATACCCATAACCATATTTCTTCAAGAACTCAACACCATTGAATATAATGGCCGGGTTTTGGATCTTACCATCTTTATGCAGCACGTCAAACATGCGTACTTGATCCTTCGCCGTAAACGACTGTCGTACTATAAACAAGTTCACATCTGCATGTTGTGATAATATCAATGCATCGGATACCAAACCAATAGGGGCTGTATCAATGATCACAACATCAAACATTTCTTTCAGGTCAGTCATGAGTTGGTTCATCTTGCCCGATACTAATAGTTCACCCGGGTTAGGAGGTATAGGTCCGCAGTTGGCAATGTATAAGTTCTCGTGTATGCCTGAAGCCTTCAATACAGCCTCTAGCCCCGTCATGCCGGCAAGGTAACCACTGATACCACCGTTGTTCGGCAATCCTAAGTACTGAGATATTTTAGGTTTACGTAAGTCAAATTCCATGATCACCACACGCTTTTTAGCTAGTGTCATGGTAACACCAAGGTTAATAGAGATGAATGATTTACCCTCACCACTTGAGCTGGATGTGATCATAAATACTCTACTATCTCTTGAGGAAGACATGAACTCAAGGTTAGCCCTTATCAGCCTAAACTGCTCAGCAACACCTGTACGTATATGTGGTCCTACTACAATTGTATTTTCTCTATTGGTCGCTTCTTCTACACGGCTGATAGAACCAATAACAGGAATATCAGTTATTGCCTCAATGTCATTATCGTTAATGACACTGTTATTCATCATCTCTCTGATGACAATGTAACCACCGGGTACTAGTAGGCCCAGCAATATCATCATGGCATAAATGGATTTAGGTACCGGCTTAATAGGGCCTCCTGAAGAGTGCGGCTCTACTACAACCTGTGATTTGTTGGTAGCTGCATATTCTGATATTTCATTTTCTACACCCTTTTGGTACAAGAACAGGTAGATGCTCTGTAGTACCGGGTAATTTCTGGTTACCTCTTTTATATCATTATCAACAGTAGGCGCAATCCTTATTTTCTCTTCAGCCTCTTGTGCATTTTGCATTGCATTGGCCAATTGTCTATTTAATGTTTCCTGCACTCTAAGGCTGGCGTCAGTTATGCTTTTGCGCATAGCTGCAATTTGGCTTTCCAGCTCTCGTAGTGATGGGTGAGAGGGACCAAAGTTTCTAGCCAGTTCTTCTAGCTTTTTTACTTGTGTATTATATTGAGCAATTAGCGTGCTTAGGGTTGGGTCTGCGACGGTAACGCCTGCTATAACTTCGTTACGGCTACCCGCACCGGTACGCATATTGTTAATAAGGCTGCGTATCTCGTTTTGTTTAATGTTCAGCTGCTCTATTTCGGTTTCTGATTTTGCTTTTTCTGCTAAGAAACCGGAAGTCTGCGCAGCAGGATTGATGATGTCATTATCAAGTTGAATATTTACCGATAGAGAGTCCATCGCTTTCAACTCTTGTACCATGTTGGCCTTTCTATCGTTGATGAACTCGCGGGTTTTCTTAGCTCTATGATTGATGTTTTCCAGCTCTTTCTTTCTGTAGAAATAGATCAGCACATCTAAGAAGTCAACTCCTCTTGATGGAATATTGTCAGTAAAAGCCAGGTCTAATAAGCTGTTCCTGCCATCATTGAGATAAACGGAAAAACGCCCGCCAACAGAACCTACAGCATCGTCAAGCTCTCTTATTTTTACAAGGAACGTTGTTGCATCCAAATATCCCTTGTTCACATGGCGCCCTTCTTTGTATATGATCTTGAACCTTCCCCAAGGTCTTTTTATCCAAGTGTCGTATAATACTCTGCTTGATTCTTCCCCTTCAATGATCTCAAATTGTCCGTCTACTATTTGTTTAATGCTCAAGTTGATACCACGACCTTTAAAGCCTGAGGAATCGAATACGACTCTGATCGGACACTCGTCGTATATCTCAGTTTCCTTTACACGACCTATTGCCCAATAACGAATGTTGAGGTCAAGAGAGTCTACCACATCAGCTATCATGTCTTGCGACTCTAGTATTACTTTTTCGTTATAGAGGTTTACTCTCGACTTACCCTTTTCAGGCGCTAATTGTGTTAGTACATTTTGTGCTACGTTGTCACCATCTTCGTTGTTGATGAGTATGGAGCTTTCAATAGCATATATAGGGGTGGTGTAGCGTAAGTAAAGAAAACCTGCCGTCATGGTAATAGATACCGCTAACACAAACCAATACCAGTTGCTGATCAATGCTCCTAACAATCGTTTAAAGTCGATTGTGGAGTTGATCTGCTTCAGTATCTTGGTAGAAGCCTGAGGCTGTTGTGTTACGTTTGGTTCCATTTACGCTACTCTGTCTGTGTTTTTTACTTTGCTATCTGGGTTACACCGTATATAGTAACCGCAGTAGATAAAAGTGTGGTGAGCGTAGGTAAGTAAAAACGTAGGAAGTCGTTGTTTTCCTGACGTCTTACTCGGCTAGGCTCTATGTATATCACATCGTTTTGTTTCAAATAATAGTAAGGGCTTTTAAACAAGTCTTTACTGTTCAAGTTCAGTCTGGCATACTCTCTGCGCCCTTCTGTTTCTCTAATGATCAGCACATTGTCTTTTCTTCCGGTTATAGGAATGTCGCCCGCGGCAGCTACAGCATCAATAATGCTGATCTTATGGTTGGGTGCTATGATCGTACCCGGTGCATTTACCTCACCCAGTAAGGTGACTTTAAAGTTGATAATGCGCGCTTCTACAACAGGTTCTTTTACATAAGCCTCTAACCTTCTGGCCAATAGCTCCTTCACTTGCCTAAGGGTAAGGCCCGATACTTTCAGCTTACCAATCATAGGGTAGTCGATGTAGCCGTTATTATCTACCAAAAAGCCTTTGCTGGCAGCGCCGCCACCACCTTGCCCACCACCTAATGATGCTGATACGGAGTAGGTAGTACCTGCGTTGTTGAATACTGCTGCAGGGTCAGCCGTGCCGGCGGTAGCTCCTGCAGTAATGCTACTGATAGTGCTTACATTAATGGCTAATATATCTTCAGGTAGTATAGTTACCTCCTTTCTGCGCTCGATGTTGTCTACATCAACATGAGGGTCGAGGGGGGTAGTCTCGGAGAAATAAATGGTCTTTTGTGGTGCTGCACATGATGCAGCTAATATTGCTAGGCTTGCTACGGCAATGAGGTATCTGAGCTTGCGCATAATTGTATGAATTTACATGGGTTTGTAAATCGAATAATGTTATTTGCTTTTTATTGAAAGGTGCAGGAACCCGGAGGTGATGCACCTCCTCTCTAGATCTTCTATATGTGTAGCTTGTACCTTGCACTGCTGGTTAGTTGTGAATTGGCAGAGCTGCTTTTTTAGCTCGCAGTTTCCACACTTTATATATTAGTGCAAAATACGTTGTAAGTGCTAGAATTACTCACACTGTGGATAACTTATCAACAGGTAATTAACAGGTTATCCACAGCGCTGTTCTTGACTTATTGATAATGCAAAGTTACACCGACGGATGTGATATTCCGCGGGTTGCCATGTTATTCTGATGTTAATGCAAATGAGGTGCAGATGGTACTTATGGAGCTAGTCTGGCCTTTTCCCATGTGCCTTGTTGGTTGGCCGTAAAAATAATACGGTCGTGCATGCGACTGCTGCGGCCTTGCCAAAACTCGATCAGGCTTGGAATAACCCGATATCCACCCCAATGTTCGGGACGGGGAATTTCGTCACCAAACTGCTCTTGATATTTTTGGTAGTTGCTATCCAGTATACTACGATCTTGAATAACAGCACTTTGTGGAGATGCCCAAGCGCCTATTTGGCTGCCTGGCGGGCGGGAGAAGAAGTATTCGTCATTCTCTTGATCGGAGATGGGCTCTATACGCCCTTCAATACGAACCTGACGCTCTAGCTCATGCCAAAAGAAAACCAAAGCTGCATTGGGGTTTGCAGCTATCTCATTGCCTTTGTGGCTATTATAGTTGGTAAAAAAAACGAAATTATTGTCTGTGATGCCTTTTAGCAGTACAATACGTGCATGAGGTTTATGCTCCGTGTCAACAGTGGCCAGAGTCATAGCATTCACTTCTGCTACCTCGGCATTTAAGGCTTCGTCAAACCATTGGTTGAAGAAAGCGATGGGGTCTTCCCCAACAGATTGCTCGTTTAGCTTAGCTAGTTGGTAGTCTGTTCGTATATCAGCGATCTTCTTCATATGCTATATAAATAGCTTATTTTTTTTCGCCACCTAAGTATTTGGCCATCACATAGATCAGCTCAATTACCATTAAGAATAGTAGCGTGTAAGAGATCGTCGGACCTAAGCTATAGTGTACTGTATCGTAAAATGCATTTAATAATTGCAGTGTCATAAATACTATTTTCAGATTTTTGCGCTTGCAAGATACAAAACCATTGGCTTAATCTACAGCTATATAATTCACTTTTTTGTGAGTATTTTACACTCCATCGTAAAAGTGCCGATTTGCTACGCCATATCCCATTTTTAAGAACAGTATTTCTCTATGCCTTAACCGCTTTTGGCGGCCCTCAAGGGCATATTGGTATGATGGTGCGCACTTTTGTGCAAAAGCGCAGAGATGTAACTGAAGAAGAACTACTTGAATTGAATGCATTTTGTCAAATGCTTCCCGGCCCATCCTCTACTCAAACGGTGATGCTCATAGGCCTCAAACGTGGTGGTGTACCACTGGCATTACTTACGTTGCTTATATGGATATTACCGGCTGGTATACTCATGGGAGCATTTTCATTCTTGGTTACTTATATAGATACAAAGGATATTAACACCAACGTGTTTAAGTACATCCAGCCTATGTCGGTAGGTTTTATCTGCTATGCGGCCGTGCGTATGATGAAGACGAATGTGCGTCACGTAGCTACATGGGCTATCATGGTAGGGTGTGCTTTGGTGACGATATTCATAAGAACACCATGGATATTTCCACTATTGCTACTGGTGGCTGGTGTGATCAGCAATTTTAGTAACAAGCGTATACCCGATATAAAAGACAAGCCTAAGCCCATTAAATGGATGAACCTTTGGATCTTTGCTGCCATATTTATAGTGGCGGGTATCCTCAGTGAGTTGGCAAGGGTACAACAATTTGAGAACGGGCGGATATTCAACCTGTTTGAGAACTTCTATCGTTTTGGTTCTATTGTGTTTGGTGGTGGTCAGGTATTATTACCAATGATGCTGTTTCAGTTTGTGAACCGACCGCTAAATATTGGTATGGCTCCGTTGCTGACAGGTGAACAGCTACTTACGGGTTATGGTATGGTGCAGGCTTTACCGGGCCCTGTATTTTCTATATGTGCTTATGTAGGAGGGTTGGTCATGAGCCCTTACGGAGTAGGTTGGCAAATTGCAGGTTGTGTGGTAGCAGCTATTGCTGTGTTCTTACCCAGTACCTTGCTGATATTCTTCTTATACCCTGTATATCAAAACTTGAAAAAGTATGTGGTGATCTTCAGAGCATTGGAGGGAATCAATGCTGCCATTATTGGTATGATATGGGCATCAGGTTTCATCTTATTCCAAACCGTGCCTTTTGAGTGGACCAACGTAGTGGTGGTGATCATCACCTTTTGTATTCTTTTCTTTACAAAGATCCCAGCACCTTTTGTGGTACTGGGATGGTTGTTGTTAGGTTGGACGATGTTTACTTAGTCTCGTTACTTTCTTTCTCTTCTTTTATTAATCGTTCAATATCTGTGATGAGTAGTTGCACATCTGCACTGTCTGTACCTTTATACTGTCCTCTTATGTATCCATCTCCATCAACTAATACAAAGCGGTCGGTATGTATAAAGTCGCTCGCAATGTCTACTGTGCCGGTATCATCAACGGCTGTTACCAAGTAGCTGTAACGTGCGGCATCGTAAAGTTCTTTTTTGTCTCCTGTAAGAAATAGCCATTGATCAGGGTTGGCCTCAAAACGCAGGCTGTATGATTTCATAGCAGCTACAGTATCTTTTACTGGGTCAACTGTATGCGAAAGTATCTTTACATGTTCATTGCCTTTGTATGCTTCATACACGGTATTCATGTTCTCATTCATCTTAGGGCAAATACCTTTACAAGTAGTAAAGAAATATTCAACCACTAAAATGCTACCCGCAACATCAGCTCTGGTAATCGTGTCTCCTTCCTGATCAATAAAAGAGAAGTCTTTGGCTTTATGCCCAGGCTGACCTAATACAGGTAGAGGTTTTTCATGTTTGTTTTGCTCACCCATAGCCCACCATACGAAAACGGTACCTAATGCAATAAAGAAGATAATGAGGAATGCTGCTGACTTTTTCACTTTCATAATGGCGCAAAGGTACGTCAGTTAGGTTAAGAGTTGAATAATAATTAGTTGTAATCTATAATCTACCCCTATGGTTTATTATCTTGAGGCTAATACCCTTATTGACTAGAAATGTTATTCAACTCACTGCAGTTCCTGGTGTTCCTGCCTATAGTGGTGCTTTTGTACTACTTGATACCACATAAGTATAGGTGGTTTTTTCTGTTTGCAGCCAGTTGTTATTTCTATGCTTCTTTTATTCCTGTTTACCTTATCATACTCTTATCAATCATATTGGTAGATTACTTTGCTGCGCAAGCCATAGCCCGCACACAAGAGAAGAGGAAAAAGAAACGGTATCTTATCATAAGTATTCTGGTTACCTGTAGTGTGTTATTTGTATTTAAGTACTTCAATTTCTTCTCAGAGAATGTAACTGCTTTAGCAGAGCTTATAGGGTGGAACTATTCGATGGGCATCTTAAAATGGGCGCTGCCAATAGGGTTGTCTTTCCATACTTTTCAGAGCTTGAGTTATGTGATAGAAGTATACTGGGGTAAGCATGAGCCGGAAAAGCATATAGGCATCTACGCTACTTACGTGATGTTCTTCCCTCAGCTGGTAGCAGGTCCTATTGAGCGACCACAAAACCTTCTGCCACAATTCAAAGAAAAACATCCGCTGCTATATAAGAACCTGAGCATTGGTTTTCGTATTGCCTTGTTGGGGTATTTTAAGAAGATGGTAGTAGCTGATAACTTAGCATTGTACGTAGATGAAGTATTTGCTGCGCCTGATGCTTATGGAGACAACATGACCTTGTTGGCTATGTACTTTTTTACCATACAGGTCTACTGTGATTTTTCAGGGTATTCTGATATAGCCATAGGTGTGGCCAAGATGATGGGTTTTGACTTGATGGTCAATTTCAGACAGCCTTTGTTCTCCCGTTCTATAGTTGAGTTTTGGCGTAGGTGGCATATCTCCTTGTCCACATGGTTTAGAGATTATATCTACATACCGTTGGGAGGTAATAGGGTAGGTCGTTTTCGCTTGTATTTCAATTTGTTCATTGTGTTTTTGGTGTCGGGTGTATGGCATGGTGCGGGGTGGACATATATTATATTCGGTGGCTTGCAAGCAGTGTACATCATCATAGAGTTATTGGTAGCTCCTGCAAGTAGAGGAATAGGCAACCGGCTTAACTCTTGGAAACTCCATTGGTTGAGCAATGGTTTGGCATGGTTCATTACTATTCATTTCGTGGTGTTGAGCTTTACGATATTCAGAGCTACAGATATGCAGAACGTGTACGATATGTATCAAGCAGTGGGGTTGAACATGAGCAGCTTTGTAGAACAGATGCAAGCATTAGCAGCAAAGGTGCATGAGCCTAATTTATTGCGTGTGCCTACCTTATTTTTGTTTACATCAGTGGCGGTATTGATGTTGATAGATATAGTAATGTTTAATGTTGATACGAGTAAATTTATGAATAACACACCCAAACAGGTTCGTTGGTTAGGGTATTATACCATAATAGCTTGGATACTCTTTTTCGGGATGTATGAGACGGCGCCTAAATTCATCTACTTTCAGTTTTAAGCATGAGTGAGCGTAAGAAAATATGGACCAACCTGATACTGTTTCTAGTGCCTTTTGTGCTGGCTATGATAGCCTTGTTCATGGTAAAGGGTAACGAACGTTTTCGTTATTACTTTCCAAGGTACAACTGCATGGCACATAGTGGATGGCTATATGATAGGTTGCACTTTGTAAAACGTGATGTAGACTTAGCATTTATAGGTACGTCAAGAACTATGGACGCGGTGAATGACTTAAAGTTGGAACAAGGATTGAAAGAAGAGGGGCTGGATATGAAGGTGACCAACATGGGGTACTGCCGCTTTGGTAGGAATATGCATCATATGCTCATTAAAGAGATGGTGCAAAAGTGGAATTTGAAATATTTAGTGTTGGAGATCAACTTGAAAGAGAACTGGGATGGGCATATCGACTTTGGCTACATGGCAGGTAATGAGGAAGTGTTAGCTCCTGTGATGGTTTTCAACGATAATTATATCACGGATATCCGGAAGTCTGCGACGGCTAGGTTTGATGCCTTGAGGAGTAACTTGTTTGGAGTGGATATGCTACCTCCAATACATGATGATTGGGTATACGGGCATATGAAAGATACGACCCATGTTGATGATGCTTTGCTGGACCGGCTAGTGGAAGAAGGTAAGCATATTAAAAGAATGACGGGTTTCCCACGTTGGTTCAGATATCAATACTCCTTCCGTTATTTAGAAAAAATATTCAAGTTATTGGAAGAGGAGGGCTGTCAAGTATTCTTCTTATACCTGCCTCAATACGGTGTACCAGATGAACCGCATGAGCTGGCCTATTACGAAAAAAGAGGCACCGTGTTGATGCCTCCTAAGTCTGTTTATTGGAATAGATATTACTGGAAAGATGGTAGCCATATGAACGACTATGGTGCTACTGCTTTAACCAGTTGGCTGAAAGAAGAAATAGCAAAGTCTATTAGATCACGACATTGATCATCTTATTGGGTACAAAGATGAACTTGCGCAATGGTTTGCCATCCATCCACTTGATCACTGTTTCATTAGCCATTACTTGCTTTTCTATCTCGGCTTTATCCATGTCCAATGGGAACTCCATTTCTGCTCTTGGCTTACCATTGATAGCTATTGGATATTTCTTACTATTCTCTACCAAGTATTGGTTATCTGCTTCAGGGTAGGTGGTATGAGTCACACTATCTTTATGCCCCAGCTGATGCCAAAGAGCTTCTGCCAAGTGTGGTGCAAATGGTGCAATAAGTATCACTAAAGGTTCCAGTACGGCACGCTTATGGCAGTTCATGCCCGTTAGTTCATTCACACATATCATAAACTGGCTTACCGATGTATTGAAAGAAAAACGCTCAATATCATCGCTTGTTTTCTTAATGGTCTTGTGTAATACTTTTAATTCCTCTTGAGTAGGTTCTTCGTCGGTTACGATCCACCCATGCTGCTCATCAGCATACAAGCGCCATAGTTTTTTCAAGAAACGGTGTACCCCTTCAATACCTTTGGTATCCCAAGGCTTGCTTATTTCTATCGGGCCAAGGAACATCTCGTACATGCGGAAGGTATCAGCACCATATTGAGCTACAATATGGTCAGGGTTTACCACATTGTATTTACTCTTACTCATCTTCTCTGTTTCAGCACCACATATATACTGTCCATCTTCAAGAATGAACTCTGCATCAGCATACTCAGGTCGCCATTTCTTAAAACCTTCGATGTCTAGCTCCAAACCATCTACCAAACTAACATCTACATGTAGTTTGTCTAAGTCTGTTTTGCCCATCTGTTTGATCAAACCATGAGAGATAAAGAACTGACCGTGGTTTCTTCTGGAATGGTAATTCTCTTTACCGGTTATAAGTTGTGTCAACCAGTTGATGAGGTGTTCTCTGCCGGGCCTGAATTTCTCAAATAACTCTTCGTAGCAAATGTAAATGTGTGTGCAGTTCGGATGACTTTTTAGTGCAGCATTATATTTTTCACTTACCAACTCTTGAGAGGTAACCTCAACAGCTACATTTAGTTGCTCGCTATAAAAATCAGCATCTACGGGTATGCCTTGGAATTGATGTTTGAAGTTATGTTCCTTTAATTCTTTTTGCAAAACGTCTCTCATCAAGAACTCGCCTACACTGCTGTTCAGCCTATACACAAATCTAGAGCTTCCCTGTATCATCCCTTGGTTGATGAGTTTTTTGAATGGCTCATCAAAACCAATATGGCCGAGGTCGTACAAAGCTTTTGTCCACATGCGGCTGTACAACAAGTGTCCTACTGCATGTTCCGTACCACCTATGTATACGTCTACCGATTGCCAATAGTCTGTAGCTTTTCTATCAGCAAATGTTTTGTTGTTGTTAGGGTCCATATAGCGTAGGAAGTACCAGCTACTACCGGCATAGCCCGGCATAGTATTGGTCTCGCGTTTACCTACAGGGGTATTTACCCAGTCACCTTCATTGGCTAATGGCCCTTGTCCCTCAGGTCCGGGCTTATAGCTCTCTACATGTGGTAGTTCTATAGGTAGATTATTACCTGCTTCTTCCGCTTCCTGCTCATCATTGGCATATGGCAGCCCGTTTATATACACTATAGGGAAAGGTTCTCCCCAATAGCGCTGGCGGCTAAAGCCTGCATCGCGTAATTTGTAATTCACCTTAGCCGTTCCTAATTCTTTTTCTTCAATAGCTTTGATGGCTACGCTAATCGACTCAGGTATTGCTACTCCTGATAAGAAGTCGCTATTCTCAATAGTTCCTTTTTTGTCGCTATAGGCTTCCTCACCGTTGTATAGGTCTCCGTATATATTAGTAATTGAAATTTGGAAATGTTTAGCAAAAGCGTGATCGCGCTCATCGCCTGCAGGCACTGCCATAATAGCCCCGGTGCCATAGCCTGCCAATACATATTCTGATATCCAAACAGGTATTTGTTTCTGAGTAAAAGGGTGAGTTACATAAGCACCGGTAAACGCACCTGTGATGCTCTTCACCACTGTCATACGTTCACGCTCACTGCGGCTCTGTACGTACGCTTTATATTTTTCTACTTCAGCCTTTTGCGCTGTAGTAGTAATTTTATCTACCAGCTCATGCTCCGGTGCCAGTACCATAAAGTCTACACCAAAGATGGTATCAGGACGGGTCGTAAATACTTTGATCTGCTTATCCGTTCCTTCTATATTAAATTCTATCTCCGCACCTTCACTTTTACCTATCCAGTTGCGTTGCATTTCCTTCATGGCATCTGTCCACTCGAGTTTGTTCAAGTCATCAAGCAAGCGCTCGGCATATTCTGTGATACGTAAGAACCATTGGTTCATGCGCTTCTTCACTACAGGGTGCCCACCACGTTCTGATACACCGTTCTGTACCTCGTCATTGGCTAATACAGTACCCAAAGCCTCGCACCACCATACCTCCGCATGGCTTAAGTAGGCCAGTCGGTAACCCATTAATACATTGCGTTGAGTATTCTTATCCATCGCCTTCCAGTCTGCTGCTGAGAAGTTAAGATGTTCTTCTTCAGGAGAAGGGTGGTTGGTATTACCTTCTTGCTCGAAGATATTGGTCAACTCACTAATAGGTCTTGCTTTTTGCTGGCTTCTGTCAAACCAACTATGGAATAGTTGTAAGAATATCCACTGCGTCCACTTATAGTAGTCAGGGTCGCTGGTACGCACCTCTCTGCTCCAATCGTAGCAGAAGCCAATATTGTCTAACTGCTCGCGGTAGCGTTTAATATTTTGTTCGGTGGTAACAGCAGGGTGTTGTCCCGTTTCCAAAGCATACTGCTCGGCAGGTAAGCCAAAGGCATCATACCCCATAGGGTGTAGTACATTGAAGCCCTTTAGTCTTTTGTAACGTGCATAGATATCTGAGGCAATATACCCAAGTGGGTGACCTACGTGTAGCCCTGCACCACTAGGGTAAGGGAACATGTCCAGTACATAAAACTTAGGCTTGTCGCTGTCGTTGCTTACTTTATAAACCTCATTGTCTTGCCAAAACTGGCGTGCATGTTGCTCAATATCGCCGAAATTGTATTCCATTATCTTTTTGCTGTATCAGTATGATGGACGGCAAAAATACAAAACCGATGACGATAACCGAGCTTATTTATTGCATTATAGCTCTTGGCAGTCTACTCTTCTGAAAATGAACTTAGGAGGAGCTTGGTTGAAGAAGAATTTAGCCTTGCAGCCCTTCTCGCTATACTTCACTTCCGACTTGAACATAGAAGATTGTAACTCCATAGGGAAAACCCATATGTCGCAAGTATCAGGCCTTAGTATCATGTTGGTGATGTGGAATACTGCAGCATCGCCTTTTTTTACCTCTTTGGCGATTGTTTTCATATTAGCTTGCACATCTATTTGCTTGATCATTTTGCCGTTGGCCGTATCAGGCAGCTCGCCTAAATAATCCTGTTTGCTGATGTATATGGTTTTGGTATTATTTGTGACACTACCTTTGGTCACATTGTGCAAGATGCCATTTGGCTTTGCGAGTTCTTGACTTACATAGTCGTAACAGTCTTTTATTTTAAACCCTTCAAATGGTTGTTCATCTTGTGCCAATAATACTTGTGGCAATAATACCAGTAAGAATAATAGTCTTTTCATACTGCCAATTTAAGGTAAAGATTTTTACTTTGTATCATGCTTAGCTATTGGGAACGTGAAAGTTTTTCTAAATATGATGCCATTGTCGTTGGTGGCGGCATCGTTGGTATTAGTACTGCTGTTGCCTTGCGTGAGCAAAATAAAGCACAAAGCGTATTAGTTTTAGAAAGGAGCATATTGCCTGCAGGAGCAAGTACTCGAAATGCAGGTTTTGCCTGTATGGGTAGTGTTACAGAGCTTTTGAACGATTTGGAACAGATGACTGAAGATGAAATGGTGAGTCTGTTTGAGCAAAGAAAAGAAGGCTTGTCCATACTCCGTAATAGGCTGGGTGATGCAGCAATTGGTTATGCAGCAAGTGGTAGTTATGAGCTCATTAGCCATGATGAAAAATATGCCTTAGGAAAAATTGACTATCTCAATACTTTATTACAACCAGTTAATAAAAATCCTCCATTTCGATTAGCGAATGATAAAATAGATGAGTTTGGGTTTGATAAAAGCTACACGCTGGCACTGATAGAAAATATACACGAGGGAGAGCTAGACACTGGGAAAATGATGCAGGCATTATTAGCCTATGCTTATTCGTTGGGTGTTGAAATAAAGACCGGTGCTGAAGCAGTGCAGTATGAAGAGGGGCTTAGCGAAGTAGCGGTAGAAGTAGCAGATAAGCAAAGGGGAGTAGTTACCTTCAAGTCAAACTGTTTGTTTATCTGTACCAATGCATTTACCTCGCAGCTGATACCTGAAGTAAGCATAAAGCCAGGTAGGGGACAGGTATTGATCACTCACCCTATAGAGGGGTTAAGGTTTAAGGGAATATTCCATTTTGATAAAGGTTATTATTATTTCAGAGAAGTAAACGGGCGTGTAATGTTGGGTGGTGGCCGAAACTTGGACATTGATGGGGAAACAACAGAAGAGATGACGATAACTGACAATATTCAAAATGACCTGATAGAAAAGCTAACTACCATTATTCTTCCCAATACCTCTTTTAAAGTAGACACTCAATGGTCAGGCATTATGGCTTTCGGGGAAGATAAACAACCTGTAGTTAAGGCATTTTCAGACAGGGTATATGGTGCTTTTGGAATGGGTGGTATGGGCGTAGCTATTGGTAGCCTTGCAGGGCAGCAGATGGCAGGCCTACTCAATGTTTAAGTAGCGAAGACGCTTTACGATCTTGCCTATTGGTAAGCCCATCACGTTATAATAATCACCTTTTATTTTTTTAATGCCAATAAGACCAATCCACTCTTGTATGGCATAAGCGCCTGCTTTGTCCATTGGTTTGTAGTTAGTGACGTAGTGGCTGATCTGTTTGTCAGAGAGACGACGGAATAATACTTCGGTAGTTACAGAAAAACTAATGATCTTTTCTCCCTTTTTCATGCATACGCCCGTGATTACCTCATGTTCTCTACCCGATAGCTTGCGTAGTGTATCCTTAGCATTTTTTTCGTCAGTGGGTTTGCCCAATATTTTACCATCCAATACTACAATGGTATCTGCAGCTATCACTACTGTGTCTTTATCAGCAGTAATGGCATTAGCTTTTTTATTAGCTAGATATTCAGGAACAGACAAGGTAGACATAGATTCAGGATAAGTTTCCTCCACATCAGCAGAAAGTATTTCAAACTCAAGCTCTGCTTGTTCCATTAGTTGTTTTCTTCTTGGTGATCGGGATGCTAAAATGATCTTATTCATACGTTTGAAAATAAAAAATGATTAAGGATCCAATACCTAATATCATGATGATCTTTAACCATCTACTGGCATTATGGTAGTGCGTTGTAGTTGTTTTGCGTTGTAAGTAAAATATCCAAATTGTTATAGGTATTGCAAGCCCCAGTATTGTGTATAACCCAAGGGTGATCCATTTGGCCTGAAGTAGTTTATAAGCTCCTGCCAATAGCGGAACGATAGTGAGAGCACCTAATAGCTGTGTGAATCTCAGGCTGCGTTGCAAGCCCCACTTTATGGGCATGGTCATACAGCCTTGTTCCTTATCGCCTTTAAAGTCTTCCATGTCTTTGATTATTTCTCTCATCCATGTAAGCATAAAGGCAAAGTAGGCATAGACACCCAGTACCCATACAGGGTTGGGCACTTTACCATTTATTGTGTCAACAAAATATGGTTTGAACAAGTAGTAATGTATGCCCGTTTCGTAAACCATGAGTACTATTATGGTAAAGGCTGTGAGTAAGGCAACTACTAAATTTCCGGTAATAAACTGGCGCTTAAAATTGGTAGAGTAAAGCCACAGGAGTATGGTGCAGAAAACTTGTAGCGATAGCCAACTGTAATGCCCCGCTTGTCGGGCTACGACTGCTGCTAAAAAAATACCAACAGCATTAATAACACTATGCATGATAATGGCTTGGCGTAATGGTATACGTTTTTCCAATATCATTTTATCGGGTTTGTTGATCGCGTCTATTTTAATGTCAAAATAGTCGTTGATGATATATCCTGCTGCGGCTATTAATATAGTAGAGCTGCTAATAAGTAAGAAGTTGCTCCAGTTGAGCAATAAAGGCATTTGCGAAAACTGTTGCATAGGCAGCAGCACACATACCCATGCAAAGAGCTGTGTAAGAAATATGATGATAAGATTCTGCCAGCGTATCAGTTTAAGCCACGCCATATATCCTCTAAATGTTGTTGTCTTATTGTCTCCAGTTTGCAGGGTCCGCACGCCAAGCTTCCAAACTCGCTTTCTCTTCCGGTTTGATGAGTTGCTGCTCTTCAGCTACCTCCATCAATGCTTGGTAGTTGCTTATAGTGTGTAAAGGAATGCCTGCTTCTTCCATTGCCTTAGCAGAAGCATCGAACCCATAAGTAAATAAAGCACACATGCCTATCACCTCACCACCTGCCTTACGAATGGCCTCAACGGCTTCCAAGCTACTTTTGCCTGTTGAAACCAAGTCTTCTATCACCACTACTTTTTGCCCTTCTTCCAGCACGCCTTCTATTTGATTGCCCATGCCGTGAGCCTTGGGCTTACTACGTACGTATATGAAAGGAAGCTTTAATAGGTCGGCAGCCATAGTACCATGAGGAATGCCTGCTGTAGCCACACCCGCTATCACATCAGCTTCAGGAAAGTGTTCCAAAGCCATATTGGCCAGCTCGCTTTTTACAAAATCGCGCACGTAGGGGTAAGACAGCACTTTTCGGTTGTCACAATATATGGGCGAATTCCATCCTGATGCCCATACATATGGCTTTTGTAGGTTGATTTGCAATGCTTTAATTTGCAACAGCTTCTCGGCAAAATGTTTTTGTGTACTCATTTGCGCTCAAACCTACGCCAATTAGAAATAAATACAAATACACAGCATGGACTTTACGCAAAAAATATACTTTGATGATAAACCTTTAATACTCACCACTAACGCTACAAGCTATAGGACTATACACGCTGAAGCTGCTGGTTATAAAGTGCTTGCTAAGGATAATAGTGTCATGTTAGAACAGGGGTTTGAGTCTCTTACAGATAATAGTGTTCAAGGTGTAATAGTAGAAGGTGAGTCAAAAGAGCAATTACAAGAAAAACTATATGAGCTATTTGAGCCTGTGCATGCAGGGGGCGGTGTGGTGAAAAATGAAGAAGGTGCTATTTTATTAATATACAGAAGAGGGAAATGGGACTTACCCAAAGGTAAATTGGATGAAGGGGAAACTATTGAAGAATGTTCATTAAGGGAAGTAATAGAAGAGACGGGGTTGAAACGTGTAAGTCTTGGTGAGAAAATATGCGACACCTACCACATCTATAAACAAAAGGGGAACTACTATTTAAAATGCACTGCCTGGTATCATATGACGGGCACTAAAGAAGATGTGCTGGAGCCACAGGAAGAAGAAAAGATAGAAGATGTAAGGTGGGTAAGTGAAAGTGGATTGCCGGAATTGTTGAAAGATACTTACGAGGGCATAAAAGATGTGCTTCGTTTGGCGGGTATCAATTATTGATTTGGTTAAATAAAAACAGGGAGCATTGCTCCCTGTTTTTATTTAACAACGGTTATCGTTTGTTTTTGAATAGGTATGCCTTTGTTCAATAGGTTGAGATAATAAGTTCCTGAAGGTAGGTGGGTTAAGGATATGGTGTTATTGCCATTAGAAAGTGATTGGGTAAGTATTTGTTGCCCTGTAATGTTGAATAACTGTAGTGATGTTGCTTGATGGTCATCCATGCTAACATTCAGTTTGTTTTTAGCAGGGTTAGGGAAGATGGCCAACTTATCTTGCTCTTTTGTTGAAGGAACATCTGTATACTGAATGGTAACTTGGTGTAGGGCTCTGATGATGCCTCCTAATAAGATGCTGTTGCTAATGCTATCTTGATTTGTCAATAAACTAATACTCACCTTCGAAGTTTTGTCGGCCAGGTTTTCATTAATGAATCCAAAGCCTGTACCGCCGTGTGTAATGATGGTTCTGCCATTAAAGCCATTTAGGCTAAAGATGCCAAGTCCGTAACCTTGCCCTAAAGAAATGGGAACTAATGTTTCCAGTTCTGTCATCGATTGCGCCGTTAGCAGCTGACCTGATACCAGTTTATTCCAAAATATAGCATTGTCTTTAGCGGTAGAGAGAATGCAACCGGCACTGCTGGCTAAACTTAAAAAAGCATTGTGAGAATAATTATGATCAACATCCAAGTCTTGCATAGCCGGACCAGTATTAAGCACATTTGACCATGCATGAGGTATAAGACCCGGAGCCGGAGTTTCTTGAGGGAAGAAATAAGTGTCGTCGAGCCCGTTAGGTGCAAGCAATTCATCGCGGAAGGCTTGATGTATGGGTTTGCTTGTTATTGCTCTGATGATGATGCCTGCTACTGTATAGTTGGTATTAGAGTAGTCCCAGCTGCCACCCGGTGCAGCAACAGGTGCTTTTACCATGCTTAATACCGTGTCAATAGGCCACACTTGTGTATATGGTGGTATAATAAAGCTGTTCATGGCACTGTTACTAGTGAAACTGTACAACCCGCTAGTGTGGTTCAGTAACTGCCTTATCGTGATAGTGCCCGGTATGTTTTGATGTTGTATCCAGGTACCTATGGTATCATCAAGATCTAGTTTGCCTTGCTCTTGAAGTTTAAGCATAAGAACAGCTGTAAAGGTTTTGGTGTTACTGCCTATACCCATATACATATTTGAGTTAATAGGTACACCTGAATGAGATTCACCCCATGATCTTTCCCATATGCCTTCGTTGGGTACAACTATAGCTGCAGTAGCGCCTTTAAGGTTGTAATGTTTACATAGGTCGTCAAATTTCTTGTCTAAGGCTAGTTGGTATACAGGTGCTATTTGTGCACTGCTGCCAGTGGCTATAAGAGCTACAATAAAGAATAGAATTAACTTTTTCATCGTGGATTGTTTTACGTTTTACAGGGCAAAGAAATAGAGCCTTGAAGCACGTGAAAAATGTATTCGACCAAACGATCGGCTTTTTCGACCAACATTATATTTTATGTTCGTCGAAGAAAATGAGGCGTTGGTCTATAATACTTTTAACTTAGGGCAGAAGGTGGTTTTTTTACATCATTATTTAAGATGTCATGAGAAACTTGCGCAAGCTGTTAAACAGTAGGTTAGCTAAGAATGTTTATTTCTGGATATTTGTAATAGCGTTCATGTATACACTGAATAGTAGTGCAAATGCCTATCCCAAACATGTGTATCTGCAATACAAGTTGGCAACTACTACGCTGCTGCTCTTGCTTACTTATACCAATAATTTACTTATTGTCCCCTACACGTTAGCTAAAAGGAAGTACTTGGTTTACGTCGTTGGGGTGGTGGTGGAGTTATGTATTTTTTCGATAGCCTACT
The DNA here is from genome assembly GCA_965230595.1 of Flavipsychrobacter sp. Classification (GTDB taxonomy): domain Bacteria; phylum Bacteroidota; class Bacteroidia; order Chitinophagales; family Chitinophagaceae; genus UBA5543. The sequence goes on along the minus strand of OZ246011.1, from coordinate 2,037,866 downwards.
TATTTCTACTTAAGAAAATGTTGTTGGCACATCCTGATATACATATATATGAAGTAAGTCTTATTACCTCTCCCATTAGTACAGATTTCTCAATCGGTGTGTTTTTAGACGAGATGCTCATATTTGCTTTCGGTTTATTTATGTGGTTGATGGCTTTTACCACAGCATGGTATATGCAAGCTTATGGAGCTAAGGAGCGCCAAGCAGCGGAGGCGAAACAGAAGCAAACGGAAGTGGAGTTGCGCATGTTGCGCAACCAGATCAGCCCTCACTTTTTATTCAATACGCTAAATAATATATACGGACTTTCACTAAAGAAGTCTGATGCCGCTCCCGAGTCTATCTTAAAATTATCCTCCTTGATGAGGTATATGCTCTATGATGCCAATCAAAAGCTCATGCCTTTTGAAAAGGAAAAAGAAGTAATGCAAGCCTATATTGATATGGAGCTGTTAAGGCTGGATAATAAAGAACGTTTAAAGTTTCATGTTGCGGCAGATCATAATTATGAGATCCCTGCGTTGTTGTGGCTGCCCATATTAGAGAATGCTTTTAAATATGCTACAAGGGTGATCACTACAGATTATTTTATAGATTATAGTTTTACGATCAATGAAGGAGAAATGATCATTAAGTCATCTAATAGTTATAAGGCGCAAATAAAACAAGATGATTCGGCTCAAGGTTTAGGCTTAGCTAACTTTAGAAAAAGACTGGATATATTATACGGTAGTGACTATACAATAAGTGAAAATAAAGAAGAGAACGTTTACGATATAAAAGTTACCATAAAGTTGTAAGCATGTTAAAGGTATTAATAGCAGATGACGAGCCGATAGCAAGAGATATACTTACAGAGTATGTTCATAGGTTGCCTATGCTTCAACTAGCAGGAGCTTGTAGCAATGCGATAGATGTATTTGCACAACTTAATGCACAACAAATAGGCTTATTGCTACTCGATATTAATATGCCTGAAATGACGGGTGTCGATCTACTAAAGGCTTTAAAGAACCCTCCAATGGTCATTTTTACCACTGCTTATTCAGAGTATGCAGTAGAGAGTTACGAGTTGAATGTGATCGACTATTTATTAAAGCCTATTGCTTTTGAGCGATTTGCGCAAGCAATAGACAAGGCGTTGTCAGCAAAATATGAAATACAAACTACATCAAAGGAAGTAATCGAACGTACCATATTTGTTAAGTCTGAGGGGAAGTATGTAAGAGTGGATATAGATGACCTGCACTATGTAGAAGGTGTGAAAGATTATGTAAAGCTTTGGCTGGGCAATAGTTACGTGCTGGTACATAGCACGATGAAAAATATGGAAGGCCAACTGGAAAAGTATGGTAGCTTCCTAAGAGTTCATAAATCTTACATCGTTAATTTGGCTTTGGTTACCGAAGTAGATGGTAATATGCTTCGCATGGGTAATCATACTGCCATTATAGGTAATACCTATAAAGATGAGGTGCTTAGTGCTTTTGAGAAGTATCGCTTATCTTAGTCATTATGTTAGGTCTTCGTTATAGAAGTGCTTTTTTATTTGTACTGCTTTCTCTTTTTAGCGCTAAAATGGAAGCACAAGTAAAGCTTCAATTGCCATTAAATGGTGTGGCCGGGGTTGACTACTGGATCGTAAACTATGTGGATCATGATCTAACGCCAGGTTTGAACAACTATGCCTGCGGCAATAAAACCTATGACGGCCATGAAGGGACAGATTTTCTTATTCGAAGTTTTAAAACGATGGATAGCGGAGTGTATGTGCATGCTGCTGCAGATGGTATTGTATTCAAATTACAAGATGGTGTTTTTGATAGAAGCAAAAAAGTGAATAATGGAGGCTTGGGTAATTATGTAGCGATAAATCATAGTAATACACTCTACGCTTATTATGGGCATTTGATGAAAGACTCCTTGCTGGTGAAAGTTGGAGATACGGTTAAGGTAGGGCAACGGATAGGCAAGGTAGCTTCTTCAGGTAGGTCTACCGACCCTCATTTACATTTAGAGGTCTATGATATTAATTCCAATCTGGTAGACCCTTTTGCCGGAACTTGTCAAACCAACACGGCTTCAGCTTGGGTAGCGCAACCAATATATGATACCTCATTGTTGGTAATAGATGAAGGGTTTACTTCTTATAGTAACAATTTAGACACACTGAGGGAACGCTACGATGTAAGAGATACGTTCTATACTTTGTTAGACACAGCAGTTAACTATTGGGTACAATTACAGGGGGTAAGAAAGAATGATGTGCAAAGGGTAGATTGGTATACTCCTACAGGTAGTTATTGGTTTTCGTTTAGTTATACAACACCGCAAGACTATTGGTATTATTACTTTTGGACTTACATTAATATGCCTAATGATAGCCTGGCCGGTAAGTGGAATGCTAAGTATTACGTCAATAATCAATTTGTAACCCAGCGGGATTTTTATGTGATGAAAGGCACTGGTATCCATACTTTGCTAAAAGACAATAAAGTACACTTATATCCTAACCCGTGTCAAGACTACTTTCAATTGTCATCTACTGTGCCTGAATCTGAAGTGTATTTATACAATACATTAGGTGAAATGGTGAGAAAATACGTCCGCGAGCACCAAATGAGCCTGTCAGGGCTTCCCAAAGGCATGTATTTTGTTCAGTATGAGGGTAATTATTACCCATTAGTTAAGCAATAGCATATGTTCTGTCATTGCTTTGTCATAAGTGACCTCATTTCCCGATTATGGTAATGCTTTTCCCGATTTGAAAAGCTCTTCCCCAAACTTCGACCATATATTTGCCCTTAACAAAGGCTTGCTCCCTTACTATTAAGACATTTAATAATAATCTATGCTGTGCATAGCTAAATAGTGCGTATAGCCTTAATGTTAAGAGATGCTCCAGACAAAGCATATATATCTGAAAAAGAGATGGCCTTTTCTAAGGCAGTCGCTACAACCGTTCCATATACTTCTACAACAGGTATTTTCTATAGCATTTATGGCGTGCAAATTAACGATGACAACCTCTTGCATGGTACTGCCGGCAAGTGGCAAGGGAGCAAGGTTTGCTACAATGCTTGGGTGCCTGCAGGGGGCATCGTTAGACCAAACAAAGTATTCAATTTAATAATTAACTATATAGACAAACTGATAAAAATGAAAAGACAATTACTTACGATCGTAGCTATTGCCGGTACATTAGCAGCTAATGCTCAAACAGCAGTAGTAGACACAGTTTCGTTAGGCGCGGGTAGTGCTAACCAAGTGTGGTATAGCTTAGACAAAGATGAAAAAGGTACACAAGCATTGAACAACTGGGATCTTGCTTTTGATACAAAGGGTATTACCTCAGGTATTCGTATCAATTCGGCCGCTGGTGTGATGTTGTGGAACTACCCTAAAGGCGATAAGTCTGCTTGGGGTAGTGTAGACACAAACGGACTAAGTACTTGGTCTGCACGTTACGATTCTGATACTTCTTGGACTTACTGTGCTATGGGGCGCTATGCTGACCCTAACGATCCATTTGATCTGGATTGGGGTAAGTACAACCTAACTACTCATGAAGTGCTTGGCGATTCCTTATATATCATCAAACTGGTTGACGGTTCTTACAAAAAGTTGATAATTGAATCGTTGAAAAGCGGTAAATACAATATCAAATACGCTGATTTAAGTGGAAGCAATGAAAAAACTGCGAGCATTGATAAAACAGGATTTAATGCAGCAGATTTCGGTTACTTCTCAATCGTAGATAACAAAACATTACAGAGAGAGCCATCACAAGGCGAGTGGGACCTTGTATTTACTAAGTACACAGGTTTTGTTCCGATTGCATATGGTGTAACGGGTGTGTTACATTCAAGAGGAGCAACAGCTGTAAAAGCAGTAAACATAGCTGATGTAAACGCTTATAAGAATTACAGTGCGCATACCATGACTCATGAGATCAATACTTTAGGTTATAACTGGAAAACTTATAATGGTTCAGGTTACGACATCGCAGACTCTACAGTATACTTCGTGCAAACTGTAAATGGTGAAGTGTTTAAAGTAGTATTTACGGGATATATTAGTGCAGATGCTTCTATCATATTCAGCAAAACCAAGCTGGCTAACCTAAATATTCGCAATGTAGCTAACAAAGTAACAGCAACAGTTGCTCTAGCCCCTAACCCTGCTTTGGGTCAAAATGTTACAGTAGTATATAGCTTTAAACAACAAGAGTCTCAAGCAACCATATCGGTATATGATATGATGGGTAAGCTGGTGATATTAGATGAATTAAATACTAACAAGGGGTTACATCAATACGTTATTACAAAAGATAAGCTAGCTGCCGGCACTTATGTGGTATCAGTGAATACGGCTAACGGTCGCGCTACGCAGAAGCTTATTGTGAAGTAAGATAGTTTCTTATAACATACAGTGGTTTGTATTAATAAACTCCTGCTGCATTTGCAGCGGGAGTTCTTATTTTAACAGTATTTGTGTTTTTATATCTACATCCTTAACATTGTATCAACAGTCTAAGTCCTAATTTTGTATAGACGAAAAAATAATAAATGATGGGTAAGGTAACTTCTGTTAGTGGTGTGAAAAATGTGAGGGATGGCGTGCAGCTGTTTAAGAACAGAAAAACGCTGCGCTGTATGCTACGTGAAGTGTGGAAAGGTAACTACAAAATGTCTTTATGGACGAATGTTTTTCTAGTTCTCAGTATACTCTACGTGGTCACACCATTCGATTTCGATTGGATTCCTTTTATTGGATGGATAGATGATGTTGCGGTTATATTCTTCATGATCAAGCGACTACAAAAAGAAACCCAACGCTTTAACCGCCATAAGGCGATGGAGCGGAAAAGAGTGGGCTAGTTATACAAAAACATGAGCAATGTCATAGGCTGTAGTGCTATATGCTATTAACTTGCATGTAGTTCAAATCTAATCAGTCATGCAACAAGTAGTCAAAAAGAAAGTCGTCAAGCAATCTTCAGGGGTGTATGGTTTGGGTTTTATAGGTGCACTTATTTATTTCATTCAACATGCTACAGGTTTTTGGGATGGTGTACTAGGTGTACTGAAGGCCTTAGTATGGCCGGCCATGCTGGTATATAAGGTGTTTGAGCATATAGGAGGGTAGATGTTATTTGGCTACTTCATCCAATAGCTCTTTTTTTCTGTCTTCTGGTAGGTCGTCCCAATGCATGTTAAGTAGAGCACCTTCAAAACTATATAGGTAATAACATACAGAAATAGTTTTGTTAGGGTAGTTAGCTTTAATTTTTTTATAAGCTTGTGCAGGACCTAATACTTGCAAATCATCTAAGTTGTATACGCCGATTTCATTAAGCCGTTTTGCAATAGTTGGCCCTATGTTTTTTAATCCAACTAGTTTGTTTTGAGGATTGGTATGCCTTTTCATAATAGTTTATGACGAATAAGGTAGAAATAACTTACAACTTCACCTCCTCTGGTACTAGTTGGCTCACATCACCACCGTTACGTATTACATCGCGCACTATTGTTGATGAAATCGTAGAGTATTCGGGCAGGCAGGTTAGGAAGATGGTTTCCACCTCAGGGGCCAGCATACGGTTCATATCAGCTATGGCCTTTTCATATTCAAAGTCGGCTATGTAGCGTATGCCACGCATCATATATTGTGCGCCTATTTCTTTACAGTAGTTAATAGTGAGTCCTGTATAGTTGGTAACCTCTACGTTAGGGTATTCTTTAAATATCTCTTTGATCCACTCCGTACGTTGCTCTACGGTAAACATGGGCGTTTTGTTCGCATTTACCCCTATGGCGATCACCATCTTGTCAAACAAGGGTATAGACCTTTTGATGATGTCTACATGACCTTTTGTGATAGGGTCGAATGTGCCGGGGAATAAACAGATCTTTTCCATACCTTATTAGTTAGGATTGTGAAAGAATGTAAATACTGTAGTGCCGTAGTTTTTCATGCGCAGGAAGTTAGGGTGCTGCTGATAGTCGTTGCGCGGGGTATGCTCATGTACAAATATACCACCAGGTGCCAGCATCTCTTTTTCAAACAACAACTTAGGTATGTTGTCAATATTTTGCAAAGCGTAAGGGGGGCCTGCAAATATAAAGTCGTACTGTTCGGTACTGTTCTTCATAAAGCGGAACACATCTCCTTTTATGATGCGAAACTTATCGTAAATGCCCAGCTCTTTAGTGGTCTTGATGATGAAGTTGATGTTACCTCTGTCTAATTCTATAAGGGTAAGGTCTCCTGCACCACGTGAAGCCAGCTCATAGCTGATGCTGCCTGTGCCGCCAAATATATCGCAGGTTTTGATGCCCTCAAGGTTCATCATGTTCTGTAATGTATTGAATAGACCTTCTTTGGCCACATCAGTAGTTGGCCTCGCGGGTGTTTTTGCCGGAGGGGTAAATCTTCTGCCTCTAAACTCTCCACCTATAATGCGCATGCGTATAGCTGTTGTAATAAATATATAGTGCTCGTCCAGCTTCTATCGTCTGATACTACATTGCTGCTACCGTCTTTCAGGTCAGGGAAGTATTGAGAAAGCCCTGTAATGGTATCAGAAAGTGTACGGTTGGTAGCGGTGCACTGCAGTGCCATTTCGCCATACTCAATGCCATACTCTTTACAAGCATGTTTGAGGCGGAAGGCAATATCCTCAACAGTAGTATACTCAAATACCTGATGCCAGTGCAGCGATCGGTTTTTGTATAAGGTGGCATATACTTCATCGCTACTAATGCAAACTTGCATTGAGCACTCAGACTTGAACGGCTTATAAAATTGATAAGATGAGAACGGCAACACTTTAGCCTTGGTAAAGTAGCGGCCTATCAGGCTTTGAATGGCCGATGGCCACGCATACATGTAGTAGGCATTGTCTTCCCTTACGTGGTAAGGAGAGAGTATCTCATTACCTTCAATAAAATGTAGTTGTTTGATCCACTTCTCTGCTTCGTCTTTCTTGTATAGCGTGTCGGGTATGAGTAGTGTTTTGTCCGTAGCAACAAAAGCTGCGGTTACCTTATGAGGTGCAGACAAAAGCGGTTCGTTCAAGAATTGGTGTTCGAAGAAATCCAGTATCCATGTAGGGAGGTCGCTCTTATAGTCGTTATAGCGAATAGTGAGTAGATCACCACGTTCACTAAAGCCTGCTACTGATATACCTCTGGTGAAGAGTACCAGGATAACACGAGCTACTTGATTCTGCAAAGAATCTCCTGTATGGATCTTATATACTTGCTGGTTAAAAGCTGTATTTGTTACTTCAGACATAGAAAGCACACAATTATAGAATAAATTTGCGACACTTACGAAAGACGATGGTGCTACAAAGGCACAAAGTTCGTGCTTTTTAGTGTGTTTTTAAAGTAAGTAACCAAAACTGTGAAGTTATCTATTTCTAATAAAGACATTATTAAGCTATCAGCTCCTATAGCGGTAGCCATGCTCATTCCGCAGATCAGTTTCTTGACCGATACTGTATTCTTGGGCAGGTTAGGAGAGCGTGAACTGGGGGCAAATGGTATGGCCGGTATTTTTTACCTCATACTATCTATGGTGGGGGTAGGGCTCACCAATGGTATACAGGTGCAACTATCCCGCAGGGCAGGCGAGGGTAATTATGAAGGGTTGGCTAAAACATTTACCAACGGCATGATGCTGTGCCTCATATTTGGTATTGTATTAATGGGGGTGGCCATGTTTGCAGCTCCTGCCATATTTAATGCCACACTACATGATAGCGAAAATGCTGCATTGAGTATTTCTTTCCTTAACATGCGTATGTGGGGGTTGCCATTCCTGATGTTGACACAGCTGGCCAATGCGTTTTACATTGCTACAGGCCAGTCTAAATACTTGATACATGGCTCAATAGTGGCCAATGCTGTAAATATAGTGCTGGACTATGGGTTGATCTTTGGAGAATTAGGGTTGCCGGAGATGGGTATGGTAGGCGCAGCACTAGCGTCAGTGATATCAGAAGTGGTATTCATGATTGTGATGTATGGCGTATTTTATGCTAAGAAGATGCAGGCGAAATATCCTGTGCTGGCTTCGAAGCATTTTGACTTTCGTCTAGCTAAACAGTCTTTGATCGTGGCTGCACCACTTATTATTCAGTTTATGTTTAGTATTGGTGGTTGGCAAATATTTTTCATATATGTAGAGCATTTGGGCACTACAGAGCTGGCCGTTAGCCAGGTGCTAAGGAGTGTGTTTGGTGTGGCAGGTATTGGTCTATGGTCGCTGGCTGCTTCTTGTAATACTATGGTGAGTAATGTAATAGGGCAGAGCAAGCAGAGGTTGGTGATGCCTGTAATATTGCGAACGATTAAGATCGCTGTGATCTATGCTGCTTTTCTTGGTGCGTTTTTAATCATTTTCCCGGTTGAGTTTCTCAGCCTTTATCGTGATGATGCAGATATGATAGCACTGGCGATACCAAGCTTGCGCATTGTAGCTGTGTCTTCGATACTAATGGGGGTGGCCACTGTATTATTCAATGGAGTGATGGGTACAGGTAATACTAAGGTGAACCTCTTTATAGAGGTGTGTTGTGTGCTCTCTTATGTGCTATACTGTTATATAGTTATTGAGCGCATGAGGTTGCCGTTGCATTGGGCGTGGATGTCGGAGTTCGTGTATTGGGGTACATTAACTATTGCCTGTATGCTATACCTACGTACGGGCAGATGGAAAAATAAGCAGGTATAGTATTAAGCTGCTTGTTCCTCTATTTCAGCCATGTTAATACCGTTATGGCTTTCCTCAAAAGTGCATTCGCCGTTTTTTATAAGCAATATCTGTGGGCTTTCGTGATGTACACTAAATAGCTCGGCTACTTTGTTGGAGATGTCGCGATGGTTGATCAGATCCAAATAGTAGAACTTAATGCCTTCAGGCTGAGTATCACGCTCTAGGCGAGACTTAGCCATAAAGCTGATAGAACAACGTATGCTGTGTTTGAATATAACTACAGGTTGAGTTTTGCTCTCTTCTATAATAGCGTCTAGCTGTGCCAGGTCATTAAGTTCGTTCCAATTCATGCTGTAAAATTAGTGCTAGTTTTTATTATTAGAATAATATGCCAATAGGTAGATATTATAATTATATATGGGGTGCTTTGCGCAATTGGTCTAATCTATCTACTTTAGCCCACGAAAAATTGATTATCTGATGAAGCATGCATTTGTTTTCCCGGGACAGGGAGCACAGTTCTCCGGCATGGGGAAGGAACTTTATGAAGAAAGCACATTAGCTAAAGAATACTTTGAGCAAGCTAATGAGATATTGGGTTTCCGTATCACCGACGTGATGTTTAACGGTACTGCTGATGAACTCAAGCAAACCAAGGTTACACAGCCTGCTATATTCTTACACTCTGTTATCCGCTTTTTAACTGCTGATGGCCTGAAGCCTGATATGGTTGCTGGCCACTCTTTAGGAGAGTTCTCTGCGTTGGTGGCTAACAAGACCTTGGCGTTTGAAGATGCTTTGAAACTAGTTGCACAAAGAGCGGCTGCAATGCAGCGTGCCTGTGAGATCAACCCAAGTACAATGGCTGCTGTGCTAGGTATGGAAGATGAGAAAGTAGAGGAGATATGTGCAGGTATTACTGGTGAGGTAGTAGTGCCAGCTAACTATAACTGTCCGGGACAGTTGGTGATCAGTGGTAGTAACGATGGGATCAATAAAGCATGTGAGCTGATGAAAGAAGCCGGAGCGAAGCGTGCGCTGGTATTGCCTGTAGGTGGTGCGTTCCACTCACCGTTGATGGAGCCTGCTAAGGAAGAATTGAAAGAAGCGATTTTGAGTACGCACTTCAACAATCCTGCATGTCCTATCTATCAAAATGTAGATGCTAATCCATACATCACGCCTGAGGATATTCAGCAAAATCTGATCAATCAATTAACCTCTCCTGTACGCTGGACACAAACGGTGAAGCATATGCTAGCCAATGGTGCTACCAAGTTTACAGAAGTAGGGCCAGGTAATGTATTGCAAGGTTTGGTGAAGAAGGTAGACCGCCAAGTAGAGACGGAAGGAATGGGATAAGTTTTACTAATAATACTATTGATACGGAATAGATGGCATGGGCTGTTTATTCCGTATTTTTATTTAATGAACTTTACTTACACGGTAAATCCCAAAGCATCCGACCGTCAAAAAGAGATAATAGAACAATATATACAACTACTGGATGCACATATTCAAGAGTTGAAGAATGGCACTGCAGAGGATACATTGGAAGTTGCCGACTTTGCTAAGATGATGCACCTTAGCCCTCGTCATTTAAGTAACACAATCCATGACGTACTGGATACATCGCCTTGTGGGCTTTATGAGGAAAGGCTAATGAATATTTCAAAAGAACTAATCCTGTCTTTTGAAGGTTCTATTGCATCTATTGCTCGGCATCTGATGTACGATCCATCTAACTTCTCTAAGTTTTTCAAGAGTTATGAAGGAGTAACACCTAAACAATACAGAGAATTACATTTATCAAAAAATCTGAAGTAGTCACCACGTTTAGTTTTTTAATTAATGTCACATTTGTGGTTATTCGATCATTAAACCATAAATAGAATGACAAAAATTGCACTAGTAACAGGTGGTAGCCGCGGATTGGGTAAAGACATGGCATTATCACTAGCTCAAAAAGGAACGGACGTAATACTGACCTACAATAGCAATAAAGCACTAGCCGAAGAGGTGGTGAATGAAATAACTGCTATTGGGCGTAAAGCAGTTGCATTGGCTTTAGATGCAGGAAACGTTGCCTCTTTTGATGCATTTCTAAATGAAGTAAAGGATGCATTGAATAGTAATTGGGAAACTAACCGTTTCGATTATCTCATCAATAATGCAGGTGTAGGCGCTACTATACCTATAAAAGATGTATCGGAAGAAGCTTTTGACCAGCTGATGAACATCCACCTAAAAGGAGTGTATTTCCTTACACAAAAATCATTGTCCATGATGAACGATGGTGGAGGAGTGATTAATATTTCTTCAGGTACTACAAGATTTTGTGTGCCGGGCTATTCAGTATACTCTTCAATGAAGACAGCTATAGAAACCTTTACCAAATACATTGCTAAAGAATATGGAGAGCAGGGTATAAGAGCTAATGTAGTAGCACCAGGCCCTATAGAAACAGACTTTAATAATGCGGCTATTCGTAACAATCCTCAAATGAAAGGCTTCTTGAGTAGCTTGTCTCCGTTGGGTAGAGTAGGGTATGCCGATGATATTGGTAGCGTGGTGGCCTTCTTATGTTCTGACGATGCCAAGTGGATCAACGCACAACGTATAGAAGTGTCGGGTGGTATTAATGCTTAATAATAAAAGCCCCTGCATAGCAGGGGCTTTTATGTTGTAACGACAATTCATAATGTCTTACCAATGTGCAGTAAATTTACCATCAGTTAAATACGCAGTGTCTATAGTATTTCTTTGAGGATCATTATACATGTAAACTTCCATGTCGCTTAAGAACGTGCCGGATAAATAGGTGCTACTATCTTTATTGATATTGATAGTACATGGGCTAAATCCTCCCCATACTGAATCCGGTTGTTGTTTTGCAAAGTGAATACTGCTCATTGAAGTATACTGAGCTACGCCCTTATAGTCTTGCATACTTATTGTCATGTTGTGTTTAATGCCGTTGCGTGTAAATGTACCGCTGACTGTAACAAACGTTTTGCTACCCGTTGTGTTTTTTTGTACAATGCTAATATTGCCGGTATAAAGTATACCATCAAGTTTAAACTCTAGTTGTTTGGCAGGGGTACTTGAGTTATTGTTGCCTCCGGTGTTACCACCGGTATTGCCTCCAGAGTTGCCACCCGAATTGGTGCCACCTGTTGAGTTGTTGGGAGTTGTGCTACTCTTGTTGCAAGATGTAGTAAGTACAAGCATTGCTATAAGCAATGTTAGAATTCTAGAGTTCATAAGTTCTAATTTTTAAGTCGGACAAACATAATAAAATATTCTCTCCATTTCAGTAGATAGTAGGATGATAACACGTGAAGTAGTTTAACAGGCTTTTAATGCAATTACAGTGATTTGTATATATGTTTTTTTTACATTTAATAGAGGTTCTTTGTTCTAAAACTGTTTTGCCATGCCACAAACTATAAAATACTACATATCACTATTACTGCTTTTTCTTTTCTCGAATAGCTACGCTCAAATGTGCGGTACGGAAATAGAGCATCAGTTTTTGATGAAGACCGATTTGGAGTACGCTAAAGATTTTAACGCACAACAAAAAGCATGGCAAGCATATGCTCAGCAAGAGGCGATGTCTAAAAAGATAATCGTCGCACCTAATGATACTGTGTATGAGATACCTATAGTTGTTCATGTGCTACATAGTGGAGAACCTATAGGTTCTAAAAACAATCCGTCAGATACCCAAATATATAATTGGATCGACTATGTTAATTATGCTTTTGAGGCAACATGGTATCAATACCCTGATGTAAATAATGGGGGTACAAGAGTGCCTGTAAAATTTACATTGGCAAAAAGAGATATTAATTGTGATACGTTTAATGGTATTAATAGATTTGATGCCAGGGTAATACCTCTATATGAGAGATATGGAGCTAGAACAAGAAGCGGGCAATATACAGGAGCCAGCTTCCCCGATCTTATCAAATATTTGTTTTGGGATCCTGCGACATACTATAATATATATGTTGTTCACGAAATAAATAATGATAGTACAAGCTTTTTTGGTTTTGCGCATCCTCCTAGTAGTAGAATAAAGCAAAATGATGGTATTGTTATAGAAAGTAGAGTGGCAAAAGCTGGTAGTATGGTGCTTGTTCATGAGTTGGGGCATGCTTTAGGTTTGGCTCACACTTTCGAGGGTGATTGGGGCGGTGCACTTTGCCCTCAAAATGTAAATTGTTTTATAGATGGGGACGCTATATGTGACACTGAGCCTCACAAAAGAGGGTTTATTGCATGTGGTAATGAAATTAATCCTTGTACAAACAGTGCTATGAATTATACGGGCTTAAACTTTATGAGTTATTCACGTATTTGCCATGATAGGTTTACACAAGGCCAGAGAGACAAAATGCTTTATTCTATGAAGTACTTAAAATCCAGATCCTCATTAGTTGAATCTGATATGGTCTTGTTGCCAACATTAAAAAAAGCAAATTGTGTTTCAGATTTTAGTAGGATTGACTCCTCCAGTGCTTATTCTGTTGGGTTTTCAAACGTGTTGTTTAAAAATATATCGCATACAAGCTCTTTACATACAGACTCAAACAAAATACTCTATCAAGATTTTTCATGTAATATATCAACAAAGGTATATAGTGGGCATAGTTATCCTATAGAAATAAAGACAGGAGGTACTGTCCCTTTACAGCATATTAATGTTTATATAGATTATAATGATGACGGTACTTTTCATCCTTTAACAGAGTTGGTGGCAAGTCCAATGTATATAGGAACAAAGTATATAGATACAATTACTATACCTACTACAGGTATTGTGCAATGTAAGTATCTGCGTATGCGTATTGTTGCTGAAACAATATTTTCACCGATACCAGGCCCGTGCACTAATTTAAAAAAAGGGCAAGTAAAAGATTATAGCATACACATAAGGCCTGACCCCGCAGTAGGTGTTAGCATTATGCAGACATCCGGTATTAATCCTACATGTCCCGGCGATGCTTTAGGTTTTACCGCATCTTTAGTGAATTCAGGAACTACGTATAGTGTACTATGGCATGTTAATAATGTAACTGTAAATACAGTTGTAGGTAATAATATGTTTGGATATAATAATCATGTAGATAATGATAAAGTTGGTGCCATGCTGCTTTCAAAAAATCCACTTTGTGATGTATGGGACACGGCTACATCTAATACATTGAACGTTTTTCATAAATCTCAAAACACAAGACCAATGATATCGTTACAGAATGATACTTTGGTGTCAGATATTTATCCTGTTGATTGGTACTTAGCAGGAGATGGTTTGTTGGTGGCTAATTCATATGTTGGTTATGTTCCTACAAAAGAAGGCGTGTATTATGCACACAATGTTGATGCTAGTGGGTGTGTTTCTATAAGGTCTAATAATTACTTTACCTATCCTGTAAGTGTGTCTGGTGTTCAAAAGCATGGTTTTGAAGTGTACCCTAACCCCGCTAATGATCGTATCATCATTGCCATTAGGAGTGGGAAGGTAGTGTCGAATATAAGGATACTAAATACTGTTGGTCAATTAGTAAGCCGGCAACATGATATTGCTGCTCATACATCAGTAATAGATGTACGTAAATGGCAGTCGGGCATTTATACAGTAGTTGTTACTTACACTGATGGACTAAAAGAGTACCGCAAATTTTCAGTGTCTCGTTAAGTTGTTTCTATTGCTTTAAGAAATAGTTCGCAGGTCCATCCACATACATGGTAGATAATAGTAGTTCATGACCGCACATATATATCACACCTTTAACGTCAGGGTGCTCTTGCGATAGCTCAAGTGTCCAACTGTTATTAGAGAATGTGCTCAAGCTCCAAGTGCCGCTGGCTACAGTGCTACTGCCTTCTGTAATAGAGTAGTTGGTAGCATCGTTAATATGTAATGTAACTTGCTTGGTAGCGGCTGATGTGTTCTGTGTCCATGGGTTATAGCTTTTAGCCCAGCGCCAGTTGCCTCTTAGCCCCATGCTTATCTGTGCTGTTGTGTAATTAGCTTGATTGTGACAGTCTTGTATCTTTTGTACGGGCACATCACTTACTCTTATATTAGAGTCTGGTACCTGCTCGTTCAATTTTGTACAACTACTCCAGGTTATAGAGGCTAAGGTCAATATAAATAGGATAATGTGTCTGTTATTCATAGGGAATGCATGTTTAATAGAAACGAATTTAAAGAATAAAAGCGGACAATAGCCCGCTTTAAAATAAGATGATATAGTCTGCTTGTTATTAGCGCAGGTCTACTACATCAATGTTTTTATTTTCTTCTGCCTTAGTATCAAATGTGAAGAGGTTGTCTTTTAACGGTAGGTCTGTTTTTAGGTTGCTGATATCATAAGTGATATTGCTACCTTCTTTACTGATCATTTCACTACGAACAATGATGTTGCTCTTTTTATCAATGTAAAGCTTTACTTGCTTCATGTCCGCCGATCCGTTTTTAGCTACCATCGTAATGGTTTCACAGCTTTTGCCGTTTACCGTCTTTGTGCCATCATAGCGAGACTTGTATTGTTTCTCATAGTCGCCTCCGAATATCTTTTTAGGAGATATCTCTTGTTCGTCTGCTATATACTCCGTTATTTGTACTTCGCCTATCTCTTTATTGTATGTGTATTGGTTCTTAGTGTCGGTCATAATGTGCATGTTCGACATCTCTATACGGTACTTATCTCCTTTTAAATAAAAAGTGCCCTTCTTTGTGTCTTTTACATTCCCTGCTAATATGTCCATCTTAAAGTCGGCTTTTAGCGACTTTAGTTTTTTAAACGTGCTACTTACATTATCTAATACGGCTTTCGCTTTGGCGTCAGTTTGTGCCATTACGGGTTGGGCCATCAACACTATTGCGGTAACGCATGCAATCAAAATTCTAGTCATACTCTTTATGGGATATAATTATCTATACTACTTTCCGATGCAAAGAAAGCTATTCATTCTTTAATAAATCTTTAAAAGATTGTTATGTGTGTTAGATACTGTTCAAAAACTGTTCCAATTCGCTTTCCGTGCCCATTAAAACTTCTCTCGGTTTGCTTCCAACAGAAGGTCCTACAATACCTGCCGCTTCCAACTGATCCATAATGCGTCCTGCTCTGTTATATCCAAGATTGAAGCGTCGCTGCAACATAGAGGTAGAGCCTGATTGTGATTGCACTACTTGGCGGGCACAATCTTCAAACAACTTGTCTCTATTGGTAAGGTCTACATCTTTGCCATTACCACCGTCTTCACCTTCATATTCAGGTAGTTCAAAGGCTGATGGATAACCTTGTTGTTCACCTATGTATTCTACGACTTCTTCTACTTCAGGAGTGTCAACAAAAGCACATTGTAACCTCAACAGCTCACTACCATAAGAGATGAGCATGTCTCCGCGCCCTATTAGCTGCTCGGCTCCACCGGCATCCAATATGGTACGGGAGTCTACCTTGGCAGAAACTTTAAAGGCAATACGAGCAGGGAAGTTAGCTTTTATTGTACCTGTGATCACATTCACAGAAGGTCTTTGTGTGGCAATGATAAGGTGTATGCCTACAGCACGTGCCAGCTGTGCCAGGCGAGCAATTGGCATTTCCACTTCTTTACCCGCCGTCATGATCAAGTCGGCAAATTCATCTACGACTAATACAATGAATGGTAAGTATTGATGTCCGTTCTCAGGGTTGAGCTTGCGCTTGATGAACTTCTCGTTGTATTCCTTGATATTTCTGGCACGTGCTTCTTTTAGGAGGTCGTACCTGTTGTCCATTTCAATACACAAAGCATTTAGTGTATTGATGACTTTCTTATTATCTGTGATGATGGCTTCCTCTTCATTAGGCAGCATGGCCAAGAAGTGCTTCTCTATAGTTCGGTAAACAGATAGCTCCACCTTTTTAGGGTCTACTAATACAAACTTGAGTTGCGAAGGGTGTTTCTTATATAATAGCGATACCAGTATGGCATTAATACCTACCGACTTACCTTGGCCTGTAGCACCGGCCATAAGTAGGTGTGGCATTTTTGCCAAGTCAACAATGTAGTGTTCATTGTCAATTTTCTTTCCCAGTGCAATTGGCAAGCTCATCTTAGTATTGGCAAACTTCTCGCTACCCAACAGAGTCCTAATGCTTACGATCTGTTTGTTGGCATTAGGTACTTCTATACCTATTGTTCCTCTTCCCGGTATAGGAGCAATGATACGTATACCTAGTGCTGCGAGGTTTAGAGCGATATCATCCTCCAGGTTGCGGATCTTAGATATACGTACACCTTCGGCAGGTACGATCTCATAGAGTGTTACCGTTGGGCCTACTGTGGCACTAATGCGTTGTATTTCGATACCAAAGCTGCGTAACGTTTGGATGATCTGATTCTTATTCTGCTCCAGCTCTTCCTTATCAAGAATAATAGATTCTTGAGAACGTTCTTCCAGTAGGTCTAGAGTAGGGAACTTGTAGTTAGGGAGGTCAAGCTCGGGCGCATAAGGCTCATTGTCTTCTATACTAATATGGCCACCGTGTTTTGGCTTTGTAGGTACATCCTCCTTTTTAGTGACTTCAAAAGAAAGGTCTTCATCTGGGGTTTCTTCTACCTTCTTCTTTTTAGGCTTCTCTTCAGCTTTAGGTATGCTAAGGTCTATCTCACCGGCGGTTTCTTTTTCGTTACCATTGTCATCTGTATCTGTGTATAGATCGTTGATGGTTTTCTTATCCGCTTTTTCTACAAGCTGCATGTTTGTGTCCATGTCAGCGGTTTCTTCATCATTGGGGTATAAAGTAGTGATGTCTTCATCTTTCAGCTCATTAGTACTCTCCTTTGGCGCAGCCATTTCCTTTAGTTCTTCGGGTACTTCTATTTCTTGCTCTTGCACCTCTTCGTCATCTTGTTGAGTTAGTTCTTCTTTTTCAGGTTTTAGTGCAGCTACTTTATCAGCCATTTTTTTCGCAGCTTGCCTTGCTTTTTTAATAGCGGGTGATATATCTAAAGCAAATACAGCAAATAGTAAGATGCAAGCTACTGCCAGTAATGTCATGCCTGTACCTGCATGGCCTAGCATTCCATTCATATAAGTGACAGCCTCATTGCCCCAAGCACCACCAAAAGAGAACGCTGCATGAGGTAACAGGTAGGTAAGTGTTGGAGCCAGTAGCAATACAGTAATTGATAGCCATCTCAGGTATTTGCTTAATACTGCTTTCTTGCTATTAGAAATAAGCTTTAATGAAAACATACATATTACCAAGCCTATAGCTAATGCCGCAATACCCACACCATTGTATACTAAAATATGAGAAAGAGCAGCACCAAGCCTACCACCCCAGTTAGCTACAGAGCTTTTGTCTTTGAATACAAAATGATTGATGCCTTCTTTTGAAAGCAGTTTGTCTTGGTCGAGCTGCCAGGTAAAGCAGTAGCTTATGATGGAAAATGTGATAAAAACACCTAAAAGCAGTAGAAAAATACCAATTCCAAGCTTTAGCTGCTTGAGTTGGTTCGTTTTTTCCTCAACTACCTGATTATTAGTGGTTTTCTTCTCTTTGTTATTTCTCTTGGATGTAGCCATTATTGGGGTTAGTAGCTATAAAAGTACAATTTTAATGAAGTTATAACCCAATAATTGGACTAATAGCACTTTCTAGTTTGAATAAATTGTTAAAAAAATTAATTTTATTAATAATTATTTGTCAGATATATGCTAGGCGATCATAATCAATATGTGATTTTACATTAATGTTGGTCAACAAAAAAAAGATTATCCATTTAAGCTTTGCCATTGCTACTATTGCATGGCTCGTGCTTTTTATGCCCAATACCTCCAACGCACAACTTCAAGATACCATAGTAATTAACGCTGCACAGAATGCTCAGGCATTGGCACAAAAGTTAGCAGGCCCGGGAGTTACAGTAACTAATGCAAAGCTAGGATGCCCTAATGGTGCGAGTGGTTCGTTTGCAGCTTATAACAGTAATCTAGGTATTGATAGTGGTATTGTTCTTACATCCGGCTTAGCGGCCACAATAGTTAATATTACACCATCAGGTCCGCATATTACACCAGGTGCTAATGGTAGCCCTTATTTATTTGCCAGTAAAAGACATTACGCTAAAGGAGACCAAGATCTGACTACTTATGTAGGTAAGCCCACGCATGATGCTTGTTATTTGGAATTTGATTTTGTATCGCAAGGTGATAGCGTAAAGTTTGAATATGTGTTTGGTTCGGAGGAGTATGATCAATTTTCTTGTAGCGACTATAATGACGCATTTGCTTTCTTTATATCAGGTCCATCTATTGTAGGTAGAAAGAACCTTGCATTAATACCAGGTACTAATATTCCAGTGTCAATCAACAGTACTACTGATGTGACCGCTAACCAGCCCGTGTGGTTGCCTCATTGTACTAATATGGGTACAGGGTCGCCATTCGCACAATACTATATGAACAATAATGGACATTCAGTTACCTACCATGCTTTTACAAAAGTATTTAGGGCAGTAGAAGAAGTGATGCCATGTAGTACCTATCATTTAAGATTAGTAGTGGCTGATGTGAGTGACGACAAACTAGATTCTGGTGTATGGCTGAAGGAGGGAAGCTTGTCTACAAATATTCCAAAAATAACTTCTACGGGAGAGCCTAATTTAGGTAACGGTACGCCGGTGTGCTTGAGAGGGTGCAAACCAGGTAAGTTTACCTTCACCCGCCAATATGCTGAAAACTATCCTTTGACCATTAAATATGGTATAGCAGGTTCTGCACAAAACGGTATTGACTATACACATATTAAAGACTCTGTTACGATACCTGCATTTGCTACAAGTGCTGATGTGATAATAGAAGGATTACATCGCACACCAAACGTAGGTACAAGAACGGTCAAGTTGTATATGTACTCTGCATATAAATGCTCGCCGCAGCTTATACCATTAGATAGCGCTGAACTAGAAATATGGGATGAGCTATATGTGGGCTTGCAAACGCCTGATACTACTATATGTGAAGGCACAGGTATACAGATACAAGGCTGGGGAGAGCAGGGGTATACTTACCAATGGTCGCCAACGAATGGCGTATTACACCCGTCTCATATTAATACAATGATCAGGCCAACCACTTCAGGTACGTATAAGTTGACGGCTAGCTATCCCGGCTGTAAGGATGTTTATAGATATATAGATATAGACATAGAGCCGGTGCCAAAAGTAGAAGCCGGTGCAGACATTGACATCTGTCAGTATGATACAGAGGTGCTGATGGCAGAAGCCTATCCAAAAAGTTTTAATAACTATACCTACTTCTGGTTTCCGGCAGATGATCTTACATCACCTCAAGGTAAGGCCGTTAAGATAATAGCCGATGTAGATACGAGGATAAAAGTATTAGTAAGAACACCTGCAGGTTGTGAGGGAACTGATAGTCTTGATGTTACGGTTCACCCCGGAGACTTTGCTTATATAATAAGTGATACATTGGGGCTATGCCCAACTGATACGTTAGGTCTTGAGATAGGAGGTGGTGTAACATATACATGGTCGCCCAATGAGTACATTAATACAATAGATGGGCCTTCAGTAAAAGTATACCCGCATGCCAGTATGTTCTATGATGTAGATGTGGTCAACCAATTTGGTTGTAAGGATACGTTGAGAGTGCCTGTAGAAATGTATGACGGTGCTGTTTTGTATTTAGGAGAAGATATCGTTTTGCATCCTGGAGAAAGCCATCAAATATATCCGGAAGGTAACTGTGTTACTTTCCAATGGTTTCCATATGTTGGGTTAAGCTCTCCATATATCGGTAACCCTATAGTGAAGCCTGAGGTAGAGACGAGGTATGTAGCACATGGTGTAACAGAGCATGGATGTGCCACTGACGATACTATAAATGTATATTTAGAGAATACTGTCTTAGATATTCCCAACGCATTTGTGCCTGGCGGAGTAAATAAAGAATTAAAAATTATTAAGCGAGGCATTGCAACTTTGAAATATTTCCGTATTTTCAACCGTTGGGGAGAGAAGATATTTGAGACATCAGATGTCAATGTGGGATGGGACGGTAAGTATAATGGCGTTGAGCAGCCTGTTGGAGTGTATGTGTATATGATTGAGGCAGTTGCAGATGATGGGAAGCCATTTATACGACAAGGAAATATTACTTTATTAAGATAAACACTTATAAGGATTATATAACATGATCAGGAAAAATACCATTAGCCGTGTAAGCCTGGTAGCCGCTATGGCTCTGTCGATGTTTACAGGTAAAGCACAGGATGTACACTTTACTCAATTTAACGCTGCACCATTAATAGTGAACCCTGCTTTTACGGGTAGCTTTAATGGACAATATCGTGCCTCTGCAATTTATCGCGATCAATGGAGAAGTGTTACCGCACCATTTAGAACTTATGCGGTATCTTTTGACGCACCAATTGTAAGCGATCTTACGATAGATGATTATTTAGCAGCCGGTGTTCAATTATATAATGACCGTGCAGGTGATGGTAACTTATCCAACCTTTCGGCATTAGCTTCTATTGCTTACCATAAGTTTTTAGGTGCTAATACCAATAAGGCTATATCAGTAGGTTTTCAAGGTGGGTATACTCAAAAGAGTATCGACCTGTCTAAACTATATTTCCAAGATGAGTTTATTAACGGTGGTTTTCAACCGGGCATTACAGGTGAGAACCTTAATAATAAGGTGAACTATTTTACTGTTAATGCTGGTATCTCTTGGGCACATAGCGTAGGTTACAAGTTTAGCTATATGTTAGGGTTAGGTGCTAATAACTTAAACCAGCCTCAGGAGTCTTTCCAAAGAACACAAAATAGTGAAGTTGGTCTTGGTATGCGCTATACTGCACAAGCGGGTATCGTAGCTTATGTAAGTGAGAAGTTAAGTTTGAGACCGGCGGTATTATACCAAACACAATCGTCAGCTGCTGAGCTTGTTGCCGGTAATGAGTTCCATTATATAATAGGTAACAGCCCTGAGATACGCAATTATACTACTGCGGTGTTCCTTGGTGGTTGGTACAGAGGTGGTGACGCAATTATGGTCAATGCAGGTGTTGAGTTTAAAGGTTTACGTGTAGGGTTGAGCTATGATTATAATACTTCTGATCTTAAGAACGCATCGAACGGTAACGGAGGTTTTGAAATTTCCTTGACATATGTAGCGCCTCATCCGCTATCATTTGCTAGAAAATTGATATATCCTTGTACTCGTTTCTAAAAAATCTAAAAAAAAGCAGGAAAGGCTAAAAAAAACTCTTTAGACCTTTCATTTATTTAAACCAATTTTTACTTTTATACCCATTAACAATGCTCACGCATATGAGAAAAAAATGGCTTTTACTGTTTCTTGCAACTTTAGTAGTGTCAACAGTACAATTCGATGCTAATGCCCAGAGACAGCGAAAAAATAAGTACAGAAATAAGGCAAATGATCCGGTAGAAAAACTTCCATATCATAGGAAACTTCGTTGGGCTGATAATTTATTCCGTTCAGGTGGTTACTTTGATGCAATCGTTTACTATCAACAACTAAAAGAAGAGCAACCCCGTAATCCGTACCTAACATACCAGTTAGCTGAGTGTTATTGGTTAACTCGCGATTACGTTCCTGCTGCTCACTATTTTGGTGAAGCATATGCTATGGCATCCAAGCTTTATCCTGAAGCTGTTTTCAAACAAGCGATTATGTTGAAAATGGCAGGTAAGTATCCTGATGCGATCAACACTTTCAATCAGTTCATTGGCGATAACCCTAAAACGTATAAAAAGCTTAAGAAAAGGGCACTACGTGAGATAGATGGTTGTAAAATGGCTATGAACTCAATGAAAGATCCTCAAGCTGTTAATGTAAAGAATGCCGGTCCTAACGTGAATAGTGCTTATACGGAGTCTGCACCTTATCCATTAGGAGATACTGCATTACTTTTCTCAACTATGCGTGCTAACGATCCTATTGTTATTGATAGAAGTTCTGCTTCGGCTAACTTCTTCTCAAGATTTATGGTATCGCGTAAGCAGCAGTATACTCCTGAAGTTGACTCTTTCCAGTGGCCATTAGTATTCAACGATGGTGACTTTAACTCGAATAAATATCACGTAGGTAACGGTGTATATAGTCCTGGTGGTGAGCGTTTTTACTTCACTAAGTGTCGTAGATCAGATTCAATGAAGACCAGATGTAAAATATATGTGTCTGAGTTTAAAGGTACTGCCTGGAGCAGCCCTGAACTGTTAGGTAACGATATTAATAACTCAAACTCTAGTAGTACACAGCCTTTCATAGCTAAGGTGGGTAAGAAAGAGATTTTATTCTTCTCTTCTGACCGTAAGCTACAAGGTCGTGGTGGTTATGATATTTGGTATTCAGTGATCGACCCGCGTAACAATACTTACCGTCGTCCGCAAAACGCAGGTAAGCAAGTAAATACAAGACAAGACGAAGTAACTCCATATTATAATTCAGAAGAAGGAACTCTATATTTCTCTTCTAACGGATGGGTAACAATGGGTGGCTTTGATGTGTATGCTGCTGACGGTGGTCCGTCTAGGTATAAGAATATGAGAAACCTAGGTTATCCTATTAATACATCTGCTGATGAGATGTACTTCATCAAAGATAATTATGGTAAGCCTGATGCATATCTAGTGTCTAACCGTATTGGTTCTATTGCATTGAAGAACCCAACTTGTTGTGACGATATCTGGCGTGTTCAGTACGAGCCTACACTTACTGTGCTGGGTCAAGTGAAAAACAACAAAACTGGTGAGCTTATTGAAGAAGTTGTAGTTAAGATGGCTGATGAGTCTGGTGATATTAAAAACTTTAATTCTACAGATGGTACATTCGGTTTCAACTTAATGCGCGGCCACTCTTACGTGCTAACCGGTGATAAAACTGATTATAGTTCTCACAGAGCTAGTATCAGCACTATGGATGTAAAACGTACAGATAAAGATGACACTGTAAGTGTAACTATTTACATGGATGAGATCATCAAAGTGCCTACATTCTCAGTAAGTAATGTATACTACGATTATAACAAAGATGAATTACGCCCTGAATCTATTACTTCATTAGATTCATTAGTAAACTTCATGAATGATAACCAATCTCTAAGTGTTGAGATATATTCTTTTGCTGATGCGCATGGTAACCCTGAGTACAATAGAGACTTATCTCTTCGTCGTGCTGAATCAGTAATGGAATACTTAGAGTCTGCAGGTATTGACAGAACACGTATGACCGCTAAAGGTTTTGGTGAGTCTATGCCGGCTGCTGCTAACAAAAACCCTGATGGTAGTGATAACCCAACAGGTCGTCAGTTAAACCGTCGTACAGAGTTCCGTATCATATCAGATGATGGTTCTCGTAGAGTATTGTACGATAGCTCTAAACCTGGTAATATGGGTACTCAAAGTGAGAACCTACAGATGGATGAGTCTATGGGAGATAATGATGACTATGGTAGTGATGAGATGGATTACGGTGATCCTGGAAGCAGAGTAAACTAGTTTTTTTTAGACTATAACAGAGATAATAATAGGCTGTACATTTTGTACAGCCTATTTTAATATCAAATAGATAAGAGGATGGATTATATAAAAATTGCCATTACAGTAGCAGAAGAAGATAAACAAGATATACTTATAGCTGCACTCGGAGGTGCAGGTTTTGAAGGCTTTGAGCAAACAGAAGAAGAATTATTGGCTTATATAGATTGTAATAGTTTTGATGAAGCAATACTAAAAGAAGTACTTGTACAGTACAATGTGGCTTATAAGAAGGATACTGTGCAGCAAGAAAACTGGAATGAGAAGTGGGAGAGCAGCTTTGAACCTGTGGTGGTAGATGACTTTTGTATCATTAGAGCCGACTTTCATAAACCCAATATTAACGTAGTGCATGATATTGTTATTACCCCCAAAATGTCTTTTGGTACTGGCCACCATGCTACAACACAGTTAATGGTTAAGTATATGAAAGATATTGACTTTAAGGAGAAGTCTGTATTAGATTTTGGTACGGGAACAGGTGTATTGGCCATATTAGCTGAAAAAATGGGCGCTGATTCCATAATGGCTATAGATAACGATGAGTGGTCGTATCATAACACTATTGAAAATATAGAGCGAAACGTCGTTAATAATATTAGTGTAAAACACGCAACACTTGATAGTGTATATGGACACAGCTATAATGTAATTTTGGCTAATATTAATAGAAATATACTTACACAGTATATGACAGAAATGTACAGTATGCTCCATGATGGAGGAGTATTATTGTTAAGTGGTATCATGCTTAAGGATAAAGAGATCCTAGAATCTTCTGTTGCCAATGCTGGTTTTAATGAGCAACAAAGCCAGGTTCAAGGCGATTGGGTAGCTATATTGGCCCAAAAGTAGCTAGAAGCTATAAGATATATAGCTTTCTTATATGAGAGGTGCAACTGATTGGTTATCAATATGAAGCTTTTGACTTAGTGTACTCTTACTAGGATAAATCGAAACAAAAAATTATATTTGCTCTCTTCATCTACTTGATTTTAGTATGGATATAGCAATTCTGATTACCCTAGCTTACTTGATCGGTTCCATTCCTACAGCCGTTTTAGTGAGCAGACACATTTTTGGTTTAGATATTCGTGAGCATGGAAGTGGTAATGCAGGTGCAACAAATACATTCAGAATACTGGGAGCAAAAGCCGGAGTAGCGGTCATGTTCATAGACGTATTAAAAGGCTTTTTGGCAGTAAAGTTATCTGTATTGTTCCTATCAGGTTGGGGGACAGAGCAGTTAGTCAACCTTCAGGTATTCCTTGGTTTAGCTGCTGTTGTGGGTCATATATTTCCTATTTGGGCCGATTTTAGAGGCGGTAAAGGTATTGCTACTCTTTTCGGAATGATCATCGCCATTCAGCCATTAGTAGCGATGAGTTTAGTTGGTGTGTTTCTATTAATGCTTTTTGTTACACGCTATGTTTCTTTAAGCTCTATAAGTGCTAGTGTAGCTTTCCCGTTGTTGATATTATTTATCTTCCGTGAGCCGGAGTTGAGCTATCGACTATTTGCTATCGCTACCGCTTGCTTAGTAGTGCTTACACACTATAAAAATATTAACAGGCTGATACAAGGTAATGAGAGCAAAGTGGCCATGTTCAAGAAAAGAAAGTACCGCAGAAAGAACGATAATTAAAGTTCTGTTTACGCACTATTATTAACTTTGCGGCATTATTCTTGTTACAATAATCAACTAAAACTACTCTTATGACGAGGAGACTGTCAATTACTAAAAAGGTTGCCTTTTTATTCATCTTTTCATTTACTATAGTAACGCTCAGTGCTTGTTTTAAGAATCCCATCACAGGGCGTAGCTCATTGAACTTGGTAAGTGAGGGTGATATGAGAAGTATGGCCAGTACCCAATATGCATCTTTTCTGTCTACTAATAGGCCTATGCAAGGCACTAAGGATGTAGAAATGGTAAAAAGGGTAGGTAATAAGATGGCTAAAGCGGTACAGCAGTATTTGGCTAGTAAAGGGCAGCAAAGCTTGATACAAGGTTATCAGTGGGAGTTTAACTTAGTGAACGAAAATCAAGTGAATGCCTGGTGTATGCCTGGCGGTAAGGTTGTAGTGTATACAGGTATCATGCCAATTGCACAGTCAGAAACCGGTCTTGCCGTAATTATGGGGCATGAGATCGCACACGCTATTGCACGACATGGTAACGAGCGTGTGAGCCAACAGCTTACAGCTCAGGCTGGTGGAGTGTTATTCTCGGCATTATTATCTTCAAAGCCGGCAGAAGCACAGCAACTATTTAATGCTGCTTATGGTGTTGGTTCTCAGTTAGGTGTGTTGGCCTATTCAAGGTCGCACGAGAGTGAAGCAGACCATATGGGACTCATATTCATGGCTATGGCAGGTTACAACCCTAATGAGGCTGTTGGTTTTTGGCAACGTATGGCATCATTAAGCGGTGGACAAGCACCTCCTGAGTTTTTAAGCACGCACCCAAGCAACCAGAGAAGGATAGACGATATAAAAGGTTTACTGCCTGAGGCAATGACCTATTATAAACCACAATAGTTCAAGCTATTGCAAAAGGTTTCGATATATAAGAAGCTACTTAGCTATTTATTTCCAGTAAGAATTAAAAAGGGTTCCGGTACACATAACGATGTGCTGGAGCTTTTTGTGTATAGAGGGCAGTATCAATTAGCCACACCAGATGCTATTTACTCTGATGGCATTTATTATAAACCGCTAAAGATGGCATTCAAAGAGCTGAAGGCTGATACTGCACGTATTAAAAAAGTACTGGTATTAGGTGGCGGCTTGGGTAGTGCTATGCAAATAGCTAGCAAATATGGTGTAGATGCCACCTATGTAGTAGTAGAGCAGGATAATGAGATCATAAACATGGCAAAAAGTCTATTGCCGGAGGTGGTCAATAGTAATACTACTTATATATGTGCTGATGCTGAAGCATATATGCAACAGGAGCAGGATAGATACGACTTGATAATTGTAGATGTTTTTAACGGTAGAGTACCTGCCGAGTTTACGACTAAAGAAAACTTTTTACTACTATGTAGAAAAGCCATGCGCACAAATGGCTGCATGGCTTTGAATTATATTATTAATGGTTATCCGCTATGGGATGATGCATTAGAACAGATACAAACAGTGTTCCCTGATACTAAAGTGCTTTCTTATGATATTAACCGTGTGGTAATATCTAGAGTTTAGCAGATTGTATTCTTAACACTTTTCTGTTTTTCTTTTGCACCCGCATCTTTTCAGGTACAAGTTTTAGTACCTCATCCATCAAACTTTGTAGTAAAGAAAGTCGAACAAAATGATCGTTGGTTACTAGTGCGATCTCACGAACGGGTTCAGGGTCTTTAAAGTACCTTACACGCTCTATCTGATCTTCATTGAACTCAAACGTAGCTAATTCAGGTAGTAGAGTCAGGCCTTTATTTTTATCTACCATCTTACGAAGTGTTTCAACATTGCTTGACTCATACCTATAAGCCCTTTCTGCTTGCAATGCTTGTATGTTATCACTACAAAGGTCTATTACTTGGTTACGCATACAGTGCCCTTCGTTCAATAGCCATATCCTATCTAGAGCTATATCTTCAGGTTCTATTAGGCGTTTTTTCAATGCTTCTTCTTCTTCTTCAGAAAAATACCCTACAAAAGGTTCGTAAAACAGAGGGTATTCTTTAATGTTATTTTCTTCAAGAGGAGTACTTAATAAAGCAGCATCTATTTCATTATTGCTAAGCGCAGTAATGATCTTGTCTGTCTCCATTTCTTTTACTTGAAGTTTAACTTCAGGGTGTGAATCAGCATAGTGTTGTAATAACCCCGGAAGTATGTATGGAGCAACAGTAGGTATTACTGCTAATTTGAAACTTCCTGAAATTGTATTTTGTTGGCTTTGTATGAGCTCATGTACTTTTTCACATTCTGCTAATACCGTTTTAGCTTGGTCTACTATTGCTTCGCCCATGGCTGTTATTGCTATTGGGTGCTTATTTCTGTCAAAAAGTTTAACTCCCAGTTCATCTTCTAGCTTTTGTATCTGCATGCTTAGTGTTGGTTGAGTAACAAAACACTTTTCTGCAGCTGATACAAAACTCTTATATGTGGCTACCGCTACAACATATTCAAGTTGCGTAATTGTCATAACTAAATGGTTTATCATGCGAAGCTACGTCATAATGTTTATAAAGTGATAATGAGTAAGAAGTATTAATAGATGGTTAAAATCGGTTATTTCGCTTATTAACTGCCAACGGTAAATCAAATGGCAGGTGTCTTATAAAGTATAATAGGTAATCCGAAAATCCCCAGTTTATGAAAAAAGCTACATTATTAAACAGATATTTAGGCTTGCTGCTATTACTAGTGGGCTTGTCTGTTGATGCAACAGCACAAGTAACAGTAACGATAAACGCAGCTACAGGAAACTTAAAGACAGGCTCAGTAAACTCTGCAGGTACTAAGAATAACGGTAACATGCTAAACATTAGAACATTGAGTTCCGGTTCAAGAGGTTGGGCTGTTTTTGATCTTTCATCAATACCAACAGGTGCCGTTATTACATCGGCAAATGTTAAGTTTACAACATTTAGCACAACCAACTCCGGTGCTACTAATAGAATACGCGGAATTAATGATGACCCTGTTACTACTGCAGGCGCTACATTGTTTAGCAGACTTAATACAGGTACTGTATTAAATGCTTCATCTTGGCCAGCAAATACTTCTAACACAGAAGTTGTAAGTAGTGCGGGTATTACTTATTTGGAAGGTAAAATAGGTAATGAAGCCGTACTTGGTTTTGTAAGAGGTTCTACTAACCAATATAACATATATGGTAATATGGCAACTAATGCACAAAAGCCCAAACTGGAGATCACATATTTGCCATTATGTTCCGGTACTCCAATGGCTGGTACACTCAATGGTCCTACTAATGCATGTGTTGGTAAAAACTTTACCTTGTCTCTTAGTGGGCATACGGTAGGTTCAGGCATAACATATCAGTGGCAATCTCGTCCTGTGGGAGGAGTGTTTACCGATATTAGTGGTGCAAAATCAGATGTATATACGACATCTATCACAACGCCTACAGAGTTTAGATGCGTAGTAAAGTGTAACCCTTCCAACTCATCTTCAACTACTGGTGTTATTAGTATTTCTATTAATAACTTCTATATCTGTTATTGTAATGACAATTTAGGTGGCGGTAACAACGCTTCTATTGATCATGTAGAAATAGTAAATACTACATTAAATAATACATCAACAGGTACTGCACCAAATCGTTATACGCAATATCCTATTAGTGGTAGTACTACTGCAAGCTTACAACGTGGTGGTCTATATGAGTTGAATGTAGCTTATGGTTCTAATGCTGTAGGGTCTGTATGGATTGATGCTGACCAAGATGGTGTATTTGAACCATCAGAGTGGACTCGTATCGTATCAGCAGGCGCAAACGGAAATGTGTTTGTACAAGTACCTGGAAATGCAGTGTTAGGTTTAACAGGCTTACGCATTCGTAGTTCTGCTACATCAAGTGGTAATGGTGCTTCAAATGCTTGTAGCAATATCAACTCGGGAGAAACGGAAGATTATGTAATCAACATTACACCTGCATCAACAGATGATATTAAAGTAGTGAAGCTATTAAACCCTGGTAATAATGTAGCTCTTTGTCCATACAAAGACATAGATGTTGAAGCTATAATATATAACAATGGTTCTAACGCACAGTCTGGTTTTAATATTCATGCTACGCTTACAGGGCCTACAGGTAGTACAATAACGGTACCTTATAATGGGACTTTAGCACCATTTACATTAGATACAGTACTACTTACTACTTATAATATGCAGTTAGTAGCCAACCATACAGTTACAGCATATGCTCAGCTGACCAACGATGTGAATAACATGAATGATACTTCTGCTACACATGCTTTCAATATCAAGTTTGCAGCTTCACCTCCATTCCTTACTGAAGACTCTGTATGTTTTGGAGAAACAGGTAAGTTGATACTATCCGGTGACACTTTTGAGCATAAGTGGTACAATAATGCAGTAAATGGTTCTGTAGTTTTTAAAGGAGATACCATGACATTGCCGAATATGCAATTAAGCCAAAGCTTTTTTGTGAGTTCACAAGAGGTAAGCTTCCAAAGTGGATCACTAGGAACAACCACAGCAACAGGTAATGGCTGCGGTGGTGGTGTCATGTTTAATGTGATACCTACCAGAAATATGACTTTGGATAGCTTCTCAGCTATATTCTCAAATTCAGGTAGCCAAGCCGTAAGCGTTTATTACAAAAATGGTACATTCTCAGGCTTTGAAACTAACTCTGGTGCTTGGACGCTACTTGGCTCTACTACTGCAAATGTAAGCAGTACTACTGCGCCAACAGTATTTGATGTGAATGCACAGCTAGCGGTACAAGCAGGTAATACATATGGTATATATATCAATTACCCTGCAAGGTACACTAACGGTACTACTACATACTCTAATGCTGATATGTCTATCCAAACAGGTACTGGATTGTGTAGCCAGTTTGGCGGTACTAACAATGGTCGTATGTTCAATGGAGAAGTATTCTACTCTTCAGGTACATTAGGTTGCGAAAGCCCACTTGTAATGATTACTGCACATGCTGGCCCTACGCCTATAGTTAACCTTGGTCCTGATCAACATGTATGTGCTGATAAAAAGATGATACTTGACGCTGGTAACAGCCCAGATGCAGTATATGAGTGGAGTACAAGTGACAGGACACAAACTATTGATGTTACTAATAAGCCGGGTACTTATTATGTTGAAGTAGACAAGTACTGTACTGCCAGCGATACTATTGTTATACAACTTGATCCGCTACCTAGTATGAATGGCATTTCGTTTGTGAAATTTGGAGATGAGTATCAATATTCAGTTTCTAATTTGCAGCATACAGACAGAGTACTATGGTTGTTTGGTGATGGGCAAACCAGCACAGATCTAAGTCCTAAACATACTTATGCTACACCGGGCTCTTATAATGTAACCTTGATCGCTTACAACCAATGCGGTACTGATACGACTATGGTGACCATACCGCTAGATGTGAAAAATGTTGTGCTTGACAATAACATTAAAATGTATCCTAACCCGGCAAGCAACAATGTGATCATTGAAATGGATGGCAAAGTGAAACTAAATGAGGTGAGTATCATCAATGTGTTAGGTGCTGTTGTGCAACAGCAAGTTAACATGGCTGGTAGCGACAAAATTAGTATTGATATTAGCTCAATACCTGTAGGAAATTATATGGTAAGAATGAATACAGATAAAGGTATCACTAATAAGCAACTGACTATAGTGAGATAATAAATAACATATATTTGATACGTTAAAGGCCGGTATTCACCGGCCTTTATTTTTATATTATTAAATAACTTTGCCTAATTGAATATGAGCAGTGTAAAAAAGTTGAAGTTTAATACTGAAGGAAAAGTACATGTGCTAAACCTTCCTGTAAACTGTGTAGCCCTTTTTAAAGAACTGGATGTAGATACTAAAATGCCTCGAGGTAAGTCTGTTGCGCAGGTATTTCTTTTTGCAGAGCAAAAGAAGGTATTAGAGGAGCAGCTGCCAACATTAGAGACAAAGCTGAATGATGAAACTTTGGTATGGATAGCTTACCCAAAGAAGTCTGGCCAAATAAAGTCAGACCTTAGTAGAGATGATTTTTGGGATGTGCTTAGCGAGCAAGGTTATGCACCGGTTACACAAATAGCATTGGATGACAACTGGTCGGCACTACGTTTTCGTAAGAAAGAGGCCATAGGTAAAATGATCAGAGATGTGCCTATGAAAGATAGGAAGATAGAAGGTATAGATTTTGAGAAAAGGACAACCAAGCTTCCAAAAGATGCTGCGGAAGCTATCAAAAAAGTAAAGGGGTTAGAAACTTTCTTTTACAGCATGTCGTTCAGCCATCAGAAAGAACATATAGAGGCCATTGTAACGGCTAAAAAGCCTGAGACAAGGGAACGCAGGATCAATAAGATGGTAGAAATGGTAAGCGAGTATAAAAAGCAAAAAGAACAAAAGAAGAAATGAGTTATAAGAATATACCATCGGGGGCAGTACTAGATTATATTAAAGAGCATTATCTGGGTAAAGTTGTTACGGATTCTCGCTCGCCCGCAGGTAACTGGTTAGGCTTTAGGCTTGACGATATAGAAAAAGGTAAAGTAGAGCTTTCTTTAGAAGTGAAAAAAGATATGACCAACCCATATGGCAATATACACGGAGGTATGATGTCGTTGGTCATTGATGAAGCCATCGGTTGGGCTGTGGTGAGTTTAGATACAGATAACTTTTACACCTCACTTAATTTGAATGTAGACTTCTTGTATGCTATTAAAGAAGGGGAGCGGTTAAAAGCAGTGTCGGAGGTGATAAGACGAGGCAAGAAGATCATACATGTAAACTGTAGTGTATATAATATGGGAGGTGCTATTCTAGCTAAAGCATCAAGCAACTTGATCGTCACGGGTATGAGACCGGAAGAAGGTGATCATAAGGTGGCTAACTAGGTGAAGACTATTATTTCACTTTTTACGATTGTAGTTTTACTTTTGACGCAATATCATGCTAAACGGAAAGAAAATAGTTGTTGTATTGCCAGCATATAAGGCTGCGCTTACTTTAGAACGCACTTACAATGAGATTCCATTCGACATTGTAGACGATGTAGTATTGGTGGACGATAATAGCCCTGATAATACAGTTGAGGTGGCAAAGAAGTTAGGTATCCAACATATTATTAAGCATGAGGTGAACAAAGGCTATGGTGGTAACCAAAAGAGCTGCTATGCTAAGGCGCTGGAAATAGGTGCTGATATTGTCATTATGCTACACCCCGATTATCAGTATACTCCTAAGCTGATACATGCTATGTCTTCCGTAATAGCATATGAAGTGTACCCGGTAACTCTGGGTTCGCGCATATTAGGTAAAGGAGCCTTAAAAGGAGGTATGCCTATGTATAAATACATAGCTAACCGTTTCTTAACCCTGTTTGAGAACATCATGATAGGGCAGAAGTTGAGTGAGTATCATACCGGGTATAGAGCATTCTCTGCTGATGTGATACGCTCAATTGACTTTACATATAATAGCGACGATTTTGTGTTTGACAACGAGATGCTATCTCAAATATTCATGAATGGGTATGAGATAGGTGAGGTGACCTGTCCTACCAAATATTTCGAGGAAGCTTCCAGTATTAACCTGACACGCAGTATGAAGTATGGTCGAGGCGTATTAAGAGTATCGTTGATACACCGCTTGCATAAATGGGGTGTCATTAAAAGTAAATTGTACAGTAACTAAAGTAGTTGCTTATTTGCTATCGCAGATGTGGCTAAAAAGCATTAATACCAAGTACATCAGAATTAGGGCTATGTTTTTCATGTCTAAGGCGTTTATAGGTTAACAAAGGTCTCATATATATAGACGGCTTTACTAGGTAATAAGTAACACCATTTAAATTAATATTTCATCAAAATTTTGTCATAAAAAAACCGCTCATTGAGCGGTTTTTTTAGTGATTATTTTTTAGCAGAATGCTACTGAATTAATAGCTTCTGTGTTTCCCGCTTGTTATCGGCCGAAATAGTAATGAAGTACAAACCTTTTTGAAGATGGTTCAAATCAAGTGGTGTAATAAATTTTGTATTAGAGGCGCTAAATACGCTTTTGCCTGTTATGTCAGTAATTAATATGATAGTATTTGGGGTATTTGTTTCGATGGTAATTGCACCTTGAGTAGGGTTTGGATATACTGTAAAAGTACTAGCTGTGTTATTAATATTATTAATGTTTAACGCAATAGGCTTGATCGTTTTTTTACTTGCGGAGCGCTCAAAAGCAATGTTAGATACATTAGTATTTGTGCCTGTTATTGTAACCATTGCAGGTGTTGTTATATCTCCAAGGTTTTCGGGGTATACTGAATAATTACCGTTAGGGAGGTTGCTGAAAGAGTAGCTGCCTGACGCATCTGTAACCGTAGATTGTACCAAATCGTTATTATTATCTAATAAGAACACATTCATTTTAGCAATACCATTTGCTGTGCCTTTATTTGCTCCTTGAGTGACATTACCCCCTACAAACCCCGGGCCTGAAGTAAGCATGCCTGTTTTTAAATAAATATTTGCAAAGGAGTTACTTATTCCTGAGCTACTAGATTGGTGGCTGATTGTTAAAGCATTATTCCACATTAAAGAGGAGTCGTGATATGTAGGCACAAAACCAATGCCTGAGCTAGCACCATTTGTAATAGCGGCCTTAATTCTATATAGCCCGCTAGGCACGTTAGCAAATGAGTATATCGTACTACTAAGGTTAGCGCTATTTTGTACAATAAGAGAGTCTATTGCTGATAGTATTTTTGTGGTAGAGTCGTATTTGATCA
This sequence comes from Flavipsychrobacter sp., assembly GCA_965230595.1. Taxonomy (GTDB): domain Bacteria; phylum Bacteroidota; class Bacteroidia; order Chitinophagales; family Chitinophagaceae; genus UBA5543. Next base: position 2,003,062 of record OZ246011.1, on the reverse strand, counting down.
GCCATATTTTATATATAGGGTTTATCGGCGATTTAGTACTGTCTTTCTTTATATAACCAATTATATTAGAACTGCTTTGTGCATAGAAGTTTTGGTGCAAAGTATCTGTACATAAAACTGTATTTAGTATACTATCGCGCCAAGTGACTATAAGTTTGGTGGTATACTGTCCATTACTTTGGTAGGTATGATTAGCATTTAAGGAGTTTGACGTATTGCCATCTCCAAAATCCCATTGGCTACTAATGGTTACACCATTAGATTTTGAGGAGTAATTCATGAATTGATGGTTTAAGCCATTGCTGGTAATTTGCATATGTCCTTTACCACAGTTATTAGAGATAGAAAAACTTAAAAAGTTAGTATAACTACAGTTGTTTGTTGAAGCCGTAAGCGTTACACTTCTACTGCCTGAAAAGTAGGTGTGTGTTATTGTATTATTCCATGTAGTCTTTGTCGTTCCGTCATGAAAATTCCAGTGGTATATAATCCCTTGATAGTTAGAAGGTGTATTTGCTGTAAATGTTACCTTGCCACTATGGTTAGGGCTTATACTCATAGTCAAAGATGTTGCACAAGTGTCGTATTGTGCGTTGATAGTTTGGGTAGTAGAATCTTTACAATAAATGATGTTGTTTAAAGAATCGTAATAAGTGCGTACATATTTTATAGTATATGTTCCCGCAGTATTATAATTGTGTGTATGCTGTGTATAGTTCCCAAATGAAGAGGATGTAACGCCATCTCCCCAGTAAATTTTATTTTTAAAATTATGGTTGGTGTTTGCTGTATTTGCAATTACATGATATTGTAACAAGTTGTTTTGGTAGGGTACTTTTTGTACAGAGATAGTTGGGGTGCAGTTTTGAGCAATTGAAGAAAAAGAAAAGGCAATAATAGCCACTAGGGTAAATAGAGGTTTCATAATTCTATAGGTTTTAGTTAAATAAGAGGGTTCGTTTTAAAGACGGCAGGTGACAGAGAAAGGTTTGTCATGAAAGCGTAAAGTCCGCTTATTGAGCGGGCTTTTTTATGTTTAATCTTGTTCGAGTTTTAGAAGATGGTAATTGCATTCTTCATTATAATATTTGAACTTATCCTTTTTAATACTGATGTGTCTTATCACACCATTTAACCAGTCATTATCAGTTTCTAATGATATAACAAGTCTAATGGCAGGAATTCTTCTTTCTTTATGAGCTGTAGCATCATAATAGTAATAGAAGTCATTCATTATGTTCCAGTTTCCCTTTATAGTTGAGTCGCTATTGGGTATTTTATAAGTTATTGTGTTGTTCTCGTTAAAGGTAATTACAGCCCCTAGATGCTTTTTCATAAGTTTTTCAGCAATTGCTTTCTCCTCTTTTCTTAATCCCTTTATCCTTTGAATTTTTGTGATTTCCCATGTGCCTACAAAATCATATTTCTTAGGTAGTCTCCATGCATTAGTTGACTGTGGTATTAATAGGGTAACTATTACTAATAATATTAAGTTCTTTATGTTTTTTATCATAAAAAAAGCCTGCTCAATTTTGAGCAGGCTAATGTAATATAAAAATATTGTAGGAAGTAACCTTACTTCAAGGTTACGGCATTATCAGTAGCGTCTTGTGTTACTTCTATTTGCTGTTTTACCGGAGCTTTTGCATGCTCGCCATGTGTATCATTACCATTAATGCTAGCTAGTGTAGGCGCAATCACTAAGGCAACGATAGACATCAACTTGATCAAGATATTCATTGAAGGACCTGAAGTATCCTTAAACGGATCACCTACAGTATCACCAGTTACTGATGCCTTGTGTGGCTCAGAGTTTTTGTAATAAGTCTCACCATCTATTTCAACGCCTTTCTCAAAAGATTTCTTCGCATTATCCCATGCACCACCTGCGTTGTTTTGGAACATACCCATCAATACACCACTTACAGTAGCACCGGCTAGCATACCACCTAGCGCTTCAGGTCCTACTAAGAAACCTACAAGTATAGGAGCTATAATAGTAACCGCACCCGGAGCGATCATCTTCTTAATAGAAGCATCGGTAGAGATAGCCACACACTTATCATACTCAGGCTCACCTGTACCTTCCATAATACCAGGTATGTCTTTAAACTGACGACGTACTTCAGCCACCATAGCCATAGCTGCTTCACCCACTGCACGAATAGCAAGTGATGAGAAGATGAAAGGTATCATACCACCTACGAATAACATCGCTAGTACTTCAGCTTTGTAAATATTAATACCATCAATACCTGCAACACCCACATAAGCAGCAAATAATGCAAGCGCAGTAAGTGCAGCAGAAGCAATCGCAAAACCTTTACCTGTAGCAGCAGTAGTGTTACCTACGGCATCAAGCGTATCAGTTTTTTCACGAACCTCTTTAGGTAGCTCACTCATCTCAGCGATACCACCTGCGTTATCAGCAATAGGGCCAAAGGCATCGATTGCCAACTGCATAGCTGTAGTAGCCATCATACCCGCTGCGGCAATAGCCACACCGTAAAGGCCAGCCATAGCGTAAGAACCCCAAATACCACCTGCTAATACAAGTATTGGTAAGAAAGTACTTTCCATACCTACAGCCAAACCACCAATGACGTTGGTAGCATGACCTGTACCTGATTGACGAATAATGCTCAATACAGGCTTTTTACCCATAGCTGTATAGTACTCGGTAATGATACTCATTAAAGCACCTACTACAAGACCAATTACGATTGATGCAAATACATCAGTATTGCTGAACTCATAACCACGAAGTGTCATGGTATCAGGAAGTATGTGCATGGTAAGGAAGTATGCTGCAACAGCAGTTAAGATCATTGAACCCCAGTTACCCATGTTCAATGCCTTTTGTACTGCGCTAGTACTTACACCCACATTATCAGAAATACGTACGAAGAACGTACCTACTATAGAGAATACAATACCGATACCTGCAATAAGCATAGGTAATAATATTGGTCCGAAACCACCAAAGTTATCCATTGATGCTGTCTCACGACCAAGTACCATAGTGGCAAGTACAGTAGCTACGTAAGAACCAAAAAGATCGGCACCCATACCGGCAACGTCACCTACGTTATCACCTACGTTATCAGCAATAGTAGCCGGGTTACGCGGATCATCTTCAGGGATACCTGCTTCTACTTTACCTACAAGGTCAGCACCTACGTCGGCAGCTTTGGTATAGATACCACCACCCACACGTGCAAATAGTGCAATACTCTCAGCACCTAGTGAGAAACCAGTTAATACTTCAATAGCTCTTTCCATTTCTAAGCTATTCACAGCTGCTTCAGGCGCAAACATCATTTTGAAAACGATGAATAAGCTACCCAAACCTAATACTGCAAGACCAGCAACACCCAAGCCCATTACAGCACCGCCACTAAACGATACATTCAAGGCTTTGCTTAGGCTGCTACGTGCAGCATGTGCTGTACGTGTGTTGGCCTTGGTAGCAATGCGCATACCAATAAAGCCTGCAATAGCACTAAAACATGCACCTATAACGAAGGCTACAGCAATGATCCAGCTAGAGTTGTCATTTTGACTACCCATGTAAGCCAATAAAATAGCAGCAATGACCACGAAGTAAGCCATGATCTTATACTCAGCTTTAAGGAAGGCCATCGCACCATCAGCAATGTGATTGGCGATTTCTTTCATGCGGTCAGTACCTGCATCTTGTTTGCTCACCCAAGAGCTTTTGATCATCGTAAACAGCAAGGCTAAAAGTCCAAATGCCGGAACGAGGTAAAACATGTCCATATTTAATATCTGGTTATTTGAATAAGGTTGCAAATATAGATGATAGGAGCTGAAAAACATAAGTAAAATATATGGATGCGTATAAAGCATGACACAATTTTTATATTATATTAGCTCCATATTTAGATAACAGAGCAAACAGTTTGTCCAAACTCAAAAAAATACCACAAAAGTCCGTACTGGCTGATTATCAGAAGCTTTCAGATGAGGAGCTGGTACATCGCTATGCCCAGCGTGGAGAAGAGGTAGCCTATAATTGCTTATTTGGCAGGTATAATCACCTGGTATACGGTGTTTGCCTAAAGTATTTGGAAGACGTAAGCGCTGCCAAAGATACCGCTCAGCAAATATTCATCAAACTTCTGGAAGACCTCAAGCGTTTTGAAATAGAACATTTTAAGTCTTGGTTGTATCAAGTGGCTAAAAACCAATGCCTTATGATAATACGTAAGGATAAGACACAGGGACAAAAAGAAAGTTTGGATGAAGGTATTGTGGAATTTGAGGACGAATGGCATCATAAACTTGAGCGAGAGCAATTGTTGGATGAGTTGGAAAAGGCTGTAAAGGGTTTAAAGACCGATCAGCGTATTTGTGTGGAGTACTTCTATATGCATAAAATGAGTTATGCTGAAATAGCCCGACAGACCAACTACGACATGAATAGAGTCAAAAGTGCCATACAGAATGGCAAACGAAATCTAAAACTGAAACTAAAGCCACTGCTAAAGAAAGACGATGAGTAACGAATATTTGAAACATATTTTTGACCAAAGTGCTTGCCTTACGGCCAAGCAACTGAAAAGCTATGTTTCAGATAATATGGTGCACGAAGAAGCACATGCGGTAGAAGTACATTTGCTCAGCTGCCCTTTTTGTGCCGATGCAGTAGAGGGCTTGACGAATAATAAAAGTGAGAAAGCTTTTACTGCTTTGCAGGAGTTGCCTAAAGAGTTTATGAAGAAACATTTAGGCGAGTCGGAAGTAGAGGAGTATTTAAATAAACCTACGGTAACACAGTCTCACGAAGTAGCAGATAAAGTAGAAGATAAGGTAGAGAAAAAGCAACGCAACATTAATGTATGGCGTATCACATCCATTGCTGCTGCGGTTGTTATTGGCGTAGGAGCTGTTTGGTTATTGGTAGGTACATTAGGCGGTGATAATAAGACGACCATTGCCGAAAATGCCAACATTAAAAAAGTAGAAAAACCACAGGTAGTATACAGCACACCTACTATTACGGACTCTACAATAGATGAAACTAGTACTGCTGATACAGCTACGTCTGCCGCTCCCCAAGAAGTAGTGGCGGAAGAAGTAGTAACAAATGATGCAGTTGACCAGACAAAGAAAGAGTTGGCAAAAGATAAGCCTGTAAAGAAGGAAGATGTACAAACGGCAATAAAGCCGGATAAGAATGCTTCCAATGCTATGGTAGCTAAGCAAGTGAAAAATACTGAAGGTGATAAGAAAACAGAAGGTGTAGAGAAACGTGCTAGAATGGGCAATAGTTACGCCGCTGATGAACAAGATAATGCACTTACTGCTGTTCCTGAAGAAGCTGCTGCTCCTAAAGAGCCTGAGTCTAACCTTACCGGTGGCCAGCTTTACCAGCAAAAAAGATATAAGGAGGCGTTGAAGAAGTTTCAAAAAGAGATGAATACTTCAGACCCAGACAGGAGAGATAATGCTCGTATCATGGTAGCCAGATGTTATATGGCTCTCGGGCAAAATAGTTCTGCAAAAGCTATTTTAGAAAGTTTGGTAGAAGAAAAGAGCTCTGAAAAACGCCAAGCTAAGAAGTTGTTGAAGAAGTTGGACTAATCCAGCTTTGCCTTTTTAGTTAGTTCGTTGATCTCTTTTACTACATCATCAAGATCATTAGTCGCATCTTTTATCCCTTTCAGCGCATCAGTAGCGGTTTCATCTACTAAGTGATGTTCATCGATAAACTGGCATAAGCCAAGTATGGTAGCTACATGACCTCTTACCTTATGCGATTGCAACCACGAAATTTCTTTTAGCTTTTCATTTTGTGCTTCAATTTCTTTCAAGTGTTTTTTTATCTCTTCTGCCCTTTCTTCAGCTAGCCTTTTTTCTTTACTATAGCTATTACGTAGGTGAATGGTGATCAGGTAAATAAAGAATAAGCACACTACATACGTACTTACAACATCCACAAACTGATCTCTTCTTGAGGTATATATGTCAGATATTAAGTCAGGGTAGTAAAACTCTACGAGCATAACACCTGTAGCAATACCAATGTGCAGGAAAGCCCATAATATATGTTGCGACCTTTTAGTAAGGGCTATGATGAGTTGGAATGTGAGGAAGAAAGTGAATATGCTAGGCCCTTTTATCCCCGCATTATAGAAGTAGTTAGTAGCTACAGCAATGTAACTGCATATGGCATAGATGATAATGCCGGCCTTATGTTGGTTTTTAAAACGTGATATATAATAGACAAATATGGCTAGTGCTAATACGACAAGGTTGATATATAGCGGCGCTGTAAGGTTGAGGTAAAGGTTAACCAGTGTAATAAGTATTAATAACCCTATTGTTATGATTGTTACAGAGTTAAGTACCCTATTAGCATAGGGTTTGTGTTTGGCATTACCTACCAACTTTTGCCATGCATATGTAACCGATGTTTTTGACATGTCAGGATGTTAGTTTTCACAGTTGTATTGTATCAGTAGGGTATATTGGTAAAGCGCTCTCTTAATAATACATCCCTTTCAACTAAAGTTAATAAAATGTAATGAAGGTGTTGGCAGTATGTGAAAAATATTGTGCTTATTGCCATTATATGATTAGCGCTATTATTTTCGAGCTATGATGAGTAGAAAACTACTTAAGAAAGGAAGCGTGCTCTTGCTCTTTCTTTTTGTTGTATTGAATGCAATAGTATTTAGTCATGCATGGCGGTTTACTCATTTTAGTGATGACGTAAAGCACAAGCTTAGGTTTGAAAGCTTATCTTTTTTAGATAAGGTGAAATATGGTATCGTAGGGGTAGGTAATCCGCGACCTGTTACAAAAAACAAACCGGAAGTGCCTTATGAAACCATAATGATCAATAGTAATGTTAAGCTTGAGTCTTGGTTGATAGAAGTGGAAGATGCTAAAGGTGTGGTGTTAATGTTTCATGGATATACCGGTGAAAAATCAGAACTACTTCAACGTGCTGCATTAATAAGAGAAATGGGGTATAGTACTATGTTGGTAGATATGATGGGAGCCGGAGGGTCGGCCGGGTATGATGTAACTATAGGTTACAGAGAAGCACAGAATGTGTATGACTGCTATCATTATCTGCAGGATAATGGTTATCAGCATATCATACTTTATGGTGTGTCTATGGGGGCTGCAGCAAGTATGAAGGCGATAAAAGACAAACAGATTACTCCCGACAAGGTAATTATTGAGGCACCATTTGGCTCTATGTTACAGGCCGTGAAGAATAGGTTTGACATGGTAGGTGCACCTTATTTTCCCTTAGCATATTTGCTGGTATTTTGGGGTGGTGTGCAGCATGGCTTTTGGGCATTAGGGCACAACCCTATAGAGTATGCTAAGGCAATACAGTGCCCAATATTAATATTATATGGGAAGAATGATGATAGAGTAAAGCTACACGAGGTAGAAGCTATTGCTAAAAATATTAAAAGGGATAAGCGGCTTGCAGTATATCCGCATTCAGGTCATGTAAACTTTTTAAAGAATGACCGTGAGCAATGGAAAAGAGATATTGAAAACTTCTTGAAATAGATAAAGCACTCAGTAAACTGAGTGCTTTATCTATTTCATTTATTAATATGCTATTCTGATTCGTCAACAACAGAAGCATCAGGGCCATTTTTCTTTACAGACTCAATGCCATTCTCTCTACCAGACTCAGCTTCATACATTTCGCTGGTACCAATGATCTGACCGTTACCTGCTTTTAGGTTAAAGTAGAACTTACCATTCTTAGCTTCTTTTCTATCGTAACGGTTGTCATCAGGTGAGTTTTTCTTTACAGAGTCTATACCGTTGTTACAAGCAGCTTTGGTAGTATACCCCTCGCTGGCTAGTATTACCTGACCATTGTTTGCTTTAAGGTTGAATTGATACTCTCCGTTTTTACGTTTAGAAATTACGAACTTTCCCATATTCAAATTGAATTTTATTTAGAAATATTAACAACAACTAATATAGAGTTTTTAGAATAATAGTGCTAATGGAGCACGTTATTTTCTTTTTAAGAAAAAAACCGCCTGAGAGCAAGCGGTTTGGTAAACATAATCTGAAAGTGAGAGCATTTTGGGGGCTGACTTGATACAAACTTACAATTAGTATACATGCAAAATGTAAACGATATGTCAAAATTTCAACAATTAGTTAAATAATTGCGTTAATATTTCCCCCTTTTTGCTTCAAGTGAGTTTTGTATTTTCATGCTCCACAATTCAAATATTGACATGAAGCGACTTCTACTACTATGGGTAGTTACCATATTTACGCTATCGGCCCAAGCGCAATTAGCTGATGAGTATAGCAGTAAGAATAATAGTTTGTATTGGAAAAACCGTATGCCCGATGCTGCATACTGGCAGCAAGATGTACACTACAAGATCGCAGCCCGTATCGATGAAGAAAAGCATACTATAAAAGCGGAACAAACATTACTATATAAAAACAACTCTCCTGATACGCTTTACTATGTATACTTCCATATGTGGCAGAATGCATTTGTAAAAGGGTCGCACTTGCACAATTTAGAAAGAGCTAATGAGGTAGAGCCTCATTTAGGAAAATATGAAGAGCAAGGTTTGGGTATAGTTGTAGAAGATATTGAAGTGGACGGGGAAGATGTAAGAACTGAGCTGGACAATACTATACTAAAAGTGTACCTGCCCAAACCATTGTTGCCTAATAGTTCTGTAAAGTTGACAATGGACTTTACCACCTATTACGACAGAGGTGCTACGCGCAGAAGAATGAAGATGTACAGCGCATGGGGCTTTATGCACTACAATGGTGTACAGTGGTTTCCCAAAATGTGTGTATATGACAGGAAGTTTGGCTGGGATACACAACAGCATTTGAACAAAGAGTTCTATGGCGAATTTGGTACGTTTGATGTGACTCTTGATTTCCCTTCAAACTATATAGTAGAAGCTACAGGTGCTATTCAAAATAGAGAAGAGGTTTTACCTAAAGACCTTCGAGAAAAACTTGACATCAAAAACTTTAAAGATAAGCCTTGGGGGGAGCGCCCGTCAGAGATCATAAAGTATAAAAAAGGAGAGCGTAAGCAATGGCATTTTGTAGCCAGTAATGTACATGATTTTGCTTTCACAGCTGACCCCTCTTATCGTATTGCTACAGAATATTGGAAGGGTATAGAATGTGTTGGTATATGCCAAGAACCACATGCCTCGGGCTGGCAAAACTCGGCGGAATATGTAGCTAAGATCGTAAAGACATTTTCAGAAGATATTGGTATGTTCCAATATCCTAAAATGGTGGCCGCAGATGCCAGAGATGGCATGGAGTACCCCATGCTAACATTAGATGGGGGTAGCGACCCGGGCTATAGAGGTTTGTTCATACACGAGATAGGGCATAACTGGTTTTATGGTATGGTGGGTAACAACGAAACCTACAGAGCATCATTAGACGAAGGGTTTACCCAGTTTATTACAGCTTGGGGGCTTAGAAAGTTAGAAGGGGATACCATGTCAGGCACAGCACCTAACAGTAAGTTAGCAAAAGCATTTACAGAGCCTCAAATGGTGTTGGACAGACGTGTGATGAATCCATACTTGTATGATGCCTTAAATCATGATGAACTGCCTTTGAATACACATTCAAACGATTTTAATAATGCGTTGGGCCACGAAGGTGGTTACAGACAAGTGTATTACAAAACAGCTACTATGCTGTACAATATGCAGTACGTTTTAGGAGACTCCTTGTTCCTCGCGGCTATGCAACACTATTTTGATCAGTGGCGTTTTGCACATCCGTACTTTGATGATTTCAGAACATCGATCATTCAGTTTACAAAGGTAGATCTTAACTGGTTCTTCGACCAGTGGATAGAAACTACTAAAACCATTGACTATAGTATACGCCGGATTAAAAAGGTAGAAGGAGATGGTAATTATGTAGTTAAACTAAAGCGTAGAGGTTTGATGCAAATGCCTATTGACTTTACTGTTACAGCAAAGGATGGAAAGAAGTATAATTATCATATTCCCAATACATGGTTTGAGAAAAAGACAGACGCTACAGTATTACCTAAGTGGTATGGCTGGGGTAAGATGCATCACACATACGAAGCTCCTGTAACGATACCTTCGGGCATCAAACATGTGCAAATAGATACCACGTGGAGATTAGCTGACATATATGCACTGGATAATCATAAAACAAGAGGGCTGCCTTTCTCACCTAAGGCACTTAAAGTGAAGGCTGATATAGGAGCAGGTTGGGGGACGAATAGAAGGTACAACAAAGCACTTCTGCGCCCTGATCTTTGGTGGAACCCTATAGACGGGCTAAAGCTGGGGTTGCACATAGAGAGCCAATACATGTCTACCATGCACAAGGTATCTGGTACTATATGGTTTAATACCCATCTGCTGCAAGACAGAAGATATTGGGTAGGACGTACCGGCAGCCTTTGGGCTAAACATGTGCCTATTAACTACAGTGTGAATTATTTATCGCCTATCAACAGGAACAACCCAAAGCTAAGGCTATTACTTAGCAGTAGGTTGTTAGATGGTTTATGGTATCATAAAGGTGGCTTTCAATGGTTAATGAACGGTAATAATACCATAGGCCTTTCAGCACAAACCATGTGGCGTAATGTGGGTAACGATTTTGACTACTTGATATATGCTAATGAGTGGAGTAGTGTGAGTGCAAGACCTAACTCTTCATTGAACGCTTACTGGAGGCATAACTATAGATACAAGCGCGGAAACGGGCATTACACATTAAGTGTTAGAGCGCCATTCTTTACTGCTAACAACTCGTTCAATTATTCATATGCTCAATTGGAGGCTGTTAATTACAACAGGTTAGGAAAGTTGGATATAAGAACAAGGCTGTTTGGCAGGTATGGTACAGGTAATATGATACCAAGCGAAAGCTCGCTGTGGTTGGCCGGTGCTAACCCAGAAGAGCTAATGGAAAATAAGTATACACGTAGTAAGGGTTATGTGCCGGAAGAGTGGCACAATGTATCACGCTATGAAACCAATCATTTTCAGCAGGGAGGAGGCTTGAACTTGAGGGGGTATGCAGGTTATTTTGTAGCTGATGAGCGTAACGGGCAACTGCTAATAGGCTACAAGAGTCGTAGTGGTGTGTCTGCTAATGTAGAGGTAGACTTTGACAAATATATTAATCTAAGACCTCGTATTACTAGAAAATGGTTACATGCTGATGTATATGCTTTTGCTGATGCAGGTGTAATAGAACTAAGCAGTGCAGCTAACTTAAATAACTATTGGAATGTAACACCTACTACCATGTGGAGTGATCTTAGAATTGATGCAGGTTTGGGTGTGGCTTTAACCGTAAAAAGATGGGCGATATTCCCCAAAGCAAAACCACTTACAGTTAGGTTTGATATGCCATTATTCTTAAACAGGCCGCCATATGCTAATCCGCAATATGCAGCCTTTAGATATGTTGTAGGTATTAATAGGACGTTCTAAAACGTTCTATTAATACTTCATGATCTGCTGTGTAAAGCTGGTATTCTCCGTTTTGAAGATAAGTGTGTAAATACCGGTAAAAAGGTCTCTTATGTCTAGTGTTAGGTGGTCGTCGGGCTGCATCATTGTTTCGTAATGTACTCTGCCATTGATGTCTACTAGCATTAACGTACACTCTTCTTGCTCTTTGTTCTTAATATTGATCATTACGAGGGCTTCAATTTTTTAAACAAAAAATTCCTACGCTACATGAATATCATGTAGTGGTTTTTGGTTTTTGTAATGGATAAACTTTCCTGAGCATCAATTCCAACACTCACATCTATAGTGTTTCAAATGATATGGGCTTAAAAAACGAACCGCAAAGATATGGAAAAGCGAAGACGTAATAAAAAATATTAATATCCTCTGCCTGTTTTCTGCTCCATATAATTCATAAATGCCTTATTAGCTACACGGTTACCACCTTTTGTAGGGTAATCTCCTGTAAAGTACCAATCACCATGATTGTTAGGGCAAGCATCTTTAAGTCCTCCTATCGATTGGTAAATGATGTCTACCTCTGCATTCACATCCTCATGCTTTAGCATCTCAGCAATTTTCTTACTGATCTCTTCGGGAGAGAACGGTTCATATACAGATTGAACAAAGTTTTGATTATCCAGAGTTCCATTCTCACTTGCGGCAACACAATTATCATAAGCTTCTTTCAATAGTCCTTCTTTATTATTGTCTTTCAACAGTTCTACTGCGGCTCTAAAGGCAATGAAGTCTCCCATTCTGCTCATATCAATACCATAACAGTCCGGGTAGCGTATTTGGGGAGCTGATGAAACGATGATAATGCGTTTAGGTTTTAGCCTGTCCAGCATTTTAATGATACTCTCTTTTAATGTAGTACCGCGTACAATAGAATCATCAATGACTACCAATGTATCCACGCCGTCTTTTACCGTACCATAAGTGATGTCGTACACGTGCTGTACCATCTCGTTGCGGGCAGCATCTTCAGTGATAAAGGTGCGCATCTTCACATCCTTTATGGCTATCTTCTCTATTCTTACTCTTCTACTGATCAGCTCTAGCATTTCCTCATCGGTCATGCCTTTACCTTTGGTTCTTATTCGGTCTAGCTTTATCTCATTTAAGTAATCCTCCAACCCTTTGATCAAACCATAAAAGGCAGTTTCTGCTGTATTGGGTATAAAAGATACTATAGTGTTTTTCAGGTCGTTATCTACAGCTTTTAGTACGCGTTTAGCCAGGTTTCTACCCAGCTGCATGCGCTCTCTGTAGATGTCTTTATCGCTACCGCGACTGAAGTAGATACGCTCGAAGCTACAAGCTTTTACTTCGCGTTCAGGTAGTATCCTTGTGTTTTTAAATGTGCCGTCTGCTTTAGCAATGATGGCATGGCCAGGCTCTAATTCATGAACTTCCTCGTAAGGAACATGGAAAGCCGTCATAATAGCAGGACGTTCTGATGCTGCTACTACGATCTCATCATCCTTGTAATAATATGCCGGGCGTATACCATTGGCATCGCGCATCACAAAGCTATCACCATTACCTACCAAGCCTCCACACACATATCCACCATCAAAATGACTGGTAGATTGTTTAAGAATACCCTCAATATCTAAATATTCAGGGTTGGTTTCATCGGCAAGGCAGAGGTAGTATTGTATGGTCTCTATCATTGCGCCCAGGTCACTGTCTCTTATAGTAGTGGTAGGGTGCGAGTCGAGCATTTTAAATAGCTCGTCGGTATTCACCAAGTTAAAGTTACCCGCCATCATCAGGTTGCGGGTAGGGTTGATGTCAGACTTGATGAAGGGGTGGCAAAACTCTACATTGTTGCGTCCTTGTGTACCATAACGCAAGTGACCCAATAAGGTCTCACCCATAAAGCGCATGTAGCCTTTTAGTAATCCGGGGTGGTTTCTGATGTTGGCATACATCTTTTCCAGCTCCTCGGCTTCGTTCTGCACATCCTGAAATATCTTACGAATAGCATTGTTACCATTGATACGTAAGCGGTGCATGTTTTGATGCCCTGCTTCAACATTAAGCTTTACTGTAGCTATACCTGCACCGTCTTGCCCACGGTTGTGCTGCTTCTCCATAAGGAGGTAGAGCTTGTTGAGGCCGTAAAATGCTGTACCGTATTTGCGGTGGTAATATGCTAGTGGTTTTAACAGGCGGATGTAAGCTAGTCCGCACTCGTGGCGTATCGCGTCTGACATGAGGCTGCAAAGATACTAAGCTTTATTAGTTTTTTGTTACCTCTCATCATTGTTTTTGCTAATGTGGAAATTGAGTAGTATCGCTGGCAAGATGGATATTGAACATGGTGCTCAATAATAGTGCTATTCCAAAAGTGAGAATAATGGCAGCAGATGTTTTTTGCAGGTACATGATTCGTCTGAATGTTAGTCGTTTACGTATGGCATCTGCCAAAAAAACCTTTACGAAATCAACACTCAGTACTAATGCGAGACAAGTTCCAAACATTACTAAACGGTACCAGTCGCTAGTGTTGGCAGTAGCGGTAACTGCCCCCAGCCAAATGATAATAACGGCAGGATTAATGGTATTGATCAAAAAACCACTGCCCCATATTTTGAAATAGTCTGTAGTGCTGATCTCAAATTTGACAGTGGAGGGGCGTACTGGTTTATACTTACTCACCAAGCCGGCCAAACCTACAACTATGAGTATAACAGCACCCGTATAGGCTATCTCTTTGGCAAACTCATGAAGTAATTCTAACCAAGATGCAGCAACATTGGCTACTATTACATATAAAATATCACTAATGGAAACGCCCAATATAAATGCAATGCCTGCCTTGTAACTATGGTTTAGGCTGTACTGTAGTATAGCAAATAGGGTAGGCCCTACAGAAATAGCCATGAAGAGTCCTAGTGTAATTCCTTTTATAAGTGCATCAAGCAAATGCATGCCTCAAGATAAGAAACTAGCGTATTTAAATAATGAGAATTAGTGTATTAATCTTTTAACCATATTTCCATAACACGTTCAGTATCATTCTCGTTTTTGATCTCTGCCCATATGTGAGGTTTGGGCAAAAGTTCTTGCGCTATTTCAGGCCATTCTACTATGGCATAGCTGTCGTTTTGCAATAGGGTTTCCTCTATGCCCGAGTCTACTGCTTCGTCAGCATCTTCAAGCCTATACCAGTCCATATGGTAAATTTTATGGTGCTGCTCATTCTTTACAAAATGATATTCATTCACCAGTGAGAAAGTAGGACTACTTACTGTATCTTCCACATGCAGGTACTGGCACAGCGCTTTGATAAAAGTGGTTTTTCCGGCGCCCATAGCGCCACTTATGGCCCATACCCTGTATTGATGCACACATTGCCAGAACTGATGTACTGCATTTTCTATATTGGATAAAGAATAGGAAATTTGTAGTAGTGGCTGTGAACTCATAGTTGCGAAGATAGCTTGAAAAGCTTTATAATAATATCAGATGGAAAAGACATATTCAACGGTAGTTGAAGGAATGACCTGCGGTAATTGCGCCTTAACTATCTCCAAAGTATTGGAGAAGAAAGGGGCTACTAATATTTCAGCAAACGCGGCGTCAGGTGATGTTAGCTTTACAATTGTTGAGGGTGAGGAGGTGGAAAAAGTTTACGATGCAATTGATGATCTAGGTTATCATGTAGTTAGGGAGGAAAAAGACAATGCTTCTACAACACATGTACACCACGATGATAGAACAACGTTGTACTTGACCATTTGTACCATACTTACTGTGCCTTTGCTCTTGCATATGTTTGTAAGCTGGCATTATCTACATAATCCTTGGGTGCAGTTGGTATTGTCTACCCCTGTTTACATCATAGGGCTAATAGTGTTTGGTAAAAGTGCTTACCGTTCCTTAAAGCATGGTATCCCCAATATGGATGTGCTTATTATCATTGGTGCATCAGCGGCATATATCTATTCACTTATAGGTTTAGTGTTTTATACGGAAGCAGCTAGAGACTATATGTTCTTTGAGACCACAGCTTCAATTATCACATTAGTGATGTTCGGTAATTGGTTGGAGCATCGTACTGTGAAGGCTACTACTTCAGCTATTGATGCTTTAGTGAGTCTACAGCCGCAAAAGGCTAAAGTGGTAATGGTAGATAGTATTGGGAAGGAGACCGTTTTAGAGATAGAGAGCCAATTTGTAAAGAAAGGTGATGTAGTAATAGTGAATAATGGCGATAGTATACCTGTAGATGGAGAAGTAGTGCATGGAGAAGCGGAGATAGACGAGCATATGATCACCGGGGAAAGCTTACCGATACGTAAAAAGTTGAATGATGAAGTAATAGGTGGTACAATTATACTAGATGGTAATGTAAGGGTGAAAGCTACTAATGTAGGTAGTCAATCAGTCTTGTCAAGTATTATTCGCTTAGTACGTGAAGCTCAGGGTACCAAGCCGCCATTACAAAAGCTAGCCGATAAGATCAGTGCCATATTTGTGCCTGCAGTATTGGGTATTGCATTATTAACTTTCTTAGTCAGTTGGCTAGCACTTGGGGTAGGTATTGAAGGGGCTATGATGCGCAGTATTGCTGTAATGGTTATTTCCTGTCCTTGTGCTATGGGCTTGGCTACGCCTGCTGCCGTTGCGGTAGGATTAGGTAGAGCAGCCAGAAACGGTATGTTGGTAAAAGGAGGTGATACACTGGAGCGCTTAAAGAAAGTGAAACAAATAGTGTTTGATAAAACAGGTACACTCACTACAGGTAAGCTCGAAATATCAAGCTTTGATACCGTGTTGGAAGAGAATGAATTTAAGTCAGTAGTAGCTTCGATTGAATCAAACTCCTCTCACCCTATCGCTAAGTCAATAATCAATCAGTGGAGTAACACTGTTGGTGTTAAAATCAGTGAAGCTAATGAAGTGAAAGCCAAAGGGATGACAGCTACAGATGAGCAAGGTGACCAATGGCAGTTGGGTTCTGAGTTATGGTTGCATAATGATGCTATAGATCATAAAGGGTACGACTTGTATTTATATAAAAATGGTAGCTATGCAGGAGCTATTAGAATAACTGATACTTTGAGAGATGACGCTAAGGAGACCATTGCAGAGTTAAAAGCTATGGGCTATCGTACCATATTACTTAGCGGTGATAAACAAGCTAAGTGTGAGCATATTGCGGCAGAGCTAGGCATTGAAGATGTGTATGCAGAACGCACGCCGGAACAAAAAAATGAAAAGCTGGATGAGTTGCTGGCTACTGCACCTACGGCTATGGTAGGCGATGGTATCAATGATGCTCCGGCATTAGCAAAAGCTACGGTGGGTATATCGCTTAGTGAGTCGACACAAATAGCGATACAGTCTGCTAATATTATACTTTCTAACAATCAACTATCTACACTTCCTAAGGCAATACGCTTAGGTATATATACAGAGCAAACCATTAAGCAAAACCTCTTTTGGGCATTTATTTACAATATTGTGGCGATACCGGTAGCTGCTGCAGGAATGCTTAAGCCTACCTATGGTGCCGGTATCATGGCTTTAAGCGATGTGGTGTTGATACTAAATTCTTTAAGACTAGGTATAAGAAGTTTGAAGAAGTAAGTCAGATGATAACTCTGTTTTCGTATTTTTATAGCTAAGACTATATATTGAGAAGAATGCGAAGAATAGTTACTGTACTAGCCATACCAATTTTGTTATCTGCTTGTAAGACCAGTGAAAAGACTATGTCGAGCAATGTGACCAAAATTGATAAAAAGAAAGTGGCCTGTGCTAAAGTGCATGTGGATATGGGCAAGCCGCATATCGATTGGTTCAAAGAAAAGCCTGTTGTGTTGCACGATGAGAGTAAGGTAGTGGTGCTGCCTAAAGTTTATGATGTTTACTCTATAGATGCACAACAGGTCAGCACATTTTTCAACAAGGTAAAAAATAATACCAAGGCTAACCCGTTACAAACAGTAGTGCCTTTGCCATTTGGTTGTATGTTATTTGATGTGCAGCCGAACAAAGAAGTGCCTGCACAAGTGCGTGAACGCTATCCTAATACTATTGTGGTAAAAGGTGCAAAAGACGGTTATGAACTTCAAATGGCCTACGACGGGGAAAAACTAAGCGGCCAGGTGAAAAGTGGCACATTGGTATACAATATCATGCCTGTAGAAAGCAAGGGTAAGTACTATTGCATAATATATGAAAAAACACAACCGCTTGAGGCTAATAAAAAACAAATGTATAACGGCCCGCAGGAGCTAAAGTCTAACAAAGTAAGATACGATCGTTAACCCTATACTATATTACATCAAATGAAAAAGCATTTATTTCTACTTCTGGTATTTGTTTGTTTCTCTTTAAGTGAGACTTATGCAGGTAGCTTCACTACATGGACACCTTTAAGTACTACATCAGTACCTGCTATGGGACAACGTACAGTGCAGCCTCAAAAGTTTGCGGCATATAGGTTGAATATCGCTTACCTTAAAAGCCAACTTGCTCTTGCCGTATCTTATGAGAAAGCTATAGAGATAGAACTCCCCAATCCACAAGGAGAGATGATCGCCTATAGAATTTGGGAAACGCCGTTAATGGCTAAAGAGCTGGCAGATAAATATCCTGAAATAAAAAACTATACTGCTGAAGCAATCGCTAATCCTGCAGTTACTGCAAAAGTAAACTTCACTGTTTTTGGCTTTGATGCTATGGTATTTGGTAATGTCGGTGAAACTTATGTAATAGATCCTTACACAAAGGAGGATGACAGATATTACCAATGTTATTACAAGTCTGATTATCCTCGCCCTATTGGGAAAGAAAGAACTTGCCATGTAGGTGACCTTGATGATGAGATCATCAGTTCAAGGTTGGATATTACAACAACCGGTTTTCCCCAGCAGGCCCTAAAAACCAATGGTGCTACGAAGCGTACTTATCGTTTAGCATTAGCATGTACAGGAGAATATGCAGTTGCCGTTACTTCGGGAGCACCTACAAAACCTGCAGTACTAAGTGCGATGAATACAACAATGGCTCGTGTGAATGGTGTATACGAAAGAGAGCTTGGTGTAACAATGCAAATTATCGCTAATAACGATCAGATCATATACCTCAATGGCGCTTCTGACCCGTATACTAATAACAGCGGTGTGACTATGCAAGGAGAGAATCAGGCAAATGTTGATAATGTTATCGGAACTATCAACTATGATATAGGCCATGTGTTTAGTACCGGCGGTGGTGGTATTGCAGACCTTCAAAGTGTTTGTGATATTAGTGCCAAAGCGAGAGGTGTAACAGGGCAAGCCAATCCTGTTGGAGACCTCTTTGATATTGATTATGTAGCTCATGAAATGGGACACCAGTTTGGAGCAACACACACCTTTAATGCAGGTAGCGGCTCATGTGCAGGCAATGGTACAAGCATTAGTGCATATGAACCGGGTGCAGGGTCTACAATAATGGCTTATGCAGGTTTATGCAACGGGAATAATATAGCTCCTCAAAGCGATGATTATTTTCATGCAAAGAGTATAGACCAAATGTCTGATTTTATTACCAATACGGTCACAGGAGGCAGCTGTGCTTCTATTAGTTCATCGGGGAATACACCACCTGCAGTAGCCTCTATTGCAGCTACTTATAATATACCACATAAAACACCTTTTGAGCTGCAAGCTCCACAGGCTGTAGATGCTGATAATAATGGTATTACCTATTGCTGGGAGCAATACGATCTTGGTGACTTTGGAAAGAGCTTTAATGATACCAAACAGTTCGGTCCTATATTTCGATCTTTTAAAGGAGTATCTAGCAGATGGCGTGTCTTCCCTACGTTAGATTCATTGTTGGTTAATAACACTTCATATCTAGGTGAGAAATTGCCGACAGTTGATAGAGTAATGAACTTTAAATTGACAGTGCGGGATATTTTCAATGGTACCGGTGCTTTTAACTTATCAGACAATGAAGTGAAAGTGAATGCAACCACTACATCAGGTCCGTTTGAAGTATTATCGCCTAACCAAGCTTCAGACTATTGGCAGATAGGCAGCACGGTAACGGTAACTTGGGATGTGGCGCAAACAACTACAGCACCTGTTAATTGTAGTAATGTTGACATTCTACTTTCTATCGATGGTGGCTACACTTATCCCGTAACATTAGTAGCTAATACGGCTAATGATGGTAGCGAATCTTTTACCGTGCCGAATGGTGCTAATACTAATTCAGCACGTGTAAAAATAAAAGCTGCTAATAATATATTCTTTGATATCAGTAATAATAATTTTAAGATCAACGATTGGCCTTCAAACATTGAAGCGGTAGCATTTAATAACCACATAGCAATATTTCCAATACCAGCAACAGGGAAGCTTAATGTTGTTTCAGACACGAATTATTTTTACGAGGCTAATCTTTTCAACGCTATTGGCCAAAGTGTATGGAAGGGTGAGTTTAGAGACTTCGTGATCATTGATGTATCAAGTATGGCTGCCGGAGTATATTCGCTAAGGTTATTAAGTTCGGTGGGAGATAAGATCAATAAGAAAGTTATGGTACAATAAGTATACACGTTTAAAGAGAGATTATAAAGGGAGGCAAAGCCTCCCTTTATAATTTTATAGTTCTTCTTTTAAAAACTTTCCGGTATGGCTTCCCTTTACTTTTATTACTTGTTCAGGTGTTCCTTTGGCTACGAGAGTTCCTCCACCTTTACCGCCTTCAGGTCCCATATCAATGATATAGTCCGCCACTTTTACTACATCAAGGTTGTGTTCTATCACCAGTACCGTATTGCCTTTGTCAACAAGTCTGTTCAGCACGTCAAGCAAATGTTGTATATCTTGAAAGTGTAGCCCTGTGGTAGGTTCGTCTAGTATGTATACAGTTTGTCCTGTGTCGCGTTTTGATAATTCGGTGGCTAACTTTACTCTTTGTGCTTCACCACCGCTAAGTGTTACTGCGCTTTGGCCTAAAGTAACGTAACCTAAACCTACGTCTTGTAAGGTCTTTATTTTTCTGTGAATGAAATGCACATTGGAAAAGAAGTCAACAGCCTCGTCTACCGTCATATTCAATACATCGGAAATAGACTTGCCTTTATATCTTATCTCTAATGTCTCTCTGTTATATCTTTTACCATTACATTTTTCACATGGTACATACACATCAGGTAAGAAGTTCATTTCTATCACACGCATTCCTCCGCCTTGACACTCATTACATCTACCACTTTTCACATTGAAGGAAAAACGCCCGGCATTATAGCCTCTTATCTTGGCTTCCGGCACTTGTGCAAATAGTTGGCGTATGTCGGTAAAGAATCCGCAATAGGTGGCAGGATTGCTTCTTGGTGTTCGCCCTATGGGGCTTTGATCTATCTCTATTACTTTGTCAATATGCTCTAGTCCTGTCACCTTTTTATAGGGCATAGGCACTTGCTTGAATTTGGGGTAGCAATGCTTTGCTAAAATAGGATAGAGTGTTTCGTTAATGAGTGTACTCTTACCTGAGCCCGATACTCCGGTTACGCAGATAAAACTACCTAAAGGTAGTGTGATGCTTACATTGTTAAGATTGTTGCCCGATGCCCCTTTAAGTGAAACTTTATTGCCATTCCCTTTTCTTCTTTTTTTAGGCACTTCAATAGATAGCTCATGGTTAAGATAGCCTGCGGTTGTGGTATGTGTTTTTAGTACTTCCTGCGGCGTGCCGGAGCTAACAATTTGTCCGCCATGTACACCTGCAGCAGGGCCTATGTCAATCAAGTGATCGGCAGCCAGCATAATGTCTTTGTCGTGCTCTACCACTAATACAGAGTTGCCACCATCTCTTAAGTTTTGCAATGCAGTTATTAGCCTTTGATTGTCTCTTTGATGTAGACCAATACTAGGTTCATCAAGTATGTATGTGATGCCTGTAAGTTGAGAGCCTATTTGTGTCGCCAACCTTATTCGCTGCGACTCACCCCCGCTTAGTGTACGAGTAGGTCGGTCTAAGTTTAAGTAGTGTAGACCTACATCCAGCAAAAAACTCAATCGGTCTCTTATTTCCTTCAGTATGTCTTTTGCAATGATATTTTGACTGTTCGATAAACGCTCTTCTACATGCTCAAACCAATCGTACAACTCTTGCAATGATAGGTGCGACAGTTGGGCTATGTTATGGTTGTCTACTTTAAACCACCTGCTCTCTTTACGCAACCTGGAGCCCTCACATTCAGGGCAAGTGTCTAGTTGCATGTATTTCTCCGCCCAGTCTCTAATGGCTTCCGAGGTGGTTTCGTTAAACCAACGAAGTATCATGTTAATAATGCCTTCGTAGTTATGTTCATTTTCTACATCACTATAATTACCTGTCTCCGCAGCACCCTCATAGGTAATGATACCTTCTTCATTACCATAAAGTAGAATGTTTCTGTGTTTATCAGAAAGGTCTTTTATAGGCTTGGTAATTGATATTTTATTCTTCTTTGCTAATATAATGGCTTGCTTGTAAGTCCAAGCCTCACGCTCACTTCCTAAAGGGGCAATGCCTCCATCTTTTATGCTAAGAGATGTATCAGGTAATACTTCTTCCATGTTAACCAAGTACACACTACCTAACCCTTTACATTTAGGACATGCGCCATAAGGAGAGTTAAAAGAGAAAGTATTGGGCGACGGCTCTTCATAAGAAATACCCGTATCAGCACACATCAATTGGCTACTGTATTGCGATAGCTTATCTGTCTCCATGTCTAAAACAAACATAAGTTCCTTACCCATGTGTAAGGCTTTTTGTATGCTTTGACTCAATCGCGCTTTGCCATCAGTTTGCACTATTAGTCGGTCTACTACCAGCTCAATATCATGTATCTTATAGCGGTCTACCTGCATGCGCTCTTTGAGCTCTTTTATCTCTCCATCCACACGTACACGCACATAGCCTTGTTTGCGTAGCTGTTCAAACAATTCACGATAGTGCCCTTTACGGCCTCTAACTATTGGAGCTAGAATGATAACTTTTTTGTCCTCAAAGTTTTTCTGCACGTGAGCTACTATCTCTTCTTCACTAAAGCGCGTCATCTTCTTACCGGTGTTGTAAGAGTATGCCTCTCCTATTCGCGCAAAGAGCAAGCGCATAAAATCATATACTTCTGTTACTGTGCCTACAGTTGAGCGTGGGTTTCTGTTGGTTGTTTTCTGTTCAATAGATATGACAGGTGAAAGTCCGGTTACTTTATCTACATCAGGCCTATCTAAGTCACCCATGAATTGACGAGCATAAGCGGCAAAGCTTTCCATATACCTTCTTTGACCCTCTGCAAAGATAGTGTCGAAAGCTAGTGATGATTTACCCGAACCGCTAATGCCGGTAATAACGACCAGCTTGTTCTTAGGTATGGAAACATCAATGTTTTTTAAGTTGTGTACGCGTGCGCCTAAAACCTCAATATTGTTCTGAGTCACGAAAGCCCTTTTTACTAATTCTAAATGAAGAGACGCAATTTAAACAATCCGAATGGTAATAAATGGAGGAGGTGATAGGTTATTCTTATATTAATATTTCCTGTCAATTACATAATCGACTAGTTCGATCAAGGCTTCTTTCTCAGGCGTATCGGGAAAGCGATCTAGCATTTGCAGTGCTTTAGCTTGATAGCTTTTCATTTTTTCTGCAGCATATTCTATACCACCAGATTGTTTTACATATTCTATTACCTCGTTAACACTCTTTTTGTCGGTATTCTTGTTCTTAACTATGTATATGATCCTTCTCTTGGTCTCCTTATCTACATGTTGTAGTGTATATATAAGAGGTAAGGTCATTTTCTTTTCTTTAATATCTATGCCTGTAGGTTTACCTATATTATCCTTACCGTAATCAAATAAGTCGTCTTTGATTTGGAAGGCTATACCTACATTTTCACCAAAAGTTCTGAAAAATTCGGTCATTTCAGCATCTTTTGTTGCTGAATAAGCACCCGCAGAGCAGGCTGCAGATAACAAAGAGGCAGTTTTAGCTCTAATAATGTCAAAATATACCTCTTCTTTAATGTCTAATTTTCGAGCTTTTTCTATTTGCAACAGCTCACCCTCACTCATTTCTTTTACTGCACGGGAGGTGATCTTTAATATTTCGTAATCTTCATGCTCTAAAGACAATAATAAGCCCTTTGATAGTAGAAAATCGCCCACCAAAACAGCTATTTTACTCTCCCATAAAGCATTGATAGAAAAAAAGTTACGCCTTACCATAGCATTATCTACCACATCATCATGCACAAGGGTGGCAGTGTGCAGCAGTTCTATTAGTGAGGCCGCGCGGTAGGTGTCTTCTTGTATTTGCCCGGCGATCTTGGCAGAAAGGAAAACAAACATAGGGCGCATTTGCTTGCCTTTTCTTTTTATTATAAAGCGTAATATCTTGTTTAGCAATGGGTTAGATACCCAAACGTTTTCAGCAAACTTTTTTTCGAATAGATTTAACTCCTCCTCTATTACCTTTTTGATAAGTTTCATGAAATATTAGCACTAAAGATAAAAAAGTACGCAAAACCATTGTAGCTTTGCGTCTGTATATCAATTAGGAGTTAAAAGTACTCTAAATGGCTTGAATAATGCTTCAGCTTTGACAAAAAGTATAAAATATTTTTATTTTTTGTTCTTTGTTTTTTTGATTCCTCTGATATACCTTTGTCATTGTATTTGAAAAATTTAACCAAAATTCTTTAAATAAACAAATCTGTTATGGTCAACAAAAAGTACCTATTACTTGCTGGTTTATGCTCTGTTATGGCAGCGCAACCGGTTTTTGCACAAGAAGGTGCGCAGTGGTCTGGTCGCGATATGACTTATCGTGGTCAAAGCTACGACGTGCTAGATTCTAATTATGTGCCTCGTTCTCGCATGGATCAACACCGTCAGTTCTTGAACCATCAATACGCATTCCCTGCAAAACCACGTAACATGTGGGAAGTAGGTGTTGGTGCAGGTCTATACACTGTATCTGGTGACGTTCCAGCATTACAATTATGGCAAAAAGGCGGATACGGCCTACATGCACACATTCGTAAAGCATGGGGTTATGTATTCTCGTCTCGTTTACAATATAACTACGGTATAGCTAAAGGCTTACAGTGGCAGGAAGACAGAAACTATAAGTACAACAAAGCTTGGACAACTAACAACTACACACCTCAGCTTGCTTTGATCGCTCTTCACGGTGGTACAAACAGCCAAAACGGTGGTAATACTCAAGTTGCTCCTTCTGAGCCTATCATGCACAACTACCGCATGGAGTCTCACCAGTTGAACTTTGATATGATCGCTTCTTTAACCAACATCAAGTTCCACAAAGCGCAAACAGGTGTCTCTCTTTATGCGTTTGTAGGTGCTGGTGCTCTAGCATTTAACACTCGTGTTGATGCATTGGATGCTAACTATCAAAAATATGATTTCCACCAACTAACTAACGGTGGTCCTAACGGCTTACCTCAAATTCATGAGAATAAGAAGGAAATCCGTGACCTACTTCAAGCAGGTATGGATGGTACTTACGAGACTGACGCTGAAAACGAGCGTGATGGTCGTCGTCCTGAAATATTTAATAATAAGACTTTAGTATTTGCTCCTAGCGTAGGTGGTGGTATCCAGTTCCGCGTTAGCAAGCGTTTCAACATCTCTTTAGAAGATCGTGTTACTCTACCTAGTGAAGATCTATTAGACGGTCAGCGTTGGGCTTCCGGTCAAAATGCAGGTTCTCCTGTTCTTTCTAGCAACGATGATATCATCAACTACTTGAACTTAGGTCTTAACTTTAACTTAGGTAACAAATCTAAGAGTGTTGAGCCTCTATACTGGTTGAACCCTCTTGATCACGCTTACAATGAGTTAAGCTACCCTCGTCACATGCAACTTCCTGATCCGGTTCTTCCTGATTCTGATGGTGACGGTATCACTGATCAATTCGACAAGTGTCCTGGTACTCCTGCAGGTGTTGCAGTAGACAGCCATGGTTGTCCTCTTGATACTGATGGTGACGGTGTTCCTGATGATCGCGATAAGCAATTGATCACTCCTACTGAGTGTCAACCAGTTGACGCTGACGGTGTTGGTAAATGCCCTTGTCCTGAAGATTGTGGTACTATGGCTCCTCCATGTGGTACTATCGGTGCAGGTAGCATCTCTTTCTCTAGAGGTTCTGCTCGTATCAGCCAAGCTTCAATGGGTATGTTGTCTGTTCTTGCAGCACAAATGCAAGCTAACCCAACTTGTAAAGTAGTTATTACAGGTTCTGGTAACAGCAGCAAAATCCAACAACAACGTTCTTGGGATCGTGTTAACTCTGTAATTGAGTACATGAGCGAAACTCACGGTATTGATCGTAACCGTTTCATCTTCCAATATGGTCAAGCAGGTGATCCTAACTCAGTTATGTATCGTTCTGCAATGCCAGGTGAAGAAGGTCCTGCTAACGTAGCTCCTCCATTCCCGAACTTAAGAAGAAACTAATTTAAGTTTCAGAACTAAATATTTGAAGCCTCGCATTTGCGAGGCTTCTTTTTTGTGTATATATAGAGATGAATTCATGGCACAAAAAAAGAGCGCTATTAAGCACTCTTTGTATTGATAATTAAGAATCTTCTTACATTTTATCTTTATGATAACTGATCAAGCCTTTTAATGGGCTTTTTTCAACCTTGCCGAGTGTAAGGCCACATTGGTCGCACATCTTTTTTATAAGATCCCTAAACTCATAAGCTACAGACCCTGCAAAGTTGATCGGCATATTCCAGCTTTCTCTATACTTCAACACATGGTGGTGAAAAAACTCATTAAGGCTGTCTTCAATGATATTCTCTACCATGTAGTGACCTCTGTGTTTAGTAAGAAAGGGTACAAAGCTGGCTAAATATCTATTAGGGAAAGGCTCTTTATAGAGTTTGTCAAGTATTGCGGGTACATCATTGCCAAACATGGCTTCAAATTCCCCTTTCAACTCAGCATCGTAGGTATTGTATGCATAGTATCTTAATACGCGTTTACCCATATGGTTGCCACTTCCTTCGTCGCCGGCTATATAGCCTAAGGAAACGGGTTGTTTTTTGATCTCCTTCCCGTTATAGTAGCATGAGTTACTGCCCGTGCCTAAGATGCAAACGATACCTTTTTCATTACCACAGATACCTCTGGCCGCAGCCATCATATCACCGTTTACCTGTACTTTTTTTACTTTGAAATATCCTTTGAGTATTGCAGTAAGTTCTTTTTGCTTCAACTTATTGCCGGCACCTGCACTATAAAATAGCACAGTGTCAATCTCTTTTTTCTTTGATGGCCATTTCAGCTCTTCGTCAAAAACTCTGCAAATGTCTTCTTTGGATTGTAAAAACGGATTGATACCTGTTGTATGATATTTAGTGGTTCGGCCACTGTCGTGTATCAAACACCAGTCGGTTTTAGTAGACCCGCTCTCCGCCAGTAATATTGCCATTGTTGAATATTCTCTTATGATAAAATTAGAGTGTAAATCTATTTGTTTTTTAGTCGCTTTCCATAGCAAAACAGTATTTATCTTCTAAAATTATCCCAAAGTTGTAATGGCATAACATGATATTCATTTTATATCAATAATACCCATTAACTTAGCGCCAACTTTTATTATATAATGAGCGAAGAGCGCAAACAAAGGTTGAAAATATGGTTGCCACTACTATTCTCAGTAGTGTTAATAGCAGGTATGGTTATAGGCTTTAAGCTTCGCGACTCATTGAGAAATAAGCGGAATATAACTGCTATTATACAGCGTAGTGATAGGCTGGAAGAGATCATTGATCTTATAAAAGACCGTTATGTTGACTCTGTAGACGCGAATTTGCTATATGCTGATGCTGTAGATGGTATTTTAAGCCACCTTGATCCGCATACGGTATATATAGCTGCCGATGAAAGAGGGGAAATGGATGAGAAGCTCAGTGGTCGCTTTTATGGCATAGGTGTAAGTTTTATTGTGATTAATGACACGATGCTTATTACATCTGTTGTTGATGGAGGTCCTGCCTCGATAGCCGGAATAACGAAAGGTGATAGAGTGATACAAGTGGGTGATAGCATTATTGTTGGTAATAAGACTTTGTCGGGCACGATACCGCAACTTTTAAAAGGCCCTAAAGGCACTGAAGTGTCTGTAGTAGCTAAGAAAGGCAATACCAACAAATTAGACACCGTACTCATTACAAGAGGTTTAATACCCATTGTTAGCGTTGACGCATCTATTATGCTAGACAGTGTTACGGGTTTTATTAAACTAAACAGGTTCAGCGATTCTACTTATAAAGACTTTTCTAATGCCTTGAGTAAGCTTAAGAGACATGGTATGCAACGACTTGTACTAGATCTTAGGCAAAATCCGGGAGGCTACTTGGATGAAGCCGTTAAGATGATCGATGATTTTATTGAAGGTGAAAAGTTATTAGTATATACAAAAGGAAACCGATCAGTATATACTGAATATAATACAGGAGAAAGGAAGAAGTTTGAAAGAGGTAGAGTGATCATACTTGTAGATGAGGGTTCAGCATCTGCCAGTGAGATCTTTGCCGGTGCTATTCAGGATTATGATAGAGGTGTTATTATGGGTAGGCGTACTTATGGTAAAGGACTAGTGCAAGAGCAATATTCCCTTGAAGATGGTGCTGCTTTAAGATTAACGATAGCTAAGTATTATATACCGTCGGGTAGAAGTATACAAAGATCGTTCGAAGATGGTAAAGAAGCTTACCGACATGATATATTAGAGAGGTATGAGTCAGGAGAGTTAACAGGAAACAATAATATAGCTATTGCTGATACTACTAAGTACTATACTACAAATGGTAGGGTGGTATATGGAGGCGGTGGTATTACACCGGATATATATGTGCCATATGACACTACAAACATTCCTACGGCATTAATAGAGATGCTTTACAGCACTACTATGAGAAATATGCTATGGCAATACTATTTTGAGCATACAAAAGAATTAAGGCAGTACAAAAATGCGGCTAGTTTCAACAAAAGTTTTGATGCTGCAGTGCTACTAGCTTACTACGCTAAAAAAGCTGAGCCTGAAACAAGTAGGTACATCAAAAAGCAAATGAAAAGGCAGGGGGTGAAAGACTATTTTCTTCTGCATATGAAAGCGCAAATGGCGCGTGTTTTGTTCGATAACGAAGGCTACTATAATGTGATCAATAGTGATGATATCATGCTGCAAAAAGCATTAGAAGTTATTCATACCAGCAGGTACGACTCAGTGATAAGCAGGTAGCTGTTCTTCCCAAGTAATATGATGTATATCGCAGGCATTAGCACAAAATGTCTGATGCCCGTTCGTAATGAGCCAATAGTTACATTGCGCTGTTTGTTGGTAGCTGAGTAGCTGGTTTAGCGTATGCTCAGATATAGATACCTCTGGTGCTTTACACTCGATAAGCATCCATGGCTTATGTTCGCGATTGTATATCACTATGTCAAATCTCTTTTTCAGGCTGCCAACTATTATTTGTTTTTCTACAGCCATGAGAGATGAGGGGTAACTGTATTTGCTAATAAGATGGCTGATCAAGCACTGTCGTACATGCTCTTCGGGCGTGAGTATGAACCAACCTTTCCTTATAGGGTCAAATACGACGGTTTTACCTTCGTTTTGTTTCAGCTTTAGTTCTGCTTTTGAAAAGTCGATGTTGATCATAGTTAACGGTGACAATATTATGTTTTCATTGGGTAATAGGCAAGAATGGATTTCGTATTTTTAAGTAACTATATGAAGACGAAGCAAGAAATAATTGAAAACTGGCTACCTAGATATACAGGTTTGGAGTTGAGTAATTTTGGTAGCTACATATTGTTGTGCAACTTTAGCAAGTATGTAGAACTATTTGCAGCCATGCACAATGTACCTATCGTAGGTAAAAATAAACCCATGCAATGCGCTACTGCTCATGGCATCACAATTATCAACTTTGGTATGGGGAGTGCGTCCGCGGCTACAATAATGGACCTTCTAGGTGCTATCAAACCCAAAGCTGTACTTTTCTTAGGCAAATGCGGCGGTTTGAAAAAGAAGAATAAGGTTGGAGATCTTATCCTCCCTATTGCTGCTATAAGGGGTGAGGGTGCCAGCGATGACTATTTTCCACCTGAGGTGCCTGCCCTACCTTCATTTGCTTTACAAAAAGCTACATCAACCACCATAAGAGATTACGAAAAGGATTACTGGACAGGTACGGTGTATACGACCAACAGAAGGGTGTGGGAACATGATAACAAGTTTAAAACCTACCTTAGAAAGATCAGGGCAATGGCTATAGACATGGAGACGGCAACTATATTCTCTGTTGGTTTTCATAACAAACTACCTACAGGTGCGCTTTTACTTGTATCAGACCAACCAATGGTGCCTGAAGGGGTTAAAACCGCTAAGAGCGATACAACAGTGACACAAAGCTATGTAGAGCAACACTTGAAAATTGGAATTGACTCTTTGAAGCAACTCATAAATAACGGACAAACGGTAAAGCATCTTAAATTTTGAGTGTTCAGCGGAATATATTGACAGTGGATCAGCTGAAGGTGTCTTTTGAACAGAATGACACTTTTATAGCAGTGGATAAAGTTTCCTTTAAACTAGATAAAGGAAAAACACTGGCTATAGTGGGAGAGAGTGGCTCAGGCAAGTCATTATCAGCGTTGTCCATAATGGGTTTACTGCCTGATGCTGCATTGGTTAAAGGTGCTATTACGCTTAGTATAAACGATCAAACACATGATCTAATAGAAACTAGGGAAGTAGCCAAGTTAAGAGGTAATGTCATTGGTATGATATTTCAAGAACCAATGAGTGCTTTGAATCCTATTATGAAAGTAGGAGAGCAATTACTGGAATCTATAGTATTACACCAAAAACTACCTAAGCAGTTAGCAAAAGCTACAGCCATTGATTGGCTACAGAAAGTAAAGCTACCTGCTCCTGAAAAAATATTCCATCGTTACCCACACCAACTGTCAGGTGGGCAAAAGCAACGGGTAATGATAGCAATGGCTATGTGCAATGACCCTGACCTTTTACTTGCTGATGAACCTACAACAGCACTGGATGTTACCGTGCAAAAAGAAGTAATAGCTTTGATGGCAGAGTTGCAAAAAGAGCATCATGCCGCTATGGTGTTTATTACGCACGACCTTAATTTGGCGGCAAGTATTGCAGATGACATCATGGTAATGTACAAGGGTAAGGT
This sequence comes from Flavipsychrobacter sp., assembly GCA_965230595.1. Classification (GTDB taxonomy): domain Bacteria; phylum Bacteroidota; class Bacteroidia; order Chitinophagales; family Chitinophagaceae; genus UBA5543. Next base: position 1,972,267 of record OZ246011.1, on the reverse strand, counting down.
AGTAGAACGAGGGGAGATACAAAAGGTAATTTCACAACCTGAACATCAGTATACAAAAGCATTGTTAGCATGTAGGCCATCTGCAAACAATAAAGGCACAACGTTGCCTATAGTTGATGATTATATAAAGGGTGATGTTTTTGAAAAGAAGGCGTTCTCGTCAACTATTACGGATGAAGTACTACTAGATGTGAAAAAACTGTGTGTGTATTATGAACAAGGAAAAGACTGGAGAGGAAATGTAACTGATTATTTTAAAGCTGTTGATGATGTGTCTTTTCAATTAAAGAAAGGAGAGGTTTTAGGTCTTGTCGGTGAAAGTGGCTGCGGTAAAAGCACGATCAGTAAAGCTTTGATGGGGTTAGTGCCAATACAAAGTGGAAATGTTTCTTTTGAAGGCAAGGAGATTAACTCGCTAAGTGCTAAAGAATGGAGAATGTTACGTCAACAAATGCAGATCATTTTTCAAGATCCGTTCTCTTCTCTTAATCCTAGGATGACTGTTGGTGACATGCTTATGGAACCGATGCGAGCACACGATATCGCCCCCAATAGTAAGTTGAAAACTGAAGTGGCCAAGCTCTTAGATATGGTACACTTGTCAAAGGATGCCATAAAAAGATATCCTCACCAATTTTCGGGTGGTCAAAGACAACGGTTGGGGATAGCAAGAGCGCTGTCATTAAAACCAAAATTTGTTATTTGTGATGAAAGTGTTTCAGCTTTAGACGTGAGTGTACAAGCACAAATACTCAACTTGCTCAAGGAGCTACAGGTAGAGCTAGGCTTATCCTATTTGTTTATCTCACACGACCTGAATGTTGTACATTACATTAGTGATAGAGTTATGGTGATGCATAAAGGACGTATAATAGAACAGGGTGATGCACATCATGTGTTACACCACCCAGTAAATGAATATACTCAAAAGCTGATAGCAGCTATGCCTTAATTCTTTCTTTTCTCGTAAAGGCTACAGTCAACTTGTTTGTATGACTCTACGTATTTCGCATCTTCCGGCACATATATCTCGCCTTTTTCATTCATAGCAGTAGCCTTTTGTAGTAAGTTTTCCGGTATCATTTTTAGAACTACCGGTTCTGTAGATTCCATGCCTTCTTGCCAGTAGGTCCACTTTAAGGTGATAATATCTCCTGCTATTGTACCCTTAATTGTTCCTACGCTTGCGTCTTTTTCGTAAGGGTAGTAGCTCATTTCACCCGTCACTTCATCACCTGTTATGACCAGTTTTATAAAGTCAGAATCCACTTTGTTGAAGTTATGAGCATTTAGGAAACACATTTCTTTAACTTCCTGTCCTTTCTCTTCTGTATTGGCTTCTGAACTTGATTCTTGTTGTTTATTATCGCCTTCGTTACAGGCTGCAAGGCCAATAACCAATAGTAGTAAAATGTACTTTTTCATAAAGATGAATTTATACGAATGTCTACAATTGGAGGAAATTTTACAAGCACCCAATTATAAATTTTGTATTAATAAGTTGTGGTAATGAGGTTTTTCCTATATTGATTTTTTAGTTTCACGTATTGCTCCTGTTTATGTTTGAAAGTCTCTTAGGTTTTATTGTTTGTGTAGCTGCCATTTTATACGCAGGTAATCGCTTGTCGTACTATGGGGATATACTTTCAGATATTATGGGCTGGGGTAAGATGTGGGTAGGTATGATACTCATGGCAGCAGTTACATCATTACCTGAGTTAGTTACCGGTATCAGCTCCATACGTGTGGTAGACTCGCCTGATATGGCAGTAGGTAACGTTATTGGTAGTTGTGCGTTTAACATATTCATTATATCACTGTTAGATATGTTTTTTCCTCGAAAACCACCAATGACCTATACAGCACAAACAGGGCATGTTATTGCAGCGTCGTTTGGTATTGTATTGCTATGTTTCGTTATCTTATCAATTATACAGCCGGGTATTTTTGGTAGTATAGCGTGGATTGGTATTGATAGTTTAATATTCATCTTTATATACTTCTTTGCTATACGTGCAGTGTATAGCTATGAGAAGAGACCTAAAACAGCTCAGGGAAAGCTTGACCTACAATCAGAAGAAGAGAAAGCCACTATAAAATACTCTAAGGCTCATGTAGTGAGCAGGTACTTGTTTTTTGCTGCAATAGTAGTTGTGGCAGCTATGTTTTTACCATACTTTGGTGAAGTAATAGCAAATGAAACAGGTATTAGTGAAGGTGTATTTGGTACGGTGTTCTTGGCGCTTTCTACATCACTACCTGAAATCGTGATCAGTGCTATGGCTGTTCGTCAAGGCTCGGTTGATATGGCTGTTGGTAATGTGTTAGGTAGTAATGTGTTCAACATATTTGTTCTGGCTATTAACGATATGGTATATACCAAGGGGCCAATCTTAGAAAATATATCACCTGACTTACTAGTGCCTGCAGTAGGTACTATTCTTATTACTACAATAGGTATTATAGGCTTAGTGTTTAAGAGCAAGCTGAAATGGATGATGGCCATAGATACCTTCTTCATCTTATTGGTCTACTTATTAATGATGAAAGTCATGTTTTAGACTGGATAATATCATATTCTATAAAGAGTTACTGTAGTACTTTTCCGTAATAAACAATACTTATTATGGACAAAATATTAGTTACTACCGACCTGTCAACAAATTCGAAAGCAGGGTTACGTTTTGCAATTAACTGGGCTAGTGAAAAGAAAGCTCAACTGATCTTCCTACATGTGAATCAAGTGCTGAGAGCTGCTACATGGACAGATGAAAAGTATGATCATGTTGTTGCAGAAGATAAAAAGAAAATGAAAGCAGATCTGGAAGCTTTTGTAGCAGGTGTTTACAAAGCAATGAAAGTGACGCCGGGCAAATATAAATGTGAAGTGTTCCACAGCTTGGCAGTATCTGATAGTATCTCTTATGTAGCTGAAGAAAAAAAATGCACTTACATATGTATAGCAACAAGAGGTGCCGGCAAAGTGAATAAAATATTTGGTACGCATACAGCGAGCCTTATTAAGAATTCAGAAGTGCCTGTAATGTGTATCCCATCGTCTTATAGAACCAGGCCACTTAATAAAGTCTTATACGCTTCTGATATGACCAATTATGCCAACGAGCTGAAGAAGGTAGTAGGTCTTGCAAAATCGTTTAATGCAAAGTTGGAGCTACTACATTTATCATTCCCGTTTGAGTATCTAATAGATGAAGATATAGCAGAAAAAGAACTGAAGAAGAAGTTTAAGTATGATATTGACCTCCACTACGAGAAGAGGGATATCGAGCATACTTTATTGCAAGACTTAGATGCTGCAGTACAGAAGTCGAAACCATCATTGGTAGTAATGTTTACAGACCAGAAACGTTCTTTCTTCGAAAGGTTGTTCTTGTCTAGCAAGTCAGCAGAGTTCTCATTTAGTACTAAAGCACCGTTGCTCATTTTTAATAAAAGGAGTGCTAAGTAGTCGTTATAGGTATTGAGCTGTATAGCTTTCTTTTACTGCCTTTAAGTCTTTGGGTTTACCTGAGAATAGCAGGTGGCCACCACCTGCTCCACCTTCAGGGCCGAGGTCTATGATATGGTCTGCACTTTTAATGACATCAGTATTATGTTCAATGACAATGATACTATGTCCTTGCTCTATCAATGCATCGAATGATGATAATAATTTCTTGATATCGTGAAAGTGGAGACCTGTAGTTGGTTCGTCAAAAATGAAAAGCACTTTATCCTTATTACTTCCCTTGCCTAAGAAGGAGGCCAGTTTTACCCTTTGAGCTTCACCACCACTAAGGGTGTTGCTGCTTTGCCCCAGCTTAACATATCCTAAGCCTACATCGCTTAATGGCTGTAAAGCAGTAGAAAGTTTTTTCTCATCTTTAAAGAATTCAATCGCTTCGTCTACACTCATTTCCAGTACATCAAAAACGCTTTTCTCTCTATAGGTTACTTCCAATACCTCATCCTTAAAACGTTTGCCCTTGCAACTTTCGCACTGCAAATGAACATCAGCTAAGAACTGCATTTCTACAATTACCTCACCCTCACCTTTACAGGTATTACATCTACCTCCATCGGTATTGAATGAGAAGTGCTTTTCTTTAAAGCCTCTCATTTTAGCTAAAGGTTGTTTGGTAAATAATTTACGTACTTCGTCCCATGCTTTAATATAGGTCACAGGGTTGCTGCGTGATGATTTACCTATTGGGTTTTGATCTACCAGCTCTACTATGGAGATGTTATCCAAGTCGCCACTTAGAGCCTTGTGTATACCTGGTCTGTCGGTACTTTCACCTAAGTGTCTTTGTAAGGCAGGGTAGAGGGTCGATTTTACCAAAGTAGTTTTGCCGCTACCGCTTACACCGGTTACGACACACAGTACGTTAAGCGGGAACTTAACATCAACGTTTTTCAGATTGTGTTGCCTGCACCCCTCTATTTTTATATGCCCGTTGGGTTTGCGCTTTACTTTAGGTACTTCTATTTGCATATTGCCATTTAAGTACTGGCCGGTAAGGCTGTTTTTATTTTTGATGACCTCTTCGTATGTACCGGTGGCTACTATTTCTCCACCTAAGTGACTTGCTAACGGACCTACATCAATAATATAGTCCGCCTCTTGCATCATCATCTCATCATGCTCTACTACTACTACGGTATTACCCAAGTCGCGAAGGTTCTTGAGTACTTTTATCAATCGCTCGGTATCTCTGGAGTGCAAGCCAATGCTAGGCTCATCTAGTATATACAAGGAGTCAGTAAGGTTACTACCCAGAAATTTAGTTAATTGTATACGTTGACTCTCACCACCACTAAGAGAGTTAGCTAACCTGTTTAGGGTCAGATAGCCTAAACCCACATCAAGAAGCGTTCTTAGTCTTTGTGTTACCTCAATTAGTATCCTTTTGCCTATTTGTAGCTGATGGTCAGTTAATTCCAGTGTGTTAAACCAATTAGTTAGATCAGATGCAGGCATAAACATCAGGTCGGCAATGGTTGTATCATTGATCTTCACATACTGTGCATCCTGCCTTAAGCGGCTTCCTTTACAAGTAGGGCAAATGGTGCGCCCCCTGTAACGGGCTTGCATCACCCTATATTGTACTTTATAAAGGTTCTGCTCCACCATTTTAAAGAAGTCGTTAATGCCGCTGATGTTGTCATCCCCCTCCCATAGCAGTTGGTACTCGTCGTTAGATAGTTCAACTACTGGCTTGTGAATGGGAAAATCTACCTTTGTAGCTATACGCATAAAGCTCTGTTGCCATTCGGCCATCTTCTCTCCACGCCAGCAAGCTACCGCACCTTCGTATACACTTAGCTGCTTATTTGGTATCACTAGATTCTCGTCTACTCCTAACACCGTTCCAAACCCTTCACATTTTGGGCAGGCACCATAAGGGTTGTTAAATGAAAATAAGTTGGGAGAAGGCTCTTCAAAACTCATTCCATCCGCCTCAAACCTGTTATTGAAACTAATGATTTGGTCGCCATTAAGTTCAATAAAACATTCACCCTCACTTTCATAAAAGGCAGTCTGTATACTGTCTGCTAACCGATGCAGATCGTCTTCTTCAAAATCTTTGGTGACAATGCGGTCTATAAGTACATATATATCCTTTTTAGGTAGTTCTGCCTCTTTGTTGAGTATATCCTCAATTCTTATAGGTTTAGCTTGGGTTGGTGTATAAACACGGCTAAAACCTTTCTGCATGAGTATGTTAAGCTCCTCTTCAGGGCTTCTGTCGTACTTTGTAGTAAATGGGACAACAATCTGAACTTTTGTTCCCTTATCCAATGTTTTAATGTGCTCTACCACATCAGATACCTCATCTTTCTTTACTTCATTACCGCTTATAGGAGAGTAAGTACGTCCCACTCGTGCAAATAACAAACGTAAATAGTCGTAGACCTCCGTCATACTACCTACAGTGCTACGGGGCGTACGGGTAGTTACCTTTTGCTCTATGGCTATGGCGGGGCATATACCTCTGATGTAATCTACATCTGGCTTATCCATCCGCATTAAAAACTGACGGGCATAAGCACTTAGACTTTCGGCATAACGACGTTGCCCCTCGGCAAACAAAGTATCCATTGTCAGACTACTTTTTCCTGAGCCTGACACCCCTGTTACAACCACCAGCTGATTTCTGGGAATGGCTACATCAACATTCTTCAGGTTGTGCATGCGTGCACCCTTAATGAATATCGCATCATCAGATGTAGTTGTATTATCCTTCTTATTGGTAGTTGAAACGTTCTTAGTAGCCATATGTTGAAGGGCATAAAAATAACATTTTTACAGGTCAATAGTTCGACTGCTATAGGTATATTGTAAATAGATATGATAGCAATGAGAAAGATGATATGCATGTGTTTGCTGCTAACAGCATGCAACCCTAAAGAAGTTGACAAACAACCTGCTATAGATTCATTGGTGCATAATATAAAGAAGCCGGAAAGTATCATCTTGTTGGAAGGTGAAAACTTTATGGTTTGGGGAGATGATACAATCAGTTATGAAAGTATTCATCAGGCAGAAGTGAAGTTTGAACCTTATATTTCATTCCGTGATTTTGAAGTTCAAAAAATGTTTAAGGGTAAAAAAGCACCATTGCAACTTAAAAAAGGTGATGAGTATTGGAGTTATAGAACGAGAATAAGAAATGCTTATAAAGAGCCGGTAAACTTTGCAGGACACTATTGTTTTGTGTCTTGGGGTTGTGGTTCACCTTGCCAAGCTTCTGCAATAATAGATACTAAAACAGGCAAGGTATATGCAGGGCCAAGTGCGGCATTAGGTTACGAATATTTACATAATAGTAGGATGGTTATTGTAAATCCGCCTTTGAGAAAAGATGTAGAAAACAGTTTTTATGGATCAAAAGCAGGATATTACCGTGTAGCCTGCGCTTATTGCCATCCTTACATTTATATATGGAATGAAAAACTAAAAAAGTTTGAAGAGCGTAAACCAATGGCTTACTAACCTTTCCAACCTGTCAAAATATCTATTATTTTTACCTGTACATGCGTAAAACTATTCTTCTATATGGTTTAGCTCTAGCAGTGCTCATTTTCACATTAAAAGCACTGGAGTACAAATATTTTGTTCGCGATTTGAGTATGGAAGTGTATGTAGGGCTGATCGCTATTGTTTTTACAGTTATAGGCATTTGGGTAGCCACAAAGATCATCAGAAGGAAGACCGAGACAGTAATTAAAGAAGTGGCTATTCCTGTAAATGACTATGTGAAGAATGAAGCCCTAATCGAAAAACTAGGTATTAGCACTAGGGAATATGATGTTTTGGAGCAAATGTCGCTTGGTTTATCTAATCAGGAAATAGCAGATAAGCTTTTTATATCATTGAATACAGTGAAAACACATTCGTCTAACCTATATGTGAAACTGGATGTAAAACGCCGTACACAGGCAGTACAAAAGGCAAAAGAGTTGAACATAATACCTTAGTACTAACTCATACTTTCGGGTGAAAATGCTTATTGGTACTGCAATTCATACTTTGGTATGAAGAAAAACGTGATTTTCGGTTGTTCATTTGCATCATCATCAAAAAAAATATTCTTATGAGAAAAATCGTATTAACATTCGGAACTATCGCGGGTATTATTACCGCGGCTATGTTGTTGATCAGCATGTCACTGGTTAGTAGTGGCAAAATGGAAGCCAGTATGCTGTTGGGCTATGCTACAATGGTATTGGCATTATCTGTTATTTTTCCTGCAGTGAAAAATTATAGGGATAAGCACTTAAATGGGGCAATAAATTTTGGCAAGGCCTTTATGGTCGGTATCTATATATCGCTAATAGCAAGTGCCGTATATGCAATAGGCTGGGAGATATTTATTGGTACATCCGGCATGACAGCAGTTGAATTGACAAATAAAATGTATGAAGGCCAAGTAGAAGCTATGAAACAGGCCGGTGCTACCGCAGAAGAGCTGGCACAGTACCAAATAGGCAACTGGTACAATAATTTTGTTCCCAGGTACTTATTTACAATGTTAGGAGAAATGTTCCCGGTAGGGTTGATCATATCATTAATATGTGCCGCTATTCTTAAGAAAAAGCCTACTGCTACAGTAGCATAATTATTCACGTTAAAACAAGAAATTATGTCAGATAAAAAAATAGGAAGAGTATCATGGATGGATCTAACCGTTGACGATGCGACCACAGTAAGTCAATTTTATAGCAAAGTAGTGGGTTGGGATATTCAAGGTTTTGATATGGGAGGATATGAAGACTATTGTATGAATGACCCTGAAAGTGGCGAAACACTGGCAGGAGTATGCCATGCTAAGGGAGGAAATGCGAATATACCTGCGCAATGGCTCATGTATGTAGGTGTTGAAAGCTTAGATAATAGTTTAGCTGAAGTAGAAAAGGAAGGAGGTGAAGTAATAGGAACCAAACGTGGTGATGGAAAGGGAGGTCACTACCAGCTAGTGAAAGACCCTGCAGGTGCTTTCCTGATGCTTTGGGAAGAAAAGAAATAAACAATAAGGCCCGGCAGACGCCGGGCCATTCTTTACATTAGTTAAATACTAAGTAAATGAAGCACCAATTTTTATCTTTTATTATGAACTGTTTCAAGCTCTTTAATTATAAGACATCTTAAAGTTCGGAAAAGTTAGGTGATTGATTGTCATAAAGTTGTGTTAATGAGGGCTGGTGATAATTTCATAGAATAGTAAGTATGGTATAATTAATTAGAAGTTATTATTCCGACCTTTATTATTACTTCTTTTACAGAGTGCTGATTGCACTTTTTATTATTATTTAATGAGTTTTTTTATGCCCGCCTCATTGTTTTTTTCAGTATAGCGTATTAAATTCACACATCATGAGAAAGCTTATACTTATATCAGGTATTTTATTTGCCTTAGCAATAGTTGTTGATTCTTGTTCTCCACGTCGTGGCATACCGCGTCCGCAGGGTCATCCAACTCCTCCAGGCAAGTTTAGTAAGATCACTAAGCCTGCAGTTGATCAACAGACTACTGTTTTTTACAGTTAATATCTTTTCAATGGAAATAGTATGGTGTAGTATATACTACGCTATGTATTAATATTATCAAGAGTGTAGAACTATGTTTATTTTAGTGCATGCTAAAATCGGTTCTACTTTCTTTTTTTCTGCTATTATCTTTTTGTGCAAAGGCGCAATCATTTACAACAGTCTTTGAGCGCAGCAAAGGCGATAGCTCTGCCACTTATCATCAAACTATTGCTTACTACCAAACGTTGGTTGATGAGTATAAGCAAGTCGCTATAAAGTCCGTAGGGCCTACCGATGCACCATACCCATTACATGTTGTTTTGTATACACCTGATGGTAATCTTAATATCAAGGATTGGCATCAAGAGAATAGGATAGTTATACTCATCAACAACGGTATACACCCGGGTGAACCCGATGGTATTGATGCGAGTATGATGTTGCTAAGAGATGCACTAAAAGGCAAAATAAAAGTACCTGATAATATAGCTCTGGCCATTATTCCTATATATAATATTGGTGGTGCTTTAAATAGAAATAGTCATAGCAGAGCAAACCAGAATGGTCCTGCTTCTTATGGGTTTAGGGGGAATACAAAGAACTTAGACCTGAATAGAGACTTTATTAAAATGGACGCCAAAGAAACCAGAACGCTTGTAAGGTTGTTCCATATGCTCGACCCGGATATATTTATTGATAATCATGTGAGTAATGGTGCTGATTATCAATATACGGTAACACTTCTTGCTACAGAGTTTAACAAGCTTGGTGGTAGTATGGGTAAGTTTATGAATGAAACATTGACCCCCTTAGTGTTTAAAGACATGAAAGAGAAAGGACAGGAGATGATACCATATGTGAATGTTTGGGGGCGTACACCTGATACCGGTTGGCCCGCATTTATTGAAACGCCACGCTTTGCCAGTGGTTTTGGTGCATTGTTTCAAAGCTATTCTTTCGTAACCGAAACGCACATGCTTAAGCCCTACAAGAATAGAGTAGTAGGTACTTATGAATTGATGAAAAGCTTTATAAAGGTAACCTCAACACATGCAGATGAGCTGAAACAAAGTAAATTGAATGATAGAAAAAGAATTGTTAGTAGCACACACTTGCCTATTAGCTGGCAGTTAGATACTACTAGAAGCACACCGGTCCAATTCAAGGGTTATGAAGGTATTTATAAAGCAAGTGAAGTGTCAGGTAAAGAAAGACTGTTTTATGATAGAAAAAGACCATATTCAAAGACGGTTCCTTATTATAACTATTATAAGCCAAGTGAGACTGTTAAGGTTCCTAAATCTTATATCATTAGGCAAGCATGGAGTGATGTAGTGGAAAAACTAAGAGTCAACAATGTACTAGTAAAGAAAATGCCTAGAGATACTGTTATAGAGCTAGGGGTGTATTACATTGAGGATTACAAAACTACCAAGAGCCCATACGAAGGACATTACTTACACTCTAATGTAAAAGTGCATAAAGAAGTGAAAAAGATAAACGTGTATAAGGGCGACTTTATTATTAATACCAGACAGAAAGCTAAGCGTTATATTGTAGAAACTTTAGAACCAGCTGCACCGGATGCCTTTTTTGCATGGGGCTTTTTCGATGGTATATTGCAACAGAAAGAACACTTTAGCCCTTATGTGTTTGAGGAGGTGGCTAATGATTTACTGGAAAGTAATGAGGTGTTAAGGGATATGTTGGAAAAAGCGAAGTCAGAAGATTCTACATTAGCTAATAATGGTTATCTGCAGCTGAATTTTATATACAAACACTCTCCGTATTATGAGTTGTCTCACAAGCAATACCCCGTATATCGGCTAGAGTAGTTGGTCAATAGCCTTAGCTAGTTCTCTGTCTTTGTCTGTAACAATGTTACCGGCATCGTGGGTAGATAACTCAATATTTACTTTATTCCAAACGTTGCTCCAGTTGGGGTGGTGATTGTGCCTTTCAGCTAATATGGCTACTCGTGTCATAAAAGCGAAGGCTTCGGAAAAGTCTTTGAATTCGAAACTCTTTTTTAGTGTGTTGTGCTCTTCTATCCAGTTCATGATCATTTGTTTTCTGTGAACCATACGGCATTTTTATTGTTCCAAACGCCATTGTAGTTAATGGTGAGTTCTTCATCAGCGGCAATGTCTCTTATGGTTTTTATGCTCATTGTGTTTTGCTCATAGTCCATAAAGTGTTCGCAGTTGGAGTGGTTGGAATGGTTGTATACCGATATATAACCTTGTGCCATACAGCACATTTTTTTACAATCTGGTTGCCATTCAAAAATATAGTCGTGAAGCAGTGTTTGATCCAGTAACTTTCGCTCTTGTTCACTCATAACAATTACAGGTGAAACCTCTATTGTGACTCCCTCTTGTATAGCCTCTCTTGTAAACATACCTCTGCCCTTATTTTCTGTTTGCATTATAAATAAGGAGGGGTGAACCATCTATTAAAGGTAACAAAAAAGCCGAAGCATATGCCTCGGCTCTGTAAGTCTTATGTGTTGATTATAGATCGTTGTCAGTAGGTTGATGGTGCCTCTTTCTACTTTCGTTTTGAGCAAGTATACCTTTCTTGCCTTCTTTTTGTGATACTACTTCAACTTTCACTTTAGCTAATCCATCATAATGGTAGCCCAATTCCTTAGCGCATATACTTGCCATGTCTATTAGTCTTTTGTTTGATTTATGCATCCTATCGTTGATACGTACATAAATAAACTCTCCGTTAGACAAGTTGGTCACTTTTACATAAGTATTAAGAGACAGTGTATTACTGGCTGCTGTATACTTATTGTTGTCGAAGATCTCGCCGGTAGAGGTTTGTCTGCCTACGAATTTGTCATGATAATAACTCGCGATACCTTGAGCTATTGGATCATCTGTTATCACTCTTCCTCCTGAAATAACACGACCTTGTTCAGGCTGCGCGTTCACCAAAAGTGTACTCAATAAAAGTGATAATAATAGTGTTATTCTCATTTTCACTGAATTTTGCGCAAAGTTCGGACATTTATATTAAATAAAGAAGTAATAAATGTTAAAAATGTTACTTCTTATATGACCTTTTAACGCGCTTTCTTTCGTTAAATCGTTTATTGTCAGATCTTTGTGAACTTTTTTTATTGTAATTCTTCCCACCTTTATCTTTCCATTTATTACTCTGCTCAGCCTCTTCTATTCTTACTCTACGACCTTTATGCTTCTTTTGAGAAAGTGCTGTAATAATAAACTCAGCTGCGCTAGTAGGTACATTAAAGAAACTACTTAGCTCTCTTACGGTAATACGTTGTATAACATTACCCTCCATATCTGTAGCATCAGTAATGAACTTCACCAAGTGTTCGGCTGACTTGATACCATCTTTTGTACCCATATTCATAAACAGGCGTACTGAGTGGCCTCCTTTACCGCTGCGAGAATTATTTTCGTACCCTGCGTTAAGGTCTTCAGCTTCGTGGTAGGCATCTATGGTTTCCTTTAGTTGTAACCATATCAATCTGCGAATGAGTTCATCTTTGTCCATGCCCTCAAAACGTTCATGAATGCTAGACTGGTATACCGAAGCAAAGTCATCTTTAGGAGCTGCGTTTTCGATTTGCTCTAAATAGTAGAACAACCTTTTACGTACTACTTCTGCACCATCAGGTATATCGCTTTTATTGAACCTTGTTTTGATCAAACGCTCTATTAAACGAACCTTAGAAATTTCCTTAGGTGTGGTAATAGACATGCAAATGCCTGACTTACCGGCACGTGCTGTACGCCCGCTACGGTGTGTATATACTTCAGGGTCTTCAGGTAGTTCATAGTTGATCACATGGCTGATGTCGTTCACATCAATACCTCTTGCTGCTACATCGGTAGCTACTATGGCTTGTAAGGTCTTTTTCTTAAAGCGTTCCAATACTTTGGTACGCATTTTCTGATCCATATCGCCATGCAGTGGACTTACATGATAGCCCATGCGCATTAAACGCTCTGCCACATCATGTGCATCTTGCTTAGTACGTGTGAATATGATACCATAAATACCCGGTGTAAAATCTAACAACCTTTGTAGGGTACTAAACCTGTTGTGGTGGTTAGTAATATAGTATTGGTGGTCAATATTCTCGTTGGTTGTATTCTCTTTCGCTACCGCATACTCCTTCCATTGGTTCATGAAACGTTTGGCAATACGTCTAACATCGTTAGACATTGTAGCAGAGAACAACCATGTATGCTCACGCTCAGGTGTGTTTTGGAGAATGAACTCAATGTCTTCTCTAAAGCCCATGTTGAGCATCTCATCAGCCTCATCCAGTACTACGTACTGTACTTGGTCTAATGATATAGCTTTACGCTCGAGTAGGTCTATTAAACGACCGGGAGTAGCTACAATCACTTGCGCTCCTCTTTTTACTTCACGTATTTGCCCACCTATGGGCACACCGCCATAAACTGCTGTAGTACGAAGACCACGCATATGACTGCTGTATTTTTTAAACTCTTCCTGGATCTGCATACACAATTCTCGTGTAGGACTCAGTACCAGTGCTTGCACATGTTGCTGTGCGGGATCGGTGTGGTGCAATAGCGGAAGACCAAAAGCGGCAGTTTTGCCGGTGCCTGTTTGTGCCAGGCCAATGATATCTGCAGGTTGTGAGGTTAACTGTGGGATTACCTTTTCTTGAATAGGTGTCGGGGTCTCAAAACCCATTTCCGTTACGGCACTTACTAATTCTTCCCTCAGGGGGAAGTCTGAAAATGTTGCCATTAATAAAGAACTAAAATTTAATAGGGCGCAAAGGTACACCTATTATTCCACACATCACGAATTATTTGAATTTTAACAGAAATAAATATTATTCTTTTATTGTTACATCAACTTTTTGACTGTTGATAGCAGGTGGTAGCCAACCCATAGAGATGTCAATATACATGTAATACTCACCTTCTTTTGCGGGCATAATAACAGGTAAGTGATATACTGTACTGCTATCCAGCATGTTATTAATAACCTTAAAGTCTGTTTTTACTTCATGCGCGACATGTTTGCCATCAAAAAACTTAACTATTAATCGCGGAGGGTAGTGGTTGTTACTTTCTAAGTCTGTTTTAAAGTTTGCATCTCTACCCAAAGTGAATGGTACTTTGACTACCTCTGTTGGTTTAGCTGTTATTTCTTTAGGTGTGTTATAGATGTTGACATGAGAAGCCGAGGTGAAGTTGTCAATGTATAGGTATTCCGCATATCCCCAAGGTAGTTGAATACTGTCTAGTCCGTTTACATGGTAATTAGTAATAAGCATGATGTCCTTCCCCTGCATACTGTCTTCATAATGCCACAAGTCATACTGGTTTCGTTTACTCATCCTATTGTTGAGAGATGTGGCCAGTGGCTCTTGGCTATAGAAAAGATATTGTGATGTATGTTGGTAGGTATTCATGAAGGCTACTGGTCGGCCATTAGCTTTCTCTTTTATGTCTTCAGTCCATTCTTCCCAGTGGTGTACTTTTCTAAGTAGGTGTTTATCTACGCCAAAAACATCATTAACAAAATATACTCTCACAGCAATGATAAATAGTACAGAAAATATAAAGCTGTAACGGTTGAAGATGGTGTACCACTTTTTCTCTTCAGTGTACTTATATCCTAATACAACAGCAGGTGCTAGTATAGATAAGGTCCAGTTACCTTCGCCATGCCCTCTAAAGGTCATTAAGCCAAAGAAAATGATGATGCCAGCTATGACATATTTCAACGCTTTTTCAAACTGGTCTTTTGATTTTTGCTTAAAGCTTAAGAATATTAATAGGGTGCCGGTTATTGGTGCGAATAGTAATGGTATGGATGCTATATAATTGAGTGTGTATTCAGGTTTGTATCCGCCTCTGTTAAACCGTTCGGTAAGGTTGAATTTAATAGTAGGAAAGTCGTTACTGAACTGCCAGTATATGTGTGGTGAAAATAGCAGTAATGCAAGAACGGCGGTTAACCAAAAAGATCTTCGTTTGAATAAGCTAGGGTTTGACGCTATGGTAAATACAATAAGTAAGATACCATGATACTTACTAAATAATAGCAAGGCGATGTTTAATGCTAAAAGTAGACTGTTGGCGATCGAGTCTTTCTGTAAGTACCTTTTGTACATGTGAAAGAAACAAATGCCAAAGAATAATAAAGGTGTGTCCGGTACTGATAATATGCTCAGCAAATGCAACACGGCAATAGAGCTGACGCTCATGTAGTAGCGCAATAAATTTTTGGGTTGAACTAACCGCTCAAGCAAATATAAATAGGTAGTAATAAAAAGTATGGTCAGTAAACGAACACCAAATTCATTAGCGAAAATGCTGTAGCCGATCTTTATCATGGCGGCTATAGCAGGAGAGTTCTCATAGTACCCCCAATCCAAGTTCTGAGCAAAGACCCAATAATAAGCTTCGTCTTCCAAAAGGTCAGTGTAACAGGCTTGTATTACGGAAATAATTAACCATAGTGCATAGAAGGAAAACCTAATGATATTGTTCTTACGCATAATGGTTTCTGTTGAAATACGAGTATAAATTCTGGATATAAAGGTATAAAAGCGAGTGGCAAAAATAGTCCTACAATTGTATATCAATAATCAAATAAAAGTAAAATCAAATGAAGAAAATAGCATTGATCACTGGAGCTAACCGAGGTATTGGTTTAGAAACAGCCATACAACTAGGGAAGCACGATGTGAAAATACTAGCTGCAGCCAGAACTTTGGATAAGGCTAACGAGGCTGTGAATATACTTGCAAAAGAAAACATAGAGGCACAGCCTATACAATTAGATGTAACTAATGAAGAAGATATTAACAATGCAGTGAAAACAATCGGTGATGAGTATGGGTATTTGGATATACTCATTAATAACGCAGGCATAATACAAGGTGAGGAGTTTTTCGGTAATTCTACATTGAATATCAAACCTCAAGACTTAAAGGAAACGTTTGATACCAACTTCTTTAGCGTTGTTAATGTGACACAAAAGTTGCTGCCCTTAATACAAAAGAGTGAGGCCGGGCGTATTGTAAACCTGTCTTCTATATTAGGCTCGCTTAGTTTGCATGCAGATGAACAATCGCCGATAAAAGATTCGAAACCTTTTGCTTATGATGCATCAAAAACGGCGTTAAACCAATTTACAGTACACTTAGCTAATGCACTAAGAGATACCAACGTGAAAGTAAATAGTGCACACCCTGGCTGGGTAAAGACAGATATGGGAGGTGCTGCTGCACCTATGCATATTGAAGACGGTGCAAAAACATCAGTACAGTTAGCATTGTTAGGCAGCGATGGCCCATCTGGAAAGTATATACACTTAGGTGACGAACTGCCTTGGTAAAATAATAAAGCCCCACTAGTGGGGCTTTATTATTATTTAAGCTTTATGCTAAATGCTTTTACTGTTATAGTATTCATATCGGCACAGTCAACGCAAGATGCTGTTAGTTTTTCGATAAAAATGCGGGTGCCGTCTTGTAAGTGATTTTTTATTTCAGGCATACTGTTTAGATTCCCAATGCTGCCTGCGGCTCTTGATGAGTTTATTGCCAAAGGACCTAGAATGTCTTTGCCTGTTGGCGGTAGAATAGAGATTTCAAAACTTTCGATCGTGTAAGCCTTATTTTCTTTAGTGATATGCAGTACTCCATCTTTAGTGAAGCTCTCTACTGTAATTGCTTCAGCAATGCCTATCTCATTTATTCCATGAGGTATACCGTTAGTGCCTATTTTTATTTTTGGTTGGTTTTGTGCAACAGCATTAATGGAAAATATACTGCAGATAAGTATTGCAACGATTCTAGAAAGGGTCATAATTGTAGGTTTTGGTACAATGCTAAGTTAAACAAAAAAGGACAACTGATATTGGCAGATATATGTACCCATGATTGTTAGAGTTAGAATTAAGCGTTTAGTTGGCTAGGTTTTGTTAAGTAATAATGAACCATAGGGAACTATCGTAGTAAAAAATAAAGCCCCACATTGTGGGGCTTTATAGTACCTATGTATTACTAAAGCTATTACAGCTTCGTAATTCTGATATTACCTTGAAGAGCCTCGTCGGTAGATTGAGTTTTGATGATATAGTTGCCTGAAGTAGGTAGCTCTACATTCCAAGTAAACTTGTTACTTCCTTTGTTTACATCATAAGCTTGTTCTGCTACTTTTCTACCATCTATGCTATAGATAGCTAAGGTGATATTAGTCGCATCGATTGCATTCAACTCTATATTGAAAGAGTTGCTGCCATCTTCTAATATAGTAGGGTAGATGTTTAGTTTACTTTCTTCAATAATAGCTAATCCGTTTGAGTTAGAAGGTTTCCATTGTGTGCAATCAATAGCTAAGAAGCAATCATCTCTTGTGGTGTTAGCTGTAGGTGTTGTCATGTCATCCTGAAATGGGGCGTCATATATTAGGTGCTCATAGAAGTTTTGAGGTCCCTCATATACAGTGCTGTGATTAATTGTTCCCAATCCATTAGGTTGAACATGGGTGCAACAACTATAACCAGTAGCATCTGCACTTATCATTCTAATGTCTTGAGGATTAACACCTGAAGTGCCTTTGGTTCCTGCCAATACATAGCTGGCAAGACCTTGATAGTTATATCCTGTTATTGCAGCTGTTAATGTCTCTTCATAAATATTGAATCTATGATAGTAGTTAATAGCTGCAGTACTCTTATCTACTTCAAGTATAGCAATGTTAGCATTTTTATCGTCAGGTGCAGGGTTACCCGCATGAGTGTTTTCGTCATATATCCATGCGCCGATCACATAACCATCATTAGCATCATTTTCTATTATCCCATATGCATAGTTTTCAGTAGCATCTACTAAGTAGTAAAAGTCTGAAGTACTACCTACCACATTCAGTGTGTTTTGGTCAAGCTTCATTACACCAATAACAGATGCTGGTATTGGTGTTGCAGGTGTTCCATTAGTGCTGGCGATATTAGTATTGCCAATCGTATATGACATTACTACTTCATTAGTGCCTTGGTCCCAAAGTTGGTTATGTCCGAAGGGATAGTTGTAAGTGTACTCACCATGGTATGGGTTGTTGTTGTGAGCTAACTCATTACCGTTATTGTCAATAGCTATGATGAAAGTATAGTAGTTATTAAATGCTGCTCCATTAGCATTACCAGGCGCAGGAGAACCAATAAAATATTGTAGTTGTTGCCAGGTAGTACCTGTGATAACATACTTATCTGTATTAACACTATTGTCGTATACATGAGCTAGTCCATGAGGGTGGTCAGCATGTATATGTACATAGGCATTAGGATGATTTGGATTTTGACTGCGCATGTTTTGCCTTGCAGTAATCGGGTTAGTTGGATCTACAAAGTATTTTTTATTCCAAAGCTGTCCTAAACCTGCATCAACACTTACTGCGTTTATGACTACATCATTGTCATGAAACATACTAGCGACCATTAAACTAGGAATAGTAGAGTGAGGGTATGGTGTTTCTCCGGGAGCTGTAATTAGGTATTCCTCAGCCCCTGATTGCGTATTTTGCATCATTACAATATTTACTCTAGTGAAACCAGGTATTGGTCTAAAATTACTTGTCTGGTTGCTAGCGTAAATAGTAAAGCTACCAAAGACGTAAATTCCTGTATTGTCAAACAATGCAGCAAAAGGGTTGTTTACATTATTGAAGTCGGTATACATACCTACTACAATAAACTCGCCATTTTGCTTTTCAATAACCTTGGTAGGGTTAATACTACCGCCATTAAGGCCACTGATTACATTGACTTCGTCCCATACTACATGCCCTAAGTAGTCAAATTTTGTAAGTGCAATTTTGTCGTTATCCCTTGTTGCGAGGTTAACGGTGTTCCCTCCTCCAAGATTAATAACATCTACAGAGAAGAGGTCGGTAGGGTTAGTGCTAACGGTGTAGGGGTAGGTGTTACTATACTGCTGCGCGCTTACGCTCGAAAGTGTTGCCATGCACAGAAGTAGTAATACAAACTGTTTGGTGAAAATGATTGTTCTTTTCATTTTTTATGGTTTTAGGTTAAAAAAATCGATATGGTGATGTATTAATTCATTTGTGTTGACATGGATTAAATGTCAATCATACAAGTGTAACAGTAAAAAAAGGGGGAATGCTTTTTGTGGAATTTTACTTCACGTTTGTGAAGGTGATGGCAATAGGTCATGATGTTTTCGGTTTTAGAGTAAAACGAATATACGTAAAAAAAGGGAAGCAATGTTGCTTCCCTTTTTTATATGGCATTATTTTAATATTAATTAGTCTTTCAATACGGTTCTGCTAATTACTATTTTCTGCACCTCACTAGTGCCCTCATAAATCTGAGTGATCTTCGCATCACGCATTAAGCGCTCTACGTGGAACTCCTTTACATAGCCATAACCACCGTGTACTTGTACAGCCTCGTTAGTTACCCATTGTGCTATTTCAGAAGCATATAGCTTAGCTACTGATGCAGGTAGTGTATAATCTTCACCTTGGTCTTTTGTCCATGCTGCTTTAATACATAGAAGTCTTGCGGCCTCAATAGCAGTTGCCATATCAGCTAGTTTAAATGCTACAGCTTGGTGGTTAGATATTTCTGTACCAAATGCTTTACGCTCTTTAGAATATTTAAGTGCTAACTCATAAGCCCCACTTGCAATACCTAGTGCTTGCGAAGCGATACCAATACGACCACCTGCTAATACCTTCATCGCAAACTTAAAGCCAAATCCATCTTCACCTATACGGTTCTCCTTAGGTACTTTCACATCCTGGAACATAATAGTATGTGTATCACTGCCTCTGATGCCTAGCTTATTTTCTTTTGCGCCAACTGTAACTCCAGGCCAGTCTTTATGCACGATCAATGCATTGATACCTTTGTGTCCCTTTTCAGGGTAGGTTTGTGCTATTACTAAGTAGTAAGAAGCCGTGCTACCATTTGTGATCCAGTTTTTTGTACCATTTAATATATAATGGTCGCCTTTATCTTCTGCTGTAGTACGTTGAGAGGTAGCGTCAGACCCTGCTTCAGGCTCACTTAATAAAAATGCACCTATTTTTTGACCACTAGCTAACTCTGTAAGGTATTTTTGCTTTTGCTCTTCGTTGCCATATTCTTCCAATCCCCAGCAAACAAGTGAGTTGTTCACACTCATACAAACAGAAGTAGAGGCATCTACCTTAGATATCTCTTCCATAGCCAAAACATAAGAAACACTATCCATGCCGGATCCACCATATTTAGGATCTACCATCATGCCCATAAAGCCTAACTCGCCCAGCTCTTTTACCTGCTCTGTAGGAAAGGTTTGGTTTTCATCACGCTCTATTACACCAGGTAATAGTCTGTTTTGTGCAAAGTCTCTAGCCGCTAGTTGTACGGCTTTCTGCTCTTCTGTAAGTTCAAAATTCATATGTGGAATATGTAGTTGCTAATAAAAAATGTGGAGCAAAAGTAGCCAATTTGCGCCGTTTTTCAAGTAGTTTATATATAACTAATATATAATAATACGAGCTGGTTACCCCTTGTACTCATGCTTCATAATTGCATAGCAAGCCGAGTCCTCATAAGTATCACCCCTTTTATAATGTTCTTTCATCAACCCTTCGTGCTGCATCCCTAGCCCTGTTAGTATCTTAATAGAAGGCTCGTTTGTTGGGCTGGCAAAAGCCTCAATGCGATGAATATTCATTTCCTCAAAGCCGAATTTGATTAACCGTTGAGCAGCTTCTTTCATGAGCCCTTTTTCGCGGTAGTTGAGGTCGCTCATCTCATAGCCAAACTCAGCTCGGTCATGCTCTTGGTACCATCTGAAAAAGCCACAAGTACCTATTGTGTTTTTTAACTCCTTATCAAGCAGTAAGAAGTATTTGAAAGTAGTATGGTAATTAGTATGCCCTTTTTTCTTGCGTTCTTTAAGTAGCTCAAGTCTATCATCATTAATACATAGTTTCTTTTTGATCTCCTCGTCGCTATAATTGTTAAGTACATAGCCATACAATTCAGGTGTTATTTCTTCTAAAAGAAGCCGTTCAGTTTCAATGATCCGTGTTTTTGGTTGTTCCATTTTTATCGTTTTACAAAAAAATCCCGCTCTATAGAGAAGCGGGATACAAATTAAGGTTATTGTTATTAATTAGCGCCTTTGATAGGTATCCCACCATCCGTGTCTTTGCCAAGCCCAAGAAAAAGGCATAATGATGAATGATACAGAAACTGGAGGGTTGCCTGTAAGAGTAAATGATTCGGCAAGGTTGTCATCTTCCGTGCTGGTATTTACCTCATTAACGTACTCTACATTTAAGAATGAGTAGATCACTCGAACTTTCATACACAGCCCTGCAAGTACACCTGCTTCAAATTTTAAAAAGGGATGGAAGCTGGCTTTACCTACACTGTGTGCTTCAATATCAGTAAAAGAGTAAGTAGGAGTAGCCCCAGCACCTATTGAGGCACAGAACCTGTTGTTTTTATTCATTGTAGCATCGCAACCAAATTTAAAATCAAAACCTACGGGCAATGATAACTGTCTGGTTTGCCCTGTAATGGAAAGGTTGGTGCCTTGATAAATATTCTCACCGATGTTTTGCCACTTGATCTGGTTATACATACCAGTAATAGATAGTGTAAGCATACTTACTTTACCCAATCTTGCTATAGGGTGAAAGGTGCCGAAGGAAACGCCAAAACCTGTGCTGCCCACTGTTTGCGAATGTGCACTATCTCGTAGGTAAGCACCATTATCATACAAACGTAACTTGCCAGAGTAATCTGCTGTAGACCCTGTATTAACATACCCAAGCTCAAACCGTAGTATTGACCCGGGTAGCTCATAAGCCATATGGCCATATTGAGCATAGCCTGTAGTGGAGAACAGGAACAAGGTGATACAAAAGAAAACGACACGTGACGTATTCATAGTTGGTAGATTTAATAACAAGATAAGCATTTTTAATGCAAGCTGCATATAAGTGCAACATAAAGACGGCCTTACGAATTGTGGAATCTTAATTTTAATGCATCTTTATAACTAGAACATCTACTTATTTGACGAATAGTAACAGATATAGAGACTACACAGACGAAGAACTTATACGCCTATATAGAAGGGACGGTGAGAGCAGATGGTTGGGTGTACTATTGCAACGTTACACGACATTGCTACTTGGTGTGGCCATGAAGTACTTGAAGGATAAAGATGCTGCTGCTGATGCTGTGCAACAAGTACTATTGAAAGTGCTTACTAAATTCCCTAATGATGATGTGGTCAATTTTAAAGGGTGGATATATATACTGATGCGTAACCATTGTTTTCAACTGCATAGAGATAAAAAGAATGATAGTCACACACAAATACATGAAAATATAATTGCAGATGAGCCTACAGATAGAGAGGAGCTATATGCTCAAGAAAAATTGGTGGTGAGTATGGAGCAGGCATTGACCGAACTGGATGACAAGCAAAGTATTTGCATTAAAAAATTCTATCTTGAAAAAAAGAGCTACCAGCAAATAATGGATGAAGAGGGGTATTCTTTCAAGCAAGTGAAAAGTTATATTCAAAACGGGAAACGTAAGCTTAAGCAGCTTATTACAGAAAAAAACAATAAGGTTAATTGATGAAAGAGTGGAATGATATATTGGGTGATGCATCTGGCAACATATCAGAGGATAAGCTAAAAGCTTACCTCGATGGTAGTTTGTCTCCTGCAGAGCAAAGAGAAGTTGAAGAAGCTCTTTCAATAGAAGGTATGGAAAGCGATGCGGTAGAAGGGCTTCAAGAGTTGTCTGCTTCTGATACAGAGCTGCTTACAGAGCGCATTAACTATAAGCTACAGCATCAAATAAAGAAAGAAAAATATAGAAACAAGAGGTTATATAGCGATCAAAAGTGGACATTACTGGCTGTAATCATTATTATTTTACTCTGCTTAATTGGTTATTACATAATCAAAGTAATGTCATGACATTCTACAACATCCATATAAAAGCTTTAATTTGCAACTGTTTATGCAACTAGCAAGCAAGAAGATCATATTGGCAGTAACGGGCAGTATTGCAGCTTACAAAACTCCTGAGCTGGTGAGGCAAATAGTGAAAGCCGGAGCTGAGGTTAAGGTGTTAATGACACCGTCGGCGGCAGATTTTGTTAGCCCTTTAGCTTTAGAGACCGTATCTAAACATCAGGTGCACAGTAGTGTTAGTGATGGCTCTTCATGGAACAATCATGTGGAGTTGGGCAGATGGGCTGATGTGATTTTGGTTGCTCCATGTAGTGCCAATACTCTGGCTAAAATGGCGAATGGGCTTTGCGACAATCTGGTTTGTGCGGTTTATTTATCTGCAACTTGCCCTGTATTAATTGCTCCGGCAATGGATGAGGATATGTGGGTGCACCTCAGTACAAAAAAGAATATAGCTACTGTGCTTTCTTATGGTAATAAGATCATACCGGTAGGGCATGGAGAGTTGGCTAGCGGTTTAATTGGTGCAGGTCGAATGGCTGAACTGGAAGACATTATTAGTTATTTAGCCGATTTTTTTTTGAATAGTACAAGCTCTTGTTTAAAGGGCAAGAAGGCACTGGTTACAGCAGGACCCACATACGAACGTATTGATCCTGTACGTTTTATAGGTAACTTTTCTACCGGTAAGATGGGAATAGCAGTGGCAGAAGCACTAGCTAACAATGGTGTTGATGTTACACTGGTACTAGGCCCGTCTAGTCAGAAGGTGGATAGTACTGTTCATGTTATTCGTGTAGAAAGTGCTGAAGAGATGTATCAAGCATGTATTGATAAATTTGGTGATGTTGATATGGCTGTGATGTCTGCTGCTGTTGCAGATTACAGACCAGCTAATAAAGCCAATGAGAAAATAAAGAAGAAGGGTGATACGTTAGATATACAGTTAGAAAAAACTAAAGACATATTAGCTAGCTTAGGAGCTCAGAAAAAGGAAGGGCAAGTTCTGGTTGGTTTTGCGTTGGAAACGAATAATGAATTAGCCAATGCGAGTGATAAATTAAGTAGGAAAAATGCAGATATGATCGTGCTGAATTCTTTGCAAGACGAAGGAGCAGGTTTCGGTCATGACACAAATAAGGTGACCTTATTATATAAAAATGGTGAGCAGAAAGCACTGCCAATAATGAGTAAGACTGATGTAGCTAATGAAATTGTAAATAATATCAAGGTGTTTTTTGATGTTGAAGAAACTGTTTAATACAATATTGTTTAGCCTACTCTTATTGACAGGGCAGGCACAAGAGCTTAACTGCACGGTTAAGGTTATGCACGATCGTATCCAGAATGTAGACAAGGAATTGTTCATTCAGATGGAAAAGTCGATCACGGAGTTTATGAATACCCGTAAGTGGACGAATGACCAATTTGGCCCTAACGAAAAGATCAATTGCAATATACTGCTCAATGTTACAGAGCCACTCAATGGTGTGCAAAATGGTTTTAGCGCAACTATAAATATTCAAGCTTCAAGGCCTGTTTATAATACCTCATATAGTAGCCCTATTGTCAACTACATTGACCGTGACTTTATCTTCAGTTACTCACAGTTTGCGCCATTGCAATTTGATGATAACAGAGTATCTGGTACAAACCCTTTTACTTCTAACCTTACAGCTGTATTAGCTTATTACTCCTACCTTATTATAGGGTTGGATTATGATAGCTTTGCGCCTAAAGGGGGAGAAGTATACTTTAAGAAAGCTCAAAATGTGGTGAATAACGCACCTGAGCAAGGCAAATCAATAAAAGGCTGGAAAGCCGTAGAAGGCAATAAAAACCGCTATTGGATCATCGATCAATTACTAAATCCACGTTTTAAAGCATTTAGAGCCTATTGGTATAACCTACACAGAGTAGGTCTTGATAATATGTATTTAAAGCCTGAAGAATCAAGAATGGTAGTGCTACAAGGTATTAATACATTAAGCCAATTGCAAAGGGAAAACCCGGGCGCTATTTTACTACAGTTTTTCTTCAATGCTAAAAGTGACGAGATAACTAGTGTGCTGGCTCAATTGCCTAAAGAGAAAAGGGCGCTCTATATTACTATGTTAGGACAGATAGATGTACCTAATGCGCAAAAGTATAACTCCCTAAAGAAATAAGTGTATGCAAAGATGGGTGCTTGGTTTGCTATCAATTTTGCTAATAGTTTCGTGTGAGACCAAAGAGGAGCTGCCTCATTTGGAACTGGACAAGATGAAAACAGTGCTAACGGACATTCACTTTGCTGAAGTGTATTGTACGCTAGTAAATGATAGTACTCATGAGTTGAGAAACAAGAATGTGGACTCCTTAGCAGTTTATTACCTAGATATATTATCACATCATAATATCACTATGGATGATTTGGAGCAAAGTATTGTTTGGTATCAAAAACACCCTGACCAATTAGAAAAAGTATATCAAGATATGATACCTGACGTGGCTACTATGCAAGATATACAGGATGCTAAAGGGCAATAACCTACTTGTTACTTAAGTTGAGATAGTGCATCTTTCATGCGCTTCATGGCCTCTTCCAGCTTTTCCATAGATGTAGCAAATGATATTCTGATACAACTATCATTGCCAAATGCAGAGCCTTTAACCGTACTTATGTGCGCCGTATGCAGTAAATACATGCAAAGGTCTTCATCATTATTAATAGTAATGTCGCCATTGCTTTTGCCAAAGAAAGCGCTAATGTTAGGGAAAGCATAGAAAGCACCTTGAGGTGTATTAATGTCAACACCATTTATGTCTCTAAGTGCATTTATCACAAAATCTCTACGTTGATGAAAAGCTTCGCGCATTTCTTGAGTAGGTGCTAAACCTGCGCTTAATGCTGTTATGGCAGCTCTTTGGGCTATAGAGTTAGTGCCTGAAGTAAATTGCCCTTGCAGTTTCTCACAAGCTTGTACCACCTCTTTGGGCCCTGCTACATAACCTAGTCTCCAGCCTGTCATTGCAAAACCTTTAGACAGTCCATTAACGATCAGTACTTGTTCCTTAATATCTTCAAACTGTGCTATGGATTCATGTTTGCCGGTATAGTTGATGTATTCATATATCTCATCACTAATAATTGCACAGTTAGGGTGTTTTTTAAACACTTGTGTCAGCCTTTCCAGCTCTTCTTTAGAGTAAACACTCCCCGATGGGTTACATGGAGAAGAGAAGATGAACAGTTTTGTTTTATCAGAAATAGCCTCTTCCAGTTGTGCCGGAGTGAGTTTGAAATCATTTTCTATTGGGCAACTAATGAATTTGGTTTGCCCCTCAGCCAGCTCTACCAATGCGCTGTATGTAACCCAGTATGGGGTAGGTATGATCACCTCGTCTCCCGGGTCGATCAAGCTGAGTATAATATTTGCCAAAGACTGTTTAGCTCCTGTTGAAACGATGATCTGGTCTGGAGTATAATTTAGCCCATTATCTCGTTTAAGCTTTTCACAGATAGCGTCTCTTAGCTCAGGGTAACCTACTACAGGTGTATATTTTGTATACCCTTCTTCCATTGCCTTTGTGGCGGCATCGCATATGTGTTTGGGTGTAAAGAAGTCTGGTTCACCAAGGCTTAGGTCAATTATATCTATTCCTTTTGCTCTTAGTTCACGTCCCAGCTTTGCCATTTTGATGGTTTGCGGTTCTGCTACTCGCTCAAGTCTTTTGGCTAATTGCATAAGTAAAAGCTATAAAATTAATAATACGGCAAACCTAATATAAGCTGCCGTATTATCGTTAAAAATGTGGTTATTTATTTACTGCTAATTTGATATGCTGGAATAGGCATTAGTAAAGAAGCCTAGATAAATAGCAAACAGTACGATCAAGAAAACAACTACACTTAAGAATACTATCGTTTTCTTATAGCCATTATTGATGGCGCGCATCTTGTGTAACTCTCCAATGTTATTGATCACATTTTCAATGCGTGAAAATGCAGTCTCTCCTTTAACAACATAGTCGTATGCCCCATATTTCATACTATCTACGGCAACTTCAAGTTTATCTTGACCCGATAGCATAATAACATGCACTTCAGGGTTACGTTCTTTAATTGCTTTTAATATTTCAACACCATTTTTTGCATCTGGCTTATGAGCGCTTAAATGGTAGTCTAAGACGATGATCTCCGGATTAAGACCCATGTTATTCAAAGCTTCTTCACCGTTGTCATATATCTTAATGCTATACAAGAAGCGCTCTGATAAATAGTCTTTAAGCATCTCATTTTGGATAGGTTCATCATCTACCAAAAAAATATAACGCTGTTCGTTAGTTGCCATAGTAAACTAATATTCAATTAAGAATGAAAAATAGAAAAAATTATCTCAAAATAAAACCTGATGGCTTAAAACATATTAAAATCATAATGAAAGGGTTGCTAATCAACTTTTTAATTCTTCAAATGCTTTTTGGCAAACCACTTTCAAGTTCTCAATTAGTTCAGGTAAACGCTCAAAGTGAGCCGGTTCTCCCGAGGTTTGTTCTATTAAAAATATGTGGCTAACATCTTCTTTTACGCCCATGTAAGATAGTTGGGGTTTCAGTGAGTGCGCCGCAATTTTTAAAGAAGGGTAATCTTTTTCTTCGATGGCTTTGTCAATATTACCCAATAGTCTAGGGCAGTTCTCTAAAAACATGCCAATATACTTCTCCATCTTATCCGGCTTGCCATTGGTGAGTTGGCGTAAGAATTGCATGTCTGTTACCACATCTGGCAATGCCTTTTTATTGGTACGTGTTGGTGTAGCCTCTGTCTTTTCTTTTGGTGTTGATGTCTCAACTTTTGGTCTTGCTTGGTTTTCCTTATTTAGAGCCGCAGCCATTTTTAATAACAGCTCATCTATTTGAAAAGGTTTAGATACATAGGCATTCATGCCTGCGTCAAAATATTTTGTTACATCCTCTTGCAATACATTGGCCGTCATGGCTATAATATATACTTCAGATGCCGGCAGAGATAACTCTTTACGTATTTTTTTAGTAGCAGTAACTCCGTCCATTACAGGCATTTGTATATCCATAAGCACCATGTCATATCTATTATGCGCTACTTTTTTTACTGCTTCTTCACCGTTTATGGCATGTGTTATTGTAATGTTAGGTAATTTATCTTTGAGAGTTTCTTCAGCTACCATTTTATTGAAATCATTATCCTCCACAAGCAGTAGATGTGTTTCGTCAAGTTGTGATAATGTTTCTTTGTCTAATATTTCACGCTGCTTTTCCTCTGTCTGTTCAGCTGCTTCTTTAAGAGGTATGATAACACTGAAGGTAGTTCCTTTTCCTAGTTCACTATTTACTGTTATATCGCCATCCATCAAAGTGGTGAGCTGCTTTGATATGGTGAGTCCTAGCCCTGTACCACCAAACTTGCGTGCGACATCCGATCCGGCTTGAGTAAAGCTTTCAAATATGCTTTCTACATAATCGGGCGCAATGCCTATGCCTGTATCTATGATGTTGAACCTGAGCCAATACTTCTTATCTACTTTTTTCTCTATTGTTGTGTTGATCTCTACATATCCTTTATCAGTAAACTTTACAGCATTTCCAGCCAAGTTGATCAGTATCTGATTGATACGAGTAGGGTCTCCTGTAAATCGGTTCGGGATATTGTTGGCTATATTAATGCGGAGGTCTATCCCTTTTTCTTCAGCTTTAAATAGCAAGACGTCATTCACGCTTCTAACCAGATCTCTTAATGAGAAGTCTGTTTGTTCTATTTCAATTTTACCTGCTTCTATTTTAGAAAGGTCTAATATATCGTTAATGATTACCAGTAGATTGTCAGCAGATTGCTGTATGGCATTCAGGTAGCGTAATTGCTCTTCTTTAGGTTCTTTGCTAAGTAAGAGTCTGGTCATACCCACAATCGCATTCATCGGTGTTCTTATCTCGTGGCTCATATTGGCCATGAACTGTTGCTTGAGTTGTGCTGTACGCTCAGCTACTTCTTTTTCCTTTTGCGCCAGCTCTACACGCTGGCGTATTTGAAGGTTACGAAGTTTGCTAAATGTGGTTTGTTTAAATATCTCTTCCTTTAGTAGCTCATAAGCTTTTAGGTGATGAAAGGCTTTGGGTATGTCTCCCATACGGTCATAAAGTACTGATAGGCTTTCATGAATACTCATCATGTCATGCTTCCTCATATAATCGTCTGCCATATCAAAGGCCGTGTTCATGTATTGCAAAGCCTGTCTATAGTCGCCTTCCTCTGATGCTATTCTGCCTAAGTAATAGTTGCTGATGATCTGCACCTCAGCGTTTTCGTGCTCTTGTGCTTCTATTAGTGCTTTGTTGAGGTAGCCTTTGGCTTCTTCATACTCACCTTGTCTATAGCGTATTTTCCCGATGCCGCTAAGCGCCATTACGTATGCTGATGTGCCGGATGAAGTGTTTTCTATATTAAGGTCAAAATATCTTAAGGCTTCTTTAAACTGACCTTGCTTAAAGTATATATTCCCTAAAGTATTATACAGTGTACTTACTCGTGTAGTATCATGCGCGTGTTCGAATATAGGAAGGCACCTTAAGGCATACTCAAGTGCACTTTCAAAGTCATTAAGGTCGTAGAGTAATACTGCAATGCTGGTCAGGTTTACGGATTGGGCCAGCTCATCTCCCAGCTCTTCATTAATAACAAGAGCTTCTTCAAAGTAATTTAATGCTTTAGCAAGGTCGCCTAAGTCTCTGTGAATGTTGCCAAAGTTATTCAGTACACGAGCTTTAAGTTGCTGCTCCTTTATTTTTTTTGCTATGGCAAAAGCTTTTTGTAATTCTTCTAAGCCTTCATCATAATCACCCTGTAGCCAATAGCAAGACCCCTTTAGGTTTAACCCTCTTCCTTCCCCTTTGGGGTATCCTAATTTTCGTGATTTTTCAATGATCTCATCGGCAATTTCGGAAGCTCTGTCTACATCAAAGTTTCTAATCTCGATACCCATGTCAACAAGTGTATCCAGTTTGCTTCGTTCATCTACTAAAGAGTCATACTCTTCTTGTAACTGTTTTATTTTTTGAGATTCCATTTATGGGAGAGGTTAGAGTGTAAAATTAAAAAACCCCTTGCCGGGTAGCAAGGGGTTGTGTATTGTAAAAATATAATTAGCCGTTGTTTACTAAACGGTTGAACTCATCATGTCCCGGATCTTCATAGCTGGTATATACTGCACACCAGTGACCAATAAGCGAAAGACCCCATGCTGCAGTTGTCCATGCCGGCCAAGGGTATGCCCAACCTTCAACACCATTGTCGTACACCATCCAAGTAATAGCGGTAATGACTGCAAATACTAGTGCATGTATCCAAAATATACTTTTTTGACGACCTGTAGGTTTAACTTTCTTTGGCATTTTTACTGGTTTTGTGCAAATATAATTTCAAGTCTTGATAAAAAGAAATGATAAGTTCAATTATAATGTAGATGTGGATATTAATCAATTATGTCATGAATTTGTGAGATGTGTATTAAAAAATTAATAGAAATGAACCGTTTTAGTAATTCTATCGTATTTTAGTGTGGTTTACTAATATGTATACCTATAGGTAACTACTTTTTGCTCCCCACTTTTTTAACCTTACTCACTTGCTATAACTAACTATAGTGGTAATAAGATATAATTATTACCTCTGATATATATTTATACCAAAGTTTATAAACTAGTAAAATGAAGAAATTCTACTTAGCCGCCTTATGCTTGATAACAGGTGGCATTGTTCAAGCACAGGTGCCGGATATGGTTAGCTCTGACAAGCCTGTAAAATTACAGGATGTGGTAAAAAAGTATGTTAAGGAGCATCCTCATACTACTGATGTCAATATCATTGATGGAAAGTACATTCAAGAAACTGGTGATTACCATTTTGACAGATGGCTGTGGTATCAGCGTCATAATACTGATGAGAACGGCTACATCGTTTCCCCCATCAAGAAGATGCAAGAGTGGACAAAATATTTGTCTAACCGTCAGAATATGAAAACCACAGCAAGTAAAGCCAACTGGACTTTTCAAGGCCCTGACGAATCTGATGGTGGTTATGCAGGTATTGGACGTATCAACTGTATAGAGTTTCACCCGATAAATGTGAATACATATTGGGTAGGTACTGCAGGAGGTGGTGTTTGGAAGACGGTTAACGATGGTGTGAACTGGACAGCTATTACTGACCATCTGCCTGTATTGGGTGTGTCGGATATTGATGTAAACCCAATGAATGCAAATACTATGTACCTGTGTACCGGTGATAGAGATGCAAGTGATACCTATAGTATAGGTGTATTGAAATCTACCGATGGTGGTAATACTTGGGATACTACAGGGTTGCAATGGGCTACATCAGATAGTCGGTTGGCTAACTGTTTAGTGATAAATAGGCTAGATACGAATTCTTTAACGCTAGCTGCAAATAATGGTATTTATAAATCTTACGATGGTGGTGCTAACTGGACAAGAGTACAAACGTCTGGTCACTTTAAGCAGTTAGTATATCACCCAATAGATACATCTGTTATTTATGCCGCTAGATATGGTAATAATAACGGACATATATATCGCTCTACTGATGGTGGTGTCTCTTGGACAAGAGTATTGAGCGGTAGCGGTAAAAGAAGAGTTGCAATAGCGGTAACTCCTCATAGACCTAATATGGTAAAAGCTGTAATTGCCAACAATAGTAGTGGTTTAGAGGGAATCTATCATTCGTCTAATGCTGGTGCATCATTTACCAGAATATATCAGGCCTCTGGCTCTAACTGTAATGGTAACCTTTTGACAGGGACCTTGAGTAGCAATGCATGTGGTGGTCAAGGTTGGTATGACTTATGTATAGCAGTTAGCCCTATAGATAGTAACGAGGTATATGTTGGCGGTGTGAATACTTGGCATTCTAATAATGGTGGAACAGCGTGGAGTCGTACCAACCAATGGTACTTTACATCGGGAGGCAGTGTAACAGTACACGCTGATAAACACTGGTTAACTTTCCATCCATTAAACAGCAATCGTTTATTTGAGTGTAACGATGGTGGCGTATATAAAACTGACAACCCGCAAAGCCAAATGTGGACAGATATTACTGACGGTATGGGTATTACGCAGTTTTACAGAAATGCTGTATCAAACAAGGCTAGCTTTGTATTAGCCGGTGCCCAGGATAATGGGTCGAAAGGTAGAGATGGTAGTGGAGTATGGCATGACCTTACAGGTGGTGATGGTATGAATTGTGAAATGGACTATGCTGACACCAGTACTTTCTATACTGCAATACAGTATGGTGAGTTAAGAAGGACTATAAATGGTGGCTTCAATTTTACAGATATACAGAATAATATACCTGGTAGACCAAGAGGGGCTTGGATCACTCCTTACCTTGTTAGCCCACAAGATAACCAACAGCTGCTAGCAGGTTATGAAAAAATATGGTTTAGCCCTAATAGAGGTAACTCATGGACTGAGGTAACTCCAAACAATGTAACTGGTAGTAGAGATGCTAGAAGGTTGGCCATGTCTGCTGATTCATCAGGTGCTATATACGCTTTGTATGAAAATCAGGATGTGGTTTATTATACACACAGGTTTGTTCCTGGCGATACAGTAACACTGGATACGATACAAGTACCTTATAATGGTAACATATCTGATATTAAGGCTGACCAAAAGAAATATGACCGTTTCTGGATCACCTTTAGCGGGTATGGATCTACAAAAGTGGCAGAGTATGATGCCGGTGTGTGGTCAAAGGTAGATACTAACTTGCCTAATGTACCTGTTTACTGCTTTGAGGCAGATACTGCTAATGATGTGATCTATGTAGGTACTGCAGTAGGTGTATTCTATATTGATAGTGCTACAAACAATAAATGGGAGCCATATAATGCAGGCTTGCCTAGTATTGAAGTAACGGATCTTGGTATCAATTATACTAAGAAGCAACTTTGGGCGTCTACATACGGTCGCGGGCTTTGGATGTCTCCTAAGCAAACTTATGATACACTAGTGCCACCGCCTGATACGACTACAGGGTTATCGGTTATACCATATGTTATTGATGCCTTTGAAGTAGTGCCTAACCCTAGCAATGGACAGTTTACTATAGAAACCAATAATCAAGAGCTGAATGGTGAAGTGGTGAACATAAGATTGTTTGACTATACCGGTAAAACATTATGGGCTGATGATAGAAGACTGAGTGCTAACGGTACAGCTGATGTCAATGTAGGTGAGGTGCCAACAGGTGTTTACCTAATAGAGGTGAGCAACAATAAAGCTGTAATAGGAAGGAATAGAGTAGTAGTACAAAAGTAAATACAACTATTATTGATAAATAATAAAGCGCAGCCAACTGGCTGCGCTTTATTTATATAATGAAATATATAAGTTATGCTCTTTCTTTAGCTAGGCGCTTTGATAACACTTGTTGTAAAACGAAGTAAGCGCCAAATAATAGACCGCTAAAAATAAGATCGCCAACAAAAGAATTAACGAATAACCTTGTTCCCATCTCTGTATAGAAAGGTAAAGCCTTAGTGAAAGTAGTTACTAAACCGTTGAAGGTTATACCATACCAACCTTGTAGCCATACCCCTAAGTTAGACACCATAAAGAAGATCGCAGAACCAGCTATGGAATAACCAAATATTTTAAGTGCTTTTGGTTGTCCCATCTTAGTGCCAAGTAAGGTTACTAACATCATACCCCCGTATACAAATAGCTGAGAGATTCCATAGAAGCCGCTATATTCAGTAAACAACTGAATGTATGCATCTGAAATAAGTTGAGCTAGTAATGTAAACAAGAAAGCAAAGCGCTTGTCTTTGACGATAGCACCACTAAACAAACCTAGTGCTGCTACTGGTGCAAAGTTGTAAATATGCGTTTCTGTATTTGCAATACGTGCCGCAACGGCAATGAGTATCAAGCCACCTGCTATGGCAATATTCGTATATTTTCTATTCATCATTCTTCTTTGTTACCTGCAAAAGTAAATAGTAGGACCGCAATTTTCAAAACTAAATAAGAACCTCTTGTGGATAATATCATCCTAAAGCAACAAAAGCCCTATTTACAGGGCTTTTGTGATATAATGTAGATAAAATTATTATGCTTTTCCGTGGCACTGTTTGTACTTTTTACCGCTTCCACAAGGGCAAGGGTCGTTACGACCTATTTTGGGTCCTGCTTGTACCGGCATTTGTTTTACTGCCTCGCCACCTGTTTCGTACACGTCGTTCTCATCGGCTGCGTAACTCTGACCCGCATCGTCTATTTGCTGTTTGTTCATGCTCATCTTACTCATATCCGTTTGTTGCGGAACTTCAGCGGCTTGTTGTGGAGCTTCTTCCATAGGTATATTAGCCCTGAGTAAGAAGGATACAATGCTTCTGTTTGTTTCCAGCAACATTTGCTTGAATAAGTTGAATGCTTCAAACTTATAGATCAATAGCGGATCTTTTTGCTCGTAAGAGGCCATCTGTACAGAAGTGCGTAAGTCATCCATAGCTCTAAGGTGATCTTTCCATGATTCATCTATCATAGAAAGAGTGATGCCTTTTTCCAGCGAGGTGATCACAGGCTTACCTTCTCCTTCAATTGCTTCGTCCAGCTCAGTATAAACTTGTATGCCTTTTACACCATCAGTAAACGGTATCACGATATTTTCAACTCTGTCGCCATTGTCTTCTTTTACTCTGCGTAAGGTAGGGGTAACAATAGATGCTACATTAGAAGTATTACGTAGGTACAGTTCTTTTGTTTTTTGATAAAGCTGCTCTCCTATATCATTTAGGTTTGCCTTGTCAAATTCTTCTTCTGATACAAAGTCAGGCTCAATAGCCAGGTGTTTCATAGCTTCCAGCTTAAATCCTTCAAAGTCTCTACTGTCTTCAAATTGAGCAGCTATGTCAGTACATACATCATACATGGCATTATCCAGGTCAATAGATAGTCTGTCTCCAAACAAAGCATGCTTACGACGTTTGTAGATCACATCACGCTGTGAGTTCATTACGTCATCATATTCTAGCAAGCGCTTACGTATACCAAAGTTGTTTTCTTCTACTTTCTTCTGTGCACGCTCAATAGATTTGGTGATCATGCTATGCTGTAATACCTCACCTTCTTTATGCCCAAGCTTATCCATCATACCGGCAATACGGTCTGATTGGAATAGGCGCATCAAGTCATCTTCAAGTGATACGAAGAACTGAGAAGAACCTGGATCTCCCTGACGACCTGCACGACCACGTAACTGGCGGTCAACACGTCTACTCTCGTGACGCTCTGTACCTATAATGGCCAAACCGCCGGCTTCCTTCACGCCTTCGCCTAGTTTAATATCTGTACCACGACCCGCCATGTTGGTAGCTATGGTTACTGCACTTGCTTTACCTGCTTCTGCAACAACGTTTGCCTCACTAGCGTGCTGTTTTGCGTTCAGTACTTGGTGGTTGATCTTCTTTTGTTGTAACATTCTGCTCAACAATTCCGATATCTCTACTGATGTTGTACCCACAAGAACCGGACGCCCTACAGATCTTAGTGCCTCTACTTCGTCTATTACAGCTTTGTATTTTTCTCTTTTAGTTTTATAAACAAGGTCTTGTTGATCGTTACGTGCTATGGGTACGTTAGTAGGTATACTTACTACGTCTAGTTTGTAGATCTCCCAAAACTCACCTGCTTCCGTTTCTGCTGTACCCGTCATGCCAGCTAGTTTGTGATACATACGGAAGTAGTTCTGCAGGGTTACCGTTGCGTGTGTTTGTGTAGCCGCTTCTACTTGTACATCTTCCTTAGCTTCTATAGCTTGGTGTAGTCCGTCGCTATATCTACGGCCTTCCATAATACGGCCCGTCTGCTCATCTACAATCTTTACCTTACCTTCCATAACCACATACTCCACATCCTTTTCAAATAAGGTGTAAGCTTTAAGTAGTTGCTGTATGGAGTGAATACGCTCTGACTTGATAGCGTAGTCTTGTAATAGTTGGTCTTTCTTCTGAGCCTTTTCTTCAGAACCTATTTCAGCTTTCTCTATTTCAGCCAATTCAGAACCAATGTCAGGTAGTATGAAGAATTCAGGATCTTCACCAGACTCAGTAATTAAGGCAATACCTTTGTTGGTAAGGTCTACACTATTGTTTTTCTCATCAATAGTAAATAACAACTCTTCATCTACTTTAGGCATGTTTCTTTGTTGCTCGCCTAAGTAGTAGTATTCAGTTTTTTGTAGTATTTGACGGTTGCCTTCTTCACTTAAATACTTGATCAAAGCATTGTTCTTTGGCAAACCTCTATGCGCTCTAAATAAATGTAGACCACCAGCCTCTTTATCGCTTTTGCCTTCTGCAATAAGCTTCTTGGCTTCCGTAAGGTTTTTATTAATGATCTTACGTTGCGCTTCTACTAGTTTTTGAATACGTGGTTTAAGTTGATGGAACTGATGCTCATCGCTACGAGGTACAGGACCCGCAATAATAAGTGGCGTACGTGCATCATCAATTAATACACTATCCACCTCATCCACCATGGCATAGTGGTGTTTGCGTTGCACCATTTCAGAAGGGTGGTGTACCATGTTGTCACGCAGATAGTCAAAACCAAATTCATTGTTCGTACCATAAGTGATATCTGCAAGGTATGCCTGCCTTCTATCTTCAGAGCTTGGCTGATGCTTGTCAATACAGTCAGTTGTTAATCCTAAAAACTCAAATATTGGAGAGTTCCACTCTTGGTCACGGCGGGCTAGGTAATCATTCACCGTAACTATATGCACGCCTTCACCTGCTAGTGCGTTTAAATAAGCAGGTAGAGTAGACACAAGTGTTTTACCCTCACCTGTAGCCATCTCTGCTATTTTACCTTGGTGTAGTACCATACCACCTACCAATTGAACATCGTAGTGTATCATATTCCAAGTAACGGTAGTGCCGGCTGCTTCCCATGTATTATTGTAAATGACTTTATCGCCTTCTATATTAATGTGTGGTTTATGTACGGCAAGGTCTTTATCCAATTCAGTAGCAGTAGATTCCAGCTGTTCGTTCTCTGTAAAACGTCTTGCTGTTTCTTTTACTACAGCAAATGCTTCAGGTAATATCCCTTCCAATACTTCTTCAAGCTGCTCATCCTTCTTTTTAATAAGCTTGTCTACTTCATTATATATAGCCTCACGCGTATGTGGGTCTACATCAGTATGCGACTCAGCTTCTGCTTTCTTAGTTTCTATTTCACTGGTTATATCACTAAGGGCTTCTTTTATCTGGTTACGAAACTCGTTGGTCTTATTGCGCAGTTCGTCGTTAGATACTGATTGTAGTGCTTCAAATAGTTTATTGATCTCAGCAATTTTTGGGTTCAAACGCTTCACGTCCTTATCAGACTTGCTGCCACCAAACATTTTAGAAAGAAAACCGATCATTATTGTTCCTTGTGTTGTATTTATTATTGAATATAATCTATTGAGCTAATGCTAGTTAGTATAGTCCTATATACTGCATTAGAATAATAACGTATCAAAAGCCGTGCAATTTTATATATCTGCCAAGCTGACGTACGAAAGGCCTCAAAGCTACGCCAAATGGGGCATTTGAACAAGAATAAACCCTCTGTTAATACATGCGAAAAAAAAAATTAGTACAATCACTTGCAAGGCAAGAAAATTTTTATGTATTTTGGAAAACAATTACAGAAAAAAGCATTCAATTATGAAAAAAACCTTCATCCTCGTTACAGCTGTATTGGCATCATTATTTGTAGCTAATATGGGTTTTGCTCAAGATGATGAATTAGTTAGAGTATACCGTTGGTATAATCCTGATGATCAAAATTATGTGACTGTTGCCGATGGGCAATATCAAGAAGGACAAATCCTTAATTGGGGTTGGAGAGATAAAACCCAATTGTTCGTAGCTTATCGTAATCCTGGTCCGGGTCGCGTATTAGTTAATAGCTGGTACAATCCTGATACAAAAGATTATGCTAGTATTGCGGAAGATGAGTTCTCTGACGATCAAATGATCAAAATGGGCTACACGCACAAAACACCACAATTCTATGCTTTAACTCGTCGTGGTGCAAACGTTGTTGCAGTTTATCGTTGGTATGTTCCTAAAAATCGTGACTGGGTTACAATCTCAGAAGAAGGTAACACTGACGCTTACTACAGAAAAGGGTATCGTCGTAAAACTTTCCAGTACTACGGTATTCACCGCAGACCAGATGCAAGAATATACAACCAACTATAATTTAATAGTTAACCATATTACAAGGAGGCTCGTAAGAGCCTCCTTTTTTATTGTGTTATATAACCTGTAGAATATAAAACTTTAAATATTGCGTGGTAGGTATGTGCCATACAATAGGATGATCGGGAGACTGTGTGTTGTAATAGATTTCTTTCACTTGTCTACGACAGTCTTTAGCGGCCTCTAATATTGTGTTTTTAAACATGTCTTGTGTGATAAGGTTAGTGCAAGAAGAAGTAATAAGAAAACCACCGGACCGTAAAAGTTGCATGCCACGTCTGTTTATTTCTTTATAACCATTTAACGCATTGTCTATTTTTTGCCGGCTACCGGCAAACGATGGAGGGTTAAGCATAACCACATCATATTTTTCATTGCTATTTACCTTTTCTCTTAAAGCATCAAATGCGTTAGCCTGCTCGAACCTGCAAATATGATCCAGGTTATTTTGAGCAGCATTTTTTATAGACATATTGACAGCTACTGTAGAAATGTCAAGTCCTAAAACATTTTTAGCGCCATAATAGGCAGCGTGTATAGAAAAAGAGCCGGTGTTTGTAAAGGCATCTAGTACACTCGCACCTTTTACTACTTTATTTATTGCAGTACGGTTCATGTGTTGGTCTAAAAAATATCCTGTACGTTCTCCGTTTTCAATATCAACCCAAAATGATAATTCATTTTCTTTTATTTGAAGGGCAGTATTCGTAGATCCTTTTATGAAACCTTTGTATAAAGGAAGCGTTTCTATTTTTCGGCTGTTGATATCATTTCTTTCATATATAGCCTTTGGGCTTAGTACTTCTTGTAAGCTGTTAAGTATCATTTCTTTCCTGCATTCCATACCATAGGTAAGTATTTGAGCAACCAATATATCCCCATATTTATCTACTATAAGTCCCGGTAGAAGGTCTGCTTCTCCGTGTATTACTCTATAGTTTTGACTGTACTGTAGCTGTATACGATAATTTGCCGCTTGTTTTATTCTTTTGTCAAAAAAAACTTGGTCTATGTGCTCTTCATTATTTCTTGTTAGTAACCTGATGCGTATGTTGGAATTAGGGTTGATATAACCTTTGCCAACAAAAGAGCCATTATAGGAATACACCTCTACAATATCACCAATAGCGTAATTGCCCACACTGTCGCCAAGTTCATTGGCAAATACCCATGGGTGCCCGTGAGCTATTCTGTCACTTATTTTCTTGCGGAGGAAAAATTTAGCCATTATACAAAAATAGCTAAAGAAAAAACTAATGACGATGATGCATAATGATACCTTTTAACTCGTTATTTTTGTTGTATAGTATGTTGCAAAAGTTATACATAAAGAACTACGCTATTATTGACGAGCTTGTTTTTGAGCCTGATGTAGAGCTGAACACCATCACAGGTGAAACTGGAGCGGGTAAGAGTATTATAGTAGGGGCATTATCATTGATATTAGGAGCAAGAGCTGATACTTCAGTACTCATTAACAAAGAACAAAAGTGTATTATCGAGGCAACTTTTGATGTGGCGAACAACCAACGTTTTACAGAATGTTTACAAGTATATGAGTTAGATAACGAGCCTGTATGCATTATTAGAAGAGAGATAGGGAAAAGTGGTAAGTCCAGAGCTTTTGTAAACGATACGCCTGTTAACTTGTCCCAGCTAAATGAGTTGACCAACTATCTTGTAGACTTACACCAACAGTTCGATCATTTGACGCTTGCTGATGATGAGTTTCAAATGAATGTATTAGATGCATACGCGGCTAATCAAGATATAAAAGAGAACTATAGCACAGCCTTTAAGGCGTTTGCCTCTACAAAGTCAAAGTTGATTGAATTAAAAGAACAAGAAGCCAATGCACAAAAAGAGGTAGACTATAAGCAGTTTCTTTTGGATGAACTTGTGGCAGCGGCATTTACTAGCGGAGAAATAGAACAAGCTGAACAAGAACTAAAAACGATAGAGCATGCTGAACAGATACACATAGCCATGCAATATGCTACTCAATTTTTAGAAGAGGGAGAGTTGCCTGTCGTTAATGAGTTAAGGAAGGTTAGTCAGCAGTTAGAGAAGTACTCAGGTATCGTTGAACCTCTAATAGCTTTAGTAGAAAGAATTAACTCTGCTCAAATTGAACTGAGTGATATTGCCGGTGAGTTGAATGCATTACAAGCAGATGTTACTATTGACGGAGGGGAAATGCGGCAGTTGCAGGAGCGTGTGGATATAGGTTATAAGCTATTGAAAAAGCATAATGTTGAATCAACAGATGAATTAATAGCAATTAAAGTTGAACTAGAGAACGACTTGAAAGAAGGAG
Source organism: Flavipsychrobacter sp. (assembly GCA_965230595.1). GTDB lineage: Bacteria > Bacteroidota > Bacteroidia > Chitinophagales > Chitinophagaceae > UBA5543. The sequence continues at coordinate 1,931,620 of OZ246011.1, read as the reverse complement.
TAGACCTAAGCAACCAAATAGCCATCTTAGAAAGTAAGGTGAAGGTTTTACAAGATAGTCTTCTACAGTATGGTGAGGAACTGTCAAACAGTAGACGCGATGTGGAAGGAACACTCTCAAAACAAATAAATGACCTATTGCATTTGGTAGGTATGTCTAATGCTAACATGAAAATAGATATTACTGAATTGTCAGAACCATTACCTAAGGGATTAGACAAGGTGAGTTTTCTCTTCGATGCCAATAGGAGTGGAGCATATAAGCCAATGGGCAAAGTAGCGTCGGGTGGTGAGATGAGCAGGATAATGTTATGCGTTAAGTCTCTAATTGCGAAAGCCATTCAGTTGCCTACCCTTATTTTTGATGAGGTAGACACAGGTATTTCGGGTGAAGCTGCTAAACAGGTAGCTGTTTTGCTGAAGGGATTATCAAAATATCACCAAGTAATATGTATTACCCATCAGCCTCAAATTGCAGCAAAAGGGGCAAGGCACTTCTATGTTTATAAATCTGAGGCTGAAAGCGGTCATATAGTAACACGCGTAAGACTTTTAACGGCAACAGAAAGAGTAGATGCTATTGCTAATATGATAGGAGGTGCAAAACCAAGTGATGCTACAATTGAGAATGCTAAAGAACTTATTGGAAATTAAAAAAGGGAGCGTTTAGCTCCCTTTTTTGGTAGTATTTATGTAGTATGGTTACATCACCGTCATTTTATTTCTGGCAAATACAACATTATTGCTGATTACCTCTACAACATAATTACCCTTTGGTAATGAAGCCGTAATAGAGGCTTTACCATTGCTTGAAAAGCTAACATTACCTCGCCATACAATGGCACCATTCATGTTAACTATTTTTACCCATGCTTCTGTTTCTTTAAGTGTAGCATTATCTGTTGTTATCTCAAACTGACCCTGGTTAGGGTTAGGGTATAGAGCTATGACATTTAAGGCCAGTGGTATACTGTTAATAGATGTTGTAGGTGGTGTGTATTTGTGTTTGGGCGACTTCCATGTGCCGCGTCCATAAGTAGCGGCCCAAAGTTGCCCTGTGGTATAATTTATCTCTAAGTCAAATACCTCTACATTCGGCAAGTCGTTTCTATAAGGCTCCCATTTGGTCATACTCGTATCCATATAAAATACACCAATGTCATTACCTACATATTTTGTCCCATCTGCGCTATCTATAACAATACAATTAACCGGTAGATTGGGTAGGCCATCACTATTGTTTACCCAGCCTGTAGATAATTTATAATCCATAACTCTTGTTAATCCATAACCACTTCTTGTAGCCCAAAGGTGTGTTGGGTCCCATGGGTCAACATGTATGTCAGAAATATTACCGCTAGGAACAGCAGAAACATTAGACCAGTTGGCACCAAAATCAGGCGTGTAAACAATACTATCAGCAAATTGCACATAGATGTAGTCATTGTTATTAGGAGACATGGCAAGACGCTGTATGTTTGCAGAGTAGGGCTTAGGAGAGATGGAGGCCCATGTATTACCCGTATCTTGCGATACAAATACTTCCTTATACCCTGCAATAATGATCTTAGGGTCGGCCGGATGAAGTAAGAACGGTGTAACCCAAGCTCCTTTGGGTTTGCCAGGTATGTTTTTCTGTATGTCTACAAATTTGTTACCTCCATCAAGTGTTCTTCTAAGTTCGCCATATTGTATTGATGTATAGAAAATATTGCTGTCTACATGGTCTATTTGGCAATCCATACCATCGCCACCTGTCAACTTATCATAAGTGCCATTACTCTGTATCTGTATAGACCCATTGTCTTGAGCGCCGTTAACAACAAAGCTGGCATTGTTACTTACTGCTAAACGATAGAACTGTGTAATGCCCATACCGTTGGTAAGGTCGGTCCATATATTGCTGCTAGGGTCGGTAGTTTTATAAATACCGCCATCATTACATTCGTACAGCTCATTTTTTCTTAGCGGATGATATCTGTGGTAGTGCTTATCAGCATGTACTACTTTAATGCCCGGTAAGTTGCTTGTCCATTGGCTAGCGATTGTCCAGCTTTTGCCACCGTCTTTAGAATACCAGGTGTTAATACCACCTACTACCATTTCGTCCGCATCAATAGGGCTAATAGCAATGGATATATCGTACCACCCTTGTCCGCCACATTTGTTCCCTTCAGGAGTACTAGCCAGTAAGTTGTAATTACAGCCACTGGGGTCAAATATCCTTGTGAACGTTTTACCAGTATCAGTTGATTCATAAATGCCTTCCAGTCCGTGTTGCCCATTTACAACAATTGCTCTTACTATACTAACATCAGCAGGAGTTACAGCTATGTGCACTCTTCTGTTGCCGGGCATGTTAGTGCGTTTTGTCCAAGATGCGCCACCGTCGGCTGAGCGGTATACCTCCCTAGTGCCTATTGGGTCAAGGCCGGCAGCATATATGATATTAGTATCGGTAGGGTGGTAAACGATCTCTTGGAAATTACCACCTTGAACACTTTGCCAATTTTGTCCTCCATCGTATGATTTATGGATACCATTGCTAGCCCCTAAGGTTATAGAATTGGAGTCTTTAGGGTTGACAAGTAAGCTATTAGCTAACCTAAAGTCTTGTACGGTCCATTGTAGTCCTGTTTGGTTCCAAGTGGCACCATCATCAGTTGATTTTAATACGCCTACACTATAGGTGTCATTAGCATCTCTATCTCCCGTACATAGGTAAATGGTATTAGGATTTTGCGGATTAAAGTCAATGTCAGAAACACCTAATACAGGAAAATAGTCGTTTATAGCTGTCCACGTAAGACCATTGTTGGTTGTTTTCCAAGCACCTCCACCTGCCGTACCTACCCAAAATGTATTGGTATCAGTAGGGTGAAACTCAACAATGTTTATTCTCCCAAGCCCATCATAGCCTCCATCGGTTTTGTCAGGTCCTTGAAAAGTCCATTTTGAATCGTCAGCTGTGGTTTTAGAGCTAGCTCCTATTAGCTTTTGCGCTTTTTCCCAACTTTGCCATTCCTCATACTTCTTTAATGGAGATACTAAATAGCCATTATCGTCAGTATGGTGAGACCAATACCAAGCCCATCTATAAAAATGATAATTATCATCTTCTTCCTCGGCATCTGCATTGTTATATTGCTTGTGTTTTGCCTCGTAGTTTTTAATGATATCATCAAGACGTACAGGCTTATCGCCTATAGCATCAAGCCACTCTTGTGCATTTGCACCTAAGCATAGTAGCAAAGACGCTGTTATGAATAATAGTTTTTTCATCGTTACCTATTGCATTATGATATCCGGTCTTTCAATCATTTTATTAACCGGAAGAGTTAACCAATTTGAACTGTTTGTTTTATAGAATACGGTATTTATTTTATCATTAGGTAGATCTTCTGGTATAGGGTATTTCCCACCTGATACAGGGTATAGCTCTAGGGTGTCGTTCTTTTTAACGTTGTCTAAGCTGATCTCTTTAGCTGTATATGCCTGGGCAAAAACATTCTTTTCGTTTGTTAGTTGTGTTATATCAAACCCTGATACTTTTGACACTCTGCATGGGAAGTAATTTTTTTCTCCATGCCAAAAGAATGTTTTTGGCGCTTCCTCACTATTCCATATTAATATAATATGATGATCAATACTTGGTGGTGTTCCGGGTCTGCCGGGTAATGTTGTCTGTTTCGTGCCGGTGACGAGAGTTGCAGGTGCTTCTTTCTTTTTATGATCTCCTTTTACTACGCCTTTTTTTTGTTGCGCGCATGCAGATACAACAAGGGTAATTGCTGACAATAAAATTGTAGCCTTAGTTCTAATGCTCATTACTTAATATTATTATAACCAGAATCTTGTAAATATACATAAAAACAGTGTGTAGATACGAGTTCTACACACTGCGATGAATTTAAGATTATATTTCTATGACAATTCCTACTTTACTATATCCATCTCATCTATCAGCCATTTGGCCCCACCAAATTTATCTATGATAAATAGAGTATAGCGTATGTCTACACTAATGTTTCTGCATAAGTTAGGGTCAAAGTAGAGGTCACTCATGGTGCCTTCCCATATTCTATCGAAATTAGTGCCAATAAGTTCTCCCTTAGCATTGAGTACAGGACTGCCTGAGTTTCCTCCAGTAGTATGGTTAGTTGCTATAAAACAGCTAGGTACGGTGCCATTTACTCCCCACTGACCATAGTCTTTTTCTTTATGGATTTTTCTAAGTTTCTCCGGCATGTCAAATTCCTCAACTTCAGGATTGTGTTTAGCCACAGCTTCATCAAGGTTGGTTTGGTAAGAGTATCCTGCAGGTCCATCAGGGTCAATCCCCTTTACATAACCGTATGCCAGCCTTAGTGTTAGGTTCGCATCAGGGAAAAAGTCGGTCTCAGTGTCCAGCTCCATTTGCGCTTTCATATATAGCCTGTCCAGATACTTCATTTTGTTGTAATACTTAGTGATACTAGGGGTAATAGACTCGTTACGGGCATCAATGATCATCCTGTAAAGTTTCCACGCAGGATCGTTAGTGATCATGCTTTTGCCTTCATTGTTACTACTGTTAGCAATAGTTGCAAGCTTTTCTGCCGAGGTGGCTTTTGAAGAAAATATATGGTTAGCCCATCTGTCATAATCACCTGAGAATCGGTTCAATTCATTCACTACATCCGGCATATACGCACCACAGTTTTTAATGAATATTGGCATCAGTGTTGTAAACACATCTTTATCAGTGGCCATATCATAGTTTTTGAAAAAGCCAGCCCACTTTTTAGTAGTCTTGGTCAAGCTATCTTTTAGCGCTTCGCCCTTTAAGCCTGAATTGTAAATATTGAGTAACCTTTGGAGTGAAGCTCCTCTCCTTATGATCTCAATACTTAAAGCAGCTTCTCTAATATAAGTATCAACCTTTAGCTTGTCTGTTACTGCTACAGATAGTCCTCCTATTTTAGGAAGCAAGTCTGCGGCATAAGGTAAATCTGTGCTTCTTGAGGCTTTATTTTGAAATATACCTTCAAAGCGCTCTTTTTGGGCAACTACGTTATTGATTTTCAGCCCTCTGATCTCTCCTTGCCACTTTTTCCACCCGTTAGAGGTTCTCTTGTATTTTGAAGTATACTTAAGAAATACATCTCTTGATGCTTTCATGTGTTTGTCCCACGTTTCCAGCAAAGCTGTACGAACTTGTATACGTACAGGGTCAATAGTAGAGTAGATATGGTCTAACTGGTAAGAAGATATATACTCTTGAGTTCTGCCCGGGAAACCATATACCATGGTAAAATCACCTTCCTGATATCCTGAAATGTTAATGTTGAAAAAGTCTTTTGGCTTATAAGGTACATTGTCCTTACTGTAAGAAGCAGCCTCGTTGTCTTTATTAGCATATACTCTAAAAATGCTAAAATCACCCGTATGTCTTGGCCACATCCAGTTGTCTGTATCACCTCCAAATGTGCCTATGCCATTAGGCGGAAAACCTACTAGGCGAATATCTGTAAACTTTTCGCTTAGTATTACCCAGTACTGGTTGCCGTTGTAGTAAGGTTTTATTGTAGCATCGAATTTGGTAGCATACCTATATCCTTTCTCTAGATTTTTTATCCTTACAGAAATGATTTTTTGACGTGCAGGTTCACCCATAGTGTCTGGTATGCCACTGAGTATCTTATCCGTAACATTCTCCATTTTTCTTATAAATGTTACTGTTAAGCCGGGGCAGGGTAGTTCTTCCTCATGGTTCATTGCCCAAAAGCCTTTAGCAAAATAATCTTTCTCTTTGCTACTAAGCCCTTGTACGGTACCATAGCCACAGTGATGGTTGGTTAATAGCAGCCCTTTTGATGATATTATTTCACCGGTACAGCCACTGCCAAACAGTACAACAGCATTATTTAGCCCTGTGCCATCAGCGTTATAAAGCCTTTCTATAGGTATTTCAAGCCCCATGGATTTCATTTCAGCCTCCTGCTTTTTTAACAATGGAGGCATCCACATACCTTTTTTGGCGTAAATATTGTTGTAAAAACCAACGAATAGCAGACAAATAACAGTCTTAATAATAAGTTGAGTAAATCGTTTAGAAACAAGCATATAGTTATTTTTTCTTGGGGAAAATAAATATAGTGCTTTGCTATAAACTTTTTATGCAAATTGTTATATTAGCCGAATAGAAAGTGAAATTGTTTTCGATACTATGAGAAAATGCCTACTCTTTGTTGCACTATTTATAGTGTGTCAAGTAAATGATGTTGTCGCACAATCATTGTTTGAAGCGCCTGATACGCTATGTGCAAGGCAGCCGGTAAAGTTGACCAGTAAGGTTACCGGGGCCAAATCTCACTATTTTGGCTTCTGTTCAGGTTATATTTTCAATAACCCAACAGGTAACAAGCTTAATGATCCTGCGAAGTATAAAATGAATGAAAATCCTACTGCTTTTGAAGTTGTAAAAGACGGGGATAAATACTTCGGTTTCATGACCACAGTGAATGCCGCATCAAGCGCAACAGAATTTTTACGCTTTGAATTTGGCAATAGTTTGGATAATGACCCTACTGTGACCAATTTTGGAAATCTGAACAACATCTTATTGGCGCCTGCTAGTTCTATCTACATTTTAAACGATGAAGGCAATTGGCATATATTTTTAGCAGGCGGTACAAATACTACCGATTCAAGATTGGCTCGTATAGACTTTGAAGACAACTTGGCCGGAGATCCCAATATTGTAAACTTTGGCAATTTGGGTGGCATGTTAGATGGTGCAACCGGCGTATTTGTAGCTAGAGAGGGCAATAAATGGCATGGCTTCTGTTTGAATAGAAGTACTAATCAGCTTTTAAGACTAGATCTTGATAGCCTAGCATCTATAACACCTACAGTTAGTGTAGTTGGAGGTATAGGTAGTCTAAACTCTCCTACCGACCTGTTTCCTGTAAAAGATAATGGTAATTGGTATTTCTTTATCACCAATAGTGGTAATAGTACGGTATCAAGAATAGACATGGGCAGCACACTTACAACTGCTAACCCCAATGATAATAATATAGGTAATGTAGATAATGAGTTTGGAGGCCCATCAGGTATAACATTCATCAGAGATTGTGACAGCTTGGTTGCCTTCATTACCAACACTACATCCAACGACTTGGTAAGAATGGAAATGGCAGATGTGACAGGACCATATACTGCAACTAACTTTACTAACGTAGGGCAACTACAAGGGCCAAGAGGTATCTCTACTATCATTAGAGATAGAGACAACTTATATACTTTTATCCCTAATACAGAGTTGACCCTAAGTCGAGTGAAGTTTCAACAGTGTACTAACTCTAGTATTGAGTTCTCCTTATCTCACAGACCACCTGAGTATGAGTATGATCAGCCAGGCACCTACAATGTTTACTATGCTGTAGATGAAGGCTTACCTACTATGAGGGTTGAGTGTCAGCTGATTACAGTATTACCAATACCTTCTATTATTGTTAGTAATGATACGACTATCTGTCAAGGAGATACAGTAGCGTTAGAAGCTGAGTCTGTAAATGCTATTAGTCACACATGGTCTCCTAATAGAAGTATATCAAGCACAAGTAAAGACGAGGTTTTGGTATGGCCTGCTTTTACTACAACTTATACGGTTGTAATGCCTTTCCCTAAAAACTGTATCGTAGATACGAGCTTTACTATTACAGTAAACAAAGTAAAGGCTGATGCAGGACCTGATAGAACTATAATTGATGGTGCAACTACGTTGCTTGGTGGCCCTGAGAATACCTTAGGCCCTAATTATACATACCAATGGTTGCCAGATCAGTATTTAACAGATCCGTTCTCAATGAACCCGGTTGCAAGACCTCCGTTTGACTTTACCTATTATTTTGAAGTTACAGATACTTCTGGCTGTAAAGCTGTAGATACCGTGGTGATAAGAGTTGATTGTAACGACCTTAACTTGCCAAATGCATTTATCCCTGAGGGTAGTGGCATCAGGTCTAAATTTGGGCTAGTAAATCAAAATATCGTTAAGCTTAACTATTTAAATGTATACGACCGTTGGGGGCAACAAGTATTTACTACAACTGACCCTACAAAACAATGGGATGGTACCATAAATGGTGAAATGGCACCTATGGGTGTTTACGTATGGGAGGCTGATGCCTTCTGTCAGTCAGGAAAACGAGTACACAAATCAGGTAATGTTACCTTGATAAGGTAGCAGTATAGATAAAATTATACTGAAAAGAGGTTGCATACTGCAGCCTCTTTTTTTATGGATTGAAAACTTTTATTTTTTAATAGGGAAACATAATAGGTATTCTCTTTGTTATCTTTTTTTTTAGAACGACCTTTGTCCCGTCAAAAAAATAAAATATATAATAATGAACAATTGCGTTACAGTAGGAAGTAAGTTTCCTGAGTTTAACAAAAAGTCGGTAGTATCTATTGAAAAAGGTAAGGAGTTTTATAACATCAGTAATGATGATATTAATGGGAAATGGGCAGTGATGTTCTGGTGGCCGAAAGATTTTACTTTTGTTTGCCCTACAGAGATTGCAGAATTCAACGGCAAATATGAAGACTTTCAAGATCGTGACACTGTTTTGCTTGGTGCATCTACTGATAGTGAGTTTGTTCACTTAGCATGGCGTAATGACCATGATGACCTTAGAGGCCTTAAATTTCCTATGCTTGCAGATACTTCTAAAAGCCTTGCTGAAGAGTTAGGTATATTAGAAGAGAATGAAAAAATTGCTTACAGAGCTACTTTTATTATAGATCCTGATGGTATCGTTCGTTGGGTAAACATTAATGACCTTTCTGTTGGCCGTAATGTAGATGAAGTGCTACGTGTATTAGATGCTTTGCAAACAGATGAGCTTTGCCCGTGTAATTGGACAAAAGGTGAAGAGACACTAACACAACAAATGCAGTCTGCATAATATTTTTAATTTCCGATTGATAAATAAATCCACTCTTTCATTTGTATTGAGTGGATTTTTCTTAAAACAATATATGCTATGAGTGAAGCAGTAAAAGGACTGTTAGAAAAAGTAGGTATTAACCCCGATCATAAGTCGGTGGCTTTAGAGAAGCTAGGTGTTGTAGATAGTAGGTTCGTTAGAGATTTAAAGCTGAATGTAGGCAGTGTGTTAGGTAGTAAAAACCTTACATCTAAAGAGGCTCATTTGCTTGCACTATCAGTGGCAGCCAATGAAAAATGTGAAGTTTTGCAAGTGGCGTTTGAGGAGATGGCAAGAAAAGAAGAGGCAAGTGACGAAGAGATAGCTGAAACATATGCTTGTACATCTTTGCTGAATGTTAATAATGTATTCTATCGTTTTCGCCACTATATGAGTGATGTAAACTATTACAATAATACCCCGGCAGGAATACGCATGAGTACAATGATGAACCCTGTTTTAGGGAAAGAATTCTTCGAGTTGATGAGTTTGGCAGTTTCTGCACTTAATGGCTGTCAGCGTTGTGTTACATCACATGAGCATTCGGTAAAAGAGCACGGTGCACCAGAGGCAAGAGTATATGATGCCATACGCTTAGCCAGTGTAATTAAAAGTCTTGCAGTAGTATTATAATATCTTTTTAAACAGTAGCCTTGGTTAGAGGGAAGAATACCGTGAAGGTACTGCCCCTGCCAAGGGTACTTTCTACCTTAGCTTTGCCACCATGTGCTTCCACAATTGCTTTTACATAGCTTAGGCCTAGTCCAAACCCTTTTACGTTGTGTAAGTTTCCGGTATGTGCACGGTAAAATTTTTCAAATACCCTTGCTTGGGTTTCTCTACTCATACCTACACCATTATCCTTTACTTTAACGGCTAATAGGCTATTGTTTGATTTTGTATTTATCATTATTTCCGGGCTTTCTTTAGAGTATTTTATAGCATTGTCAAGCAGGTTGAAGACAACGTTGGAAAAGTGTACTTCATCTGCCATTATTATGTGCTTGGTTGCCTCAAGGTTAATGTTTAGTGAGCCATGTTTCTCTTGTATCTGTAGCGATAAGTTGTCCGCTACTTTGCTGATGATCTCATGGGCATTTAGCTCTTGTAAGTTAAGTTTTACATCTTGCTTCTCGATTCTTGCAGATTGAAGTATTTTTTCTACCTGCTTATTCATCCTTTTGTTCTCATCTTTAATCATGCCACTGTAATACCTGATCTTGTCAGTATCGTGTATTACTTTTTCGTTTGTCAAAGCATCAATAGCAAGGGAGATAGTTGCTAACGGTGTTTTTAATTCGTGGGTCATATTGTTAATGAAGTCTGATTTGATCTCAGATAACTTCTTTTGGTTGAACATGGTACGAATAGTAAGTGCGAAAGCTGACAGGATGATGGTAGTAAAAAGTATAGAACCGGCGATGTACCAACCCATGGTGTTCAGTATGGTGTTTTTATCGTCGTTTACATACAAGTAAAGGGTTTCAAAGTAGTAACTATTGTTCTCTATTGTTAATGTAATAACTCTGGATTTTTTGTACAGGTCATTTTCAAAATTATCAGACTGAGATATAGGCATTCTGAATATGTTGGTAATAGCATATTCATAAGGCTCTTTGATGTTGTATTTCAGTACTGCTTTTTCAATGATCTGGTTGATCTCATCATCACTGAACTCTTGAGAAGTGAATTCTTTTAAATAGAACTGTTTCGATTCTTCGTCATAGTAACCAACTAGCCCCTTTTTAATAAGGAACAGCCGATACATAGATTCCTTGATCTGTGCTACTGCATGGCCAATATCTTGAGTGCGTTGTTGATGACGCAGTTTAACGGCATTTCTGATCCAAGACATTTGGATGAAGAAGATGCCTAAAACTGATAAGGAGATCAGAACAACTATTAATGGAAAAACCCGTTTCATGTCAAATTCAAAATTACGCGTAACATTGTTGTAATACTAATTTGTACTATTTAGTTTAACTACAGTTTAACGCGTAATGTTCTAAGATAAAGCGATAAGCTTAATTATAGAATAATGTGCTAAAAATCATATAATATAGCGATTTAATAAAAGATATGTACTGTAAACTGATGGTTCTGTATTATTTTGCATTATTGTAATGTCTGAAGAAAAAAAATACATTTTAGAGGCAAAAGAACTTTCAAAGTCATTCGGGAGCTTTCAAGCAGTAAGTGATCTTTCCTTTGCTGTAGAAGAAGGAGATGTGTATGGCTTTCTAGGACAAAATGGTGCCGGCAAAAGTACGACCATTCGTATGCTTACCGGTTTGATCAAGCCTTCATGGGGTAATATTTACATTAAAGGGGAAGAGTTTAAAAATAAGCGCCTATTAAAACATGTGGGTGCTATAATAGAACGGCCGGATCTGTATGGCTACTTGTCAGCATGGGACAACCTAAGGTTGTTTGCTAAGATGAGCAAAGCGAGGGTGGATAGCTTGCGCATAAATGAAGTATTGGACATCGTTGGGCTAAGCGGACGCGAAAAAGATAAGGTGAAAACCTACTCTCAGGGTATGAAGCAAAGGCTAGGTATCGCTGTGGCGTTGGTGCACGATCCCGAGTTGCTCATATTAGATGAACCTACTAATGGTTTAGACCCACAAGGAATTGCTGAAATGAGGTCGTTGATCACCAACTTAAGCAAAGAGCATGGTAAGACCATTATATTATCATCACACTTGTTGTACGAAATAGAACAAGTGGCCAGTAGAATGTTGATCATTCATAAAGGAGAAAAAGTAGTAGAAGGTGCTGTAAAAGACCTACTAAACCCTAATGAGACCTTAATGGAAGTGAGAATGTTACCTGATGATGAAGTGATAGAGAAACTGGAAGGTTCTCAATGGATGCCTTTCATTCATGAAATGAACTCTTCGTCAATAGTCTTGAAAATGCACCCAAGAAAAATGCCGGCTTTGAATAAGTATCTGGTAGGAGAGGGTGTTCATGTGTTAGAGATCAAGTCAAAACATTCTTTAGAAGCATATTTTTTATCATTAACCAATAGTGCCGATGCTCCGGTTGGAACTTTATAAAATATTTAAGCGTCCTCGTACTTACATTAGCTTTGCTGTTGTAACAGCCATTACAGGGTTGATACAAATAGCTATGCTGGCAGATGGGCGAAGTTTTATTCAATTTATATTGCAATCCATCAGTGCTGATTTTGAGATCGGCGGGAATATACTCAATGGTTATCTGATCACTTACATCATACTACAGTCGTTGTTGGTACAAATACCTTTACTGGTAGCATTGGTAGCCGGCGACCTCATAGCAGGAGAGGCCAATATGGGTACGTTGAGATTATTATTGACAAAACCTGTTTCCCGAACGAAAGTAGTATTAGTAAAATTTTTAGCCGGTACTGTATATACCTCTTTATTGCTACTATGGTTTGCGATAGTGGGGTTGGGGCTGTCCGTACTATTATTTGGTACTGGTGATCTTATTAATGTTAAGAGTGATACCATCATCTTCTTGTTGGAGGGAGAAGTGCTATGGCGCTACGGGTATGCATTTGCCTACGCAGGTTTAGCAATGACAACCGTGACGGCGCTGGCCATCTTCTTATCAGTGTTTGCAGAGAACTCAATAGGACCCATTATTGGCACCATGGGAGTTATCATCGTGTTTATGATATTCACCAATTTAGAATTACCGCTCTTTAGCTTAGTGAAGCCCTATTTATTCACAACACATATGATAGCTTGGCAAGCATTTTTTGACGATGTAGTCGCTTACGATGCCATTTATAAATCTGCATTGATACTTGTGGGTTACATTGTGTTTTTCTTACTGGCTACCATTATATTATTCAATAAAAAGGATATTAAGTCATGATGAAGAGAACAGTGGTGTTGATGTGTTTGAGCTTCATGCTTTTTCATACTTCTGTTATAGCGGGAGATACCACATTATATACAGCAAATGAGCTTTTTGAAAAAATGAGAGAAAAGCTACTGCTTGTAGAAGATTATTCGGCTGATGTGAGGATGAATATATCCATATCCTATATGCGTGTTCCACCTTTGGCGGGTAAATTATACTACAAAGCGCCAGATAAGGTAAAGCTGGATAGAAGAGGGGGCATCTCTATTATGCCTAAAAAAGGAATGAGCTTTAATTTATCCAGCATAGTACCTGCCAGTGAAGCTACAATCATTGATGCGGGTACTGATGAGATAGATGGGCATAAAGTACATATCATAAAAGTAATTCCTGATAATGATGAAGGGGACGTAGTACTCACCAAGATATGGGTAGATGAAGAGCGTTTAGTGGCATTGCGTACGGAAACCACCACAAAAGGTAACGGTACTGTAAGGATGGAATTAGAGTTTGAGGCATATGAAAAACTGGCACTGCCTGATAAAGTGACCTTTTATATAGACGAGCAAGAATACAAACTACCCAAGGGCATGACCATGGATTATGATGTGTCTGACATGGCCAGTAAAGTGAAAACGACTAATACAGGAAAGAAGAAAAAAGGTAAAGTAGAGATCAAGTATTTGAGGTATGAAGTAAATAAAGGGCTAAAAGACAGTTTTTTTGAGTAAATATTGAAATTTTTTCCCTGCTAAGGCTTTTACAACATCAATATATTGCTTAGCTTTAAGGGTTCATTAGGATTTAGTTATGAGATATTTTTTCTTAATCGTTATTACATTATTTGTTTTTTCAGCATGCGATAAGGTTGAAGTTCCTGCTTCAAAACAGGAATCACTTCGTGCAGGCAGGTGGAAGCTTGATACTACATTCACTAAGAAGTATAATCCTGCCGAAGCTATGTATAAGTATGAAGGAGTTACGAAACAAGAGTGTCAAGTAGATGATTACTTACTGTTTAGAGAAAACTTTGACGGTGTTCATATACCGGGTGAGAACAGATGTGATGCTAGCGAAACTGCAGAAATGCCGTTTAGATGGGGATTGACCGATAATGATACTAAGATGTATATATATGATGGTAAGTCTTTCTTTAGCCAAGATATAAATGCAGATGTAGTGGAAATGACAGATGGTGAGTTTACAATAACATACAATCAGTATACTACGGTGACCAACGATCCAAGAGTGGATACGGTGATGTACACCATGATATTTAAGAAATTCTGATCGATATAAGTTTATATAATACCCACCGATCAGTATTGATTTGGTGGGTTTTTTATTTTATTTCATTTTAAACTAAGTGCAATTTGTAGATTTGCACCAATTCCAAAAAAGAGCCTAAATAACAATAATGATAAAGATTACATTACCGGATGGCGCTGTACGTGAATACGACCAAGGTGTTACAGCATTAGACGTGGCTAAGTCGATAAGTGAGGGGTTAGCCAGAAAAGTGTTAGCTGCAGAAGTAAATGAAGAAGTGTGGGATGCAACACGACCAATTAATAATGATGCAACACTGAAGCTATTGACATGGGGCGAAAAAGGAGCACAATCTACATTCTGGCATTCTTCTGCACACTTAATGGCAGAGGCTTTGGAGAGTTTATATCCTGGTGTGCGTTTAGGTATAGGCCCGCCAATTGATAATGGGTTTTATTACGATATTGATCTTGGTGATAAAACAATAGGTGAAGAAGACCTGTTGAAGATAGAAAAGAAGATGAAGGAGCTGGCCAAGAATAAAAGTGAGTATGTAAGGAAAGAAATATCAAAGGCAGATGCCATCGCTTATTATGAAGATAAGAATGACCCATACAAGCTAGACCTATTAGAAGGTTTGGAAGATGGTCAGATCACGTTCTATACACAAGGTGGCTTTACTGACCTTTGTAGAGGACCTCATATACCGCATACCGGTTTTATCAAAGCGATCAAGCTAATGAGTATTGCAGGAGCTTACTGGAGAGGTGATGAGAAAAATAAAATGTTGACCCGTATCTACGGCGTTACCTTCCCTGCTCAGAAAGAGCTTGATGAATATTTAGTATTACTAGAAGAAGCTAAGAAACGTGACCATAGAAAGTTAGGTAAAGAGTTAGGGTTGTTTGCTTTTTCGGAGAAGGTAGGTAGTGGTTTACCACTTTGGCTTCCTAATGGTGCTATACTGAGAGAACGCTTGCAGCAGTTTCTACAGAAAGCACAGATAGAAAGCGGCTATTTACCTGTTATAACACCACACATAGGTGCTAAGCAGTTGTATGAAACTTCCGGACACTGGGAGAAGTATGGAGAAGATAGTTTTAAACCTATTAATACACCACAAGAAGGGGAGGAGTTTTTATTAAAACCAATGAACTGTCCTCACCACTGTGAGATATATAAGTCACAACCTCGTTCGTACAGAGACCTTCCTTTGCGTTTGGCAGAGTTTGGTACAGTATATCGTTATGAGCAGTCGGGTGAGTTACACGGGTTAACGCGTGTGCGTGGTTTTACTCAAGATGATGCACACTTATTCTGTCGTCCTGAGCAGGTGAAAGACGAATTTAAGAAAGTAATAGACCTTGTGTTATACGTATTTAATGCCTTAGATTTTAAAGAATATACAGCACAAGTATCACTAAGAGATAAAGAAGATAGAAGTAAGTATATAGGCTCGGAAGATAACTGGCACATAGCTGAGCAAGCTATTATAGAAGCAGCAGAAGAAAAAGGGTTGAATACTGTGATAGAGTATGGAGAGGCCGCATTCTATGGCCCGAAGCTAGACTTTATGGTAAAAGATGCCTTGGGACGTAGCTGGCAGCTGGGTACGATACAGGTAGATTATAACCTTCCTGAGCGTTTTGAGTTGGAGTATGTAGATAGTGATAATTCTCGCAAGCGCCCTGTAATGATCCACAGAGCACCTTTCGGGTCTATGGAGCGCTTTATAGCAGTATTAATAGAGCACTGTGCAGGTAATTTGCCTCTATGGTTAGCACCACTTCAGGTGAAGGCTTTACCTATTAGTGAAAAGTTCATACCATATGCTGAAGAAGTAGTAACGGCACTAAAAAAAGCGAATATTACTGCAGAGGTAGATGATAGAAACGAAAAAATAGGAAAGAAGATAAGAGAAACTGAGCTGATGAAAGTGCCTTATATGGTGGTAATAGGCGAAAAAGAAGTGAATGAAGGGAAAGTTGCCGTTCGTAAACATGGAGCTGGTGACCAAGGTACTATGGAGCTAAATGAATTTGTTGAATTTATTTCTAACACTATAAACGAGCAATTAAGCCACTAGTAAGTTATATGCTATAAATATTTTATATCGTAATAGTGGGTATTTAATTGGCAAATACATTATTTTTGCCATCATTTTAAAAATTGTTAATGCAAAGAAGAAACAGAGGTAAAAGATTTCATAGAGTAAGACAACAGAAAGAACACCGTACTAATAAAGAAATTACTGCAAGAGAAGTACGTGTTGTTGGGGAAAACATAGAATCAGACGTATATCCTATAAGTGAAGCATTAAAAATTGCGGAGGAAGCAGGAGTTGACCTTGTTGAAATATCTCCAAATGCCAAACCTCCTGTATGTAGAGTTATTGACTATAATAAGTTTCTTTACGACAAGAAGAAAAGAGATAAAGAGCAGAAAGCTAAGGCAAAACAGTCGGAAGTAAAAGAGATTCGTTTCACGCCTAATACTGATGAACACGATTTTGACTTTAAAGCAAAGCATGCTGAGAAGTTTTTAAAAGATGGTAATAAGGTGAAGTGTTATGTGCAGTTTAAAGGTCGTGCTATCATGTTTCAGGAGAGAGGTGAGCTATTACTTTTAAAGTTTGCAGAAAGATTAGGTGAAGTAGGTTCGCTGGAATCAATGCCTAAAATGGAGGGTAGAAGGATGATCGCTATTTTTACACCGAAAAAGAAGAAGTAATATTTAGAATAAACTCGCTGCATAATTGAGAATACTTTCTTAAAAGAATAAAAAAAAGTTAACTCAATTTGTAATAGAACAAAAAGGTTCTTAAATTTGCAGTTGACAATATTGAATTTGTAACGCGTAAAGCGATTATAATAAAGATGTTTTCATGGTGATAGGGTTTATAGGGGCTGGCCTGTTCTCAGGCTGGCTTTTTTATTTCTAATAAACCAATAGATTACATTTATTTCTTTTAAACATAATCATAAATTAATTTTGTAAAAGTTTTCATAGTGATAGGGTTTATAGGGGCTGGTCTGTTCACAGACCGGCTTTTTTATTTATTTTAGAGCAAAAGACTACCACCATACTATGGTATACAGAATAATTATTGTCGTATTTGCTCTCTTTTTCGTTCTCGAGGATATAACTGCACAACCGTTATCGGCTTATGTTAATAGGCAAAACCAAGTAATGGTTTGGGATAGAGGTATTATAAGGAAGGTAGACTACTTACCACCGGTAGAAATGAAGATAGGAAGGAGTGCTATTCCTTATCTGGATAATTCACGCTCTTTTAAGGTGTATTACAATGGAGGTATAAAACAAGTAAATGCGGGATTAACCAATGAGTTTAAAGTCAGTGACAATTTAATTGCTTTTAGAAATAATAAGACTTTAAGCGTTTTTGACCGAGGTAAAGTGAAAAAGTTATCCACCTTTTGCGATGAATATACGCTTGGAGATAGTATTATAATGTATTTTGATGGTGTAAGAAGTGAGTATAAGGCTTACTATGATGGTGAGGTATATCCTATTGAAGGTTTCTTAGCAGGGAAGGCACTAGAAGTAGTAAAAGTTACTGATAATATTGCGGCATATGACAACTATGCTAACCAGTTCAGGATATTTTATAGAGGCAAGATTCTCAATCAAGAGGATTATGCCGTTAATAGTTTTGATGTAGGAAGGAGTACAGTCGCATATATTGACATCAATAGAATGATGAAAATTTTCCACCAGGGAGAAACTTATGTTGTAGAAGATTTTCCTCCTAATTCCTTTCAGGTAGGTGATAATGTGGTAGCTTTTGTATCTAATGATGGTTACTTTAAGGTGTTTTATGGAGGTGAAGTGAAAGTAATAGGCTTTTTTGAGCCTACATATCGTGTAGTAGATAATATGGTAGCGTATAGAGACCAGAGTGGATACTTTAAGGTATTCTATAAAGGCCAGATATATACTCTGGAGAGTTATTATCCTGAAAAGTTTGTAATGCAGTACCACTCAATAGCTTATGTAAACCGAATAGGTATGCTGAGACTATTCTCCGAAGGTGAAATATATGATGTAACTAACGCTCCTACAGAGAGTTGGGAACTGTCATATGATGTACTTAAATATCAGATAGGTATGAATATGTTCCGTATTTATGCCAAAGGCAGAGAGTATAGTAACTAAAATAGCCTTTTAATAAGGCGTAGTGTATGGGTCCGTTTCCGCAGTATTTTGCTGATAATACCCCCTTGATCAATTCTATCAATCACTACCTTCCCGCTCGTGTCAGTAGCATGTATAATTTGTTGGCTGTCAATAAGTATACCTACATGATTAATGCGGCCTTCTTTGTTATCAAAAAACGCAAGATCACCACCTTTTGCATTAAGTAAAAAGTCAACATCTTCTCCGTGTTTGGCCTGTTGAGAAGCATCCCGTGCTATAGCTCTACCGCATAGTTTATATGACATCTGTGATAGTCCTGAACAGTCAATGCCAGACACTGTTCTGCCACCCCAAAGGTATGGAGCATTCATATACTGTAATGCAGCTTCTACAACTGACACCTTTGTTGTGCTCAGTTCTTCAATAGCTTTCTTTTTACCTTTAAATTTCCCTTGTTTGTTGTTGATAATTAGCTTGTTGCCCTTACATCCAAAAAGTTCTGAGCCAATAGGGAGTATTTGCTCACTATTTTCAAACACAATTTTGTCCGTATGTTTTGAGGCAATGTGTTTGGGCGTTTTTACGTAGTCTTTCCTGTTAACAATATCTAGCTGGCCAGCCTTGCACCACCCAATATAGCTATCCCATTCACAGCGCACTTTGGCCCAGTCGTCTTCATTGATCTCTATGATTTCTACTCTTTCGCCAAAGAGAATTTGAGAAACCATTTCAGCCCTATGAGAAGGTTCAGACCGAAGAGGTGTAGCTGCTACAATGCTATATGCGTATGCTAATACCATTTAACTGTAAAAACGGTTCGGAAGTTTCAATTTGAGGTTGAAGATAGTACATCTTATCCGCTGATATTCATTTCCTATACCAAAATCTTTTCTTAATTTAGCTCGCTAAAATAACGCCAACCGTATTGGTTAAAAATATATGGATAAGGCAGATTGAATGGAACAATATTATAGGCTAAAAGTCAAAAAAAATTATGGAATCGAGCACTATAATTGTTGCTATCGTATCGGTAGTAGCAATACTCATAGGTATATTACTAGGTAAACTCATATTTGCAAAGAATACAAAAAAAGAAATAGAGGAAGCTGAAAAACAATCAAACAAGATACTGGAAGACGCTAAAGAACACGCAGAAACATTAAAAGAGAAGAAACTATTAGAAGCAAAAGAACATTTCTTACAACTAAAGAGCAAACACGATAGCGAAGTATCTAAAAGAAATAGAAAACTATCAGAAGACGAAAACAAGATCAAACAACAGCGTCAAAGCTTAAATGATAAGGAAGCTTCCGTTAAAAAGCAGATAAACGAGTACGACCAATTAAAGAAGAATCTAGAAAGTCAACTAGAGGTAGTTAACATCAAGCGTGCTGAGCTTGAGAAGCACAAGGACGAGCATATCAAGCGTTTAGAAGTTGTCGCTAACTTATCTGCTGACGAGGCTAAAGCTGAGCTGATGGAGACAGTTAAGGAGGAAGCCAAAACACAAGCTATGGCTCATGTGAAGGAGATCATGGAAGAAGCCAAGCAAAATGCTACTAAAGAGGCTAAGAAGATTGTAATTCAAACCATACAACGTACTGCTGCTGAGCAAGCTATTGATAATGCCATTACTGTATTTAATCTAGAAAGTGATGAGATCAAAGGACAGATCATTGGTAGAGAGGGGCGTAACATACGTGCTCTTGAAGCAGCAACAGGGGTAGATCTGATCATTGACGATACGCCTGAAGCAATAGTTTTAAGTTGTTTTGATCCGTTGCGTAGAGAGATAGCAAGACTTTCTTTGCAGAGACTAGTGCAAGATGGTCGTATACACCCTGCAAGAATTGAAGAGGTAGTAGAAAAGACTAAGAAGCAGTTGGAAGAGCAGATCATGGAAATTGGAGAGCGTGCAATTATTGAGCTGGGTATACATGGCCTACATAAAGATCTTGTACGTATGGTAGGTAAGATGCGTTTCCGCTCTTCGTATGGTCAGAACCTATTGATGCACTCTAAGGAAACAGCTAACCTTTGTGCTATTATGGCTGCCGAGCTAGGCTTAGGACAAAAAGTAGTAAAACTGGCGAAAAGAGCAGGCTTACTACATGATATAGGTAAGGTGCCGGATGAAGAAACAGAATTGAGTCACGCATTGCTTGGTGCTAAGTTGGCAGAGAAATGTGGTGAACATGCTGCTGTTGTTAATGGTATAGGTGCTCACCACGATGAGATGGAGATGACCTATATTATTTCTCCAATAGTACAGGCTTGTGATGCTATTAGTGGTGCAAGACCAGGTGCGCGTAGAGAGATGATGCAAAGCTACTTGCAACGTATTAAAGACCTGGAAGGTTTAGCAATGGCTTATGATGGTGTAGAAAAAGCATATGCTATACAAGCAGGGCGTGAGCTGCGTGTAATAGTAGAGGCTGAGAAAGTTGGTGATAAGGAAAGTGATACATTATCATTCCAAATAGCTGATAAAATACAGAAGGAAATGCAATATCCAGGGCAAATTAAAGTAACGGTGATCAGGGAGTTAAGAGCAGTTAATGTAGCCAGGTAATAATAGTATTATTGAGTATATTTAGGCTGCCGTAAGGCAGCCTTTTTCTATGTTGGTCTACTATGTTTATCATATTCATTGATAAATAGTTACGCTATAAATGAGTGCAAAAACAACAGCAAGAGAACTAACACCACAAAAATGGGTTGATGAGTATGCGGATATGCTCTATAAATTTGTTGCTTCTAGAGTAGCCGATAAAGAAATAGCAAAAGATATTGTACAGGAGACGTTTTTAAGTGCTTGGAAAGCCAGAGAGGGGTATAAAGGTGAAGCGTCAGAGAAAAATTGGCTTTTTACTATCTGTAGAAATAAAGTAATAGATTACTACCGGAAAGAAGGCAAAAAGGCAGAAGTGTCTCTTGATGATCATGAAAATAGCGATTTCTTTGACACCAACAGGCGAGATCACTGGAAGAAAGAAAACAAGCCTAAAGACTGGGGAGTCAATTACAATCAAGCTATAGAAACAAAAGAGTTTTATGCTGTATTGAGCAAGTGTCAGGATAAGCTCCAGTCGCAACAACAAGCCGTTTTTACATTAAAACATATAGACGATATGCCTACAAAAGAAATTTGTAAGGTGTTGGGTATTTCTTCGTCTAACTATTGGGTTTTAATGCATAGAGCCAAGCTGCAGTTAAGGAAGTGTATTGAAAAGAATTGGTTTGAGAAACATTAAAATACTTTTGCCGTGCTAGGAATGATAAGTTGTAAACAAGCGTCTTTACTTTCAACTAAAAAGGCTGAAGGGAAATTGACATTTAAAGAAAGGGTATTACTATTCATACATGTAAAGATGTGTGAGGTGTGTCGCTTGTTTGATAAACAAAACAAGTTTATATCAGTACATGCTAAGCAACAAGGTAAGGTTGAGGTATTTAAAGAATTATCAGAGCAAGATAAAAGAGAATTGGTCAGAAAGTTAGAAGAGCATAGTAATTAGAACAATTCTAAAAGCTTTTATTAAGGAGTGCAGGTTGCGCTCCTTTTTTATTTATAGCTCCTTTTTCAAAAAATGTAAGGTCAATAAAACTATCTCGTCCTACCATACGTACATATTCTTAAACTGTTTTATTAAATCTTTTAAAAAAGAGCAAGATGCAAAATCAAAAAAACAAAGTAATTAGAAAGACTTTATTCGCGAGTTCAATAGTAGCAGGTGCGATATTAGGTACAGCTTCAATGAATACTGCTGAAGCGTTCTCATTTAGCGATTTAGGAAGTGGTGCTGAGATAAGAGCTGAATTATTGAATAATAACTCTAATGGTATTATAGGTCTAGACCTAAAGTGTGGTGAAGGTAAAGCCAAGGATGCAAAATGTGGTGAGGGCAAATCAAAAGATGCAAAATGTGGCGAAGGTAAGTGCGGAGGCCAAGATGGTAAGAGTAAAGACGCTAAGTGTGGCGAAGGTAAATGTGGTGATCATGGTAAGAGCAAAGATGCAAAATGCGGTGAAGGAAAGTGCGGCGATAAAAAGTCAAAGAAGTAGTTTTTAGTTGTTAAGGAGTGGGCTTTTAGTTCACTCCTCTTTCCCATTATGAAAAAAAGAAATCAATATACAGGCATAGGTTTTAGGAAAGACTTTTCTGAAGAGTTTTTAAATAGTGATGTGCTTACGCCTTCATTTATAGAAGTAGCTCCTGAAAACTGGATGGGTATAGGAGGGTACTGGAAAAAAGTATTTGATAAGGTAGCGGAAAGATATCCGGTAACGCTTCATGGCCTATCTCTTTCAATAGGTAGCCCAGACGATTTAGACTATGAATTTTTAAAAGAAGTAAAAGAGTTTATCGATAGGTATGATATCAAGACGTATTCAGAACACTTGAGTTTTTCAAAATGCGATAATGCTCATGTTTATGACCTCTTGCCCATACCTTTTAGGCAAGATGCTGTCAATCATATATCCGAAAAAATTGGCAGGGTACAAGACTATTTAGGGTTGCCATTGGCTATTGAAATAGTGTCTTACTATACGCCTGTAGCTGCAGAAATGGAAGAGTATGATTTTATTAATGCCATAGTAGATACGTCAGGGTGCAACCTTTTACTTGATGTGAATAATGTGTATGTGAATAGCTTTAACCACAAATACGACGCTAAGAATTTTATTGACAAACTATCTAAAGATAACGTAGCTTATATACATATGGCAGGGCACGAGCAGGTAGCTGACGATTTGATCATAGACACACATGGGCAGCCAATTATTTCGCCTGTGTATGAACTGTTTGATTATACATTGTCACATCTTAAAAAGCCTGTCCCTGTTTTGTTAGAGCGAGATTTTAATATTCCTGAAATGGGAGAGTTAAAAACAGAGATGGATAGATTAGAAAAAATATGTCAAAAGCACTGGAACTATGTCGCAACTGCTTAATCAAGATACAGCAACACAACAGTCACGTTTAACAACTTACTGTAGAACTGGTGAGGAGCAGGAGTTAATAGGTGTTACAGCTAATCGGGTGCAACACTACAGGCGTCTTATCTACAATATAGCAGACGATACACTCCGTACAGCTTACCCGTTGACCTACAATTTGCTAGAAGAACAAAAATGGTATGAGTTGGTGGATGACTTTTTCAGCCATCATAAGTGTCAGTCATATAAAGTATGGGAAATGCCGCTTGAGCTGTATGAGTATGTGAGCCGTAATAAGCATAACCTTCATGGTAGATACCCGTTTATAAACGAACTACTATGGTTTGAATGGTTGGAGGTAAAGTTATTCATGATGGAGGATATCGCCCCTGAAGAGTATAGCACTGTAGGTGATTATGTAAAGGATGTGCCGGTATTCAATCCTGAATATACTATTGAAAAGTTTGAATACCCCGTACATAAAAAGAATGCAAAACATATTACTTCTGAAGATGTAAATACTTACTACGTGTTGATGTACAGGGATAAAGAAGGGAAGGTGCAGTTTTTAGATATATCAACATTCTTTGCATGGCTTATAGAGACTATTCACAATAATAACGTAAGTGTTGAAGACCTGAGTGAAACGGCGGCTGTAACCTTTAATATAGATGTTAATGATGTGGCCAAGCATGGGCGACATTTTTTACAAGCACTGCATACAAAAGGTTTTTTATTGGGGTTTAAGAAATAATTTTGTTTGTTGTTCAATTTTACATTAATTTCAATATGTCGTTTCCACTCTTATGCTTTCACATAATTAGAAACATTTATTAAACTAAAAAGTTATGAAGAAAGCAGTATTTACTTTTTCGGTGTTGTCATTACTTGCTATTACGGTGGCAATTCAGTCGTGTAAGAATGATGACAACCCAACACCAACCACTACCACGCCTACTGAGTTTATTGCAGATGATAATACTTTTAAAGGCTTTGAAGGGTGGCATTTACACTCTACTAAAATGGGCGTAGACCCTACAAACCTTGGTGGCGCTCATGGAGGTGCAGATAGTACATCTGTAAGGAAAATTTATTTCACATCTCATAGTGTGAGTAGAACAAATGGACAATTTCCTGTAGGAACTATCGTGTCTAAGCGTACTACAGGCGCTAATGGATTAGATATGATAACTGCTATGGCTAAAAGAGGTAATAACTTTGACCCTTCTGGTAATAACTGGGAGTATTTTATATTAAATGCTGACGGTTCCGTACTAGTAGATAATGGAGATGTTAAGAGAGGTGCAAACCTGAATGGCGGTGGGTGTAAAGGCTGTCATGCTAAGGTGTCTAGCAACGATTACATATTTACGAAATAAGTTAAGAATAATATAAAAGTAGTATAAAGCCGGCATGTTGCCGGCTTTTCTATTGTAAGTTACTGTCTATAGTTACGTCATAACTGATATGAGAAATGTATTGCAAAGGTTAAATGCTATTCAAGTGGTGTACGTTGCAATGGCAATAACTGTATTAGTACATGCCATGTTAGAAAAAGAGTGGCTGTATGGGTTGGTAGGTGTAGCATTATTATTAAAAGGGTTGTTTGGTATATGTTTTTCTAGAGCATGCTCTATAGAAAGAACAAGAAAAAGTAAATTTGATACTCGTAAATAAAGAAACATGAAAAAACTATTGTACATATTGCCTATAGTGGCTTTGCTATTTATGGCAGTGATAGACTTAGATGCAAAAGGTAAAAGTAATGGAAGTGGAGTGAGCTTCTATGAAGGTGATTGGTCTGAAGTTGTAGAAAAAGCAGGTAAGGAGCATAAGCTAATATTCCTGGATATATATGCTACATGGTGCAGCCCTTGTAAATTATTAAAAAGCAGAACTTTCCCTGATAAAGATTTGGGAACTTACTTTAATAAACATTTTGTAAATGTAACGCTTGATGGTGAGAAGGGTAAGGGGCTGGAACTAGCAAATAAGTATATGGTAAAAGGATATCCTACGTTATTAATATTAGACGAAAAGGGTAGAGTTATATCAGAGCGAGCCGGCTATAAAACTCCTGAAATGTTGTTGGAGATGGGCAAAGATGCGGTTGCTAAATATGAAAAAGAATACAAAAAGTAGTTGTTGTACTTTATAACAGAAGGGGCAACTTGATGACCAAGTTGCCCCTTGTTATTTATGCGGAGAGAGAGGGATTCGAACCCTCGATACCATTGCTGGTATACACGCTTTCCAGGCGTGCCTCTTCAGCCACTCGAGCACCTCTCCGTTGAAGGGGCTGCAAATCTAACTAAATAGTTTTACTTGTTGAAAAGTGTATGTGCATTATGTGTGGTAATGCGTGCAATATCTTTTAGCTCAAATTGGGTTACATCCACTAACCTTTCCGCTATTAAAGGTATATAGCTGCTTTCGTTACGCTTGCCTCTATATGGTGTAGGGGCAAGGTATGGGGCGTCTGTCTCTAATATTACATACCCTATACCTACTTCCTTGATTATATCAGGCAAGTTGCTATTCTTAAAAGTTACTACACCTCCTATACCTATATAAAAGCCGAGGTCAATTATCTGTTTGGCTTCTTCTAAGCTGCCTCCAAAGCAGTGAAAAACTCCTTTTAATGACCCGTTCTGCTTTTTACGTATTACATCTATACAGTCTTGAGTTGATTTTCGGCTGTGTATTACTATTGGTAGATCGTATTTAATAGCCCAATCGATCTGTTGTTCAAAAGCAATGATCTGTTGTTCTTTAAAAGTTAGATCCCAGTGGTAATCAAGCCCTATTTCTCCAACTGCATAGAACTTTTCTTTACTAAGCCACTCTTCAACTATTGTAAGTTCTTTTTCATAGTCCTCTTTGACATAGCAAGGGTGTAGCCCCATCATAGGTAAGCATTGCTTAGGGTATTCTTTGGCCAGTTGCATCATGCTATCTATGGTCTCACTATTACAGTTGGGCATATATAGTTCTGCAACGCCTGCATCAAAAGCCCTTTGCAACATTTCTTTTTGATCTTCCTTAAACTGCTCGTCGTAAGTATGTGTATGAGTGTCTATATACATGTTACTTAGTTGGTAATGCTTTTAATGTCCAGTTGTTTTGTTTACAGTATTTAATAACCTGGGGAAGTGCATAACTCATACGTTCCCAAGCCTTTTCGCTATCATGAAATACAACGATAGAGCCCGGTTTAACATTATTGGTGACATTAGTCAGGCATTGTTCAGGTGTGATTTTTTTATCAAAATCAGCACTTAATACATCCCACATGTAAATGCGGAAATCTGATAGTTGTTTGATCTGGTTTACCCTTATTCTACCATATGGAGGACGATAAAGCGTACTGTCAATATGTTTTGAGGCCAGTTTGATGTTCTTTATATATTCTTCGGTATTGGTATTCCAACCATTAAGATGGTTGTGGGTGTGATTGGCTATTGTGTGTCCTTCTTCTTTTATACGTTGATAAACGTCAGGGTGGGTCACTACGTTTTTGCCAATGCAGAAAAACGTTGCTTTGGCATTGTTTTTCTTTAATTCATCGAGTACAAAGGGCGTAATACTAGGGTGGGGGCCATCGTCAAAAGTAAGATAGACTGCCGCATCATTGTTAGGCATCTGCCATACAAGTTGCGAATAATAAGCTTTGAGCCACCATGGCGTTTTTACCCAATAAGCCATATGCAAACCAACGAAAAAGAAATGATAGTTGAACTATATTTTTACTAGTATGCCACCTTTCATCCACCCTCTTCTGCCATCAGGAAGGGTAACTTCAACCCAGTCTAGCTGTTTTTGGCCAAGAGATACTTTTGTGCCTTCGGGTATTAGACTTTGAATTTTAGTGGCATCTGCATGAGTTTTGAAGGCGGCATCACTTTTCATTACAATAGCTTCATGACTGTTAGTCTTATTATTTGTGGCAGTAGTAGCAAACGTAATTAAGAATACCCAGATGGCTATTGCACCAATGAGCACTTGTTGCGGTATGTGTAAAGCTATTATATTTAGCTTCTTCAGGCTATATATAGTTATCACACCAAGAAATATTAGTAAGGCTAATATTGACCAAAGTGTAGCATTATTTCCATGTGTAAGTGACTGCCACCATTTGATAAAAAATATTTTATCTACCGGTTGTATTCTATTGTTGATTCTCCCTTGTGTGAGGTAAAGGTTGTCTTGAGTTTCTGTATTG
Source organism: Flavipsychrobacter sp. (assembly GCA_965230595.1). Lineage (GTDB taxonomy): Bacteria > Bacteroidota > Bacteroidia > Chitinophagales > Chitinophagaceae > UBA5543. The sequence continues at coordinate 1,904,194 of OZ246011.1, read as the reverse complement.
CCAGGATCAAGCTTCAATGATTTTTCATAGCTAAGTATAGCATTGCTGATCTTGTTGAGCCTATAGTAAGTATTGCCTAAGTTGTGGTACAGTGCAGCCGAGGTAGAGTTTTGAGTTAGTAACTCATAGTAATGCACGGCGCTGTCATATTGCTCTTGTTGGTAGAGCTTATTTGCTTTTTCCCATATGCCATCATTTTCTTGAGCATAACTACTCAAGAAAAGGCCGGAAAGAATTAAACAAATAATTAGACTTCTCATTTTTTAAATGATTCTTCTAGTTTACTGATCACACTCACTGTGTCTTGATAAGTATTATTCATTGCACTATCACTACTACTAGCATATAGCGCAATCTCGCAATCATTGATAATGCGATTGAGGTCATTCTGTAAGTCGGTACTGATGCTGTATTGCTCCAGTACATCTAATACGTTCTCTTTTGATAGAGATGATAATGGTATATGTAGCTTATCACTTAAATAGAGCCATACTGCTTTAGATATTTCTTCATAAAAAGCAGGGCGGTTATCTTCATTCAGTAGCTTCTTAGCAGTTGCTAAGCGCTTTAGTGCTACCTTGTTGGCTCTTTTGCTTCTGTGGAATGCAGTGTTCTGTGCTAATTCTTCCTCTCTTCTCTTCCACAATACAATACCTAAGAAACCAAGTAAAGGAAGTGCATACATCGACCAATACCCAACAGTTAATAAAAGGGGTGAATCTGTAGTGTTACTTTTATATGCAGCAGTGTAGATGCCATGAATATCTGTAATGCTTATATCCTGGTCTTTGTTAGTAGTATAGTTTTCTCCGGGTTTTACTGATAAGGTAGCTTCTTCAGTTTCTAGAGATTCATAGGTATTACTTTTAGGGTTGTAGTAGGAGAAACTGAGCGCAGGTAATTTATAAGTACCCGGCATGCGAGGAGTTATTGTATATGTAATTCTTTTTATTCCTTTTATTGTTGTACTTCTGCTGGTAATTGTATCTACTACAATAGGGTCATATGTAGTTAGCCCATTTGGTAGATCTAACACAGGAGGCTGTATCAACTTTAAATTTCCGCTACCTTTTATTTCAACTGTTAGTGTGGCAACATTGTCTGTTGTTATCTCACTTTTATCAAGTTTACGGCTGATGCTAAAGTCGCCAACAGCACCTCCAAAACCTCCGGGTTGTTCTTCGGTAGGTAATGGTAGTACTTCAATTTTTATAGGCTTGCTTTTAAGTTTTACCTTAACATCCTTATACGTTCTTCCACTAAAAAAGTCATCATTGAAGAATGGGTCGTTCATAGATAAACTACCGAATGCATTTTGAAAAAACGGGTCGTCGGCAAATGGGTCTTGCACTCTTTGAATGATTCTGGCTACACCTTCGGCTTCAGCAGGATCAAGTTCTAGTGTGCCGGTCTGTTGTGGAAATAAAGCAGATTTTTTAAGGGTGAATACTTGATATTGTTGGCCGTCAATAACTTCAGTAGAAGGTTTTATGTTGCTCCCTTTAGGAATGTCAAAGTCTTGTGTCCAAAAGCCGTTAAGCGATGGTAGTTTTGATATGCTCACATTCATTGGTATGCGGGCATATAGTTTATATGTAGCAGTTATTTGCTCTCCTATATAGGCTTTGTTTTTATCTACGATAACTTTTATGAAGATATTTTTGCCCAACTCTTCTTCTGAGCTAATAGGTGCTTGTTGTTGTCTTTGTTGTTGTAGCTGTTGCTGTCTTTGCCTTAATGCTTGTAGCTGTCTTTGTCTCTGTTGTCTTAATGCTTCAAAAGGGTCGTTATAATTTTGGCGTCTTTGAGGCTGTCTTTGCTGCATTAAGCTGCCGTCCACTACCTCTATGCTTAGTTTATTTGATTTGTATTTATCACCATTCCCATCTACTGCAATGCCTTCAGGTATGGTTAGTGTTCCCTTCCGTTTTGGTTTTACCACATAAGAAACACTTATACTTAGGCTCTGTGTCATTTTACCATTAGTAATAGATACACTATTACTTTGGCTAGAGTATGGCCCTCCAATTATATCAAAGTCTTTATTAATGCTTGGGTCGGGGTTGATGCTTTGAAGGTTAGAAACGTTTTTTATAGTGTACTGTATCTGCAACCTATCTTCTATACCCATTTTGGGGGCGCTTGACTGTAAGTAGAAAACAACATCTTGGGCAAAAGAAGATACACCTCCCACCAGTGTAAGTAGGAGTATAGATGTGATCCGCCACATATGTTGTAAACGCTTCATTATTTCAACATGTAAAATTAAAATATAGGATAGACAGCACGAGATTAAACGGGATAAAAAAACGTTAAAATCAAAGATCTCCTAGTTGTGGGCGCATTACCAATAGCTCTACGTCAGCTTTAGATGATAGGTTGTAAGATGCCCATATTACCTCAGCAACATCTTTAGCATCCATTATTCTATCTGGCGATACATCTACTCCTTCCCACGAGCGGCTGTTTGTAGCACCTGGACATAATGATGTTACTTTTATGCCATCCTCTTTTAGCTCTTCTCTCAAGTTTTCTGAGAAGCCTAGCATGGCGTACTTCGTAATGCTATAAGCACCACCGTTGGGATAAGCTTTTAAACTAGCAACTGAGCATATATTAAAGATATGCCCGCTTTTCTGCGATCTCATTTGAGGGGCAATGGCTCGTGTAAGGTGATAAGCACTGTATGTGTTCGTATCCATAAGTTGTTCCAAACGTCCCTCAGGCTCATCAAGAATATTGCCGGGTATGAATTGTCCCGCATTATTTACCAAAATATCTACTGTTTCAAACAGTTCTAAGCATTGTTGTGCAAAGTCTTGTATTTCTTCCTTGTTTGAAATGTCTATTGACGCTGTAATTATAGTGCTTTCCGGATATTCATCACTCCATTTGTTATGTAATTGACTCAGGTCTTCTTTATTTCTGGCACATATAGCTACAGAAAATCCTTCATTCAATAGCTTTTCAGCCGTTGCCTTCCCAATGCCTTGTGTTCCACCAGTTATTATAGCGTTGCGCATATTGTATTATTTAGTTCTTTTGTGCTTTAGCCTTAAAGGTAATAAGTATACGACAACAGAATGAATACAATATTAAATTGGAGCTCAGGGAAAGATGCTGCATTGGCCTATTATCTACTAGAAGCAGAAAAGCAATATACTGTAAGTAGTTTGCTGACCACGGTAAATGCTGAAAAGGATAGAGTTGTGATGCACGGTGTACGGAAAGAATTGTTGCAGTTGCAGGCAGAGCATATAAATATTCCACTTTCCATTATTGAGCTGCCCCCGGCACCAACCAATGACGTGTATGCCCAAACTATGAAAGAAGCATTGACAGCCATTAATGATAGTGGTATTAGTCATGCAGCATTTGGTGATATATTTCTGGAAGATTTAAAAAGCTATAGAGAAGAACAATTAAGGTCAGTAGGTTTTAATGCGGTTTTCCCGCTTTGGGGGCGGGATACAAAAGAACTAGTAGAGCTAATAGAAGACGTAGGCATAGAAGCTATAATTATTTGTGCCAAGGCTAAAGGGTTAGGTAAAGGTTTTTTAGGTAGAAGAGTAGATAGGCAATTAATAAATGATTTGCCCGATGGCATAGACCCCTGCGGAGAGAATGGTGAGTTTCATACTTTTGTTTACAATGCACCTTATTTCTCTAAGCCTATTGACATTAATAAAGGAGAGGTCGTTTATACAGAATATAATAATAACCCGGAACATGGCTTTTACTTTTTAGATATTGCACCAAACCAATAGAGTCACCATAATAGGTGACTCTATCAAATATTATAAACAAGTATTTAGTCGAAAGTGATCCATGCTACTTTGGCTTCCTTCTTTTTACCATTACGCTCTACAATCAGTGTGGCATAGCAGTTGCTGTTTTTCAAGAAGTGTGAAGACTCAATAAAGCTGAAAGTAGACTGCTTCTTGTCTTCAGGCTCACCAAACAGGTAGAACTTATCATACCCAGCATATTTGAGCTTATGGCATACGGTATTGCTCTTGCTTATAGCACCTACAGCATCTCTTCTTACAGTCTTTTTGTTTTCTGCAAAGTTCTCAACATAGTCATTGTAGATAATATAGTTGTTGTTGGTAGCGCTTAGGTAATCGAAAGACATAAACTCACTATTTGCATTCAAACCTGCAAGGTTGAAGATGCCCTTACGTTTATTAGAACCGTAGAATTCATTGATCAATCCCGGGCTAACTTGTAGTTTCATGATGGCCATGCCTTCTTGTTCGTTGCCTTTTGTATCTAGTTGTGTAATAGCAATTTTGCCTAGGTTTGTTTGCGTTCTGACTACAGCACCGCCTGAGTTACGTGTAATAATTTGTGTGTTTTCTTCAAACAATATGGTTGTAGAGTAATCTTTATTTATCGCAGCTAGTTGAGGCAAACCTACAAACCTACCACTCTTGTTTCCTCTTGCATCTCCATAGTTACGCTCCATGTATTGTGCTGCTTTTTCGTTTAGTATGGGCTTGGTAGATACGATGAAAAGAGATTCTGGGTCGATATAACTCATTAAGGTGACAAAGTATTTAAGACCTCTTTTGTTTTTTAAGTAAGTAAGCGTAAGAAGCTGTAGCGTTTTAGAGCCAGCATTGTATTGCAGTGTGCCACTTGTCTCCTTAAAGTCGTCGGAGAATTCCAGCTTTTTATGAGTAAACTCCTTCTCTCCTGAGTTAATGCGCGAGATGATAAGTCTTGAGTCTTTACCGCCTGAGCTTTTCGTGTTATAACCGAATGTGCATAGATATAAACTTTGATCACCCCTGACACACATGCCCAAAAAGTTGAGAAATTTGAAACCTTGTGTGTCATAATAAGCTTGACTTAGTCTTTTGTGATTTCCATCTACTATGCCGTAGTGTATCACTTCTATTCGCTCATTACTTTCGCCGGCAAAACTATTGAAGTTCACGATAGCATAGTTGTCAGATGTAGGGTCTTTTTCTACATAGAATTCAGGTGCTTTTACACCACCGTAAGCCATGGCCCATGCTGAGCCTCTTTTAAGCTTTGGTAGGGTGCAAATTTTCTTTTCCTTATCCATCTTCCCTGTTAGCGGGTCAATTTTCACTCTAAATAGAGTTGGTATACGGTCAAGAACTTGATAGATGAATAGTACAGGCTGCTTATTGATCTCATAGATGCCCACAACTTTTGATACTTTCATTGCTCTGGGATCCCAAAGCTTACTGGTAAGTGTATTGGTAGCAATTACCCTTCTGTTTTTGCCATATACAGTTACTTCAATTCCCTTTTTGTAGGTGAAATAGAAGAGGAACGTATTGCCGTTTTCTAGTTGAAGTAGCTTCTTTTTGCCTCCTAGTGGCTCTTCAAAAGAGGTGCTGTATTCTATGTTTTTGGGTTGTGCACTTGCTGTAAGCACAATAAATAACACCGATAGGACGGTAGTTAATAGGTGTTTCATAAGTCTTAATTTGGTAATGAAAGTAAATAAATAGAAACAAACAGGAGGTTATTTTTTTACAAACCTGTCATCTGTAAGTGCGTGCAAGAAAGACTCAAGGTCTAATTTTTCTTGCTCAGATAAGTTAAGAGGAGCAGAAAGTAAACTGTCTCTACCTACTGCGTCGGAGATGAGTTGGGTAGGGTGATCGTAATAGTCTATTACTTCTCTGAGTGTTTTCATACTACCATCGTGCATGTATGGTGCTGTAACCGCTACGTTTCTTAATCCCGGTACTTTGAATTTGCCAATGTCTGCAGTATCATGTGTTACGGTGTATCTGCCAGAGTCGTTATACTGTTTGCCATTGAAAAGACCGATATTTCTAAATTCATCAGCAGTAAAGTCGGGCGTAAAGTGGCAATCAAAACATTTACCTTTATTCATAAAGATGTCACGCCCTCTAACCTGCTGGTCAGTCAGCCCTCCATGTTCGTCATTCAGCCAACGGTCGTTAGGTGTGTCTGCTGTTTCCAGAGTCTTTTCAAACGAGGCAAGTGCACTACCTAAGTTGTCTTTATTAGGAATGCTGTTATATACTTTTAAGAATAATGCTTTGTATTTACTGTTGTTGAGCCTGGTTATAGCCTCTTCAATAGAGAGGTTCATCTCTACAGGGTTCTCTATTGGCCCTAGTGCCTGTTCTTCCAATGTGGCAGCTCTACCGTCCCAAAATAAAGCGTCGCGCATGGCTACATTCATGGCCGAAGGGGTATTGCGTGTGCCAACTCTGCCGTGCACACCTAAGCTAAACGCGCTGGTATCGGCAAAAGCAAATTCGGGTTTGTGGCAAGAAGCGCAGCTAATCGTACGGTTTTCAGAAAGGATGGGATCGAAAAACAGCATTTTACCCAGTTCTTCTTCTGTAACAGGTTGTTCCTCTTCTTTGAAAGATAAGAACGAAGTAACTAGTAGTAAACCGAGCAAAAATGTGATCAAACCGTATTTCACAGGCGCAAAACTACAATATTATCCTAATCTCTTCTTACATAATGCTTCATTTAATACCTTTGCAGCGCAAATATTAACAGTAAAAATCTGACATATGGAATATCGTATAGAAAAAGATACCCTTGGAGAAGTGCAAGTACCTAAGGATGCTTTTTACGGCGCACAAACACAACGTTCGATCGAAAACTTTAAGATCGCTGAGGACATCAATAAGATGCCTAAGGAAGTGATCAAAGGGTTTGCTTATCTGAAAAAGGCAGCAGCGTTGACCAATACCGATTGTGGTGTATTACCTGCAGAAAAGTCTGAGTTGATAGCTAAGGTATGTGATGAGATATTGGAGGGTAAATTGGATGATCAGTTTCCGTTGGTAGTATGGCAAACGGGTTCGGGTACACAGTCGAACATGAACTCTAACGAGGTGATCGCTTTTCGTGCACATGTTTTAAATGGTGGCAGCCTTACTGATAAAGAAAAGTTTATTCACCCTAATGATGATGTGAACAAGTCTCAGTCTTCAAACGATACATTCCCAACAGCTATGCATATAGCTGCCTACAAGATATTATTAGAGACTACTATACCAGGTATTAAAAAGCTAAGAGATACACTTGATGCTAAGGCTAAAGCCTATATGAACGTGGTAAAAATTGGCCGTACCCACTTTATGGATGCAACACCATTGACCTTAGGTCAGGAGTTGAGCGGTTATGTATCTCAATTGGACCACGGTTTAAGAGCAATTAATAATACATTGCCTCACTTATCTGAGTTGGCTCTTGGTGGTACAGCAGTAGGTACAGGTATCAATACGCCTGAAGGATATGCCGAGAAAGTAGCAAAGAAGATAGCAGACCTTACAGGCTTACCTTTTGTAACTGCTGAGAATAAATTCGAAAGCCTTGCTGCTCATGATGCTATTGTAGAAGCTCATGGAGCTTTGAAAACAGTTGCGGTAAGCTTAATGAAGATTGCTAACGACATCCGTATGTTGAGCTCTGGCCCTCGTTGTGGTATTGGTGAGATATCTATCCCAAGTAATGAGCCTGGTTCTTCTATTATGCCGGGTAAAGTAAATCCTACACAGTGTGAGGCATTGACCATGATCGCTGCGCAGGTACTGGGTAACGATGTGGCGATTAATGTTGGTGGTGCTAACGGTCATTTTGAATTGAACGTGTTCAAGCCAATGATGATCTATAACTTATTGCACAGTGCCAGAATAATAGGTGACGGTTGTGTGGCCTTCAATGATAAGTGTGCTGTAGGTATTGAGCCGATACAAGAAAATATAGATGCACATTTACATAACTCATTAATGTTAGTAACCGCTTTGAATACGAAGATCGGTTATTACAAAGCTGCTGAAATAGCACAGACTGCTCACCAAGAAGGTAAAACCTTGAAGCAGGTATCTGTGGAGTTGGGTTACTTAACAGAAGAAGAGTTTGACCAGTGGGTAGACCCTACAACAATGGTAGGTAAGTTGCCTTCATAAGTGTAACAAGTCATAAATTAAAGCCGCTACACTAGTAGTGGCTTTTTTTATTTGGTGGCTTTTAACATTCTCAAATTGCCATACATGTCTTCCTTTAGCATCACTGTTGTGTAGTTCTTCTCTTCAAACAGGTCTTTGGTGGGGAGGGCATGGTCTTTATGCAGCTCACAATAGATGGCCCCGTTTTCGTTCAAATGAGTCGCGCCAAAGTCAGCAATCGCTCGGTAAAAGAGTAGCGGATCAATATTCGGGACAAATAAGGCGATCTCAGGTTCAAAGTCTTTTACATTGCCGTGCATCTCCGCCTTATAGTTTTGCGGTATATAAGGCGGATTAGAAACAATAATGTCGTATTGTCCAAGTTGCTCCTGTGACTTAGCATTAAGAAAATCAAGCAGGGTGAAATCAATCTCTGCATGTAAGCTTTTTGCGTTTTCTTGCGCCGTTTGTAATGCGCCTTCACTCACATCGCAGGCTTGTATGCTGGCATTGGGTAGCGATTGCTTCAGCGCAATAGGTATACATCCGCTACCTGTACCTATATCTATGATGCTTAAAGAGGCTTTGTCTTTAGCGTCATTTGTTATCCATTGTACCAACTCCTCGGTTTCGGGTCTTGGTATGAGTACTTGTTCATTCACTATATATTCCTGCCCCATAAACCAAGCCTTGCCCAGCACATACTGTACAGGTGTAGCTTTTAGTAGTTGCTCTTCGTATTGTATCAGTATTAGTCCTTGCTCTGGTGTTAGCTGTTCTGTTTTTTGAAGTAAACGCTGCATCTTGCTAAGCCCTGTAATAGACTCCATGACCATATGAGCTATAGCATCTGCTTCTTGAGCATCGTATATGCTTGTCAACGCTTCTTTTAGGTTATTATATGCAGAAAGTAAGGTGTGCATCTCACAAAGATAGTCTAGTATCTATTGCTTTAGTACTTTTGCTCTCAACTATGACTGCTCAAGAGCAATACATCAAGCGTTGTTTAGAACTGGCTGCCAGAGGCAAGGGGAATGTAGCGCCCAACCCAATGGTAGGGGCGGTGCTGGTGTACAAAGATCGTATAATAGGAGAGGGCTGGCATAAAATGTATGGTCACGCTCATGCTGAGGTGAACTGTTTTGCCAGCGTGCAAGATGAGGATAAGCAATATATACCACATAGTACGATGTACGTTAGTTTGGAGCCATGTGCGCATTATGGTAATACACCACCTTGTGCTAATAGACTGGTTGAGGAACAAGTAAAAGAAGTGGTGATATGTAATGTAGACCCCAACCCTAAAGTGAATGGAGGAGGTATAGAGATATTGAAAAAAAGCGGAGCTTCTATAAGTGCAGGTATACTAAAAGCAGAAGGGGATTGGCTAAATAGAAGGTTCTTTCATAGCATTAATAATCATGCTCCGTACGTGATACTCAAATGGGCACAAACACCTAAAGGGTATATGGCTCCTATAAATAGAGAGCGGGTGCAGATAAGCAGTAAAGCGAGTATGCAACTGGTGCATAAATGGCGCACGGAGGAACAAGCTATACTGGTAGGGTACAACACTGCTTTGCATGATAATCCGCAGTTGACAGCAAGAACTTGGCAAGGTAAGCACCCGTTAAGGATAGTGGTAGATAAGAACCTTAGTCTGCCCCAAACGTTACACCTATTTACTGACGAGAACCCTACTTGGGTAGTTAATACAGTAAGAGAAGGTCAGGATGGGAATGTGACTTATAAGAAGATAACGAAAGGCGAAAGCATGCCTAAAGCAGTAGTGGAGATGTTAGCTCAAGAAAATATCCAGTCGTTGATCGTAGAAGGTGGGGCAAAGCTGCTCAATGAATTTATTAATGAAGGACTATGGCAAGAGGCCCGTGTGTTTACTGGAGCTGATGTAATAGCAGAAGGCATAACAGCCCCCAAGCTTCAAGATGAAGTAAGTATACTCAACACTACTGTAGGTACTGATCGTTTAGCGTTGTATGTCAACAATAATTCTTCTTTAACCTACCAACAAGGCTGGGACTTATAGATGTTTTACCTCATAGCCACTATATTATTGAACGTTTATCTGTTCACGTTGTTTAAGCTTTTTCCAAAGTTTAAGGTGAACGCTTTACAGGCCATAGTGGTTAACTATTGGGTGTGTGTAGTTACAGGTAGTATTGCAATTGGTAAAATGCCAATATCTGTAAATAGTACTGCAGAGCCTTGGTGGGGATGGGTGCTTTTTTTAGGGGTACTGTTTATCTCTATGTTTAACCTGTTGGCTTATAGTACAAAGAAGGAGGGTATTACCCCTACTATTATTGCTAATAAAATATCATTGGTAATACCCGTGGTACTGTCTTTGCTCTTATATCAAGAGTATGCTGGTTGGGCTAAGATACTGGGCGTGCTATTAGCTATACCCGGCATCTATTTAACGGTAAGAAAGAAAGGCGAGAAAGTAGCACTATCACACCATTTACTCTTGCCCATTATCATCTTTCTGCTTAGTGGCGCATTAGATTCTATCATGAAGTATATGGAGCATACTTATTTGCACAGCCCTAAAGTGCAGGCTTTATTTACCATACATGTGTTTTTTATGGCTGCTGTTTTTGGTAGTGTAATGGTGGCGTATAATGTGCTTGTGAAAAAGAAAAAGATGGAGCGAAGAAGTTTGCTGGCGGGTGTGTTGCTGGGAGTGCCTAACTTCTTTTCTATTTATTATTTAGTACGTCTGTTGAATGTAGATGTATTACAGAGTTCGGCAGTGATACCAGTTAATAATATTGCCATATTACTATTGTCCACTATTGTAGCGATCATATTTTTTAAAGAAGAGCTGAGTAAGTATAGGATAGTAGGCATCTTGTTGTCTGTTTTATCTATATTACTCATTGTATTATCTGATGTTTATGGAGTCTGAAGGGAAATATAAAACCATTGAAGCTGAAGCACAAGGAGAGTTTAGAGATAGAGGTAGCAAGTTTTTTGCATTTGCCTACCCGGTCACTACCGTTGCAGAAATTAAAGAAAAAGTAAAGGCATTAAAGAAGGAGCACCCTAAGGCTGTGCACCATTGTGTGGCCTACCGTTTAGGTACTGACGGAACGGAGTATAGAGCCAGTGATGATGGTGAACCATCGGGCAGTGCAGGTAAGCCTATGTTAGGACAAATAGATAGTGTTGGAGTAACTAATGTGCTGGTGGTAGTCGTACGTTACTTCGGCGGTTCATTGCTAGGTGTGCCGGGCTTGATTAATGCCTATAAAACTGCTACAGCCGAGGCACTGCAAGGTGCTACTATTATAGAAAAGTGGATAGAGCAGAAGATAGAATTAGAATTTGACTACCCGTTAATGGGAGAGGTGCTATATATACTAAAACAAAGTGAAGCCAGTATCTACAAGCAAGACTTACAGCTGTTTTGCCAAGTAGTAGCAGGTGTGCCTGTGATTCATTATCAGGAAACTACTGGTAAGCTATCTCAAATGCATGGTGTAAAACTGAAAGAGTTAAGTTGACTGGTAATGAAAAATACAAGCAGTTAATTAAAGCTGAAGCTCAACGGTTGGGTTTTGATAGCTGTGGTATTGCTAAGGCTGTACCGCTTGATGACGATGCCAGACGTTTAGAAAACTGGCTGAATAAAGGTCTCCATGGTGCGATGCAGTACATGGAGAACTACTTCGACCTTAGAGTAGATCCCTCAAAACTAGTACCCGGTGCCAAGTCAGTTATTACACTGTTGCTTAACTATTATCCCGAGCAACGGCAACAATCTGATGCTCCTAAAATTGCTAAATACGCTTGGGGAGTAGACTATCATTATGTAATAAGAGAGAAGTTGAACCTTTTGCTTGATTACATAAAAGCAAATATTGGTGAAGTGGCAGGGAGAGGTTTTGTAGATAGTGCTCCTGTATTGGAGCGAGCTTGGGCAGTAAAGAGCGGCTTGGGTTGGGTAGGTAAAAATGCCAATCTGCTTACGAAACATTCAGGGTCTTTCTTTTTTATAGCAACGCTTATATCCGACCTTGAGTTGGAGGCTGATAGTCCTTTTGCAACAGATCATTGTGGTACTTGTACCAAGTGCATTGATGCCTGCCCTACAGATGCTATTGTATCTCCTACCGAAGTAGATGGTAGTAAATGCATCTCCTATTTTACTATTGAGCTTAAGGATGCGCTTATACCCTCCGAGTATCATAGCAAAATGGAGAACTGGATGTTTGGTTGTGATATATGTCAAGACGTTTGCCCATGGAATCGCTTTTCAAAGCCCAATTGTGAGCCTCATTTTGAACCTATAAGAGAAGTGCTGGACTTGTCTAAGAAAGAGTGGGGGCAAATGACAGAAGATGCTTTTAGAAAGATATTTAAGAAGTCCCCATTGAAAAGAACCAAGTATAAAGGTATTCAACGGAATCTATCAGCAATTAATTAGCCTTATTTATTTTTGCCTTCCAACATAGGCACAAACTCTGCATCACCCATCTCCTCTTGTGCAATATTTCCGTTTTCATCTTTGGTAATTCGCATCATTTTTTGTCCGTTCTCATCACCTACAGGTATGATCATGATACCGCCATTTTTTAGTTGCTCTATTAGTTTAGGTGGAATAAATGGAGCGCCTGCGGTTACGATTATTTTATCGAAAGGGGCATAGGTAGGTAAGCCGGCATAGCCATCACCATAGAACCTTTTTAGGTAAGGGTAATTTTTTATGAAGAAAAAGTCACTTACAAAATCGTAAAGTGCTTTCTGTCTTTCGATGGAGTACACCATAGCTCCAAGCTCTGCCAATACACATGCTTGGTAAGCACTGCCCGTACCCACTTCCAATATTTTGTCAAACTTTTTTATTTGTAACAACTGTGATTGAAAGGCTACAGTATAGGGTTGCGAAATAGTTTGATCTGCTAAGATGGGGAAGGCTCTATCTTCATAAGCAATGCGTTCAAATGCAGGGTCTAGAAAATAATGCCTGGGTATGGCATTAATGGCAGCCAGCACTTGCTCATCAGTGATGCCTTTTTCTTTAAGCAGTTGAACCAACTTATTTCTTAGGCCTTTGTGTTTGTAATTGTCTTCTTTGGGTTTGCTATGCAGCATTGAGTAAAGTTAGTGCCGTATTGGCTGAAATAAAAGAGAAAGAAAGGATATAATATTTCTTTACTTAAAGTTAACCACTAAGCCAGCTCCAATATAGTTGGGCTGTATAACAGGTTGCATTTGCATAGAAATACTGGGAGAAACATCAAAGTTTCTTAAGTGAGCTGAAGCAACTGCGTCTAGTATTTGCAAACTATAGCCAACTGCTGTGATTAGTACTGTGATGTCTAAATAACCTCTAAAACCGTCCTGTAATGATTTTAGATCTTGTTCTGAATACCTGTTGACGAATTCATCTACCGTGCTTGGGTTATTATCAATCCTATAGATATAGGCTTTTCTGTATGTGCGGTATTGGCTTAGGTTAGTTTGTATAAAATACCCCGCAGCAGCTACACCGGCATAAACTAGGGGGAGTTTCCAGTATTGTCTATTGTAAAGTTGACCTAAGCCGGGCATAATGGCAGCATACATACCGGCTTTCTTAGGATTGGGTACAAATACTTTCTTCTTTAAGGTTAGCGAGCTATCAGGAGTAATAGCAACAATGCTAATATTGTTTGTGCTATCAGTTTGAGCCCAACCTGTTATTGGCAGTAAAGCCAGTATGAAGAATATGATATGTAGAATGCTTGAACGCAAATATTATTTATTGAAGTAGCGCAAAGTTAATTGAATAACCGTTAATTCTTAGCAAAAGAAAAGCCTTGCTATGCAAGGCTTTTTATAGACATAGATTGTGAAATTATTCTATATGACTTCCAGTGCTTACTTTGGTGGCTACACCCATTCTTTTCATATCATTGACAATGTTAACCGCTTCTTCAAGTTGAATGTCTTTCTTTAAGCCTTTGATCCAGCGGTCATTCTTTTCTATAGAACTGCTGTCTAGGTTGATCTTTTTAAGATCTTCAGCAATATTCTCTACGATTAGTTGATGCGTTTTTTCTTCCAATTCCTCTAATCGTTTGCTGGCTTCTTCAGACTCTTTTTGTTCCGCAACATATGTAGTCTCGTCTAGAGGGTATGTTTTGTCTTCTCTTTGTTCTTTAATTCGTTTAGCTGTTTCAGAGATAATATTAAACCCTTGATTGGCTTTTACTCTCTCCTTACTTAGTTTTTCAAGCTTTTTAGCGTCTACAGCATTAACAACAGTTTCATAGTCTGCTGATGGTATCACATCCCATTCCAGAGCAGATTCGTTGCTTCGTTCACCAATATCAATGTGCTCATACGCATCGGGTAGTGTAATATCCGGCGTAACGCCTTTTAGTTGTGTTGATCCTCCGTTTATTCTGTAGAACTTCTGAACAGTTAGTTTCAAAGAACCAACAGGGTCATCAGAAATAAGGTTGTTTTTTGTTTTAGCTGTTAGCTTATCTGTAACACTTAAAAACCTGTCTAAAGAAATGATCTTTTGCACTGTGCCTTTACCAAAAGTAGTAGAGCCAATAATTACGGCACGCTTATAGTCTTGCAGTGCTGCAGCCATAATTTCAGAGGCAGAAGCACTACCTTGGTTGACCATTATAGCTAAAGGCCCATCGTATATAGCACCCGTCTGACGATCTTCCAAAGTTGTTGGAGGAGCACCATTACTCTTTACTTGTACAATAGGTCCTTTATCAATGAAGATGCCCGTCATGTCTACTACGTCACTTAAAGAACCACCACCGTTGTTACGCAAATCTAAGATGATGCCATCAACACCCGAATTCTTAAGTTTTAATACTTCTATAGCTACATCTTCAGAGCATCTACGTCCGTTTATCTTTTGGAAGTCAGCATAAAAAGAAGGTAAGTATATATAGCCTATAGCGCCTTGATCAGGTGTTTTAATAATAGCTGATTTGGCAAAGCCATCTTCCAATAATACTTCATCTCTGATAATAGGAATAACCTTAACTGTGCCACTTACTTTTTTTACTGTAAGCCTTACTTCTGTACCTTTCTTACCCCTTATTATTTTTACTACATCTTCCAGGTCAAACCCTCTCACATCTACAGGTTCTTCTTCCGCTTGTGCTACTTTTATGATCTCGTCACCGGCTTTTAGCTCACCCTGCTTCCAACAAGGGCTGCCCGGTATAATAGCAGTTATTTTAATACTTCCGTCGCTTTCTTGCAATTGTGCACCAATACCAAAGAACGAGCCTGACATGGCTATGTCAAATTGTTTCTTGTCTTGAGGAGGGAAGTAATCAGTATGCGGGTCTTCGCTATTTGTTATAGAGTTGATGTAAATAGTAAAGATGCGGTCGTCGTCAAGCTTCTTTAATCTTTTGAAGTAACGTTCTTGGCTTGTAAGTACAGACTCTCTAGCTTCTGCTTCAAGCTCTTTATTAGTTTTTACCTTTTTTAAACTTGTGTCTTTGTCTTTAACTCTTTGCTCTTGATAGTCTTTAAGGTCAACATATTTGCCAAGTGTCCTCAACTTTAAATAGCTATGCCAGCGCTTTTTTAGTGCAGTATTGTTGGCTACATATTCTAAGTCATCTCCACCTAAAGTTATTTCTTCCTTGGTTGTAAAGTCAAAAGGCTTTTTCAACAATTCTTTGTAAAAACCCTCTACTTCTTTGATCTGCTGTTTGTATAAACTGTTTAGGTCTGTATAAAATTTTATAGAGCCTGATTGTATTTGGTCGTCAATGAGATATTTCTGTTCTTCCAGTACTTTGATCTCATTTTTAGTGAAAAACTTTTTCTCATAGTCAAGTGTTGAGAGGTTTTTCTCATAAATCTTCAATGATAGGCTATCGTCTATCTCACGCGAAGCAAAGTGGCCTCTTTCTATTGCCTTCACTACAGTTTGCAGTACTAGTTGTTTACGCTCTTTTATTTCCTCATCTGATTTTGAGTATTTAAAAGAGAAGAATGCAGCTAAGGCTAATATGATTAAGGACGGTATTAATATCTTATTTCTCATGAATCGCAACATATTCACACAATCGTTTAATTGTTATAACAAATGTAACTTATTTGCTGTTAAAAAAACGCTAATCAAAACTGGTCTATAGGGGATATTTATAGGGATATTCTACCAACTCATTTTGGTTGTGTACTTTTGCCGAAGAACAGTGATGTATGCAAAATATCAATTATCAAGATCTAGGTGTTATTGAGTACGGGGCGGCTTGGGAGCTACAAGAAAAGCTCATGAAAAAAGGGTTGGCTGTAAAGTCAAAGAAGTTTCAGGCTGCAGCAAATGTGGGCGAAAGTGATGATGAGGAGACGGAGCATTACTTTTTGTTTTGTGAGCATCCGCATGTATATACATTAGGCAAGAGTGGTGCAAAAGAAAACTTATTGGTGAATGATGCCAAAATGAAAGAGCTGGATGTAACCTTCTATAAAACGAATAGGGGAGGAGATATTACTTATCACGGGCCTGGTCAGATCGTTGGATATCCTATACTTGATCTAGAGAAGTACTATACTGACCTCGGTAAGTATATGAGAAATTTGGAGCAAGTGATCATTGATACGATAAGTGAATATGGTATTAAAGGAGAACGTTTAGACGGAGCAACCGGTGTTTGGTTAGATGCTGACAATCCTTCCAAAGCTAGAAAAATATGTGCTATGGGGGTGCGTAGTAGCAGGTGGATCACAATGCACGGTTTTGCATTGAACGTTAATACCAACATGAGTTACTTTGATAATATAGTGCCATGCGGCATTAAAGATAAAGCCGTTACGTCTATGCAACAGGAGTTATGTGCAGAAGTAAATATAGAAGAAGTAAAATCTGCTCTTAAAAAGCAGTTTGCAAATGTGTTTGAAGCAAACTTGATATCTACGTCAATAAGGTATTAGTATATAGTAACGTGACCTTCTTCTATCAGGTCTCTGTTCTTGATCAGTTTAAATTTGTATACTCCCTTATCCCTGAAGTTTCGCTTGTCAATGATGACTTGTTTATCCGTAAAACGTGGGATGTCTAATACCTGCACATCATCAGCATTATAGAAGGTGAGCGAGTAAACCTGTACGCCTTTTTCCTCAGGCATTTCAACATTTATATGGCCTGTAAATGGGTTGGTAAACACGTATTGAGATTTGATATAAGTTAATTGACTGATCTCGTCAGGTTCGGGTATGTCTATAGATAAGTTGGCAATGAGTTGTTGCTCTTTATTCTCCTCAGTGTTGGTTTCAGTGCTGCTTTCTGTTGTGGTTGGTACATCTATTAAGGTGGTTTGCATTTTTATAGATGCAGCATATCTCTGCAAAGAATCGTTGGGTGGTAGTACGCCTTTATTGATCAGGTCTACACTATCAATATGTATTTTGATACGATTACTATACCAAGTAAGATCTGAAGCAAAAACAATGTATAATCTATACCAATTATTGCCAGGTTCAGGATGCCCGTCGATATAGGCTTGTGGTCCTTTTTTTAGGTTTTTTACATAACCAATGGTTGCATAGCTATATACACTATCTGATGAACGCTGTACGGCAATTGATTTAATGCCATTATACTGGCATGTCCAACTAAGTATGTTTATGCCCTTGTCTGAAGCACCCACGATGTCAGGTAGCACAGGCTGAGCAAATGATTTGTATTGCAAGCCTATTACGGTCGCTAATATGAGTAATGGAGTTAGTATTAACCTAAACATAGGCCAAACCTACTTCAAAAAAACCATTTAGTCTACATCCTGAAGTTCACATATGTGTACAATTAACGAAGTATTTGAAGAATATCGTTTGTGACTTGTAGAAACAACATGTTATATTTAAGTTTGAAACCACATCTCCAAATTAAACTATGGGTTTATTTAGAAGGAAGCCATTAGATATTCTGCTTGCCGAAGCATCAGATACTGAAAAAGGGCTTAAAAAGACTTTAACCGCTCGTTCTCTTGTTGCATTGGGTATTGGTGCTATTATAGGTGCGGGCTTGTTCTCTATTACCGGCTTGGCTGCGGCTAACCATGCAGGGCCAAGTATTACCATCTCATTTATTATAGCTGCCGTGGGCTGTGCTTTTGCCGGCCTGTGTTATGCTGAATTCTCTTCCATGATACCTATTGCGGGTAGTGCATATACTTACTCGTTTGCTACAATGGGTGAGTTTATCGCATGGATTATTGGTTGGGATCTGGTGTTGGAGTATGCAGTTGGTGCGGCCACGGTATCAATCAGTTGGTCTCGCTATTTAGTGAAGTTTTTAGACTACTATAATATTCATCTTAATCATTCCTTTATCTCCGCACCTTCAGAAGGGGGGATAATGAATGTACCTGCAGTATTTATTGTAATGCTTATGTCGTTACTCTTAATGAGAGGTACTAAGGAATCTGCATTTGTAAATGGTATAATCGTAATACTTAAAGTAGCTATCGTATTGATATTTATTGCTTTAGGCTGGCAATATGTAAACCCTGACAACCTCACACCGTATATTCCTGAGAATACGGGCACGTTTGGTGAGTTTGGCTTTAGTGGCATTATTCGTTCTGCTGCTATTGTATTCTTTGCTTATATCGGTTTTGATGCGGTATCAACAGCAGCACAAGAGGCTAAAAATCCTGGTAAGGATATGCCTATTGGTATATTAGTCTCTCTTGCTATTTGTACAGTGTTATATATACTATTTGCACACGTGATGACGGGTGTGGCCAATTATCAATTATTTGGTGGTCAGGATGGTATTGCACCTGTAGCGATTGCTATTGATAATATGGGTAGTGTAGGTGCTGATGGTACGGTTACTCCTGACTTTCCTTGGCTCAACAAGGCAATTATCTTAGCGATTTTGGCAGGTTATGCATCGGTAATTATGGTGATGCTGATGGGACAGTCTCGTGTATTCTTCTCTATGAGTCGTGATGGTCTGGTGCCTAAAGTGTTCTCTGAAGTACATAGCAAGTATCGTACTCCTGCAAGAAACAACTTTATGTTTATGTTGTTGGTGAGTGTATTTGCAGCATTTATACCGGCTAATGTAGTAGGTGAGATGACGAGTATCGGTACGCTGTTTGCCTTCATCTTAGTATGTATTGGTGTAATCGTTATGCGTAATAAAATGCCTGATGCGCCAAGAGCTTTCCGTACGCCATTAGTACCGCTTGTACCTATTCTTGGTGTTATTACTTGTTTGTTTATGATGGTGTTCCTGCCTCTTGATACTTGGATTCGCTTGATCGCTTGGATGATGGTTGGTTTTGATTTGTATCTTTTCTATGGTATGAGACATAGCCATCTGAATAAAGACGGTTTTACCAGAAAGAATTACAGAGTGGTAGCTACTACTGGTGTAGTAATGGTGGCTTTGTTGGTGATCATTGCCTTCCAGCACAGTGAAAGTACAGGTGGTGTCTATGATGGATTGTTCTATTTCTCAATGATATTCGCGGCTATACATGCCGTGCTTTATATCATTGGAGCAAGAATGGGGCGTAAGCATGCAACTGATTAAATCTTCTATTTTTTAATATCAAGCGGGCTGTACATTACAGCCCGCTTTTCTTTTTAATATGTTCGCCAGGTATCAACTGCCGTACTATTATCTATGCGATAATTTGGCTACATTTGCACGTTGTATTCTAACAGTTAAAACTTAATAACAAAATTTTTCCTTCATATGGCATATGATGTTATAGTTGTAGGTAGCGGTCCTGGTGGTTATGTGGCTGCTATCCGTGCATCACAATTAGGTTATAAGACAGCGATCGTAGAACGTGAAAGTTTAGGTGGTATCTGTCTTAACTGGGGTTGTATCCCTACCAAAGCATTATTGAAATCAGCACAAGTATTTGAATATATCAGTCATGCGCAAGACTATGGTGTTACTGTAGGTGATGCAAAAGTTGACTTTAATGCTATGATCAAGCGTAGCAGAGGTGTTGCTGATAAGATGAGTAAGGGTATCCAGTTCTTAATGAAGAAGAACAAGATAGATGTGATCAACGGTTTTGGTAAGCTAAATGGTAAGAAAGAAGTTGTGGTAACTGGTGCTGACGGTAAAGCAACAGCATACGCTGCCAAGCATGTGATATTAGCAACAGGTGGACGTGCTCGTCAACTGCCTAACTTGCCAATAGATGGTAAGAAAGTGATCGGCTATAGAGAGGCTATGAACCTGCCAACTCAACCTAAGTCAATGATCGTAGTTGGTTCTGGTGCTATAGGTGTTGAGTTTGCTTACTACTATAACAGTATTGGTACCGAAGTAACTATAGTTGAATTTATGCCACGTATTGTGCCTGTAGAGGATGAAGATGTATCAAGAGAGTTGGGTAGACAATACAAGAAGAAAGGTATTAATGTAATGACCAACTCTTCTGTAGAGAAAGTAGATATTAGTGGTAAGACTGTAAAAGCTACTGTGAAAACTGCTAAAGGTGAAGAAATACTAGAGGCAGATGTGGTACTAAGTGCGGTAGGTGTATCTGCTAACATTGAAAATATTGGCTTGGAAGACCTCGGTGTTAAAACTGAGAAGGGTAAAGTAATGGTAGACGACTATTACAAGACAAATGTGGAAGGCGTTTATGCTATTGGTGATATCGTTCCGGGGCAAGCGTTAGCTCACGTAGCTATGAAAGAAGCAGTGATCTGTATCGAAGCTCTTGCTCAGAAAGAAGGTAAGTTTGGCCATGTTCCTGAAGTGTTAGATTACAATAACGTACCGGGTTGTACTTATTGCTCTCCTGAGATCGCATCAGTAGGTATGACGGAAGCTCAGGCTAAAGAAGCTGGTTTAGAAATTAAAGTAGGTAAGTTCCCATTCTCTGCATCTGGTAAGGCAAGCGCTGCAGGTGCTCCTGAAGGTTTCGTAAAAGTGATCTTTGATGCTAAGTATGGTGAGTGGTTAGGTACGCATATGATAGGTGCTAACGTAACGGAGATCATCGCACAAACAGTAGCTAGCCGTAAGTTGGAAACTACTTACCATGAGCAGATCGACACTATTTTCCCTCACCCAACAATGAGTGAGGCGGTGAAAGATGCTATTGAGGTAGCTCTTGGTGAAGCGATACACTTGTAAGACTATAAGAACACACACAATAATTAAAGGCTACTCCACGGAGTAGCCTTTTTCTGTTATATAAGGTTTGATGTTTGTTCTAGTCTCTAGTCAGCAGCTCTGTTTAAAAAGTCGTCAAAAGGTTTCATAGCTTTGAATACAGCTGTTGCATGTTTTAGGAATTCGTCTGATGTAACTAGTTTATCATCACAGTCGTTTACCACCAAGTAGCTTTTATATTTTAATAACTCTAACTCCGGATGGTCTTTAGGGAAACCTTTAGGTGCTGTTTTTAGTTTTTCGCCTCTTATTTCGCCAAAATATTTTTTGAATGATGCACTATTGATGAGTTTTTTAAACTCTTTAGTATTATAGTCGATTTCTGTACGTATCTGAGTGATCCACGGGTTGCCCGGGTCATATGCGCCACCAGCTAAGAAGCTGTTGCCTGGCTGAAGTTGTATGTAATAGCCGGCTCTGTCATGCACCTTACTACGATGGGCTGCTAAGTGTGCGCCTAAGTTGATCTTGTATGGAGATTTGTCTTTTGAGAACCTAACATCTCTATATATTCTAAAAATGGTTTTCTTTGGAATTAACTCACCAATAGCCGGGTCAAACTTTGCTATCTTTTTGATCAGCTCGCCAATGAAGTTTTCAAAATCTCCTTTAGCGTCTTCATATCGGGGTTTGTTATCCTGAAACCACTCTTTGTTATTGTTGTTTTTCAGGTCTTTTAAAAACTTGAAGGTTGCTTTGTCAATAGTAGCCATCTATTATAATGTTTTAGTGAAAGTTAAGGATAGTTCTGCTAAATGTTCCCATTTGTCGCTTTCTTCTTTATCTATGATATACCATCCTTTTAAAGGAGGTTTCTTTTTAAAAGGGCTAAGTGGTCTGTGTTTTTTTAGTCCCGATTTTTTAGGGTCAAAGTCTTCTCCCAGCCGAAAACCCATCGCATCTTCTTTAGTATAAAAGGCAAAAACCTTGTCATTGTACTTCAGTCCGGGTGCACTCATCATTTTACCTAAATGTATATCAGGGTTAGCCTGTGTGTGTTTTTCCACAATGCGCATAAATAAGCTCTCTGTTTTATTCATGTTAGAGGTTGTTCTGGAGTGTTTCTCTGGTTTTCTTTGGTAAGCTGTTTACCACTATATCGTAAGAGTGGTCTATTTGCTCTTTTATAAAGCTATCTTTTAAACTGCCATTTAAGTATAGTGTGTTCCAGTGCTTTTTATTCATATGCCATCCGGCTTCTATTTCTTCATATTCTTCCCTTAATTCAATAGCTTTTTCCGGTTCGCATTTTAGGTTCATAAAGTGAAATGGAGGTATTTCGTCCTTGCCCATTTTCATTTCTGTTACATTGGCTAATGCAAAGAGCTTACCTGCAACTTTTAGCCATGCAGCCTCACCATCGAAAGGGTAGTCTTCAGTTACACCAGGTTTTGATAAGCAATAATTAAGGAAGTAGTCTAAAGTCATGCTCTAAGTTAAAGATCAGGAGCGTTACAAACGCTCCTGATAGTGAAATTTACTTCATTGAATGGAAAGCTACTTTGTTGCCTTCTGTATCCATAAACATGGCTATAAAGCCGTTTTCACCAATAGCGGTTTTAGGCATTACAACTTTGCCGCCTGCACCTTCTACTCTTGCTAGTGGAGTAGATAGGTCATCTCCACCATTAAGGTAAACAAGTGCGCCCTCAGCATTAGGTTTGTTACCATCGCCATATGTAACACAGCCACCTACGCCGTTGTCTTTTGTAGGGAAGAAAGCCATATCTACATCTTCCATTTTCATTGTTGCTAATTCAGCGTTAAGTACATCGCTGTAAAATTTTACAGCACGTTCAAAGTTTACAGAAGGTAGTTCGAACCAATTGATTGCGTTTGACATAATTTTTTGATTTAGTTATTATTGATGATGCAAACATATTTAGCTATTCCTAATCAAATCCATAAAAAAACATAAATTCGTAAGATTCTAAAGTAGATATTTAATATTAATAGTCTTATAATAAGGTGTTATGTGTATTTTCAACGTAGGTTTCTAATGGTTAAGTATGAAGAATTATTTGTATTAATTAAGTCGCTTAGTAGAAGTGAGAAGCGCTATTTTAAGTTAATGGCAGGCCAACAGAAAGAAGCAAACTACTTATTGCTTTTCGACGCCATAGACAGTCAAACAGTTTATGATGAAGCCGCTATCAAGCAAAAGTTTAGCGGTGCAGCTTTTATAAAACAACTACACGTTACAAAGCACTACTTAAGAGAACAAATACTGGCTAGCTTGAGAAGCTTTCATAATAGCATGTCTAAAGATGCCGAATTAAAACAGCTCTTGAGGAATATTGAGATTTTATTTCACAAAGAACTCTATGAGCATTGTCGTACAGAGATAGAGAAGGCGTCAAGGCTAGCAGAAAAATATGAACTATTGTCGGGACAAATAGAAGTCTTAAATTGGAAAAGAAAGCTTGAACAAGCAAAGCAGCCTCATAATTTTTCTCTTTTTTTATCTTATGCTGATCAGCAGAGAGTATTGATCAATAAGATGCTTGACACTAATGCTTATTGGCAGCATATGGTTTTAGACACTCGAAATATGTTTGCCGGTAATGCTCCTAAGGAAGACTTTACGGTAAGTAAAGTACCCGAAAAGCCAGTCTCATTAGAAACTCAGGTGATGGCTTATAACCTTCAGTATATAGAGCTAGTGTCAAAGAGAGAACAGAGCAAGGCTCAAGAAAAGCTATATGAATTAATAGACCTACTAGAGCAATACCCACACCGTTTGAAGGAAGATCCATCTTCTTATGTGTCTACTATTAATAATTTGGCTGGTTACCTTATGTTTCAGAAAAGAGATAAGGATGTTTATAACCTTCTGGCGAAAGCTAAAAAAGTATATGATACACTAAGCTTGAAAACAGAGAACAAAAGCCTTTTAAAACAGATCATGCGTACTTATAGCTTAGAGCTGGAGCTATATAGAAGCAGTAAAAAGAAAGCAAACGCTCTGCCTGGTTTTGTTGTTGTTACTGAAGGTTTTTTAGAAAAAAATAAAAATAAGTTACCCAAAGACTATTTGCTTTCACTTTGGTTTCAGCTGGCACACGTTAGGTTTACAGCTAACGATTTAGATGCGGCACAGAAATGGTTGAATAATATACTGAATACGAGGTTTGGTGATATAAGGAGAGATTTACAGGTGCAGGCGAGAATGCTTAACCTTATGGTACACTTTGAGCAAAAGAACTTTTTTGTGCTTCGCTACTTTGTAGGTAGCACTAAGCGTTTTCTAAAGAAAATGAAAGAGGTAGAGCTTTTTGAGGATATATTATTCAGGTTCTTTGCTAAGTTGTCAACCGCTCCTGAATATGAATACAAGTCCTTATTTAGAGATGTATATGGTCAGCTATTCCCTTTAAATGAAGAAAGCGTAATTCCTGAAAACGTTTTAGACTACATTAATTACAAAGATTGGCTTGATTCAAAAAGGCATAAAAAAAGCCACAAGTAAAATACTTATGGCTTTAAACTATTTTTGATAATACTAATCTATGATTACCATTTTCTTAGTACTACTATTCTTTCCATTTACTATTCTATAGAAGTAATTACCTGCAGGTAGGCCATCCCTATTAATGGTTATTTGATGTTGACCTCTTTCCATCTGTCTTTGTAATATGGTTTTTACTTTTCGGCCGCCGGCATCAAATAGTTGTATCGTAGTTGCTCCGCCATCTGAACCAAAGCGTATGGTTGTTTGCTTAGAGAATGGGTTAGGATAGTTTTGGTCTAGCGTTTCATTAGAGCCACTCAAAGTAGTCTCTTCGATGTTATTCACCTTCTTGAATACAGGTTGTACTTTGAAGTTTTTTAGTAGTATATCATCCATGGTTTTGGTATCTACCTGGAACCAATCGGCCAATACAGCCGCATACACTTCTCTAAAGTCGTGTTGCATGGTAAGGTTATCAAACACACTGGCGTTGTTTGGCAGGTTAGGGCTAGTGCCA
This sequence comes from Flavipsychrobacter sp., assembly GCA_965230595.1. Classification (GTDB taxonomy): domain Bacteria; phylum Bacteroidota; class Bacteroidia; order Chitinophagales; family Chitinophagaceae; genus UBA5543. Next base: position 1,879,148 of record OZ246011.1, on the reverse strand, counting down.
ATTATGCCGGGGTTAACATGGTGGCTGAATACCATAATTGGTGCAGCCGATCCATGATCAGTACCACCACTGGCATTTGATTTTATTCTTCTACCAAACTCAGAGAAAGTCATAGCAGCAACACGCTGTTCTATATCCAATATCTTACAATCATCAAAGAAGGCTGCCACAGAATCAGATAGAGATTTTAGAAGGTCAGCATGCTTACCTATTGTTGTATCTGTACTATCTGTTTGTAGAGAGTGTGTATCAAAACCTCCCAGATTAACTATATAAATAGGTGTTTGAAGTCCTCCTGCTATTAGGCGAGCTACGATCTTTAGTTGCTCCGCAAATCTGTCACCTGTAGGGTATAGTGTAGATTGGTTAGTAGCACTTTGCGCAGCTTTTGCAATTACGTTAGTATAGGTCTGTGTTTGTTGTGCTACATGTCTAATAAAGGTCAATTCATGCCCTGCAGGTGTATTCGGTGCAGGGGTAACTGTGCCATTCACAATATTGTAAAAACTATCAATATTATTAATAGCCATGCCCATGTTCATATTGCTGCCCTGTAATGCTAGCGATGTGGTAGATCCTACTTGAATAGCAAGTGGGTCAGGCATATTACTATTAGGGTAACCTTGTGGGAAACCGGCGTATTCTTCTTCAAGATATCTACCCAGCCAACCTGAGTTGAGGTATTGACTAGAGTCAGATGCCGTCAACCAAATATCGGTAGAACGGAAGTGTGAGAAGTTTTGGTCAGGATAACCGGCACCTTGTACAATATTTACCAAGCTATTGTTATACATGTCTTGTATGCCCGTCATTGAAGGGTGAAGACCCGTAGTTGTAGTATTAGCTAAGCTAAGTACATTGTTTTGTGGTATTAATATATTGCTTCTTGCATTAGACAATTCACTGTATTTGTCTAACGGTATGACGGTATTAAGACCATCGTTACCACCATTGAGTTGTATCAAAACCAAAACACGACCATTGGTCTGTGTTTGCTTACCCAACAGTTCTAACAATGGATTGGAAGCGTATGTACTAATAGGCAACCCATTGATCATATAGGCCATACCTGCTAGTTGCGTCATTTTTAGAAAGTCTCTGCGTTTCATTGTTGGCAGTTTTGTAAGTTTAACACAATTGATGTTCCGGTAAGCGAGTAAGCTCAATTAGCAAGCTGTTCAGTCTCGATTTTACAATGTTGGTATTAGCAGTATTGGGGTTGCCTATATAAGCTGCCCATGCATTGGTCCAATAATAGTCTGAAGTTTGACCAGACAGTAATGTAGATTGTTTCAAGTTGATCTTCATTTGACCTGCAATGGGTAAGCCTAATAGTAGATCGCAGAAAAAGTCGATCAACAAATTAGGATCTCCGGGACTATAGAACTTTTTAGCAAAGTGCATGGGGTCTACTTTTATAGCAGTACCTGTACCGTATGAGAACCCTGAACCCATCATCATATCAGTGAATATCATACGCTTTGGTAGCGTGGTAGAGTTGATCCATGTTTCATAAAACTCAGGTACTTGATAATAAGCCGGCCAGCCCGCAACATTTGGAGGCTCAATAGGCTCCATGTTGAGTATGGCGCTATAGTATCGTAGGTAGTGCCAAATTCTATAGGTCTTCTCAATAGTAAAATTGCTAGGTAGTTTTACATCAAATGTTCTGAAAGTGCCCATCAAAAAGTCCATAGGGTTTTTGATGTAGCAAGACTGACTATTCATGTCAAAGAAATGCTCACTTTTCAGCAACCTGGTTAGTATAGGCTTGATCTCAAAGTTGTTGAACATAAGATCTTGAGCCAAAGGAATAATGATATTGGCCTCTGTGTTATTATCAATAACATAGTAGACAAAATATCGGTACAACTTTCTAACGATGTGTTTAGCCACCTCTTGTTTTTGGAAGATCATATTGATCAGCTCATCAGTTTCCAGTGCACCATCAGTGCCTGTTCTTCCAAAAATCACTTTGTTGCCAAAGAATGAGGAGAATTGCTTATTTGTTGTGTCGTGTACGTTTTTATTGAAGTAATGAGTAAAGTTAGAGTAGTTGACCCTCCAGCCTGTTAATATTTTTGCTGCTGCTTTAATATCGTCTTCACTGTATATAGGCTTGTAGTTTTTACCTAATGTAAATAGCTCCATTAATTCACGAGCATAGTTCTCATCAGGTGCAGTCTTAGTATTATAATGCCCATTCAAGTAGCGCAGCATAGCCGGGTCAATGGTTACTTCTTTTACTAAGGTTTTGAAGTTGCCCAGTGCATGTTTTCTTAATGTTTCATTATGCTTGTAAGACATTTGTGCATAAGCAACGGCTATAGATTCAGTAGCAAAATGGTTGTGCCAAAACATCACCATCTTCTCCTGTATGCTACGGTTTTCATTGATCATGCGACCAATCCACCACGATTTAAGAGAATAACGACGCTGGCTGTTTACAGTACTATTGCCAAAGGGAGCGTTTACCCAAGTGCTACCATACTGTATGCCATTGGGGTCATTTACTACGTTCTCATAATTATTTACTGGTGGTGCCGGTATGGTGGAGGAAACGTTCAACAACTCATCAACTGCTTGATTCATTGTTTTTGTTTGAAAGTAAGTCACATCCTCATACTTAACGCCAAATGTAGTACGGCGTAATAAGTGTGTTACTTCTTTCTTTGTCCACTGTCCGGCGTAGGGGGTTAGCGTGCTTGTGGTTTTGTTTAATCCACGAGGTATTTCTTTGTTCGCGTATTTTTTAAAGACCGCATCTTCCTTGTTCTCAGTCATCTGTTGACTGTTTTGAGTTGCGATGAGATTTTCAAAAAACTCACGACGGTTTACTTTTCCCATAACCGTATTTTTAATGTAAGACCATGAAAAACTTAAAAAGTTTAACGGAAATTAAAGATTTGCACTCATATTATATAGTTTTTAATGAGATTTTTATAACTGAAAGTTAGTCTTGATAACTCATTGCAAAATAGTTTGTTGCCGAAATAGAGCTATTTTAGCCAGCCACAGAGTATGAGTAAATATATTAGTTCATTAACCGCTACAAGAGGGGTTGCCGCTTTATTGGTTGTTATCTTCCATTTTGGACAGAGTGTATGGCCATTGAGTGTCGGGGAGCGGTTCTTTTCACAGGGCAACTTAGCTGTTGGGTATTTCTTTGTGCTGTCAGGTTTTGTGATGATGTGGACCTATAGAGAAAGCACATTCACTTACGGTGGGTTTCTTAAAAGAAGAGTGGCTCGTATTGTGCCTTTGTATTTATTTGCTTTAGTCTTAGCAGTCATATTCCATTTATATAACTATGCTATTAATGATGTTGCACTAGAAAGTCATTTTAAGACTAAGATATTGTTGAATGCAACTTTCTTACAGACTTACTTCCCGGGCAATGCATTGTCTATAAATTCGCCTGCATGGTCACTGTCTGTAGAAATGTTCTTCTATTTACTTTTTCCATTATTGTTAGTAATGGCAAAAAGAAACAAGAATGGTTTTGTCATATTCGGAGTGAGTTTTTGGGTATTGTCTCAAGTAATACATTACATAATGGTGAAGTATTGGTTGCCTCAAGGGTTAATGGCTCACCCTCATGATCTGGTCTATTATAACCCTGTGTTCCACCTCAATCAGTTTGTGATAGGCATACTGGGAGTATTTGCATACGAGTATTTTCAAAAAACAACTATAAGGCCACTGGTATGGTTGGTTGCAGCGATCACAGTTGGTGTGTTGTTTATCCCACGTAGCGTAAGCTTGCATAATGGATTATTAGCGCCATTGTTTATGTTATTAGTTGTGTCAGTTGCTATATCAGGTTCTAAAATACTGAAGAGTAGGCCAATGGTCTTTTTAGGAGATGTGAGTTACGGGATATACATACTACAGTTTCCGGTGTATTTCTATCTTGATGAGCTGAATAAGAAGTTGCTCCACATAAACCCAAGTCTTTTCTTTTACACGTATATCATCATACTTATTTTATGCTCTGCCATAAGCTATAGAGTAATAGAGCAACCCTTAAGAAACAGGATCAACGGTATTAAGTAGGTTAACTTATTGTGTACTAATACTTTTATTGTTTTTAAGTGAATAAAACACCCTATATTTGCGCCGTGCTAAATAATAAACATACTCATTGTTGGAAGAAACGTCGTTGCGAAACGAGGGGTATGTACGTATGCATGTAATTTTATAAATCATTATATATGTCTAGCCCCTCGGTTGTTCCGAGGGGTTTTTTTATGTGTTAAATCAATAAATGAAATGAAACTGATCAACAAAAAGATTTGTATGGGAAAGGACATAGGTATTCACGGCAATATGTTTGGCGGCATACTTATGGCATGGATAGATGAAGCAGCTGCAGCATTTGCTACAGAGTATTGCTACACTCCCAACATGGTAACACTAAAAGTTGGGGAGCTTCATTTCAAACGTCCAATTAAAGTGGGTAATCACATCAGGGTGTATGGTGAGGTGGCTCATTTAGGGAAGTCTTCTATTATATTAAATATAGAGGTAAGGAAACATAACTTATATAGTGGTGAGGAAACAGTGGTATGTACTACATCTATCACGTTTGTACGGATTGATGATGATGGTAATCCCACACCTATTGGTGATAGCGTAAAGAAAAGGCACGAAGAGCAGCAGTATGTGTTAGCGCCGGCCGTTTAGTAACAGCTTTGTTGTGCGAGTTGCTCTGCTATGCTCTTTTGCCACTCTTCCTGGTTATCTAAGAGTGTGCCATGTTCGGTTTCTTTATCATATCGCCTTTGTAGGTCTTCAGCTTCTTGGTTGGCTTCTTGTAACAGGTTGGATAGCTCTTCAGAGTAGTTGCCCGCTGAGAAGTTGAAGTTTCTGATCTTTTCAGCCAGTTGGCATGCTTTTAGCGCAGTAATGTCAAAGTGTAGTTGCTCGTGACTTAATACTCTGGTATTATAACCATTGCCTTTTACCCATGACTTGTTTTTATGGAAGTAAACGGTCTCTTTTACATTCACTGTAGTGGAAAGACCAAGTGTTCTGATCTCATATTGCATATTGATGCCACTGAAGGTAGCCGCTACACCGAGACTTAGATCATCAGGCGTTCCTGTAAAATCTTGAAGTGTTAAAGGTGTTTTGCTATACAATATCATATTAGTATCTGATGCTGATGTAGCAAAGGATACATTTACCTTTATGGTAGCCTCAGCGTTGACTTGCTCTTTATTTCTGCCCAACCACTTGTCAAACTCTTTCATGTTACTAGCTACATTCTGACGAATGATCCTATCAATATACATACTGGCATCAATACCTGTTTGTATATAAGCTGTGCCACTATATTCTATGAGCATATTATCGCCTTGGTAGTAACCCAAAGCCAAACTTAAGTTGAGTTGTTCTTTATAGTTGCCCCTATCTTCACTAATAGTAAGGTCTTTGATGTGAAGTACAATAGGTAAAGTGCTCTTGTCTTGTGTGATATTGTTGCCAATATATTGGGCTAAGGCTACTGCAGCTCCATCTTTTAGGTCAATGGCTGTAAGTTTATTGGCAAAACCTTTGTGCATAGTGCCGATCGTAGTAGTGTCCTCACGGTCGTCAACCACATAAGTAATGTGGAAGTTTTGCGGCTGAAAATCTGATGGTTGTTGTCTTAGTTTTATGATCTTGGTGTCTTGGGCAATAGCAATAGTTGACAAGAATAATAACAGTAGGGTAGATCGTAATAGTTTGTACACGCTGGAAAATTTATCGTGCTAAGTTAATCATTGACGGTAAAGGTTTAATGATATCGGGTTAACGATATTTTATATCTTACCAATGCTCATGCAGCCTGAAGAGTTATTACATAGACTGGTACATAATGATAAAGCCGCTTTTCAGGGGCTTTACGACCTGTTTAAGGATAAGGTCTATAATACTTGCATCTCCTACTTGCAAAACTCTGGCGATGCTGAAGAAGTGACGCAAGATGTGTTTTTAGAGGTTTATCATTCAGCAAAAAGCTTTAAAGGAAGCTCCTCTGTTTCTACATGGATATATAGAATAGCAGTAAACAAGTGTATTGACAAAATAAGGTATAAAGGCAGGCAGAAGCGTCAAGGTTTTATTGCCAGCATTTTCAATAAGGATACCGGTGAGCTGGAACATGATCCGGCAGGATTCAATCATCCCGGAGTTGTTTATGAGAATAAGGAGAAGGCAGCAATGCTTTTTCGTGCTATAGAACAGCTGCCTGAAAATCAGAAAACAGCGTTCATATTAAAGCAAGTAGAAGGGTTGTCTCAGCAAGAAGTGGCAGATGTTATGGAGCTGACACAGAAGGCGGTGGAATCTTTGATACAAAGGGCGAAAGCCAACCTACGTAAGCTTTTAAAAGATTTTTATAACGATGCGAAGGATTAACCTCCTAATAGCGTCTAAATGGTGTGTATGAAAAAGGATAGGCAAGAACAGTTTGTGGATGACATACTTAATAGTATGGAGGGCATGCAACGGGCAGAAGCACCTCATGCACTCTTTCATAGTATTGAGCAGCGTATAGAGGCTAATGCGAAGCATATTATACCATTAAGAACGGTATGGGCTGCTGCGGCTAGCATACTATTGTTGTTGACCATAAATGTGTACTTGGTTTTGGGCAGTAGTGTTAAGAGTAGCCCTGCTCAACCCTCTGATGCAAATATGAACTCGGTTATTGAATATTATCAATTAGAAGATGAAGCAATAAGCCTATGAAAAAAGAGAACTTTTACGCAATAATTATAGTGGCATTATTGGTATTGAACTTAGGTACATTAGGCTATTTATGGTTTAATGCAAATAAACATACGCCACCGCCACGACCTCTTCCTAAGCAGGCTGGTGCTTTGGCCTTTATGTCTCATGAATTAGACTTGGATAAGAAGCAACTAAACGATTTGAAAGTATTAGCGCACCGCCATCGTAAGGCTCTAGACTCTGTGCAAAGACATATTAGAGATGCACAAACCCAATTGTTTCGTTTAGCAAAAAGTGATGTGTTAGATACGGTAGCAAGAAACCAATATTTACAAACAATAGAAGATAATGAGTCTGCAAAACATCTGATCACACTATTGCATTTTCAAGAGATAAGAGGTCTTTTGAATGAAGATCAGAAAGTGCTATTCAACGAGTTTATAGAAGATATAGGTAAGCAGATCACTAATCCTAACCCGCCGTTACATGGCAGGCCCGGCCATGGTGGTCCACCACCTCCAAGACATTAGTGAATGTTAAAGAAGTTGTAAAGAGCGCATTATTTGTGCTCTTTTTTTATTTATGCCGAAGGAAAAGAAAATGCTTGTTCGTCAAAAAGAGTGAATGTATTAACCAAAATCTCTTAGATATGAAAAAGCTAATCATCTTTCCGGTAATGACAGCCCTGGCCTTTAGCCTGTCGGCATTTGTGGCATGTAACAAAACAAGTGATACTTATGTTACCCCTACTGCTACATCAGGTAATAACAACAACAACGGCAATGGGAATACAACTGCCGACCCCACTGATAATAACACAACAGTAAGTGATGGCGTGCCAGAAGTGTATCAAAAAATATATGGTGCTAATAGTATTACTGTAGATGGTAACTATGTGGTGATCACTTGCGATGGCTTGCCTGACCATAAGAGTCCATACTACCAAGGTACACAGTGGGATGCTACGATGTATGAAGCCTATAACGGTAGTAACAATGCATTCCATTTGAACCCGAATAGAATCAGCCAATCTAACTTGGTATTTAGAATTCCTTTGAATCCTATCGAAGCATCAGTAAAAAGTTCTACCCCAATGGGGCCAATGGGAGTGTCTCTGAATGGAGTGCCGTTTTATAACCAGTATGCGGCAGGTAATTCACCATTGACCAACGAGATCAACAGTTTCGATCAGTATAATGGTCACCCTCAACAAATGGGGGGCTACCACTACCACATAGAGCCATTGTTCTTAACAGCTAATCATGGGCAAGATGCATTGATGGGCTTCTTACTAGATGGTTTCCCTGTATATGGACCAATGGAGAACGGCCAGTTAGTGACCAGCAGTTCTTTAGATGCTTATCATGGGCATAAACATGCAACCGCTGATTATCCTGATGGTATTTATCACTATCACTTATCAGCTGATGCGCCTTACCTAAATGGTGACGGTTTCTTTGGTGTAGCAGGTACTGTAGCACAATAAAACTTTAAGACAATGAATAAAGTCATTCTAATATTATTCCTAACGTTTTTTGCAGCATGTGACGTGCAGCAAAAAGAAGACGCGTCAAATTTAGAATGGTATAATAGTGAGGAGTATGAGGTAGTGATGAAAGAAGGTGTCGCTTACCTGAATGGAGAGCAGCTAACGGGCGTGGTGTATGGTATGTACGAGCATGGCGATACCGCTTTTATTAACCCTTATAGAAATGGCGTGCTGGATGGTGAATTACACATATGGTATAAAAACGGACAACTACAAGAAGTGAGGAATTATAAAAAGGGTAGAAGAGATGGGTTGCAGGAAGGGTGGTATAAAGACGGTACTAAAAAGTTTGTAGCGCACTATAAGGATAATATGTACCACGGCAATGTGCAAGAATGGTTTCCAAACGGGCAATTATACAGAAACTTCAATTATGTAAACGGACAGGAAGAAGGCATACAGCAGATGTATTGGGATAGTGGTGAATTGCGTGCCAATTATCAATCTAAAAATGGAAGAAAATATGGACTTACAGGCATTAAAAATTGTACGACTCCTTGGGGTGATAGCCTTGAGCGTGTGCTTACTGCAAGGATGTAAAGAAGAAGAAGCGCAAGTACCTTACTATAATACTGCTGACCTTACACCTGCATGGCAAAATACAAGTGAGCCTCACCAGATAGCAGACTTTGAGTTTGTAGATCAGAATGGGGAAGTAGTAACCAATAAAACGTTTGACAATAAGCTGTATGTAGCTAGTTTCTTTTTTACTACCTGTCCGGGCATATGTCCTAAGATGCACAGTAATATGAAAGTAGTAGCTGAAGCTTATGCTGACCGTGATGATGTAAAATTCTTATCGCATACCGTTACCCCATATATAGATACTGTGGAGCAATTAAATGCTTATGCAGAGATGCATTACATCAACGCCGCTCAATGGAGATTGGTTACGGGTGCACAAGGGAAGATATATGACATAGCCCGCAAGTCGTATTTTGCTGAAGATGAAATAGGGCTGAGTGCAGATAGTACGGAGTTTCTACATACAGAGCGTTTTGTGCTGGTAGATAAGAACAAGCAGATACGTGGTGTATATAACGGAACAGTACTGCTGGAGATGGAGCGATTGAAAGCAGATATAGACTTGCTATTAAAGGAGGGATAGTGTTACTCCTCTTTTTTATAGTAGGTGATCATTCTCTTTTTGATGGTAGTGAGTATGTCCTCTATAAAAATATACTGAGTGATAATATTCCCTTCTTGATCTCGCTCATATTCGTAGCTTCTTCCTTCTTTTATGTCATTGACAAAGTCGGTAACCTTTACACTGTCTCCATTAATATCATAATCAATAGTTCTGTATAGCGTTACTCGTTTGTTGGAGTCTGTGATGGTTTCTTGTATCACCTGTTCATGCTCATACTGGTAGGTGTGTAGCTCGTTGATATTGTCATCGGCAGCATAGTTATAGATGTTTACTCTTGTAACTGTAGCGCTTATGGTATCGTATACATGCTTTTGTTTGTTGATGAGCTGTAGAGATTCGCCTCTGTATTCCCTTTCTCTAAGTTTACCGTTATTGTAATAGGTAAGCCTGATGAAATTCTTCATGGCATTGTTGGCGTCTTTTATTCTGATGTTGAAGGGTTGAGTGCCTTTATAGGAGTATTGCGTTCTGGTTTGTTGATCGCCTTTATCGTCGTACACAAATACCTCGTCTAGTAGGTCATGCATGTCGTAGGTGAGCTTCTTGGTATAGATAATGTCACCACCTTCTTTATGAGTGATCGTCTTGAGTTTGTTTTGTTGGTAGCTATATATAGTTGTGGTAGTATGCTTTACTTTCCCTCTCTTGTTCAGTTCCTCAAAACGTTTTTCAATAAGATGTCCTGTGCTGTCGAAGTTGTAGATGTTGTTACTTAGTATGGTGTAAGTAGTATCGTTTATAGTCGAGTCTTCTTTGGTAGTAGATGTTTCAATGTCTACCAGTATCTCTTCTTCAATGATCTGTTTTACTGCTCCTTGTAAGTGTAAATTAGCCGTGTTTTTTACCATTGGTATATCCTCATGCCATTGGGCATGGGTGGTATAGAACGTAATAAAACAAGTGATGAACACCAGTGCTTTTAGCATAGTAAGCGTTTTGCAGGGTGCTTATAATATGCATAATAACACGAAATTCCAAAGACAGCTTTAACGCTACGTTAGGTATGCTTTGTGATAGTGTTTGCATATCAAGAAATAGTTTTGGTAAAAACTTTTTATTCTATGAAATCCACAATTATCCTATCTGCAATATTATTTGCAACAACAACTTACAACACTACACGTGCTCAAGAGGTAAAGCCTATAGAGGCTCAAACAAAAACACCTAAACTAGTAGTGGGCTTAAAAACGGGAATAGGGCTGACAACTAAATCCGGTAATAAGGGTGGCTACTTATTTGATAACTATGGTTTGGGTGGTAGCCAAACGCCTAATCTCAGTACAGGTATTTTTGCACGTTATTATATGGGGCAGCACTTTGCTATCGAGACAGGTTTGAATGTTCAATTCTATAGAAGACAAAGCCCTTTAGGTTATCAGTACAATGTGTTTGAAGGTAATAGCGTGACCACATATTACCCCACTACAAGAATAAGATATAACAACTTTGAACTACCTATAGAGTTTCAATATCATTTAGGAAAGAAGGATGCTAAACTAAGGCCTTACTTTGGTATCGGTTTTGGGTATACCAGAGACAGGTATGTGAAGAACTTTGAATATACCAGGTTTGATGGTAGTGTGGTAAACGACAGGTTTGTAGAAACCTATAACGATCTTTTTATCAGTTTTACACAAGGGCTTACGTACCAAGTATCAGAAAGGTTGCAGCTCAACCAGTCGCTTAGGTTTAAGTTCGGTACTATATCTACCACACAGCTTAACTTTGGTATGGGCTACACAATTAGCAAATGATTAATACTTTATCCGCTATATTTGCAGGTATAATATTCAACCTGATATGAACAATAATAATCAATATTCTGACTATACTGTTTTAGATAGTCAAACCAATGCAAGACCCATTGCAAAAACATTCATGGCCAATGTGTTTCTTTGGATGTTTGCGGCATTAGGTATCTCTGCTTTTTTCTCCTTGTTATTTGCTAACTCTCCTGAGCTACTCAGCTATTTAGTAAAAGCTGATGGTACAGGACTGAACATGCTGGGCTATATTACCATGTTTGCGCCTTTTGGCTTTGTGTTGTTAATGTCATTCGGGCAACGTAAACTGTCGGCCAGTACAATGGTAGCCTTGTTTATAGCTTTTGCGGCTATTATGGGTATCTCACTAAGTTTTATTTTGTTGGTATATACTACAGGTTCTGTATTGGGCGTATTCCTTTCTGCTTCGGCTATGTTTGGTATCATGGCGTTTATGGGTTATACCACTCAGCAAGACTTGACCAGCTTTGGGCGTATACTCACCATGGGGCTGATCGGTATTGTCATTGCTATGGTCATTAACTTCTTTTTGCATAGCTCTATGCTAGAGTACATCATAAGTATAGTAGGTGTGGCTGTATTTACAGGCCTTACTGCTTACGACGTGCAGAAGCTGAAGCGTATTGGAATGGGTATACAAGCGGATGGCACGGTAGAGGCTTCTAGTGTGAAGAAGATGGCTATACTTGGCGCATTGACCTTATACCTAGACTTCATCAACCTGTTCTTAATGCTACTGCGTTTGTTTGGTAGAAGAGACTAGTTTTTTACTTTTTCATAAAGAAGAATAAAAAAGCCCTTGCTGTTTGCAGGGGCTTTCTCGTTATCTGTTCAAGGCATCAAAAGAGCCTTCTATGATTTCCTTGGCCATTTCATCGTCTTCTTCTTGTTGCTTTATGCTATCTGCTACTGTTGTGCTATCGCTATGGTTAGCCTGCTCGTTAGAGGTACTGTTTCCACATGCAGTAACTAATAGTAACGCTGCAAGTAATATGGTATATCTCATTATTCGTCAAGTTTTAATACGGCAAGGAAGGCTGCTTGTGGTACTTCTACGTTACCTATTTGGCGCATACGTTTCTTACCTGCTTTTTGTTTCTCCAATAACTTACGCTTACGGCTAATATCACCACCATAACATTTAGCGGTTACATCTTTACGCATAGCCGATATGGTCTCACGGGCAATCACCTTAGCACCTACAGCTGCCTGTATCGCGATCATGAACTGCTGGCGTGGCAATAGCTCTTTTAGCTTGGCACATAGCTTACGGCCAAAGTCTTGCGTACGGCTACGGTGTATCAACGCGCTTAGGGCATCCACCTTCTCACCGTTCAATAGTATATCCATCTTCACAATGTCACTGTCACGGTAGTCAAGTGGTTGATAGTCGAATGATGCATAACCACGAGTGGCCGATTTCAGTTTGTCGTAGAAGTCGAATACGATCTCTGCCAATGGTAATTCAAAAATCAACTCTACACGTGTGGTGGTCAGGTAAGTTTGGTTGATGAGTATACCGCGCTTGTTCAAGCATAGGCTCATTATGTTACCAATATAGTCGGGTAGGGAGATGATCTGCGCACGAATGAACGGTTCTTCTGTTCTGTCCAGCTTACTTGGGTCGGGCATTTCAGTAGGGTTGTTCACGATTACCGGCTTATCTTTCTCGCGAGTAGTATAGGCTTTAAAACTTACGTTGGGTACAGTGGTGATGACCGTTTGGTTGAACTCACGCTCCAAACGCTCTTGGATGATCTCCATGTGCAGCATACCTAAGAAACCACAACGGAAACCAAAGCCTAATGCTTGAGAGGTCTCCGGTTCGAAGGTGAGAGACGCATCGTTCAACTGTAGCTTTTCCATACAGTCGCGCAGCTCCTCAAAGTCGTCGGTAGATACAGGGAAGATACCCGCAAATACCATTGGTTTTACTTCTTCAAAACCTTTTACAGCATCTTTATGTGGGTTTTCTACCGTTGTGATGGTATCACCTACTTTAATATCCTTAGCGTTCTTAATGCCAGTAATAATGTATCCTACATCGCCCGTCTTTACCACATCTTTAGGAGTGAGGCCTAGCTTTAGTATACCCACTTCATCAGCGTCATACTCTTCGTCGGTATGGTAGAACTTAATTTTCTCACCCTTGTGTATGCTACCGTTAATGACACGATAGTAGGCGATCACCCCACGGAAGGAGTTAAACACACTGTCAAATATTAAGGCTTGCAGTGGCGCATCAGGATTGCCTTTAGGGGCAGGTATACGCTCAATGATGCCTGTTAATATATCTTCAATACCTATGCCTGATTTACCACTGGCATGGATGATCTCTTCAGGTTTACAGCCTATCAGGTCAACGATCTGGTCGGTCACCTCTTCTATCATCGCACCTTCCATGTCTATCTTGTTGATCACGGGTATGATCTCCAAGTCGTTCTCTAAAGCTAAGTAAAGGTTAGAGATAGTTTGTGCCTGTATGCCTTGCGAAGCATCTACTAATAACAATGCTCCCTCACAAGCTGCCAGCGCACGCGATACCTCATAAGAGAAATCTACGTGTCCCGGTGTGTCAATAAGGTTGAGCGTATAAGGCTCGTCGTTATGCACATAGTCCATCTGTATGGCGTGACTCTTGATGGTGATACCTTTCTCACGCTCCAAGTCCATATCATCCAGTACCTGACTTTGCATCTCACGCTCCGTCACGGTTTTGGTATATTCCAATAATCTATCCGCCAGGGTACTCTTACCATGGTCGATGTGTGCAATAATGCAGAAATTTCTAATGTGTTGCATACCTAAATCGAAGCTGCAAAGTTACAACCTTTATATGGTTTACAAATGATGTATGAGAATTATTACTAACCCTTTTGTAGCAGTACGTTAGCCGTAGCTACTACGCCCTCTTCACGGCCTATAAAGCTCAGCGTTTCGGTAGTGGTAGCCTTGATAGATACGTCTGCAATGTCTAGCTCTAATATACGCGCAATGGTCTCTTGCATTTGCGGTACGTATGGGCTGATCTTGGGTTTCTGTAACAGTAGGGTACTGTCTATATTCACGATGCCGTAGCCTTTCTCCTTTATCAGGTCGTAAGATTGTTTCAATAGTATCTTACTATCAATGCCCTTAAGGCTAGGATCGGTATCAGGGAAATGGACACCTATATCACCCAAACCGAGTGCGCCCAGCATAGCATCACAAATGGCATGTAATAATACATCAGCATCCGAATGGCCAACAGCTCCCTTATGGTGTGGGATGTGTATGCCACCCAACCAAAAATCCCTGCCTTCTTCCAAGCGGTGAAAATCAATTCCTTGTCCTATTCTATATGACATAGTACTTACGTTTCAAGTAGGCAAAGAAACGAAAAAATGAGCAGCCACCACATCACTGCAGCAGCCCTTATTAGTTTTGTATGTCACCCTGAACTTGATTCAGGGTCTCACGAGATAATTATTTAGTAGGTCTTGAGATTCCAAATCAAGTTTGGAATGACAGTTGGTGGGGTGTCTGCACAAAAGAGCCACCACATTACGGTAGCAGCTCTTGTATAATTTATACGTCATGGCGAGGAGCAAAGCGACAAAGCAATCTAGTTATAGTAAGGGTTGTATTATTACAAGACTGCTTCACTCTGTTCGCAGTGACGCGTTTGTATCGTTACAGTGTTACAAGCGTTACAGTTGTAACCCTACGCAAAAAGGAGCTACCAAGGTTGTTTTTACTTATCATCCTTATGTTTATTAGCATATTCTAGCATCTGTTTTTTAAAACTGTCCCACTCAATAATATAATTAGAGCAGTTTTTTTGAATATTGGCATCCGTAGTTTCTATAAAGGGAAGGTATTCTTCTTTGTAATAATAAGTTACAAACTCAAGTTGTGTAATCCAATCTTTTATATCGATGTTGTAGTGTTTGTCAGATAAGAAAAAGAAGAATTTACAAGGATTTTGTCCAATGTATTTGTAACATGTTTCCATAACTGGTTCCCCTATTGCTCCGTCAGCCATTTCTACCATCCTGCAAAAGTTGTAAAAGTAAAAAGGTTGAGTCGTTGGATTGATACTAAAGATAGAATCCATCATTCCAAAAGTTTCTAGATTATCGTATAGTTGATAATTTCCTTTGTAGAACTCTTTTGAAAATAAGTCGATATTAGGGTTTGTTAAGTAATATTCTATTGATTGGTTACCAATAGAGTCAGTCCTTTTATTATTAACCATTATACCACTATTATCAGGAATATTCCATCTTGGTATTGTTTGACAAAATACATTTGTAGGTAATAAGGCTATTGCAATGAGTAATAAGTACTTCATGTATCTAATTTACACATAAAAAAAGCCACCACATCTCTGTAGCAGCTCTTTTAATTTTTGCTTTTTGACTTTTTACTTTTGAATTTACCAGATATTCAGTCCAAACTTATTGGCATTGTCTGTGGCTTGCTCGTAGCCTGCATCGTGGTGGCGAAGCACGCCCATAGCAGGGTCGTTGTGCAATACACGCTTAATGCGTTCTGCCGCATCTTCTGTACCGTCAGCTAATATCACCATACCTGCGTGTAGCGAGTAGCCCATACCTACACCACCACCATGGTGGAAAGATACCCAACTAGCACCACCTGCGGTATTGATGAGTGCATTTAAGATAGGCCAGTCTGCCACGGCATCAGAGCCGTCTTTCATGGCTTCTGTCTCACGGTTAGGAGAGGCTACAGAACCACAATCCAAATGGTCGCGACCGATAACGATCGGTGCTTTTACTTTACCATCGCGTACAAGGTCGTTGAAGAGTTGAGCAGCTTTTTCACGCTCACCCATACCTAACCAACAGATACGACTCGGTAATCCTTGGAAGGCAATACGTTCCTTAGCCATATCCAACCAGCGTATCAAACCCTTATTCTCAGGGAAGAGTTCTTTCAACGCTTGGTCGGTAGTGTATATATCTTCAGGGTCGCCGCTAAGTGCTACCCAACGGAAAGGCCCTTTACCATCGCAGAATAGTGGACGGATATATGCCGGTACAAAGCCTGGGAAGTCGAAGGCATTTTCCACACCACGCTTATCCTTAGCTTGACCGCGTAGGTTGTTACCATAGTCGAAAGTGATAGCACCACGCTTTTGTAGTTCCAACATTTGGCGTACATGCTTGGCCATTGTATCCAAAGAGCGGGAAGAGTATTCCTCGGGGTTGCTCTCGCGTAGTGTGTTCGCTTCTTCTACGCTTAACCCTTCAGGGAAGTATCCAATCAACTCATCGTGAGCAGATGTTTGGTCGGTAAGTGTATCAGGCGTAATGTTTCTGTCTATTAGTCTTTGTAGTAGGTCTACAGCATTGCAACACACGCCTATGGATACGGCTTGTTTATTCTCCTTGGCTTTCAATGCCCAGTCGATTGCTTCGTCAATATCGTTGGTATATTTATCCAAGTAGCGGGTCTCAATGCGTTTTTGTATGCGCCATTCTTCCATCTCTGCGGCAAGGCATACGCCCTCGTTCATGGTAATGGCCAGTGGTTGAGCGCCACCCATACCGCCAAGACCTGCGGTCACGTTCAGTGTTCCTTTCAATGTGCCGCTATAATGTTGGTCGGCAAGAGCTAAATAAGTTTCGTAAGTACCCTGCACAATACCTTGAGAACCAATGTATATCCAACTGCCCGCTGTCATTTGTCCGTACATCATCAAGCCCTTAGCCTCTAGCTCGCGGAAGTGTTCCCAATTAGCCCAGTTGCCCACAAGGTTACTGTTAGCAATAAGCACACGCGGTGCATTTTTATGACTGCGAAGGACACCTACCGGCTTACCACTCTGCACCATCAGGGTTTCGTCTTCTTCTAAATTCTTCAGACATTCGAGTATTTTATCAAAGCTCTCCCAGTTGCGGGCAGCCTTACCAATACCACCGTATACCACCAAGTCTTCAGGGCGCTCGGCCACCTCAGGGTCAAGATTGTTCTGTATCATACGGTAAGCCGCTTCGCTCACCCAGTTCTTACAATTCAGTGTAGTACCCGTAGGGGCTTTGATCACTCTGCTTGTTGTTTCACTCATAGCTATTATATACTATTTTTTAGAAGTCACTTTTAATGTTTGACCTGCATATATCATATCGAAATTCTTTAGGGATTTCAATTGTTCTTTGCCAGCTAATATTAATATTGTTCCACTAACTGTTCTGTTAGGGTTGATCTCTGTATTGCCTACCAATATATTCATCCTTTGGAGGTCAGTGCCTACAATATATGGTATCGTTGCTACGCTTTTCCCTTTTGAAAAACTGTAATGTCCTTCATTATTTGAAGAGTTTAATATCTCAACATCGTCAACAAAAAAGTTAAAAACATCATTGCCCTTATTCTGAACAGAGATATCAATGATAAGTCCGCCCCAGCCAGGTAATATCTTCACATTTGTCACTTTTACTTCAGCACTCTCTTTTTTAAAATAAAAGCCTTCATTATAAGTGTACTTGCGCTTCCCGAAAGAGGTAAGCGGTAAAAGTATTAATAATGACAGCAGCGCAATTTTGTTAAGTGCATGTTTCATATTTTGTTGTTTAATATGATTATGGTTTATAGATATGTGAAGGGCAAAAATACAAAACGCTAAGCAACTGACGCATAGGTAAAATTAACAATAGGTTTCTCGGTTTTTCCAAACTTTCCACATACCCTATACTTGGAAAATGGAAAATGGAAAATGGAAAATATGGAAATTGCTCTTGAGTGTATCGTTTGTAACGGTGTAACGTTACAGACACGTCACAGCGAGGTACGAAGCAGTCTTGGGAAATGGGGGTCATGTCGAACCCCGTGTGAGACATCTAATTTAGATTTCTCCTTTCACTCGAAATGACAATATATAGTCATGACGAATGAGTGAGTGTGTTGACTGTGTCGGCTGTGTCGGTGTGTCACCTAGTGTTTTTGTTACGGTGTTACGGTGTTATGGTGTTACGTGGGTGTTTTTTAGTTTTTAATGTGATGTTTCCCATTCTTGTAGGTTTATCTTACGTAGCTTCTTTATGGCAGGAATAGCTCTGAGTATAAAAAAAACGCCAATAAGAATGACCAATACTCCTGTAGTTTTTAAGAGCATGGTTTGAAATAGATAACCAGGTACACTTATAAATAACATGTGAATAGGTATGCCTATGTAGATACCTGCTAATGGCTTTAGGAATGTTAGTATAGAGGATACGATCATGATGTATATGAGTATAATAGCTGCTAGTATTTCGTCCATATATTCATTCATCACTGCCTTGATCTCCTTGTCATATGCTTTGATGTTATTGAGTATGTCTACATTGTATTTCTTGTTTATGGTAATAATGTTCTCATTCATTTCATAGAAGGAGTCATAAACATTATAAAACAGAAATAGAGTGAATAACAGGTAAAAGGTAATCTGTATAGTCTGTGCTACTTTTTTGCCACCAATGAAAGATTGTTTACGTTTTTGGATGTTCATTTTTAGTTAGAAGGTCTGTATAAGCCAAGATATTTACAATAATCCTACATACCTTAAAGCATAGGGTATAATAATAGTGTCAAGTTAATGAATAGTAACAAGTAGTATAACTTCCATTTTTGATACTTACCGCATAGTATAAGAGCAGATAGAGTAATTATATGAACAATAGAATATGCTATATAAGTAAAGGCGGATGAATAAACATCTCCTCCCATAGCCTCTGCTCCAAAATGATAAGCTTGTACTCCTGAACGCCATAAGTCATATAAGTCGCTTATATGAACTATAATCAACAATAGAGCGATAATGTTGATGACTATAATGAGTTTAGGTTTATATTTCATGTTTCAGCTATATTAATATAGTAACAACCATCTTGATATTTTTCAAAAAAAGCAGGTGACACACCGACACACCGACACACCGACACACCGAAACAGTGACACACCGACACAACCGACACAGCCGACACAAGTGACACAGCCGTAACAGCATAACACCGTAACAAACGTAACAGCTTTTGACGTATAAATTTTTACTTCTGAATTGACCGACTACAAATCCTGATACTGGCTCAAGATGTCGGGGAAGTACTTATTGGCCATGTCTTCAAACTCATCGCCCTTCATAAACATATTGATGTCTACCTCTTCTATACTATGATAACCTGCTGCGCCCATGAGTTCTATAGTGGCATTCACGGTATTTTTATGGAAGTTGTACACCCTTTCTTTCTTCTCCTTCACCACCAACCCTTTGATGAGCATCTTGTCTTGTGTAGCCACACCTGCGGGGCATTCGTTGGTATTACACTTTAACGCTTGTATACACCCTAGGGAAAACATGAAGCCTCTGGCACTGTTACACACATCAGCCCCCAAGGCTATAAGCTTGAGTATAGAGTAGGCAGAGATGACCTTACCGCTTGCTATTACGGTTATATCTTTACGTAGGTTGAAACGGGTAAGTGTTTTATGGGTAAATATCAATGCGGGTTGTATCGGCATGCCCACACCATCGGCAAATTCAATAGGTGCAGCACCTGTACCACCCTCAGCACCATCTATGGTAATAAAGTCGGGTTTGATACCTGTCTCTATCATCTTTTCACACAGCTGTATAAACTCATCAGTACGACCAATACACAGTTTGATGCCCACGGGCTTACCATCGCAGAGGTCTCTTACTTGTTTGATGAATTGCAGCATGCCATCCATATCACTAAAGGCAGAGTGCCCTGGAGGGGAGAGTACCCTTGTGCCGGGTTCTATGAGCCTGATCTTGGCTACCTCGGGTGTGTTTTTTATGGCGGGTAGTACACCACCATGCCCCGGCTTTGCCCCTTGAGATAGTTTTATTTCTATCATCTTTACTTCAGGCAGGTGTGCTCTTTCTTTAAACGCTTCGGGGTTGAAGTTGCCCTGTGCATCTCTACAGCCAAAGTAGCCCGTACCTATTTGCCATACCAGGTCGCCCCCCATTCTATGATATTCCGATATGCTTCCTTCACCTGTGTTGTGATAGAAGCCTCCTTTCTTAGCCCCAAGGTTTAAAGCGCGCACGGCATTGTTACTGAGCGAGCCATAACTCATAGCCGAGATGTTCAAGATAGAACAACTATAAGGCTGCTTACAATCGGGGCCGCCTATCGTCATACGTGGTTCTTCAATGTTGAGGTGGGTGGGAAACATCGAGTGCTTGATACCCTCGTAACGGGCATTGTTCAGCTCCAGCTGCGTACCAAAAGGTTGGGTGTCTCTCTTGTTCTTAGCGCGCTGGTAAGCCAATGCACGCTCGTTGCGGGAAAAGGGTGCACCATCGGTATTACGTTCAATAAAGTATTGCTGTATCTCAGGAGAAATGAACTCAAAGAAGTAACGCAACCTGCCCAGTAGCGGAAAGTTTTTACGAATGGCGTGCTTGTGTTGTAGTATATCGTACACGCCCATGCTAAACAGCAAAAAGATAATGGCAAAGGTGATGATGGAGGTAGTGTCTTTAAAAATGTAGACCAATACAGCGCTGATGATAACCAGCGGTATACCGATACGGTAAAAAAGATTACGCATGACGTCCCAAATTGCTTCTATTGTAAGATAGGGAATTGATGAAGATAATGTTTAGCGTAGTGATAGTATTTAACTAATATTTATTGCTCGGAAAGTAGGTTGGGTAATACAAGGCACTTATAGTTACGAGATGGCTTCGTCTTTTCACTCCTCGCCATGACGGGTGGGTGTGATACACTACTGTAACACTGTAACGATACAAACACGTCACTGCGAACATAGTGAAGCAGTCTTGTTATAACACTTGGCTTATATAGTTACGAGATGGCTTTGTCTTTTTATTCCTCACCATGACGGGTGGGTGAGTGTTTCGGTTGTTTCGGTGTTTCGGTAGGTGTTTTTAAAATTTTCTCTACCATTACACGTCACTGCGAGGTACGAAGCAGTCTCGGGAAACGGGTGTCATGTCTAACCTTGTTTGAGGCATCTATTCAGATTTCTCCTTTCACTCGAAATGACGACTATACAACATAGTTATAACGGTTAGGAAAGTTCAACCACAGCGGCATTCAGCTTTTCCAACCAAGCCTCTTCGCTGATGTCTTCTTTCTCGAAGGTAGTACCGGTTACTTTCTCGTAAAGCTCTATATAACGTTCTGATATGCTGTTGACCACCTCGTCGGTCATCTCAGGGATGGTTTGCCCCTCCTTGCCTTGAAAGCCATTGTCCATCAACCACTCCCGTACGAACTCTTTTGAAAGTTGCTTTTGCGGTTGCCCTGCATCCTGACGCTCTTGGTAACCCTCAGAGTAAAAATAGCGGGAGCTATCAGGGGTGTGTATCTCGTCTATCAGGTATATCTGTCCGTCTTTATGGCCAAACTCATATTTGGTGTCTACCAATATCAGTCCGCGCTCGTTGGCTATCTCTTTGCCTCTTTGAAATAAAGCACGTGTGTAGTGCTCCAGTTGTTTGTATTCTTCTTCACTCACCAACCCCTTAGCGATGATCTCCTCACGTGAGATATCTTCATCGTGCCCCTCGTGTGCCTTGGTGCTTGGGGTAATGATGGGCTCGGGGAAGTAGTCGTTCTCCTTCATGCCCTCGGGTAGCGGTACGCCACATAGCTCGCGCTTACCACTCTTATACGTGCGCCAGGCATGGCCTGTAAGGTTACCACGTATGACCATTTCTACAGGGTAGGTATCGCATTTATGCCCTATGGTGACATTGCCCAGTGGTACGCTCACCTTCCAATTAGGGACGATATCTGCCGTTGCATCCAAGAAGCGCTCGGCAATTTGATTGAGCACCTGCCCCTTGTAAGGGATGGGGCGGGGCAGCACCACATCGAAGGCGGAGATACGGTCGCTCACCTTCATCACAAGGTATTTATCATTGATGGTATATACATCGCGCACCTTGCCTTTGTAGTAGTTGGTTTGTCCCTGTAGCTGTAACATATGGTTGAGATTAAAACAGGCAGCAAAAATAGTAAGAAAAGGTGGGGTTTGGTAAGGGGGAGGACTAACTTTCATTATAGAAATAATTCTTAATTTCCTCACCTAATCGAGTTAACTTATACTTGCTAGTTCGTAGAACTGAACCATCTCTATTTACAATAACTTCAGAGCTTGTAATAAGCTTAAAATCTTGAAATGCTCTAAATATTTTAGAGTTTTCACCTAATATTCCACCAGTAATTATTGTTTTAAAGAAGTTGTCTATCGTTTTATCTTGAAAATTTGATTTTAAATCATCAATTATCCTTTTATTCTCACTTATTCTAAAAGATGATGTCTTTTTTAGACGAGATATTTCTTCTTCAAGTTCTAATAGTTTATTGCGATGATCAATTTTTGATTGATTATGTCCCTCTCGGAGTAAAAGTATCTCTTGTTGTTTGGACTCATTTTCAGAAATAGCTTTTTCTAGTTGAGTCTCATATTCAATGATCTTTTGTTTATTCAGTTCTTGCTCTTTCTCTATTTCCTTTTCTTTGTTAAAGAACTCATTGATTGTGGCATCTTTCTCCTGTCTCTCCTCTTGTAGTTTTACGATCTCCGCATTCAATACCCTTACTTCTTCTTCATTATCCTTATTTATTTCTTCATATTTCTTATTGAGGTTTCTTAATTCTTCCCGTAGTTGTACTGATTTTTCAAGGGTTAGTAATGTAGCACCATCAACTCTGTTTTTCATGTCTGTCTTCCACTTGGTGAACTTAAGTGATACCCAATAAGCACCTGTAGAGATAAAAGGGAATAGCAGTATGATGATGGCTGTAGAGATTAAAGGATATAAGGTAATGTACTCCCATCTATCAGTAATGCAAGTATTGATGATATAGTCTATTCGTGTTGTGCCATTAGGTAGTTTATCTTGGTCTACAAAGATGCTCACATAAGGTATCCGCCAGTTGAACACCAACCATGAGGATATAAACGCACCCCAAAAAGGGCTGGTCAGCCTTTCATGCAATATCTTGTCAATAGAGTTTTTAAAGTCGCTCAGCATGTATGTAATATTGGGTGTATATAAAACTACAACTCCCCATTGCTCTAAAACACCGTGTTTTCACCCTGTTATTGTTAATGGCTGAGCTATACTGTATGTCATGCCAAACTTGATTTGGCATCTCAAGAATCACTCTTGCACTCATACCGTGAACCCCTGAAACCAGTTCAGGGTGACAGGTATTGTTTTATACCCCAATAGCTATTTGTCATTTTGAGTAAAAGGAGAATTGCGAAGCAACTCATCACACTTCAGTTTGACATGGTGAGCCTCGATGATGGGATGTTGTACTGTTGCGATGTTACTGATATAAATAAAGCGATTGTTTCGGCACTACAAATTATCTTTGCCCTATGAAAACCTATTGGCTCTTAGCCTTGTTGATGGCTACACAAATATGCGCTGCACAGAGCGATAGCATATATACCAACTACCACTACTTTACGGATAGTAGTAAGACACTCATCTATTATGACGACTTCAGCGAGCTAAACCCCGCTTGGGGTATTAGTAGTATTGAAGAGCTCATTAAGCCTAATGAAGAATCGGATAATGACCTGCCTAAAACCCGAAAAGAAAAACGTAACCAGAAGAAGATAGATAAGGTAGATTCATATTTCACAGTAAAGGGTGGACATTTTAACTATTACTGGCCAATAAAGGATGAGGTAGATATTGCTCCCTTAATTCAAGAAATAGATTATGATAGAAATTTTGAAATAGAAATCAGGAGTAAAATAACTGGTAGTGCGTTTAATAACTATTTTGGTGTTTTAAACTGGGGGCGAATAGGTGAAGCCTCTTATGCTGGACAATATTTATACTATCGTCCTTACTCAAGCAGTGCTATATTTCATTGTGGTAATAAGGATGTTAAAGGTTCATGTGATGGTAAAAATTACTTTTTTAAACCCTCCAAAAAGTCATACAACCCAACAGGGTTTAACTCTTTCACAATAAGGAAGGTAAAGAGCAATTATTATGTGTTTGTAAATGGTATTTTTCAAACTACAGCACCGTTTATCCCATTAGAAGGGAAAGCAATCGGTTTGGGAGCTAAAGGTAAAACAAAGTTGTTAGTAGATTACATCCGTATCTCTTACCTGCCTGATTAAATAAAAAGCCCCGCCATTTAGGCGAGGTGATAACTTTCTCTTTTTATGAACCTGCTTATTGCAACCAGTATTCCCTCTGCTCTGGGTAGGAGCGGTAGCCCACTATGCCGTAGCCTTTGGCTATGTATAGCCTGTCGGTATTGGCTTTTGTGGCTTTAGCACTGTCCAGCACATTTACTTGTATTACTTCATTATAAACTCTTATCGGTGTCGTCAGTTGCGATAGCTTCTTTTCTTCCAACTGCCATGCCACGGGCTGTCTGAGGTTTAGGGTGTTGCTTTCTACATTTATTGTGACGTATAAGTGTGTGTTGAAGGTGAGCATCATATTGTTGTGATAGGTGCCATCGTCAAAGCGTTCTTGCAGGTGAGCAATATATAGGCTCAATGCATTGGGAATAGTAGTGTCAGAGTATATGTACCCCTCTGCAAGACAGTAGGGGATGCCTTCTTCCCAGCCCACTGTTGCCGTTTTTGCTCTTTGAAAAGTAGAAGAGTAAGACTTGATCTTCAGTGTTTCGCTATGGCCTTGCCCGTTGGAGAAGCTAAAGGTTTTATTGGTATTGGTATAAGGGAGCCAAGTGTTCAGGGTAGTTTCATCAAATGAAGGACAAATGCTTGCGTCTTCTTTTTTGTTCTTGCAAGAATAGCTGGTAGTTGCTAATAGGAAGACTAATAGTATAGAAAGGGTTTTGCGCATTTCTGTAGGTTTATGTTGTAACTTAAAGATACCTATTTTATTGTATTTAGTTTTCTACACAAAAAAGCCCCGCCAATAAAGGCAGGGCTATATCACAATTAGTCTTAAGCTTATTTATTACAAGCGGGCTTTCACGTTCGCAATGTCGTTCAGGCGCTTCTTAGCTATTTGCATAGCGGCAGCTTGTGTGTGTATGTTCTCTTCGTCAGACAGGTTGAAGATCTCCAACGTACGGTCGTAGATCTGCTCTACTTGCCCCATTACACGGTCGTAGTTATAGCCATCCAGCTCAGCACTTACGTTGATCAAGCCACCTGCGTTGATGAGGAAGTCAGGAGCATATACAATGCCCTTGTCCTTCACCATTGGTCCGTGCTCTTCTTCAATAGCCAGCTGGTTATTCGCCGCACCGGCTATGATGGCACACTTCATCTTGCTAATGCTATCTGTGTTTACCGTAGCACCTAAGGCACATGGTGCATAGATGTCCATGTCCATATCAAATATGGTATCGTTGTCTACTATCGTTACCGCAGGAAATTTCTCCTTCGTGTCTTTCAGCTTCGGCTCGCTAATGTCGGTAATAGATACCTCAGCACCTGCTTTTACCAAATGCTCTACTAAGTATTGCCCCACATGGCCTACACCTTGTACCACTACTTTCTTACCCGAAAGGTCGTCGCTGCCATATACTTTCTTAGCTGATGCCTTCATACCTACAAATACACCATAAGCGGTAAAAGGAGAAGGATCTCCGCTACCACCCATAAACTCAGGCACACCGGTTACGTGGTTGGTCTCCATAGAGATGTACTCCATATCGCGTGCAGAGGTGTTCACATCTTCGGCAGTAATGTATTTACCATTCAGGCTGTTCACAAACTTACCATAACGACGCCACAGGGCTTCTGATTTTATCTGCTTTGCATCACCTATGATCACGGCTTTACCACCACCCAGGTTCAAGCCACTAATGGCAGCTTTGTAAGTCATGCCACGGCTCAGGCGTAGGGCATCTATAATACCTTCCTGATGAGTGTTATAGTTCCACAAACGGGTACCACCCAGTGCAGGGCCTAATGTAGTATCGTGTATCGCTATGATGGCGTTAAGACCACTATGCGGATCGTGACAAAACACGACTTGCTCGTGTTCCATGTCCTGCATGAGGTCAAAAATAGATTGCTGCATGTATTAGAAATTAAGGATTGCAAAAGTAGTGAAAACAAGTGGCATTTGAGGTATTTATTTGCCTCATTTCCATTTGATTATGTCGCTATTGGCTATAATGTATAAATGCTTATGGTTCTTTGGGTTAAGGGTATACCTGCCGGTAAATTTGCCAAAAGCGGGTAGTATCATCCTGTTTTCGTCTATGCAGAAACAGTCGGTACGTACGCTGGTACGCCCCTTCATAGGTAGCTTTATAGCAGGGTGTATGTGCCCGTGTAGCAGGTAGCCGTCGTGTGCCTCCAGCTCGTCGTGGGCAATGGTGAATGGGGAGAGTTCAAGTATCTCTTCATGTACTGTAATATTGAAATTGTTATATGTACCCTCAGGTAATATATCGTGGTTGCCGTGTACGAGTTCAATAGTTAGTTGTTGGTGTTGCTCTCTCCAGTGAGCAAAAGTATCTACCTCGCGGTTAGGACGGCTGTGAAACATATCGCCCGCTACTATTAGTTTATCTACTTCGTGGTCTTGTATGAGTTTTGATAAGGCTTGTCCGTCCTGATGCTGTGCTTGTGCGGGTATGGCAATACCATTCTTGCGGAAATGTCCTGTTTTGCCCCAATGTAGGTCGGCAATAATAAGGGTGCGCTCCTTGGGCCAGTAGATGGCTCGTTGAGGTAGTAGTTGTATCTGCTCGCCTTGTAGGTCTATTTCCAGCATGGAGGGCAAAGATAAGCCCTGTGTTATAATAGTTGCTCGAGTAGCTTTTGTTCTTCTTTTTCGAGCTTCAGAAACTGTACAGACTTAACACCGTGTAATAGTATCGTGGCGGTAACTTCTTTGATATCATGCTCCGTAGCATTTGGGTAGGATTTTAAATAAATATGATTGCCCCTTGTAAAATTAGAGTTGTAATCAGCAGGTAATAGTTTTCCTTCTTGCCAGTCGGAGATCAGTTGGTCTAGTGAGTCGTTAGGGATGATGTGTAAGTCGATCGTTCTTTTATTGTTGATGACATAATAGGCAGTTTGTAGAGAGTCAATAGGTATCAACATCATACTGCCTTGGAAGCCGAAGTGTATTTCATGCTTAGGTTGGTTCTCGCTTTGTGCCTTTACTGTTTGGCAAGTAATGGTCAGTAGCAATAAAAATAGTAGGTGCTTCATGCTTTATATAGATGAAAAAATAATCACATTCCATAAAAAAAGCCCCCGTACAGGAGGCTCTTGTATTATTGTTTATGTTGTCGTTGTGCTTTCCACTCGTCTCTATGCTTGCGTAGGGGGTGGTCTTTCGATTTGTTGAATATCTTTTGACCGTTCTCTCTGCCTGCACGGCGCTCGCGTTGCTCTTCTTCGGGTAGGTTATACTCTTCCTGGCAGCCCGCACTACAACAGCCCTGTAGCTCTGTAGCACATTGCTCGCATTGTATGAATAATAGGTGGCAACCATCATTCTTACAGTTGGTATGGCTATCACAAGGTTCACCACAGGTATGGCACTCGGCTATTACGTCGTCAGTTATGCGCTCGCCTAAACGCTCGTCAAATACAAAGTTCTTTCCAATGAATTTCACTGGTAGTCCTTGCTCTTTGGCCTTGCGGGTATATTCTATAATACCACCCTCTACATGAAACACATTTTTGAAGCCATTGTGCAGCATATAGGCACTGGCTTTCTCGCAGCGTATACCACCCGTGCAATACATGATAATGTTCTTATCCTTGTTATCCTTCAGCATATCTACCGCCATAGGCAACTGCTCACGAAAGGTATCAGACGGTACCTCTATCGCATTTTGAAAATGCCCTACCTCATACTCGTAGTGGTTGCGCATATCCACCACAATGGTATCCGGGTCTTCCGTTAGTTCGTTGAATTCTTTAGCTTTTAAGTACTGACCTTTCTTATCCATGTCGAAGGTAGGGTCGTCAATACCATCGGCTACTATTTGCTTGCGCACTTTTATCTTCAATACCCAAAACGATTTGCCGTCATCATCCACGGCTATGTTCATACGTATGCCGTTCAGTGCTTCATCAGCTGCATACAAGGCATCTCTAAAGGCTTCGTAATTGCTCTCCGGCACGCTTATCTGTCCGTTAATACCTTCTTCGGCAATGTAGATGCGTCCGAAAACCTTTAGCGGCTCAAATTTCAGCCACAGGTTGTCACGAAACTCTTGTGGGTTGGCGATCTTAAAATACTGGTAAAAGGAGACTGTGGTACGCGGCTCTGTCTCGGCCAGCATACGTTGTTTCAGCTCCTCATTCGATACTCGGTTGTGTAACACTGGCATGGTGTACTCCTTTCTTTTATGAGAATGAAAAAATAATAATGTGCAAAGATAAGAAATTGTCTTATCCGTACATCTTGTTATATATTTAGGGTAATGAGATGGTTATTATCTATTGTTCTACTATTGACTGCCCAGGTAGTAATGGCTCAACCCAAGCCTGTGGAAATACGTATGCTTCAAGACCATTATTTCTACGGTGATGAGAGCCAACTAGAAAAAGGAGTAAACGCTTTTGTGCTGACCAGCCGTAAAGAGTATGAGAAGTTCTTTGGTACTACTTCAAGGCCTGATACGCCACATTTCTCTAAAGAGTGGATGCTAATATTGGTGATGCCCACGACTAAAACCGATGCTAGTTTGGCTTTTCAAAGTGTATCAGTAAAGGCGGGCAACTTTATGGAGGTATATTGCAATGTAAACCCTAAGGGTAAAAAACTCACCTACGAGCATCACCCCATAGCAGTGTGTGCTGTATCTAAGCAAAGCGCTATTAGTAAGGTAGACTTCTACAACCGTAACAAGGGTGTAAAGCTGATGCAATCTGTAAATGTAAAAACAAGGTGATGCAGCGAGTAGTTTATGTACTGCTAATGACCATAGCCCTGCAAAGCTGCCAGCTCTTTAAGCATGCTGCAAAAGAACCTGTGGACGTACCGATGACGACACTGCGTAGCGGTTACTTCTTACGTAATGATATCATCATCAAAGACAGGCTGCACTGTATGATAGCCACCAACCAAAAGATGATAGACAAATATTTTGGTTACGGTGCGGTGATGGGGGATAGTCATACCCATCCTGATTTTAAGAAGAACTATGTGCTGGCTATGGCGATGAAAGCTACTAACCAAAGGGTAGAGTTATCCTTCGCCAAAGCAGAGCTGGTAAAAGACGAACTGAAGGTATACTGTAGTGTAAAAGAACTGGATGAACATCTGAGCTATGAGGCTACCCCAATGGTTATGGCCACTATCAAGCGCAATGCTAAGATCAGGAAGGTGCTGTTTTATGAGGGTGGTAAGCTGGTGAGGAGGGTGGTGTTGTAGTTTATAATAAGGATAGTTTGATAGTCTGGTTTTCAGTGTCTATTTGTATCCAATCCATACTTTCTGCGCTTGGTATACAATCAATAATGGACTCCTCTTGTAAAATGCACTTTTGAGATTGTTTGCCAAAGTAAATTGTTGCTTCATACTCAGTTTGTCCATCACTACCTATCCAAGCCTTAGTGATTAACTTGTTATGACTCAATATTTCTTTGATTACTAATTGATTTTCATTTTCAGGAATGTGTACTATTCCATCACACCATAATTGTTTGATAGAATTGTTATGGGAATTGCGGAATGTTTTGCATAAATGAAACTCTAATGTTGCGCAAAAATCATCGTTGAAAGAGTTGGATATATTTATTTTGCCCACGTAAAATTCTTTGATTACTATAACCACCTCACGGGGTTTCTACGGCTTAATCCTATATAGCGTTTCATATTCATCCAAAAGGCCAATATCATGTATATAATGATAGGCGAGCCTAGCGTAAGGAAGGAAATATACACAAACCATAAGCGGATGCGTGTGCTGGCAATGCCTAGCCTATCACCTATGGCACTACATACACCAAAAGCTTTCCATTCAATAAAGTTTCGTAATGCGGCTATACGTTGATACATGTGTCTAAAATACAGAATTATCCAGATATGTGTAAAGTCCTATATGCTAAAAAGGCATTAAAAAAGCCCGCTTTGCAGCAGGCTTTATATTCATTAGGAACAGTAAATTATGATTTAGCAAACTCTGCACGGATCACATTC
Organism: Flavipsychrobacter sp.; assembly: GCA_965230595.1. Lineage (GTDB taxonomy): Bacteria > Bacteroidota > Bacteroidia > Chitinophagales > Chitinophagaceae > UBA5543. The sequence continues at coordinate 1,848,819 of OZ246011.1, read as the reverse complement.
AACGCACCACCTTTTCTGAACCAGTCAATTTGCTGCTCGTTATAAGTATGGTTTACAGTGATCTCATCTTTGCTACCATCAGCATGGTTCAGTACTACGGTTAATGGTTTACCCGGAGCAAACTCAGTCAAACCGATAATATCAATGCTGTCATCTTCCTGTACTTTATCGTAGTCGGCTTTGTCAGCAAAAGTAAGACCCAGCATACCTTGCTTCTTCAAGTTCGTTTCGTGGATACGAGCAAAGCTCTTCACGATGATCGCACGAACACCTAAGTGACGAGGCTCCATTGCAGCATGCTCACGAGAGCTACCTTCACCGTAGTTCTCATCACCTACTACTACACTACCTATACCTGCAGCTTTGTAAGCACGAGCCGTATCAGGCACAGCGCCATACTCACCTGTAAGTTGGTTTTTTACTTTATTTGCTTCTTGGTTGTAAGCGTTAATAGCACCGATCAACATGTTGTTAGAAATGTTGTCTAAGTGACCACGGAACTTTAACCAAGGACCAGCCATAGAGATATGATCGGTAGTACACTTACCATGTGCTTTGATTAATAACTTCATGCCGGTAAGGTCTGTACCTTCCCAAGGAGTAAACGGAGTCAATAATTGCAAGCGGTTACTCTCAGGGCTTACCACTACCTGTACATTACTACCATCTTCAGCCGGAGCTTGATAACCTGCATCTTCTACAGCAAAACCTTTAGTAGGCAGCTCAAGACCTTGAGGCTCGGCCAGCATAACTTCTTCACCTTTGTCGTTCACCAGTTTGTCCGTCATTGGGTTGAATGATAGTCTACCGGCAATAGCATAAGCCGTTACGATCTCAGGAGAAGCAACGAAAGCGTGCGTAGAAGCATTACCATCGTTACGCTTGGCAAAGTTTCTGTTGAAAGAAGTTACAATTGTATTTTTACGGGTAGGGTCTTCCATGTGGCGCGCCCACTGACCGATACACGGTCCGCAAGCGTTAGCCAATACAACACCACCCATTTTATCATAAGTTTTTAAGAAGCCATCACGTTCGATGGTGAAACGTACCATTTCTGAACCCGGAGTGATGGTAAACTCACTCTTAGCTTTCAGTCCTTTACTCATCGCATCTTCAGCTATTGAAGCAGAGCGGGAAATATCTTCGTAAGAAGAGTTGGTACAAGAACCGATCAATGCAACTTCTACCTCATCAGGCCAACCATTAGCTTTTACGGCTTCAGCCATTTTGCTGATAGGTGTAGCCAAATCAGGAGTGAAAGGTCCGTTTACATGTGGCTCTAGCTCATCCAAGTTGATCTCGATCAGTTGATCGTAGTATTTCTCTGGGTTAGCATATACCTCATCATCACTGCGTAAATGCTCTCTTACACCTTCTGCAAGGTCTGCTACATCAGCACGGTCAGTACCGCGTAGGTATTCTGCCATTTTGTTGCCGTAAGCAAATAGCGAACAAGTAGCACCGATCTCTGCACCCATATTACAGATAGTACCTTTACCTGTAGCACTTAAGCTATCAGCACCTTCACCAAAGTATTCAACAATAGCGCCTGTACCACCTTTTACAGTAAGTATTCCTGCTACTTTAAGTATTACGTCTTTCGCCGAAGTCCAACCATTCATCTTGCCGGTAAGCTTCACACCAATTAGTTTTGGCATTTTCAGCTCCCATGGCAAGCCTGCCATTACATCCACAGCATCAGCACCACCAACACCGATAGCGATCATACCTAAACCACCTGCGTTAGGTGTATGGCTATCCGTACCTATCATCATACCACCAGGGAATGCATAGTTCTCAAGAACAACTTGGTGAATGATACCTGCACCCGGCTTCCAAAAACCAATGCCATAACGATCAGACACAGAAGAAAGGAAATCGTACACCTCCTTGTTCACATCGTTTGCCGTAGCCAAATCAGCATCAGCACCTACTTTAGCTTGTATCAAGTGATCGCAGTGTACAGAGCTTGGTACCGCTACCTGGTCACGACCACAAGTCATGAATTGTAACAATGCCATCTGAGCTGTAGCATCTTGCATCGCAACACGATCCGGTGCAAAGTTTACATAGTCCTTACCGCGCTCATAAGCTGCAGAAGCAGGCTCATAAACGTGTGAGTATAATATTTTTTCAGCTTGAGTAAGCGGGCGACCTAATAGGTTGCGCGCCTCATTTACTTTATTAGGAAGTTCAGCGTAAACTTTTTTAATAAGATCGATGTTGAAAGCCATATGCAAGGTGGTTTGTATTGTGAATAGATTATTTCAAGTGCCGCGAAATTATCCAAAAATCAAGACTTTAGAAAATGATTATCCATATTAGTATTCGATCTGCATATATGATTTGCTAATATTTGTGTGTTGATGTTGGTTTCTGTCATTACATTAAATATTGGTAAAGGTTTGTATTTGTTATTTTATAATAGGTATCTTGTATAGTCACAAATCTGGAATAATATGAAAAATGCTTTACCCCTCATTGCTTTCGTATTGTTGTTCGGAACAGCAAACGCCCAAAAATGTTTAAGTAGCCATAAGCTGCAAGAAAAGATGGCAAAAGATCCATCTATAGCACAACGTATGGCACAGTTAGAAAAGTTCACTCAAGAGTGGATCGCTAATGAAGCTAATAGTGCTCATAAGACAACAGCCGTTGAGCAAATACCCATTGTAGTGCATGTATTATATAGTAATACCCAGGAGAATATATCTGATGCACAGATTCAATCTCAAATGCCCATATTAAATGCTGCATTCAGGAAACAGAATGCTAATTTTTCTAATACACCCGCTGCTTTTCAACCGGTAGCTGCAGATGCGGAAATGACCTTTTGTATGGCACAGACTGATCCTAACGGCCAGCCAACAACGGGTATTACCAGAACTTCCATTAGCTCAAGTTTTGATACGGAGAATGATTATTTCAAGCCGGCCAGTGGGGGAGTAGCACCATGGGATCCTAATAAGTATATGAACATCTACATCTGCCATCTTAAGTCAGGAACACTTGGGTTTACCTACCCTCCGTCAACCGTTCCTGCTACAGAAGAAGGTATTGTAATAGATTACAAAGCATATGGTACTACGGGTGAGGCTGCAAATAATCAGCCTAACCATCTAGGTACAACTGCTGTGCATGAAATTGGTCATTACTTTAACCTCGTACATATTTGGGGACCTAATAAAACAGGTTGTGGAGATGATGATGGGGTGACAGATACTCCACCACAAGATCAGGAGTCGGGTGGTTGCTCTACCTTCCCTGCAACTGATAACTGCACTACAAGTGGTAATGGTATTATGTTTATGAATTACATGGATTACTCCGATGATGATTGTATGACGATGTTTACGCTTGGTCAAAAACAGCGTATGAAAGCAGCACTTGCAGGACCTCGCTCTGGCTTGCCTGCATCTACAGTTTGTGAGCCTGTAAGTGTAGCACAGGTTAGTGTGCCCGAGTATGTTATAGCACCCAACCCTGCAAATGACATTTTAAACATTACAATGAAGCAACAAGCGGCCTTGCAAATTGATATTATTAACAGCATAGGTGCTGTTGTATTATCTCAAAGTGTACATGCAAGTAACGTATCTATTAATATAAGCGAGTTGCCTGAAGGTCTTTTTTACGTTAGACTAACTGATGGTAAAACGATACACACTCAAAAGCTATTAATAACACACTAAGGTGCGCATGCATCTGAAGGACAAAAAGAAAGGCTACTCGATCGAGTAGCCTTTTATAATATGTTGCTAATTTATTTCCTATGGGAATATACCTAGCTCTTCGTAAGCGACACCCACTTTATTGATGGCCACAACAAATGCAGCTGTACGCATGTCAATATTAAGATCAAACATAGCATCTCTGATCTCATGGTAAGAACCGATCATGGTATCTTCCAAGCCCGAATAGATAAGGTCAACCTCATCAGGGCCGTGTAAGATTTGTTTACGCTCTACTTCAGATACTTTTTTGCCAGTAAGTTCCTCAACAGTTTTTAGAATAGTGCTGTTTTGGTTTTCGCTAAAACGTTTATCTAAACGTCCGAAACGTACGTGGCTTAAGTTTTTCAGCCACTCAAAGTAAGATACCGTTACACCACCTGCGTTTAGATACATATCAGGGATGATCATGCAGCCTTTCTTCAATAGTATTTCATCAGCATCGGGCGTTACAGGGCCGTTAGCCGCTTCTCCAATAATCTTTGCTTTGATACGATCAGCATTGGCCGCATTGATCACATTCTCTAGAGCTGCAGGTATTAGGATGTCGCAGTCTAGTTCAAGAGTTTCAGCACTATTGGTAATATTAGTAGCACCAGGGAAGTCTAGAATGCCATTATTATTTTTTCTGTGGTCTACAACCTTATCAAGTTCAAGACCTTTCTCATTATAGATGCCGCCTTCGTACTCAGCAATACCAACAATAATAGCACCTGCTTCGTAGAAGAACTTCGCAGCATGGTATCCCACATTTCCTAAGCCTTGTACGATGATCTTTTTACCCTGTAGACCCGTAGTAAGACCAAGCTTCTTCATGTCTTCTTCTATACTACAAGCTTCTTTTACGCCATAGAATACACCAAGACCAGTTGCTTCTGTACGACCACGAACACCGCCTTGTGTCACAGGCTTACCAGTAACACAACCCAATGCGTTAACCTCACCTGGCATAAGTGATGCGTATGTATCGGCTATCCAACTCATTTCTCGTGCGCCCGAACCATAATCAGGAGCTGGAACATCGATGCCGGGGCCTATAAAGTTTTTCTTAACCAATTCAGATGCATAGCGTCTGGTGATCTTCTCCATTTCAAAAGCACTATACTTCTTAGGGTTCACTTTGATACCTCCTTTAGCGCCACCAAATGGTACATTTACCAATGCGCACTTGTAGGTCATCAAAGCAGCTAGTGCCATTACTTCATCTTGGTTTACATCTATGCTGAAACGTATGCCACCTTTACAAGGTAGCTTATGATGAGAGTGCTGCACGCGGTAGGCCTCTATTACTTCAATATCATCACCAATGCGCACGGGAAATTTCATTCTGTATACAGAGTTACAGGCTTTGATCTGTTCAAGTATACCTTGCTCGAAACGGGTGAATTTTGATGCTTTATCAAAGTTGCGCTCTACGCCACGGAAAAAGCTATAGTTGGATGTTGCGGCAGTTGCTGTGTCTACCATATATTATAGTGTTAATGGATTTGCTATTGTTGTTTTTCTAATCTTTTTATCTTGATATCCATCCTTACCAAGAACAAGATTATTCCGACAAAGATAGTGGCTAATACTAAAACTACAACGTATATTTTTCCATCTTTTCTCATTGCATCAGCCATTTCAGGTGTTGACTCTTGAGCAGATGCTATGATTGATGTAAAGAAAGTTAATAGTGTAAGTAAAAATGAGTGTTTACGCATGTTTCATCTTTTTTTCCATATCAATTAAAAAAGCATTCTCTTTTTTATAGGTAAAAAGGTTGTATCGTATTCTAAGCGTTGTTATCCATAGCCCTAGTAAAAACCATCCCAGTACAGCAGGGTAGAATACCATACGCATTTTACTATCCAAGTCGTAAGCATTGAAGCCGGGATTGCCGCCATTGCCAGGGTGTAATGAGTCTACCATTCTTGGCAGTATGAATATTAAAGGTATCATTAAGGCAAATGCAAAGATGTTGTATACCGCACTTATTTTAGCTCTTTTCTCTTCATCTTTTATACCACCTCTAAGTATGAGGTAAGCAAAGTATATCAGCATACAGATGGCAGTACCAAGTTCTTTTGGGTCATTACTCCAAGCTTCTCCCCAAGTGTATTGCGCCCATTCCATACCTGTAGCCATACCCAAGCAGCTAAAGAAAATGCCCACCTTCGTAAACTCGGTAGATTTAATATCACTCACCATATTACCCTTTAGCAGGTACATTAATGCATGATAAAAACCATTGGCAAATAATAGTATCATAGTAAACCACATGGGTACATGATAGTATAGGTTACGAATAGATTCATTTAGAATGTGCCTCCTTGGCACTTCCATTAGTAAACCACCAATAATAACATAGGCTAAGAGTACGACACATAGGATCTTCCACCAAGACTTACTCATAATTAGATTATAAACGATTTCTGCAAATGTAGCAGTTTATCTTATTCTTGCCATAGAAAAGGAAATAGTATTAATCCTAATATGATAGTGAGTACACTTAATGCAAGCAATACTAGTGCTAAACTCCACCACCCTGGCTGATAAACAGATGTAACAGCTTTTAGTGCCAGTTTGCTCAATATCATAAGTATAGGGGTAACAATTGGGAAGCCTAATATGGCCATCAGAGCTGCGTTTTGTTGTGCGCGTGCAGCAATAGCTGAAAGAAATGTGAATACGACAGATAAACTAATACTGCCTATTGTAGTAACTAAGATGAATAAGCTTACTTGGGTAATAGGGCTACCTAGCATTAGATTAAACAGTAGCAAGCTTACCCAACTCATCAATAATAATAAAGCTGTACTATAAATGGTTTTCGCAATGAAAAAATACTCAGGCCTTACAATTGTGTTGTAATATCTAAAGCGCCCTACAGACTCTTGAAGGAAACTTTTTGCTACTGAGTTAACAGCTATAAATAGTTGTGTGATCCAGAAAAGGGCATTCCATATACTAGCCTGGGGTTGCCCTGACATCATGTATACCACAAATACAGTGGTACTTACATACAGTAGTACTCCGTATAAGGTGTGCTTTTGTCTCCACTCAATGAGTAGATCTTTTCGTATCAGTGAGGCTATTTGACCAAACATTGCGACAAAAGTAAGGTTATCTGTAGTATTATCTAACAGTGAGTTGCAAGTGTGGAGTATATAAAAGAAATAAAAATTTCTTAACCTGCTTGTAAATTTAAATGAGTGCTGTATCTTTGCCATCCCAAAGTTCTTAACACTATGCGGAAGTAGCTCAGCTGGTAGAGCATCACCTTGCCAAGGTGAGGGTCGCGGGTTCGAATCTCGTCTTCCGCTCCACGAAATTCCAAGCCTTTGGTTTGGAATTTTTTGTTTGCACAATAAGTGCCAGGCGCCCTGGTGGTGGAATTGGTAGACACGCAGGACTTAAAATCCTGTGGGCAGCAATGCCCGTGCGGGTTCAAGTCCCGCCTGGGGCACACATTAAAGCCGACTCATATGAGTCGGCTTTTTTAATTGTTACACAGTTGTATATTATGGAAACTTAGGTGGATATCCATTTACACATATGATATAGTTGATGCCAATAAATGGCTGCATATTATTGTGTGCATTACCGGCACCCGCTGTCATTAAGGCATTGTTTTTAAAATGTAAAAGCGTTTCGTGGCTGGGGTCATCAGGTAAGTAGTATACCACATCTTTCCCTTCTTTGGGGTCTTGTGGTGAGGCTAGTACCATGTTCTCTAGCTCATTAGTGTTAGCCTTCTCAGTAGAGGCATATAGGGCATGATTGTGTGATGGCATTTGCTCAGTAGTTAATGTTACATCCTGGGTGCCGATGCGCTCTCCCAACACTCTTTTAGTAAGCCCCTTCCCTTGGCCCGAGCCTATGGCAATTCTTCCTTTGAAGTCAGGCAAGGAAAACGATGTCTTACCATCTCCACCATAAGTGGTTCCTATTACTCTATACAGGGGGTCGTAGTCCTTAATGTTCAGGGATCTTCCGTCGCAATAAGCCCAGTTCTTTGGAGCATAGCTGCCACTAAATACTCTTATTTCTCCTAATATTCCATACATATTTTTTAAGTTTTTTGTTGTTTATAAGATTTATGATCTAGTAGGGTATACTCCTTCAATGGCTATACACCAGGTTATTACCAATGAAGGCATAATATTATTATGAGCTTTCCCTTCGCCTGCGTCATAGATGGTTTTCTCATTAAGGGCTACCATATGTTCACCGCTGTAATATCTGTAGCCGTTAAGTATTCTATGAGTTCCTTCAGTGGTATAGAATTGTGCCAGGTAGTCGTCCCCATTATTTAAAAAACTGTTTCCTTGCTCTTTTACGCCTGATATAAAGTGAGAATGTTCAGGAAGGTGTTTTGTTGCTAATGTTTCTGTTTCGGTGCCTACCTGTTGACCAACTTTGTAATTGTAAAGGTCATCTTCACCAATGATCGTGCGGCCACGTAGGTCAGGGATGCCAAATGTGTCTATACCATTCCCACCGAATTGGATACCTAATATTGCAAATAAATCTGTATGTCTAGCTATAGGTAATAGCTGGCCTTCGCATTTAACCCAGTTATCCGGAGCTTCATTGAAGCTAAATGCTCTTATTTCTCCTATAAGTGGTTCCATAATATTTTTGTTATAATAATTAATTGAGTTTTTGTTTATGATCTTGATGGGAAAATACCTTCGTAGCATATGAAGTATCTCATAACAAGGGAAGGTTGCATGTTATTATGGGCTTGGTTAGAACCAACATTGCTTACCGCTGAATTTGTCAATTGTGTATCAGGCGCATCATTATTAGAATAAGCCATACTGGGTTGCCCTGATGTTGCCCCTGTTTTAACAACGGCGTTTGAAAGGTAACTGCCCTCAGCCGGCTGGTTAGTCAGTTTGGTCATAAGACCAGCACCTGATACGGTAGCCCCTGAAAGTACATGATTGTGCTCAGGCATAGTATGTTGGTTTAGCACAACTTTCTGTTCACCGCTCATCATCCCCAAATAAAATGAAAACGTATTGACAGCACATAAGCAGGTCCTGCCTTTTATATTTGGTAAGCCCATAGTTGACATTCCATCACCACCGTAAGTGGTTCCGATAATATTAAATAGAGGATTGTATGGACTATTACTTAAGTATAGTATAGTACCGTCACATAATAACCATCCTTTAGGGACAAAGTTGAAGGGGAATGCTCTGATCTCCCCGATAAATGCATCCATGATTTTTTGATTTTAAAAAAGTTAGATAATTGATTATAAATGATTGTTGGATAATAAATCTAATATATATATGAGGTTCTGCGGTTATGTGATTATTTATATTTTAATTTTTTGACAGAAAGTGAATTGTAACCAATTGAAAAACTGATTTTAGTGCAGGTTTCCATATATCTATATTGTAAAGAGTTTCCCTCACGTTATTTCATGTGTAAGAGTACTTGAAACATATGGACAGTAATGTCAATGAGAGTTGAATTTCTGCAAACAAAAAAGTCAACCCAATTAAGAGTTGACTTTTTTTCTTTCAAGAATTATGCTTATTGTTTTTTGATCGCTTTTTGAATAAATAAGTTGCTGGGTATTGTTATTTCCTCACGGTTAGGTGTAACTATTGTAATAAAAAATAGGCCAATATCACTTATTTCACCCTCTACTAATGAGTCTTTTTCATGAATGGATACTATATCTCCGATTTTAACCGTGTGGTAAAAGAAGATAATAATAGTGGCTGTGATGTTGGATAGTATAGACCATTGAGCTACAAAGCCTACAGCCAAAACGGTTAAAAATGAAGAGATATAAAAGAATAACCGTGACTGGTCTACTCCCCATATTATTGTTAATAGTACAATGAGGATGACCAACAAAAGGCCTTTAAATACTTTTTTAAATACAGTGGTTCTCTGTTGATGATAATTGAATTTTACTGCTGTTTTGGCTATAGCTTTATTAAACAGCCTACTTAAAATAAAGTATAGCAATAGTAAGGCGATACTTTCTATTACTTGAACTTTGTAAATGTCCCAATATTCCATTCGGTGTAATCACTTTATAATAGTGCAAAATACTGCAAAGTTTAAGATTATAGATGAAGTCTGTGCTATATAGATAGTGCAGGCTATACGGTTTTGTGTACTTTTAACATACGTAAAAAATGTTTCCTCAAAAAAATAAACAACATTGGATCATCTAAAAATAATAGGTAGTGAAGAGTGGTGCTCTTTTGAAAACCTAAAGATACCTGCAATAAAAGCGCGTGTAGATTCTGGTGCAAAAACATCATCTATACAGGCTAATAACATTAAGCAGTTTTATAAAGGAACTGACGAATGGGTGAAGTTTGAAGTGAACCCCATACAGGATAATAGAAGTATTAGCATAAAATGTGAGGCCAAAGTGCACGCTAAAAGATCGGTAAAAAGTTCAATGGGTATTTCTGAGGAGCGATTGGTAATAAAATCTGCTGTTTCTCTTGGTGGAGATACATATGAAATAGAACTTACTCTTGCTAATAGAGATTCTATGGAGTTTAGAATGTTGTTGGGTAGAGAAGCTTTGCAGGATAGGTATTTAGTAAACCCTTCTGAAGGGTGCTTATTGTCAGAATACACGCAGGACGATTTGGATGAGAAGTACATAGCTTTCAGGAAGAAAAAAACAGGGCTTAAAATAGCCTTGTTGGCTAGCAACCCTGAGCTATATAGCAATAAGCGTATTATAGAAGCAGGTGAGGCCAGAGGGCATGAGGTAGTATTTCTTAATGTGCAGCAAGCTTATATGAAGTTTGACGCCAAAGAACCACAGATACGATATCGGGGAGGTAATGTGGTAGATGAGTTTGACGCGATCATTCCTCGTATAAGACCGTCAGCTACTTTTTATGCATGTGCGTTACTTCGTCAGTTTGATGCCATGGGAGCGTATTGTCTTAATTCTGCTGAAGCGATCACACAATCAAGAGATAAGCTATTTGCGACACAACTTTTTGCAAAAAATGATATACAAATACCAATTACTGGTTTTGCTAACTCTCCTTTAGATACTAAGGACGTTATAAGAATGGTGAATGGAGCACCTCTTATTATTAAACTACTGGAAAGTACGCAGGGGAGGGGCGTTGTTATTGCTGAAACGAATAAGGCAGCAGAAAGTGTAATAAATGCTTTCAAGAGTGTAAAGACCAACATATTGGTGCAAGAGTTTATTAAAGAGGCTAATGGTCAAGACATTAGGTGTTTTGTGGTAAATGGTAAGGTGGTGGCCTCCATGCAAAGGCAAGCTGAAAAGGATGAATTTAGAGCTAATGTACATCAAGGTGGAACAGCATCGAAGATCAAAATAACCGGTAGTGAAAGAAAGCTTGCTTTAAAGGCCGCTAAAATATTAAACTTGCCTGTAGCCGGTGTTGATATTATTCGTTCTAATAAAGGTCCTTTGTTACTGGAGGTGAATTCGTCGCCAGGTTTAGAAGGGATTGAAAATGCAACAGGGCTTGACATTGCTAATACTATGATCGTAGCTATAGAACAGAAGCTGAAGTTTAAACACTGATATGTTTACTTACAATTCTATAGTAAGCTATTAATAACAATAACACAACATAAGATTTTTGTTATTATGTTAATCATCATGATACTTTCGCTGATTGTGTTATGAAAAAGTATTTATTGCCATTTGTGTTTTTGTTGCTAGTATTCTCTTGTAGTGAGCAGCAAAACAAGTATCAACAAGGAGAGCAACTTGCCAAAGACTATTGTGTCAGTTGCCATGTTTTTCCCGAACCGGAATTATTAGACAAAAACTCTTGGGGGCAATATATGCTGCCTCGTATGGGAGTATTCTTAGGGGTTGTAGAACATGATTCGCTAAAGGGTGTTTTAGCATCTAATGAGCAAGAGCAAGCCATTATTGATGCATCAGGAATGGTGCCAAAGAAGCAAATAGTAACTGATGAAGAATGGCGAAAAATAAAAGACTACTACATCAGTATGGCTCCTGAAAAGTTGCCACAGCCTGAAAAGAAAAAGATTCAAAAGTCACTACAATTATTTAGTGTAAAAGTTCCTGAGTATAAGTTGTCGCCGCCAAGTGCTACAATGGTACGTTTTGATACAGTGAACAAAGCCATATTTGTCGGTGATGTTAACTCGCAGAGTTTGTCTGTATTTTCAGACCAACTAAAATTCTTACAGGGAGCTAAAGTAGGGGAGACACCTGTATGGATGGAAGAAACACCCAACGAGTATTTGATAACGATGATGGGCTCTTTTTCGCCAACTGATGTTGGTAGTGGTTACATCTTATCGTTACCTAAAGGTAGTGGGAAGACATACAAGGTAATTGACTCGCTAAAACGTCCTGTGCATAGTAGTTATGCTGACCTTAATAGCGATGGGTTTGTAGATATAGTAACCTGCGAATTCTCAAAATGGACGGGTGTATTAAGCTGGTGGAAGAGTGATGGTAAAGGTAATTTTGAGAAGAAGGTACTTCGTTACCGCCCGGGTGCAGTAAAAGCCTATATAAAGGACATGAATAAGGATGGTAATTTAGATGTTATAGCACTATTTGGGCAAGGCGATGAAGGGGTCTTTACATATTACAACGACGGAAAAGGAAACTTTAAAGAAGAAGCTACATTAAGGTTGCCGCCATCTTATGGTTCTACATTCTTTCAGTTATACGACTTTAATAATGATGGTTTTGATGATATCATATACACTGCTGGAGATAATGCGGATTTCCCGCCGATTTTAAAACATTACCATGGAGTGTATATATACATGAATGATGGTGAAAATAATTTTAAGCAAAAGGAATTCTTTCAACTTAATGGCGCTTATGCAGCTATGCCTTTTGATTATGATATGGATGGTGATGTAGATATAGCCGCTATTTCTTTCTTCCCAGATTATGCAGATCAACCTGAAGAGAGTTTTGTGTTTTATGAAAATGATGGTCAAGGCAATTACAATATGTCAACAATTGATGACCCTACAATGGGAAGGTGGATAGTAATGGATCATGGTGATGTGGATGGTGATGGAGATCATGATATTGTATTAGGTTCTTTAGCTTTTGAAGTAATACCTGCCATGGGTTTGGTAGAAAAATGGGTGAATAACGGTATCGCATACATTGTTTTAGAAAATAAGACAAGGTGAACAAGGTATTTGCAATATTGTTAATTGTTTCTGTATGGTTGTTGTGTAGTTATTCATCAGGCCCAGCTACTTTTGGAGCAGGAGATGTTACCGGAAGCCAACCGACAAATGGTACTTGTGTTAAATGCCATACAGGTAGTACTGATACTACTGCGAGTAGCATAGAAGTGCGCCTGAAAAGTTCAGGTTCATCCGGCCCTTTAGTGACAAGCTATACTCCTAATAATACATACACTATTACTGTGTCAGGGAAGAATATAAATAAAAGCTTTTATGGCTTTCAGCTAACAGCCAAAGATCCTAATGATAACTATATAGGAGGGTTTAAGAATATTCCATCTCACATAGCTAGTGGCTTTCCTTTTAATGATCCCATGTTTATAGAGCATAATACAAGGATTGACAAGGACACTTCAGGTGGTTTTAGTTTAAACTTTGATTGGACACCCAAGCAAGCTTATGGAGATGTAAGTATTTATGGGATAGTCAATGCTGTAGACGGCGATGCAAAAGAAACAAATGATGCTCCCGGAAAACCAATGAAAGTGGTTCTGTCTGGTTCGTTAAGCGTAAAAGAGCATAATTTAATTTATCCTGTAGTGTATCCGAACCCGTTTACTAATTATGTATCACTTCATACTGATATAGAAGATGTTAATGTGAAATTTGTAGACATAAATGGTCAGGTAGTAATAAACACTAATAAAAGTTCATTTATCAATACACAGTGTTTATCCCCAGGACAATACACGATAGTTATTTATAATAACGATGTACTGCACTCCACAACAATAGTGAAAAAGTAATGTATAGCCGTTCGTTACTCATAATTCTGCTTGTTGTGTTAGCATTAAAAGTTGATGCTATAGACACTTCCAAACATAAGAAGGTAACAATACTTCCTGTACCTGCTTTTGGTTATACACCTGAAACTAGTACTTACCTTGGGGCGGTATCTCTTTTTACATTCGATTTGTATAACGATACAAATACACGTACGTCGAATGCAAAGTTGGAGTTTAATTACACCTGGAGGAAGCAAATGATCATAGAAACGGCTTGGAATTATTTTTTTAAGCAAGAAAAATGGTTTACGAAAGGGAGGTTGCATTATTCAAAGTTTCCTGACCGGTACTATGGCATTGGGTCAAGTACTCCTGATAGTAATGAGCTGTTATATAGTACTAACAGGGTGGTGGTAGAAGCTTATGCGTATAAAAAGTTGAGATCAGCTTTATTTGTTGGTGGAGGCATTCATCACATCGATTATAGAAATATTAAGACCAACTCTTTTACCGTTAAATACCCTGAATTAATACCAAATGTTTCAACAAGTGTAGGCTTGGGTATGTTTAGAGATAATCGTGATAACTTACTAAATGCCACAAAGGGTAGTTATTACAGCCTTCAAGGAAATCATAGCTTACAACAATCTTATTCAAAGTTGAAGTTAGATATGCGCAACTATACTACGTTCAGAGATAAATATACCGTTGCGCTACGACTATATAATGAGTTTACCCTTGGTGTACCTCCGTTTTATGATTATTCGTTTTTAGGTGGAGACCAGTTCGTAAGGGGGTACTATTATGGTAGATATAGAGACTTACAGCTTTCTACATTACAACTAGAAGCACGTTCCATATTGGTCTGGAGGTTAGGGTTGGCAGTATTTGCAGGGTTATCAAGTGTTTATAAAGACTTGAGTAGTATTAACCTGGCAGAAGTTAAAAGCAATTATGGATTAGGGTTGCGTTTCCTTATTGACAGAAAATCTAATATTAACCTTAGGGTTGATTATGCTAGAGGTGAGGGTAATAGTGATGGTTTTTACATCTCCTTTGGCGAATCTTTTTAAAGTTGTCTTTAGTTATTAGTTAAGATTGGTGGTTTTTTTAGGCAACAAGTAGTACATATATAATGACGTATATATGAGCAATTGTAAGATTTTTGTCAATTGTGTATGACATTAGTAAAAGTGTTTTCTATAAATGACTGTCTGCCATGTTTTTATAGTGTAATTGTTGCTTTTTTACTAGCAGTAAATATCAAAGTTCTATGACAAAAAACTTTGCAATTTTTTAACAGGAATATTTATCTTTGAACCTATTGTTTTCAATTTTGTATCACAACGTTTTTATAATGATAAGGAAAGTAATTCTACTATTATCGGTTCTTGTAAGTTTAGGTACTGTGTCGAATGCACAATGGTGTATCACTAGTGAACAATTACAAGCTTACAAAGATCAAAGCCCTGAAATAGAAGCTTATAACTCACAATTAGAAGCACATATTAAAGCAGAGCTTAAGAAAAATAAGTTAATAAGAGCTCAGTTAAAAACAACTGCAGACCCTACAGATACATTGCACATCCCTCTTGTGTTTCACATTATTCACGATTATGGTAATGTAGATTATGTATCTGATAATACAATTTATGATCTAGTAGAAACTATTAATGAGGTATACATGAAGCAAAACTCTGATGTTGCTTCAGTTATTCAGCCTTTTAAGGAGCATGTTGGTAACGCTAAAATCATATTTCATTTAGCAACAAAAGATCCATTTGGCAAACCAACTACCGGTATTACGCGTAGAGCTTCAGTGCTTACTGTAGGTGGAGATGATCAAGCGAAAATGGATCAATGGGCACCGGATTCTTACCTTAATATTTGGGTGATCAATAGAATTGGTAGAACGCCGGCTTCAGGTGTTGTAGCTGCATATGCAACTTTCCCTGCATCTGCTGCAGCTCGTCCGTATACTGATGGTATTATAGCTAGTGCATCACAGCTTAACTCTAATAAAACTATCCCGCATGAGATTGGCCATATTTTAGACTTGATCCACCCATGGGGTAATGGTCAGGTAGCCCAGTATGGTAATTGTGATGGTGATGATGAAGTAGATGATACACCTCCGACACATGGTCACTTTGCAGGAACTGCCAGCAGCGAAACTAATGGGTTGTGTAACTCTGTTTCTTTGTATGATACAACATGTACTGATAATTCTGCAGAAAGAGCTAAAATCATTATTGATTCTACGCTTGGTTTAGCTACCGGTACTGATGTTGATGCAGGTATTGAGTTTGATGTAAAAGCACGTATGGCTATACGTTCAGTATATGTATATCCTTCTGTAGCTAATGCGCCTTTCACCATTGAGCTACAACAGCATAATGGTAGTTCGTTTACTAATATTTATACTTCAAATGGTACTACAAAGGCTACTATTGATGGTGCACCTCAAAAGGTAGATCTTAATTTTTACAATATTCTGCCAGGTACAAGATATCGTTTGATTATTACTACAAACCCTGGCATGGGACACGATTCGGTAACAGCTGGTGTTGTATATGCAAAGTCTATTGCTAATGTGCTAGACATTAAAGGCGATACTAAAAATGGTAGATATAACTACTTATATAAGTGGGACATCAAGTATTATTACCTAGTTGGTAATATTGACTACCCTGATACGGTTAATACGCAAAATATCATGGACTATGCAAACTGTCCTGTGATGTTTACAAAACTTCAAGTTGAGCGTATGAGAGCTGCTCTTTCAAGTAATGTAGGACGTAGAAATAACCTTGTAAAAGATTCTACGCATGTTAAGACGGGTATTTTAAGTGGATATGGCGGTACTTATGGGAAAAGACTGGATTTAAAACCTGTGCCTGACTATTCAGTAGAAAGATCAATTGGTATTAACAAACCAAGAACATACTTCATGTGTGCTGATGGCAATTCTGTTTTCAGATTCCAAAACCGTAGTTGGAGAGATACTATAGACGCTGTTGAGTTTACATTCTCAAATGGTGCAAGTGTACCGACTTCTAATCAAGCTAATGGAGTGATCCAAAATACATTTACAACACCTGGTTGGGTTACAGTTAAATTGAAAGCTACAGGTAATAATTCAGGTGATAGTACAATTGAAAGACAAGACGTTTATGCCGCTGATCCTAATGATAAGATCAATCCAATAAACGGTTATTTCCAAGAGTTTGATGCTAATGGTGATATGGCTAAATGGCCAATGTTCAATTATTATAAGAACGACCAAAAATGGCAGGTAAATAATAAGACTGGTTTTTATGATAATACATGTATAATGTATACCGCATACGACCAACGTACATTCCCTGGTATTTTCATTGGTAGTCCTCAAAACGACTATGATGATATGTTTACGCGTGCTTTCGACCTTTCAGGTATGAAAACTGGAGATTGTAATTTGAACTTCATGTCATCAAATGCGATGAGGTTAATATCTCGTAGGAATGATCTTACCGGAAATCCTGTTATCAGTGATACATTAGAGATCAGTTACTCTACTGATTGTGGTGCAAACTGGACAACTTTTAAGGAAATAAGTGGCGTTGACTTAGCAAATAAAGGTGTGCAAGAAATACCTTATGCTCCATTGTGGCAAGGTGACTGGAAGCTTCAAAGCATTGATATCCCTTCTAATGCCCGTACTGAGACAGTCTACTTCCGTTTCCGTTATCATCCGGGTACAACTACAAACGCTTTTGCACAAGGTGTAGGTAATAACTTCTACATGGATCGTATCAATGTTAGTTCATTCCCGCTAGGTGTTAATACTTTGTTGAGCAACGAGAATAGCATCGCTGTAGCACCTAACCCTACTAGTGGTGAAGCGTATGTTGTTATTAAAAACAATCAAAATAAAACTGCTAAAGTTATAGTTACTGATATTACAGGTAAAGTAGTTTACCAAACACAACAGTCTATCAATAACACTATTAGCAAAATTCAAATACCAGCAGCTTCAATCTCTGTTAAAGGTATCTACTTAGTTAAGGTTGTTACTGGTGATAAGACACAAACTCAAAAACTTGTAGTTAGATAATAACTACTTGGTGAGCATATTTCTAAAGCATCCTAATATTAGGGTGCTTTAGTTTTTTATAAAAGCTTTGTCTTTTCTTAGCAGGAAATAGCTGCTATATTTGTTATCATTGTAATACTCAATGTTTCATTATGAATGATGGTTCAATAGTCTCTCTTAGTCATGCTAATATTTATCAAGGTAAAAACCTGATATTAAGTGATGTTAACTTTAATGTTGGTAAAGGAGAATTTGTGTATATGATCGGTAAGACCGGTAGTGGAAAGTCAAGTTTGCTGAAAACATTGTATGGCGATTTATACTTGAAAGAAGGGCAAGGGCATGTTGCAGGCTTTGATCTAAAAAAACTGAAGTGGCAAAACATTCCTCAGTTAAGAAGAAATCTTGGTATTGTTTTTCAAGACTTCAGATTATTAACAGACAGAAATATTCACGATAACCTTGAGTTTGTATTAAAGGCTACCGGCTGGAAAGATAAGGCACTCATTAAGGAGAAAATAGCCCATGTACTTACCAAAGTAGGTTTGCGTAATAAAGGCTTTAAAATGCCATATGAAATGTCAGGAGGTGAGCAGCAAAGAGTAGATATTGCCCGCGCATTACTCAATAACCCCAAATTGATATTAGCTGATGAACCTACAGGAAACTTAGATCCTGATACAAGGGATGAGATCATGCAACTATTATTAAATATATGTAGAGACTATAATACTGCTTTTATTATGGCTACGCATGATTACTCAATTATACAAAAATATCCTGCCCGGGTAGTAAGAATAGAAAATAGCTCTGTTAAGGAGATATCGGCTGCCGGAGTTTAGCTTTTACTAACCAGTTTGTAAATATGCTTTAATATACTAAGCGTATAAAGTAGAGGAAGCAAGACAATAAATAGAGGGTTTAGTTTAACTAGCCTTGTATACGCTTTCAATTCTCCTCGTCTCATTTTCCATTTGTTGCCACTAACCCCTCCTTTTGACATCAGTTGTCTCCCAAGTTGAGTTAGAGGCATATCAATATAATAAACCTTGTGCCTGTAAGCTAACCGCAACCAAAGGTCGTAGTCTTCCATGTAGCGCATGTTGGTATTGAATTCTTCGCCAAGTCCCTTTTTGATAATGGCACAGGGTGTCGCTATTGTGTTCCTATTTAAAAGTTTGACAAAAGGTATTCGGTATACTGTTCCTGACTCGGGTACAGTTATATTTTCGATTTCATTGTACGTGTATGTGTGGTAAAGAAACTTAATCTCAGATCTTTGGGAGAGAATCATGTTAATTAATGCTAGCTTGTCTTTGTGCCAAATATCATCAGCATCAAGAAATGCAATATAATCACCACTAGCATTTGCTAAGCCTTTATTTCTTGCTATGGCACCTCCTCCGTTTTGTATCAGCTTTATGTATTTTATGCTATCATATTGAGCTACTATGGTTTCAGTATCATCAGTACTGGCATCATCAACTACTATTATTTCATACGCAGGGTAACTTTGCTGCAAGCAACTATCAATACTTCGTTTTATTGTTTCTGCAGCATTATATGCAGGTATGACTACACTAAATTTAATATGTTGGTCGTTACTCACTAAATAGTCTTTGATATACGTTTAAAAGTCTTTTTTCTTCATTTTGCCAGCAATATTCTTCTCTCGCTAGTAGGCAATTGCTCTTTAGCCTATTATAATAATCAATGGAGGTTAGCAGTTCATTCAAAGCATCAGCAATACTATCAGGTGTAATGTCAGATAACAGTTTAGCAACTTCATACTCGCTATTTATTTTTTCATATTCAGGATAGGCTGCACAAAGTTGTGGTACACCGTTGTGCATATAATCAAAGAAGCGGTTAGCTAGAGAAAGTTCATTGCTTCTGCTAGTAGCAACAAATAGTGTGATACCTATGTAGGCATTACGAGTATAGTTGGGGAGTTCATGCGGCGGAATGTAGCCTTTGAAGATAACTTTGTTTTCAAGTCCCAACTCCATTACCATTTCTTGCGCTTCTTGGTAGTAGTTCCCTTCTCCACATATAACAAGTTTGCAATCTATCTTTTTCATAGCGGGTATTAATTGCTCAAAACATCTTCCCTTGTTTACCGCACCTTGATATAAAATGTACTTTTCTTTCTGCACCACTATACCAATTGGCTTTAATATGGTAGCATTTCTTACGATAGCATAATTTACATTGTATAGCTTGTTGTACTCTTCTACATAGCTTTGGTTAACAGTGTAACCATATTTAAAATGTGGTACAGTATGGCGTTCTATAGCATACCATAGCTTTTGTATTGCCGGTCTTGATGCAACTTCTTCTATCTCACAAAACAGTTCATGGGCATCATATACTCTTTTTACTCCTTTTAGTATTGATGTGTAGTAGACAGGTAATATAGTGTCTAAGTCAATAGCACACAATGCATCGGCTTTTTGAAGGAGTAGGTAAAATAGGAGCTTAATGTTATAAGTGAGATAGAAAAGCTTGCCACTGTCTATCCTCTGTTTTAGTCTTACCTGCTTGAATGGCCTTTCTATTAAGGCTTTACTGTTAGGTCTTTCTCTTCCTACAAGCGTTACATTATACCCCGCATTATGTAGTGAAGTACATATGCGTATCATTCGCTGGTCATAATTCGGGTCAGATGTTACGGTGAGTATTATGTGTTTTTGTTTGCTCATTTATAGGAGGTAGAAAGATAAACTTTTGTTCCGTTAATGAATGTGTAAGGAGGTTCAAAGCCCGGCATAGATGTAGCGCGAATATGCCGCTCGATTCTAGCCTTATTCCAGTTAAGGTCAATCTTTTTAAGTTGATCGATCTCATTTCTATAATGAAGTGAGGTGCCTAGTTCAGGTTCTTTTATTGCTTGTGGGGTAGGAGTGTAGTTCCCTTCAATAATGTTATTAAGAGATGACTTAAATAGCTCTAAAGAAGCATTGTATGTAAGTTGATATAGGTCGTTTATCCAACAGTTATCTGGAATAGGGAATCGTTTTTGAAACAAAATGTCTCCGTGGTCAATTCTACTATCCATAACATGTACCGTAGTGCCAAACTCCTTTTTTTCGTCAATGATTGCATAAGAAAACTGATTACTTCCTCTGTATTCAGGTAGTGGTGCCATGTGCAAGTTTATCGCTATAGCTGTAGCCTTATCAATATCATCTTGTTTGAGAATTTCATGATACTGTACGGAGTATAGGATATCACAAACAGGTAGCTGATCTAATGAGGAAATGATAGGTATCTCATTTTCAATTGCCAATTGTTCCAAGTTATGGTCGATGCCAAACTCTTTTCTTTGCTTGGTCAGCAGACCAATAATTTCAACGTTTAGGTTTTGTTGCTCATTAATGAGGTGAGCAAAGCAATGATAACCTATTGGTTTTGAGCCTAGAAAAACGATGCGTTTTTTCATAAGTACACAAAAATAAACCTTTTATAGTTGGGAATTATTTAAGTAATTAGCACTAATGTCTACCCGTAGGATATTAATACTCACCAATAGAGTGCCTTACCCCCTCAACGATGGAGGTAATATGGCTATGAATGCTATGATAAAGGGTTATGCCAAGTTAGGTTGTGATGTTTTTTTATTATCCATGAACACGACCAGGCATTATGTAGATCATGAAACTGTAAATAATATTTACAAGAGTATATATGGTTTTGAGACTGTTGATGTAGATAATAATGTTACACCATTACAGGTAGCTAAGAATTTTCTTTTTAGCAAGCTACCCAATCACGCGGAGCGCTTTTATCACCCTGCCTATAAGAAAAAGCTGCTAAAAGTATTAGCGGAATTCAAGCCGGATGTAGTGCAGATGGAAAGTGTTTATTTAGCTACCTATCTGCCATACATAAAACAAATTAGCAATGCAAAGAATATTCTTCGTTTGCATAATGTTGAATATGAGATATGGGGGCGGTTAGCCAATGAGACCTTTTCTTCTATCAAAAAAGTGTATCTGAAAAATCTAGCTGATCGCATTAAAAAGTATGAATATGATGTATGGCCAAAATTTGACTTATTATTACCCATAACAGCTGTAGATGCTAAAGCTGTAGGTGAACAGTCAGTAAACACAATTCAAGTAGCGCCATATGGAATAAATAAATTAGAAAATGAACCCACCCTTGAACATTGGGTAGGGTATCATATTGGTGCTATGGACTGGGAGCCTAATCGAGAAGGTGTACAGTGGTTTATTAATGATGTTTTTCCTGAAATAAAGAAAGCCGTTCCTGACTTTAGTTTTCATTTTGCAGGTAGGAATATGCCTGAAGAAATGAATAAGCTATCTATTGATGGTATAACCTGTGCCGGAACAGTGCCGAATGCAGATGCTTTTATAGGAGACAAGAAAATATTAATCGTGCCAATACATTCAGGTGGAGGTATAAGGGTGAAAATATTAGAAGCTATGGCCGCAGGAAAAGTAGTAATAAGTACTACTGTGGGTATGCAAGGTATCGATATGGATGATAGGATGCATTATTTGGAAGCGAATTCAGCTAAAGAGTTTTCTGATGCTCTGCAGTGGTGTTTCAACAATAAAAAAGCAGCGGAAGGTATGGCAGAACGTGCTAAACAAAGGGTGTGGGATGTATATGACCAAGACAAGATCATGCAAGACATTCAAAAAGCAATTGAAGATATCTGTTAGCCATTTATATTCAATCTTCTTTAAATATCACTATTTATGATACTCTTATGTGTGTTATCGACAGAAATGGTCGTAAATTCGCATTTAAGAATATAAAGATATGCTTGATACGATTGAGTCGGCTCTGGAAGACCTGAAAAAAGGGAAATTATTAATAGTTGTTGATGATGAAGACCGAGAAAATGAAGGAGACTTCATTACTGCGGCAAGAAATGTGACACCCGAGATCATTAACTTCATGTCAAAACATGGTCGGGGGTTAATATGTGCACCGCTTACAGAAGAGCGTTGTGAAGAATTGAAACTTAATATGATGGTGGAAACAAATACTGTACTTCACCAAACCCCATTTACAGTTTCTGTTGATCTGCAAGGTCACGGTTGTACTACAGGTATCTCAGCTCATGATAGAGCTAAGACGGTGCAAGCTTTAATAGATCCTAATATTGACCCTGATGAATTAGGCAGGCCCGGCCATATATTTCCATTAAAAGCGAAGAGTGCAGGTGTATTACGTAGAGCCGGGCATACTGAGGCTACTATTGACTTGGCTAGATTAGCAGGGTTTGAACCTGCGGGTGTGCTAGTAGAGATCATGAATGATGATGGTACAATGGCCCGCTTACCCGAACTAATGGAAGTAGCTAAGAAATTCGACTTGAAGATTATTTCTATTAAAGATCTAATTGCTTACCGCTTGAAGCAAGAAAGCTTGATAGAAGAAGAGGTAAGAGTGAAGATGCCTACGAAGCATGGTGATTTTGAATTGATAGCATTTAGGCAAACTACAACAGGTGAAAACCATATAGCATTGAAGAAAGGTGAGTGGGATGAAGATGAACCTGTTTTAGTACGTGTGCATAGTTCTTGTTTTACTGGTGATATACTACACTCTCTAAGGTGTGACTGTGGAGAGCAACTACAAAGTGCTATGGAGATGGTAGAAAAAGAAGGGAAAGGGCTTGTGCTCTATATGAACCAAGAGGGTAGGGGTATCGGTCTCATGAACAAATTAAAAGCTTATAAGCTACAAGAGGATGGTAAAGATACTGTGGAAGCGAACTTGGAGCTAGGCTTCAAAAATGATCAGCGTGATTATGGAGTAGGTGCTCAAATACTTAGACACTTGAATGTATCTAAGATCAGGTTGATGACCAATAACCCACGTAAACGTGCAGGTTTGTTAGGTTATGGGCTAGAAATAGTAGAGAATGTTCCAATTGAAGTGAAGCCAAACCCGCATAATGAGTTCTATCTACAAACAAAAAGAGATAAATTAGGGCACGAAATATTAAAGTAGGCTACTAATTATACCTTGTTTTGAGAATTCTTTTCTTAGCTAATAGAACGCCATATCCTCCATATAGAGGAGATAAGCTTAAGATCTACAATTTAGCCAAAAGGTTAAATAAGGATCACGAATTGCATTTGCTCACTTTTGCACAAACGGAAGAGGATCTTACTTATCAAAAAGAGTTAGAATCTGTTTTTGCTGAAGTACAACAAGTTTATTTACCCAAATGGCGCTCTGCATTGAATTGCTTGTCAGCTTTATGGCAAAAAGAGCCATTGCAGGTATTATATTTTAAGTCTACCCAAATGAGGAAAGCTCTATCTGAAGTGTTGAGCAAACACCAGTTTGATGCCATACATGTACAGCATTTGAGAATGTCGCCATACTTAGCCAACCACTCGGACTTACCTAGAATATTAGACTTGCCTGATGCATTCTCTTTATATTGGCAACGAAGGTCAAAAGCTCAATCTAATCCCTTCTTAAAACTATTTGAGCGATTAGAATACGGCAGAGTTTTAGAATATGAGCAAGTAATAGACCAGTATGATTTGTCATTGGTCTGTTCAGCAGAGGATGAAAAGTATTTAAAAGAAAAGCATAGTACTAACAATGTGTCTCTATTACCCAATGGGGTAGATTTAGACACCTTTGCTTTTGACGATCATGATTACACTCATAATCACACCATACTTTTTACCGGTAATATGGACTATGCTCCTAATGTTGATGCTGCTGTATATTTTGTAAATGAAATGCTGCCGGAAATTAGGAATAGCTACCCTGATACTAAGTTTATTATTGCAGGACAACGTCCTGTTAAGAAAGTATTAGAGCTAGCGGCTGAGTATGTAGAGGTGACTGGTTTTGTAGAAGATATTGCAGCCATGTATAATAGTGCAAGTGTAGTTGTAGCACCGTTAAGATTTGGTGCGGGTACACAAAACAAGGTGCTGGAAGCAATGGCTACGGGGGTACCTGTAGTATGTTCAAATATTGGGTTTAATGGACTAGGTATTCAAAGTGGAGAGGGAGCATTTATGCATACCGATAAACAGCATTTCATCAACCAGGTTTTAGAATTGCTCAATAGTGAAACATTAAGAGCTGCGACTGGCACAGCAGGTAAAGATGTAATTCACAAGCATTTTGGTTGGGATGCTATAGCCAAGAGGTTAGAGGGGTATTTTGTTGATGTGCATAATGCTTAATCCCCTTTACTATCTTCTTCTAGTTTCTTTTGCTCTAAGTATTTACTTCCTCTAAAAAGCTCCCCAAACCTGTTGAACGACTTTCTCCAGGTAAGACCTAAACCACCTCTTGATATATTACGGTCAACAAAAATGTCGTAGCTGCTCGTTCTGAAAATATTAGCTCTAAGGTTACCGCCTTCTTTTATTAAGTACTGCACTCTAAAGTCACCCACAGGTTTAAAATTGCTACCATTATTGCTTGATGTAGGTTTTCCCCAGTCAATTGCGCTACCAAGTTCTACTGAAAGTCTGTTGTCAAAATAGTTTTTCTTTAAACCAAGGCTTACCTCGTTTCTATTGCTATTATTACTTGTGGTGCTATTAGCATAACTGTAGGTTTTATATTTCAGACTAATAGAAAGGTCTTCATCCCCGGTTATCTTACTAATAAGGTTAGTTAACTGTGTAGAAGCTGTGCTGGATATCATATCACTAATGTTATTGATAGCACCACTTGTAGTTGCAGATCCTCCAAGTCCACCTTCTGCAGGTATAAAGGTGTTTAGTAGTAGTATGGAGGCTACTTGGTTGAGTAGATGATTTTTATTTTGATTTGTTCTTTTTGAGTTTAGCATAGGCTATTGTTCCTTCAGCACTTTTGTCGGGTAGGTCTATTTTGAAATTAAGGTCAGGAGCACCTAGTGTACCACCCATGAACAGTAAAAGGTTTACATCGCGCATCATTTTTGCTTGGTCTTCTTCTCTTGTGCCGGCAGCTACTAAGCTTTCTCGCTCAGTAGAAGTGAAAAGATCGTATAGTCTTGCTCTAGTTGAATAGATGCCTTCAACATCTAACCCTGTTTCATATATAGGGCCGTTGAATCTAATAACGCTCCCTTTGTTTAGCTGGAATTGGCGTTTTAAGAATAGTTGCTGTAATGTGAAAATATAAGATCCCTCATCTATTTTATAAACACCATACATCTTAAATTCATTCCCTGAAGGCATGTCTATAATAAGGTTGCCCGTTCCTTTGGCATTTATGGCATCTCCTGTTGCAGGGTCCATCACCATCGTCACCTTCACCCATGTCATTTAGTACTGCTTCAATGTGAATGTTGAGCTTACTTGTGGCTGCTTTTTTACTTTCCTGTTCTTTACCGTATGATTTTAACTTGATATAACTATAGCTGCCTAAACCACTACTGGTTGCCAATGGTAGGTATAAGTGTGATTTTGCAGCTGGTTCCAGCTCTTACTATACTAGTATCTATATTGTTAGTTGGGCCGGTAATACTTAAGTTTTTAATGCCCGCAATAAAATTACCATAGAAAAGCTCGCTTTCATCAGCTTTTAGTTGATTACTTCAAACTTAGGCGTAGACATGGCAATATCTAAATTCATATTGCTGAGTCTATTGTGTTTAATACCACCGCTTATTAGAGCTGTGTTATTTTGTATATCGTAAACTTTTATTTTGCCTAAGTCAATTAGTTTGTTGTTTATAATCTACACTTGCAAAAGGATGCTATAGTAGGTGCCTAAGAATCTAATTTCATAGCAGCTCTGATAATATCTACAGATCCTTTAATGTTGGGTTGAGAAGAAGTGCCATTAATAGCAACTGTTCCGTTCAGGTCTCCGCTAATGTTACTAACAAAGCCTGTTAAAAAAGTACTAGCCCATGAGATAGGTACTTTATTAAAAGCAATGTGACCGTTCTATGGTTTCGTTGTTTGTACTATCAAAAGAGAGATTGCCATAGGCGTTGAGCATGCTTCTGCCATTCTTAATGCCTGTTTCTTTGTCAAGGGCAATAACTCTCCTGTTGTTATCGTAAGTGCCGATAACTGTTATTGTACCTATAGTATCATTCCCTAGTTTGATGTTCGTCATTTTAATATCGCTTTTAACGTATAGCGACTTTAAAATGTCTGTTATAGTAATGTCTCCATTTATTCTTCCTTCGGGTTCGTAATCTGAAAGCCCTGCAATGTTACCAATTTGTGCAAAGTCCAAGTTTTGGATGCGAACACCTATAGACTGAGCATTTTGATCACTCGTATTAATTCCTTACTTGTTGTAACCCCGATCTTATGACGAAGTTATTTACCATTAGATAGTCTTTTGATATGGTAGTAAGGTTACCTTTGGGTTTTTCCCAACGTGTGCTATTTAGATAGAACTCAGAATTGTCTATAGCTAAAAACAATGTGTCATTTTGAGCATGTGCATTACCTTTTAGTGATGCTGTGCCTAGTATATCAGGGGTTGTTGTAGCTATTGTAAAATCAAGGTTGTTGTTTCCTAGCTTAGTGCTAATATCTAATGCTCCTCTTATCGTACTGTCTCCAATGATAATATTGTCGGCTAAAAGGTTTAGTGATATACTATTATAATTACCGGTAGAGTTTATTGTGACATCTTTTGCTGTTATGTTATTTACCTTACCGTAGGGGATGTTGCCTTTTAGTTTTAGAGATTGTTGTGCAGTACTTAATGCTCCTGAAAGATCTACATTGTTAAACCCTTCTACCTTGTCTGTAATGACACTAAGTAGCTTGTCTATTTTGTCGTGTTTTTATGGTAAAATTTAAGTCTTGCTTAGGTGCATCTTTATTTGGTCGTTTGATATATGCGGGCAAATAACCGGCTATGTAATATTGGAACGATGCAGGAAGCTTACTTAATTTATAGTCGCCTAATATATCAGCATATATAGCCATTACTTTGAACTTTAAGATGTTTTGTATTGTTACTATTAGTTGATATTGCCGATATGGAGTCAAGATCAAGTCTGTTGCCTCCTCTAGTAACATCAATGTTGTATAGCTTAGCAAACCCAACAAAGTTATCAATGTTACTCCCTTCCCAGTCCATATCAAAGTCTGCCACAGCTTTTACCGTATCGCCGGGAACAAGGTTTAGAGCTGTAAGGTTGCTTGATAAGAGGTTGGCTTTAGCGTTAATGTCAATAGTGTCTGAGCTATAGTCAAATATTCCATAGAAACCTAAGATCAGGTTTTCATCATTCACCAAAAGGTTACCTTCAAATTTTTTCTTTGCTAGTAACCCATCTACACTAATGTTTTCATATTTATAGTTGTTGAAATCAAAATGGCTGATCAATGCATCCAGTTTTACTTCAATGTTTTTAGGGTCTAGAGATTGTCCGTTAATATTAGTTTTAAACGAGGTAGTTCCAAGCAATGGCGTTTTGAAAAGTGTTCCCAGTCGTAAATTCTCTGCCTCCAAATTGCCTTCATAGCTAGTAGATGCATCTTTGTTTTTAGGGGCTTTCATTTTGATGTCAGAAACAATATTCCCCAGGTTACTATTGATAGTGCCCGTAAATGCAAAGCTTTGAATTGTACCAACATAATTACCGGTGAAGTCGAAGTCGGTTAAGCTGTCGATAGCAACAGCCGAGCTGCTATCTCTTAGCATAGGTGCATAACGTACGACTCCTTCTCCATTAGTATACAGTTTGCCATTTTGATAGTTAAAGAACGTGTTGTTTATATCAGGTAGTCCTTTTATCGATAGGTCTCCGGATAGGCTACTAACCCCATCTGTAATTTGCAAACCTCTGGTTTTGATGTTATTTACTGGTCCATTTATTAGTCCTGATATATTAATGACGTATGGATAGTTATTAAGTGTTGGTGCGAAATATGCAATGTCTCTAATGTCAACTTTTGCATTAGCAAAATCAGCTTCTAATGCTACTTTATTAATAAAGTCATTAAAATCAGGAAACTTATCATAGTGCATGGCATAGTGGTTCTTAATAATACTATTCCCTGTTTCTAATAATAAGTTTTCACAGTTAGACTCGTTTGGCGATACCGTTACGTCGGCTTTGAATTGCTTGATTAACAAACCACATCTTTCAATTGCTGCTAGGTTCTGTAGCTCGCCGGTAAGAGTATCACCCTCTATTTCTATTTGTGTAGCCTCAAGGTTAATATTTGAAACTAGAATATGGCTTGGGTCAAATTCGCTAACTAAAGGTTTTCTTGTGCCTGCGTCGGAACGGAATAAGCACTCGTTAAGTTCAAGCGCATTTAGTTTAATGCTCCATCCTTGAGGGTTGAATGGAGTTGAGGTTTTTTCCTCTTTTACTTCAGGCTTCTTTTTAGGCTTTGGCGGCCTCCCTCCCTTATAGTCGTTAAGTGCTATTGTAGTTTGGGTCGCATTGATCTTTATTACCTCTATTACTTTTTTCTTTAGGTCTACTTCTTTTGCATTGATATGAAACTTGCCTACTGCAAAATGCATGTCGCTACCTACCCAGGCATCCGTCATTAAAAAGCGAATATTGCTTAAGTCTACTTCTTTAAGGCCAATGTTAAAGTCACTATTGCTTTTCTTTGTTGTGTCTTTGGGTGCATCACTGCTAAAAGCCTCTGCTATAAAGTCGTAATTCCATTTGCTGGATGAGTCCGGTCTATAAAGGTTAGCATAGGTGTCATGCAGCCCGATATATTTTATTTCAGGCTTATCACTTTTAAGCATGAGCAGGTCTGAAACCCTTAGTCTTATTTCATCTGCATATAGAAGGGTGTCTCCTTGCTGGCTTTCAATATAAATACCGTTGACTAATACGTGGCTGAGTAGATTAAGCTTAATGTGTTCTATTGAAACAACCGTGTTGAGTTTCTTTGCTAATACTTTTGTTGCTTTATTAACAATAAAGTTTTGTACCGGTGTGAAGTTGATGACAACAACCAACAGTATAAGTATACTTACCAATGTGATGGCAGTATATCTCAATATTTTTAGAAATCGCTTCAGAATGAAGGTTTTAACACAAATTTCAGGGGCTTAAAAATACGCTCAATAATTCACATCCTATTCATTTCACACCTTATTTAACACCATATGTAAAAAAATGGTGAATTATAGGGGTATTTTACCATGTTGGTATACATTGTGGGCAAAAAGCAATGTATTTTTATAGGATATATTATAGAAATATTAAAACCATAAAATATGCGTAAACTAACGTTTTTAGCTGTAGTATTTTTGTTAGGTATGACAAGTTGTAAAACGGAGTGGGATTCATCATACAAAGGTGAGTATCCCGAAACAAAAAAAGTAGACCAAACTGATGAATATTTTGGCACTAAAGTAGAAGACCCATACAGGTGGTTGGAAGACGATCTTTCTGAAGAGACAAAAGACTGGGTGAAAAGACAGAATGAGGTCACTTTTAATTACTTAAATAATATCCCTTTCAAACAAAGTATAATAGATCGGTTGACCGAATTATGGAACTATGAAAAGTTCAGCGCACCTTTCAAAGAAGGAGATTATATTTATTTCTATAAGAATGATGGATTGCAAAATCAATCTGTGTTGTATAGACAAAAAGAAGGTGGAGAGCCAGCGGTATTCTTAGACCCTAATAGTTTTTCTTCTGATGGTACAACTTCTATGTCTGGTGTTAGTTTTACAAAAGATGGTAGCATGTGCGCTTATCTTATATCGGAAGGCGGATCTGACTGGCGCAAGGTGATTGTGTTAAACACAGATAATATTGAGCAAATTGGTGATACGCTATATGATGTGAAGTTTAGCGGTGTGTCTTGGAAAGGTAATGATGGTTTTTATTATAGCAGTTATGACAAGCCTAAAGAGGGTAGTGAATTATCGGGTAAAACTCAATTTCACAAGCTGTATTATCACAAGTTAGGCACAGCGCAAAGTGATGATAAGCTTGTTTTTGGGGGTACGCAAACGCCAAGAAGATATGTTGGTGGGTATGTTACTGAGGATCAAAACTTTTTAGTTATTTCAGCTGCTAATGCTACTTATGGTAATGAGCTATACATACAAGATTTAAGTAAAGAGGGTAGCAAAATAGTACCTGTTGTTACTGATTTCAAAAACGAGCATGATGTTATCTATTCAGACAATGGGAAGCTATATATACTAACTAACGTTGATGCTCCTAATAGAAAGCTTGTAGTGGTTGATGCCGACAAACCTACACCTGATAATTGGCAAGATTTACTTCCTCAAACAGAGTTTCCTATGAGGGCGAATACTTGTGGCGGTAAACTGTTCGTAAGCTTCTTAAAAGATGCCGTATCAGAAGTACATCAATACAATCTTGATGGTACAAAAGAAAGAACAATAGAACTTCCTGGTTTAGGTTCTGCCGGTGGCTTTGGTGGTAAAAGAGAAGAGAAAGAACTTTATTACTCATTCACTTCTTATGTTTACCCACGTACTATTTTTAAGTATAATGTAGAGACCGGTGCCTCTGAAGAGTACAAGCGTTCAGGTGTGAAGTTTAACCCTGAAGAGTACGAGAGTAAACAAGTGTTCTATAAGTCAAAAGATGGTACTGATGTTCCTATGATCATTACTTATAAGAAAGGTGTAGAATTGAACGGGAAAAATCCTACAATGTTATACGGTTATGGAGGTTTTAATATTAGTTTGACTCCAGCATTCAGTATCAGCAATATTGTATTTATGGAGAATGGTGGTGTATATGCTGTGGCTAACCTCAGAGGTGGTGGTGAATATGGCGATAAATGGCATGATGCAGGTACGAAGATGAACAAGCAAAATGTATTTGACGACTTTATTGCTGCTGCAGAATACCTTATTGCTGAAAAGTATACCTCAAGAGACTATTTAGCTATTGCAGGTGGCTCAAACGGAGGTTTATTGGTAGGAGCTTGTATGACACAACGCCCTGATCTATACAAAGTGTGCTTCCCTGCTGTTGGTGTGTTAGATATGCTTCGTTACAACAAGTTTACCGCAGGTGCAGGTTGGGCTTATGATTACGGTACAGCAGAAGATAGTAAAGAGATGTTTGAGTACTTATACAATTATTCTCCTGTGCACAATGTGGAGAATGGTACTTGTTTTCCTGCAACAATGATCACTACTGGTGACCATGATGATAGAGTGGTGCCAGCTCATTCTTTCAAGTTTGCTGCTGCGGTACAAGCTGCCCAAAGTTGCGATAATCCTACATTTATAAGAATCGCGGTAAACGCTGGTCATGGTGCAGGTAAGCCTACTTCAATGATCATAGAAGAACAAGCAGATAAATGGGCATTCCTATTCTATAATATGGGAGTGAGTTATAAGAAATAAGCTATTGAGCTGTTATTTGAATTAGAGAGGTGCAGGCGCATCTCTCTTTTTCTTTTTAAATAGGTTCTTGAAACGTCCTTTCTTTCGTTCTTTTTTAGCGGGTTTACTTTTTGTATTTCCTTGTTTCTGTATCAGCTCAATAATTTTAGGATCTCTTATGGCTGTTTTTTGAGCAGCTTGGAAAATATTTTTCCAGATTAAATTGAAGAAAGATTTGTACTCATCTCTTTTTACATAGGTCTTCACATGCCTTAACTCTTGGCCAGGCATGGGGTTATGCGTGTAGATGAATACATTGTTGGCAATAAAAGAAAGTAAACCGTCATTTTCGTTATTGGGTTTCTTTTTCTTATTTCTCATGTTGGGTATCTTCACCTTTAACCCTTTGTATGCCATTGTAAATTCGCCTTTGGCATACTTTTCATTGCCTGTTACATTCATATCAAAGTACTGTACCCGCAATGCAGTAATATCCATTCTAGTCAAGGCCTTTGACTGTTTACTTATTTGGTGTGCCTCTAGGTCTGTGAGCATGCCTTTTACAGCAAACGCACCTTCTTTGTCATTTAGTTTAAGTGTGAAAGATGCATTTAGATTAGAGTAGGTATTAAACTTGGTTTTTAGGTTGATCGTGCAATCTTCATTTTTGGCAATTTGATCCTCTATGTTTGTGGCATTGCTAATATGTCCATCCACTTCGCTAAACTCTATTTCTCCCGTTTGCTTCGTTTTTTCATTAAGTTCTGCATATTTGACACTGCCATTATTTATAGCTATTTTTTTAATATGAATAGGTATAGGTACTTTTTGTAAAAGTTGGTGAGGGAACCTTCCTAACTTACTGTTGGGGTCATCAGGAGGTATACGACTATGAAAAATATCTAGACTGGAATTGTTAACATATATGTTGTTTGCGATTAGCTCACGGTTGTACAAAAGTTTGTTCCATTCAAACTGTGCAACTTCTACACTATTGAAGTTGAGGTTGTATATATCACATTCGTGTCCAACTTTTTCATAGAATAAATGAGTAGGTAGTGTAGGCTTTACCACCCAATGGCGCATTGTTACTCTTTTTTGTTTGCTGTCAAAGTCAATACTACTAATGTAGGTTCTATATAGTCCTTTGCTATTGTGAAATAATACTGAATCTGTATTAATGGTAGCACGTTCAGCATATAAGAATTTACTGCTGTCAATAGGTAGCTTGTTGTTATATACCCAGTCCTCGAGATTGATATTACAGTTCTTAATTTGAAAAGTACTGGTGTCTTTTTTTGATAATAGGGTATATACTAATTGAGCTTCAAGTATTGATATGCTGCTGATTGTAATAGGCGGGGTAGTATTCGCTTGTGTTGTATCGGCAAAGGGTTTGCACCAAGTTTTATGTGTAATGCTAATTATTGGTTTTTTAATATGCAGCCCGTCACAGCTTATTGTTTTGTTAGATAAGTACTGCTCAAAATTTGTACCCTTGATGGATAGTTTCGGTATGTATACCGTAAATAATATCCTTGATTCAGGTGCTGCTTTATCCAGTTGTGCTATCTTATTGGTATCAGGTATAATGTATATTTTCTTGAATGAGATGTTGTTTGTGAAGATATTTACACTTATGCTCTTTACAGATATTGTATATAAGCTATCTGTTCGCTGAGCAAACCATTTAGGTAGCTCTTTTTTTACAACTCCTTTATAGTGTTCTGATATGATCAGCAATGTAGTAATGGCAGCTAAACATATAGCTGACAGTATTATAATTACTATTTTTCTAGTTCTCTTCTTCTTAGACACAAATGATATTTATGGGTAGCAGGTTTATATGAATATTTGACTTGAAGATAGGTATTTGCTACAAGATTGTGTTTTATTGTTTTATCAAGCAAACTATTCACGCTATCTTGCGTTCTGATTTTCAAATCTAAATATATGTACCGTACACATACTTGTGGTGAGCTCCGTATCGAGCATGTAAATGAAGTAGTAACACTATCTGGTTGGGTGCAGAAAGTGCGCAAATTAGGTGGTATTACGTTTATTGACCTTAGAGACCGATATGGGATTACACAATTGTTGTTAAATGAAGAGCTGAACCAGCTTTTAGAAGAAAATCCAATTGGTAGAGAATTTGTGTTGCAGGTAACTGGTAAGGTTATTGAGCGAAGTAGTAAAAATAATAGTATAGCTACCGGCGATATAGAAATAGAGGTGTCAACTTATTCTATACTTAACGGTGCTTCAACCCCTCCATTTACAATTGAAACAGAAACTGATGGTGGGGAAGAGTTGAGAATGAAATATAGATACCTTGATCTACGCCGCTATCCTCTTAGAAAAAATTTAGAGTTGCGATATAGAGTTAACCGCTCCGTAAGGAACTACATGGATAATAGTGGCTTTTGGGAGATCGAAACGCCTATTCTAATAAAGTCTACTCCTGAGGGAGCGAGGGATTTTGTCGTACCATCTAGTATGAATCAGGGGCAATTTTATGCTTTGCCTCAAAGCCCACAGACATTTAAGCAACTCCTCATGGTTGGCGGTTACGATAAATATTATCAGATCACCAAGTGTTTTAGAGACGAAGATCTAAGAGCAGATAGACAACCTGAGTTTACGCAAATAGATTGTGAAATGAGTTTTGTAACTCAAGAAGACATATTGCAAACTTTTGAAGGTTTGCTTAAGCATGTGTTTAGTGATGTGAAAGGGTTAGATTATGAAGGTGACTTCCCTAGAATGACTTGGGAAGATGCCATGTGGCATTATGGTAATGATAAACCTGATATCAGGTTTGAAATGAAGCTAAATAATATCAAAGCGAGTAAGGAAATGCATACCACTGCTTTTGATGGTTTGGACTTTAAAGTATTTACAGAAGCGGATACTATAATAGGGATTACTGTGCCTGATGCCGCAGAATATACTCGTAAGCAACTTGATGAGCTTACAAATTGGGTAAAACGCCCTCAAATAGGCATGAGTGGTTTGGTGTATATGAAGTGCAACCCTGATGGTAGCTATAAGTCGAGCATTGATAAGTTTTTGTCTGATGATATGAAGCAGCAATTAGCTTCTTATTGTAACGCAAATGCAGGAGACTTAATTCTAATACTTGCAGGTGGGGAAGATCTAACTAGAAAAGCTGCAGCAGAGTTGCGTTTAGAAATGGGTAATAGGCTTGGCTTGAGAGATAATGCAGTATATAAGCCATTGTGGGTAATGGATTTTCCGTTGCTGGAGCACGATGAGGAGTCTAATAGGTGGGTAGCAAGGCATCATCCATTCACATCTCCCAAGCCGGAGCATATTGAATGGCTAGGCGATAAAGAGAAATATGGAGATATTAAAGCCAATGCATATGATCTTGTATTAAATGGAACAGAAATAGGAGGTGGGTCAATAAGAATATTCCAAAGAGATCTTCAAGAAAAAATGTTTCTAGCCCTAGGTATTGATAAAGTGGAAGCAGAAGAGAAATTTGGCTTTTTGCTAGGTGCATTTGAATATGGCGCGCCACCACATGGTGGTATTGCTTTCGGTTTTGACAGGCTTTGTGCTTTACTGGGCGGGCATGAAACTATTAGAGATTATATTGCTTTCCCTAAAAACAATGCAGGAAGAGATGTCATGATAGATGCCCCGTCAGCTATTGATAGACAACAACTTGACGAGTTAGGGTTAAATATTATAGAAGAATAGCTAAATTATTAAAGGTCAACCTGTTTTGAAATTTTAAGCAGATTGTTATCTTTATACTTCGTAATCATAGATATATGAAAAGACTTTTCATTACTTCTGTTATAGCGCTTAGTTCGGCTATACTTTTCTCATGTAATAACGGGCCGTTTGATACTGACCCTGCTAATGATAACTCAGCTGTGCAAAACCCGTCAAACCCTTCCAGCAGTACAAATGTGTATTTGGGGTCAATGGAAGCTACAGTTAATGGTGTTCAGCTATTATTCTCCCCAGTATTTCATTATACTGATACATTTAACATTCGTAGAATGGTGGCTTATGTGAAAAATGATTCGTTGTATAGGAGAACCTTCACTATTACTTTTCCTGAAAACAGTTATTTAGGCCCTGCTGAATATGAAATAGGTGCTGATACGCTTAACTTGAGTTTCGAGTATACAGAATTTGATACTAAGGATAGTATGTATAAAACGTATATAGCAAGTACAGCTAATGGCAATAGCAATAAAATAATGCTAAAAGTTACCGGCGATGAAGGTGGGCATATGAGAGGAGAGCTTACAGGCGCTATTTTTAGAACATTACCTACTTTTAGTAATACCGATTCCATTTCTTTCAGAATGTCTCAGTATTATTCAGAGAAGAGAGCTTTCCCTCTTAAGTAATTGCTTAGATAAATATATTATTGATCAATGGGCTACTTTTTGTAGCCCATTTTTTAGTACCTGTTCTGTTTCTTTTTAAACTTATATACCAATCCCATGTATACATCAGCATAGCTAACACGGCTGGTAATAAATGAAGAAACTAAAGAGCTAGATCCTATGTAAAATGGCCCTGCGTTGAAAGCAACCCCAATGGCCATAGTTTGGTAACCAATATATGTGAATGGCATACTTATATTGAAACTCTTAGATCCATACCTAGGTGTGAAGTTGATGTAGTTAACATAAGCCGGTTTGTATACACCTTGGTTTTTATTGTTTCCTCTTAGGTTTAATAAAAGGTTTACCGAAATATTGAAATTGCTCATGATATTCCAATCTGTATTCAAGCGAAATGCTGTAGGAAGACCAACAGAGAACTTTTCTTTATAGTCAGGGTTTTGGGCGAGACTGTCTGTTACTAGCCTTAATAAATAATTGTTTATTCCTTCACCCTTTTGTAGTTGTAGGTCAGTTTGTAAAAAGTTTGCTGTTTTTATTTGGTAGTCACCACTACCGGTATCAGCAACATAGTTAATGCCTCCTATATCAGTTATTGAAGCTGCAATGCTAAATAAATATGGTGTTTCCTTGTTTGGATTTCCGTCAGGATGGTACTCATACTGTACACCTATATCTAATCCTATTCCCCATTTACCTCCTCTTGTAAACCATGATGATATATCATTCCCAAAGTTGTCATCCAGGAAAGGGTCGCTATTATAAGTGTACTGCATAGAAAGGTCACCCTCTATCAAGCCTACAGTATCTTCTCCTTTTTGGTTGTATGTAATATTGTTTGCATATATACTGGCAGCAGCAAAGCCCATTAGGTACTTTAGCGATATCCCGCCATTGAAAATATGGTATTCATTATTATAGAGTTCACGCCCATATGTAAATCCTACTTCAGCAAAAGTGTGTGTGGTGAATCCCGCTTTTTTAAAGCCAAAGTCTTCGTTATAGTATTTTTCGGGAGATTCGTTACCAATAAGTATGAAGCTGGTATTATTTACATTGCCAGCTCTTGTTATTTGACGCATTCTTGTAAATACGCCCAAGTGATGTTCTTTCTTATATGTATATGAGAAAGATGGGCCAAGTAACTCAAAATTGCCCCATAGGTGTTTTTTACCTTTTCTTATGTTTTTATCGTAGTCTACAGTTTCTACAGCAGTATTAGCAAAACCTCCAAATAAGTAACCTCGAGTGAATTTATAGGCATTGGTGCCCGCCATTGCATTTGCTGATACTAAATTAAACTCAGTACCAGACTTGGCTTGTGTAACCCAAGCAGGGTTCACAGGCATGTGCTGTATACTAATATTACTAGTGTTCAACCCTATGTTTTGCTGCGCTATGCAAAACTTTGATATCAGCAGTATTGTACTGATTATTATGATCTTTTTATACATGAAAAGCTTTGTAAAAGTATCCTCTGGGGCTAGTTGAGGTATATCTATTTTCAGCACTCAATTTACTGCATTATCAACACTTAGCCGTGTTATGATTATAATACTATTGTCAATTTTTTAAAGCGTAAAAAAAACAGCCTCCTAAAAGGAGGCTGTTTTAAATGTCTAAGACAAGAAATATTAAGCAAGCTCAACTTCAGCACCAGCTTCTTTAAGCTTGTTTGCGATCTCCTCAGCTTCAGCTTTGCTAACACCTTCTTTGATGTTTTTAGGAGCACCGTCAACGATTTCTTTAGCCTCTTTAAGGCCAAGACCTGTAAGTTCTTTAACCGCTTTTACTACGTTTAGTTTCGCAGATCCAGCAGACTTAAGAACTACGTCGAATGAAGATTTCTCTTCACCACCACCAGCTTCACCACCGCCGGCAGCAGGGCCAGCAACAGCTACTGCAGCTGCAGCAGGTTCGATACCGTATTCGTCTTTTAATATTTGAGCTAGTTCGTTAACTTCTTTTACAGTTAGGTTAACTAGTTGTTCTGCAACTTCTTTTAATTCTGCCATCTTATTGATGTTTTAAAAATGATGTTTAAAAATTGTTTTTTTATAAGTTGGTCTTGGAAGCCAATATTTTATGCGGATGCTTTTTCTTCTAGTGCTTTAACTAGGCCTGCTAGTTTGCTACCAGCATTCAAGCCGCTCATAACATTCTTAACAGGAGATTGTAGCAATCCAATGATCTCGCCAATAAGCTCTTGCTTGCTCTTCAGCGATTTTAGCATTGATAGTTGGTCATCACCTACGAAAAGATCTCCGTCGATGAATGCAGCTTTCAATACTGGTTTTTCAGTAGCAGCTTCTTTACGAAAAGAGCTGATAATAACTGCAGGATCTTTTGCACTTTCTGAGAACATTAAAGCTGTTACTCCTTTAAGTGAATCATAAGTACCCTCATAGTCGCCTTCAAGTTGCTCAAGTGCTTTACGTACAAGCGTATTTTTAGCTACTTTCATTTCCACGTTTTTCTCGTGGCAGATGCGGCGAAGGTTATTATTTTGTTCTGCAGTTAATGCGTCTGTATCTGTTATATAGAAATTGTTGTACTGAGAGAATTTCTCCTTTAGTACTTCAATTGCTTCGTTTTTTTGAGCAGGTGTCATTGCCATAGCTAATGATGTTTTAATGTTTAAAACTACTGTTCTAAATCGCTTTTAATTAAGACACGCTTTTCGTGTCAATTTTTATTCCAGGGCTCATTGTAGATGCCATGCTAATACCTTTAAGGTAAATACCTTTTGCAGTAGCAGGTTTCATACGTACCAATGTGTTGATCAACTCTTGTGCATTTTCTGCCAATTTGTTTGGCTCGAAAGATACACGACCAACTGATGCGTGAATGATACCCGCTTTATCTACTTTGAAAGATATTTTACCACCTTTTACATCAGTAACGGCTGCAGCTACATCATTTGTAACAGTACCTGTTTTAGGGTTTGGCATTAGGTTGCGTGGGCCTAATACTTTACCTAAACGACCGATCTTAGGCATAACTGAAGGAGTAGCAACAACTACGTCGATGTCAGTCCATCCACCTTCGATTTTCTGAACAAACTCATCCAGGCCAACAAAGTCAGCACCGGCAGCTTTTGCTTCTTCTTCTTTATCAGGAGTACAAAGCACTAGAACAGTTTTAGTTTTACCAGTACCGTGTGGAAGCGTAACAGTACCTCTAAGTGCTTGATCCGCTTTCTTAGGGTCAATACCTAAGCGAACGTGTACATCTATAGAACTATCAAATTTAGTAGTGTTGATATCTTTCATCAACTCAACTGCTTCTGACAGTGTATATTCTTTTTCTTTATCGATTTTAGCTTCTGCAGCTTTTCTGTTTTTAGTTAATCTTGCCATCGTAACGAGAATTAATAAGGTTAACGATTAAGTTTAGTTATCCCAAGGGGCTGCACCATCTACATTCAGTCCCATACTACGTGCAGTACCCGCTACCATGCGCATAGCACTTTCTACTGTGAAACAGTTAAGGTCAGCCATTTTATCTTTAGCTATTTCCTCAACTTGTGCCCAAGTAACTTTACCTACCTTGTTACGGTTAGACTCTTTTGAACCTTTTTTGATCTTAGCAGCTTCCATTAGCTGTACTGCAGCTGGAGCTGTTTTGATAACAAACTCAAAAGACTTGTCAGAAAAAACTGTGATTACTACAGGAAGTACCTTTCCTTGTTGATCCTGTGTGCGAGCGTTGAACTGCTTACAGAATTCCATAATGTTGACACCCTTAGCACCTAGTGCTGGACCAATTGGTGGTGCCGGATTTGCCTGGCCTCCTCTACATTGGAGTTTTACATAGCCAGAGATTTCTTTAGCCATTTTCTTCTTTTTGGTTTTAACGAATTGTTTTTTGCGGAAAACCCGCTACAACTCTCCCAAATGCAAACTTGTATTAAGAGCAATATGAGAATTGGACGGCAAAGGTAAGGTGATTATTTAATATGTACAAAATATTTTTGTGTCTGATCCATAATATTTCTCACCTCTAAATTATATATGATCAAAAAGCTCTACAGTTTCTTGTAGTTCCTTCCATTCTTCTGCACTCATACATGGAGTGTATTCATGATTAAAGCTGGTTTTAGCTTTAATGGTTGCAGCTCTTTCATCAGGTAAAGGGTGCGTACTTGCCCATTCCATGGCTTCAGGCATACCGCTTTGCATTTCGGCAATTTTCTCGAAAAAGCTGGCCAAAGCCATCGGGTCAATATTAGCATTGTTAAGATAGAGTAGAGCTGCAGCATCGGCTTCTCGCTCATAGTCTCTATCAAAACTCTTAGAGGTCAATGTTTTTAATACTTCTTTTATCAATCCTAAATTTTCTGTTCCACCAGCAAGTGCCACTAACGTAGCCATACCTATTTCTTTGGTTAGTTTCTTGCTTACATGGTCGTTTTCAATATGACCTATTTCATGAGCTATCACACCTGCTACCATGTCCGGGTCTTCACAATCTCTTAATAAACCGGTATTAATAATAATGTGATCGCCAGGTATAGCGAAGGCATTTACCTGATAGTCAGCAAATATGTGAATCTGTATGCTGGATGTGTCTATATTATTAGCAATACATATTTTATTCTTAAGCTCGTTGATCTTTGGGTGAATGGAGCCAGTGATCTCTCTATGGCTCATTCTATGTGTATCTAATATGATATTGCCTAGTTGTTTTTTCTTTTTGGCTGTAAACTCGTTGATCTTGAATGTTTCTGCCCATGTTATTTGCTTTAGCCCCCAATAAGAGCCACCTACAAGAATAGCTAATAAAAGACCTTTTACTAGTAGTTGCCTAGTATTCTTTGACTTATTCTCAGTTGCGAAAAAACTGTTAGTTAGTGTTCCCCATAACCACCACTCAGCATGTTCTCCTTTTCTTACCTTGATGGCTAGTACGATACTTACTATAAATTCAATAAGGTTGAAAAATACCAAAACAATGATATAGGCAAAATAGCTATCACTGGCACTAGCGTTTTCAGAAAAGATGATGCGCAACGTCCATGCGTAACCTATTGAATTAATAATGAATATGGTAAACTGTGATAGTAGTGCTTGTGTACAATGCCATCGTACAAATTTTGTAGACTTTCTATTGCCAAAGAAGAATAGTGCTGTGGCTATTAAGTTAATGATAGGTAATGGTAACCCTACTAATATGGCTACAATAGACATCAAGTAGCTATTAGAAGCACGTTCTTTTTCGTACTCTGTTGGTTTGTAATGATGTAGATTGTTAGAGGCTACGGTAGATGGTATAGGTTCCATATCCAGTTAATAGTAATAAGAATTAAAAAAATGTATAATAAGTAGGGCTTTTTACGAAATGTAGTTTCTAGCTTTACGTAGGTGGTGTAGGTATATCTTTTTTTGCCAATAGTGTCTAAAGTAAGTGCTATTGGTAGGGCTAATAGTATTAATAAGGCGGGGAAGCCCAATATATTGCTGTTAGCTGCATGTAACCAATGGCCGTTTGCTACTGCTATCATTGAAGTTGTGGTTCCGCATGACGGACAAGGGTAGCTAGTGATGTTTTTAAACAAGCATACCGTATGATCTGTAACTATACTACCACTAAAAAGTAGCCAGCCCCAACCAATTATGGTTATTAGGCTGGCTATAATATAAAATCGTTGTGCTGTTACTAGGTGTAACATAGCTAATTAGAGTAGTGCTTGCTGAATTGCATTATAGTTTACTTGTTTGGCTCTACCCATAATAAGAAACCAGTCAACAATTGCCCATATGCCTAACCCTCCACAGGTAAGAAGTTTACCTACTCCTAAACCTATATCTCCCACTAAAAAGCGGTCAAGCCCAAGAGAGCCTGCTAATAATGATGCAATGAGCATAAGGGTAGGGTCTTTTAAGTTAGCAGCTTGAATATTCATGAATTTTGAATCGTCAGCTTGCAATAGTGCTTCTCTGATAGCGTTTAGGTGATGACTTTCAAAGTACTTACTATTTGAGGTTAAGTACATGTCTACTTTTTGTTGATCCATAGTTTTGGTTGTTACATTAAGTTCTAAATATACTGTAAAGCACTAAGAATTTGAAGTAAAAACACTTAAATAGATGTTAGGTAAGCGAACATTACTTAACTTAGGTGGTCTTAATAATGTATTATGAAAAGAAAGGTGATATTGGTTAACATGCTTTTAGGCCTATTAATAGCTTCATGCGCCAAAAAAACTGTAAATAATCCTGTGTACCCTGATAATGAGGGTGATTTTACATATACCGTCAACGGTTTTAAAGACACATCTCTTGAAAGAATAGGAAGTGTTTCTATGCCCATATTTGTAGAAAAGCTTACCGGTGCTTCAGAAAAAGTCACATTTTCTATGTTTAATGTGCCTGATGGTATGGAGGTACTTTTAGACAAAACTATTGAAGAGCCCTCTTTCAATACCTTCATGCAGATAAAAACTACACGTACTAAAGAAGGAACTTACCCTATTAAGGTTACTGCTGCTAGCCCAACAACCGGAATATCTGAATACTTTTTCAACATAAAGGTTGAGCCTTATAGTAATGCTGCTTCAGGTTTGAAAGGTAATTTTATTGAAAAAGGCAATTGTAGTGTAAATGGACATGATGTAGAAGTAGTAGTAGCAACAGATGTGGCTAAAAAAGTGATTATCAAAGGTTTTTGGCAAGGTACAATGACTAATGAAATATATGTATTACTAAATACTAGTAATAATACACTTACACTACCATCACAAAAACTGTTTGGGATAACATATCAGGGGTCAGGTAGCTATTCAGATGATCAATTCACGCTAAACTACACTGTTGATGGTGCTAGTTTTTCGCAAACTTGCAGCAGCACGTTTACTAGAAAATAGTATAACTATGGTTGTGTAGCCGTATAAACTACTCCAACTGTGTAAATGCCAGCCGGATAGCTATTGCCGGGTGTTGCCTTGTAGTTTACTGCAAACCTTTGGTCAGCCCCGTTGTCACAATCTGTTAATATATTTTGTGGAGAGTTAGATAATGCCATATAGCTAGAACCTATGTTGGAAGATACGCTTCCTCCTGTGTTGTTGGAAGCCATAGCAAGATATAAGGTGTTGTTAACCGGCATTACAGGCGCGGGCATTGCACTGCCTGAATAAGCAAAATTGCTGGCATCAGCTTTCACACTTACCACAAACTTCTGGTTAGAGCTTACCTTAAACTCTTGAGCTGTAGATTGTACACCATTTGAATAATGGTTTACATTATCGAAGTTGATATTAACGTTTGTGGAAGTTACAGTGTTGATCTGTATTGTAGGACTTAAGGTCAACTTAATGTTCTGTGATGCGCTACTAGTAGTTTGCGACCTTGCAGATGAGGCACAAAAAAAAGAAAGTAACATTACGGCGATAGTTCTCTTTATCATATCTGTTTAATTATAATGATATAAAACAGTCTCTTATATGTAATGTCTCTCTCTTGTATGAATATGAAAGCTCTCACCCTTTCAAATACAGTTACAAATGTAGTAATATATTGTCTATATGCAAATTATTTATTGAACAAA
Source organism: Flavipsychrobacter sp. (assembly GCA_965230595.1). Lineage (GTDB taxonomy): Bacteria > Bacteroidota > Bacteroidia > Chitinophagales > Chitinophagaceae > UBA5543. Next base: position 1,804,847 of record OZ246011.1, on the reverse strand, counting down.
ACTACAATTTGTAGAATAACTTATTGTTAACAGTCAATTAGTAAGTAAATAACAAGTGTTTTAACTTGCTGATAGTCAGTTAATTAATGTTTTTAGTTATTATTCCTTGTTTTCTTCTATTTTTTGCACTTCTACAGTAGCTTCTACAGCCTCAAGAGGTATATCTTCGCCGGCATCTAATACACCTAGTACATTATATTGACCTTCAGGCATGTTTTTAGGCAGTTCAAAAACTACATATCTTTTTTGCCCCGGGAACATTGGAAATTCTACATTGTCTAGTTTAGTTTGTTCTCCATCACTCATAGATGTGAATTCTAAGTATGCTTTACACTCAAGCATTACGTCTCCTGTGTTTTCACAGAATAATTTGTAAGCATTGGGAACATCGTTGATTTTCATGATGTCTAGTACTGCAATACCCTTTTCAGATACATTAGGTGGTGTTTGATATACGTGAACCCCTACACGTAAAAGGTTTCTTACTGCCGCTTGGGCGTTATTGTCATCTTTCTTCACGTTCTCCTCAACAGTTTCTATAAAGATCATAGCCCATTTCATTTTAGAAACTTCAGCTTCATCAGAGGGGGCACGTAATTGAACTGTAAGTGTAGTTGATTCACCGGGTTCCAATTCTATGAAGTTCTTGTCTAATGTGATCCATGAGGCGCAAGACCTATCAATCGTATTGGGTTCAAAGTAAGCATGGCCACCTACAGTATCTCTGATCCAATCATTAAGGTATGTTCTGAATTGTACTTTTCGAGAAGATCCGTTTGATAGGTTAATGACTTGAGCTTCACTTTGGCCTGCAGTGAGGTTAAAGTCTAATGTTGTAGGGTATACCCCTAAGTTTTGTGCTTGTATGTCAACATTTATCCCGAATGTCAACACAAGTAGTGTAATGAATAGAATACGTGGGTTAGCTCTCATGGTAACAAAAATAAAACAACAAATCTTAAAAAATGTATGCCTGTCATGTATATTGACATATTATGCCTACTCTGTGGATAAATCCTTAGCTTTGCTACAGTATTCACATTATTTTTATTGTGAATAGTAATATTAGAAAACGAGAGAGCCTTAATATTGGTGATAATGCATTATTAATCCAATATCGCATAATTTGAAGTTACTTTCATGAGGATACTATATATCATATTGCTCTCTTTTGTTTGCATGTTTTCTTTTTCGTCCTATTCTTCATTTCATGGTGGAGATGATGATGATAACAACAAGTCGTACAAAAAAGATGATGATGATAAAGGAAAGGGTGATGACGACGACAATGGTAATAGCGGTGGTTATGGCAACAGCAATAATAACTACCTGGAAGTAAATGCGAATCGAAACCTTTACTTTAAGTGTAGTTCCCCATCTGATCTTGAGCAGCCACAGATTCTTAACAATGCTATTGGTTTAAAATTTAAAACAAAGAATTCTAATTGTTCTATATACGCTAAAGTCTCCAACTATTCTGTGCCCAGGAGAGGTAATGCTAATGATATACCGCTGCAATTAGCATGGAATAGTGATAACTCTCCCAATGCTTATAATCTAATAAAGCAGCCAATAACATTAACAAAATTTGATCAAAGGTTGTTTGTTCAACCCAAAAAATCTCAAACATTCCATTTTAGCTACGACTTAAGACTCAAAGAGTTAGGCTACGACTATCCAGCAGGCAGATATAATTTCACCATACTATTTACAATGACACAACCTTGAGATATATAATTGTCATATTAATATTATGTAGTACGATGACTTCTTATGCACAAAGAGGGAAATCAGGAAGTGTGTCCGGGTCTTTTGATGTGTATGATATTCAATCCATTAGTATAGTAAGCTTAAAGGGAATGGTTAGCTTTAGTGACCCCAATGACTATTTTGGTGGCCAAGAGATTAATAAATACGCCAAGGTGATCATTAAGAGTAATAACAACTGGCAGGTTAGCGTATCAACCCAAAGCACCTACTTTACTCCAATGACATCAAGCGCCAGTCATAATATGCCATCAACTATACTGGGTATAAGAGTTAATGGAAGAGCTAACTATAAAAATATGAAGCCCAAGTCAAAAACATTGAAAACAGGTAGTAGAGGTGGTGCTGATAGATCAGGCAATACCTTTTTTGTTGATATGAAGTTTAATCCTGGATATGAGTATAATGGTGGCTTATATAATATAGGTTTAGTTTATACCTTGACCAGACAATAAACTTTTCCTTTTTATAGGCTTATATTTACGCTATAATAATTTCCTGATACAATATGAAAAAACTAATACTTGCTGCAGTAGCTGCAGTAATGATGGCAACTAATGTAGCTTATTCTCAAGCGAAACTTGTAGAAAAGGTTACAAAGAAGGGTAGTGAATTGGTTATCCCTTACGAACGTTATGTTTTACCCAATGGATTAACCTTGATCATTCATGAAGACCATTCTGACCCGATCGTGCACGTTGATGTGACTTACCATGTAGGTTCTGCAAGAGAAGAGATTGGGAAATCAGGTTTCGCTCACTTTTTTGAGCATATGATGTTTCAAGGCTCAGATAATGTAGCTGATGAGCAACATTTTAAAATTATTACAGAAGCTGGCGGTACACTTAATGGTACTACCAACCGTGATAGAACCAACTATTTTGAAACTGTGCCTAGTAATCAGCTAGAGAAAATGCTTTGGTTAGAGGCGGACAGAATGGGTTTTTTACTTGATGCGGTAACTCAAAAGAAATTTGAAGTACAAAGAGCTACTGTAAAAAATGAAAGAGGACAGCGCTATGATAATGTGCCATATGGTTTGGTTCGCGAAGTGGCTGCTAAAAACTTATATCCTTATGGTCACCCTTACTCTTGGTTGACAATAGGTTATATAGAAGATTTGAACAGAGTAGATGTAAATGATTTGAAGAACTTCTTCCTTCGTTGGTATGGTCCAAACAATGCGGTATTAACAGTAGGTGGTGATGTGAAGAAAGATGAGGTAATAGCGATGGTAGAGAAATACTTCGGATCAATACCGAAAGGGCCTGAGGTGACAAAGATGAGCTTACCTGCCGCTAAGGTGGAAAAAGACAGATATGTAACGATGAAAGATAACTACGCAAAGTTGCCTATGTTGCGTATGATGTTCCCAACAGTGCCTAACTACCATCCCGATGAGGCGCCGCTAGATTGCTTGGCAGAGATATTAGGTCAAGGTAAAAATTCTATTTTCTACAAGAACTTTGTAAAGGCACAAAAGGCAGTTGCAGCTAACGTAAGTCACCCATGTAGTGAACTGGCAGGTGAGTTTTCTATCACTGTTGTTCCATATCCTGGAGGCAAGCTGGCAGACATGCATAAGATGGTAGATGAAGTATTTGTAGAGTTTGAAAAAAGAGGTGTAACTGATGATGATATTGAGAAGTTTACCAGCAGTATGGAAGCTTCAATGGTCAACAGACTTGAAAGTGTATCGGGTAAAGTATCTCAATTAGCATCTTTTTATACATTCACAGGCAATGCTGATAGAATAAAAGATGAGGTAAAAAGATACTCTAGCGTTACAAAAGAAGATGTAATGCGTGTGTACAATAAGTACATAAAAGGTAAACATTCTTTAGTGTTGAGTGTGGTAACAAAAGGGCAGGAAAGCAATATAGTAGCTCCTGAAAACTATACAGTTTCAAAGGCTGGTTATAAGTCTCCTAACTATGGTTACGAAGGGCTGACATATAACAAAGCAAAAGATGAATTTGACAGAAGTAAAATGCCACCTAGTGGTGCTAACCCGGTAGTAAAAGTGCCGGAATACTGGACAGCTAAAATGCCTGGTGATGTAAAAGTAATAGGAACACAGACCAATGAGATACCTGTAGTAACATTACTACTACACTTTAAAGGCGGTAAAATGTTAGACGCAAATGATTTCTCAAAAGTAGGTTTGGCGAATATGTTTGCGACAATGATGGATGATGACACTAAAAACTATACTGCCGAGCAATTAAGTGTGGAGCTGGATAAGCTAGGTAGTAGTATTAGTTATGGTGCATCAACAGATGGAATAGAAGTGCGTGTTAGAACTTTGAGTAAGAACTTAGACAAAACGATAGAGTTGTTAGAAGAAAAGCTATTGAACCCTAAGTTTACTGAAGATGCATTCAATAGAAAGAAAAAGAGAACGATACAAGGTATTAAGAACTCATCGGTAAGGCCTACTTATATAGCAAGTACTGTATTTAGTAAAGTACTATATGGTGAAGACAATATTCTAGCTTGGCCTACAACAGGTACTATTGAGACGGTAAATAATATAACGCTAGATGACGTGAAGACTTATTATAAAGATTACTTCTCTAAAAACGAAGCACAGGTAATCGTTGTTGGAGATGTGTCTAAAGATAAGATAATGAACAAGCTAGAGTTTTTAAACAAGATTACAAATAAGGAGGTGGATATGCCGCAACTCCCTACTGCTCCTGAGATCAAAGAGCCAACATTGTATTTTGTAAATGTTCCTAAAGCTGCTCAAACAGAGTTTAGAATAGGTAAGGTTACCGGTATGAAGTATGACGCAGTAGGTGATTTTTATAAGTGTACCATATTAAACTACCCATTAGGAGGCGCATTTAATAGTCGCTTGAATTTAGACCTAAGAGAAGAAAGAGGCTGGACATATGGTGCCAGGAGTTTCTTCGTAGGTAACCAATATACAGGTAGATACCAGTTTAGCGCAGGTATAAAAGCAGCTGCTACTGACAGCGCTATGACTGATATTATAAAGATCATGAAAGATTATAAGCTTAATGGCATTACAAGTGAGGAGCTGGAGTTTACTAAGAAATCTATTGGTCAGAGTGATGCACGCAAATATGAGTCTGGTTATCAAAAAGCAGGATTCTTATCACGCATTTTAGATTATAATCTAACTGCTACTTATCCAAAACAACAAATGGAAACACTTGATCATATGGATATTGGTGAAGTATCTAAAATGACCAAACACTTTTTACCTGCTATAGAAGAAATGAATGTTGTTTTAGTAGGGGATAAGGAAACCGTATGGGATGGCATACAAAGCCTTGGTTATAAAGTGGTGGAGCTTGATAAGGATGGTAATGAAGTGAAATAGTTTTAGTTGGATATTACATATGAAAATGGCACTTGAAACCTCAAGTGCCATTTTTCTATAACTATTAACTTATTATTTTAGCCATATCGCTTACATTCGTATCCTAATTCAATAAAATGCAGAAAACCGACTTTATACACGTGCCTTATGGCAAAACTGTTCATGGCGAAGAAGAGATAGAAGCAGTAGTAAATGTATTACGCACCTCAACACAAATGGGCAAGAACGTTCGTGAAATGGAAGAGCGTATTGCAGGCCTTTATAATAAAGAATATGGTATAATGGTCAACAGTGGTTCATCAGCTTTATATTTAGCTGCAGAGTTGTTGGATTATGAAGAGGGTAGTGAGATCATAACTCCTGCATTAACTTTTTCTACAACTGTTGCTCCTCAGGTAAAGAAAGGGTGGGTGCCTGCTTTCATTGATGTAGAAGAAGGAACTTATAATATTGATGCCAACAAGGTTGAAGAGATGATCACTTTAAAAACCAAGGCAATGATCATTCCTAACCTGATGGGTAATCTGCCAGATTGGAAGGTGTTAAGAGAAATTGCAGATAAGCATAATTTGTTTGTTTTAGAAGATTCTGCCGATACACTTGGCGCAGAAATAGGTGGAGCTTCTTCAGGTAGGTTTACCGATATGAGTACTACAAGCTTTTACGGGTCTCATATCATTAATTGTGCTGGTAATGGTGGTATGTTATGCGTAAATGGCGAAGCGTATTATAATAGAGGACGTTTGTTGAGGAGTTGGGGTAGAAGCTCTTCATTGTTTGTCGAGTCTGAAAAAATTGAAAACAGGTTCAATGTTGAAGTAGATGGCATTCCTTACGATGCTAAGTTTGTTTTTGAAGAGCCTGGTTATAACCTCGAGCCGTCTGAAATGGGTGCGGCTTTTGGTATTGTTCAACTAAATAAACTAGCACAAAACATAGATGCAAGAACTGCAAACTATAACAGAATGTTGGAGTTCTTTAAGCAATATGAAGAGTACTTTGTTTTACCTAAGCAACTACCCGACTCCAGAACAGGTTGGTTAGCGTTTGCTTTAACCGTTAAAGATTCGGCTCCATTTATAAGAAGAGATTTTCAAATATTTATGGAGAAAAGAAACATTCAAACCCGCACTGTTTTTACAGGTAATATAATGAGGCAGCCGGGCTTTAAAAATGTGACTTATACAGCTAGTACTAATGGCTGTCCTGAAGCTGATAAAGTGATGCGTGGCGGTGTTTTACTTGCTTGTCATCATGGTCTAGATGATGAGCAGATCAGCCATGTAATGGAAAGTGTTACAGAATTTATGAAAGGAATACAGTAATTAATGATAGATGTATTAATTAGTATATATCTAGGATATAGAAATGGCCAAATAGCTAAGGGTAAGGGTCATAAGCCAACTAAATGGATGTGGGGCACTGTAGGCGCTTTTTTACTTACTGAATTCACTGGTTGGATTATTATGGTCGTGCTTTTTTATAAAGGTACTGGCGATCAGCAAGAGATCATGGCTTTTATGGCTAATCCTGTTAGGATAATTACAGCATTTGTTTGCGGGTTAGGTGGGTATTTACTTGTAAAACACCGTGTAGATAAATTGCAACCGACTATGGAGTCAGATGATAAGTAACTTACCAATTGAGTACATCTTTTAGTTTACTCATGCCACTCTTGCTAATAGTAATGCGCTCACCGCAGTGTAACAATGCTACATAGCTGTCTTTGGCATATGGTTCTATTTTGAGCAACTGACTTACAGGTATGATGTATGAGCGGTGTACTCTAATAAACTGTTTGGGGTCAAAGCTTTTTTCAATACTGGTTAGCGTACATTTTTTCAGATAGCTTCCTGCTTCAGTTATTACTTTAATATAATCATCGTTTGCTTCGATATAGAGTATATCTTGAGCGGGTATTATTCGTATTTGTCCTTTGTCTTTTACTACAATTCTTCTCTGAAACCCTTCGTATATATTGTTTTCAGATAGCTGTGATACATTGTTCTCCGTGTTGTTCTCTAGCTTGTCTAAGCTCTTTTTTATGGCATTATCAAAGCGCTCTCTTGTAATTGGTTTAAGCAGGTAGTCTACAGCATTAGCTTCAAAAGCTTTTAGCGCATATTCGTCAAAGGCGGTTGTGAATATTACTTCAGGAGTGTCATCAAGCAATTCTAACATTTCAAAACCACTAAGTTTTGGCATTTGAATATCAAGGAATATTAGATCGGGAGAGTGTTCTTGTATTTTTTTATAGCCCTCGAAACCATCGTCACATTCTGCCACGATCTCAAATTCTTTATGGTTAGCCAATAATGATCTTATTAGTTGCTTACCTAACATTTCATCTTCGATAATAATTACCTTATACATGAATTTGAGGGATTTTAATTAGTGTTTCAAAAATACCATCTTTGGTATTAGTTTGTAAAAGATCGGCTCTTGAATATAATAAATACAGGCGACGCTTAACACCTTTAAGTCCAAACCCTGTTCCTCTTTTAGGCTGGCTGTCAGGGTCATAAGGGTTAGTGATTATTATTTGTAACATCTCTTTTGTTACGTCAATGCTAATAGTAATATTTACTTCCCCGGTATTGCCATATACGCCGTATTTAACTGCATTTTCTAATATAGGTTGTAAAAGAAAAGGAGGTATCGTGCCTTCTCCGTTGGATTTGTCATCTATATCAATATTCAGTCTGTTGCCAAACCTTATGGCTTCAATATCTAGGTAGGATTGTATATACTTTAGCTCTTCTGCTACAGGTATGTTCTCTTTAGCGTCTTTATTTACCGAGCTACGCAAAAAGTCTGATAGTTTGCCGGTCATCTCCTGTGCTTGGTCCGGCGATGTATATATAAGTGCGTTAATAGAGTTCAAACTATTGTAGAGGAAGTGTGGTTGTAGTTGTTGTCTCAGCTTATATAGTTCTGCTTCTCTTAGTAATGTGTTAGCATCGCTCTGATTGCTGAGTTTTTTCTCCAGAGTGTCGTTTTTCTTTCTTAAAGCGATATAAGTTGCCGTCCAGGCACATAATAGCCATATAACGATATATCGAATAGGCATTGAGTTAGAAAGAAAGCATAATAGTTCTTCATCTTTCGGCCCTACGATCAACCTGATAATAAACTCATTTAGATATTCTGTAACAAGGCTTATGATAGTTGCTATGATAATAGAGTAGAGTAGTATGCCAACTTTTGTAGGGTAGTTATTAATGATTAGTGTTACCAACCATATGGCAGTGGGCACCAATACCAGAGATATTGCACTGTCTGTTAGTGCAAATTCTACAGTTTGGTCATAGATACAACAAGTGACAATAAACTGTATTGCCACTACAATAAATGAAAATAGCGGCAATAACCAGTTTTGATATGTTCTTTTTGTGGCCAAGGTGATTTGTCTATTAGTTACTCCATACAGGGGCAGCAATAGGCGTTACTTCTTTTACTGTTGAAAACAACTGTGCGCCATGTTTAATATCAACCTGTTTGAGGTCTTTTACTGCTACCATTACCCATGTAATAGCTCTGCCATGTCTGTCGATAAATGTAGATTCCTCTGTTAGTCCTATCTTTTTAGCTTCGTTTAAGGCTTCTCTATCATCGTTTGCAAATACGACTCTCCATTGCTCTTCATACTGTTCAGATGATACATCAGCACATTTAATACTAAATATGATTTGTGCTACGTAAGTGTTCATGTGTATGTTTTATATATAGTGCTGTTAATATGATTTTACTTCTATGCTACCAAAGGTGCAGGAACCGTTTAGTATTAGTGTCTTCTTGTTTTCTTCTGATGTACTCCCTGTATAAATACTTCTATGATCTTCTACACTGCCCATGCTGGTTGAGATATTGTTTTTCACTTCCCAGTCAGAAGGGATGATCAACTCCACGCCACCAAATGTAACCTTAAAGTTTAGTGTCATAGGCTGTATGTCGCTATCTGCTTGTATTAAGCTTAATTCGGCACCTCCAAAAGTAACATTTACGTCACCACCCTTAAAGCTTTTAGAGGTTATGGTCTCCTTCCTGCCTCCGAACGTAATGTCGGCATTTACCCAATCGTTATCGCTAGTATTGGTAACCATTCTATCAGTGCAAGAGGAGTTATTGGACTTTGGGCGTAATACAATAAAAATTCCAATAATAATAAGTGCTGCAGGTAAAGCTAGCGTAGAAGAACTGACACCAAGTATTGTAAAGGCTGGTATAATTTTAAACAGACCAACTGCTATTAATATATAAGGTGCGTTGTTTCTAAACTTACTTTTTATGCCAATCATCAATCCTATTATGATTAACGCATAAGGCCATAAGTGTCTAAAGTCAAAGTCAAAAAGATCTAATTTTCTAAGTAGTAAAAAAAGTCCAACTGTAATTACTGCCAGTCCAAACCACCTTTTGTCTCCTCCTTTTCTATGAGACCCTGATCTTGCCTTAGGTCTAGGAGTTATTTTTACTTCATCGGTTGACATATAATTGTTTTTGTTTGTGTAAAAGTAGACAGTTATATCGCCTTATACGATTCGTTATAGGTGAAAAAAATATACTTGTCGGTAAACGACGGGATATAGTAGGTGAAAATTATTAGTGTAGCTCTTCTGTAGGCCAATCTAGCTTGTTAAAGGTCTTTTTCTTTAAGCCGAAGTATTGCCAGATAATACTTTTGGGGTAGATGCCTACTGTATTTCGATGCGTAATATTTCGTCGGGCTTCTTTTCTCTTTTTCAGCCATTTACCCAACCCCGCATAGAAGCTAAAATGAGCTTTAATAATTGTGAAAACACCGGTAATATTCCCTGAGAATAACTGCTGAAGACCTGCTATGCCATCTAATACTAGCCTCAATGGCATTAGCCATATAAGTTTTGAAGCTTTTTCGTTCTTTAAAAGCAGAACAAGATTATTGCGGAAGTTATAGAATAGCTTTTGTGGGCTACCATAGCTGATCACACTACCACCAACATGAAATACGGTAGATTGGCCTATATAACCAATTTTATAGCCTGCATTTTTTAGCCTCCAGCAGAGATCTACTTCCTCCATATGAGCATATAGGTCTTTGTCTAGTCCTCCTACTTTGTGATATAAGTCGGCTTTAACCATCAGACAGCCTCCTGAAGCCCAAAAGACTTCTATGTCATTATCATACTGGTTGTTGTCCTTTTCCAGATCGTTGAATATGCGCCCTCTACAAAACAAATAGCCCCATTTGTCCATAAAACCACCTCCGGCACCGGCATATTCAAAGTACGCTCTTTCTTTCCAGTATCTAATTTTAGGTTGACATGCAGCAAGTCCTTCGTGCTGTTGCATGGCATTTAATAAAGGAGGAAACCAGTTTTTAGTTACTTCAAAATCAGCACTTAATAGTACATAATACTTAGCATCTATTTGCTTCAATGCTTCGTAGTAGCCATTGGCAAAACCTTTGTTTACTGGTATATGTATTGTTTTTACAGTAGGGAAGTGCTCTTGGATGTAAGAAAGCGTATCGTCGGTCGATGCATTGTCAGCAAGTACAACATCATAACCGCTGGCAGCTTCTGCCACGATTAATGGTAAGAACTGCTCATGCCACTTCTTACCGTTATAGCTAAGTATTACTACTGCGGTATCGGTATCGCAAATAACCATCGCTTACGCAAATGATTATTTGTACTTAGGATTGTACTTAGTATGATCCGGAACTTCTACATCTTCATTGCTTTTATACCCATGCTCATACAAGTTGTAACAACCTGCCCATGCAAAGATGAAGAAGCCAAAGAAGAATAATATGAATAAAAAGCGCGACTTAGACGGTTTGCTAAGTTCGATATCTGCGGGATTATCTACAATATTTTCTTGATTATTGTGTTGGTTGTCCATGAATTACCAAATTTCCGTCGACAAAAATAGTAGTTATTCCATCAAAATCATAATATTTTTATCCTGATTTGGTTATTATATTCAGACAGTATGCGGCAGTATCTTAATTGGAAAACTTATTTGACACTTATAGCAGTTTGTATTGTTGCTGCTTCACTATATTATACCAACCAACTGGCTGCCAAGCTAGCTGTAGAAGAGCGAAAAGAGGTTGAACGATTGGTGCAAGGTTTTGTTACCATTAACAATGCACCGCCTGACCAAGATGTAACATTTGTATCAAAAGTTATTTCTGATAATACGACTATCCCTTTGATCATTACTGATGAAGAAGGGGTGATTATTGATTATAAAAATATTGACACATCTAAAGCTAATGATGGGCAAGCGTACTTACAAAAAACATATAGGGATTTAAAGTCTTTAAGGGTGCCTTTGGTATCAGACCTGGGTTTTGGCCTAGGGCGAAATTATGTTTATTACGGAGAGTCTTACTTGCTTACGCAGTTGCGTTATTATCCATATATACAATTGGGGATCATCATACTATTTCTTTTAGTAGTCATTATTGCAATTAGTTCTGCACACAAGTCAATTCAAGATCAGGTGTGGGTCGGTTTATCGAAAGAGACAGCTCATCAACTCGGAACGCCACTAAGCTCTATAGAAGGATGGCTGGAACTACTAAAGGAAAATGAGGATAATAAAGATGCTGTAGCTGAGATGCAAAAAGATTTAGATCGTTTAAAGCTTGTTGCAGATAGGTTTGGGAAAGTAGGTAGTGTGCCCAATATGGAAGAAGAGAATTTGATCGTACGTCTTGAAAATATGGTGAGCTATATGCAAAATAGAGCACCTAACAGAGTAACTATTACGTTGAAAACAGATGAGCAAGAGGTGTTGGCAAATATTTATGGTCCTTTATGGGATTGGGTGATAGAGAACTTGATCAGAAATGCATTAGATGCCATGGAGGGTAAGGGTGAAATAGATATACAAGTGACTAATACTCCCCAGCAAATATTTGTAGATGTGCAAGATAATGGTAAAGGTATGCCTAAGCACCAGATCAAGAAAATATTTAATCCTGGTTTTACCACCAAGAAGCGTGGTTGGGGGTTAGGATTGTCTTTATCTAAGAGAATAATTCAAGAATATCATCATGGTTCTATCTTTGTTAAGCAGTCAGAAGTAGGTAAGGGAACAACATTTAGAATTATACTTCGCAGATAGTTTTCAGTTTTTCTTTTTTCAATTTACATTTGCAATCCTGTTGCGGCGGTGTTGAAACTGGTAGACAAGCAGCGTTGAGGTCGCTGTGTCCGTAAGGACGTGGGAGTTCGAATCTCCTCTGCCGCACATACAATAAAGGGCTGTATCATACAGCCCTTTTATTATTATTGATCTTTTAATTTGTCTTTGAATACTTTTTTAAACTTGTCTAGCTTAGGTTTTATCACAAATGTGCAGTACCCCTGATTGCTATTTTGGTTATAATAATCTTGATGATAATCTTCAGCTACATAAAAAGTATCGTAAGGAGATATCTCAGTAACTATCGGAGCATGAAAAGCATTCTCCTCATTTAGTTTTTGCTTGTACGACTCAGCTTTTGCTTTCTGTTCTTCGTTATGGTAGAATATTGCTGAGCGATATTGAGTACCCACGTCATTACCTTGTCTGTTGAGTTGAGTAGGGTCGTGAGCCATCCAAAATGCTGCTAATAGTTCATCGTATGATATGACTGAAGGATCGTAATAAATGTTTACAGCCTCAGCATGGCCGGTAGTGCCGGTGCATACTTGCTTGTATGTAGGGTTTGGGACATGGCCACCTAAGTACCCAGATACCACTTTATTCACGCCATCAAGTTGAAGAAATTGTGCCTCTACACACCAAAAGCACCCTGCTGCAAAGGTGGCTATTTCATTATTCTTATTTGTCTCGCTGTTAGTAGTCGTCATTTCTTTAAATGTATTTGAGTGATGGTAGTTGTCTTTTTGTGCACATGCACTGAGTTGTACAAATGATAATATTAGTAAAGCACTCCTTTTTATCGTCTTAAACATAGCATCAAATTTATAGTAAAGACGTGTATAGGTAGCGATACTTTCATAGATAATACATATTAGGTCTTTTTTAACAATACTAGTTTTTACAGGGGTTTAAGGCCTTCAATAAATATGGGGGATTAAAAAATATAATATAATCGTAAAATAGTTTTTTGAAAATCCATCAGCTTATCTAATTTTGCGCACGGAGAGATGGCAGAGTGGTCGAATGCGGTGGTCTTGAAAACCATTGACTGTCAAAGGTCCGGGGGTTCGAATCCCTCTCTCTCCGCCAAGTACTTAAAAGCCATTGTGTATTACACAATGGCTTTTACTATAAATCGTTGATATATACTGTTTTTACATTCACAAACTCCTTAATGCCATGGGAGGAAAGTTCCCTGCCGTAGCCAGATAGTTTCGTCCCTCCAAAGGGTAGTCTAGGATCAGATTGTACTATAGCATTTACAAATACAGCACCGTCTTCTGCATTATCAATGAATAATTGCGCATGCTCTTTATTGTTTGTGCAAACTGTAACGCCGAGTCCATAATTACTCCTATTAGACAGCATAAGCGCTTCTTCTGCATTTTCTGCAATAATGATTGGTGCAACAGGCCCAAAAAGCTCTTCGTTAAACGCCGGCATGTCTGGTCTCACATTAGTAATAATAGTAGGGTGGTATAGTGCTTGTTCTCTTTTATGTCCAATAAGTAGCTTAGCTCCATTATCAATAGATTTTTGTACTTGCATTTCTAGAGTTTCAGCAAGGTCTATTCTGGCTAGTGGGCCTATATCAGTTTTTTCATGAGTAGGATTGCCTACTTCCAGAGCTTCTATTTTTTGTTTTAATAATGTAGTGAATTCCTCGGCTACCTCTTTCTCTATTATAAAACGTTTAGCGGCTATACAGCTTTGACCGTTATTCTTCATTCTTGCCGAACAGCCCATCTCTGCTGCTTTTTCCAGGTCGGCATCTTTCAATACTACAAAGGCATTACTACCACCTAACTCTAAAACTGTTTTTTTAATATTTCTTCCTGCAGTAGCAGCAACACTTTTTCCTGCTCTTTCGCTACCTGTAAGCGTTACAGCTTTTATGCTGGTGTGCTCTATTACTTCAGCTGTCTGTTCTGCTGAAATGATGAGGCTTTTGAAAGAGCCATCAGGAAACCCTGCTTGGTCAAATATCTCATCTATCATTAAGGAAGAGCCAATTACGTTTTGTGCATGTTTTAGCAAGCATACATTCCCCGCCATAAGTGCGGGTATAGCGAAACGAAATACTTGCCAAAAAGGAAAGTTCCAAGGCATGATAGCTAATATGACACCTAAAGGTTGATATTGTACAGAGCTCCTTTTAGCATCTGTTGCAACTAATTCTTCTGATAAAAAGCTGGCTGCATTTGCAGCATAATATTCACATACCCATGCACATTTTTCTACTTCTGCATAAGCTTGAAGGATGGGTTTACCCATCTCTGCCACCATCATTTTAGCATAACGATCTTTGTTGGCTCTTAAAACAATAGCAACTTTTTGGACTAGTTCTGATCGATGAGAAAATGTTGACTTTCGCCAGCTTTGATACGTGTTTTCTGCTTTGTCAATCGCTTCTCTTATTTCCTGGCTGTTATGAGTAGCATATTCCTGAATAACCTCATTTGTATATGGGTTGATGCTTTTAAACTTTTCCATCTTCCGTATTTATATTGTGCAATATAACATTGTACAAGTAATAAGGCCTAGATGATGAATTGATATTACTATAGTCTTACTAGATATTAAGTTTTTAAAAAGCTTGTACTAACATATAGTATATAGGAAGCCCTATGGTAATATTTATTGGGAATGTTACAGCTAAGGCCATCGGTAAAAACAAACCAGGGTTCGCTTTTGGAACTGTGATCTTCATTGCTGCAGGCACGGCAATATAAGATGCGCTGGCAGCAAGCACTGCAAAAATAAATCTATTGCCTATGTCATCTGTTATTACTGAGCTTAGTATCGCAAATAAGCAACCATTAAATAATGGTACTAGTATGGCAAATACTATAGGAAACCAGCCTGCCTTTAATAGAGACTTAAGCTTTTTACCACTAGTGATACCCATGTCTAGTAAAAAGATGGCTAGGAAACCTTTGAAAATATCATTAGTAAAAGGTTTGATACCTTCAGCTTGCTCTGCACTAGCTAAATAACCGATCAATAAACTGCTAAGTATTAACAAAACACTTCCATTGGTTAATGAATGTTTGAGAGCCGTTTTTTTATTAACAGAGCTGCTACCGTCTTTGTTAAACAATGAAATCAAGATTAAGCCTGCAACAATAGCAGGAGACTCCATTAGAGCCATTATTGCTACCATGTGCCCATTAAGTTGCATGTTAATAGCTTCAAGATAAGCTACAGCTGTAATAAAGGTAACTGCACTCACGGAGCCATAAGCTGCTGCTATGGCTCCTGAGTTATAAATGCTCATCTTTTGTTTCAGAATAAAGAAGGTGTATATAGGAATAAGTATAGCTATAAAAATCCCAAACAACATAGACATAAGTATTTCTCCGGTAAATGGCTCATGAGATAACTCTTGTCCTCCTTTAAACCCGATAGAAAATAACAAATAGATGGATATGAATTTTGATGAACTTGGAGGGATCTCCAAGTCACTGTTAACCTGTACTGCTATTATACCCACGATAAAAAAAAGAAGGGCAGGGTTGGTTAAGTTGTCTAATAATAGGCTAAAGTTCATTTGTACTATATGTTTACTTTCTCTGCTGCTATTTCTATACTAATGTTGGATTTAATGGTAAGGCTTAAATCGCTTTCTGTTGCTTGATCTGTTAGCTGCATGATATTTGTTTTAGCCTCTTGCAGCTCTTTTATTCTTTTTAATGATTGTTGATCTTTAATACCAAAGCGTTCTTCTTGGCTAAATATTCTGTGATGATGAAAAGTGATTTTACTATTGATCAATGCACAGATGATCTCTTTTGCATCTTTTGAGCTGAATGTACCTTCAACTAACTTTAGTTGTGTTGTTACGTTTTCCATTGTTTATTTTTTTTGTTATTGCAAACATCAGACTATTATTTAATAATGTTTTATTTATGTTTTGAATGTAATTCATAAATTTGTTTTATGAATTATACATTAAGTCAATTACAAGTATTCTTAAAAGTGGCTCAAAATCAAAGCGTTACAAAGGCAGCTGAAGAGCTTCATCTAACCCAGCCAGCAGTGTCAATTCAGCTTAAAAACTTTCAAGAGCAGTTTGATATACCGCTAACTGAAGTGATAGGTAGAAAGATTTATATAACTGACTTTGGTAAGGATATTGCTATAGCAGCAGAAAAAATTTTAGAGCAAGTAAATGCTATAAACTATCGAATGCATGCACATAAAGGGGAGCTAATCGGGCGTTTGAAAATATCAGTAGTGTCAACAGGTAAGTATGTTATGCCGTATTACCTGTCAAGTTTCATAAAGAAACACCCTGGTGTAGAGTTGGTTATGGACGTGACAAATAAGAGTAAAGTGATTGATAGCTTGGAGGCTAATGAAGTAGATTTTTCATTAGTATCAATTTTACCCAAAAATATAAATGTTGAAAATTTAGATTTGCTGACTAATAAGCTCTATTTAGTTGGCAGTAACGATACTGGGCTAAACGCTAAAAGTCGTAATACAAAGTTGTTTGAAGGGTTGCCACTTATTTTTAGAGAAAACGGGTCTGGTACCAGGCAAGTGATGGAGAAGTATTTAAAGAATAATAACATTACGGCATTGAGGAAAATGGAGCTTACGTCGAACGAGGCTGTAAAGCAAGCGGTGATGGCAGGCTTAGGTTATTCTATTATGCCGCTTATTGGTATTAAGAACGAGCTTATAAATAACGAGCTTCAAATTATTCCGGTAAAAGGCTTGCCCATAAAAACTACATGGAGCTTAATTTGGCCTAAAGGAAAGAAGCATACTTTGGTTGCTCAAAGCTTATTAGAGCATATTCAAAGTGAAAAGGGTAACATTATTAAGAACCGTTTTGATTGGTATGAGCGTTATTAGTTTATACTTAACCTTTCTTTAGCTCTTCATTTTGTTTGGCCACCTTTTCCAGATTTCTCTTTTTAAGATCATGTATCTTGGCTTTAAGAGCTTCATCACTAACAGCCAGTATATTGGTGGCTAATATACCCGCATTGTGAGCTCCATTAACAGCTACAGTAGCTACAGGAATATCATTTGGCATTTGTACGATGGATAATAATGAATCCCAACCGTCGATTGAATTGCTAGATTTGATAGGAACGCCAATTACAGGTACGGTAGCAATAGCTGCGACCATACCGGGTAGGTGTGCAGCTCCGCCGGCACCGGCAATAATCACTTTTATGCCTCTTTCTTCAGCAGTTTTGGCATATTCCACCATCATCTCAGGGCTTCGATGAGCTGAAACTACTTTTATTTCGTAAGGCACTCCAAATTGTTCTAAAACATCTTTAGCCTTATTCATTATGTTTAAGTCAGAGCTGCTACCCATTATTATTCCTACCATAGTAATTGTTATTTTATTCTTTCACGAATGTTTTTTGCTTTTTCAAGAGCTTTATTTACATCAGCGGATGTAATAGTGATGTGTCCCACTTTTCTGCCCGGATGGCTATTTATTTTCCCGTACAGGTGAATATGTACGCCATCTTCCTTATATAGTTCAAGTAGTTCTTTATCTACTTTTTCTTTTCTGTTTTTTTCTGGTTCAAGTAGGTTTACTAACACCGAGTCAGACGTGAGTTTTGTGTTGCCTAGAGGTAGGCCTCTTATGGCTCTTAATAACTGCTCGTATTGTGATGTAAGGCAAGCCTCAATTGTATGGTGACCACTATTGTGAGGTCTAGGTGCAAGTTCGTTTACAACCACTTCGCCTGCATTTGTAATAAACATCTCTACAGCCAATATGCCTACTAGTTGCAAATCGGTAGCAATTTTTGCCGCAAATTCTTTTGCTGTGGTAACAGTTTTAGTAGGTAATGTTCCCGGGCATATTTGATAGTCGAGTAAGTTGAGCTTCGGGTCAAAAACCATAATAGTAGGATCGTAGCAGATTACTTCCCCATGCTCATTTCTGGCTACTATTACTGATATTTCTTCTTTAATATCTATTAGCTCTTCAATAAGAGATGGTGCTTCAAAGGCAGTTTCAACATCAGCTTCACTTTTTAACATCATCACGCCTTTACCATCATAGCCATCACGTCTTAGCTTTAAGCAAATAGGGTAGTTGTTAATTGCATTTTTTATTTCTTCTTTGCCTTGAACAGCCCGTCCCTTAGCTACAGGTATACTATTGTTATTTAAGAACTCTTTCTGGGTATATTTATCTTTTATTAGCTCTATCGTGTCAGGGTCCGGAAATACTTTAACTCCTTCCTTTTGTAAGGCTTTTAATGCTTCTGTATTAACAGCCTCTTTTTCTATAGTAATAATGTCAAGTCCCTTACCGAAATTATAAACGTCGTCAAAGTTCTTGGTGTCTCCTTTGGTAAAGCTTCTTGTATATTTGGCAGAGGGGGCGTCATTACTACTTTCCATAACAGAAATGTCAACGCCCATATCCACAGCATGCCTGATAAGCATAGCGCCTAGTTGACCACCACCTAATATGCCTATAGAGGTATTATTCATTTATAAAGTTTCAGCAAAGATAATATTGCAAACGATAATGCTTGTGTGCTTGTATATAAGCATGCGCAATTATGCTCTTGGAGTATGTTTAATGCTGGCTTTTGTCGGCAAATAGCCAACCATTAATAGTCTGTTCGCCACTAATAAGGTCGTGATGATACATTACAGACCGCTCTTCAGATATCTCAATACTAGTAATACTAAGGGTTCTTCGTCTTCCACCTCTTTTTAAGTTTAGGTTGATGCTATCATCGCCATCGCCCCCGTGCTCATGAAAATCCCTTATAGACTCTCCTGTGATTTCTTTTGATTTTCTAAAATCATTAAACCATTTTTGACGTTGCTCTATCATCTCATCATCATAAAGAGTAACTGAAGACCACAGGTGTGGTTTGTCAGCTTCTAAAGATTCTATTGATTTCTCATATTCATCCCAGGTCAGTCTCCATAATGTGGCATTGTGTTTAAGCCAAACGATCAATGAAAAAGGTTCTATATCATTTAGTTCAACATCATTGAACTTATTGACTGGATTGTCTGAATCAAAGATCTCAAGAAATATTAACCCTCTGCTTTTCCTGTAATTAGGCTTGGATATATGTGGGATAAAAGCACCATTCAATAATACCATGGCGTTTCCATTCTCATGTATACTTATCCATGTGCCACCTTTTTTAACGTCTTTAGGGTAGAGTATCTTCCCTGATTCTAGTTCTGCAACTATTGGGTTCAAAGCTCTTGGCCTTGATATTTCTTCATCTCTATTAGCAGTAATGAATATTTTATCTTTATATGGTAAGTATGTAACAGTACACATCTGGTAGTTCCTTGCTTTACGGTATTTATGACTTACTATCTTGTAGGTACAAAATAACTACTGTATCGCTACTAATCAAGTCTTGCTATCCTATTTCTTTTTATTAAAGTTATAGGTTAGTCTTGGTATAACCGTCCAAGATTTTGTTAAACCGTCAGGTCTGGCGGTTCTTACCATGAATGGAGATCCTGCAGAAATATCAATTTGCCAACTTTTTACTTTAACATAAACATTTCCTGCTAAGTTTAATGTTGCTCCCTGGCTGCCTGTTACTGATGCTGTTACACCATTAGGGTAAGTAATTTTATCATCTGCTAGATGATAAATTAGAAGAGGGCCAGCAGAGATACCCCAGTTTGATCTATCAAAGTGTCCTTGAGCGCGAACTAATACATCTCCACTTCTTTCAAGATTTGCAGACTCGAAGTATGTATTGTAAGTAGATGCAGTTTTAGTATATGCATTATCATTATACTGTATAACAGGCTGTTGGTAACCAATAGCGGCACTAACATATTTTTTCCATTTTGCACTTACGCCAATTATAATATCTGTAGTACCAAGGTTGCTTTGGTAAGGCATGGGCAGAGGTTGACCACCATCTGTTGCCGTAGCATTTCCCAAGCTTATTTTCGTTCCAATAGTTGCATTTACTGACATTTTTTTGATGATGGGTCTTGTGTATGTTGCCATTAGATCACCAATGCCTGAATGGCTGCCGGCGTCTCCGCTAGCAATGTTGAAGGGTAATCTCATTTCAACTACACCTTTCATGCCTACAGATTTCTTTAATTCTAACTGAGGAGTGATGATACTTGTGCCATTTTCACCACTACTGATAGCAGTAGATAGGGCTAGGCTATTAGTTTTTTTCAAGTCTCCTTTAAGAGCGTTGATAGTACAAAAACCTGCATCTGAGCAGCCCTGTGCGTAAGATTGTAGGCTAATTAAAAAACTGAATAATGTGATGATAATTAACTGCTTCATATAATGACCTTTTAAGTGATGAAGCATAGTAGTATACATATACGGCATATGCAAGATAATGATTCTCTTGCTTTTGTAATGTTGTGTTAAGGTAAAATGTAAATGTTGTCAGTTGTTATTCTGTTACTTTCGTTACCAGCAAGGTCTTTTATATATACCTCAAAGTTAACTGTGTCACCATTGGGTCTGTCTGGCCTTAAAATGAAAAATAGACTGGCATCAAGCTGAAAGGTTATTATCCCGCTAATACCTTTTTCATCAAGGTTTCTTTTCTTGATTTCATCTCTTAGCTGAGCAGGAAGTAATAACCCTACAAATCCTGTGGAGCTACTGGTTCTTGAGTCTTTGAAGTAGATATCAAAATCTTGCCCATTTGCATTGTAACCAAGGTCACCCTCTCCGTCAGTAAAGTTTAGAGATATTTGTACAAAGTCTTCAGGGCTACCGGATTTTACAACTTCATTACTAATTCCCCTGTAGCTAATTTCAGGTGTACTAGGGAATTTTGATTTTTTTTGACAAGCTGTACTTCCAATTAGTATTATTGCAAGAAGAAATAATTTTGCTTTCATATTTATCAAAGTTAACTAATGTGCCACATATATTGGATAGAACAGTAGAAGACTATTTTAATAGTATTAACGAGCTAAACTTTGATGAAATTGCATTAGAGGTGTACAAATATCAGCTCGGTAATAATTCTTTATACAAAAGCTATGCGGACCTACTAGGCGTAGATGCGAGCCTAAATGATACCTCATCTATTCCTTTTTTGCCCATTTCCTTTTTTAAAACACACAAAGTTTCTATCGATGAAGCATCAGAACATCAGCAGTGTTTTGAAAGTAGTGGTACAACAGGTAGTCAAGTAAGCAAACACTGGGTGCTAGATAATAGTGTATATGATAGATCTATATTAGAGGGTTTTCAGCAATTTTATGGCAATCCTAAAGACTATACTATTCTAGCATTATTACCTTCATATTTAGAGCGAGGAAACTCGTCTTTAGTGTATATGGCTAAGAAGCTTATGGACACTAGTAGACATGAGAACAATGGCTTTTATTTAGATGAGTATAGCCAGCTGTCGCGCATTATTCGACGTTTGGGTCAACAAAGGCAAAAGGTGCTCTTGATAGGTGTGACTTTTGCATTATTAGATTTTGCCGACAAGTACCCAATGGATATGAACCATGTCACCGTGTTGGAAACAGGTGGTATGAAGGGTAGAGGTAAGGAGTTGACAAGAGAAGAGGTTCATTTAAAGCTTACAAATAGCTGGGGTATGGAAACTATTCACTCTGAGTATGGTATGACAGAACTACTATCTCAAGCCTACTCAAAAGGTAATGGTATATATTACCCTAGCAAAACAATGAAGGTGCTTGTAAGAGAGATAAGCGACCCATTGAGTGTTTCAAGTACAGGGATGGGAGTGCTGAATATCATAGACTTATCTAATATTAACTCATGCAGTTTTATTGCTACCGAAGATTTAGGTAGAGTATATTCTGATGGCAGTTTTGAGGTATTGGGACGTTTAGACCACACTGCTCTTAGAGGTTGTAACCTTATGGTTGTATGATTTTTTTCGCTTGCGCTAATAATTATTTTTAGGTTAGTCTAAAAATAATATATCTTTGTCTCGAAATTAGAATGATAGAACAAAGATGAAATATTTATTGGCTGTAGTTCTTATAGCATTAACAGTTACTACATACGCTCATAACAACTCTATTCAGGGTGTTGTAATAGATGCAAGAAGTCAAGAGCCTCTAGCTTTTTGCACAATTGTATTAAAGGGTACAAATATTGGCGCGCAAACTGATGATGCTGGTCGGTTTGAAATACAGATACCTGAGAGCCAAAAGAATGGAAGCCTTATTGTAGGATACGTAGGTTATGAATCAGATACATTAGTTCTAAAAGGGAAAGTATTCTATACGATATCATTAAAACCTAAAGCAGGTTCTTTAAATGAAGTAGTTGTTACAGGAACAATGAAAGAGATCAGTAGGATGGATAGCCCCATACCCGTTGAAGTAATTACACCAAAATATTTTAAGAAAAACCCCACGCCAAGTTTATTTGAAGCTGTAGGTATGCTTAATGGTGTGCAGCCGCAAGTAGGCTGTAATGTATGTAATACGGGAGATATTCATATTAATGGAATGGAAGGACCATACACGATGATATTGATAGATGGTATGCCTATAGTCAGTGGTTTGTCAACAGTGTACGGCTTAAGTGGCATACCTAATAGTATTGTTGATAGAATAGAAGTGGTAAAAGGTCCTGCATCTTCTTTGTATGGCTCGGAAGCAATGGGAGGTGTGATAAATGTGATCACTCAAAAAGCCTCTAAAGCAGCATTGTTTAATGTAGATATGATGGGTACTTCTTGGAATGAATATAATGTAGATATGTCTAGTAAGCTGCAAGTAGGAAAAGTGCAGAATATTATAGGTGCTAATTATTTTTATTACGGTCAGAAGTACGATAAAAATAGAGATGGCTTTACAGATGTAACCCTTCAAAATCGAATATCGATATTCAATAAACTAAATGTTTCAAGAAAGAAAGACCGAATTGCGAGTATAGCAGGAAGGTATGTATATGAAGATCGCTGGGGTGGACAAACTAATTGGACACCAGAGTATAGAGGTTCTGACAGTATTTATGCAGAGAGCATATATACAAAAAGGTGGGAGGTCATAGGCATGTATCAGTTACCTGTAAAAGAGAAGATCATTAGCCAGTTGTCTTATAATTGGCACGACCAAAATTCTTATTACGGTAATACGCCATATATGGCTAATCAACAGGTGTTATTTGGGCAGTTGTACTGGGATAAAGAGCTTGGTGCAAGGCATAACTTATTATTAGGGACTTCATACCGATATACCTATTATGATGACAATACACCTGGTACCGCAAGTGCAGATAGCCTAAATCCTAAAAACAAACCTGCTAGAACACCATTGCCTGGGGCCTACATACAAGACGAGTGGTCTTTTACGGATAAACAAAAAGTATTATTAGGTTATAGATATGACTACGATAAGAACCATGGACATGTACATTCACCAAGAGTAGCGTATAAATTATCACCTAATAGAAACAATACTTTAAGAGCGAGTTTTGGAACCGGATATAGAGTAGTAAACTTATTTACAGAAGATCATGCTGCTTTGACAGGTGCTAGAGAAGTAGTTATTACAGAACAACTAAAGCCTGAACGTTCTTACAATAGCAACTTGAACTATGTGTTGAAAGTACCTTTAAACGACTTTTATATAGGGGTAGATGTGACAGGTTTTTACTCTTACTTTACGAACAAGATCAATGGTGATTTTGATACTGATCCTAACAAGATCATTTATGGCAACTTGAAAGGGCACGCCGTATCTCAGGGTGTTTCACTCAATGCTGATATCACGCTTAGTATACCATTGAAGTTAAGTATGGGAGTTACTTATATGGATGTTTATCAACGAGAGGACGATGGCACCGGTGAACTGGTAACCACACAACAACTCTATGCCCCAAACTGGTCAGGGAACTTTGTAGCTACTTATACACTGCCTAAACAAAGGGTTGTAATAGACTTTACAGGAAAATGGAACGGGCCAATGAGGTTGCCAATTCTTCCTAATGACTATAGACCTGAGTACTCACCTTGGTATTGTATAGCTAATGTGCAGGTTACTAAAAAGTTTAAAAGAAATATAGAGTTGTACGGGGGGGTGAAAAATATTTTCAATTTCATTCCAAAGGATCCTATTATCAGGCCGTTTGACCCATTTGATAAAAATGTCAATGATCCCGTAAATAATCCCAACGGTTATACCTTTGACCCAACTTATAATTATGCTGCTTTGCAAGGAGCTCGAGGGTTTATCGGTATTAGATATAATATCCCAAGATAAATTTGTTTCACTATTTTTACTTACAGCTACTTAACACCAAGTAGCTGTATTTTTGATTTATGCAGTTTTACACTATTGTTACTATACTCATTTCTATATCTGCATTGTTTGCATATATAAACTTTAGGTTCATTAAGCTACCGGTAACCATAGGTATCATGGTACTGTCGCTATTGTTTTCGGTTCTATTAGTAACAATAGGGCATAACGTACCCTCACTATCCAATAATCTCATTAGCATCATCCATTCAATAGATTTTCATGAGCTATTAATGAATATGATGCTTAGTTTCTTACTATTCGCTGGTGCTATTCATATCAACCTTGCAGAGTTAAAGAAAGAGTTAGTACCGGTTGTGACATTGGCTAGCGTAGGTATTTTGATATCTACTTTCATTATAGGAGGTTTGGTGTACTATTTATTTATTGCATTTGGCTTGCCAATTGACTTTATATACTGCTTATTATTTGGAGCATTAATATCACCTACTGATCCAATTGCTGTACTTGGTATCCTGAAAAAAGCAGGTATTGCTAAGTCAATGGAACTAAAGATATCAGGAGAGTCTTTGTTTAATGATGGTATGGCTGTTGTTGTCTTCTTAGCTATATATCAAATAGCTAACCCAGCAGCAGGCGAAGTTTCTGCTGGTGATGTTGCAGAGTTGTTTTTTATAGAAACAGGTGGTGGCTTACTATATGGATTGGTGCTAGGTTATATTGGATTTTGGTTATTGAGGTCTATAGACAGTTATCAAGTAGAGGTGCTTATTACAATAGCTATAGTGATGGGAGGGTATTCATTAGCGCATGCATTGCATGTATCAGGTCCTTTAGCTATGGTTGTAGCGGGTATTATTACAGGTAATAAGGGTAAGGAGTTGGCCATGTCTGATATTACAAGAGATTATCTAGGCAAGTTTTGGGAGCTGATAGATGATATTTTGAATACGATATTATTCTTGCTTATTGGTTTTGAGGTGTTGGTTATTAAAGTGAACTCGACCATAATGATCATTGGCGGTATTACTATTTTGATTGTGTTGTTTGCCCGTTGGGTATCTGTCGCATTCCCGGTTTCATTAATGAAGTTGAGGATCAAGTTTGAGCGAAATGCCATTGCAATACTAACATGGGGAGGTTTAAGAGGTGGTATATCCGTGGCTCTGGCATTGTCTTTGCCGGCAGAAATGCATAGGAATGAGTTTGTTACCATTACCTATGTCGTGGTTATTTTCTCTATTATTGTACAAGGACTTACTATTGGGCGCGTATCCAAGCGTTTGATGAGTTGATAAAATGGTTTTGGTATGAGTGGTCTATCTAGAATATTACTGGTTATATTTTTTATCGTATTATCTCCTTTTTATGGGTTAGCTCAAGAAGAGGCAAAAGCTCAAGAAAGTGTTGAAGCAAGCGATTCAACATCAATAAATGATGACTCGCTTAAAAATGAGGCGCTTATTGCAAATACCAAATATCTACAAAGGTTAGATTCGATAAAAACAGCGGACTCCCTTAAGCGCGCTCAGCTAGAGCAAGAGCTAAGCTCACTTAAAACTACCGATAACTTAAAGAAACAAGAGCTGCTAGATGAGCTTGAACGCATTAAAAGTGCCGAAAAACAAGCATTGCAGGAAAAGAAAAGGAGAGTAGACTCCTTAAAACAATATGTTAAGGGTTTTCCTGTATCTCCTTTTGAGGATACGATATGCTATGTAAATACAAAACTAGGTCCATTCTCCCCACAAGCAAGAGCCAAACTAATAGAAGAACGTATACGTGAGATGGAAGATGATGTTTTGTTCAACTTAGATTCGCTAAAGGTGTTTGAATCAGAACAAACTGTTGACCTTCTATATAATGATGTAATCATATTGAGCATTACAGATAATGACGCCATGTGGGTGGGAGAAACATCACTTGGGTTAGCTAATATGTATAAAGATGCGATAATAGCATCCGTAAAAGCTCATAGAAAAGCCACTAGTGTGCAGACACTATTGAAAGAAATAGGTTTGGCTATCCTCGTTATCATTTTCGTTATTGTTTTGATCAAGTATATCAACCGCTTTTACAAGTGGTTGTTGATTAAAATTTATAAGGGAAGGCACACATGGGTGAAAGGTATAAGGATAAGAAGTTACGAATTGTTTACAATTCAGAGCCAAATGAGGGCCATGAAGTTCTCCTTAAATACATTAAGGTGGCTGATCATAGCTATTCTTATTTATTTAATGCTACCTGTACTGTTCTCTATTTTTCCGTGGACCAAGAATGTAGCAGGAACGTTGTTTAGCTATGTTTTAGACCCACTTAAAAAGATATTAGCAGGCATTTGGGCATATTTGCCTGACCTATTCACCATCATTGTGATATTAGTAGTATTCAGTTATGTAAATAAGGGGATACGTTTTTTAAGAGATGAGGTAAAATCAGGTGCGTTGCACTTACCAGGTTTTTACCCTGATTGGGCTACGCCTACTTATCAGATCATAAGGATATTATTATTTGCCTTTATGATCATCGTGATATTCCCTTATTTGCCAGGTTCAGACTCTCCGGCATTCCAAGGGGTATCAGTTTTTCTTGGTGTGTTGTTTACATTCGGTTCTTCCGGCTCATTGTCTAATATTGTAGCTGGGTTAGTACTCACTTATATGAGAGCCTTTAAGATAGGAGATAGGGTGAAAATAGGGGAAGTAACAGGTGATATAATTGAAAAAACATTATTGGTGACAAGAATAAGGACGATCAAGAATGAAAATATTACTATACCTAACTCTACTGTAATGAACAGCCATACGATCAACTATACATCGGCATCAAAACGTTATGGTTTGATCGTGCATACAACGATTACAATAGGCTACGATGTTCCTTGGCGTAAGGTGCATGAGCTGTTGATTGATGCAGCTGAGGCTACAGAGTTGATACAACAATATCCTAAACCATTTGTACTGCAAACCAGTTTAGATGATTTTTATGTAAGCTATCAGATCAACGCTTATACTAAGAAGCCGGGTAAGCAGGCTATTATATATTCTGAATTGCATCAAAATATTCAAGATAAGTTTAATGAGGCTGGTGTTGAGATCATGTCGCCACATTATCAAACTTTGCGTGATGGTAACGCCACTACCATACCTCAAGATTATCTACCTGATGATTATATGCCACCGCCTTTTAATGTAAAGACGGATAGCAAAAACGATAAATAAGATATTTACACCTACTTTTTTATTATCAGTTAATTTATTCAGACATTTACACCATTATTGCTTTTAAAACATTGATTAAGAAGCCAACAGGTTAATAATATTATATGAGCCACCCTAAGAAATTAAAGCAGCTAGCAGCTACAGCTATTTGTGGAAACGATATTACATCTTCATGTTTATACGTATCTGCATTAACCATTATTTATGCTGGTCAGTATGCATGGATATCTCTATTGATTGTGGCTGGAGTATTATTCTTATTTAGAAAGATATATGGGGAAGTAGTAGGAGCACTGCCGCTTAATGGGGGAGCGTATAACGTGTTACTAAATACAACTAGCAAAAGCAATGCTTCTGTTGCTGCGGCGCTTACTATTCTTTCTTATATGGCTACAGCGGTTATCTCGGCTAGTGAAGGTATGCACTATTTGCATAGCATGGTACCAAGTATATCAGTAGGTAAGGCAACCATAGTATTATTGGCACTTTTTTTATTCCTAACTATATTAGGTATTTCTGAGTCTTCGGTAGTAGCCATTGTTATATTTATTATACACTTGTCTACTATGGCGTTGCTCATATTAGCCGGTGTATGGTTTGTGGCAACACATGGGTTTGATATTGCAGCAGCCAATTTCAGAATGCCTGTAAAAGGTGGCAGCATAACTATGGCATTGGTGCTAGGTTTTAGTACAGCCATGTTAGGTATATCTGGTTTTGAAAGTTCTGCAAACTTTGTCGAAGAGCAAGATAAAGGCGTTTTCCCTAAAACGCTAAGGAACATGTGGGTGTCCGTATCAATTATTAACCCATTAATGGCATTAGTTGCGATATCTATATTGCCAATTGGAGAGGTTGATGGTCATAAAGAAGCTTTATTGTCTCACTTAGGTAACATTGCTGGCGGAGATGCAATGGGAGGGGTGCTTTCTAAGATAATCTCTATAGACGCTGTTTTGGTATTAAGTGGTGCGGTATTAACTTCTTATGTGGGTGTTAGTGGTTTGATAAAAAGGATGACATTGGATAGAGTGCTACCACAGGTGTTGCTTAAAGAAACTAAAAAGGGTAGTCCCTGGTTAATACTTGTTATTTTCTTTTTATTATGTCTTTCTGTTCTCTTTATTAGTGATGGGGATCTAGGCGTGCTAGCTGGGGTGTACACAATATCTTTTTTAGCAGTTATGGTATATTTTGGTTATGGTAATTTCTTGCTGAAAATAAAAAGAGCAAGGTTGCCTCGTCCAGAATATGCACATCCTGTAATGGTAGCCGTAGCAGTACTCGCTTTGTTGATTGCTATATATGGAAACATTACGCTGCATCCAGATTACCTGGTATTCTTCCTGAATTACTTTGTTCCGGCAATGGTTATCATTTACCTGTTCTTGAGAAGGAATGAGATGTTGCAATACCTATTAGTGCTGGCCAATAGTTTCTTTGATTCGTTACAGAAAATTGCACACAGAAGTAGGGTTGAGTTGAAACGCGCTATCAGGCAGCTTTCAGGACAGGAGTTTGTATACTTTACTAAAGGAGATGATATCTCAATTTTGAATAAAGTAATGATCTACGTACAGCAAAATGAGATTACTAGAAGGCTAAAGATCGTAACTGTTGTAAACGAAGAGAAGAAAATATCAGAAGGCTTCCTTCAAGATTTTGAAGTGCTGGATAGAGCCTACCCTGAGATTAAGATAGAGTTTATTCAAATAAAAGGAGAGTTTGGTCCTGAATTGATCAATAAGTTGAGTAAAGAGTGGAAAATCCCACACAACTTTATGTTTATTAGTTCACCTAGCGATAGGTTTACCCACAGAGTAGAAGATCTTGGCGGTGTAAGACTGATCATCTAACTAGAAGAAAGCATCTTCAATATGCATAATCTCTTTTGTTTTGTTCTTTTCTAGAATAATGCTAATAATGTCAAACCTTAGTTTTTCATATTGTGGATGATCGTCTAAAAAAGCATCTGCTGCAGCTTTTAAATAGCTCTGTTTTGTAGTATGTACGGCCTCTTCAGGGTAGCCATATTTCATACTGGTTCTCGTTTTTACTTCTACAAAAACAAGTAAGTCGTGATGCATGGCTATAATGTCTACTTCTTTTCTTTCATGTCTCCAGTTAAGGTGTAGTATTTTATATCCTTTTTTTTGCAAAAAGTTTTGAGCAATTTGTTCACCTTTTATTCCAGTTTCTTTATGTTTGGTCATCGAAATATTTTCTTATGAGACAACTAGTACAAAACTTCCCTACTCAGCTGAAAGAGGCCATGATCATCGGACAAAATTATCGTTTCAAAACAACGAAAAAAAGCTTTTCTAATGTTGTGTTGACAGGTCTTGGTGGTAGTGGTATTGGAGGGTCTATTATACAAGATTTTGTTTTTGATAAGATCAAAGTGCCGTTTGTAGTGAATAAAACATATTCGCTACCTGCTTTTGTAAATAGTGAGTCTCTAGTTATCGTATCTTCTTACTCTGGTAATACTGAAGAAACCTTGGCAGCTTTAAAACAAGCTATTAGGGTTAAGGCAACTATTGTATGCGTTACTTCTGGTGGTAAGATCGCAGAGATAGCACAAAAGAAAGGTCTTGATTGCATTTTGTTACCTGCAGGTATGCCTCCGAGGTCTTGTTTAGGATATTCAATGACTCAGCTACTGTATGTTTTGCAACACTTTAAGTTGGTGAAGTATAGTTTTGAACGAGAGCTAAAGGCTTCCGTTAAGCTGATGACAAGTGACTTGAGAAGTATTCAAGCAAAAGCCAGAGCCTTAGCAAAAAAGCTAAATGGTAAGTTGCCTGTTATATATGCAGCGTCTAATTATGAGGGTGTAGCTGTTAGGTTTCGTCAACAATTAAACGAGAATAGTAAGGTGCTTTGTTGGCATCATGTGATACCTGAAATGAATCATAATGAGCTTGTAGGGTGGAAAGATAAAGCCGCTGATAAAGCTGTGGTGATACTAAGGAATGATAATGATCATGACAGGGTACAGCTTAGGGTGGATATAAATAAAAGCGTCATAAAAAAATATACCAAGAATATTATTGAGGTTTACTCAAAAGGTAAGACTTACTGGGAGCGCGTATTTTACTTGATACACCTTACTGATTGGGTGTCTGTTTATTTAGCAGACTTGCGTAATCAAGATGCAGTTGAAGTGAAGGTAATTGATTTCTTAAAGGGCGAATTGGCTAAATCATAATAAAATTGTTAGCATTGTCTTTGTACTGTGCTGATAATTTTCTTACCTTTGCCGCCCTGGCAAGTCTTATACGGCCAGCTCCTACTGAATCCCCCAGGACAGGAATGTAGCAAGGGTAGGTGGTCGTAGCGGCGCGATGTAAGTAACTTGCCAGTACTTTTTTATTGAGTTTTCCACAATATAATATTACGTTTATTCTCAACTGAATATTTACTTTACTTTTACTCCAAAAAGCAAATCTGATGAAATTCTTTATTGATACTGCCAATTTAGATCAAATAAAAGAAGCCAATGATCTTGGTGTACTTGACGGTGTTACCACTAACCCTAGCTTAATGGCTAAAGAGGGTATTAAAGGCGAAGAAGCTATTAATGCTCATTATAAAACCATTTGTGAGTTGGTAGATGGTCCCGTAAGTGCTGAAGTGCTAGGTACTAAGTTTGAAGATATTATTGAGGAAGGTAAAAAGCTTGCAGCTATTCATGATAATATTGTAGTGAAGGTACCTATGATCAAGGATGGTATTAAAGCTATTAAGTGGTTTACAGACAATGGTATTAGCACCAACTGCACACTTGTGTTTTCTGCTGGGCAGGCTATATTGGCCGCAAAAGCAGGCGCTACATTTGTGTCTCCATTCATTGGTCGTATTGATGATAGTAACTGGGATGGTATAGAATTAATAGAACAGATCGTAGATATATACAATGCACAAGGTTATATGACTGAGGTTTTAGCTGCATCTATACGCAATCCGTTACATATAGTGCGTTGTGCAGAGGCTGGCGCTGATGTGTGTACTTGCCCATTAGATCCAATGTTAGGTTTGTTGAAACATCCACTTACTGATATTGGTTTGGAGAAGTTCTTAAAAGATGCACAGTCGCTACACTAATACTAGCAATAAAATACTTACAGAAAAGGGCTATAGAATTTCTACAGCCCTTTTTCGTATTGTTTAGAGAATTATTGAAGTATCTCTTTCTTTACGTCTTCGAGTATATCTAAGGTCTCTTCCTTACTGTTACCTTCGGCGTATACCCTTAATACCGGTTCAGTACCGGATGCACGTAGCATTACCCAACCACCATTGTCTAAATGGTATTTAATACCGTCAATGTCTTCTGTTCTGTTGTAAGTGTACTTCCCAAACTGCTTGAATTCCCCATTTTGAGCTTTGCTCATCACAGATATTTTTGTGGCATTGTCTATATGTAAGTCATTACGCTCATACACGAAGCGACCTACTACTTCATAAACCTCTTCACAAAGCTCTTTTAAGGTTTTACCCGTTTCCGTCATGAATTGATATAGCATTAAGCCATCAAATATGCCATCGCGTTCAGGGATGTGTCCTTTTACCGCTATTCCTCCACTTTCTTCACCGCCAACAAGCACATCTTCATCTATCATGATCTTACTAATATATTTGAAGCCAATAGGGGTTACCTGGTATGGCAATCCATATGCTTCGCACATTTTCTTAACTCTGTCAGTTACTGAGAATGCTACAGCAACTTTACCGGTAAGCCCTTTGTATTTGTGTAAGTAGTGTATAAGTAGTAGTATGATGTGGTGGGCATCAACAAAATTGCCATCTTCGTCATATAAACCTATGCGGTCAGCATCACCATCCGTTGCTAAGCCCATTTTAAGCTCAGGTGTGGTTGCTATTACATTTGATAGTTCTTTGAGGTTTTTATCAAGTGGCTCTGGCGCTTGGCTATTAAATCCCGGGTTGTTATCGCAGTGTAGTAACGTTGCATTTGGCAATAGCTGACGTATAGCATTTTGTCCGGCACCATACATAGCGTCATACGCTAATTTGAAAGGAGACTTGTTTAAGGCTTCAAAATCAAATTTTTCAATAAGATAATTTACATACATACCCTCTAGGTTCGCATATTCTAACAAACCTTCTTCTTCCCAATGTTGCAACGGTAGTTGAGGTATTTCAACATCATCAGAAATAAGAGCCTCTACTTCTGCTACATCTTCAGGGCTTGAGGGGCCGCCATGAGCACCTTTTAGCTTATATCCGTTATATGATGGCGGATTGTGTGATGCCGTGATGACAACGCCTTGGTCGGCTTGTAAATGGTGTACACCAAAAGATAGCATGGGTGTACTTACAAAGTTTTGTGACATGATCACTTTTATGCCATTGTCGCAAAGTACGTTTACCACTGTTTCACAAAAAAGACGCCCGCCAAAACGCGTGTCATGACCAAGTACAACAACAGGTTGTTCTTTCTTTTGCAAAAGCCAATCGGCCAATGCCTTTGATACCCTACCTACATTATATACGGTGTAATCTTTAGCAATGATGGCACGCCATCCATCCGTTCCAAATTTTATTTTATCTACTGTCATACTCGAACTATTTTATATATGCTAATTTGGAGGGCAAATTTAATAAACGTTTGCTATCAGTAGTGTTTTAAAATTGTTATATATGAATAATGCTGGATATTCAGGGTCACCATTAGTAAAAAAGCTAGGTATTAAAGAGGGGTATAATATTGAGCTAGTTGGCGAACCGGAGTATTATTTTGAATTATTTGATGCTTTTCCTGAAGAAGTTAAGGTCAATGAATCAGGAGAGAAAGACCTTGTTCATATTTTTATAAAAGAGAGCGCTAGTCTGAATGAGCACCTTATACATTATAAAGGTAAAATAAAGCAAAATGGGATGATATGGGTGTCATGGCCTAAAAAATCTTCTAAAGTAGAAACTGATATAACAGAAAGCATAGTAAGGGATATGGCAATAAAAAATGGCTTAGTAGACGTTAAAGTATGCGCTGTTGATAGTATATGGTCAGGTTTAAAGCTAGTAATACCAATAAAAAATAGGCGTTAGTAAAAGCTTAACAGTAGTCTACTTCATATTTTGTATGGCTGCTATTTCTTACATCATTTTTCTATTACCTTTGGCTACAACTTTTATTAACTAGATGAAGAAAAATATTGCATTAGTTGCTGGTGGGTATTCCGGCGAGTTTGTCATATCTCTTGAGACAGCTGAGACCATTGAGCAGCATTTGGATACTGATAAGTATAATGTATACAAGGTTATCATAAATAGGGAAGCTTGGTGGCATGAAACAGCTGATGGGAAGAAGGTAGATGTCGATAAAAATGACTTTACGCTTTCAATAAATAGTGAAAAGATCCATTTTGATGTGGCTTTTTTAGCCATACATGGTACACCGGGTGAAGATGGAAGAATCCAAGGTTATTTAGATATGATAGGGGTGCCGTATACAACCTGTAATGCAATAGTGTCTGCCTTAACCTTTAATAAAAGTTATTGTAACAAAGTAGTTAAAGCCTTTAATGTAGTAGATATTGCTAACTCCGTACACTTGATCAAGAATGAACCATATTCTGTAGGTAATATATTAGAAAAGCTAAAATTACCCATGTTTGTTAAACCTAATGAGAGTGGGTCTAGCCTTGGTGTAAGCAAAGTGAAAAATGTAGAAGAGCTGTTGCCGGCTATTGAAAATGCATTCAAAGAAGATGATCAGGTATTAATAGAAGAGTATGTAGATGGTAGAGAGCTTACTATTGGAATATATAGAATTGGAAATGTTTTATACACATTACCGCCTACTGAAATAGTGAGCAAGAATGAGTTTTTTGATTACGAGGCGAAATATACCCCAGGTGTAACAAATGAAATTACCCCAGCTCCTATTGATAACGCAGTATTGGATCAACTAAAGAATAAGTCGGAGTTTATATACAGGCATTTGAACTGTAGAGGTATCGTAAGAATGGATTATATATTGCAAAAAGGAACCAATAAGTTGTTTTTCTTAGAGGTGAATACAATGCCAGGTCAAAGTGATACGAGCATTGTACCTCAACAAGTGCATGCTGCAGGCTTAAAATTGAAAGACTTTTATGGAGAGTTGATCGATGATATTATTTTAAAAGCATAATTAGCGCATAACATTATTATGGCTTTAATAAAAGGCAACATTAGAAAGACGGTACTATTTAACATCTTGGCTATTCTTGCGTTGATGATGTTAATATATGTTGTATTCTTTACAAGCTTAGGGTGGATAACCCACCATGGTGAGGAAGTAAAAGTACCTAATGTACTTGGCCGAGATTTGAAAACAGCACTTAATGAGATTGAAAAACAAGGCTTTGAAGTAGATGTGGATTCTGTTTTCGAGTTGAAAAAAAAGTCAAATGTAGTACTCTCGCAAAAACCCGATACCGGAGCAATAGTAAAGAAAGGGAGGACGATATTTATTACCGTGAATAAGGCACAAGCTCCTTTAGCGCCTATGCCAAACTTGCTTAACCTCTCTTTCAGAAGTGCCGAAATGGTACTTAGAAGTAATAAATTACGACTGGGTGACACTACTCATATTCCTGATATAGCAAAAGGGGCTATATTAGAACAGAAGTACCAAGGTTTAGATATTAAGGCAGGTAAAATGATACCATTAGGTAGCCAAATAGACTTGGTGATCGGTGATGGGTTAGGCAATGTAGAGTTTGATGTACCTAATGTTATGGGTATGGCTTACATGGAGGCTATAGCTGTGTTAAGCGCTAATGGTTTGGCATTTCATGTAGTTTGGGAAGGTGCTGTTACTGATTCGGCTATGGCCGAAGTTTATGACCAGTATCCCAAAGCGTTAAACCAGTTCAAAGAACCTAATAGGATTAAGGAAGGAGATATCATAGATGTTAGAGTAAGACAAGGTAGTTTAAATGAAGACTTTTAATACAATAATACTTGCTATAGCAGGTTGTAAATAGGTAAACAAATAATAATGTTCCTAAAACCATCATCTATAAGGTATATGTTAGCAGTACTGATGTTGTCATCAGTATTGAATAGTACATATGCGCAAGAAAATATTGCTCCATTAGGTTATAACCCTGTTTTGCAAAATAGTACTTCGAGTAAAGCCCTTAAAAGAACTACAGCAATTAGCTTACCCTTTTTTGATGACTTTACAAATAAGGGGGTGAAGCCCGACGATTCAAGGTGGGTAGACTACCAGGCTTACGTAAATAATACAATGTGTGTCGACCCTATTAGCTATGGGGTGGCTACTATGGACGCATTGAACCAGTATGGGTACCCTTATGAGGCGGTAAATAGTAATCCCAAATATGCTGATAGCTTAACTTCACAGCAAATTGACCTTTCTTCAAACTCACCTGCAGATAGTGTATACCTAAGTTTCTTTTACCAGCCTCAAGGTAATGGTTTCTTTCCCGAGCCGGAAGATTCGTTGATGTTATACCTAAGAGGTGTAAATGGATGGGTGCAAGTATGGCGTACCCCTGGTAATACTATGCAGCCTTTTAAACAAGTAATGATTCCCGTAAAGGATACTCTTTTCTTTCATGATGAGTTCCAGTTCAGGTTCATTAATAAGGCGACCATGGTGTTGAATGACGATGTTTGGAATATTGATTATGTGCGTGTTGATGTCAATAGATCGATAGGAGATACGGCCGTAAATGATATCGCATTCTCGTTACCGCCTAGTTTTATGTTGAATGATTACACATTTATGCCATATCATCAGTTTTTGGTAGATGCTAACGGAGAAAGAGCCGCAAACCACGACGCATATATACGCAATAATACAAGTAACGCTGTGAATGTAAACCATAGTTTTACAGCAAGAGAAGCGATAATCAATAGTAGCTTGAGTAGTAATTTAAATAATAGTCAATCATTACCACCTTACTCTACTACTAAGGTCACTTATCCTATGTACACCAATGTGTCTACTGCTCCTGCAAAATATCATCCGGTGTTTTTTGAGAACAAGTACTATATAGAATCTGTTTCTACTACTGATAAGAAAGAGAATGATACAATTGTACATGAGCAACATTTCCATAACTATCTGGCATATGATGATGGTACTGCGGAGAAAAGCTACTTCTTAAATCTGTTTCCTACATTGCCGGGAAAAACAGCTATTGAGTTTCACTTAAATGAGCCTGATACATTAAACGGGATCTCAATTTACTTTGGTAGGCAGCTGCCTTTAGCGAATAACAAATATTTTTCAGTTGCCATATATAGAGATATAGCATATAATGGTGGCTCTGATCAATTGATTTATCAAGAAGACTTTTTAAATCCGGTATATTCGGTTGTGAATCATTTTTGGACGTATAAGTTTCAACAGTCGGTGCCACTTCCTGCAGGTACATTTTATATAGGTACAATACAGCCTGCATTAAGTAATAGTGATAGCCTGTATTTTGGTATAGATGCCAATAGGGTAGGAAGTAACCATTTATATTATAATGTTTTGAATACTTGGCAGTCGTCAACTGTGAGTGGTGCATTAATGGTAAGGCCTGTGTTTGGACCTGTGTTCCCATCAGTTATTTCAAATACTCCAAAGAAAGTAACAACGAACTGGGTAATTACGCCTAATCCGGCAACTGACTTTATTGATGTGAATATAAATACTAACAAAGAAGTTAGTTACGAAGTTGTGAACATGCAAGGACAAGTATTAAAGAGGAATGTATTGCCCAATAATAGAAAAGTGGTATTAAGCGATCTTTTACCAGGGGTATATTATATTAGCTTGTATACAGAAGGAGAAATGCTAAATGCTCCTCAAAAAATTATAAAATACTAATGAAGGAAATAACTGTAGAAGAATTAAAGGCAAGATCTGATAATGGTGAGGCTCTACATGTAATAGATGTAAGAGAGCAAGATGAGTATAATGAATACAATATTGGTGCTCAATTACTACCGTTAGGTAATATTATGAGCATGATGATAGATGATATTGAAGAGCTAAAGAATGAAGAGGTAATCGTACACTGTAGATCAGGTAAACGAAGCATGCAAGCATGTATGGTTTTAGAGCAAATAGGGTTCTCTAATACAGTTAATGTAGTAGGAGGGGCTATGGCTTGGCAAGAGAAGTTTGGCGATGCAAAGTTGAAGTAGCCTATGCATGAGTTAGAGCCATATTACAACTGGCGGCATCTCTATACCGCTGAAGAGGATGAGCTATCTCCATTTTATGGCAATGAATATAGTGAGTTTGAATTTTCCAATACTGTATATAATTACTATATACACCCTCAATGGGATGAGTTTGGTTCTCGTACTTTATATTTGAAATTGCTATATGTTGATTATGATCTCAATTTTGCCATTATTGAGCTCATAGGGGAGTGGAATGATGCTGTTGAGAATGATATTATGCAGCTGAAAAGAAGTGTAATAGATATACTGATAACCAACGGTATACACAAGTATATACTCATTACTGAGAATGTGATGAATTATCATGGTGGTGAGGAAGATTACTATGAAGAATGGTATGAAGATATAAAAGAAGAAGGTGGCTGGGTAGTTACCGTAAATATGCCTGAACACACCCGTTACGATTTCCTCCAATCGAGCATTGATAAATATTTAAAATTCTTCCATAACGACAACTGGAGAACTTTTCAACCGCAGCATTTCTTCCAGTTGGTAGATAATAGTATGCTACGTATTGAGCATTAATTACTTGATAAAGTGTGTTTAGTACACAAATGTTGATAATATTTATAGGCTTCTAGCAAAAACGAATTGTGTATTGTTTTATCGGGTGTTATCTTTACACGCGGTTATAATTCAATTACACAAATACAGTAGAAGTATATGTCCTGGAAAAACTATTTCAGCACTTCAGTAGGAAAGAAAGTCCAAATGGCACTTACAGGTTTGTTCCTAGTGCTTTTTCTATTAGTCCATTGTTACGTCAATGCTCAAATATGGTTTGGTGCTGAAGCATTTAATGAAGCTGCCCACTTTATGGGAACTAATATTATTATTAGAATCACTGAGGTTGGGCTTTTTGCTTTTCTAATATTGCACATTGTACAAGGTTTACGTATCTGGATGCGTAATAGAAGTAAAAGATCTTCAAGGTATGCAGTAAAGTCAGGCAATGCTACAAGCGCTTGGTATAGCCGCTCTATGGGTATCTTAGGTTCTTTGATATTGATATTCTTAGTGGTACACATTTCAGCATTTTGGGCACCAAACAGGTGGGCGCAAACCACTACCGGTCATGAATTAGATCTTTATGTGATGATGCGCGAGGCTTTTGCTAACCCTATTGTAGTTGTAGTCTATGTGTTAGGTTGTTTTTCATTGGCTTGGCACTTAGTACATGGTTTTTACAGTGCCTTTCAAACACTAGGTTTAGCTACAAACAAGTATAAGAGTATGATCAAGGCTATAGGTATAGGCTTTTCAATTATTATACCATTGATATTCGCGATGATGCCAATATCATTTTATACTGAGTTGATCAAATAATTTATAAAGAATAATAATATACTATTTCCGATATGACATTGAATTCCAAAATACCAGCTGGCTCATTGGATAAGAAGTGGGAAGACTACAAATCGAAGTGTAAGTTGGTCAACCCTGCCAATAAGCGCCATTTAGAAGTGATCGTTGTTGGTACAGGTTTGGCTGGAGCTTCGGCTGCGGCGTCTTTAGGGGAGTTAGGATATAAAGTAAAAGCGTTTTGTTTTCAAGATAGTCCACGCCGTGCACACTCTATTGCGGCACAAGGTGGCATTAACGCTGCTAAGAACTACCAAAATGATGGTGATAGTACTTATCGCCTTTTTTACGATACGGTAAAAGGAGGTGATTATCGTGCTCGCGAAGCCAACGTTCATCGTTTGGCTGAGGTGAGTGCCAATATCATCGACCAATGTGTGGCACAAGGTGTACCATTCGCACGTGAATATGGAGGTCTATTAAGTAACCGTTCATTTGGAGGTGTACAAGTGCAGCGTACTTTCTATGCAGCCGGTCAAACTGGTCAGCAGCTATTGATAGGTGCTTATCAGGCATTAGAGCGTCAAGTAGCTTTAGGTAATGTAGAAGAATATACGCGTCATGAGATGCTGGATGTAGTAACTATAGACGGTAAGGCGCGTGGTATAATAGTGCGTAACTTAGTTACTGGTGAGTTGGAGCGTCATTTTGGTCATGCTGTATTATTGTGTACGGGTGGTTATGGTAACGTGTTTTACCTGTCTACTAATGCCATGGGTAGCAACGTAACAGCAGCATGGAAAGCTCATAAAAAAGGAGCCTACTTTGGTAACCCTTGTTTTACTCAAATACACCCAACATGTATCCCGGTAAGTGGTGACCACCAGTCTAAGCTGACGTTAATGTCTGAGTCGCTACGTAACGATGGACGTATATGGGTACCTAAAAAACAAGGTGACGACCGTAAGGCCAATGAAATACCGGAAGAAGAAAGAGATTATTACTTAGAGCGCAGATATCCTGCTTTTGGTAATCTTGTACCACGTGATGTAGCCAGCCGTGCAGCTAAAGAGCGTTGTGATGCCGGTTATGGAGTAGGTGCGTCTAAGCAAGCAGTATATTTGGATTACTCTTCTGCCATCATGCGTTATGGTAAGAGTGAAGTGAATAAGAAAGGTATCGATAATGCTAACGATGCTACAATAAGAGACCTTGGTAAGAAAGTCGTAGAAGCTAAGTATGGTAACCTGTTTGAAATGTATGAGAAGATCACAGGTGAGAATCCATACGAAGTGCCTATGCGTATTTACCCTGCAGTGCACTATACAATGGGTGGATTGTGGGTAGATTACGAACTAATGACTACTGTACCGGGCTTATATGCTTTAGGTGAGGCTAACTTTAGTGATCATGGTGCTAACCGTCTTGGTGCATCTGCTCTAATGCAAGGTTTGGCCGATGGCTATTTTGTTATTCCGTACACTTTGGGTAATTATCTTGCTGATGATATTCGTACAGCATCTATGCCAACAGACCACCCTGCATTTGATGAAGCAGAGAAAGCTGTTAAAGAGCGTATTGATAAACTAATGAGTATTCAAGGCACAGAAAGTGTAGAAAGCTTCCACAAACGTTTGGGCAAGATCATGTGGAATAAGTGTGGTATGGCTCGTAATGAGCAAGGCTTGAAAGAAGCTATTGTAGAGATACAGGCTTTACGCAAAGAGTTTTGGCAGAATGTGAGAATACCTGGTGGTATTAATGAGTTTAATCCTGAGTTAGATAAAGCTAACCGTGTAGCTGATTTCTTAGAGCTTGGAGAACTGATGTGTCAAGATGCATTGAACCGTAACGAAAGTTGTGGTGGCCACTTCCGCGAAGAGTACCAAACCGAAGATGGTGAGGCTATGCGTCAGGATGATCAATATATGTATGTAGCTACTTGGGAATATAAAGGTGAGAGCAACTTTGAGTTACACAAAGAAGACTTGAATTACGAAGTAGTAAAACCAACTCAACGTAGCTATAAATAATTAAATCAGAAAAGATACTGTTCTATGGAACATTACAATATGAATTTAACGCTGAAGGTTTGGCGTCAAAGAAACAACAACGATAAAGGACACTTTGAAACTTTTCAAGTAAAGGATATTTCTTCTGAAATGTCTTTCTTAGAGATGTTTGACGTGTTGAACGAGCAATTGATCGCAGAAGGTAAAGAGCCAATAGCTTTCGATCATGATTGTCGTGAAGGTATCTGTGGTATGTGTAGTATGTATATCAATGGTCGTGCACATGGCCCTTGGCATCATACCACAACCTGCCAACTTCATATGCGTGAATACAAAGATGGAGATACCATAGTGGTAGAGCCTTGGAGAGCAGATGGTTTTCCAATTATTAAAGATTTGGTGACTGATCGTACTGCCTTTGATCGTATCATCCAGTCTGGAGGCTATGTTTCGGTAAATACGGGTAATGCTGTGGATGCCAATGCTTTACCAATTGAAAAGCATGATGCTGATGAGGCATTCTCCTCTGCTGCATGTATTGGTTGTGGTGCTTGTGTTGCCGCATGTCCAAATGCGTCAGCTATGCTGTTTGTTTCAGCAAAAGTATCACACTTGGCTATGTTACCTCAAGGTGAGCCGGAACGTAAGACTCGCGTGGTGAATATGGTAGACCAAATGGATAAAGAAGGTTTCGGTGGATGTACTAATATTGGTGCTTGTGAGGCCGAATGTCCTAAGGGTATATCGCTTGAAAATATTGCCCGCCTAAATAGAGAGTATGTGGGAGCAATGTTAGATGGTGGTTCTAAAAACTCGGTATAAAAAACCTAATTGAAAAATAAAGTGAAAGGCTGTCCAACTAAGGGCAGCCTTTTGTATTTTGCCACTATGTTATTGAGAATAAAGGCACTAATAATAGGCTTGTTGCTATCGTTACCCGCTATAGCACAGCAGGATACTGTACAGCAGCGCATGAGTAGTGGCTTGCGTATTAGTTTACTCACCTGTGGTCCGGGTTATGAAGAAGTTTGGGAGGTGTTCGGGCATACAGCTATTAGGATCGTAGATAGCAATACCGGAACAGATTATGTGTACAATTACGGTACATTTAGCTTTGGTCCCGACTTTGAGTTACAGTTTATGAGGGGCAAGTTGCTCTATTATGTGTCTTATTACCCTTATAGAATATTTGTAGATGAGTACAAAGAGGTAGGGAGGAGTATTGAAGAACAGCTACTTGAAATAGGTGATAATGATAAAGAGGAGATATATGCTTATTTAAGGTGGAACTCAAAGAATGAAAATAAGTATTATAAATACGACTTCTTTTTTGATAATTGTGCTACAAGAGTAAGAGACGTGTTTTATGAGGCTTTGGGAGAAAGCTTTGAGTGGGGTAATGCCTTGCCTGAAGGTCAGCAGTTGAGCTATAGGGATATTATGAATCAATATTTCTATAGTAGGCCATGGGAACGCTTTGGGGTGAATATGTTGCTGGGTAAAAGTACTGATGATATCATGTCTAACGATGGTATCATGTATCTGCCTGACTTTTTAAGAGATGCCATGAGTGGCGCAAGAGTGCATGGGGACTTGATAGCTCCTCACAAAAAAGTGGTATTGGGCAGTAGCCTTACGCCACCTTCCAGCTTTAATGGACCATTAGTAATAACAATTACTTTGTTTGTATTGCTATTGATAGGCTTTTCCGTAAAAAGAGCTAAGCCATTAGGTGATGTTGTAAGCTTTTTAGTGTTATTTGTTTCAGGGTTACTGGGGTGTATCATGTTAGTGATGTGGTTTGCTACAGACCATCAGGCTTGCCAAAACAACTTTAATATTCTTTGGGCTTTACCTTCTAACCTCATCATGGCTTTTGCCTCTAAAAAAGGTAAGAGTAAGTATGGGTACTTAGCTATCATGCTATTGATCATTTCATTACTGTTACATGTTTTTAATGTGCAGAAAATGATATTATTAGAATTATCGCCATTGTTACTAAGCTTGTTGTTTATTTATGGTAACATGGTGAGAAAAGGTAGAAGTGTAAATGCGGCGTCGGCATAAAGAAATATCAACCTCAACTTGCAAATCGCTGTCTTATTACGTACAAGGTAGCGGGCATGCTATAGTTTTTGTACATGGATTTCCTGAAGACGCTAGTGTTTGGTATCAATTAATGGATGGCCTGAGTGAAGAGTGTACTTGTATAGCTATTGATTTGCCTGGTGCGGGTAGAAGCCAACTTTCTGATGTCGAGCTTACTATCGATAATATGGCGGAGAACATTAAAGAGGTGCTTGATCAAGAGCATGTAGAAGATGCTATTATTATCGGTCATTCTATGGGGGGGTATGTAGCGCTCGCTTTTGCTGATCTTTTTCCTGAAAGGTTAAAAGCTCTAGCAATGGTACATTCAACCGCCGCTGCAGATACAGAAGAAAAGAAGACAATTAGAAGGAAAGCAATTAGTATTATAGAGAAAGGAGGGAAGGATGCCTTTGTTAAACAAATGGTACCTAACCTATTATCAGATATTTATAAAAGTAGTCACGAAAAAGAGTTCGATCAATTTATTAATAACTGTTTGAAGCTAGAATCATGTAGTTTAGTAGCTTTTTACAATGCCATGATAAACCGTAAAGACAGGTCGAATATATTGCTAGGCAAGGACTTTCCGTTGTTATGGATCATAGGGAAAGATGATACTATAACCTCTATCGATACAGTAAAGCAACATTGTGTTGCGGCAAACGTTAACTTTGTATATATATATAGTGATTGTGCTCACGTAAGTATGTTGGAGCAGCCTGTAAAGTTAAAACAGGACATAAGTCACTTTTTGAGATACTGCTTGGGAATATAGGTAAACATGAGATTGAAAAGTTGGATCATATTGACATTTTTGTTTTTGTTAGGTCAACAAGACCAAGCAATAGCCAGTCATATGGTAGGTGGTGACCTTACTTATGAATGCCTTGGTGGTAACCGATACAGGATAACACTAATAATATATCAAGATTGTCTACGAGGTAGAGCCAATGCTATTGCAGAGGATGTGCCTGCTTATTTAGGAATATTTGATAACAATGGAGGCAACACAGTTTTCATTAGAGATATTGTAGGTGATAATACAGGGGAAACAGTCATAGAAGAATTAGTTCCACCAAATTTTGATAATGATTGTGTTAATAATCCTCCACCTATTTGTTTAAGGCGTGTTACTTTTTCAAAGGTCTACGATCTACCACCAAGTCCTTCAGGATATAGGGTTGTGTATGTTAGATGCTGCCGAAATGCTTCTATACTGAATATTAATGCACCGAGTAGAACTGGAGGTACCTATTTCTGTACCATACCACCGTCCACAGAAGCTGTATGTAACAACAGTGCAAAATTCAAAAATTTCCCTCCACAAATTATTTGTATTAATAACCCACTGAATTATGACCATTCAGCAACTGATGTTGATGGAGACTCTTTGAGTTATGAGTTCTGTGATTCATATCCAGGAGGTACACTTGATAGCGCTAAACC
Organism: Flavipsychrobacter sp.; assembly: GCA_965230595.1. Lineage (GTDB taxonomy): Bacteria > Bacteroidota > Bacteroidia > Chitinophagales > Chitinophagaceae > UBA5543. The sequence goes on along the minus strand of OZ246011.1, from coordinate 1,760,076 downwards.
TTTACCAATACCTACTTTGCCCCCTCCTATTAGTACAGCCCCGGGTTATACAGCAGGTTATTCTGTTACTCGCCCGATGGGAGGGAACCCTGTTGTTCAAATTGATCCGGTTACAGGAATAATAACTGGAACACCTAATATTTTAGGAAGATTTATAGTAACAGTTTGCTGTAGTGAGTGGAGAAATGGTATTAAGATCAATACAATTAAAAGAGAGTTCCAGTTTGAAGTAACTAATTGTTCTAAAGCAGTCGTAGCTGATATACCTCAACTTTCTACTGAACAGAATACTTACATTGTAGAGTGTAAAACCAGAAAGGTGTCCTTTATCAATAGTAGTAGAGGAGGAGATACTTATTTGTGGGATTTTGGCGTGCCTGGTGCCACTTCTACTGACTTTGAGCCTGTATATACCTATCCTGACACTGGTGTTTATACGGTAAAGCTAATTGTGAACCCTAATAGTACGTGTTCAGACAGTATCTCTAGGTTTGTGAAGGTCTATCCTACATTTAATGCTAATTATAAGTTTGACGGGTTGCCATGTCCTAATGCAGATATACAGTTCACAGATCTATCTGAGGCTACCTTTAAACCTGTTACCGAATGGAACTGGGACTTTGGAGATGGTAATATGTCTACTTTGCAAAATCCTGTTCATTCTTATAGTGTAGGGGGTGACTATAATGTAAAGCTCGCAACTAAAACAATTAAAGGTTGCGTAGATACAACTATTAGAGTAGTTAAAGTTGATAGGTTTGTACCTTTTGCCGGTAATGATACGATTATAGTAAAAGGTGAAAGTATAAATTTCAATGCATCAGGTGGCGACACTTATGAATGGACGCCTGCGGATAGGTTGAACTTTACAAATGTTAGAAATCCAAGAGGTGATTATCCTGATACTGGCAGATATAACTATAACGTACACATAGAAACGACTAACGGATGTATTGGTGATGATAGTATTAGTGTTTGGGTAGTAGGGCAAGCATCGTTGTTTGTGCCATCAGGTTTTACGCCAAATGGGGATGGGCTTAACGATGTGCTTCGTCCATTAAACGTAGGCTATGCTAAATTGAACTATTTCAGAGTCTTTAACCGTTGGGGAGAGCTAGTATATGCAGGAAATGAAATGGGTGAAGGATGGGATGGGAAGTATAAAGGGCAAAAAGCCGAAATGGGCACTTATTTCTGGTTATTAAGTATACAAGACAGGTTTGGAGTTGACCATACCGTGAAAGGTGATGCAACCTTGGTTAGATAATATTTAAGAATGTATTTACGGCGAGCTATACTTATGTATAGCTCGCTTTTTTGTGAAATACGTAACATAGGTTATCATTATAAGCATATTATCTTTATGCCCAATAGTTTTTAAGATTATGAGTAAAACAATAATTGTAACAGGTGCTACTTCAGGTTTTGGCGCAGCCATAGCAACCATTTTTGCTAAAAATGGCTATGATGTCTGTATTACCGGCAGAAGGCTTGATAGGCTGAATAAATTGAAAGATGAGCTGGAGCAAAACTATAATATAAAAGTTTATGCCCTTCAGTTTGATGTTAGAAATAGAGATGAGGTAACGAAAGCTATTGCACAATTTAAAGAGGATGTAGGCAGTGTAGATATTTTGGTGAATAATGCAGGGTTGGCTTCAGGTATAGCAACCATTGATGATGGAGATGTTGATGACTGGGAAGTAATGATAGATACAAACATTAAAGGCTTACTGTACGTTACGAAGCAAGTTGTACCAATGATGAAGGCTAGGAAAAGTGGACATATTATTAATATTGGTTCCACTGCGGGTAAGCTGGTTTATAAAAATGGGAATGTGTACTGCGCTACAAAATACGCCGTTGATGCATTATCTCAAGCTATGCGTATAGATCTGTTGCCTTATAGCATTAAGGTGACAGCTATTAACCCGGGTATGGCTGAAACAGAATTTTCAGTAGTAAGATTTAAAGGGGATAAGGAAAAAGCAGATAAAGTTTATCAAGATCTGCAGCCTTTAGTAGCGGAAGACATAGCGAATACTGCCTACTATTGCGCTACATTGCCTGCACATGTATGTATTAATGATTTGACCATAACTTGTCTTAATCAGGCAAATGGTATCTATTCAATAAAAGATTCTGAGAAGTAATATGTACTTGGCAAAAACAGAAATTAGGGTCAGATATGGAGAAACTGATCAAATGGGTTACTTATATTATGGTAATTATGCTTTGTATTACGAAGTAGGCAGAACTGATGCTATAAGAAAACTAGGTCTGACCTATAAAGAAATGGAACAAACAGGTATTCTAATGCCTGTAGCATCTCTAAAGGTAGATTATCTAAGACCAGTTTTGTATGATGATCTAATTACAGTTCATACTATAATAAAAGAAATGCCACAAAGTTCTAAGATTGAGTTTCATTCAGAATTGTATAACGAGTCTGGCAAGTTGGTAAATAAAGGTATAACAACTCTTGTGTTTTATAATCAAGATGAAAAGAAGACTGTTAACATGCCTGAAAAGTTAGGGCAACTGTTAGCACCATATTTCAATTAAAATGAGTACGATAAAAGCTTCTATTATTACTATTGGCGATGAGCTGCTAATAGGCCAAACAGTTGATACTAATTCAGCCTGGATAGCTCAAAAGCTCAATTTGCAAGGCATAGAGTTATTAAGGAAAGTATCAGTGGCTGATGAGCCAACTGCTATTAGAAAGGCTCTAGATTATGAATTACAAGAGGCATCAATAGTGTTAATGACGGGTGGGCTTGGTCCTACGGCGGATGATATTACCAAACCTTTCCTGTGTGATTATTTTGACGCAAAGCTAATAGTGGATGATAATGTGCTAGCGCATGTAAAACACCTATTTGCAATAAGGAAAAGACCATTTTTAGAGCGTAACATCAAACAGGCTGAGGTGCCTGATAAATGTATAGTGTTGCATAACAAAATGGGTACAGCTCCAGGTATGTGGTTTGACAAAAATGGTAAAGTAATTGTATCCATGCCAGGTGTGCCTTTTGAGATGATGAGTATTATGGAAGATGAGGTATTACCACGATTTAAAGAACAATACCTTACTGATGCTATTGTACACAAAACTTTGGTTACAGCAGGGGAAGGAGAAAGTTTTATAGCAGAAAAAATAAGTGATATAGAAGGTAGCTTACCTCAACATATTAGTTTGGCATATTTGCCTAGTGCAGGTACTGTAAAGCTTCGTTTGACAGGTAGAGGTGTTGATCAGGAGGTATTAACTAATGAAGTAGGGAACTGGCAGAGCAAGTTATTTGATCGTTTGGCAGATATAGTTATTGCTAAGGAAGATATTTCTCTTGAAGAGGCCCTTGGCAGGCTACTATTAGAGCGAAAAGAAACACTTTCATTAGCGGAAAGTTGCACAGGAGGGTATATAGCTCATTTGATAACAAGAATAGAAGGCTCAAGTAGATATTTTCAAGGAGGGGTTGTACCTTATCAAAATGAGCTGAAAAATAGCGTATTAGGTGTCGTGAAAAATGTTTTAGACGAGAAAGGAGCCATAAGTGAAGATGTAGCTATTGAAATGGCAGAAAAAGGACGTGAAATATTACAAAGTGATTATTGTCTGTCCGTTACAGGTTTGCTGAGCAAGAGTGTAGATGTAGTGGATGAGCTGCCAATAGGTACGGTATGGATGGCCGTTTCAGGGCATAGGGGTACGGTGCAAAAAAAGTATAAGTTTCATTACGATAGAGATAGAAATAAGGAGATAGCTGCTAATATGGGTATGCTGATGTTGTGGAAGTATATACAAGACAAAATATGAGTATCATCTTTTTAACAGGTATGCCGGCAGCGGGTAAAACGTATTGGGCTAATAAGGTAGCTGAATACTATGGGTGGCATAGCGTTGATCTTGATGAACTTATTGAGCTGCAAGAGGGTAGAGCCATTGTAGATATTTTTGAGGATAGTGGAGAAGATTACTTTAGGGATATTGAATCAAAAATATTGGAAGAAGTAGTAGCTCAAGTTGATATTAACTTAATAGTGTCAACAGGTGGTGGTACGGTTATGCGACAGGAAAATCGTATGTTGATGAGTGAGAGAGGTTGTGTTGTATATTTAGAAGAACCTTTAGAACTATTGCAAGAAAGGATTGTAAAAGAGGAGGCGAAAAGGCCTATGTTCTCAGGAAATGTACAAGTAATAGATAAGCTGAAAAGCTTATTAGAAGCAAGAGAAGGGTTTTACAAGGAAGCAGATCATATTTTTAGCCATGAAAAAAAATCAGTTGTTAACTTTGGAGAAATTTTAAAGAAATGTTCAGACCTGCATTGATAGTAGGAGCCATATTTGCAGCACTTGCAGTTATACTAGGAGCCTTTGGCGCACATTCACTAAAGCCATTATTGAGTGAGGTGCAACTAGAAACATACCAAACTGCTGTTTCGTATCAGTTTTATCATAGCTTTGCATTGTTGGCAGCAGGTATTATATATCAGTATTTACCATTTAGGCTTATCAAGTTAGGTGCATTGTTTTTTGCTGTTGGTATCGTGTTTTTTTCTGGTTCTTTATATCTTATTACTGCTTTAAAGCTTAATGGAGAGGTAGGTATTGGTGGATTAGGTATTATTACACCTATTGGTGGGCTTATGTTTATTGCCGGCTGGGTAACATTAATAGTCGGCTTCTTTAAAAAGAAATGATAATTTTATAATATGAAAACAGTTGCTTTAATACCTGCGAGATTTGAAGCGTCTCGTTTCCCCGGTAAATTGATGGCTATGCTTAAGGGTAAGACCGTGATTAGGCGTACCTATGAGTCTGCCGTAAGTACAGGCCTTTTTTCTGAAGTAATTGTTGTGACCGATAGTGAAAAAATAAAGAATGAGATTGAAGGCATTGGCGGTAAAGTCTTAATGAGTGCAAAACATCATGAAAGTGGTACGGATAGAATAGCTGAAGTAGTGCTGGATATAGATGCTGACGTATTTGTTAATGTGCAAGGTGATGAGCCTTTTGTACAAAAAGACCCGATTGAAAAACTATTAAAAGTTTTTGAAGGGCATCACGGAAAGAATATCCAAGTGGGGTCTATTGTGCAAAAGATAAAAGAAGAAAAATATGTGAGTGATACGAACTATGTTAAAGTAGTTCTTGATTTGAGAATGTTCGCTATGTATTTCTCAAGAAGTCCCATACCTTTTGTTAGAGATGAAAAGATAGCTATCAATCATTATGAGCACATCGGTGTATATGCCTTCAGGAAACAGGCGTTGCTTGACTTCACATTGTGGCCACCATCACCAATGGAGCGTGTAGAAAAGATAGAGTGCTTGAGGTTTATTGAGAATGGTGTGCCAATAAAAATGGTGATCACACCATATATGGGAGTTCAAATAGATATCCCGACAGATATAGCAAAGGCTGAAGCTTTTATGGAAGAGTATCAGCTACAATAAATAAAGACGTTTACCCATAAATAAGACGATCATGACTTTCCGTAATTTTAAGATGGTAGATTATGTGGTGTATGGTAGAGGATGTTTTGCTCAATTAGATGAAATATTAGCTTCTAAAAGGGTTGATAACCACCCAATGGTTTTCTTGCTAGACCATCACTTTGCTAATAATGATGCATTCATAAAGACGATACCTGTACTAGGTAATGATACTGTAATAATAGCAGATGTAACTAATGAACCTAAGACTACATATGTAGATGAAATAACAGATAGGTTGAAAGATGAGTTTGGAGTGGTTTCCGGTATTGTAGGTATTGGAGGTGGCTCTGTGATGGACCTGGCTAAGGCTGTAGCCATTATGATGAATAACCCGGGTAAGGCACATGAATATCAAGGGTGGGATCTTGTGAAAAATCCGGCAGTATATAAAGTAGGTATTCCCACATTATCAGGCACAGGAGCTGAGGTGTCAAGAACCTGTGTTTTAACAGGCCCTGAGAGGAAGCTTGGTATGAACTCTGATTTTACACCTTTTGATCAAATAGTATTAGACCCTGAACTGATTAAAGATGCCCCTGCAAACCAGCGTTTTTATACAGGTATGGATTGCTATATTCATTGTATTGAATCACTGGAAGGGACTTATATAAATGCATTTAGCAAGGCTTATGGTGAAAAAGCATTGGAGCTTTGCAGAGACGTGTTTTTACACCGAACAGATTGGAACGAAGAAAGTGATGAGAAGCTAATGATGGCTTCTTATTCAGGAGGTATGAGTATTGCTTATTCTCAAGTAGGTGTGGCACATGCTGTGAGTTATGGCTTGAGCTATTTATTAGGTACCAAGCATGGTATTGGTAATTGCATTGTTTTTAACCATTTAGAAGAGTTTTACCCTGAGGGTGTGGCAGAGTTTCATAAAATGGTAGAACAGCATAATATTGATATTCCAACAGGAGTGACTAAAGGGTTGTCTGATGCTGATTTTGAGACGATGATCAATGTTTCTATGGGTATGAAGCCTTTATGGGAAAATGCATTGGGGCCTAAATGGGAAGAGCAAATGACTCGTGAAAGATTGAGATCAATTTTTGAAAAACTATAATTGTATTGCGTCCTGTAACGGTTGTAAACATATTGTTTGCTAGTACCTTGCTAGTAGTTAGTGCCGCCATTTATTATTTCAGTATACATTGGGTATGGTTACTTGTTACTGTATTCTTCTTTTTAAGTATACACACTGTGGGGGTAATGCGGATTCAAAAGAATTATTTTTTACACTCATTAAGTAAAGGTTCGGGTGCAAAGAAGATATTAGCCTTAACATTTGACGATGGGCCGGTTGCCAACACATCGGCAATATTAGATGTGCTAAAAGAGCATGAAGTGCCTGCTACTTTCTTTTGTATAGGTAAGAATATCACTGGCAACGAAAGTGTACTAAAGAGGATTGATGAAGAAGGACACTTGATAGGCAATCATAGTTATGATCATGGTTTCTTTTTCGATTTACTTACCTCAAATGTTATGGTAAAGGACATTAAGCGTTCTGCAGAAGCAATTGCTGGGGTAATTGGAAAAGAACCTTTGTTATTCAGACCTCCATATGGTATTACTAACCCTAATTTGTCAAGAGCAGTTAAGAAGAGTAAAGTTATTTCCATAGGTTGGAGTGTAAGATCGTATGATACTACCATAAAAGACAAACAGAAAATTAAAGCTAGAGTAATTGATAAGCTCCAAAATGGAGACGTTATCTTATTACACGATTTTGTAGACGTAACTACAGAAATTTTAACGGATATTATTACTGAAGCAAAAGAAAAGGGTTTTACTTTTGTACGTATTGATGAAATGTTTGATATTAATGCCTATCAATAAATTACAAATATTATTATTTACTTTATTAAGTATTAGCTGCTATGCACAGCCCAAAGGCTATAGCAGTATTGATAATTTAAGCTCTTTTAAGCAGCAACTTAATGATGCCAATGCATCGGTAAAGAATATCTCCAGCAAATTTGTACAAACTAAGCATTTATCCTTATTGGCGGAGGAGATCAAATCCAATGGCAGCTTTTATTATGCGCAGCCTCAAAAGGTAAGAATAGAGTATCTGTCGCCATATAAGTACATCATGGTGATAAATGATGGCAAGATGTTGGTGAAGGATGAAGAAAAGACGAGCAAGATCAATACCAAAGGAAGCAAATTGTTACAGTCAATTAATGATGTCATGATAGGTTGCATGAGTGGTAGAGTTCTTGATAATGCTGATTTTAATGTGAAAGCCTACCAAAATAGTAACAGATATCTATTAGAGCTTCAACCTGTTAATAAGGACATGAAAAAAATGTTTTCAGGAATAGAAGTTTACATGCGTAAGTCAAACTTTGATGTGGTAAGGCTAAAAATGATAGAGGCTGGTGGAGACTATACTGATATGATCTTCTCTGACACTAAGCATAATACAAAGCTTAATGAGGACACTTTTAAAGTTAAATAGCCTGATATTATTGCTACTGTTAGCCTCTTGCGCTAATAGCCCGTATAGACATTTAACAGAGCAAAAAGGAGTTGCCCTTTCTGCACTAGAGTACCGCCCGATACTAAGCAAGTCAATATATCGTTGTATTGTTAATGGAAATGTAATATTCAAAAAATATCACTTAAGTGGCATTTTGTTGTTCAAAAAAATGGAAAATGGCACGGTACGTGCAGTATTCCAAAATGAAGTAGGGTTGACATTTTTCGATTTTGAGTGGGGTGACGAAGGATTTAAGGTGAATAGTATTATTAATAAGCTTAATAAACAGGCAATAATTAATATACTACGGAGGGACTTTGAAATGCTACTCTTATTAGACCTGGATAAGAAGTTTGAAAAAATGTATAGTGATAATAGGGGTAAATCGGTTTATAATTGTTTTACTATTGTAGGTGGAAGTATATGTTATGTGTTTGATGATCAGATATTGAATAGAGTAGAGCATATAGGGAAGAAAAGCATGATTACTCAACTTACAGTTACCGGAAAAAGCGATAAGCAGTCTATGCCAAAGTCAGCTTATTTCGACCATAAAAGAGCAAACTTTACAATACAATTGACCCAAATAAATAACGACTAGCTATGTTAATGAATGACTTTTATAAAATAGACTATATGCAAAGAGAGCCTAATAGCTTCTCTTGTAAAGTTGTTTTTAATGCACAGCATGATATATTCACTGGCCACTTTCCAAGCCAACCCGTGGTGCCGGGCGTTTGTATGATGCAAATGATAAAAGAGTTGTTAGAGGCGCAAACAGATCAGTTGTTGTGGCTGCGCAATGCGGGACAAGTTAAGTTCCTTCAATTAATAACGCCTGAAACGGAACCTACGATCAATGTTACATGGGATCATGGAGACCAAGGATACAATGTAAAGGCATCCTTTAAAAATGATGCGGGAATATTGTTTAAGCTATCCGGTAGTTATGAAGCTAAGTAGGAAGATCCCAGTCGTTATTTAGTTTTAGTACTTTTTCTATAACATCTCTAACACAACCGTTACCACCATTTTGGGGGCTAATATATTTAGCTACAGATTTTATTTCCGTACAACCATCAGCAGGAGATACAGGTAACCCGCATAGCTGCATTACAGCATAGTCCGGTATATCATCTCCCATATATAAGGTTTGGCTCAGATCTATTTGATGTTTTTCTACAAGCTTAAGTAGTAGAGCCTTTTTATCTTTTACCCTAATGTGTACTTCGCTCAACCCTAAGTTTTGAAAGCGAGTTTTAATAGCTTCAGAGTTACCTCCTGAGATGATCCACACATTATAGCCCTTTTTTACAGCAAGCTGTAGTGCGTAGCCATCTTTGATATTTACCTGTCTTAGTAAATGCCCATCTTTGGTAGCCAGCAAAGCACTATTAGTAAGCACACCGTCTACATCAAAGATGAATGTTTTTACAGGAGAAAAAAGTTCTAGTACATTCATTAGTCTTGATTATCGCGCCATTCGTACACCCAGCTGCTTTGGATCATTTCCAAATGTCCTTCATTGCAATCTTCGCGCTTTCCTTCAAAATTGTCTATTTCTAAAACCCACTCCAATAAGTCAGTGAATCTTATTCTATATATTTTCCCTTCGCCAAAGTCATCACCAAATTTTTCGTATAATTTAAGAGCAATGTCTTCGTAATCTGTCCAGTTTATGGGCGGTTCGTAATGAGCCATTTGTATTATTTTTTTAATTATTCTCCGTGAATTAATGACTGGTCGGGTAGTGTTACTTCAATATCTCCGCTACCTTCTTCTAATATGCATTGGCAACCAAGTCTAGACTCTAGTCGAGGGTTACGTGCACGATCTATGAAATCTTCTTCTTTATCAGTTATTTCAGGTAGGTGCTCCTCGCCTTTATTTACATACAAGTGGCACGTGCTACAGGCGCAAACCATTCCACAGTTATGGTGTAGTTCAATGCCATTCTCAAGTGCTACTTCAAGTATGCTAATATCCGGTTCTACATTCTCAATCGTTTTTGACTCCAGTCCTTTCTGCTCAAAATTGAATTTTATATTATACATTTCTTATTGTAAGATTTCGCGCAAAGTTAATGGTTCGTACTCTTATCTGCACTATCAAGGTTATACATCTTATCTATTGAGCTAGTGATAGATTCATATAAGTCTTGCCAGTAAGGGAGGTCTTCCAACATATTGATGTGTTTATCTATTGTTGATAGATCTTTACGTATAGCAGGGCCTGTTTGTGCATCTTTAGCATTCTGTGTTTGTAATCGCTCAATAGTTTGATTAATAATTGGTTGTAGGATAGGGAATGGTAGGTTATGCTCTTTACATATTTGTTCGCTTATAGCAAATAAATGGTTCGCAAAGTTATTACTCAATACGGCAGAGAGGTGCAACCATGCCCTTTGTGTGCTATCTACTGTGAAAAACTTATCAGTAATGCTGTTGACCATTTCAGAGGTAACTTTTACTGCCTGCATATCAGACACTTCAACCACGATAGGCACATCTCTGTGTCTAGGCAGGTCTTCTTTGTTAATAGAGTATACCGGCCATAATACACTGTTATGCGGAGCAGCCTCAGTTAAAATACTTCTGTCAACAGACCCTGCAGTATGTATTAATACCGTTTTCTCAAAGTTCAATTGTTTAACTATTTCTATAATAGCGTTGTCAGAAATGGCAATGATACAGCAATCAGCATCGTCTTTTATATCTGTTATTTCTGCTATCGTAGTTGTATTAGCCTTTTCGGCTAACTCATTTGCTTTTGCCATTGTACGTCCATAAATGCCATTGCATGTATGTCCCGCATTTATTAATCTATCTACAAAATACCAAGCAGTATTGCCCGTGCCTATCATGTAAAACTTCATAGTCATTCATTGTTTATATAGTAATCTTCCATAATGGAATAGACTTTTTGTTTAAGTAAGCCCACATCGTTGATTGTTAGCCCTTCTGTAGATATTGGTTCAAGAAAATCAAAACGAATGGTCATAGGCCATGCCCAAAACCTTTTATGATGTGGAAGTATCTTTTTGCTGTTGAATATAATACCCGGTATTATTGGTTTTTGGCTTTTAATTGCTGTTATAAAAGCACCATCATAGAAACGTTGCAAAGGCTTGCCAGTCTTATTACGCGTACCTTCAGGATATAAACAAAGATGGATACCCATATTCAATGTCTTTTCCATCTCGGTAAAGCTCTCACGTCTACTTTTTTCATTTTTCCGATTTACCAGTATGGATCCCGTTTTATATATAACACCAAATAATGGAATTTTAGACATTTCTACTTTTGCAAGTGTTTTATTAGGGCCGGGTATCCAAGGAGATGATACAGGAATGTCAACAAGTGAGTTGTGGTTAGTAACTACTATATAGTTTTCACCCTTTTGAAAATGTTCTTTACCTTTTCTTTTTACCGGGCATCCAGCCAAGGGCATGAATACTCCCATCCATAACCTGAAAACTTTATGAAGTACTATAGAGCGCTTTGGTTCTTTTAAAAAGGATATTAGCCAAATAGGGATAAATACAATGATCATAGTAGCTATGAAAAGTAGCATGCCATATACAAAGTATAAATGACCTAAGATGTTTTTAATAGCTTTCATATGTATATGTAAAGAGCTGTAAAGTTACAATGCCCAATTTATAGGTGTAATACCTTTTTCTTGAAGCCATATATTACTCTTGCTAAAGTGTTTGCAGCCGAAAAAGCCATTATGAGCTGAAAGTGGTGATGGGTGGGCAGCTTTTAGTACAAGGTGCTTGCTTTCATCAATAAGAGGCTCTTTACTTTTTGCAAAACCACCCCAAAGCATAAATACAACATGCTTTCGGCGTTCTGATATTATTCTGATGACTCCATTGGTGAACTCATGCCAACCAATTTTACTATGTGACATGGGTTTGTGCGCTTCTACTGTAAGCGATGCATTTAGGAGTAGTACGCCTTGTTTTGCCCAATTCTCAAGATTTCCATGTTGTGGTATGGCTATGTTAATGTCTTGGTGTATCTCTTTGTAAATATTAACTAGTGAAGGTGGGGGAGAGATACCATTAGCAACAGAAAAGCTGAGCCCATGTGCCTGATTATAATTATGATAAGGGTCTTGCCCTAATATAACCACCTTTACATGGTCAAATGATGTGGTGTTAAAAGCATTGAATATTAACTGACCAGGAGGAAAAATGACTTTACCTACTGCTTTCTCCTTTTTTAAGAAAGTGACAATATTATTGAAATAAGGCTTATTAAACTCTTCAGATAGTTCTTTTTTCCAGCTTTCCTCTATTTGTATACCCATGGATATAAAACAACTACTTTGCTAATGTAGTAGCATCGTTTTGTAAAATACTAAAGCTACTACATATGCTCTTGCCTTTTATTTTTTGTGTCAAAATAATCAGATATATATCGTCTTTTTGAGGGGCAAATGAGTAGATGATGAAGTTTGTTTTTTCCGGTTCATTCAAAACCTTCTCGTCTATTTTATTATCCTTACCATCATAGATCTCCATTTTGATTTTTGTCGCTTTCTTACTTCCCACAAAGAGTAATTGATAAAGTCGTCCTTGGTTTAGCTGTACGGCTATAGGAAAAGGTTGCTTCGGCTCCATGTTTACCATGGCATCTTTATATACGGTTAGTCCTTGTTCCTTAAACTGTCTTTTTATTTGTTCAGACTGTAGGCGTACTACTTTATTAACACAGCCTATTGATGGTTTGTTTTGGGCATAAACATTTACCGACAATAATAAGGCGAAAAGTGTAATGTAAATAGTGTGAATATACTTTTTCATATAATGGGAATTATACCACGAATATAACAAGAATTAAACCAGCATAATGATAATGGCCGTTAACTACTTGTTATTAGCAAACGTTATAGTATTTCGTGTACATGTTTCTCAATATTCTCTGCAATTTTTTTCATTGGCAAGTCGTTGGTGTCAAAGCCAAAAGGATCTTCTATTTCTTCAGCTATTAGTTCTAAACTACCCATTACATAAAACACGATAGCTACTATAGGTACAATAAAGTAGCTTAAAGTGAATACGTAACCAAGAGGCAGGGTCATCACGTAAATGAAAATGAATTTCTTAATAAAAGAGCTGTAAGAGAAAGGTATGGGTGTGTTTTTTATGCGTTCGCATGCACCACATATGTCAGTAAATGCAGTAAAGTCATTGTTGATAAATAATAACTCTTCACCTGATATCACGCCCTCTTTATGTAGCGATATAATACGGTTGCTCATGCGTGTGGCTACATGGTTAGGTGCATGTCTACTTCCATCTACTACTTTTAGTTCTGGGTGCTCTATTTCATCTAGAGAGTATCTTGTATACTCAGATTGTAAGTGGTCTTTTAATACACTGGAGTAGAGCGGTATAGCATCTTTAAAAAAGTTGCGATTGTCTGTATCATTATCAGGAAGTAAAGAGTTGAGTTTTATAGCTAGATTTCTACTTGTATTTACCAGTGCTCCCCATTGCTTACGACCCTCCCACCATCTATCATAAGCAGTATTGGTACGAAATACTAGTAGTAGTGATAATGCAAAACCCAAGAGACCATGCAATTGGTGTAGATTCGAAAAATATCCCTTGCCTTTAGCACTTAAGTAGTTAAGCTCTACATAAGATAACAATGCAGTATAAATGCATATAATGGCGATTAAGGGAGCCATTTTTCTAATTGTATCTGACTTATGAAATTGGAATAGTATTCCGAACCAGTTTTTGGGGTTGTATATACGCATATATTACTTGACTTCAACTGTTAAAAGTTTCTCTCCTTGCAGGTAAGCATCTAGCTGATCAAATGGATTAACCGACCCTACACCTGCCGGGGTGCCTGTGAAGATAATATCTCCAATATTTAGCGTGAAAAATTGTGATATATATTCAATTATCGTTCCTGTATCAAAAAGCATATCTTTTGTATTCCCTTTTTGAACTTCATCGCCATTTAATGTAAGGCTAAATTCAGTATTAGATAGGTTAATGTCAGAGTTTAAGGGTATGAAGTTACCTACAGCGGCAGACCCATCAAATGCTTTTGCTATTTCCCAAGGTAACCCTTTCTCCTTTTGACTTTGTTGTAAATCCCTTGCTGTAAAATCTATGCCGACACTTATGCTATTATAGTATTTGTGAGCGAACTTACTACGTATATATTTGCCGTTTTTAGATATTTTAACTACCAACTCACATTCATAATGAAGGTCATCCGTAAACTCAGGATAGTACAAAGGCTTATTAGGTAGTAACAATGCACTTTTAGGCTTCATGAATATCACCGGGGCACCGGGAACTGCATTATTTAGTTCTTTTGCGTGATCAACGTAATTTCGTCCGATACAGATTATCTTCATTTATCAATATTATTTCATGAGTCGTGTAAAAATAAAGTTTCCGCCGCATAATCCATTATACACTGCACACATACCTGTGCGAATAACAGACTTGAATTATGGTGGGCATGTAGGTAATGATAAAGTGTTGTCTATAATCCACGAGGCTAGGGTGATGTTTTTAACCCATTTTGGTTATTCGGAGTTAGATATGGGAGGTGTAGCTATAATAATGGCTGATTCTGCTATAGCCTACAAGGCCGAAGGCTTTTATGGTGATGTACTAGATGTAGATATATATGTTGACGAGATCAATAAATATGGTTTTGAATTATTATATAAAGTAACAAAAGAGGGTAGCGAAGGTGGTAAGATTGATGTAGCACATGCCTCTACAGGTATAGTATGTTTTAACTACGATGAGCGAAAGATTACAGAGCTGCCGGAGTTAGTAAAAACTCAATTTAGTATTGTGAAAAATTAAAGTTTTGATTTACCTTTGCCGCTCTTCAAAACCACAAATTGACATGGCGAGGTAGCTCAGGTGGTTAGAGCGCAGGATTCATAACCCTGAGGTCGAGGGTTCAACTCCCTCTCTCGCTACTAGATTAAAAGCCGCTCTGTGAGCGGCTTTTGTTATTTGACCCCTTTCTTACTTCGTTCAAATTTAATTAACAGGTACAACATAGGTACAACAAGTTGTGTGTTTATATGAGTTTATATGGTGTAAAATGCTCTATCTAACAGTCATTTCATGCACATTTGCAGTATTTCTGGTTGAACAAATGCAGTGCAATTATGCTAAATGCCGGAACGTATATGAATTTCTCAGGAAGCAATTCCATTTCAAATGCCTCGTTTAACAAAGTGAATAACAATAACCCCCATGCACTCCACAAGGCAATTCGTAGCCACCTTTTTGTAGATTTTTTTGCAGCAAAATAAATGGCAGTAAATGAGATGATCAGAAATAGATAGTCAATTAGTTTCCACCATAGTGGAGCGTCATTACAACAACTGTCTGAGCAAGCTTTTGCCAAGAAAAGAAATGGTGTTGCTATGCAATGTATAAGGCATATACTACTTGAGACAATCCCTATAGAATCTGCTTTAGTATTGAAAGTCATTACTATTTGTTATAAGAGGAAGCTATTCGTATCCAGTCGTACGATTATCCTTTTCTGCTGAGACTCTGACAATACCGGACTACGGTGCAATACCCCTGTTTTTGTTGAGTTATGGTGTAATGCTCCTTTTAGTACTACTACATCTCCAGTGTTTATGTGGTATATATCTTCTTTGGGAATAATGTCAGGTTGTGTTACGGCTTTATCTAATGTTTCTTCTGATATATCATTATTGTTAAGAAGAACTGTGCCAGGCCCGTAATAGGTGCAGAGTAACCGCAAATCATTTACGTCTGTATGAAATCTTCTACACATATCATTTTCAACAATGGCAAAGTGTAAACGAATGGTTTTTGAACCAGAGATATCAGAAAATAGATTTGCTAAATATTGCACATCAGATAATAATGCTGCACAATCTACTATTTGAGTTGTATCAATGACTGTAGATAAATGTTGCTTCAATAGCTTAGAAGCTTCTGTATAATGGCAATAATCATTTAGTCTTTCTAATTGTGTGTTGAGTATATGATTAATGCATTGCGATACTTTGGGAGCATCTCTTTCCCAACAAGCCATATTGAACTCAGAATTGTTTATGCGCGCAATATCGCCTAGGTTATTTGAGATGATCCATTCTTCTGTAGCAACTACACTATCTTCCATTATTAGTATATTTTAAGATTAGAAATCAGCAGGGAAAGGGTCTTCGAACTTTTCATTGTTGTCAAACAAGTACTGCTCATGGTCTTGAAGTAAACAACTTTCTAAATCAGTGATAATTTGTTCTTTGTTTAAGTCTTGACCGATAAACACTAGCTCATTCATTCTGTCTCCCCACTGTTTGTTCCATCTGGCTTCTATTTCATCTTTGTTATCAACATACGCAGCATAACGTATTCTATCACCAAAGGGCATGCTGCACCACCAAACGCCAGCTCTTTCTATCCTAGATGAACCTCCTGCTTGCGAAAAATTGATAGCGTCGTTTGGTCTTGATGCTAGCCAAAACAACCCTTTTGCCCTTATGATACTATTGGGGTATTCTTTATTCAAGTAGTTCCAAAATCGATTGGGATGAAAGGGTTTACTGTTTCTGAACACAAATGAGCTAATACCATATTCTTCGGTTTCAGGAGTATGACTTTCTGCCTCAAGTTCCTTTTGCCATCCAGCAGAACTCTGAGCTTCTTCAAAATCAAAAAGCTTTGTGTTTAGGATGTCTTTTGGTGCCACCTTACTAAATGATGAAGTTATAATTTTAGCTCCAGGATTAAGTTTTTGAATGGCGGCTTTCAGAAGGCCAACCGTCTTATTATCCACAAGGTCAGTCTTATTAAGTATAATAACGTTGGCAAATTCAATTTGATCTGTAAGCAAGTTGACTATTGTTCGGTAATCGCCTTCCATATCCGTCAAATCTCTATCAAGTAACAGCTCGCTTGAACTAAAATCTTTGAAGAAATTAAAGCAGTCTACAACAGTCACCATCGTATCTATGTAACTGAATGTAGATAAGTCAATGCCATTTTCTTCATCGATAAATGAGAAGGTTTGTGCAACCGGAATAGGTTCACTAATGCCAGTACTCTCAATAAGTAGGTAATCAAAACGGTTTTCCAATGCTAGCTTTTCTACTGCTATCATCAAATCCTCACGAAGCGTACAGCAAATGCAACCGTTACTCATCTCCACCAACTTTTCCTCTGTTCTTGAGAGCACGTTTTCACTTTCTACTAACCTGGCATCTATATTTACCTCACTCATGTCATTTACAATGACAGCAACCTTCAGCCCTTCCTTATTGTTTAATATGTGATTTAATAGAGTTGTTTTTCCCGCTCCTAAAAAGCCACTTAGTACTGTTGTTGGTAGCTTTTTAAACGTAATTTCATTTTGGTTTTTCATTTCTATTTAGTTTGAAAGGCCTCTTCTGTAAGTTCATTATTAATCATAGCACCAGCTATATTACCTGTAGCAACTGAGTATGCTACAGAACGCATCATACTTGCGTTATCTCCGCAAGCAAATACGTTAGGAACTGTCGTTTTTTGAAACATGTCAACTTTTATATGTCCAGTTTCTGTAAGTTCACAGCCTAGTAATTCAGGAATGTCTGAATGTTGTTTGAAAGGAATAATACCATATGCTACATCAAACTTTTCTTTTTCACCATTACTAAATATGACATGCTCTAGATGCCCCTTTTGATGTTTTATTTCAACGATTTTCTTTTCTGCGATTTTTATGCCGCTCCTTGCTAGTTTGTCAATTTGTGATTGATCTAAGTTATCTTGACCTCTAGTCAGTATTGTAAGGTTGTCCGTAAGGTTGTTAACAAGTGGGGCTAGGTGAACTGTTCTTTCTCCGTTAGCGATTATTGCTGTCTTTTTGCCACGATTTTCATAACCATGACAATATGGGCAATGAACAATAGATATGCCCCAGCAGTCTGAAAATCCTTTTATATCGGGCATAATATCTTTTACGCCCGTCGCAAAAATCAATTTCTTAGCACTATAGTGGTCTCCTTTTTTAGTAGTAATGATGTGATTATCTCCATCTTTTTGCCCACTAACTGCCAAGTCGTTTATAAAGGTTACTGTCTTGTAGTTTAAAACTTGAGATTTGCCTATTCTAGCTATTGTAGCTGGTTGCTCACCATCTTGAGTAAGAAAGTTGTGTGAGTGTGGAGTCTGTATATTACAAGGATGGCCACTATCAATGATCAGTACCTTGCGCAATGAACGACCTAAAGCCATTGCTGCAGATAGTCCGGAATAACTACCACCGATGATGATTACTTCATAATTATTATCTTTCATATAGGTTATGTTTGTAAAGCTTGTAAGAGGAAACGGCATGAATAGTGATGTTGCTATAACCGCTCCTTGTTTTATGACTGTTCTCCTGTTTATTAACTTCTTCACCTTTTATCATTAATTAGTATTGACGTATTAAATGAGCCGCTTCTTTAAACCATGAAGTGACCATATATAAGTGCTCTGCACCATAGAACTCTTTAAATACTATTGTTTCTGGGTTTGTACTATCCTCAAGCACTTTTAGTCTTTGTTGTACATATTCACGCGTGAGTTGAATACCGCATTTTTCTGTAATGCACTGATGCCATTCATAAAATGTTGTAGGAATCATGATTATTGCAATTGAGTTGCAATAATAAGATTGTTTTCTGATATTGCAACAATGTTGCAATAAATAATTTAGCTTTGTGGTATGAAACGTAGAAATACGCCGGCAAAGAACGAGATACTGAAAATGTTTCAAAACACAGATGTAGCATTAAGTCAGGATATGATTGAGGAGAAAATGGAAGGAAATATAGATCGTGTTACGATTTACCGTATTCTAAATAGCTTTTATGAAGATGGTATTGTGCACAGGGTTACTTCTGATGAAGGGAAGTATTTTTATGCTCTATGCACTACATGCAAAAAAGAAGACCATCAACATGATCACTTTCATTTCCGTTGTTTAAGTTGCAATACTGTTGAATGTCTAGACAATAAAGCTGACATACAAGTACCCAAAGGGTATGTAATGGAAAATGTTAACCTCTTGATTTCCGGTTATTGTAAAACTTGTAGGGTTTAGTGACTTCAAATTATACCACATATAATTATAGCAAAGTAGTGCTTGTCTCTAAACAACTCTTTGTATGCTTTATCATGATTGTATTGCTGCTTTTTAGCAATACTTCAAGAGAGTGGCTACACCAGTTTTCGGGACATACGGATACTATACATAAACACGATGATGGTCATGGAAAGGGGCTAAGCTTTGATAGCAAACATCATCATTGTAAGTTCTTAGAAATCCCATTACCGGTTTACTCAAATCCTCTATTATTTTTTCACCCTATAGGTTCTCTTGCGCACAATTCGAGCTATAAAAGAGAATCAATACTTTTTTATCATTTAGATTTTGAAGCTACAGTAAGTGTTAGAGGCCCACCTCAACGGTATTATTCCCCGATTATTATTTAATCCTTAACCTGTATGCTACAGGTTGAGTAACTTCTTATTGTATAAAATTTAAAACATGAAAAAGTATACTATATACATACTCTTATTTTTTGCTGCACATATAAGTTATGGGCAGGACACATTAAAACACTTTGATCCAAAATCACAAACGCCAACTGTGATGCAATATAGTGGGGTGCAATCTGGCTACTACACAGGTCATAACTCTTTGTTTGATGAAGAGTGGGGTGAGAAATACTATATCAGCGGCACTAACCAAGTTACAGGTGTAATTGCCTATCACACAGGAAGTAATGGGACTTACACTGAAGACTGTGAATACAAAGTATACAGTGTTGGGAGTAATGGTCTGCCAGGTTCAGAGCTAGGTAAGCAAGCAGTACCCGGTAGCGGCATAAATATAACAGGAGCATTATCATATACTGCTTTTACAAGTTCGGTGTCTGTAAATGATAGCTTCATTATTACCTTCAATATAGGCGATTATGCACATCATAGTCCTGGTACGAAAAAAATAGCGTTAATGCACGGTCCTGACGGTAGTAGGGATAATAATGATACATCAGTATTTGGGCGGAATGTCATCCGCTGGCATAATCACACTCCTACCTGGAAAGATTTCTATAAAGAGAATAATACCAAAGTAAGAACACACTTTGCCATATTTCCTGTGCTTTCTATGAAGAATACTTCTGTAAATAATTTTGCATCAAATGGTCAAATACAAATGCATGCTGTTTACCCTAACCCTGCTGTGAATAAGATTAACCTAAAGATAAAAGGAGAAAAATATGCAGAAATCAGTTGTAGTATCTTAAATCACATGGGACAAGTTGTTAAGGTGTGGAATGAAAGACTTAATAGTTCAGAACATACTCTTAGTGCTGATATAGATAATATATCCACAGGGCAATATGTTCTTATTGTAAGTGATGGCAATAGTCAATTAGCACAAACTTTTATCAAACAATAATTATCATCAGCGTCATGATAGTGTAATGCTATCGTGACGCTAAAAAATAGCTGTCATGATTAGGGTTCAACATTGTTTTTTATTCGTGTTTTTATCAGCATTGATAGTTTCATGTGGTAAGGAAAGAGAAGAGTTAATTGAAAATCCACAGCCTAATGAACCGGAGCTAATAACAACTGTACAAATAAAGGCAACAAAAATTGGTGATAATAATGATGTGAGGTTTTTTAAATACAAAGTGGAAAATGGTTTTCATGGTACTCAAACTAACATCCAGGCTGACACAATTGTTTTGCAAGAAGGGAATGTTTATAACATCGAGATGTTTGTATTGGATGAGAAGAGCTCTCCGACTATAGATGTAACAAAGGAAATAATAGAAGAAAAAAACTCACATTTGTTTTACTATGAAAGCACACCTGAAAATGGGGCAGGTTCAATCAGAGTGTTTGATAAGGACAAAGATGGTCATGGTCAGGATTTTGCAAGAGTATGTAAATGGCAAACAGGCTCAGCAGGTGATGGTAAATTGGGAGTTGTACTTATCCATGGCCCCAGAAACAAGGAAGCTCAAACAAGAGATGCTATTGCTGGTGCAACAGATGCAGATGCTGTATTTGTTGTGAAACTTAATTAAAATACAAACTGTATATGATTGATGATCAAACAGTTATTTTTTTTGAGATTCATAACCCTAAGGTTGAGGGTTCAACTCCCTCTCTCGCTACTAGATTAAAAGCCGCTTTCTGAGCGGCTTTTGTTATTTTTTAGAACCTTCGCTTGATTACGCTTATATCATTGAGCATAACTGCATAATCAGATTTATTTCCATCGCTTAAGTGGTAACATTGTTGGGTGTACGGGTAATAAGGTTGATATATGTGTGTATACATAGCGTATGTATTGGAAAACATTAACTTGCTGACTCTGACTATTATAAAAGTTGCAGTATTTAGTGAATTTGCATAAATTCAAATCCCTTGTCTGTAAAATATTGATTCTTATGAATTTAAAGTTTTCATCTATAGCACTCGTAATGTTAATACTCTTATGTGGGTGTGAGCCATCTCCCCCAAAAGTTGAACTAGATGAAGAGAATTGGTCAAAAAGAAAGGCTATAATTAATGATGCTGATTCTATAATACATGGTACGTCATACTTGTCTGTATATTCACAGATATATAATTATACACAAAAGCAGAAGTATAATTTGACAGGCACAATAAGTATGCGTAATGTAAGTAAAACAGATACTATTTACTTTTTAAAGGCTGATTACTTTAATACAGAAGGTGAAAAAATTAGAACATATTTCGATTTCCCCATTTTTGTCAAACCCATGGAAACAATTGAAATTGTAATTGCTCATGATGATGTAGAAGGTGGTACAGGTTCGAACTTTATTTTTGAATGGGTAATACCTAATAACTGTGCAGAGCCTATTCTTGAAGCAGTAATGAATTCAACTGCGGGGACGCAAGGTATGGCGTTTGTTACTCAAGCAAAAAGAATAAAGTAAGGTTGATACAGTAATCATACCATACATGCCTTAATAATATCAGATGTATTACTTTGTTGTCGTGTAGGGTTCTTTTTTGTTATAATCTTACACCTAAAGTGAGATAGTATGATCTTCCATCGCCGGGAATAATACCTGGACCAGGATAACCTGTTGCTCTACGTGTGAAATAAGCAACGTTAGCTACGTTGTTTATACTACTTTCTACAATTAACCACTTCCAGTTATAGGATAGTGAGATATCCATTAACTTATAGTCAGGTACAATACCATTGACGCCGGTATAGCCTCCATCTTCTGCATTTGTAGCATCTGTATATTGATCGGTAAGCCAACTAAATTGATAGGTGAGTTTAAAGTCTTTATATCCGGCCTGTATACCTGTTTTCCAATTAATAGATGGTACGTATTCTACTTGCTTACCTACTACTGCAGATATGTCACTTTTAGTATAAGTAGCACTGGTTAATGCTAGGTTTGAGTATGCTGTTAGGTCGACTTTAGATGATTGCTTTAATGTACGAAGTAGGTCAAGCTCCATAAAGGTTTCGAGTCCATATATCTGAGCTACACCAATATTGCCTCTCTTGCGAAAGGTTCTATTTCCCTCTTTAGCTTGATACTCGCCTATACGATTGCCATAGTGGAGGTAGAAGCCACTAATGTCGAAACGAAATTGCTTGTTGATATGGCCACGAATGCCTAAATCGGCACTCCATCCTTTTTCGTCTTGTATGTTGGGGTCTATTCTGAAGCTAGGATTGATGATGCGTATATCACTAAAAGTAACGGAGCGGTAATTTTGTGAGAAGTTAGCATAAGTCTCTATATTACCTGAAAGCTTATAGCTACTACCTAAACCAGCTAAGATGAATGTTCTTGGCAAATCGAGGTTTTCCCCGATCATGCTATCTACTAGAATGTTGCCGGCCAAATCTATTTGTCTGTCTCTATAGTTACCTTGAGCTTGTGTCTTAATATATTCTAAACGAACACCGGGTGTAACACTCCATTTTGAGTTGATACGGAATATGTGTTCAACGAAAGCTGCCATATTTAGGTTAGGATATTCATAGTCTGATATTAATTGGCTTGATTCGTCAGTAAAGTTGAAGTTAGCACCATCGCCATTGCTTACATAACCTTGCTTGTTGGTGCTATGTCCATTATACACACGTATACCGCCTAATAGAACATGCATTTGCTTGCCGATACTATACCTGTGCAACAATCGAGACTCTAATGCAATATTCTGAAAATTACCAACTAGAAGGTCTCTTGTTGTTCCAGGGTCTTTAGTTGAGGGTCTGTTGTCTCGGAAGCCTATTGCTTTTCTTGATGCGAGTAAAGTATATGCTCGCGTTTGTAATTTAGTACGAGAGGATATACGGTAGTCCCATTCTAGGTCTACTAAATTCCATTTAACGGCAAACCAGTTTCTGGAACGATTGCTCTGACGAGGATCTTCTTCAAACATCCTATCTGTAAGGCCTCCCGGCTGCTGTGCAAGGTACTGAAGGTGGGTGAGCTCCAAGCCGATCATGCTTTTTTTACTAGCCTGATAATGAATATCAGCATAGCCATTAAATGATTCGAACTGGCTATTGGGCCTCCAGCCGTCACCTTTCTTATAATGACCGTATGCGTAATACTTTACTTTCCCTTTTGTGCCGCTTATGCTATTGAATGATCCGATAAATCCAAACGAACCTACTGTTTGACGACTTTCAATAGAGAAAGGTTTACTGGCACCGGGTTGTTTCATTTCAAAGTTGAGTAGCCCTCCAAACTGTGTACCGTATTGTAAGCCTGCAGCACCTTTTAATATCTCAATTTTTGACAACGCTTCAGTAGGTGGAGTGTAGTAACTTTCAGGGTAGCCCAATGCATCAGCACTTATATCATAGCCATTCTGACGAACATTAAAATTTGACGTACGGTTAGGGTCAAGACCACGACCACCAATACTAAGTTGTAAGCCGGCTCCATCGTTCTCAAAAATATTTAAACCGGCTACTTTAGCATAAACCTGCCTGGTATTGTTGGTTGCTTTATTTACAGTGAGTTGGTCTACATTAATAACTTCAGACTTTTTACCCACAGTGATCTTCATGCCATCTACCTGATACATATGGCCAAAGTTGCCTTCCTTTTTATCTGTAATGCTTACCTCATTTAACTTCGCACGACGCTTTTTTGTGCTGTCTTGCGCAAGTGCAATAGCAGGAATCAGTAAAACAATAAATAGAGTACTCAGTCTAGAGCCCATAAATCGTATCATTAAATGGCAGTAGCCAGCTTTTATGTTTAAAACCATCTTGCTCTTGTGCAAGGTTTACAGAAGTATCTACAAACAGTCTGCTTCTTCTTCCATTCATGCCTACATACACTGTTGCATATACTTCAGGGTTATTCATTCCTTGTTGCTCATAGTGATCGTGTAATAGGTTTGCGTATTGCAGTATGAAATCAGGCTGAGAAGCCATCATCTTTTCTTGATTACGCGTCAAAAAATGGTTGTTGTTTACAGCTATTTTCTCTCCGGTTTTTTCATCTTTCACAATAAATTGAGCATATCCCATTTTTTCCATTAGCATTACTCTCCAAGAGAAGCGATAACCTTCTTCTGTCCAAAACAGCTCATCTTTTGTCAGTATATATCGCCAAGGCATTAATACTTGTATGCCAAAGAAGACTGCAAATAAAACTATTACTGGTTTCTTGAAAAGTGGCGCAAAGGTATAACTGCTAATTGTAATTTCTGTATGATCTCGTTTTATATAATTGCTAATTGTGTAGAGCAGCTTGTCCCAGTCTTTACTATAAAAGAATACTAGCGCTGATACGATCATTACATAAGGAAACACTCCAATAGGGAATAGCATAGCGGTGAGTACATGAAAAACAATTACTGTAGCATAGGCATACGGTCTTGTCTTTCTGTTCATCAGAAAGAATGGTATTGTGATGTCATAAATAGCACCAAACCAACTAAATAAATAGGCTACCCATAAATGGTTGAAAAGTGGACCGATAATTGGCATGTCATTACTAGCAGGCAGCCACAGCCTTAAAGGCATAGCCTCTAAGAGCCAATCGCTATTAAGCTTTGCGATACCGGCGTAGAAGTAAACAATACCCATCATTAACCTGATACTACCTAATGTCCAACGCGGTATAAACCTATTCTTTGACGTTTTATTTCTAATAGCGTCTATAGAATAATTAACATGTGCGGGTAGCCACATCATCAGGAATAATACTAAAGAGACAAAGTAATAGTGGTTCAGGTAGTTGGTCTTATCCATTAACTCTATGTAAGTAAAGCTTACAAAGAGCAGGATAGAGGATATTCTATAAAACAAGCCTAAAGCAAAGAACAGTGCACTAATACCACATAGAAGGAATAACCAATATGTGTACTCTCCAATTGGCTTGATCCATTCAAACCCGTAATAACTAAAAAAGAATTGTGGTTTGATATATAACTCTTCAATCCACCCTTTCATCCAAAAACGAAAGGTGCTGGCTAGTATCATAATGCCAAATAGAAAGCGAAAAGCAGCTAGAGCAGCTGAATGAACAGGCTGCTCTAAATACTTTAAGAATGATATGTGCTTCTTATCGACAGACATTATTTAGTCACCGTCATTATCAGTATATGTGATGGAAATGCTGAAGGCTGATACCATATCTACTTTGAGTAAAGGCACTACGTCTTGTATCTCTTCGTATATATTTAGTATCTGCGTTCTATTGTTTTGAATGCCATCTAGTATTGTTGTGTTAAGACCTGTGAGAGCTGTTTTTGCTTGGTTCATTTCTGTTGCAATAAGCTCTGACATTAATGTGCCATTATCATCTCTTGTGCCTAGAGATGCAAAGTATGATTGCATTGAAGCGCCTTCTTTGCCATTATACCCCTTGCCTATATAGAAGTCGATAATACTATTCATTGCTGTAGCGGCCAACTCTTTTGATAAGGAAGGGTAGTAGTAGGCTTCTGTTGTTTGAGGAGATGCAAAACCAGTCATTGCGCCTACTGGTATGCCTATTTTTCCGGCACGGAAAAAACGCTCGTAATAGAGCACATAGGCATTCACCATTACGGATAAGCTACTATTAACATCGGTCCCTGTGCTGTTGATAAAGGTATTACTGTAGTTATTCCAGCCATCTTTTACTTGATTCACCTTTTCGCTCATTTTATTAACCAAGGCTACCAAATATTGTTTTCTATTATTAGCGTTTGCATCTGTTGTGTATAGGTCAATAATACCCTGATCACTAACAGCAATGCCATTTAATAGATAGTCTAATGCCGGGAAGCCTTGTGCATCTTTATTGCCAAACGCCTCAAGGTCGTAAGTGCCTGATGAAATATTAGTGTTCACTTTAGTAGTAGATACGGGATATACATTAACAAAGTTTCGTAGTCCGGACTCCTCAGCAGGTCCAAATTCCAGTAGATCTACTTTTTGCCATGTAATATAAGCTTGTTCCCAGGCATTTCTTGTACTGGTAAGGCTGCTCTGGTCTGGTGAGGTGTTAAATGTTTCTACTGCTGATTTAAGTGCTGCAAGTTGTTGCACCATGTCAGAATAGGCGGGAACAGCGTAATTGTTAGCATAATGCTCTAACATCGGTTTTCTATTAAGCCCGTTTGTGCTGCTTTTATCCTCTTCTTTTTTAGAGCAACTAACAATGATGGAAGCTCCAAGTAGTAGTAAGAAACCGGTCTTTAAGAAACGTTTTTTCATTAGATGAATGTTTTCTCTTTTACGCACGTAAAGCGGCTCTATTAGGAGCCGCTTTACAACGATTTGTATTATTATTTCTAGTGGCTGACCACTGTTGTTTTCTCAATACCAAAAGCTGTTGCTATTTGATCTCGTACATTATCAATATCAGCATTGGTCAATGACCAGAACCCATTGGCTTTACTGTCAAGCATCTGCAACAATGCGTCTGATTTTGTAGCATTGAATTTTGCGTTGTATGCAAAGCGTAATGAGTAGATGAAACCATATCCTTCCGAAAGAGCATGGAACTTGCTAGCATCATCTGTTGCAGATTTAGTTTTATTCAGATAGCTGACCGCTACAGTAGCTACAGCTTTCTCTAATGCAGTACGTATGTATGCTATCTGCTCGTCACGGGTTGCCATGTCTTTATTTACAATAGCCGCACGTCCTTTTAAGAAAGCCAAGTATATAGCTTCAGGGTCTCCACCAACGCTTGTTCCTACTTGACGAACATATCCGCCTAGGAAAGACTCTAGATATTTAGTTGCGTCATTTGGATCTTTCATAGGGTACATCGCATTATTGGTTAAGTATCCGTAAGCTTCATCCCAATGATGCTCAAGAGCGGTGTAATTCTTGTTTGTAACGATTGTTTCATTGTCAGCAGATTGCTTGTCTGTACCTAAGTATACATTACATATCTGGTCAAGCATCATAGCACCAATAAGTCCTTTTTGTACAAATTGCGCATATTCAAAACCCTTCTCATCAACAAGGCGGTTACTGCCTAATATGCCGGCTTGCCCCTGAGCAGCTGTTTGGCCATTTAATTTGCTTATTCTTTCTAGCTCAACAAAGTAGTTATAGAATTTTTGACGTTCTTTATCAGCTTCAGTAGCTGTAAAAGATGCTGCTGTTTTAGATGCTATTATTTTAGTAGTAGCACTATTTAGTGCTGCATCTGTAAAGGCATTATTTTTATTTTCAAACATGTCTTTCATTTTAGACACGTTTATAGTGGCACTTGTACCTGACTTAATGTATGTGTCAAGTTCTTTTAGCATAGCTATGCGTGTAGCTTGACCGCTAAAGTTGACAGATGTCTTACCGTCTGAACCTTTAAATGTCTCTAGGTAGTTACTGCTAGTTGACAAAGTAGTGTAGGGTATTGCTAAGCTATTATTTGTTGGAGTAACTGTAGTTTCATCTTTTTTACAAGCTGTTAGTCCTATTGCTAATAGTAGTGCTGATCCGATTATTTTTTTCATTTTATCCTAATTATGGCGCAAAAATATGTTCGTGCAATAAGAATGGTTTTTATAATCGGGAAAATGTTGTCGACTTAACACATGTATAATATTGCATTGTGTAAAGTAGTTGATATATAAAGTGTATTACTATTGTTTTGTAGTAAATGAAAAAGGCGGCCAAGAATGGCCGCCATAAAATGACGTCTAAAACATCATTTGTAATAAAGCGTCTTTATTTCAGTATATCGAATGGTTTACTGATTATGCCTTGATCTGTAACAACTCTTAGTAAGTAGTGACCATTAGGTAGCACACTGATGTTTGCTGTGTGTTTATTACCACTTTGATCAGCCTCACTTCTGTATACTACAGTGCCCATGCTGTTTAATATTTGAACTGACTCCATGGTTATGTTACCAGTATTGATCGTGATCTGAGATTTAGCAGGGTTAGGGTATACCTCGATTGATGAGCCATTTGCAACGCTAGTTACATTTAATGGCCATCCTAGTTGAGATGTATCAGAACCGCACTGGTTATACATTACAAGTCTTACGTAAAGTTCTCCGTCAATAGTCTTTTTAGGGAACTGTTGTGTACTTGTTGTACCATCGCTAAATAACCATAACCACCCAACAACGCCTGCAGGACCTGCCGGGTTGAACGTGTATTCATTACCATTTTTCACAAATGAGATACCGTTTGATCTTGGAAGTAGGTCAATGTTTACGTTGATGTCATCAGAAGCAACACAGTTTGGACCTCCATCAACAGTTACCATGTAGTTTCCACTCTTAGTAACCTTTATTTGTTGTGTCGTGTCGCCATTGCTCCAAGTATACTTAGCACCAGGGTATCCTGCATCTAGCGTTAAGAAAACATTCTTTTGTTCACAGTAACTAGTATCATCACCAAGGCTAACTTGTATTGGACCACTAGTAACTGGAATCACTGCTGATGAAGTACTACAACCGATATTTTGTACTATTACCGAGTAGTTACCAGCTTGTGTAATGCCGTAAGTGTTATTAGTAGCACCTGAAATGTTTATACCATTTAACTGCCATTGATAGCTTTCGCCGGCAATATTGCCTGCATCTAGAGTTAAGCCATTACCTATACAATAAGTAAGCGGTCCATTTGCTGATACTAATGCATTCGGAGGAGCAATTGTACTGATAGTCACTGGTACAGATTCAACTGATTTACCACCATTGGTAATTATGACACTGTAGTCACCGGCAGAGCTTGCAGTATATGACTGGCTTGTTGCACCGCTTATTGGTTGGTTGTTCTTGTGCCATTGGTAAGTGTTGCCAGCGATCACAGGTTCTGCATCTAAGGTTACATCATTGCCAAAGCATACAACAACATTTCCTCTTGGACGTACAAATGCTGATGTAATACTACCATTTTCTAAACCAGTAAATGTACCAAAGTGGAATAGTGAATTAGCACTGATAACATCATTGCCTGTATTAACACTGCTCATAGTTCCGCTAAACAGCATCCAGTTATAGTTGTTGTTGAACTTATGAGCTAATCTCAACTCAGACTCTTGGCTGATTGTACCCATCCAAATGCTCATGTAGTTAAGGTCAAGTTTAAAGTCATAAGTAGTGCCTGGGCCTTGTGGTTCAACAGTGGTGTAGAAATACATGCTTCCTTTAGGAGCTGCAGCATTTGCAACACCAGCAGCTTTCTCTCCACTGTATTGACGCACAGTTAGTGTAGCAACAAGTGGTAAATTAGTTCCCCATGTTACTTTTGCTACTTCTTGTTCGCCAAATGTAAATGTTTGAGTTGCTCCAGGAGCAGCAACAGCAGGAGTTGCAGTAGCTGCAGGAGGAGGTACATTTGGTGTGAATTCGTATGCACCAATATCAGGTGTACCGTTTGTTACATCATCAATTCTATTTGAGCCATCATGGTCTTTATTATTGCCGGCAATTTGTAGTGCACGACCATTTAGAGACCAAGTTGATGGGTTGTTTGCATCCGGGCGAAGGTCGCTATTGCTCAAGAAACCTGGTTCGTGAGTGATAGAGTTCTTATCGCCATTTGAAGAAGATTTCCAAGATGCAAAAGAGTTAACGGTTGTACCATTATAACTACCTAATGCACTACCTGTAACATATAGGTTATTATAGTCCATGTTATTGGTAGAGGTAGAGTTGTAGTATAGAATAGCTGGTCCGCCACCTGTATTACTAAATACATTATTATAGAAGTTGTTGTATCCATAAGTAGAACTTGAGTAATAGAAGTATGCCGCATATCCTGTAGTATAAGTATTGGTAAAGCTTATACTATTGTTCATGATGTCTTGGTATTGACCATAAGAAGCAGATAAGCCATAATAAGCGGTACTACTACCTGATACCATTGAAATGGCATTGTTCATGATCTTAGCACGGTTGGTAGATGTGCCTTCAGCATAGTTGATCAACATACCATAACCGTAATCCTTAATAACGGTGTTGTTACTGATATTAGGGCTTTGGTATGAATAATAGATATATGTACCATAGTAACCATTTGTAGTGAAGTTTGACAAGTGGTTATTGGTGAATACTAAGCCATTTGTTCTATACAAGTATGCGCCCATATAGCCCACATTTGAAATGGTGTTGTTATCAACAACTACACCATCTAATGGGGTGCCTTGGCTATATATCCATATAGTGTAATAGCCTCCGTTGATATCATTATCTTTTACTACTAAATCTTTACCGCTAAAGTTGGTATTGTAACTATATGCGTAAATACATGAGTTGTAGGTATTACCTGCATTTGGAGCACTTAAGATACAGCCCACAATTGAATCTTTGTCAGATCCACCATAAAGTCCGAATGGATGGCCAGTACTAGTAGTAGATACGGTTAGGTTTCTAAATGTAAAGTTGTCTGCGTCTCTTAATTCAATAACACCATTGTTACTTGTACCATAGTTAATTATTGTGGTTGTAGCACTGCCGTTCTCTGATTGGAAGGTTATTCTACCGGGAGTGCCTGCTGTTTGTGGATTATTGATCACAAGTTGATCTGTGTATGTACCAGGACGAATGTTGAATGTAACGTCGCCACAAGCACCATAGTTGTTTAAGGCGTCAACAGCATCAACAACAGTAGGGAAGTCAGGAGTTGTGCCGCCCACATTGTAGGTTCCTTGTAAAGCTGCTCTATAATCTACATTAACAGTGTCGTCACCCGATACCGGATCTTGGTTGCCATTAGGCTCGTAAGTCCAAGCTTTAATGTTTACAGCATCAGCACCAAAGTTGATATTGCCAAGAGTAATAACTGCTTCATTTCCTTGTGTGCTACCATTTATATTAATTGGTGTAGTATATACTATTGGTGTTTGTGTAGTACCGTTAAGCTCCCAAGCTATTTTTACATTATTGATAATGTTATTACCATTATTCTTGATCTTGATCTTAACACTGTATGTGCCAGGGCAGAATGGAGGGGTTGGATCAATGATGCCATCAGCTCCTGCGTTATCTTTTACATCAATACCTGTATATAGTCCAGTAGCAGAAGAAAGGTTTGGCGTATTGATAAAGTTTCTTAATGTATTAGATGAACTAACTGTAGGGGAATATCCTGTCCATGCACTGCTGTTCGGCTTTTCTGCTAAGCGAAGTGCGGCTTCAGATGCAATAGTTCCAATCCACGGGTCTTTATAATATAGGTCTTGTGTGTACCCTAAACCAGTATTAGTACCTGTTACACTAGCGTCTAGGTAGTAGAACATTTGTGTTGGGTTAATGCTCAAAATACCCGGAGGGTTAGTGCCGGTATACTGTTTCAATGCAATTGTTGAAGGAACTGTAGTTCCCCAGTGGTATACAGCTACTGTATCTTCACCGAAAGTAAATACCTGGTCGCCATTAGCGGTAGGAGTAGCGGGGCTGGCAGCACAGTTTGGAGGTGTAGAAGTAGGTGTAAATTCATATGCACCTAAGTCAGGAACACCATCAATTGTAGTTGTAGCTCTAGGGTTGTTGTTCATGTCAACATTATTACCTACTAGCTGTACGCCACGTCCATTCATAGACCAAGAGTTGGCATCCGAAGGGTCTGGGCGAAGATCGCCATTATTAAGATTCATAAATGCCGGCTCATATGACAACGAGTTCATGTTTTGCCCGGTAGATGCTCTTAAAGCTGATATGCTGCTGTGGTTTTGACCTAAACCACCATAATATACTATCGTACCTCCATTAGCATAAAGGTTGTTATAATCCATTTCATAGTATGTAGGAGTGTACATGTAAGTTAGATAACCACTACCGCCGTCTCTTGATACCATGTTGTTGTATATCTGAGCAAATTGTGATCCTGATGATTCGTATACATACAATGTGTATGCAGTGCCAGAGTTGCCACCTGCAGTGTGTAGTGTGTTATTGTAGAATTTACCGCCACCGCTATTGTAACCGCCTAGGTATGCATAGCGCGTTCCGCTAGATTTTACATAAACGCTGTTGTTTTGGAAAGTTAGGTCGTTAGCATAGTAGTTGTAGAATCCATACACAGTACTTGATCCACCAGTGATAGCCACTACCTTGTTGTTTTTAATTACCCAAGGGCCGGAGCCACTTGAGTATCCATAAGCATACATGCCATAAGCACTAGATGTGCCTGAACGGTTTTCTACATCATTACCAATTATTTCAGCGCTATTGTTATAATATGCCATATAGTTATAAGCTCCACCAGATGATGTAGTGGTAAGTCTTATCTTGTTATTGTAATATTTGGCATAACCTGTATTGTCTATTTGGTAATAACCGGCATAGTTATAACAAGAGCCTGTAGTAGAATTGATCTCTATATTATTGCCTGAGTATTCAAAGTTGTTTCTCGCATAATAATAACCGGCATAGATGTATTTAGAGCCTGAGGTTCCGGTCATTTTAATGGTGTTGTTATTAAACTCCATATTATATTGATAGTAATAACCACCATATATATATTGAGTGCCTGTTCCGCCATTAAACGTGATCTTGTTGTTATTGAACTTAGGGTTTTGTTGGTAGTAGTAGTGACCATATAGGTATATAGTACCGTTTGTAGTAGCTGTTATCTCATTATTCTCAATATAGCAATCTTTACCATAGGTAAACGCAGTACTACTATTATAGTTGTAGTTGTAAAGTGGATAAAGAGTGCTGCTAGAAGATAGAGTGATCTTATTGCCCGATACAGAGTAGTAGTTGCTATAGTATATATAGTTATATATAGTAGTTGTGCTACTTACTGTTATATTGTTGTTGTTGATTGTACCTCTGTTAGTAGATGTGCCGTCACAATAGTAGAAGTAGAAAGGGTAGTTGGTGCTTGTAGCACTTGTTGATGTAAGTGTGTTGCCAGAAATTTCAAATTCGCCATCAGCATACCAAGTATAAAAGCCATAGAATGTACCAGAGCCGCTACGAGTAATGATGTTGTCTTTGATTTTTAGGTTCTCAGTATAATATGTATAGAATGCGTAGTAGTATGGCTGTAAAATTGTGTTTTCTTCAAATTCATTGTCGGCACTTAGTGAGCTTGTAGAGCTACCTCTCCAATATACTGCCGTAGAGCCACGCTCAATGGTGTTATTTTTGATTTTGTTGTTCTCGCCGCTACCTAAGCTATTGGCATAGATACGTGCCATGTTGGTGCTTGTAGATGTATTAGTAGCACCAGTTAGTGTACAGTTTTCAATAGTATTGTTTGAGGCACTGCCTTCAAACCTTAAAACGGTACCGTAGCTTGAATGAGATTTGTTTAAAGTAAGATTCCTTACTTTGATATACTTCGCACTATTGAAACGAAAGATGAAGTTGCCCGAAGTTGTACTACTACTACTGTTTGTGTTTGTTATTGTAGTAGTAGCAGCATTTCCATTTTCTGCTTCAAATGTTATCGTGTTTGTAGCACTTGCTCCGGTAACGCTATTAAGTACAGCGTCAGAAGTAGAAGAACTGCTCCAGTTACCAGGGCGTATTTTAAAAATTACAGGACCGGAAACACCTTGTGCATTTAATGCGCTAGCTGCAGCACTTAAGTCTGAATAGTTTGCACCAGTTCCGTATACTGTATATGTTCCGCTCAGTGGTTGAGCTACAGCCGGAATGGTGAATCCAAGTACAAGCAATATTGGTATAGCTATTGCAAATACATTGTAGATTTTTTTCATAACAAGAAATTATACGTTTACCAATAAATTATTACAAATGATGCTTGGTTTTGTAACTAAATACTAGCCCTTGATATCCAAACATGAAGTAAATATATCCCATATATTAATTAAAAATTCATTACAAGATTAAAATAAAATTAAAAAGATTAAAGAAAGATTAACTGTCGTGCTGGGGTATTATTTGGTAATGGTAGCGTTTTGTAGTAATTAGATGCATCTAGATAGTTGTAAATAAGTATATTATGATGCTTTTTTTTTTGATATGCGAAGGTTGAATTATGCGGTGTATAGAATGAATTCACCTTTTAATACTTAATTAATACAAAAAAAGCCGCTGTTATCAGCGGCTTTTAAGAAGTTGTTATGGATTCTTAATTAATTCATAACCCATTTCATCCCATTCCCTAAGTCCTCCTGCAAAGCGCCATATTTTATTAAAACCAGCAAGTTCTAGTTGTTTGTAGGCTTGGAAACTAGCCATGCAAGTGCTGTCTGAACAATAAACAATAATATGTGTATCCTTTGAAAACTGTTGTTCAGCTATGCTGATGTTGTCAATATTTATTGATTTTGGTATATGCGCCTTTTCATAGGCGGCACTATTGAGCACCATTATAAGAACAGTGTCAGGCTTAGTTTGCATTATTTGTTTTACTTCATTTGCTGTTAGAACATTCATTTTTATTGTTTTTATAGTTATTTAATAGCACATCCAAATATGTGAGGTCGGTTTATTGAAATGATTATTCCTTTACCGTTTTGCATATAGTCTGTATATGATGTATTTGAGAATCCACATTCTTTAATGGCTTTACCTATATCCCTTGCAGGGTGGCAACCATCAGAGTAGTATCTCCAAGGAGTATATGGTACAAGTTTTTGAATAATTCTTCTCGCCCAATTTTGCTTGTCAATTACGTGTTCAAGAAATAAGAATTTACCATTTGGTTTCAGTACCCTTTTTATTTCTGTAATACTCTTCTTTAAATCACTAACTGAGCAAAGCACCTCTGAGCTTATTACATAATCAATACTATTGTCGGGTAGGCATATATCTTCTGTTGTGCAGTCTAAAATATTAGCATCTATATTATTTTCCTTAGCAGCATTAAATAGAAACTTGTGCATTTCATGGTTAGGCTCTAAGCCGATCCAGTTTATATTATCATTATTAAGAAACGGGAAGTTTGCTCCTGTTCCCGGCCCAATTTCAAGTACAGATCCGTTTACTTCTTTATAGAGGTCTGTTTTAATATCCTTATGCATAGTATAGCTTTCTTCTTCAGTGTCAGCTAAAAACTTTGCAAAGTTTCTTTTGAAATATTTCTTATTCATAATTGTAAGTTTTTATAGTGTTTGTTTTTAACAACAGGCTATCCATAATAGCAGTATGACCAACAGGCTGCAACAACATATTTTACTTATAGTATTCATACTTTAGCATTTTTATGTTTTCTTATTGAGAAGTAGTAGATCCATAATAAGAAGAGAAGTTGAAGAGGTATTCTAAACCATAGGTAAGACAATCCCGGACCATTGTTCTCGCCTGTAAGTGGGTTGATATTATTTAACGCCGCGTATATATTGCTGGGTAAAGACGCTATGAGAAAAATAACAAGCATTATGCCACTAAATTTCATAGTTGGCTTTAATAAAAGTCCAATAGCACCTAAAATCTCAAGTAGCCCTGTTATGTATATTACTGTTTGCTTTTGAGGAACAATGTCTGGCAACATAGCGGCCATACCCTTAGTAAAAGTGAAATGTGCAATGCCTGTGAAGATTAACATGATACCCATGCTTAATCTTCCTGCGTGTAATAAGGTGTATTTTTTACTCTTACTAAGGTGTATTAAGATGGCTGATATGACAAATACGGATATTAAAACGAATAATGGTTTCATAATAATGTGTTTTACCAAAGACGTTTTGATGTGAATGGAAATACAAGTCCTTTAAATACTTCAAAGGGCTTAGGGTACATTTCCGGTTTTTTTACACCGACAATTTTAGGAGCAGATTTTTTATAGACATAGGTGCCAAATATTCTATCCCAAAGAGTCAGTAAAACCGCGAAGTTTTTTGCTTCTTGTATTACTGTGCTATGGTGTAGTCTATGATGTTCGGGAGATAAAAAAATATGCTTTAATGGGCCAGCCTTAATATCTGCATTTATATGTACAACGTATGAGTGTATTGTAGTAATGCTAGTTGCGATAAAGACGCTTTCTTTACTAAATCCTAACAGGACAAGAGGTAGCAATTTAAGGCTAGTGCCCAATACTATATTCAAGAAATTGGCTGTGTTGTTATTGAATAGGTTCACTTTGTTGGGCACGTGATGGATGCTATGCACCTTCCACAAAAAATGATTTTCATGCCCAATCCGATGATACCAATACCCGAAAAATTCAACAATTATTATTGCAATAATAGATGACAGCCATAAAGGAAGCTGGCTGGTTTGTGGAGCATATAAAATAGCTATATAACCTAGTGCAAGCTTTACTGCTGCATCTATAAGTCCATTAAAGCCGAAGTATCCAAAATCCCTCAGAAATTCTAAGAATGTAATGTTCCATTCTTTTCTGAAAGTGAGGATTTTTTCAATAAAGAACATTCCGATAATATTCCCAATAAGTAAATAAGAAAAACTAGTGCCCAGATTCCATTCGTAAATTATGGCTGCTATCAATAAGCTGATATTGATACTTATGATGCCTGGGAATGCGACGTTTGATAATGCTTTGTTTAACTGACGTTTAATAGTATTCATGATATTCAGTTTTTATTGAATACCACAAAGTTGATGTGTAGAGGAAGGTTGTTAAAACTAGATGAAGTGAACTAGAATAATTGTGTAGTGAATGGGAAAAATAGCCGATGAATGAATTAGGGAAATTACTTGCCAAGCCATTTTTTAAAGTCCGGTGATCTTTCTACGCTTACTATAACATCGTCTGGGGTAGGAGGGTTTAGGTCTATTTTTATCCGGCTTTTAGAATAGTGAATCATTTGCACAATACTGCTTATGTGTATAATGTATTTTCTGTTTACTTGATAAAACTGCTTAGGGTCAACCTCTTGTGATAAATTAGTGATAGTGTGGTCGCAGATATACTTTTCATTATCTCTTGTAATAAGAAAGGTGTACTTGTCGTCAGCAAAAAAGTAAGCAACATTTTCTACCGAAATGCTTTTGAGTTTTGTTCCTCCAATTTGCACTAAAAAACGTTCTTTGTAGTTTTTGTTTTTTTCTGAAAATTTATCAATGAGCTGATTGAAGTCTAGTTTATTAATGCTGTTGTTTTGTATGAGGCGTTGGTATTTTTTTAGCGCTCTCTCCAGGTCTACTTTTGTAACAGGTTTAAGTAGGTAGTCGATATTATTAAGTTTAAAAGACTCCATAACATATTGGTCGTATGCTGTAGTGAATATTATAGGGATGTCA
Organism: Flavipsychrobacter sp.; assembly: GCA_965230595.1. Lineage (GTDB taxonomy): Bacteria > Bacteroidota > Bacteroidia > Chitinophagales > Chitinophagaceae > UBA5543. Next base: position 1,722,444 of record OZ246011.1, on the reverse strand, counting down.
GTTTGTGTAGTCTCAAAAATTTTGAAACTTAATCCGTCAGATAGGTGTATATCTGATAAAATAAGGTCAGGTTTATTGTTAGATAAATATTGTATTGCATCTGTTACTGTTGACAGGATACTAACAATATCACATTCGATATCAATTTTATTTAGCTGCCTTTTTAGTTTCCCTACAGCTAACTCTTCATCTTCAATTATTAGTACCTTAAGACTCATTGATTAATAATAGATCTTTATTAGTTAATAATGGGAGTGTTGCTATATAGTGAGTTTCTGTCATTATAAACTTTGGGCTGGTATTAAAAGGTTTATATCTTAATAATAAGTTTTTGGTACCTATGCCAGTAGAGCTGCCGGTACTGTCTCTAAGTTGAATGTTATTGCTTACGGTTAGCTCATTATTGGCTATGGTTAGTTTAATATTCAACGGTTGCCGCTCTGATACAATATTGTGTTTAACAGCATTCTCTATCAAAGTTTGCACTGATAGTGGAAAAACGTGAAACTGTGATAACATATCATTAGTGAAATTAAACTCGCATTTAACACCTCGTCCAAATCTTATTTCTTGCATGTAAGTGTAAGATTTGACTACATTGATCTCTTTCTCCAATTGGACGGTTTGTTTTTTACTATTGTCTAAAACGTACCGATATAAATTTGCAAATTCGTCAATGAAGTCTTCAGCTTTTTGTGGCTCAGTGTGGATCAATACTGACAGAATATTTAAGCTGTTGAATAAGAAATGTGGGTTTACTTGATTTTTTAGTGCTTCATATTGGGCTGTGATTTTCTCTTTTTCCAGTATTTCATTTTCCTTTAATTTTCTTTCGTTTTGCACTAGGGTTTCCTTCCACTTTTCAAAGAAGTAAAACCAATCTGATACTGCCACAAGAACAAAATTCATAATAGCTGATATGCCAATAAAACTAAAAATGAACTCGCTGTAACTTTTATTTATGTTTGGGTTAATAAAATATACAGCATTGCCAAACCCATATCCAAGTAACATGGCAGTTGGGAATGTTAAGCCAACTTCTACCATCAAGCGCTTCAGTATGTTGCTATCCCACGGATATTTCTTATTAAGCCATGATAGAATTTTTAGAATAACCCATGAAACAGAAAGCGTTACTATGAGTGATATTAATGTATTTATCAACAGTGATTCAAATAGCTCATAGTATGAATTGTAGCGACCTTGAATCCAGTCATTAATACGATAATATACTGCAGGCGCGATACTTGCAATAATAAGGACCGTCAGTAGCTTTCTATTTATTCCCATCTTCTTAGGGCTACTATTGTAGATTATTTATTAGTCAGTTTTTCACAAGATAAACATTAGGCTATTTTTTAATAGATGATTCTGTTTCTAATGCTATATAATCTTATAAATTATGTATTGAATTGAAATGGTTTTGCAGGAGCTTCTATTTATAAGAGGTTGTATTACAATAATTAGCAAGCCACAATTAATGCAGCTTGCTAATTGGTAGCCCCGCTAGGAATCGAACCTAGATCTAAAGTTTAGGAAACTTCTATTCTATCCATTGAACTACAGGGCCATATGAGGTTTGCAAATTTAAGTATTACTTATTACTTGGTGTAATCAGTAATAAACTTTGTATTACTTGATAAGAAATGAATATTTAATACTATTTTTCGTTCAACGGACTGGATATACCTATGAATTTTCATTTTAGAAAAAGAATATTTGCCTTTTTGCTAAGCTTAGTTATGTTGACTATTGTCTCATCTGCTTGCAAAAGAGAGTCAAAGCCACGTCCAAAAGAAAATACTCCTGCTTTTGTTGACCCCGCTGTTGATGAAATAAGTAAATATAGAAATGCAAATGATACAAAAGGTGCGTTTAAATTCATTGATAGTATACGGAATATATTTATTGATAAAGATCTTTCGTATAAGTTTTATGTATACTATTTGTACGCAGATACGTATGAGCGTGAACATGACTTAGAAACGACGAGAAAGTACTGTGACACCATACTCAGCTTGCTGGAAAATAATGAACCATCCAACTTCTGCTTTAATAATTATGTATGGACTTACTTTTTTATAGCAGAGATAGAACTAGAACGAGGGAATTTAGATATTGCATATGAATATTATTACAGAGCATTAGCATTAGCAGAAGAATATAAGGATGGTTGCGCTATAGGTTATTACTATTTAAGAACCGGACATATAATTTACTCTACAGGCCACTACTTAGATGCTGCCGAGTATTTTAAAAGAGGTTATGAAAACTCATTTGGTTGTGATGATAATTTCGGCACTTATTTAAGACAGCAACAAACATTAAATAATATTGGGTTGTGCTTTGAAAAGGTGGGCATGTATGATAGTGCAGTTTATTATTACAAAAAAGGTATTGATAACATAGAACCTGCCTATAAAAAGTTTCCACAACACAAGCAATGGCTTATAGGTGTTTCAAAAGCGGTATTTGATGGTAATTTAGGTGGAGTATATGTGAAACAGGGTAGAACAGGTAAAGAAGTTGAGGATATATTGCTTAGTAGCATCACTACAAATGAACAAATTGGGCATGATCTACTTGATGCACAATATACTAGAGTAAAACTTGCAGAATATTATATAAACATCAAACAACTCGGGAAGGCTAAGAACCTGCTAGATAATATAAAAAGCGTTAGTGACACTTTATACAACTACACTGTTTATGTAAGGTGGAATAAAGCAATGTGGCATTATTGGGATGCTAAGAATAATGTTGCAAACGCATATTATTATTTGCAGGCGTATAAGGTAGGAATTGACTCTATTAAATCTAGTAAGGTTAATTTCTCACTGGCAAACGTTGATAATAATGTTAAGAATCTAGGCAATAAGTATAAGATATCTGTATTAGAGCAAGACGCCAGCTTACGTAAGTTTTATTTACTAATAGCGATAATAATAATTGCACTGGCTATTACTATCATTTTCTTGGTGGTTAAAAATACTTCTAGAACTAAGAAGCATATAAAAACACTACAGGAAATGAATCATCAAATAAATGATCAGAAGTTAAAGATCAAAAATGCATTTGATGATCTTGAAAGTGCAGATAGTGAGAAAGACAGGATACTAAAAGCTGTTTCTCATGATATGAGAAGCCCTATAAACTCTGCGCTCGCTATAATAGACATATTATCTGCAGATACTTCAAACCTTACGGAGGAGCAGATGGAGTATGTTAAGTTGATAAAAGACTCATGCAATAATGCATTGTCGCTCACAAAAGATTTATTAGAGATAGCTACTTTAGAGTCATCTAGTTTAGAAAAAGAGCTACAGGATATTAACGTGCTGGTGAAAAACCGCATAGATCTATTGCAGTTTAGGGCTGCTGAAAAAAAGCAAAATATTGCACTATCACTGCCAGATTATCATCTGTCAGCGCATGTAAATCAAGATAAGTTTGCCAGAGTGGTAAGCAACTTGGTTAATAATGCCATAAAGTTTAGCCCAAGTGAATCTGAGATCAATGTTAAGTTATGGCAAGAAGAGGATAATATAATATTGTCAATAAAGGACAATGGTATAGGCATACCTGAGAATATTCAAGATAAGATATTTGACATCTTTACAGAAGCTAAACGCTTTGGAACATCAGGAGAGCAACCATTTGGCCTAGGTCTTTCCATATCAAAGCAGATTGTTGAAGCGCACAATGGAAATATCTGGTTTGAAAGTGCTGAAAATAAAGGGGCTACTTTTTATGTGAAAATCCCTTGTAGCGTTTAATGCCATTCCAAAGTTTTTATCATATGCTCAATATCTTCTCTTAAAAAGTTGTTGACTGGTTGTAATGAGTCAGCATTGGGTTTTGCATTAAAGTACAATGCGCCTCTTATAAAGTGTTGAACGGAGTCAGTTACAAAAAACTGATAGGCTGAAGCGGCATTACCATCTACCTTGTAAAAAATGCCATGAACTTTCTTCTCCGGAAAATGAAATACGAAGTCTTCAATCACATCTGCTCTTACGCTATGTACAGTGTAGCTCATACCATAAGAGTCTTCCACAAGCTTGCCAAGCCTTTGTTGTGGGGTTATTTCTTTATAACTCAAGTAAACTTTTCCACCTGTAGGTTTATAGTCTATTATTAACCAATACGGGTTTTCAGGTCTTTGTCCGAAAAAGAGGCTGTCATTGACAATAGTGCTGTAAACAGGATGTTCAAAACTATAAGGGAATCCTTTTTTGTTGAAAGGTTGGTATTCGTGTTTTTCAGGTAAGTCAATTTTATAATACCCTCTAGGTTTGGGCGTATACACCTTAGGACGGCATGCAACTACCCCCATTACAACAAATAATAATAAGAAAAGGCGTTTTATCATGTGCTCAAAGCTAATGTAAAAAGCACTAAAATACACTTGGGGAAAAAAGCAATGTGTTCGAGTGCTGTTTTATTGCCTCCCACTGGTTTTCTTTTGTTAATTTTGCAGTTATACACGATTTTTAAAAAGAAAAGATACATGCAACAAGATGTACCGCAAGAGCAGCAATTGAATATAGAGTTATCGGAAGAAATGTCTGATGGGGTATATTCTAATCTAGTGATTATTACACACTCTTTTGCAGAGTTTGTGCTTGATTTTGTAAATGTGATGCCTAATGTTCCAAAGGCGAAAGTGAAGTCGCGTGTTGTGATGACTCCGCAGCATGCCAAGCGCCTTATGAGGGCACTTGTAGATAACGTAAAGCGCTATGAAGCACAAAATGGAGTAATTCAGGAGCAAGAGCAAGTTAATATACCATTCAACTTTGGAGGGAAAACCGGAGAAGCATAATACACTACATTAATGAACGAGAAGATATTAATACTAGATTTTGGTTCTCAATACACACAGCTAATAGCACGTAGTATTAGAGAGTTAAATATATATTGTGAAATACAGCCTTGTACAAGTCCTATTGAATACAGCGATGAGCTTAAAGGTGTTATTCTGTCAGGAAGCCCTTATTCTGTAAACGACCCTGCTGCTCCAAAGCCAGATATAAAAGCAATAGCCGACAAGCTGCCTGTTTTAGGCGTTTGTTATGGTGCTCAATTGCTTGCACAACAATCAGGAGGTGTAGTAGGTAAGTCTACACATAGGGAGTATGGTAGAGCTCACTTACAAGATATAGTAAATGACCCTCTTCTTACTACAATCAATGCTGGTTCTCAAGTATGGATGAGCCATAGTGATAGTATTAAGGAGTTGCCGGAAGGGTTTAACGTAATTGCTCGTACTGAAAGTATTCCTGTAGCTGCTTATAAAGCTGCAGATAGTTATGCTAATAATCCCGTATATGGTATACAATTCCACCCGGAGGTGACACATAGTACTGATGGTAGACAATTGTACAAAAACTTTGTAGTTGACATTTGTGACTGTAGTCAAGATTGGACCCCGGCAGCATTTGTAGAAGAAACCGTACAACGAATAAAAGATCAAGTAGGGGAGGGTAAGGTGGTAATGGCTTTAAGTGGTGGTGTAGATTCTACAGTAGGCGCTACATTAGTTCATAAAGCTATTGGAGACAACCTCTACTGCATATTTGTTGATAATGGCTTATTGCGTAAAGGTGAATTTGAGCAAGTATTAGAAGGCTATAAACACCTTGGTTTGAATGTAAAAGGTGTGGATGCCAGTAAGATGTTTTATGATGGTCTTGCTGATGTAAAAGATCCCGAAGAGAAAAGAAAGATAATTGGTAAGCTGTTTATAGATGTGTTCTATGAAGAGTCTCAGAAGATTAAAGATGTGAAGTTCTTAGGTCAAGGTACTATATATCCAGATGTTATTGAATCAGTTTCGGTAAATGGTCCTTCTGCAACCATTAAGTCGCACCATAATGTAGGTGGCTTGCCAGAGAAGATGCATTTAGAGCTTGTAGAGCCGCTAAGGTTTTTATTTAAAGATGAGGTAAGGCGTGTAGGTAAAGAGTTGGGTATTGATGCAATATTCCTACAAAGACACCCATTCCCGGGGCCGGGTTTAGGTATAAGAATATTAGGTGCTATCTCTGAAGAGAAAGTGAAATTATTGCAAGAAGCTGATGCGATTTATATTCAGCATTTGAAAGACAGTGGCCTATACAACGAAGTATGGCAAGCAGGTACTATTTTGCTACCTGTACAGAGTGTAGGTGTAATGGGAGATGAGCGTACTTATGAATATACCGTAGCGCTTAGGGCTGTAACATCTGTAGATGGTATGACTGCAGATTGGTCGCACTTACCCTACGATTTTCTAGCTAAGGTCTCTAACGACATTATTAATAAAGTCAATGGTATTAATAGGGTAGTATACGATATTAGCTCAAAACCTCCTGCAACCATTGAGTGGGAGTAGTTAATTCTAGTATGAGGGTACAATTAAGGGTTTTATTACTGTTTCTAGCATCAAGCATGTTGTACAGCAACACTGCTGATGCTCAGTTCTTTAAAAAGCTTTTTGGTAAAAAAACTAAGAAAGAGCGATCTGAAACTGTAAAAGACGGAAATAGCACTAATGGGAATGTAACAAAGTCTCCTAAAAGTGAGGTTTTTGTTTACCATAAGTCTTACCTAAAAGATGCCTATCAAGTAGATGTGTTATTACCTCTTTATCTAGATGAGTCATTTGATAATGATGATAAGCTCATATACGAAAAGGCACTCCCCGGTAAGCTTGTACCTAGTTTGTGTTTTTATGAAGGGGTAGATATTGCTATAGACACATTAAGGCACTATGGCTATAATGTAAAAGTTAGAATACACGATATTACAAGAAATCATAAAACTCCTGAAATGTTAATCAGAACAGGAGTTCTTGATGAAAGTGATCTTATTATCGGAGCGTTAAACTCTGACGATATTCCTGAATTGGCTGATTTTGCAAAAGAACATGAGGTGAATTTTATTTCGGCTTTGTCTCCTTCTGATGCTGGTGTACATAATAATCCATACTTCATACTACTGCAACCAACCTTGGAAGAGCATTGTAGTTGGTTGTCTAATAAGATATATAGGAAATATGGTAGCTCTATAAAGCCAATATTATTATATAGAGAAAGTAATGAATTGGACAAAAGGGCTTACGATAATATAAAAAAGAAAAACACTTTTGTATTCAACCAAGTAAATTGTAATGGTGGCTTAAAGAGCAATCAAATAGCGCCATATTTAAGGCCTGATGTTAAGAATATTGTTGTGATGCCAATATTAAGCCCTAAAAGTGCCGGTGAAATAATCAAACAGCTATATAGTTGGTATCCTGATTATAGGTTTGAAGTTTGGGGAATGCCGTCTTGGAAGAATATGCCTAGCCTTAAAGAGCCTGATGCATATCCTAATGCTGTTGTATACTTTTCATACCCTTTCTATTTTGATGGTAGTACTGGGTATGGAAGGGCATTGTCTAATAACTATTTAGAGAAATACGCTAATGACCATCCTTCGGAATTAGTGTATAGAGGTTATGAAACCATGATGTGGAGTGTTCATTTGCTTCATAGGTATGGTAAAGTATTCAACAATAATGTAAATGGAGGTTTAGCTCCTTTTACCAGGTATAAAGTTGAAAAGTTGCGCATAAATAATAGGATTCAATATCTGCACAATACACATCTATACCTTTACAGGTATCAAAGTAGTTCGTTCATGATCGAGAACTAATACTAACTTGCGTCTTTACTTGTGATCTTCGATGTAGGTATTTTCTTGATCTTCTTATCTAGCTTATCGATATCAATATTAACCATGTGCTTTTTGCGCATGTAATATAGGATGCTGAAAAGTATAACTGATAAACTAAAAATACCTAGTATGCCTATGTTGGGGTTGTAGTCTTGTGTTACTAGCGATACTACTATAATAAGAATGTTTGCTGTAAGTAAAATGGTAACCGTTCTTGAATGTGTGAACCCTAAGTCCAATAAGTAGTGGTGTAAGTGTGTTCTATCTGCCTTAAATGGTGATATGCCCTTCACTATACGGGTAATGAATACTCTAAAAGAGTCAAAAACAGGTACGAATAATATAGATAGGGCTACTACTAGTGCTCCCTTTTCGCCATGAATGATCGTAGCTAATTGTGAACTTTCATTATAAGAGTTGACAAATAAGATGCACAATATTGAGATCATGAAGCCAAGCAGTAATGATCCGGTATCTCCCATAAATATTTTAGCAGGTGAGATGTTAAACCGTAGAAATCCAACAGTAGCACCCATTAATGCAAAAGCTAAACAGGCCGCACCAGGGTTGTCAAATGAGGCTAGGCATATACCTAACACGCCTGTGCTTAACAGGCCAATGCTACCAGCTAATCCGTCAATACCATCTATTAAGTTTATGGCATTTGTTATGAATATAACGCCTACTACACTAAATATGACGCTATACCAATAGGATAAATGATATACGCCAAAAATACCATGTAGTGATTCCAACCTAATGTTTGCAACACCCACCACTATTAAGGCAGCTATTAATTGTGCCAAAAACTTTTTAGATGGTCCCAAGGTTATCATGTCATCCATAATACCTGTTAGGAATAATAATAGGCAAGATGCTATGATGTAGTTCCACTTTAAGAAAGCAGCAGGTTGAATGAATAATGATGCAGTAGTAATGAACGCAAAAAATATACCTACGCCCCCTAGATTTGGTATAATGCGGGTATGTAGTTTTCTATCATTGTCAGGTATGTCAAATAAGCGTTTTTTACTGGATATAAGTATAATTTGAGGAATAGATACCAGGCTGATTATAAGCGATGTTATAAAACAGAGTACAAATAATAGATGTTCTGGTAACTGAATCATTTACAGTTATTACTGGGTTAGTATCAATGTAAAGTTAGTTTATTAATACCAAGTTTTTAAGCAAATTGAACTTCTATGAATGAAATATAATTGACAAATGATATTTATATGTGGATAAATACAAATATTGTGCCTAATCAAGAACATTTTTCAGAACAGCAATTATCCTTTCCGCTGTTTTGCCATCCCATAAGTAGGGTACATGACTTTTCTTCCAGTTATTGTCAAAAAGTAGGTTGAAAACATTTAATATTTCATCATGATTGTTTTTTACAACTTCGCATGAGCCTGATAAGGCTGTTTCGTAGATAAGGTCGTCATGTTGAAGGCTGATGCATGGTACATGCAAGGCCGTGCTATTGATCTGCAATATATTATCATCCGTAACCACAACTTTTGCTCGATGTGCTAAGAAGCCTTTCTCCCAATAATCTATGTCATTGATAGGAAATAGATTATGAGCTCGTATCCCTAATGATTGATAGTTTTTGCTAATGCCAGGCGTCATAACAAATACTATAGGTATGTTTCTAGATGTTCTTATTACATTAAGCAATATTTTTTTGAGCTCTTCACTATCAGTAGCATATTGGTTATGCTGTAAGGAAAGAAGGCAAAACTGTTGTGGCTGTAGTTTTAATGTATTCCAAGCTTTAGGTTGTTTAAAGTAGTTGACCTGCTTGTTTAATGTGTCTATAACGGTGTTGCCAACAAAAAATATATGTTCCTCGGGTATAGATGATGATCTAAGATTTTCATTAGCCACACGTGATGTGGTAAAGAAGTAGTCGGAAACAGAGTCGCTAACAATTCTATTCACCTCATCTTTATTTGATCTGTCTCCACTTCTAATTCCTGCTTCCATGTGTGCAATAAGCACTTCTTCTGTTTTGCTGGCAGCTAGTGCGCAAGACATAGCTGCTGTAGAATGCCCTGTAACTAGTGTAACGTCTGGAGAGTTGTTTTGAAGTAGTTTTCCGTATCTGGCTAAAACGGTTGCTGCATGCTCAATGTCTTTAGCGCTGTTTGAGTTGAGCAGTATATTAGGTGTAGAAATGTTTAACTCAGTTAGAAAGTCTCCATAGCGGTCAAGCTCTTCTTGAGTCCCTGAATATATTAGACGATAACCAATGCTTGTACCATTACGTTGTTCTTTTTTTATAACGCCAATGATAGGTGCAATTTTAATGAAATCTGAATAACAGCCCGCAATAATATCTATCAGCATACAGTTCTTCTCATTTGGCAATACATATTACAAGTATGTATTACTATGCCAATTATAAGTATAAATGTAAAGATAACAAATCAAATAGGCTGTAAACTAGTAGCTTATATTTCTCCACAATTATTTTTTGGTTATCAATTCTTGGCCTTGTTGTTTTAAAGTAGGCTTTCTACAAAGCTGTAGAGATTGAAATTGTCTTTTTTTAGAGCTTCTGTTATATCTGATGATATACTGTTTTTATTATAATGTTTCATTTTTTCCGCTTGTAGTAATTGCCAACACTTTTCAGTGAGTAGTTGAGTCTTTTTCTCATTCGGAATATCTTGTGCTAGGTAGCTATTGAGGTTATCAACAAGCTCTGTTATGCCATCATCTTTTGTAGCCACTGTTTTTACTACTGCCGTTTCTCTATTATTGTCGGCCCTTTCATGTACAAGTATTCTCAAGTTTCTATACAGGCTTTCAGCCTCAGCCCTGTCAGCTTTATTAACAACGAAGATGTCAGCTATTTCCATAATCCCCGCTTTGATAGTTTGCACCTCATCTCCTGCTTCAGGCACAAGAGTGACAATTGTACAGTCAGCAAGCCCCGCAATTTCTACTTCGCTTTGACCTACACCTACGGTTTCAATAAGTATATAGTCAAAGCCGGCATTCTTAACTAAGTCACTTACTTCAATGATCTTGGCATTTAACCCGCCTAAAGCACCTCTGCTAGCCATAGATCGGATGTATATATTATCCCGATTATAATAATCGGTCATTCTGATCCTATCTCCCAATATTGCACCATAGTTAAAAGGAGAGGATGGGTCTACTGCAATTACAGCAATACGCTTGTTTTGCTCACACCAGTATTTTAGCATGGCATTTACCAATGTGCTTTTACCAGCTCCGGGAGGCCCGGTAATTCCAATAACTTTTGCTTGATCTGTATATTTTAGTGCTTGCAATAGTTGTTTATAGCCATTGAGCTCGTTTTCAACAATGGTAATCCCTCGGGCAAGTGCTTTATAGTCACTATTTTGTATCGCGTTGAGTAATTGTGTAATCTTACTTTGCACTAAAATTGTCATTATCTCGTTAAAAGAAGAAATAAACTTAGTGAACAAAAATAACTTTCTAAACCATAAGATGCTCAACAAGGCCAATATTGCCATACTATCAATGATATTGATGGTTTTTGGTTTTCTGATGTCCAGGTTCTTGTTATCTGTTTCTATGATATTGCTTGGAGCAAGTTCACTAATAGGTGTACACCCTAAAAAATGTTTGAAAGAAAGGTGGTGGTTACTTGGTGTGTTATGGATAGGTGCTTTTTTGATATCCTACTTTTGGAGCGAAGATGCTCATTCTTGGTGGCGGCGTATAGAAGTAAAACTCCCCATATTATTACTGCCGTTAGCATTTGCTTATATCCCATCGTTTACTCCAAGGCAAATAAGGTTGTTTACTTTACTTACTGGGTGTTTTCTATTGATAAGTAGTGGTTATAGTGTATGGTATTTGATCAATAATGAAAGTATGGTTGATCAATACATCTATTCAAAAGTACTACCTACAATAGCACAAAATGACCACATTAGATATAGCCTTTTTATTACCATGTATATTGTTTGGTCTATTTCTGTGTGGAAGTATTTAGTGAAATGGCAAAAAGTGTTTACAGGCATAGCTTTGGTTTTTTTGTCTGTTTTTTTACACCTTTTAGCCGCCAGAACAGGGTTGCTTAGTTTATATCTATTTGCCCTGCTATTAGCCATATACAGTCTGTTTAATAAAAATAGAGCTGTAGGTATTGTTGTTATTATTTCTATCATCTTAGGAGGGGTGTTGGGGGTTAAGTATGTGCCTACATTAAAGAAGAAGGTAGATTATGTAGTGTATAGCTACAAAATGTACAAAACAGGAGAACACACCGGCAACTATAGTGATATTGGTAGAATGCTGTCTTATGAAATAGCATTAAGAACGATCAATAATAACAGGCTAACAGGAGTAGGAGGAGGCGATGTGATGCTGGAAATGAATATAGGCTATAATAAATGGCACTCCTATGTAGAAGAGCAGTATAGATTAGTTCCTCACAATCAGTTTCTCATTGTAGCTTTAGCCACAGGTATTATTGGGTTGTTATTATTTATACTATGGTTTATTTATCCGCTTTGGGAGTCTTACAAGCGTAAGGGTTTTTTCTATTTTGCCACTTGGGCGGTATTAATACCATTACTAATGGTTGAGCCTGCTTTAGAAGTACAAAGAGGTGTGTTTGTGTTTTTAATATTCCTACTTTTACAAAGACATATTTTGCTGAAAGGCATTAGTACTGAAGAATAAGTATGACCAATTTTATACCCGTTTTCCCTTTGGATATTGTTGTTTATCCTGAGGAGATGTTGAACCTGCACATATTTGAGCCTAGATATATTCAACTAATTAACGAGTGCATCGCTGATGATAAGCCATTTGGTATACCTGTTGTATTAGATAAGAAGATAAGGGATTATGGTGCACTACTGGAAGTGGTTGAACTAGTGAATAGAGAAAAAAGTGGCGAAATGGATGTGCGCACCAGATGCATAGGTATATTTAGGTCGCTAGAATTCGTAAAAAGCGTACCGGATAAATTATACTCAGGTGCAATAGTTAGTTATCCTGATAATGACTTTACAAAAGGTGATTCTAAACTTTCTCAATTGATCATTACAGAAGTGAAAAGGCTATATCAATTGCTGAATGTAGAAGAGAAGTTAGCCAGTCATGAAAATAAGGTTCTATCCTATTCTATAGCGCATTATATAGGCTTATCAAAAGAGCAGGAATATGAGTTGCTGACCATATTTACTGAAATGCAACGCTTAGAATATATACGTAGACACCTGAGTAAGATCACACCAATGCTAAAGGAGCTAGAGGAAGTAAAAGCAAGAATAAAGCTTAATGGTCACTTTCAAAACCTGTCTTTAGACGATCTTGATCTCTAATTTAAGACAATGAATTAGCGGTTAAACTTTTGCAATCTTATAAGTTTTCTTATTTTACAATTCAAATCTAATATAGCATGTCAACAACTCTTTGTATAGATTGGGGAAACAGTCTGGTAAAGGCTGGTGTTTTCAATGGTAATAAAATAGAAGAACGATATGTTTTTCACGGCCAAAATGGTAGTGAACAGATCACAGCCCTATTAGACAAACATGAGCCTGATGCATCTATTCTATGTACAGTAAGTAATGATTCTGATCAAGCAGAGTCAGTCTTGTCATCTAGAGTAAAGCATTTTCTCAAGCTTGATAATAATACGCCACTGCCAATTATGAATGCGTATACATCACCTGGGTCACTCGGTGCTGATAGGCTTGCACTAGCAGTTGGGGCTCATATTTTATACCCGGGTAAAAACAATCTTGTAGTAAGCTTAGGTACATGTATTACCTACAATTTCATACAAAAAACGCGCACATTCCGCGGTGGTGCTATTTCGCCTGGGCTACACATGCGTTTAAAAGCAATGCATCATTTTACTGATAAACTTCCTGAAGTAAAGCTTGATGGTGAAGTGCTTATGTTAGGTTACGATACTGAAACCGGAATACGTGGTGGTGCGGTATGTGGTATGATAGCTGAAATAGACGGTATGGTCAACGACTTTGCCTCTCAATATCCTGATTTTAACGCCATATTAACTGGGGGGGATATGTCTTTCTTTGAAGGGAAACTTAAAAGTGAGATATTTGCAGACCCTGATTTGTTATTGAAGGGGTTGAATCTAATATTGAAACATAATGTACCACAGGTATCCTAAGTACTATATCCTAGTTCCTATATTATTACTTCTTGCAACTTCTTTTACAGCTTCGGCTCAAAAGTCGAATAGAGAAAATGCACCTTATTCACGATTTGGGATAGGGGAGTCAAGAAATGGTGTCAATACCTTACAAAAAGGTATGGGTAGTATCTATTCAGCGTATAGTAACCCATATGCTGTTAATACCTACAACCCAGCATCTTATGCAAACCTAAAGCTTACACTATATGAGGCTGGAGGTATAGCCAGTACAAGAACTATTAGGTCTAACAACGAAAGGTATCCAACTGGTCAAGCAACACTCTCTCATTTGAATATTGGTGTGCCTGTGGGCAAAAATGCAGGTATCAGTTTTGGTTTAAGACCATATTCGCATGTGTATTACAATTTGAAAGATACAAGTATTCAACCTGGTTTAGGTAATAGCGTAACTACATATATAGGCGACGGAACCATGCACTATGCTTTTATTGGTGCTGGTGGTAAGTATAAAGGGTTTAGTGTCGGGTTTAACTTTGGTTATTTATTCGGAACGATTAACAAATCCACATTTATAGAGTCACTAGAAGACCTTACTACAGTAAAAGTGAGCAACTCTGAATTTTCAGAGTATACTAAAATTGGTGGCATATATTGGAACACAGGTGTGCAGCATGTTGCCAAAATTACTGATAGGTTATCTTTGAAAAGTGGCGCGACACTTACCTTAAGTCAGCAATTAAATGCTAGTAGAAGACAATACTGGATCGCATTGTCTCGTGTAGTAGCAGGTTCAGAAGATACAGCATTTACATCATCCACTTCTAATGGCAAATACACTTTACCGATGTCTTATAGTGTGGGTGTGCAACTTGCCAGTACTGATAATTGGACCTTAGGTGTAGATTTTACAGGTACTCAATCTAGTCAGTTTAGAAATTACGGTAATGTAGATTCTGTAGCTGATTATTCGTACAGGCTAGCTGTAGGTGGTGAGTTTACACCGGATCCAACAGCTATGAGAAAGTACTTACAGAGGGTTACTTATCGCTTAGGTGGTTATTATGGTACAGATAATGTATATGTAAATAATACTAACATTAATTACTGGGCAGTAACATTTGGCGCTAGTTTACCGTTTAAGCGCTCGAATGATAGAATACATACCGCATTTGAAATAGGTAGAAGAGGTCAAGAAACCAATGGACTATTCTCTGAATCATTCTTCAAATTTTCATTAGGCATTACGCTAAACGATAAATGGTTTATCAAACGTAAGTATGATTAAACCCAAACAACATACGATTGTCAAACTTGCCCGGATGATTATTCCGGGTATTTTGTTTTTCCTCACAGGTTGTAAGAACGACCCTAAAAAGATAGAGGAGCTAGTGAGCAAAAAGCAATTACAGCAGGATATAGCTGAAGAAGTAACTATAATCTACAGTGAAGAGGGAAAGACAAAAGCCAGATTGCAAGCTCAAAAGTTTATTAGAAACGATATAGCTAAACCTCCCTATACTGAAATGGATGATGGTTTAAAAGTGGAGTTTTTCAACGATAGTTTGAAGGTAGAAAGCACACTTACTGCCATATATGCACGCTATTACGAGAAAAAAGGGAATATATTGATACGAGATAGTGTGGTTGTCATCAATAAAAAAGGAGATGAGCTACATACAGAAGAGCTCGTATGGAATCAAAAGGCACAAAAGATATATACCGACAAGTTTGTACGTATCGTTACCCCTACACAGATACTTTATGGCAATGGTTTAGAGGCCAATGAAGACTTCTCTTGGTATCGCATATTGAAGCCTAAGGGTGTTGTAAAGGTTGAAAAAGGCAAAATGCCATAATAATTTTCTAAAATCCCCTTATATATACCTCTTTTACTAAGCCTCTAATTATTACTTTTGGGGTTCAAATTGTTTAAATCATTACAATGAAGAAATTACTATTATCAATCATCGCAGTAGTAATGCTATTACCTGCTCGCGCTGATGAAGGTATGTGGTTGCCAATGCTTATTGGTAAAAACTATGATGAAATGGTCAAGCTTGGCCTGAAATTGTCAAAAGAAGATCTTTATAACATCAACAATAGCAGCATTAAAGATGCTGTAGTTCAGTTTGGTGGCGGTTGTACCGGTGAGATCATATCAGCAAATGGTCTGTTAATCACTAACCATCACTGTGGTTATGGCGCTATTGCTTCATTGAGTACTGTAGAGAAAAACTACCTAGACAATGGTTTTTGGGCATATAGCCAGCAAGAAGAGCTTCCTGCTAAGGGCATCACCGCACTATTCTTAGAGCGTATGGAAGATGTTACTAAACAGATCAACAAAGCCACTAAAGGCAAAAAAGGTGAGAAATTTGAGAAGCGTTATAAGAAGATCACTGAAAAGTTGATCAAAGAAGTAGAAGAGAGCGGTAACTATGAGGCTCAAATCAAGTCTTACTTTGAAGGTAACCAGTATATTCTTTTAGTATATAAACGCTATAAGGATGTTCGTTTGGTAGGTACACCTCCTAAGTCTCTTGGTAAGTATGGTGGCGATACGGATAACTGGATGTGGCCGAGACATACTGCAGATTTCTCTATGTTCCGTGTGTATGCAGATAAGAACAATGAGCCTGCGGCTTATTCAAAAGATAACGTGCCATACAAGCCTAAAAAATTCTTACCAATATCTATCAAAGGTGTTGATGAAGGTGACTACGCTATGATATTTGGCTACCCTGGCCGTACTAATCGTTATGAAGTGTCTTATGGTATTGACTTAGCTATTGATATCATTAACCCTTCAATTGTTAAGCCTCGTGAGAAGCGCTTAGAGATCATGAGAAAGTACATGAAGGAAGATAAAGGCACTTACCTGAAGTTAACCTCATACTATGCAGGCATTTCTAACTATTGGAAATACTTTATCGGTCAAACAGAACAATTGAAGCGTTTGAATGTAGTAGAAGAAAAAACTGAAAAGGAAAGAGAATTTACTAATTGGTCTTATAAGAATGCGCCTGAATTTAAAGGTTTAATGAACGATTTCTCTAAAGTATATGCAAGTTTCCGTCCGTATGCGAAGCACTATATTTATTATAGTCAGTGTTTCCAAGGTTCATTGTTAGCCAGCACAGCATCAGCATTTTATGATTTAGAAGCTGAGATGAGTAAGAAGAAACCTAATCAAAAAGAAATTGATAAGGCTATTCAGAAAATTAAGAGGTACTATAATTCAAATATGGGCAGGTTTGTTGAAGATGTAGAAAGAGACATCTTTGCTGCAACTGCAAAAATGTTCTATGAGGATATCGTTAAAGCACAACATCCTGATATTTACCAAAGAGTAATCTTCAAGAAGTTTGGGGGTAATAATCTAGACAAAACGTTTAGTGATTATGCTAACTACGTGTTTGATAACACAATTATTCTTGACACCGCTAAGTTCAACGAGTTCTTAGAGAACCCTACATTATCTGCAATGGATAATGATCCGGCGATTCAATATGCTTTAAGTTTTGCTCATAATTACAAGAATAATTATAAGGCAGTTCACACTGCATATATTGAGAAGAAGGAAGAGTTAAAGAAAGAATACATCAGAGGTTTGATGGAAATGAAGAAAGGTGAATTATTCTACCCGGATGCTAACTCTACTATGCGTATCACATACGGTCAAGTATTAAGCTATAGTCCTCAAGATGCAGTACATTATGATTACTATACTACATTAGATGGCTTTATGGCTAAGTATAAGCCTGGTGACGATGAGTTTGATGCGCCACAAGAGTTGTTAGACTTACACAAGAATAAAGATTACGGTAAGTATGCTGATGAAAACGGCCAATTGCGCACTTGTTTCATCACTACCAATGATATTACAGGTGGTAACTCTGGTAGTCCGGTAATCAATGGTAGAGGAGAGTGGATAGGTATCGCATTTGACGGTAACTGGGAAGCAATGAGCGGTGATATTGCTTTTGATAAGAAGTATAAGCGTACTATTTGTACAGACGCTCGTTTTATCTTATTCTTAATTGAGAAGATGGGTAAAGCTCATAACTTGATTGAAGAAATGGAGATACACAGATAATTCTAGATAAGTATAATAAAAAAAGAGCGGCATTGCCGCTCTTTTTTTATTAGGATAGTTTCTTTTCTAAATCTAAGAACATCTCTGCAGGTGATTTCTGTTCCCACAATACCTGGAATATCGCTTCTGCAATAGGCACTTCCAGTGCTATTTCTTTTGAGATAGCCTGCATGCCACGAGCAGCATAATAACCTTCAGCTACCATATTCATTTCTAATATGGCATTTTTTACAGAGTAGCCTTTGCCCAGCATAGTACCTAACATTCTATTTCTACTATGGAGTGAGTAGCAGGTGACCAACAGGTCTCCCAAGTATGCACTAGTATGAAAATCAGGCCTGTCATCAGAAGGGTGGAACTGCTTGAAATGAGCTTTCAAGAAAATGTACATTTCTCTATAGCAGTTGGTAATATAAACACTTAAGAAGTTGTCACCATAATCTAAGGCGTGAGCCATGCCTGCACCAATAGCATATACATTCTTTAATACAGCAGCAAACTGGGCACCCCATATATCGTGGTTGGCTGTAGTATAGATATAGGTATTTCTAAAAGTTGCGGCAATGGTTTCGGTGAGATCATCGTTAAGCCCTGAGAAAGTAAGGTAAGATATACGCTCATCAGCTACTTCTTCTGCATGGCAAGGGCCGGTGATAGATACGTAATTGTCTTGATTAAACCAGCTGTATTTAGCTAGATGGTCGTTGAGGAGTAAGTTGCTATCAGGTAGTATGCCTTTTACAGCAGATATAAGATTTTTCCCTTGCCATAATTTCTCATCAACGCTCTCCATCACACTCTGTGTGTATGCTGAAGGGATACATATGATAATGGTATCACAACTATTGAGTACAAGCTCAAGGTCGTTGGTTGGTGTAATGGTTTCAGGAAGAAACCGTACCGATGTAAGGTAGTGTGGGTTGTGGTGTCTTTCTTTCAGGTGCTTTGCGGCCTTTTCATTTCTTACCCACCAGTATATATGGTTATTATTGTCTGTTAGTATTTTAGCAATGGCTGTACCCCAACTGCCGTTGCCAACTATGCCAATTTGCCCAAGTGTATTACTCAATTAGATTCTAGATTTTATTAAAGATACTATTTAGTCTTTTTTAGACTCGTATAGGTTGTCTTTATCCACTATTGTTACGTCACTTTTGTCTTTAAGAGATCTAGCAATAGCACCATAAGGTGCAATTACTACTTCTTCGCCTTCACTTAGTCCGTCTGTTATCTGAATATATTCATTATCCTGTATACCTGTAGATACATCGCGTATTTCCACTTGTCCTTTATCCTTATTGTATACAAATACTATTTGTCTGATCTCATCTTCACCTCTTGCAGTCATGGCCTTTTGTACACTGTCCGGCCAATCTCTAGTTGTTACTGCATTTACAGGAACGGATAGCGTATTAGCCTCTTTTCTAGTCTGTATATCAACGGATGCAGACATACCCGGCTTGAATACAAACTTACCTTTGCGTAATTCAGTACTAAGGTCTTCGTAACTATCTTGAAGTATAAGAATATGTACAGTATAGTTAGTTACTTGATCAGTACTCATTTGTTGAGTGCCTGAAGCGCTGGATACACCTACTTTTGATACAATGCCCGCAAATTTTCTGTTACGATAAGCATCGGCTTGTACAATTGTTGTATCGCCTATTTTAACTTTTGCTATATCAGTTTCACTTACTTCTACACGCACTTCTATACGGCTCATGTCAGCTATGGTCAATATTTGAGTTCCGGCCATTTGGGCTGTTCCTACAACTCTTTCCCCAAGCTTTACATTTAGTTGTGAGATAACACCGGCTGTAGGGGCAACAATTGTTGTCCTTCTTAGGTTTTCTCTTGCTTGCGATAAGTTAGCATTTGCTGCATTTACACTATAATTGCCACCGTCAGCACTTGCAGCAGCAGCTTCATAACTAGCCTTTGCGCTTAAGTATTGAGCTTTTAATTGCTCAAACTCCATAGTAGAGATTACTTTGTCTTTATATAGCTGTTGATTGCGCTCATAGTTGGCTTTGGCTTGCTCATAGTTAGCCTGTGCTTGTGCCATCATTTGTTTGGCATTGGTAGCTCTAGCTTTAGTTTCCTGTAGGCCAGCTTGTGCTTGGTTAACCATAGAGCTATATATTGCAGGGTTGATCTTTACCAGTAGCTGTCCTTTGTAAACACTATCTCCCTCCTCAACAGTAAGTGCAGTGATCTCTCCACTTACTTCGGGGCTGATCTTCACCTCCGTTTCGGGATATATCTTACCGCTTGCTGTTACTGTTTCTATAATGGTGTGGGTGGCGGCTTTCTCCACTGCTACTTTTATTCCTTTATTGCCTTTTAGTTTAGCAACTACAGAAAGTATGATCAGTAATGCTACCGATACGCCAATGATCCACCAAAGTGTCTTCTTTTTCATGTTATATGCGCTTGTGCGTAGTGTAAAAATAACTAACGTACTTCACTTCCGGGTGTAGTATCTTCTAACGGAGATACAAATATTAACTTTCCTTCTGCATCTTCAGCCATTAGGATCATACCTTGGCTTTCTATTCCTCTCATTTTTCTAGGTGCAAGATTTACCACAACTGTTACTTGCCTGCCTATAATGTCTTCAGGTTGGTAATGCATAGCAATGCCTGAAACTACTGTTCGGGTCTCAAAACCCAGGTCAACATCCAGTTTTAGTAGCTTGTCCGCTTTTTTAACTTTTTCGGCATGCACTATTCTTCCGGCTCTAAGGTCAATCTTAGCAAAGTCGTCAAATACTATTTCGGGTTTGACTGCTGTGTGTGTGTCCTTTGTTTCTTCAGTAGGTGTATTCTCTTTCAAATTCTTGTGTAGTTTTTCTATTTGAGCAGTAATTTGTACCTCTTCCACTTTCTTAAATAGCAATTCAGGAGCTCTTAAAGGGTAGCCTGTTTTAAGCAGGTCTAGTCGTCCTGCATTTTCCCAGTCCAGCATCTTTTCTACCACTTTCATCATGTGAAGCATCTTCTGCACTGTATTAGGGAAAAATGGATTGGAGATAATAGCCAGGTTGGCAGTAAGCTGTAAGCAAAGGTGCAAACAGTTGTCTATAAGTTTTTGATTGTCAGGGTTTTCTTCAAGAGATTTCGTTAATATCCAAGGCTCTTTATCCTGCATGTACTTATTACCCTTTCTGGCCAGGTCTATTACCTTATATACTGCATCTCTAAACTTATATTGTTCAATATCTTGTTCTACTGCTTTACAGGTATCCTTTATTGAAGCTATGAGTTCTTTATCTGCATCATCTGCCAGGTCGTTATGATAAGGAGGAACTTTTCCACCACATAATTTGTGCATCAAAACAAATGTGCGATTCACAAAGTTTCCATATATAGAAACTAGTTCGCTGTTATTGCGGTCTTGGAAGTCTTTCCATGTAAAGTCATTGTCTTTGGTCTCAGGTGCATTGGCGCATAATACGTAGCGTAACACATCTTGTTGCTCAGGAAAGTCTTGCAAATATTCATGTACCCAAACTGCCCAGTTTCGTGAAGTAGATACTTTATCTCCTTCTATATTCAAGAATTCATTTGCAGGAACATTCTCAGGCAACACATAATCGCCATGCGCTTTCAGCATAGATGGGAATATGATACAGTGGAAGACAATATTATCCTTACCAATAAAGTGAACAAGCTTGGTGTCTTCATTTTGCCAATAGTCTTGCCAGTTTGGCGTCAGTTCTTTAGTAGCGCTGATATAGCCAATGGGGGCATCAAACCATACGTATAATACTTTACCATCAGCATCTTCTAAAGGAACAGGTACGCCCCAGTTGCTATCTCTGGTCATGGCGCGAGGCTGTAAGCCACTATCCAGCCAGCTTTTACATTGTCCGTACACATTGGCTTTCCATTCATCTTTCTTTCCTTTTACTATCCATTCTTTCAGCCATTCTTCATATTTATTCAGCGGAAAGTACCAGTGTTTTGTTTTTCTTTTTTCTGGTACTGCTTCGCTCAAGGCACTCCGTGGGTTCTTTAGTTGGTCAGGAGAAAGGGTAGAGCCGCATTTCTCACATTGGTCGCCATAGGCATTCTCATTGCCACAAACAGGGCATGTGCCAATAATGTACCTGTCTGCTAAGAATACATTGGCATTACTATCATAATACTGTTCACTTTCTTTTTCTTCAAACACACCTTGCTCATACAGTTTCTTGAAAAACTCTTGTGCTGTAGCTCTATGCGTATCGCTGGAAGTGCGAGAATAGATGTCAAAAGATATCCCCATTTGCTCAAAGCTGTCTTTGATCATACTATGGTACCTGTCAACCACTTCTTGTGGGGTAATACCCTCACGTCTTGCACGTATAGTAATAGGAACACCATGTTCATCACTACCACATACGAATTTTACATCTCTTTTTTGTGCACGTTGGTAGCGCACATATATATCAGAAGGCAGAAAACAGCCTGCTAAGTGACCAATATGTATAGGTCCGTTGGCATAGGGTAATGCTGCCGTTACTAATAAACGTTTGTAATCCATTCTCTTTATTCAATTTCAGGCTGCAAGATAAGAAATGAAGGCGTAGTAGCTTTAATTGTGCTTATGTTTGTTGCTGTAAGGGAAAAGGTTGTAGTATCGTCATTATTAGTAAATTATAGAAGTATATATGTTTTTTAAGAAGAAGAAGCCAAAACAGAAGGCAGAAATGGTGACTTTGGCCAACTTTAAAGAATTGGCACAAGATAGTGATAAGGTGGTATTGCTAGACTTTTGGGCTGCTTGGTGTGGCCCGTGTAAAGTAATAGGCCCAATAATAGATGAGCTAGCTGAAGAGAATAAGGAAAAAAACGTGTTGATAGGGAAAGTTAATGTAGATGATGAGCAGCAGCTAGCAGCTCAATTCAACGTGAGAAGTATACCTACATTGGTATTTATGCATAAAGGAAAGATAATTCATCAAAGCGCGGGTATGATACCTAAGCCCAACTTACAAGAGATGATTGATGAATTATTAGTAAAGGTCGGTTAATTACTCTGTAATAACCAGCCTTAGCGCATGTATTTTATCTGCTATAGATACTTTTAGTGTGTAAATACCAGGTATAATCTCTCTTTGTTTATTGACGAGTATTGATTGGCTGTAGTTTACACGTTCGTTGTATACTACTTGCCCCATAGTGTTTATTATCTCTAGCTGTATTGGTTTCTGAGTTGCTAGCTTTTCGTTTAGTTCTACTCTAAAGCTCCCATTGTTAGGGTTGGGGTATATATTAATGTACTTGTTTTGCTTTTCGAGTTGGCTAATTCTATTAGCAACATGCATCGTAATACTATTAGTTACCGTATCTCTTGGTGCAGGGCATGTATCTGCACAAGTAATTCTGCAAGCAACGACCTCATTGTCCATTAAAGTGCTAGTTGTATAAGTGTTAGCTGTGGCATTAGCTACATCAACACCGTTCCTTGTCCATTGGTAATATGGATAGGTACAGCCTGTTACACTAGCTGTAAAGGTAACTTGAGTTGCGGCAAAAATGTTACTGTCTGGTGAAACCGTAATGCTTGCGCTAGGAAAAGAGGTGATTGACGAAGTAGGCAATACCGTTACCGTAACAGTATCTTTATTGTTATTGCAAAAACTGGTTGCTCCTGATGTGGCTACATAGGTCGAGGTATTAGCCGGTGTTGCAACAGGTGATGCGATATTCGGATTGTTTAAGCTATTCGGATCGCCACCCGGCAATATTACCCAAGTAAACTGACCACCTCCCGTAGCGGTTAAGTTTATTGCATCATTCGGGCATATGGTAGTGTCTGCTCCCGCATATACTTCCGGCCATACATATAGCGATATGTTTTGAGCATATGATAGTAAGATGCCCGGAGGTCTACAGGTAGAGTCTAGGAGGGTTATCACTAAGTGATTAAGTCCAACATGTGCAGCAGTAGGTGTCCATGAAAAGTTTGCTCTTACCGAGTCTGTGTACTGCCCATAGTAAGTCATCGTGGCACCAGGAGTTGCTATAGATATATTATCAGATAATTTAAGTATTGCATTACTATCTTGCGAGGTAAGGTCTAGACAAAAGTTAGTTGTTTGTCCAATACATAAGTTCATATTGGAAGTAAGTCCACAACCTGGTGATAAGTTCATTGTGGGTATATTAGTATTGCTAAAAGTTTGCACTTGCACTTCTCTTGTTGTAGAACCCATTAAACTCCCATTCCTATATTCTTTTGTGCGGATGGCGTAACTGTTACGTCCTGTATCAATAGAGGTGAAAGATGTAGCCCCTGTAGTTAAGTTCATTTGGAATAAGTTGTTGGTTTGGAATGGGTTACCAGGTATGCTAATGGCAGGGGAGTTACTCGTATATGTCACACCGCTTGGGGTAGTGCTACAAGATGTAGACGACCCTGTTTGAGGATGTATGATCTCTGTAATAAGTGAATCTCCATCCGGGTCAAGAGCACCATTGTTATATGTAAAAGCTTGGTTTTTAAATGTATAAGGAAGAGGCTTTGCTGAGTAATATGCTGAAGAATTATTCCATGTAATATTACTATTGAATGTGGCCTCAAGGTATAAAGGTGAAGAGGTAGGGTTACTTATATTGCGAATGCCGTCATTCCTGCCAGGTAGGTAGCAATAGAACTTCCATGAATTACATCTTAAAGGTAAGGTCTCAATTGTAACATAATAGACAGGCTTGTAACCGGGATTTGTAGATCCGGGACTGTCGCAACTTGTTTTATATCCGGTGCAATTATTACCGGGCAGGTTGGGTATCATACCGGTCCATTTTGCCATAGTCTTTGAATAGGTATTATTGGTACAGGAGTTATAAAAACAAAGTGTTACTGTATCAGGTTCAGTGCCACTAGCACAATCTTGGTAGGTACGTACAAAAAAACGATAAGTAGAGTCTCCCAAATGTTCGTAAACGATATCTGCCGCTGCTGTGCCATAAGCACTAGATTTTTGAGGAAGAACAATGCTGGTAATGAATAATAGGATTGGGACAATATATTTGTACATAAGGTTTAATTTAGGCTATATTCAATTTAGACATACCCAACTAAGTTAATAGTTGGTGAAAAACTATCTATGAAACCAAAATTCTTTAAAACACCAGCGGCTTTCAATAAATGGTTGGCACAAAATCATGATAAGAAGGATGAACTAATAGTTGGGTACTACAAAGTAGCTACAGGAAAAGCCTCTATGACATGGTCTGAGTCGGTAGATGAGGCTTTGTGTTATGGATGGATAGATGGTATTCGTAGAAGAATAGATGAAGAAAGCTATAGCATACGTTTTACCCCTCGCAGACCCAAAAGTATATGGAGTGCCGTTAATCTCGCAAAAGTAAAACAACTGAAAAAAGAGGGCAGGATGCAACCTACCGGTTTAGCCATATACGAAAAACGTACAAAAGATAATTCAGGTATCTATTCATTTGAGCAAAATAAAGATCAAATTAAACTACCGGAGGAATTTGAGTTGCTACTGAAAAAGAACAAAAAAGCATATGCGTTCTTTCAAGCACAAGCACCTTCTTATAAAAAGTCTGTAGTATGGTGGGTCATTAGTGCAAAAAGAGAAGAGACCAAGCAAAAACGTATTAAAGAGCTGATAGCTGACTCTGAAGCGGGGCTAAGGGTCAAGCCATTCAGAAGGTAGAATTCTCCTATTTAGTTTCTACCTTTGCCACCTACAATAATATTCTATGGCTGATAATAACAGGTATAATCAAAGAGGTGTTTCCGCTCAAAAAGAAGATGTACATCGTGCAGTAGCAAAGTTGGATAAAGGGCTTTTCCCAAATGCATTTTGTAAGATATATCCTGACTTTTGGGGTGGCGATGATGAGTATTGTAACTTAATGCATGCTGATGGTGCAGGTACTAAGTCTATACTGGCTTATATGTACTGGAAGGAAACAGGAGATATGAGCGTGTGGGAAGGTATAGCCATAGATTCCATTGTTATGAATGTAGATGATCTGCTTTGTGTAGGTGCAACAGGACCGTTTACTTATTCCTCTACTATTGGTAGAAATAAACATTTAATTCCCGGTGAGGTTATCTCTGCATTGATCAATGGTACACAAGCCTATTTTGATAGAATGCGTGAGCATGATATTGATATCAAATTTCTTGGTGGCGAAACTGCTGACGTGGGTGATGTAGTACGTACAGTGATCGTAGATGGTACTATGGCTTGTCGTATGCGTAGAGATAAGTTGGTAACTACAGAAAATATGAAAGCCGGTGACGTCGTTGTTTCTTTAGCCAGTTACGGTCAAGCCTCTTATGAGGATGAATATAATAGCGGTATGGGTAGCAATGGTTTGACCAGTGCAAGGCATGAGGTGCTACACAAAAGTTACGCAACTCAATATCCTGAAAGTGTAGACCCCAACTTGCCTGATGAGGTAGTGTATAACGGTAATTATAAGTTGACAGATAGTACACCTACACCATTAGATGTGGGTAAAATGATATTATCACCAACACGTACTTATGCGCCTGTAATATTAAAAGTATTAGAGTCTCATTTTGATAAGATACACGGCATTATACACTGTAGTGGTGGTGGTCAAAGCAAATGTTTACACTACTTACCCAAGGCTTTAAGGGTAGTAAAGAATAACTTGCTTCCCATTCCCCCATTGTTTGAAATGATACAGAAATCTGCAGGTACTGACTGGAAAGAGATGTATCAGGTGTTTAATATGGGACAAAGACTGGAACTTTTTACAGATAAAGATACGGCTGAGGCAATAATTCAGATCGCAAGTAGTTTTAATATCGATGCCCAAATATCAGGCCATGTAGAAGATGCTGAGCATAAAGAGGTAGTGATTGAGAGTGAGTATGGCAGCTTCTCGTATAAATAATATGAGCCTACATATTTTGGCACAGATTATGCATATTAAAACGAAAAAACCTTATGTACTTAAAAACAACCTTATTCGCTAGTATTTTGCTTATCCTGTCTTCAGCTACTTATGCTCAGGATAAAATTTTCAAAAAAGATGGTTCTGTTATTGAGGCTAAAGTGTTGGAAGTAGGTGTTAAAACTGTTTCTTATAAAAGAATAGATAATGAAGATGGTCCACGCTATACTGTTGCTAAAAGTTCTCTAGACAGAATAGAGTACGAAAACGGCTCAAATGATTTCTTTGACCAAAGAAGTAAAGAAGAGCATAGTCCTAAGGTAGATAATAGTGCTTTATACGGCAATAATATCATATCATTCTTCCCCATGTTGGTTAATAATGGGGGGATAGGGTTAGGTGTGAGTTATGAAAGGCTGTTTGGCAAGAAGAGTTTCATATCATTTTATATGCCTTTCTCCGTGACACTTAATAGCGGTGAAAATGACTATTATTATTATAATGGTGGCAACCAACCTGAGGATCAATATACATACACGTTTATGCCGGGCGTTAAAATATACCCAACTGGTGCAAAAGGTAAAGTGCGTTATGCTATAGGGCCAAGCTTAGCTTTCCAGTTTGGGAAAGAATATTCTGGTGTAATGCCATTGTATAATTCAAACGGCACCGTATTCGCACAAGTGCCTGTTTATAGAGATCGCTTTTTAGCAGGCGCCGTGGTTACTAACTCCTTGAATGTCAGTCCTACTAAACATCTTTATTTAGGCATTGAGTTAGCCTTAGGTTTTGTGTTTTATGAAGATTATAATGGCTATAGTAACACTTATACTTTTGAGCCTTATGACATGGACGAGCCGATAGCACAGTTTGGCTTTAAGATCGGTTATCGTTTCTAATTCAACAAGCTGGCATCCATTGACAGTGTAGCATTGAGCTCAATTGTGGTGTTGCTGTCAGGAATACCTACAAAGTGCGCGTAGATGCGATAGAACATTGAATCTAACAAAAAGTATTCTTTTAAATTTATGTCTGTTTCGTCAAGGTCAATAGTTTCTTTGCCTTTAGGAATGTCGTATTTATAGGCTACTAATTGCTCGTTACTACCACCGGCTCCTGAGATGAACATTTTAATTGTGTCCACATAGTCAAAGTGCTGATCAGTAGGATTGGTAATGGTTAATGCTGCCTTTGTTAATGCCACTTTTGTAACCAAGTCGGTTTTAGTTTGGCTTTGGTTGATATATTCTTCTGAGTTTGTAGCCACGCCAAATCTAGGTAATGACTCGGATAGTCCACCTTGTGGCAGCTGTTGTTGTTGGTTAGGTAGGCCGGGAACTTCAAAGGTTTCTTTATAGTCAAAGTTTTGAGTGAAAGTTGTGAGTTCCTTCAGCTTATCGCAACTAATTGCTACAATAGAAAGCGTGAAAATAACTGTTAGTAGTAGTGTTATTTTGTTCATTTAATGAGGTTTAGCATAAAACTAAGCGATTATAGCACGTCTGCAAAATAGAATAGTATTGTTATTATCCTTAATTTTGCGTCCTTATGCAAAAACGTAAGTCTGTCGCATTTCATACACTTGGGTGTAAGCTCAACTATTCAGAAACCTCTACTTTAAGTAGGTTACTGGAGGAGGAAGGCTTTGTAAAGAAAAATTTCACAGACGAAGCTGATGTATATGTGATCAATACTTGCTCTGTAACAGACAATGCAGATAAGGAATGTAGACAGCTTGTGCGTAGGATACAACGCAGAACGCCAGATTCTACAGTGGTTATTACAGGTTGCTATGCACAACTCAAGCCTGAAGAGATCGCATCAATAGACGGGGTTGATCTAGTGTTAGGTGCTGCCGAAAAGTTCAACTTACCTCAGCATTTAAAAGAGTTAACTAAAGGAGATAGTGCTAAGATCTGCTCTTGTGATATTTACGATGTGGAAGGCTTTAATAGTTCTTATTCCATTAGTGACAGAACACGTACATTCTTAAAAGTACAGGATGGGTGTGACTACAACTGTAGTTTTTGTACAATACCCTTAGCTCGAGGGCATAGTAGAAGCGATAGTATAGAAGGTGTGATTAACAATGTGAAGGAACTGGCCAGTTCAGGTACAAAAGAAATAGTACTTACGGGCATTAACTTAGGTGATTTTGGCAAAGGAGATGCGGGCGGCAAGAAAAGAGAAGAGAACTTTTTCGAGTTAATTCAAGAGTTAGATAGAATAGAAGGAATTGATAGATATAGAATATCATCCATAGAGCCTAATCTATTAAGTAATGAGATCATAGAGTTTGTAGCACAGTCTGATAAATTCATGCCGCATTTCCATATACCGTTACAAAGTGGTAGTGATAAGATATTGGGGCTCATGAGAAGGCGATATAGAAAGGATCTTTATGCTGATAGGGTAGCCTATATCAAAAAACTTATGCCACATTGTTGTATTGGTGTAGATGTGATCGTAGGTTTTCCGGGAGAAGAAGAAGAAGAGTTCAAAGAGACCTTTGAATTCCTACATGGTCTTGATATCTCCTATCTGCACGTATTTACATATTCAGAAAGGGTAAATACACTAGCTTATGATATGAAGCCTGTTGTACCTAAAAATATCAGACAAGAGCGAAATAAGATATTGCGTAACCTTTCCTACCAAAAAATGCAATATTTCACAGCTCAGCATGATGGTCAAAACAGGAAAGTCTTATTCGAACATGCCAATAAAAATGGCATAATGGAAGGCTATACTGATAATTACATCAAAGTAAAAACGCCACATAGGTCTGAGTGGGAGAATCAAATCATTGATTGGGTATTGTAACTAACATGTAATCATTGTTTTGTAACTTTAGTTACAATATTTTTGATATAGATATGTTAGATTAACATATAGGTAATTTGTGCAAACCATGGCACGATTATTTATGTCTATATGTATAGCCGAATAAAATAATTTACAATGTTTAACGGAATAAGAAGCAATAAGGTTGTTGTAGTACTCATGCTAAGTATGCTCACAATGTTCTATTACTCTTGTAGAAAGGATGATACTGTTGAGCCAACTAATGATGATGATGGTTTGCCGGGCTTAGTAGATATGACGCCATATAAGCTATCTCAAAACTTAGGTTTTCCTATAGCAGTAATACCTGATGATAATAAAATGTATCTAGAAAGGGTGCTATTAGGTAAAAGGCTGTTTTTTGATACCAGATTGTCAAATAATGGAGAGTCTTGTCATACCTGTCATAAGCCAGAGTATGGCTTTTCAATAAATGGCGTATCAGCCTTTGATAAAAACCAGACATCTCTACCATTGATCAACCTGGCTTGGTACGAAAACTTCTTTTGGAATGGTAGAACTAAAGCCACTCTTGAGGAGGTGATGATGATAGAATTGACGAAAAGGTTTGATACAGATGTGAATAAGATCAGAGCTGTTGAGGATTACCGCAAGCAGTTTAGCATGTATTATGGTGTAAGTGAAATTACTAAAGAAGTGATGGCTAAAGCTATGGCACAATATATGCGTGCATTAACATCTACCAATACAAAGTACGACAGGTATCTAAAGGGAATAGAACAACTGACAGCTGAAGAAAACGCCGGTAGAAATTTATTCTTTACTGAAAAAGCTGATTGTTTTCACTGTCATGTTGTTTCAGTGCTAACAGACAATCAAATGCATAATACAGGTCTTGATAGTTTATACAGTAAAGAAATAGATAAGGGGCATTTCAATGTTACAGGAGACCCTAAAGACTTAGGTAAGTTTAGAACACCTAACTTGCGCAACGTTGCATTGCGTACGGACTATATGCATGACGGAAGGTTTAAAACATTGGAAGAAGTAGTAGAGTTTTACAACAGTGGTGTGAGAATGGTGAGTAATATAGACCCGATAATGACCAAGCCCGGAAAAGAAAATGGATTGAATTTGACAGATGCTGAGAAAAAACATCTTGTAGCTTTCTTGAAGACATTCACTGATTACTCTATGATCAATGATACCTTACATAAAGCTCCATAAAGTAATACTGCAAGTAATAAAAAAGGGAAGGTTTAATACCTCCCCTTTTTTATGATTATAGATTGTAAACTACTCAACGCTCTTTAAGAATATAGCATTGTAAAAGTCTGTTGCCATTTGTTTAGCTATTGCACCTTCTTGATGTATGATGTATACTTTATCAAGCTTTTGATCACTAGTAGCGGAGTGCCATAATCTGGCAGGGTTAGCTTTCAGTGTCACCACTTTAGCATGACCGGCATTAATATTCATGTTGTTACTTGATAGATCTACTGTTTTAGTGGTCACAATGTTATTTGTTCCTTTAAAACCACCAAAGTGAAGTTGGAAGTTCCCGTTTGGAGTATTAGGAGATCTGCCTTCAGCTTTCATCATGATATAGCCGGTATTCCAATCCCAAAACATACCATTAGCAAATGATAATGCTCCTGTATGTGCGCCCGATACGTTCATGGCGCTATCCACACCCATTGTGTATTGCATTTCAGTATACTGACCTACAGGTATGTCATTGACCATGATATATTTGTCTTCTGCGTCACATGTGTTACATACTAAGTAGTAGCTATCCGGTTGCACCCACCATGTACCATCTTTTTTCTTTAGTTTAATATTAGATACATAAAACTTCAAGGTGGTGAAAGTCATCGTGTCACCCGTTTTAGGGTGTACATACTGTTTCTCTAATTGAAAAGGTAACTCTTGAGAGCCGAAGACGTACTCATACTGTATTTTCATTGAGCCTTTTTCCGCAACAGGTGTAGGGCCGTCGTCATCTTTCCTGCAAGATGAAACTGTGGCAAATACAATAGCCAAAGCCAGTATCGATATGTTTTTTAATGTGCTCATAACTATGCTATTAAATTGGTTAATGAATATAGGTAATCTACTTGATTTAAAGCCACTTAACTGTAACAATAGTTACAATAATCACTCCTAAAACGTTAAAAAACTGTTGATTTAATATGATTCTAATGAATGACAAAAATTAGCTGTAACTTTTAGTTACATAAAACGATATATAGGTATGTATTATCAAGGTAAAACCATCTTTATTACTGGAGCCAGCAGGGGTATTGGTAGAGCTATAGCTTTGAGGTTGGCAAAAGGTGGTGCTAATATAATAGTCGTAGCAAAATCTGTTACTGAAGACAATAGGCTTGGTGGTACCATACACAGTGTGGCTAAAGAGGTAGAGGAAGTAGGTGGTAAGGCCTTAGCAGTACAATGTGATATTCGTTTTGAAGATCAGATCATTAAGGCTGTGGAAGAGGCAGTAAAAACTTTTGGAGGGATAGATGTAGTGATCAATAATGCATCAGCTATTTCACTATCAACAACGGAGAAGACAGAAGCTAAGCGTTTTGACCTGATGCACAATATCAATGTGAGAGGCACGTTTTTAGTGACAAAGAATTGCATACCATATTTGAAAAAGTCTGAAAACCCTCACATTCTAACACTATCTCCGCCATTGGACATGAACCCTAAGTGGTTGGCTGGTTCTTTAGCCTATACCATGAGTAAGTTTAATATGACCATGATGGCAATGGGGTGGGCAGCGGAGTATAAAAAGTCGGGTATCGCGGCTAATGCACTATGGCCTGCTACCACAATAGCTACTGCTGCTGTACAAAACCTACTGGGAGGTGATGTTTTAATAAAAAGAAGCCGCAAGCCTGATATAGTAGCCGATACGGTACATTATATATTACAACAGCCATCAAAGGAGTATACCGGGCAAATGCTGATAGATGAAGAGGTATTGAAGGCGCAGGGTATTACAGACTTAGATCACTATGCTGTTGCTCCGGGTAACCCTTTACAAAAAGACTTATTTCTAGACTAAAACCATACAATATTGGAAACTGTATTATCGATCAACGGTATATCAAAACGATATGGCCCAATACAAGCGCTAAAAGGTGTGTCGTTTGATGTACCAAAAGGAAGTGTATTTGGCATTCTTGGTCCTAATGGTAGTGGTAAAACTACACTACTAGGCATATTGCTTAATGTACTTTACGCAAATAGTGGTGATTATAAATGGCTAGGCGGCATGAACAACGAGGCCGCAAGAAAAAGCATAGGCTCACTGCTGGAAACCCCTAACTTCTATCACTATATGTCTGCTTGGGATAATTTGAAGATATCCGCGAGCATAAAACAACGAGGCCATGACGATAGAGAGCGTGTATTGAAGCAAGTAGGCTTGTATGAACGAATGCATAGCAAGTTTCAAACCTACTCGTTAGGCATGAAGCAGCGTTTGGCTATCGGTAGTGCCTTATTAGGCAATCCAGATATACTTGTATTTGATGAACCGACAAACGGACTAGACCCAGCTGGCATAGCGGAGATCAGAGATTTGATCATACAATTGAACAGAGAAGGTAAAACCATCATCATGGCGAGCCATTTGCTCGATGAGGTAGAGAAGGTATGTACACATGTGGCTATTCTTAAAAAAGGTGACTTGTTATTAAGTGGTAAGGTAGATGAAGTGTTAGTCAATGAAGACTTGATAGAAGTGAGTGCTGGTGATATGAATAAGTTGGAGGAAATAGTCAATCAGATAAACGGCGTACACTCAGTAAAGCACATGAACGGATACTTGTTATTAGCTGCTGATGATACCATTACTCCTGCAAATATTAATGAATACTGTATGGAGCATGGCGTGGTGTTATCGCGTTTAGCATTGAAACAAAAGAGCTTGGAAACTAAATTTATGGAATTGACCAACTAAAGACTATGATGAAACTATTGAATATAGAATGGCTGAAGGTGAAGAAATATAGAACCTTCTGGATATTAATGGGCTTTTTTATCGTATTACTTCCATTATGGAATTACGGTATATCTGATGGCTTCCTGAAAATGGGAGGCAAGAATGATGTAAACATATTAGACCAAGCTTATACGTTTGATAATGTATGGTCGAACATAGGTTTTTGGGCTAGTATCTTTGTAGTCTTTATTTCTATACTCACCATTATTATTACTACTAATGAATACAGCTTTCGTACCAGCAGGCAGAATGTGATTGATGGGTTGAGTAAGATCGAGTTTTTCCATTCCAAGTGGATGATGGTGTTGGTTTTTACCTTTTTTACAGGATTATATGTATTTATTCTCGGTGTTATTTTCGGTGCTACAAAGGGTAGTATGGCCGATTTTCCGGGAGCGATAGAGAACTTGTTCTACCTTATATTGCTTGCATTAAACTACTATGGATTTGCATTGGTTTTAGCCTTCTTTTTTAAGAAGAGTGGTATCTCTATTGGTATGTTCATTTTGTATTCGCTCATATTAGAGTCTATGCTTAAGGGTATTATCAACTGGACTACAGATACTGAAATAGGTAACTATTTACCCTTGCAAGCCAGCGATGAGTTATTGCCGTTTCCCTTACTTAAAGTGGTAAAAGATATGACCCAAATGGGTGGTGAAATGGAGGTCTTACCTTACATTATTATGTCGTGTGTATGGATTATTAGCTATTACATAATAGGCAGAATGAGGATACTCCGTACTGATTGGTAAATTTGCGTCATGGCAAATGAGAAACCAACCATATTAGTGACCAACGATGATGGTATCACTGCTCCCGGTATTAGAGCTTTAGTTAATGCGGTAAAAGATCTGGGTAATGTAGTAGTAGTAGCGCCTGACAGCCCGCAATCGGGTATGGGGCACGCCATCACTATAGGCGAACCGCTTAGGCTACACAAATCGGATGTATTTGAAGGAATAGAAGCTTACGAGTGTAGCGGTACACCGGTTGATTGTGTGAAGTTAGCCAGAGATATTATACTGCATCGTAAGCCTGATATTTGCGTGAGCGGTATCAACCATGGCGCTAACCACTCCATTAATATTATCTACTCTGGTACGATGAGTGCTGCTATGGAGGCAGCTATTGAAGGTGTACCATCAATAGGTTTTTCATTGCTGGATTACAAATATGATGCAGACTTCTCTGTGGCACAACAAGTGGCAACAATCCTCACTAAAAAGGTGATTGAAGAAGATTTGCCCAAGCATACATTGATGAATGTGAACATCCCTAAAGTGACAAAAGAAGAATTCAAGGGTATGAAAATTTGCCGTCAAGCATATGCTAAATGGGAAGAAGAGTTTGAACAGCGACAAGACCCCAGAGGGAAGGACTACTACTGGATGACAGGTAAGTTTGTGAACCTGGATACACACCAAGACACAGACGTACAAGCACTAGCCGATGGATATGCCTCAATCGTGCCTGTAAAGTTTGACCTGACACATATGGAGATGAAGGACGAGTTGACCGAAAGTTGGAAGGATATTTTATAGTCTTTTGAAAGTGAATTTCCATTAGTTTTACAAAATGTCAGAAACGCAGATACTGGAATGCGTCGTTAATATTAGTGAGGGTAGGGATGAAAAGGTCATCCGTGAGATAGTTGATGTGGTGAATGATGCTGATCAAGTTTACTTACTTCATATTGATACCAGTCCTTCGGCCAACAGAACTGTAGTCACATTTGCAGGGCAACCTCAAGCAGTTGTTGAAGTGTGTTACCATTTTATAGAAAAGGCCGCTTCTTTAATTGATATGCGACTGCAGGAAGGTGTACACCCTCGCATTGGAGCTGTTGATGTCTGTCCGCTAATACCTTTACAGGGTATAAGCATAGATGAGGTGGTTCTGTTATCGCATCAATTGGCTGAAAGAGTTGGGAATACACTTCAAGTGCCGATATACCTTTATGAACATTCAGCACAGGAAGCATATAGGAAAGCATTACCTGCGATAAGAAAAGGTCAATACCAAGGGCTTCCCCAAAAAATACAGGATGGAAAATGGATACCTGATTACGGACCAAGGCAGTTCAATGCAAAAACAGGAGCAACAGTCATTGGTGCAAGAGATATTTTAGTAGCGTTTAATATATCGTTGGATACCCAAAATGAGGATAAAGCCAAATACATAGCATCGCGAGTAAGAGAAAGTGGATATATTGATACGATTAATGGGGTGAAAACAAGAATAACGGGTCAACTTAAAAAAGTGAGAGCTATAGGTTGGTACATGTCTGATTTTAAATGCGCACAAGTATCCATGAACTTATTAGATTATAAAGTGTCCAGCCCATTACACGCATGGCAGGTTTGTGAAAAGCTAGCTGATGAGCAAGGAGTCTCACTTGTTGGTAGTGAGTTGATAGGTCTAATGCCGGAGGCCTGTTTGTTAGAAGCAGGGTTATATGCTCTAAATAGTGTTGAAGCAGATAAAGAAACCGTCATTCAAAAAGGGATTGATTATCTTGGATTAGATAAAGTGAAGCCGTTTGATCCCCAAGAAAAAATATTAGAATATAAATTAGCAGAAGTAGGGTTGATATGAGCCAAAGAAACGTTTTATACTACCTCTTTTCAGTCGTAAGGGTGTTATTATATCCTTTTGCATTGATATATGGAGCTGTGGTTTGGTTAAGAAATAGGCTATACGATATTGGGTTTTACTCTTCCATAGAGTTTGATGTGCCTGTTGTCAATGTAGGAAATCTGTCAGTAGGTGGTACTGGTAAAACACCGCATATAGAGTACCTAATACGATTATTACAGTATCAATACCGTGTAGCCACTATGAGTAGAGGTTATAAAAGACGTACACAGGGTTTCTTGCTGGCTGGCGAGGATACAAATGCATTGCATATTGGTGATGAGCCTATGCAATACCACATGAAGCACCCTGACTTAGTTGTGAGTGTGGCAGAAGAACGTATGACCGGTATCCCTAAGTTGTTACAAAAGCGACCTGATGTGGAAGCCGTATTATTAGACGACGCTTTTCAGCACCGCTCTGTAAAGGCAGGAGTAAACATCTTGGTTACTGATTACGCTAAACCCTTTTACAAGGATAGAATACTACCCATAGGTACACTCAGGGAAAACAGGGATGCCTACAAAAGAGCAGATGTAATTATTGTGTCTAAATGTCCTAATGACCTTGAGGGTAGTAAAATTGATGAGTTAGTCAGGAAGATACAGCCCTTGTCTAATCAGAAGGTATACTTTACGACCATTGATTATCATACACCTTATGATATGATAACTAAAGAGCCGATTGATTTGAATAATAAGAACGTGGTATTGGTATGCTGTATCGCCAAACCTGATCCTCTGGTAAGCTATCTTCAAGAAAAGGTAAATGATGTGCATACACTTAGCTACCGCGATCACCACTATTTCTTGAAAAAAGACATGGAAGAGATCAAAGAAGCTTATGATAATTGGCAGGTTAGTGAAAAGGTTATTGTAACCACAGAGAAAGATGCTGCCAGATTGCACCTACATAAAGAAACTCTGGATGAATGGGGGATAAAGATCGCCGTATTGCCTATTGCGGTATCGTTTTTATTTCAAAAAGGGCACGAATTTGATAGTTTTATATTGAATTACGTAGCAAATACAATTAACGAAAGTAATATGATATATGAGTAGAAAGGCTAAAAAGAGAAAAAAGAACAGTAATAGCTCCGGCAAAAAGCAATATGTTGGCAAGCTGGAGATCACTAGAACAGGATTAGGGTATGTGATTGTAGAAGGGTTGGAGAAAGATGTACTCATCAAGAGAGAAAATGTAAGAAATGCCCTTAATGGCGATGAAGTAAAAATAGAGGTGGTAGAAAGAGGGAAAAAGTTTGGCTCTCGCCCAGAGGGTAAAATATTAGATGTTGTTAGGAGAAAGCAGTCAGAATTTAGTGGTCGTGTAGAAGTGCATCCCCATTTTGCATTTCTTGTACCTGATAATGATAAAATGCCGGTAGATATATTCATTCCATTGCATTTACTACATGGCGCAAAGAATGGGGATAAGGCTATTGGTCGTATTGTAGAATGGACGGGTAAAACTAAAAACCCGGTTGGGGAGATCGTTTCATTGTTAACTAATGAAACCGCCAATGAGATAGCCATGCAGGGCATACTAGTAGAAAACGGATTCCCGTTAACCTTCCCTGATGATGTATTAGAAGAAGCAGCTCGCTATCCTGAAGGGGTACATGAGGAGGATATGGCTGAAAGGGTAGACCTGAGAGAGGAGCTGACCTTTACCATTGACCCTGTTGATGCCAAAGACTTTGACGATGCGATTTCTATTAAACCACTACGTGGTGGTTATTATGAAATAGGTGTGCATATAGCAGATGTAAGTCATTATGTGACCAAAGATTCAGAATTAGATAAAGAAGCCTATAAAAGAGCAACCAGCGTTTACTTGCCGGATAGGGTATTGCCTATGCTCCCGGAGAGATTATCAAACGAGTTATGTTCATTAAGGCCTGATGAAGATAAGTACGCATTCTCGGCAGTTTTCAAGATCAATAAGAAGGGGGTAATGAAGGAGTATTGGCTTGGGAAGTCAGCTATTAGGTCTAAGCGACGCTTTACCTACGAGGAAGCCCAAGAGATGATAGAGGGAGCAGAAGGAGACTATAAAAAAGAGATTTTAATACTAAACGAAATAGCTCAAAACCTAAGAAAAGAGCGCTTTAATGAAGGAGCAATTAACTTCTCCTCACAAGAAGTAAGGTTTAAGCTAGATGAAAGTAGCAAACCAATAGCAGTTGTTGTAAAAGAGAGCAAAGAAGCGCATCAGCTAGTAGAAGAGTTTATGTTATTGGCCAATAGAACAGTAGCTGAGTTTGTATCTGAGATAGAGTTTAAGAACAAACCAGTTCCATTCCCTTATCGTGTGCATGATGTTCCTGATGAGGAAAAGCTTAAGGTATTTCTCACATTTGCCGCTGGTTTTGGCCATAGGTTCAATATTAACACACCTGAAAATATCGCAACATCTTTCAATGAGATGCTGCGCTTAGTTAATGGAACACCAGAGCAGCATGTATTGGAGACTTTAGGTATCCGTACTATGTCTAAAGCAGTATATACTACTGATAATATTGGTCACTATGGTTTAGGTTTTAAAGACTACTGTCACTTCACTTCTCCTATACGTAGATATCCTGATGTATTGGTACATCGTATACTGGAAGAATGTTTGACCGGCGATATAAAGCCGATAAAGCATTTGGAAACACAATCTCGTCATTGCTCCGATCAGGAGCGCAGAGCCATGGAGTCGGAACGTACTGCCAATAAGTATAAGCAAGTGGAATACATGCAAGACTATATTGGTGGTGAGTTTGAGGCCGTGATCAGCGGTGTAGCGAGTTTTGGTTTTTGGGCCGAAACAGTTGAGCACAAATGCGAAGGCATGGTGTCTATATCAGACCTGCTGGAGTTTGATGAGTTTGAGCTAAAGGAAGGGGAGTATGCACTAGTAGGTAGACATACAGGCTTGCGTTTTGGTATGGGGGATAAAGTTAAAATACAAGTAGTAGCTACTAACTTGGAGAAGAGGCAGATAGATTTCACTATAGTTGAGTTGCCTCAGGATAAGAAGCCTAAGAATACTTCTACAAATGCAAAAAGTAAAAAAACGAGAAAGGCTAAAAAATAGTTATGCACGGCTTTAAAGAATTGGTAGGGCTTTTTGAAAAACACCTGCAAGGTGTCAATTCTGTCAATGGAACACCTGATAATTTATACGAACCCTGTAGATACCTGCTAGGCATAGGCGGTAAAAGAGTGCGTCCTGTGCTTTGCTTGATGGGAAATGAGCTTTTTAGTGATATTAAAGAAGAAGCTTGGCATGCTGCTACTGCAGTAGAGCTTTTTCACAACTTTACACTGGTGCATGATGATATTATGGATGAAGCGCCACTTCGTAGGGGGCATGAAACCATTCATAATAAATATGGCTTAACTACAGGTATATTAAGTGGCGACGCGCTATGCATCTTAGCATATGAAGAGCTAGCCAAAGTAGGCACTCCGTTAGCTGAAATACTCACACTGTTTAATAAAACTGCTATTGAGGTATGTGAAGGGCAGCAGTTGGATATGGACTTTGAGGAGCGTAATAACGTTACTATTGACGAGTATCTCAATATGATTGCGCTTAAAACATCCGTATTGTTGGCATGTAGCCTCAAAATGGGCGCAATAATAGGTGGTGCAGATGAAGAGAATGCTGATAAGGTATATGAGTTTGGTAAGAATTTAGGTATTGCTTTTCAGCTTCAGGATGATTATTTAGATGCCTATGGCGATCCTGAAAAAAATGGCAAACAAGTAGGTGGAGATATTAAAGCAAATAAAAAAACATACCTATTTTTGACCGCCTTAGAGCAAGCTAATGAAGAGGATCGTACAGTTATCAAATCATTATTACTAAAAGATAGTGATGATAAGGTAGACAGGATGTTGCACTTTTATGAAAAGTATAAGGTACAGGTAAGTACAAAAGAAGCTATCAATCATTACTCAAGTTTAGCATTTAATGGTTTGAAGAATATCTCAGTGAATGATGAAAGGAAAAAGAGCTTATTGGAATTAGCAAATTATCTATTAAAAAGAGACAAGTAAACTATATTAACAGTTTTATATATTTAAGTAATGGCGCTTACAAAATTTAAAAAAAGAGTAAAGGATAAGTTGCTCGTTAAGCTACTGAATGGCACTAACGTAAAGTGCAATGTTTGTAATCATTCTTTTACTACTTTTTTACCCTACCTCAATAGGATCAATGCTCGCTGCCCCAACTGTAATTCATTAGAAAGGGTAAGGTTGGTGAAGTATTTTATTGACGATCTAAACTTGCTTGATTCAAATGCCAGGATATTACACGTAGCACCTGAGCGTTGTTTATATGATATTTTTTCGGCTAAGCATGGTAGTAATTACACGCCGGGAGATATGTTTGAGGAAGGTTACAGCTACCCTAAGGGTACGATACATATGGATGTAACTCAAATACCTTTTGAGGATGAAACTTTTGATGTGGTGATATGCCTCCACGTGTTAGAACATGTTCAAGATGATAGAAAGGCGTTGTCAGAAATATACAGGGTGATCAAAAAAGGGGGGAGTGCTATATTACAAGTTCCTTATGAAAGCGATAGGGCTACAACGTATGAGGATCCATCAATTGTAGATCCTGAAGAACGTAGAAAACACTTCTTACAGTTTGACCATGTGAGAATATATGGAATGGACTATTTAGACAGGTTTAAAGAACCTGGATTTACTTTAGAACATTATAAATATGAAGAGTCTTTAGATCAAAGCGTAAGAGACAAGTATGTATTTAAGAATGAGGATATCTTCCTTTTAAGAAAATAGTTATGAATTATTGGTTAGTAAAATCAGAGCCTTTTAAATATAGTTGGGATCAATTGGTAAAGGACAAAAAAACCTTTTGGGATGGTGTACGTAACTATGCTGCCCGCCTAAACCTCAGAGCTATGGAAAAAGGAGATCAGTGCTTTTTCTATCATAGTAATGAAGGGTTGGCCATAGTGGGTATAGCTGAAGTGGTTAAAACGGCTTATCAAGACCCAACTACTGATGATGATAGATGGGTAGCAGTAGATATTAAACCTGTAAAAGCTATGCCGAATCCGGTTACACTGCAACAAATAAAAGCTGAACCTAAATTAGCTAATATGGACCTGGTACGCTTAGCTCGTTTATCCGTAGGAAAAGTAACAGCAGCTGAATATAAACAGATACTAAAAATGGGTGGATTATAATCACCTAGAATTCATAAAAAAGGCTCCACTATTTATAGTGGAGCCTTTTTAGTTATAATGATTTGAACTTATATTGTCATTATTTCAGCATCTTTCTTCTTGCAGTGGTCGTCAACCAAGGCGATGTATTTGTCGGTCAAACCTTGTACTCTACCTTCTGCATCTTTTGCAGCATCTTCACTTAGGCCATCTTTTTGCTCTTTTTTGATACTCTCAATAGCATCTCTGCGTATAGAGCGGATAGATACTTTAGATTGCTCACCTTCTGCATTAACTCTCTTAACTAATTCCTTACGTCTTTCTTCAGTAAGTGGTGGTAAGTATAGGCGAACAAAGTCTCCATCGTTCTGTGGGTTCAATCCAATATTTGATGCGATGATAGCTTTTTCTATCGGAGCAAGCATTGGTTTTTCCCAAGGTTGAATAGAAATAGTTCTGGCATCAGGAGTGGTAATATTGGCCACTTGGTTTAGTGGTGTTGGAGAACCGTAATAATCTACATTAATGCCATCAAGGATTGAAGCATTTGCTTTTCCGGCACGTATTTTTCCTAATTCGTATTCTAAGTGGCTGATGGCTTTTTTCATAGCATCATCAGAGTTCTTCAAAGTATTTTCTATTACCTCGCTCATAAGATATGTTGATTTGCAGGTAGCAAATGTAAAAAATGTTCCTCAAGATATTTTATACCTTTTTTTCTATATATTTAAAAGAGGAATAATATAGTAAGGTTAACTTATTTGGTTGCACTCCAATGTTAAGCTAATTTTACAGAAATATAAAAATAATGGAAACAAACGTAAAAGCACCACTAAAATTGACAGATGGGGCAGTGAAGGAGATAAATAGGTTAATGAGTGAGCCCGATCATGATAAGGCTCAGTACCTTAGGGTAGGAGTGAAAGGTGGAGGTTGCTCCGGTTTAACTTACGTGTTAGGTTTTGACAATAAAGAAGAAGATGACGAGTTATTTGAGATAGAAGGGGTACAAGTAATCATGAAAAAAGCACATGAAATGTACCTTTTTGGTATAGAAGTGGATTTTCAAAGTGGCTTGAATGCTCGTGGTTTTGTATTCAACAATCCTAATGCAAGCGAAACTTGTGGTTGCGGTACTTCCTTTTCGGTATAAATATTTAAATGATAAGATTTCTCAGCATATTGGTTTTATTTAGTGTCGTTAGTTTACAAGCTAGTTATGCTCAAAAAGTAAAACCCCCTAAGCCATCAACGATCAATAAGTATGATAATCACCATAAGCCGCATGGCATGTGGGTGCATACAAATGTTGAAAAAATGGGAGAACCTGCATTTACTGAATTTGGCAAGTACGTACATGGCTTAAGATATGGTAAGTGGTATAAAATAGATAGCGAAGGTGATATCGTTGCTATTGAGAATTATAGAAATGACGTGTTAGACGGGCAAGTGGAATTATTTACCGATGGGAAGCTTACTTGTAGAGGAATGTATCGAGGTTTGAACCCGAGTCAAGAATACGATTCAGTAGTTGTTGAAGATCCTGTTACCGGAGAACAAAAGCTCGTAGGTGTATTGTCAGAATATGGTACGGTTAAACATGGCATGTGGTATTTTTATGATGCCGAATCTGGGCGTTTAGTTAGAGAAGAAGAGTATCAGATAGATGTAATGATACATCATAAAGACCACCCCTACTCAAAGTCAGACAGTCTCTACTACAATAAAAGAAATACAAAGCTACCCCATAAGGGAAATAAAGGAGGGTATTACAAACCTCCTGAAGAAAAGAGGACAAGTTATATGGACTAACCCCTTTAACTTCCTATTTTTATCAAATGAAGTTTAGAGCTTTTTGTGCAGTATTATTACTGCATATCTCCACTATATATACAAGTGCTTTAGCGCAATCAGGCATAGACAGTTTGAAGCAAGACTACCTTCATGTCTATCAAAAAGTGATGGAGTATGATATGGAGTTTGTAGAAGGTATGTCTGTTACAGCAGCAAAGGTTTTCATTATTGAAAACCCAAATGTAGCTGATGTGCTAAGTCATAGTACTTACAAAGATTCAATTGGTGAGCAAGAAGCATTAAGAAAGTTGTCAAGTGTTATAGTTGAAGATTTTATTGAGCAAAAGTTGTTGTCTATAGAGTGCAAGGATGGCTATGCGGGTTTTGAGGAGTATTTTGTTTCTAGTGCGCAATATCTATGTAAATGTTTACACGAAAAAAAAGAACAATTGCCGGAGTGGCAATGGCAGAAAAGTCAAATTGATGAGGCGCAAAAGTGTATTGCATCTTTTGTGAGCCAAATGGATAGTACACAGCAAGAAAAGCTAAAAGTTGCATTCAAGGCTATGTCTGCAGAGCAGCTTGGTGCATTGCAGAAATGTGTGTTTGCCTACAACTATATTAGTTGCGACCTGTTAAGGCAAAGTTTAGTTGAAACTGCCCAATATCAAGCTGACCGTCACTACTATCTGGAGAAAGGTTTTAGAATGTCTGGTGCTACAAAGATGGTCAACACATCATTTAAAAACGGTGAAGCAGTTACCAAAGCCTTGTTTGCTAATGATGTGTCTTATAAAGAATATACAAGCGTACTTCAACAATATGAGCTAAGTGCAGAAAAAGAAAACATTAGCTTACATGAGGTAAGGCAAGATGATAGGCTTACATCTATTTTCTTTACACAAGAAAAAGAGAAGACACGTATACTATATGGTGTTCAGTATAAGTTCGTTTTTAGGGAAGGGAAGCCCAAAATTAAGGGCTGTTCAGTACTTGCACATGAAGATCTGAAAAAGGACCGAGGGTTATCTAAAGGGGTGAATGATATTCTCATGGCTCCGGTTTATGATAAGGGAGACGTTCCGCCAAGTATGGAGTTATTAAAACATTAGTGCAGATATGAGTGCAGAGAAACAACAGATGTTTGAGAATAGGTTGCGAAAAATGCATAAGCATTTTAGTAAACTGGCACGTAGGCAAGAGGTGACTTGCTATCGTTTTTATGACCATGATCTACCAGAGTTTCCTTTTGCAATAGAAGTGTATGAAGATGTAGTGCATGCTGCAGAATATAAGCGTAAGCATGGTATGGAGGAAGAAGAGCACCAGAACTGGCTTGATGAGTGTAGAAATACAATAGCTAAAGTATTAGATACCAGTTCTGATAACATCTACATGAAACAACGCCAACGTAAGGCGGGACGGCAAGGGCAATATGAAAAGTTTGGAGAAGAGAAAGTAGAGAAGATCGTATCGGAAGGAGGGTTGAACTTTATAGTAAACCTTACTGACTATTTAGATACAGGGTTGTTTCTCGACCATAGGATTACACGTAATATGGTTCGTGAAGTGTGCGATGGTGCAAACGTTTTGAACCTTTTTTGTTATACAGGTTCTTTTAGTGTTTATGCTGCGGATGGTGGAGCTGCTACTGTGACTTCTGTGGATATGTCAAAAACATACATTAACTGGGCTAAGCGTAATATGCAGT
Organism: Flavipsychrobacter sp.; assembly: GCA_965230595.1. Classification (GTDB taxonomy): domain Bacteria; phylum Bacteroidota; class Bacteroidia; order Chitinophagales; family Chitinophagaceae; genus UBA5543. The sequence continues at coordinate 1,677,449 of OZ246011.1, read as the reverse complement.
ACAACAAGTTGTATGATGAGGAACAACATCATTATATCCATGCAGATGTGTTGCAATTCATTACCGAACTAGAGCCTAATACTTATGACATCATCGTTTGTGATCCTCCTACATTCTCAAACAGTAAGCGTATGGAAGGTACATTTGATGTGCAGCGGGATCATGTATGGCTACTTAAACAAATGAAGCGGTTATTGACGCCTGGTGGCAAACTGTATTTCAGTAATAACTATAGAGGTTTTAAGCTAGCAGAGGATGAGATATCAGGGCTATTTGTTCAGGATATCACCAGTGCAACCACACCTTTTGATTTTAAAGGCAAACTACATAGAAGTTGTTTTCTGCTGGAAAAATAAAGTAACCTTTCTAACTTGCAGTATCATTCTATAAGTATGGCAGATGTAATCATAAAAGTAGACCAACTGGTAAAAAAGTATGAGGGTTTTACTGCGGTAGATGGCTTAAGCTTTGATGTGTATCAAGGTGAGATATTTGGACTATTAGGCCCTAATGGTGCAGGTAAGACCACTACTTTAGAGATTATTGAGACCTTACGTAAAAAGACATCCGGGGCTGTTTTGGTGGACGGTAAAAACTTGGATAAAGATGCTAATGAGATCAAAAAGATCATTGGTGTACAGTTACAAGCAGCTGGATACTATCCCAACCTCAATCTAGTTCAGATCATAGAACTATTTGCAGGGTTGTATAATCGGAGTGTTGACCCGCTAGCATTATTAGATACTGTAGACCTGAGAGAGAAAGCTAAAAATAAATTTAAACAACTATCAGGTGGGCAGAAGCAACGTTTCTCCATTGCCACCACATTGATCAATGAACCCAAGATCATTTTCTTAGATGAACCTACGACCGGGCTTGACCCACAAGCACGTAGAAATCTATGGGAGCTTATCAAAAAAGTGAGAGATAGGGGTGCTACTGTAGTTGTAACTACACACTATATGGATGAGGCTGAGGAGCTATGTGATAGAGTTGCCATTGTTGACTCCGGTAAGATCGTTAAGTTGGACACACCCGATCAACTCATTGATGATTTAGTAGCTTCAGGCTTTAAGCGTCCTAAAAAAGTGAAAGAAGCCAACTTGGAAGATGTATTCCTGAATTTAACGGGTAAGGAGTTAAGAGACGTGTAGTTATCTGCGTCTTTTTCTAGTTGTTCCTCCCAACCCTAAAGACCCCATAATACTACGTACGAGCAGGTTGCCGGCAGTACGCATCATACTTCTAACTACAGTATTTTCTCCCAATTCCTCAATTATGGTTTTTTCTTCTGCAGCTCTTTTTTTCTTTCGTTGAGGTGCTTCTTCTTTAGCTTCTTTTATTTTTTCATTCAGTATTTCATAGGCACTATCCCTATCTACTTCTTCATCATATTTAGCCACTAGTTTTGACTTCTTTACGATGTCTTTTATCTCATCTTTTTCCAATACATCCATTCTCGATTTAGGAGCACATAGCATGGTGGCCGCCAGTGGGGTAGGGATGCCTTTTTCATTGAGTAGTGTTACCAATGCTTCTCCTATACCAAGTTGAGTAATGATCTCTTTGGTGTCGTAATAATCACTGAGTGGATAGTTCTCTGCTGTTTGTTTAATGGCTTTTCTGTCCTTAGCCGTAAATGCGCGTAAGGCATGTTGCATTTTTAAACCCAACTGGCTCAATACTGCTGGAGCAATATCCGTAGGGTTTTGTGTCACGAAGAAGATGCCTATGCCTTTTGATCGTATCAGCTTTACAATGGTCTCTAGCTGATCAACCAATACATCATTGGCATCGTCAAAAATAAGATGAGCCTCATCAATGAATAGCACTAGTTTCGGACGGTCAGAATCTCCTTCTTCAGGCATTGTGGCATACAACTCTGATAACAGCTGTAGCATGAAGGTGGAGAATAGCTTGGGTTTATCTTGTAGATCAGTAACCCTTAATATATTCACCATACCTCTGCCGTCATCGGAGATACGCATCAGGTCGTCTACTTCAAAAGACTTTTCACCGAATATTCTATCGGCATCTTGCTGTTGTAAAGCAATTACCTTACGCATGATAGTGCCGATAGAAGCCGTAGACATCGTACCATATTCTTCTTTTAATTCTTTCTTACCCTCATTAGCAGCCCATTGTAGCATTTTCTGCAGGTCGTTCAAGTCAAGCAATGGCATGTCATGGTCGTCACAATACTTAAAGAGCATGGCCAGTATACTCTCTTGAGTGCTATTCAAATCAAGCACTTTAGCTAATAATACAGGCCCAAATTCAGTCACAGTAGCTCTTAGTCTTACTCCGGGTTCTTCACTCAATGATAGTAACTCTACAGGGTAGGCAGTAGGCACAAAGTCTATGTCTAATAACTCACAACGTTCATCTATTTTAGGGTGTCCTGGGCTTTTTGCTGCAATACCACTCAGGTCGCCTTTTATGTCCATTAGCAGCACAGGAACACTTGCATCACTTAACGCTTCAGATATTACTTGTAATGTCTTGGTTTTACCTGTACCTGTGGCACCACTGATCAACCCATGACGGTTTAATGTTCTTAAGGGCACTTTTATAGCGGCATCACTGACTACTTCTTTGTCCAGTATTGCTTTGCCTAATAAAAAAGAGTCTCCTTTAAAGGTGTAACCTTTACTGATATCTTCAATAAATTGTTCTTTTGTAGCCATATGGGGTATAAAATAAAAGCCTGTAGAATCTACAGGCTAAAATAATATTGTTTTTGGTCAATCTGTATTTTAGAAGCAGTAAGCTTCTTTTTCTATTACGGCTTGTGCTATTTTTCTTCTGGCATCTTTGGTATTTAAACTGGCTACTTTAGTAAAGCGCTTTACACCCAATAGCATCATTCTTTGATCGTCGCCAGTGGCAAAAGCATTAATAGCGTTTTTGCCGGCATGGTTGATTCGATCGGCGGCATCTGCGATAAATACCTTAGTGGCTTCTAACGCGAGTGCTGCTTGTTTATGACCATTACTATCCATTTTCATGGCTCGTAACAACATGCTTTCTGCCATAAAGGTGTCGTTGAGCATATCTGCTAAATACATCAGCAGCTCTTGCTCCTGTTCTATTTTCATCATGAGTTTTTGTGCGGCAGCACCGGCACACATGAGTATGGCCTTTTTGAAATTGGCAATAGCTTTAAGTTCTGCAGCAAATGGTTGGTCATCATCTCCAAATTCAGGTATACCCATCAACTCTTTTTGCACCGCCATAGCAGGTGCTAGGATATTGATACGCCCTTTCATAGCACGTTTAAGGTACATATCTAAGGTCAATAGCCTGTTGATCTCATTTGTTCCCTCAAATATTCTGTTGATGCGGCTATCTCTATAAGCGCGTGATATATTGTACTCGTCAGAGAATCCATTACCGCCGTGTATCTGCACACCTTCGTCTACTATGTAATCTAAACATTCAGAACCAATTACTTTTAACATGGCGCATTCTATGGCATATTCTTCAGCTGCGCCTAGTAGGGTTTCTGCACCTTCTTTACCTGATGCTTCCAACTCTTTTTCTTTATCGGCTATCCATCTTGCTGTTCTATACAAGGCACTTTCTGTGGCGAAAGTTTTGATTGCCATTTCAGCTAGCTTATGCTGTATGGCGCCAAACTGTGCTATAGGTGTTTTGAACTGCTCTCTTGTTTTAGCATATTTGATGGTTGTGTTCATAGCTTGCTTGCCACCACCTAGGGCCGCAGCGCATAACTTTAAACGACCGATGTTGAGAATATTAAAGGCAATGATATGACCACGGCCTATCTCACCCAATAGATTCTCTTTTGGTACTTTACAGTTCTCAAAGAATACTTGGCGTGTACTGGAACCCTTAATGCCCATTTTATGTTCTTCTTCACCAAAACTCAACCCCTCATATCCTCTTTCTACTATAAAGGCTGTAAAATGCTCTCCATCTATTTTAGCAAATACAGTAAATACATCTGCAAAGCCTGCATTGGTGATCCATATCTTCTGACCATTGAGTAAGTAATGAGTACCATCTTCGGATAGTTTCGCAGAGGTTTTTCCGCTTAACGCATCAGACCCGGAGTTGGGTTCTGTTAATGCATAGGCACCTTTAAGCTCGCCTGTAGCTAGTTTGGGTACGTATTTTTGCTTCTGTTCTTCTGTTCCAAAATATAGGATAGGAAGTGAGCCGATACCATTATGAGCAGCTACAGCAACTGAAAAGGAGTGGCCTGCACCCAATGCTTCGTTGATTAGTGTAGCGGTTACAAAGTCTTCGCCCAAGCCGCCATATTGCTCAGGGAAGGCAGCACCTAATAATCCTAGTTCTCCTGCTTTGTCCAGTAAAGTGGGCATCAATCCTTCTTGATGATCATCTATAGCTTGTAAGTTTGGTCGTACTTCCTTTGCTAAGAAGTCACTACAGGTAGCTTCTATTAATTTTTGTTCTTCTGAAAAATCTTCGGGAGTGAATGTGTCTTTGGGAGCAGATTCCTTAATGAGGAAGCCACCGCCCTGTATCACTTGTTTTGACTGCTCTTCCATATAATATCCTTTCCTATGAAGTTACTTAAAATTTGTGCTTAATTGTTGTTAAATAATTGTCAGATAACCATTTCTGAATGGTTATTTTAGCGGTTAACATGTCTTCCCAAAGTGGTTATATACAAACAGGTAAGCAACAACTACACTATACAAAATATGGTAGTGGAGGGCAGCTTATAATTGCCTTTCATGGTTATGGGGATGATGAGTATTTTTTTCAGCCTTTAGTACCTTATTTAGGAGAGGATTATTCTTTGCTTTCTTTCAGCTTGCCTTACCATGCAGAAAGCCATTGGCCTGATGACGTCACATGGTCGTTGGATGATATTCAAGACTTGATCAGAAACACACTGACCACTTTTCAAGTAGAACGTTTTTCATTGATGGGGTATAGCATAGGTGGAAGGATATGCATGAAAATAGTGGAGTTAATGCCTGATGAAATTAATAGGTTGGTTTTAATAGCAAGTGATGGACTGCGATTCAATTGGTTCTATTATTTTTTAACACGCACCATAATCGGTAAGGGGTTATTTAAGAGCTTTCTAAATAATCCAAAACCATATATGCCATTTCTGAAACTAGCACGTAACTTAGGCTTTATTGATAAGAGTCGTTATAAGTTTGCCATGAAGTATATAACAGAAGAAGACGACCGATTGTTTCTATTGCATGTATGGTCTGCTACCAGCTTGATGATACCTAATTATCCAATACTTAAAAAGAGTATCAATATTTATGAAATAAAAACATACCTATTCTTAGGCTTGCGTGATAGAGTAATACCGGCAGAGTTGGGAGGAGTGTTTACTAAAGGTATTGACCAGACAAATAGTATTATATTTGATAAAGGGCACCGTCTATTTGATGCTGAGACGTTTCCGCATATTGCCAAATGCTTTCCGTAGCTTATGATATTATTGTCTGTAAACATAGTAGCCGCAATAGTATATGCTGCATTGATGTTGACCTATAGAAAAGGATGGGCAGCTAAACAGGAGACAACCGCCCTTGATAATTACCTTCCGAAAACAAAACTTTCTGTAATCATCCCAGCCAAAGATGAAGAAGATAATATTGCAGCATGTATTGGGTCGGTTTTAGCGCAAAATTACCCTAAGGGATTATTAGAGATAATAGTAGTTGATGACCATTCTGAGGATAGTACTGCATTTATCGTTAAGCAATATGAAAATGATGACGTACAATATATTGACCTTTCTCAAGAGTTAAACGATAAAGAACTATTAGCCTATAAAAAAGCTGCTTTAGCCACAGGTATTAATAAAAGTAATGGAGAGCTGATCATTACAACTGATGCAGATTGTACAGCGAGTAAATATTGGTTGCGTGATATCGCTTATGAATATGAGCAAAATGACCCTGTTATGATTGTTGCTCCTGTGGACTATAACTCCAATAGCTCCGTACTGCAAGTCTTCCAGTCGCTAGACTTTATGAGCATGCAAGGTATAACGGTTGCATCGTTGGAGTTACAGCTAGGGAATATGTGCAATGGTGCAAACTTGGCGTTTAAACGCTCTGCTTTTGATGCTGTTGATGGTTATAGAGGAGTAGATCATTTAGCATCTGGTGATGACTACTTGCTAATGATGAAGCTCAATAACTCATTTCCTTCTAAGATCACTTATCTGAAATCAACATCCGCTATAGTGTCTACCGCACCGCAAAAAAATTGGTGGTCTTTCTTACAACAGCGTATTCGTTGGGCTTCCAAATCTGGTAAGTATGATGATAAGAAAATGACGGGTATTCTTATGTTTGTTTACGTTTATAATTTGCTCTTCTTAGTAGTAGCAATTGCTGCATTGATACAGCCTCTTTATTGGTTGTTGTTGATCAGTATGGTGGTATTTAAAACACAAGTAGAGTTATTATACCTATACCCGGTAGCTAAGTTCTACAACAAAGTAAAGCAGCTATGGGTATTTCCACTATTGCAACCATTACACATTTTTTATATCATCCTAACCGGACTACTAGGTTTTATAGGTGTATATCAATGGAAAGGCAGAAAGGTAAGATAATGTTTATGAAATGCTAATGTATTAGTAATATTGTTATAATAACTTTCGCTTTTGTATCTTTCGTTATGCGTCGTGTTATTTTCATTTCTATACTGATCATCCTACTGTCTGTAGTAGGGTACATCTATTGGTTTTATTATAGCCCATATAGTTTTGGTTATAGAGACGGCTACCTTCAAAAGTTTTCTAGAAAGGGCAACCTTTTCAAGACTTATGAGGGGGAGATGATACAGCAAGGTTTTGGTCAGCGAGGCAATGCCTTTAATGCTCAATATTTTTATTTCAGTGTTGTAGATATAGCGATTGCTGATTCCCTAGAAGAGTGTTTAGGCAAGAATGTAAAGCTACACTACGTGCAGTACAGAAGAAGCCTGCCGTGGAGAGGCGATAATTATAATGGCAAAAACGAAGAAAATGGCCAATATGTTATCGATAAAATAGAGGAAGTAACAGATATCACTCCCCGTTCTTTTTAAGCTAGAAATAGAAATACTGTAGGTAGTTTTTCTAATACAGGCTTATTTTTTTTCCAATCGTTAATGGTTTTTGTTTTCAAGAACATATGCTCTCCGGTAATATCTTGAGCAATGCATAGCCTTGTATTAGGGTGGCAATGTTTTATTAATTCGTCCAATAGTGCATTGTTGCGATATGGTGTTTCTATGAACACTTGTGTTTGTTTTTCTTTTTGTGATAATTGCTCATAGTTTTTTACAGCTTTGCTACGCATGGGGTCTTTAATTGGTAGATAGCCATTAAAAGCAAAACGTTGGCCATCTAGCCCCGATGCCATTAAGGATAGTATAATAGAACTTGGGCCGGTAAGAGGATATACATCTATATTCTTTTCGTGAGCTTTAGCTACGAGCTCAGCACCCGGATCTGCTATACCCGGGCAGCCAGACTCACTCATGATGCCTATTGTGTGACCTGCTTGTACCCATTGATTGAAAACAGACATATCAGCGCCTTCTCTCTTATCTATTTCAGAGAAGCTAAGATCATCAATGATAATTTCCTTGTGTATCGCTTTTAGAAACCTTCTAGCTGTTCTTATATTCTCTACAAAGAAGTGCTTTATTTCAAGTGTTACGGTTTTCACTTCTTCTGAAAGAGTGTGTAATGCATTGTCTGCAATAGGTATGGGAATCAGATATAATTTGGACTTACTACTCATTAATGGCAAATTACGGTTTGTTTACAATATATCTTGAATTGTATTTTTAAGCATGATTTTATCAAAGGATTTCTATGATCGAGAAGATGTAGTGCTAATAGCACAGGAGTTGCTAGGCAAAGTATTAGTAACGGAAATTGACGGGCAATACACTTCAGGGATGATCGTAGAAACGGAAGCTTATGCAGGTGTGATAGATAAGGCTTCCCACGCATATGGTGGTAGGAGAACAAAGAGAACCGAAATTATGTATGCTCAAGCAGGTACTGCTTATGTTTATCTCTGCTATGGTATTCACCATTTATTTAACGTAGTGACGAATAAAAAAGACATCCCTCATGCTGTTCTTATAAGAGGTTTAGAACCAATAGAAGGTATTGACCTTATGTTAGAGAGAAGGAGGATGACGTCTTTAAAAACCAATGTCACGGCAGGGCCGGGAATATTAAGTAAAGCGCTAGGTATTGATACTTCACATAGTGGTTTGCCTCTGCAAAGGCCACTTATTTATATTGAAGACAGAGGTGTTGTTATGAAAGATGATATGATCGTTAAAGGGACAAGAGTAGGGGTCAATTATGCTGAAGAAGATGCGCTGTTGCCTTATAGGTTTAGCGTGCGAGGCAATAAATATGTGAGCAAAGGAAAAGGACTATAAACAAAAAAGCCGAATCAGATGATTCGGCTTTTTTATCGAAAATATGTTTGATTAGAACTTAGGACAAGCGAAGTTGTAAGTTGGCTTGTGTGCTGCTTTGTTAATAGCACCATTGAAGATCAATGAAACTTCATAACCACCGTTACCACCTGTAGCAGGAGCGAAGCTTGATAAGTTAGCATCATAGCTTACACCTAACTTCATTTTAGACCACTCAAATGCGATGTAAGGAGAAAGAGCATCACCATAACGATACCAACCACCTAAGTATAATACTGTATTTCTAGAAAACTCATTGTCGTGACCAGGGTTCAATACGAAACCTACAGCAGCACCAGCCATAAATTCAGATGCTGAAGCTTGACTTTGGTATAAACCGCTAGCATATAATACTATGTTCTCGTTCAAGTCAAACGAACCACCTAAGTAACCCGTGTAACGAGAGTGGATTTGGTGGTTACCATTCAAGAATGACTCAACAGGTTGTGTTAAGTGATAGTATGAGAAACCAATGTATGCTGTAGCATGCTCATTTACTCTACCAGAGTACATTAAACCTGCATTGAAGTCAGGATAAGTAAGGTCAGCGTTAGCAACGTTCTCACCTGTAGTATAAGGGGTACCACCTGTTGCAAAGTCAAATTGGTCTTCAAATTTCAGTGATGAGAAATCAATAGACTTTTGAACTAATGCACCTTGGATACCAATAGAAAGCGTATGTCTCTTTTCGTAACCTAATGCTTTGTGGTAAGCTACTGATAATCCAACAGTAATATTCTGTAATCCTCCAAGACCCGATCTGTCAAAAAGACCAAGAACACCGATACCCAGTGCATCTCCATTGTTCAAAGCGCCTTTCATAGTAGCCATATCGTAAGATATGGTACCAGTAGTATATGGATTAGGAGATACAGATCCCCATTGGTTGCGATAGTTTGCCGCTAAACGTATATCAGCCTGAGTAAGACCTGTTAACGCCGGGTTTAGTGTAAGTGGTGATGCAAAATATTGAGTAAAGTGCGGATCTTGAGCTTTAGCTGAAGTTGTAAATACCAATGCTGCACATACTCCTAGTAATATTTTCTTCATCTGGGTAACGTTTAGTAAATGTTTAGTTAATGTTTCTGCAAGCCAAAATAAGCCAAATAATCTTATTATGCAAGACGGGCTGTATATTCTTTTAGTTGGGTTTACGATTGACGTTTTTCTCCATATGATAGGTCTCCCGCATCGCCGAGTCCGGGTACTATATATCCTCTGGCTGTTAGCTCCTCATCTATAGCACCTACCCATACATGAGCTTTGGGGAATTTTCTGGTCAAATATTCTACTCCTACAGTGCATGCTATGGCCGAAACTACATGAATTTCAGCAGGTTGTTCCTCTTCGGTGAGTGACTGTAAGGCTAATACTATAGATGCTCCTGAAGCCAACATGGGGTCTGAAATGATCAATGTTTTACCATCTAATTCAGGGCTGGTCACATAATGTTGTGCTATCTCAAATGAGCCATCTTTATGGTGTTTTCTATACCCGGCAATAAAGGCGTTTTCAGCCTTGTCAAAGTAGTTCAGCATACCATTATGCAATGGTAAGCCAGCCCTAAGTATAGTAGCTAAAACCGGCTGTTGGGCTAATTCCAGTGCATTTACCTCGCCAAGGGGTGTTTGTACCGTTACTTCTTTGTAAGTCAACGTTTTACTGATCTCATATGCGGCTACTTCACCTATTCGTTCCATATTTCTTCTGAAACGCATGCTATCAGTTTGTATATCTACATTACGTATCTCATTGACCCAACAAGATAAAATGGAATTCGTATTACTTAAGTTAGTGACCATAGTACTGTGAAGTAATCTAAAAAATGTGATATATGGAAGGTTTTAAAGCATAAAAAAGGGGTGAAAATGAATATATATACATGTGTTAAAAGTTCCTAATACCCGTTAAAGTGGCGTTAAACTAAACTGTGTACATTTTGATACCTACTACAAGCCGCTATTTTTGTACCTTTGCACACCTTTACCAAACTGTGTAGTGAATAATATCTATGGATATTTTAAAGTCTATTGATCGTGATAAGTTGCCAAAGCACATTGCCATTATTATGGATGGCAACGGTCGTTGGGCTAAAGAGCGCAACCAAGACCGCGTGTATGGTCACCACGAAGGGGTGATCAGCGTGCGTGAAATTGTAAATGGTTGTGCCGAGATCGGTATCAACTACTTAACGCTTTATGCATTCTCTACTGAAAATTGGAACAGACCACAAGAGGAAGTAAATGCCTTAATGGAGTTGTTGGTCAATACCATTCGTAAGGAAGTAGAAGAGCTTAAGAAAAATAACATCAAACTTCATGTAATAGGTGACTTTAAAAGTTTGCCTGAAGTGTGCCAAAAAGAGTTGAACGAAGCGATCGAATTAACCTCAGGTAATAGCGGTTTGAATTTGGTGCTGGCGTTGAGCTACAGTGCTACGTGGGAAATAGCTGAAGCGGCAAAGCGTATAGCTATTGAGGTGAAAGATGGTCAATTAAAACCTGAGGATATTAATAGTGATACTTTCCACAAATATTTAACTACAGCAGATTACCCTGATCCTGAATTGATGATACGTACTAGTGGTGAAAATAGGATCAGTAACTTCTTATTATATCAACTGGCTTATGCTGAGATGTATTTTACTCCAGTACATTGGCCTGACTTTAGAAAACCAAATCTATACGAGGCCATACTAGATTACCAGCAAAGAGAAAGAAGATTTGGAAAAACCAGCGAACAAGTTCAAACGAATACAGCCCAGCATGCTTAAGAGACTCACACAACTTTCATTACTTGTCATATTACTTACTACAGCCTTAGCTGCCAATGCGCAGCTTTCTACAGGGTCTTCTTCAGGGCTTAACGGTATGCGAAATAATACAGCTCCTACTAAACCAAAGGAGTATACTATTAGTGGTATTACTGTATCAGGAACAAAGTATCTTGATGAAGACTTACTGATCGCTGTAACAGGCCTTACTATTGGCGATAAGATAAGGCTTAAAGGCGACGATAAAGTGGCTAAAGCTTTACGCAATTTATGGAAGCAGGAACTTTTTTCGGATGTATATATTGAAGCAACAAAGTTTATTGGCGATAAAATATTCTTGAACGTTCAGGTAGAGGAGCGTCCACGTTTAAGTCGTTTCAATTTTAAAGACATAAAGAAAAGTGAGGCACAGGAGCTGGAAGATAAAGTGAACTTGGTAAAGTCTCGTGTGGTTACTGATGCCACTAAAAAGGATGCGATCGTAAGGATCAAACATTATTTTGCAGAAAAAGGTTTCTCAGATGTAAAAGTATCAGTAAGGGAAAGGAAGGATACGCTTTCTGTGAATTCCATCATGCTAACGTTTGTTATTGATAAAGGCTTGAAGTCGAAGATCAATCAAGTAAACATTGCCGGTAACAAGAATGCTACTGACCTTAGGCTAAAACGTACCTTGAAGTCAACAAAGGAAATGGCACGCCTTTCCATACATCCTGCTGATGAGATCAGTGTTTATGAAAAGAATAAACACTCCTTTGGTAAATATATGGAAGAATACAACTTCCTACATCCATTAAAGACATTAGAAGCACTTGACCCGTATTTCCGTTTTAGAATATTTTCTAGCTCAAAGTTTGATGTTAAAAAATATGAGAGTGATAAGGACGCATTAGTGGCCTATTATAATACTTTGGGGTATCGAGATGCAGGTATTGAAGACGATACGGTGTATCGTGTGCCGAATGGGAATCTTAATATTGATATTAAAGTACGCGAAGGCCATAAATACTATTTTGGTGATATAGAGTGGAAGGGAAATACAAAATATACTGACGAGTATTTATCTGAGATATTAGGCATCAAGAAAGGGGATGTATATAATGTTGAAATTTTAGAAACACGTTTAGGAAAGGTTTTAAGCCCTGATGGGGATAGAGATATTAGTAGTCTATATATGGATGACGGTTACTTGTTTTTCAATGTAGACCCGGTAGAGACCTCAATCGTAGGTGATACCATCAATTATGAGATGCGTGTTACAGAAGGACCGCAAGCTACCATCAGAAATATTACTATAGCCGGTAATAATCGTACTAACGAGCATGTGATAAGACGTGAATTACGTACGTTACCGGGTAATAAGTTTAGTCGGGCAGATTTGATACGTACACAACGTGAGATAGCTAACCTTGGCTTTTTCGATCAGGAAAAAATAGGCATGCAGCCTAAGCCTAACCAGGAAGACGGTACAGTAGATATAGAATATACCTTAGTAGAGAAGTCAAGCGACCAGCTGCAATTATCGGCAGGTTTTGGAGGAGGTGTTAACTTCTATGGTAATATTGGTATTACTTTCAATAACTTCTCGTTACGTAACATACTTAAGCCTAAGTTTTGGGATCCACTTCCTGTAGGTGATGGTCAGAAGTTTTCAGTGAACTATCAGTCAAATGGTCGTTTTTATAACTCATTCAACTTCTCATTTACAGAGCCTTGGTTAGGAGGTAAAAAACCTAATGCTTTAACCACAAGCTTCATGTACAGTAAGTTCTCCGGCTCTTCGATAGGGCAAGATGCTAACGCAGCATTTATGAGAGTTGTAGGTGGTGGTGTTTCTCTTAGTAAGCGTATCAAATGGCCTGATGATAACTTTGTATTCACTTATGGTATCAACTATCAGAACTTTAGGTTGAAGGATTATGAGTTGATATCAGGTACTGGATTTAATAATGGTACAAGTAACAACCTCTACTTCAAGTTAGTATTGGCCCGCTATTCGGTGGATCAACCATTATACCCACGTTCGGGCTCTAACATTAGTTTTACCTTCCAGTTTACACCGCCATTTAGTGCATTCGGTAATACTGATTTCTCAACCGTTACGCCGGCAGAAAGGTATAAATGGATAGAATACCATAAGTATAAGTTTAAGGCTGAATGGTATCAGCGCATTGCAGGGAACCTCGTATTTAAGCTGGCTACTAAGTATGGCTTCATGGGCTATTACAATAAAGACATCGGCTTCTCTCCGTTTGAGCGCTTCCAGCTAGGTGGTGATGGTTTGAGTGGTCAGAACTTCTTTATTGGTCGTGATATCATCGCACATCGTGGTTATAAAAATCCATACTCTTACGACGCAACTATTTTTAACAAGTATACTGCAGAGATCAGATATCCGTTCTCATTAAGCCCAACATCAACAATTTACGGATTGATGTTTGTAGAAGCAGCTAATGCTTGGGGTGACTTTAGCCAATATAATCCATCTAAGCTAAACCGTTCGGCGGGCTTGGGTGTAAGGGTGTTCTTACCAATGTTTGGTTTGTTAGGGCTTGATTATGGTATCGGCTTTGATCGATTCAATAGAGCTACCGGAAATACCTCATTGGGTGATATTGCAGCCTTTACCTTTATGTTAGGTTTTGAGCCTGAATAGGATAAATACATATATTGCAAATAGATAAACTCATTAGATATGAAAAAGATACTTTTTAGCATTGCATTACTCTTCACTGTAGCTTTTACAGCTAATGCGCAACGTTATTGTATTATTGATTCTAAGTACATCTTAGACAATATTGTAGAATATAAAGATGCTCAAACAAAGTTGGATCAGTTGTCAGAGACTTGGCAAAAAGAAATTGACAATAAGATGGCAGAAGTGGATAGGATGTATCAATCTTACCAGGCTGAACGTGCTATGCTTTCTGATGAGATGCGTAAAAAGCGTGAGGATGAGATCGTAGCGAAAGAAAAATCGGCTAAAGAACTTCAAAAGCAACGTTTTGGTTATGAAGGAGATCTGTTCAAACAAAGACAAAAACTGATCAAACCAATACAAGACAAAGTATATAATGCCGTGCAGAAGTATGCACAATCACGTGCTTATGATATGGTGTTGGATAAAGCCGGTGGTATTACCATGTTTTATGCTGATCCTAAGCTGGATAAAAGCGACGATGTGTTAAAATTACTTGGAATAAACAAATAATGGCATTTACTTTGCACCCCTAAGTTTACAAATAAAGCTTAATTCTAAAATGAAAAGAATCGTATTATTGATCGCTTGTGCTCTGATGGTGAGTGGTACAACTATAGCCCAGCAAATGAAAATTGGCTATGTCAACTCTCAAGAGTTATTACAAGCTATGCCGGAGTTCAAATCAGCAGAAACTCAAATACAAACTTACGCTAAGACCTTCCAAGACCAATTGCAAACAATGGGTAAGGATTATGAAAGCAAACTAACAGACTTTCAAGCAAAGGAAAAGACCATGACCGAGGCCATGAGAGAAGTTAAGATCAATGAGATCCAAGATCTTCAAGCTCGTATTGAGAAGTTCAATCAATCGGCACAACAAAAAATTGAAGTTAAAAGAGAAGAGCTGTTAAAACCAATATTGGACAAAGCAGACAAAGCAATAAAGGATGTAGCGAAAGAAAATGGCTACGACTATGTTTTAGATGCTACTGCAGGTCTTTTACTACATGCTAAGGAGACTTACAACATTTTACCTTTGGTAAAACAAAAAATGAACATCAAGTAAGTTGTATACTTACATATCATACTTAAGGGAGCTGTTAGCTCCCTTTTTTAATGCATTTCTTTGCCATATATTTTTTCTCCGGCTTTTATGGCGATGGTTAGTTTATTCTCATCGGGGGGGATAGGGCAGGAATAACCGCCCGCATAGGCACAGTAGGGGTTGTAACACTTGTTAAAGTCCAGTACTATTTTCCCATTACTAATGTCTGTTTTATCCAAGTCTAAATATCTGCCTCCGCCGTAAGTCTCGGTATACGTAGTGCCGTCTGTAAATGGTACAAAAAGGTAGTTCTTATATTCTGACTTTTGGATGAGTTTCTGACTTTGATATACTGCTAATTGTACTGCAGTATCCTTCAAGCTGAAAGATAAGATACCATACTTCCTATAGGTCTTTGTTTTGCCACTGTATGTAGGTAGTTCAAAAGGTTGCTCATCAGGTGTAAGCTCTAATGTAGCGGTAACCTTATAGCTTTCATCGGCAGGGAAAAACCTAAGGTGAGCTGTGTCATCACCTTTTAGTGGACTTCTCTCTTCATCTATAAACTCTTGTTTGTAATGCTGCCGATACGTCGCTATTTCTTCAGCATATTTATTATTAGTACTACAGCTGGTAATAATAGTTAAAAGCATAATGCTTAACAATGAATATTTCATAGATGCTAAAATAAAAAAGCCCTTTTAAAAGGGCTTTTTGTTATTTGGTTTCTTCTTGTTTTTCTTTTGGTTGCTCCTGCTTTTCAGGTCTCATTTGCGGAAAGAGTAGCACATCTTGTATTGAAGTGCTGCCAGTCAGCATCATGGCCAGCCTGTCTATACCAAAGCCAATACCCGATGTCGGCGGCATACCGTACTCTAATGCTCTTAAGAAATCATGATCGATATACATGGCTTCATCATCACCACGCTCCATAAGTTTTACTTGCTCTTCAAAGCGTTCTTTTTGATCTATCGGATCATTTAACTCTGTATAAGCATTGGCTATCTCTTTACCATTTACCAATAGTTCAAAACGTTCTACCAGCCCTTCTTTCTCTCTGTGCTTCTTCGTAAGCGGGCTCATATCAATAGGGTAGTCTGTAATGAATGTAGGTTGAATGTAGTGATGTTCACATTTCTCGCCAAATAGCTCATCTATCAACTTACCTCTACCCATAGAATCATCTATCTCTATGTGTAGGTCTTTACATACAGCCCTGATGCCATCTTCATCCATTTCACTGATGTCAATACCTGTATGTTCTTTAATAGCATCATAAATACTAATGCGCTTGTATGGTGCTTTAAAGTCTATTTCATTGCCATTTATGGTTGTTTTACTAGTACCGTTAGTAGCAATGGCTGCTTTTTCAAGAAGCTGCTCCGTAGTATCCATCATCCAGTAGTAGTCTTTATAGGCTACGTAGAACTCTAATACAGTAAACTCCGGATTATGTGTTCTGTCCATCCCCTCATTACGGAAGTTTCTACTGAACTCATATACCCAGTCGAAACCACCAACTATCAAGCGTTTTAAGTAAAGTTCGTTGGCAATACGTAAGTACAATGGCATGTCCAATGTGTTGTGATGTGTCACAAACGGACGTGCTGCAGCACCACCTGGTATGCTTTGTAATACAGGTGTATCTACTTCTAATGCGCCACGCTCGTTTAAAAAGTCGCGTATGGCATTTTTCATTTTTGTGATCTTGGTGAAGTTCTCACGCACGCTTGGGTTGATAATAAGGTCAGCATAGCGTTGACGATATTTAAACTCTATATCTGTTACGGCATCGTATACTTCTCCGTCTTTTTCCCTAACTACGGGTAACGGACGTAATGCTTTAGCCAAAAGTGTGAACTCTTCTACATGGATAGACATTTCGCCTGTCTTGGTGGTAAACATATAACCCTTTACACCAATGATGTCTCCGAGGTCAATAAGTTTCTTCCAAACAGTATTGTACAAAGTCTTATCCTCATCTGGACATATATCGTCTCTACGAATGTAGATCTGCATACGACCTGTACTGTCTTGCAGTACGGCAAAGTTGGCCTTGCCCATATTGCGTACGCTCATGATACGCCCAGCAAAAGAAACCGATTTAAAATCTTCCTTCTTTTCTTCCGTGTACTGCTCCTTTAACTGTTGGGCAGTATGTGTTATCTCATACAATGCTGCAGGGTAGGGATCGATACCTAACTCGTGTAGTTGCTGCAGTTTTTCTCTACGTAGTACTTCCTGTTCGCTAAGTGTTGCTTGCATTACTAAATTGAATATGCGCTATAAAAATGTGTGCAAAAATAATAAGATATAAGGCAATCACCTAAATTGTTTCTAGATGTCTATTTTCATGGGTGAAGTTTATATATACTCCCATAGTCTCCTACTACTATTATTGTACCGTCGGGAGCTTGTGTTACGCTTCTCAATGTAGCGGTAGTAAAGCTATCGTACAACGACCAATGCTTCCCTCCGTCATCAGAATAGATGACAATACCCCCTTCTCCTACAGCCCATCCTTGTAGTCCGTCAGTAAAATAGATGTCTAGTAACTTATACTTTATCTGTGTAATATCGTTTCCATTACGGTAGCGTTCCCAGTTAGCACCACCATCTGTGGTATGGTATATGCTACCGGCTATACCACAAAGCCATAGTTCTTGCTCATTTCTTAAATGTATAGCTGTGAAGTTCTCGTTCACAGGTGACTGCACTTCCCAGTTTTGGCCACCGTCAGTGGTTTTTTGCAGTACTCCATAGCCCGATATATATGCAGTAGTTGAGTTGGCTATGGCTAAGTCATTTAGTTCGTAGCCTAGGGAGTCCCACTTATTTACCTGACCGTTTGCATCTACATGTAATAGATAGCCGGCTCTAAAGCTTACACCGCCAATAATCAGACCTTTGTTTGTAGAGAAGTATCCTGCATCTTTAAACTCCTTCCATAATGATAGTTGTATGAATTGCCAGCTGTCACCTTTATCGGTACTGGAAAGCATTTTTCCGTCGTACCCTACAGCATATAACTTGCCGTTTGGTGCAGCATTAATGCCGTAGATGCCTTTGCCTGCTTCAGGATAGTCATAATGCTTCCATGTATTCCCGCCATCGGTGGTTCTCAATATAGTAGTACGTTGAAAGCGATCTCCTCCTACGACAAAGCCTATGTTATTATCTATAAAGTATACGTCATTTAGCCTGTCGCTAGTCTTGCTATCTATTTTTTCTACTTTATCCCAACGCAGCTTGTCTTTCTTGCAAGAGATTATAGACAAGGTTGCTAATAGTATGATAGTTAACCATTTAGTGCTTTGTAGAGTAGTCTTGGTTAGCATATGTAATGCAATATAGGGAATGTATTGATATGCTATTGGCAGTTTTTTAACATCAACAAATGTAAAGTTTGCTTTACATAGTGTTATCTTTGCTTTACAAAATGTAAATTTTATTTGATTATGAAAGATCTATTATTACCACATAATTTCAGAAAGCTTGGCTTTCTATTGTTACCTATTGCTGCAGCACTTTTTGTTATTGTGTTATTGAATGAGTACGAATTCCCGTTTCTAGATTACAAGCCATCTGGTAAATCAAGTGGCTTTGATATGAAGAATTACAACTTTAGTGATGAACTTACTTTACTACTCACTTTTGCAAGCTTGTTTTCTATCGCATTTTCGAGAGAAAAGATAGAGGATGAGTACATTCAAAGCGTAAGGTTGCAAGCATTGCAGATCAGCGTGTATATCAATTATGGTATTATTGCTTTGTCAACAGTTTTAGTGTACGGTTTGGATTACTTAAATGTGGTATTTGGTAACCTGTTTACTATTCTCATCATATTTATCATTGTTTACTACTATAAGGCTCATATAAAGCCAAGAATGTCAAAAGAGCAATAAGATGAAGAACACGATAAAAGTAGAAAGAGCAAAGAAAGATATTACCCAAGGAGGTTTGGCGGAGATCATAGGTGTATCACGTCAAACCATCAATGCTATTGAAGCGGGTAAATATGTTCCCTCAACGGTATTAGCCCTAAAAATGGCACGTTTTTTCAGGGTGCCCGTAGAGGAGTTGTTTGAGTTGGAAAGTACAGATTAGCTCATGGCATCAGCCACTAGCTTTGTGTCTGTATATTGCTCAAAAGATATCACTTTGTTATTAGCGATAACATACTTGTGTATAAAGGCAGCACGCATGCTTTTCTGTGTTGTATTATACGTGCCTTCATAATATCCAATAGCAAAAATGGTATCTCCCGCATCTTTGAACTCTTCTATTACGGCTTTCCATCCGGTCCAGTGATCACTAAAACCTTGAAATACGTTTTTGAAGATAGCATCAGCCCCTATATGGTGACCGCCGTTTGGAAAGCCATCCATTTGTTTCCAACTGATCTGCTCGTCAAACAAATTGCGGATACTTTCCATGTCTTTTGCTGCAAAGTAGTCGTATAGTTGTTTGATAATATTTAGATGATTACTCATTTCGTAAAATTTTATCGAATGTAAGTAATCAACTAAAGCAAGCGATTCTCTTTTGCTAATACGACTATAGTTAAATTTAACGTTCTTCAGGTGGTACATTTATCTGTCGCTTTAGCAGAGGACGAAATTTGTCCATATCAACAGGCCGGTGTTTAGGTGTTGTGCCGGCCGGGTGTTTGCGAAGCTGTTCTTTTACCCTTATAGGTCTTGGGCTAAAGTTACCCCCATTGCAATTGGGACAAACGTTGTGCAGTATGTTTGCTACACAATCACTACAAAAAGTACACTCATAAGTGCAGATCATAGCCTCTGTAGAGTTGGGTGGTAGTGGTTTTGCACAATTCTCGCATATAGGTCTTAGTTCTAACATAGCTATTTCAATTCTAGTAAAACTACGTTTTCTATATGGTGTGTATGCGGGAACATATCCACTGGTTGTATTTTAGTGATCTTATATGCTTCATCTAGCAACTGAAGGTCACGAGCCTGTGTGGCAGGGTTGCAGCTTACATAAACCACTTTAGGGGCACGCATAGTAAGCAGTTGTTGTACTAGCTTTTCATGCATGCCGGCACGTGGCGGATCGGTAATGATGACATCAGGCTTGCCATGCTCCTCAAAGAATTCGTTAGTGCATATGTCTGATACATCACCGGCATAAAATTGACAATGCTCTATGTTATTCATCTTGGCATTTTCATAGGCATCTTTTACCGCATCTTCTATTACTTCAATACCAATTACTTTTTTAACTGATTTTGAGCAGAATATGCCAATACTACCTGTGCCGCAATACAGGTCGTAAAGCACCTCGTCTCCGTTAAAACCTGCAAAGTCTCTAGCTACTTTATAAAGGTGTTCCGCCTGATAGGTATTGGTTTGAAAGAAAGACTTTGGAGATATCTTAAATCTAAAGTCTTCCAATGTCTCTTCTATATACCCTTTACCGTGATATAACTCAACTTCCAAGTCATGTATACTATCGTTTACCTTAGGGTTGATAGTGTAGTGTAAAGAGGTAATCTCAGGCATGTTTTCCAATAAATGGTCTAATAATGCCTCACGTGCCTCTTTGTCTTCATGCTGTATCACTAGGTTGATCAGCACTTCTCCTGTTCTGGCGACACGTATAATAATATTTCTCAACCAGCCACTGTGCGACCTGAAGTCATAATATTTCAATTCATGAGCTCTAGTATATTCATGTAGCAGGCTTAATAGTTTATTGCTAGGCTCATCCTGTAGGTAGCAGTGTTGCACATCTACTACCTTGTCAAAAAAGCCCGGAGCATGAAAACCCAATGCAGGTTCTAATGGTAGTTTGGCATCACCTGCTGCATCCAGTTCCTCTCGGGTTCTATATCTATGTATGCAGAAGGTGAATTCAAGTTTATTTCTGTAGAATTGCTCTTTAGGACTGCCGAGTATGGGTTGTATCTCAGGCAGCTCAATATGGCCGATGCGTTGTAGCTGGTCAGTTACCTGTTGTTGCTTATAAGCAAGTTGTTGTGCATAGGGTAGCATTTGCCATTTACATCCGCCACATACCCCAAAGTATTCACAAAAGTGGTCAATACGTTCTGTTGAAGGCTCAACTAGTTGTAATAGTCGTCCTTCTGCCCAGCTTTTCTTGTTTTTAGTAACTAGTACATTCACCACATCTCCGGGAATGGTGTTGGGCACAAATAAGACTTTTCCATCTTCCAGTTGAGCTATACTTTTCCCTTCAGCAGCATATCGCTCAATTTTTATGTTCTCTAGCGGCTTCCTTTTTTTTCTACCCAATGGTTAATGTTAGCATTTAGTTAAAGAAGGGGCGAAATTACAACTGTTTTAGCATCATAAAGCGTCTATATCACTTAAATTTGATGGAATTAGTTGTATTGTGGTCAATGACAACATTGTAAAGTAGATAAAATGTTACCTTCACGCGTCCTGATTATGAGATATTTATTGTTTGCCCTATTAGTGGTGGCAGTGGGCAATACTGCACTAGCTAAGGAGAATGGTTACCGTATCAACCTGAAATTTACGGATAAGTCAAACGCTAAAGTTTATCTGGCTCATTATTTTGCTGAGCCTTTACCCCGTATATACCGAGTAGATTCTACTCAGATAGATGCTAATGGTAAAGGTGTCATCTCTTCCGACGAAAAAATGTTCGGTGGTATTTATTTGATCGTGCTGGATGATAACAAAACCTATTTTGAGTTCATCTATAACAATGGTGATGAGCTGGATATGACGGTGACAACGTCTAAGCTGCCCTTTGGAGTTAGTTATAAAAATTCTCCTGAGAATGATCGTTTCCTAAGTTATATGTCTTACCTAAATGAAATGGGCGGTAAGCAGCAAGAGGTGTTGGCAAAGCTGAAAGATGCTAAAACAGCTAAAGACACAGCAATTTTAAGGCAAGATTACGCTAAGCAAACTGATAAGATCAAAAACTATAGAGAGAACTATATCCAAAAATACCCTAAGACGTTACTTGCCAATATTATGGGGGCTTTGCTAGTGCCTGAAATACCTGAAGAAAAGCACTATTTTGAAGATGGTACTCTTGATTCTACATATGGCTATAGGTACTACAAAGAGCATTATTGGGATAACTTTGACTTTACTGACGATCGTTTAGTATATACCCCATTGTATGACTCCAAGCTAGATTACTACTTCACCAATGTAGTAATGAAATTGGCTGATAGTGTAGCTTATGAAGGGGATAAATTATTAGAGAAAGCCAGATCTGCAAATGAGGTGTTTAAGTACACTCTACACTGGCTAGCTAACTATACGCAAAAGAGTGATATCATGGGCTTGGATGCTGCTTTTGTACACTTTGTAGAAAATTACTACATGAAAGGCGATGCTTTCTGGTTAAGCCCGGGTACGTTACAGAAGTATATTGACAGAGCTCAAAATATTGCACCAAATGTAATTGGTAACATTGCACCACCTCTTAAAATGAGAGACCTGGATAGTAATTTCAAACAGTTGCATGATATCGATGCACCATATACTATGATCGTATTTTGGTCGCCAACATGTGGGCATTGTTTGTCAGAAGTGCCTAAGTTAGACTCGTTATATAAAGCCGAGTTGAAAGAGAAAGGTGTGCAGATATATGCAGTGAATGTAGATAGA
This sequence comes from Flavipsychrobacter sp., assembly GCA_965230595.1. Taxonomy (GTDB): domain Bacteria; phylum Bacteroidota; class Bacteroidia; order Chitinophagales; family Chitinophagaceae; genus UBA5543. Next base: position 1,654,833 of record OZ246011.1, on the reverse strand, counting down.
GATGATATTGCAGTTGCTAAATGGAAAGAAGTGATTAAAGAGAAAAATATAGATTATTGGATCAATGTATATGATCCTGATAAAAAATCTCCATATCGGTCACAATATGACGTATATGGTACTCCCCGTGTATATTTGCTGAATAAGCAAAAAAAGATCATAGGTAAGAACCTGGATCATACCAACATCATGCAAGTGATAGAAATAGAGGAAACCAAATCATAATAAGTAAAAACGATACAGATAAATGCAAAGAATTTTACTCACGGCAGTTGCCTTATTAATGGTTTTTGCAACAACGCAGGCAAAGGATAAGAACGGTTATAAAATCAAGTTGAAGTTTACTGATGTGACTGATACTACAGCTTATATCGTACACTATTTTGGTAAGCCTTTGCCTACTATCTATAAAACAGATTCTGCCAAACTAAATAGCAAAGGTGAGGCTGTTTTTGAGAGTGATGAAGAGATATTGGGTGGTATCTATATGGTATTGCTTGCCGATAAAAAGACCTACTTTGAGTTTTTGATGCACAACGGCACTAACATGTCTATTACCGCTACGGCCAAAGATGCTCCTGATGGAATTACGTTCAAGAATTCTCCTGAAAATGACCGGTTTGTCGAGTATGTTGTTTACCTGAAAGAGTATGGTAAAAAGAATGATGCCTTAATGGCAAAGTTGAAAGAAGCCAAAACATCTGAAGATACGGCGGCATTAAGAGAAGAGTTTACCAACTTGTCAAATCAGTTGACGAAGTATAGGACAGACTATATAAAAAAATATCCTAACACATTACTTACAAATATCTTCAAAGCATTATCCGTTCCTGTAGTGCCTGAAGGGCCGCACTTACTACCCGACGGAAAGAAAGATTCAACCTTTGCCTACCGTTATTACAAATCTCATTTTTGGGACGACTTTGACTTTTCTGATGACAGGCTGATCAATACACCTATATACGACGGCCGCCTTAAGCAATATTTTGAAGAGTTAGTACCCCCATACCCGGTAGACAGCGTGAAGAAAGAGGCAGATATGGTACTAAGCAAGGCAAAAGGCAGTAAAGAGTTATTTAAATATTCTTTGTGGTGGCTAACACGCTATGCAGAGCAAAGCAAGGTGATGGGTATGGATGAGGTGTTTGTATACTTGGTAGAGAACTACTATATGAAAGGTGACGCAACATGGTTATCTGCAGAAGACCTTTCTAAATACATAGAACGTGCACATAAAATTGCACCAAATGTGATAGGTAATGTAGCTCCTGAATTGAAAATGCCTGATATTAATGGCAATCTGCAATCACTTCATGCGGTAAAAGCTTCATATACCTTATTAGTTTTTTGGTCTCCTGAGTGTGGGCATTGTTTAGAGGAAGTGCCTAAGCTGGACTCTATATATAAAGCAGAGCTAAAGGATAAAGGGTTCAAAATGTTTGGAGTACGCACAGATAGTGATACGGCAACTTGGTCAAAAGTGATCAAAGAAAAGGGGCTGGAAGACTGGATACATGTCCATGATCCTGAAAGAAAAACAAGATTTAGGTCAGACTATGATATATATAGCACACCTGTTTTATATTTGCTGGACGAAAAGAAGATCATTAGAGGGAAAAGAATCGATCATACCAACATCTTGGATGTGATTGAGATGGCGGAAAAGCAAAAAAAGAAAGATAAGAGCTAGTAAAAACATATAAAACCAAAAGAAGAATGCGCAAGCTATTTATTACCTGTTTCATTACAGCGATCACTATTACCACCGGATGGACACAAACACTGTTTCATTTTGGAGACAACCCTGTTAACAAAAAAGACTTTCTCCGTATTTATGAGAAAAACAGCATTAACAAAAAGCCCGATTATTCTGAGAAGGCGTTAAGAGAGTATTTAGACCTGTACTCTTTATTTAGAATGAAGGTGAAAGAGGCTGAGTTGATGCGTTTAGATACTCTAGCAAGTATTGATGGAGAACTGAATAATTACCGCAAGCAGCTAGCTAAAAATTACTTAACAGACGAGCAGATAAATGAGAAATTGATAAAAGAAGCATATGACCGTATGCAAGAAGATGTTCGTGTTGCTCATATTTTGATCTTATCATCACCTACATCTCCTGCTGAGGATACTGTTGAGCCTTACCAAAGAATTGATAGTATATACAATGCTATAGTTAAGAAAAAGGCTGACTTTGCTGAGATGGCCAGTAAGTATTCTGATGATCGTGATTCAAAAGAAAAAGGTGGTGATATAGGTTATATTACCTCTTTGCAAACCTTATATGAATTTGAGAACGCAGCCTATAACACGCCGGTAGGTAAAATGTCAAAGCCTTTCCGTTCACGTTATGGATATCATATATTGAAAGTATTAGATCGCCGCAAGAGCTTGGGTAAAGTTAAGGTGGCTCAGATCTTACTAACCACACCTAAATCGAAAGGAGAAGAAGGTGTAGCAGAGGCAAAAAGAAAAATAAAAGAGATACAGGCAGCACTGAAGAAAGGTGCAAAGTTTGAAGACTTGGTAGAAAAGTACACTGACGATCGTTTTTCAAAAGATAATAAAGGTGAGTTGGAAGCTTTTGGTGCAGGTGGTACTGTTCCGGAGTTTGAGGAAGTAGCTTTCGCATTAAAAAATCCTGGAGATGTGTCTGAACCTGTAAAAACAGCATTTGGCTATCACATCATCAAGCTAATAAAGAAATATCCTAATAAGTCTTATGAGGAAATGAGAGGGCAGATCAAAAGACAAGTTAATAAAGACTCAAGATCTGAAGAGGCTAAGAAGAAGTACTTTGAAGAGGTAAAGAAAAAGAACAGGTTTACGCCTTACCAACAAAATTTGCAGCCAATAATTGATAGGCTGGAGCAATCTAAAGGTGCTTTTGAAGCTGCTGAATTTGCAGGTATGGATGCTCCTGTATTTGAAGTGAAGGGTAAAAAGTATTTGCAAAGCGACTTGGTAACATATGCTTATAGCTTAACGCGTGGTAACATTATGGGGCCGGTTGATCGTTTTGTAAAAGATGTATTCGAACACTATTCAAGAACAGTGATCGAAGATATAGAAGAGCACAACTTGGTAGAAGAGCACCCAGAGTTTAAAGCTTTGATGGACGAGTATAAAGACGGTGTGATGTTATTTGAGTTGATGGATCGTAAAGTGTGGGGTAGAGCTTCAAGAGATTCTGTTGGATTAGAAGCATTCTTCTATCGTAACGAGGGTAAGTACAAGTGGGATGCAGGATACAGAGGTGCTAAATATACCTTTAAGAACGAAACCGCTATGAAAGAAGGGCTGAAAGTATTGAAGAAGAAAGGTGTAACTGATGAAGATGTACTTAAAGCTGTGAATAATGATACACTTGCTGACGGTGTAACTATCGAGAGAGGTTATTACGAATTTAAGAATGATAAGAGTTATAAGTATACAGACCTTACCAAAGGGAAGCCTACCACAGGTGTAAAAAATGAGGGTGGCACTTATACTGTTGTTGTGCCTGACGAGGTGTTTAACCAACCAGCGGCTAAAACACTAGAAGAGGCAAGAGGTTATGTAGTGGCTGACTATCAGCAGTATTTGGAAGATAAGTGGAATAAGAAACTTCGCGAAAAATACCCTGTAAAAGTGAATGAAGAGGTATTTAAGTCAATGGTGAAGTAATCGATAAGAATAACTTTTAAGCACCTGCATTTGCAGGTGCTTTTTTTATGTACTTTAGTAGTAGTCAGCTTTTAATACAAGTATTGTATGAAGATATCATTTCATGGTGCTGCCCGCACGGTTACAGGTTCCAAACATTTAGTTCATACCAATAATCCAGAGAGGAAAATATTGCTTGATTGTGGTATGTTTCAAGGTATGGGCAAAGAGACGCTTAGGTTAAATGCGGAATGGGGGTTTGAGCCAGCAGAGCTGGACCATGTGATCATATCTCACGCACACATCGACCATATAGGTTTACTCCCTAAGCTGGTAAAAGATGGTTATGAAGGCAAGATATATTGTACTACTGCCACAGAAGGTTTGTTGAGGATATTACTTAGAGATTCAGCCTATATACAAGAGGCCGATGTACGACATATCAACAAGATAAGAGACCGGCAGGGAAGAGATAAGGTAGAGCCTTTGTATAAGGAGGAAGATGTGTTTGAAGTGTTTGAAAGGATCATTGCTATAGACTACGATACACCATATGTGATAGATGAAGGGTTAGAATTGTTGTATACCGATTGCGGGCATATACTCGGCAGTGCAGCGGTCAACCTTACCATTTCCGAAAATGGCAATAAGGCTAAACTTGCCTTTAGTGGTGATATTGGCCGTTATAGAGATGTGATCTTACGCTCTCCGCAAACCTTTCCGCAGGCGGATTATATCATCATGGAGTCTACCTATGGTAATAAGTTGCACGACCTTGTGGCACCTGCTGCAGATGACCTGCTGAACCATATAGAACACACTTGTATCAAAAAGAAAGGCAAGCTCATTATACCTGCCTTTAGTGTGGGTAGAACACAAGAGCTATTGTATATGCTTAATAGGCTTGAGTTGGAACGTCGGCTGCCCAACTTGAAGTATTATGTGGATAGTCCCTTGTCAATAGATGCAACAAATATTATCAAACAACATCCCGAGTGTTTTAACGACCATGTGAGAGAACTATTGAAAAAGGATGATGATGTATTTGACTTTAAAGGGTTGCATTTTATTGAAAATGTAGAAGAATCAAAACGATTGAATTATAGTGATGATCCATGTGTTATTATATCAGCATCAGGTATGGCAGAGGCAGGTAGGGTAAAGCACCATATCTTGAATAACATTAGCGACCCGAGTACTACAATATTGATCGTAGGTTACTGTGAACCTAACTCATTGGGTGCAAGATTGCGTAGAGGGTCAGAACATGTCACCATATTTGGGATACAATATAAAGTAAAAGCAGAAGTAGGGGTAATTGACAGCATGAGTGCCCATGCCGACTATGATGATATGAGCCAATGGCTGGCCTGCCAAGACCCAAAACAAGTAAAGAAGCTCTTTTTAGTGCATGGAGATTATGAGAATCAGTTAGCTTTCAAGAATCGTCTTATACGTAAAGGTTTCCTAGATGTGGAAATACCTAAGCAGCATGAAGAGATAGGGCTGGGGATATAAAGTACTAGTGCAATACGTTGATGTCGTCTAGCCTTTTTAGTTTGATGTCTGAAACTGCAGATACATATATTGGGTACTTCTCGGTGGTCACGTCCGATGTGTCTAGTCCAAAAGCACGCTCTTCTGATAAGCTGAATTTCTTCAACATAAAGTAACCACGCATAATGAGACGTTCTATCAGTGGTAGGTCATTATCGCGCGACAGGAATTTCTCCATCACAATAAAGCGGAAATCACCTTTCACATTCTTACGACTTAGTGATTCATAACGGCTGAACAAGTTTACCTCTTTGTTCTGCATCATACTCTCTACCACTTTTTTGAACATGAGCTGTATTTTATGCTCTACTCTAAAACCTAGCCTAAAATCTACCCTGATGATCTCATTCGGAACAATGGTTTGCACTTGGTATTCCATAGTATGTGGGTCGTCCAATACATCTACGTGTACAAACCAATAAATATCAGCACGCTTGGGTTTGCGGTGTACAATGGAGTACATCACCTTATGTTCAATTTCTCTAGGATTGTTAGCACTGGTCAGGTATACTAAGTGTGTGGCATATTTAGGTATGCTCTTATCATTGCTGATCTCCTGTAAGGTAGATACATAACCCTCCAGTTCTACAAACTCCACATAGCGGTTTTTGATCTTTCTTGCCTTGAACCATACGAACATCACCATAAAAAGTATAATGGCTACTATTAGTGCCACATAACCACCATGAGGGAATTTTTCCAGGTTGGCAATCAGGAAAGAGGTTTCAATAGTAGGAAAAACCAACAGGTACGCTGCGATCCAAATTTTTGGGTATCGCTTTATATACATGTAGTAGGAGAAAAGGGTAGAGGTCATCATCATACACAAGGTAATGGCCAACCCATAAGCGGCCTCCATTTTAGCCGACTGTTGGAAAACCAAGACAATGGAGATACAACCGATGTACAGTAATAGATTAATCCCGGGAATGAAGGATTGCCCCCTCTCAATAGTAGGGTAGTTGATCTTCATCTTAGGCCATATATTCAGTTTAATACCTTCACTAATGAGTGTGAATGATCCTGATATCATGGCCTGACTGGCAATGATGGCTGCGAAGGTGGCAATGATGATACCTATAACCACAAACCAATCGGGCATTAAACTATAGAAAGGGTTGGCCGCATCAGATGACCACATTTGTCCCTTATGGGTCAATAACCATGCACCTTGACCTAAGTAGTTGATGATAAGGCAGGTTTTTACGAATATCCACGATATTCGGATATTGATTTTACCACAATGCCCCAGATCGGAGTATAAAGCCTCAGCACCAGTAGTACACAGAAAGACAGCACCCAATAGCCAAAACCCTTTAGGGTATACCGCTAATAGCTGGTAGGCATAGTAGGGGTTGAAGGACTTTAACACGCTCCAGTCGCTACTAATATGTGTCATGCCCAATATGGCAAGCATACTAAACCAAATCGTCATTACCGGACCAAAAGAGCGGCCTATATAAGCAGTGCCAAATTGTTGGAAGAAGAATAACGCTGATAGTATAACGATAACAATGGTGATAATGGTTTTATCCGTTACTGTACCAATGCCCGGAATGTTTTGTAAACCTTCCACTGCTGATGTAACAGAGATAGGAGGGGCGATCATACCATCGGCCAAGAGGGTTGCGCCACCTACCATTGCAGGGAATACGGCCCACTTTCCATGCCTACGTACCTGAGCGAAAAGGGCGAATGTGCCTCCCTCACCGCGGTTGTCTGCCCTTAGTGTAAGCAAAACATATTTGATCGTTGTTTGTAGCGTAAGTGTCCATATCACACAAGACAAGCTACCGTATATCAGCATCTCATCTATCACCTTGCCATTACATATGGCGTTCATTACATAAAGAGGAGATGTACCAATGTCTCCATAGATAATACCTAGTGCTACTAGTAATCCTGCAAATGATAACTTGTCGAGGTTTTTTCCCAAAACGATCTATTGTTTTGCAATGAGGGAGGCAAAGTTAGTGCATAATTACATAGAAGAAAGAAATAATAACTCAAAAAGACAGTTTGATTACATCTTCGTAAATTTGCACACTTTGTATGGTACGTATTAGTGACATAGAGTTGGGTGAATGCCCGTTATTACTTGCCCCGATGGAGGATGTAAGTGATCCGCCTTTTAGAGCTGTGTGTAAAGAGAATGGTGCAGATCTGATGTATACGGAGTTCATCTCTTCAGAAGGGCTGATTCGTGATGCCATCAAAAGCCGCCAAAAACTGGATATTTTCGATTATGAACGCCCGATAGGGATACAGATATTTGGTGGTGATGAAGAGGCTATGGCTATGGCTGCCAGTATCGTTGATACCACTTCTCCTGATTTACTGGATATTAACTTTGGTTGCCCTGTTAAGAAAGTAGTGTGTAAAGGTGCGGGTGCCGGTGTGTTGAAAGATATAGACCTTATGGTGAGGCTGACCAAAGCAGTAGTGAATGCCACATCACTACCTGTGACTGTAAAGACAAGGCTAGGCTGGGATGAGAGCTCAAAGAATATAGAAGAGGTAGCTGAACGCTTACAAGATATAGGCGTCAAAGCACTATCCATACATGGGCGTACCAGAGTGCAAATGTATAAAGGTGAGGCTGATTGGAGCTTGATCGCAAAAGTGAAGGAGAACCCGCGTATTAACATACCTATATTTGGTAATGGTGATATTGATTCCCCTCAGAAGGCTTTGGAGTATAAGAACCGTTATGGTGTAGATGGCTTGATGATAGGTCGTGCCGCTATTGGCTACCCATGGATATTCCGCGAGATCAAACACTATTTTGCCACTGGTGAGTTATTACCACCACCAACATTAGAAGAACGTATTGCCGCCTGCCGCAAGCACTTGACCGGCTCAGTAGAATGGAAGAATGAACGCTTAGGCATTTTAGAGATGCGACGCCATTATGCTAATTACTTGAAAGGGCTGCCTAATGTGAAGGAATTCCGTACAAGATTAGTGACCACAGAAGAGTTGGAAGAACTTTACAGCATATTAGATGAAGTATTGGTCTATTATAAAGGTTACGAAGCGCCTGCTCCTACTACTTGATCTGTTTCCTATAAAGATATAGCGCTAACAAGCCAAAGATAAAGTTGGGTATCCATACTGCTACCAATGGATTGAGTACGGCCTTTGTTGCAAACGTATTGGTTAGCTGCATAGCCATAATATAAACGGCACTAATAGCAATTCCCAGTGCTAAGTGTAAGCCGCTACCGCCACGTATCTTACGGCTGGCAATGCAAACACCTATAATGGTTAATATCAGTGCTGCGAATGGTTGAGCCGTTCTTCTGTGCTTTTCTACATAAAAGAAGTTTAAGGTCTCGCGGCCACGTAGTTTTTCTCTGGCTATATACTTGTTCAGTTCAGAAGTGGTCAATGCCTCTTTGATGGTATCATCTTCATCGAGGTCCAACGGCTTGAAAGGATATTCTTTTTTCAGTTCAGGGTAGAACTCAAGTTTCTCACTAATGCTGTCGTTTTTACGTACGGTTACATTGTACAAGGTCCAGTTGTTATTCACAGAGTCATAGCTGATCCTATCAGCCATGATCTTCTCTTTCAGTTCTACCCCCTTTATCGTCTCTGCAGTAAAGCGGTAACCTACGTTTGATTGATAATTGTAACTCTGTACATAGATGTATAGGTCTTTGGTCAATCGTAAATGTACATTGTCATCAGATGCTATAGCCTCATGATGTATGTATTTATCTTCAAAAGCCAGGCGTTGCTTATTAGCTGCCGGTACTACCCAGTGATTGGCTACTAGCGAAATGGTGCACAAGAAAGCAGCACCTATCATATAAGGTCTTAAGAATCTTGGGAAGGATACCCCTGAAGCTAGTATGGCAATGATCTCAGATTTGTAAGCCAGTTTAGAGGTGAAGAAAATAGTAGCAATGAAAATGAATAATGGAAAAAGTAAAGCGGTTATATGCGGGACAAAGTTTTTGTAATAGTTTAGTACCTCTAGTGCAGGTGCTTTACGGCTTACAAAGTCCTCAACCTTTTCTGAATAGTCGATCACACAAGCAATCACAGCGAGTATGAGTATCGCATAGAAAAACGTGTAGATAAACTTCTTAACTATATACTTGTCCAGTATATTCATTGCTCTTGATAACGGTTATAAGCGTTGCTTCAGTATTTCTATTTGTTCATTTTTCCAGGAGTTGAAGTCTCCTTGAATAATATGTTCGCGCGCTTGTCTTACCAAGTGCAAATAAAAGGCAAGATTATGAATACTTGCTATTTGCATGCCTAATAATTCTTTAGCGGCAAACAAATGTCTTAAATAAGCCTTGGTGTAGAAGTTGCTGGTATGGCAATTTATGCCTTCATCAATAGGTGTAAAATCATTCTCCCACTTCTTGTTCTTGATATTGATAACCCCCTGAGAGGTGAACAACATGCCATTCCTACCATTACGGGTAGGCATCACACAGTCAAACATATCTACACCTAGTGATATGTTTTCTAATATATTCCAAGGTGTACCAACACCCATCAGGTAGCGTGGTTTTTCTTCAGGCAAGTGTTCACAACACAAGGCACACATTTCATACATCATCTCCTCCGGTTCACCTACAGATAAACCACCTATAGCATTGCCATCGCAGCCGGCTTTTGCTATATATTCTGAAGATGCTTGCCTTAGATCTTTGAATGTACTACCCTGCACAATAGGAAAGAGTGTTTGCTCATAGCCATACTTAGGATCTGTCTCCTTCATTTGCTGAATACAACGGTCTAACCAACGATGAGTTAGCTCCATTGACTTCTTGGCATAAGTATAGTCTGATGGGTAGGGCGGACATTCATCAAAAGCCATGATGATATCTGCACCTATGCTGCGTTGTATGTCAATCACATTTTCAGGAGTAAACAAGTGCTTCGAGCCATCTATATGCGACTGGAATACCGCCCCTTCTTCTTTAAGCTTTCTGTTGTTAGATAAAGAGAATACCTGATAACCACCACTATCAGTAAGTATTGGTCTATCCCAACCATTGAATTTATGCAGCCCTCCTGCTTGCTCGATAATATCAGTTCCCGGGCGTAAGTATAAATGATAAGTGTTGCCCAGAATAATATCGGCATCTACCTCATTTTTCAATACTTCTTGTGAAACGCCTTTTACACTGCCTACTGTACCTACGGGCATGAATATAGGTGTGGCTATATCACCATGTGCTGTGGTAATAGTGCCTGCACGGGCTTTTGAATTATTGTCTTTGGCTTTGATGTCAAATTTCATTCGGCACTAAAGTTCTATAATCATTGGTCAACAACTTGTTAATCTATTGGTTGTTGATTTCTTTATGTTTCTTTGCAGCCATGCTGGCAGAGATCATATTTGTGGTATTCCTGATGAGTATCCTGGTACAACTAGGGTATATGTTGGGTATATTCTCAAATTTCTTCTCTTTATCTGCCACACAACCCATAAAAACCGCTAGTGTTCCTGTCTCTGTCATCATCTGTGCTAAGAACGAGGGAGAAAACCTTCGTCAGCATTTACCGCAAATATTGGCGCAAAGATATACGAATGCTGCAGGTAATCCGCTATTTGAAGTAATTGTTGTTGATGATGCCTCTGATGATGATACACAACAGGTATTAGAAGAACTGCAAAAGCAACATCCTATATTAAGAGTGGTTAGGGTTGCGAAAGACGAAGAGCGGAACATGCCGGGTAAGAAATATGCTCTAAGCAAAGGCGTTGCAGCTGCAGAAAACGAGGCTCTTTTAATGACAGATGCAGACTGTGCGCCGTTAAGTGCTGATTGGGTCAGCTATATGGTACAGCCTATTATTGTGGAGCAAAAGCACATTGTATTAGGTTATGGAAAGTACAGACCTGCAAAAGGCTGGCTAAATACTTTTATCCGTTGGGAGACCCTGCACACGTTCATACAGTATAGTACTTATGCTCGCGTTGGCATACCGTACATGGGGGTGGGTAGGAATATTGCGTGCAGAAAATCAGTCTTACTACAAGCACAGCAATCTCCTAAGTGGGTTAAAACAGCTTCCGGTGATGATGACCTCTTAGTACAGCTGATGGGCAATGCCAATAATGTAAAGGTGGTTTATGAACAAGACGCGCATACGATATCTGATGCCAAGGAAAACTATCAGGGTTGGAAGCGTCAGAAGCAACGCCATTTTTCTACCGGTAAACTATATACAGGTAAGACAAAGTTCTTTTTATCACTTTATGCACTTGCACATGCGGCTAGTTGGCTATTCTTCATCATATTATTATTCACGCCTTATCGTAATATTGCCTATGTCGTAATGGGAGCAAGATGTGTTACATATTGGGTGTTGTGGAGTAAAGCCGCTGATAAGCTAGGAGAAGAAGTATTGATGAATAACATTATACCTACTGATTTTGGTTGGGCTTTGTATAATTTTGTGTTTGCACCGTATATTATTTGGAAAAATAAAAGCACTTGGAAATAATAGAACAATACTTTTCTGATTTTACGCCCGAGCAAACAAAGCAGTTCGCTCAATTGGGAGATCTATATAAAGAGTGGAATGAGCAGATTAATGTCATTTCCCGTAAAGATATTGAACAACTATACGAACGACATGTATTGCACTCACTGGCTATAGCGGCTGTTTGCCATTTTGACGATGGAGCCAGTGTTATAGATGTAGGTACAGGCGGCGGTTTCCCGGGTATCCCTTTGGCTATCTATTTCCCCAATGTACAGTTCCTGTTGGTGGATAGCATTGGCAAGAAGATAAAAGTGGTTAACGAAGTTGCACAAGCTATAGGACTAAAGAATGTAAAAGCCATTCATGCTCGTGCAGAGGAGGTAAAAGACCAAAAATTTGATTATGCCGTGTCCAGAGCTGTAGCGCCTTTAGGTAAGCTTTGGGGCTGGGTTGGGAATTCCATACGCGAAGGTCAAAAAAGCGAAGACCTGCCTAACGGGTTGATCTGTTTGAAAGGGGGTGACTTGACCAAAGAGTTTAAAGAGTCCGGTCTCAAACCTACGGTATGGGACTTGTATGATATTTTCCCCGAAGAGCATTTTAAGGAGAAGAATGTTGTGTTTGTTGCCAAGTAATAAACTCATGCATGCTACTCTGAAAACAATTCTTATTTTTGACAGCACAAAAAAGTAATACCTGATTTATATGGGAAGGATATTTGAAGTACGTAAATCAAAGATGTTTGCCCGCTACGACCGTATGGCGAAGCAATTTACACGTATAGGTAAAGAGATAGCAATAGCTGTAAAGGCTGGTGGTCCTGATCCTGATACCAACCCTGCGCTAAGACGTGTGATGCAGAATGCCAAGTCGGTAAATATGCCAAAAGACCGCATTGAGGGGGCTATAAAAAATGCCTTAGGTAAGGATACGAGTAACTATGATGAGGTATTGTATGAAGGATATGCCCCACATGGTATCGCTATATTGGTAGAAACTGCAACAGATAATACAACACGTACTGTAGCTAACGTGCGCTCTCATTTTAATAAAGGTGGAGGTACACTAGGCAATAGTGGGTCTGTAGGGTTCTTATTCAAACACCTTGGTGTATTTAAGATGCCTGCTGAAGGTGTAGACCAGGAAGAGCTAGAGCTGGAGCTGATTGATGCAGGTTTAGAAGAACTGGGCGAGGATAGTGAAGGTAATCTGGTGATCCGTTGTGAGTTCAACGATTTTGGTAGTATGCAAAAAGCGCTTGAGGAAAAAGGTATTGAAGTGAAATCTGCTGAATTAGAGTGGCTGCCGTTAAATACTGTAGAAGTTACAGAAGAGCAGTCGGATGATGTGTTCAAACTGATAGAGCGTGTAGAGCAAGACGATGATGTACAGCGCGTGTTCCATAATATGGGATAATAGTATTATATGCACTACTCTATATTAGCTGATGGATGTCTTTCTACAAAGGTATTCTTCACTTTTTCGGATTTGAGTACTGCAGTTACCCATATGGCTACGAAAAACACACTTTTGACAACGTCTGTTTGAATTTCACCTGCCATCTCAGGGAATAATGCTTCCATGTTTTCTTTGAATACAATTGTAAGTGCCCAGTATATTAAGTTTATTCCTAATTCTGATAATGCCATGATCACAAACATCTTTGGAAAAATATCTCTTCGCTTACCAAACCAGTAGAGCAGCCATCCTGAAAAAATAATAAAGGTGACCATAGCTACAATTTCTAACAATATCATGAGCTGCAAACCTGTATTGCCTACATTGTTTAGTATGAGCCACGATTCTGTTGTAAAATAACCCGTAGTAAACAGTGTATAAGTATAGACAATAATACGAATGCTTAGAATAATGCCTAGAATGATTAACCAGCCATTGATCGGGTAGTAGTAGTCCGTCTCCCGAACTGGTACTATTCTTTTATTTTGTTTGAAAAGAATAAGGAATGCACCAATAGCAGCGATAACTGCTATGAAGACTGATATCCAGTTTGTTTTAGTAGTTGTGTCAGAGCTTTTGAGATTAGCTAATTGATTGTTTAGTTTTCTGTCTATTGTGATGTCATATTGTATGTATGAGATCATCTTCTCATAATCTTTCTTATAAGATGTTAGGGATGACGTGTCAATATGATCGGTATTTGTTTTAAATGTATATGAAAAGGTAGTGGTATACCCACTAGTATTAATATCTGCACTGTAGTAATAATCTTTACTGGTTACAGTAGTGTTATCATTATTATCATCCCATATTTCCGGTAAAGTTACTTTTATATCATGTGTGATATTGCAAGGGTAAGTAAGATATAGTGGTTTTGTGCCATCAATACCATACTCATTGGGGTTTGGTAGACGATCGTAAATGCTTTTACATAAAAAACTAATAGAGCTGGCATCTCCTTCGTCTGTCCAAGGGTCAGGTAGTTCGTAGTATTCTTTTATAGTAATGATATTGGCGATGGTATCATCATCAATGTCAAGGTCATGTGTCGTTATAGCTTCATTATACTGGTCAGAGTAATATCTTTCGTATGACTCTTCCAATTCACTAATGCTGGAGTAACTAAGCGTGCGCCTTGTATCGTTAGCTGCCCATCCTGAAAATATGGTGGTTACTTCAAGTAGTGAAGAGCTATCATATGAAACAGTGATCGCTTCATTAATGATAGTAGACCCATGATCTTTAAAGTGGATATCCTTTAATGTTTTTGTATTGTTGCTTGCGATTAAACCCACTCCATAGTCAGGCATGGTGTTATCTGTTAAAGATCCTCTTTGGTGATCCATAGTTGGGTCGAAGAAGTAGTCCCATTTACCCAGTTTCACTCTTACTATAGCATGATTGAACGCATTGGCTCTTGGAATCGAAGACCATAACTCTTTTTTTATATTTGTATTTACCAGCACGATATGGGCATCAAGCCCCTTTTTTCTAAGTATGGTGGTTAATAGCAACGATTTATCCTTACAGTCTCCATATCTGTTTGTAAAGGCGGTTGCAGGTGGGTGTGGTTTGTGTGAGTAGGATCCCATCTCTACGCCAAGGTATCTTATTTGGTCTTGCACAAATCGTAAAGCATATTCAATAAACCGTTGTCTGTTCCCGTTTGCTTTTTCATGCCATTGGTCTATTAGTTTATTCAGCTCATTAGGTATTGTTGAAGGGGGGCTATACAATGTTTTTGTCGCCCATTTTGCTACATCTCCCCAATTGTCATATTCTGATACTTCAATGTATTGATAACCCCTATACCAACCAGGTACATAGGAATTGTAATCATAGCTTTTGATATATAAGCATGGCCAGTTATACACCTTTGTGTTTCCAGATGTTGTAACATTGGGTTCTTGAGCATCATTGTAAGCCTTATAGTTGAGTTTCCTATTTTTAGCTATATGAATACTGGTAAAATGATTTGTAATAATTGTGCCGGAAACAAAATGCTGTACATCATCATATTTACCGTCGTAGATGGGGTTAAAGCCGGTAATGGAATATGATAATATGATTTTATCTCCTTTTCTGATATCCTCCAGTACAATAATCGCCTGATAATAATCATAGATCAAAAAATCTGAAAGGCTGGGTTCTGTATTGACAACTTTAATATTAGATAAGTTTAGTTTGTTTATTTTCTTACCATCTCTTACAATGCTCAGTTCATGAATATATAACTGTTGGTATGAGGCGGCAAAGTCAAGCGATATTTCAGAGTTGTATTGTACTCCGGTCTCATTAACTATTTCCTTTTCAATGTGATAATACTTCGTCTCTTTATCTACATTTGTTTGTTTATCGTATAGTGAAATATAATAGCCATAACTGATGTCTCTTTTCTCAGGTGCTACATTGTAAATTTTAGCCCTTTTTAACACCCAATTTGGTTTTGGGGTATGTAGCACTTTGGGTGCGGCTACAGCTGTATGTACCGCAATCATTGTCATCAAAACAAAAAGAATAATAGGGGTTTTTTGAGTCATGGCATAAATATAGTACAGAGCGTAAATGTATTTGATAAATTTATAGTTAATGGCAAATAAAGTTTGTTCAAAATGTAAGGCTGAGTTTATATGTCATGCTAATAGTAATGGCTGTTGGTGTGAGCAGTATCAGTTATCAGAGCAGAGTTTGCAATATTTGAAAAATAGTTTTGATGATTGCCTTTGTGAGCAATGCCTAAGAAGCTATGATATAGTCAATAGTAATAAAGAGGATTAGCACTAACTTTGCAACATGAAGAGAGGTAGTTCATTACCTATATTGATAGGTAGAAAACCGGTATTGGAAGCACTGCATGACGGCACTACTATTGAAAAGCTATTTGTGCTGCGGTCTGCTACAGGCGAGGAGATGGGCAAGATCAAAAAGATGGCTCATGAGCGTAATATACCTATTAGTGTAGTGCCGGTAGAGAAGCTGAACAGGCTGACTAAAGCACAGCACCAAGGTGTGGTAGCGTGGACCAGCCTTTTGGAATATGTAGACCTGCAATCTGCCATTTCTCATGTAGTAGAAAAGGGAGAAACGCCATTGTTTGTACTGCTGGATGGTGTAACTGATGTACGCAATGTCGGCGCTATCGCCAGATCGGCATTATGCTGTGGTGCTCAAGGTATTATACTGCCTACTTCATCTTCTGCCTCGCTTACAGAAGATGCTATTAAGACCTCGGCAGGTGCATTGAAGAAGATACTACTTTGCCGTGTGACATCCGTTCCTCAAGCTATCGATATTTTAAGACTGAATGGTATTAGCGTACTGGGTACAGAAATGAAAGGAAGCGTACCGGTACATGAAGCAGACATGATCATCCCTTCTTGTATTGTGATGGGTGCTGAAGATAAAGGTATCAGTAAGGATGTATTACGTAGAGCAGATGCCTTGATACATATTCCGATGTCTAAAAGTTTTGATTCGCTGAATGTATCTGTAGCAGCAGGTATGGTGCTTTATGAGGCACAGCGACAAAGGATATTGACAGGCATTGAATAACTTTTTTATTTTTTTGTTCTCCAACTTTTATACATTTGCCCTCGCAGAGGTTTCCTTTTAGGAATGAATAGGGAATCAGGTGCAAATCCTGAACATTACCCGATGCTGTAAGCTTCATTAATTCTTTTGCTACCTCATGCCACTGTCTACAGACGGGAAGGCCGCAGAAGAAGAAGCAAGTCAGAAGACCTGCCTTTGTGATTTAACTTATCGCTGCTTTCGGGAAAAAAAGCACAGTAAGAACAAGCTTAGGCACAATACGTCTGGTTTTTTCTCATCTGACATTTCCGTAGCTGCGTACATTATTTAATTGCTTAAACACAATTTACAATGCGCAGAATTTTTACAATCGCAACAATGGCTTTACTAGCCGCAACAGCTACGCAAGCACAAACAGTAGCTACTTTTGACACACTTACTCTAGTGGGTACAGACACTTTTTATGTGAACTACAGTAACCCCGGTAATGATGTGGGTTTTGATGATGGGTTAGCCCACTTTCCTACAAACTATGATACTGCAGGTTATAAAGGTTTAAGAGGTGGTTTTGTGTATTCTAATATGACAGATAGTGTTACCAGTGGTTTTACAAATTCTTTTTCTGCTAAAGCCGCTAAAGGGTACAATAGTAGTGATCAATATGTCGTAGCATTCAGTAGTACTAATAAAGTGTTTTTAAAAGGTGCTGCAATAGGCAAACCTGTAAAAGGCTTTTATGCCACCAATAATACTTATGCTTACAACAGCATGAGGGATGGTGATAGCTTTGCCAGAAAGTTTGGTGATTCAGGTACTGTGAAAGGTACTCACCCTGATTGGTTCTTGTTGACCATATATGGTTATTCAGGTGGTGTAAAGAAAGCAGATAGTGTCAACTTCTATTTGGCTGATTATCGTTTTGCTGATAGTACAAAAGATTACATCCTAAAAACTTGGGAGTGGGTAGACCTGCAGCCTTTAGGTAATGTAGACAGCTTGGAGTTTAAACTAACATCCAGTGATGTGGGTATGTGGGGCATGAACACACCGGCCTATTTCTGTATGGATAATTTCACAACTGATGAAACCGTTTCTGTAGAAAGTATAGCTCAACATATTGTTGCAAAAGTGTATCCTAACCCTGCTGTAAATGAGCTATTTGTAAAAGATGAAAGCAACAGCGTTAAGCAGGTAAATGTATTATCGGTTTCAGGTCAACTGATGGCACAATATCAAGTGTCTTCAAGTTTAACTACCATCAATACGTCAAACTTGACATCAGGTGTTTATCTGCTTCAATTAGTGGGTGAAGATCAAAATGCTATTGTTAGATTTGTAAAGCAATAGTATGAAGAAACTAACAATCATATTCATATCATTATTCTTAACGTCTGTGGTGCAAGCTCAATTTGCACCACAGGCTCATGTTTCAGGTAGCAATGCTATTCACTCTTCTGATAGTAAGATCGTTGGTTGGGCTAGCCAATGCACGGTAGAAAGAGGATATGTGAATATTGCTGATCAATCGAAAGGTAAAGTAACGTTGGGTGATGCTACTTATGCTACAGGCCTTGCGGATAACTTCATTGTAAGTTTGGGCGATCATGGTACGGCCGTATTGACCTTTACCAGTCCAATATATGATGGCCCTGGTGCTGATTTTGCTGTTTTTGAAAATGGTTTTGCAAATCCTAATGATCCTGAAGAGGCCTTTTTAGAATTAGCTTTTGTAGAGGTAAGTTCTGACGGGGTAAACTATACACGCTTCCCTGCGAGCTCTAATACCGGATTGCCACAAGTGCCTGGCTCTGGTGTGTATATGAATGCACGAAAAGTGAATAACCTAGCCGGTAAATACATAGCAGGTTGGGGTACACCTTTCGATTTAAGTGAGTTGGCCGGAACTACAGGTTTAGATATCAATAACATTACCCATGTACGCATAGTGGATGTAATAGGTGATGTAGGGGCAAATGGTTCAAAGGATAAAGATGGTAATATTATTAACGATCCATATCCCACGGCTTTTGCCAGTGGTGGTTTCGACTTAGATGGTGTGGGTGTAATGAATATGGCAGGTGTCTTTCCTAGTCATATTGCATCTGTAAATGCAAAGCCTTATAGTCTATACCCTAATCCTACTTCTGATAAGGTTGTTGTGAATGGCTTAACGAATACGGCAAGCTATGTGCTGTATAGCATGACGGGTAAAGTCATAGGAAAAGGTAAAGTGGGAAATAGCATTTCTCTTTCTTCTTTACCTTCGGGAAGCTATCACCTCACACTCACTAATGAAAAAGGAGAACAATGGATAGAAAGAATAACCAAGCTGTAAAGCTGCTGCCCTTACTATTACTTTTTCTTTTCACTGCTTGTGAGAAGGATACGGTCAATACTGCTCCATCGGGCAGCACACCACCTATTACTTCTACCAAGCGTAATGCTTATGTGGTGTGCGAGGGTACATTAGGTAACGGTAATGCTTCTTTATATCAATATACTATAGGTGAAAGTATTGTATACAATGATGTATACAAAGGTGTGAACAGTGAGCTTTTGGGCGATGTGTTTCAAAGCATGACACGCATTGGAGATAGATTATTCCTTTGCGTAAATAACTCTGATAAGATCATCGTTCTTTCTGCTGATACCAAAAAGAAAGTTGGGCAGATCAACATAGCCAAGCCACGATATGTTGTAGCTGCATCACCTACTAAGGCCTACGTGTCTACTTTGTTTAGTGATAAGGTTTATATCATCAATCCTCAAACTTTAGAGATAAAAGGAACGGTAAAGATGCCATATCTGAATCCTGAAAACATGGTGTTATTCGATAGTAAACTTTATGTATGTTGTTGGGATACTAATACCAGTAACATTTATACTATAGATATTGCCACAAATAATTTGGACAGCATACCAGTGGCAGGTCGTGCACCACATGATATTGCTTTGGATAGAGATGGTAAACTATGGGTAATAACAGGTAATGCACCTAAAAATATATGGGCCACGCTTACTCGTATTGAGACCATTTCAGGACAAACGATGAAGTCTTATAATTTCCCACCGTTGGCAGAGCCCATGAGACTGGAATTCAATAGCTCAGGCGATCAGTTTTACTTTATTGAGGTGGATTATAATGGTGCTACAAAGCATAATGGCATTTATACCATGCATATCTATGACGGAAGTCTGCCATCATCTCCTATGATACCTGCTGCACAGTTTCAGTATTATTGGGCTTTGGGTATCGACAAGAAAACCGATGATATCTATGTAGGTGACCCTAAAGGTTTTATACAGAAAGGTACGGTTACCGTTTATCGCCCTGATGGTACAAAAAAGAGTACTTTTGACGTAGGAGTAGGACCGGGACAGTTCTACTTTGAACAGTAAGATTCTTATTACCTATGTTTAGTTCCAGGCCCAAGTTGGCAATATATCTTATAGGCGTGCTATTGTTGCCATTGGTATCTTGGTCGCAAACAGCTACTGATACCCTAAAGGGGGTAGATGTTGTTGATCAAGCTAATAGAGCCAATGATGATCGCGTCAATGTCTTTTCTCCGGGACAGAAGAAGTTTACCATAGATAAGCTCACCTTATCTTCCTATCAGTTTCAGGATATGGCTAACCTGCTATCGCAGCAAGTACCTGTATTTGTAAAGTCTTACGGGGTCAACAACTTAGCCACGCTCAACTTTAGAGGTTCTTCAGCAGCACAATCGCAAGTGTATTGGAATGGTGTACCTATTCAAAATGCAGCACTTGGCGTGGCTGATGTCTCACTGCTGCCTGTTTCTTTAATGAATAAAGTAAACGTTGTGATGGGTAGCTCTTCTGCATTATGGGGTAGTGGCAATATGGGGGGCGCTTTATTGGTAGAGAACGATCTACCTCGCTTTTCAAAAGAAGAAGAATACACACAATCCGTTTCGGCTGTAGGTGGTAGTTTTCAACAGTATCGGCTAGGCGTCAATGCGACCATGTCCAGCCCAAAGTTGGTCTTAGGGGTTAATGTGTTTGGGCAGTCGGCAAAGAATAATTTCCCTCATCAGCGCAACGGGCAAGAGCAGTACATGACCAATGCAGGCTTACGAAGTGGGGTAGCCTTGGTGCAGGCTGGCTATAAACTGAATGATAAGCAGGTAATAGGCCTAAAAGCATGGTATCAGCAATATTATAGAGAGATACCTCCTGCGCTTTTTGAGTCAGCTTCGGCAAAGAATCAGCGTGATGAGTCTTTACGCTTGTTGTTAGACTGGCAGAAGAAAGGTAAAACGCCTATATATGCCAAACTCTCCTTTATAAGGGATTATATGGAGTATGAAGATTCCAGCATATTGTTGGAAACTAATAATATCACCAGCCAGACCTATGCTGAAATCGGTGTGAGCAGATCATGGAAAAACCAACACCACCTCAAGCTGTTTGCACCTGTTCATTTACTATGGATGCAGCGTGTGCAGCAAAATGATACTAAATCGCAAAGGAGAGCAGCACTAGCTATGGCCTATGCGTTTAACAATAGAAGAGGTGATATAGAACTAGCAGCACATTTAAGAGGAGAGGTGGTGAATAACAATAGCTTTTTATTGCCTGGTGTGAGTGCTTCTTATGCACCATTTAGTTGGCTGAGTATTGGGGCTAATGTACAACGTACCTATCGTGTGCCTACCTTGAATGAACTGTATTATATACCCGGAGGGAATGAGCAGTTGAAGCCTGAAAAAGGATGGGCACAAAGTTTGGGATATAATGTAAGTACTGGTATTGCCCAAGTAAAGCTACATCATGGTTTGTCAGTATATAACAGACAGGTCGATGATTGGATCATATGGTTTGGTGGCGCTATATGGACACCGCACAACATAGCATCGGTGCAAAGCAGGGGAGTAGAAACTGAAAATAAGATATACTGGGCTGTAAAACAATGGAATATGAAAGTGCACCTTAAGTTTAATGGAGCTTATACTATAGCTACTACATTACAAAGTTATATTCCTAACGATGGTAGTATCGACAAACAAATACCTTATACACCTAGATATACCGGGCAGATCAATATCGGCTTTACTTGGAAAAGGCTATACGTCAACTATAATCACGTATATACAGGTGTAAGATTCATTACTGTTGATGAGTCTTTTGGTTTGCCATCTTATATTGTAGGTAATATACAACTGATGTATGAGGTCAGTATTAAAGATAACCTTATGAAGCTACTGGCCTACTACAACAATGTTTGGAATAGTGCTTACCAAGTAGTAAATGGAAGGCCTATGCCGGGGGCTAACTGGATGTTGGGTGCTAGTTTCACTTTCCTTTAGCATTCTATGAGGTATTATTGCTATATGAAAAATGTAGCCTCTATCTTAATCATACTATTGATGCTATCTGTATCATCTTGCACTAAAATGCTGATAAGGGCATATGGCATCAAAGATCCTAAGCCATTAACAGAGCAACAAGTTTTACAGTATGCCCGTAAGAGTGGGCTGGAAAAGTATAATCTATACACCCTTGATACTACTTATGAGCAGTTCTTAGACAAGTATTATTCGATCGAAGGATTAGAAGATAGTGCTGAGATTATGAACCGGAAGCTGTTGAAAAAACAACTATATCAGCCATTACAATGTATGTTGTTTGACAGTAGGGGGTATTTAATGTCAAATATCGTGAATTGTGATGTTGGTGGCTTCCCTACTTTAAATTGGAATAGGTACAATAGTTTTGACCAGTTCCCAATTCAAGCTATATCAGTAGTAGATAGTACTATGAATATAGAAAAACTCCTGCCATATTTAAATACTATTGCAGTTGGTAAATTTAAAGATGATTTTGATTATCAATGTGTTATATACTATAATGAGTTTATGACCAGAAATAGTAAAAAGCTGTTGAAATTAGCGTTAGGGAATATTGAGAGAGAAAAGAAAAAAGGCATAACGATCAATGTTCATCTTGTAAATAATGATCACTATTTTAGTCAAGGAGAAATTCTATAAACCACGCATCAAAACCAAAGCAATATTCTGGGGTATATCTTTAATACTTTACTTTTTTCTGTATAGGATTGATTTTCAATGTTTTGAAAGCTTTATTTGCAAAAAGAGTTTTTGGCTGATGGCTTGATACGACCGTTGGTTAGTTAGTTTAATGATCACTGTGATTGCTGTAGTAGTTTTTATGCTAAAGCAAAATTTTGTTTCTCAGCTAAAACGCTTCTACATTGATGAGGAAGACTGATTTTGACATTTGATTAATTCCTGATTATCAGTGATATATGCGATTCTATAATTTATGGTAGCATTATTCTCATATCTCCAATATGCACCGTATATTAGCATGACAAGATTTTAATTGTTAATTGTAAAAATTGTAACGAGGTCTACCCAACCCAATTGATATAGTAACAGTCTATACAATTGACATTTTCATTAATACCCGTTACTTGGCTATAGCTTTGGCATATACAGTACCTGGTCAGGCCAGCGAGCTTGAAGAGCTCATCAGAGGGTGCATGCGCAACGAACGCAGTGCTCAGGAACAGATATATAGCATGTTCACACCTCGTATGATGGGAGTAGTTCGTAGGTATATTGACCACATAGAGCAAGCCGAAGAAGTTTTAAATAATGGTTTTCTAAGAGCGTTTCAGAAAATCAATCAATACAACTTCCAAGGCTCATTTGAAGGTTGGTTACGTAAGATAGTTTTTCACGCAGTGTCTGATTATGTGAAACAGAATGCGCGCTATAGAGAAAAAGTAGTGCTGGTAGAGAAGGATGAATATATACATAAAGACCATGCAGAGAACCTATACTATAATCAGTTACTAGAGTTGGTACAATCCTTACCGGATGCTACCAGATCAGTATTTAATATGTATGTGATGGAAGGATATGCGCACAAGGAAATAGGGAAGATGTTGGGTATTAGTGAGGGAACGTCTAAATGGCACTTGTCAGAAGGGCGTAGAATGTTGAAAGAAAAGATTGAAAAATTACAATTGCATTTAAAAAAATAAATTTATCCTAATGGATAACAACATGATCAACATCGATGACCTCTTTAAACAGCGTTTGGGCGACGCTGAAGAGCAGGGGCGTCCGGGTTCGTGGCTCAAAATGAAGGATATGCTCGATGAGCAGATGCCTGTTGGGTCAGTAGCCCCATCAAATTTAAGGCGCAGATTGGGGGTAGCAGCCTTACTGTTGTTACTTTCAGCCGTTACTGTAGGTGGCGGTTACGAGTTGTATTCTTCTTTTAAAGGGAATGCAATATCTGAAGATACTATGGTGAAGTACACCAGTCATGAGGGTAATACCGGATTGGCAGGTGCTGTAGTGAACTATGCTGATGCAGAGATCAATAAGCCATATAATGAATTTGAGAATAATGCCCAAAATGATGACAATGCTGTTGCAGCAAACCATACTGCAGTTAGTGGTCATACATCAACATCTGCTACTAACTCATCAAGTGTTGACACCCACCCTACAGGTGTAACAAAACGTAACAAATCTACTATAGGATTGTCGTCTAATAATGACGATAAGTTGTTGACTAATAGCGGTTTAGCAAGTGTTACTAAAACTAATGCTTCAATAAATGAAAATGTTACACCTCGTAACAATTCTGACTTAGAGAAGATGGATAGTCGCACTGGTCATAAGCAAATGAAAGGTGCAGATATTAAGACTGGTACCGCCGATCTTGGTGTAGCGAAACAAGCTAAGCCTGCTGTGAAGACACGAGATATGAAGCAGATGGCAATGGGTAGCAATGCACCTAGAATGAATAATACCGGTAATAAGCAACTACCGTCAGGAGTTGAAAATGACCTTAAGATAGCTGCTCAAACTAGATCAAATAATAACAACACTAAAACTTCTGAAGACTTTAATCTTGATACATTCAAGAAAATCGAAATGAGGGAAAGTGTAGCTAAGGATGGTCGAGTAATGAGAGATACATTATCAGAAGGTAAGGTAGTAGTAAAATCTAAAAAGCCTGTTGCTGAAGAGCAAGTGGAAACTAATGACGCTGCTCTTGCCATGAATAATGATGAGTCATCAGATGAGCTGCCACAAGAAGTATTATTAAATGCGCAGAATGCCGAAATGCAGACTGAAGATGGTGAGGGTGTTTATACAGACTTGTCTAAGAAGAAAGTATCCAGCCATAAGATGAAAAATTATAATTCACGTCGCTTTGAAGAAATGGTACGTAATGCCAAGTTCAAGCTCGATCGTGTGAAATTCTATCCTGGTATAGTGGCTGGTGTTAATAGTTCAATGTCTTCTAAGAATGTTACCGGTTTCCAATTGGGCTTTGTAGGAGATATTACATTGGATAATAAGTGGAGTGTATTGACTGAATTGAAATACGTACAACGTTTCAATAATAAGATTGATTTTAAAGAGCAATATTTCGCAAATTTGGACTCTTCATATAATAGCGGAGGTAGTAAAGTGTATACCTACGATTCGGTAGAACATTCTTACAACTTCTCAACCTTAAGTTCATTTGAGTTACCAATAGCTTTACGTTACAGCATCAAGAAATTTAGCATGTTTGGTGGTGCTAACGTAACATACAACCTTGGTATCTCAGTAGATCAGGTAGACTTGCCTAACCAAATATCTAAAGAAGGTAACAGTGGTTTCAGACCAGACTACGGTAGTATGGCAGGTGCTCCGAGTATACAGGTAAGCGATTTCTCTAACAGGTTAACTGCCGGCTATTTACTAGGTGTGTCTTACAACTGGTCTCCGGCTATGAGACTAGACCTAAGAGCTACACAAGCCATTTGGGATAATGCCAAGACCAACGGGCAAGAAGCTATATCAAAAGACTTGTATAGAGTACCAAATCTACAGTTGAACTTTAGCTATCGTTTTGGTAAAAAGCCTTATAAGAAGTTCCGCTAGGCAACTAGTGCATAGCGGCTTCTTTCATTTCTTTACTTAGCTTATCGCCTAAGTATCTATCTATCATGCCTTCTGCTATATAGATCACAGGTGTTAGTATCAGTGCCATGGCGGCTTTATAAGAGTAGGTGATTATGGAAAGTACAATAACTCGTTGTATACTCCAGTCTCTACCTATATAAAAAGCGATAAAGAGCACAATAAAACTGTCTACAAACTGGGATATGAGTGTAGAACCTGTGGCTCTAAGCCATACTTTTTTCTCACCCGTAACTTTCTTTATTCGGTGAAATGCCCAAACATCTATTATTTGACTCACTAAAAAGGCTGTTAAGCTTCCTACGATGATCCACATGCCTTGCCCGAATATACTTGTAAAAGCCTTTTGCATATTAGGTATACCATTGCCTTGTTGGCTAGTGATCCAAAAACTAGGCTCAGCAGGTACTTTTATAGCCACATAAAACATGATAAATGCATAACTGATTAATGCAACAGCTATATATGAGATACGCTTTACAGCTTTGGGGCCATAATATTCATTAACAATATCAGTCATGACAAACTCAAGCGGCCAAAGCAATACACCGCATGTAAGCGTGTAGGTAAGTCCTTCTTGACCAAGAAAAGAAAACGGATGCTGCTCCATGCCTAGTAGCAACTCTAGTGAGAATAGCTTCCCTCCTATACACTCTGCGATCAAGGCATTGGCTACAAAGAAGGAGGCCAGAGCAAGAAATAGTTTTGAAGGCTTTATTTGTAAAACTTGATGAACCATTATTCATGTTTTTGATACACAAACATAACCAAGAAGTATTATCTATCGTATAGAATTACACTTAGCATGTATTATATTTATATCATAAATAAGATGTATATGAAAAAGGTCATCAAGTTTCTAAGCATATTACTTATTGTTTTGGTAGTAGCATTTATTGGGTTTTTAGGTTATGTAATGACATCTATGCCTAATGTGAAAGATGCACCTGCCATTACCGTTGAAGCAGATTCAGCAAGTGTAGCTAATGGTATGTATTTAGCCCATTCTGTAGCCTTGTGTATGGACTGTCACTCAACAAGAGACTGGAACCTGTTTTCTGCTCCACCAGTTGCAGGTACAATTGGTGCAGGCGGTGAGCTGTTTGATCAAAAAATGGGCTTCCCCGGTATTTATTACTCAAAGAATATTACGCCTTCTGCTTTAAAAGATTGGACAGATGGGGAGATATACAGAGCAATAACAGCTGGCGTTAGCAAAGACGGTACGCCGCTTTTCCCGGTAATGCCTTTCCACTATTATGGTCAACTTGACGATGAGGATATACATGATATTATTGCATATGTAAGAACATTACAGCCAATTGAAAATGATGTCCCTGAATCTAAGTCAGACTTCCCTTTCAATATCATTATACGCACTATACCTAAAGATGGTACACCATCTAAAAAACCGGAAAGGTCTAACACTTTGGCTTATGGTAAATACATGGCAACCATGAGTGGTTGTGTTGAATGCCACAGCCAAGTAGAAAAGGGCAGAATCATTACAGGAACAGAATATGGTGGCGGTAGAACATTTATGCTGCCCGGAGGTATCTTAACTAGTTCTAACATTACCCCGCACAACACAGGTATAGGCTCTTGGAGTAAGGATGTCTTTATTCAAAAGTTCAAACAATATACTGATTCAAGCTATGTACCGGCCAAGATCGATTTTATGAAAGAGTATAATTCCATCATGCCGTGGATGATGTATGCTACAATGAAAGAAGAAGACCTAGGTGCTATATATGAATATCTAAAATCTTTAGAGCCAATAGATCATTCAATAGTAAAGTGGGTAAGCAATGGAGGGTAGGCTATAAGCTCCATTCTTCTACAGAGTTAATATGCTCATCATGAAACTCAAGGCTGGTATCATTGTACAGCTCAAAGTAGTTCCATAAGTAGATATTACCATCTGTTTCAAAGGCGCGCTCTCCCAAAAATGTAAAACCTGCATTGGTATAGCAACGGTCTTTATTAAAATTACCAATGATTGTTTTAGCACATATCTTATCTAAACCTACTTCATTAAAAGCATGGTCTACCAATGCATTGCATATTTCAGTTTCGTAGCCTTTACGCAAATGCTCTGATAGTATCTCAAAGTTGATCTCATAGGTATTAACCTCATCAATAAACGAATATCCGGCAAGTCCTATAAAGTTGCCAGCTTTATCTGTCACTAAGCCAATGCCTAGTCCAATTTCTTCCAATTCATTGATACACAGATTTAATTTGTCATTAATGTGTAAGGAATTACTGATGGAAACTAATGGTTTGCTGTATTGAACGGGGTAGAAATCAGGATATACTTGTTCAAATAAATGAACGTCTGATTTTTGTAAAGGCTTGATAATCAAATTGTCAGTAAGTAAGTACATGACTTTTTTGTTTAGCTTTTTTACGATGGCTTGTAAAGATACATAATTTTCTATTGAATATATTTTTTTTATTCTTATGAAATGATAAGTTTTTTTTAACGTAACACACCAATCTATTGGCACAGTTTTTACGTCTATATATATGAAGGTTCACCAAAACTAAATTCGTTATGGACTTGAAAATTTTAATGCTAGGTGGAGATAAAGATGCTATGATTCCTGATGCTGAATATTTAAGAAGCAGAGGTTTTAGAGTATACACATGTGCTAACAATATAGCTAATGAAATGATAGATGAGGTTCATCCAGATGTTGTATTTGTTAACCCTAATAATCCGGGGCTCAGCAGTACTAAAATATATCATGAGCTATTAGATAATGTAAAATTTGCCCAAATACCCCTGATATACACATTAGCTGAAGATGAGGTGTATTTAGTAAACAAAAAACGTACAGCTGCTAAGAGTAAAAGAAACTATACTGCCGATAATATTGTAGATGGTATACGTTTGGCATTGTTAGATCCATCTCTAGTACAACCTAGAAAGAAAAATATTTCTATTGTCAACATGCAGTTTCCATATTATGCTAATAGGGCATAATGTAAAATGTATTCCTACTCTGTAATGTGGATTAATTCTACTTTCATAAACTAGTACAGTTATTAACTTTAGCATCGTAAACCGATGCTGTTAATAACTTATGTCCATCAATCAATCAAGCCAATCTGAAGTAAAGCAGGTAACAGTGCCATTTAATGTTCCATACCTAACGGGTAGGGAAGAGTACTATATAAAAGAAGTACTCAATAGTAGAAAATTAAGTGGTAATGGTGCCTATACTGATCGCTGTCATAAGTTCTTTATTGAAAACTATAATTTCAAGTCTTGCTTTTTAGCCACCTCTTGTACAGATGCATTAGAGATGGCTGCTTTACTAATAGACCTTAAGCCAGGTGATGAAGTGATCATGCCATCATATACATTCGTATCATCTGCTAACCCTTTTATATTGAGAGGTGCAAAAGTGATTTTTATTGATAGTAGAGCAGATCATCCGGGTATGGATGAAGATAAAATAGAGGAAGTGATCACGCCTAATACTAAAGCAATAGTTGCGGTACACTACGCAGGTGTGGCTTGCGATATGGATAATATCATGGCAATAGCAGATAAGCATGGAATAGATGTTATAGAAGACGCAGCACAAGCAATAGATAGCTATTATAAAGGACGCCCGTTAGGAAGTATAGGTCATTTGGGTGCTATGTCTTTTCATGAAACTAAGAATATAAGTAGTGGAGAAGGAGGACTGTTGATCGTAAATGATGAAAAGTATATAGAACGTGCAGAGATCATAAGAGAAAAAGGGACAGATAGGTCGAAGTTTCTTAGAGGAGAAGTAAATAAATATGGATGGGTAGAAGTAGGCTCTTCTTTTTTACCCTCTGAGTTGATAGCAGGTTTCTTACTTGCTCAGCTTGATGAATTAAAGGATATACAAAGCAAAAGAGTAGCTATATGGCATAGGTATTATACTGCACTAAAGTCATTGGCTGATAAAGGATATTTTAAGCTACCTGTAGTGCCCGATTATGCTACAGTGAATGGCCATTTGTTTGGGCTGATCATGCCTAGTGAAGCCGACCAGAATAATCTAAGAAATCACTTGAAAGCAAATAAAGTATACGCTGTTTTTCATTACAACCCACTACATAGATCAAAATATTATAAGAACCAGCACGATGGGAGAGTGCTGGAACAATGTGATAACTACGATGCATGCTTATTAAGACTACCATTATTTGCTGATATGACTGAAGAGCAACAAACAGCTGTCATAGAGCAGATAAAGGCATATTATAGT
Organism: Flavipsychrobacter sp.; assembly: GCA_965230595.1. GTDB lineage: Bacteria > Bacteroidota > Bacteroidia > Chitinophagales > Chitinophagaceae > UBA5543. The sequence continues at coordinate 1,624,946 of OZ246011.1, read as the reverse complement.
TAAGTAGCTCTATCTTCCAGGTATCTTTTAGAGAAATCAATATCAAACTCTACCCACATTGGCAAATGGTCAGACATTTGGTGTGTACGCCATTGTTTATACCAGCTCATTGTCGGTATCCCGCTTTTCTTTACACTACTCATAGCGTTTAAATAGGTCTGGTAGTCTTCATCTTTGTCTTTGAATACGTGGTTGAAAAAATCAAAAATGCCTGCATTGGTCACTTGTGCATTACCATACTTATTGTTGTATACGATCTGGTCGTAGAATTTATCTCGTTTTACATTAGAGCCTTTTAGGTTATTCTTTTCTATATGCTCAGGTATGATGAAATCCGTCCTGTTTGTTAAGGCTTTAAATGTCTCATCTGTTCTGTTGATGATGTTGAAATCGCCTAGTAAAATAAAATTTTGCCTATCCCAATAGTCATTATCGTATTTATTTTCATCTTTTGCCCTCTTTTTAAAAAAGAGTGCTACATCTCTTATTTCTTTAGTTCGCTCAGTAAGATCTTTATCATTGCCATATAAAATATGTACGGTGCATAAATAAAACTTGAACCAACCAGACTGGAAAGAAACTAAATAGGGTGTTCTCCAAAATTGAGCTACCGGTTCGTACACAACTTTACCATTCTTTTTTACAGTTTTTCCATTATTGTCTTTCTTTCTTTTTGGTGGTATCACGATCTCACCTGCTACTGAGGTGAATTGTACTTTTCTTTTGTCGTATATGTAAGCCATGCGCTCTCCATTTCCCTGTGTGCCTTCTGTAATGTCAGACACAAGGTAATCCCAATGATGACCAAGGATACGCATGAGTTTTTTTAATGGGCTAAGGCTACCTTTAATTTCCTGCACGGCTACCATGTCAAATGAAGAAATAACCTCGGCCATATAGTAATAGGTTTCTTCAAGCCTATTGCCATATTTATTACCATCAAACTCCCTGATATTCCATGTGGCGAGTAGAAAGTTCTTATCTGTAGTCTTTTCAGGTATTTCTTTAAGTGCTTCCTTTAACGCTAGTAAGTTTTGAGTAACCTTTTTCTTTCCGGCATCAAATTTTTTCCAACGTATTCCTGAGTAGTTTGGCATGGTGTGTTGTTTTTATAAAAATAGTGCAAAAAATAGGCTCTGCAATTTTACAGAGCCTGTGTTAAATATATTGATAAAGAGTTTTTACTCTGCCATCATCTCTTCGATCACTGCAGCGATATCTTCTGCATTTGGTTTAGAGAAGTAATCGCCATCAGTAGCATAAGCAGGGCGGTGTGCCTTTGCCGTAATAGTGCGTGGGGCAATATCGAGCCATCTATAACCACCTTGTTGCTCCATCACATGTTGGAACATATAGGCGGTTGCGCCACCCGGTACATCTTCATCTATAAATACAATGCTATTGGTCTTTTTCAGTGACTCCAGTATTTTATGGTCTGTATCAAAAGGTAGTAGTGTTTGCACATCTACTACTTCACAACTAATGCCTTGCGGCTCTAAGTAGTTCATAATGGCTTCTTCAATTACTCTTAGCGTTGAGCCGTATGATACTATTGTAATGTCGTCACCTTCACGTATTACTTCAGGTTGGCCTAAAGGAACTGTATAAGTGCCTAAGTTTTCAGGAAGACGTTCTTTTAAGCGATACCCGTTCAAACACTCTACTACAAGGCCTGGCTCATCACTTTGAAGAAGGGTAGTATACATACCGGCAGCTTGTGTCATATTTCTTGGTACGCATAAGTATATACCTCTAATGCTATTAAGTATCATGCCCATTGGTGAACCGCTGTGCCATACGCCCTCAAGTCTGTGACCGCGTGTACGAATGATAACAGGTGACTTCTGCCCGCCGCGAGTACGGTATTGCATCGTAGCTACATCATCACTCAACGGTTGTAAGCCATACAGTAAGTAGTCTAAGTATTGTATTTCGGCTATAGGGCGCAAGCCTCTCATGGCCATACCTAAACCTTGACCCACAATAGTTGCTTCACGTATACCTGTATCAGATATGCGCAACTCGCCATACTTCTCCTGTAGTCCTGCAAAGCCTTGGTTAACGTCACCTATTTTACCCAAGTCTTCTCCAAAGGCGAATACAGCAGGGTTGTTGGCAAATGTATAGTCGAAGAATTTATTTAGTATTTCATAGCCATTGATGTTTGGTGCGTCGCTGGCATATGATGCAGGTACATGCGATACATTCAGTGCATTGTATTTTGATTGCGAATGTAAGTGAGAAGAGAAGTTGTTTTCATTCTCTTGCTTCAACATGTCGTAATAGTTGCGCACATTTCTTGCAGCCTCAGTATTGCCTGTTGCCATGGCGGCTACTTTTTGTAGCGTTTGCATCACATCTTTCCTGATCGGCTCTTTAATAGCCGATAGGCTTTGCACCATGCTGGCAATAGTTTGTGCGTGTGGTCCACCTTCGTATACCAACTGATTACACAGGTTAGCTGCATGGCTGATCTGTTGCTTAATAGGTGTGATGAATTTGTCCCAAGCTTGCTGTTTAGCAGTGCGAGCCGCTTGCTTTGCGTCATTTTCAATTTCATCCAACTCTTCAGGAGTAGAGATGTTATTTTCCATGATAAAAGCGCGCATTCTAACAATGCAATCCCATTCTTTTTCCCACTGCAGGCGCTCTTTAGACTTATATCTTTCGTGAGAGCCTGAAGTAGAGTGCCCTTGTGGTTGTGTTACTTCCTGTACGTGGAAGATGGTAGGAACATGAGTTTCTCTGGTCTTAGCAATGCCTTCTTTAAAGGTAGATACCAAGCCTGCATAATCCCATCCTTTCGCTTTGTATATATTAACACCACCGGTGCTATCGTCCCACTTCATACCTGCTAAAGCTTCGGATATGGAGTTTTTAGTAGTTTGATATTTTCTTGGTACAGATATACCATAACCATCATCCCAAACGAATATGGCAAGTGGCACTTGTAATACACCTGCGGCGTTCACTGTTTCCCAAAACAAGCCTTCTGATGTAGATGCATCACCAATGGTACAGAATACCACCTCGTCACCGTTCTTAGAGAACTTTTCAAACCCCTGACTTAGTTCTTTAACATTACGGAACATTTTTGATGCAAATGCCAAACCTAATGAGCGTACCATTTGGCCGGCAGTAGGAGAGATGTCGCTTGAAGATTGTGGTGCATCAGTAAGATTCTTCCAGTCTCCATCGTCGTCCAACCAGCGAGTACCGTAGTGGCCATTCATCATACGGCCTCCTGAAGAAGGCTCTTCGTTAATGTCAGGGTTGGCGTATAATTGAGCGAAGAACTGTTCCATATTACTCATGCCGGATGCAAACATTAATGTTTGGTCGCGATAGTAACCCGAACGGATATCACCGGGCTGCATACACTTGGCAGCAGCGATCTGTGCCAGTTCTTTACCATCTCCAAAAATGCCAAACTTAGCCTTACCTGTAAGTACTTCTCTACGACCAATGAGGCTGGCTTCACGGCTGGCTACAGCCAGACGGTAGTCATTTAATACCTCATTTTTAAACTCGTCAAACGATAGTCTTGTATCTTGTTTCATTGTAGCTTGCTCCAACATAAAATCCGGTTGTCTAAAAAAATCTGTGCAAAGGTAACGCGAAGAACCTATAATATACAAAAAAGCGCTTTAAAATAGCTATGAACTGCTTATTTAAAACTATTATTTAACATCACTAATGAACTTGAAATAAGATACTTACTTTTATATGCTTATAATATGAAAAGAAAAATTTCAATATGTGCTATGCTGCTGTTTGTCAGCATTTTAGGTTTCTCGCAACCTAGTCATGAAAAAGCAGAACAGCTGGCACAAAAGGCCATAAAAGCTATTGATAGTAAGTCTTACGATGAGGCTATAGAGCTGCTGGAACAAGCACACCAGTTGGATAGTACATTTTACCGCTATCGATATGAGATGGCTTATGCGTATTACCTAAAGAAAGATTATACTACCGCGCTGAACATCATGAAAGCATTAGCTGAAAAAGATAATGTAAATGATAAGGTATACCAATTATTAGGAAGCTTGTATGATATCAATGGAGATACAGCCAGTGCCATGAAAACATATAGAACAGGGTTGAAGAAACATCCTCATTCCGGCTCACTGCTCAATGAAATCGGCAACTATTATTATGATAAGCTATTATATAACAGAGCCATGGCCTATTATGAGCGAGGTATAGAAGTAGCTCCTGACTACGCTTCTAATTATTTTAGGGCGGCAATATTATACTTGTCATCAAAAGAAGAAGTATGGGGTATGATGTATGGTGAATTGTTTCTGAATATGGAACCTAATACAATGCGTACGAAGCAAATGAGCAAAATGCTATTTGAGACCTATAACAACGAAATATCAATTGGAGATTCTGTAAAAGTAGACTTCACTAGTAGAGACAAAGGCAAAGGGGGCTTCCCGGCATTATACGAAGAGTTGATAAAAGATGCCCTTAAAGGTAAAACTGGGTGGGGTATGGAGGCTTATTGTACGATGCGCAAAACCATACTGACCACTTTTTATGAGAAAGGATATGACAAACAGTATGGCAACCTATTGTTTGAATATCAAAAGAAGATACTGAACGCCGGCCACTTTGATGCTTACAGTCATTGGGTGCTAATAGATGGTGATAAGCAAAGCTTTAATGAATGGTATGATAGGCATAAAGCAAAAATAGACGCCTATGCCAAGTGGCTGGGAGATAACAGACTGGAGGTGACCAAAGAGAATGCCTTTAATAAATATGAGTTTATAAAACGCTAGTCTAGTCCATTCTTCTCCACAATATATCCCGGCGACACTTTTCTAGGTTTACGTAGTAGGAATAACATTTGTAATACTACTGATGAGAGTATGAGCAGCATGCCTATATAGAATTTTGCATCAAGGTCTTTGTGCTCACCAAAGAAAACGAAGGCCAATAGTATGCCATAAACAGGCTCCATATTTACACTTAGTGTAGAGGTAAATGCACTTATATGTTTCAACGCATTTAATGCCAGTGATTGTGACCATACGGTGCAGCAAAGGCTAAGAACAACTAACCATATCCAGTCGGCAGAAGTAGGCAACAGAGCTACATCAGTCATGTACATGACTTGGAATGGTATCAATAGTGTGAGCATGGCCCAACCTGCAGCCATCTCATAAAATACCATGGTTCGTGCAGGGTACTTCGTAGCTATCTTTTTATTGAGCACTACAAACCAAGAGCTGAGTACGGCAGCTATGATACCTAGTATAATACCTTTCCAGTAGAGTTGCTGAAACTGATAGATGAAGTAAACACCTATAATGGTAATGATGCTGAGTATAAACTCTCTATAGTTATGTTTCCCTTTGTTTACAAAAGGGTCGAGCAGAGATGTGAATATACTGGCCGTAGATAAACATACCAACGCTACCGAAATGCTGGAATATTTAATAGAACCATAAAATGCTACCCAGTGTAGCCCCATCAGGCAGCCAATCCATATCAACCGCCATTTATCCTTTCGTTCTACAGGCACCCATTCTTTCCTGTAAAATAATATCACAGCCATGAATAAGGCTGTGAGTAACATGCGGTACCACACCAGCACAGGGGCGCTTAAAGTAATAGCCTTGCCTATTACCCCCGTAAAGCCCCAAAGCAATACGGCTACATGCATTTGTATAAGTGCCTTCTTCATTAGGATGCAAACATAATTCAAAAGCGATAGAGCTGCTAGTAGTTAATCTCATATAGGGGGTAAATCAATCAATATTATAAGCTACATTTGTGTGATATTTTTTTGTAGTACACACCAAATATTATTGTTTTTGCTACATGAACAATACTTATACTGACCTGGTTAAACAAACCTTTGACTTTCCTCAAGAAGGTTTTGAAGTAGTAGATGACTATCTACAATTCAACAATGTTGATATCAAGAAACTTATTGATAAGTATGGTACACCATTTAAGCTGACTTACTTGCCTAAGATAGGTATGCAGATCGCAAAATCTAAAAAGCTATTTGCCGATGCGATAAAAAGGTACAAGTACGAAGGGGAGTACCGGTATTGTTACTGTACAAAAAGCTCACACTTTTCCTTCATTGTTGAGGAGACACTAAAGCACGATATACATTTAGAAACTTCTTTTGCTTACGATATAGAGATCATTAAAAAACTATATGCCAAAAAGAAGGTAGATAAGGATACGTTTATTATTTGCAACGGTTTTAAGAATAGGCAGTATACCAGAAACATTGCTAAGTTGATCAATGATGGGTTTAGGAATGTGATACCTATACTGGATAACAAAAACGAGTTGGAAGATTACCAAAAATCTGTTAGGTCTGACCAGCCCGTGAACATTGGTATTCGTATCGCTACAGAAGAAGAGCCTAAATTTGACTTCTATACTTCACGTTTAGGTATTCGTAAAAGAGATATACTGGAGTTTTATGTAGATAAGATCAAAGGCAACAGCAAGTTCCGTCTTAAGATGCTACACTTCTTTATGAATACTGGTATCAGAGACGATATCTATTATTGGAGTGAGCTGAACAGGGTATTGACGATTTATTGTCAGCTGAAAAAAATATGTCCTGAATTACAAGGTTTGAATCTTGGTGGTGGATTCCCAATCAAGCACTCTTTAGGCTTCGATTATGACTACAAGTACATGGTCAATCAGATCGTTTCCACCATTAAGAAGGTCTGTAAGAAGAATAAGGTAGACATGCCTAATATTTACACAGAGTTTGGTTCGTTTACTGTAGGGGAGAGTGGTGCTGTTATTTATAGTGTACTAGATCAAAAAGTGCAGAACGATCGTGAGATATGGTATATGATCGATAGCTCCTTCATCACTACGCTACCAGATACTTGGGGGATAGGTGAGAAGTTTCTTCTGCTACCCATCAACAAATGGGGTAACGATTATCAGGAAGTACATTTGGGCGGCTTGACCTGCGATAGCCACGATTTCTATACTTCTGAAGAACATATTAACGCAGTATTTCTTCCTAAGACTGATACGGAAAAGGGTGCTGAACCACTTTATATGGGCTTCTTTCATACAGGGGCTTACCAAGACCAACTTGCCGGGTATGGTGGTATTAAACATTGTATGGTGCCGTCTCCTAAGCATGTAATCGTAGAAAAAGACGAGAAAGGTAAATTAGTGGATTGGCTATATGCTAAAGAGCAAACACCACAAAGTATGCTCAAAATACTGGGGTATAAGTAATATTACACAACAGGTTGTGGTGCGTTGGCAAACTTCTTATGTTTTCCTGCCAGCTTACCAAAGAATAGCGTGATGGGGAAAATAAACTGCTTAACAAAGCCGGGTATTTCATCCATGTCATATTCCGACTTATATCTTCTTAAGAGATATGCGGCATCAAAAGCACCGGGTCTACCTTTGTTTTCATCGATTGATTTGTAGATCTCACCAAGGAAATAGGTTAATGTATTAGGCGGAGATACCCAACCGCTACATTTGAGCATTGTTTGTCCCGAGTTCCAAAACTTATGGTAGGTGCCAGCGGTAAAGGTTATTGTTTCACCTACACCTACAGTTACAGGTTCTTCACCTTTCACTTGATAAGTCATTTCTCCTTCAGTAACAGTGAGACTTTCATCTTGCTTCCAATGCACATGCATGACAGGGCCGGCACCCGGAGTTAGTTCGTTCTCCAACTCTAGTACTTCCTTCCCATCTCTATTCACTATTCTCAAAAAATGAAGGGTTTCTCCATGTATGTTTTTAATTGTGTAAGGTAATTTCATAAGTCTTACGTTTTGACAATGTCAAATATATCTCTTAAATTTGACATTGTCAAAAAACTATGAATAACACTAAAGAAAAGATAATAGAAAAGGCCATTGAGCTTTATAATATCCATGGGGTAGAATATGTGGGAGTAAGGGAGTTGGCTAAAGAGATGGGGCTGAAAGGTGGTAATATAACCTACTACTTTCCCACAAAGGATGATCTGGTAGCTGAAATAGCAGAAGTGTTAACCAGCAGTAATACGGAGATATTTGCCAGTTATAACGACAGTAGCATCATTGGCTTCTTAAACTTACATGAACAGGTTTTTAATAACCAGTACAGCTATAGAAGCTTGTTTGTTAGTCTGCCGCTTCTCCTAAAACAAAATAAAAGCTTTGAAGAAAAGTATAGGGCAAGACAAAAGTCCAGAAGAAGTAACTTAAGTCTCCTTATAAAAGAGCTATTTGATAATAACTACTTTAAGGCAAAGGAAGAAGCTGAGTTGTCGTTTATAGTTGATATGGTCACTTTCATTAATAGGTTTTGGTTATCTGAGGCTATTATTGATAATGCCAATAACAAGAAGAAGAAAGTGATTGATAGCCAAATGAGTAGGTTGATCAGTTTTTTATTATTAGTAGTAAGTAAGAAGGGGCAGAAAGAGATCCGCAAGTATCAAAAAAGCGAGAGTTAAACTCCCGCTTTCAATCATACATACCTAAAAACTACTACTTATGAAATCTCAATATTCTTTGAGCTAGGTTCGGTTACTTCTTTCTTTGGAAGGGTTATGCTTAATATACCATCAGTGTATTTTGCTGATATATCAGCTGTGTTGATCTTATCATTCAAAGTGAATTTTCTTTTGAATGAACGATATTGGTATTCAGTCCTTAAAACCTTATCTGTTTCCTCTTTCTGCTCTTCTTTATGTTCAAAAGAGATGCTTAGTACTTCTTTTTCTACATTGATATTGAACTCTTCTTTTTTTAATCCCGGTGCTACAAGGTCTAATACATAAGCATGGTCTGTTTCTTTGATGTTTACTGGTGCTGTGGTGTTGCTCCAGTTGTCGTCATAAAAGAACTTACCAAAGTCGTTTTTGAAAGCGTTTTCTAATAATCCTCCAAATGCTGGAACTAAATTGCGGTTACTTTTGTGATTATACATAGTGTACTGTTTTTGATTGTTTTTATAATTCAGATACACTTTACACTAATCAAAACAGATACCACGTGCCTTTTAAAGGCCATAATGGCGCTTTTGGTCTATTATGCATGACAAAAAGACACTTTGTTGGCAGGTTGTGTGTAATTATTACACTAAGTAAGTAGGCTATGAGCTTTAGTAGGTATATGTAAATATTAAATCTTTATACGAGGCTGAACTGTATACATATAAGAAAAAAAATAATTTTCTTATCCAAAACCTTTTTCAGATATTTGCTATACTTACGATGGGTTAGTAAGTACAGTCCTAATCTCAGCTACTAGTAGCTGAGATTTTTTTATTCCTCCAATACCTCCTTTAGGTAGCTGTCAATATTCCCAAAAAGCATATCAGGATATTCGCTATTGAACTTCATGGTAACAAAACCTCCTTTTAATGGTCTTGCTGCAGGCTGGTTCAATTCTTTTGTATTCATAGGTAGAAGATCGTATTCAATATTGGGGAAGTATTGCAGTACACGTAGTGCGAGTTGTATACGATTCATATAGTCGGTACCTCCTATATGGTAGATGCCTTTCTTATTGTCTCTTAATAAAACAAACATGGCTCTTGCAATGTCCCATGCATTAGTAGGGCAAGCAAACTGGTCGTATGGCAGCTTAAGTGTAAGCTTTTTATTATTGACACATTGGTCTACAATTCGTGCAACGAAATTCTTACCTCTTGCTTCATTACCATATACATTGGTGATGCGTAGTATGAGTGTGTCTGCAACTGTTTGTGTCGCAATTTGCTCTGCTTCTAGTTTATGTTTGCCATATACACTTACAGGGTTTGTTTTTTGATCTTCCGTGTATGGGCCTTCTGTACCATCAAAGACATAGTCTGTTGAGATGTACACAAACCGAGCATTATAATCTTTAGCCACCTTACTTAAGTTGATGGTGCTTTGCACTGTTTTTTGATAACTCTCATCAACATTGTTTTCACAATAGTCAACATGAGTAAGCGCACCGCAGTGTACAATTACATCAGGGTTGTATGTAGCGATGTCAAAATTATCAGGGTGGTCTAGCTCTAGCGTGTTATAGAAAACGGTGTTAGGCACTTCGTAAGAAAAGTAAGAACCTACTACTTCCCATCCTTGTTCTGAAAAGTGTTTTTGACAATTACTACCTAATAGTCCTGATGCTCCTGCTATGAAAACTTTCATGTCGATTTTTTGTTGGTGTGCTAAAATATAAAAAGCCACCAAAACAAAGTAAGGTGGCTTTTCATGATAATATTAAATTACTATATGGCTAGTGTTACCGGTTCTGTTTTTACAGGTGGTAACTCATGCGGGTATTCATCTTTTGCTAACTTCTCGCGTACTGTTGAGAATGCCGCAAGGGTTAGGTCAATATCTTCATCAGTATGTACTGCTGTTGGTATCAAACGCAATATGATTACTCCCTTAGGTACTACCGGGTAAACCACTACTGAGCAGAACACATTAAAGTTCTCTCTAAGGTCGAAAATGATCTGCGTAGCTTGAAACAGGTCTCCTTTTAATATGACAGGAGTTACAGGGCTATCCGTAGTACCTATATCAAAGCCATTGTCTTTAAGGCCTTGCTGTAGTCTATTAACGTTGTGCCAAAGTTTTTCTCTAAGCTCCGGTTTAGATCTAAGTAGTTCTAAACGTTTTAAATTACCTATTACCAATGGTAATGGTAATGATTTAGCAAATACTTGTGAGCGTATATTGTAACGTAAGAATTTTAGAACGTTTGGCTGACAGCAAATGAAAGCACCAATACTAGCCATAGATTTGGCAAAAGTAGAGAAGTAAATATCAATACCTTCTGTGCAATTTTGTGCATCACCTACACCTGCACCTCTTGATCCAATAGTACCAAAACCATGTGCATCGTCTATGAAAAGACGGAACTCATATTTTTCCTTAAGTGCAATGATCTCTTTGATACGACCTTGGTTGCCGGACATGCCAAACACGCCCTCACTGATCACTAGTATACCACCGCCGGTTTGCTCTGCCATTTCAGTAGCACGTTTTAATTGCTTTTCACAATCTTCCACATCGTTGTGCTTGAATACATAGCGATGACCAGGATGTAAACGAAGGCCATCTATGATACATGCGTGCGATTCAGCGTCGTATACCACCACATCACGTCTGCTACATAAGCTATCAATAGCTGATACCATGCCTTGGTAGCCATAGTTCAACAACATACCATCTTCCATGCCTACAAACTCTGCAAGCTCCCTTTCCAGTTGCTCATGGTATTTAGTGTTACCACTCATCATACGTGCACCCATAGGTGCTGCTAAGCCATATTGTGCGGCAGCGTCTGCATCTGCTTTACGTACATCAGGGTGATTTGCCAGTCCCAAATAGTTGTTCAAGCTCCATACGATACGCTCCTTACCTTGGAAGGTCATTCTGTTAGATATCTCACCTTCCAGTTTAGGGAAAGAAAAGTAACCTGGTACCTTATCCGCATTATCACCGATGGGGCCTAGTTTTCTCTCAAATTTGGCAAATAAATCCATAAATATCAGATAGTTATTTTAAGTGTAATTGGTAATCCAAATAAAATATCGGCAAAATTAATGAAAATATTACTCGATTATAAGTTTTATAATGCTCATTTTTGTGACAATAAGTTAATTTTTATGAAGAATATTGGCCATATACTCATCTATATCCTCTTTTTTACACCGGCTATTGCACAGAAAAGCAAGCAATTAGAGCGTCCGAAGCTAGTTGTAGGGTTAGTTATCGACCAGATGAGGTGGGATTATTTATATAGGTATTATGACAGGTTTGGAGATGACGGCTTTAAAAGATTATTAAGCGAGGGTTTTAACTGCCAAAACACACAAATAAATTATATACCTACGGCAACAGGTCCGGGTCATGCGTCTATATATTCAGGCTCTATACCTGCTATACATGGTGTGGCAGCTAATGGCTGGGTAGACAGAAAAACAGGTAAAGAGTGGTATTGCGTGGAAGATCCTACTGTGTCATCAGTTGGGGGTAGTGCGCGAGGTGGTATGATGAGTCCGAGAAATATGAAGACCACTACTATAGGTGACGAGCTAAGGTTAGCCACTAATATGAGGTCGAAAGTATTTGGTGTAGGTATCAAAGACAGAGGTAGTATACTGCCCGCAGGTCATACTGCTAACGGTGCATTTTGGTTTGATGATAGTACAGGTAATTTCATAACAAGTACATATTATATGAATGAGTTGCCTGTGTGGTTGAATCAATTTAATAATAACAGTTATGCCAAACAGCTGGCAGGTCAGGCTTGGGAAACGCTTTACGATATCAGTACGTATAAAAGTAGCATAGCAGATGATAATATGTATGAAGGTTTGCTGAAAGGAGAAAGTAAACCAGTATTTCCACATGTGATAAAGTGCAACGAGAAAGTAGGGTATAAGGCACTCAGATATGTGCCTGCCGGTAATACCATTACATTTAAGTTGGCTGAAGCCTGTATAAAGGGAGAGCAGCTGGGCAGTGACGATTTTACTGACATGCTATGCATTACATTGTCTTCTACTGATTACGCGGGACATAACTATGCTCCTGATGCTGTTGAGATGGAAGATATGTATTTGAGGCTTGACCAAGAGATAGCGGCGTTTTTAAAGAAGCTAGATAAGCTTGTAGGGCAAAACAAGTACACGCTTTTCTTAACTGCCGATCATGGTGTGTCAAGAAATGCTAACTATCTTAAAAACTTAAAGATACCTGCGGGTACAGAAACAGAGTATAGTGCAGGTAAAGAGCTGAATAGTTTTCTTATTGAACGACATAAGGTGTCAGGTTTAGTAAAGGCGTTGAGTTCTTATCAAGTATACTTTGACGAAGAGAAAATTAAAGAAAGCAAACTAGATAGGTCGCAGATAAAAGCAGACGTAGTTTCTTTTTTATATGAGCACGAAGGGGTAGCTAAGGTTATTGATCTGGAAGATCTGAATATGCAAACGATACCCGAGCCAATTAGAAAAATGATCGTTAATAGTTATTATCCTAAAAGAAATGGATCGTTATTAATACTGATGGAGCCAAGTTGGTATAGCGGCTATGGAGAAACAGGCACAACACACGGAACTTGGAATCCATACGATAGTCACGTGCCGCTATTGTGGTATGGGTGGGGAGTAAGTAAGGGAGAGAGCTACCGTACAATTGACTTGACAGACGTGGCGACAACAGTTGCTGCGTTATTACATATCCAAATGCCGAATGGGAATATTGGCCATGTAATAGAAGAGGTGATCAAAAAATAGGTTAGTTAGCTCTTGCTGTAATTTTTCCTGCTCCCGCGTATACTCTTTTCCAGTAGCTTTCGTCTAAGCTACTGATCATGATACCATTGCTGCGAGATGCATGCACGAAATAGTTGTTTTTAAGGTAGATACCTACATGAGATATGTATTTTCCTCTGGTACGGAAAAACACAAGGTCTCCTTCATTAAGCATATCCTTATCCCAAACCACATCGCTCATTTTATATTGCTGATAGCTGGTGCGTACTATGTCAGTACAGTATACTTTGTCATAAAGTTTTTGTGTAAATGCCGAGCAGTCAATTCCGGATCTGTTTGTGCCTCCGTACCTATACCTTACACCATACCAGTCTTCAATAAAACGATATAGAGGGTAGTTGTTTATTTCTTGAGGCTGTACTTCCAGCTTTTGAGCATATTTAAGCAGCAGTAGGTCGGTTATGTATTTTTGCTTTCTGCCGTGGTCGTAACTTTCTACTACCACCATGCTTATTTGATTGTTACTAGCCGGCTTTACCTCAACATTATTAATAAAACGAGGTTGCGTATTTCTTCGAGAATATTGCTTGTTAGAAACTGACTTTCTGTAATATGTAGGGGGAGCAGTAGCGTATCGGCTACTATCGCATCCGAATAATATGATACTAATGAGTATACAAGTAGTTGTGTATCGCCTGAAGGGGCTCATTTAATATCGAGTAATGAGTTAAGTATTGTTGCAAAATTACTGCCTTTTGCACATTCGGCAAACTTACTGGCACAAAAAAAGCATATCTGGACTCAGATATGCTTGATTATCATACAGTTGTTTATTTCAACCTATAGTGCTTTCAATTCTACTTCATATCTATGGTTTACACCATCAATTAGCTCAGAATATAGTACAGAAAGAGATGAGTAATCCATGTTTTCTATTTCCCATTCAGGGTCATAGCCATCTCTGCCAAAATCTTTAAAGTATATATATTGTAAATCGGCAACCATTGACCACCTGAAAGCCGTATAAGTAGGTACAGGCGGATTTACTACATTAGGATTAGGGAAAGTAGTAGAATCACTTGAATCAACAGGTGGAGGAGTAACTACGGTATCAAAGCAGTTGTTCAGGCTTTCTTCCCAACGGCCTTCACCATCTTCAAGAAATACATAGTAATTGTCTCTTTTACAAGACTCTATATCAACATATTTACCATTGTCTTTCATACTTTCAATTCTCCAGTATCGAGTCATTAGTATCTCACGGCGGTTTTTAAGGTCGCCATGTATGTTGTTTTTTTTGATACACCCCGCAAGCGAAATGATTGCTATAAGTGCTATTAAAATGTTTTTCATGTTTGTGTTTTTTAATTATGAGTTAGTTTATTGTTTTTTATAATTTGTTCGTTTTTTTAATAAAAAAGGCTACATAATATTCTCTCTCAAAGAATAATAACGTAGCCTCTCTCTTGTAGCGAGGACAGGGATCGAACCTGTGACCTTCGGGTTATGAGCCCGACGAGCTACCGCTGCTCTACCTCGCGATGTGAATGCAAAGATAGGCAACATTAATGAATAAACAAGCTACATTGCCATATTTTAGTTAACCATATGTTATTGCAAACCTGCAAATACACTGTACTTTTACACATATTATGCCAAAACTATTTAAAGCAGGATTTGTAAATATATTTGGTGCACCTAATGCAGGTAAGTCTACTTTACTGAATGTATTATTAGGTGAGCAGTTGGTGATCACCTCTCATAAGGTACAAACCACTCGTCATCGTATACTGGGTATTCTTACCGAAGAAGACTATCAGATCGTATTTTCTGACACACCCGGTATTATTGATCCACAATATAAACTACATGAGAAGATGATGCGACAGGTGAAAAGTGCGCTTGAAGACGCAGATGTAGCTATTATGATGCACGATATAGCTAAGCCGATCGCTCATTTTCAGGAACTTACGTCTAACTTGAAGATGAATGTACCGGTATTATTACTATTGAATAAGACCGATAAAATAAAGGACGAGCAGGCAAAGAAGGATATTGAACAACAATTTAAGGATGCATACCCTAAATGGGAGGTGATGTCTATATCTGCTATAGAGCAACATCATACGGATAAAGTGTTGCCATTCGTAATTGACAATTTACCGGAAGCACCACCATATTATCCTGATGACCACGTGTCTGACAGGCCTATGCGCTTTTTTGTGAGTGAGTTGATCAGACAGCAGATATTTGAGTTGTATCATGAAGAGATACCTTACCATACTGCCGTTGTGATACAGTCTTATGAAGAGAAGCCTAATATAACTGTGATAAAAGCAGACATTGTTGTGAGTAGAAATACTCAAAAGATCATATTAATAGGCAAGAAGGGGAGTTTGATCAAGCAATTAGGCATTAACTCCAGGCAAAAGATTGAAGAGTTTGTTGGAGGGAAAGTTCACTTAGAACTGTTTGTGAAAGTAAGACCCAAGTGGCGCGATAATGATAATTACCTCAAAGAGTATGGCTATAATTCCTGATAGCTTACCACGGATACAAACTATTGCTCCTGAATGGCATCAAACAGGTCATACTATAGATATGCTTCGGTTGGATGAAGTTCATCCTGTAGTGTCGGGCAATAAGTGGTATAAACTCAAAGAAAATATCAAAGAAGCCTTATCTAATGGTTTAAATGGCGTTTTGACATTTGGAGGCGCTTACTCCAACCATTTGGTAGCTACAGCTGCTGCTGCGCATGCGGCACAATTAATGTCTGTTGGTATAGTAAGAGGGTTACATGCAGAACATACATCTACAGAAACGTTAAAGGAGTGTATGGAATATGGGATGGAACTCTTGTTTGTAACCAGAGCAGACTATGACAGGAAAGAGGATGAGGTTTATTTACAAAGTCTTAAAAAAGAATATCCTGAATTAATGATCATTCCTGAAGGAGGGGCCAATGAATCAGGTAGGTTAGGAGTGAGCCAACTGGCGGCTCAAATTCCAGATAAGTATACCCATATATGTGTATCAGTAGGAACGGGTACTACTTTAGTCGGTATAACTACTGCTGTAGCTGCAGATGTGAGAGGTTATGCCCCTATGAAGGGTGGAACATACTTAAGTGACAGCATTAAACAATGGACAAGCAAGCGTAACTGGAAGCTGTATGATGATTATCACTTTGGAGGCTTTGGGAAGAGTAAGGGTGAACTGGTAAATTTTATGAACGAATTCTATAGGGTTACTAATATACCCTTAGACGTGGTATATACTGCTAAGATGATGTATGGTATTAAAGATCAATTGGATAACGGAGGCTTCCCTGATAAAGCTACAATACTATGTATTCATACTGGGGGGCTACAAGGGAACCATACGATTAGAAAAAAGCTAGTGTATGAAGGGTAATAAAATCTTATATTCGCTCACATTTTTGAAAACAACGCTTTTCGATTTTTAATTAAATTGCAAGTTAAGACCTAGAAGAATGCACGAGCTAACCGAATTTTTGAAAAATCTTATTGACCCCAACTGGATCACGGCACATGGAGGTATATACATAGTCATGTTTATCATTTTTGCTGAAACAGGCTTGTTTGTCGGGTTCTTCCTACCTGGTGATTCATTGCTGTTTGTTACAGGCATGATCATTGCCAACTCTAAAGTTCCATTTACTGCAGATGCAGCTAACCTTACCTACTGGATCACTCTGATCATTATATGTGGTATCATTGGCAACTTTGTGGGTTATTGGTTTGGTAGAAAGTCGGGTGCACTACTATTTGAGAAGCGGGATACCTTACTCTTTAAACAAAAGCACTTGCATCAAGCCAAAGATTTTTATGATAAAAGAGGTGGTGCAGCTATTATTATTGCCAGGTTTATGCCTATAGTAAGAACGTTTGCTCCTATTGTAGCCGGTGTTGTAAAAATGGATTATAAGAAGTTTACAGTATATAACATAATAGGTAGTATTGCTTGGGTGTTGAGTATGGTTATGGCAGGCTATCTTTTAGGAGAAAATGTTTGGGTGAAAAACAACTTAGAGAAAGTTATCATTGGCATCATTTTCATTACTACAGCTCCTGTGCTCGTCAAAATGTTCTTTGGTAAAAAGAAACCTAACACAGCTTCTTAACTATTAGAATTTATAGATATACATTTTATCTTAGCTTTCCATGCAACAAGCTAAGAACGTTTCTATATTTAGTATTCCCGTATTCGTAGCCGCACTAGGTTACTTTGTTGATATCTACGATCTTTTACTCTATGGTATTGTACGTATAGAGAGTTTAGAAAGCCTAGGGTTGTCTCCCACGGAGATCACTGATGTTGGGCTCAAATTGGCCAGCTACCAAATGACAGGTTTGCTAATAGGTGGTATCATTTGGGGGATGATGGGTGATAAGCGAGGTCGCTTGAGTGTATTATTCGGTTCTATTGTTTTGTACTCCATAGCCAATATAGCTAACGGTTTTGTTGAGAATACCACACAGTATATCATCGTACGTTTTATCGCCGGTATTGGCTTGGCAGGTGAGCTTGGGGCAGGTATTACATTAGTAAGTGAGCTGATACCCAAAGAGAAAAGGGGAGTGGCTACATCGCTTGTAGCAGGCTTAGGCTTAACTGGTGCTGTATTTGCCTATTTTATCGCACAATGGTTTGACTGGCGTACTTGTTATTTCATAGGTGGTGGGCTAGGTTTTTTATTATTGTTGCTTAGGGTGTCTGTATTCGAGTCGGGTATGTTTAAGAACATGGCAGGGAAAGATGTAGCTCGCGGCAACTTTTTCATGTTTTTTACCAATGGTAAGCGGTTTAAAAAATACCTATTAAGTATTCTTATCGGTTTGCCTACATGGTATGTAGTGGGCATATTACTTTTCTTTTCTAACGACTTTGGTAAAGCCTTTGGCATAGAAGAAGCAATAGAACCTGGAAAAGCGGTGATGTTTGCCTATGTGGCTATTTCTTTTGGGGATGTGGCCATAGGGTTACTTAGTCAAAAACTGAAGAGCAGAAAGAAAGCCCTTTATGTATTTTATGCTATTACAGCCATAGGCATGGTACTCTACTTTACTCAGGGTTCAGGTTCTGCATCGTATATGTATTTCATTGCAGGACTGTTAGGTTTCGGTACGGGTTTCTGGGCGATATTCGTTACCATAGCAGCAGAACAATTTGGCACTAACCTTAGAGCCACAGCAGCCACTACAGTGCCTAATATGGTAAGAGGGGCTTTGCCGGCTATTGTGATATTGTTTAAGTCTTTACAGGTTGACGAGATGTTTAGTTTTGTTGAGTCGGGTATTATTACAGGAGTCATTGTTATGGTCATCAGTATTATTGCTGTTGCTATGATAGAAGAGACCTTTGGTAAAGACCTGAATTTCTACGAAGAATAATATGCCTTGATGTAACATTAGTTACTGTTCTTGCTGTTCCCTTATTCTAACTTGCGACGGTAAAAAGGTGAATACCTTACAAAGGTGAGTTTATGGTTGTATGTGACATTGTGATACTTTAATAGGTATAGCTATGCTTAATTTTGTATCATAAAATACTAGAAGATGAATGCATTATTTGAACAAGTAGAGAAGTATTACAGCTACCGGGAGTTTGTAGATTTGGTAGAGGAGTTAGTAAAAAAAGGTAAGACAACAGGTAAGGAGCAAACACCATCGCTCATAGAATATACTAAGTTGAATGCACAACGCATGAGGCGTGTTAGCAAAACAACAAAACTGAGCGAAGAGCTGGTTGTTATTGCCAAGAATCAACAGAAACAAATATGGTGGGTGATCACAGAATCATGGTGTGGTGATGGTGCTCAAATTATACCTGCGTTAGACCTTATTGCTGAAGCGTCTGATAATGTTGAGATGCGTATCATCCTAAGAGATGATAATTTGCCTGTCATGGATCAGTATCTCACAAATGGAAGTAGGAGCGTGCCGAAGTTAATAGCATTAGATGATAGAGGTCAAGAATTATTTGTGTGGGGCCCAAGACCCAAAGGGCAACAGGATTTTGTTATGGAATGGAAGAAAGATCATAAGGGAGTTACAGGCGAGGAAATGAAGCAAGAATTACATAAGCGTTACGCAAAAGATAGGTCTAAAGCCATACTGGAAGAATTTACGGCTATTATGCAATAAAAAAGGGAGTATTAATACTCCCTTTTTTTATGATGTTGTTTGGCTATCAAACACTTCAATCTCATTATACAAGGTGTCTCGCTCAACAGGTGTTTTGCCTACCGCTGCGATAAGATCGCAGATCTCTTCAGTACTCATGGCTGGTGACTGTTCTTCAGAGCCTGCCATTGAGTATATTTTAGTAGTATCATCGATTGTTCCATCTAAATCATTCACACCAAATGATAAAGTCATCTGTGCAGAAGATCTGCCTAGCATTGGCCAGTAAGCTTTCAAATTCTTAAAGTTGTCCATAAACAAACGCGCTATGGCATATAGCCGCATATCTTCAATCATAGACACCTCAGGCACATGAGACATATCATTGTCTATATTTCTAAACTTCAATGGTATGAAGCAGTTAAAGCCTCCTGTTTTGTCTTGTAGTGCTCTAAGCTGACTCATATGATCTACTCTGTGCTGGTAGTTCTCTATATGTCCATATAGCATAGTAGCATTGCTGTGCATGCCTAGCTCATGTGCTGTTTGATGTATTTCCAGCCAACCTTTTGCATCTACTTTGTCAGCACATATTTCATTTCGTATCGCTTGGTCAAATATCTCAGCACCACCACCGGGTAGCGACTGCAGTCCGGCATCGCGCATTTGCGTCAATCCATCCTTGATAGAAACCTTACCCTTTCTAAACATATACTCCAGCTCTACTGCTGTAAAACCTTTTATATGAAGGTCAGGCCTTAATGCCTTTATCTTACTAATGACCTCGCAGAAGAACTCGAGGTTCATTTTGGGGTGTACGCCGCCAACAATATGTACCTCAGTTACAGGTTGTCCTTCGTACTTACGTACCATATCCAACATTTCTTCTATACTCAACTCCCAGCCGTCGTCTCTATGTTTGTACTGACGGGAGTAAGAGCAGAAGTTGCAGGTGAATACACAAACATTGGTAGGTTCTATGTGGAAGTTACGGTTGAAATAAACTTTACCGCCATGTAGTCTTTCATTAACATGGTTAGCTAATGCACCTACAAAACCAAGTTCTCCTTTTTCAAAAAGCAAAACGCCTTCCTCATCGGTAAGGCGCTCTTTTGCAATTACTTTGTTAGCAATATTTTTTAACTGACTATCCAGATCAGAACTGTTTAGAATTTGTTCCAGATTAAAGTCTGTATTTATCATTTTACGATCACTTTTTTAGATATCATTCCTTCTTCAAAACCAAGCTGTAGCATGTATAGGCCTTTAGGCATATGGCTAATGTCAATAGAGTAATTGTTTGCCTGCTCAGCAATACTTACGCGCTTTACGGTTTGGCCGGTCATACTCATCACATTAATATATAGCAGTTGGTTTTCTTTATTGACAAATTGAATATTAAATACCCCGTTAGATGGGTTTGGTAATATCTGTACACTATTATTCTTTTCGAGAGACGAAATAGATGTAGGCCATGTCATGACAATGCCATTTTGCGTCAGGCTGTAAGATGCACCACCTGGTTCTATTTGTGCTCTCATTCTATTTACTTGACCGGCTGTAAACATTCTGGTACAAGCATCACCTGAGTAGTCCATATAATTCATATACATTTCACCACCGGCATGAGTTTGGTTGCTACAGTTTGGTACTACACCACTAGGGCAGTTAGATTGAGTAGCGTCACGTTGACGAGGTGTGTCGCTTACATCATCATCATCACTACAGTTTCCTGAGCCAACAGCCGTATTTCCCCATACATGAAACAGGTTGAAGAAGTGACCTAATTCATGGGTAAGCGTTCTTCCTCTTTCTGCTACAGAGCTTACAAAGTATTGGTTAGGGCCTGTTCTGGAACCAAGTGCTCCGTAATGAATTACAGCGCCCTGATACCTTAATGGTAGTTGCAGGTTTAGTGTAAACTGTGGGCTGTATGCATAACCTAATACTCCTGAGTTGGTAATGTTAGTTACCCATACGTTCAAATATTTAGTATGATCCCAAGCATCTAAACCGCCTGAGCTAGTGTTCTTAACATTGTTATCACTTACACCAAAGCCGTTAAACCCTACAGGTTTTATGAGTATTTCTACACCTATTGTGCCTGTACCGTCAGGTTTACGGTGTGCCAAGCCAAAATTGATCTCAGCATTGCCAATAACTGATTTGAAAGCTGCTGGAACACTATTGATATCAAGGTTAGTAGCATTGAAGTCGTTATTCAACACTTGCATTTGAGAAGCTACACGGCTGTATATACCTTGCTCTCCACCTAGTTGGTCTATTTGAGCTTGTGATAATACAACGTGGAATACTACAGGGATGGATACATTGCCTGTAGTTTTAGAAGCACTATTAGCTTTTGAGCTGGCATATGCGTCAGCATCTGCCTTTATTTGCATTCTATATGCTTCAAATGCTTGTTGTTTCGAAGGGTCTTTTGCTATTTCGGCTGTGATCAGTTCGTTCCCACACTTTCTGTTTTGAGCCTTAGTATTATCCCCCAATAATACTAAGCTGCATGCTGCAGCAATGACCAGTAATTTTTTCATTAATTAGTTTGAATGATGTTATAAAATGATTTTTGTGTAATGGATCATCACTTTTTATTCCTACTATTTATTTCATCTCTTATTGATATAGCTCTTACATAATCTTCCTGCTCTAATACTTGTTGCAGTAGTTCATTCAGCTCATCAAGAGACATGTGCTTCAATTCTTTGCTTTGCTCTACAGGTGTTGTGCTGGCACTACCTGCTTCTTCTATTGTTTTATCTACATTTTCTTGAGCGGTTTCTTCGCTAGGGTCGAGATATAGTCCGGCTGCATCTAAGATATTTTCGAAGCTGTATATTTTACAGTCTGCTCTTACAGCCAAGGCGAGCGCATCAGAGGTTCTGGAGTCTATTTCAATGAATTCACCATCACGTTCACATATTAATTTAGCAAAAAATATGCCTTCTTCTAATTTATAAATGACTACCTCAGACAAAGTTATGTTAAAAGTAGTCATGAAATTAGCAAAGAGGTCGTGCGTTAGCGGCCTGCTGGGCTGCATGCGCTCTAAAGCAACGGCAATTGCTTGCGCCTCAAAGCCTCCAATAACAATAGGTAAACGACGGAGTCCATTTACTTCTCCTAGAACAACAGCGTATGAATGGGTCTGGGTAATACTATGAGACAAGGCTACAATTTCCAGTTCAATCTTTTTCATTTAAAATAATCGCTCTTTCAGACCAGTAAAGGTTTGTGAAGGTAGTGTTTTTCTAGCAATTTTTGCCATCAAAATAGTGTGGGAGGCTCTTCTTCACCTTCTTCTTTACTGTTAATTAACGATAATTCCTTAAGTGTATTGTCCGCTATCTTAGTGCCTATGGTTTTCCAACCGGTGATGTCTATTTCATCATGCATAGTTAGTTGTTCTTCCTCCAGTTCCGACTTCTTCTTTCCCGATTTTAAAGATATGATAGGCTCTTGATGTGTGGTTACAAATTCTACATAGTTGCCATCACCTTCTTTTATTACCGAATACTTGCTTTTAAGTGTTTGTGTTTCTATCAAGAAGCGTTTGGCGTAGTAGTGCTTCGACTTTTTGTCGAAGTAAATCAAGCTAATAACTTTCTCAGGGTCAAAACGTTCAATATGTATCACATCTTCAGGCTCGTATCTGTTGGTCAACTCATAGTCTGTTAGTTCATATGTTCCATCTTTGTAGAATACCACTATTCTATCCTTTTCTCCAAAAGAGCCTAATAGCATGCCATCTTCATCTTTATTGAGCCTTCCTATGGTATCGTTATACCATATCTTTTGTCCTTCAAGAGTAGATTGCCCTTTTTCTTTGAATCGGGTACTTTTGATGGGATATTTTGTGACTTGATTACCACCGGCACCACGCCCTTTGATGTCTAGTTGCTCAAAATAGTAGTCAAACACCTTATTGCGTGCTTTACTGCCGGGAGATAAGGTGATGGTGATAACTTCAGCTTCTCCGTTAGGGTTGGCACTGAAATAATGTATTTTGCTAGAAGGGTTGCCCTTTGTAAGGTCATATTCTCTATCGCGGGTAATACTGGTTACATTGAACCTCTTAGCGTAACTAACCCCTGTTTTACCGTCTACATAGATCATATTATAGGTGGTACGATCATCATTCTTATTGAAGATAGCCAGGTGTATGATATTCTTACCCACAAAGGTTTTATCAGCCACTTTGGTCACGATCATCTTACCATCCTTGCGGAAAACAATAATGTTATCGAGGTCAGAGCATTCAAAGGCAAATTCATCTTTCTTCAAGCTAGTACCAATAAAGCCCTCTTTTTTGTTGTAGTATAGTTTGGTATTAGCTATAGCAATATTGGTTACCTGTATGGTTTCAAATGGTCTGATCTCCGTTTTACGTTCCTTACCCTTACCAAATTTTTTCAGCAGCCCTTCGTAATAGCCTATAGCATAATCTGTTAGGTGCTCAATATTATACTTTACTTCATCTATGTTGTTCTCTACACCCTTAATGTGCTCATCAGCTTTAAAGGAGTCGTATTTAGAGATACGCTTGATCTTGATCTCTGTTAGTTTAACGATGTCTTCTTCGGTAACCTCTCTGCGAAGCTTCTTTTTAAAAGGTTGCAAGCCTTTGTCGATAGCACTAATGACCCCTTCCCATGTGGTCTCTTCTTCTATATCTCGGTAGATTCTGTTTTCAATGAATATCTTTTCCAAAGAAGAGTAGTGCCAATCGTTCTCCAGCTCACCAAGTTTTATTTCCAACTCTTTGAGGAGTAGATCTTTGGTGTGCTCAACAGACAATTTCAACAATTCTTTTGCTCCAAGGAAGTGTGGCTTGTCATTGATAATGACACAAGCATTAGGCGAAATAGATACTTCACAGTCAGTAAATGCGTATAAGGCATCAATAGCTTGGTCGGTATCAAGTCCTGCGCCTAACTGAACGATCAATTCTATGTCTTTAGCTGTATTATCCGTTACACTCTTGATCTTGATCTTCCCGTTGTCATTAGCTTTGATGATACTATCTGCTAATTGCGATGTGGTAACACCATAAGGTACACTCTTTATGGATAAGGTCTTTTTATCAACTACCTCAATGATCGCACGTACTCTTACCTTACCGCCACGTTTACCGTCGTTGTAGTTAGACACGTCTATCATACCACCGGTGGCAAAGTCAGGGTATAGCTCAAACTTTCTCCCTTTGAGATCTTTTATGGATGCTTCTATTAGTTCGCAGAAGTTGTGAGGTAATATTTTAGTGGAAAGACCTACAGCAATACCTTCAGCTCCTTGTGCCAATAGCAGCGGAAACTTCATCGGTAGGTTAACAGGCTCGTTTTTCCTGCCATCGTAGCTGAGTTGCCATTCTGTTGTCTTAGGGTTAAAAGCTACTTCAAGTGCAAATTTAGATAAGCGACCTTCTATATAACGAGCAGCGGCAGCACTGTCACCTGTTCTTACATCTCCCCAGTTACCTGTGTATCAATAAGTAGATCTTTCTGGCCTATGTTAACGATAGCATCACCAATAGAAGCATCACCATGCGGGTGGTACTGCATAGTCTGACCAATAACGTTGGCGATCTTGTTATACCTGCCATCGTCCATTTCTTTCATGGCATGTAGTATGCGCCTTTGTACGGGCTTTAGACCATCGTTGGCAGTAGGTACTGCACGCTCCAGTATTACATAGCTGGCATAGTCTAAAAACCAGCTTTTATACATTTGATTGATCAATACAGAATTCTGCTCAGCATGATTGCTTTGTTCCTCCATTCTTGGCTACTCGTACTTTTATGAGTGAAAGTTCTTAAATAAGATAAGATATATTCTATCTCACACTTACTGAATAAGTTAACATTCAAAGTTAATCATTTGACCATTTTTGTGAAACTAAACCTTGTGGAATAAATAACGATAGGATAAAACAATACCGCATAAATGGTATTTGTTTATGCTTGATATGTATTTACTTTGTTACAAATATGAAAATTATGAGAACTATAAAAACAACATTAGTACTGATATTATTATCTGTAGTTACTTCTTATGCCCAAAAGATAAAAGTAACTAAAGGCGACCTTGGTATTTTAAAAGGTGTGGATAAACTGAATGTAGAATTCGATTATTCTGACATGACGGTTGGTAAGAAAAAGTCGGAAGCAGACTATATAAAAGAAAAGAAAGCTGCTTATAATAAAAAAGAGGCAGGTACAGGCGATAAATGGGAAAAAGCATGGGTAGCTGATAGAGAAGGCAGGTATCGTCCAAAATTTGAAGAATTATTCAATAAGACCAGTGGTATGACAGGTGGTAAGTATCCTGATGCTAAATACACTTTGATCTTCAAAACTACTCGTACTGAACCCGGTTTTAATATCGGCGTAACCAGAAAAGATGCAGAAATAGATGCTGAAGTGTATATAGTAGAGACTGCCAATAAGGATGCTAAAAAAGTAACAATGTCTATCACACGTATCCCAGGTAGAAGTGGTGGTGGTTATGATTTTGATACAGGTGTTCGCTTAGAAGAGGCTTACGCTAAGGCGGGTAAGGCTTTAGGTAAGTATATTGCTAAAAAGACCAAGTAATAACGGCTAAATGAGATAAAGAAAAAAGCAGTGCGGTCGCACTGCTTTTTTTATGATGTTGTTGCTTCAAAATTTACTCTGTTACCTAACCAAGAATCTTGTAATGGAATGAGCCAGTTACTCATCAAAGCAGCTTTTGTATCTACTATATTATTGAAGAGGGGGGTGTCTTTATTGATGTAGCCTTTATCTATGGCATACTGTACTTGATTAAAAGGCAGCATCTCCGACTTGTTGTTCACCAAGAAGGTGAGCATCATACGATCGAACATATTGACCTCATATTGTTTTTCAATGCTTTTGATCACTCTTACAGATGAATCGGTACTACAGCCACTCACACCCGTAGCCGTTTCGTCAGCCATCATTACAATGAACTGCTTAAATAGAAGCTTAGCCCATCCTTTAACAGGAGTACCATGTGATTGCCATTGCAGGTAAAATTGAGCTAATTGCTCGTTAATTTCCAGTTCTTCTCTTTCTATAAAAGCCCTACTGCTTTGGTAGATCCACACTCTGGAATCGTCCGCAAAGTCTGCAGGTATAATGCTTTTTAGTTCATCTAACATGCTGCAAAGTTACGTAGTAATTATTTTACAGTTAGGGACTGGCTACTGTTAATATTTGTATTTAACCATTTATGTAGTTCGGCAGCCATTTTTTTGTAATTACCTGAAGGGGGAGCTATGCTAAACCGATTACCTACAAAATGACTATTGACCAAAATTCTTTTATCATCAGCAATAAAAACCATTACTTCTCTATATTCTTTTTTAGGATTAGTATTTAGGTTTTTGCTAATAATAATAAAGACTTCATGGGCTTCAGTATGTTGTGTGAATGCCAGTTGTTTGAATGATAAAAACTTTTTCACAAGCATAATATGTTCCTTCTCTGAATAAGGGCTACCTATTTCGTCAAAAGACATTACTCGTTTGTATTGTAACACTATTGCCAAGATCATGGCAATTATAATAAGTGTAGACATCCAATGTAAGTAACTAGAGTTGCTGGTAGTACTAAAAAATATTGGTAATGAAATACGCGCGATCAATAATGCACAAAGTGATGTTATTGTTGCAGGTGTTATCGTCTTTTTATTAAAAGGATAGCGTTTGTGTTTTTTTATAAACGCTAGATCTTTAACGATATCCTTGCCCCAGTCATGGTTTGTAGGTGTATTTATAGTCTTCATATCATATTAATCAGCCAATGACTTAGCTACCATTTCGGCCACATCCAGTACCATCACATCGTCCTCTTTCTCTTGGTTCTTTACGCCATCACCCAGCATTGTAGTACAAAAAGGACAGTTGGCTGCAATGATATTGGCACCTGTGCCTACAGCTTCTTCCGCACGGTCGAAGTTGATACGCGTATCGCCGTTCTCTTCTTCTTTGAACATTTGCGCACCACCTGCACCACAACAAAGGCCTTTAGTACGACAGCGTTTCATTTCAATCAGCTCTACATCAAGAGCTTGTAATACCTCGCGGGGAGCTTCGTAGATATTATTACCACGGCCTAAGTAACAGCTATCGTGGTAGGTGATCTTTTTACCTTTGAACTCACCACCTTCTTTAAGTCGTACACGGCCATCGTTAATTAGCTGCTGTAAAAAAGTAGTATGGTGTATCACCTCGTACTCACCACCAAGTGCAGGGTATTCATTCTTAATGGTATTAAAACAGTGTGGGCAAGCCGTTACTATTTTTTTGATGCCATAACCATTCAGGGTTTGAATGTTGTTATAAGCCATCATCTGAAATAGGAATTCATTACCGGCACGGCGTGCAGGGTCTCCCGTACACATTTCTTCTTTACCTAGTATAGCAAACTTCACACCTACTTTATCTAATATCTGTGCAAAGGCCTTAGTGATCTTTTGTGCTCTCTGATCGAAACTGCCGGCACAGCCCACCCAAAACAATACTTCGGGTTGCTCTCCATTCGCCGCGTATTCTGCCATCGATTTTATTTGCATATCTTCTACTTTCTAATTGTGTTTTGAATTAATTAAGCTTCAGCCATTTCTTCTGTCCACTTATCTCTTTCGTCAGGGCTGAATTTCCAAGGAGCCATATTGTTCTCTACATTACCAAACATCAGATTCCACTCCTCAGGACTGTTACTTTCTTCCATAATGAGGTAACGTCGTAGTTGTGTAATGATGTCCAATGGACTAATCGTTACAGGGCAAGCCTCAACACAAGCCTGACAGGTAGTACAAGCTCTAAGCTCTTCTACAGAGATATAGTCGTGAACCAATGATTTTCCGTCGTCTTGAAACTCTTTATTGGTATTGATGTTTTTACCCACTTCTTCTAGTCTGTCTCTGGTATCCATCATGATCTTACGAGGGGAGAGCAGTTTGCCTGTTTGGTTGGCAGGACACATATCCGTACACCTACCACACTCCGTACAAGCGTAAGCGTCCATCAGGTTCTTCCAGCTCAGGTCCATCACATCTTTTGCGCCAAAGCGTTGTGGCTCAGCAGGAGGCACATCAGTAGGTGCTTTGTCCGGCTCCATCATATATAATACCTCATTCTGAATGTCGTTCATATTACTTACCGCACCTTGTTCTGTCAGGCGCATATAATAAGCATTAGGGAAGGCCACAAGAATGTGGAAGTGCTTTGAATAAGGTAAGTAGTTCATGAACAATAACACACCAATGATGTGTAGCCACCAGCCACCACGCTCAATAGCAATCAAGGCATTGTCCGATAGTCCTGCAAATAAGCTGGTGAAATTGCTCGTCACCCAAAAAGGCTCTGTTTGTGTATAGTGTGCTACACCGCGACTTTGTAAAACAAGGTCGGCAGTATTCATAGCTAAGAATAAGGTCATTAATATCACCTCTGTGATCAAGATGATATTGGCATCGTTTTTAGGCCATCCACCTTTCAACTCTCCTTTTACTAAGCGAGGTACTTTAATAATGTTTCTTCTGATCAGGAACACCACACAGCCTAGTAATACTAATACACCAAGTATCTCAAAGCAACCGATCAATATAGAATATAAGCTACCTAACATAGGAGCGAATAATCTGTGCTGCCCAAGGATACCATCTAATATGATCTCCAATATCTCAATATTGATGATAATAAAGCCAGCGTATACAAATAAGTGAAGTAGAGCTGGTACTGGACGTTTGAACATTTTTTGTTGCCCCAGTGCCAATAGTACCATGTTGCGCCAGCGTTGACCGGAATTATCGCTCAAGTCCTCATCGCGCCCCAATTTTATATTTCTTCTGATCTCGCCAATTTTCTTAGCAAAGAAGTATATAGCCGCTCCTGTAAGTAGTATGAATAATATCTGTTGTACCAGTTGCATCCGCTCCAATATTTATAGCCTCGAAATTAATTGCTTTTGGTCTAAAAACATAGTTTAACACATGCTGTTGTAAGGTTTCAAAGAAATTGTTTAGGTTTGAAGTAAATGTATAAGTGCATGCTGAATAAAGTATTATTAGCTACGCTGTTTGTTTTTTTATCTTTTTATGGCAGGGTTTCGGCTCAAGATTTTAGTAAGATCACTCAGATTGAGGATTCTCTTATTTTGACTGCCGACTCTATGTATCATGCCTTCATTCCTGAAGAAAGGGTAGTGTATACAGAGCGTTTTATCAAGCAGTTGATCAGAGCGTTGAAAGTGCCTAATTCATATAAATATCCTTTTGAGAAGCTGGGTAATGCAGTTAATATTATTGAGCCGGATGATAAGGCTTTTAGAATATTCAACTGGATAACAGAGCCAACAGATGTAGGCTTTAGATACTATGCAGCTATACAGATGCCTCAGGAAGAGTTGAAGCTATACCCACTATATGATTATTCAAATGAAATGAAGAAAGGGGCGCAAGACAGTATACTTACAAAGGGTAAATGGTATGGTGCGTTGATCTATAACATTATTACCAGAGAGGTGGATGGCGAAAAAGTATATACTCTGTTTGGTAAAAACGCCAGTGCACCTATTAGTAATAAAAAGGTGTTAGACCCTATGCGTATTACTGATAAAGGGATCGTATTCGGCATGCCATTATTTAAAATGTCAGGTCCTGAAGGTGCGCCGGGCAGAACCTTGAACCGCTTCATTCTTGAGTATAAAAAAGAAGTACAGGTGTCTATGAACTGGGGAGAAGATGTGAATGGTATCTATTTTGATAAATTGGTATCGCAAGTAAACGACCCTAATAGGAAATATACCTTTGTACCTAGTGGTGAGTATGATGGTTTTGTATGGTCGAAAAATATGTGGCACTATAAGTCGAACTTGATACAGATAGAGATCAGGGAAGATGGTGAAGCACCAACGCCACAGCCATTGAAAGGAAAATCAGAAAACTAACAGGATATCTCCAAGATTTTTTTTAGCTTTGCATCCGCAATAATGGATCGGTAGCTCAGCTGGATAGAGCATCTGCCTTCTAAGCAGACGGTCATAGGTTCGAATCCTATCCGATTCACATTACGCAATAAAAGCCGCCACTATAGCGGCTTTTGTCATTATATCCTGATTTGTGTGGAACTAATTAAGGAATTGTTATTGTGTCGTTTCTACTTGATCCTATAATTTTGATGTAACCTAACACTATAAGTATGTTCAATTCTGTTCGCACATTATTTTTGGTTCTTTACTTTGGTGTGTCTGTTTTTGCGCAAGACACCATAAAGGTGTTACATTATACCGAAACGACAGGATATGACCACAACACAAGACAGGTCTCCCGTTTGCTATTTGAGCGGATCTGCGATTCTTTAACAGCTTCAACACCCTATGTTTGGTCGCTAGAGCATACTGACAACTCTACAGTGTTTGATAACCTGAGCAGCTTACAAAAATATAGTGTTGTGGTTTGGTCTAACACCTCTGGTGCTAACGGATTGACCGCAATTCAGCGTACCAACTATGAGCAGTATGTAAATGGCGGAGGGAACTATTTGGGAATTCATGCAGCAGGAGATGCCTACCGCCACAGTACCAGCAACGGAAGCAATACAGGTGTTTGGGACTTTTATGCAGAATACCTGGCCGGATGCTCTGTGCAGGAAAACCCTAATCATACCAGTGCAAATCATAATAATAATATGAGTCACGTAGTGTCGCATCCAATTCTTAGTGGTATACCCGCTCCGTGGAATAAAACCGAAGAGTATTATTATTGGGAGAATGGTTATATCAATTCAACCTTTACCGAGTTGTTGCAAGTAGCCTCAACAGGAGCTAATTCTTATGATGTCGCGAGGATGATGGCACATTATAAAGTACACACCTGGGGCTCACGTTCTTTCTACACTGCTTTGGGGCATGATACCTCCAACTACACTGCTGATACCAGCTTTGAACGATTGCTAAAAAACGCCTTGTATTGGTGTGCAAGTCCTACTTTCCCTACCAAAATTCCATCCATGAACGTACATACGATATCTGTTTCCCCAAATCCTTTTACGGAAGCTATTACTATAGATGTTGGTTTATCGGAGCCTTATCAAGTAGATATATATGATCAGTTGAGCCGAAAAGTGTATTCGGGAAAGGTTGAAAAGAACACAACGATCAGGTTATCTCATCTCAAAAAAGGTGTGTATTATCTGATCCTAAACAACTCAAAACAGCATAATGCCACGAAAATCCTAAAGATTGAATAGCGTCTTTTGTGATTTCTTTACATTAGTTGAGTAATAGTAAAACAAAGAATATGGAAAGTTATATAGACGGTTTTGTATTACCTGTACCTAAGAAACATTTGGACGAATATAAGAATGTAGCAGAGCAAGTAGCAGAGATATGGAAAGAGTATGGTGCACTGGCATATTTTGAATATGTAGGAGAAGATTTAATGCTAGAAGGTACACGTTCTTTCATTAATGTAGTAGACTTGAAAGATGATGAAGTCGTAGTATTTGGGTGGGTAGTATTCCCATCAAAAGAGGTACGCGAAAGAGCGAATAAGCAAGTGCCTAATGATCAGAGAATGGTAGCACTTGTTACTCCATTGACGGAATCATCAAAGTTGATATTTGATGCAAGCAGAATGGTTTATGGAGGTTTTGAACCGCTGGTTCAGTTGAAGCTGTAGTGCTGCTTATGTTCAAATTCTAATTTGTTAATATGATAAAAGCCGCTACTATAGCGGCTTCTGTTATTATAGAGCTAAATGCTATTTGGGGTAACTAGGGTAATAGCCTTTAATACATATGATGTAATTTACGACCGTAAAGGGTTGTAAGTTGTAATGAGCTCCACCCTCGCCAGCATTATCTATGGAGTCATCTATAAGTGGTACCATGGTGGTATTGGCAACATCGTCAGGTAAATAGATAGCACCTGTATCTCCATCTTTAGGGCCTGTATAGCCAGGTGGGTATAAGTCTTGAGGCATCGCTAGTAAATTACCTTGGGCGTATGGTAATGTGCCGGGTTGTGTTGATACGACAAAGCGGTGGTTATGACTCGGCAATTGCTCTGTAGTTAAAGTTACTTCTGGTGTTCCTCCTTTGTTACCAAGTTGGCGTGGTGTCAAGCCATCTCCGGTTCCGCTACCCACTATAATACGTGCTCTTAAATCAGGCAGTGCAAAACTAGTTCTGCCATTACCACCATATTTGTTGCCTATGATGTCGTATAGTGCTTCATTGTCGGAAATGGTCATAAGTTGACCTTGACAAAATGCCCAACCGGCAGGGGCATAAAAACCTGCATATATTTTAATGTCCCCTAATATAGGGCCTGTGTTTTCAGTGCTTGTAGTCATAATTAATAGATTTAATCATATATAGGATATTCGCCTTTTGTGGCCATACAATAAGTGAGTACCAAATAAGGCATCATGTTATCATGAGCTCCTCCGCCACCAGTGTTAGATATACTGTTCTCATTTAGCATTACGGTATCATCAGCTTGTGTTGGTGCCGGGGCAAATCCATTAATGGTATACCATTTACTCCTGCTGAATAATTCTGCCAAAAAGCTCACGTTTGGTGTGCGTAATATAAACGTACCTTCTGCATATGCAGTTGAAAAATCGTGATTATGCACACCGATTTCAGCTTCTGTTAAGGTTA
Organism: Flavipsychrobacter sp.; assembly: GCA_965230595.1. GTDB lineage: Bacteria > Bacteroidota > Bacteroidia > Chitinophagales > Chitinophagaceae > UBA5543. The sequence continues at coordinate 1,591,872 of OZ246011.1, read as the reverse complement.
CATACTCCTGACCACCTTTTTGGCCTATTCGATATTGTTCGTAAGTATACCAGCTACCCTGACCAATGACTGTTCTGCCACGAAGGTCAGGTAAAGCAAAGGTGGTTTGTCCGTTTCCTCCGAATGTTGCCCCAATGATAGAGTATAGTTGAGGGTATTCGCTTATTGGAAGTAGTTTTCCGTCGCAAGGTGACCAGTTTATAGGTATTCTATTACTTGGGAATACTTTTATTTCTCCCAGAATACCTTGTAATTCTTCTATTGTTATACTCATGGTTTCGTTTTTATCTTATTGTATTTAGCTCCTTCTTGGGAAAGTGCCTTCATAGCATATGTAATAGTTTAATGTCAGGTAAGGTTGCATATTCTCGTGTGGGGTAGAAGTACCTGCGTTTGATACAGCTTGTCTGGACATATAAGTAGTACTCACTCCTTCTGTATCATTATATGCGAAGCCGGGTATATTTACACCGGTAGTAGATTTTGATACAAGGTTAGTGAGGTAACTAGTTCCGTTAGCGTTCGGAGTATCTGTAATTTGTGCTATTGATGACGGTGCAACACCACATAACATGGTGTGCTTATGTGCCGGTATATCGTATTCCGATAAAGAATATAAAGGGGTACCACTTCTCCATCCCATAGGATACCATTTCGATAAAACAGGATCTTCAGGATCTTTGTTAGGATCATCGGGATCCTTTTTTTTCGGGGTATTCTCACCAAGAGTTGTAGCTCCCGATAAGTTGGGAACAGCAAATGTGGTTCTCCCATCCCCACCATATGCATTTCCTATAAGTGCATATAAAGCAGTATAATTATCAATACGTAATAACATTCCATTACATTGCACCCAGTTTCTAATAGAACGGGCAAAAGGGAACATTCTTATTTCGCTTATAAAAGGCTCCATGGTGTCTTCGTTGTTTATTAAAGGTTATCGAAAAAGCATTTAAGGTTGTTATAGAGTGATAATATAAAATTCGATTATTTGCATGTTTATTTAAAGGGTATTATTACGGTTGATTTTTATAATGTTTTGTATAGAGTTTTTTATCAACCTATTCTTAATATTCACTGTCTATTATACCATGAGGTTAACATCATTCACTATTACAGGCTTGTTGAAGTTTGTTTGCATCAATATGCTCTTTGTGTTGTCTTGTCAAAATCTTTTTGCTCAAGTTTCAAGAAGAGTGCTATTTCTCGGTAATAGCTACACCTCAGTAAACAATTTACCACAGCTAGTAGCTCAAGCAGCCCAGTCTGTAGGTGATACACTTCATTTCGATAGCTACACGCCTGGGGGATATACGCTTCAAGATCACGGTCAGGACAATAGCGCTACTAATAAGATAAAGAACCAAACTTGGGACTACATTGTTTTACAAGGGCAAAGTCAAGAACCTATTACTAAAACAGGAAAGTTTAACGGTGGGGCTAAAAGCTTGAATAATATTGCCAATCAACATAACTCCTGCTCAGTAACCATGTTATATGTGACTTGGGGGCGAAAAAACGGCGATGCAGCTAATTGTGCCAAATTTCCTGTAATGTGCACCTACCAAGGCATGGATACCACTTTGAGAAATAATTATTACGACCTTGCAGCAGATATTAATGCCGAAGTATCACCTGTTTCTGTGGTATGGCAATATTTAAGGAGTAATCATCCCGGTATTGACTTGTATCAGTCAGATGACAGTCACCCTTCATTAGCAGGCTCTTATGCAGCAGCATGTTGTTTTTATACCACGATATTTAAAAAAGACCCTTCGTTAATATCGTATAACCCCGGGTTAAGTGCTGCAGATGCATCTACTATAAGGAGTGCAGTAAAGTCTCAGGTATATAGCAATCTAAGTGCTTGGGATTTTAAACAAGCACCTATATCTGATTTCTCTTATGAAATAGGTGCAGGCTTAAATGAGGTTCTTTTAGCTTCAAAATATTCTCCTGCTATTGAGCAATATTCATGGACTTTTGGTGATGGAGGCACTTCAAGTATAGGTTATCCATCTCATTCTTATAGTTCAGATGGTACTTACAAGATCACATTAACCACATCGTCTTGCGACTTGCAGGGGTTACATACTAGCACTACAGATACGACGATACAGTTTTGTAACCATACACCAACTGTTTACACCAAAAATCCTTGGGTTTGCAATATTGATACACTATTAACACAACCTGCAGATGCCTACCAGTGGGTTGTAGATAGAGCCTTAATTCCTGAAAATGCACAAACGCTAGTCAATTATAAAAAATATCAAGGTTCTTCCTATGCTGTTTTTGCAACAGTCGCAGGCTGTACAGAGCTTTCCAGAAAGTTTGATAAAACACCTGATTTCTCAGGTTACTACTTTGACATGAGACAGCAAAAAGATCCTTGCGATGGAGATACGGTTTGGTTTGCGGTATTACATATCAATGGTTCACTACCAGGTGGCGAACAAATATTCTGGTATAAAAATGATACGCTATTATCAGCCATTACGAATAAGGATACCATGTTCATTACAACACCCGGTAAATATGTATGTGGGGTAGTAGATCCTAATTCTAAATGTCCTATAGATACTACTTACTCCTCTGTGATCGTATTTGACTGTACTACAGGTATCACAACTAAAAAAACGAAAAAGCCCGGCTGGAGCTTTTATCCTAATCCTACTTCTGATGCTGTAACGATAAAACTAAGCAACACAAACAGACAGGTAAGTGTACAAGTGTTTGATATTACCGGCCAGTTGTTACAAACAACACGTGTTTCTAATGGTCAGGCAATCAGTATTGAAAAGTTATCAAGCGGTATGTATTTCTTAAAGCTTAAAGAAGAGCAGGGGACGGTTTATAAATTGATGAAATTGTAATCATATTATATACTGTTGGTAGCTGTTATTGCTTTTTTCATATTAAGATAATAGTATTTGTTTGTTGTACTTTATATATTTATGTGCAAATAATTTAATGTATGCACATCAAAAACCTTCTGAAAGTCACTGCTTTCCTAACTGCTGTACTTTATATAACAGCATGTAATAACAATCAAGAACATAACCATGACCACGATCATGACCATGGACACGGTCATACTCACGATCATGCTACTGAGACTTTTTCTATTGATGAGCTGGTAGATGAGGTGAAAGCTGTTCCTGATTCTATTATGGAGTATCTACATGCGCAACACCATTCTCATAAGGTATTAGAGAGAAGAACTGTTCCTTCAGGTTATGAGACCAAGGAAATGAAATACTGGAAGGGACATGCAGCCAAAGTGGAAGACCTTCCTGTAATTAACCCCGGTCCGGGAGAATATGTGCACGTAATGGAGGGTTATAAAAACGGTTACCAAAACTTAGTAATAGGTATCACAGAAACTTTTCCCGGCGGTGCACCTCCTATGCATACGCATAAGGGTGAAGAGTCTCACGTGTTGCTAGAAGGTGAAATTCTATACGCACTAGGTGATACCATGTTTACCATTGAAGCTCCATATATCATCAATATACCGCCAATGGTGCCACATGCATTTAAAAATATTGGAGATAAAACAGCGAACCTTGTTGTTATTTTCCCTACCAATGTGTGGGAGTATGATGTGTTAGACTATTTTCCTTTTAAAGACGAGGAAGAGTAATGGTCAACTGGAAAATTGTGGCTTGCGCTGCATTAGTGGCAACATTATTTAGCCTTTCCTCGTGCTATACCGCTAAACCTAAAGGCTGTGGTTGTGGTATGTTTGAGTATATGAGGTAGCAGGGTAGTACTACGCGTACTGTAATGCTGGCTCAACATAAGGTTCGGGAATCCCGTTTTGCTTATAGAAGCTCAACTCTTCTGTAGCCTTCTCATGAATGGTCTTGTAGGTTTCATGCATTTGGTGGATCATAATACTGTAGAAGAAAGCCTTGTCCAGCATTTTTCTATTGTTGCGCACACTCCAAAAGAAGAGTTTCCAAAAGTATTTTCTGTCACTGCTTTTGACACCAAGTCGGTACATGATAGTCAGTGCCATACTGATCTGTTTAGCGGTCAAGCGCTCTTTGATCTTAATGGTGCTTTTAGGGTATCGGTAGGTTTTAAAGAAGTTCATTAACCTTTGGTACGAACCCTCTGGGGTATATATCTCGTCAATAATATCTATAAAGCCTTCGTATAGCTCCACAGGGTTCATTACAGGGATAATGTTGGTGTCTCCCTCAGTAAAAGCAAATGGTTTGGATAAGCGTTGCTCTACCTTCATGCGCTTATATAAGTCAGTAGCAGGAGGTGCTTTAAGGATATTGACTATTGGTAGTGGTATACCGCTTTCTTGTATAAACTTGATCTGCCTTTGGAAGATGCTGGCATCATCTGTATCAAAACCTACTATAAAGCCACCCGCGATGATGAAGCCTTTGCTATGTATGAGGTGAATTGTCTCCAGCAAGTTTTTCTTTAGGTTCTGTGTCTTGTGCGACACTTTAAGACTCTCTTCGGAAGGTGTTTCTATACCTATGAAGATGTGCCTGAACCCTGCATCGGCTAGTAGTTGCATGAGTTCTTCATCGTCAGCAAGGTTTATCGTCAGCTGTGTGGCAAAGTAAAAGGAAGGTTGTGTTCTTTTACGCCATTCTATCAATGCGGGTAATAACTCTGCTTTAAGAATGCGCTTATTGCCAATGAGGTTATCATCAGCAAATAGTACTAACTGCGTTAAACCATCATCATGTATAGCATCCAGCTCCGCTATGATCTGTTCAGGTGTTTTGGTTCTTGGCCTTCTGCCCAATAAGGCTGTTACATCGCAGAAATCGCACATATAAGGGCAGCCACGAGAGTACTGTACAATATCGTAGAGATAGTCGCTTTTGTCTATCAGGTCAAATGCCGGTATAGGTGTTGTCGTTACGTCTGCATATTCGCCAGACTCATAAATGGGCTTCTCTTTACCATCATACAAGTCTTGAAGAAAGAGTGGTAGTGTGAGTTCTGCCTCGTTTAACACAAAGTGGTCTACACCGGGAAACCTGTAATGTTCATGGGTAAAGAGTGTACCGCCTGCTACTATTTTTACACCGGCCTCTTTACACTTTTTGATCACTTCTGTTACCGACTCTTCCTGCACGTTCATCGCTGATAAGAATACATAGTCAGCCCAATGAAGGTCTGCTTCATCTAAGGGAGCTACATTCAGGTCAGCAAGTCTTCTTTCCCAATGTTCGGGTAGCATAGCTGCTACAGTAAGCAAGCCTAAAGGAGGGTAGGCAGCTTTCTTATCCACTACTTCCATGAAGTGCTTCATGGCATAGAAGGTGTCCGGCATTTCAGGATATACAAGCAGTACGCGCAAAAGGTCGTTTTTTTGTTATGGTTAAAAGTATGAAAATATAGTCAGCTCTATATTAAGTAAGGGCTAATCTTCAAGATGTCCCTCAGCTTCATACCATGGGAATGAAGCCGCATTTTTATTTTGCTCCCAATAGAATGGTGTATGCTTCACATCATAGTTGCCTATCTCATTCATGGTTTCAGCATCATATAGTCTACCGTTTACCATCGTGTATTTGATATATTCTGTATTGCGAATGTTATCCAAAGGGTTTTTGTCCAATATAATAAGGTCGGCCAGTTTGCCTTCTTTTAAAGAGCCTACACTCTGGTCTAGCCCTAGACTAATAGCAGGATTGATAGTAGCTGTTTTTAAAGCTTGCATAGGTGTCATGCCTCCTTGTGCCATCATCCATATTTCCCAGTGTGCGCCTAAGCCTTGTAGCTGACCATGCGCGCCCATGTTCACCAATACACCTGCATCACTTAGTTTCTTCAAGCTCTTGGCTACCAGTATATGTCCGTTCTCATATTCTTCTTCAGGAGCCATAATGCGATGCCTGCTACGGGTGTCCACTACAGGTCTTGGTGTGAAGTTCAATAAGCGTTCTTTCTCCCATACATTGCTGTGCTGATACCAATAATACTCACCACTCAAGCTACCGTAGGATACCACAAGGGTAGGGGTGTTGGCTGTGCCTGAGTTTTTCCAAAGGTTCACAACATCGTCGTACAATGGTGCTACGGGTATGTTGTGCTCAATAGTAGTATGCCCATCCAATATCATACTCAGGTTGTGGAAGAAGAAAGAACCACCTTCAGGTACTACTTCCATTTTCGTTTCTCTGGCGGCTTCTATTACCATTTGGCGTTGGTTCCTTCTGGGTTGGTTATAGCTCTTTACACTAAATGCTCCGAAAGCCTTTGTACGTAACAAAGCACTCTTTGCCTCTTCTTTTGAGTTAATAACAGCTTTGAAATCTCCATCAGCACCGTATAATATCGTACCTGTGGAGAATACACGTGGACCTACCATATTACCTGCTTTTACCATTTCGCTTTGTGCGAATACATATTCGCTGTTAGCAGATGGGTCGTGCATGGTAGTAACACCGTAAGCCAGATTAGCATAGTATGGCCAATGTTTTTCAGGTACTATGCCCGAGTAGAAGTGCCCTGCATGTGCGTGTGCATCAATAAAACCCGGAAGTATGGTTTTACCTTTGCAGTCTATTTGTTTGGCGTTTTTAGGGATGGACACATCACCGTCTTTGCCTATGGCCGTTATCTTATTTCCGTTTACTACTATTGTACCGTTTTCAATTACCTTGTCGTTTTCCATGGTCACTATTCGTGCATGGGTGAAGGCAATTGCTCCATGAGGTCGGTCTGTTTTTTCTGTCAGGTTGATCTCAATTCCTTTTTTAGGAATGGTAAATAGAGAGTCAGGTTTGCCACCTACAAATTCAAACAAGTCGTTTAGCTCAATAGTGTAGTATTGGTTGCCAAGTGTGTAGTGCAGTTCTTTACTATCGTTACTCCAGTGTAGGTTATATCCTGCATCTTTCGACACCCTTCTTACCGGGAAGATAGAAGAGTCGCTACCAATAGTAATGGGTTTACCGATATGTGGGAAGGCAGCTATATATACTTGATGTAAGTCAGAGTAGGCGATCCATTGCTCATCGGGTGACACCGTGAATTGTTTGGCATAAGTTGTCGTAAACAGTTCTTTCTCATCTTCACCATCCAGTTTGCACCATTTGTAAGCTTTCTTCAAACCTCCGCCTGTGGTGTAATAGATACGCTTATCATCTTTACTAAAGCTTGGTTCGTCTCCATGTTTGATAACGAGTGTTTCATCCCCACCTATTGATGGCATCATGTAAATACCGGGCTTGGCAGTGTAAGCAGGACCAAGATTGTTACTACTATGCTCGCGCTGATAGACGATATGTTTACCATCGTGGGAGTATGAAGGTGTGCGATAAATGCCTTTTTGTTGGGTAAGCTGCTTAGTGGTTTTACCATCCAATGTTGTGGTCTTAATACTACCACTAGCTGTGTCGCTCCATGTGATGTATACGATGCTATTACCGTCGGGAGAGAAAGACGGGTCGTATTCTAATTCTGCAGCATTGGTAATTCTTGTTGATTTTCCTTTCGGTAGTTTTTGTTTATATAGGTGTCCTAATGCGCTAAATACCAGCCACTTACCATCAGGTGATGTAGTGGCTTGACGAATAACATGTACTTGAAATTGATCAGGATCTACGTCTTGTTGGAAACGTACTACTTCTGATATTTTCTGATTTACCTCGCAAGTGAATGGTATTTCTGTTGCCGTATTGGTTTGGCTAACGTCTACATTCATGATCTTACCACCTGCCCATATGATGATGTTTTTATCATTAAGTGTCCATGCAAAACCAGGATACACACCAAAGGTGGTCCAAGCTTCTTGCTGGTCTTTAGACAGTTGGTCGTATACCGGCCATTCTTCTCCTGTGTTTATATTTCTAATGTAGAGTACGGTTTTGGTACGTACTCTTTTGATAAATGCTAACAGGTTGCCATCATGTGATATTTGTGGACGAACAGCACCACCCGGACCACCTGTCACTCTTTCTACCTTTCCTTCCTCCCTGTCAAATCTGTTGATGACGAATATCTGTTTATTCGGGTCTTTGTTGTATTGAAAATGCCCGCCCGGGTACATATCTTCACTGTAGTATACATAGCGCCCGTCTGTTGAAGTGCTGGGTTCGTTTACATCTTGTTGGTCGTTTTTACGCTTGGTGAGTTGCAAGCCTTTGCCACCGTGTATATGATACATCCATAGTTCTCCTGCACCTAATGATCGGGTAGAGGTGAAGTGTTTTTTAGCAATGATGTAATTACCATCAGCCGTCCATACGCCGTTATTCAGTAGTCTGAAGTTCTCTTTAGTGATCTGTTTGGCATGGCTACCGTCGATATCCATGACCCATATGTTATCACCACCGCCCGCATCAGAAGTAAAGCATATTTGCTTGCCATTAGGGCTAAAGCGCGGCTGTACTTCCATGGCTTTGCCTTGCCTTAGTACTTTGGCTTTACCACCGGTTATTGGCATAATGTATATATCGCCTAACAGGTCAAAGACTATTTGTTTCCCATCAGGTGAAACGTCTAAGTTCATCCACGTGCCTTCATTTACGGTAAAGGACACCTCTTTTTGCTTGCTGCCCGGGTTGTCTATGTCCCAATTTTTCTTCTTATCCTTTGCTACTATGCTAAGTGGTAACATTAGAATTACCACCCATAACCAACGTGATTCCATGTTGCTAAATTTTGACTAAAGATAGAAAAGCAAAGTGGCTAACTGAAGTACTTGTAGGGTGACGTGTGTGGTGAATTATTGGTATGCTAGTGTGTTTTCACCCTAATGCCGACAATAATAAAAGGCTGGCAATTAGCCAGCCCTAAAATCAACTCGTGCTAACAATTAGTTTGGTATGATCTGTACTGTAGCAGAATTAACATCACCACCTGAACATTGACAGTTAGCGTAATAGTTTTTGCCATTAGCAGTAAACTCCTCAACAAATGGGTCATAGTCATGATTGCTCATATCATCCCATACAGTTTTTCCACTAGTACCCACGCCCAACTTGTTAGTGCCTGATACAGGATTGGAGAAAGCTATTGTGACTTCTGTGCCACCAGCCATGTTGTAGGTGCAATAGCCTGAACAGCCCGCCATTGACCAGTCTTTTTCATAACATTCAATTGTTTGATGGTCGCCGTTAGCTATTGTTTTTGGCCAGGAATAGCCATCTGCTACTCTTCCTGAATCAAACCAGTCTCCTACAAAATTGAGATCTACACCACTTTTATTCGTGATGGTTAATTTTACGACATGTGATTTTGCCATGGTGATACTTTTAAATTATTGCTTACTCTATTCAGTTTTCAGCTTCCCTGTTTTCATGTATGGGTACAAACATATATAAGTAATTATTGTTGTGATAGAGTGATTACACCCAATAGAAGGGGGTATTAATACCCTTTTGTATGGAATAAGTTTAAAATCCTTATTTTCATCGCAGATAAAAAGAAGGAACATTTGACGTTTGAAGATTTTGAGTTCGATCTCGATGTGCAAGACGGGTTAGAAAGCATGGGTTTTAAAACCCCAACCCCTATACAAGAGAAAGCCATACCGCTCATACTGGATAAGAAAGACCTGATTGCCTGCGCGCAAACAGGTACAGGTAAAACTGCAGCCTACTTATTGCCTGTGCTGCATAATATCATTACATCGCCTATTTGCCAGTTGAATACACTGATACTTGCCCCAACCAGAGAGCTGGTACAACAGATAGACCAACAGGTGGACGGGCTTGCCTACTATATGGATATTTCTTCCATAGCCGTATACGGTGGTGGAAGTGGAGAAGTATGGACGCAACAGAAACGCGCTTTAGATAAAGGGGTGGATATTGTGATCGCTACACCGGGTAGACTGATCGCGCACCTCATATCAGGAGCTGTAAAGCTAGATGATTTGCAGCATTTGGTATTAGACGAGGCTGATAGAATGTTGGATATGGGCTTTTATGATGATATAGTACGTATCATCAGCTACTTGCCTAAGGAAAGGCAAACCCTACTATTCTCGGCTACCATGCCACCCAAGATAAGAGGGTTGGCCCAAAAGATACTACAGAATCCTGTAGAGGTGAGTATTGCCATATCAAAGCCTGCAGAAGGTATTAATCAGCAAGCTTATTTGGTGTATGATGATGATAAGACCAAACTGATCGAGCACATTTTAAAGAATGGCAATTACAACAGCATCATCATTTTTGCTTCTACTAAAGAGAATGTAAAGAAGCTGGACAAGACACTGTCTAAACTCAACATCAAAGCGGCTGCTTTTCACTCTGATCTCGAACAGAAAGAAAGAGAAGAGCTGCTCTTACAGTTCAAGAGCAAAAGGTTGCCCATACTTATTGGTACAGATGTATTATCTCGCGGGATAGATGTAGAAGGCATAGATCTTGTAGTGAACTTTGATGTGCCGCCAGACCCTGAAGATTATGTGCATAGGATAGGGCGTACTGCGAGAGCAGCCACACAGGGCACGGCCATTACTTTTGTCAACAATACGGATCAGGGGAAGTTTGCTCGCATAGAAAAGCTCATAGAAAAAGAGGTGCCTAAGCAAGCTAATCCTGAGGGTATTCCCAAGGGGCCTGAATATGCACCTCCTGCTAAAAGGTCAAACAATAAAAAGAAGTACTACAAGAAACGTAAGTTCAAGCGGAACTAGATCTTAGACAGTATATCTTTCATTTTGTTCAGCGACTTCTCATTTGAGTTGTCAAATTTCTCTATTTCTTTTTCATCATAGGTTCTGTCGTTGGTTATCATTTGCCCTATGATCTCCGAACGTTTGTTCTCAATCTTTTCCATGAACTTCACAACCTCGTTATTGCCCTTTTGAGCCTTGTCAATCGTTTCAAAGTTATTAATGACAAACTCATGTAGTTTTATCACAGCTAGTGTGTTTTGCTCATGATTGTTGATGGAGTTGACGTAATTGTTGACAACTTCCGTATAAGCTTCATTAATGTTTTGCCACTTGTTGCAAGAGCGTTTGTATTGCTCTATACCTCTAATGATACCTTTATATTCTCTAAACTGATCATTTCTTATTCTGTTCAACTCTGTGTGTTTTGCCTGTACCGAGTCTAATGCCTCTTTTAGCGCTTCTCTTTTAGCTGTTTTGCTTTCCCACGCGTCGTTGTAAAGGGCAATGCACTTTTCATTCTCTTTCTCGTAGCTGTAGTGTAGTGATGCCATGCTGTAGGCCTCGTCACGCAAGAAAGAGTCTACTAAAAAGTTTTGCTTGAAGTAGGCATTATAATAAGGATGTATCTTTTCTTGATATTCCTTCATCTCGCTATGCAAGCGATCAATATCATTTTTCTGCTGTACAATGCGTTCACTTTTGGCCTTAATGCTGTCCATTATAGCAACAAGTAGAGGGTTCTCAGGATCAAGAGCGCGTTTGGTATCTATCTTTTTGATCTTGACGGCATCCAGTTCTTTTTTCTTAGATCGGTTGCGGTTAATGACATTATTCAGTCTTTTGATCTTACTGTTAGAACCTGAAGATATACGCTTGATGGCACTCCCTTCACTGCTAATGTTCAGTTTTATCTTCCTCAATCTTGCTTTTACATCCGTATGCTTTTTGCTGTTGTTCTTTTTAAGCTTGGTATAATAGGGCGAGATGTATTTTTTCTGCGAGTCGATGTAGTAGCCTGCTTTTGTAAAGTAGTTGATGGCATTCTTTACCGCTTTGGGTGGTATTGATTCGTCAGGCTTGTTGAAGTATGCCTTGAACATCTCTTGTGCTTTTACTTGTTCTGCAACGGCATTGTCCAGCCAAAAATGTTCATTAAAGGCATGGGTACGCTCTGCACGTTCTGCTATTTGTTGTTCGTCTTCCAAGTTGCTGATCTTAGTGTGTTGACCTGTGCCTGATATGCGTCTGGCTTGTTTGTTGATCGCTGCTACAGCACTGTCATCCATCATAAACGTGTTTAGCGACATCTCAGGAGATAGCAGTTGCCAATAAGGGTCTATGGCTATTACAGAGTTTCTAAGCTCTTCGGGTTTCATCATAAAATACGATGGGTCGTACTTCTCCTCAAATGTCCCTTCCTTTACGTAGAGTACATCGTTTTTGGTGAGTTTGTTTAGCTGTCTTCTCAACCATTTGGGGCGGTGAGATACATAACCTGAGCCACCAACCGGCTCTACAAACTCCCATTTACCATTGATGTATACCACACACAAGCCACTTCGCGGTATGTAAAACTCGCCACCCAGATTATGATAGTTCCGCTTAGTATAGCCTACAACTGAAACAGCATCAATACCGGCCTCTTGGCACATTTTGGTGTATAAGGTATGGTAGCCGTTCACCACAGTCTTTTTACTACCCAATACCTCTTTTACAGTAGGGTTTTGCTTTTTTACATTGCGCTGGTTCTTAACATCCAGCTTGATGTTATGGGTGATCCAGTTGTAAATAAGATTGGCTTTTTGCTGATCGCTTTCAGCATTGTCACATAAGTAATGTGTAAGTTTCTGATAGTCCTTACTTACATTGCCCGGGGCAGTAAAACCATTGGTGGTGTCCACTTGGGCGTGTACTGCTATGCAGGAAAATAGACCGAAGGATAAGGTCAGTAGGTGCTTCAACATGTATTATAATATTTGCATACAAAATATTACAAACTGCTTAAAGCCAATAGCTTTTAGTTAAATTTTTTAGTTAAGGTATCGTAACGGAACTGAAAGATGTGCTTCAACTGCTTCTTAACAAATAGGGCATGGGCTATGTGTCCCAATGGTCCTAAAGGTATCTTATAGCTTACTTTGTCCGTCATTAGGGTATGTCCATTGTCCAGTGCTTCATAATGATGTTCGTGGTGCCACATGGCATATGGACCAAAGCGTTGCTCATCAACAAAGAACTCCTTTTCTTTTATATGTGTGATCTCTGTGACCCAGTTTGTAGTAATACCGGGTAATAGACCGATCTTATAAGTGATGATCTGCCCTACATATGCCTTTTCAGCCACTTCAGAAGTAGTGCGAAATTCAAGGTCGTTTGGGGTGATCTCTTCCAGGTTATTTGGTGTGCTGAAGAAATTCCAAGCTTCGTTGAGCGAAATGGGTAGCTCTTGTGTAGCCTTAAGCGTATATATACCGGAGTGTTTTTTGATCTCTACCATATAAAAGCATTTCAGCCACCTAATAGCTAGATGGCTGAAGCAATATACTGATATATGATATTCAAATTAACTCAATCCTTCTATCTCCCCATCAACTAATTTGATGTGGTTAGCTTGAGGGTTTTTAGGAAGACCAGGCATACGCATAATATCACCCGCTACTACTACGATGAACCCTGCACCTGCATTAACGATGATATCACGGATGGTGAAATCAAAACCTTCAGGAGCATTGATGAGCTTAGGATTGTCGCTGAATGAGTATTGTGTTTTAGCAATGCATATTGGTAAGTTACCAAACCCTTGTTCTTCCAGTCTTTTAATCTTAGTAAGTGTACCTGCACCAAAGCTTACGCTACCTGCACGATAGATCTTAGTAGCTACTTTCTCTATCTTGGTACGTATGCTATCATCATCTTCGTAAGTGAAGTTGATATCTTTTGACGGATTATTCTCAATAATGTCTACTATTTTCTCAGCTACAGGAGCAGCACCCTTACCACCTTCGGTAAAGCCATTGTTGATAGCAAATGATACGCCATTGTCTTTACACCAGTTTTCGATGTAGCTTACCTCTTCTTCTGTATCAAAATGGAACTTATTGAAAGAAACCAATACGCTTTGACCGAAGTTCTTCATGTTCTCTACATGGCGTTGTAGGTTAGGCATACCGGCCTTTAGTGCGTCAAGGTTAGGTTTCTTAATATCATCGGCATGTACACCTCCATGTAACTTCAGGGCAGATGTAGTACATACTATAATAGTTGCCTTTGGCCTCAAGCCTGAGATACGGCATTTGATATCTAAGAACTTCTCTGCACCAAGGTCGCTACCAAAGCCAGACTCGGTTACCACATAGTCGTTACAGCTTAGAGCCATTTTAGTCGCCAGTATAGAGTTACAGCCATGAGCAATGTTCGCAAACGGGCCGCCATGAATAAATGCAGGTGTGTTCTCCGTAGTTTGTACCAAGTTAGGCAGTATCGCCTCTCTTAATAATACTACGATAGACTCTGCAATGCCTAAGTCTTTTACGGTAACAGGAGTCTTATCTCTTCTATAACCTAATATTACACGCTCTATTCTTTCCTGTAGGTCGTCCATATTATTGGCTAAGCAGAATAGCGCCATGATCTCCGATGCAGGAGTGATGTCGAAACCAGTCTCAGAAGTAACACCGTTAGAAATGCCACCCACACCGGTGATCACACTTCTTAAAGCGCGGTCGTTCACATCTAATACACGTCTCCATGAGATGGTATTCAATGCTTGGTCGGTATGGCGGTTTTGGTGTTGGTAGTTGTCGAGTAGGGCAGCGATCATATTGTTAGCACAAGTAATGGCATGCATATCGCCCGTAAAGTGCAGGTTGATGTCCTCCATTGGTAGTACTTGTGAGTAACCACCACCGGCAGCACCGCCTTTCATACCAAAGCATGGCCCAAGGCTAGGCTCACGTAGCGCAACAGCTGCTTGCTTGCCTATATAGTTTAAACCTAGTGACGTAGCCACACTGGTTACCGTTTTACCTACACCAGCCTTATTAGGGGTGATGGCGGTAACCAATATCAGGTTATTATTCTTGATGTTCTCTTCATTGAGGTAGGTTAGCGGCACTTTAGCCTTTGTTCTACCGTAGGGTATGATATCATCAGGGTTGATACCTAGCTTTTCCGCAATCTCGCTAATTGGTTTTAACTGGGCGGCTCTTGAAATTTCAATGTCTGATAGCATATATTTTATACTTGTTTATGATCTAATCTGAATTTCGGCACTGAAAATAATAGGTTTTAGCGGCCAATGCAATCTTTTTACCATTTAGTATTGTTAAAAGGGAGTAGGGTATTTGTTAATGGGTGGTTAACCAGTTGCAAAGCTGTGGTTAACAAGACCCAATTATTTCTCATATATCCATCACGGTCGCATCTTTACATCATCAAACGAACAAACAACAAAACAAACATTAACTCAAACAACAACTAACAAAAACAAACAATTATGAAAAAGATCGCATTATTCGCAACAATTTTAACTTGTATCGGTTTCGCAGCCAAAGCTCAAAACGCTAACAGCTCTGCTTCTCAAACTGTTAATCTTGCTCTTAGCAACGCTATCGAAATTACTTTCACTGGAACAGGTAACGCAACAGGTGCTGACGTAACTATCCCATTCACTACTGTTAACGATTATGCTAACGGTGTGGAATCTTCAACTCAAGAATTGAAAGTACGTTCTAACAAAGATTTTACTGTAGCAGTTAAAACTAATGCTGCTAACTTCTCATACAGTGGTTCTACTTCTCCTGCTCCTACTATGCCTGTAAGTGGTGTTTTAGGTATCAAAGTAGCTGCTAACAATACTGGTGGTTCTATCGGTGCTAACTTCTCTAGCTCTGCTTACAACACACTTACTAGCTCTAACCAAGATCTGATCACTGCTGCTGACCGTGGTGGTAACCAAACTTTCAGCGTAAAGTATAAAGCAACTCCTGGTTTCGCTTACCCTGCAGGTACTTATACTGTAGATGTAGTATACACTGCTACTCAAGACTAAGAAATTTTCATGGTAATAGGTTTATGGGGCTCTACGGAGCCCCTTTTTGTTTGTTAATCGGTCGTTAACCAGTTGCAAAGCTGTGGTTAACAAGACCCAATTATTTCTCATATATCCATCACGGTCGCATCTTTACATCATCAAACGAACAAACAACAAAACAAACATTAACTCAAACAACAACTAACAAAAACAAACAATTATGAAAAAGATCGCATTATTCGCAACAATTTTAACTTGTATCGGTTTCGCAGCTAAAGCTCAAAACGCTAACAGCTCTGCTTCTCAAACTGTTAACCTTGCTCTTAGCAACGCTATCGAAATTACCTTCACAGGAACCGGTAACGCAACAGGTGCTGACGTAACTATCCCATTCACTACTGTTAACGATTATGCTAACGGTGTGGAGTCTTCAACTCAAGAATTGAAAGTACGTTCTAACAAAGATTTTACTGTAGCAGTTAAAACCAACGCTGCTAACTTCTCATACAGTGGTTCTACTTCTCCTGCTCCTACTATGCCTGTAAGTGGTGTTTTAGGTATCAAAGTAGCTGCTAACAATACAGGTGGTTCTATCGGTGCTAACTTCTCTAGCTCTGCTTACAACACTTTAACTAGCTCTAACCAAGACTTGATCACTGCTGCTGACCGTGGTGGTAACCAAACTTTCAGTGTAAAGTATAAAGCAACTCCTGGTTTCGCTTACCCTGCAGGTACGTATACTGTAGATGTAGTATATACTGCTACTCAAGACTAAGAAGTCTCTCTCTCAATAATAAAACTAAAAAGCAGCCCCGTAAGGCTGCTTTTTTATTTGTTGAGTATTCTTATTTCTACTCGTCTGTTCAGGTTTTTATCTTCATCTGTGACCTCAGGGTTGCGTAAAGGCTTACGACTACCATAGCCAACGTACTTCATTCGTTTCGCCTTAATACTATTGCGCAGTAAGTACTCGTAGATGAACTTGGCTCTGTTGCGCGATAGGTGATATTCCTTAGCATCAAAATCATAGCCATCTTCTATCATTTCTCCTATATGGCAGCAAATATGTCCTTCTATCTGGATCTTTAGATTAGGGTTGTCTCGCATCGCATTAAGCAGCTCCTCCATTTGCGGGTACGACTCATGCCTTACGATATGGCTGCCCGGGTAGAAGAGGATATTATCCAACCTTACCAATTCGTTTTTCTCTGCTGTAGCAATAGTAGGTATTGATGTAGGCTTAGGCGGTGGTGGAGGTTTCTTTGTTTTGTCTATGATCTTTATCGGCTTTTTTACAACCGTGTCTATCTTCTTTAAAGGTGCTTGTGGTGTTTTGAAACCTCCTATCACAATATCTACACGTCTGTCATTCCTATAACCCAAGTTGCCATTCAGTATGGTGCGTGCTATTTCTCCTTTACCTATTACTACTTCTATTTTATCGTCTTGTATGCCTAGGCTAGCTAGGTGTTGGCGCACATTGTTAGCGCGTTTTTCTGATAATAGCACATTGCTTTGGTCGTCGCCCACATAGTCGGCATAGCCAATAATGCCATAGCGCTCTTTTACATCCAGCACGTTATGGTAAGCCAGTGAATCGAGGTAATGAGTGGCGTGCTCGTCAAGCGTAGGTATGGCCAAGTCAAAGTAGACACTAATGGTGTCCTGACGGTTTTGTGCTGCCATGAGTAATGGCAAAAAGCACATGATAAGAGGTAAAACGACTTTAAAACGCATGATGCAAAAATAAATAAATAGGAGAGTAGCGGTTACTTTTTCCTATGGTGAAAAAACAGGTGATTTTTATTTAGCTAATATCCGTACTTCTACACGGCGGTTGTTTTTAGGCGATTCATGAAACTTGGAATAGGAAAAACCCTTCCAGCTTAATCGTTTTTTGTCAATGCCATTGTCGATAAGATATTTATAGACCGCATAAGCCCTATCGTCTGATAACTTTTGTAGCGACTCCTCACTAATACTATTTGAATTACGCACACTAAAGGCGTTGCCAGGTACTCTATATTTTAGTTTTTGATGATGTACATGTCCTTCCAGCCTGATGACGAGTTTGGGGTACTCTTGCATCATCTTTAGCAAGTATTCCAACGTAGGCATAGATGATGGTAGTAATGTGGCCATCCCTCCCATAAAAAACAGACGGTCGAGCTTGAATTTCTCACCGGGTTTGAGTTGTTCTATATCTACCTGTATGGGTTGGGCAGGTGGGGGTGTTGTAGTAGTGTCCACCACTATATCTACCCGCCTGTTTTGCCTGGCCGATGTACCTCTTCTGCCTATAGCACCTTTGCCTATAAGTACCTTTAGGTTGCTACTATCTATGCCTAAGTATTGCAAGTGTTGAAATACGGCCATTGCTCTTTGGTTAGACAACTCTTGGTTCTTGTCCACACCGCCTGTATTGTCGGCATAACCAATAATGCTGTAGTGCTTATTAGTAGCCAGTATGTTGTGGTAGAGTAGCGAGTCGAGGTATTGACGGTTTTCTTCGCTGAGTTCAGTAATGGCAATATCAAAATATATATGCGCTATGTTTTGTGCTGTAGTGCGTGTTTGTGCTATTAGTAGGGTAAGGAGCAATAGGTATTTCATAGTACTAAAAGTACTAATAATTTATTACAACGTAAAAGTACGTTATTGAGCTATAGTAGTGGTAGTAGGTTTCTTTTTAAAGATGCTTTGTTTCACCATATCGAGGTTGACCATAGTAGATAGCACAAGAGAGGTGTAAGGTGCATCAGCAAAGCCCTGCTGGTAGAGTAGCTTATAGTTGAATAGTTTTTGCCTGTTTGAGCGTATGGACAGTCTGCTCACCACAGGTCGGTCACCATTGTTGATGTAGCCATAGTAGCCACCTACTTGCTCTTCTATGATGAAGTAGGGGTGCATGAGCTCAATGCCCGCTCCATACATCACGGCATCGTCTTGTTTGTATTGGCTGCTATAGGTTTGCCACACATACATGCCCGCCATTATGTAGTGCCTAATAGACTGAAAGCCTAATAGTTTTGTTGGTATTGTTCTGCCGATAGAGAGATTGAAATAGTATCCCGGAGCATCGGTAAATCTGGCTGCTTCCAAGTTGTTGCCCGAGGCTGTTTTTATACCAAAGGTGAGCAACATATCGGGTATATAGCCCTTGTGTTTTAATACTTGGTAGTACCCTGAAACATAAACATCACCTACACTATGTCCTTGCCCATCGTAGTCGCGGGTGTTTCTAATGTTGCGCGAGGTATTGGTATCCATATCATATACCTCATAGGGTACAAAGTAGATGCCCAGTGCTGCCTTTTTGCCTGCTTTGATGATGGTATTGAGTACCCCATTGGTGGTTTGGTCGCCCGTGCTTTTATGTGCAGCTATGCCTACTTCTAAAAAAGAGTTTTGTGGTAAGATGCCTTTGGTGATCTCTGGAACGGGCAGGCAGTTGGGGCCTGTGTATTTTGAGCTCAGCGTCATATAGTTTTGCCAAGGGGTATGCCCATCCCAGTTGTGTTTGGTATTCCACCAGGTGTAGTCTTCTTGGCCGATACAAACGGTGGCGATATGAAAGGTGCACAATAAGAGTAGTATCTTATAGTTCATACTCAGCATAAAGTTAATGCTTCAACTGAATATTAGTCATGTGATTTTCATGTTAACTGCTATTTGGTCGCATTGGTTGTCAGCTGTAAGACAGTCTGGCACAGCGTTTGGCTGGTTTGCTGCCATAACATCAGCTTTTCTTATTTGGAATAATTTTTATGCCTATACTCTTGTAAAACAAACAATAAGATGAACCTGAATAATTTCACAATAAAAGCGCAAGAGATACTACAGCAGGCGCAGCAGATAGCATTCAACCATAGTAATGCTAATATTGAGACGGCGCACTTGTTACGTGCCATCTTAGAGGATAACGACGGTCCTGTTTCTTATCTCTTAAAGAAGAATAACGTTAACATCAGCTATGTACAAGGCAAGCTCTCTGAGCAGATAGAAAAGCTACCTACGGTGCAAGGTGGCGAGCCCGCACAATCGGTAAGCAGAGAAACCAATAACGTGATACTACGTGCAGGTGCGGCATTAAAACCTTTTGGCGATGAATTTGTAACCCAAGAACATTTACTGATAGGTATACTACAAGTGAATGATGCTACAGGCAAGCTCCTGAAAGATGCAGGACTGACCGAGAAGGGATTGACGGCTGCTATTAAAGAACTGAGAAAGGGTAGTACGGTAGATTCTCAAACATCGGGACAGCAATACAACTCATTAGAAAAGTACGCCAAGAACCTGAACGAGCTGGCTAAGAATGGTAAGCTAGACCCTGTTATTGGCCGTGATGAAGAGATACGCAGAACCCTGCATATTCTATCGCGCCGTAGTAAGAATAACCCTATACTGGTGGGTGAACCCGGTGTTGGTAAAACAGCTATTGTAGAAGGACTGGCACACCGTATCATCAACGGTGATGTGCCTGATAACCTGAAATCGAAAGTGGTATATGCTTTGGATATGGGTAGCCTGATGGCCGGTGCTAAATACCGTGGTGAGTTTGAAGAGCGATTGAAAGCAGTCATCAAAGAAGTAACGGAGAGTGACGGAGAGATCATCCTGTTCATCGACGAGATACATACCCTTGTAGGGGCAGGTGCTACCGAAGGGGCTATGGATGCCGCGAATATTTTAAAACCCGCCTTGGCAAGAGGAGAGTTGAGGGCCATTGGCGCAACAACACTTAATGAATATCAAAAACACTTTGAGAAAGACAAAGCATTAGAGCGTCGTTTCCAGAAGGTGATCGTAGATGAGCCATCGATAGAAGATGCGGTATCTATCCTGCGCGGATTGAAAGACCGTTATGAGAACCACCACAAGGTGCGTATCAAAGACGAGGCCATCATTGCAGCGGTAGAATTATCGAGCCGTTATGTTACCGATCGTTTCTTACCCGATAAAGCCATTGACCTGATAGACGAGAGTGCAGCCAAGCTAAAGCTGGAGTTGAACTCCATGCCTGAAGAGCTGGATGAGTTGGAACGCCGTATCCGCCAGTTGGAAATTGAGCGTGAGGCCATCAAACGGGAGAATGATGAAGTGAAGCTGAAGAGCTTGAATCAAGATATATCATTATTGAATGTACAGCGCGATACTTTGAAGGCGAAATGGCTGGAGGAAAAAGAAATCGTAGACCAGATCAATAAATCAAAAGGGAATATTGAGGAGCTGAAACAAGAAGCCGAGCAAGCAGAGCGTGAGGGTGAATATGGTAAAGTAGCAGAGATACGCTATGGTAAGGTAAAGCAGGAAGAAGAAAACATAGAAAGACTGAGCAAGCAGCTGGACGAGATGAGTACCGAACACAAACGTTTGTTGAAAGAAGAAGTAGACGCGGAAGACATTGCAGAGAACGTTTCGAAGGCTACGGGCATACCAGTGCAACGTATGTTACAAAGCGAGCGGGAAAAACTGCTGAACTTAGAGGCAGAATTGCACAAGCGTGTGGTAGGGCAGGAAGAAGCGATAGAAGCTGTGGCTGATGCCATACGTAGAGGAAGAGCAGGATTGCAAGACCCGCGTAAACCTATTGGCTCGTTCATCTTCTTAGGTACTACGGGTGTGGGTAAAACGGAATTGGCCAAAGCACTGGCAGAGATATTGTTTGACGATGAGAGTATGATGACGCGCATAGACATGAGTGAGTACCAGGAGAAGCATAGTGTGAGCAGACTGGTAGGTGCGCCTCCGGGATATGTGGGTTATGATGAAGGTGGACAACTGACAGAAGCCGTAAGACGTAAGCCTTACTCGGTGATACTGCTGGACGAGATAGAGAAAGCACACCCTGATACATTTAATGTATTACTTCAAGTGCTGGATGATGGTAGACTGACAGACAATAAGGGCAGAACGGTGAACTTTAAGAACACCATCGTGATCATGACCAGTAACATGGGTAGCCACATCATACAAGAGAACTTTGCCGAGCTGGAAGGAAAGGATATAGACATGGTAGTAGATGCCACGAAAGAGCAGGTGATGGAAGTGTTGAAACAATCGGTAAGGCCTGAGTTCTTAAACAGGGTAGACGATGTAATCATGTTCCACCCGCTGATGAGAAAAGAGATCAGTGGTATCATTAGGATACAACTGAAGAACCTGCAAAAGCAACTGGCAGAGCAAGGCATGGAGCTGGAGTTTACCGACTATGCAGTGGAGTATCTGTCGCAGAAAGGGTTTGACCCGCAGTACGGAGCAAGACCGTTGAAGCGTGTGATACAGAAAGATATTGTGAACATGCTGAGCAAGAAGATCATTGCCGGAGAGATAGATAAAGACAAGAAAGTAGTGATAGATGTATTTGATGGAGTAGTAGTAATACGTAACAATGGAAACGAAGTGGAAGTGGAATAGTGACGAGCGATGTTTTCATAGGTTTAGTTTTGGTTAGAGGCCCCGCTTAGTGCGGGGCTTTTATGATCCAGGCAACCATTTGTGCTTTAGTTGCATTTATAGTAGTGTAAACGATTAAAACACTATTTATGAAACAATTACTTTACGTAGCTGTGATGCTATTGCTATCGCTGCATGTAGTGGCGCAGCCTACTTTGACGCAACATTCCAATCATAGTGTGGGAGACTCTATAGTGTACTACACTTGCGACACCTTGGGGTACAGCTCAGGCAATGATGGTGCTAACCAAACCTGGGATTTTTCAGCTTTAAAGATCAATGATTCTGTAACCTACCGTTATGTAGATAAGGCGAACGCATCGTCGGGCGAAGGAGCACAATTTCCCAAGTCAAATCTGGTAGAGACCAGTGCCGCCACAGACATCTTTTTAGAAAATACGGCGAATGAATATCATATAGTAGGTGTGGTTACACCAACAGGGCCAACAGGTAATACAGTGATCAAGTATCAAGATCCTCAATTGCTTTTAAAAAGACCTTTCACTTATCAGAACAGTTTTAAGGATACCTTTAAACTCAATTATAGTGTATCCTCATTTCCTACCAATGGTATAGGTTATTCTACTACTACTGCCGATGCATATGGCACACTAAAAATTAAAGGACAAACCTACAACAATGTATTACGCATTAAGAATGTAAGCATAAGGTATGATACGATGAATGGCGTACCGCCACCAAGCAACATCATAACAACACACACTACTGTGCTGCTTTGGTATGATGATATACGCAAAGACGCCTTGATGCGTATGGACTCCATTATCCTTTCTTCATCTACTTTTAGTAATAAGGTGTTTGCCGTGTCTATGCGTAAGGAGCAAGGGGTGACAAGTGTAGGACATATTAGGGAGCTAACAACATTTACCTGTACTGCCCATAACGGTAAGTTGAGCTTAAATGGTCTGAACAGTGGTAAGCTGTATGATATAAGTGTATACAATACTGTGGGGCAATGTGTGTATCAGCAGTCGTTTGTAGCGCAAGGCGGTAATCAACAATGTCAGCTTTCAGGTATGCCGGAGGGTATATATATCGTTCGGTTAAGGGAGAAGGGTAAACTACCCCAAACCAATAAATTACTGATGCAATAGACCATCATCATCAGGTCGGGCCCCGCTTAGTGTGGGGCTTTTTATGTAGCTATCAAATACTGCCTGTACATACGTCTGTGCCATATATAAGTGCTGAGTAGAATACCTACTACTATGATACCATACACCACGCGTGCGCTATGATAGTCTTTATAAAACTCCGTATAGTTGATGAGCAGCCACATTGCAGTAGATACTATGCCTACATACACCATAGCTATGGTTAGGGTATGCCCTAAGTAATGCAGTAAGCGTTTCCTGCTTTTGGGAAGTTGATACAGTAAGGCCGTCCATCGGTCATGGTGGCCAAGATAGATGTGTGTGGTCACTTGGCGGAAGTTGAATCCTTTTTCCTGTGGTAGTAGCTGAAAGGGCTTGAAGGTGGCTACATAGTAGGCGTAAAGAATACCCAGTGTAAGTACACCCACGATGAACAGTATAGGCGACCAGTTTAAGTGCAGTACCGATGCTAGTGGGTTGGCTTCCTTTTTGAGGTCGGGCGTGTGCTGATAGGTAGCGTATACATCGTAAGCACGGGAGAACAATATCCAGGCAGTAGTGAGGGCAAACTTCATTACTTTCTTCATATTGGTTGGTTTTATTTAATTTCAAATTAGGAACAATACATCTAATGAAATCTTAAAGTATATAAGCTATGAACTGGGACGATACCTTAGCCTTTTACGACAAACTGGTGGCGCAGTGCGACGACTTTGACCGCAAGGGCAAGACCATGCCTTATACCTCTGCCAACGGTTATATGTTCTCTCTAATCAATAAAGAGGGGCAACTGGGTTTTCGACTGCCTAAAGATGTGGCCACTGCCTTTAAGGAAAAGTATGATAGTGACATCTTCAAATCGCACGGGGCGGTGATGAAAGACTATGTACTCATTCCCGAAAAGCTGTTTGACGATGTGGCGCTATTAAAAGACTACCTGCAACAGAGCTACGAATATGTAATGAGCCTGCCACCTAAGTAGGTGTTATACTTTTACATTTTCATGATGATGCAATAATGGTATATTTCTAAATTTAAGTTGTATCAAATTCACCCCTATGCCTATCCGTATTACAGCATTGTTGCTTGTTTTAGTTGTTATCACAGCCTGCCAAAAGCCTAAGACCAACCAAGTGAGCAGAGTAGCGAACCTTACTTTTAGTTGGTCGCCCAATATTGTACATGCTAAAGAGAATATCACCTTTGTGAGTTCTGCTAATAGCTTTCATGAAAATAATCTTACCTGGGAGATCGATGGTAAAATATATACTGATTACCGCCCAACAGTTACGTTTCCCCAAGCGGGGACTTATACCGTAACCCAGTGGATGACTGATGATCCTGACAACCGCGTCACAAAAGAGATAGACGTAGCTAAGCATATAGAGCAATACAGTTATCGTGGGCTAAATGTAGTAGGCGAAACCATTAACTTTTTTACCATAGGCGTAGAACCTACTGCTAATGTACTGTGGGACTTTGGCGATGGTACTACCGGAACAGGGCATACCCCAACACATGTATACAGCAAGGCAGGGGAATATCACTTAGGGCTGTATGTAGATGGAGTACGTGCCAACATGCCACATTACGCAACTGATATTGTACTAAAGATCATCAACAAGACTGATGACATGAGTAAGGTATGCGGTGGCAGAAATTGGAAGGTAATTAAGCAATTCAATAAGCCACAATCGTACAAGTATGAATATGAAGACCAAATTACGATCACATACATAGATAGCGTTACTATAAAGGTTCACCCCAACGCTACCATAGAATCAAGCTATTTTGTGCTTAATAAGAACGCTTCCTCTACTAATAAACTGGTATTTGGTGAATTGCAACTTATACTTACCTACGATGTACTTGCCGATAAACTCACCTATTATAGAGAAGTATGGGCAGGCAATAGCCATAATACACTCCATTATGAACTCTTTGGTCAGTCTGATTAACAGGTGTGGCGTGTTGCGTTTGTTGCGTGTTGCGTTTCGGCCTTTTTTATTTTACACCATTGCGTTGTAGCATTCTGCTGATGGTGGTATGCTTGCTATCATTACCAAATACCAATGTGCTGATCTGCCGTAGGCTCTTGCCTTCTTCGTATAGTTTGATGCAGAGGAGTACCTGATCGGGGCTAAACATTTCACGACCATCCCTACGTTTTTCGCGTGCCATGCTATGGGCTTTTACCTTCTCGTATACGATGATGGTTTGCTCCAGTAAGTACAGTGTGAGTTGCTCGGCAGTGCGGTAGTCCTCATCGCTACAGGTGAGGGAGGGGTGGTGCAGCTGGTCGCGCTCAAAGGCACGCAGGGTAGTGAGTATCATGGCTATGCGGTAGCAGATGAGCCCCAGTCGGTTCACCGAGCCGCCCAGGTCGTCGCCCACCTCAAAGCTTACTTCCCGTTTGTTGTGCTTAAAGGTTTCGTGCAGTGCCTGCTGCTGTGTGGTGCTTAGGTGTATGTGTAGCGGCGCATCGCGTTCGCTTAAGCGCTGGGGTAGCTTCGCCAGTTGTTCGCCTAAGTAGGTAAAGTATTGCTGATGCCCTGTGCGTGCCGTATCAAAAGGGTCTTTAAACGTATCGTCTCCCTCCATGACGTAGAAGCAAAAGCGGGAGAACAGCCCGTTGTCAATAGCCGGTATGAGCTTTAGTAGCTGGTCGTAAGTGCCGCTGAGTACTACGCTCAACTCGGGGGTGGGTATCTCCACATCTTCATTATTGGCACGGCGGTAGTAGCTAATGGGCTCGTGGTGGAAGGCCTTGCGCAACACGTCGGAGAAGTTGCCATAGTCCTGCCGTAGCATATCGGCCAGTGTATCTCCCTCCGTCTCGAAGATGATGCCCCGCCCGTCGTTCTCCTTTAGTAGTTGCATCACAGCCGTCTTGGTAGTATTGGCGGGTATAAACAGCTTGAGGTGTGGCGGTGGTGTGGGTGCTTTAGGCTCTTGTGCCAGATGCCCTTTCTCGTATTGTTTGAGTTCTTTACGGTAGAAGCCCATCTGCTTGCTATAGTCTTCATACAGCTCCTCGGTGCGTGCGGCACGTTGCAAGTGCAGGTGCTCGCCCAGCTTGCGCGACCAGAGCAGTCCGCCCTTGCCCACGCCATAGCGGCCTACTACAAAGCAATAGAGATTAGTGCCTACCTGCTGACCAAAGTACTCGCCACGTACGTTGGGCATCATACCGCTGAGCACGCCCAGCGCACCCATGAGGAAGAGTTGCTTCTCCTCGGCATCCAGCATTTTGGCGGCAGGCTCTTTGAGGAGGTAGGGTAGGGTGTCGTAGAAGGATAGGGAGAGTAGCGGGTGGCTACTGTTGTTGTTAATCATGGTAAATGGTTTTTTATGGTTGGTTTTGAATGCTCGTCACTGCGAGGCACGAAGCAGTCTCAAGGTATGTTTGTCCTTTCTTTGTTTGTTCACAGTTCGTCACTGCGAGGTACGAAGCAGTCTCAAGGCATGTTTGTCCTTTCTTTGCTTGTCCAAAGAAAGAACGAAAGAAAAGACTCGAAAATTTAAGACAGCCAAATTTTCGTGTTGCCCTGATGCAGCTGTGCACTACTGTACTGCCGGGCTTTGCGACTATCCGGTATCGCTCTATCGTAACTGATGGGTGTAACGCCTTTTAATACTGTAGCGTGCAACAGTGATACGACGGTGTAGGAAGTAAAAAGTCAAAAAGCAAAAAGAAAAACGGTGCTGACTGTTTACACTTGCCGTGATTTATAAAAACAAAAATAAGTTAAATAATTGTAATAAGCAAATGGATAGAGGAGGGTGTATTAACAAAAAATGGGTGATAATACGGTGGTATAAAGATTTTTCATCATCTATTTTGCGTATGAAAATTATACACATATGAATGGGATCTTTACAGGTATATCCAGAATGCTTTGGTTTTTTTATAGGGTGATCTACACACTATTGCCGGCTACTATGTTTGTTGTTTCCTTATATGCCTTTATTCACTATAATTTTATAGATGGACATCAGTACGATATAGATGAAATTGTATTAAAACAAAGGTGTGTAAAAGAGAAACCAGTAGGGCCGGTAGTATACTACGAAAATGAGGCTGTTTGGGATATAAATTGTCCGTCTGAACACACATATAATATAATAGAGACAGAACGCATTGTAAAAAAGGCATTTGAAGTAAAAGAAGGAGACTTTTTCTTGAAGTTCTTGTTTTATGTATATAAAGCTTTTCACAATCTTTCATTCTCATCTAAGACGTTAATGACCATATTGCTTATCATTTTTGTAGATGTGGTGGTAGAAGCCATGGTTTTGAGAGTAACTTATAGAGCCCTAAACTTTCAGAAAGTGTGTGATGATATGTATAAGGATTTAAGAGTAAATGCCATTCCATACCGTACACGCTTTAGTAGTTCATTTACAGTGTTTAATTTAATGGCAGTACGCTCCTTAATAACCGATGGTAAGGTTGCCGATAGAATTGAGTACTTACTTGCCAGAGAGTTTTTGTTTAATAATACATGGATGTTGTTGTTAATAGCGACTACTCTTTTTGTACCTCACACTTTATTAAACGTATGTGGCCATGAAAATGACTATGAGATATTTTGGATGTTATTTGGCTTTATATTCTCAGTGTTAACAACAAGTATTTGCTGGAAGGCTATAGTAACAACCAAAAAGAGTGAAGTATATGACCACTTTGAAGGTGATAATATCATTCCTGTAAAAAATCTAGGCGAGGCATTTCTAAATAGTAATGAGTTTAAAAAGGGGTATAAAACATGGATGAGAAAAGATAAAGTAATGAAAAGAGAGCTAAAGCAGTTATGGGTCAAGCAATTCAAAACTAAAATAGTAGATAGGTATGGTTTAGCATCTGTAAATAATAACTCTAGCAGTATTAGTTCAATTTATGATAATGAGAAAGATTTCTTAGAGAGCAACTATTGTAAAAAAATATTTAAAAACTGGTTGAATAAAGTAGAGCGCGATAATGAAAAGAGAGAATTAGTAGATATAATATTAACGGAAAAAGGTGCACTGATAAAATTAGTAGATCTTACAAAAGACGAGCCTTCACTTGGTAAGACCAAAAAGCCTAAAAGAAATGAAAGGATCATTAATATTGAGAAAAAGGATTTGGAGAATAGACTTAACGAGCTTGATGAAAAATATGAAATGAAAGAAAGGCAAGAAATTGAAAATAAAATAGATAGTATTAATGAGTATTTAAATGTAAATAATAGCAAAGTGAAAATTGATAATAGTAAATGTACACATGAGGTATTAGAGCTAAAGAAATACCTTTGGTATATACGTATCAATTCTATTTACAGGTATTTTTATAACATTTTTGCCTGTAATTATGCTGACATCATAAAAATGAGATATGGTAACGAAAAGCAACGTGATGAAATAAAAATAAAACGGAAGCGAACACTTGTAATGAGAGCGCTGTTTGCACTTTTTGTTGCTGCCTTAATAATATTAGCGTTACTAAATGTTTTTGAAATATCTAACTATCTAGTACTATCCCTAGGTTGGTATATAAGTATTTTACTTATAGTATTTGTAGTAACTTATTTTCTATTAGCTTCAGCATTTGGAGAATATCTTGATGTAGAAAAAACCGTATATGCCTACTTTATGCATGAGTTGAACATAAGAGAAGAGAAGTTTGTTTTAAAACCGGTAAAAAGAATATATACTATTAACAATAATAGTCTTGTAGAACCACCTGAAACTGATGATGATTCTGATGAAGAATAATACTACCGCTACCTTACGCGCTTGAGTTCTTTTTCTTCTTCTTTGGTATATAGGTAGTCGTTGGGGGTTACGGTATGTGAGGTTACATAGCGTCCATTCTTATCGTAGTAGATATACGTTATATCGCAGCGGTAGGTATAGGCAAAACTAAATCTGAAGTTAGATCTGATGTTTTCTACGATCGCTTCATGAACAAATAGCTGATACAAAGTAGTGTCGAAAAGCAATGCACTTCTTTCCAGCGAAGCGGTACTATCTATCCTGTTGCTCTGTGTCGTATCGGCGTCGTAATCTAATAGTGATATGTGGTAGATGAGTGTTTTAGGAGGTGCTGCGCTCAGGCTGTCTTCCATCGTATACTCATCAATATATTGCGGGGCGTCTAGGTTCAGCTCTTCCACCATAGCTTGCAGCTTGCTATACACGCGCTCGTCCGACGGGTTGTTGAAATAAATAACAAAGCTGATACCACCCACGATGAGTAGGGCTATAAATATTCTAAAGTTCCTTTTGCGCTTTTTGTAGCTCATATCAGGGTAGTTATAGTTAGGCTAATATACACGATATACCACACCCCCAAAACCACAAAAATCAAAACCCCTGAAACGCAACACGCCACACGCCACAAATGCAACAGCAAAATTGCAGTTGCCCTGCCTCTAATGCTGTCAATATGACCGAGAAACACCGCTTGGAACACTGATTGCTATCCTTACAGCATAAGACGTAAATCATATGAACACGACAGATATGCAAGAGAAAGGTACTATCTCCATACACACGGAGAATATTTTCCCCATCATTAAGAAATTCCTGTATTCGGATAACGAGATCTTCCTGCGCGAGCTGGTGTCTAACGCTACCGATGCCATCCAAAAGTTAAGACGCCTGTCTTCACTAGGCGAGTACAAGGGCGAGCTGCCCGAGCCTATGGTAGAGGTAAAGCTGGATACAGAGGCTAAGACCATCACCATATCCGACAACGGTATTGGTATGACGGCCGAGGAGATCAAGAAATACATCAACCAAATAGCCTTCTCGGGTGCTACGGAGTTTGTAGAGAAATTTAAAGAAGCCAAAGACGCGAACGAGATCATTGGTAAGTTTGGTTTGGGCTTTTACTCTGCCTTTATGGTGGCCGATCAGGTAGAGATCAACACACTATCTTATCAGGAAGGTGCTGAGACTGCCCGCTGGATATGCGATGGCTCTACGGAGTTTGAGATCACAGCCGGTAGCCGCGATACGGTAGGTACGGATATTATCCTACACATCAACGAAGAGTCTAAAGATTTTTTAGAAGAACATAAACTACAAGGCATCCTTAACAAACATTGCCGCTTCTTACCGATACCCGTAAAGTATGGTATGAAAACCGAGCAAGAGCCTGATGGTGAGGACGAAGAGGGTAAGCCAAAATACAAGTCGGTTGAGGTGGATAACATCATCAACAACACCACACCGATATGGACAAAAGCACCTAGCGAACTACAAGACGAAGACTACCTGAACTTCTACCGCGAGCTGTACCCGATGACGGACGACCCACTATTTTGGATACACCTGAATGTAGACTATCCGTTCAACCTTACGGGGGTATTGTACTTCCCTAAGTTGCAGAAAGACTTTAACATCATGCAGCAGAACAAGATCAAACTGTTCTCGCGTCAGGTGTTCATTACCGATGAGGTGAAGGAGATCGTGCCTGAGTTCTTAATGCTCTTACATGGTGTCATCGACTCTCCTGATATTCCGTTGAACGTATCGCGGAGCTTCTTACAGGCCGATGGTAATGTGAAGAAGATCAACAGCTACATCACAAAGAAAGTAGCCGACAAGCTGGGCGAATTGTTTAAGAACGATCGTGAGGGCTATGAGAAAAAGTGGAACGATATAGGACTATTCGTGAAGTATGGTATGGTGACGGATGAGAAGTTTTATGAGAAGGCGAACAACTTTGCGTTGTTGGAAAATACCAAGCACGAGTACTATACACTGGAAGAATATAAAACCAAGGTAGAAGGCCTACAGAAAGATAAAGACGATACACTGGTATACTTATATGCCAACGAGCCCGAGAAGCAAGACTTCCACATACAAGCCGCAGGTAAGAAGGGCTACGATGTACTGTTGATGAACTCACCGATAGACAATCACTTCGTGAGCTTCATGGAGCATAAGCTGGAGAAGATATCCCTCAAGCGTGTAGACTCTGATATTATAGACAACCTCATTAAGAAAGAAGATGCCGTAGCGCATGCATTGACAGAGGAAGAGACCAAACAGGTTACAGAGATCTTCAACAAAGCCATAGGTAAGGAGAGCATGACCGTAGCGGTAGAAAGCATCAGTGCCGACCAACTACCCGTAACGGTAACTATGGACGAGATGACCCGCCGCATGCGCGAGATGGCAGAAGCTAACCCAAGCATGGCTATGTTTGGTGCTATGCCTGAGCAGTATAAGGTAGGGGTGAATGGTAACCACGAGCTGGTAAGTCGCATATTAAAGGCAGACAATGAAGATGATAAAGTACGTATTGCCCGCCATGCCTATGACCTGGCACTACTGGCGCAAGACATGCTAAAAGGTGAGGAGCTGACCAACTTCCTGAACCGCAGCGTAACAATGATGTAATTAGGGTATAGCAACCTGAACTGAAGCGCCTTCCTGCATAGGAGGGCGTTTTTATTATATTTGTGACCAAATACGGTAATACCTATACAATATGAAATATACCTATCTGTCTATACTGGCTATGATACTACTGGTAGCCTGCGACAAAAAAAAGGATAATACAACACCAACTACTACGGCACAACTTCCTGATAGTAGCTACATCATCAACGGCATACAGAATATTAATATCGGGCTGTTTGAAGTGAAAAAAATACCATTAGCGATACAGTATACTAACAAAGGCGCGCAAGAGCTCATCAATCTTTCGGCTGAGGGCGCACCCAATGGGGTACACATAAGTTTCGACCCTAATGGAGCTGTACCCAGCTTTGCTTCGGTTATGACGGTGGATAGTAAAGCCCCTTTTGATGGCACATATCCTATCACGATCATGGGTACTTCTGCTTCAGGCAAAAAGAAGGAATATCAGGTGTCTTTAACCGTATCGGGCAAACTGGATAAATGTGGTGAGACTGTGGTATTAAAAGCAAAAGAATTGACCACCAAACTAAAAGGCAGTAACGAAATCATATATGCTTATACAAAGTTAAGGCATTCTAGCCCTACTGAGTATCGTATTGAAGACTTAGTACTCAGACACAATAACTCGCCCAAAGAAGTTGTAATAGCAGATGATAGCCATATTAAAAATTTTGCTGAGGTGAAAATAGTATTCGATTGTGAAAAACGAACACTGACCATACCGGAAGTAAAGCTTTCAGTTGATGATTTTGGCGCAAGCCATTTGAATACAGAATATACGGTCTCAGGTTCAGGTACTTTCGTTACGGGTGAGTTGGATATCACTTATACGTCTAAGTCAAAACATGGTACATTTACATATCATGCAACAGCACCAATTAACTGGTAAATTGTAGTAATAAATAATTATAAATAAATTCAGTAGATGAAACATTCCATATACCTTATCGCATTAGCACTATTTGCTTTTGCCAGTTGTGACAAAAAGAAAAACGATACCCCCATCAATACGGTGGATTACATTCAAGACCTTAGCTACAAAATTGATGGCATCAAAGATGTTACCGTAAACGAGCTGGGAGAAACCTCCATAACATTGGATGTAATATATATTGATAGTGCCGTAAGCCAAAACAGGCTGGTGCTAAGCGTAGAGGGCCTACCTGCCGAAACGGAATATAGCTTTAGTACCAATGATACCTTACCGGGTTTCAGAACCACATTGAAGATACGTAGCCTGTATGCCAATAGAGGAGAGTTTCCCATTACGATCGTTGGTGTATCGTCAAACGGTAAGAAGAGAGAATTTTCAACCAAGGTGTCTATAGTACCCGGCATGGGTAACGGCGGCACTTGCGAGCAGTTGGTCAACGATCCTGATTATTTCAAGTCTAGTAAAACGTACGAGATCATCAACGGGCAGGAGGTAGAAGTCAATACAGGAGGGCTAAGCTATACCTTGTTTGGTACATGTGCTATTCTGCTGGGAGAAAATCCTAACACCAAGGTGCAATATTCAAACCAGTATAGCCTTTCGGGCGAGGTGATAAAAACCTTTAATTGTGATGACAGGACGTTTACCGTAAAAGATGCGACCATTCATAGAATAGACATGGGAGTGAATTATTACTTCATGTTATCCAACGGTAAGGGTAGGTTTACTAAAGACTCTTATACTTTCGTTTACGATGTAACGCTGAATGGACAATTGAGGCAGTTTAAACTGGTAGCAGAACTTAAAGACTGGCAGAAACTCATGACCAAGTAGCGCAAGATATCATACTTGAGTGCCTTCCTGCATAGGAGGGTAATAATGTTTGTCACCCTGAACTAGTTTCAGGATCTCACGTACTGGAGAGCTTACTTCGTGAGATTCCAAATCAAGTTTGGCATGATACTTATTATGAAACACACTTCATTTCGAACCCCTTTAGGGTGAGAAATCTTAATGATACAATACCAGATATCTCTCTCCGTTCGATATGACGTTTTTGTTTAGGTGTCTCTTCTCTTGTTCTGTACTACCTGTAGTTTTTATTTCAATACGATCTTCTTTCGCTTGCTTGCAGCAAAATACTTTCTCAGGTCTATGGTGGTAACACTTTTATTCAGTTTGTAGCTCACCACCAGTTGCATATCGCTGATGTTGATAAAAGTAGAGTAGAGTGTACCTCCTGTTTTTCCGTTTTCCAACTTTTGCTCAGGCTGTGCGGCACTACCTATAAAATTAGCAGCTTGTAAAAAATTAACCGTATCACCTTTTCGTTCAGCTTTGTTGATGTTAGCCAGTATAGAGCCATATCTATAACAGGGATAGTTGCCTTTTGTGGTGTCTGATAGTAGGTAGTTGGTCATGAGCAGGTGGTTGTTTTGTATCGGCACTATGGTGAGTTTATCATCCAGCCACTCCAGTACCACGGCATGGCCGCTACTGTCGCCCAGCATCATGTGGGCATTGTGCAGTATCAGGTTCTTTTCTTTAATGAATGTTATCGCCTCTTTTACATTGTGACATTGTGCCAGTAGCTCGTCTCCTAAGTTGCCTTTGGGTTTGTTGTAGTTTGTAGGTTGTGGCTGTTCGGGAGTTACAGCTCCATCAAAAAACAGTCCTGCTTCGTTGATACCTCCTTGTGCAAACTGATCCCATCCATACCATAGTCTGGCCAATTCGTTTTCATTACGTGGTTCTATTTGCAAGTAGGCTTTTGTTTTATACCAATAGTCCTCGTGGTTGGCTACGTATATTTTTCCTGTTTGCTTGTCTATATAATACAATACAGAGCAGGCTTGTGCTGGTATATACAGTAGTAGTGATACTAATAGTATAAATACGGTCCTAAACATATTGCAAAGCTATAGTGCTAAAACTACAGTAGCTGTTAAAAAACTAAAGCCCCTCCAAACGGAAGGGCTTTTATCATTTTAAGAAAGTCTTTTTTACCAAAGGTCTTCCAAGTCTTCTTTTGTGTATTTCTTATCGCGCTTAGCGTATACGGAGTCACCTACGTTCTTCAGCTGTAGCATGTTCTTACTGCTTAGCCTCGCAAAGAAGGCAATGGGAAACAGGAAGATGTAGAAGATGACAGACAGTAGTATACGGGAGTTGATGAACCCCAGTATCTCGGCTATCTTATTCCATACATATATGATGTACTTCAGTATGAGTTTAGATACCAACCCCGCTACACCTACACCGCAGCCTATGAGTATAAGCGTGTTGCTTTTGTAGAGGATGCCCAGTATACAAAAACCCAGTACGATAACTAATAACGATGATAATTTACTTGCTCTATCCATGCTAAAATAATGTGTATATAAATGGTGCAATAGCAGAACCTCCGCCGATGACTAATAATACGCCTAACAACAATAGAATGATGATGATAGGTGCCAGCCAAAACTTCTTACGCTGTTTTAAGAACTTAAAGATATCTGATATCATAGTAGATCGTTTTTAAAATAGTTGCCAATATATGTGCCCGTTACACCTTGCCCGTAAGAGTTCAGGTGTGAGTCGTGCTGAAAATATACTTCTTTTTCCTGCTGCTTCAATACCTCTAATATATCAATAAAGGTAACACGGCTGGCCGAGTCGTTGTACTCTGTAGCAAACTTTTCGTTCAGCTTGTCGTAGTTCAGCTCCTTACCAAAGAACTCTTGTATCTGTTCGTTTTTACTTTTCTGCACTTCGTATATGGCCGGTATGTTCACCACTACCACTTTACTATTTTCCGCCATCTCTTCCAGCAGTGGGGTATAGAAGTTGAAGGCCGCATCCAACTGCTCGTCAGACTTGAACAGGTCTATATCCTTTTGGTAGCCCTTCTTCATCATGTTGGCCACCTTTTGCTTAGAGCTAAAGGAAATACCACCCATGCTTCTCACCCTGTTGATGAGGCGGTAGATGTAGGAGTATTCGTTAATGTAGTCGCGCAGCCCTTTCTCGTAATGGTAGGTACAGCCAATGTTGCCATCAAAGTTGGTATATAGGGTGGTGTCTTTCTCGGCTACCTTTTGTATTTGGGTAGGTATGTTATGAAAGTCGTTGATGTAGTTCAGTATCAGCACATAGTCGGGCTTGATGATAGGTGCATAGTAGCGGTACTTGTCGTAAATGTCAGACAGGTCGTGCCCCGGTATGCATATGTTGTAGGTAGACGCACTGTCTCCCAACATACTGTCAATCTTTTGGGTGATCATGTCGCCATAGTTACAGCCCCAACCCCAGCCAAAGGAGTCGCCCAATACCATGATCTTTTTTCCTTTCTTGTCTTTCCACTCGGTATCTCTATAGCCCTTGCTGTTGGCGGTTACTTTTATGTTGCTAAACTCTTCTGAGAACATATTGACCGATACATTAGGCACCATAAAGCGCATATTGTAGTCTTGGTTTCTACAGAAGGCGATTGTACCCCAGTTTTCCTGCGGCAGCTTTTTATACACAAAGCGCAATATCACCTCACCTATCACCAGTGCTACCACTGTGCTGATGAGCATGACCAATATGTTAGACAATATCTTTTTCATAGAAAGCGGTTGGTGTTTTAGTCTAGCTTAAATTCTTCTTTCCAGTTATCTTGGCTGATCCACTCCGGTTGGTCAGGTTTGGCAAATAGGGTATTGTTCACCACCAGGTAGTCCATCTCCGTACGCATGAAGCAACGGTAAGCATCGTCTGCCGTACTTACAATAGGTTCGCCCCTTACGTTGAAGGAGGTGTTCACCACCATACCATAGCCCGTAAGGTTTTTAAAAGCACTGATGAGCTGGTGGTATCTTGGATTGGTCTCTTTATGTACGGTTTGTATCCTTGCCGAGAAGTCGATGTGTGTGATAGAAGGCAGGTCAGACCTTTCGTAGTAGAGCTTCTCCCTAAGTGGCAGCTGGCTATAGTTTTCAGGCAACGGCTTTCTTCTCGATTCCTTTACCGGCTTTACCAAAAGCATGTATGGCGAAATGCCCTCATGCTCAAAAAACTCTTCACAATCTTCTGCCAATACTGATGGGGCAAACGGCCTGAACGATTCTCTGTATTTGATCTTCAGGTTCAGCTTCTTCTGCATCTCAGGGTTTCTAGGGTCACCCAAAATACTTCTTGCACCCAAAGCACGAGGGCCAAACTCCATTCTTCCCTGCACCCAGCCTACTACATTGCCTTGTTGTAATAGCTTGGAGGTCTCAGCACATAGCTCACCAAAGTCGTCGTAGGTTTTACCTACAGCCTTATATTTTCTAAATACTTTCTTGATGTCGTTCTCCGGAATATCAGGACCTAAGTAAGAGCCTGCCAAGGTATCCATTTCGTTCTCATTCACCTCACGCTCCTCACCAAAGTAAATATGATGTGCCGCCAGTGCCGCACCTAATGCACCACCCGCATCGCCCGATGCAGGAGTGATGAATACTTCTTTAAAAATATTAGCGTTATGCACCTTGCCATTAGCCACACAGTTGAGCGCCACACCACCTGCCATACACAGATAGTCAGCCCCCGTAAGGCGTTTGGCTTCCTTAGCCATCAGTAGTACTACCTCTTCGGTTACCTGCTGTATGGCCAAGCCCAGGTTACAATGCACTTGCTCCAGCTCTGCCTCAGGCTTTCTCAACCCTATGCCAAACAGGTCTTCCCATTTTTTCTGATGCACCATTCTCAACCCGAAGGCGTATTTAAAGTAGCTCTGGTTCAACCATATCGAGCCATCTTCTTTGATGTCTATCAGGTTTTCTTTTATCTTCTTCACAAATTCCTTCACCTGCTCAGAAGTAGGGTCTCCATAAGGAGCAAGCCCCATAAGCTTATATTCACCCGAGTTGACCCTAAAGCCAAGGAAATATGTAAAAGCAGAATATAATAACCCCAATGAGTGAGGGAAACGTAACTCTCTAAGGTTGGTAATGTCTTTACCTTCTCCTAAACAAATACTTGAGGTAGCCCATTCGCCCACACCATCAATGGTAAGTATGGCTGATTTTTGATACTTAGACACATAAAAGGTACTGGCCGCGTGCGACAGGTGGTGCTCAGGGAAGATGAATTTTACAGATTTCTTATCGTATTCACCCA
Organism: Flavipsychrobacter sp.; assembly: GCA_965230595.1. Lineage (GTDB taxonomy): Bacteria > Bacteroidota > Bacteroidia > Chitinophagales > Chitinophagaceae > UBA5543. Next base: position 1,554,166 of record OZ246011.1, on the reverse strand, counting down.
CTTCTTTCAAGCTATCATACATGAGCTTTTTCAGGAACAATTTCTCCTTCAACCATATAGGAATAGCCTTGATGAACGAAGCGATACCCTTTGGTGAGAAGGCATAGTAGGTCTCCAGTAAACGTTCAAACTTCAGTAGTGGTTTATCGTAAAAGGCAATGGCATCCAAGTCGTCAATACTACAGCCTACAGCGTCAAGACAGTATTTAACAGCGTTGGTAGGAAAATTAGCATCATGCTTCTTTCTGGTAAAACGCTCTTCTTGCGCTGCCGCGATCACTTTACCATCTTCAATAATGGCTGCAGCAGAATCGTGATAGAATGCAGAAATGCCTAATATGAGTTTACTCATAGGAGTATTTTAAATTTTGGGCAAAACTAGAATATTCTCGTTTTATTTCACTTTTTCAAGCGTTTTATTTGCCTATTTAGCGTTAATTTATTGTAATGTTGAAGTGTTTATGAGCTCAGTGGTATGTGTGGTCTTATTTACAAGCATTGTATATTTCTAGTTCAAGTGTATATAGTTATCTCCTGCTCCGGTAAGATGCTCTATGGAGAAGATGACCTCAAGGTGTGTGGCCAGTAGCTTTAGCTCGCTTGTAGGCACAAATACAGACGAAGAGAATATGATGGCTGGTATGCCTACTTTTGTTTTGTCGATAAAGTCTATAGTGCTTAGGTCAAGGTCAGGTCTCCGCTCTTCAATTTCGTAGTATAGTTGTTTGAATTCCTTAGCCTTCCAACCGGTGTAGAAAAAGCCATAGCCTCTGCGGTGGTTAATTGCATTGGTGCTAATGATGATCTCTTCGCTACCAAATAAGTTCCACAATACAGGCCTGATCACGAATATGCCCAACATAGCGGGGATAATCAGATAGATAGAAGTGAATAACACTTTATTCATGTCGCCACCTGCATTATATATGGCTAAGGCTAGGTATAGGATGATGGTACTAACACCTATAAACCATAGGGTAGCTCTCATCAAGGGTTTATGTCGTATCTCACTGTAGAAGAAAACTGATGTTCCGTCGTTGGATACTTCAGCGAAATTTTTCATGTATTAAATATAATAAGGAATCGGTTACTTCCCATCCAACCTTAGCTTACGCAGCTTAGGTGCTTTAAAGTAGGTGGTAGCCACCACAGCCAGTGTCATACACCCGCCAAATACCACCGCCGTTACCGTACCCATAAGCTTAGCGGTAAAACCACTCTCGGCAGCACCTAACTCATTACTCGAGCTAATGAACATAGTACTCACCGCAGCCACACGCCCGCGCATATGGTCAGGGGTATAGAGCTGTAGTATTGTGCCGCGTATCACCACGCTAATGGCATCGAACATGCCACCCAGCAGCAGCATGCCAAATGATAAGATGAAGATATTAGACACACCGAATATGATCGTCGTTACCCCGAAGCCTGCTACGCAAATGAGTAGTTTTTTACCCGCATTTTTACGCAGGGGTATAAAAGAGAGGATGAACAACATGAGTATCGCACCTATGCCTTGTGCGGCACGCAGCCACCCATAGCCCACTTCACCCACTTGCAGTATCTCATCGGCATACACAGGTAGTAGGGCAATAGCCCCGCCAAAGAGTACGGCAAACATATCCAACGCCAAGGCTGCCAGTATGATCTGTGTGTTGAATACAAAACTCAATCCCTCCTTTAAGCTTTTAAATATGGGCTCTTTTGTCTTTTGCATGATGGGCTTGCGCTTGATACGCATGATGAAGAACAACGCCACCAGCTTAAAGAAGAACACGGCAGCCAGACTTTTACTAAACCCAAAGTAGGCAATGAACAAACCACCTAATAACGGACCGACCACAGCCCCCATTTGCCAAGCCGTGCTACTCCATGTGCTGCCATTGGCATAGAGCCGTTTAGGAATGAGCAGGGAGAACAAAGCAAAGTTAGACGGGCTACCGAAAGCACGTATTGCACCACCTGTAAATACCCCCAGGTAAATGAGCCACACTGTGTACTTTACGCCAACTGCTTCTTTAAACGAGGGCAAGGAAAGCATAAAGTAGAATACAGATAAGACCGTAAACCCAACAATACACCAGAGCATCATATTGCGTTTCTCACGTTGGTCGACAAAGTGACCTGAAAACAAAGAGAAGCCAACAGCCGGTATTACTTCCCACAGACCGATCATGCCTAGTGTAAGCGGATCTTTAGTGAGCTTAAAGGCCATATACGCTACAATGGTCATCTGCATATTGAGGGAGAGTAGTAAGAAGAACCTCGTAGACAGGAAACTTCGGAACTCCCTATAGTTCAATACTTTATTATTCAGCAGAAAGCGTAGTGTATACCGCAATGATGGTTCTGATTTGCCAGCAAAGTTAGTGTATTAGCCGTAGAGTGGCTGATTAACCCGCAGTTGATGTTATGTTACCTTAACGTTACGTAATGTTTTTGGCATTAGCTTTGTATGCATAAGAATAAACCCCTTATGATGAGAAAACCTATACTACTACTATCGGCATTCTTTCTATTGAATGTATGCTTCTCTCTTATTTATTCTTGCACCAAACTGGAAGACGATGATATTTGGGGCGGTGGAAGCTTTAATAGTCATAAATGTGTAGTGCTTGAAAACTTGTATGTAGATCTGTTCAATGGTAGCCATGGGGGGATTAAAGTAGAGGAAGGTGCAGAAATTAAGCACTCAGATTTTTATGTCAATATGGCCATGAATGGAGAAGAGGTGCAATGTGCGAGTACTAAGAAATTGCAGAATCCGTTTTTCACATCAGCATATGCATTAACACCACCACCACCTACCATAACACTTAAAGACTCGATAGTTGGTATTTCCATCACCAGCTCTAACGACTTTGACAGTGTATATACCGCAGGAAAGAATCTGATCAGTTTATTTGATACTGTAGAGTTTCAGCAGAAAGATTTAGGAATTGTATATGGTCAGTATTCGGGTAAAAGCAGGTTTGGCTATCATAGTTACAAACTCAGGCATTTTCCTAAAAAAGATGGTTCACACATATTTATGGTAAAGTATACCTTGCAAAGTGGCAAAGAGGTGGAAGGTAGGTCGCACTGGGTATTTATCCATCGTAGATGATGATCTGCTTTTTTAAACCATCACTAAAACTTCTATTATGAGACAAGCCCTGACTATACTTATCAGTGTATGCTTATGTAGCCTTTATGTTTTTCTATCGGGCTGCTGTGGTTGTGGTACTGGAAGTAAGCAAAGGTATAACCCCGATGATGTTACATGTATTGTGCTAAACGATACACGCATACTGGCATATAACAATGAAGACAGCACAGAAAGAGCCATATATGATGATGAACCCGTGTATGGAGATGCATTGATATTGAGGGTGAGCTTGAAAAAGTCTACTCAGTTATGTTATAAAAAGCCAGAGACAAACATTCTATTCCCTTCAGCTTATGCTACTACCTGTAAGTACATTGATGTAGGGCCTGTTAAGTATATAGATTCTATCGTTCATTACTATATATCGACAGATAAAGCTTACGATGACCGTAACCCAGCTGGTGCTGACATTAACGAGTTTTTCCTCATGCCAGATGCTGCTGAACTGAACACAGAATCAGTAGTAGATATTATAGGTATTAAGAGACCTGCCAAGAGTGGCAAGTATGTATTTACCGTCAATATACAGCTAGCCGATGGTAGCTATAGAGAAGCATATACCTCACCAATAAATGTAGAGCACTAATGAAACGTATGCTTATTGTACTACTGTTGTTTCCATTAATAGCTACAGCAAGAAAAACTAAGACCAGTAAGGATACACCTGTATTTTTAAGGTTTGGCTACTTGCACACAGCACTGCTGGGCAATACACATGCTTATCGTAATAACAACTTTTACTATGGACAAGGACTTAATGGTCAGGGTGTGAATATGTCTGTAGCCATACCAATAAAGGGACGGTGGTATGTAGGTTTAAATTACGAGCCGACCTCTATGCTCATACTAGCTGATAGAGTGTCTAACCAAGCTTATGATATATTTGGTGATAACAATCACTATACAAACATCAGAGATATGGACGTGGCTGAAGTAATAGGTTTACATCAAATCTCTCTGGAAGGTGCTTATCTGTTTAAGACCAAATACATTGAGGTTATGCCCACTATCAAATCAGGGCTGTTGATATATGGTGGTAGTGATGAAATTATGAACTTCAGCAGAAAGCGAAAGAATAGCAACTATACAGAAGATGTAAGGGTGGAAAGAAGTAGAGTAAGCCCGGCAACTATATTCTGGTGTGCGGGTATCAGAGTGAATAAAAGATTCGGCAGAACTTTCGGCTTTACGGGAGGTGTGTTCTATACAGGTGCTCCTGCATTGAATGTTGGGTATGTAACCAAGACCACAGACTTTCTAGGTAGTTCATGGGAGTTAGATGCTGTTGAATACAAACAACCTTTTCAAGTCTTCCAGTTTCAGCTAGGTATAGAGTTGCATATATGGAAAGGCAAAAGAAAAGAAGCTAAAAAACTAAGTGGTGATGAAAAGAAATAGGATGTATTTATGGTTGGTAGCCTGCTTACTATCAGCATCTATAGCTAAGGCTAAGGTGAACAGCACCACACCTATTATGCTTAGGACGGCTCTCATGTACGGCAATAACTTAGGGTTGGGCAGTAACAATGCTAACTTCTACTACGGACAAGTAAGAGGCGGCATGGGGTTGAGTATAGGTATGGCCATACCCATTAGCAAGCGTTTGTACCTTGGGGTAAATATAGATGCATACGAGCAAGAGTCGGACAAAGAACTCGTAGCACAGCAGGTGAATGCAAAGTATAGTGACCTACAGCATTATGCCGACATGGGTGATGTAGAAGGTGTACCTAATATCGCTGTGTATCAAATAGCTCCTGAATGTTCTTACCTAATACCCACAAAGCTGATTGATCTAATGCCTAGTGTAAAAGGTGGTTTGCTGGTGTACGGCGGCGCTCCTGATATTATGGATGTAAGAAGAGAAGAGCAAGGCACTACTTATGTAGAGCAGATCAACCTGGTAAGAACGGGCAGGCAGTACCACCCGTTTGTAAGTGTAGGGCTCAAACTAAACAAAAGCCTATCCCGATACTTTGATATCACAACAGGAGTATACTATGCACTTGCCCCAAACATGCGTGTAGGCTATGAGGAGAAAATTACCTCTACAAAGATCAAGGGCGGGCAAAATACGATAACAGAATACAGGCAGCCTTTTAGTAGTATACAAATACAACTGGGTGTACAGTTTCGCGCTTATAAGGGAGGAAGTAAATAACTAAACTATGAAGAAGTTGTACGTATTATTTTTTATAGCAGTCGTTACGGGTAGTTGCTGTTTAGATAGAATTAATAACTGTGTAACCCTGAATGGAACGACACTTACGGCTTATAATAATGAGGACAGTACAGAAAGAGTTGCCGGTAGTGAGGCTATAGTTGGAGAGGCATTGTTGCTAAAATTGAAGTTAGATAACACAGTTGAGTTATGCTCGCGAAGAGTAACACCTAATCCTTTTATTACTTCAGCCTATGCCTCTAACTGTAAGCAAAGCTATAAGTATACCTACAAAGATTCTATAAAGTACATCAGTATCACAGCCGATCAACCTTTTGACCCAACACATGGTGCGGGAGAAGAACTATTGTCGTTATTCTACATCCCCAAGAGTGATCAACTGAATAGTGGAGAGGACGATCCTGTATTTGACATGTACCTCATGCATAACCCTGCACAAGACAATAATTATGTGTTCACAGTAACCTTACACATGGGGTCAGGTGATGTTATAGAAGTGCAGGCGCCAACTGTAAACCTTACCCGATGAGAGGAATACTGATTACATTATTACTGCTGCAAACCATAGCCACCGCCGCTAGGGTTGATAAACACACGCCCATATATCTCAGTCCATCTTTATTATATGGTACAGCTGTCGGTGCTTTTCATGTAAACAACAATAACAACTTCTATTATGGCCAAGGCAAAGGCGGCTGGGGAGGGACAGTACATTTTGCCATGCCGGTTTTAAAGAACATATACTGGGGCTTCAATTATAGAGCATTTTATACAAAGCCCAATACGACTAAAGTGGCTAGTCAGGCATATGAGCTCTTTGATGCGCCCAACTACTTCACTACTGTAGATGAAAGTTCTGTAGAAGAGTTTTTGACCATGCATCATTTTGCACCGGAAATAGGTTACTTGATACGCACACGTGTGGTAGATATAAAACCCTCTATTGAAATGGGTTTACTGTTAATGGGTAGAACCGATCAATTACTTTCCTTAGAGCGCAAAAAGTATAAGAGTAATTATAAAGAAGAGGTAAAGGTGATGGCAAAAGATCAGCTGAATACAGCCATGTATTGGGGTATAGGTTTACGGTTGTATAAAGAGGTTAATCGCAGGATGGATGTTATGGCCGGCATGCACTATACCGTTGCGGGGGTAAATGTAGGATACAAGACAGAGACCACAGCCTTTACAGGAGAAAAGTCTACTTCAGCTATAACAACTTTTACGCAACCATATCGCTCGCTACAGTTTCAGTTAGGCATTAGTTTCCGTGTTTGGGATAGTAAGTAAGCATATAATATTCCTGTATGCATCATATCCTCGTTTGTAAGCATTAAATTTGCTTTCAAATGAATCATTTCGCGCAGATAATCTCTACCAGCATCAAGCAGGCCTTTCAAGAACTGAAGGGTAACAAGCTGCGCACCTTTCTTTCTCTGTTAGGTATTACCATTGGTATCTTCTGTATCATAGCCGTACTCACCGTACTGGAGAGCATGCAGAATAACATTAAGGATAACATGGCCTCTTTGGGTAGTGATGTGCTATACATCAACCGTAAACCTTGGATGGCTGATGAAAGCGGGGAGTATAAATGGTGGGAATATTTGAGACGCCAACCCTTATCGCAAAGAGAGCTGAAAGCCATTGAACAAAATGTACATGGAGTAGCTTTTGCAACACTGTCGTACAGCAAGGGAGTAGATGTAAAGTATCAAGATCAAGAACTATCAGGTACGGTGGGGTATGCCATTACCAACAACTTTGACAAAATTCAGAACATTGATATTGAGCAGGGGCGTTATTTGAGCTACTCAGAAATTGAAGGTGGTGTCAATGTAGCCGTCATTGGCTCTGAAGTGTATAAGCGCTTGTTTAGGGGAACAAATACGGCTATTAATAAACAAGTAGCCTTCTTAGGCAGAAAGTTTACCGTAGTAGGTATATTAAAGAGTAGCGGGCAAAACATGGCGGGCTTCAATTTTGATAATGCCGTTATCTATTCTTTTAATACGGCTAAGTCTTTAGTAAATACCTCTTCCTTAAGCTGGAGTAACGACCCCATTATAATGGTAAAAGCTCGGGATGGGGTGGACGTAGAAGATATGCAGCTGGAGACCGAAGGGGTACTAAGAGCCATAAGAAAAGTAAAGCCCGGAGAAAAGAACAACTTTGCCATTAATAAACTCAGTCAGGTATCAGAACGTCTGGATGATTTATTCGGTGTCATTAACCTTATTGGTGGCGTTATAGGCGGTTTCTCACTTATCGTTGGTGCTTTTGGTATCGCCAACATTATGTTTGTGACAGTGAAGGAACGTACTAAAATGATCGGGCTGAAAAAAGCAATCGGTGCGCGCTCGCAAAGCATATTGTTGGAATTTTTGGTAGAAGCTATCACCTTATGCATTACGGGTGGTATCATCGGTATTATTATCGTCCTCTTATTGGGGCTATTGCTTACCTATGGTCTCGACTTCCCGGCAACACTCTCATTGAAAAACATTTTTATAGGTATTGGCATTTCCGCGATAGTCGGTGTACTTTCGGGTTTCATTCCGGCAAGGGCAGCCTCCAGGCTCGACCCTGTTGTGGCTATCAGGTCAAACTAACAGACTATGGGAAAAGAAAAAGTACTTATTCTGGATAAAGAACGCATCAACTGGAAGATGCAGCGTATGGCTTACCAAATATGGGAGAACTTTAGCAATGAGCAAGAAGTGATCTTACTGGGTATAGAAGGTAGTGGTGCGGCCGTTGCGCGTAGTTTAGCACGCAGATTGGGGGAGATCAGCCCGTTGAATGTAGAGACCATTTCTATAAAGATGAACAAGAAAGAGCCTTTAGCCGAAGAAGTAACCATACCTGTAGACCTGTCTGATAAGGCAGTTGTGTTGGTAGATGATGTAGCTAATTCAGGAAAAACACTGCTATACGCTCTACGCCCGATACTCAATTATAAGCTGAAGAAAGTACTCATCACGGTGTTGGTAGATAGAAAGCACAAGTCTTTCCCTATCACCCCAGATATAGTAGGACATACCGTGGCTACCACATTACAAGAGCATATTGAAGTGGAGACCGATGGTGAATACATCACCGCAGCTTATTTACAATAATCATTAAGACAATACGAAGTAACATATAATGGCAATAACACTAGTGATACATGGTGGTGCGGGTAATATACACCCTGGCATGATGACCAAAGAAGATGAGCAAGCCTATACAGAAGGTCTGCAGACAGCTCTTGATGCCGGCTATAAAGTGCTGGAAGCAAAGGGTAGTGCTTTGGATGCAGTAACGGCAGCTATTACCGAGCTGGAGGATAACCCGCTTTTCAATGCAGGTAAGGGTGCGGTATATACTAAGAAAGGACTGAACGAGATGGATGCTGCCATTATGAATGGTAAAACACTAGGTGCAGGCGCTATAGCAGGTGTACGTAACATTAAAAACCCCATACAACTTGCCCGTGAGGTCATGGACAATTCGGGGCATGTATTTTTAAGTGGTAAAGGGGCTAGTGAGTATGCATTATCTCGTGGTATGCAGCAAGTGCCTGATGACTATTTCTACAATAAACTTCGTTACGATCAATGGTTGAAAATACGCCATAGCGATAGCTATCAGTTAGACCATGAGGGTGATAACCTTAAGGGCGCTCCTAACGATCATAAGTTTGGTACTGTAGGTGCAGTGGCTTGCGATAGCGAAGGTAACTTGGCAGCAGGTACTTCTACAGGTGGTATGACCAACAAACGTTTTGGCCGCATAGGTGACAGCCCAGTGATAGGTGCGGGTACTTATGCTAATAATAAAACCTGTGCCATTAGTTGTACCGGACATGGTGAACCGTTTATACAATCGGTAGTAGCCTACGATGTAAGCTGCCTGATGGAGTATAAAGGCATGAGCTTGCAAGAAGCCTGCGATATGGTTATAAAAGATAAGCTGCTGAAAATAGGTGGTGAGGGCGGACTCATAGCCGTTGATGCCCAAGGCAACGGATTGTACAGCTTTAACTCTAAAGGCATGTACCGCGGCAGAAAGAGTAGCGATGGTGCTGAAGAGGTGGCTTATTATGGGGAATAATATTATACGCTATGATAATTAGGTTAATGCGCACATTGCACTATTTTTCATTTGCCATTGCCATATTAGGTTCGCTATTCAAAATACAGTATTGGCCTTTTGCTGGGATAATGATCGTTGTTTCTATTGGAATGAGTTTAATTGTAAGTGGTATTATCGCCTACATAAGCTATCGGTCTAATATGGAGCGCCCCAAAAAAATGCTTTGGGTAATTATTCCGCTAGTGCCTGCTATAATACTAGCCATCATGCTACAATTTGGGAGTTCAATAATTTTAGCGTTGTTGAATGCTGCCTCTTTGTATGCTATGAAGAATAGAGGGAAAGGGTAGTACTTACAACATCCCCTCTTCGTAGTCAATACCTTTATAGTATTCCACATCTTTCAATAGGCTGCGTTTTTGTATCTGTAACTGTATAAACGCTGTAAGGTTTGAGATAGGGGAGAGAACGAATATCCCCAACATGAGCAATCGTTGAAACAGCTTTACCCTGCTTTGGCGTTCAGGTGCACCTGGTCCGCCCTTCTCACGGATGTATTTGGCAAACTTTCTAAAATTGGTAATGCCTCTTTTCTCTAAAATAATAAGTCCCGGCTTAAGTACTATAGCGCCCTTTGCTAGTAGCGCATCTTGTAATTGAGCTAGTTTATTTTCTTGTAAGTGCTGCCATATCGGTTGCCCAAAACGGTGAGCATCGGCAATATCTGCACTACTCACACCTGCTTCAGGTAATAATCCTTTTGCCGCCTTGCGCCCTGTAAATGCCCAACGTATGATGGTGAACAAAGCTACGAGGTTGGGGTGGTTGTCCATCAATACTATATTACCTACAAGGTTGCCTCCGGCTTGTTTAATATCTTCTTTCACACATTCCTGCGCGTTCAGCCACATATTTCTACAACCTACAACGGTAATAACGGGCTTGCCTTTTAGCAGTTGTACATGATCACTTTTAAGGAAAGAGGTGGTTGGCTGTGAAGGACTTAAAAACCATGGCTGATAACCGAAGATGACCAAGTCATAGTTTTTCTGAAAGATATGCTTAGGCAGTGGTTTTAGCTGACCGGGTATACGCTCCACACACTCGGGCATAGCATCAAAAAAGCTGGCAGATTTCCAAGGGAAAGGAAATGCCTGCTCCGGCTCATAAGAAACGATATCAATATCCGCTTCTTCTTTTATATCGCTTGTCAGGTTTTGGAGTATGTCTCCCAGTTGCCCCGATTGGGAATAGTATAGTACAAGTATGCTTTTCTTCATCGGGTGTGGTGTTTACACAACAGTAAGATATATATAGGCATAAGAGAAGCGGGCACTTTCAGGCACCATTACTAATATCTTATCGCCTTTTTTCAGTCTACCGCTATGGAAAAGCTCCTCCATCATTAAGAATGGTGATGCGCTACCTACATTACCTACTTTAGGTAGGTTGTAGAACCACTTTTCATCAGGCAACTCTAACCCGATACTAGCCATTACTTCACCTACTTGTTTTTTGAAGAACTCACTAGACATATGTGGCAGGAAATAATCTACATCGTCACTACCAATATTGTGTTTCTCCATCAACTGCTTTAAAAACTCACCACCTTTGGGCACTACATTGGCACCTAGTAAGCGAGTGTCTTGTTTTAGAGAGAATACACTGTGTTTATCCCAGTCTTCCACGTCCATGTCGTTCCAACTGGTCAGTGAAGCATCTTCATTTTTAGTAGCGGCGGCATACATGCAGGTTTCCAACTCATTTGCATATGAGGTGATCTCCAGCCATTCTATCTTTAAAGAGATGCCGTCTTCATAAGGCTTATCCTGTAGCAATGCTGCTCCGGCGCCATCACTTAGCATCCATCTTAAAAAGTCTTTTTCAAATGCTATGATCGGGTTCTTCTCCAGCTTCTCCAGGTTTTCTACTTCTGCTTGAAATCGAGAAGCGTGCATCCAGTTCGAAAGCTTTTCAGAGCCTACACTGGCAGCGCAGTCTGTTTCTCCGCAAGCAATAGACATGAAGGCATATTTCATACCTTGTATACTACTACAACAAGCTCCGGTTGAGGAAATGATCTCTACGTTATGTATACCTAACTCACCATGCGTCATGGCAGCATGAGAGGGTAGTAGTTGCTCAGGAGAGGTGGTGCCTGCTGTAATTAACTGTAACTGACTAATAGGTAATTTATCGTCAAATAACTGTTTGATAGCTTCAGCAGCTATTTGGGTGTTTGTGTGTGTGCTTTTTCCGTCTCTAAATGCATAATAACGGGTTTTAATACCGTTGTTACGCAATACTATTGCACGAGCCTTAGAGGGTTTGCCATTCACATAGCCCAAAACTTCTTCCATTTCATCGTTCGCTACGGGGTCGTTGGGCAAAAACTTTGATAATCTGGTTATATAAACGGATCTCACTATCTAGAATCAATTTGACTTGCAAAAATAGTCATTATCTATTGCTTTACTAATTTGAAAAAAAAATAGTTGAATAGATACGTAGACCTAAAATAATACATTCTGTCCACAACAATATATATGATATTGATAGATATAAAAACGCGTATACTACAATTAGTACACGCGTTCTCAATCAATACACATTAAAACTATTGTTCATTACCATAGAGGTTCTTAATGTCGTTAAGGCCGTAATAGTACATGCCTGCAAAGCCGGGCCTAAACCCTGCTATTTTGATATTGTTATTGTTCAATAATATTTTTTGAATGTCTTCAGGGTTGTTTACCGCAATGTCATTAATAGATGTAATGACAAACCCCTCAGGCATTTTGGTTTGGCGTGCCAGTAGTCCGTCTTCAATTTTAGTGACGACCACACCGTTGGTCACATCGTATTTAGTCAATTCACTTTGATTCAGGGAGCGGAATTGAGCTCCCAGCATCTTTACCACATCGGCTTTCTTTACGATATCGGTAGTGCCATCAATATTTCTAAGTTGTACCGTGGTCACTTTTTCCTTACCATTTCTTACATAGGTAACACTCACATTATCACCGGGTTTAAACAAGGCTATTTGTTCTTGCAGTTGAGGAGAAGTGTTGATCTCAGCACCATTGATGTTCACGATCAGGTCACCTTCTTTCAATCCTGCATTTGCTGCGCCCGACTTCTCTAATACCTTGGCTACATAAACGCCGTCACGTTTGTCTAGTTTTAGCTCGGTGAGCATTTCAGGTGTAGCATGTTTACGATCTATATAATTAATACCTAAGTAGGCTCTTTGTACTGAACCATAATTAATCAGGTCGTTAGCTATTTTACGAACGATGTTGGCCGGTATCGCATAGGAGTACCCTGCATAAGAACCCGTAGGGGAGGCTATGGCTGAATTGATACCTATAAGCTCACCATTAGTATTCACCAACGCACCACCGCTATTGCCGGGGTTTACCGCAGCATCGGTTTGTATAAACGACTCTACAGGCAGGCTAGACTGGCGACGATTGATACCCAAAGCACGTCCTTTAGCACTCACAATACCCGCAGTGACTGTAGCATCAAGCGTAAGCGGATAACCTACTGCCAGTACCCATTGTCCCAAGCGTACATCGTCAGAGTTACCAAACTCCATATATGGCAGGTCTTTTTCTTCCACTTTTAGTACGGCTATATCAGTAGAAGGATCATTGGCTATCATTTTAGCACTGGTGGTATATCTATCATTAAAGGTTACTGTCACCTCATCAGCCCCTGATATAACGTGGTTATTAGTCACTATATATCCATCATCTGAAATGACCACACCTGAACCTGAGCCCATCTGTGGTGGTATGTATACTTGTCGTCTGCCAAATAGCTGACCGAAGAAGTCGTCCCCAAAACGTGGGTCTTGCGTAATTACGGCTTTTCCCTTGCGTTGTGTTTTTATATGCACTACCGCATTGATAGATGCCTCGGCAGCTGGCTGGAAGTCAATAGGTGCAGCAGCAGCTACACGGTTTGAGCCGCTGTTATACTTGGCATAATGTACAGGAGCTTCTTGCTGCATTGCAATAGAGTTGCTTGCCTGAAACTTACCAGCAACATACATAGTGGCTAAAGATGTAGCCACAGCTGTAAAAATGACCGGGATAATCTTGTTTTTCATGTTTTGTTCAATTTACTGTTCACAAAATCAATTACTACAAATTTATCACCTATGAGTTATAGAAAAGTGTTAAAAGCCTGTGTTTGAGCGGTTATTCGCTTTAGAAAAAGTTAAAATGGGATAAGTAGTAAGATTACCAAGTGATATTGTTTTCTTTAAGGGCTTTTTGAACTTCAAGATCTCCATTTCGTGCAGCCTTTTTGTACCAGTAGATACAACTATCCATGTTTTTCTCTACCCCCATACCTTTAGAGTATAGGTATCCGAGTTGAACATATGCTTTTGTATCACCTGAATTTGCTGCTTTTTTGTACCACTTAAATGCTTCTTGGTAATCTGGCGGAGTTTTTTGGTGATAGAGTGCACCTATGTTCATATATCCTTCTGTACTATTCTGGGTAGACTTTAGATACCAATATATAGCGCTGTCAATATTTTTATCAATTCCTTTTCCTATGCCGTATATGTATCCTAATTGTAAAAAAGCTTCTACACTATTACTATCAGCTGCTCTGTTATACCATTGTAATGCTTTACTGAAATCTGGCTCTACAGACTCTCCTTTATCGTACATCTGTGCGATGTCAAGCATGCTTTTTACATTTCCTTTATCAACTGCTTTTTTATAATATTCTATTGCTTTTTTGCCATCTTGATAAATACCATAACCATTTCGATACATATCTCCTAAGCCTGCATAGCCATATTGATTCCCATTTCGCGCAGCTTTTTTATATAATTCAAAAGCTTTGTTATAATCTATTTCAACACCATAACCGTAATAATATAGATATGCAAGGTTGGTTAATGCTAGGTCTATATCTAAATCTGAATGTTTTACGACTTCAGTGAGTAATTCAAAAGCTTTTTTGTGGTCTTGTTCTAGTCCATATCCTCCTATTAAATATAGCTCAGCTAAGTAAGACATGGTGTAAATTCTATTTTCACGCTCATAATCATAAGTAGCTTCTTTATCTATAACCTTTTCATACCAATATTTTGCTTTTTGGTAATCTATGCTGGTTCCTTTTCCATGTTGATACATAGAACCTAAATAGCTAATGGCGATAATATTTCCTGTATCTGCATGTTTAGTGTAAATACTTATAGCTTTTTCGTATTCACCATGTTCCATGAATATTTTAGCAGAGTCGAGGTCTTGGGCTTTAATACTAATGCAGCTAAGTAGTGCAATAATTATGAATAGAGTCTTCAATACGATTAGTTTATTTAGGATGAAAATATGATTTAATGTTTTGTGTTTATAGCTGTTACGATAATTAAATATTTGTTATGTATGATGTAGGGGTAAAAAAAAGATGTGTTTTGGTTCTTAGTTGGTATAATAGTTTTTTCATTTAAATAAATCATTACCTTTGCACCTCATTTAAATACTAATTTTCTAGACAATCTCTAATAACTGAACAATGGGAGACTTACGCTTACAGCGCAACTTTGGTATTGCAGCGCACATTGACGCAGGTAAAACCACAACTACAGAACGTATTCTTTACTACACTGGTGTGAACCACAAAATAGGTGAGGTGCACGATGGTGCCGCTACCATGGACTGGATGGAGCAAGAGCAGGAGCGTGGTATTACTATTACCTCAGCTGCAACAACTTGTTTTTGGAACTTCCCAACTGTACAGGGTCAGCCAACCGACGATTCTAAACAATACAAATTCAACATCATTGATACTCCGGGT
Organism: Flavipsychrobacter sp.; assembly: GCA_965230595.1. GTDB lineage: Bacteria > Bacteroidota > Bacteroidia > Chitinophagales > Chitinophagaceae > UBA5543. The sequence goes on along the minus strand of OZ246011.1, from coordinate 1,538,933 downwards.
CACGTTGACTTTACTGTAGAGGTAGAGCGTTCTATGCGTGTATTAGATGGTCTTGTAGCTTTGTTCTCAGCAGTAGATGGTGTAGAGCCGCAATCTGAGACCGTATGGCGTCAGGCTAACCGTTATAAAGTTCCACGTATCGGTTTCGTAAACAAGATGGACCGTATTGGCGCTGACTTCCTAATGGTTGTTAAACAAGTGCGTGAAATGCTAGGTGCTAAGGCTGTGCCTTTACAATTGCCTATAGGTGCTGAAGATGACTTCAAAGGCGTGGTAAACTTAATTACCATGAAGGCGGTTGTATGGGATGATTCTACTCAAGGTATGACTTATACTGAAGGTGATATCCCTGCAGATATGCTTGACGAAGCACAGCAATACCGTGCTGAGCTAGTAGAAGCAGTAGCTGAGTATGATGATAACTTAATGGAGAAATTCTTCGAAGATCCGGATTCGATCACTGAAGAAGAGATCCATGAAGCAGTACGTAGAGCAACGATCGATCTTACGATCATCCCAATGCTTTGTGGTTCTGCATATAAAAACAAAGGTGTACAAACTGCACTTGATGCTGTTATCCGCTACCTACCTAGCCCGGTAGATGTAGAGGCTATTAACGGTACTGACGAGAAAGGTGAGCCATTGAGCCGTAAGCCTGATCCGAAAGAGCCATTCTCAGCACTAGCGTTCAAGATCATGACCGATCCTTTCGTAGGTCGTCTTGCATTCTTCCGTTGTTATAGTGGTACGCTTGATGCAGGTTCTTATACTTACAACATGCGTTCTGGTCGTAAAGAGCGTATCAGCCGTATCATGCAGATGCACGCTAAACAACAAAAGCCGATCGATAAGATCGAAGCTGGTGATATTGGTGCAGCAGTAGGTTTCAAGGATATTAAAACTGGTGACACGCTTTGTGATGAGAATAACAGAATCATCCTTGAGAATATGTTCATTCCTGATCCGGTGATCTCGATAGCTGTTGAACCTAAGACTCAAGCTGACGTTGATAAGATGGGTATGGCAATTGCTAAACTTGTTGAGGAAGATCCAACACTACGTGTTAAAACTGATGATGATACCGGCCAAACTATCTTAAGTGGTATGGGTGAGCTTCACCTGGATATCATTATCGACCGTATGCGTCGTGAGTTTAAGGTAGAGGTTAACCAAGGTGCTCCTCAGGTGGCTTACAAAGAGGCATTTACCATGACAGTTACTCACCGTGAAACATATAAGAAACAAACCGGTGGTAAGGGTAAATTTGCTGATATACAAGTAGAGATCGGACCAGCTGATGAGGATTACTTGAAAGATGAGAACAATGGTAACTTCCAGTTTGTGAACGATATCTTCGGTGGTTCTATTCCTAAAGAATTTATCCCGGCGGTACAGAAAGGTTTTGAGCAGTCAATGAGTACGGGTGTTCTTGCAGGTTTCCCTGTTGACAACTTGAAAGTTCGTTTGTTTGATGGTTCTTTCCACGCAGTGGATTCTGATGCTGTAGCATTTGAATTGTGTTCTAAGTCTGCCTTCCGTGAGGCTGGTAAGAAAGCGAAACCACAAATTCTTGAGCCGGTAATGAAAGTTGAGGTAATTACCCCTGAGCAATACATGGGTGATGTAACTGGTGACTTAAACCGTCGTCGTGCTATGCTAGAGGGTATGGATACACGTAACAACGCACAGGTTATTAAGGCTAAAGTTCCATTAAGTGAAATGTTTGGTTATGTAACACAGCTTCGTTCATTATCTTCAGGTCGTGCATCTTCAGTAATGGAGTTCAGCCACTACGCTGCAGCACCTAAGAACGTTGAGGAAGAAGTAGTAGCAAAATCAAGAGGTAAGGTAGAGTCTGAATAAGAGCTACTTACTTAATAATACTAAAAAGGGAAGCCGTTAAGCTTCCCTTTATTTTTTGTTTAAGTAATAGGTTATTACTTAAGAGAACAGTTGTAGCCTGTACCTGCCAAGTTTTGAGCTTCACAAGCAGTTTTGGCTTCCGGTTGTCTGCTGTTAGAGATAGTTACACTTGAAACAACAGTACCGGTACTATCTTCTTTACATTCACAAGTCCAGTCTTTTTTACAAGAGGTAAAACTAGTAGCTACTAGCGCGAAGGCCGCAGCAAATAGGAGCGATTTTTTCATAATATAAATAGTTAAGTCCGCAATGATAGGGAATATGGAAGTAATCTCATAACATGTATGTACAAATAATGTTTCTTTAATAGTCAGGAGATCATTTGTATAATGGTAAGCTGTAATTCACTAATTTTAATACATGCACACTGCAAACGCTATAGAGCTTATACGAGGTTATCTGTTAGAGCTAATCCCGGATCTATCAGATGAGGCTTGGCAAAGATTTTTAAGCAAAACAGTAGTAAAAACGCATAGAAAAAATGAAATAATATGCCATCCCGGTATGGTGTGCAACTATGTTTCCTATGTTGTATCCGGCTTGGTAAGAAGTTATTATATGATCGATGGTAAAGAGATCATCACGGCGTTTGCACCTGAAAATTGCTATTGTTCTGACTATGAGAGTTTCTTAGCACAAGAACCGGCAAAGAAATATACACAAGCTTTAGAAGATACCATTGTGATCAATGTATCTTATAACGATCTTCAGGATCTATATCAAGAACATCCGGAATGTGAGAAGGTAGGTAGGCTTATTGCTGAAAACCTTTTTGTGGTGTTAGCCAACAGAAACTCATCTTTTCAGTTTGATACGCCGGAAGCGCGTTATTCGAAATTTTTAGTGGATCATGAGCGCATTACCCAACGTGTACCACAGTATATGATCGCATCTTATTTAGGGATTACTCCCGAGGCTTTAAGCCGTATCCGTTCTCGAATGAGTAGGAAGGGGAAATTGGTTGATTCAGATTAATAAATACCCGTCTCGTTGAATTATTGATTTAAGTCAATCTTTTCTTAATATAAGTGTTGCACCTTTGTGCCTGCAAATCATATATGTTCATGAAAAAGCTAGTTTTATTATTGCTTTCTTTTTGTGTTACACTTCAAAGCATAGCACAGGTGCAAACACAAACTATTTTTGGTACGATCACCGATGAGGCTTCATTAAGTCCTCTAATAGGCGCTACGGTAGTGCTGGTTGGCGAGCAGTCTATTGGTACAGTTACCGATGAATATGGAAACTTTAGATTGACAGGTGTGCCACTCGGCAGGCAAACTATACAAATATCTTACACCGGCTATGAAACCAAGCACATACCTGATATTATTGTTACTGCAGGTAAAGAAGTAGGTCTTACCATTACACTGGTAGAATCTGTAAGAAAGTTGAATGAGGTAACAGTGGTGTATAATAGGTCTAATGATCCTGACCGTACTAATAATGAGATGGCCATGGTAAGTTCTCGTTCTTTTAATGTAGGCGATACTAAAAAGTATGCGGGTGCTATTGGTGACCCATCACGTATGGCTGCGAACTTTGCAGGTGTGGTATCGGGCAATGATAGTAGAAACGATATCGTAGTAAGAGGTAACTCACCCAACGGTATGCTTTGGCAACTAGAGGGGTTAAATATTCCCAACCCTAACCACTTTGGTGCACTAAACAGTACAGGTGGGCCTGTTAGTATGCTGAATAATAACAACTTAGCAAAATCTGATTTCCTTACTAGTGCATACCCTGCTCAATATGGTAATGCATTGGCAGGTGTGTTTGACTTGCGCATGAGGAACGGGAACAGAAATAATCATGAGTTTATGGGGCAGGTAGGTTTTAATGGTTTTGAGCTGGGCGCTGAAGGCCCAATTAGCAAAAAGAACCGTTCTTCTTACTTGATCAACTACAGATATTCAACGTTGGGTGTGTTTCAAGCTTTAGGTATCAACTTTGGTACGGGAGCTGCGCTACCCATCTATCAAGATGTAAACTATAAAGTAACAACAGGTGTAGGTAAGAAGGGTAAATTAAGCCTGTTTGGCTTAGCCGGTAAAAGCAATATAGACTTGCTTGGTAATGATGTAGACACATCGGAAACTAACCTTTATGGTAGTGCCTACTCAGATGTGCGCACACAATATTCTACTACAATTACAGGCTTATCTTATGAGCATAGCTTGTCGTCTAAAACTACGGCAAAACTAATATTGGGCTATAGCACTACTTATGAGGAATTTACTAGCGATTCCATTAGCTATGTAGACAGAGGCATTGTACTGCCAAAAGCCGAAGGGGACTTTAAGACCAATAAGTTGTCAGGTGTATTTAGCTTGTCGCATAAGTTTAATGCTAAGAATAGCCTGAAAGGAGGTATATACTTTGACAATACCATATTTGACCTGTACAACAGAGTAACCTATAAAGGTGTGATACATAGAACTGTAGTAGGACAGGAGGGTAACTTAGCTCTTGGACAAGGATATTTACAATGGAAACATCGTTTTAACGATGCACTTACTTTTGTTGGTGGGGTGCATGGTCAGTACTTATTTATGAATAACACTTCGGTAGTTGAGCCAAGAGCTAACCTGAGTTACAAACTGAATAACAGACATAGAGTAGGGGTAGGTTACGGTTTAAATCATCAAATGCAGAGCATCTATACTTACTATGTGCAAACACCTACAGCCAATGGAGCTGTGTTGACCAATAAGAACCTGGAGTTTACCCGTAGTAGTCAATATGTAGCCACATACGATTGGAACTTTGCGCCGAAAATGAGACTGAAAGTAGAAGCCTACTATCAAGACTTGACCAATGTGCCGATAGAGCAAAGAGCTTCATCTTACTCAGCACTAAATAGCGGTTCCAGTTTTATACCGGATGATGAGGATAGTTTAGTGAATAATGGTACAGGAACAAACTACGGTGTAGAGATGACTGTTGAGAAATTCTTTAGCAATAACTATTATTTCTTAGTAACAGGATCGTTGTTTGATAGTAAGTATAAAGGTAGTGATGGTATAGAGCGTAATACGGCTTTTAACACGGGGTATGTATTGAATGTGTTAGCTGGTAAAGAGTTCTCAATCGGAAAAAAAGGGAATAACATTCTATCATTGAACATTAAGGGTGCAACTGTAGGTGGTCGTTACTTTACCCCTATTGATCTGCAAAAATCGAAAGCCGTTGGCAATGCTGTATTTGACCATTCTTTAGCATTCTCAGAAAAGCAGGACAATTACTTTAGGGTAGATATTAAGATCAGCTTTAGAAAGGAGTATAAGAACAGCACATTTGAAGCATCAATAGACTTACAGAATGTAACGAATAACAAGAATATATTTAGCCAAGGTTTTGACCCTAGAAGAAATACGATCTATAGTAATTACCAGCAAGGTTTCTTCCCTGTACCAATGGTGCGATATACTTTTTAAGAACACGTAATTAAAGCTAAAATAAAAGCCCGCAATTTGCGGGCTTTATCTATATCGTATATAATGCTTATTCGTAAACTACTAAACCTGTAGCTACAATTCTCATTTCATCTTTAGGCTCAGTTATTTCTGCTATTTCCTTAGCAGTTGCGCCGGCATCAGCAGCAAAGTGTTGTAAGTCTGCAACAGAAACTGTCGTTTTTTTACCCATGCCGCTAATGTGTACTTTATTATCCATCAAGTCTTTTGGTATTAAGAAGGAATGATCTTTGAATTTTACAAAAATGTCTTCACCTCCTTCGTTATTGATTCTCATCCAGCAGCCTTCTTCTTGGCAAACCTCGGTGATGAAACCTTCGACAACAATATTATCCATACTGTCTTTATCTGCCATGGCTGTATTAAAGTCAGCTACGCTCATAGCTCCATCTGTTGCAAATTCAAGTCCGTAAGCCGTGCTTTTAGGCGTGGCTTCCTCTGTAGTTGCTGTTTCTTCACTAGCATTTTCATTGATACCGCATGACTGTACCGTGAACCCCAATGCTGCTACAGCTGCAATCATTAATAATGTCTTTTTCATAATTGTAGATTTTATGTTTAAATGTAAGCAGTCTTTTCCAGATAGTTCAATACATAGTCGGCCACGCCATCTTCTAAAGAATGAAAGTTCTGATCGTAGCCTTTACTCAACAGTTTACTCATGTTGGCTTCTGTAAAGTATTGATATTTATCTCTAATGTCCTCGGGTGTGTCGATATAGTTGATCTGATCGGGAATGTTTAAGGCTTTGAATATAGCCTTTACCAGATCATTGAACGTTCTGGCTGTGCCTGTACCCAAATTATACAAGCCGCTTTCCGGCTGTTGGTTCATTAGCCACATACATACATTCACAACATCCAGTACATATACAAAGTCGCGTATCTGTTCACCGTCTTTGTAATCAGGGTGGTGAGAACGGAAAAGCTTTACAGAACCCTTATCTTTTATTTGATGGTAGGCATGGAATATCACAGATGCCATGCGCTGCTTATGATACTCGTTTGGGCCGTAGACGTTGAAAAACTTAAGCCCTGCCCAAAAAGGTGGGGTAGTAGTTTGTGCTAATGCCCATTTGTCAAATTCATTTTTTGACTTTCCATAGGCGTTTAAAGGCTCTAGCTTTGATACTACATCATGTTTGTCGTCATAACCATGCTCGCCACCACCATAGGTAGCAGCTGAGGACGCATACACCAATGGTATTTGATGCTTAGCGCATAGTTCCCAAACCTTAATGGTGTAATCAAGGTTTAATTCTTTGTGTACAGCATAGTCCATCTCTGTGGTATCTGTACGTGCCCCTAAGTGAAATATATATTGAACAGAATTGTGGTTGTTGGTTAACCAAATAGCAAACTCGTTTCTGTCTATTTTTTGAAGAAAGGACTTGTCTTTTAGATTATTGTCTTTTTGGTGCTTGCTAAAGTCATCTACCAATATCAGGTTGTTGAACCCTTGTTGGTTGAGTATACCAACCAAAACACTGCCGATGAAGCCGGCAGCGCCAGTAACAACAATATTATCTTCCTGCTGCATCATGTCCAAACTCGCTTATATGTGTAGGTATTAGTGTGCTTCTTCGTGCGCCTCTTCAGCAGCATGATGCTCCTCTTCGTGGTGTTCAGTAGCAGCAGCTTCATGATGCTCAGCCTCGCCATGGTGCGCCGGAGCTGCATGTTCTGTAGCATGTTCACCACCATGACCTTCTTCACCATCGTGGCTCATTACATTTACAAAGTTGACCATTGCTATGAATAAGAATATGATCAAAAGAACGAATGAGATAGAAGATATTGATGAGACTCTGCTAGCGTTACCTTTTTCTTGATGCGTATCGTGTGACATATCAGTTAGTTTGTATTTATGTCGCAAATCTAATTCTTTGCGTTGATATTTCTAAACAAAAAAGCCCGCAAAAGCGAGCTAATATGAATAATATTAATGATTATTTCTTTGCTGTTGGTGCTGCCATAACATGGCCACAGTTACTGCAAGTTCTTTTGCCTTCATCATCATAAAAGCGTTGCATTACAGGCGGTAGCTGCTTTACAATATCCGTTAAATGGAAATACTCATCGTACAATTTCTCATTGCAAGACTCGCAGAACCACATAAAGCCATCTGTATCCTTCTCGTCACGTATCTTTTCTATCACTAGTCCTACTGAGTTTTCACCTCTTTGAGGAGAATGCGGAACCTTAGGAGGTAGTAAGAACATATCGCCTGCCTTAATAGGGATATCTACGATCTTACCATCTTCTACTATACGCACGTTAATATCACCCTCAAGCTGATAAAAAAGCTCTTCACTTTCGTTGTAGTGGAAATCTTTACGGCTATTAGGACCGCCAACTACCATTACAATAAAATCTCCGGCCTCTTTGTAAACACACTGATTACCAACAGGTGGTTTTAATAAATGCCTGTTTTCTTCTATCCATTGGTTGAGATTAAACGGTCTTTGTATCGCCATAAGTCAATGCTTTTATTGTTTTAGTATTTTCATTTTCACGGTTTCAATACGCGTGTCTGATACGAGTAATATATCAAACTCATGATGATCTACTATGATCTTCTCTTTGTGTTTGGGTATGGTTTCATGATTGTTGATAATGAAACCTGATAAGGTCTCTGAGTCATCAGTAGGGAAGTGGAAATTGTATTTTTCATTCAGGTAATCCAATTCTAACCTGCCTGAAAAGATATATTCATTCTCAGATATCTGCTTTTCAACATGCTCTTCTTCATCAAACTCATCATTAATGTCACCAAATATCTCTTCCAGTACATCCTCCATGGTAACGATACCTGCAGTGCCTCCAAACTCATCTACCACCCATGCGATGCTTTTACGCTCCTTAGTAAACTGATTCATCAGGTCAACCGCACTCATGGTTTCAGGTACTGCACTTATTTTATGTAATACCTCTTTGATGCGTTTAGGCTTTCTGTTCAGGTCTAAGTGATGTATGTAACCTACTATATTATCAATGGTTTGATCGTATACGATGATCTTTGATAGCTTGGTATCAATGAACTTTTGACGTACATCCTTAATAGGTGTCTCCAGTTCAATAGCCTCTACCTCATTTCTAGGTACCATGCACTTTCTGATCTTTACATTAACCAAGTATAATGCATTCTCAAATAGCTCTGTGTTTACTTCTCCTGAGTCACTCTCATGCCCATGCATGGTTTGCTTAATGAATACCTCCAAGTCTACACGATTGAATACGGTTTTATTCTCCCGCATGCGCACGTTGAATAAATACTTCAGGATAAACTCAGAAAGGGCAACAAATATCTTTGCAACAGGGTAGAGGATGACATACATCAGCTGCATAGGCAAGCTGAATAAATTGAGTGCTTGCTCAGCTTTTGAGCGGAAGATGGCTTTAGGTAAAAACTCGGCCAATAATAACACTACGATTGTTGCTAATACAGTATCAAGTAGAAGGTGTACATACTCACTGTCAAATGGCGGTGGCAGCATCTCTAAATAGGGCTGTGTGAGTCTGGTCATTAACAGACCATAAATCACCAACATCACATTTACGCCTACCAGACAAGTACCAATATATTCCGCCGGATTTTCTACAAAACGGGATAATATCTTACCGGTAAGAGAGCCTTGCTTTTTTTTGAGCTCTATGTTCAGCTTGTTAGCCGATATGAATGCGATCTCCGTACCCGCGAAGAAGCCAATGAGTAATAAACAGCCTATGATATACAGTAATAACTGAATGACCTGATCCATTGTTACCAAAGATAAGAAATAGACTTATTGTGTGTATTAATTTGTAATTATTCTGATAAATAAGACTTTATAGTATCTATCAGCTCTTTTGAGGCGGTCTCGAGGTCATCATTTACGATCACCTTGTCAAAAGATGTAGCATAGCCCAGTTCACTTTCTGCTTTAGCTACTCTTTCTTTTAATGTTTCAGGTGTTTCCGTACCTCTTTTTATGAGTCTTTGCTCTAGCTCGGCTATGGAAGGTGCTTTGATAAATATACTTAATGAGTTGTGAGTATACTGCTCTTTAATGTTCAATGCGCCCATCACATCAATATCTACCAATGGAAATCCCTTCTCTTCCCATATCCTGTTGAACTCAGATTTTAAAGTACCGTAGAATTTACCTTCATACACCATTTCCCATTCTATAAATTGCTCTTTTTCAATAAGTTCCTTAAAGTCATCTACAGTAAAGAAATAGTAGTCTTTGCCATGAGTTTCACCCGCTCTCGGTACTCTTGTACAAGCTGATATAGAGAATTTTAGTTCCGGTACTTCAGCTAGCAAACGTTTTACTAAAGTGGTTTTTCCGGAACCCGAAGGGGCTGTGATAATGATGATCTTACTCTGCTTCAAAATCAATGATATTCCTGCGAAGAAAAGAAATTATTTGCTGATAACTCATAGGGCAAATAAAAAGAGGCATGCTGAGCACACCTCTTATATAAATACTTAGTATTGTTTAGCAATGCTCTTCAAAAGCTTGCATCAGGTTTGATGCGATCATTTGTGCCGGGCGTCCCTCGATCATGTGACGCTCGATCATGTGTACTACTTTGCCGTCTTTCAACAACGCGATTGCAGGCGATGATGGTGGGTAAGGCAGTAAATACTCACGTGCTTGTTTTACAGCATCTATATCATAACCGGCAAAACTGGTTAATAATTGATCCGGTTTTTTCTCTGCATGTTCTACAGCCATTACAACACCTGGTCTTGCCGTACCTGCTGAACAACCACATACTGAGTTGATGAACAGTAGGGATGTGCCTTCTTTTTTCAATGCACTATCTACCTCGTCAACGGTTAATAACTCTTGAAAACCACGCTCGGTAACTTCAGCCTTCATTGGGGCTACTATTTCTGTTGGATACATTTCTATTCTATTTAGACTGCAAAGTTACATTAAAGCCTAGTTTTTATCACGTAATGACCATAGTTTCTGCCAATTACTCTATAAACAAGAAAGCCGCAGTGGAAACTGCAGCTTTTTTGGCTTTTTGCCGTGCCCTATTTCCCTAGTCTTTAATGAGCTTGAATGACATTTGCCCCGTTTCATTCATCACTTGTACGAAGTATACTCCCGTAGTCATATTACTTAGTGGAATATTTACTCTATTGATGCCCTTAGTAAAATCTTTTTGTGTAGACCATACTTTACGTCCCATCATATCTACTACATGGATAGTTGCTTGGGTTGGTGTGATCAGCGTTACGTCTAACGTAGCACTTTGATGTGCCGGATTAGGATACAACTTACTTACCGTACTAATGCTACCTAGGTTGCGTGTGCTGGCAGGTATCATGTTGCATAACATTCTGCTGGTATTACCACGCACTTCACCATTAGGGTTAGCAGTTGTATGAATATTTACATACACACTATCTTTTCTAAACTTATTAGAATTGGCTTTGCTAAATGGCATCATGGCTTCTGTATCTAACCAATAGCCAAATATTCCACCATTAGCATATTTAGGTGTAAGGTTATAAATAACACCACCATTCTGACCGGCTACATTATCATGAAAGTGAGCAGCGTTAAACCCTGTTAGCTGATCTATTACCATCATGTAGTGAGCACTGGTTTGGTCTCTATCTATAGATACCATACCTGTACCTGATGCCATAGAGCTCACCATAGGCACTTGTTGTGCACCGTTGATGTGGTAAGTATATCCCTCACGGAAAGTCTTGTATACTTGGCCTCTTACTTCACCACCTGCATTGGCAGCGGTGTGTACATTGAGATAGATATTACCTTCCAACATATATTCCATTAAAGAATCGCTTAGGTCAGTACCGATGAACATACCTGAGATCACATTGCCATTAATATTACCCGATGGTATGCCTATTACAACACCGCCGCTAACACCTGCTCCACCTTTGTGGAAGTGAGCCGCTTGCACTGCTCCTGTAAGGTTGTTCAACTGTATGTCGTACCATAACGTATCAAAAGTATAGTTGACCCTTACTGATGCTACGCCCATACCATTAGCCATACCTGTTACTGGGGTAGTTTCTTGAGCTGTGTCCAGCATAGCGTCAAATTGCACATAAGGCTCCATCATCAGCTGTCCTCTGATCTCACCACCAGGGTTAGCAGCAGTGTGAATGTTAATGTATAGATCACCATTTTTCAGGTCGGCTAAATACATACTAGGGTCTACATCGCCCATAATGACATTGCCATTGACCATGGTCGTTAAGTTTTGTACAACAGGGCCATTAGTGCCTGCAGCACCTTTGTGTAAGTGTGCACCCGTTATGGCACCACTTAGTCCATCCATTACAACTTTAATAGATAGTTTTCCTTCATGTTTTTGCAACATGAAAAAGGCAAGTCCTCGAGCATTCGTAGTAACTGCAGGTACTTCATTAGCACCATTCAGCATTACGGTCATGGCCTTATCTTCCTCAGGAAGTATCTGCCCTCTGATCTCACCGTTAGCATTAGCGGCAGTGTGTAGATTCAAATAAAACTGACCTGCAAACATCTTTGCAATAAAGGATGGGGTGAGTGTAGCACCTGTAATAGTTCCTTTTAGTCTGTTGCCGGATAGATATGGCATCATATCCACCACTACAGAACCGTTGCTGCCCATAGCACCCTCATGTATATGTATGCCGGTAATAGAGCCACTAAGGCCGGTAGCGGTCATCTCAACGCAAAGCGTGTCCCTCGTGTCATTTAAATAAAATGTAGCTAAGCCGAGTGCGTTAGTCGTTACTGCCGGCACCTCTTGCATGCCATTCATTCTGGCAGAGAATAAATATTTAGCTGTTAAGTGGTCTGCTCTAGCTATTGTAGAGGTTAACAATATGCCTAAAGCAAAAATTGAAGTTCGTATAAACCTTTTCATAAAATTTATTGTTTGTGGTATGTTGGTATGTACGAGCTAAGTATTGTTATGGTTTTGTTTTCTGGAAACTTTTTTAAATTGGTAAGGAATTTGCTTGATGAATAAGTGTATTGCAGCAAGTTGTAATAAAGAGATGTATTAAAAAGAGAACAAATAATGGAACACATAGACTTGTTATCAAGAGCTGATATAGACCGATTAATTGCTAAAAGGCCCGGCGAAGTAAAACTAGGGGAGCGTGTAAGAGTGGCTGAAAGCGAGAATTGGCTACAGGAGGTGGAAAGCACGGATGCTAAGTTTGTACTTATAGGTATACCTGAGGATATTGGCGTTAGAGCCAACCATGGTGTAGGAGGCTCACACACGTTTTGGAAGTATGCTTTGGGTGCTATATTAAATGTGCAGGATACCGGCTTCCTAAATGGTGAGGCGCTGTTTGTGTTGGGCTCATTGGATATTTCTCAGCAAATGAATGAGTCTGAGAATGTAAGTATAGACAAGCTGCGCGCATTGGTGAGTGAAGTAGACGATATTGTTTATCCCGTTATACAGAAAATAGTAGCTGCTGGTAAAGTGCCCATAATAATTGGCGGCGGACATAATAATGCATATCCTATATTAAAAGGTGCTTCAGAAGCTTTGAATACACCATTGAACTGTATTAATCTCGACCCGCATAGTGACTATAGAGGTATGGAAGGCAGACATAGTGGCAATGGCTTTAGATATGCCAAGCGTGAAGGGTATTTAGAGACCTATTATGCATTAGGCTTGCACGAGAACTATAATGGGCAGAACATTATAGATGAAGAAGATGATGACCCTAACCTGTTCTTCACCTTCTTTGAAGATATTTTCCTTAGAGAGAAGAAGACCTTTTACGATGCAGTACGGCATGCTATGAATAAAACACAGGGCAATCCTGTAGGTTTAGAGCTTGATATGGACTGCCTGGAACGCAGTTTGGCCAGTGCAGCCACACCATCGGGCATTACAGCTATACAGGCACGTAGGTTTGTCAGTTGGGTGGGGCATACCATACATCCTACATACTTTCATATAGCAGAGGGGGCATATGAGCTTAGAGATGGCAGGCGCGATAGCCTAACACCTAAGATGGCCGCCTACCTAGTAACTGATTTCATGAAAGCCTATTTAGAAAAAAGAAGAAGTAAGTTGCTCTAGTAAGCACCCTCAGCAAAAGTATCTCCTTGGTTCACATCTCCTGTGGTAAAACCTTTCTTAAACCAATACATCCTTTGTTTGGATGTACCGTGGGTGAAGGCATCAGGTACAACTGTACCGTTGCCATGCTCTCTCTGCAACTTGTCGTCTCCAATGGCATTAGCAGCATTAAGCGCTTCTTCAATATCGCCCTCTTGCAGTATGTTGTTCAGTTTATGAGCATGATGCGCCCATACGCCGGAGAAAAAATCGGCCTGCAGCTCCAAACGAACAGATAGTTTATTGCCTTGCACGCGATCAACACGGCTTCTAAGAGATTGTACTTTACCCGAAATGCCAATGAGGTTTTGCACGTGATGTGCTACTTCATGAGCTACCACATAGGCCATAGCAAAATCTCCTGGTGCGCCAAAGCGATTGTGTAATTCATCGTAAAATGAAAGGTCTATGTATAATTTTTTATCGGCAGGGCAGTAAAATGGACCTGTAGCAGATGTAGCACCACCACAATCAGAGTTTACGTTGTCACGGTATAATACTAAAATAGGCGGCTCATACTGTGCACCCATCTCTCTAAATAATTTTTCCCAAACCTCCTCCGTATCAGCCAGCACAACGGAAACAAACTCTGTACGTTCTTTTTCCTCAGCACTTAGTGGTGCATTATTGGTAGCTTGTTGTGTGTGTTGCATTGATCCTGCTTGTTGCAAGATAATACTGGGGTCTCCACCCAATAAAAACACAACTGCTGCTATAACCAATACACCAATACCGCCACCTACAATTTTTCTACTGCCACCACCTCCGGTTCTGCGATCTTCAATATTGGTACTTTGTCGTCTGCCTTTCCAACGCATAGGATAAATATTTATGTGCTAAAACTAAAAATAATTGATTGCAAAAGCACAATAACTAACTTTGTCTTATGATGAAATTTAAAGCCCTTTTCGTTCTAGCATTACTTTCTACTGCTATTACCTTCGCCCAAACAGAAAAGAAAGCCTTTACCATCGAAGGCTATGGAGAATTGTATTATGGTTTCGATTTTGATAAACCGTCAGATAATAACCGTCCCGGATTTATTTATTCTCACAACAGGCATAATGAAGTAAACGTAAACCTAGCCATGCTTAAAGGTAGCTATGAGCAGGGTAGAGTAAGGGCTAATATTGGTTTGATGACGGGTACTTATGCTAATGCTAACCTTGCCGCAGAGCCGGGTTTGTTGAGGAATATCTATGAAGCTAATGCAGGTATACGCTTACATAAAAACAGAGAGATATGGATAGATGCAGGTGTGATGCCATCGCATATAGGACCTGAAGGTGCTATTAGTATGGATTGTGCTGCACTTACCAGAAGCTTATTTGCTGAAGGCTCGCCCTATTATGAAAGTGGTGTGCGTCTTAGCTATATGAATATTGCTGAAACCTGGTATATAGCGTTGTTTTATTTGAATGGATGGCAAGCTATACAGAGGCAAAATGGTAACAGTGCACCATCAGGTGGTACGCAGATCACTTTTATGCCAAACGATAAGGTAACGGTTAACTGGAGCACATTTGCCGGTAGTGCATACCCTGATGCTGTACGCAGATGGCGTTATTTCAGCGACCTATACGGTATAGTAAAAATAGGCAAGAAGATGGAGTTGACTGCTTTGTTTGATTTCGGTTCTGAACAGTCGGTAAAAGGAAGTAGCAACTATTACGGATGGTATACCATTGCTGCAATATTACGTTATCAACTCAATCAGAATTCTACACTTGTAGCCAGAGGAGAATACTTTCATGATGCGTTTGATCGTATAGCCAGCATGCCGTTGTTTACCAATAACGTGATGAGTGGTTATAGTTTAGGTTATGATCGCAAGATCATGAATAATGTGCTATGGCGTACCGAAGCCAAACTTTATCATAGCGAAGACAATATATTCTCAGGAGAGATTTTAGACAGAAATATGAATCTGCTATTGACTACATCTCTTGCCGTAAGGTTTAAGCGTTAGTACTTCGTATCAGTTCCCATAGTACAACACCTACACTTACTGATATATTCAGAGAATGCTTGCTGCCGTATTGAGGGATCTCAAGGCAGTTGTTTGCTTGTGCTAATACTTCATCACTTACACCATTCACCTCGTTGCCAAATACTAGTGCTATCGAGCTGTTATCGTATTCAAATTCCTGAAGCGGGGTACTATTATGCACCTGCTCAATAGCACAAATGCTGTAGCCTTTTGCTTTTGCAGCTTGTACGGCGTCAATAGTAGTTTCAAAATATTGCCAATGCACGGTGTCAGTAGCGCCTAGAGCTGTTTTGTGGATGTCTCTATGTGGTGGCTGAGGTGTAAAGCCACATAGATAAATAGCTTCGATAGCAAAAGCATCGGATGTTCTGAAGGTAGAACCTACATTATGCATGCTGCGTATATCGTCCAGTATAATGATAATCGGTTTTTTCTCTGCATTTTGCATCTCCTCTTGGCTTAACCTGCCAAGCTCATCCATCGTTTTCTTTTGAAACATGTTGCAAATATATGTGCATTATGTGTCCATCAAAACACGTTTTTTCATATCTTTGCCAACTAGAAATTGTGTATAAGGATGAATTTAAAGAACATGAGTAATAGTGGTATCAATTGGGAAACCCAAGAAGACCTGGCCACCGAAACACTATCAGAACAACTACACCAAATTATTGTTTGGAACGACGATGTAAACACTTTTGACTGGGTAATAGAGTCATTGGTAGAAGTGTGTGATCACTCTCCCGAGCAGGCAGAGCAATGCTCTTTGATCATCCATCACAATGGAAAATGTAGTGTAAAGAAGGGCAGCTTTGATATACTACGCCCAAAAGCCGAAGCTTTAATAGATCGTGGCATTCAAGCAACTATTGACTACTAAACACACAATATAGATATATAAGAAGAGCGGCTGTTTAGCCGCTTTTTTTATGTTCTTTCCAGTTCATATCTAAATAAAAGGCCGTTCTTAAAATGCAAGCGCAACTGCGTACGATTGTTATAGAAGTATTGCATTCTATGGTCATCATCCTCCACATTCATATTTTTAGGAATGCCTAGCATACTAATGGCTTTAGATACAGTAGTTTCTTCTATTTCCAGATTCGTTATGTATTGAGTTGCCCACTCACCGGATTCGCCCTCAGCTGCAGAATAACTATACCTGTGCAGTTTTTTGGTATCCTCATTCCATTCTAACATCAAATAATAGTTGTCGTTCTTGTAACTCCATGTGCTTTTGCCTTTTTGTGCCGTTATTCTTGCCGGTTCTCCAAACATGCTTTTTACATCGTTTTTACTGACCTCTAGCGTAGCTAGGGTTTTGATATTTTCGTTATTGTCATTAGTGCTTTTGTCGGTTGCATAGCTATTTATACTAAGCCCAAGACTTAATAATAAAGCGATCAAGATGGTTTTTCTCATATGTATTTTTTCTTTCAAACGTCATGAGTGTGTAAATAGTACAGTTGTGAGTGTTAAATACTTCCTAAAGAAATCACACTCAAATACCCCCTAACTTATTGGGTATTAATTTCCACCTCTGCTATATAGATGCTATTTTTGAGAGATACTATAATATATACTATGCGTTATTTACTATTGATATTGGTGGCTAGTTTAAGTTTACCTGCACTAGCCCAAAACGGCACAAAAGAGATCACCCTTGAAGATGTATGGAAAGATGGTACATTCAGTAGCCAAAGTGTTAGAGGCTTTAATGCGATGAAAGATGGTGAAAGATATTCTAAAATAGACCGAAAAAGAGGACAAAGACGTCAGAAAATAAAAATATATGATATAAAGACAGGGAAAGAATTGGCCACCGTTTTTGATACCAAGGATGCTTTTTCAGTAGATCAGAAGTATTATATGGAAGGGTATACTTTTAGTAATGATGAACAAAAACTGTTGTTAAGATCAGAAGGGGAAGCAATCTATCGTCGTTCTCGATTGTATAACGTGCACGTATATGATATAAAAACAAAGAGCATCACACTTTTAGATGATGAGAAAGTATTACATGCATCTTTCTCACCTGATGGCACAAAGGTGGCTTATGTAAAAGGCAACAACTTATACTATAAAGTGCTGAATGGCGATGTAGTACAAGTGACCAAAGATGGTGAATGGAATAAGATAATCAACGGTAATTGCGACTGGGTGTACGAAGAAGAGTTTGGCTTTACTAAGGCTTTCCAATGGTCGCCGGATGGTAGCTATATAGCTTACTACCGTTTTGATGAGCGTAATGTGCCGGAATATACCCTATCTTACTATCATAATTTGTATCCTAAAAATTACACTTATAAATACCCCAAAGTAGGAGAGCCTAACTCTATAGTGGATATCAAGGTTTACGATCTGGCTAAGAAGAGTTCTTTCTCATTTAACCTTGGCAATGAAACCGATCAATACGTACCTCGTATTAAATGGACCAACAACCCTAAGGAGCTATGCATTTACAGGTTGAATAGATTGCAAAATAAGCTAGACCTCATCTTAGGTAATGCTCAGGATGCGTCTACTTCTATCATCTATTCAGAAGAGAACAAGTACTATGTTGACATCAACGACAACTTAGAATTCTTACCCGATGGGCAATCCTTTTTGTTTACCAGCGAACGTGATGGGTATGTTCACTTGTATAACTGGAACTGGAAAAAACAACAACTAAAAGAGCTGACTAAAGGGAACTATGATATTGACAACATCATTGGTGTAGACAAAAAGCGTAAGCTGGTATATTATACAGCAGCTGTAAACTCACCAATGGAACGTAAGCTATATGCTATTGATTGGAATGGTAGAAAAGTTAAGCTACTTACTCCTGAAGACGGTACACACCGCATTACAACCATTGCCGGTTATAACTACTTCTTAGATCAACATTCTTCGCTCAACGAGCCGCCTATATATTACTTGCGAGATGCTAAAGGTGAGATCGTAAGTACATTGGAAGACAACATCAAGTTGAAGTTGAAGATGAATGAGTACAAACTGGGTAAGTTATCTTTCACTACTTTTAAAAGTGCTGATGGGGTAGACTTGAATGCTTGGATGATCACCCCCCCTGACTTTGATAAAAAGAAAAAATATCCCGTATTGATGTTCCAGTATAGTGGCCCGGGGTCGCAGCAAGTAGCTGACCGTTTTCCTGCAGGGTATTACTTCTGGCATCAGATGCTGGCTCAGAAAGGATATATAGTAGTTTGTGCAGATGGTACAGGGACAGGCTTTAGAGGAGAAGAATTTAAAAAGAAAACCTACCTGCAACTAGGTAAGTTGGAAAGTGATGACCAAATAGCTGTAGCAAAACAATTAAGGCGACTGCCTTATGTTGATGGTGGTCGTATAGGTATTTGGGGATGGAGCTATGGTGGCTTTATGAGTAGTACCTGTTTATTTAAAGGTGGAGAGCTGTTTAAAATGGCTATAGCAGTAGCTCCTGTTACCAACTGGAAGTACTACGATAATATATATACAGAGCGCTATATGCGTACACCAGCTGAGAATAGTAAGGGCTATGAAGAGAATGCTCCTGAGAATATGGTAGAGGGTATGACGGGTAAATTCTTACTCATACATGGTACAGGTGATGATAATGTGCATGCACAAAACTCGTTTATGCTGCATGAGGCCTTAGTACAAGCAGACAAGGATTTTGATAGTGAATATTATACCAACAAAAACCACGGTATATACGGAGGTAATACGCGTTATCATCTCTTCCGTAGAATGACGAACTTTATTCTCAACAATCTGTAGATCGTACTTGGTAGTATGACCAAATTTGAAAAGTTAATACTCGAGTCTGCACCTATGAAGGTGATAGAAAATATGGCATCGCACGTGACGTTGCCGGGCTCGGGCGGATTAACTTTATATGAGATAGGGCGTTTCTTTTTCAGAGAGTTGAAGAACAACAGGTTGTTTGAAAGCTGCGCTGCAGTTACCTACAACTTTGTAATGGCGCTACCGCCTACTTTACTGGTGCTGTTTACTTTAGTACCGTACTTACCACTAGAAGGTGTAGAAGAAACCATACTGGATACATTAAAGTTGATCACTCCTAATGATAAAATATATAGTACATTAAGTACTATTGTGTCTGACTTTATCAATAATGAACAAAGCGGACTACTATCAATAGGTATCTTAACTACCTTGTTTTTCTCCTCCAATGGTATGATGGGGCTCATACGCAGTTTTGAGCGGAAGCATTTATCCGTATACGTTCGTCGCTCCGGTTTAAAGCAACGATGGGCTGCTATAAAACTCACCTTGATGTTTTTGGTGGTGGCTATGCTAAGCATTGTAGTGCTCATATTACAAAGTAGTGCTTTGAATGACATCTTGCTTAGGCTATTTCATAATGTATTGGTCATTAGGCTGGCCAGTATTATTATCATTACACTTGTGATCTTCGTGACCATCTCCATCATCTATCGTTATGGCCCGTCATTAAGCCAGCCTGTAAAGTTTATTTCGCCGGGTTCCGTATTTGCCACCATATTAAGTGTATTGGTATCTGCGGGCTTCTTCTTTATGGTCAATAACTTTATACACTATAATAAGATATACGGTTCCATTGGTACGCTTATGGCATCAATGGTGTTGATATGGATCAATACACTCATCATACTCATTGGTTATGACTTGAATGTGAGTATATTATTAGGTAAAGTATCAAGAAAAGAAAAACGTGCTACGAAAAAAGCTCAATAGTATTTTAGTAATACTCTCATTAGGTATGTTATATGCCGGTTGTGGGGGGACGGGTATCATTGGTAAGGTCACCTTTACTGAGCATGTAGCACCTATATTGTATGAGAATTGTACCATCTGCCATCGCCCGCAAGGCTCAGGACACTTCAACCTTATTACGTATCAAGACGCGGTCAATTATTCTTCGGGTATTGTATATGCTACCAAAGAACGCTTGATGCCACCTTGGCCAGCCGACCCGCACTATACAGAGTTTGTTGGTCAGAAAATACTATCAGACAAAGACATTAAAATACTGGAACAATGGGTAGAAGATGGTATGCAGGAAGGGAATGCCAAGCAAATGCCTGAACTACCCGAATACCCATCAGGTTCTCTCATAGGCACGCCTGATATGCGTATACCGGTACAGCCATATTTATTACCTGCTAATAACCGTGACCGTTTTTTATTGGTAAAAGTACCTTACGAACTACCCGAGGGAAAATATGCCAGCTTGATAGAATTTTCAGCAGGGCCAAAGAATGTGGTACACCATGTAAATGGTGACTTAGTGAAGTATGACTACAGCAAAAAAAGTGATGTTTTTGGTGGTGAGCGCATTGTAGATATGGTGGAAGACAGCACCATTGTGCAAGCTTATGAGACACTAGACCTGCCTAACGATGATGGTTCTTATCCTGTATTACAAAAATCCGTTGTAAACTACTTGCCGGGTACTGAAGGGCAAAAGTATCCTAAAGGTATAGGTGGGTATTACCTGCCCCGTAAAGGTGCTTTCTTGCTCAACGATCTACACTATGGCTTTACTACTAGCGAGGCAGTGTGGGATAGCTCTTATATCAACATCTTCTTTGCCGACGAGCAACCTAAGCGTCCTGTACAGGAGTTTCAGCTAGGTACATGGGGTGTTGCACCTGTAGAGCCCGACCTCATTATTCAGCCCAACACCGTTAAGAAAGTACACAGCAAGCTAGTAATACCTGATGATATATCGGTACTGACTATCAACCCGCATATGCACTTACTGGGGCAGAGTTTTAAAGCCTATGCGGTTAAGCCTGATGGAGATACCATACGATTAATATCCATACCTAAATGGGACTTTAACTGGCAATACTTCTATACGTTTAAGAAGATGGTGAAGATACCAAGGGGTAGTACTGTAATAGCTGAAGGGGTGTATGATAATACGCGCAAGAATTTAAACAACCCATTCAGTCCGCCACGATTAGTTACTGACCAAGATGGTAGTATGCGTGCAACGGATGAGATGTTCCAATTTATTGTTACTTACCTCATATACCAACCGGGTGATGAGTTTATCAGCCTAGACCCTAAGGAGCAATAAGTATTTGTTATTGATTTATTTGCTTTTACTTACTTCAGATGCTTTAACTTTAAGCATCGGTAAACGTAACAAGACTTATGAAAAAGATAGCATTATTAGCAACTACATTATTACTTAGTGCAACTACTTATGCACAACCTCAGTTATTAGAAATTGGCTCTGATGTGCCTATGGCTAAAACCAAAATGGAATCGGCCAATGGTGATGCCGTAACCATGGATATGGTAAAAAGACAGAACGGACTATTAGTGATGTTCTCTTGCAACACTTGTCCTTATGTGATCAAAAGCCAAGCACGCACCATAGAAATGATGGACTATGCCAAAGCAAACGATATCGGTATGATCATCATCAACTCTAACGAAGCCAGAAGAAAAGATGATGACTCTTACAAGAAGATGAGAAAGTATGCCAAAGAGCAAGGGTATACAGTACCTTATGTTGTAGATAAAAATTCTTTTGTGGCAGATGCCTTTGGAGCAACACGTACACCTGAAGTATTCTTGTTTGACAAGAATGGCAAGCTGGTATACAAAGGAGCTATGGAAGACCGCCCGGCCAGTCCAAACGAATCAGAAGAAATGTTCTTAAAAGATGCGATAGACAATATGGTGTCGGGCAATGTAATAGATCCTAATCATACCAAGTCTATTGGCTGTACCATTAAGAGAGTTATGTAGTAACAATGCAAGTACATCAAACTGACGACGGCAAAAAGGGCAAGTTCTACCTCCTGCTTGATGATGAGGAGATCGGTAAGATGGAGTATGTCTATGCAGGCCCGGGTAAATACATCATAGAGCATACAGAGGTGAACGAGACTCATGAAGGAAAGGGGCTAGGCAGGCAATTGGTAGCTGCTGGCGTAGCTTATGCTCGCGAAAAGCAAATGAAAGTATTGCCACTCTGTCCTTATGCCAAAGCTATATTTGATCGTATGCCGGAATATGGCGATGTATTATTCTAAAGCATTTTTATTTTTGCAGACAATATGAGTACTGCAGATAATTCAATACTGGGGCTAAAGCTACCTACCGATCCGCGTTGGGTAGACTTAGCCTCTATATCATTAGAGGAGATACTGACCGACCATGCATTTTGCGAGCAGAAGGCTGCTACACAATGCATCACACTTATACAGCTATACCCCGACCGCTTAGATCTTATCAATGCCTTATCGCCAATAGTAACCGAAGAGTGGGGGCATTTTAGAATGGTATGGGCAGAGATGAAGAAAAGAGGTTTTGAGTTGGGCAAGCAGCGTAAGGATGACTATGTGAACTTATTGATAGAAAATAAACCCAAACACGTAAAGCCTGAGGATAGGCTACTACACAAGCTCATGATGTGCGCCTTGATAGAAGCACGCAGTTGCGAACGTTTCAGGCTGTTGAGCGAAGGGCTGGAAGAAGAAGCCTTGCGTAAGTTCTACTATAAATTTATGATATCGGAAGCAGGGCATTATAGATTGTTCATTGACCTTGCAGAAAAGTATTATGATAAAGAGCAAGTGCGCAAGGTATGGCATGAGTGGCTGGCTGTAGAAGAGGGTGTACTACAACAGCTGGCACCACGGGGAGATAGAATGCACTAGACAATAAAAAAGCACATCTGAAAAGATGTGCTGGGGAATTCAAAAATATACTTCGAGCAGAAATATTACTGTACTACAGAAACATTTACCGCGTTTAGTCCTTTTTTGCCTTCTTCAACTTCGTACTGTACTTTATCATCTTGACTGATGTCGCCGTTAAGGCCTGATACGTGTACAAAGATGTCTTTACTGCCGTCTGCCGGCGTAATGAAACCATAACCTTTGGTCTCATTGAAAAATTTAACTGTTCCTTCTTGCATTACTTAAGGTATTTTAATAATGAAGCAAAATTAGGCTATTAATATGAAACTATCTAATAATATTTTTTTTACTCAGGTTGAGGGGGTAAAATATAGGTTTTGAGGGCGTTTATAGCTCAAAATCAATGAATAAGCTCATGGCATTGTTGAAGTCTTGATAGCTGCTGCGTGCTATTTCTTTTCTATTAGGGTCGTAGAAGTAAAGATTTATGTTTGGTTCATCGCCAATTCTAATGTGCCTGTTTACATCAATACCTAATCGTATGCTCTTGCCATTTCTCCAAATATTATTCAATCTGTAGCTAGCAGATATGCTGTATTGGATATTATAGAACATAGATCCAAAAAAGTTCTCTCTTGTCTGTGTACCCCATTTATATTGTTGGAAATATAGTAGATCTGTTTTGGTGGTACTGGTTACGTTCTCATGCACAGTAATACCACGATCACTAAACCCATTGACGGGAATATTAAAGTTGAAACCACAAGAAACATCGAGCTTGTTCTTATACTTTGGTAAAAAGGAGTAACCCAACTTTATGTGTACGGTAGTAAGAAATTTATCATAGTAATACGTTTGCTGAGTGGTATAGTTGCTTCCTGTATACCCCATATCTACCGCATTGTAGGTGAGGTCTATTGTTCTGGGTGCATACCTCAGGGTAAGGCCTGTATTAAGAAACATACCATTGCGGCGTTGCAACAGAAACACACCACCTAAGCCTGCACCGATGTTGGGTTGTGCACTTAAGCCCGAACTGCCTGTATTAATATTCTCTACAGGATTTTTCATATAGTAGTCGGCGGCGGCATGTATAAAAAAATGAGTGGTATGATCGCTCTTATCTTCTGCCTCTTGAGCAATGCTATTGATGCCCAGTAGTAAGCATAATACTGTGATGGTCTTTTTCATAGTGCTTATAGTAGTATGATGATGGTTTGTGTCGTGTCGGTCAGTTCTGCTTGCTTATCAGTATGAAGCGTTACGGCAAAACGCTGCTTGGTATATGTGGTATCAGGCTGTTGTGTAATAGAGAACCCAAAGTCCAGATTAGGTAAACTATAACTCGACTGTCTATTATAGTCATCATTATAATATTCCAGAAATGCAGCTTTTGTTCTGTCTGATGTGTCAGACCTATTAGCAGAACCAAAAACGCAGATGTTAGACACATCACTACCTGCTGGGTACTGACTATTATAATCATTTAAGGCAATAACCTTAATATCCGTAATATCTTCAGTGGAATAAATGTAAGGCTTACTAGGCTGAAAGGCATAAGCCTGATTGGTGGCGGGCAGGTAGTTAAATACCGTGTAGCTATGTAACGGCAGCTCTATCTTAAACCGTAGATTGGGGAATACCACTGTGCCTTCTTCGGCTACGGGGCTGTTCAGGTTTTGTTTCAGTGCATATACATGAGGCTGTTGGTAGACATATTTTACAGTTTGCCTGCAGCCAGTATACAAGCTTAGGGCAATAGTGAATAGTAATATCAGTTTATAAGTTTTCATACTATAGCACCATGCAAGATGTGTGCCAAGTGCTACTTCAAACTCAAAAAGTAAAAAGCAAAAAAGCGATGTTGTTTCAGGTAACGGGAGGCAACAGAATTGGTATCTCACACAATGCTCAACATGGCGAGAAGTTTTTACTTTCTAATTTTTACCTTTTACTTTCTAAATGTTTATGCTTTCTTCAGAAACTCGGCTCGTAGTACCATGCGTGTGCCGTTCACTTTGCAATCTATTTCAGCGGGGTCGTCGGTAAGTTTGATGTTCTTCACCTTAGTGCCTTTCTTGATGTCGTCAGCACCTTTTACCTTTAGTGTTTTGATGACGATTACGGCATCACCATCTTTTAATTCGTTGCCATTGCTGTCTTTTACTACGATGTCTTCCATCAGTTTCTTGTATTGAGGTTATCGAATGGCTGCAAAGATACTATTCCTTTTCAGCTTCTTTAGCCAATCGTACCGTTTCTTCCAGCTCGCTATAAGGGATGATGGTTTTCATATTATACTCATTCTCCCAAGGCCATGCTTGTAATATGGTCTTTACAGATAGTTCACGTTTTTCTACGGCTTTGTTTAAGGCCATTTGCTTACCACCGGCTTTGCTAAGTGGTTTATCATTTTTGATGAACACCATATCTCCCTGAAAGAGTATCTGCTCCTGCGGGAAGTAGAAGAGCGTGTAATCTTCCGTGTGTTCCGACTCCATGCCGATGTGATACATCACCATTTCATACTCCCCATCGGTAATGGTTTTGGTATCGCCGACTACTTCTGTTTTTAAAGGCTGTGGATCGTTGTGCTGCGCATCCGGTTGTAGGCTATGTGGTGCTGTGGCTACATAGTTCAAGTAGTTGATATTCTCTTCTTGCGTGAGTACCGTTACCCCTTCATGCACAAAAGGGCGCATACCACCTACATACCAAGGGTGATGATGACAGAAGGCGTAGTACTTTATAGGCTTATCGGGAGCTATCTTGCGGGCTTCTTCTAAAGCCAACTCTCCGTTCTTACTATTGAGTGGTACATCTACGATAACGCTAAAGTCTTGAAACAATACCAGCATAGCTGCCGACTCACCTTGTGGTAAGTGTAGCATGTAGATATGATCGTTGATCTTTTTCGTTTTTATCGTGTGGGGTATGGGTGGTTTGTTAGTGTGGATGGTATAATCCTCAGGCTTTTTTACCAGCGCGGGAGCATGCGCTACCATTCCTTCATATTGTATGCTGATGGTATCGGTAATGCCATTGTGCTTGCTATAAGTGACCTGCATAGGGTAATAATGCACCTTAGCGCCATGACCATAAGTGTTGTACCGTCTATAATGGATGGTGTAGGTAACGTCGCCATACACTTCTTCGTCTTTAACGATCTCTACCTGGCGTAGTTTTTCAGAGCCATAGTCTGCTGTAAGCGTCACCACCGCATCGCCTATCTTCACCGTATATCGTGGGTAGTTTTCGTTACTCAGATCTATATCATACTTGTGGGTATTGACGTAATGCAACAGCATTGCGGGGTGATACTTGGCGATCTCGTACACCTCTACGGCTAGTGTACTACTGTCTATCTTTATAGGTTCTTTGGCGTAGTAGGGTAGGTAAAGCAGTTGGTGGCCATCGTAGTACTCGCGGGTGATGTAAGGTTTCTCGTTGTAGTAGAAAGTATCTTGTTTGCTAAAGCTTTGATGGTCGGCCCATATCTTTCCCGTATGGTTTCGGGTGTGGGTCATCCACGGGCGGGGAGCGTGGTAGGTCTTCTGCTCAGTCTCTGTATAGCGAAACACAGCAACGCTATCTTTATAATGCTTACCAGCTTGCTTCATCACACAGTAGTCCAGCGCATGGGCATGACGGTTATTAGGCTGCGCGGCAGTGTAGAGGTAAAGTAAGGAGCATAGTAATGTGAGTATTACTTTGGGCATAACGGGCAAGTTTTGGTTGGTAGTATAGACTTACTAAACTATACAAGCGATAGTTAAGGGAATGGTAAAAGCTATTAGGAGGCCTTAGTCCATATAAAATCTGCTAGGTCGCAGCCCTGTGTTCTTTGTTCTTCGGTAGCTAGTTGCTCAAAGAGGTGACTCACCTTGGTGTTGGGCAATGGCTCGGCCAGGCTTGTCCACTTATCGTAAGCACCCACATCAGGAAAGAGGAGGAGTTGCCTCCCTTCAAACACTTCGCAACGCTTGGCGGTAAGATTGCTGAGGCTGCCTGTGGCCAACCAAGTATATTCTGTCATGTAGTGACTGGCTACGAGGGCTGTTTTCTCGCTCTCTACTATGGCTATGGGCTTGCTGCTATGGGCTGCCAAATGCTCGCCAAAGAAACACTGGCTGAGGTTAAAATCTTCCTTCTTCAACACCCGGTGCATCCAGCTGATGTAGTTGCGTGGTGTTTTGATACGCCTGCCTGTTTGCGGGTAATACATCATGACCTTGCCCGCACGTATGCGCTGCTGTATATCTACCTGCCAAAAGACGGTGCTACAATCCCAATAGTGAGAAGTGCCTACATAATACCTGTCTAGTATTTGCTGTGTGGCGGCTTTGCCCAGCTTGCTGTTGAGGAAGCGGATGAGGTGATTGTTCTCATAGTCGGTAAGGGTAGCGGTGAGCTCTTGTTGGGTATGAAAGCTAACAGGCTTTGCCTTGGGGATGATGCGTTTTTGACTGCCTACGGGTACGCTGCCTCTAGCATCAGGGTGTGCTTCAAAGTATTGCTTGGGTTTGTAATGATAGCCACAGCTTACCTCACGATCGCAGCGACCTACATGGTCGGCAAGGTGCTTGCCTGTTTCGGTGTCTACATATCGGGTAAAGCGGTGTTTTGCTCCACATGCAGGGCAGGTGTGTCTACTGTTGCGCCCTGTGTATTGCTCCAGTGTATAACGATAGTTGGTCATAGTTTTCAAAGTAAAAAGGGTTTCAAAGTAAAAAGGGTTGTGTTTTGTGTTTCCCCTCCTTGGAGGGGTTAGGGGTGGGTTGTACTTGTGTTAGGTAGACACACCCCACTTTCACTTCGTTCAAGCACCCCCCTCTCGGAGAGGGGACTACTGTGCTGCCTAGCTCTCGTGTATTCTCCTCTTCGTCACTGCGAGGCACGAAGCAGTCTCGTAATAACACTTAGCCTATATAGATACGAGATGGCTTCATACGTTTCACTTCTTCGCCATGACGGGTGGTGTGTATTACCGTGTTTCGTCACTGCGAGGCACGAAGCAGCCTCGTAATAACACTTAGCTCTTATGGTTACGAGATGGCTTCATACGTTTCCCTCCTTCGCCATGAGGGGGGGGTATGCTTATTATAACAAATATACGCTATTTGTAATAATGTTCCAATTCATTCCATTGTTCCTTTACAGCTATAATGGAATGGTGGAATATTGATATTGGTATTAATTAAATTCATTGATTTTATATTTGTTATATTTTGATTATATTAGACTTGTAGCTTTTTGACCATGAAGAAAAACACAACAAAGAGAAAAAAACACTACAAGAGAAGGTCCATATATCAGCTAAAAAGGAAGAGGAGGCTTAGTAGAAAGTACAATGAATTAGAACAAGTTGATGATAGTTTATACAAAAGCAATGTATTTATTGATGTGACAGCTCCTGAGAAATTCAAATTGCAATATGAGTACTGTTCTGAAGTGTTAAGGTTTATTGCAAGGATTAAACGTGTAGCAAATGCTGGATTTAATATAAACATTCACTTAGAGAATGTAACCTTGATTGGCGAAGGTGCAATAGCTATGTTGCTATCTGTAATGGAGGATATAGTTAGTAAAAAAAGAATAATAGTTCATGGTTTAAAACCCAAAAATATTGTAGCTAGAGACATTTTAGAAAAATCTGGTTTTTTTAATTATGTAAGTGGTGATGTTAAATTGAAAAATAAAAATACAAGAAACACTATATTAAGAACTGGTAGTAAAAACACGCCGCAAACACTATTATCAAAGGAAATAAAGTATGCAATGGAAACTGTTTGGGGTTATAAAGGACGTAACCCAATTTTATATAGTGCAGCGGTAGAAATGATGAGAAACAGTTGCGATCATGCATTTAAGCACGATCATAGTATTAAGTGGCATTTTGCAATTGTTCATGATGAACAAAACAATAAGGTAAAGTTTTCATTCGTTGACAATGGTAAAGGGATAATAAAGACTTTTAAAACTGGATCCTTGAAAAAGTTCATTAATTTATTCAAAAATGAATCTGATGTCTTACAAACTGCTTTTATGAATGGAATAGAATCAAGAACAGGCTTGCAATGGAGAGGTTTGGGTTTGCCGACTATCTATGAAGCATACGATGATGGTTATATAAAGAATCTATTAATAATATCTAACAGCGCTTTTATACACTTTGATAATAATATTATAGAAGATTTAACTGTTGAATTCTCTGGTTCTTATTACTATTGGGAAGTTGACCTTAATTGTATAAAGGCGTGTTTTAAGTAAATATTATGTTCAAAATAAAAATAGCAGAAGATTTTTCAGCAACTCCTGGTGCAAGATACTATGAGGATGGACCGGCCTCTGGTCAAGAGTTTTTTGAAAAAATTCTGAAAGATAAGTTTGAGAGTGCAATTAGTAATAATCAAAAATTAACAATAGATTTAGATGGTACTGATGGCTATGCAAGTTCTTTCTTAAATGAAGCGTTTAGGCGACTAAGTTCTGCCTATGATGCAGAAACCGTGTGGAATAATTTGGTGTTAATATCAAACGAAATACCTAAATATATTCAGAAAATAAAAAAATCAATTTACGATGCAAAAAAGTAATTGGTTTTATTTGGCTTTAGCATTTCTCGCTGGTGCATTATTATCTTATTTATTATCACAGTATCAATTCTTAGACATAGATAGTAGTGTGAATGTTTCTGATTTACTGTTAGCTACTATTACGGCTATTATTGGATTGTATATAGCAAATACCCTGCAAAAAAAACACAATAGGAATCAGAATTTATATGAATATTTGATGTCAACTTTAAATCGGCTAGTAAGTGGGTTTGAAAGTCTATCTTCAACTTTAATAATGTCAAATAATATAGATTTAAATGAAGTCATAAAGACATTAAAATCTACTCAGAAGCAGATAGACTCACTAAAAAGAACTCTCCTTTCTCATAATATCGACAACTCTTGTCTAGATGAGTTAGAATATTATTTAGAATATTTGGAAGATTTATTGACGAACAGGGCAGCTATAACAAATAATGTTATTAATCATTCAAATGTTAGTAACGATGTTAACAAGTGCCTTGATGAGATTAATTCATGCTTTAATAAAGCATTTATGTCTATAAACAAATCTTGTTAACCGTTTTCATTCCACTATTCCATACAAACACTGTATGGAACAATGGAATGAGTGGAATATTTATTTAGAGGCATTAAGTACACGATTCACAGTGCCAGCACCAATACCCAGTTCATCCGCTATTTTTTGTTGGCTAAGTCCATCATTCCTCAATTCTATTATCCTTTGGTTGCGCAGTACCTTATCCTCCTCACTACTTTGTCGCAAATGCTCCTTCTCCACGCCCGTACCCATAATGGCGAATTTCAGGAAGTTGGCGGGCTTTTCTATGATGCACAGCAGCACATTGTCGGCGTGGTAAACTATTTCGGTATTGCGGGCTTTTATCTGCTTGATGTAGCGCATGCCGGGTGTCTTGTTGCTCTCGCCTATGCAGAAGCTGCTATCGCAAAAGTTGATGAGCATCTTGCTGCCCTGTAGGTCGTTACGGCCGATGGGTTTGCTCTGGTCGCGCTTGGGGGTGTGGGCTAGTGCCAGTATACTTAGGGAGAAACGTTGCTTGAAGGCTTTGAGTTCCTTCATCAGTGGTAGGGCATCGCGGGCTTGCTCCGTCTCGTGGCGCAGATAAGTGAGGTTGTCTATCACCAGTACCTTTGCACCCGTTTCCAGTATCGCGGCTTCTAAGGAGATCATCAGGCACTCCTCAAAAGTATTGCAACCATGTATCAGCTCCATATCAGGGTGCAGCTCGGCACGGTAAAAGTTGTTGTGAAACCGATAGGGCTTTTCGTAGTTGATAGAGTAGCGGGCTTCAAACTGCTTTTGAAATAGCTCAAAATCGAAGTACACTACAGGTTGTGCTTTGGCTTCCAGTTTTAGTCCCATAATGGGCATGCCGCGGCTGATGCTATCGGCTATCTGTACGGCGAGGATGCTCTTACCTACATTGGTATCGGCAAATAGGATGCAGAGTTCTCCCTCGTGCCACAGCTCGCTACACAGCATGGTGGGTATGGGCATGTTGTGGGCGTCTTCCATCCATTGGTTGCCGTCTTTGATGATGAATAGGCTGTTGCGCTTGGGGGTGTAGGGCATCTCGTCGAGCAGGGTGCGTGCATGTGCGCGAATGGTGTCGAGGTCTATCTGCGGATTGTCTTTGTAGGAGGGCAAGGGGTTGCCGTCTTGGTCTAGTTGCGGTGTGTTTTGTTCACTTTCTGTTTTCATTGTAATAAGGTATTATTGATATTTTATAATAACAGCAATATTACAATAAATCGTTTAAACAGACAAGTGTGCAATATTTATTTGTACAAATGTACAAATTGTGTAACTTGCTGCTACAAACAGCAAACACATGAGACAAGGATCTTCAGCCACGCCCAACCCCGATGCGGTGGTGATGTATGTGGATATGAACAGCTACTTTGCCAGTTGCGAGCAGCAGGACCATCCCGAGCTGCGCCATAAACCCATAGGCATCGTTACTTACGACGGCCCTAACTCTGCTGTCATAGCCCCCTCGCGAGAGGCTAAGAAATATGGGGTAAAAACCGGCATGCGCTTGTCGGAGTGTCGGGAGCTGTGTCCGAGCATCATACCCGTACTGGGCCGCCCGTACAGGTATCGGGAGTATCATATCAAGATCATGGAGGTGCTCAATAGCTATTGCGACGATGTGATCGCCCGTAGTATCGACGAGGCCTCGATGAACTTTACTTCTTACAAACTGGTGTATCACGATTTCATCGCCCTTGCCAAGCAAATAAAGGAAGATATCCGACTAGCCTGCGGCGATTATGTGACTTGTAGCATCGGCATTGCTCCTAATTCCTTCCTTGCCAAGCTGGGTACGGAACTACAAAAACCCGACGGGCTGGTGCGTATTACTCCCGAGAATATAGATGAACAATTGTCTAAACTCACCCTTACCGATCTGCCCGGTATTGGCATCCGCAACGAGCGTCGTTTAAAACTCGTAGGTATTAATAGCCCCTTGCAATTACGCCATACTTCAGAGGCACTGCTGCGCAAGGCTTTTGGTGGTGTGGTGGGCAACTATTGGTACAAGCGCCTCCACTTTATGGAGATAGACATCTACACCAGTGGGTATAAGAATATGAGTGCAGGGCGTACGGTGTCGCGCACACAGCGAGAGTCAAAACAGGCCATGGATAGCCTGCTCATCTCCCTCTGCACCCGTTTGGAGCAACGCATGGTGAAGCAGGAGGTGTTTTGCAGGGTAGTACACTTTCGTATTAAGTATCGTGATGGTACACGTTGGGAGACCAATGTAAAGCTGGCACGCCCCGAGCAGGATGCTATAGAAATGCGCAAATACATCCTCCACGAGGCCAGACAGTTTGAGCAGTCGCGAAGAACCGACCTGTTCAACAGCAATGTGCAGAACATCTGTGTGACCATCGGCAGTTTTGTGAGCGATAAGATGATACAGTACTCCCTGTTCGACAACCGCATCAGGGTAGACACCCTTCGCAAAACCATGTACAACATCAAAGACCGTTACGGTAGAGATAAGGTGCGTAAAGCTTCGGAGACCATCACACCTAAGGTGATGAGGGATGCCATAGGCTTCGGCTCGGTGAAAGACCTCTACGACCCTAACAAGGCAGACGGCAAGGTGAACCAGTATTTGCTGGAGGAGGAATAGGTTGAAAAATGAAAAAGTAAAAAATAAAAAAGTACTTGTGTTACTTCCCCTCTTGGGAGGGGTTAGGGGTGGGTTGTTGGAGAGGGAATAAATTGAAAAAGTAAAAATTAAAAATTAAAAAGTACTCGCACCACGTCACTGCGAGGAGTGTAACGAAGAAGCAGTCTCACGAGATAAATGTGGTCTTGAGATACCAAATCAAGTTCGCCATGACGGGTGATTATTATTCAAAAACACTAAATAAAAAACACCATGATCAATCAAGAAGCCGACCGTCGGTTCGACAAAGGCAGGGGAGCACAATACAACCCCAAGAACCAGTATTTAAAACAAGAATACGTGAAGGAACATGTAGAAGGTATAGACGACTGGGAGCTGGAAAAACGCAAGACCGAATACATCTACGACGATAGCCGTACGTTGGTCAATAAAGTCACCAGTCCTGATGTGGGTATGATGTACTCCGCCAATCCCTACCAAGGGTGTGAGCATGGGTGCATCTACTGCTATGCACGCAACTCGCACGAGTATTGGGGCTACAGCGCAGGGGTAGACTTTGAGAGCCGTATCGTGGTGAAGAAGAATGCCCCCGCCTTGCTGAAGAAATTCTTTGAGAATAAGAACTGGGAGCCTGCGCCCATATCTCTATCCGGCAATACCGATTGCTATCAACCCATAGAGCGTAAAATGCGCATCACCCGCAAGCTGCTGGAGGTGTGTTTAGATTTTCGTAACCCTGTGGGCATCCTCACTAAAAATGCACTGGTACTCAGAGACCTTGACATTTTACAAGAGCTGAACAAACATGGCTTGGTGAGTGTGTTTACCTCCATCACTTCTTTAGATGAAGACCTGCGTAGGGTATTAGAACCACGCACAGCATCTTACCAGTCGCGCTTAAAGGTGGTAGAGCGATTATCGAAAGCAGGTATCCCTACCGGCATTATGAATGCACCCATCATCCCCGGACTGAACGATAACCACATGCATGACGTACTCAAAGCTGCATCAGAAGCAGGAGCGCAAAGGGCAGGCTATACCGTAGTACGCTTGAATGGTGCTATTGGAGGTATCTTCAAAGACTGGCTGTTCAAAGCCTTTCCCGACAGGGCGGATAAAGTGTGGAACCTCATCAGCAGTTGCCACGAAGGTAAGGTGAACGACAGTCGCTGGGGCAACAGGATAGTAGGCGACGGGCGTTTTGCTGAGCTCATCAGAACACAGTTTCAACTCTACTGTAACAAGTTTGGGTTGAATAAAGTAGAAGGACGTTTAAATACACAAAACTTTAGGAGAATACGTAACAGTCAGTTACCATTGTTTTAGTTAATTTGCTTCTCACAAACCACTAACATGAATATCATTCAAGAACTGATAGGAGAACTAAAAAGAGAATCGGCCAGTACGCGTAAACTATTAGAAATAGTGCCCGATGGCAACTACGATTGGCAGGCTCATGAAAAGTCTTTCCCACTAGGACGTATTGCAGGGCATATAGCAGAGATACCGCAATGGATCTATCACATCGCTAAGACTGATGAGTTTGACCTGATGAAGAATAACTTCGAAAGATATGTGTGTACCAATAGGGAAGAGCTGCTCGCCAAGTTTGATGAGTATCTGAAATTGGCTACAGAAACACTTGAAGGTATGACGGAGGACGACCTGCAAAAGCCTTGGAAGTTCACTGCGGGCGATCATCTGATCTCTCACGATACAAAGTATGTGAACATCAGAAGTTGGGGTATGAACCACATCGTACACCACCGTGCACAGTTGGGCGTTTACCTACGACTGCAAGACATAGAAATACCGGGTATGTACGGACCGTCTGCAGATGACCGTGCTAAAATGAAACGATAAAACTAAAGCCACTCAAAGTGGCTTTTTATTTTACATCATGCTGTTTCTTCAGGTTATCCTTTATCTCTTTTATTAATAGGTCTTTTTCTTTTACTACTCTTTTTAGGTAAGCTTTTTCTGCATTATTGCCTTCTATATGTATAGCACCCCAGTGGTACATATCTATTACTATGGGTACAAGGTCTAATCCTTTTGGGGTTATGGAATAGAGGTAGGAAGACTGATTTTTATTGTCAATATCTTTTACAAGAATACCATAGTATACCAATCTGTTGAGTCTATCGGCTAGTATGTTGGTAGATATATTCTCCAGTTGTACAAATTCTTTGAAATAGCGATGACCAAAGAATATAATATCTCTAAGTATTAATAACGTCCATTTATCGCCAAACAATTCAAGGGCTAAGTTTACAGGGCAGTCTGACCTTCTTTTTAACACTTCCATCAAGTAAAACTACAATAATGTACTTGCAAAACAAAAGTACTTCTTTATATTTGCCAAGTACTTGTAAAATGCAAGTGCTTAAATTTTGTCAATCATGAGTTTTAAAACAGAAGTAATTATTGAGGGGAGCCCTTCTCAAGTATTTGAAGCATTAACAAAAGGTGTACAGCAATGGTGGGGGTACACCGATAACACAGTTCATAAAATGTCTGATGTATTTACTACATCATTTGACAAAACCTATTGGAAATTTGAAATAACAGAGTATGTGCCTCATTCAAAATTAACATGGTCGTGCATTGATGCCAGGCATATACATGAAGGGTATAATGGTATTGAAAAAGAGTGGCTAGATACAAATGTGAAATGGGAAATAGTACCACTATTGGACAAAGTAAAAGTATATTTTGAACATGAAGGTTTGGTTCCTGAGTTAAACTGCTACGAACTATGTAGTAATGTTTGGCAGATGTTCTTAGTATCCAGTTTGAAAAAATACGTCGAGACTGGTGAAGGAAAGCCAAGTTTGATGTAACCAATAACTATAAAACCTATGGAATATGAATGGAGACCACAGTGCCTTTATCAGGTGCTGTGTCCCATTCTATAGTGCCGTTCAAATAACCAATGCGAGTTTGTAGGTTCTGTATACCAATTCCATCTTTCTTCTTCAAGGTATTCAGGTCAAAGCCCTTACCATTGTCTTCAATAGTAATGCTTATGCCATCTTCATCTTTAATAAGAGATAAATCTAAAGTGTTGGCTTGGGCATGTTTAATGGTATTATTTACACACTCTTGCACTACACGGTAGAGTACCGTTTCTATATTGCTAGGTAAGCGTTCGTTCAATCCCTCTGCATATACATTTACCTTTAGCACTTTGCTATCGATCTTATTTAGAAACTCCCTAATTGCTGTGGCCAATCCTGATTTCAATAAAGCATTTGGCATGATGGCATGTGATACGGAGCGCACTTCTTTACAACCGTCGTCTACTAAGGATCTGGCTTTCTCAAAAGCACTACGTTGTTCTTCGTTAGCAAAGGGTATCTCATTACTGATAACGGATAGGTTCATACTGGCGGCACTCATGGTTTGGCCAACGCCATCGTGCAGGTCACCTGCTATACGTTTTCTTTCTTTTTCTTCTGCTTCTATTACAGCTTTAGTGGCTAATTCTTGCTGATGAATGATCGCCTTCTGTAGCTTGTCTTGTTGTCTGAGTTTGTAGCGGTTGTAATAAGATATGCCCAACAAGATGATGAGTACTAATAAAGCGGATATACCCCCAATAGCATAATTCTTTTTACTGAGTTGCTCTTGCTGTAAAACGATCTGCTGCTCCTTCTTCTCTGTTTCATATTTAGTTTGTAGTTCAGATATTTGCTTCGAGGTTTCGCTGTTCAATATAGAGTCTTTAAGTGCAGTAGCTTGTCTTATATGTAGTATAGCTGCGCTGCTTAAACCTACATGCTCTTCAATGGCTGACCTTATTGTGAGTATATCTATTCGTTCTCTTCTTAGGTTATTCTCTTGGGCTAGTCTTTCGGAGCTGTCTATATGCGCTAAGGCTTTTTTAGGTTGCCCTAGAGCATCATAACATCTGGCCAGCTCCATATGTGATAAAGCCATGCCATATTTATCTTCATTAAGCTTATCGTAATACAAGCATTTTGTAAAACTTGCCAGTGCTTTGTCATATTTTTTATCGGCAATATTCACATCAGCAATATTAGCCAAAGCCGTTGCCATAGCACCGGTACTTTTTGAAAGTTCGGCATAGTGTAAGGCGCTGTCGTAACTATTCATTGCAGAATCTCTTTTACCCAACTCATTATATACAGTTCCTTGGTTGTTATACGTAAACGATATGGCATAGACCAAGTTGGCTTTAAGGGCCGCTTGATTAGACTTTTTGTAATAACCTAGAGCTTCCCTCCAGCGTTTCATTTGTTTGTACACAATGCCGATGTCATTATAGGTAACAGCTAGTCCATACCAATTATCACTACCTTCTTTTAGTTTTAAACTCTTTAGGTGGTAGGTCAAAGCTTCTTCGTAATGACCTTGATATTTCTCTAATGCACCAAGTACTGAGTAACATTCTGCTTCATATTGTTTATCATCAAACTGCTCGCAATAGTCTAATGAAAGATCAATATACATCTTACATGAGTCGGGCGATATACGAAGAAAATCTTTACCAATATGATAGTATATATCCGCCTTAATGCTGTCAGGAGCAGTATCTACAGCTTTTGTTAAGCTATCTATCTGAGCACGCTGTGCATAAGAAGTTGCTTCTTTAGACAACAATGCCAATACAATAAAAAGACTCTTGAAGATCAATGGGCGCATATCAATGTATTCTGTTTAATAATTTATGTATATAGATACCACGGTACCTTTATTGGGAGCAGTATCCCACTCAATAGTGCCATCCAAATAGGCAATGCGTGTTTGCAGATTTTGCATGCCAATTCCGTCTTTCTTCTTTACGGTGTTTAGGTCAAAACCCTTACCATTGTCTTCTATCGTAATGCTAATACCGTCTTCATCTTTAATGAGTGATAGATCTAGTGTATTGGCTTCTGCATGTTTAATAGTATTGTTCACACATTCTTGTACCACACGGTAGAGTACCGTTTCTATATTGTCTGGCAAACGTTCATCTAGTCCTTCAGCGTAGATGTTCACCTTTAGCACTTTGCTATCTATCTTATTCAAGAATTCTCTGATCGCTATAGCCAATCCTGATTTCAACAAGGCGTTTGGCATGATGGCATGCGATACGGTGCGTACTTCTTTGCAGCCATCGTCTACTAATGCACGGGCTTTCTCAAAAGCATTGCGTTGTTCATCATTAGCAAAAGGTATCTCATTACTTATTACGGATAGATTCATACTGGCAGCACTCATGGTTTGCCCTACACCGTCGTGCAAGTCGCCAGCTATGCGTTTGCGTTCTTTCTCCTCAGCTTCTATCACAGCTTTTGTGGCCAACTCTTGTTGATGAATGATCGCTTCTTGAAGTTTGTCTTTTTGTCTTAGCTTGTAACGATTGTAATAGGAGATGCCTAATAGTGCCATCAATACCAATAAGGCTGATATGCCTATGATGATGTAATTTTTTTGACTGATCTCTGTTTCTTGTAGTAATATTTTTTTCTCTTTCTTCTCCGTCTCATACTTAGTGGTGAGCTCTTTTATGATCTCTTGATTCTCTAAATGGGCAATAGAATCTTTATAGCTTTTATGTTGTTTCAAATAACTGTAAGCAGAGTCGTACATCTTATTACGTGAATAAAAGTCCGACAAGCTTTCTAATGCTTCATAATGTTGTTTGTTATTACCAATATCTATTGCAGTTTGCAACGCCTTTTTGATATATCGTTCACCATTCTTTACATCTCCCTTTCGTTCATAGTTTTCTCCAAGGTAGTTATAAGTGTAAGCCAGCTCGTTAAGCTCACCCATTTCTTCTCTTAGTGCAATAGATTTTTTTAAGTAGAGCTCACCATTATTCACGTCCCCGTTTTTGGAGTAGGCCGCACCTATATCGTTATACAAAAAGGCAATGTCTTGCGGATCGTTAAAACGCTTGGCTATGTCTAATGCTTTATGGTAATAGGCGAGAGCTTGGTCGTAATCTCCACGCTCACGGTATACAATACCTAGATTGTTCAGTGAAATAGAGATAGCAACAGAGTCTTTCAACTCTTCTCTTATAGCTAGTGCCTTCAAGTGATACTCTTCTCCTTTTTCCAGATCGCCTAGGTTAAGGTGCAGAATGGCAATGCTATTATATCCACTGCTGAGTAGTTTTTTGTCATCATGTTTTTCAGCTACTCTAATGGAATTCATGGCATGTGTGACCGCCTCAGTATATTCTGCCTTTCTTCTCTTTAAACTACCATACATATACTCTGCCCAAAACTCCTGTATATAAAATCCTCCTTCCTGTGCGATCTTTAATGCTGTATCTACAGCACCCAAACCTTCATCTATTTTGCCTGAATAATCATAGGCATAAGTTATGGCCAAGTATGCCGATGCTTCTTCTTGCCGATGCTCCCCTTGTTGAGCTGCTGAAAGTGCCTTTCTGCCGTAGTTAAGTGCTTGTTCAAAACTATGTCCTAGTTGTCCGTAGCTTAATCTGGCATATAACTCTGCAATCTTCTTATGATCTCCTTCTGATTGTTCAATGACCTTCAGTACTGAATCTTCAAAACGATTATTTTGTGCAGTGGTCGTAAACGCTATAGCTAGCGCAAATAGTCCAATAATTATATTACGTAATATAGACACAGTACTAATGTATAGCTTTTGCAAGCTATTTAAGTACCCCTAAATGGGTATTTTTAAAGCCGGTAATGTATTTCATGCCATAGCCAAATATTCTATCCATAGCACTGTGGCCAAAGAGTATAATACCCGACAAGAGGATGTAATCTTGATGCATGATAAAGCCAATAACACCAATAATAACAGCTACCGCTTTGTGATGACCAAAGTTGTAAACATAAGCCCCGATCTTATTGTTGATTAGATATCCCAGCATACTAATGTCAGGCGCTAAATAAAGAATAGGGTAGACCCACCAGCTAAACTTAAGATCAATAAGTGTTAGTAAGTAGATAGATAATGCAAAAATGCCTGCTTCTTCAAGTTTTAGTAATTTTTTCATTGTTTCTGATTTTGTTAGTACAAAGGTCTATCAGAAACAAAGGCGTAGAATTGACAAATATCAAGAAGTTAGGAAAGTTGCTTTTTTCGTAGTCTGCTGAGTGTTTCAGGTGTCATACCCAGCATAGAGGCTAAGTATTGTAGCGGTACTTGATTGAAAAGGTCGGGCTGCTCGACTAATAATTCCTTATACCGCTCTTCACTGCTCATGTGTAAGTGTTTACATACTCTGTTCTCCAACATCACAAAACATTTGGCAATAAATAGTTTCTCCAGTTGATGCCATTCAGGAATCATATTGCCCAGCTCTATATACTTAGTTTTATCAATAGTAAATAGTTCACAATCAGTTAATGCATAGATATGCCAACGTGCCTGCGTATTGAAAATAAAGCTGGCCAGATCGGTCACAAAATACCCCGGCGTACTTATCCATTGTGTAACCTCTTTATCGTCTACTTCTGTATATATACGTATAAGTCCTGAACTGATAAAGGACATTTGCCCACATACTCGGCCTTGCTTGAGCAGGTAGTCTCCTTTCTTCACCTTTTGAGGGTAGAAGCAAGCAGCTATTTCAGGAAGTTTGCTATCGTCTACCTCAAAATAGGTTTGTATGTATTGCTCTAGCTCGGTCATTCTTTTTTCTTAGCGTAGTATTCCTTTATTTTTTCGGTATAGTATTCGGTTGGTATGGCAGCGGTTGTTGTGTTAATAAAGATAGTAGCGTCGTAATAGTCTTTTAGAACAACGTCAAAGTAATATTTTAATTCATACTTAGGGATAAAAGCAGCTCCTATATATTTTAGTTTAATTTGTGTTGATAAGAATTGCGCCACAAGAGTGTCAGTTGAGGCTGTCTTGTAATCTAAATAGAACAATGGCAAATCTGTTTCATGAAATATATAGTCTGTTGAGTGATTTGTTTTTTTGTGAATATGACAGTTAACAACACCTTCAGGCAACTTTTTCATAAGCTTCTTATTCATGTTGGGTAGCCGTTGCATAGCCCTAAAGCTTCCTTCACGAAAATCAAAGTTTATAGCATAGTATTTATTGGAAAATAACTGCTTTAGCCAATATCCCATTTGATAACCATCTTTGGTCTTAAATATCTTTGCTTTAGCAACATGGCCATTATGTGCCCAAACAATAATTTTATCAGTTTGTTCTTGTTCGCTGATCCATTTAATGTTTAATGCCATACAGCTATCCCGATACGAATCCCTCTTAAATGTTTTTGATATTAGTGCTTGCGACAATATGGTGAGATTTTGATAATGTTGTTCATAGTCTTTAATACTTGCTCTCTCTATAAAATCAGCTTTATATCTATCTGTATATTGAGATAATTCTTCTAATTGTCTACAAAGGTTTAGTAAAGTATCCTTTCCTTTTTTGTAATATTTTCTTGATGATTGTTGAGATAATGAATCTAACAAAGGTTTATATCTATCATATTTTATCTTCACCTTGTCAAGGTCTTCCATTACATTTTTTGCTGCCACAATAGTATGTTGCATGTCAAAACCATAGAATTTTACCTTTTCATCATCCGGCTTTCCTTCATTATAACTCCTCATCCACCTGATCATATCCAAGACTTCATTGGTATTCCATGTCCAGAAATATATACCAAATAAGGCTTCTGCCGGATCGCCTTTGCCATACATTACATAATCATTTATGGCAACGCATTCAGGCATACTGGCTTCAATGGCAAATATTCTATAGCCCCGTTCTTCTACAAAGTATTTTAGTAATCTATGTTTCATAGTAAAAAAGTCTTTGGTGCCATGTGTGGCTTCCCCTAAACCAATGACTGTCTTGTTTTGAGTTACCTCTTTTAAAAAGGCTAGGTCGTCCATAGGTTGTAAAGGACTTGTTGTAGTTAAAGGATGAGCTTGTTGTTTTATAGCTTGAGCCAGTTCGTTTTTCTGGGCATAACTTTGTAGGGTGATAATTGAGAGTAGAGCAGAAAAGATATATTTCATATTATGAAAATAAATAAAGCCCTGCAAAATGCAGAGCTTTTATAACAGAGTTGTAAAATATTACAATTACCCAGCCGCCTGAGCAGTGTGCTCTAACTCTCCAAGATATCTTTCCGCATCCAGAGCAGCCATACAACCACTACCCGCAGCAGTTACTGCCTGACGGTATATCTTATCCTGCACATCGCCACAAGCAAACACACCTTCTATATTGGTTTTAGAAGTACCCGGGGTGGTTTGGATATAACCCGCTTCGTCCAT
The DNA here is from genome assembly GCA_965230595.1 of Flavipsychrobacter sp. Classification (GTDB taxonomy): domain Bacteria; phylum Bacteroidota; class Bacteroidia; order Chitinophagales; family Chitinophagaceae; genus UBA5543. The sequence continues at coordinate 1,496,785 of OZ246011.1, read as the reverse complement.
ATCTAACACGCCTTTGAACAAGTCAGAGTTAGGCTTATGGCCAATAGCTACAAAGAAAGCAGATACAGGTATCGTGGTTTCCTCATTGGTTTGATTATTAGTAACAGTTACACCGCTTACAGTGCTTTCGCCTAATACTTCTTTAGTTTCTGTATTCCAATATATCTTAATATTCTCTGTATTCTTCACACGCTCTTGCATCACTACACTGGCACGCATCTCATCTCTGCGCACAAACATGTGTACTGTAGAACATAGCTTTGAAAGATATAAAGCTTCTTCAGCAGCTGTATCGCCAGCACCTACTATAGCTACTTCTTTTCCTTTGAAGAAGAAACCATCACAAACCGCACAAGCGGAAACACCATGACCATTCAAGCGTTGCTCCGACTCGATGTTCAACCATTTAGCAGAAGCACCTGTTGCGATGATCAATGCATCAGCCGATATCCATTTATCTTCATCTATCTCTACTTTGAAAGGACGTTCTGTAGTGTCTACTTTAGTAGCATATCCCCAACGGATATCAGCACCCATTCGTTTAGCTTGCTTCTCAAAATCTATCATCATCTGTGGCCCCATAATACCATCAGGGTAGCCCGGGTAGTTCTCTACATCAGTGGTAATGGTCAGCTGTCCGCCGGGTTGCAACCCTTGATATAATACAGGATTCAAACCGGCACGTGCAGCGTAAATAGCAGCAGTATATCCTGCAGGACCTGAACCTATGATCAGGCAACTTACTTTTTCTATTTCTTCAGTCATATTCATCAAATTATTCCAGCAAAAATGCGAAAAAAATATCAGCTATCACAGTTGTTATATCTATATCGCTATTAATGCTTTTATGTAAGGTTAATCTAATACGATCGTAGTGTAAATAGAGCCATAACCAGCCCACACGCCCAGTGCTCCGTTACTTATATTCGACTTTACTCTAATGGGTGAAGCAAAAGGGTTGCCCAGTGTCACCAATGAATACTCATACTGACTCCAAAAATCATAAGTCTGCTTATCAATGGCGCTCCAGCGTAGTGTAACCGTATCTCCAACAAAAGCAATCCCCAATGAGTCAAAAGACTTTAGGGAAGAGTAGGGCTCTCCTAATGGAAATTCAGCATTAAAAGGAGCACCATTAATGATCTCATCTGAGAATACCGAACTTTGTGCCGGATAAAACGGTTCGCCGTTTCTTTGTGTATAATAACGGATGAAATTACCGGGAGTATCGGGGTCTGTAAAGTATATTTTTAAAAGTCGCGCATCCGGCCCTACATCAACAATACCTTCTCTTGATTCAGGATAGAAAGACAGCACAGAATCAAGGCTGGTAGGTATAGGTATTTTGGTAGTAGCTTCATATACCTGCCCTTCTACTTCTACTCTGAGTGAATAGAACTTTTCAAACTGACCCAGTAAAAAACCTTGACTGGTATCTATACTGTACGCATAAAACTTATTTCCTGTGCCTGCGGTATCAATCTCATACTCCTTTAAAGGATAAACCGTTGTGCCATCACTTACCGTTACTTTTGCATTGTGAACGTAACTGTTCTGTAATGTATTCAGATCAATAGTTGAAAAATACCCGATAGACTTTGTTATGATAACAAAAGGTGGCGTGTTGTTCTCTATGCCTCCTTCAATAACAATTTTTGCAGGAGCGTTATTTCCCAGATCAATATCCACTTCTTTTTCGCAGGCCAGTAAGCTTACCAATACAATGCCGATAATTGTAGCTCCAAAAACTCGTGTCATTCTTCCTATGCGCAACATATGCTTTAAAAACAAAGCAAATTTAAGGGAAAAGGGAGGCAAAAAGCCGGAAGAGAGAATTATTTATGATAAATGTAAGTACCCTCGGGTGAGTACATTACAGGCTGTATCTTATGATTACGCTCAAAATAATCATAGCCATACTTCAAGTTTACCCAAAACTTCTGTTTGGTGGTATCATCACCATAAGTTCTACCCAAATAGTTTAAACTACGGCTGGTAAAACGAGTAGGGTAGATATGAATAGGAATATGATTTTGGCCGCTAAGCTTAGCATTTAAGCATAGTGTATACAACTCTTGAATAATGGGGTTAGTCATAGGCATACAGCCAACGGTTAGGCATCCGCCATGTATGTATATATCACCACCAGGGTGCTCTTTATTGCTTAGTAGCATGTCAGAGTAGTTAGGGTAGTTGACCAACATTGACAAGTGATAATCGCTTTTAGGGTTAAAATCTTCAATGAAATAATGCCCTTCAGGTACCTGACGATCACCTTCCCAACGTTTAGGACCTAATACACCTGAAAGTGCGCAAATATGGTAGGTCTTTACTAAAGTATACTCGGCAGTGTCACTATCTCTACTCCAAAGCTCCATCTCGTTCTGTGCCTTGAAAGTACGTAGATATATATCCTTAGGCGGGTAAGACAACCCTTTAGAGGTAAACATACGTGCCAATGAATCGTTGAACTTATAGTAGGCCTGTGATACTCTGGTAAAAGAAAATTGGAAATTACGGAAAGTACTCTGGTCGTCCTGTGCCATTACAGGACTAGCTATCATCAATATTATAAGTATACGAAGCAGTTTGCTCATGTTAAGTTGTGTCGTTTGTTTTGGATCAGTACCTGCGAATGGGGCACAAGTGTTGCAAATATACAAATTATGAAAATGCCATAAGTTAGGAAGATATTTGCATTAACGCACTGTTAACAAAAAAACACTATTAACACCCTGTTTAATATTTTACCTTCACTAGATATTAATACAAGCGCTAATGTTTTCACACTAGATTTACAATATTATTAATCTGTTACACATCTAAAACCTATAAATATGAGAGGATTTGCTCTATCAAGTACTGTTAAGTACTTCTTATCTATTATTTGCATTTTTTCATTTACTGCATTACAAGCGCAAACCTATACCTGGTATCAGGACTTGGATGGTGATGGCTGGGGAAACCCGTTGGTTTCTATGACAGCAGCGACACAACCCACTGGTTATGTATTGAATAACCTAGACTGTAATGATGGCAGTATGAACGCCTCAAAATGGGTAGACGTCGATACATCAAAAGTTCATGATAATGGTAGTATTAATCCAGATTTAGCTATTGGAGGAGATAATATGCCATATTTGTCATTTTTTACTTATAAAAATGGAGGACATAAAATATCAGTAAAGAAGAACAGTAACAATAAGTGGTCATTTGAAGGCACCGATGGTTTTTCTGATAATGTTTATGGTGGATCTGCTTGTGCATCTGATCCAAATACAGGTACACCTTACATTATATTTAGTGAAGCATCAGTTAGTTATACAGCTTCTGTTATGAAGTATAATGGTAGTAGTTGGGTATATGTTGGTCCACGTGGTTTCACCCCATCAAGTACTTATCTTGATATTACAGTTGATAATAACGGTACAGCTTATGTTGCAACTTCTAGTCTCAATGGTGGCTCAAGTGTAATGAAGTACAATGGCAGTCAGTGGGTATATGTAGGAAGTCAAGGCTTTACAACAGGTAAGCCAATTCATTCCATAATTGCTATTGCTAATGACGGAACACCATATTTATCTTATGTAAAACAAAGTAGCAACACAGCTAATGTTATGAAATATGATGGTAGTAAATGGGTAGACCTAGGTGCGGGTTTCAATGTAGGCGCTGCAGCTAGATACTCGTATTTAGCAATCGACAATAATAATATACCACATATCATATATCGTGATGCCAACAATAATGGCAGACCAATAGTAAAAAAATATGTAGGGAATAGTTGGATAAATGTCGGCAGTCATCTTTCTAATTCAAATTCATATGAATGTGCCTTATTAATTAATAAGGCTAATGAGATATATGGTTTCTATCAAGATGATGCTACACCCAATGTATGGACAACAGTAAAAAAGTTTGATGGAACTAATTGGGTAAATGCAGCCACTCCTGATTCTACTGTTTATCCTTCGGTGTTTAATAACCCGCAGAGCGTAGCATTGGATACAATGGGTGTACCTTATATAGGATTTTATGTTCAAAATTGGGGTCCTGTAGTTCGCCGTTTAGAACCTGTAGGTGGTGGTGGCACTACAGGTCCTGACAAGCCTATAGCTACTGCCACTCCTGATACTATTTCAGCAGGTGATAGCACTGTATTGAAAGTAGCCATGGGTAATCTAAATCATGCTACCAGCTGGATATGGTATACTGATAGCTGTGGTGGTACTAAAGTAACTCCGATAGCTTCTAATTCTGATGGCTCTATAGTATCTGTAAAACCCAATACTACGACTACCTACTATGTAAGAGGAGAGGGTGGTTGCTTACCTGCAGGGCAGTGTGATACGGTTAGGGTAGTAGTGAATACACCAAATAGTGTGCAGTCCGTACAAGGCAACCTTTCTAATATCAAACTTTATCCTAACCCAACTAAAGGTAGTTTTGAATTAACAGGCAGTTTAAGCACTACTTCAAATGAGATGAGTATATCAATTATCAATCATGTTGGTCAAGTCGTTTACATAGCAAACGCACCTGTTAAAAACGGTCAATTATCACATCAGATAGAGTTGCCTGACAATATAGCTTTGGGTGTTTACCAAGTCTCTATTGAAGCTGATGGCATCACTACTCAGTTACGTTTTGTATACATGAAATAGATCAAATAAGACAACAATAAGTAAACGTCCCCATTTGGGGACGTTTACTTATATGGAAGTTTTGAAACTATAAATTACCTCTCTTCGCTTGCTCTCTTTCTATTGATTCGAACAATGCTTTAAAGTTACCTGCACCAAAACTCTTCGCACCTTTTCTTTGAATGATCTCAAAGAAAAGAGTAGGGCGGTCTTCAATCGGTTTAGTGAATATCTGTAGTAGGTAACCTTCATCATCTCTATCTACCAATATCTTCAATTCTTTAAGTGCTGCCACTTCTTCATCAATGTTACCCACTCTTTCAAGTAAGGTATCGTAGTAAGCATCAGGCGTATCTAAGAATTCAATACCACGCGCTTTTAGCTCTTTTACAGTAGCTAAGATATCGTGTGTAGCTACTGCAATGTGCTGCACACCTTCCCCTTCATAGAAATCAAGATATTCTTCGATCTGTGATTTTTTCTTACCCTCAGCAGGTTCGTTGATCGGGAATTTTACATAACCATTACCGTTACTCATTACCTTACTCATAAGGGCAGAGTATTCAGTATTAATATCTTTATCATCAAACGTAAGAATGTTGGCAAAGCCCATCACATCTTCATACCATTTAACGGTCTCGTTCATGCGTCCCCAACCTACGTTACCTACGCAATGGTCTACATATAATAATCCTGTTTCTGTTGGGTTATAATCGCTTTTCCACTCTTCAAAGCCTGGCATGAATATACCATTGTAGTTTTTTCGCTCAATGAACATGTGTACCGTCTCACCATAAGTGTAGATACCGGACATACGTACTTCACCATGCTCATCAGTAATAGTCGTAGGCTCTGTATGAGGCTTAGCACCACGCTTAGTCGTTTCTTCAAACGCACTATAAGCATCATCTACCCATAGAGCCAATACCTTAACACCATCACCATGCTTTTTTATATGCTCTGATATAGGGTGGTCAGATTTCATCGGGGTAGTTAAAACAAGACGAATTTTATCTTGTTGTAATACATAAGATGCTCTGTCTTTCACGCCTGTTTCAGGACCTGCATAGGCTACAGATTGAAAGCCAAATGCTGTTTTGTAGAAGTGTGCTGCTTGCTTAGCATTACCTACATATAGCTCAATATAGTCTGTACCATTAATAGGTAAGAAGTCTTGAGCATTGGCCATTTTCTGACTTGCTGTTTGTGTCTCCATATCTTCTTATTTAATTTTTTAAAGTTATTTATTACTCTGCCCAGCTCATTTCATACCCTTCATCTTCAATTCCTTGAGCGTCTTCTGTCATTTTAAGCGGGAAGAACGTATCTACCATTACGGCCAATTCACCCGTTTCTTTCTGACCTATACTTTTCTCCACAGCTCCCGGATGAGGACCGTGAGGAATACCCGCAGGGTGCAAAGTTATCATTCCTTTCGTAACATGCTTACGACTCATAAAATCGCCGTCTACATAGTACAGCACCTCGTCGCTATCAATATTACTATGGTTGTATGGTGCAGGTATTGCATCAGGATGATAATCATACAACCTAGGCACAAATGAACAGATCACAAAGTTACGCGCTTCAAATGTTTGGTGTACCGGTGGTGGTTGGTGCACACGGCCTGTAATAGGTTCAAAATCTTCAATATTAAAGGCATAAGGATATTCGCAACCATCCCAACCTACAACATCAAACGGATGATTGGCATACCACATAGGGTATAGAAGGCCTCGTTTTTTAGTTTGAATAAGGAATTCGCCAGTCTCGTCAATTGTTTCTAGATCTTGAGGCTTACGTACATCTCTTTCACAGAATGGAGAATGCTCTAACAATTGCCCGTAACGACTCATATAGCGTTTAGGAAACTGTATCGGGCTGAATGACTCTGTGATGAACAGACGGTTGTCTTCCGTATCAAACTCTATCTGATAAATACAACCTCGAGGTATCACCAAATAATCGCCATAGCGGAATGGTATTTTACCATATTGTGTTTTAAGCGTACCCGTACCTCTGTGTACAAATATTACTTCATCTGCATCGCCATTTTTATAAAAGCTATCAGTAAAACTCTTAGTAGGAGCAGCTAATGACATTTGGCAATCGTCGTTGAACAAAACGATCTTTCTGCTCTTTAAATAGTCTGCTTCGGGCTTGATGCTAAAACCTTGAAAGCTTCTGTGTTTCAAGATATTATCTGTAGCTGCCTTAGGAGAAACATCAACAGGCTCTTCTGTTCTGATGATCTGCGTAGGAGGATATATATGATATAAAAGAGAGTAATTAGAAGAAAAACCTTCTGTGCTGAACAACTGCTCTGAATAGAGCTTCCCATTGTCATCACGAAACTGTACGTGTCTCTTATGAGGTATTTTACCTAAGCTATAATAATGTGACATTAGCTATCTTATTTTGGCTAAAATTACGATAATGGAAGCCGCTATACAATGATTTTATGCTAAAGCTGACATAAATCATAATTCTTGATATATTCGTAACACTTATGGTAAACTATTACCAAATACCACCTTCAACAATACTAGCTCCTTATATACGCTTTTTTTGGGTGTTCGAGATGGATGGCATAGCTGGTGATCCTTATGTTTACCGCTCTATGGCAGACTCCTGTACCGAGATGATATTTCACTACAAGGGACGTTTTCATAAGACTGATGATAGCAATATTGAGCCCTTTTCTATAGTTCAGGGGGCATCTAGGAGCTATAATAGGTATACTACTGTAGATGATTTCGGTATTTTTGGTGTGTACTTATATCCATTTGCTGCTAATGCATTATTGGGTACTACAGCACATGAGATTTCAAATCAGTCTGTAGACCTGTATACATTGCTTGGTGCAGATGGACGTTCATTGGAAGAACAAATTATGCTAGCAACTGATAATAAGACTAGACTACATATTTTGTCAAGCTTTTTGGAGCAACGGCTCTTAAAAGAACAACCCTCGGTTTTACCCCTACATCATGCCATCAGGCAAGTTATTCATGCCAATATATTTACCTCAACAAATGAGCTATCGGAGCAGTATTGCCTATCTAGAAGGCAGTTTGAGCGTAAGTTTAAAGAGCATTCTGGTTTTAGCCCTAAACTGTATAATAGGATCGTAAGATTTGGCAAAGCAATGAATAATTATGGGCTGAAACATAAGTCACTCACCGATATAGCTTATGACTGTGATTATTACGATCAGTCGCATTTTATACAAGACTTTAAGGAGTTCTCTGGTTATCATCCTAAGCAATATTTTTCTGGAAAAGCAGAAGGTATAGAGTATAGGGAAGTTTAAAAAATGTCGCATTTTTCCAATTATAGCGAACAGCTTACCTCTACTTTTGTTCTATTATTAACATCATAAAACAGTTTACTATGTCAGAGATAAACATTCCAGAAGGTTATAATCGTGTAATGCCTTATTTGATTGTAGAAAACCCCGAATTATTATTAAAGTTCACTCAAGAAGTTTTTGGTGCTGAAGAAAAGATGAAAGTAATGCGCGATGAGATAACCATTATGCATGCAGAGGTCTTGATAGGGGATAGCTGTATCATGTTTGCAGGAGCTACAGATGAGCTCAATGTGCAAAATGCGGGCATGTATATCAATGTTGCAGATGCTGATGCTACTTACCAGAAAGCATTGGATGCCGGAGCTACTTCTATTATGCCACCAGCCGATCAGGAGTACGGACGTAGTGGAGGTGTAAAAGACCCATTTGGCAATACATGGTGGATAACGACCACACCTAAATAATACTATTCTATAAATATACGTCCAGAATATGTTTTCTTATTCATATTACTAGTAATTTTATAGTAATGTATTCCTGGGCTTATATTTTGTAACGAGATTTGTAATCTTTTCTTATTAATGATAGTTTCTCTATATGCTACTTGTCCTATTGAGTTATATAAAGCAATAGAGCCATTATTTATTGTTGAAGATAGCTCGATTGTAAGACTAGAATGTGCTGGTTGTGGGTAAATTTTTATGCTTTTATTATTCTTTGTAGTAACGATATTGAGCGTTGTATCATTGCATATAAAAGTAATTCCGGTAGCTGTAGGAAAGTTACCATTATTCTTCAGGCAGATCAGGCTTCTTTTTAGAGTACTAACATAAGCTACCGTAGGCATAACAGCACCACTTAAAGGAAAGAAAAGGTCATATGTACATCCAACGCCTTCGATAACATCATACTCTTTAGCAAAGCAGAAACTATATTGATTATAATCTACTATAGTAAAAGTTCTTCTTTTATGATAAACATTGTTTAACAAAACTGAATCTACTTTACTTACATAGTGTTTAATGTATTGTCTTGTACTGTTAACGGGACAATTAATCTCTGTAATACTGCTAACTGTATCTCCTAATTTTAGATTATAATCATATAAAATTCTTTCTATGTTACTGTCAACAATAACATAAACCTTATTGTCGCTACTATCAAATCTTACTAATCCTCTTAAATTAGTCTCACCAGCAAATAGCTTCCTATAACTTTTGCTATTTATAACTGTATCCCCTTTATAATTATAGTTGTAATAGTTTACTTGATACCCTGTGTTAGGTTTTGCTTTTTTATATGATGATACGTAATACCAAATATTTGTACTATCTGTAAAGTGAATTTTCTGCGCTTGTGTTTGAAATGAAATGAATAATGTTAGAAGGATGATAGCGTATCTCATAGGGTCTCGTTTACTATAAAAATAGTAATATGTATTTGCATTCTGACCGTTGTAATGTCATATTACTGCAACAACGTAATGGCTACTTGTAGCAGACCAATAAGGAAACCTACTACACCACCAAGTATCTCTACAAAGCGGAACTCTTTCTTCATAATAGCAAAGAGTATTTCTTCCAGCTTGTCAGAAGAGAAACCGGCTACCTTTTCGGTCACCATACGTTCGATGTCTAATTGCTCCTTTAGTCCATCAGTGTACTGGGTGATGATCTGAGGCAGTAGGGTATTGATCTCTTCCATCATGCCATCTTTGATCTTATCCAGCGTACTGCCGGTTACAAACATGGCTATTACAGGTATTTTCTCCTTAAGGCGTACTTGTAAAAAGGTATTGATATGTGCCTCAATAGTTGGCGTTAATACTTTAAGCTGCTCTTCGTCCTTTAACTTGTCGGCTATATCATCAAAATGTATCAACTCATTAGCCACCAATACACCAAGTTTTTGGGCAAATTGCTCTTGGCGTTTAGGGAAAATACCTTGCACCTTAATGCCTAATATATTGATAGGCTCTTTAGGGTGGAAGAGCATTTTAATAGCGATCCAGTTGGTGAAATAACCAATGAAAGCAGATATAATGGGAATGAGATAGATCAACATCGTCAATAAAACTAATAAAAACAGCCCGCTGAATGGTGCGGGCTGCGAATATAAGAAGCTATATTTAAATATTATGTTAGAGTAGTGGTCTGTTTTCTCTGGCTATCATCTCTAAGTAAGCACCGTAACCACTCTTCATATACTTTTTAGCCTGCGCTTGTAGCTCTTCTTTACCAATAAAACCTCTACGGTAAGCTACTTCTTCAATACAACCTACTTTTAGTCCTTGACGTTTTTCTATCACCTCAATAAACTGCCCGGCCTCTTGCAATGAGTCGAAAGTACCTGTATCTAACCAAGCCGTACCTCTGTCCAACACGCCTACTTCCAGTTTGCCTTGCTCTAAGTAGGTTTTATTTACATCAGTTATTTCGAGTTCACCTCTATGCGATGGTTTAATATTTTTTGCAATATCTACCACGCTATTATCGTAAAAGTATAGCCCCGGCACAGCGTAGTGCGACTTAGGTTGCTTCGGCTTTTCTTCTATACTTAAGACTTTAAAATCATCATCAAACTCTACTACGCCATAACGTTCAGGGTCACCTACTTGATAAGCAAAAACCACAGCACCGTCAGGGTTTACTTTTTGCTTTAGTAAACGGCCCATGCCAGATCCGTAGAAGATGTTATCACCTAATATTAAAGCCACAGCATCATCACCAATAAACTCTTCGCCTAATATAAATGCTTGAGCCAGACCTTCCGGTTTAGGCTGAGCAACATACTCAAAACGACATCCTATTTGGCTACCATCACCTAATAACTTCTTAAAAGCAGCTTGATCGTCAGGAGTAGTGATGATGAGTATTTCTCTAATGCCTGCTAACAATAAAGTCGTCAGCGGGTAATAGATCATCGGTTTATCGTACACAGGCATTAGTTGCTTACTCACACTAATGGTTAGCGGGTGTAAACGTGTACCTGACCCTCCTGCTAATATTATTCCTTTCATATTAGTTGTATTGCTTTTCGTAATATTTTTGATAGTCGCCAGATGTGACATGGTCTAGCCACTCTTGATTGTTCAAGTACCAGTCAATAGTGATAGACATGCCTTCTTCAAAGGTAACTGATGGCTCCCAACCCAATTCATTCTTGATCTTGTTAGCATCAATAGCATATCTACGATCATGACCCGGGCGGTCTTTTACGTAAGTAATTAACTTAGCAGATTCGCCTTTTTCTCTACTCAGCTTTTCATCCATCTTCTCGCATAGCAGTTTGATCAACTCAATATTCTGCCACTCATTAAAGCCTCCGATATTGTAGGTCTCGCCATGCTTGCCATTATGATACACGGTGTCTATAGCACGAGCATGGTCTACTACATATAGCCAGTCGCGGGTATACTTACCGTCACCATATACAGGTAATGGTTTCTTATTTCTAATGTTATTGATGAATAGCGGTAGTAACTTCTCAGGAAATTGGTTTTGCCCATAATTATTGGAACAATTAGTCACCACGAAAGGCATACCGTAGGTATTGCCATAAGCCCTTACCAAATGGTCTGATGCCGCTTTTGAAGCAGAGTAGGGTGATTGTGGATCGTAGGGTGTGGTCTCTAAGAAAAAGCCTGTAGAACCTAAGGAACCATATACCTCATCAGTAGAAATATGGTAGAACAACTTCCCTTCATAATTATCCTTCCAAAGCTCACGAGCAGCATTCAGCAAGTTAGCCGTACCCATTACATTAGTACGTATGAAAGCATTAGGGTCAGTTATAGAGCGGTCTACATGGCTTTCGGCAGCCAAGTGTACCACACCATCAAACTGATGTTCTGCAAATAATCGATTGATCGTATCGGCATCGCATATGTCAGCTTTTACGAACTGGTAGTTAGGAGCGTCTTCTATATCCTTCAGGTTTTCCAAATTACCTGCATAGGTAAGCGCATCTAGGTTAATGATTTTATAGTCAGGGTATTTATTGACAAATAACCTAACAACATGTGAGCCTATAAACCCGGCACCTCCGGTGATAAGCAATGTTTTTTTCATATAGAATAGTTGTGCTATTGTTTGCGCGGCTAAAATAGTACAAATAAAAAGAAAGAGCCTCGTAAACGACCGCTATTAGCAAATCATTTACAAAGCTCTGTATGGTCAAGTTAGTATCTGTTCTTATACTTTCTTCAGTTCAAAAGTCTCAATGAACTTAGTAGTAAAGTTACCACTCTTGAAATCTTCGTTCTGCATGAGCTGTAAGTGGAATGGGATAGTAGTTTTAATCCCTTCTATCACATATTCACTCAATGCACGCTCCATAGTATTAATAGCCTCTTCACGAGTTTGTGCTACAGCTATGATCTTAGCGATCATAGAATCATAATAAGGAGGAATAGTGTAACCACTGTAAATGTGTGAATCTACACGTACACCATGCCCACCCGGTGTGTGCAATACGGTGATCTTACCCGGACTAGGACGGAAATCATTAAAAGGATCTTCCGCATTGATACGACACTCAATAGCGTGCATCTCAGGTTCGTAGTTCTTACCACTTATTGGAATGCCTGCCGCTATTTTGATCTGTTCTTTAATTAAATCATAGTTGATCACCTCTTCCGTTACACAGTGTTCTACCTGTATACGGGTGTTCATCTCCATAAAATAGAAGTTGCGGTGCTTGTCTACCAAGAATTCAACCGTACCCACGCCTTCGTAGTTGATAGACTCTGCAGCTTTAATAGCAGCATCACCCATCGCTTTACGCAATTCAGGTGTCATGAACGGAGATGGAGATTCTTCTACTAATTTTTGGTGTCTGCGTTGGATAGAACAATCACGCTCACTCAAGTGACAAACAGTACCTTGCTGGTCACCTGCTATTTGTATCTCTATGTGGCGAGGCTCTTCTACGAACTTCTCCATATAGATACCATCATTCTTAAACGATGCAGCAGCTTCGGTTTTAGCGCTATTGTAGGCTTTTTCTATCTCATCTTCACCCCAAACAATACGCATACCCTTACCACCACCACCAGCAGTGGCTTTCAGCATAATAGGGTAGCCCATGTCTGCAGCTATCTCTTTAGCTTGCTCTATGCTTTCCAACAAGCCATCAGAACCGGGAACAACAGGTACTCCTGCTTTGATCATGGTGTCTTTTGCCGTTACCTTATCACCCATCATACGGATCATCTCAGCAGATGGCCCGATGAACTTGATATTATATTCGTTACAGATCTCAGAGAAATCTGCATTTTCAGCTAAGAAACCATAACCAGGATGTATGGCATCCGCATTTGTGATCTCAGCTGCTGCCATAATGTGTGGAATGTTCAGATAAGAATCTGCTCCCATTGGTTTACCGATACATACGGCTTCATCAGCAAAACGCACATGTAAGCTATCTTTATCAGCAGTAGAGTAGACGGCTACAGTTTGTATACCCATTTCCTTACAGGTACGTATCACACGTAGTGCTATCTCTCCACGATTGGCAATTAATATTTTTTTGAACATGAGTATTCAATAATTGTAGTAAACAAAAAGCTGACTGATAGTGCTAAACAGCATTATTCAGACCAGCTATTAATACTTTTCAAACTATACCGGCTCTACGCGGAAAAGCGGTTGATCGTACTCCACAGGCTCATTATCACCTTTAACTAGTACTTCTACTACTTTACCGGCCACTTCGCTTTCTATTTCATTGAATATTTTCATCGCTTCGATGATACATACTACCTGGCCTACCTCAATAATGTCGCCTACTTGTACAAAAGGTGGCTTATCAGGGCTAGGCTTACGGTAGAAAGTACCAATGATCGGAGCATTGATAGGTACTGTATTATCATTAGCTGCCGGTGCCGCTTCTGCAGCAGGGGCAGGAGTAGCTGCCGGTGCTGCAGCAGGTTGTGGCGCAGGAGCAGGAGCTGCTGCTATTGGTTGAGGTGCCGGTGCCGCTACAACCTTGGTTTCACCACCTTGCTTAATCGTTAGTTTAAACTCTCCGTCCTCGATCTTCAATTCCGTCAAGTTTGATTTATTAACTGCTTTGATCAGTTCTTGTATTTGCTTGAATTCCATAAAGGATATTTTTTGATAGTTGTGTGAATGATTACGCCTTAACACGCTCCATATAGCTGCCTGTCTTAGCGTCTATTCTAATGAGTTCGTCAGTGTCAACAAATAAAGGCACCATAACAGTAGCACCTGTTTCTACAGTAGCAGGTTTTAAAGTACGGGTAGCCGTATCTCCTTTTAAACCAGGTTCTGTGTAGGTTACTTGCAATACTACATTTGAAGGCAACTCCACGTTCATTGGTTGGTCTGAATCCGTATTGATAGAGATGAAACACTCCTGACCGTCTTTATATAAGTCCGGTCGGTCAATGGTATCCTCATTCATGGTCAGTTGCTCAAAAGTCTCCTGATCCATAAAGTTGTATCCCATATCATCTTTATATAGGAATTGGAAGTTTCTTTTCTCTACACGAACCGGCTCAATACTATCGCCTGAGTTCCAAGTATGCTCTATGGTACGGGTGTTATCTACACCTTTCAATTTAGCCCATACTTTTGCCGCAGCTCTGGCGGTCTTGTTTTGTCCAAATTCGACAACTGAATAAAGATTGTTATCCAGTTTGATGATCATTCCGTTACGAATGTCTGCTGTAGTTGCCATAAAAATATTTTGTACGGATAGCAAAAGTAATCAGTTCACCTTAAAAACGGAAAAAACATGTTTTTATATAATATGGTGACCTAAGACCATTTTTTCTACCGGATTATTCCCATAATCGTATGGAATATATGATAATGATGGTATTGGTTTCGTTATAATAAGATTGGCTTGCTTGCCCACAGCTATGGAGCCAAGCTGGTCTTGAAGCTCTAATGCTGCAGCACCGTTGAGTGTTACCGCATTAATGGCCTCCTCAGGTGTCATTTTTAACTGTGTGCATGCCAGCGTTAGTAAAAACGGTATATTTCCTGATGGGCATGACCCGGGGTTGTAGTCCGTTGCCAAACATACCGGCAGGTCAGCATCAATAAGTTTACGTGCAGGTTGGTAGTTTACCCCTAAGAAAAAAGCAGCTCCAGGTAATAATGTAGGTATGGTATTACTTCCTTTCAGCGCATTGATCTCCTCATCACCCACACATTCCAGATGGTCTACACTAATAGCATTGTGCTTTACACCTACCTGCACACCACCTGAATAGTGGAGTTGATTGGCATGTATCTTAGGTTTTAGGCCGTGTTTTGCTCCTGCTTCCAGTATTTGAGCAGTTTCGTCTACACTAAAGAAGCCTTCCTCGCAAAAAGCATCTATATAATCTGCCAGTCCTTCGCCTGCTACTTCTGGCAGCATTTTATTGATAATTAGGTTAATGTATCCTTCATGATTCTCACGATACATCATAGGGTAGGCATGTGCAGCCAAGAAAGAAGCTTTTATCGGGATGATGTTCTCTTCTTTTAGTCTACGTATTACTCGAAGCATCTTCAATTCGCTATCTAGGCTCAACCCATAACCGCTTTTGATCTCAATAGCTCCTGTACCTTGCCTTACTACTTCATGCAGGCGTTTCAGGCTTTGGTCAAATAGCTCACTTTCACTGATGGCCTCGATTTTCTTGGCCGAGTTTAAGATACCGCCACCTCTGCGTGCAATTTCTTCATAACTCAAGCCCTTGACACGATCCACAAACTCTTGTTCTCTAGAAGAGGCAAATACCAAGTGAGTGTGTGAATCTACCCAAGCCGGGAGTACTAACCTATCGCTCACGTCCAACACATCTTCTGCATGTACCGTATGAGTATCGTCCATACTGCCAAAATCGGTAATCTTACCATTCTCGATCATCAACCAAGCATTATCAATGCAGTCGATATTACCCATATCAGCTCCGCTTACACGTGCTTTTCTCTCTTCACCTCTTTCTACCAGGCATAATTGTTTAATGTTCGTTAGTAACAGATGCATAGTAATAAACAGTTTTCTATGCTCAAATGTAGCCTGATATTTTTAAAGAACACAGTTTAACGCTTGCTTTTCAAACTGTAAGTTATCTTTGCCGCATGCGACTATTGAAGAAGGTGCTGAAAGTGATCCGTTATACGCTTGGCATCTGCTTATTACTCCTATTGATACTCATTATTTACATTTGGAACGTCTCTGACGTCACCCCTCCAAAAGTAGCAGACACTTCATATATACAGTCGGATAGAAAGCATGTGGAAGGTTCGCTTTATACCATAGAAGATACCAACTGGATAAGAAAGAATAAACAAGGGCTATATGAGCTATATGTATCAGGCAATCCTTATCACTTAGGGGTAAAAACAGGAAAGCTCAGCCAAGAGTTGATAGTAGAACAGGAAGTAGCCTTTACCCAACAGATCAGACAGATGATACCATCAGACGGGTATTTGAAGTTCCTGAAATATATCGTTGGTTTCATGAACCGTGACTTGCCCGACCATGTGACAGATGAGTATAAGGAAGAGATATATGGGGTGTCGCAAGCAGCAGCAGACTCTTTTAACTGGATAGGGGATAATTACGACAGAATACTCAACTACCACGCCGCACATGATATTGGCCATGCCTTACAGAATATGATGCTGGTAGGCTGTACTTCATTTGGTGCTTGGGACGATAGAACTACTGATGGCTCTATGCTCATCGGTCGCAACTTTGACTTTTGGGTGGGCGATCAGTTTGCAGAGCATAAGATCGTAGCCTTCTACGCCCCTGAAAAAGGACATAAATTCATGTTTGTGACTTGGGGTGGGTTTACAGGAGTAGTATCGGGAATGAACGAAAAGGGGTTGACCGTCACCATAAATGCAGCCAAGTCTAAAATACCGTTTGGCGCAGCCACACCAGTATCGTTGGTAGCAAGGGAAATACTACAATATGCAGGTAACATAGCCGAGGCTAAGGCAATAGCAGCTAAAAGAGAGATGTTTGTCTCTGAGAGCTTCCTAGTAGGTAGTGCTGCCGATCACAAAGCGGTGATCATAGAAAAAACACCTGACGAGTTGGATACTTACGATCCTAATAGCAACTCTATAAGCTGTACGAACCACTATCAGAGTAAATTATTTAAACAGCAAAAGCTCAATATAGAACAGAAAGAGAATAGCGCTTCGATATATAGATACAAGCGACTCGAAGAGTTAATGACCAATAATTACCCTCTAACACCTCAAAAAGTGGCTAATATTCTGAGAGATAGAGGAGGTGTAAATGGTACAGACATTGGTATGGGTAATGAAAAAGCAGTGAACCAACTGATCGCACATCATTCCATCATCTTCCAACCCGACAGCCTCAAAGTATGGGTAAGCACTAACCCTTGGCAGCTAGGCGAGTATATATGTTATGATTTAAATAAAGTATTTCAACTAAATGGTTTACAGCAAGATAGCGCTATAGCTATCACTGGTCTGAATATTCCTGCCGACAGCTTTTTGCATACTCAAAATTATCAACGCTTCCTCACCTTCAGAGCGAATAAAATGGCATTACTGGCTGGAAAAGCGGTAGATACGGCAACAGTAGTACATAACAACCCTAATTTTTACGACGCCTACAGAATAGCGGGCGACTACTGTAGAAACCAAAAATGGTATGCAGCAGCTATAGGTTACTATAAAGAAGCTTTAAAGCTGGAAATAGCCACAAAAGATGAGCGTAAAAGTATTCAGGAAAATTTAGCTAACTGTGAACAAAAAATGGCTAATTAGTGCCTTTCAATAAATATCTTTGGTACGCACATGTCGGGCAGCACACCACCACAATATCAAGACCAGTTTGAGCAACACAAGGCCTGTGTACTCATACCTACCTATAATAATTCCGGTACTATAGCTGAGGTCATTCGTGATGTGTTGCAATACACCCATAATGTCATCATCGTTAATGACGGCTCTACCGACAATACACTAGAGCTGTTACAGCAGTTCTCACAAGTAGAATTATTAAGCTACACACCCAATAAAGGGAAAGGCACAGCGCTGAAAAGAGGCATCAGGAAAGCAGCAGAACTAGGCTATGAGCATGCCATTACTATGGATAGCGACGGGCAGCACTATGCCAAAGACCTGCCTTTATTCTTAGAGCAACTATCCATAACACCTAATGCCTTAATAGTTGGTGCCAGAAACATGAACCAGGAGAATGTACCCGGCAAGAGTAGCTTTGGCAATAAGTTCTCCAACTTCTGGTATTGGGTCAATACTGGCATCAAACTACCAGATACCCAAACCGGCTACCGCTCATACCCCGTACAAAAGCTGGCTAAGAAGCGTTATTTTACTCGTAAATATGAATTTGAGATAGAGATACTGGTACGTGCAGCTTGGAGCCGTATTTCCGTGCTTAGCATTCCTGTATCGGTTTATTATCCTAGTCCTGACGAAAGGGTATCGCACTTCCGTCCATTCAAAGACTTCACCCGCATTAGTATACTGAATACGGTTTTAGTACTTATTGCCTTTTTATGGGTCAAGCCGTTGAATATCCTTCGTATGCTCACCAGCAAAGAAGGGTTGAAAGCCATATGGCGTATGCTCTTCATTAATCCTGGTGAAAGTAATCATACAAAAGCTGCTTCTGTAGGTTTTGGTGCTTTTATGGGCATAGTACCTATATGGGGCTTTCAGTTGGCAGTAGGTATACCTTTGGCACTTTATTTCAGATTAAATAAGGGCATCTTTTTGATTGCTTGTAACATTAGTATTTTCCCACTCACACCATTAGTGATGCTAGCCAGCTTAATGACGGGTAAATTCCTGCTCGGTCAAGATATAACGGTGAGCTTTACCAACTTCTCACTAGATCGCTTTAAGGAAGAGGGTATTGCCTTTTTCTTAGGAGGTACAGTCTTGGCCATCACAGTAGGTATCGTTCTTTATACCGTCACTTATTTGCTACTGACCGTATTTAAAAAGAAGAAGATATCATCAGCTAGTTAACGTTGCGTTTATTCCAGGCTGCCTTAAGCAAGCGGTACTCATTACCCAACTTATGCTCCTTGAAGAATAAGTACATGGCATAACCTATAGTAATGGTATACCATATTGCTATCACCTTTGAGGCAAACAGTATCTTAAAATGCACAATGTCTAAATAATCAGGAAAGCTCTTCTCTAAACTCAAGAAGTAAGGGATAGAGCAAAGGAAATACAACTTATAATTCTTACTAAACACACCATAGAAGAAAAAGAATATGAGCATAGCGTGTGAGTAGCGTTCGTGCATCTGTGTATTGAAGTAGAAAAAATATAGGGTGATCAAACCACCGGTGAGTAGTATGGTTTTAATGAGTTCCTCTTTATCAAATGCATCACTTAGTTTGGCTCTTACTATTTTAAAGAATACCGTAAGTAGCGTAAAACCGCTCAGCAGAAAAAAGGCCAACAATCCCCAATGCTTGAAAGATAGCAAGAAATAGGTCTCTGTATCTACTGTGTGATTAGGATTGCCACTATAGATCAAATACCAAATATTAAATCCTGAAACAGACACATGAGGGTATCTCCCCACAGCTGAGGTGACTACATGCAATAGCTGTTCTCCATGACCGGTAAGTATAAACGGTAGGGCAACTATCAGTAAGGTGAGTATGATGCTTATTACAATCCCAATGATCGTTTTAATATTTTGCACACTATATATCCAAACCAGTACCAGTAAAGGCAGATAGATCACAGCCTGCAACTTTGTACCCAAGGCTATGGCAAACAATACCGCAGTAAATACAGGATAGTAGAAGCCTATGATTACGGCTAAGAATATGATGTTCACATAGATACTATCCACCTGTCCCCATATCATGCTGTTGTACAGGTAGGCAATATTTAATAACAATAGCAAGAAAGGTATCGGCTTTTGTATGAACTTCTGACGGAAACCACAGAATACGATAATGGGCAAAAAATCAAAAAAGAGCGGGACAATTTTGATGTAGTTCATATTCTGCACAATATCAAAAGCAGAGCCTTGAATCGCACCAAACACACCCAATATGTATAAGAATACCGGGTGATAGTCAACCATAAAGGGGTTGTTATAAATATTCGTCACCCCATGCTCATGGATGTATAAGGCCCAGTTGGTCCAGAAGTCAAAATCGTAGACCATATGCTCTCTGGGTAGTATGATGACATACATGGCAAAGAGCAAGAGTAGCAGTAGCCTGTTTTCTTTAATGGTATTTCCCGCGGCTTGTATCACAAGTTGTGAAAATAGGGATTAAAGCATAAAAAAGCCGCAAGTTTTCACCTGCGGCTCATTAATATTTACTCCTCTGTTATGTCTAGCCTAAATAACCTTTCAACGCGTTGCTGTAGCGTGCTTTCTGTAAGCGTTTGATCGCTCTTTCTTTGATCTGGCGGATACGCTCCTTCGTAAGGTCGTATTTCTGACCTATTTCTTCTACCGTAGGGCCATTATCACCTTCCAAGCCAAAGTAGGCGGCTAATATCTCAGCTTCTCTTACGCTTAACGTTTTCAAGATACGCTGTATCTCGTTGCGTAGAGAGTCTTGCATCACATCATCATCAGTCACATCACCACCTTCTAAAAGATCACCCATAGCTACATCTTCTGCTTCGTGTACCGGAGCATCCAGTGAGGTATGACGACTATTAGTAGTGAATATATTAGTCACTTCGGTCTCGCTCATATCCAATATCTCTGCCAGCTCTTCCGTTGACGGCTCACGCTCAAACTCTTGCTCAAATGCGATGAATGCCTTGTTAGCCTTATTATACGTACCGATTTTGTTTTGCGGAAGGCGTACTAAGCGACCTTGCTCCGCTAATGCTTGTAAAATAGACTGACGGATCCACCATACGGCATAAGAGATGAACTTAAAACCTTTGGTCTCATCAAAACGCTGCGCTGCCTTGATCAAACCTAAGTTACCCTCATTAATAAGATCACTTAGCGTAAGACCTTGGTGCTGATACTGTTTGGCCACTGATACTACGAAACGCAAGTTGGCTTTCACCATCTTGTCCAGTGCCCACTGATCGCCCATATGAATTCTTTGAGCCAATGTGGTCTCTTCTTCAGGGGTGATCATCGAGATCTTACTGATCTCTTGTAAATACTTCTCTACAGCTTGCGAATCACGGTTAGTAATCTGAGTGGCAATCTTTAACTGCCTCATAAAAATTATTGGTTTTAAATATGTACTGAGTTAATAATATTACTATTCACACTATAAAGACAATCATTTTTCCAAAATAGTTTGTTCGGGAATTGTCATTTATTTAATAATATTTTAACCGCAAATATTGTTCCGAATTTCGTATGCAAATAGGCTATTTTCTCACATTTCCGTTAAAATAAACCTAAACACTTGTCTGTATTGATTCTTCACAGTCATATATTTAGCCTATTGGTGTATAGACATGATATTATGACGCATTTATATGTCAATACATACAACTAATTTTCGTTTGCAAAATTATATTAGACTGTCAAAAGTGCTACCTTTGCGCGTCACATTAACACTAACTTTAACATTTACATGGAAAAGGATCAATATCAACACCCGGATTATTACTTATTAGACGAACTTTTGACGGATGAACATAAGCTGATACGTGACTCTGTGCGTGCTTATGTGAAGAAGGAGATTTCTCCTATCATTGAAGATTATGCCCAAAAAGCTGAATTTCCGAACCAGATCATCAAAGGTTTAGGCGAATTGGGTTGTTTTGGTCCTTTCTTACCGGAGCAATATGGTGGCCCGGGCTTAGATTATATCTCTTACGGTATTATGATGCAGGAGCTGGAGCGTGGCGATTCAGGCATTCGTTCTACCGCATCGGTACAGGGTTCTTTGGTGATGTTCCCGATCTATAAGTTTGGTAGCGAAGAACAAAAGATGAAATACTTGCCAAAGTTGGCTACAGGGGAGATGATGGGTTGCTTTGGGTTAACAGAGCCTGATCATGGTTCTAACCCTGCGGGTATGTTGAGCAATTTTAAAGATGCAGGCGACCATGTGATACTGAATGGTTCTAAAATGTGGATATCCAATGCACCATTTGCTGATATTGCTGTGGTATGGGCTAAGGATGAGCAGGGAGAGATCAGAGGCTTAATAGTAGAGCGTGGCATGGAAGGCTTTAGTACTCCTACCACACATGGTAAATGGTCATTGCGTGCATCAGCTACAGGTGAATTGGTGTTTGATAATGTAAAAGTACCTAAGGAAAATATACTACCGGGCGTTAAAGGGCTGAAAGGGCCTTTAACCTGCCTGTCCAGCGCACGCTACGGCATCGCATGGGGCGCTTTGGGTTGCGCTATGGACTGTTACGATACAGCACTACGCTATGCCAAGCAGCGTGTACAGTTCGACAGACCTATCGCAGGGTTCCAATTAACACAGAAGAAACTGGCAGAAATGATCTCTGAGATCACCAAAGGACAGCTATTGGTATGGCGCTTGGGTGTGTTGAGAGACGAGGACAGAGCCACACCGGCGCAAATATCTATGGCGAAACGTAATAGCTGCGAGGTAGCCTTAAAGATAGCCCGCGAGGCCAGGCAAATACTGGGTGGTATGGGTATCACAGGTGAGTTCAGCATTATGCGCCATATGATGAACCTGGAGAGCGTGGTAACTTATGAGGGTACACACGACATTCACCTACTCATTACGGGTATGGATGTAACGGGTATCAATGCCTTTAAATAAAAGCTTGTAATAAGGATAGAGAAAGTAAAAGAGGCTGCTGTTGTAGCCTCTTATTTTTTGCTTAAGGCTTGCAGTCGCTCCTGTTCGTTGATGGATATGGCATATTCTATCTTCCATTCTCCGCTATTGTGTTTTTTTACGATATACTCATAGTCGCAGTTATACACTTCCTCCTCTTTACTGTTTACATATTTCCAATTCACTTTTACGCGAACGATACGGTCGGTTATGGTGTACTTATGACGCACATCTGGGCGGGCGGCTTTGATACCATGCTTTTTGTAGAAACGGCGGCCTTGGCTGATAGAGCCTTCTAAAGTAGCCAAATCGTTATACATAGAAGAACCCTCATTGGACAAGAAAGTGCAGGGCAGGGCATACAATACTGCTATGGCCTTGGTATCGTTATTTTCCACGGCGGTAGCATATTCGCTGAATAGCTGGTTGATGTCGTAAGCGTTCTGTGCTAGTCGGCTCATCTTCTAAGTTCTTTATCCTCTATATGCAAAGGTAATGGTCTACTCAAAGCAAACTAAATAAAGACTAAGATATGTTTTTGTATACTATGTATTGTTAAGTTAATGTTGTATTTTTGACATAGTTGCTTAGTGTGTGGTAATAGTGATAAATTGATAAGTAAATGTATACGATTAACAAACCGTAAAAATCAATGCAATGGCTATAAAAATAGAAGTAGACACTTTAGAAATTGCTTTTAAGAGAATAATAAGCAGATTAAGAAACTTTGAGCAGGTTGATGAGGTAGAGTTTGATTTTGATACGTATTGGCAGGTTAGTGAATTTTGGGAGGAATACCCTGAAAAATACAGTATGATGGTAGGAAGTATAGTTGATGATATTGATTGCATTAAAATGCTGGTAGAAGATGATGAAAGAATGTGCACCTATGTAGATTTTGATAGAGTAGCTTCTATATTACATGCCATAAGTGAAACTAGAAATCCAGTTTAATACTCAAAAATGTTACAGTTGAGGGGGAGGGGGTAAGTGTAACAAAATGTAACAATTTGTAACATTTTTGAGTATTATTCAGAAAATCCCGATGAGCTTCTTATTTTTGGACAAAATTTCGCAACATTGAAGACCCTGCTCGATCATAATCAACTTCATATTACACTGCAGCGGTTAGCCCACCAGTTAGTCGAAAACCATCTTTCTTTTCAAGATACTGTCATCATCGGTATTCAGCCACGCGGTGTTTACCTGTCCGACCGTATTGCTAAAATGGTAAAAGAGATCACTAAGAATGATAAAGTACTCTATGGCAAGCTGGACATCACTTTCTACCGTGACGACCTGCACCAAAGCAGCGAGATACACTTACCTAAGAAAACGGATATAGAATTCAGCATAGAAGATAAGAATGTGATATTGGTAGACGATGTATTGCACACAGGCAGAACCATACGTTCGGCCATGGATGCACTCATCGACTTCGGTCGCCCGAGAAATGTAGAGCTGCTCGTGTTGATAGACAGAAGGTTTAGCCGTGAGCTGCCCATACACCCGGACTATGTAGGACAAACTGTAGATACCATCATCACCCAAAAAGTAAAAGTAGAATGGTCGGAAGACGTAGCAGAGAATAAAGTACTGCTGCTCGACTGATCAAAATAATATAGAACAACAGAATATGTCATTATCGGTAAAACACTTACTTGGTATTAAAGAACTCCAACCGGAAGATATACAGACCATCTTCCAAACGGCTGATAATTTCAAGCAAGTACTTCAAAGACCGATAAAGAAAGTACCAACACTAAGAGATACCACCATCGCCAACATATTCTTTGAAAATTCTACCCGCACTAAAATATCTTTTGAACTGGCTGAAAAAAGGCTGGGTGCCGATGTGGTCAACTTTTCTGCATCGGGCTCTTCTGTAGCTAAGGGAGAGACACTGATAGATACAGTGAACAACATACTGGCTATGAAGGTAGATATGGTAGTGATGCGCCATTCCGCTAGCGGCGCTCCTTGGTTCTTGGCCAACCATATTGATGCCAGCATCGTGAATGCAGGTGATGGCGTCAATGAACACCCAACACAGGCATTACTAGACAGCTTCTCTATGCGCGAGAAAGTAGGCGACCTGAAAGGTAAGCGTGTAGCCATCGTGGGCGATATCATGCACTCTAGAGTGGCTTTGAGCAATATCTTCTGCCTCACCAAGTTGGGCGCAGAAGTAACAGTAGCTGGTCCACCAACTTTGATACCCAAGCACATACAAGACTTAGGTGTAAGGGTAGAATACAATGTGAAAAAAGCACTGGAATGGTGCGAGATCGCCAATATCCTCCGCATACAGCTAGAGCGTCAGAATAAACCTCTATTCTCTACGCTACGCGAATATGCGTTGTTCTACGGGGTTAACAAACAGATGTTGGACAGTCTGCAAAAAGACATCACCATCATGCACCCGGGGCCTATTAATAGGGGTGTGGAGATCAACTCTGATGTTGCGGATAGCGACCAATCCATCATTTTAGACCAGGTAGAGAATGGTGTAGCCATAAGAATGGCTGTTTTATACTTACTATCAGGCAAAAGAGAGGTAGAATAATAATTACAAAAAGTTTAAAATCAAGTTTTTATTATTTTTGCTTTTTAGCCGAAGTGAGCTACCTTAGCCGTTACAAGACATGAAAAATAGCGCCTGAAATATGGCCAAGTAAACGGAAAGCGTTGTGCTTTCCATGTTTTTTTAAGCAAACTGATAATTTATGTCATCAACTTGGTTTAGAAGAATTAAGAAAGGCATACAGACCAGCACACACGAGAAGAAAGAAGCGCCGGACGGTCTGTGGCACAAATGCCCTGAGTGTAAAAAAACTTCTACAGCTAAAGAACTGGAAGATAATCTATATACATGTCCTAAATGTGAGAATCACTTTAGGATCAATGCTAAAGAATATTTCGACATCTTATTTGACGATCAGCAAGTAGAACTGCTTTTTGAAGACATCAAGCCGACTGATAAATTGGGCTTTGTTGATCTAAAGCCTTACAGCGATCGTTTGAAAGATGCCCAAAAGAAAACAGGCCTTACCGATGCCATGACCGTTGGTGTAGGCAAACTGGACGGCAAAGATTTTGTAGTGGCTTGTATGAACTTCAACTTCATTGGTGGTTCTATGGGTTCTGTAGTGGGCGAGAAGATCAGCCGTTCTATCGACTATGCCATTGAACATAAAATGCCATTTATGATCATCTCAAAATCAGGTGGTGCTCGTATGATGGAAAGTGCTTTTTCATTAATGCAAATGGCCAAAACATCTGCCAAGTTGACCTTGCTTTCAAAAGCAGGGCTACCATATATCTCTTTCATGACCGACCCAACAACGGGTGGTGTTACGGCATCTTACGCTATGCTGGGCGATATCAACATTGCCGAACCTAAAGCATTGATCGGTTTTGCAGGCCCGAGGGTGATAAAAGAGACAATTAAGAAAGATCTTCCTGCAGGCTTCCAACGTTCTGAATTCTTGAAAGATCACGGCTTCTTAGATTTCATTGTGAATCGCAAAGAGCTTAAGCAACAACTGTCTACCGTGCTGGACTGGTTCATGAAGGGTAAGTAAACGTAACACCTTGGCTAAAGACAATGTCTATATAAAAAATAAACCTGCCACATTCGAGTACGCTATTGAAGATAAGCTTACCGCAGGCATTGTATTGACAGGTTCCGAAATTAAATCAGTTCGTAAAGGCAGAGTAAGCTTCAACGACAGCTTTTGTTTCTTTCATGATGGCGAGCTGTGGGTAAAAAGCTTACATATAGCACAGTACGAAAATGCAGGTTATGCAGGTCATGATCCTACTCGCGAACGCAAGCTACTCTTAAACAAAAAAGAGTTGAGGAAGTGGCAGCAAAAACTCAAAGAGAAAGGCTTTACCATTGTCCCCCTAAGCATGTACATCAATGAAAATGGGTATGCCAAACTAGACATTGGTTTGGGTAAGGGTAAGAAGCTCTACGATAAGCGGGAGACTATCAAGAACCGAGACGCTGAAAGAGATATGAAGCGTTACTTAAAGTAGTTGTTTACTTCACTTGCTCTTCAAATGCAATTCCATTTTGCTCCAATTCGGCTAAAACAGGTTTATATATAGCAGGCATATTAGGTATTTGTACACCGGAGATTGGTTTTACTTTTCCTGTAAGCACTTGCTTAGCTAATATCGCCATTGGTAAACCAACAGTTTTGGCCATGGCAGAATGGTCTCTATCTTCTCCTTTTATAACCATAGTACTCACCAAGGTACTTTCTTTGCCTTTGTGTTCATACTTCACCTCATGCTGCATCACGATCATATCCTTATCCGTTGGCTCCATCGCCCATTTGTCCAGCAATATGTGTAGCAATAGATCACCCGAAGAGTTGCCTCTAAATGATAAAGTTTGATCTTCAAATAAACCTAACCAAGCAATATTGTTCATCACTTCACAGTCTGTATCCTGTTGTAGCTTTTGAGCTATATGCTCACGCAAGCTAACATTGCTTCCTTTCTTATAATCGGTTTTATTAGCCAACCATTCTGTAATGTTGATGTTATTCTCTACCTCGTCGGTAATATCGGTCAAGCCAAGATCTATCAATGCTTGCCAGCCTTTACAAAATATAGGATGACGCATAGAGCCTCTTATAAAAGTGCGTACATCTGCTACTTCATACAGCGACAAGTACTTCATAGAATCTCTATTAGGGTAGGCTATTAGTTCTCCTAACCCATCTATGTCATTTATATCATGTATATCGCTAAATACTTGCTCGTAAGGAATAGTAACTTTTTCATTGTCCTGCAAATAGATAGCGCCGGCCATGCCTGCTGTCAATATGTTTCTCGGATTCCAAGTAAACTTATAGTGCCAAGGGTTATTGTCCGACTCAGGAGCTACTAATCCGCCTGCGTGGGATTTAAATGAAGTGATAGTAGCCGCTACCTTATGTATACTATGAATGATCTGATTAGCCGTCATGTGATCGATACCGGGATCTAGTCCCATCTCACACATGAACATTAATCCTTTTTCTTTAGCCTCATCATCAAGTTCCTTCATTTCAGGAGACACGTAAGAAGATGTTATGATATGCTTCTTATACAGTAAGCAATCTTTGGCCAGCAGAATATGCAAATGTGGCGGCATGAGCGATATCACCATGTCCGACTTTTTTACTAGTGCGCCACGCTGCTCATCATCAGTAATGTCTATTACAGCCGCTTCTGCATATTTACTATTACCTATGCGCTGTTGTATCGCTTCGCTATTACCATCAGCTACTATGATCTTCCAACTATTGGCCGCAGCATTGGCTATAAAATATTCAATAAGATAGGTAGATGTTTTACCGGCACCGGCAACCAGTATTGTTTGCATAAAGAATTGGATAAGTTTGCTTCACAAAGAAAACCAAATGTAATAGTATTGCATTGTTAATGCAATCTTATATTAGTTCTTAAAATACGAACAGCTTTATGAGTAGTCTTTGGAAAACACAGCCTGATCTGGAAGCGATGAATGCCTTGTCGGCCAATACCATGGGAGAGACTTTGAGTATGATCTTTATCAATGTAGGAGATGACTTTATAGAAGCTACCATGCCTGTAAATAAACACACCCATCAACCTTACGGCTTACTACATGGTGGAGCTTCAGCGGCATTAGCTGAAACAGTGGGCAGTGTAGCTTCATCTTTGTGTATTGATACCGATAAACAGATATGTGTAGGTATTGAGATCAACTGTAACCATGTAAGGGGCAAGAAGTCAGGAATTGTTACAGCCAGGGCAGAACCACTTCATATTGGTGCTACTACACATGTATGGGATATAAAAATAAGAGATGAGCGTGAAAAACTGATCTGCGTGAGTAGACTTACGGTAGCTATTTTGAAGAAGTAGCTATTCTACGCCTATTTGCGCTTTACAATCTTCGCACATCTCCAGCGATGCGTTATCAATGGTTCTGATAGTCTCCACAGCATCTGTCATATAACAAGACTTATTCTCGCAATGTTTTAACCCAAGGTTGTGTCCTATCTCGTGCAACACCACTTTTAACAGCCTTTCTTCAAACTGTTTGACATTAGAGGTCTTTAGTCTTTTTGTAGAAACGATACAACTTGTACCCGGGCGGGTAGCCAACCCAAATATGCCCCAAACCTTATACTTACTTTCAGGCTTTTTGATACTACCACCTCTGTTACGTTTTGTCGTATAAATATCTACATCAGTGAGCCCCACAATCAATACCGCACTGTCAGCTTTTTGCTGTTTTAACCAGCTCAGTAGTTTAGGAGCTGAGTAGCGAAACCCTTTCTCGTAATTGATGATCTGTTTGGGTGGTGATTGCACGGGAGCAATTGCCACATTTTTAAACGAAAAATCCTCTTTTATTTTATTTAAAAGTGCTTTTTGAAAAGGGATATGCTTTGTTTTTATCGGTTGTATGATGATCGTTTTTTTAGCTCTTATCTTTCTACTTTTTCTAAAGTCTGTATTTAGCACATCACAGCCTGAAAACAGCGTTGAAAGTGTAAAAAACAGGCTTAAAAAACATGCATATTTCTTCACATCCTTAAGATACGTTAAATAAGCGCTGAAATGCACATTTGTGGATAGTTTTCACCGCATAAATACGCCGTTTTTGCTATATTTGCACATTGCATTTAACAAGCATTTATGGACGAGAATAATCAGGATCTGACTCCTCAGGAGAATGGTGATGATGAGAACAAAGTCATCAAGATTAATATAGAAGAACAGATGAAAACCGCCTACATCGACTATTCGATGTCGGTGATCGTAGGTCGTGCCTTACCCGATGTGCGTGACGGCTTGAAACCCGTACACAGACGTGTACTATACGCGATGCACGAGTTGGGTATCAACTACAACAAACCATATAAGAAATCTGCCCGTATTGTGGGTGAGGTACTAGGTAAATATCACCCACATGGTGATACTGCCGTATACGATGCTATGGTACGTATGGCGCAGCCTTGGAGCATGCGTTATAATTTGGTAGATGGCCAGGGTAACTTCGGTTCTCAGGATGGTGATGGTCCGGCCGCTATGCGTTATACGGAGGCTCGCTTGCAGCGTTTGTCTGAAAGCATGATGGACGACCTGGATAAAGAAACCGTTGACTTCTCTTTGAACTTTGACGACTCTTTGCAGGAACCAACTGTAATGCCGACACGTATCCCTCAGTTGTTAGTGAATGGGTCATCAGGTATTGCCGTAGGTATGGCAACCAACATGATGCCACACAACCTATCGGAAGTGATAGATGGCTGTGTAGCCTATATCGACAATAGAGAGATCACTATTGATGAATTGATGAAGTTTGTGAAAGCTCCTGATTTTCCAACAGGTGGTATCATCTTCGGTATTGACGGCATCAAGCAAGGTATGCATACCGGTAGAGGTAGAGTAGTGCTACGAGGTAAGGTAGATGTAGAAACCAAGAAGAGTGGCAAAGAGCAGATCGTGATCACAGAAGTGCCTTATCAGGTAAGCCGTGATGCTTTGGCAGAGAAGATAGGTGTTTTGGTGAATAATAAGACCATTGAGGGCATTACACACGTAGCCAACGAGTCTAACAAAGATGGCACACGTATTGTTGTTGAACTACGTAGAGATGCTGTAGCACAGGTTATCATTAACCAACTATACAAATACAGCGAGTTACAAACTTCTTATGGTATCAATAACGTGGCACTGGTAAAAGGTCGCCCACGCACATTGAACCTAAAGGATATGATATCTGAGTTTGTGAGCTTCCGCCATGAGGTGGTCGTTCGCAGAACAGAGTATGAACTACGTGAAGCAGAGAAGAGAGCTCATATTCTGGAAGGTTATTTGATAGCCTTGGATCACTTGGATGAAGTGATCTCGCTGATCAGAAACTCTAAGAACCCTGACGAAGCTAAGACAGGCTTGATCGAGCGCTTTGAAATGTCGGAAATTCAGGCTAAAGCAGTACTGGAACTGCGCCTGCAACGCTTGACCGGCATGGAGCGTGATAAAATACGTGCTGAGCATGAAGAGATCATGAAACGTATTGCTCATTACAAAGAGATATTGGCCAATGAGGGTATGCGTTTTGATATCATCAAAGAAGAATTGGAAGATGTAAGACAGAAGTTTGGCGATGAGCGTAAATCGGAGATACAGTATTTAGCCAATGAGATGCGTATTGAAGACCTGATAGAAGAAGAAGATGTGGTGATCACGGTATCACATTTAGGTTATATCAAACGCACATCGGCTACGGAATACCGCGCACAAAAAAGAGGTGGACGTGGTGCCAGAGGAGGTAAGACTCGTGAGGAGGATTATATTGAGCATTTATTCATAGCTTCTACACATGACACACTATTATTCTTTACAGAGCAAGGACGATGTTACTGGCTGAAAGTTTACGAGATACCGGAAGCTGATAGAAACGCCAAGGGTAGAGCTATACAAAACCTACTGCAGATACCTAAGGACGATAACATCAGAACCATTATTGATGTATATAAGCTTGAAGAAAAAGAGCGCATTGAAGATAAGTTTGTTGTGCTGTGCACTAAGAAAGGTATCGTGAAGAAAACCAAATTGGTAGACTTTAGCAGACCAAGACAAACAGGTGTGAATGCCATTACCATACAGGAGGGCGACCAACTATTGGAAGCCAAATTAACTGATGGTGATAACTACATTATGATGGCAGTAAAATCGGGTAGAGCTATTTGTTTTGAAGAAAGCAAAGTAAGACCAACAGGTAGAGGTGCCATAGGTGTAAATGGTATAGAACTGGCAGGTAATGATGATGAGGTAGTAGGTATGGTATGTTTGCCTAAAGATGATACGGACACACAAATACTAGTGGTATCAGAAAGAGGACTAGGTAAGCGTACACCATTCTTACTGAAGAATGAAGAAACAGGAGAGATGGAAACTTCTTATCGTGTGACCAATCGTGGCGGTAAGGGTGTAAAAACCATCAACATCACAGAGAAAACCGGGTCTTTAGTGGGTTTGTTAGCAGTATTTGAGAGTCACGATTTGATGATCACATGTAAGTCGGGCATCACGATACGTATGCAGGTAGAAGACATTCGCGAGGCAGGTAGAGCTACACAAGGTGTAAAACTCATCAATATAGATGGTGGTGATGAAATAGCAGCAATTGCTAAGATAGCAGTTGAAGATGAGGACGAAGAGGTGCAAGAGGATGAAACCTCAGAGTCTGATAATGAGGCTACTACTGAAGAATAAAAAAGAAAAAGATCAATAAAATGCATGCGCCGTATATAACATACGGCGTATTTGTTGATGTTAATTTGATACTATAGTTACACGAAAGTCATTAATTGGCTTTACTTTTGCACTATTGCAACGTACACAAGTACTTTAATAATAAAACAAGTATTAATGAAGAAGATCATCTTGGCAATTGCCGGTCTTGCTATTGCAGCAACTACATTTGCACAGAAAAAGAACGTAACCAGTGCGGCAATGGCACTGAACAAAAAGGAATTCGCAGAAGCTATTAAGTACATTACTGAAGCTGAAAACGATCCTTCAACAAAAGATTATCCTAAAACTTGGTTTGTGAAAGCTAGCATATATATGAATATGCAGAACGACCCGGGTTATAAAAGTGAAGCACCTTACAGGAAAGCAACAGAAGCATACAAGAAACTTATAGCATTAGATGATAGCTATAAAGAAAGTGAAGTAACACAAGGTTTGCTTATAAGTGCTTACAACTACTATAATGATGCAGTAGCTGCCTACGGCAAAAAGCAATACCAAGAAGGGCATGACTATGCTGCTGCAGCTGTAGAAATACATGACATGGGTGGCGGTAAAAGATTTGACAATAAATCTTTTGATACGGTTGCTTCTCAAGCCATGCTCATACAAGCTTACAGTGCTTTTTATGGTAAGATGTATGATAAAGCCGAGCCTGTATTATTGAAATTAAAAGACGACCCTATACAAGGTAGTGATAATGTTTATTGGTTACTATCAAGCATCTATAAGCAGAATAAAAATGATGATGCACAAATAAAAATACTTGAAGAAGGCCGCGCTAAATATCCTGATAGTAAAGGGCTTAGAAACGAAGAGTTGAACTATTACATCAGAACAGGCAAACAAGATGTATTGATCAAAAAATTGGAAGCTGCTGTAGCAGGTGATCCTAATAATGCTGATCTAAATTTCAACCTTGCCAATGGCTACAACACTATGGCATCTGCTAAGGACAAACCTGCTAACGCAGATGAGTTGATGAAAAAAGCTGAAGCTGCTTACTTAAAAGCTGTTGCTGCCGAGCCTGACAACTACTTATACAATCATAACCTTGGTGCTCTTTACTTTAACCAAGCATCTGAGTTAGTAAGTGAAATGAACAAGCTAGGAACTTCTGATGCTGATAACAAGAAGTATGATGAGTTGAAGAAGAAAAGAGATGCTATGTTTGGTAAAGCATTACCTCATCTTAATAAAACGATGAATGCGCTTGAGCCAAAGATCAGTAGCCTAAACAAAGATGACTTGTTCACTTACCAAGTTACTCTTAGAGCACTTAAAGAGATCTATGCACGTCAAAATATGCTTGACAAGGCTGATGAGATCAAAAAGAAGCAAGACGCGCTTAAATAATATAGCTACTATACAATATTTTGCAAAAGGGTAAGACATCTGTCTTATCCTTTTGTTATTATACACTTAATAATTACTTAATATTTTGTAGGTAAAGGGCTGCGAATGGATTAACTTTGCAGCATATTAATAAAATCTACTAGAAATTGTCTACCAATACTAAGATGCAGTTGGTGAAGTTTGCACCAAAAAATGGCGAAGGGTTCTACGACGCACTAAAGAAAAACATAGACGCATATTTTAAGGAAAATAACATTGCCAAACATGGTAACCGTAAAATGGTGGTAAAGAGTATTGCCATCATATCGATGTACTTATTGCCATATGGTGTAATGGTATCAGGCGCAGGAGCATCTTCTCTATTTATCTACTTCTCCCTTTGGTTTTTAATGGGGCTAGGTATGGTAGGTATCGGGTGTTCTGTAATGCATGACTCTAACCACGGCTCTTATTCTAATAACAAGATATTGAATGCCTTTCTTGGTCGCATTGCTACGCTTGTAGGTGGTTATCATGTTACCTGGCGCTTACAACATAATATCTTGCACCACACGTATACTAATATTGAAGGTTTGGATGACGATATTGAAGCAGGTGGTATGTTGCGATTTTCGCCACATGCTCCAAAACATAAAGCTTATAAATACCAACATATATATGCATGGCCTCTCTATGCTTTATTGACCTTACAGTGGGCAACCATTAAAGACTTTAAGCAGGTATATGACTATCACAAAAAGGGCTTACTAAGAAAAGAGAAAAAATCATTAGGTGTTACCATGTTCCAATTAGCTCTTTATAAGTTAGCTTACTATGCTTACATCATTGTGCTACCTATCTTATTTTCAGGTGTGGCATGGTACTTTGTTGTACTTGGTTTCGTATTAATGCATATGGTAGCCGGTTTCTTATTGTCCAGCATCTTCCAGCTAGCGCATGTGATGGAAGACTGTGAATTTCCTGAACCTACGGGAGATAGAAAAATGGAGAACAACTGGGCAGTACACCAAGTATTAAATACGGCTAACTTCTCACCTAAGAGTAAGATCATGGCATGGTTTATCGGTGGTTTAAATCGCCAGATAGAGCACCACTTATTTCCTCATATCTGTCATATACATTATGAGAATATCGCACCAATAGTAAAGAAGACCATTTTAGAGCATGGCTTGCCTTATTATGAGCAGCCTAACTTTATTACCGCTTTGGTGAAGCACGGTGAGATGTTGAAGAAGCTAGGGCAGTAGTTACTCTTCTATTCTCCAGTAATTACTATGTGGCATACCGATTAGTTGTATATACTTGCCCTTTCTTCTGATATGGTACATTTCTCGGTTTGTGGTATCCAGCTTGGCTTTATAATAGATGGGTACTGAGATAAATGCACTTGTAATATCTTTAGCATTATATAATATGGTATCCGTTACGTTGCCTAATAATGGAGTACGTATACTTACACTTTTTACTACCCCCTTGGGGTACTTAACTATTATTGGCGACACTGTAGTAGTATCTATATCTAATAATGTACCATTAATAAAAACATCAAATTTTAAATCATTTATTCTAAGAGACAAACTACTTACAGGGTAAATATAAAAGGTAAAACTATCACTATCCCTTTTTAAAAACTTGTAGTTAAGACAGTACTCTTCAAAATGTATTAAACTACTGTCTAGTATAATAGTATCTCTTTTTAGAAGACCAAATAATGCCTTGCCTTGAACTATACGATAAGTACCCGTTTTATAGTAGTACCTATCAATAACATTAACCATACTAGAATAGGTTCCGTCTTTATTAAAATGATACTTTATCCAATCATTCTTTGTTATAAGGTAACTAATATACGTGCCCTCTATTTGACCGTAGGAAGAAAAACCTAAACATAATAATAGGATAAATAGTAGCCTATGCATGGATTAAAGATAGTTGATTAACTACTTGAACATGTCATTATAGATTAAAACAACGCTAACTGACCACCATTATGTTTTGGAGGTTCTGACTTACCGAATACAGTTCTTCCGTCATATTTCCAGGCATCATCCCTTTCTTTTTGCACCAATTCCTCAAACCTATTATTAGGCTGAAAATCTTTTTCCAGCTTTTTAGCTGATAAGTGTAGTTTTTTGATCGCTTCGTTTTTATCTGTTCTGCCTATTTGGGCTAAACGGATAGACTTGTCCAATACTTCAATAGCTTCATCGTATACCTTAGTAGGTACAGGAAATGGGTGGCCGTCTTTACCACCGTGTGCAAAAGAATAACGCGCAGGATCAGAAAAACGAGAAGGCGTACCGTGTATTACTTCGCTTACTAATGTTAATGACTGTAGCGTACGCGGACCAAGACCTTTGAGCAGTAAAAGCGACTCCATATCTCTCAACTCTTCTTCATGTGCTATAGCTAGTATACTCCCTAAACGTTTTAAGTCAATATCTTTTGATCTTACGTCATGATGTCGTGGCATGACTATTTTTCTAGCCTCCTGCAATATTCTATAAGGCTCTTCCTTAGTGATACTTAGTATGCCATCTTTGGTTGATCGCGCCTCCTTATCCGTTAGATTTAAAATAGCACCACTGTTACTACCATATATAAAAGTATGTGGTGTTTCTGTATAAGATTGAAAGGCATTTGAATGCCAATGATAACGTCTGGCCATCCCATTGGTATCATTCATTCCTTGTTGTATCACCGTCCACTCACCTTCATCACTGAGTATAAAGGAATGTAAGTAGATATTATACCCATCTTGTACGGCTGTATTATCCACTTTAGCCGATAACTTGCTGCTTCTTACCAGCTCATCACCATTCAAACCGGTGGTCTCTGCAATTCGCAATAATTCATTAGGGGTTTCTTTAGAATGTCTTCCCTTACCACCGCAGATGTAAATACCCAGTTCATCGGACCTTTCATTCACCGTATGTTTCAATGCACCTAATACCGATGTGGTGATGCCTGAAGAGTGCCAGTCCATACCCAATACACAGCCTAATGATTGGAACCAGAAGGGGTCACTCATTTTGTGCAAAAGTGCAGCTTTTCCATATTCCATTACTACGGCTTCTACAATAGCAGTGCCCAACTTACCCATGCGTGTATATAGCCATGGTGGAACTTTCCCATAATGTAAGGGCATATCAGCATAAGACTTACTCATGCAGCTAAGTTAAGGAACTTATTGCACAAATGTCTAACTTTTGATTTTGGCTATGGATTTTTCGATAAGCTTCTTTTCAGCATCTGAAACTACCAGTTCTTTTGCTTTTTGAAAATGTTTCAGCGCTTGCTCATTCGCAGCTATATCCATGTATAATTTACCCAATATGGCATGCAGAAGGTAATATTTGTCCAAGTAGTTGATACCGGGTATAGCTTTGATGGCTTCTATGGCTATTTGCGGCCCTTCTAGCTCTTTTAGCACTACAGCGCGGTTCAATAATACGACAGGGGAGGGTATCAATTGTTGTAATATATTATAGTACTCCAGTATCATCTTCCAGTCCGTATTTTCATACTCTTTTGCAACGCAGTGCTCATAGGCTATTGCAGCCTCTAAGTGATAACGACTGATATTGCTGCCTGAAGCTGCATTATTCAAGTGATAGATACCCGCATCAATAAACTCTTGATTCCAAAGGCTGCGGTCTTGTTCATGCATCAAAAGTAAGTTGCCGTTATTACTGATGCGGCCCGGCATACGTGCTGTATGGAAATAGAGTAGTGCAAGCAAGGCATGTGTACCCGGCTGCTTGGTTAAGGGGTGTTCAATCAATAGAGTAGCTAATCTTATGGTATCCAAAGCCAGATCTTCTTTAACCAATTCATCGTCGTAAGAAGAACTATAAGATTCATTAAAAATGAGATGTAGTGTTTTTAAAACATTATCTAGTCGTTCTTCTAACTCCTTACCTGTAGGGATAACAAAATCGACTTTACCATCTCTAAAAGCTTTTCTGGCTCTATAAAGCCTTTTCTCTATTGTATCTTTTGAAGTGATGAATGCCTTAGCTATTTGTGGGATAGAGAAACCACTGATCGTCTTTAATATCATGGCCACTTGTCCTTCAACAGCTATATCAGGATGGCAGCAAGCAAACATCATTTTCAGTTGGTCGTCTTTGATCTCTTCATCATTAAAGTAATCTCCCAGTACAGATGAGGCTGTATATTCAGACTCTAATAGTGGATTAATATCATCAGTGTACTCACGCTCATAGCGGTGTTGACGTAATATATCAATAGCTCTATTCTTTGCAGCAGTGTATAACCAGCCTGTTGGATTATCAGGTATGCCTTTCTTCTCCCAATTGTCTAATGCTTTGATCAATACGTCCTGTACTACGTCTTCGGCTAATTCAATATGGTGCGTACCAAAAACATGGGTTAATACAGATACTAGTTTCCCAGACTCGGCTTTAGTCAGCTGAGCAATGGTATTACGAACATCTGGATGATTCTTGAACATAATAAAACAGCCTGCTATTGCAGGCTGCAAAAATAAGATTGAGGATTACATTTCCATTGAAGCGATCTCTCTTACTTCAACTACACCATTGTGTTCAAAAATAGGGCAGCCTTTAGAAAGTTCTACTGCTTCAGTATAATCTGCACCTTTAATAATCAAATAACCATTGACTACTTCTTTACCTTCCACAAAAGGACCGTCTGTAATATTGCTGACAGTATGCATGGTTTTACCATCGGGAGTAAGTGGTTGCCCACCTACAAATTTACCGGCTTCAGCTAAACCACCCATCCAAGCTTTCCATTGCTCCATATGTGCAGCCCACTTTTCTTTGTCCAGCATTGCTTCACGACCGTCGCCACCTCTGAATAATAATAAGTACTCTTTCATAATAGTTGTTTTTAGAATTGTTAGTTATATAATTGCTTATTCGTCAATAAGACGAGCAATCTCCACTAAACCGGACACACTATTGAAAAAAAAATAGTTATTAACCAAAAGCTTCTTTTAGACTCACCATCCTACTGCGTTCAGGATCCCAAACTTTTAGTCGAAAACATGCTATGATGTCTTTAGGGTGCAATGATGTGGTCTTTGCATTTTGCAACTCAGGTATGGCCTTCATAGCCTCGGGCAAACGGTAGAAAGGTATGCGCGAATTCAAATGGTGAATATGATGATAGCCTATATTACCGGTAAACCAATTCATTAATGGAGACATGACCATATAGCTTGATGACTCTAAAGCAGCCTTCTCATACTTCCAGTCTTTATTATCAGCAAAGGTGGTCGTAGGGAAGTTGTGTTGGGCATAAAACAAATAAGCTCCCATGCAGCTGGATATAAAATGGGGTATCAATACCGCAAATAACCAAGCTTGCCACCCAAAGAAGATGATCAATAAGGCACTAATAACAAAGTGTAATACCAGTGCTATTAACGAATCGTAATGTTTTTTAGGGGCAGTGACGAATGAGTTCAAACACATGCCGAATATAAACATAGAGACGTAACCAAAAAGAATAGTCAAAGGATGACGTATAGCCAAATAGATACGCTGTTCCTTTTTACTCATGACGGCAAACTTAGCTTTTGAAGCAATGGGGTAGGAGCCTATACTGGCACTAAACA
This sequence comes from Flavipsychrobacter sp., assembly GCA_965230595.1. GTDB lineage: Bacteria > Bacteroidota > Bacteroidia > Chitinophagales > Chitinophagaceae > UBA5543. Next base: position 1,457,786 of record OZ246011.1, on the reverse strand, counting down.
GCTTTGAGTTATGATTATGGTGATAATCATGAGAGCGCTTCCAAATACTCACAGGTGCCAATACATATACACCAAATATCTTCATGATCACATCTGCGATCATACTCCTATTCAATATAGCATGGTGCTGATGATCGTGATAAATAATGAATGTACGAATCATCAACAGTCCACCAAGTATACTTAGTGGTAGCTTTAAGTACCAGTGAGGCACAAAGAAGGTGCTCAATAAAGTAACCAATAACAAAAAGAGTGTAATGAGTAAGTGCATCCAACTTACTTTACGATCTTCCTTTGCAAAAGGTTTGGTAGCTAATATGAGTTTTTTACCTTCTAGCATTAATTTGTTTTAGGTCTCTTGTGTTTCCAACGCTTGTGCGACCAAAGCCACACTTCAGGTTGTGCTATAATATCTTTTTCCAGTTTCTTAGTGTGGGCTTCAGATATTGCACCTTCAGCAGTATTCTTTGGCTCGTCAAACAGTCGTTCTGCAAATATCTCATAATAACCCCTTTTTACTCGTTTAATTGTAGCATACACTACAGTTTTATTGAGTTTTTGGGCTATTATTTCCGTACCCTTAAAGATAGGTGTTTCCTGATTTAGGAAAGTCATCCAATGGGCGTTTTCAGGTGCAGGCGTTTGGTCAGCTATAAAAGCAGTGGCATTTAACTCATGCCTTTGCTTGAGCATTTCTCTAAAAGTATCTTTCATTTTGATCAGCTTGGTACCAAAACGGGTACGCATGTTGTATACCATCTTATCAAAATATCTATTCTCAATAGGACGGTATATAACGTATAACTGATGCTTACATTGCAAACTAAAGGTATTTCCTGCCCATTCCCAATTCCCTAAGTGACCCATTGCCAATATAACACCTTTACCTTCCTCAGCCAATTCATCAAACACATCAAAAGCCTGCTGGCTAAAATAACAATGCCTAAGCATTGTTTTACGACTAACTGTCAGGGTCTTAAAGGTCTCTAAAAATAAATCGCACAAGTAGTGATAATACTTTTCAGCAATATCCTTAATCTCCTGCTCCGTCTTTTCAGGGAAGGAGTTGCGTAAATTTTGGTACACCACTTCCTTTCTATAACCCAGTACTTTGTATAATACCACATATAAAAAGTCTGATATCATATAAAGCACCTTAAAAGGTAAGACTGATATCAGATAAATAAATGGTAATACTAAGTAGTAAAGAGCTGTCTGCAATGAACCGCTTGTTTTATAATGACAATCTGCAAATATAACCCATAAATGCCCCCTTTGCAATAGAAAATATGTGTGCTAACATTTACTTTGCACCAGTTTTCTCAAAGGCTCCCAACCTACAAATTTGAAACCCCAATCCAGTAGTGTAGGCATACTACTCATGAGCTTTTGCGTGCGGGTGCGTAATTTTAATTCTGCTCCTAAAGCTGACCACACCGCATCATCATATTGCTTCATAAAGTCGGCATCAGTATTCTGTTGTTTCAAACATTGAGTAGCTTGCTTTGCTGCCAACCTTCCACTAAGCATGGCGTTGCCAATACCTTCACCTGTTATGGGATCTATCAGGGAAGCAGCATCGCCGCAAAGCATAAAACCATTACCTGACATTTGAACCCGTCTTGATCCAATAGGTAAGCCATGCCCCTCTAACTTGCTGACTTGCTGTGCATTAGCAAAACGACTTTTAAGTTTCGGCACTTGTTCTATTACCTCATAAAAACTTTGCTTAATGTCTAATTTACGCTTCGTAATGTCTGAACTTAACATCCCGAACCCAACATTAGCTCTGGTAGGGGATACCGGAAAAATCCAGAAATAGCCTGGCAAAAAATCCTTTTCTAATAGTATCTCTATAGTATCAGGCTGTAGGTCCGCTACATTATCGTAATATGCCTTTACCGCGCCCAAATAGTGGTTTCTGTCAATGGTAATACCTGCTAATTGTCTGGCGGTAATACCTTGTGCACCGTCTGCACCAATGATGACCTTAGCACTATATTCATCTCCATTTTTATCTCTAGCAACATAACCTTCAGCATCTTTTACAATGGTCTTTAGCTGTATTCCTTCTAATACTGTTGTATCGGTATGGGCTTTGACTAAGTCCAATAGCTTATTATCAAAGTGTATTCGCTGACATGTGTAAGCTGGTAGTTGCCAATGAAGCTTTAAGGTATGATCGCCATACACCACATCAGTATGTTTGATCAATGGGGCATATTTATAATCTTCAAATGCTTGAGCAAATTTAGGGTCAATGGCGGCTAGTGTTTTGATAGCACGAGCCGGGATAGCATCTCCACACACCTTATCTCGTGGAAAAGTAGCTTTATCCACCATCACTACTTTCAGTCCCGCATCTTTCAAAGCCAATGCTGCAGTGCAACCAGCAGGACCTGCACCTATAATTAGAATATCAGAACAGCTACTCACTTAGTTAAACTCTTATCAAGCGTCAAAACATGCGCTACTTCTTATTCTTATACTGTCCCTTACTCTTCCTGATATTAACAGCCACTACTTTATACTCAGGACACATGGTTTCAGAGTCAGAAACATTAGAAGTGATGTTGTTCAGCATGATTTCAGGGAAGTGGAATGTACTACTTAACACACCCGGTTTCACTTCATCCGTTATTCTGGCCTTAATATCTACCTTACCACGAGGAGACTCTACACATACCATATCACCGTCATTAATTAAATGCTTGGCCGCATCTTCAGGACAGATCATCAGTACATCTTCTTTCAATATATCCTCATTGAAGGTACGGCGCGTCATAGCACCACAGTTATAGTGTTCCAACTCACGGTTGGTTGTGATGATATATGGGTATTCTTTACCGTTTTGTACGATCTCTTCACTTTCTTTCCAATCGTTGAATACAAACTTACCTAAGCCACGCTTGAAAGTTTCGGTATGTAGCATGTCTGTGCCTGTACCATCTTTGGCCACAGGCCATTGCTTACCATTAGTTCCTAATTCATTCCACTTGATACCTGCAAAGAATGGTACGACCTGAGATACCTCTTCAATCACCCATTCAGGATGATACACCTCAGGTTGCTTATAGCCCATACGGTTCATGATGTCTACCATGATCTGCCCGTCAGACTTAGTGCCGGGAAGTTGTTCTACTACTTGTTGTACTCTTTGTACTCTACGCTCACCATTGGTAAACGTTCCGCTCTTCTCTAAGAAAGAGGAGGCCGGTAATATCACAGTAGCCAATTTGGCCGTTTCGGTCATGAATAATTCTTGTACCACTAATAGCTCCAAACTGTTCAAAGCCTTCACCACATGTTGTGTGTTAGGGTCGGTTTGCGCAATATCTTCACCGATCACCCACATCGCTTTCAACTTGCCATCAATAGCAGAGTCGAACATCTCAGGTATTTTCAACCCTTCGTAGTCAGGCAATTTAGCATTATAAAACGCCTCATAACGCTTATGCGCTTCAGGGTCAGATACACTCATGTAGCCAGCACCTTGGTAAGGCTGTCCACCCATATCTGCAGCACCTTGTACATTGTTCTGTCCACGAAGCGGATTTACACCCACTCCACGACGACCAATATTACCCGTGATCATCGCCAGGTCAGCTATCTGCATTACGGTGAATGTACCTTGAGAGTGCTCTGTTACACCCAAACCATGGAAAGACATAGCTGTAGGAGCAGAAGCATACGCTATGGCTGCTTTACGTGCCAATTCTTTATCAACACCAGTGATTTTTGACAGTTCATCCATATCCAGTTTCATGATGTTGGCCTTGAACTCATCATAACCTTCTGTACGATTATCAATAAATTCTTTAGCCTCTAACCCTTCACTGATGATGTAGTATAACAACATGTTCAACATCGCCACGTTAGTACCCGGACGTAGTTGCAAATGATAAGTAGCATATTTAGCCAGCTCTGTACGACGAGGATCTATCACGATACTCGGTTTACCACTCATTTCAAACTGTTTCAACTTAGCGCCGGTAACCGGGTGACCTGATGTAGGGTTAGCACCGATGACCATGATGCACTCCGTATACTTCAGGTCGATAATTGAATTAGTAGCAGCACCTGTACCAAATGTACGTTGCATACCTACGGCAGTAGGAGAGTGACACACACGAGCGCAACAGTCAATATTATTGGTACCCATAACCGCACGGATAAACTTCTGCATCAGATAGTTCTCCTCATTCGTGCCACGTGCTGATGAGATACCAGCTATGGCATCACCACCATGCTTAGATTTGATATCTTTTAACTTGTCTGTGATGAAGTCATAAGCTTCATCCCAAGTAGCTTCTACAAACTCGCCGTTCTTTTTGATCAGCGGACTGGTCAAACGGTCAGGGTGATTATAGAAGGCAAAGGCATAACGGCCTTTCAAGCAAGTATGACCTCCATTCGTTTCTGCATCAAAAGGCGCTTGAATAGATTTTACTTCACCACCTTTTATAGCTACCTCTAGGTTACAACCCACACCGCAGTAAGTACAAATGGTACGTACCTTTTCATCATAGTCTGTAGACTTTGATTCATATACATCAGATATAGCAGATGTAGGGCAAGCCTGCGCACAAGCGCCACAGCTCACACATGCAGAGTCAAAGAAGTTGACTTCCTGACCTTTAACAATATGTGCATCAAAACCACGTCCCGCCATACTTAATACAAACTGCCCCTGCACCTCATCACAAGCACGTACGCAACGAGAGCAGTTGATACATTTAGACATATCCGTCTTCATGTATGGGTGGCTTAAGTCTTTTTGACGATCTAAGTGGTTCTTTCCTTCAGGATAACGAACCTCACGAATGCCTACATCAGCGGCTACTGTCTGTAGCTCACAGTTGTTATTCACCTCACAGGTAAGGCAGTCTAATGGGTGATCGGTCAACACCAGCTCCACAATATTCTTACGTAGTTCGTGTATACGCTTTGAGTGCGGGTAGATATGCATATCCGGCGATACAGGCGTATGACAGGAAGCAACAGCTTTACTACTACCATTAGCCGTCAGCGCTACATCTACGCTACACACACGGCAAGCACCGAATGGTTTTAGATTAGGCGCATCGCATAGGGTAGGAACGTAGTCTTCACCAAAATTCCTTTTCAGAAAGGCCAGAATGGTTTCACCCGGCACCAATTGAAAAGGGACACCATCCACATAAGCCACTTTTGCGGCGACCTTGTCTGTTGACTGAATACCACCTTGCGATGGCTTAACGTAATATTGTTTACTCATGATCTGAGTGTTTTTTATGAGAAGTACTCTGCTAATTCGTTATCAAAATATTTCAAGGAGTTGCGTATTGGTAATGGCAAGCCACCACCCAAGGCGCAAAGCGAACCGATCTCCATGGTCTCTATCAAGTCGGTAAATAGTTTTCTATCCATTTTATAGTCGCTGGTCAAAGCTTTTTCTATCATTTCATACCCACGGGTAGAACCTAAACGACAAGGGAAACACTTACCACAGCTCTCATGCGCTGTAAACTGGAATAAATGCTCTAAGTATTTAATAATAGGGAAGCTCTGCGGAATACATACCACAGAAGCATGTCCTAATAAAAATCCATTTTCTGAGAACGACTCAAAACTTACGTTCAGGTCTTTTATCTTCTCCACCGGCACTAAGCCTCCTAACGGACCACCGATATGCATGGCCTTTACGTCTTCCTTGAAACCGCCTCCAAGATCGTTCACCACAACAGATAATGGCGTACCCATATCTACTTCATATATACCCGGCTTATTGAAGAAGCCATCTAATGAGATGAGTTTTGTACCTGTAGACTTTCCTACGCCTACAGCCGCGAATTTATCACCACCATTTTCTACCACCCAAGGAATGCAAGCCAGTGTCTCCACATTATTTACTACAGTTGGTTTGTTGAATAATCCCTCCTGTGTAGGATAAGGCGGACGAACACGAACCTCTGGTCGCTGCCCCTCAATAGAAGAGAGTAGGGCGGTTTCTTCACCACAGATATAAGCACCTTGTGCCGCTATTACCTTAAAGTCATACTTAAACCCTGTACCTAATATATCATCTCCCAATAAACCTTTAGCACGAATATCATCAATGGCTTTCTGTGTTATTTCAATTGCCTCAGGATATTCTCCACGAATATATAATACACCTGTATGAGCTCCTGTGATATATCCGGCAATCATCATACCTAGCAATACCGCATGTGGTTGATGTTCTAATAAGTATCTATCACTATAAGCGCCGGGATCACCTTCATCGGCATTACATACTATAAATTTAGTATCGCCTTGGGTATTCCTACAAGAGTCTAATTTAAAAGAAATAGGAAAACCCGCACCACCACGACCACGTAGGCCTGAGGTTTGTAACTCCGCCAACAAATCGTCAGCAGACATTTTGAGTGACTTATCTAGTATTTTATAATATTCATCAATACCAGGGAACGTATTAGTCAACATTGGTGTACCGTGAGACGCAATATTGTATTCGTCCATTGCTCCACGTTCACCTTTTTTCAAGGTTTCTATATTGCTAATGGCATCACCTGAGTAGTTCAGCCCATTTACATTGAAAGCATTATTCTCGTGGCAACGACCCAAACAACACATCTCACCGATCTCTTCTTCACTATAATGTTCTGATAGTTTCTTTTTCAAATTATCTTGAGTACCTGCAGTCATACAAGCACTACCGTTACACACATATACTTTTTTGCCTTTATGTTCGGGGCGGAGGAAATCGTAGAAGGTGGTCGTGCCATATACATTGGCCTCACCCATCAAAAACTCTTCAGCCAGTCGTTCTATATCTTCGGGAGCAACCGTACCTGTTTCGCGGGCAGCAATGCCTAATTCTTCAAATAGGTTTTCCTGGAGTCCTTTCCTGCCTGATAAATCGCCTAGGTTTTTTGACATGTTGTGATGTTAGTATTTAAATTTAGTCAATTTTCCTGTCTGTATAAAATATGAATTACAGAGACAGAAAAAGCATTATTTATTGAATTGCGCCGCTAAAGGGTTTTCGTAATTATCTGATTGATCTTCAGCTGTTTGATCGAGGCACTTAAAGTCTTTCTCCAAAAGAATATAAAGCTCCTCTCCATTGTCATGCTTGATCAAATGGTCAAATCCTACAATCTCTTTGGTCACCCAATCCTGAGCTATTTGCTGTGGGATATAGATTGTCATTTCACCTTGCTCAAAACCGGCAGACATTTCCTCACCATCATATTTTGCCAATTTGTAGACAAAAGCAGAAGAGCCCAGGTTAGTACGCTCCGTAACTTTTCCATCTTTGCCAAACTGCTCTACCTCTGATTTGGTCAGCCTCAGTCGTATAGAATTACCTCTTATTCTGATTTTCATATCACGATCCGATTATCTCCACAATATATATTAAAACGTTCAGCTCTTAAAAAGCCAATTAAGGTCATATCAAATTCTTTGGCCGTTTGCACTGCCAAACTGGAGGGCGCACCTACCGCAGCTACCATCTTAATACCCGCCATTGCTGCTTTTTGTATCAACTCAAAGCTTGCCCTACCGCTTAATAACAGCACATATTGCCCTAAAGGCAACATACCCTTTGCCAAAGCAGCACCAATGAGCTTATCCAGTGCATTGTGACGACCCACATCTTCTTTGGTCAGCAACAACTCCCCCTCTGCGCTAAATAGGGCAGAGGCGTGTATGCCGCCTGTTTGGGTAAAAAGACTCTGATTATCGCCTAGTTTGGAGGGTAGGGATTTGATCACAGTGCAGTTTACCTGTAAGGAGCCACTTTCTACTCCCAGTCGGCAGACTGTTTTTACTGCATCAATAGAGGCCTTACCACACACGCCACAGCTAGAAGTAGTATAAAAATTACGCTCCAGCTTGCTCATGTCGAAGTCTACACCTTCATTTAACGTGACTAATACCTGATTCTCGTCTAGAGAAATACAGCTTTTCACATCGCTATTACTACTGATGATCCCTTCCGTAAATAGGAAACCTATGGCCAGTTCTGCATCATTGCCCGGTGTGCGCATGGTAATGGAGATGTTCTTAATGGTATAATTGCCATTTACAGAGTAGGAGAGCTTGATCTCTACCGGCTCTTCTATGGCTAATACATCATCTACAGCGTCTACAGACTGCTCTTTTACCTTCTTAATGTGTACATCTGCTACTCCCGTTACCATGTACCAAATTTAAGTAATAAAAACCGTAATAATAAGCATGATTTTATGCGCTACAAGCCGCTAGGAGAGCGAACTATAAGGAAAATCTATAGCGCACGGCCGCCGATATAATAGTTATGTATTTTTGCTATGGACAGTGCGTCAAGTTGGCATTTATAGACGTTTTCTATAGCAACAGACCTGTAGAGGCAGAGTCATAATTATGTATATTTATTAGCTGTTAGAATTGGTACTTATATGGATAATTTAAGGAAGGATATAGCAAGTGTTGTAGATATAGGTAAAGAGTCTTTAGAAGAGGTTTTGTCTGGTTTTGAAAAGAAAGACTATAAGAAAGGGGAGGATTTTGCATCATATGGAAAGACTGCTAATTATATTCAGTTTATTGAGCAGGGCTTACTTAGAGTGTACTTCCTTGATGGTTCATCGAAAGAGATTACCATTCAGATAGGAATGGAGAAAACGTGGGTGAATAATTTGAATAGCTTTATCAATAGAACACCTAGCGAGTTTTATATTGATGTATTAGCGCCTACTACTATATACCAATTGCATAAGAATGCACTTGAAAGATTCTTTACAGATATACCTAAAATGGAATCTTATTTCAGACTAAAGCTGGAAAAGTCTTATTCAAGATTGCATCATCGTGCCTTTGGTCAACTAAATCAAACTGCTGAAGAGAGATATCTGGAGTTTAGAGCTAAATATGGGCAAATAGAACCTTTAGTACCACAATATATCATTGCTTCTTATCTAAATATTACCCCTGAGCATCTAAGCAAGATCCGAAAATTACTCAATAGTCATTGATTTCTTAATTCAGATTAAGAAAACTGCGACTCATGTAATGGACTTTTGCAGTATGAAAAGTTCAAACATCAGGTTTGGAGAGTTTATAACATTAATAGCATTACTAATGGCCATGGTATCGCTGGCTATTAATATGGTCTTGCCGGCTTTTGAAGACATTGGTCATGAGTTTGATCTGGCAAACGGTAGTAGGGTACATTTGACTGTCTCTTTACTATACCTTGGTTTAGGGTTTAGTCAGCTGGCATACGGACCACTGTCTGACAGTTGGGGAAGAAAAAAGATGATGGTAACAGGCCTGCTTATCTTTCTTACAGGATGTTTGGTTTCTTTTAGCGCAACATCTCTTTATATTTTAGTCTTAGGGCAATTTATTCAAGGTATAGGCTTAGGCGCACCACGAGCACTAAGCCTAGCTATAGTTAGAGATAAGTTTAGTGGTTCGTTAATGGCAAAAGCCATGTCTTTCATAATGGTTATTTACATTTTTGTTCCCATTATTTCTCCCGTATTAGGAAAAGCGGTGGTTAGCTATTATAGTTGGAGAATGGTCTATCCCTTTTTCTTATCAGGAGGGCTATTAGTACTTTTTCTATTCATATATAGAATGCCTGAAACGCTAAATAAAACCAGACGAACACCTTTCGAATTTAAAAACATTTACTGCCACCTTATTTTTATATTGAATAATAGACAATCTCTTGGCTACATAATTATACTTGGAGTTTACTCAGGCATTTTTATTAGTTATTTAAACTTATCTCAAGCAATTTTTGAAACACAATATGGATTAGGAAATAGATATCCCTTAATATTTGCAATATTATCAATAGGTATTGGGGTGGCGTCTTTTATAAATGGTAGAGTTGTATATAGAGTAAGTAGTACTACTATTACCCGTTATACTATAACCAGCAGCTTTCTATTGTCTGTAGTACATCTCATTACCTTTTATTGTATACCAAACACCTTAGGCATTTTTATGCTTTTTATGTTCTTTCATTTAATATGTTATGGGTTTCTAGTTGGCAATCTTAGCGCCCTGGCTATAGAACCCTTAGGGCATATAGCAGGATTAGGAGCATCTGTTATAGGAGCGGTATCTACCATCATATCGGTACCGATATCTATCCTAATAGGTTCTGTTTTTCACAAAACAGCCTTGCCGCTTATTCTAGGTTTTTTGTGTGCCTCTATGTTGTCTATTGCAGTCTTTAACATTATAAATAAGTCAATTAGAAAATGGGAAATAGTATAATCAATCATTTGTTCGAGTTTTGGGAACATATAGGAAGAGAAGGACAGTTTTTAAATACACTGAAAGGGTATAGTTACACTGATCCTGGTAAAGTGTCTTGGCCTTCAAAAATATTCGACCTTAATATTGACCAATGCAACATCAAAGCACTAAAACAAGGTATTCATTCAGGTAGGCTGCCTAACTCTATAGGTATACTTGATGATAATTTAAGTGCTAAAAGACTTTTAGGTGAGCATGGGTTTAAAAATACTTCAATTGTAAGGGGTATGTATAAAAACCTTTTAGAAGAAGGGACTCCGCAGGAAAGCTTTGATACAATAATTCAGGTTACCGATCCTTCACATGCTGTTGAATTTGCTAAAATTGCATCTAGTTCATTCGGGTATCCAATATTAACCACAACAATTGAGGCTTTGCTACATGATAAAAAGTGTATAAAAATGTTTCTTGGCAAAAACACCTCAAATTATGTGAGCTGTGGGATGATCTTTTTAGATAAGAATAATCACTCAGGGATACATATGATAGGAACAATGCCAACACATAGAGGACTTGGCTTGGGCAAAATAATGACGGAAAAGCTACTATCAGAAGCGTATAAAAATAAAAGCAAAAAAGTTTTCCTTGTTGCGTCTCAAGCAGGCGAGCGAATATATTCTAAATTGGGATTTATAGTTTCAGGAGCATTATCTAGTTACTCATTATAAAATAATAGCTGGATGACTAAGTTAATACTAAAGATCTTTAAATACCTTATACGTACCATCTCATTTGTTTTATAATTTACATTATGTTAAGTAAAAGAAAAGACTATAAAGTAAGGGCTTAACATACATCAAGCCCCCACTACTTTATTAGGATAAGAACAAGGGTTAAACGACCGGTTGATTGCGTTGCGCAAAATGCTGCAAGTATTTATTGCAGGTATTCCATATCTCACCTACAATCGAGTCTTGTTTGATATTGTATGTCTCCAGGAAGCTTTTAGCTTCTGTATCTAGCTCACGACCTAAATTATTGAAATGATCTTGATAGATATCATCTACCGTTTGAGGCTCTACCTCAAATCCACACACTTTGTTGAGCTCAGCCGAATGCTGATCTACTAATTTCTTTGCAATGGTCCTGAATCTTTCCAGTTGGTTTTGGTAATAGTTTCTTTTCATAAACGGCACTCATTTTAGGGCGATGAAAATAAATATAGTCACGGCCAAGCCTTAACTCTATAGAGATGACAGGGTAAACTCTAGGTGTGAGTGTATTAAAATTGTTGTAAAAATGATGGCTAATTCCTCTCTGCAGCTATAAATCCTTCGACTACATTGTCATGTATAAGTAAATATACATAAAAAAAGTATATTATTTCGCAATAATATACTTTTAATTATAAGATAATATTCAGATTAAGCTACCGGCTCGCCATACATCTCTGCTTTTAGGGCTTTTACTCTATCATCAGTCATGTATAGATCAAACTCTGTCTCTCTGTCTATCAATCCGTTAGGTGTAATTTCCAGTATTCTATCCGCTACGGTTTGTGCCAACTCGTGGTCACGTGTAGTGAACAGTATAGTGCCTTTGAAGTCTTTTAACCCATTGTTTAAAGCGGTGATGCTTTCCAAGTCCAAGTGGTTGGTCGGCTCATCCAGCATCAAAAGGTTACCTTTCAGCATCATCATACGGCTCATCATACAGCGCATTTTCTCACCACCACTTAGTACAGTACAGTTTTTCTGTGTTTCTTCACCTGAGAATAGCATACGGCCTAAGAAACCACGTATAAAGGTCTCATCTTTCTCTTCAGAGTATTGTCTTAGCCAGTCTACCAAATTATCATCGCTTCCCTCAAAAAACTTCGTATTATCTGCAGGAAGGTAGGTTGGCGTAATGGTTACTCCCCATTTAAACTCCCCTTCATAGTCTTTATCTTCTCCTGCAAGTATCTCGTAGAAAGCTGTGGTTGCCAAGCTGTTATTAGATAATATTGCCACCTTCTGACCACGCTTCAAATCAAATTTAATGTCTTTGAACAGCACTTCGCCGTTTAATGATTTTCCTAGACCTTCAACCTCTAATATCTGGTCTCCGGCCTCTCTAACCTGATTGTTAAATAAGATGGCAGGATATTTTCTGTTAGAAGCCTTCATGTCTTCCACATTGATCTTATCCAAGGCTTTCTTACGGCTGGTGGCTTGTTTTGATTTAGATGCATTGGCCGAGAATCGAGCGATAAACTCCTTCAACTCCTTTATCTTCTCCTCTGCTTTCTTGTTCTGCTCTGTGCGTTGTTTCAAAAGTATTTGGCTACTCTCATACCAGAACGAGTAGTTTCCGGTGAATATGGAAATCTTACCAAAGTCAATATCTGCTACGTGTGTACAAACAGCATCCAAGAAGTGACGATCGTGTGATACAACCAGCACGATCTTATCATAATCGGCCAGAAAGTTCTCCAACCAAGAGATGGTTTCCATATCCAAATCATTGGTAGGCTCATCCAGTAGTAAGATATCAGGGTTGCCAAATAGTGCTTGTGCCAATAACACCCTTACTTTTTGGTTACCATCCAGCTCCTTCATCAATTTATGGTGAGTATCTTCCTTAATTCCTAAGTTACTGAGTAACGTAGCGGCATCGCTTTCCGCGTTCCAGCCGTCCATCTCAGCAAAAGTGGCTTCCAACTCCCCTGCTTTGATACCATCTTCTTCTGAAAAGTCTTCCTTAGCATAAATGGCATCTTTCTCTTGCATTACTTTATACAACACATCATTACCCATGATCACTGTTTGCAACACGGTGTACTCATCAAAGGCATAGTGGTCCTGCTTCAACACGCTCATGCGTTGGTCTTTCGATATCTCTACTTTACCTGTTGTAGGGTCAATATCGCCCGAAAGTATCTTCATAAAAGTGGACTTCCCTGCCCCATTGGCACCAATAATGCCATAACAGTTACCTTCTGTAAACCTGATGTTTACATCTTCAAACAATACACGCTTACCAAAACGTAGGGATAAATTACTTACTGATATCATATGTGAAAACTACTATATGCTTAGAAAAACGCTGCAAAGGTAGAAAATAAAAGCCCCATGAGCTAATAAATGAGTTAATAATATGCCACAAGCTTATGTTAATTCAGCAACCTCATCTATATGCTCATCTGCATACAATAGTATTTCGTTTTGCGTAGGCGTGCACTGTAACTCAAAACGCCTGTCTATAGCCTCAAATTCTTTGAGCTCGGTATATAGTTTGGCAAACTCTTCTGAGGAGTATTCTTTATCGAGTAATTCCCTATTGAGTACATATACTTTCAAGGCATCATCAAGCACTTGTGCCATATCTGCAGCATTCACCCTCTGTAGCAACTCATGTAATGTGGCTACTAATAACGTATATTTATTTTGTATCAACTGTATAAATCCGCCTTGTAGCACTTGCATTTTCACATAGTCATATACAATCATAAGCTGTTGACTATCTGATAGTTCATCAATATAATTAAAGTCTTGCTTCTCATATAACTTTTCATGCAAAGGTTGGGAAAGGAGACTGAATAAAGCCTCTTGGTCCGCACTTTTCTTTACAGCTTCGTACTCTTCTTTACTGATCTTAGGAAGAAAATCTGTCATAACATCTATTTACGCTTATACCCTAATATGATATTTCTCCTAAAGGCTAAATAGATCAATCCCGCTAAACTAGTAGCAAAAATAAGCCCAATGGTCCAAACCAACTTTTCAGCCATGTCAATGGTTTTAGATTGATATACTTCCATTATGGCCGGTATGGCAAACATGATCTGCATGATGATACTCACCACTATAAGCATATTAGCTCCGGGCCAATTCTGTATCAGAAACAGAGCACCTGCAAGACCTGTGAGTATATTAATGATGAGGAACTGATATAAGAGTCTCTTTCTCATGTTATAAAATTACACTTTCTGCTAAGCTAGATAAATAACATAAAATAATGTATGTACTATCTTCTATAAAGATTAATTAATTTAAGCCCATGGAAAAGAAGCAAAGACCGCCTGTTTACTATAGCGAATACCTGCAACTAGATAAAATACTGAATGCGCAAGCACCGGAAAGCGCCAAAGAAGGCATTAAGGCCGATGATGAGATGATGTTTATCATCATCCACCAGACCTACGAACTATGGTTCAAACAGATATTACATGAGCTAAGTGTCATTAGAGATATTTTCAAGCAAGAGGTCATTCCTAATAACTCTCCTGATATATATAATACCGTACACCGCATCAAACGTGTATGTGCCATATTAGAAATTGCCGTACAGCAAATGACCATAATGGAAACCATGACACCATTAGATTTCCTTGATTTCAGAGACCTGCTACGTCCCGCGTCAGGCTTTCAAAGTATACAGTTCAAAATGATAGAAGCCACACTAGGTCTAAACTATCAAAACAGACATGGGCAAAATTATTATATATCGCAACTCAACGAAGCAGACATCAAGCGCGTGAAAGATGCTGAGGCTGAAGAGTCATTACTCGTACTCATTAACCGATGGCTGGAACGCATGCCTTTTGTAAAGGATAATATGTGGCCTGAAAACTCTTTCTGGAAACAATACAGAAAGGAATATGCTGATAGCTTGCAGGAAGGTGAAAAGAATAACTTGGAAACCTTTGACATGCTGTTCATGAATGATGAAAACTATCCTGAGGCAAGAAGGTTCAGCGCAGAGGCCAATAGAAGTGCCTTGTTTATTATGCTGTATCGAGACTATCCACTACTCCACTTGCCATTTGAATTAGTCAGTAGTTTATTAGAGATAGATGAAAAGCTTTCCATGTGGCGACATAGGCATATACACATGGTACAAAGAACAATAGGCAAACGTGTGGGTACAGGTGGTAGCACAGGAGCTGATTATCTACGTGCGGCTGCAGATTCACATATTATTTATAAGGAGCTAGCTGAATTGACCTCTTTCTTAGTACCTAGAAGCATGTTGCCCGAATTACCTACAACTGTAAAAGACGGATTGAGTTATAGCTAAAAGTGACGTATGCCATTTGCTGTTGAGATAAAGAACTTGAAGAAAACATACCCCGGAGCATTGACTCCAGCTTTGGACGGCTTGAGCTTAGAAGTGAAAAGGAATAGTGTAACGGGGTTATTGGGTCCTAACGGTGCGGGCAAGTCAACTACTATTAACATACTATGCGGGCTATTACACCCTGATAGCGGCATGGCCAAAGTATTGCGCGAAAACTCTACTACCCATACACAGCAAATAAGGCAACATATTGGCATTGTACCACAGCAAATAGCGCTGTTTCCCAATCTTACGGCTTGGGAGAATTTTCAATACATTGGCAGACTATATGGCTTAAACAAACAAACTGTTATAGATAGAGCTGGCATGCTCCTTAAACGTTTAGATATGGACAAGCATGCAGATAAACGAGTTGTACGATACAGCGGTGGAATGAAAAGAAGAGCTAACATTATAGCATCACTACTCCACCACCCCGACATGATCATACTAGATGAACCTACTGCAGGTGTAGATGTGCAATCTCGCTCTATGATATTAGATTTTTTAAAAGAGTACAACCAACAAGAAAAAACCATCCTCTATACCTCCCACCACCTTGAGGAAGCTGAAAAGATATGCGAGGAAGTGGTTATCATAGATGAAGGCAAAAACATCGTAAATGGTGCACCAAAAGAATTGATCGATAATACACCAAATTGTAATCGTTTGGAAGATGTATTTCTTCACTATACCGGACATTCAGTAAGAGACTAATACATGAATAAAGTAATAGCAACCATAAAGAAAGAGTGGATACTAGCCCGACGTGATGTTGGTGGTTTTCTATTGCTATTTCTTATGCCGACCATACTTATCGTAGTAATGGCACTGGTTCAAGATGCTCCTTTTAGAGATTATCAGGAAATGCAGTTTGATCTTTTGCTCGTAGATAATGACCACGGCAGTTTGGCTAAAGAGATCAAAAAAGGGTTGAACAAAAGCAAAAATTTTCGTGTAGTTGATAGCCTAGATGGAGTACCTTTAACTGACAAGTCGCTTAAAGCATTACTTCAAGAAGGAGAATATAAAATAGGCATAGTGATACCAAAAGGTGCTACAGCTGAAGTAGTCAATGCCGCTAATATCGTTGCTAATAACATATCAAAAAAGTTAGGCCTACATGCGCTACCCTCACGCGAACGCCGAGATAGTGCCTATGTGAGAATGTATTTCGACCCGGTGAGTAAGCCTACATTTAGAGTGTCTATCTATAATGCGCTTGACAAATTTATTACCTACTCTTGTAGCAACTTATTGATACACCGTCTTAACAGACTGGGACAAAATACAGCAGCTGATCATTCATCCGATGAGTTTCATAAGATCTTCTCAGGAATCGGCATTAAAGAAGAAATGCTTAATGACGATAAGGAAGAAGCAAAGTTCATCAACTCCGTTCAGCATAACGTTCCCGCTTGGGCTATATTCGGCATGTTCTTTATTGTCATCCCTATTGCCGGTCACTCAATAAGAGAAAGAGAAGAAGGCAGCTCTCTACGTGTAACGCTAATACCTAGTGCAAGAAGATACGTTGCGTTAGGCAAAATATTGTTCTATACACTGATATGTACTTTTCAGTTTTGGTTCATGATCGCTATAGGTATATGGTTTATGCCTGTGATCGGTTTACCTCAACTAACATTGGGCATTAATGCATGGGTACTTCTACCAGTTGCTATCGCTATTGGTTTTTCTGCCACATCTTTCGGTTACTTCATTGGCAGTGTGTTTAAAACCACTAATCAGTCCCTGCCATTTGGCGCTATCTCTATTGTGATACTGTCAGCACTAGGGGGCATATGGGTTCCTGTAGATGTGCTACCTGAAACTATACAAAAGCTGGCATTGATATCTCCCTTACGTTGGGGGCTTGATGCCGTGAATGCGATTATATTACGAAACGGTTGCTTCACCAATGTCATTAGCAACATAGCTGTACTGCTTGGCTTTAGTGCTGTATTATGGATGATTAGTATATACAAACATAAGCACCGTGTACATTCTATTCAATAGAGTTATTTCTCCAATATAAATATCAGGTTGGCAGTAAATTGGCTCTTATCAATAATGCTTAGTTTCATATTGTGCCTAGCGGCAAAGTCTGTTAAGAAAGACTGGCTAATGAAATGGAGGTTATTCTGTGTTTTATTGAACTTCAATATTTTAGTAGAGAAAAGCTCTGTAAGCTTAGTGCCTTTGATACGGTCTTTTAATTCTGATACACCATCACGAATAATAAGCTTGCCACCTTCATTTAATACTGAAACGCACCTTTCCATTAATGCTTCTTGCTGTTCAGGCAACAGGTAGTGCAACACGTCACTAATGATAATACCATCACACCCCTTTAACTCAAATTCATTTACGTCTCCTTGGTAGAAGTTGATACCCTCATCTTTAACAAAGTTATTTTGAGCAGCTTCTATTTTATCATCATCGTAGTCTACCCCAATAAAGTGCCTATCAGGTGCCGACCAATGTAGCATATAGGTCATAAAGCCGTAACCACAACCCAGGTCGTAAAACATACCTGACCTTGGTATGATCTCATGAAACTGCTCATAGTTTTTCTCTAAAGCGGTTTTCACCCTACAGTACCATTCTAGTACAGGCCCTTTATAAGTATAACTTCTTAATATCCTTTCTCTGAAATAAGAAGGCGTTTCTTCCCGCTCCTTTACAGTGGCTAGTTCATTTCTCATCCACCTGCCCATATACTTGGCACGTTCACTGTAGGCTGTACCATAAGTGGTATCATCAGGTGTTATTCTGGAGTGTATGTAAGACGCACAAAGCCCGTCTTTTAATAAGAAATCCCCCTTCTGCATAGTATTATGTATGCCATGTAATACTAGCGGCACAATATCCAACTGTAGTTTTTCTGCTATGTAAAATGCCCCTTTATGGAAGCGTTTGATCTTATCGTCATAACTACGCGTACCTTCAGGAAATACCAATACAGAATATCCACGATCCACCAAGCTTTGTAAAGGTTCCAAACTATCTTCAGCACCTTCTGCAACAGGATAGTACTCACCCATTCTTACAACGGCTCCAAATACAGGCGAACGCCATACCCATTTATTGGTGAGGAGAACGATACGTGGGTTTAAACTAGTAGTGATCAATATATCTAAAAAGGAACTGTGATTGGCAATGATAACAGCAGGCTTTTTAAAGTCTTCGTTATTGGGATTGTAGTACCGTTTCGTCACATTGGTCATAATGTGCATCATACTCCAGGTCAGTTTGCTGATACATATATGAAACAAATACCTTCCTCGCTCCTTACCAAATGGCCATAACTTAGTAAGTAGAACACCCAATATCGTTAACAGCATAGAACCTGTGAAGAAATAGGCAAATGCAAATATGGACTTAGCAAAGCTCCAGAGTGTAAAAGGCAAGAAGCCTTTATCTGCTCTTTTCTGAATAAAGAAGTTGAACAAGAAAGGCTGTAAAGTTTGTGATATGAGTAATACACAAACCAACCCTGTTACTGATATAAAGGCAATAGAACGTAATGCCGGATGCTTGGCCAACAACAGCACACCCAAACCAATGATCACCGTGACTACAGAAACATATACTGCCGACCTAACGGATGTGAGCTTTTGCTTGCCTGTTTTATACTTCTCTACCAATCCGTCCATGGTGAATATGGTATAATCATCCCCCAATCCAAATATCAAAGAAGAGATCACGATGTTCACGATATTGAACTTCAGCCCTAGCAAAGACATGAGTCCTAATATCCACACCCATGAAATAGCCATTGGTAAAAAAGCAATGATGGCTAACTCAAAACGACCGTAACCGATCAATAAAGCAAAGAATACAATGAGTGAAGAGTAAATAGCGATATCAGTAAAGTCATCATTTAACACTTCTACAAGTTGTGAGGCTCCTTGTTGCCTATCTGCTACGATCACTTGCTGTTGCTGCTCTAATGCATCAAATACTTTCTGCCTATACTCTTGCGGTACTTTAAGTGTGGCAATAGCATGGGTATGTTGGCCAGATTTAGAGAACCCACTGGGGAACATAGATTTTATTACAGCGACCTCTTGTTCATCAAATGTCCCTTCACTATAATGCAAGCGCTTATAAAAACCATCAAAGGCGTTGGGTGCAAAACCAATTTCTTTAGCATGTTTGTCTATTGCCGTTTTTGATGCAGTAACACGTTCATCGGTCCAATAGCTATTCCAGTGATCTATTCTCTTTTGCTGCGTACTTTCTGATGGCAATAGTGATGCCGGAGAAGATACGCCTCTGACCCATCCTTTTTGTTCCAGTGCTTCAATTTCACTTTGAGCAACTTCTAAACCTTGTAAAGCTTGTTCCTCATCATCGGCTTGCGCTATTACAAATACGGAGCTCAATGCTTGTGGATTGATCTTCCTGACTTCATCTTCTGCCTCTTTCAATTTAGGCGACAGATAGTTCAGGTTCATCATATTACTATCAAACTGTACCCCACTACTTAAGTACAACATCACAGGAGTAAGCAATACAATGAATAGCACTAACCACTTATTCTTTTCAGGTTGCCACTGTGCTAGCTTATCAAATAATGTTGGTTTTATTTGCTTGGCACTTACACCTATGGGCAGGTGCGGCATAAATACCAAGGTGCATATCGCAGCACCTGCCAAGCTGGCCGCAGCAAAAAGCCCTAAGTCTTGCAATATTGGGGTGTTGACTAACTGTAGTGCTGCAAAGGCTGCTATGGTGGTAAAACTACCAATGGTAAGCGGTTGAGCCAGCTCTTTAACCGTTTCACGTATATCATTAGACTTACGTGCTTGAGATAAAAAGTGTATCGAGAAATCAATGGCGATACCCATAATGATAGCACCCGCGCCCAAAGCTATAACAGAGATATGCCCCTGAATCAAATATACAATACCCAACCCCATGACAGCCCCATAAAGCACAGGCACTAACAATAGCAATGGTATTCTCTTTCTACGGAAATAGTAATAAGTAAGTAGTAGTAATAGAATAATGGTGAGCGATAGTGTAACGATCGTGTCTGTGCGCATTTGGCTGGCATTACCTGCTGCTACAGCGGGGCCACCATAGTAGATGACCTTTACACCGGCATGCTCACCTTCCCATTGTGCTATCTGCTCATCTAGTTGTGCAAAGAACTTACTGTTCTTACCTGTCTCCGAGGCTTTATATTTAGGGGTAACAAAGAAGGTGAGTTTTCGCTGCCCTTCGTATAGTAAATAACCATCGTAATTCTCATAATCTACATCAGACTGCAATGCCCCAAGCTTTTGCCATACGATATTAGAAATACCAACAGGATCTGTAGCAATGAGTCTTTTGTAAAATACACTTGCAGGAGATAGCAATACTTTTCTATTGGCAACCAAGGTTTCTTTCACCTTTTCAGGTTGTATCAAGCTATCTATATGTTTGTAATCATCAGCGGTTAAGAATAGTGGCAAGCGGGCTTGTATAATATCTACCAAAGCTTCCTCAAATCCATTGCCAGGCTGTACAACTATTGTATCAATATATTGACTATCAACATCTTGCAATAGATACGTAAAGTCATTCGTAGCAGCCACCAAACTATCCGGATCTACATAACTACTATCCTCAAATGACATTAAAAAGATCAACTGCTCACCTGCTTCCGTCCTACCAACGGCATCGTTCATGACCTTAATAGCCTTACTATCGGGCAGCATGCTGGAGATATCTTCATCTAGTTTCAGCTGCGTCGTGAGGAAGCCCCAAAATGCAAAAGACACTAAGAAAAGCACCCAAAAGAAAGGCCTTCTCTTCTTGAAGAATTCGTAAAGCGGGACAAAAAATATTTGCATTCGTTTCAGTAGCAGGTATCGCTAGCTAAATTATATAGCTACGGAGTAAAATCGGTATATAAAAGGTACTTTTTTCTGATTTCTTTAAAAGCATCTAGGTCTTCTTGCCATGTAGCTTTTATCTCAGCTTCGCTCATACCTTGCTCGATCTGTTTTCTAAGCTGTGTGGTACCGGCCAGTTTACTAAAGAAATTATTAAAGAACTTCTCTTTTTCAGGATACCAGTTATAGGCCATAATGAGCCATCTTAAGCGTATACTATTTCTCAGAATATGATCCGCCTCCTTAGTGCTTTGCGCGATCATTTGTCCATAGCAATGCTCACCCGCTAATTTTGGTGACGGTCCTTTAAATGGTACATCCGGTATAAAGCTATAATTGGTCTTACCCTTGAAAGCCGGGTGACCAAATTGTTGAAAAGGGGTATTAGTACCTCTACCAACACTTACTACCGTACCTTCAAAAAAGCATAAAGAAGGGTAACAATAGATGGCAGCCATCGTTCGCAAGTTTGGAGATGGATTGATAGGCAATGTATATCTGGTATTATGATCGTAGTTGGCACAAGGTATGATGGTCAAGTTCAGCTTTTCAGCACCTAAGAACCATTTTTCGCCTACGAGCATTTGAGCATACTCACCTGCTGTCATACCATAAACAATAGGAATGGACTGCATGCCCACAAATGAGCGTTGTGATTTATCCAACACAGGTCCGTCTACATAATGGCCATTAGGGTTAGGTCTGTCTAGTATCATAAAGGACACGCCATATTGAGCACAGGCTTCCATGGCATACTGCATCGTAGAGATATAGGTATAAAAACGTGCGCCTACGTCCTGCAGATCATATATCAAGACATCTATATCTTTCAGGTCTTGCTCTTTAGGCTTTTTTGAGCGACCATATAGCGACACAATAGGTATTTGTGTTTTTTCATCTACTCCACTCTTCACTTTTTCGCCCGCCTCGGCCTTGCCTCTAAACCCATGCTCCGGTACAAACACTTTTACTACCTGTACCCCTTGAGCTAATAAAGTATCTAATAGTGATACCGCATCTACTTCCGAGGTTTGATTGATCAATAGGCCAACGCGCTTGCCCTCTAGTTGGGGTACATAACGTTCAAACTGATCTGCTCCTGTCTTCAATTCTGCTTGTTCCTGTCTTGCGTTTTGAGCATTTGAAGTACAGCTATAACTAGCCAATACCATCAATAACATACTCCATAACGACCAATACCTCATATTTAACACTTGTTTTGGCTTTAAAGATACGGCGTATTTATATATTCAGTTTTATTAGTGTACCTTGCAGCCATTATCTTATATATTTTAAAAATACAATCATGACACAAGTAAAAAGCGGTGATACGGTGAAAGTGCATTACCACGGGAAACTAACTGATGGTACTACTTTTGATACTTCTGAAGGTAGAGATCCGTTAGAGTTCAAAGTGGGTCAGGGTCAAGTTATTAAAGGTTTTGACACTGCCTTAGTAGATATGCAAATTGGTGATAAAAAGACCGTTGAAATACCTGTTGACGAAGCATACGGCCAAAGAAACGAAAGCATGATCATGGAATATCCTAAAGCTGATTTTCCTGATGACATGACTCCGGAAGTTGGTCTTCAACTACATATGAGCGATAACTCAGGTAACACTTTCCCTGTAGTGATCACTGAAGTAAAAGACGAAGCAGTAGTATTAGACGCTAACCACCCATTAGCAGGTAAAGACTTGATATTTGATATCGAGTTGGTTTCTATCGGTTAATACATACACATATTATTGATAAGCCGGAGCTCTTGCTTCGGCTTTTTATTTTTAACAAACACTACTACCAGTTATTATTATTTTTGTTCAACGTAATACTAACTCATGTCTTTATTAACTATTCTTCTACAACTGGACACTGTAGCTACAATGGCTCCTGCTGAGATAGCAGCAGAACCCGAGTCTATATCGCTACTCTATTTACTGAAAGAAGGTGGCATACTAATGATACCACTTCTGTTGTGTTCCATTCTTATGGTATATGTTTTCTTTGAGCGACTGATCGTGATCAGAAAAGCCAAAGTGCTGGATGTAAACTTCATGGCCAGAATTAGAGAGCATGTAACTGATGGCAACATCAAAGGTGCTAAATCACTGGTAAAATCTACTAGCTCGCCTATTGCACGTATGATCGAAAAAGGCTTAACAAGAATTGGCAAACCAATCGATCATATCGAGAAATCGATGGAGAATACAGGGAAGTTGGAAGTATATAAGTTGGAAAAAAACCTGTCGATATTATCGACCATTGCAGGTATTGCTCCAATGTTTGGCTTTTTGGGTACGATTGCGGGTATGATCATCTTATTCTTTAACATACAGCACCAAGGTTTTTCCATCGAGAATATTGCCGGCGGTATCTATACTAAAATGGTGACCTCAGCAGTAGGTTTAATCATTGGTTTAATATCCTACGTGGCTTACAACTATCTCAACGCACAGATCAATAAGAATGTGAATAAGATGGAAGCCGCATCTGTCGAGTTTTTAGACATATTAACAGAACCTGCCCACTAAAGCTGATTGTTTATGAACTTGAAAAGCAGATTAAGAAATAAGAACGAGGTTCATACATCGGCATTGAATGATATATTATTCATTTTACTATTCTTCTTTTTGATCATTTCTACACTGGCAAACCCTAATGTGGTGAAGGTAATGACGCCAAAAGCCAAAACAGACACCAAGGCCAAACAAACCCTTGTGGTGACTGTTGACTCTTTACAGCGTTACTACGTAGGCACAAAACTTACGGAGGTAGATTCCTTACAAAGTGTAATAGCCAGAACCGCATTAGGAACTGATGATGCAGAACCTACAGTAGTGATAAACGGTGACCAAAAGGCGGATTGGAACAGTATCATGACCGTGATGAAGGCCGCTAAAGCAGCCAACCTGAAAGTAGTAGCTGCTATAGATAACGAATAGGACTGTTTTCTACCGTCTATTCCTTATTTTTAGTAAAACCATTATAACATAAGTAGTTACAGCTCCATATTATCATCTCCCATTGAATACCTGAAAGGTGTAGGCCCTCAGAGAGGAGATATGCTGCGTAAGGAACTGGACATCCATACTTTTGAAGATTTACTGCACCACTACCCTTACCGTTACCTCGACCGCTCACAGATCACCCCTATCGGGCAGATCAACCAAGAGAGTGATTATGTGCAGCTGGTAGGTACTTTGGTGAACATCAGTGAAGAAGGCGTGGGTCGTAAAAAAAGGTTGACAGCAACGCTTTACGACAAATCAGGCAAGATAGAATTGTTATGGTTTCAAGGCGCACAGTGGTTGAAGAAGTCTCTAGAGGAAAACAAGCACTATGTCGTATTTGGGAAAGTGTCTTTCTTTAATGGCATCGCCAATATTGCGCATCCTGATATTGACCCACTCAAGTCGGAGACCGCAGTAGCACAAATGCAACCTGTCTACCCCACTACAGAAAAACTCAAAACCAAAGGACTGAACAATCGCTCCTTTGCTAAGATCACACAACACCTTTTTACCAAAGTAAAACAAGCGGATATACCCGAGATATTGCCCTCGAATATCATCACCCAATATAAATTACCACAGCGCTATCATACCATCAAATGGATACACTTCCCTGAAAATGCGGAGCAAGCTCAAGCCGCTCGCTACCGTATTAAATGGGAAGAGCTTTTTGCCTCACAACTCAAGATTGCACAACTCAAACTACAACATAGTATACAACCGGGTTATAAGTTTGAGACCGTAGGCGATAATTTCAATCAGTTTTATAAAGAGCATTTGCCCTTTGAACTAACTGGTGCACAGAAACGTGTACTAAAAGAAATTAGATACGATACAGCTACCGGTAAACAAATGAATAGGCTCGTGCAAGGTGATGTGGGTAGTGGTAAGACCATAGTAGCTGTAATGGCCATGCTATTAGCCTTAGATAACGGCTATCAAGCCTGCTTGATGGCTCCTACAGAGATACTGGCACAGCAACACTACCAAAGCGTAAAGGAACTATTAGATCCATTGCAAATACCTGTTGCCATACTGACTGGTACAATTAAAGGCAAAGAGCGTAAAGAGATATTAAAAGGATTAGAAGAAGGAGACATTCTTATTGTAATAGGGACACATGCATTAATAGAGAAGACCGTTAAATTTAAAAACCTAGGTTTAGCAGTTATTGACGAGCAACACCGCTTTGGTGTTGGGCAACGCGCCAGGCTATGGCAGAAGAACGAGCGTGCACCACATGTGTTAGTAATGACAGCTACTCCTATCCCACGTACGCTGGCCATGACTCTATACGGAGACTTGGATGTATCCGTTATTGATGAGCTACCACCCGGCAGACAAGAGATAAAAACCGTGCAGCGTAACGAAATGGCTCGCGCTAATGTGATGAGCTTCATTAAAAAAGAGATAGATCAAGGAAGGCAGGCTTACATCGTATACCCGCTCATAGAAGAGTCGGAAAAAATGGATTATGAGAGCCTCATGGAAGGCTTCAAACAAGTAAAGACCTTCTTCCCAGACCATAAGTACAACATTGCCATGGTGCACGGCCGCCAAGATGCTGATGAGCGTGCCAGGAACATGCAACGCTTTGCCGATGGTGATGCTCATATATTAGTAGCCACTACTGTGATAGAAGTAGGTGTAAACGTACCTAACGCTACAGTGATGCTGATAGAAAGCGCAGAGCGTTTTGGCTTGTCTCAATTACACCAATTAAGAGGTAGGGTTGGTCGCGGTGGTGAGCAATCTTATTGTATACTGCTCAATGGTAGTAATATTTCTAAAGAAAGTGCGCAGCGTATGCAAGTAATGGTAAAAACCAGTAATGGTTTCGTTATAGCCGAAGAAGACTTGGCCATGCGAGGTCCCGGAGACCTATATGGCACACAACAAAGCGGTGTACTCAAATTCAAACTAGCAGATATAGTTGCTGATGCTGGTATATTAGAACAAACCCGTAAAGCGGCACAACAAGTGCTTGCTGAAGATCCAAACCTTACTCTACCGAAGCATCAAGGCATTAGAAATGTATTGGTGAAAGTGTCCAACCAATCGCAATGGAGTAAGATCAGCTAGAAAAAAATAAGTCTCTGGGAGAACAGAGACTTAAAAATGAATATTGTAGTAAAGAGCTTTCGCAAGCCCCACTACAATCTCGAGGTTTGGCACCGTTGCAAAGGTAGGTCTAATTATTTTATCTACAATACCTCTCAAGCAAACTCATACTATTATGAAATAATAGTTCGTGCCATGCAAGTGATACACAGCAGATTCGAAGTAATTATGAATAATAAGCCAGTATTATGTAACTTTGCGGCGCAAATAGGTCTTTTTTTATGATCAGCAGGAGAAATATTAGAGTCAAAGTGATGCAAACATTATACAGCATTGCATCATCAGAAACAGGTGATAACGAATCGCTGAAAAACAAAGGTGCGGATATCTTAAAAGATAAGCTATCGCGCTCACTTGATCTTTTTGTCATTTCCATATTATATACACTTAAAGCAGCTGAGTACGCTGAAAAAGATGCTCGATTAAGAGCAGCTAAATATCTCCCTACCGAAGAAGACCTAAAGGTCAATACCAAGATCGCGGGTAATGAGTTTCTATGGAGAGTAAAGGAGAATGCAACCTTTGCTGAAAAGGTGAAAGAAACTAATGTAGAACGCTATTTAGACGATGAGTGGGTTAAAAAGATCTATCAGAAACTCATAGCAACTGAAGAGTATAAGGCCTACAGCAAAGAGCCATCAAGAGAACCGAAGAAAGAAGTAGGTATCCTTAAGTTTATTTGGGAGAAGCAAATTCTTGAAAGTGAAGATGTATCAGAATTCTTCTCTGATGAGCTAAGCGGATGGGACGACGATAAGGAAATGACTGACATGCTGATGAGCAACTTCTTCAAAAGCAGCCAAAAGGTCAACTTCCTTAATCTCATATCAGCAGAGAAAAGAGAATATGCTTACGAGCTGCTCAATACAGTTCTGGATAAGGAAGAATACTGCATGGAGCTGATACAGCCTAAACTCATCAACTGGGATGCGGAACGTGTAGCCTTGATAGACTTGTTACTTTTGAGAATGGGTGTTTGTGAGTTACTTTACTTCCCTACCATACCTACAAAAGTGACCATCAACGAATATATAGAGGTAGCCAAACTATACAGCACGCCTCAAAGTGGTCAGTTTATCAATGGTGTATTAGACAATATTTTAAAAGACCTAACCAAAGAAAACAAAATCAGAAAACAAGAACGTAACCGTAAATAATAACTTTGTTCAATCATTTAAAAAGCATGAAACGCTATTTACTTGTTACTGCAATATTACTAGGCCTAACGTCTTGTGTGGATAATACAGAAGAGGCCAACAAGGTAGTAGAGGGTAAGGATGATCTGTTATCTACTGATATGGTGAATAACCCCCACTCTGCCGAAGGTGTTGATACCGTGAAAATGAATGAACTGCCTACCATGGATTTCAAAGACACCGTGCATAACTTTGGTAACATGCATGATGGAGAAGTAAGCACTTATGATTTTATCTTTGAGAACAATGGTCAATCGCCATTGATTATTAGTAGTGCTAAAGGCTCTTGTGGCTGCACCGTACCTGACTACCCGCGTAAACCGGTAGCGCCCGGCGAAACAGGTGTTATGAATGTGCAATTTGACTCAAAAGACAAACACGGACATGTAGAAAAGTCTGTAACTATAACAACAAACTCAAAACGAGGTGTACATATGCTTTATATTAAAGCTGATGTACAAAGCAATTAGTAATCACATTTTTCAATAATAATTATAATCTAATGACAGCAAATCTGGATTCAATTCTATTACAAGGTGCACCCGGTGGTGGTGGTTTTTCACTACTATTCATGGGTGGTATGATAGCGGTAATGTATTTCTTTATGATACGCCCGCAAGCAAAACGTGCTAAAGAGCAAAAGAAATTTGCTGAGAGCATAGGTGTTGGCGAACGTATTGTTACCTCTGCAGGTATTCATGGTACGATCAAGCGTGTTAACGACGATGGTACATTACAAGTAGAAATACACCACGGTTCATTCATCACTGTTGAGCGTTCTGCAATTTCTATGGAGATGACCAACGCTTTCCGCAAGAGAACAGAAGCACCTGCGCCAAAAGCAGATGATAAAAAATAATTGATGCGATGTTGAAAGTAGGTATTACAGGAGGCATCGGTTCAGGAAAATCTACAATATGCCAAGTGTTCCATACACTTGGCATACCTGTTTTTTATGCTGATGCAGCTGCCAAATACCTGATGGAGCACGATGAAATGCTCGTCAAGAAAATCAAGTCAATATTTGGTGATGATATTTACCTGGAGGGGAAACTAGACAGGGTCAAACTTTCCAACATCGTATTTAAGCAACCAGAGTTATTAGCTCAGCTCAATGCCGTAGTACACCCTGCGACAATAGCCTACGGTAGCGAATGGATGAATCAACAAAACAGCCCCTACATCATTAAAGAAGCAGCCATTTTTTTTGAGTCAGGCACCTATACTGAAATGGACGTTATGGTTGGCGTATATGCTCCTGAAAGCTTGAGGATACAACGTGCTATGCAGCGCGATGGTGTGACCAGAGCTAAGGTGCAGCAACGCATCAACCAACAAATGAATGAGGACGAGAAAATGAAAAGGTGTGATCATGTCATTACCAACGACAATCACAAAGCCATTATTCCTCAGGTAGAACAGCTACACCAAATTTTATTACAAAAAGCCGCTAGTCTCTAAATACTTTCTTATAGTACATCTTATAGGTGTCTATATTCTCTTTTTCTTTCTCATCAGCTATTAGGTCATCTACAACACTTCTTACCAAAGCTCTTTTATTAGTAGCCAATTCTTTTAGGTAGTATGTTTTTGCAGCATTGGCTTCTTCTTCTAATTGATAAGCCAACTCTAGCAAGCCCACTACCATAGCAGATCTGTAAGATTTTATATTCTCTGTTGATGCTGCTTCTTTAGCAATCTTTAGACTCCTTTCTGCAACACTCAAGTCATCCACACTGATCACATAAGCGCCTATTACATCAGCAAAGAATATCTTATTAGAGCCATTGAAATGATACCTATGCTCATCAAAATGCCTATAGTCTGCCGCATCACCTTTATTAGCTATTGACACCCACACATTTTCTTGCAATAGTCCTTTAGGGTCATCATTAAGCAGCTTCTTAGAGATCGTATATGCTGTATCTTCATCAAACACACTTATGGCATTTAATGCCGCACCGGCTTCAGTATAAGACTGGCTCTCCAAAGCATCGTAGAATAGTGCAGGTTCATTCACTTTCCAATTAGCCAAAGCCGATAATGCCAAGGCCCGCACACTAGCCTCCTTATCATTTTGAGCAACTGCTTTTACTGTTTCGTTCCAATAATCTATCTTCTTCTGGCTTTTGGCCGTACTAAGTATGGTCATGGTTTTACGTCTCACAAACTCATTGTTGTCTTTTAGAGCTAACTCGAAAATGGCGGTTTTTTCATCATAATCTTCTTTAGGAGACTTTCCCTTCTCCAGGCTGTTACCATACAATGCTCTCAATTTTGAGATCACATCTCCCTCTTCTACTTGCTCAAATTGTTCTTTCCATATAGCAGATGGTTTATGTTCATATATACGACCAACCAACCAGTGTTCAACATCCGGAACTACTACGGGTCGTTTACCATTATTATACTCATAGGTAAACACCTCTTCTTTTTCTTTTAAGTGCCAATCAACTACCTGCTTATCATCACCGTTTACAACAAGTGTCTTCAAAGGGAGGTCATACACCCCATACTTTTTATTCTGTATTTGCTTTACCGTAACAACCAACTGCTTTTGTTCATCATTATAATCATGTTCTATTTCTAGTGTTGGATGCCCTGGCTTCATATACCATTGATCAAAAAACCAGTTCCAATCCTTGCCTGTAGCTTCTTCAACGGCCAGTCTCCAATGATGTACTTCAGCAGGTTTTAGTGCATTTTGAGTGAGATATAATTGCATGGCTTTGCTGAATGCCATATCACCCATCAGTCCGTGTAAATACCTTAGTATCGCCCCTCCCTTTTGGTAAGACACTCGGTCAAACAAATCTTCTCTGCTTTTGTAGTAATAGCGAACTAGTGTTTTATCTATGCTACCATTATTATTCAGGTAGGTATTCAAATCGTCATAAGCCAGCTCTTGCTCTGAAGCAACACCATGCTTGAACCTACTCCATAGCTGCTCTCCATAATTGGCAAAAGACTCGTTCAAGGTGATATTAGACCATGATTCTGCAGTCACATAATCGCCAAACCATTGGTGGAATAACTCATGTGCCACTACATCTTCATAGTTGTGGTCTTTTATTTCTCTAAAGTTTTGGTTGACAAATTCACCAAACGTACTGGCAGT
Organism: Flavipsychrobacter sp.; assembly: GCA_965230595.1. Taxonomy (GTDB): domain Bacteria; phylum Bacteroidota; class Bacteroidia; order Chitinophagales; family Chitinophagaceae; genus UBA5543. The sequence continues at coordinate 1,427,108 of OZ246011.1, read as the reverse complement.
GGTATTCTCCATAGCTCCTGATACAAAATCGCGTACCACTACCTGGCTATATTTATTCCATGGGTAGCGTACTCCTGTAACTTTTGAAAAGAAACCCATCATTTCAGGAGTATGTTTAAACATCTCCCTTCCATATATCTTGTAGGCATGCTCTACGTAATAACTCACCTCTTTATCTTCCCAACTACCAATTATTCTTGTATAATCACCAACAACAAAAGTGACCACATAAGGCTGTATAGGCTTGTCCATTACCCATATATCCATACGCTTATTATCAAGCAATTCTTTTTGCTCAGCCAGTTTACCATTACTTAATGTAGTCATCGTGTCTTCTACGATGAGTTCTAACTGAGTCGTAAACCTTTCGTTCGGACGATCAATAGTAGGCATCCAGTGAGAGTTGGCTTGCGTCTCCCCTTGTGTCCATATTTGCATGGGCTTACCCGGTATCTTACCATCATGATTTACAAAGTATAGCCCCCTATCATCGGTTATGGCAGCACTACCACCTGTAGACTCCATATATGGCAATGCCTTATATTTAATATAAATCAGAAGCTCCCCTTTCTCTCCATCAGTCTGTATCACCAGCTTGTTGTCCTTATAGGTATAATCAGCTGCGTATTCCCTTTGTACAGACAAATTCGTAAGTGTCACCTTAGCTATTTGCATGGTTTGAGCATCTAGTACGATACTATCAGGCACTATATTTCCCATATAAGGCTCTATCTCCAGCCATGCTTCTCCATTGGCAGAACGCTCTTGCCAGTTAAAGCTCAAGCGTAAGCGAGTATGCTTGATATCCCAAGTAATGGGTGATGATGCCCGATAATTATAGTCGTTGCTACGTACGACAATCGGGTCTAATTGTATATTATTTCGACTTGTTTTTTTAGAGCTGCTACAGGCCGCAATGAATAATACAGAACAAAATATAACGAGTAAAGAAGTATACCTTACAGGAATGATCATGAAATGATGTATTTATAGCTAAAATAATATATTCGCACTTGTGGTCAATACCCCTTTCGGGGTTATATCTTTTTAACAGTTACTCTTACAAATTAAGTAGTTATAAATAATAATAACCGTCCTTAATTGTCTATTTTTACGGTTTAAAATAAATAGGGCAACTATGTTGCAAACAATCATAAATGAGAAGACTTTCTCCATAGACCAAAATAGTGATGGTCAGTGGACGATAAACGATGCTGAAGTTCAATTTGATGTGCAAAACCAGCCTAATGGTTTGATCAGCATTATTAAAGACAACAAAAGCTATACAGGCATCATTGAAGGTGTAGATACGGCAGCTAAAGAGTTGAAGATCAGAGTAAACGACCAAGTGTACAGCATAGCTATAAAAGAAGAAATAGACCAGCTATTGGAAAGCATGGGATTAGACCTGAAGGCTATGCAAAAAGCCGAGCCTATTAAAGCACCCATGCCGGGCATGATATTGAAGGTTTTAGTTGAACCTGGGCAACAAATATCCAAAGGAGATGGCCTCGTGATACTGGAAGCTATGAAAATGGAAAATGTGCTTAAAGCCACTGCCGATGCCACTGTAAAATCCATTAATATAGAAGAACAGACCGCTGTTGAAAAAGGAACTGTATTAATAGAATTGGAATAACATCATGTTGCGTAAGCATTCATTCATACATATCATTCTTTTCGTATACACATTACTACTGCCGATATCCGGTATCGCGCAAGACTTTAGTTATGTATATATACAAGGCGACAAGCAAACTCCCTTTTACGTAAAGTTTGAAGATGAAATGCTACCTAGATACGGTAAAAATTATTGTATCATACCCATGTTAGCACCTGGCCCAATTCACATAGAAGTACTTTTCCAGCAAAATAAATACCCTGCACAAAAGTTTACCATTGCAGTGCCTGAAGGCGGTTTCAGAGGCTTTCTTTTAAAACAAAACCAAGGTAGCTTCTCGCTATATGACATTCAACAGAAGTTTTACATACATGCCAATAACTCTGTTGAAGACGACCAAGTACCTTTTACAAACGGGCAAATATATACTCCTCCAACACGCACACCTGTAAAACAACCAACTACACCACCGGCTACGGTAGCTAAAACGGAAGAAAAAACGCCTGTAAAACCTAATAAAACTTCTGAAGGTTCACCCAAGTTCATCGCTAATATTCAGCTGAACAATAACGGTACAGGTAACACAACACCTACCAAGCCGAAAACAAATACTACAGCGGAAAAGCCTACATATACTTATTACAGACCTCCAAGTAAGGAGGTACAACCAACTGATAATAAGCCTGTTGCAAAAAAACCAACAGGAGTACTACACAATAGCGATTGCCCTACTGCTATCAGCACAAATGAGTTTGACGGTATATATGATAAAGCCAGTAGCAGAAGTGATAAGACGAGACTTAAATATCTATTATCAGAGATGGATAAGTGCTACACCACACTACAGGCAAAAACACTGGCACTAACACTCAGTAACGACCCCGAAAGATATACCTTCCTGAAAAGGGTTTACCCTCGAGTAACTAACCAAGCAGCATTTCCTCCGTTAGAAAATATATTATCTACTAATGAGTGGAAAGATTACTTTAAATTGATTTTACCTCAATAAAATAAACATGAAAAAAATATCACTTTCTCTACTATCATTAACACTAATCATTAGTGCCTGTAAGAATGACGGAGAAGAACAACTGTTAGCTAAAAAATGGCAAGCCATAGAGTTGCAAAACCCTGACCTTGATAGTATCATAAGAGAGCAAAGCGCCTTTTTAGATACGGTTGGTAGCCACACAACAGCTGAAGAAAACGAGAAAATTTACGGCTTTAAAGATGTAGATAGTGCAAAAGTAGCTCTAAAGGCGCAACTGGACGACTACAAAGCCATGCAGCAACATGCAGTTGAGAATACTAAATTTGAGTTCATGACCAATGGTATGGTAAAAATGAATTTTAGCGGTCAGGAAGACTCTGCCAGCTGGTATTATGACGACGATGGAGACCTCATCATCGACGAGATGAAACTAAAAGGAGCAGGAAGTAAAATAAGAATGAAGGTATTGGAATTGGATAATGACCATATGAAATTGAAATTTGAAGAGGAAAATATGAGAAGTACCGTAACCTTCAAGGCATTAAAAGACTAAGGAAAAGGCAACCAAGATAAGCCCGATATGCTTATCTTTACCCGCCTTAACCACTGTTTGTTAAACCATAATAATAATAGCAACTAATATATGCGTACAATAGCATTTCGTGAAGCATTAAGAGAAGCTCTTCAAGAAGAGATGAGACGCGATGAGCAAGTGTTCTTAATGGGAGAAGAAGTGGCACAATACAATGGTGCATACAAGGTAAGCCAAGGTATGCTAGACGAGTTTGGCCCCAAAAGAGTAATTGACACTCCTATTGCCGAGCTTGGCTTTGCTGCCATAGCTGTAGGAGCTGCTACTAACGATACACGCCCGGTTGTTGAGTTCATGACCTGGAACTTTGCGGTATTGGCACTAGACCAAATATTGAACCATGCTGCCAAGATGCTCTCTATGAGTGCAGGACAATTTAGCTGCCCTATGGTATTTAGAGGACCTAACGGTTCTGCTGGTCAGCTGGGTGCACAACACTCTCAGGCATTTGAAAGCTGGTATGCTAATATACCTGGCATTAAGGTGATCTCAGTATCTAACCCATACGATGCTAAAGGATTATTGAAATCGGCTATTAGAGATGATAACCCGGTAGTGTTTATGGAAAGTGAGGTGATGTATGGTGATATGGGTGAAGTACCTGAAGAAGAATACTTGATACCAATTGGTAAGGCTGATATAAAACGTGCCGGTAGTGATGTAACCATCGTTTCTTTCAACAAGATGATGAAAGTAGCACTTGGCGCAGCTGATGAATTGGCTAAAGAAGGTATTGATGCTGAGGTGATCGACCTTAGAACTATCAGACCATTGGATTGGGATACCATTATAGAATCAGTAAAGAAAACCAACCGCTTAGTAATTGTGGAAGAGCAATGGCCATTTGGTAGTGTATCTTCTGAGATCAGCTATCGTGTACAAAAAGACGCATTTGATTATTTAGATGCTCCTGTACGTCGTATCACTTCTGCTGATGCGAATATGCACTATGCGCCTAATTTGGTTACCGCATATTTACCAAGCATTGATAAGGCAATACGTGCTGTGAAAGAAGTGATGTACGCCAAGAAATAATGAACTGATTTTACGATTTCTTAAAGCCTGCTACTATAAGTATCAGGCTTTTATATTGAATATTTGCAGCCATAAGAGCATCAACAATGACCACGGAAAGACTAGAAACAAAAGCCATAATAGTAGGTGCTGGACCCGCAGGAGCAGGAACGTCATTTTACCTCACCCAAGCCGGTGTACCTCATGTGGTGATTGATAAAGCAACTTTCCCGAGAGATAAAATATGTGGTGATGCTTGTAGTGGTAAAACCGCATTGGTACTTCGCAAGATCAACCCCGACTGGCTGAGTGAAGAAATATTTCAACAAGAAGATAAGTTTACCCCTAGCCACGGTATCATATTCGTAGCTCCTAATGCTAAAGCGCTAAACATACCCTTCAACCCCAATCGCAAACCTGAAGACCTTGCTCCGGGCTTTACTACACCAAGATTGGTATTTGATAACTACTTATTCGAAAAGATACCTTCTGAATACAGTACTATTTTTCAAGGTGCTAGTATTAAAAGCATTGGGCATAAAAACAATAGCGTTACCGTCACTTTTGTACAAGGAGATAAAAGCTACGAAGTAACTGCACCTATCATCGTTGGTGCTGACGGAGACAAAGGTGTTGTGCGAAAAAAGTTCTTAACCGATCATACTTCCGACAAGGCGTATGCGGTAGGATTAAGAGCATATTATAAAGGTGTAAAAGACCTGAATAAGGATAACTTTATTGAGCTACACTTTTTGCCGGAACTACTACCGGGTTATTTCTGGATATTCCCAATGCCTAACGGCATGGCCAATGTAGGTGTGGGTATCCTGTCCAGTGTAGTACGCGATAAAAAGATCAATCTTAGAGAGCGCATGCTGGATGCTATTAAAAACAATCCTAACATCAGGGATCGTTTTAAAGATGCAGAACTTGTAGATAAGATACAAGGCTGGGGCTTGCCTATGGCTATGGAAAAGCTTCCTATATCGGGCGACAACTTTGTACTAGTAGGCGATGCGGCCAGCTTAATTGACCCATTCAGCGGAGAAGGTATTGGTAATGCTTTATATAGTGGCATGTTGGCAGCTTGGGCTATAGAAAAAGCTGTAAAAAATAAGGACTATAGTAAAGCCAAGTTTGAAGAAGAGTACGACAAAGTATTATATAAAAGACTTGGAGATGAATTCAAGATCAGTGCTACCCTACAACGCTTATGCAGATACCCTTGGCTGTTCAACTTTGTGGTCAATAAAGCCAATAAGAGTAAGTCTCTGAGTGATACCATTAGCTGTATGTTTACAGATATGGACCTCAGGGATAAGCTTCGTAAGCCTTCTTTCTATTTGAAGATATTATTCAATAGATAATGCTCTATTGATAAACTATTTTTCGTTCATGCTTTTTATCACCTATTACAATACGTAGTAAGTAAACTCCTCTTGAGCATTGAGGTGTTTGTATCGTAGTTTTATTATAGCCTTCCACAGCGGTAGCAGAGCTCTGATGTACTACTCTTCCTAAAAGGTCGATCATAGACAATTCCATCTTAGTACCACTGGCAGCAGCCCACTCTATACTAAACATACTATTAGCTGTAGGGTTAGGACTTAAGCTAATGATATCATTATTAGGCAAGTAATATTTCTTATCCGTTATCATGATATCATCAATTCCAATACCTTCAAAGTTAGCAGCAGGGTCAGATGCAAGGGTAAAGCGTAACCTCAAATCACTGGCACCGGTTGGCAAAGATATACTGGCTGTTCTCCACTCTGTTTCATCCTGCACACTCCATATTTTATAGCTGGTATCATTATACCAGTTGGTCATCTCCTTTCCTGTATCAAGTTTCGACCATTCCATCCCTCCATTTACACTATACTCTAAGTAAGCCGCATCGCATAATATAGCACCACCACAATTTTCTACATCCAAGGCTAGCTTAAAGCTAAGCACAGGGTTAGCTATGTTTGACACATCAAAGCACGGTGAGTATAAATGCGACTGCTCATTGTTGTTATAGTTACCACTTAAATTCGTTACCCAAGCGTTAGCACCGCTAGATGCCTTACTGATCTTTGCCGCTTTAGGATTACCATACTCCCAACTTGAATTGATACCATCGGCATACCATCCTCCATTACTATTTTCAAAATCTTCTTTGTAAGTATAAGTTCTGATATAAGGTTGGCTTCTTACCTGATAGTTGAGTATGCTATCGTTTTTCAAATAGGTGTCTCCATTTGCAGCCAGCCATACGTCTATCTTATAAGTTCCAATGGCTGACAAGTCTACCTTTTTATTGAAGGTATAACTTACTGTAGCCTTACCCGGCAACTCGCTTAAAGTCTCAGTAACAACGGTCCCATCATTTACACGGTAAAAAAGCTGCACATTATTCTGTGTTTGGTTAACACCGTTATGAATGGTGATCCTTAATGGCGACTCATTACTACGGTCGCAGGCGGAAACTATTGGGGTAACGATATTTACTAATTCTACATCATTCTGTACTGTATACAACTTCACATTATCTATAGTAAGTCCGCTACCATAGTTACGCGTTGCTATTACAGAGGTATCATACTGCGTGAACTTCAACTGGAAACTGGTACTGAAATCCTGCCCATACTTTAAAAAAATATCAGAAACCGATAGTGTACCCGAGTTTTGAACCTGACCAATATTCTTTCTATCTCCATTGTAGGTGAATATCTTTTCCCAACTTGCCAAGTCATTACCTCTTACCGATACTTCATTAGCAGCAAGATTGCGAGGTCTGCCATGTAACATGTAGTCAAACTCTAAGCGCACCTCAGTATCCTTTGCATTAGTTCCTGTCAAGTTAAATGTGCCGATCAACTCGTTTTGGTTATCCTCAACATCCTTATAAGCATCCATACTTATTGATCTGCTACCTGAGAGAACAATATTACTACCTGCATAACTTCTCAATCGGCCTGTATCTGTATCATTATAATAATCCCAATGCTCGTTTGTAGATATACCCATAGAGTCATTACTAGTCTCTACCTTACCCATCGATTCAAAATCATCTGTAAATCCATTAGCAATATTGATCGGGTCATTTTTCAACTGTCTTACGGTATGCGTAAAGCTGTCGTTAGTAGTTACAGGATCTGTTGCTGCCAAATTTTCAACAGCATACTGTATCGTATAGTCTCCAAGTGCTGATAAGTCAACAGGAGCTAATGTGACCGCTTTAGTTGCTGCGCCATTAATTGGGTCAGTAAAGGTTTGTGACTGCCAGCTACCGTTATTCACTTTGTAAGAAACACGATAGTTGTTGACAGGATCATTATCCAGGTTTCTGATGTTAATGATAACAGGTGTATTCGCAATTAGTGAAGATGTAGTAAGCACCCTACCCGAACGCGGTGTCAACACACGCTCTAACATCAAATCATTATCTGATATAGTACCATTGCATGCACCATCATTCGGTAAGCGTTTTACAGCTAAGCTTCTATAACCACCAATACCGTTAAGCATAGGTCTTACTGCTACGTATTGCCACTCATTGATAGCAAGCCCTGAGAATACATAATTAGTTCCTGCAACCGTATCAACAGGCTCGAGTTTAGCGCCTTTCTTTTGTAGCACTTCATAACCTGTAGCATTAGGTATTGCAGCCCAGTTGATATTCATATAACCAGGACATTGGTTCGCATCAAGCACTACGAGTGGTTGCGTATTGATGGCAAAATTATCTGTAGTAAAAGTATGTGCTGTATTGTTTCTGCTTAAACGCAGTTTGCACTCCCCTGAATTGATATTATTGGGTACATACCATACAAAATAACGCTCCTTCGCATCAATGTTATTGTTGATGTTATTCCAATTCCCACCGTTATCAGTAGAGTATTCTAAAGTGAAATTATTAGCGTTATCTGAAGCGTACCAATAGATACGTAATGAATCATCAGCCTTTACTTGTGCAGCTCTGGCAGGATAGGTTATTTGCACACCCTCTTGCTCAAAATCATAAGTCACAACATATTGTTGATTACCATTAGGTATACTGTGCCCTCTTACTATAATGTTGTAATTACCGGCAGGAGGGTTATTAATGATCACTTGCTCTACATTATTAAGCCTGTCGCGTTTCTGAGTGGCGTTGCTTAATATATTAGCCGGTGTTTCATCTAGCACCATAGGCAGGTGTACGGTATTATTAGGGTCAGTCACTTCAATATCCAAGTCATTCACTAATTGCTTAGAGGCAGAAGGGTTGGCCGGCACATCGTGCCAGCAAAGCATTACTTTTAGTTTAGCCACCCCAGCCGGCACTGTAATGGTCTGTTGCTGCTGTGTACCATTAAATGCCACATTAGATGTATAGCGAGTACTATCTAACATTGTAAGTGCATGTTCCAGATTTAAGAATCCAAAACCAAAACGGTAGTCAGGGCCTGGATTACCTATATCAGTTGCACCATTCAATAGTAGGGCTTTCAGCAAGTCACTTTTAGGAGTGATATTACTATGCAATTGTTTATACCTTTCTGCAAGCAGGGCTGCAGCTCCGGCCACACCCGGTGATGCCATACTAGTACCTGCTGCTACTAAATATTCTTCTTCTTTTGTTGTTGAGTTTACTTCTACACCTACAGCTGTGATCTCTGGTTTCAGCCTACCGTCCTTTACAGGTCCACGAGAGCCATCGTAGGCATTCACAAACCACTTGTTGGTACTATTTACCACAATGTTATTCTTAGCAGGCTGGTAGCCACCTGTTACTGTAGCAAAGCCATCAGGGTATGGAGCACAATTTAAATAACCATCATTACCTGATGCAAATACATGCAAAATATCTTTAAAATCAAGTGCTAACCTGTCTACTGTATTGGATAAGTTATCGTAAACACCCGCATATTCACAATTGCCCACCAATGCTGCATAAGAGTTATTGGTTATCGTCATACCATAAGCATCGTGCATGGAAGGAGTAGTAGATATGACGTTGCTAAAATAGTGGTTGATCAATGTAGCCTCAGGAGCTACACCCTCACCTTTAGGATCCATAATACCTGCTCCTCCTACTATTCCATTGATATGCACACCATGATCAGTATAAGCAGCCGGATTGTAGTTAATAATGCGGTCTTTAAGGTCTATGTGAAATATGCCTGAAACATTATCACCTACACCAATAACGATGTCTTTTCCTGTTAGTCCTAACCCGCCATATATCTTAGCCAATGATGCATTATTAGTTCTTGAAGCCGTTTTCGACTCAAAATTCAATGGCACATCTTGCGGAACAGAAGAAACATACTGTACACCATGCCAAGCAGCAAGGCTATTCAGTTTAGCAGAAGGTAATGCCACAACAAATTTGTTCAGGTTTTCCCAGTTACTTTCAAGTATAGCACCTCCATAATTAGCAACAATTTGAGCAAGCTCTTCCTTATTACTAGTATTAAAAAGTCCAACTAAAACCCTTGAGTTCTTCTCAGATGTATTAATGCTTTTGCTGATTTTCCATTTAGGCTGGTATTGCAGAATATAACTAGCCTTAACATACCTCAATATAGTCACATCAGCATTTTCACACACAGTAGCAATAAAAGCATTATCGGGTATATAATCTTGTAAATGAATGCCCTTCCCTTTAAGCTGTTCTCTTACTTCATCGCTGGGAAGTTCCCTAAATTGCAATAATACCTGTTGAGGGCTATTAATGTTTAAATGTTCATTGACCCACTGCTCTATGTTATTACTACCTGCAATTTTTTGACCATTGATGTATATATATGAAGTACTGTTGACCTGGGCTGATAGTATATGGCCGTAAAACGATAAGGCTAATACAATTAATAATGACCTATATATGGAATGTAGTTCTTTCTTCATGCCTGACATTAAACTGCTATGTATATTCAACTATCTTTCAATTTAAGACATTAGCACGACATAACAGGTTCTAATACCCTATTAATTGTCGCATTTATGCCATTTATTGACGTTTTATAATGGTTATTTTCCTATTTTTAATATTCTTATTTCATAAATTTTTTAATGTAAAAACTGATATATGAGGTTTAAACTTCTACTATTTACCATATTTAGTTTACTATTTACGACACAAAACACTTGGGCTCAGCTATCACGCGTACAGTTCATTAATAACTCAGGCGACCAAATGCTGAATGCTGTTGATATATATATAGATGGCCAGCTGATAATGGATGACTTATTCTTCAGGCATGCAACAGCTTTTAACGGTGTTAACAATACCTCTCCTGTTCGTATTGCTTTAGCTCCACAAACCAGCATCATGGAAGCTGATAGCTTTTATAGCACTACACTTACGCTAACACCAGGTGGCGTATATGTAATGATCATTACCGGTAATGAAAGTGTTAGCGGTTATACACCTAACGTACCTGGTCATCTAGATATATATAACATGGGTAGAGAGGCCGCTTCTGTTTTCTCTAATACTGATATTTTATTGTATCATGGAAGTACAGATGCTGCTACTGTTGATTTTAAAACAGGCTTGAAAACATTGGCTGACAACCTTAGCTATGGAAGCTTTAGTACTTATCAAGAGTTAGCTGCCACTGATTATATCTTTAGGACGACTAATACTAACGGCACTTCTATTATTTCATCTTATGATGCACCTTTTGCAAGTAACCACGGTATGACTGGCCAAGCAGGTGTCGTTTTATATTCAGGCTATGCTAACCCTGCAAATAACAGCAATGGACCTGACTTGGGTTTATGGTTAGCATCAACAGGCGGTGGTCCGATGGTAGAACTACTACCTACAAATCACGAGAAATTAGCTAGAATACAACTAATACATAACACGGCCGATGACACAGCAAGTATGGTAGATATATATGTTGATGGCTTGAAGTCTTTTGACAATGTGCCTTATAAATCCGCCTCACCTTTTGTTGATGCCTATGCAGAGCAACCTACAACTATATCTGTAGCTCCTAGCACTAGCAGCTCAGTTGCTGATACTTTCTTCAGCATGACCACAACATTGGATTCTACTAAAACCTATGTGGCTGTGTTAAATGGTATCAGAAGCACTTCTGGCTATAAGCCCGCTCCTGCAATGACCATACATTTCAACAACGCTGCAAGAGAGTTCGGCACAAGTGGTACAAGTACAGACATACTGTTCATGAACGGAATTACCGACGTAAGTAATAATGTAGACATTAAAGAGGGAACGTCTAACATGTTCAGCAATATCGCTTACGGTAGCTTTGGCAACTATGTACAAATAACCACAACTAATACGACGTTAGAACTAAATAAAGCAGGAGGTAGCACCATTGGAAAATATACGGCAAACTTTCTATCGCTAAGCATGCAAGGTCAAGCCGTTACTTTACTATCTACCGGCTTTAATGAACCTGACAGCAACAGTAGCGGGCCATTTGCCGGGCTGTATGTTGCCAAAAGAGAAGGCGGTCCATTAGTAGAACTACCAATTGTAACTAGTGTGAAAAATATTAGGAATAATATGAAACAGCTTCATGTTGTTCCTAACCCTGCCAGCACAACTGTTAAGTTGGGCAACATCCAAAACTTGTCTAACATTCAGGTTTATAACTCAGTTGGCCAACTGGTATTAAACATTGAAGAAACTGATGATCGTAATGAGATCAATATAAGCTCATTGCCTTCAGGTTCATATTTCCTTTTTGCAAGCAGCAAAAAGAAGAGCTACTACGGTCAATTTATCAAGCAGTAATAACAAGCTAACTTTAGTTCATAATAATAAAAGGGAGTCTTAAAAAGACTCTCTTTTATTATTATGAGTTTACAATAAGCTTAAACCCTACCCCGTAAGCATTCAATATCTCAATATTAGGGTCTTCTTTCAATAGCTTTCTCACTTTACTAATGTATACATCCATGCTTTTAGCAGAAAAATAATCATCATTACCCCATACTTGCTTTAGTATCGTGCTTCTATTCACAAGCTTATTAATATTAGTAGCTAGCATAAATAACAGACCCGCTTCTTTAGAACTGAGCTTTTTGTCTTCACCATTTAATTCCAAAGTCATTTTAGTATTATTCAATACATATTGCCCTATTTGTATGGTGTCTGTTTTCACCTCAGTATGTGTACGATTAAGCACTGCATTAATTCTCATGTACAGCTCTTGAGTATTAAACGGCTTGGTTACGTAATCATCACAACCCAACTCAAAGCCTTTTATTTTATCCTCGTGCATGTTTCTCGCTGTTAGAAAAATCACCGGTATATCAGGCTTAATACTCTTTATCTCTTTAGTTAGTGTGAAGCCGTCTTTTATCGGCATCATCACATCTAGTATGCATAAGTTGAAATTCTCTTTTTTAAACTTATTAATACCTTCATCACCATCTTTACACCACTCTATCTGAAAACCCTTATTGTTCAGATTTTCTGTAAGTAACATACCCAGGTTAGCATCGTCTTCTACAAATAATATCTTAGTCATGATCCTATTATTATTTAGGTAAATAAATAGTAAATGAGGTTCCTTTACCTTCTTTACTTTTTAGCACAATTTCGCCCCCATGTAAGTCTACAATGTACTTCACATAACTTAAGCCTAAGCCAAAGCCTTTCACATTATGTGTGTCATCATTATGCTCTCTATAAAATCTATCAAAAACATGTTTCTGCGCTTCTGAACTCATTCCTATTCCGTTGTCAGTAATTTGAAATACCAACTTACCGCTAGTGCTATAAGTAGTAATATCAATAGTAGTGTTACGATTTCTATACTTTATAGCATTATCTATCAGGTTGTGAAACATATTTATCATTTGCCCTTCATTGGCATATATAGTATGGTCATTGGCATTATATGAAACCTTCACTTTAGCATCAATACTTTTCAATTGCATATCAAAACTACTAATAGCACCTACTATTACTCCCTTTAAATCAACATTAGATTTTTGATCCAGCATATTACGATGCTCTAAAGTTGCCAACTGTAATATTTGTTCTACGTTCTTATGCATATGCTCATTCTCTTCACGTATAATATTCATATACATCTCATCATTTCCTTTAACATCTTTCCAATTCTCAATAGCTAAGTTGATATTGGTAATTGGCGTATTAAACTCATGTGTAATATTGTTGATAAACGTATTCTTCATTTTCGACAATCTCTTCTGATCTAATATCGTTTTTACGAAATAGGCATATAATACGACTAGTAGTATTATGATAATGATGGACGATATCATCATTATAGACAGTGATTTTATGACATTGGTAAAGGAATTTGGAATAAAAACCACTAATTCGTGTGGCATCTTAAACTCGCTGTTAAACAAACCTGCTCTTATGGTACTGTTAGACAACTGCTCAGGTATAGCACTGGCAGACAAGTATTCGTAAATAGCATTACTCTCCTTTTTTATACCGAATGAAAAAGAGGTATCTAAATTATTATTCAATAATATCTTCTTAATACCTGTCCTTATTTGATCTACATTAAGCAATTCGTTTAATGCAATATCCTCTTGAAGTACATCTACAAAATTGTTGATATTAATGTCTTGCTCATTATTAACCGGCAGAACCGAAGAATCATTAAGAAACCTAAACTTGAGAGAGACATCTAAGCTGGCACGATAGTTTTCAAACCCTACGTGACCTACATTCATAAATGTAGAATCGCCATTGATGTTAAACAGGTTAAACATGTTCAGCGTATCAATCACACCGCCACTTTGAGGGCCAATAAACTTGCCATCTTTATACGACTGCTTTACCAAATAAACACCTTCACCAAGATTGAAAGTTGTTTTAGCGTAAAAGCCAAAACAATGGCTTGACTCTTCAATATCTTGTGCGAGAATAGCTAATTCTTCCTTTACTGTTCGTTCAACAGTATTCTTTTGGAGCTTAATGTTATTCCATATCCAAAACAGCTGCACAACGATCAAGCATGAGATCACGATGCCAGAGAGCGCAAACAAAGATTTGTTATTCATCTTCACCATACCGAAAAGCTAAGATACAAGTAAGTATTTATGAAATTCATTAATATGACAATACTACTAATGCATTAAGAATTTTTAAGTTTTCTTTTCTGTAAATAAAAAAGCCGCTCTAAAAGAGCGGCTTTCAAATGTTTATGATAAAATCAGATTATTTATCATCTTCTGCTTTCTTCATTTTCTCTTTCAACTCAGCTAATGCACCTAGGTCGCCAAGAGTTGGTTTTTCCATCTTACTTTGGATGTTTTTAACCGCCTTCTTAGTTTTCTCGGTATTTGCTGCCGCTTCTTTTCTTGCAGCATCTTTCTCATCAGCCTTAGTTTGTTCCCAAACTCTTGAGTGAGATACCATGATACGCTTGTCGTTACGATCGAACTCGATGATCACGAACTGTAAAGTTTCATCAACCTCAACGTTGTTACCATCTTCCTTACGTAAGTGACGCGCAGGAGCAAAAGCTTCCAAACCATATTGTAATTGTACGATAGCACCTTTATCATCACGCTTAGTAACGATACCTTCGTGCTCACTTCCAATTGGGAATACAGTCTCGAATGTGTTCCATGGATCTTCCTCCATTTGCTTATGACCTAGAGCCAACTTACGGTTCTCTTTGTCAATGCTTAGGATCACCACATCGATCTCTTCACCTACTTTAGTGAACTCGTTAGGGTGATTGTAGCGCTTGATCCAGCTAAGGTCGCTGATGTGTATCATACCACCGATACCGGTCTCCAGCTCAACAAACACACCATAAGGAGTGATGTTCTTCACCGTACCTTTATGCTTGCTATCCATTGGGAACTTATTCTCAATAGTCTCCCATGGATCTTCAGTCATTTGCTTGATAGACAAGCTCATCTTACGCTCTTCTTTATCAAGAGTAACAACTACTGCTTCATACTCGTCGCCCATGTTAAAGAATTCCTTAGCGTTGATCGGCTGAGAAGACCAAGTGATCTCAGATACGTGTACCAAACCTTCAACACCCGGAAGTATCTCAAGGAATGCACCGTAATCTTCGATGTTCACCACCTTACCTTTCACCTTAGCACCTTCTACAACTTCTGCAGGCAGGCTATCCCAAGGATGCTCCGTTAATTGTTTCAAGCCTAGGCTGATACGTTTCTTCTCGTCATCAAAGTCAAGAACCACAACGTTCAGTTTCTGGCCGTTCTCCAATACCTCGCTCGGGTGCGTTACGCGGCCCCAGCTAATATCAGTGATGTATAGTAATCCGTCAACACCACCAAGGTCGATGAACGCACCGAAGTCGGTAACATTCTTAACCGTACCTTCAAGTACCTGTCCTTTCTCCAACTTACCGATGATCTCAGAGCGTTGTTGCTCAATATCGCTTTCGATAAGTGCTTTGTGAGAAACCACAGCGTTGCGGATCGCTTCGTTGATCTTAACGATCTTGAAGTCCATTGTTTTACCTACATACTGATCGTAGTCAGTAACCGGTTTAACGTCGATCTGCGAACCAGGTAGGAAAGTTTCCAAGCCATACACATCCACGATAAGACCACCTTTGGTCTTACTAGTGATGGTACCGGTAACCACTTCACCTGTTTTGTAGTATTCAACGATTTTTTGCCAAGCACGAGTTTGGCGAGCCATTTTACGGCTCAGGTGTAGATGACCGTTGCGGTCTTCTTTTTCCACCACCATTACTTCTACCTCGTCGCCTACTTTCACTTCATCCAAATCGCGGAATTCGTTAAGCGATACAAGACCGTCTGACTTGAACCCGATGTTGATGATCACATCAGTCTTGGTAAGACCTACGATGTTACCCGAAAGTAGTTCAGACTCAGTAATGTCTTTGAATGTACCGGAGTACAATTCGTCCATTTCAGTGCGCTGCTCTGCTGAGTAGTGCGAAACGTTTCTTTTGTCCACGCTCCAGTCGAAATCGTCGTGAGCGCCGGCCTGTTGTTCTGTTAGGCCTTCAGTTTGGTTAACAATTTGATTTTCTTCCAAAATATTATGATTTTTTTTAAGGACTGCAAAGGTACACCAATAATATGTTACAAAGAAGAAATCTGTAACATTTCTAAAAACACAACTGCCTGATTATCAATAGCAGGGCCGAAAAATGTTACATTTTGTTACACCTACCCCCTCCCCCTCACCACAAAACCCTTGGAAGAACAGGCCTAGCAGAGGCTAAGCACAGGGTTTTACTATAGCAAATATACGCATTTTTACTCATAAGGTGGGCTTAGCAAGGGTGAAAACACCCTACCTCGAAAGAATTAAGAATTGTAATTTTATTAAAAATAGATATATGGCAACAACACCCACACCAAAAAAAACTAAAAAAACAGCCTCCAAAACAACAAGACGTAAGAAGGCTACGGCTCCTAAAAAAGCTAGCAAAACAACAACAACAATAGGAACTTGTTTTATTATTATGCCTTTTGGTGGTTGGTTTGATACATATTATGAAGACATTTATTGCGCTGCTATAGAAGAATGTAATTTGAAAGCCAAGAGAGCCGATGATTTATTTAGAGCTAGCAGTATTATACAAGATATATGGTCATTTACAAAAGAGGCAAAAATAATCTTAGCCGACTTAACCAATAAAAACCCCAATGTGTTTTACGAACTAGGTTTAGCGCATGCATTGGCCAAACCTGCAGTTTTAATTACACAAAACATTGATGACATACCTTTTGACTTAAGGGGACTAAGAATAATTGCATATAATAAAAATGCTCCTGACTGGGGAGAAAAATTAAAACATGATTTAGTAAATGCAATTACAGAAACACTGGAATCTCCTTTAGAAACAGTACCTACAACATATTTAGAAGCAACTACTAAAAAGAAAAGTATAGATGTATCAAGAAGAGATATTGAACTACTAGATCTAAAACAAGATATCGAATCTCTTAAAAAACAAATGGCAAGTAAAGGAAACATTTATAGAGAAACAGAAAGACGAAATGGGCCAAGGATAGGAGGCTTAGAAGCTAGACGAATAATAGAAGAACTAAAGACAAAACCTAATATGAATAGAGATGAAATCATAACATACATGGTTGAGAAATACAATGTTCCTATTTCTTGGTTATTAAAACGGGTTTAGAATTCATACTCTAGTCATGGGGTGATGAACTTAATATTCCCCTGTCATTGCAAACATAGTGAAGCAATCTCACAACAACGCTTATACCTTTAGACTGCTTCATGTCTCGCAGTGACGTATAGTGTTACACAACATCAGTCATCCTGTACTGGTTAGGTATCTCACGTAACACTTATGTCTTGAGATGGCTTCGTCACTCTGCTCCTCGCCATGACATATAGGGCTATACAACACACTTGTCATCCCGTACTGGTTACAGGATCTCACGAAACGAGAGCAAGAACAAGTCTTGAGACCCCGCATCGCGGTGCGGGGTGACACAAAGGCCTACCCCGCCCGTCATGTCGAACCGAAGGGAGACATCTAAATAAGTAATAACAAGATTTCTCACCCTAAAGGGATTCGAAATGACGTGTGGCTATTGAGCGTATAGTAATAACATACCATACTCCCGTCATTGCGAAGGAGTGAAACGTATGAAGCAATCTCACAACAACACTCACACCTTGAGACTGCTTCGTTCCTCGCAGTGACGTATAGCGTTACACAACATCAGTCATCCTGTACTGGTTAGGTATCTCACGAAACGAGAGCAAGAACAAGTCTTGAGACCCCGCATCGCGGTGCGGAGTGACACATGAGTACACACCACCCCGTCCTGCGGACACCCCTCCTCAACCAAGGAGGGGAAACACACATAACCATTAAATTCTCCTCCTGGCAGGAGGAGTACGTGAGTGCAACGAACGGGAGGTGGTAAATAAAGTACAACACCGTTATTTTCCCACTCCCCTTTTCCCGTATAATAGCTTACATTTACAGTTGAAAATATTAAAGCGTAATTGCTTTAGTCTTGAACAAGAAACGTAGGAATTTCATGAGCAAGAGACTAACAGTAAGGACGCTCACGCTAAGGCGTGGGCTCTCTTATTTGTGCTCGGGCTTCCTACGGCCTCTTGTTCGGTAAGTTGGGTTCCACGTCCTTTTTGTATGGGGTGGCCTCAGCTATCAATCATGAAAAACATTGAAAACCTGAGCTGTATGACTAAGATCACCACCCGCTTTGCGGGTTTCGCCTACGCCTCCACCGAGCTATCGGCCTATGCACGCACTATGGATGTATTTGTTATCTCCCTGCGCACGGGAGACATCATTGAGCATCACCCTGAAAACCCCTTCGCCTTTCAAGTATGGCTGCGGGTACACGGCATCCGCAATATTGAGCAAGAGTGGCTGCCGCAGTAAACGAAACAGTCCCCTCTGGAGAGGGGAAGTCGACCAACGGGCGACAGGGGTGTGTCCACATCACACATACCACCCACCCCTAACCCCTCCAAGGAGGGGAAGTAACGCAACGTCACTGCGAGGTACGAAGCAGTCTCGCTAAATATGTGTCATCCCAAACTTGATTTGGCATCTCAAAACATGAGTGCAAAAACATAGCGTGAGATCCCGTAACCAGTACGGGATGACAAACAAAACGTGAGATGGCCTCGTCGCTATGCTTCTTGCCATGACGCTGTACGTGAATAACGCAAACGACTGCATTATGTTTCAGCAAACCCATTGCAATTACATTGCCGAACTATTATCTTCGGCATTCATCATAAAACCTTTTTTACCATGTCAACATCAGACATTAAGCTCAATTTCATCAATCAGAGCAACGATCAGAACAATTCAGAGATCGTAATTTTCCAACAAAACGTCGCCACCGATTTTGACGAGATCGCCATCGCTTGGCAGGTCATCAAAAACTGCGGTCATGGAGACAACCATCCTTTTAAATACCCGATGAATTTCTCTGTAAGTGCAGGCGACTCTTGGGGCAACTTCACCCCACACAACGAAGCCGAGTATGGCCAGCAATGGGAGATGGTTAAAGACGCCTCGGGCGATATACTCAAGCTCAGCGCTCAACCCGGCACCGACCCTAAGGCAGTAACGATCGCTAATAACTTGGAGAAAGGTGCCATCAGCGCCAATGTGTATAAAGACGGTAAGCTATTGGCCATGAGGTCGGGCATTGCACCGCAACAGAAAGCCATGTTCAGCTTCAAGCCTACCCTATGGATAGGTGTGGTATCGCAAGTAGAAGAAGGACAGGTATTGAACTCTGCTATTATCAGCAATATCAATACCGAGCTATCGCTATTGGGCGTCGCCAGTGCCGATATCGTCATGAAAGGCGGCGGCACAGGAGCAACAGCCTCACCTTTTACTTTTGAACTGGAGAATGTAGAATATGCATAAAATAACAGAGCCGCCTCAACAGGCGGCTCTTGTTTATTAAGACCCGTAAGAATAATAATGCAATCGCCCCAATCGCTTATTAGCTACGGATACGGCAGTACCCCACCGCCGCATATGGTTCATACATGTTTTTCATAGTAATAGACAAGACAATAAACAGGCCACTTAGACAAGCAGCCTCCAGATTTAATAAAGAAATCCTCAGATAACGATTTTCAGTTATCCCTTTGCTCGACTTATACATTATACTAAACGAGTGTGCGCAACAAACGTTAGTACCTATTTCACATATTTTTCAACATTATGTAACTAATGTAACCGTAGGTTACAGCTATGGCAAGTATATTAAAGTGAGGGAAGTACGATAAATGCAGAGGTAGTAGTAATAGCAGCCCAATTATTCGGGCTGCTTCTATTTATCTGAATAGTTTTATTCTGTTGAGCGCGGCCTCTATAATGGTGTCCACATCATTATCCTCATCAGTCTTCTTCATGTCTACCAAGTCGTGGGGAGGAAGCCCAAAGTATGTGGTCTCATTATCCTGTGTGTATATTCTTATCGACGGGTATTCCAGTATCCAACCATTAGGCAACTCGCGTGCGGTGTAGTAGCCTGTTCCACCACCTGTGGTATCGCCCATCACACGTACATTACTGAAGGCGGCACAGCCAAAGGCGAATATATTACCGACATTCCTTGTTCCCTTATTAGTAAGTACTACCATATTTTCAGGAAACTTAGCATCTACACTTTGTTCTATAAATGTTCCTTGATAGTCTGTAAAATGCTCGTGCCCGGGCCCATTCTTATACAGTGTTTTGTACACCAGTGTATTGGTTCGATAGTTGGTATCATAACCCATACGTTCGAATATAGGGAACATGTTAGCCGGCTTGGTACCATCGTTGTCACGAATGTCGAGTATCACACCATATGGTGTAAAGCCTGTATCAATAAACTGCTCTACCAATGTTTCTATATGCTCAGGATGCACATCTTGGTCAAAACTCTCATAGTAGATATATGCTACAGAGTCGATCACGGTATACCAAAAAGGGCCTATGCGTTTAGCATCGGCCAGGTACTTACGGTGTATTAGTGATTTATTGAAGTTGGGCGCTTCTTTGATATTAGCTCTGTACCTGTACTGGCTGAAGCCTGCATTCAATGATATACTCTCATCTTGAAACTGTGCTAAGAATTTCACACAGGTATCAAAAAACTGACCATCGGTCATGCTATCATATAACTTGAACTGGTAAGCTGCTCTTAACGAATCTCCCCAAGGCAGGTTTTTCACATTGAAGTTAGCATAGCCTTTATCCAACGTTTCCCAAATATCTTCATACACTTGCGAGTAAGAGTGCTTCTTCCCTACCGGCATCAATAGCTTTTCGCAAGAACTAAGTGCCAATACTAATATGATGAGTGTTACTATTTTTTTCATGTCCTTTCTTCTTCGCATTAGTGATTGAGTAAAAAGCTAAACATAAGCGTATGCTCGGCAAAGTAAGCCACCTCATGATGTTTCATACGGGTATAGTCCCATATATAAGACACCTTTACCGCATTACCATTATCTAACTGATATGCATAGCTCAAGCGGCTGTTCAACCTCAAGTATCCTGCAAAAGACTCGGTAATACCTTGATCCAACATATCTTGCCACCACTTATTCTCATTGTCGTAAAGCTCTTGGCGGTTAAGGTATGCAGGGCGGGAAAAATGGCTGATAAACGGTATACTGAAATCCCAACTGATCACACCGGGCTTTTTCTTATAGTATACTTCCTTAGCGACTCTCAAACTCAAACCAAAACTAATAGCGTATTCATTAATATTTGATGCGCTGAGTAAATGGCCTGCACGCTTTTGTCCGTACATAGTACTTAGTATCGCACCACCTCTTATATCCCATACACGCATATTTACCGGTGGCTTTACCAAAAATCGGTAATCCATTAACGCTCTGAATGATGTAACGGATAAGGCTTGTGTGGTCTTCTTGCCTCTATTAAAACGTTGGTAGGAACCTTGCAGGTAAAACTCTGAATAGGTAACATCATTGATCTTTATATGACCAATAGAAGGTGCAACGCCTACCTTCTCATAGTTGTATTTAGAGATGGCATCGTCGTAGAAAGATTGATAGATGGCTCCCACACCTGCTGTGATATATCGCTTATAGAAATTCTCTGTAGTAATACCGGTCTCCTCACCCATTAGCTGGGCATGAGACCACGTTGCAGAAAACAAGCAGAGCAATAAAAGTGCACTTCGCTTCAACGTCATGAGACAATTTTGTTTTGGCAAAAAAACAATAAAATACTCAAAATCTTATTAATGTTGCTCTATCCATTCAAAAGTAGGTACAAGCCATTCATCCATAGGACGAAAAACAAAGCCATGCCCAATACCTAACTCTAACTTTTCTTCTCTGTAAGCAGTAAGCTGTTTTGATTGTTGCTTGATATTAATGCAACTTTTGCCAACCACATCTGTGTCTTCGTAGATAGATAATACTTTACCGTGCAGGTTTAAGTTAAAGTAGCGTGCTGTGGCATCGTTGCACATACCCATCACTACATATTTTACAGCAGTATCAGTGTATAAGGTGGATATCAACATGGAAATAAGCGCCCCTTTTGAAGTACCCACTACATTGATATGTGATGATGGTACACCTAGCCGCTTCAAACTATCCATCTGTGCTATGGTCTTCATAGCATAATGCTCGGGGTCAGCATGTTTGGGTCTTATTTCAGCAAAGGTGATATAATCCATATGCTCAAAAGCCATCACAATAGAATCATACTCATAGGTACCATATTGA
The DNA here is from genome assembly GCA_965230595.1 of Flavipsychrobacter sp. GTDB lineage: Bacteria > Bacteroidota > Bacteroidia > Chitinophagales > Chitinophagaceae > UBA5543. The sequence goes on along the minus strand of OZ246011.1, from coordinate 1,404,697 downwards.
CTACTGATGGCCTCTTCTCCCATATCCTCCAATATCTTACTATGGAAAAAGAAAACATATTGTGCGTTTACATCTGCTTCCTGCTCTTGAGCATAACTTGTAGTTAATACAGCAAAACAATATACCGCGATAAGGGTGATATATTTTATCATTTTGTCTTTTTCCTTTGTATCTGATGCAATATAGAATTGCAATATTAATATAACGTATATTTAATAACTAAAAGTTTATATCACTCTATTTTACTAATATTTGACAAACTTTTATCACAAATATGCGGTCTTAACAGATGAAATAGCATACAACTATGAAAAGCGTACTTACCTCACTATTACTATTGTCCACGCTCTCTCTATTTGCTCAAAATTTAGTACCCAATCCCGGGTTTGAACAATACAATAACTGCCCCGGAAGCTTTGGAATGATTCCTTGCCCGCTTTTTCCGCCGTCTTACCCAACTACGGTGATAGACTGGATATCTGCTGCACCCAATAGTCCCGACTATTATAATGCCTGCTCAAAAAGCAATTATGCAACAGTGCCTAACCACTTTTACGGAAACTATCCGGCACATAACGGGAATGCTTATGTCGGTATTGCCGGCTACTCAGGATTTACAACCAACAGCCACGACAACTCTTATGCCGAATATGTTGAATGTAAATTATCGCAACCATTAAAACCAGGGAAGAGCTATACCATCTCTTGCTATGTACAACTAGCTTACCGTGCAGATCCACAAAATTCTGCTAACATAGTAGCCTTACAAGAACTCGGCGCTGCTCTATCATTAGGTAATATTACTTCTCATACCACACCGCTTACTAATAGCTTCACCCCTTTAAAAACTACTACAGGTGGATTTATAAACGGAAGTTCATGGATATACATTAGCGGTATCTACAAGGCTAGCGGTGGCGAACAATGGCTTACACTTGGTGTGTTCAACGACGATAACATACTACCGGCTATGCAACATGTATACCCACCTACCCCAAAGCCGAGCAGTAGTACACTCAACTATTACTTAGTGGATGATGTTTCTGTAATTGAGAACCCCAACTGCGACACGTCATATCGTACGGATAAGATCATGATATGTAATAAAAACAGCTTCCCTGAAAATCTTAAAACAACCGATACCAGCACGGGTGCCAACTATGTATGGAGCAACGGAGCTACCAGCTCTAACATTAACATAAGCAGTGCAGGTACTTATTGGTGCAGATCCGTAAAAGGATGCAGCTTAACAGTTGACACATTTCATATTACATTACATCGCGACACCACTTATACCTCTAGAGATACCGTAGTATGTGCTAACACAACTACTTTGCTTTCATCAAGAGCTAATGCAATTAGCTATCAATGGAATACAGGCGATACTTTGAAGGATATTAATACAAGTACTACTGGTAAATACTGGTGTTCCTCTGTTGTTGGCTGTACCCTTTTTGTAGATACGATCATTGTTAAGAACAAAGCTTTTAACAATAACATTGAACTTGGTGATGACATATACGTATGTAAAGACAAGAATGTAACTATAGGAAAATTCTACCCGGGCAACAAAACATATAGCTGGAACACAGGCCAAAATGTGTGCTGTATCAGCCCAAAAGAATCGGGCACCTATATACTAACCGTAAAAGACGAATGCACGGAAAAGAAAGACAGTATCAACATTGATTTTTATAACTGTAAGGATTGTTTCATCATGCCTAATGCCTTCTCCCCTAATAACGATGGGCTCAATGATGCTATAAGACCAATTCCAAGATGTGATATCGACAGGTATATATTCAGAATATATAACCGTTGGGGGCAACTCGTATTTGAAACAAAGGACATTAATGAACGATGGGATGGAAGACATAACAATAGAAGAAACAACAGTGGCACCTTCTTCTATTATATTCAATACACACTACAACAAGATAATAATGTACAAACTATAAAAGGAGACATCACACTCCTTCATTAGATTATTATTTTATTATATAAATACAAGTTTTATTTATAAAAAATAATATGTTTTATTGCTATGGTTTTTCTTTAGGTTTGCCAGCCGAATAAAGGAGATCTAAGATGAGTTTAGCCATAATACCTTACGGCAATAAGATACTAAGAACAACCTGCGATACTGTACTACCTAATAATAAAAATGAACGCCTGATAAAAGACATGTGGGCGACACTTGATGCCACTAAAGGTGTTGGCCTTGCGGCACCACAGGTAAACAAGGCACTCAAGCTCTTCGTTGTAGATAGCAAACGATTATACAATAAGCTTACCGAAGAGGGTAAAAAGCGTTTTTGGGGTGATAAAGGCATCAAAGAAACATTTCTGAATGCTGAGATAATTGCCTACTCTAAAGAAACTTGGATAGAGAAAGAGACCTGCTTAAGCTTACCAAGAATAGCAATAGATGTGGAACGACCCGTGTTCATCAAGATCAAGTATCAAAATGCGGATATGGAATGGCAGGAAAAAGAATTTGGAGGTATGACCGCGCGCATCATACAGCATGAGTATGACCATACTTTAGGCAAGCTACATATTGACAACATCAATAAAGACAACAAGCCACTACTTTACAACATGCGCGTAAAAAGAGTGCTGAAAGGTAAAGTATATACCAAGTACAAAATGGATTATAGCAAATAATAAAAAGCCCCGTACCGTAGTACAGGGCTTTATCATTAAAGTTTGTTTGCCTCATATTTTGTATACCCAACCATGAGCATCTTCTTTGCGGCCGTAACGAATGTCGTTCAACTCATCTTTAAGCCATGGTGCAAGCTTCCAGCTATCTACAGGAGGCAATTCCATTTTCTCATCCTGATAAGTAAGATCTGCTATCGGTGCAATAGAAGCAGCCGTACCTGTGCCAAATGCTTCACGAAGCTCTCCTTTTCTGTAAGCAGCTACGATCTCATCTATGCTCAAGTCTCTTTCTTCTACTTTATACCCATTCTCTTTTAATAGTGTAATGACACTATCACGAGTAATACCTTCTAATATAGTATCTCCAAGTCCCGGTGTGATAACCGTATCACCCAATACAAAGAATACATTCATCGTACCGATCTCCTGCACATATTTGTGCTCAATACCATCCATCCACAAAATTTGGTCATAGCCCATCTTGCGCACTTCGGTCATCGGGTACATGCTGGCACCATAGTTACCTGCTGCTTTGGTATAACCGATACCACCCGGGAAGGCACGTACATACCTGTCATCAACAAATATAGAAACAGGTTCAGCATAATATGGTCCTGCAGGGCTCGTGATGATCATAAACATAAACTCTGTAGTAGGTTTAATGCCTATGTAAGCATCAGTAGCCATCATGAATGGGCGGATGTACAATGAAGTTTGGTCGCCACTAGGCACCCATGCCTGATCTAGCTCAATCAAGCGATGCATACCTTCCATAAAAATATCTTCAGGCACTTCTGGCATACCCATACGTACTGATGAGCGGTTGAAGCGCTTGTAATTGTCTTGCGGGCGGAAAATTGTAGCCTGCCCTTGCGGATTCTTATAGGCTTTAATACCCTCGAATATCGATTGTCCGTAATGGATAAAAGAAGTAGCAGGGCTTAAACTTAAATTTTGATAAGGAACGATCTCTGGCTGATGCCATTCGCCATCACTATACTTTGCCACCAACATATGGTCAGAGTAGATCTTACCGAATTGGATGTTCTCTGGGTCAAACTGATTGATTCTGCTCAATTCAGTCTTTTGCACATTAATATCAAATGTGGATACATTCATACGCATTAATTATTAAGAGCTAGAAAGAATAAAATTCTGTGCAAAAGTAACGTTTTTTTTTGACACTTATTGAATAAAACATTTGTTAAGTTTGCTGAAAGTGTTGATATGAGCGACATTCCGAAGATTATACATAGCGATATTGTAGATAGTTATACTGATGACTTTTGGGCAGAATTACCTGAGGTTTTACAACAAGAAACACCCAAAAAAACACTGGTGATCTCTGAAGATTATACTGACGGCAGTGAAGAAGACACGCAATTGAAAAAGATATTGAATGCTTGCCAGCTCAATGATACAGACTACTTTTTGCTAAAAATGAGTAAAGAACAACGTATAGCATGGCATAAATTAAAAGCTCAGTTTCAACCGGAAACCGTACTCTTATTTGGAGTGCTACCTATGCAGTTGGGCATATCTTCTCTTTTCATGCTCAATGCTATAAATCGTTATGATGATACGGTTTGGATCGCCTCCTTACCCATACCTCAGATGGAAGAGCAGCTGGAGGCTAAAAAAAAGCTATGGACAGCAGCACTTAAGCCTCATTTTATAGACCGTAAACAGAGCTAATATTGCCCACACCTGAAGAGATACTAAAAAAATATTGGGGGTATGACCATTTTAGACCCTTGCAGAGGGAGATCATCACATCCATCCTAAAAGGTGAAAACAGTGTAGCTATTCTACCCACAGGAGGAGGTAAATCAATATGCTATCAAGTACCTGCATTATACCAACCCGGATTATGCTTGGTCATCTCGCCGCTAGTATCTTTAATGAAAGATCAAGTAGAGCAACTTAAACTACTGAATATCAGCTCTGAATATATCCATTCAGGATTGCGTTATACTGAAGTAAAACGACTATTGAACAATGCTTTGCATGATGCTTATAAATTGCTGTATATCTCTCCTGAAAGGCTACAATCTCGGTTATTTGAAGAGTATTTGCCCAACCTGAATATCAACCTCATTGCGGTAGATGAGGCGCACTGTATTTCACAATGGGGGCACGATTTCAGGCCCGACTATCTCAAAATAGCTGACCTGAAAGAAGCCTTCCCAAAAACACCATTATTAGCGCTTACTGCCTCTGCCACACTCGAGGTGAAGGAAGATATGATCGCCCAACTAGGACTAAAATCACCAAAAGTCTTTCAAAAAAGCATAGAACGTGCTAATATTCAATATGATATAGCTTATACAGAGCAAAAGAATAATGATGTATTGGAACTCATTAACGCTCATAGTGGGAGTAAGATCATTTATTGTAGAAGCAGAAAGAATACAGAATATGTGCATCGACTTCTAAAGCAGAATCAAGTATCATCAACAATATATCATGCCGGCCTATCAAAAGAAGCCAAAGAAAAAGCACAAGAAGACTGGCTAAATGACAAAACACCTGCCATCATTGCTACTACGGCCTTCGGTATGGGTATTGACAAGCCCGATGTAAGACTGGTAGTGCATTATGACATTCCCGAGCATTTGGAGGCTTATTATCAGGAATCAGGACGTGCAGGAAGAGACGGTCAAAAGTCTTATTCTGTAGTATTATACAATCAAATAGATATTGACCGATTAACTAATAGCACAGACCTGCAATACCCACCTGTTGCTTACTTACGCCAAGTGTACCAATCTGTTGTAGAATACCTGCAAATACCGATAGGAGCAGAACCCAATCAGTATTTTGACTTTGATATTGCTGATTTTTGTGAGAAATTCAAACTAAAGGCATTACCTGCTATACAAGCCATCAAATTACTGGAGCAAGAAGGCTTATGGACATTGTCTGACTCTGCGTATATGCCCTCTACTTTGCATATGCTGGCCAACAGGTCAGAGCTGGATGCACTGGCGCAACACTACCCTGACCTGAGTTATGTTACCACAGGCTTATTACGTCTATACGGTACTTTATTCCTGCATCCTACGCCAATTCGTATCGGAGCTATTGCCAAACAGCTACGGCTTCGCTACAATGAAGTGGAGCAATACCTCCAACAACTCCACAAAATGGAATATTGCATCTATGCGCCTGCTAAAGATCAACCGCAGCTGCATTTCCACCACCTGCGGGTAGATAGCAAACACTTATATATTGATACTAAACGCATAAAAACCTTAAAAGACAGGCATATACAGCGTACTAATGCGATCATCGACTATGTAACACAACACAAACAGTGCCGCCAGCAAATACTCAACCAATACTTTGGAGAAGAAAAAGGAGAGCACTGCGGCCATTGCGATGTGTGTTTAGCCCAGCAGTCTACTGAACGATCGGATGAAAAAACGCTCAGAAAAGAGATTATAGCATTATTGCAACAAAGTACTCCCATAACTGTAAAAGAGATGGAGCAGAACTTACCCAAAGCAATAAAAGAAGACCTCATCACGTTAATCAGAACTATGGCAGATGAGCAATTAGTTACCATTCATGCCAACAATACCATTTCACTGGCATAAATGCTTTAGTATATTTGCCACCTTACACTACTGACCAAATAGATCAATGACCAATAAGATTCGCTTTGCAATAGTTGGATATGGCAACATCGGTACACGCCATGCACAACACATTAACGACAATCCCAACACGGAATTGGTAGCCGTGTGTGACAAAAGCGAAGCCATAGAGGCAAAAGTACCCGAAGGAGTAAGTTACTATAACAATCTGCCTCAAATGCTTAAGGAAGTAGAAGCGGATGTGCTATGCGTATGCACTCCCAACTATTTGCATGAGACACACACGATTTCAGGGTTAAAAGCAGGATTACATACGGTAGTAGAAAAACCCATGGCATTAAGCACTGCTGAATGTGATAGAATGATCGCTACGGCTAATGATACAGGAAAGACCATATTTGCCGTAAAGCAAAACCGCTATAACGAGCCCGTACAACAAGTAAAAGAGCTTATAGACAAGAAAGCATTGGGCGAGCTGTATATGATACAGGTCAACTGTTTTTGGAACAGAGGCGACCATTACTACCAAGGTAGCGATTGGCGGGGCAAACAAAACAAAGACGGTGGCTGCCTCTTTACTCAGTTCAGTCATTTTGTAGATATACTCTACTACCTGAATGGTGGTATTGCCAACGCTGAAGGCTGGGTGAAAAACTTTGCCCATACCCACAATACAGAAGTAGAAGATACAGGCAGCTTTGTACTGAAAGCAAATAACGGAGCTATCGTCAACTTTAATTTTACGACCTGCTCTTATAATCAAAACATGGAAGGGTCTATCACTCTATTTGCAGAGCATGGTACAGTGAAAATAGGTGGCCAATACTTGAACACCATAGAATATCAACAACTTGAAGGCGCGCCATTACCTAACATCAACATCACAGCCAAAGCCAATGATTATGGCCTATACCAAGGCTCTATGAGTAATCATGACAAGGTGATACAAAACGTAGTGGATGTGCTACACCACCAAAAAGAGGTCATGACCAATGCCGACGATGGTAAAGAGGTAGTACGTATGATAGAACAAATGTATGCCGGTGCTACCAAGCTTTAAGGCTTAGTAAAATAAGCATAGCCGGTATGTTGACCGCTGATCACACGAATGATATAAGTACCACTGGCTAAAGCCGAAACATTTAAAGTACGTTTGTTAGTAGTATGTAGTGTTAACTGACCACGAACATCATAACAAGAGATCACAAACTCATCCCAACTTTTAGGAATACTAATATGAAGCTCACCACTTGTATTTGGACTAGGATAAGCCTTTAGTTCAACTAGTTCAGCTGTATTTTCTTTAATACTTAGTGGCCTGTATTGATCGCGGTAACGAACAGCTGTTATGGTTTCTGTAGTACCCACAACGGTTGTAGTCACCCACAAGGCAGGATAATGCTCCCCTTTAGCCAGCCACTTATACTCTACAGTTTTTCTCGGGATACCTATTGCCGGTAACGGACCTATCTTGGCACTATCTATCTCGTCTATCACAGAGCGTACACGAATACAGTTTACAGGAGTAGTATAATATGGTGTCTCAATAGTACCCCAACCATCTACTTTAGTCGTTCTGCTGCCCTTTTGTTGGAAAGAACCCACGGTAGCCAGTTGCATCTTTAAGTCGAATGTTGAGGTATTACTATCTCCATATTGCAAGGGAAAGAAATACCATTCATCTTCATCTTGATAGTTGAAAGCAGTAGGTAAGCCGGAAATATTAGCCGCAAATGCCTCTGCTACAAAACGTGACGGGCTGCTCTTCTTACTAAAGAAGCTGTATATATCCTTGATATTAACAGGCAATGTTATACCTGCAGGAACAGGCAATGTATCTCCTACTTTATATCCATAGGCCTGTAGTGAGATCAATATATATAGCGGATTGACCTGTAATGCCGTTTTATACTCATCTACTGCCTGTGCCATAGGACTTAGGCTGGAAAAGTTCCAAGTTTTATTAGCACCTGTGTCATTCAGGTTGATCGTAGCGCTAGCACCCGCTACAATGCTATAACGTAACGTGTCTCCTGAAACAGGCATATCAGAAGCCGTAATAGATATTTGCGCTGAAGTTTGCAGCGTAAAAACAAGGCAGAAAAATAGTAATGAGTATTTCACAATATGATATTTATCATTAAAAATAATAACAAACACCCGTAATTTTGGTATAAATCTAAAAACATATACCATGAGTGATAGACATAATGACGTCACACTTAGCCGTCCCGAAGGAGACAGAGACATAGATGCCAACCTTATCAAGATGGACCTGAAACAGTATATCAGTCAAATAAAATCAGAAGAAGCATGGCTCAATAAAGATCGTAATGCCATTACCCTTTATAAGACCGATACCATGCGCATGGTGTTATTGGCCTTACATCAGGGTGCGGTATTAAAAGAGCATACCGCGCCCGGTAATATCAGCGTGCAGGTACTTGAGGGGCATATCAGCTTTAAAGCTGAAGGCTATGAAGAAAAAGTAGTAGAAGGGCAAATAGTTACCCTCCATGCAAAAATACCACATAGCGTAACTGCTCATGAAGAGTCTGTTTTCCTACTCACTATATCAGTAGACCCTTCGCATCATTAATTACGCTACCTTTGCCATCCTCAATAATAGCAAATGGTAGCAGTAGGAAAATACAATACATTAAAAGCAGTCAAAAAAGTAGACTTTGGATTCTACTTAGATGGTGATGGCGAAGAGATATTACTGCCCAAACGTTTTGTTCCTAATGACCTTCAAGAAGAGGACGAGGTAGAAGTTTTCATATACCATGATAATGAAGGACGCTTGATAGCCACTACGCAAAAAGCCGTGGGACAAGTAGGTGACGTGGTAGAAATGAAAGTAGTGAGTAAGACCAAGCATGGCGCCTTTCTTGACTGGGGTATTATGAAAGATGTATTTCTACCCCTATCTCAACAACGCTCCAGAATTTACATAGGTGAAAAGTACCTTGTGCTATTGTTTATAGACCCTGTTACAGGAAGAGTTACGGCTACTGAGAAACTTGGAAAAGCTATTAGTAACGATGTGATCACTGTAGATGTTGGTGAAGAAGTAAGCATACATGTCTATCACAAAACCGATATTGGCTATAAGGTTATTATCAACGCTACACATTGGGGTGTATTACACTTTAGCGATGTGTTCCAAGAACTGAAGACAGGAGAAGTAGTAAAAGGATATATCAAAGACATTAGGGATGAAGATATAGATGTGGCTATTGGCCAGCGTGGCTATAAGAGAATCAGTAGTGAAGCAGATAAGATCATGCAGTTGTTACAAGAAAACGATGGCTACCTACCCTACCATGACAAGAGCGACCCTGAAGATATTTACGAGTTCTTCTCTATGAGTAAAAAAGCTTTTAAAATGGCAGTAGGGGCTTTGTATAAACAAAAGCTCATCCGCTTTACGCAAACAGGCATTCAGCTTGTTGAAGATGAATAACTAGCGCATATCACCTGCCTGTATACCCATTTGGTACTTGGTCATATCTATTTTATAGCTGGCTTTTTTATTCAGTTCAGTGATCTCCATTTTTGAGGTCAACTTACCGTCTTCATAAAAGTCACCTTCCATCATCATACCATTAATACCTGCCACATCCATAAAATACAAGTTCCAAAAACCGAAGCCAGCCCCTTTTTTCGCATCCATTTTTATTTGGTTACTCACCCATATTTCACCTGTCTTTTTCACATCGTCATCCTCATCCTCTATAGCACATTTGTATTGCATACAGCTATAGCCTTGAATACTTTTAGACTTACCTGTTTTGTTACACTTCACATTTTTCATCTCTTCTTCGTATACACTCTTCACCCTCTGCTGAATCGTGGCTTGAAACATACCGTAATGCAATGCCATACCTTTTAGCTCATCTTCATTCAGCATGATCATCGATTGGTTCTTAGCATCAAAAACGATGGTCATATTCTCTTGCTTTCTTCCTCTTTGCTCCTGCTCCACCCCTCTAAACGCAAAATTGTCGCCATTAGCATAATACTTCACATGACTCACCTCTTCCTTCCCGTCTTCATATTCTGTTAGCTTCATATTGATATATAGTGGGAAAGAATAGCTACTTTCTGTTTTGCTGTTCATGAATTTATTCAGCTTATCTAAACCCGGCTGCCCATACTGTTTAGCATACTTGTCGTGCATGGCTTTTTCTACTTGCCCGCGCTGGGCGAAAGCAGCACATGTTACAACTAAACCTATCAGAAGTGAGATATACTTTTTCATAGCAGTAATATTTTTATATACATAAAGTTAAACATTAAGTATTGGCTCTGTATTAAATATTCGAGTTTATTTAACACCTTCTTGCCTTACAAATCATTATTTTGATGCCTGATAATTGCTAGAAGAACGTATGAGTTGGCAAAAAATAAAATGGCATATCAGGTATTACGCACAATACCTTCCTTTTACATTAAATAGCTTGTTGGTATTGCTTGCAGGCTACTTTGCCTATAGATTGCTCTACCGCCCTTTACCTGATGACACACCTACCTCGTTTCTACCCTTCATACTTTTAATGGGTAAGGTCGTGTTTTGGTTTCTAACCGCACTTATATTGTTATCGTTGCTTAGTACTGTGGGTACATGGCTATACTACCTATTATTAAAGAGAAAAGAAGGCCACGAACTTCAAATAGACTTTAATACCGAACAACGTACTGGCAAACCCAACAGACTATTTCTAAAAGCCTCATTAAAAGGCGTAAGACGACCTGTGTTAGGCTTTGTAAAAGCCCGATTGATGTACGACGATTATGAGATGACCGAGAAGTTTGGACTACTCTCTGCGGAAAGAGAGAAGAATAGTTTTTGGAGAAAAGCCATCAGCGGAAAGAACAAGCTACTACTACCCGACATTAAGGAGTATAAAGTACAAGGAGGTTTTGTGTTTTTTGAAGACATGCTTCGTTTGTTTTCTTTAGCTATTCCTCAACCTATTCAAAATAGTTTTTATCAACCGCCCGTACTAAAAGAGCAAGACGATAGAGATGTATACCCTAAAGAGACAGAAACGCTGGATGTAAGGATAGACGAGTTGAGAAAAGTAGAAGGCGAGCTACACAACTATAAAGACTTTGAATCAGGCGACGATATCAGGCGCATCGTTTGGAAGGTATATGCGAAGAACAGAGAACTCGTTGTTCGTATACCCGAACGCTTTGAACCTTTTGCATCGCACCTTTATTTCTATGCTTCTTTTCATGCAGATATAGCCGGCAAGTGGATAGGAGAAGGTTACATGAAAGAAATGCTCAACTACTATAAGAACTATGTGTGGACGGTGTATGATGCACTCACCAACAAAGAATGGGAGATGCGTTTTATTGCCGATCAAGAGTTCACACTAGCGGAGCATATGAATGAGCAACAAAAAAGTGCACGCATCATTAGTAACAGTAGCTGGCAAACAGACAGAACACTCACTAAATATTTCAATCCTCGCAAGGGTGCTGTATTATGTATCTCATCATTTACTAACCCCAATGAACTGGAAGAAATATTGGAAGCTTGCGATGCAGGCACAGTAGTCTACTTCATCAAAACATCCAGAGTGTTTCGTCAGTTTGTTCCTTGGAATTTGATCAAACGACTCATTCTGTTGCCACCAAAAGACAGATTGAATAAACTACGGAACAAGTGGATATTCTCAAGCTTGCGCCTGCAAGTACTAAAAAGAGAGAAGAAATTGATTGAGATATTAGAAAAGTCTAATGTAGCTCATACCACTTTGTAGTATTAATTCTACACGTAACAATAACTTAAAATCAGGCATAATACTTGTTTATTACCTTGAAGGAAACAACAACACAATATGTTAGATCAATTATTAGAAATAGTACAACAACAAAGCCAAACGGCTGTTGTAGAAAATAACGACGTACCAAATGAACACAACGATGCTGTAATGCAAGAAGCAGGCAACAGCATTATGGGTAGCTTACAAAGCATGCTGGCACAAGGCAGAAAAGACGAAGTAGCCACTATCCTAAAAGGAGACAACCTGGAGAATAATGAAGCTATGGGCTTTATCTCGGGTAACTTCATTGAGAATATCACAAGCAAACTAGGGATTGACAAAAGTGTAGCAACAGGCATTGCAGCATCTATACTACCACAGATACTGAGCTCTTTCCTGAATAAAGCAAAAGACCCTAATGACAGCAGTTTTGATATGGGGTCTATTATCAACTCTTTAGGGAATAGAAATACATCAAGTAACGATAGCGGAATTGGTGGAATGATCAGTTCTATTGGCAGTCAGGTAGGGCTAGATAAAGATCGTGATGGTGATGTAGACCTAGGCGACTTACTGAATATGTTTAAATAACACAACCAAAACAACTATAACTACAGCGGCTTTTCGGCCGCTTTTTTATTGCCCCACCTGATGGCGTAGCATAAGTAGAAATTGAAATCGAATATGGTGTTCTTATCACCCTTACCATAGCCCGCTACGTATGCAGGAGGTAATTCTTCAAATTGTTTTTGATTGAGCAGGAACTTGCCTCTTACGGTCCAGCCAAGAAAAATACCTTTATACATTTCTACCCTAACACCTCCTACCACTTCTGCCCAATGACCCGTTAAACTTTCTGCAGGTATCGTACCTGACACACTGCCCCAAGTACTATCTGTTATGGTATAGTTAGCCGTACCTCTATTAATAAAGCTCATACAATAGCGCAAGCCAATAAAAGCCATATCCCAATCTCCGGGGAATACTCTTTTGAGCATACTTTTATTATACCCTAGTTTTACAAATGAGTTATTGGCAGTATAGCTTAAGTCTGTATAGTTAACAGTAGCATTACCAAAACCACCTTCTGCAACTAAGTACCCTTCCTTCTTCCAATAGTAGTCTACTTCAAACTCGTAGGCATTTCTATTATCCTGCAAGAATCCACTAATAGGTTTACTCACCTCTACACCTATACGTAATTGATGACCCGCAGGTTGAATGTTGTCAACAGCAGTGCTATCCGTTTCCTCTTGAGCAAAAACAGAGCCACATAGCAACAATAGTATGATTATACTAATAGAATATTTTAAGATGTTCTGTACTTGCATCAGTGTTTACATTGCCGTTCTCTACTCTTATAGAGTCAATATTATAATTGGTGGTATTTACATTAGTTAAGTTAAACGTAAAAATGTAGCCGCATGCCGTAGAGAGAAACTCTACTTTCCTTTCATAATAAAAAGTAACCGTATCAATTGGAGTAGTAGCTGCGGAATCAGGCCATATAAACCACCTGCAACTGTCTGCAATTATAGACAAATTTATAGCAAACTTATTACCCTTCTGTCCGTTATAATACACCTCATTAGTATCAACCCAGCCTACTACAGCTTTGGGAAGGTCATATACTTTCCCGGCACTACCTGTATCTGCTGCCGCATAAATTCCAAACTGTAAGGAAACATTTTTGGGCTGTAAACAAGGGTCTCTCACCTCGGTACACGACACCCAAAGCATAGACATCAATAAGAGTAAAACAATATGCGCCTTCTTAATCATCCAGTGTTGCCATTATTTTATCAACATCGCCAATCAAAGCGTCAATTTGTTTCTTCATAGCCTTTTTATCCTTCTCATCAGCTATACCTGCACTTGTTTTTTTAGCCTCAAGGTTGTCTTCTAAAACGATCAATTTATTATTCAGTTCTTCTATTAGCTTGTTCTGTTTTACAATAGTACCCTGCAAGTGATCTCTCTCTTGTTTCAAGGCCGCATACTTGGTCAGCAGCAGCTCCAACTTGTCATTAAGCACATCCAGGTCTTGCATTATTCTCTTATTTGCGCATTCAATTGCTTTTTATAAGCGTCAATGATCTGTTGCATCACTTTATCCACTTCCACATCTGTTAAGGTACGGTCTTCCAACTGAAAACTATAGTTCAGCGCAATAGACTTCTTATCCTTACCTATCTTATCGCTCTCAAAAATATCAAACAAGCCGTAAGACTGTAGGGTTTGAATATTGAGTTTGTTTGTAACTTTTTCTATTTCGTTGTACTGTACTTGCTTGTCTAATACTATAGCCAGATCTCTAAATACAGTAGGAAATTTGTTCACTTCTTTATACTGCACTTTTTGTGCTTGTATAGCCTCCATCCATTTCGCCCAATTAACTGTAGCAATATAGACAGGTTGCTTGATATCAAATGCGTCTAGCTTTTTAGGATGTACTTCTTCTATAGTACATAGCGTTTGCTTTTTCCAACTCCATATGGTCTTCCCTTCGTTGTAGCTGATCTTTGCTTTGCTGATACCACTATTCACCAATAGCTTTTCTATAGTTCCTTTCAAGTAATAAACATCTACACCTTGCGCTTTTTGATTCCAAGAAGCCGTTGTTGTATTACCGGTAACATATAATACCAACTGCTCTTCTTCAACATACTTGTCTTTTACCTTAGTGTATACTTTACCAAACTCGTATAAAGCCAGATCGGTTTGCTTTCTATTACAGTTATATTGTATCACCTCCAACCCACTCTCTACCATTGACGGGCGTAACACATCCAGCTCGCTGCTTAAGCTATTCAGCATCTTTACCATATCGTCCCTATCAGGATAGTAAGCACTATTCACAATAGAGTTGGTCACGATCTCATAAAAACCACTTGCCGATAACACATCAGCTATTTTATTTTTAGCTTGTCGGTCATTAGGCATAGGTTTATTCAGAGATATATTCAGCCTGCTTGGTATCTCTATATTGTCCAACCCATCAATGCGTATCACCTCCTCTACCAAATCAGCAGGTTGCAACACATCAGGCTTGTTCGTAGGTACTGAAACAGTAATGGCATCTTCTGTTTCACTTTCAACAGTAAAACCAAGCGCTACCAAAATATCCTTTATACTTTCATTAGTGTAGCCCTTACCGCTAAGCGTTCTTACATAATTGTAAGCAGTTGTGATCACAACAGGTTCGGGTTTCTTTGGATAATTGTCTGATAACTCAGAAGCAATTTTGCCTCCTGCCAATTCAACTATTAAAGCCGCAGCTCTGGTTATGGCCGGTTCCAAAGCGTTAATATCTACTCCCTTCTCAAAATGCGTAGCTGCATCTGTTCTCAACCCATGATGCATAGATGTTCTTCTTACATGCATCGCATCAAAATAGGCACTCTCTAAAAATACCGTGGTTGTTTGATCAGTAACACCACTGGTACTACCACCAAATACGCCTGCAATACAAAGACCGTTTTTAGCATCACAGATCATCAAGTCATTATCCTGTAGCTTGCGTTCTTCCTCGTCCAGCGTAACAAACTTTGTATCCTTTGGTAGGAATTGTACGTTGATCTCTTGCCCTTCTATCTTATCCGCATCAAAGGCGTGTAATGGCTGCCCCCACTCATGTAATACATAGTTGGTAATATCCACTACATTATTGATAGAACGTGCACCTATAGCTTCTACCCTTCTTTTTAGCCAGTCGGGCGATGGAGCTACCTTCACATTACTTATAGTTAAGCCCATATAACGCGGGCAGGCCTCTTCATTTTTGATGGTCACCTTTATAGGCTTATCATCAGTTGCAGCTGATATGCTTGCTTCAGGGTATACAACTTCAAACTTTTTGCCTTTATGATGTGTGAGGTAAGCACATACATCTTTAGCTACACCTATATGGCTCATAGCATCAGAGCGGTTTGGCGTTAGCCCTATATGTATGGCATGGTCCGCTTTAGGTATATTAAAGTAATCTTTAGCTAAAACACCAATAGGAGCATCTGCATCCAACACCATAATACCATCGTGCCCTTCACCTAAATCTATTTCGTCCTCAGCACATATCATTCCTTCACTTACTGCACCTCTTATTTTAGCTTTCTTTATTGGGAAGGCATCGCCATTTGTTGGGTGCACTTTACTACCCACAGGTGCTACTACTACCCTTTGGCCTGCAGCAACATTAGGTGCACCGCATACAATATTTAAAGGTGCATCGCCACCCACATTTACTGTGGTTACTTTCAATTTATCAGCATCGGGATGCTTCTCACAAGTCAGCACTTCACCTATTACCAGCCCCTCTAAACTACCTTTTACAGCCTCTACCACCTCTGTACCCTCTACCTCCAACCCAATAGCTGTAAGTATATCACATAACTCCTCAAGAGGTAGCTCTACAGGTAAATATTGCAACAACCAGTCGTAAGAAATCGTCATTTCGTCTTCAAATTTTGCCGTAAAGATAACCTTCATTATAGCAAAACGCATCTTTTAAATGAAATAAAGGATAGAATGATTTATTAACATTTTTCATGTTAACTGTATGTGCATTTATTTGTAAATTAACATTGGGCTGTGGATAACCTATCAGGAACTGTTTTTTAGCTGTGGATATCCCTTGTTCCACGGTGAGGTGATATCGGATAATTATTATTTCTAAAAAACCTTGACCATCCAAAAAAAGAATTTACATTCGTTTCCCTTCGTTCAGTTAACCTTGCGGTAACACTGAGTTAACATTGGAGAGATGTTCTCGTAACAAAGGTATTTAGAGGTTAAACTCGAAGGAACATAGGACTATACTTACACTTTTTTAAAAAATCGGCTAACCCCCAAATGGCAGTAAACATCAAGAAAGACTTCAGCGGCTCACGCTCCAGAAACAAGTTGGACACCTCATCACTGATCTATGGAAAAGTACCTCCTCAGGCTACCGAGTTGGAGGAAGCGGTGCTTGGTGCCATCATGCTGGAAAAAGATAAGCTGGCTGAGGTATTGGAGATCATACAGAGCCCTGACTGTTTTTATGTAGAGGCCAATCAGAAGATATATACCGCCATCAGGAGTCTTTTTGATAAGGGTATGCCTGTCGATTTGCTTACGGTAACCGAAGAACTACGCAAAAGCAGTGAATTAGAATTGATAGGTGGTGCTTACTACCTCACTAAGCTAACCATGAGTGTCGTGTCTAGTGCACACGTGGAGGCGCATGCCCGTATCGTGATGGAGAAATTCATACAGCGGGAATTGATCCGTATTTCCAGTCAGGTAATAGGCGATGCTTATGAAGATGGTACTGACGTGTTCGATCTATTGGACAAAGCAGAGTCTAACTTATACGAGATCACCGATAAGCATTTAAGAAAGAATTTCTCTAGCCTGAAAGATGTTTTGGTACGTACCGTACACGAAATTGAAGAAGCCAAGAATAGAAAAGATGATATGACGGGGGTGCCTACCGGCTTTACCGATCTGGATAAATTGACCTCCGGCTGGCAAAAAACCGACCTTATTATCCTAGCTGCTCGTCCTGCTGTAGGTAAGACAGCCTTCTCGCTTAACTTGGCCATGAATGCGGCCATGAATAGCAAAAAGCCTTTCCCTGTAGCGGTATTCTCGCTGGAAATGGGTGCAGGACAGATCGTAAAACGTATGCTATCTGCCGTAACGGAAGTAAACATGGAGGCCATCACTAAAGGACGTATGCAAGAGCATGAGTTCATCCAAATGACGCAAAGGATGAACAAACTGGCTGGCGCTCCTATTTTCTTAGACGACCAAGCTGCACTAAACATATTTGAGCTACGCGCCAAAGCAAGAAGACTAAAACAAAAGCATGATATTCAACTAATTATCATTGACTACTTACAGTTGATGCAAGCTACTATCGAGCGTGGTGGTAACCGTGAACAAGAGATATCAAAAATATCAAGAGACTTAAAGGCACTGGCTAAAGAACTGGATATTCCAATCATTGCACTTTCACAGTTGAACCGTTCTGTAGAATCCAGAAAAGAATCAAAAGTACCTCAGTTGAGTGACCTTAGAGAGTCAGGAGCCATTGAGCAGGATGCAGATATGGTTATGTTCCTTTACCGTCCTGAATACTACGGTATCGAAAATGATGAGATGGGCCAACCTATTGAAGGAGAGACCCACGTACACGTAGCCAAGCACCGTAATGGTAGTACAGATACAGTGAAAGTACGCTTCATTAAAGAACACCAAAAGTTTGTGGACATGCCTAATGACGACTTTGGTGGTTTTGACGGAGGCCATGGTGGTGGTGGCAATATGCCTGCCGGTGATAATCCGCAAGCAGGTATAAGAGGTAGAGATAACAGTGATTTTGGCGGATCTAAAATGTTTATCCCTAGCGGTTTTCAAACATTACCATCAAAAGCTAATGATGTAAACTTTGATGATGACGACCTGAATAAACCACCTCAGCCCCCAACAGATCACAGTGAGGAACCACCTCCGTTTTAATTAGACTACTAACTTTAATCATAAATACGCATAGCTCACTAATATCCCATTAGTGAGCTATATTTTGTACATTCGCGCACTGTTCTAAATTTCGAAAGCTAAGACCTATGCAGCGTATATACTTTGACAATGCAGCCACTACTGCACTTTCTTCAGAAGTATTAGAGGCCATGATGCCTTTTATGACAGAAAAGTTTGGCAACCCTTCTTCTATATATTCATATGGCAGGGAAACCAAAATAGCTATTGAAACGGCAAGAAAAAGCGTTGCTAAGATATTAGGTGCTCACCCTAGTGAGATATTTTTCACATCAGGTGGAACGGAAAGTACCAATACGGCTGTAAACTGTGCTATTAATCACTTAGGCTGTACACATATTATTTCTTCGGGCATCGAGCACCATGCGACACTGCATACTGTGGAGCATATGAGCGAAACCGGGAAAGCCAAAGTAAGCTTAGTAAAGCTGAAAGAAGACGGACATGTAGACTTAGCTCATTTAGAAGAATTATTAGCCGGCAACGAGAAAACATTAGTGACCCTAATGCATGCCAATAATGAGATCGGCAACTTATTGAACGTAGAGGCCGTAGGTGAATTGTGCAAAAAGTACGATGCCTATTTCCATTGTGATATGGTACAAACCATAGGCCACTACCCTATTAATTTTGAGAACCTGAACGTACACTTCGCCAGTGCATCAGGGCATAAGTTTCATGGACCTAAAGGTGCGGGTGTCTTATACATCAACGGAGATGTAACTGTAAAACCTATGTTGCTTGGTGGTGCTCAAGAGCGTAACATGCGTGCCGGCACTGAAAACTTATATGGTATTATAGGCTTCGGCAAAGCTTTGGAGATTGCCACTGAAAACCATGAGACGGATAAAAAATACATCCAAGGGTTGAAAACTTATATGATTGAGCAGATCAAAGAACACATACCTACAGCAAGGTTTAATGGTGATGTGGAAGGCAACTGCCTATATACGGTACTGAATATTGCCGTTCCTAACTCTGATAAGACGGAGATGCTAATGATGAACTTAGACATGGCCGGTATTTGCGTTAGTGGTGGTAGTGCCTGTAGCAGCGGTGCTACTAGCGTGAGTCACGTGATCAAAGCACTATATGGTGAAGAAGCAGATAAACTGTCTCCTATAAGATTATCCTTCTGTAAGCATAATACTAAAGAAGAAGTAGACACAGTGGTAGAGAAACTGAAAGAACTACTTTAATAAAAACTTGACATAACATTTAGCCGGCGATATGCCGGCTTTTTTATTTGCATGCTGTATTTTAGCTATCACAATCACTGCTATGAATAACCAAATATCCAAAGCGCATCAATATATATTCGCACCCGTCAATAATGGCTCTTTGACCTTATTCAGAATACTATTTGGTTTTGTGATGGCCATGGAGTTTGGCGGAGCTTTAATGGGCGGATGGGTAAAAGAAGTATTCATAGACACCAATTTCAACTTCACCTTTATAGGTTTTGAGTTTCTACATGCACTACACGGGCCGGTTATGTACTGGTACTATGCAGCAATGTTCTTATGTGCAGTATTGGTGATGCTAGGGCTTTTCTACCGCCCGGCTGCTATACTTATGGCATTGCTATGGACGGGAGTGTACTTCTCACAAAAGAATCATTATAATAACCACTATTACCTCATGGTCATTTTATGCTGGATGATGACCATAGTACCCGCCAATAAAAGAACAGCACTGGATGTAAGCTGGCGGAAGCAAGCATTATCCTATACCTGTAGCAGGTTCTATATACTGGTATTTATCGTGCAGATAGCCATCATGTACACTTTTGCAGCTATTGCAAAAATGAATCCTGATTGGTTGCAGGCCATGCCTATCAAGCTATGGTTCTCAAATAAATCATCATCTCCCATTTTTGGTAAACTATATGGTCAAGAATGGTTCTCATGGTTTGTAGCCTACGGCGGCTTGTTGTTTGACCTACTGATCACACCAGCTCTTTTATGGAGAAAAAGCAGAACGATCGCACTTTACTGCATGTTCTTTTTCCACTTCTTCAACTCGGCCACATTTGGCATTGGCTCTTTCCCTTACATGGCTATGAGCTTGGCGGTGTTCTTCTACCCCGGTTCATCTTTTGACAACCTGCTGAAGAAAAAAGAAAATATAAGCTTGCCTGAGTTCCATATGCCCTCATTAGGAAAAAGAAGAGCTATTGTGGCATTTTTCAGTCTATACTTTATCTGGCAAATGTTTTTGCCTATACGCCATCATTTTATTGAAGGTGATGTTACCTGGACGGAAGAAGGACACAGAATGGCATGGCGCATGATGCTGCGCACTAAAAATGGCAGTTCTCATTATGTGGTCAAAGACAAGAAAACAGGTGAGCGGTGGGATGTAGATCCTAAAGATTATCTACTACCCTTCCAAGTAAATGATGTGGCGCACCATCCCGATATGATATGGCAGTTTGCCCAGCTATTAAAGAAAGAATATAATGCCAAAGGCCATGATGTAGCGGTGTATGGCTTTTGTTATTGCTCATTGAATGGCAAACCACAAAAGTTTATTGTAGACCCTTCTGTAGACCTTGGCGCAGAGCCTTGGTATGCCTTTAAGCACCACAAATGGTTGATGTCTGGCCCTGAGAGGTAACTGACAACCAGCCATTTACAAGAGTATTTGTTAACGACTTGCTAACGAGATGTTAATCAGAAAGTTTTTTTCCTTATATAAGAAAAAATGTAGACCTTTGTAGCATAGGATCTAGAGAGTCCTATTCCTACATATAGAGTTTCAGAGAAAATTTTACGTATAGAGTTTCAGGGAGTAATTGTAACTTGTTGAACTTATGGGTAATGGTCTTAACAATGTTTTGCCACCCGGTGCAAAACCATTTGTCGTAAGAGCCCTGCTTTTGTTCATAGGTTGGAAATTACTATACCATCTTTTATTGGAGCGCATAGGCATTCCCGACCAACAATTGACAGCGGCCGTTCAAACCGGAACTATTAAGTTATTACAGCCATTCTTCAACAGCGTTACAGCTCAAGACACAAGTGTGATCATCGATGGGGTAAAATCGGTAAACATCGCACCCGAGTGTAATGGGTTAGAATTAATAGTTCTTTACATAGGGTTTATTCTGTGCATTCCAAGTAATTGGAAAAGGATGTTAAGCTTTGCAGTAGTAGGTAGCATTGTTATTTACATACTGAACCTGATACGTACAGCACTACTAGCTGTTATGTATTACCAAAGCCACTCCATGACTGAATTTGCACACCACTACGCATTTAAGATCGTGATCTATGTAGTGGTATTTATCGGTTGGCTATTGTATGTCAGGAAAAAGAAAGCTGATGACGCAACGTAGATTTTGGATAGCGATAATTGCTATTACACTGGTCTGCTGGGTCGATCATCAGTTGTTTTCAGAAGGGCTGGCTGCCAGGCATTTACAGCCGGTAATGAGGCAAGCAGGGCATTTGACCATATTAGCCATCACCACGGTTATAGGTTATTGGGGTTGGAAAAAAGATCCGCACAGTTGGGCAAAACGCCTTTGGTTATTCCTTTACATCGCATTTATACTGATACTGATCGTTGTAGGGATGATCCAAACACAATGGCAACCATTCGGCAAAGAGTTTTTAGATACACTCAGTAATACCAGAATGGCCTTTTGTAGCCCGCTCCCCTATTTGGGCATCTATATATTAACGATTTTATATAAAGAATAGAATAAAAAACACAACGCTTCAAAGCAAAAAATAGGAAGCAAACAAAACAAACAATATATAAACACAACTAAAAACAAAAAATATGAAAGTACTAAAGCATTTAAGCCTATTGCTTGTAGTAATGTTGCTACTGACAATGCCACAAACCTCAAAAGCTTGGGGCGGTGGTTATGGCGGTGGTCACAATCATAGCTGGTGGTGCTGGTATTACGGCTGTAATTACGATGATGATGACGGCGGTAATGACGTACCAATAGATGGAGGTTTAGGCTTCCTGGCTATTGCTGGTGCGGGCTTAGGTATTAAAAAGGCTGTAGAGCGCAAAAACAAGAAGAAAAGCGAGAAATAGATAGTAATTATCTGCTTTTCAATTTGTTAATAATGGTGGTAAATATATATGTAGTATATTTGCTACAGTAGCACTATGTGCCTACTACCCCATTATTTACAACAAAGAGGAAAGTATGAGAAATTATACTAGTGTTACTATTATATTTTTACTAGCAACAATACTGCTTATTCCCAATAACGCTTTTTCACAAAGCTCTTCTAATCAAATCAAACCTATTATTGATATTGCAGATGATATCGTTGATATCATCAAAGGCATTCAAAATATCAAAGAACATCAGATAAGAAGAGGTAGAGGTAGAGGTGGAGACGACGACGATGACGGATATAACGGTGGTGGCGGCTATGGTGATGACGATGATGGATACAACGGCGGTGGTGGATATGGTGACGATGATGATGGCTACAATGGTGGAGATGATGACGATGGCTACAACGGTGGCGGTGACGACGATGATGATTATGGTGGTGGAGACGACGACGACGATGGGAATGATATACCACTTGATGGCGGATTGTCCTTTTTAGCTATTGCTGGTGCCGGCTTGGGTATTAAGAAGGTAATAGAACACAGAAATAAATCATAAGACATTAACCAAAACAGTTAAAGAGCGGATATTCCGCTCTTTTTTTATTTTAGGGTGAAATAAATACACCCATGAGTTACGATTGGAGCAAGTTTGTCAAGAAAATAGATATCAATACACCTGCCGATGCCGTTTATTTGGCGTGGACCATACCCGATGTATTGGAAAAGTGGTTTTTAAGAAAAGCGGACTTCACTATTTCTGAGGGCAAGCCTAGAAAGAAACATGAAAATATCATGGCCGGCGACCAGTATGAGTGGTTATGGCATGGGTATGGCGACGATGTAGTAGAAAAAGGTGAAGTATTACTGGCTAATGGTGTAGACAAGCTGGAATTCACCTTTGGTAAAGCAGGAATAGTGACCGTAGATATTGGAACAGTATTAGGTAAAACAATGGTCATGCTCACTCAATCGGAAATACCTACCGATGAGCTTTCTCAAGTGAACTATCATATTGGCTGCCAAAATGGATGGACATTCTACCTGGCCAACTTAAAATCGTACTTAGAAGGCGGGAAAGACCTACGCAATAAGAATGAAGCAATGAAACATATGCTGAATTCTTAAAAACAAAAAAGGGTAACATTGCTGCTACCCTACTATTATTCAGTTAGTTATCTTTTTTAGAATCTTTCTAAGCTACTGAAGAAGAAGTTTCCTTCTATAGCTGCATTCTCATCACTATCAGAACCGTGCACCGCATTTTCACCTATTGAAGTAGCGTACTTTTTACGAATAGTACCTTCAGCAGCTTCAGCAGGGTTAGTAGCACCTATTAAAGTTCTGAAATCAGCCACAGCGTTATCTTTCTCTAATATAGCGGCAACGATAGGGCCACTGCTCATAAAGCTGGTCAACTCATCGTAAAACGGACGCTCTTTATGCACTTCATAAAACATACCGGCTTGCTCTTTGCTCATTTGGGTATATTTCATAGCCACTATTCTAAAACCTCCGGCATTGATCATTTGAAGGATGTTACCGATATTTCCTGCTGCTACAGCATCAGGCTTGATCATCGTAAATGTACGGTTAGACATATTAATTGGTTTACTTTTTTACTGTTGCGCGCAAATGTACATTTTATTTGCAACTTTAAGATTAATAGATGTGGATAGATAACTATTGATGCTTACATTTGCTCACTAACATAGAGCGAACTGCCGAGATGCAACCAATACAAGATACTTTTCCTTTATTGCAACAGCCAAAGCGTATTTTCATTACCACCCACCACAAGCCGGATGGTGATGCTATTGGTAGCATGTTAGGTTTGCATCACTACCTCACTAAAAAAGGTCATCAGGTCACTTCTGTTTCTCCAAGTGAGCTTCCTGAGTTTTTAATGTGGATGCCCGGCGTTGAGCATTTATACAACTACGAAGCCGAGCAGAAGGTATCAGAAAAAGCACTGGCAGATGCTGAGCTTATTTTCTGTTTAGACTTTAACGACTTTAGCCGTACAGGAAAATTGGCTACAGCTTTAGAAGAAGCAACACAACCCAAAATATTAATAGACCACCACTTAATGCCTAAGCCTGTATGGGATTATGGTATGAGTATACCGGAGAAGAGCAGTACTTGTGAGATGGTGTACGACTTTATTAACCTTTGTAATGACAATGCGTTAATAGATACAGATATAGCTGCTTGTATTTATACAGGAGTAATGACAGACACTGGTTCGTTCCGTTTTCCGGTAACATCAGCCAGTGTGCATGAAATGATCGCTGATCTGAAACACAAAGGATTGGAGCATGGAAAGATACACGAAGAGGTATATGACGCATGGTCTGTAAAACGCATGCAGTTCATTGGCTATGTACTTCTGGAAAAAATGGTGGTACTCCCACACATTAATACCAGCTATATTGCACTAAGCAAAAAAGACATTAAGCTATTTGACGTGAGTAGTGGTGATATGGAGGGGTTGGTCAATTACCCGTTAAGCATCAGAGGCATTAAATTTGCTACATTGATCACCGAAAGGGGTAATGAGGTGAAGATGTCTTTTAGAAGCAAGGGCGACTTTGATGTCAGCAGCTTTGCGAGAGAATATTTTAATGGTGGAGGCCATTTTAATGCATCAGGCGGAAGAACTACAGATGGTTTTTCTGAAACAGTAACAAAATTTGAACAAATAATATCCGATATTCATCCCTAATTAAAACTAAAATGTTGAAACAAATACTAACATTAGGTATTGCAGGCCTATTTCTAGCAAGTGTTACCAGCTGTAACAATTCAGGTGGTATAAAGCGTACTGACGCCGGTTTGATGTACAAGATCGTAAAAGACGAACCAGGTGACAAACACCCTAAAATTGGTGACATTGTAGACTTACACGTTAAAGTAAGTGTTAGAGATAGCGTTCTTTCTAACTCAAGAGACTATGTTCAGAATGGAGGCCCTTACACCTTCCAGCTACAAGAAAACAAGTTCAAAGGTGACTTCATCTACGGTCTCCAAGAGTTAACGCCCGGTGATAGTGCTGTATTCTATATTCTTGTAGACTCTCTAAAGAAATACCAACAAGGTCAATTTCCTGAGTGGTTTAAAGATGATGACACTATTGTTTATGAAGCAGTGTTGATAGATGTAAAAACTAAAGAAGAGCTGGAGCAAGAGCGTGCTGCTAAAAATGCAGAGCAATTACAAAAGGACGATGAAGCATTACAGGCATACTTCAAAGAGAACAACCTGAACCCTACTAAAACGGCGTCAGGACTTTACTATATCATAGATAAAGAAGGAAACGGCACTGCTGTAGAACCTAAGTATACTGTAACTGTAAACTATACAGGTAAGAACTTAAAGGGCATTACTTTCGATTCAAACGTTGATCCGAAATTCAAGCACGTTGAGCCATTTAAATTTATTGCAGGTCAAGGTATGGTAATACCGGGTTGGGATGAAGGTATCGTACTATTGAAAAAAGGCAGTAAAGCGCGTTTCTTTATTCCATCAGTATTGGCTTACGGACCTCAACCTCTTAGTGAAGATGTAGGCCCTAACTCTTGCCTTGCTTTTGAGGTAGAAGTTACTGATGTGCAAAAAGAAGCCCCAAAGGCTAATCAATAATATTAATTAAGATACATGACCCATAAAAAGCTAGTATTATTCTTAAGTGTTGCTATTGCGTTTGCCTCATGCAACGTATTGAAAAAATCAACTAAAAACAGTACGCCCACATTTAAGACCACCGAACACGGGTTGGATTATATGATCGTAAGAGATGTAAAAGGCGAACAGTACCCTAATGACGGGGATATGATCGCCATACATATTAAAACGACATATAAAGATAGCGTGATGTTTGACTCCAAAGCGCAGAATGAGGGGAAAGCGGCTAAGTTCAAGATGAAAGCACCATCATTCAACGGAGACCTTATGGAGGGTATCCAAATGATGACTGCCGGTGATAGTGCTGTTTTTCGTGTATGGGTTGACTCCCTGATATCTTCCGGCCAAAACATACAAAAGTGGATGGATACCGGTACGCAAATTCAATATTCTATAGTATTGGATACGGTAAAAACACAAGAACAGATCAATGCTGAAAAAGGTCAAAAAGCCGGTGCTCAAAAAGAACTGGATGAAAAACTACTGAAGGAGTACTTTGCTAAAAACAATATCAAACCTTTGCAAACAGAAAGCGGTCTATACTATACCATCACCAAAAAAGGAGAAGGTGACAATGCTGCAAAAGGGCAAGTAGTATCTGTAAACTATACAGGCAAAACCTTAGATGGCAAAGTATTTGACTCTAGTACCGACCCTAGCTTTGGGCATGTACAACCCTTACAGTTTAAGCTGGGTCAAGGTCAGGTAATAGCCGGCTGGGACGAAGGTTTAACACTGATGAATAAAGGAGCAGTAGGAGTATTATATATACCATCTTACTTAGCTTATGGAGAGTATTCTCCTGATTTGAAAAAAATACCTAAAAACGCCATTCTTGTTTTTGATGTAGAATTGGTAGATATAAAACAATAAACGAAAACATGTTGAATAGATTTCTATTAACTGCTTCACTAGCATTATTAGCCGGCACCACTGCATTAGCACAACCTGCAGACGCTAAAAGAACCAAAGGAGGCCTGGCCTATGAAATGATCATTGACAAACCCGGAGGCCCTAAACCTGAAGTGGGTGACTATGTAAAGATGCACTTATCTTACTCTGTAGATGATAGCACTATCTATAGTACACGTAAGCTAAACAACAATGAACCTGTTGAATTTCAATTAATGAAACCCGGCTATAAGGGAGACATTACAGAAGGTTTTATGGAGATGACACCTGGTGACAGTGCTGTGTTGTATGTGCCTGTTGATTCGTTATTGAAGCAAGGAACACCTGCTATGCCTTGGATGAGAAGGGGTAGCAACCAGTTTATCGTTTATAAGATCGCTATGGTTGACGTGAAGTCTATGGAGCAAATGAAACGCTACAAAGAAAGCATGGCTAAAGAACAGATCAAAAAAGACGATGCTCAACTACAAGCCTACTTCAAAAAGAATAACATTAAGCCTAAGAAAACAGAGAGTGGCTTGTATTATACCATAGAGCGCGTTGGACAGGGCGCCAAACCGGAAAAAGGGCAAAAAGTGTCTATGAACTATACAGGCAAAACACTTGACGGAAAAGTGTTTGACTCAAACGTAGATCCGAAATTCATGCACGTGCAGCCATTTAATTTTGTACTAGGTGCGGGGCAAGTGATCAAAGGTTGGGACATCGGTGTTGCGCTTTTAAATGAAGGCACTAAAGGAACACTATACATACCATCAGGCTTAGCTTATGGAGAGAACAGCCCTGACCCTAATAAAATACCTAAAAATGGCATTCTAATATTCGACGTAGAGCTTGTTGAAATATTAAAAGACTAATGAGTGACAATGACTAATAGAAGCATCATATTTATACTGTGGTATTTGCTCATCGCAAATACCACTTTTGCTTTTAGCCGACAAGACAGCTTGCGCGGTAGTAACGGCAGTGGCCGTAGCTGGTGGGATGTGCAACATTACGAGCTACAAATAAACTTTGATACAACAAATAAAAGTATTCTCGGCAAAAACATCATCACACTTCTTGTTACAGACACACCTCTTAACAAACTGCAACTAGACCTTCAAGTACCTATGATGCTGGATAGTATTAAATATGGTGCTTTAAGCTTACCATTTGCCCGTGAGGGTCATGTATGGTGGGTGAATACGAACTTAATGTTTTGGCAAAAAGGTGAAACGCACCAGCTACAAGTATTTTACCATGGCAAACCTACGATAGCCAAGTTGCCACCATGGAATGGTGGTTTCATTTGGGAGGAAGATAGCGAAGGGAATCCTTGGTATTCAGTAGCCTGCCAAGGCCTTGGCGCTAGTAGCTGGTGGCCCTGTAAAGACTATCAAGGGGATGAACCTGATAGTGGCATGGTGATCAAGCTCAATGTTCCAAATGGATTGAAAGCTATCAGCAATGGAAGGTTAATCACAACAGAAGATGCCGGTAGTAACAACACGTTTTGGCATTGGCAAGTGACCAACCCTATCAACACCTATAATGCCACATTCTACATAGGCAACTATGCCAGCTGGACAGATACACTAATGGGCGAAAAAGGGAAACTGGATATTACCTATCATGTATTGAAACAAAATGAAGCTAAAGCACGAAAGCACTTTAAAGTAACTAAAGACATGCTCCACTGCTTTGAGTACTGGATGGGCCCCTACCCTTTTTATGAAGATGGTTACCAACTTGTAGAAGCTCCTCATTTGGGCATGGAGCATCAAAGTGCTATAGCCTACGGCAATGAATACAAAATGGGCTACAGGGGTAACGATCGTAGCGGTACAGGTGTAGGTACTTTGTTTGACTTTATCATCATCCATGAGTCGGGCCATGAATGGTTTGGCAACAACATCACGGCACAAGACATTACTGACAACTGGATACATGAAGGCTTTACCACCTATACAGAAGCACTGTTTGCAGAGTGTGCAGTTGGTAAAGAAAAAGCATTCCGATATACCAGAGGAGAATGGAAAAACATTAGAAATGACATACCGGTTTGTGGCGCTTACGGCGTGCATGATCACGGTTCGTCAGACCAATATGATAAAGGCTCTGCCATAGTACATATGATCAGGATGATGATAGACGATGATGAACAATTCAGGCAACTACTGCGTGGATTGAATAAAGACTTCTACCATCAAATGGTCACCTCAAAAACCATAGAACAATACATCATGGACAAAACAGGCTTAGAACTTACAGCCTTTTTTGAACAATACTTGAGAACCACAAACATTCCTGTACTGGAATGGTATATAAAAGACAAAGAGCTACACTATAGATTTACAAATGTCGTAGAAGGGTTTAGTCTACCTATAAAAATTTGGACGAAGAAGATAAGCAAACAACTGACAGTAACCAATAGCTGGCAAAGTACCCGCTGGAAGAATGGTGGATATAATGTCAATTATTCTAAGGATTATCTTATTAAAGATAAATACTGATTTATTAGGTTTGTAACACCATGGCGAAGAAGAAAGGGAAAGCTACCGAGACACCATTAATGAAACAACATAGGGAGATCAAAGCAAGATATCCTGATGCTGTATTGCTGTTTCGTGTGGGTGACTTTTATGAGACCTTTGGTGAAGATGCACTCATCTCATCGCGTGTTTTAGGCATTACATTGACCAAGCGTTCTAATGGCTCAGCTTCAGCTGTAGAGCTGGCGGGCTTTCCTCATCATGCAATGGATACCTACCTGCACAAACTGGTTAAGGCAGGTTATCGTGTGGCTATATGCGACCAATTGGAAGACCCTAAAACAGCAAAGGGCGTTGTTAAAAGAGGGGTAACAGAATTAGTGACTCCCGGTGTAGCCACTAATGACAAACTACTCGACAATAACTCCAACAACTTCTTAGCAGCGCTATATATTAATGATGCGAATAGCGGTGTAGCCTTTCTGGATATCAGCACAGGTGAGTTTTATACCGCGCAAGGCAACTTGGAATATATGGACAAGCTCCTACAAAGTTTTCAGCCATCGGAGATCGTTCTATCCAAGTCGCACCAAAAGACATTCAGGACACATTTTGATACTAAAGTCTACACTTTCCTTTTAGACGAATGGGTGTTTCAAGAGCAGTATACTTACGACTTATTGCTCGAGCATTTTCAAACCAACTCTTTAAAGGGTTATGGTATTGAAGACATGAAGCCTGCCAGTGTAGCAGCAGGTGCTGCCCTACATTACCTAAAAGATACAGAGCATCCTAATCTGCAACATATCAATACCATCCACCGCATTGTAGCAGACACCTTCATGTGGATGGACAGGTTTACCATTCGCAATCTGGAACTGATACACAGTACTGATGAGCATGGCACAAGTTTGTTACAGGCTATTGATAATACTTGTACCCCTATGGGAGCAAGATTATTGAAACGCTGGCTCATCTTCCCGCTGTATGACATCCATCAGATAGAACAGCGATTGGAGCTGGTAAGCTACTTTATTAAAGAGCAAGACTTAAACCATGAGCTTATCTCAATGCTCAAGCAAGTAGGTGATGTAGAAAGACTCATTGGTAAGATACCCTTGAAGAAAGCCAATCCAAGAGAGGTGATGCAATTGGCTAAGAGCTTAGGCATAATGGAAGCCATAGAAGCCCAATGCATGCAAACAGGATTTGAGCCTTTAAAGAAAGAGGTACAAAACCTACAGCCACTTACAGAGTTGCAAGAACGCATCAAAACCGTCTTGATGGAAGACCCTCCCGCTCAAACGGTTAAGGGTGGCATGATCAACGATGGTATATCCGAAGAGCTGGACGACCTGAGAAAAATATCACGCAGTGGTAAACAATACCTGCTCGATATTCAGAAAAGAGAATCGGAAAAAACGGGCATTACTTCATTAAAGATCGCTTTCAATAATGTATTCGGTTATTACTTAGAAGTAACCAATGCACATAAAGACAAAGTACCTGAAGAGTGGATACGCAAGCAAACACTCACCAATGCCGAGCGATACATTACTCAGGAGCTGAAAGAATATGAAGAGAAAATATTAGGTGCTGAAGAGAAAATATTAGCGATTGAAAATCGCATTTATCAAGAGCTGCTAACTGAGATCGATCCGTTCATTGCAACAGTTCAATTAAATGCACAGATCATTGCAAGGTTAGATTGTCTATTATGTTTTGCTGCTAATGCTAAAAAGTACAACTATCGTAAGCCAACTATCAGTCAAGATGCTGCCATAGACATCAAACAAGGCAGACACCCGGTGATAGAACAACAACTACCACCCGGCGAAAGCTATGTAGCTAACGATGTACTACTAAACAAAGATGAACAACAGGTCATTATATTAACAGGCCCGAACATGAGTGGTAAGTCGGCACTATTAAGGCAAACAGCTATCATCACCATCATGGCACATATGGGTAGCTTCGTGCCGGCACAAAAAGCATCAGTAGCTTTAACGGATAAGATATTCACCCGTGTAGGTGCATCGGATAATTTAAGTGGTGGCGAGAGTACCTTCATGGTAGAGATGAACGAGACAGCCAGTATCATCAACAATATTAGCGAGCGTAGTTTGATACTCTTAGATGAAATTGGCCGAGGAACCAGCACCTATGACGGCATCTCCTTAGCATGGTCTATCGTAGAGCACCTGCACAATAACAAAACACAACCCAAGACCTTATTCGCTACTCACTATCATGAGTTAAATGAGTTGGAACACCAGTTGGATAGAGTTAAGAACTTCCACATTACTCATAAGGAAACAGGTAATAAGGTCATCTTCTTAAGAAAGCTGGAACGTGGCGGCAGCAGGCATAGCTTTGGTATACAGGTAGCACGCATGGCAGGCATGCCTAATACCCTACTCCAACGAGCAGAAGAAATACTTTCCTTATTGGAAGAGCAGAGAGAGAAAGAAGACAGCACAGATAATAAGGTAAAGAACATCCAACAGTCGCAACACTTCCAACTCAACATCTTTGACGGACTTACTGAAGACCTGAGAAAAATACAGAAGATACTCGCAGAGATGGACATCAACACGCTCACACCTGTTGAAGCCTTACTTAAACTCAACGAACTAAAAGACATCGTTAAGGATTACAAGTAATTTTGGCATAGCTTTTGCTATTAAGAGAGCAACTCAAAAAACTAATAAAATGACTTACCTAAAAAACATAGCATTCGCGCCTATTGGAACGAGCTGGTATTTTGTGCCGGGTAAGCATATGCAATAGATTCTTCTAAGAGATCATCATATGCGGCCTTGGTACACACTACCTAGGCCGTTTTTTATTTCCAATTCATTACATCTAATTATTTCGTTTAGGCTTTACGGTCTAAGCCAACCAAACATATATTATTATGAGCAAGTCATTAGCTAAACAAGCTTCTTTAGGCTCAGGGCTATTCAGTTATGAAAGAGTGCATGCTCGAGCAGCCTATTTAAAACTCTATGGCAAGTTTCCGAACACGATAGAGTTGTATCAAGTAAGTACTGATAAGATCTATAAACAAATAAAAAGCGACTATAAAAAGCAGGTAATAGACGAAGTAAAAACAACAGAGATTTACGCAAATAGTAAAGACAGTGAACGTACATATTGCCTGTTTATACTGGAACAAGAAGTATTGGTAGAACTGGGCACAGACTATTGTGAAATATACTATTCAGCAGAGCAAAGCGATTTTGTCCAACAACTAAAAAAGAGCTTTATCAAATGTAAAGTGGTCAAAAGAAAACCGTTGGAGATCAACCTCATCTCTACAAATGAGGAAGGGTTGTCTTTAAATAGTATGGAAGTAAAACGTACTAAACTGGACTTAAGCCTATACTATGAGGATGACTTTCTTGAAGTAGACCAACTGATACAAAAGCGATTGAATAAAAAGAAGGATAAAGGTATTGTACTGCTACATGGTATGCCGGGTACAGGTAAGACTACTTACATCAGATACTTGGTAGGTAAGCTGAAAAAGAAAATTCTTTTTATACCACCCAACATAGCAGGCAGAATAGCCAATCCTGAGTTGATCAAATTATTGATCAACAATCCGGATAGTATCCTGATCATAGAAGACGCTGAAAGTATCATCATGCAGAGGCAAGCAGGAGAAACATCATCGGTATCTAACCTGTTGAATATATCTGATGGTTTGTTGTCCGACTTCTTGAATGTTCAGATCATTTGTACGTTCAATAGTGCCATATCATCTGTAGATGAAGCTTTGCTTCGTAAAGGTAGATTGATCGCTAAATACGAATTCAAAAAACTATCAGTTGCTAAAGCGCAACACTTATCTGACCACAAAGGGTTTGATCAGAAAATAGATGCCCCTATGAGTATCGCTGAAATACTCAACCCTTATGAGCAAGATAACAACAAGCAAAAAGTAGCTATAGGCTTTAGAGCTCAATGGCAGAACAATCAATAATACAAGGGCGCAAATGTATTGCGCCCTTATCATACCTTCCTATTATCACATAAAGATTATCTAATATGCAATAACACTTTTGCTTAACTAATGTAGCTACATTTGTCGTAACAAAAATTATAGACTATGTCAAAGGGTATCATATACATCTTCTCTATTATCATAGCAGCAGGTATGCTAACCGGTTGTAGTAACATGCCGCAAAAAGGACCTAAAAAGAGGTTGGTGCAGGCAGAGAAAGAAGGTAAGACCTTTGACGCTATCATAGTACCCGGTATACCTTATGATGGGCAACATTGGGATTCTTTAATGAAAGCACGTGTACTTTGGGCATACTCCTTATACAATAACGGTATGGCTAAAAATGTGATCTTTTCGGGAGACGCCGTATACTCTCCTTACAGAGAGTCGGAAGTGATGGGTAAGTTTGCAGAAGTGTTGGGTATACCCAAAGAGCATATTTTCTTCGATACAGTAGCGAAGCATAGTACAGAGAATGTATATTATTCATATTTATTAGCTCAGAAGCTAGGCTTTAAATCTTTGGCATTAGCTACTGATCCTTTTCAAGCTTTCATGCTGAGAGGATATAGTAAAAAGAGGTTTGGTACACCGGTATATCATTTACCATTCATTATAGATACAATAAAAGCCTATAGCTATTTAAAACCCGAGATCAATGCTGAGCCATTATATAGAGAAGACTTTGTTCCCATTACAGAACAAGCGTCTTTCTTTACCAGATTCAGAGGCACTATGGGTAAAGACATCAACTGGGCACAGCATCCTAATGGTGTTGTAGCACCACTTTAGTTTTTCTGATGACGAGCAGTCAGCTTACTTTTCTTTTTACCATAGATAAAGTAGATAATTAGTCCGATAACTAACCATACCAGAAAACGCTCCCAGTTAGATGTACCACTTTCGCTGAGTAGATAACTACAGCTTAAGAAACCTAATACAGGTATCAAAGAGTAGCTTCTGATAAAGGACATTATTGCTGTAATGAGGAAGGTTAAACCAAATAAGATATAAGGCACTTTTTCCCTAAAGCCTTGCCAACCTGATACATCGTTACTAAAGAAACCATCTACCCCACCCGGATAGTATTGCAGGAATAATACTACAGTAACTATAAATAATACCGGTACGATCCACTTACCGTTGACATAAGGTATTTTGAACTTACTCTGAGGTATGGGATCTTCCATGTTAGGGTCTTTAGCCGCTTTCTTTCTTTGCTCTTGAAGCCTTAAGATACCTCCACACACCAATACAAACGCAAACAACGTTCCTACACTGCAGAGATCAACCACTGTTTCCAAGTTTAAGAACAATGCAGGAATACCTACCACAACACCCGTGAGTATTGTAGAGAAGGATGGTGTTTTATACTTAGGGTGAATTTTAGAGAACACAGGAGGCAACAAGCCATCGCGGCTCATACTCATCCATATACGTGGCTGCCCCAACTGAAATACCAACAGTACACTTGCAGTTGCTATTACCGCACTTACAGCAACGATGCCCGCCAGCCAATCCAAACCATTAGCTTCAAATACATACGCTAATGGATCACCAACATTCAATTCGGTATAACTCACCATACCTGTAAGTACTAAGGCGATGAGTATATAGAGTATGGTACAAATAATAAGCGCATTGAACATACTCTTAGGCAAATCTACCTGAGGGTTCTTACACTCCTCTGCTGTCGTAGAAATAGCATCAAAACCAATATAGGAGAAAAACACAGCCGCAGTACCTGCTAAGATACCTTGTGTACCATTAGGCATAAAAGGCGACCAATTCTCCGGTTTAATGTAAAATGCACCGGCAATGATCACCAAAGCGATCACTCCCAGTTTCAATAACACCATGGCGTTGGTGCTACGTTTCGATTCTTTGATACCTACATAGATGATCCATGTAATGATGACTGTAATGAGAAATGCAGGTATATCACAGATGATGCGTAGGCTACCTAATGTTGGTGCATTAGCCCAAGCCAACTTTGCAGCCTCTGACCCCATCTCCTTGGCTGTCCAATAATCCATGGTGAGGTATTCAGGAATATGCAAACCAAAACCAGCCAGCAGTGTAGTCATATAATCACTCCATGAAATGGCTACGGCTATATTACCAATAGCATACTCCATGAGTAAATCCCAACCAATGATCCACGCGATCAGCTCACCAAAGGCCACATAAGAATAAGTATAGGCACTACCAGATACAGGTACCATGCTGGCAAACTCTGCATAACACATGGCTGCAAAAGCACAAGCTATGGATACAAAAATGAACAGAAAAACAATACCCGGGCCACCATCAAAACTGGCCTGACCAATAGTAGAAAAGATACCTGCCCCTACTATGGCGGCTATTCCCATAAAGGTGAGGTCACGAACAGAAAGTATTTTCTTCAAGCCTGAATTACCATGCGCATCGGTCATACCGGTTGCGAGGTCTTGCTCAATATCTGTCAGTGTTTTTCTTCTGAATAAGGGATTAGCCATTGGTATTGGTCTGGTTTAAATATTTAAAGTAATGGCTTCCTCTCAAATATCAAAGAACAGTAACTTACATTTGCTGAATTAATTACACGATCATGAACGAACAAGTCAAAGAATTCAATGAATATAGAGCCAAAATGAATGAGGTCATTTTAGGCAAAAAGAACAAGGTCATTAACAGATTATTCAATCTGGATACCAATACCTATGCAGAAGGTGCACTGCCTGTTAAAACCAAAGAAATGTTGGGATTAGTAGCTAGCATGGTACTTAGATGTGACGACTGTATCAAATACCATGTAGAGAAATGCCATGAGCAAGGCACGACTACTGAGGAGCTTTACGAAATATTTGCTGTGGCTAATATCGTTGGTGGTACGATTGTGATACCACACACACGCAAGGCGGCTGAATATTGGGAAGCATTGCAAGAAGGCTAAACCGTCTCTTGCTTTTCTTTATAAGCAGCTATGACATCTTTATATAGCTGTTCGTATATCGGAATGATCTTATCTTGCTCAAACTGTTGCGCATTGTTTAATGCAGCAGCTTTAAATTGGTTAAGCGTTTCATCATCCTTAAGGATGTGTATTGCATGTTTAGCCATAGTAGCTACGTCTCCTACATCAGCTAAGTAACCTGTCACGCCATTTTTGTTGATCTCAGGAAGACCACCGGCATTGGTGGAGATAACAGGCACTCTGCAAGCCATAGCTTCTAAAGCAGCCAAACCGAAGCTCTCATGTTCCGACGGTAACAAGAACAAGTCTGATATACTCAATATCTCATCTATCTCTTCTTGCTTACCTAAAAAGCGTATATCATCACAAATAGATAACTCACGGCACAGCTCTTCCGCGTTTTGTCTTTCAGGACCGTCACCCACCATTAATAGTTTTGAAGGCACTTCTTTGCGTACCAGCTCAAATGTGTTGATGACATCATCAATACGCTTTACTTTTCTAAAGTTAGAAGCATGTACTAAAATACGCTCTCCATTAGGCGCTACCATTTTCTTAAAGTGGTCTTTGTCTGAACGATGAAACCTATTGGTATCCACAAAATTTGGTATCACCTTTATCTCCTTACTAATGTCGAAAGAGTTATAGGTCTCATCTCTTAAGCTATCAGACACTGCTGTAATCGCATTCGACTCATTGATGGAAAAAGTAACTACAGGTGCATAGGTCTTATCCTTACCTACCAGTGTAATATCTGTACCATGTAGCGTAGTAATATATGGAATATCCCTACCCGCCTTTTTAAGTATTTGTCTGGCAAAGTATGCTGCTGATGCATGCGGTATCGCATAGTGCACATGAAGAATATCCAAGTTGTTATTGGTGATCACATCCACCATCGTACTGGTCAGTGCCGTTTCAAAAGGAGGATAATCAAACAATGGATAAGTAGGTACGGATACTTCATGATAACTTATGTTAGGGTGAAAGTGTAAACGAACAGGCTGTTGGTAAGCAATAAAATGAACTTCATGTCCCATTTCAGACAATGCCATACCTAACTCTGTAGCTAAAACACCACTACCACCAAACGTGGGGTAACAAACAATACCTATCTTCATACCGCAAATATCGGATTATTAGTTAAAGCCTCAATATCAATAAGATAACAAAAACTAATACCGTAATAAGGTTATTGCATTTTAGCGTTGGTCACCAAATATGCACGTATTTTACCTTCTACCTCTTTGCTCACTTCTGCCTTTTGTGCCATTCTAGGTATTACACGCTCCCACTTGGTAATAGTTCTTGAACCCGGCTCAAACAGATCATGGCACTTACCGCATGTATTGGTATACAAAATATGTCCCTCTTTGATCTGCTCTTCTGTATAATTCTTTTTAACTGCTGCCACAACCTCTTCATCTGTCATTTTAGGTGTAGTAGTTTTCTTAGCTGTACACTGGGCTAACAATAAAGAGGCGGAAAATAGGGCTACGACCCTGATTGATCTTTTCATAATTGACGATTCTGAACCAAAAATATACATATTTGGTACAATGTTCTGTTAAATGATAGTGTTGCTTTTTTATATTTACAATATGAGAAGATCTTTTCTAGCAATCGTATTAATTCTATGGTCGGGCAGCGTATTTGCCGGTGACGACTCGCTAATGATGCGTCGAATTTCTGACCATATCATGCTACATGGCCAATGCTATAATGACCTAAGGGTATTATGTAAGGATATAGGTAACCGATTAAGTGCAACTCCTGAAGCGGAGCAAGCAGTACAATGGGGTAAGAAAGTTTTAGAAGAAGCTGGGGCTGACCGTGTATGGCTACAGCCCGTAATGGTACCGCACTGGCATAGAGGGCAAGAACACTTAGCACTGAAATATGACGGCCAGCGTGTTTTTGAACAAGTAAAAATGACCTCTCTAGGCAACACTGTTGGAACGGATGGAAAGATATTGGATGCGGCCATCATCATGGTGCAAAACTTCGAAGAGTTTGAACAGCTTAGCGAAAAAGAGGTGCGCAATAAGATCGTGTTCTTCAATTATCGTTTTCGTCAAGATCTCATCCATACATTTGCAGGATATTCTGATGCTGGACCATACCGTTGGAAAGGCCCGAGCATAGCATCGAGAAAAGGTGCGGCCGGCGTTATCATCCGTTCAGTATCTACAGGCTTAGATAATGCGCCACACACAGGTTCGTTAAGATATGCTTATGATGTAAAGCCCATACCTGCTGTAGCGATAGGCAATACCACAGCGGACAGGCTGGAAAAGGAGTGTAGAAAAGGCGCTGTAAGAGCACAACTACAATCGGACTGTAAGATGATGGAAGATGTATTGTCTTATAACGTGATAGGCGAGATAAAAGGAAGTGAACATCCTGAAGAGATCGTATTGGTGTGCGGACACTTAGACTCGTGGGACTTAGGTGATGGTGCACATGATGACGGTTCAGGTTGTGTACAGTCTATAGAGGTCATCAGAGCATTTAAAGAGATGGGTATTAGGCCTAAAAGAACGATTAGAGCAGTGCTTTTCATGAACGAAGAGAATGGCTTAAAAGGCGGCTATGCTTATGCTGACTCTGCCAAAAGCAGAAACGAACAACACATACTAGGTATTGAAAGTGATGCCGGTGGTTTTTCTCCGCGTGGTTTTAGCTTAGATATGAGTGAAGAAAGGATCG
Organism: Flavipsychrobacter sp.; assembly: GCA_965230595.1. Lineage (GTDB taxonomy): Bacteria > Bacteroidota > Bacteroidia > Chitinophagales > Chitinophagaceae > UBA5543. The sequence goes on along the minus strand of OZ246011.1, from coordinate 1,365,281 downwards.
CACATATCATGCAATTCCAAAAGTACTTTATAGACTATGGTGTGTACGACTTTACACAAAGACATGGCGGAGCTGATATTACCCCGATACACAGAGCCGGCATGCCTGCAGCAGGATTGTTACCTGATGTGCAACGCTACTTTGACCTGCACCATACAGAGAATGATGTATTTGAAAAAGTAAATCATAGAGAGTTAAAACTAGGTGCTGTTGTGATGACACAACTGGTATACCTCATTAGCGAACATGGGCTAAAATAATGGAGGGCGACCAAAGCCATAGCATTTTAAAAAGGCTGCTTAAAAAGCCTGCTGCTATTGTAGCGCTGATGATCATCAGCTGTACATTATTAATAGCCATTTTTGCTTATCAATTAGCGCCTGACAATACTCCTTATGCCAATAGAATGGTAGTAGAGTTGGGTGCAAAGCCGCCGGGGTTTAGCAAGCAACTACTCTACACTCCCAAGAGTGTGCAAGCTGAAGAAAATAGTAGCTGGCAAGTGTTTTCAGGCACTCCATCCAACTATAAAGCTATACCCATTAACCAATACTGGTTTGAGGGTGAGCAATTACAGGTTGAACATTATATTGATGACGGGATACAAGACACCATCAGTTATGCACTACATACGATAGTACCTGTAAACACAAAAGATGGTAAGACTTACATTGAACAAGAACTGATAAAAAACAAAACCTATTATTTAGGTACAGACAGATATGGCAGGGATATATTGTCAAGATTATTGGTGGGTTCGCGTGTCAGTATAGCCGTGGGTTTAATTGCCGTAATACTTTCTATAAGCATTGGTATTTTTCTAGGCTCTATATCAGGATACTATGGCGGCACGATAGATAAAATGGTGATGTGGCTCATCAATATTCTTTGGGCTATCCCTACCCTGTTATTGGTCTTTGCTATTACGCTAACTATCGGCAAAGGCTTCTGGGAAATATTCATTGCTATTGGGCTTACCATGTGGGTAAGTGCGGCCCGCCTTATCAGAGGACAGGTAATGGTGTTGAAAGAAATGGAATACATCACCGCAGCAAAAGCATTGGGCTTAAGTGATATTCGTATCATCTTCAAACACATTCTCCCCAATATAGCAGGACCAATAATGGTGATTGCTGCCAGTAACTTTGCTACGGCCATATTGATCGAGGCGGGGTTGAGTTTTCTTGGTATTGGTGTACAACCGCCCATGCCTTCGTGGGGATTGATGATCAAAGAGCACTATAACTTCTTACTCACCAATAGGCCTTTATTAGCTATCATACCGGGTATCGCTATTATGATATTGGTTTATGCTTTTAACATCTTAGGGAATGCCTTAAGAGATGTAATAGACGTAAGAACCAATTAACGTTTAGCCCAGTCCATATTGATCGTACTTTGTACGGTAGGCACTTTGCTTAGTTTTATTTTTACCGGCTTTTGCGTTAGTCTTGACAATGCTTTTTCCTGCTCTTCTAATGTTTTCAGTTTAATATTCTCTATGGTAGCAGGCATAAATTCTTTTATCGCCCTTTGGTCCAACATTTTCAGAACAGAATCTTTATTGATCCTCAATGTTGGGTCTAGCGAGGCATTTCTGATCATCTCAATAGTGCGCAGGTCTATTTGCACATAGGTAAGCTCTAAAGGCGTATTGATATAAACTGTATCGTTCTTGAACTTGATCGTTGTTTTTACAGAATCGGAAAGGTCTATATGAAAACCCATCTTTCCTTTAGCGCTGGCAGCAACAGACTCTTTAAATTTCAACCAATCACTGTTGAAATACTTCTTCTCTTTTACCTCTGTAAAACTCAAGGTAAAATCTTGCTCCCATATGACTATCTTGGTTTGCGCTCTTAACTGACCGGGATTGAAATTATAATTGACCGTAGTTTTTCTTTCTACGAATTTGGGCAATACGTATTGTATGGCTAAAAAGCCCAACACAAAAAGTATGGTTGCCCATATAATGATCTTGAAAAAAGATTTAAGACTTTTCATAGTTATTGTCCGCCAAATTGTTTCACTACCCAAACTATTACGGAAAGCAGCGCGCTTAATAATAGCATAGTAGTGATAGGTATATAAACAGAGAAGTTATCTCTTACTATTCTGATATCTCCGGGCAATCGTCCTATCCATTTCAACTTGTCGCCCAGCAGCCATACCACAACACCAATAAGAACGATAAAAATACCAATTACTATGATTGTTTTAGCCATCTTCTCCATAAAGTAACTATTATTTAGCAGCTTCAACGTTCATAGCCTGTGCGGCTATATAAGCGCTACTCCATGCGTGCTGAAAGTTGAAGCCACCTGTTACGCCGTCTACATTCAATAACTCGCCCGCAAAGTATAACCCTTGTGCTAGTTTACTTTCCATAGTCTTGGGGTTCACCTCCGACAACTTAATACCACCACAGGTTACAAACTCTTCTTTAAACGTGGTCTTCCCTTTCACCTCATATTCATCTCGCACTAAGGAGACGATCAGCTTATTTTGCTGCTTGGCAGGTAGCTCGCCCCAGTTGGTCTCATTATCTATATCGGCTTGTTGTAAGAAGTATTCCCATAGTCGTTTAGGCAACTGAAAAGGGTTCTTATTTTTCACCAATTGTTTACCTATAGTCTGTCGCAAGCTCATGATCTCTTCTCTTAGTTCTTCCTCTCTTATATCTTTCAGCCAGTTGATAGAAATAGTAAAATTATAATTCTTTTCCTGCAATACCCTTGCTGCCCAAGCCGATGTTTTAAGCACTGCAGGTCCACTCATGCCCCAATGTGTAATGAGTAATGGACCTTCTTGAACGATCTTAGTATCCTTGACCTTTAGGGTAACATCTTGCACTACCACACCCATCAATTCAGTAATGGGATGCTGAGGCATATTAAAGGTAAATAATGAAGGTACCGGTTCTTCTATTTGATGCCCCAAGTCTAACAACCATTGATACTGCTCCTTTTTAGGGAAACCGCCACAGGCTATTAAAACCTTATCAGCAGTTGCTGTAGTACCATCGGCAAATGTCAACTGAAACCGGTCATTATTCTGTTGTACCTTTTTAATGGACTTATGATACTGAATGTCTACTTTATTTTTAGACAAAGCTTCCGTCAGGCAATCAATTATAGTTTGGGAACTATCTGTTGTTGGGAACATCCTCCCATCCTCTTCTGTTTTTAATGGCACACCTCTTTCCTGAAACCAATCGATCGTATGTTGCGGCGAGAATTGATATAATGTCTTTTTGAGAAACTGTTTACCACGAGGGTATTTGGTGATGAGTTCCTGCACATCAAAGCAAGCATGCGTAACATTACACCTACCCCCACCTGATACTTTTACTTTTTGTAACAGCTTACCTGTTTTCTCATACAAGGTCACCTTACCGTTTGTACCAGCTTTAATATTAGCTGCTGCAAAACAACCCGCAGCTCCACCACCTATAATTGCGATATGCATATTATTGCTGTGCTGATTTGGATTGAGCTTCTACTACAGCTATGGCTACCATATTTACGATCTGCCTTACACTACTACCCAACTGAAGTACATGCACAGGTTTTTTTAAGCCTAACAGTATCGGCCCTACTGCTTCTGCACCACCTACTTCCATCAATAAATGATAAGCAATATTACCTGCTGCCAAGTTCGGGAAGATCAATGTATTTGGTGATTCATCTACCAGGTCGGAGAATGGATAGCTCTCACTAAGTAGTTCTTTATTAAACGCTACCCCTACCTGCATCTCACCATCTATCACCATATCAGGGTGTTCTCGCTTGATGCGTTCAACCACGTTACGTACCAAAATGGCTTCGGGCGAGGCACTACTACCAAAATTAGAGTAAGAGAGCATAGCAATGCGTGGTTTGATATTGAAGAACTCCACCGCACGCGCTGTTTGTAAAGTAATGTTCATCAGCTCCTCTTCTGTAGGGTTAAAGTTCACTGTAGTATCTGCAAAGAACAACGGGCCTTTCTTAGTGAGCATCATATACATGCCCGCTACACGCTTAGAATGCTCGTCCATACCTATGATCTCCAAGGCAGGGCGTAATGTGTTTGGGTATTGTCTTGTAAGGCCTGATATGAGTGCATCGGCAGCACCCGTTTCTACCATCATACATCCATAGTAAGGGCGCTCTCTCATAGCTTTTTTAGCCTCATAGAGATTGTATCCCCTTCTGTGTCTCTTATCAAAGAACAGCTTTCCGTATTCTATGCGCTTAGGTAATTCTTCATCGCTTCTAGGGTCAATGATCTCTACATCTTGAAGTTGCAGACCATGCTCCTCCATGAGTTGGTTTATATACTTTGGTCTGCCCAAAAGTATAGGTTGTGCAATACCCTCATCTTTTACGATCTGTGCAGCCTTTAACACTTTCAAATTCTCAGCCTCTGCAAATACCACACGCTTAGGGTTCTGCTTGGCTTTATTGATGACATAACGAAGAATATTATCATCAGCACCCAGACGTTTGTACAGCTCATTTTCATAAGCATCCCAATCTTCTATGGCACTTGTAGCTACACCACTGTCTATAGCTGCTTTTGCTACTGCAGGAGCTACTACTGCCAACAAGCGAGGATCCATTGGTTTAGGAATGATATAATTAGCATCGAAATGCAAGCTCTTTTCATTATAAGCCACATTCACTATTTCAGGCACAGGTTGTTTTGCCAGATCAGCTAAAGCTTTTACAGCAGCCAGCTTCATCTCTTCGTTAATGGCAGTAGCTCGTACATCTAATGCGCCACGGAATATATAAGGGAAGCCCAATACATTATTTACCTGGTTAGGATAATCACTCCTGCCTGTTGCCATAATTACATCCGGCCTTGCTTCAATAGCATCTTCATATGGTATTTCAGGGTCAGGGTTAGCCAAGGCAAATACTACAGGGTCTTTAGCCATCGACTTCACCATATCCTTATTCAGTATACCACCCTTTGATAAGCCTATAAATACATCAGCTCCATTCATCGCTTCAGCCAACGTTAAGGCGTCAGACTTTTGAGCAAACTGCGCTTTGTATTGATCAATATCATCTCTGCTTTGGGTGATCAAGCCTTTGCTATCATACATATAGATATTAGACAGCGTAGCCCCAAGAGCCAGATATATTTTACAACAGGAAATGGCAGAAGCACCTGCACCACTCACTACGATCTTTACCTTTGAAATATCTTTATTAACGAGATCTAAGGCATTTAATAATGCTGCACCTGAAATGATAGCAGTACCATGCTGGTCGTCATGCATCACAGGGATATTCAACTCTTCCTTCAGCCTACGTTCTATCTCAAAACACTCAGGGGCTTTTATATCTTCCAAGTTTACGCCACCAAAAGTGGGCTCCATGGCTTTCACTACATTCACAAACTCATCAATATCGGTACTGCTCAGTTCTATATCAAACACATCAATATCTGCGAATATTTTGAACAGTACACCTTTACCCTCCATTACGGGCTTTGACGCTTCAGGGCCTATATCACCCAACCCTAATACAGCCGTACCATTGCTGACTACCGCCACAAGATTACCTTTTGCGGTATACCGGTAAACATCCTCCTTATTATTGGCTATTTCTTTACAAGGCTCGGCCACACCCGGAGAGTAGGCCAATGCCAGATCTCTTTGGGTTTTGGTCTCTTTGGTAGAGACCACTTCTATCTTTCCTTTTCTACCTTTTTCATGATATTCCAGCGCATCTTCTTTGCGTATTCTTCCGCCCATTATGATTTCTTTTTATGGCCTGTAAGTTACAAAATAGATGGAAGCCTAACGCAAATACACTTATGCTACCAAAACAGAAGCATCAATACTATTATGCTCCAATATGCGCTCTATTTGCTTGAAATGTCTTTGCTGATGAGCAATCAAAAAACGAAAGGTATCCCCCACTTTTAGCTTAATGAACTTGCTGATACTAATAGGTGTTTTCAGCTTACCTATGTTAGCTTGCTTAGCCTTTTCCAATAGATTAATGAGTTGCTCTTGCCCTGAAATAAACTCTTGTATCACTGCAGCTGCATTCAACAAAGGTGAAGGTTGGTGATCTTGAGGCGATTTCATTTTATTAAGCTGTTTGCCTCTGGCTTCAGGGTTCATCATTTTGGTAAAATAATCACCGAATAAACCCGGCTTAAAGCTGGATGATGGCGTTGACTTTTTCTGCAAGGTCTTTTCGATAGCAGCAAGGTAATACCTGTTATAACTATTCAAATGTTCCAGCACTTGTGCTACGCTCCATTTATCTTGATCGGGAGCTGTGATCAAGTTGCCGGAAGTAAGCCCTCCTAGTGTTTCTGCACCACGTATAGTGTTATAAACATCGTTTTGCAATACCTCTAGCAGTTCTGTACTATTATAGATCTCCATTACATTAGTTCTTTTGTTGATGCAAAAGTATAGCGCCCACCCACCCAAAATCTTTGCCTAGACCAAGATTATTACAATTTTACCCTGCCTAACATTTTACTAAAAGTAGTGGCATCTACTCCTATATACGAGGCCAAATACTTATGAGGTATCAAGTTCAGTACTTGGGGACTCCTATTCAACAATGTTTTAAATTTCTCCTCTGCACTCATGAGCAACAGTTCTTTATACCTTACTAAAGTACCTGAGAGCGCATAAGTAGTAGCTGTTTTTATCCATTGGTCAAACTCTCGGTATTTATCCGCCATTTCTTGAAAATCATGATGATGTATTCTTAAAAAACTGCTTTTAGTCAGTGTTTCATAACCATAAATGGCAGGCGATTGTTGTAAAAAACTGTCTAAAACACCACCAAATGAGTGAGGATAGGTAAAAATGAGCGTAGCTTCCTTATCATTATGCTCTGCATAGATACGTTGCACCCCTTCCAGTATCAAATAAGCATACTTCTCTTTAGTACCAACAGGCGTTAATGGCTGTTTCCTACCCAATTCAAAGTGGCTCCATTTAGGCTTCATTTCCTCCCATATATGGTCGGGGATGGGCGCCATAGCCTTCAGTTGCTGTTTAAGGATATCGTAAGCGTTCAAAACCAAATAAGTATCAAAAATGTAAAGATTTATTCACACCATGTTTACAAACGTGTATTTGGCATGATATTTACTGTTTACTTTATGTAAATCTACAGCTTATGCAGTATCAAGTAAAACTAAATGCTATTGACGACGCTGATGAGTACTTTCTGGTAGCTAAAGACCGGCTATTGGATGTAAATGAATGGAATACTATTAACAATAGCACCAGCTCGTTCATGCTTACAGACACTCATGGACATAAACTACATCGTGAAGCCCATATAGGTGATATGATCAAAGCACACTTTGTGCTGAATGACGGTGTGGAGAAAGACAGGTGGTTATTAGTGGAAAAGATACAGTATGATAGCTTCCCTGACATGAACGGTGAGCAAATATCAATGAATTTAAGGCTGACGTACTCGCCTTCAGGAAACGGCATATCTCTATCAAAGTATACTGAAGAGCAACAAAAGCTAAAAGTGATCTTGAACAGAACCAATACACTTGTTTCTATAAGTAGTAAGTCTGCTAAAGTGAATAGTTTCTTTGATATGGATAGCGAGCAATTAAACAGCTTGTTAAAAGGCATGATCACACTTAAAGAAAGCGCATAATTCATTACTTATTGCTCCATTGATTAATACCATACAATTAACTTTTATGGTATGGTAAATAATCGGACATTTGCCAGCTAGGTAATCTAATGGCAAAAAAAGAGCGTTTCATTCTACTACTGTTAGCCGCAGTGAACTTCACACATATCATGGACTTTATGATCATGATGCCGCTCAGTAACTTTTTAATGCCCTATTTCGATATTACCGCTAAGCAATTTTCTTTTTTAGTAGCTGCATATTCTGTTAGTGCAGCAGTATCAGGGTTACTAGCAGCCTTCTTTGTAGATGGGTATGACAGGAAGAAGGTCTTAGTAGTAGGATATATTGGATTTATTATAGGCACTAGCCTATGTGCATTTGCCCCTTCTTATACTTTATTATTATCAGCAAGAATTGTAGCCGGATTATTCGGCGGGCTTATTGGCGCACAAATACTATCCATAGCATCAGACCTTGTTCCTTACGAAAGGCGGGCACATGCCATTGGTATCATTATTACAGCGTTCTCCATATCATCAGCTTTTGGTGTGCCATTTGGCCTAAAAATGACAGACCTATTCAGTTGGCATGCACCTTTCATTATTATAGCCAGTATGGCTTTAATATTATTGCCTCTGCTGCTCAAATATGTGCCTAGCATGACGGGGCATATAAAAGCAAAAGACCTTACCAACAAGCCTAGACTGTTTGATGTATTCAGGGTAATTCTAAAAGACAAAAACCAACTAATAGCATTATTGCTTACTGCTACTGTCGTTGGCCAGTTCATCATCATCCCATTCCTAACACCATTTATGGTAGCCAATGTTGGTTTCACTACCGGAGAAATACCATATATCTACTTAGTGGGCGGGTTATCTACCATGCTACTATCTTCATCTATGGGTAAGCTAGCTGATAGAAAAGGTAAATTTCGAGTTTTTGCATTTATGGCGCTGGCCAATATTGTCCCCATTCTACTGATCACGAACATGCCACCTACACCCTATTACTTAGTACTAATAGTAACAGGCACATGGTTTATCTTATCTACAGGTAGAGGCATTTCGGCACAAGCTATGGTTACTGAAGTAGTGCCTGCACAATCAAGAGGGAGCTTTATGAGTGTAAATGCATCTGTACAACAACTGGCTATTGGTGTGTACTCTGCACTTTCAGGCTTTATTGTATACAATACAAGTGATAACAAGATCGTCAATTATGACGTAACAGGGTATATTACTATAGCCATCATTATTATCAATGTTATATTAGGCTATCTACTCCATAAAGCTATTAGTAAAAAAAGGGTTAGTCTTTGATGATATTTTGAAAGTAGTAAGTATCATTATTATCATCTATAAGGCTAATGTTATAAGTACCATTACTCAAATGGGTAACACCTATTTCGTTATTTCCAGGTACTAGCTCACGTATGATCACCTCATTGCCCGTATTCTTATCAGATATGGTTGCCCTAACTTTTTTGTCTGTCTTATTCGTAATAAATATCTTGTTATTCATAGTAGCTATATTAGTTAACTAATATACAGTTCCAAACAGTAAATTCCTATCCCGATTAAATGGTATTTACGTATACGTGCTGGCACGTACTATACCCATTACTATTAGCATTTAGCCGTCTTACGTTTTTTGCCTATATATCCTTTGTCCTCCATTTTTTCTATATAGCTCACACCTTCCGGTACTTTACAAGCCGTACCTCCCATCTCTACATGAACTTTTCCAATTTTAGCTGCCGTTGCTTTAGCATCAGAAGTTAATGCCGCAACATATCCACCAACAGCTATTACAAAACCATTCATTGTATACCTTACTCTATTAGGTGCATCGTGTATTTCCTTCTCCACTCTCTTCAGTAACTTCTTCAGCGCTTTAGTATCTATATCTTCATCTGCAGTAACCGACAACCAACTACTTAACGTAGCCCAACCAGAAGAAGCCACTTTGTCTACTTTTGAATCGATCCATTCTAAACCCAGCTCCCAGCCCCACTCACTGTCAGCAGCTACCCAAGGCACAGTATACTCACTTATCATATACCAGCTAGCTTTCTTTGCCCATTCATTTATTTGCTTTTTGGTCATTTTACTTTCATCGGCAATTAGTCCGGCTAGATACATCGCATCAGAAACTCCTGAATCAAATAATGCAATGGCGAGCTCATGGTTCTTCTTGATCTTCTTCTGTATCTTCTTTAAGTCACCCACCTTAACACCATAGAATGGTTCTTTAGCACCATGATTCATGAAGATCTTCTTGGTAGACTCATTACCATATTTTTTAATCTCTTCTAATACATTTTCCAATGTCATATTAGTATATTTATAATTCCGTGTTTCTATCCTATAAAGTTAAAACACAAGGTTTATATCATCTAAATATTTAGGTATGGTTAAGAAATTACTATTGGCAACATCACTGGCAATACTTTTCAATAGTGCTTACGCACAAAAAGCAATTGACAATTCTGTACAGATCACAGCTAGCGTACAACAGTCACCGGCGCGTGTTACATTATCATGGACCGTACATGCTAATGCAACAGGATATACCATATACAAAAAAGCAAAGAATGCTGGTAATTGGACATCCATTGCCGGTGTAGGCAGTACGGTGACGCAATATGTAGATAATAGTGTAAGCTGGGACTCTGCCTATGAATACAGAGTTAGAAAAGCAACTGTTAATCCCAACCCTATTGGCGAAGGGTATATCTACGTAGGTTTAAATACCGCTCCAATTCATGACAGAGGCTCTATACTACTAGTTATTGACAGTACATTCATCAGCTCTTGCCAAAATGAGCTAACTACCCTAATGGATGATATTAGCGCTGATGGCTGGGAGGTGTTAACTAAATACTTTAACAGAACGACCAAAGATGTTTTTGTAAAAGACTATATAAAAGGTACAGCACAATCAATACCCTCATTAAATGCAGTATTCATCATCGGGCATATTGCGGTGCCTTACAGTGGGAATATGGCGCCTGATGGCCACACGCCTGATCATTTGGGGGCATGGCCGGCAGATCTATATTATGCGGAACTGAATGGCACTTGGACAGACAACATCATTAATAACAGCAATGGATCACGGGCTGCTACCAAAAATATCATTGGTGATGGCAAGTGGGACCAAAGCACTTTGCCTAGCAGTACCGAGCTACAAATAAGCAGAATAGATTTTTATGATATGCCTGCCTTTGGTAAAACAGAAGCAGAACTTATGAAAAGCTACTTGAACAGGGCACACCAATACAAAACCGGCAATTTAGCAGTTATAAAAAGAGGATTAATAGATGATAACTTTCCCGGCTATGATGAAGCCTTCGCGGCTAACGGCTGGAGAAACTTCTCTCCACTTGTAAATAGTAGCAACATTAAAAAGTTAGATTTCATTAGCACTCTCAATAAAGACTTTTATCAATGGGCTTATGGCTGCGGTGCAGGTTCTTACAAAAAAGCAACAGGTATTGGTTATACTGATAGTTTTGCTAATAATAATACCAACGCCATTTTCACCATGCTGTTTGGCAGCTATTTTGGCGACTGGGATAACAGGGATAACTTTTTGCGAGCACCACTATGCTCGAGTACACCTGCACTTACAAGCTGCTGGGCAGGCAGGCCTAACTGGTTCTTCCACCATATGGCATTGGGTGAGCATATAGGCTACTCTGCATTTATTTCTCAAAACAATACGGGTGTATACAGCCCTACAGGCATTTATGCAACCGGGGTATATGCCAATTTACATGGCGACCTTACACTAAGAACTGACTATTTTAAATCTGCTACAAACTTACAACTCACTAATGTTGCCGGCAAAGGTGCCGTATTAAACTGGACAGCTTCTACAGAACCTGGTGTAACAGGGTATTATGTATACATGGCAGAAAGTAAGTATGGGAAATACCAGAAAAGATCTGACCTGATTACAGGAACAACATTTACCGACTCAATAGGTATAGATGGACTTAAATGGTATATGGTAAGGGCTGTTAAGGTAGAGCAAACACCATCAGGCACTTACAACAACCTAAGCTTAGGTGTCAAACAGTCTGCACATATCAACTACCCTATTTTAAATATTAAGAACACCTATTTAGCAGATCAGATCTCTATATATCCTAACCCCGTTCATGATTACTTAAATATTAGTATACCTAATAGCAATATTGATTTCGAGGCTATTACCATTTCAAATATTATTGGTAAAAAAATGGCCATTAACACAACACAAAAGAGTAAAAGCTATATGATCTTAGATGTAAGTGCATACCCTCTCGGGGTATATTTACTGCAAATGAATATGGATAATAAAGTAATTACTAAGAAATGGATAAAAAACTAGCTATTGATGAGATATTTCATGTGTTATAATAGTTAGATTTTTATATTTTTATGCATCAAAATAGAGCTATACAAATAGTTGAATATGAAAAAAGTATTTATTCTAGTTACTATAATCGGAGCAACACTATCTTTTACTGCATGCAAAAAGAACTACATGTGTGAGTGTGAAAAAAGCAACAACAAGGTTGAGAGCTATACCGTAACAGCTACTAATAAAATAGAGGCGCAAAAGAACTGTGATGAACATGGTCTTGCCGGTGAATGTGAGCTAAAGTAACGCTCATACACTTTCAAATTATATCATTTAAAACCTCATGCTAATGCATGGGGTTTTATTGTGCTTGTACTCTTCATATTTCATACATATACACAAAAAAAGCGCATGACTGTCGTCATGCGCTTCATATATATTAGTTCTTAACTATCGTAACATTGTTACATTACCTTGATAATTCTCAACTGTACCGTTAGCAAACTTCACTTTTATCAAGTAAACATATACACCTGTTGGTTGGAATTCTCCGTTTACTTTACCGTCCCAACCTCTACCATTGATAGCATCGGTTTTAAAGATTACCTCACCCCAACGGTTGAATATCTGCATGTCAAACTCTGTAACAGACATTGACAATAACTGACGTGGCAAGAAGTAATCATTATTACCATCTCCGTTCGGTGTGAATATGTTAGGAATGTTCACATAACAGTCTTTCTTCACTTCTACTGAATCTGTAGTCTTACAACCATTGATATCAACAGTTACTGCATACACACCAGGGTGACGAATCAATGCACTAGCATTAAAGTCCTGTCTAGGTGTATTCCAAGACCATTTAGCATTAGGGTTATTTTCATTAATTCTGTCAGTAAGTCTTAAAGGCTCACCATTAGGGCAAATGGCTGTATCTTCTCCAAGGTCTACTACAGGGAAAGGATTAACGTTTATTGGTACAGTCTTAAATACTGTAGGACAAATACGATACGTAGCCTCAAACCTTACCGTATATGATGTTTTAGGTAATTCATATACGTGTCTTACATCAGTTCTAGTTGGTATAACTACACCATCGTCAAAGTTCCATGTATAACTAGTATTACCTTGTGGAGAGTAAGTACCTTTAAAATCTACAGCGTCACCCACACAAATATTATCACTTGAAACTGTGAAATCTATTGAACCAATAGAATCAACTACGATAACTTTTTCTGTACTGTCAGTACAACCTAGATAATCTCTAAGTATCATCTTTACGTTATACTCACCTGGTCTGTTAAATGTAATGGTATCATCAAACTTTGTTGATGTTTGTCCGTTCTTAAAGTCCCACGAGTAGGTAGGTATTGTACCTGGTGTTGTTACCGATGCGTTGGTAAATATCACGGGCGTACCTTGACAAATACTATCGTCATCTACATCAAATAGTGCATCAAGCGGGTGCAACATTTGTACTACTTTGTCGGTAGTATCTGCACAATCTCCATTACTAGCTATTAGCGTAATGGTATAAGTACCCTGTGCACCATATACGTGGGTTGGACTCTTATCGAACGATGTATTACCATCACCAAAGTTCCATCTATTTATAGTATTACCTACAGACTTATCTGTAATATTGATCGTATCGCTACCACAACCAAATAATGAATCAACATCAAAATCAGCTGTCACACCATTATACGTTATTACGTTAAAATCTGTTGTATCAGAGTAGCAACCTTGAGTTGTTCTTGCAAACAATTTCCATGTACCTACATCAGCAGGAGTAATAGGTTCAAATGAAAGGAAGTTATTTTGCTGTGAAATAGATTGGCCATTAGGGCCGCGGAACTCAAACGTACCACCACCCGGTATGTTGGTATTCATACTCAATGTATCATTCTCATTAGGACATACAGGACCTGTTTGCATCGCTGTTGGCTTATTAGGAATATTATCTACCAAAACGTTGAATGTTTTAGTATAATTACAAACACCACGAGTACCTGTAACGGTATATGTACCGGTATGAGCACTAATACTAGCAGAGTTTATCAAAGGATTTTGTTGATTGGATGTAAAACCACTAGTACTTGTAGTTGTCCAGCTATAAGTAGTATTAGGATAAGTATATGCGTTTAATTGTAAAGGACGGTTTCTACAAACCGGAGTATCTGCCCATGCTTCAAAATCTTGATCACATGTATCGCGCTTGAACCAAAAGTCCATAATAGCACCATCAGCATTCAGTTCAGTTTGTCTTATGGTTATACTAGTAATAGTACCGGGACTATTTTGATAATTGATTTCAGCACCAGCCTTCAAACCGGTACTTTGAGAGGTGGTAGCAGTAAGCATACCGTTACCAATAACAGCAGTATTAGATGCACCACAAGGGCCTGCATACCCTGTTAAAGTACCATTAGCAAGATTAATAGGATTTGTATTTACCGAAAAACGGATACTATCTTCACTATGAAGCTCATAGAACCTTGCTCTGACGTGAGTAATAGCGGGGTTGAAACTGAATCGATAGCCTGATACACCATTATTACCTATGTAATATGGAGCAAGACCACAAACAGGAGCACCAACAGTTGTCGGGGAGTTAATAGGCGTAACGGTAACTTGCACACCATTTATCATGGTGGAACCTGTAGTATGTGTGACAAATGTCTGAGCTTTTGCATAATTGCCAGAGAGCCCTAAGAGAATCAGTAAGTATAATACTTTTCGCATTATATAGCTTTTTTATTAATTATTACTTAAATATTGTTAGAACGGCGTTTCAGAAGTTTACACCTCTCTAAAATAGGACGAAAAATTAATCTTTTTAGTTGGGTAAAGCAAATAGTTTTTTTACACTATTGTGCTTATTTACAGTTCTAAATGCAATAGAATTAGGTATTATCTTCGCAGTAATGAAATTTTTAATAGTCGGATTAGGCAATATAGGACAAGAATATGATGCAACAAGGCATAATATAGGCTTTGATGTGGCTGATGCTTTTGTTATCAAAAATGATGAAAAATTTTCTTCAGATCGATATGCCGATGTGGCTAAGTGCAAGTGGAAAGGCAGAACATTTGTGGTGATAAAACCTACAACCTACATGAACCTGAGCGGTAAAGCCGTAAAATATTGGATGGATAAGGAAAAGGTACCTTTAGAACGTGTATTGGTGATCGTAGACGACCTTGCCCTGCCATTAGGCAAACTTCGTATTAGAGCTTCAGGCAGCGATGCAGGCCATAACGGCTTGAAAAACATACAAGAAGAGCTACAAACCGCTAAGTATCCGCGACTTAGATTTGGCATTGGCGATGATTTCCCTAAAGGAAGACAAGTGGACTTTGTATTAGGAAAATGGTCGGATAAAGAGTTTAAGGTACTTACAGAAAAAATACCTGATTGTTTAGACGCTATAGAAACATTTGCCATCAGAGGTATAGCTGCTACAATGAACCAATACAATAAATAATAGCAACATTTAGCTTTTTAATAGTATAATAATCTCTCCTACTGAATATTCTTTTGTAATATTGCATTGTGATAAGCAATATCTACGCATATGAAATACTAAGCAGGATTTGGTGCTAATGCCCAAATCCAATTCTCCGACGGTTTAATTCTCAGGTCTGCAACAGTTTGCAGCCTACATTTCATTTATCACAAGTTTTCAAATTTACAGTAATGTCTCCACGTAGACCTTTGTTGTCTCGAGCAACATATATTTTTCAGCTTTTAAAAGAGGCTGTTTCAGAAAAAGAACAAGACTACACAAAAGGTAGTATCAAAAAAGCCATTTTCTTACTGGCAGTACCCATGGTGCTGGAGATGGTTATGGAATCACTATTTGCCGTAGTAGATATATTTTTTGTAGCTAAACTGGGTAAAGATGCAGTATCTACCGTTGGGCTTACAGAGTCGGTTATCACTATAGTATATTGTATAGGCATGGGGCTTAGCATGGCAGCTACTGCTATAGTAGCACGTCGTATTGGTGAGAAAAAGCCTGATGCGGCCTCACACTCGGCTATTCAAGCTATCTATATTGGTGTTGCACTTAGCCTCGTTATCGCTATACTCGGTGTTGTATTTGCCAAAGAGATACTCTATATGATGGGTGCCAGCCAACAGCTGGTAGAACACAATTACCTATACACGCGTATACTTATGGGTAGCAACATCTTTATTATGCTGTTGTTTTTGATCAATGGTATCTTCCGTGGTGCCGGCAACCCATCTATTGCCATGCGCTCCTTATGGTTGGCCAATGGCTTAAACATCATACTATGCCCTACTCTAATTAATGGCTTCGGGCCAATACCTGCTATGGGACTAACAGGTGCTGCTGTAGCTACCACTCTGGGAAGGGGTATTGGTGTTATCTATCAGCTATACCATTTATACAATGGCAAAGGTGTTATCAAGATCATACGCAGGCATCGTATAGTGCACTTTGGTATTATGAGAAACATCATCAAAGTAGCGGCGGGAGGTACGGCACAACTGTTGATCAACTCGGCTAGCTGGATCTTCCTATTCCGTATCATGGCAAAGTTTGGCGAAGAGGCTATGGCCGGTTATACCATAGCCATACGTGTTATCATATTTACCATACTTCCTGCATTTGGTATAGCCAATGCGGCAGCCACGCTGGTAGGCCAAAACCTTGGTGCTGAGCAGCCCGAACGTGCTGAACAGGCAGCATGGAAAGCAGGGCTATATAACATGATCTTCTTAGGTAGTGTATCCGTGATCTTCTTTGTGTTTGCAGGGCCTATCATCAGGATATTCACCCCTGAGCAGGAAGTGATACACTATGGTATATTATGCTTGCGCTATGTCTGTTCGGCTTATATATTCTATGCATATGGCATGGTACTCATTCAGTCAATTAATGGAGCTGGTGACACTAAAACACCAACAGTGCTGAACATTTTTGGCTTTTGGCTGTTTCAAATACCACTGGCCTACGTTCTATCCATCACCTTAAACCTAGGCCCTACAGGTGTGTTTCTAGCTATTGCTATTGCAGAAAGTGCCATAGCTCTAGCAGCCATCATCTTGTTTAGACGAGGAAAATGGAAAACAGTAACCGTATAGTATATATCCGCCTCATGATAGTCTGTGAGGTGGGTATTTAAACTTATATTTGCCAAGGCTTTCAGGACGCCTACCCACAAAAGATGATATCACCTGTGCATACAGAAATAGTTTGTAATAATGATTGTTTATTTAATTTCAACCAACATAGTGGGAATGTTGCTAAGGAAATTTTATGAGCAATTTAAATCCACTACAACAACTTAAAACCGAAGCTTCTTTACTAAGAAAAAAACTAAAATCGACAGACAAAGAGGTTCAAACAGCTGCCGCAAAGCGTTTTTTACAATTACCCTTCCTTAAGTTTGCCACTATTGAACAAGTATTGGGCGATATTGACTTCTACCAACTAAAACATGCCTACTGGGTACTGGCTATTGAGCATGGCTATAGTAACTGGCAAAAGTTCAGAGATGAAATAATAAAAACACACTGTATGTATGACCATAGCTGCGGAGCATACTTAAATGTATGGATAGCAGATTATGAGGAAGCTAAGACATACCATATAGAACATGGTGGCTATCTACTACAGTATAAAAAAGACTATTTCATCTGTACAGATGAGGTCATTAATGCGCTTGGTCTGTCTTCTTTTAAACAGGAATGGGAAGCCATTGGGTATAACTGGGTAAAACCACTTAACAAAACCGCTTGGAACGCCATTTACCAAACAGCTAAAAAGAACTACTTAGATCGTCTGAAGGCATCAAGAAATGTGAAGTTCTATAGATAAATCAAAGCACCCTAGTTGGCTTTTGAGTAAAACATAATATCATAAACGTATAAAAGAGGGAATTATATAATTCCCTCTTTTATATTCGTAGTTTGGCTAGCCCGTTACTTAACCAATACTACTTTTTGTTGTGCTACCAACTTCCCGTCAACTATCATTGTTGCAATAACATAACCTGAAGCTCCATGAAGCTCCATAGGGATTGCCCCTTTGTTATTATCAATAGGTGTTGTATTGATCACACGTCCGTTAGCATCTACCATTTTGATCGCTGCTTCAGCAAAATCTCCATTGATGCTGTAGCTTACTTTCATATTACCATTATTAGGGTTAGGGGTAACGGATAATGTATGCGCTCCTAGCCCATTTCCAGAGGTTTCACCCATGAGCGACAATAGATAGTCTACTTTTTTCTCCAACTCTTCGATACGTTTTTCTAAATCGTCATAATCTCCACCAGGCTTAGATAGGTGTGAGTTTGACTTAAACACATAACCATCGGAATCTATAACCAATATATTACCCGGACCCGTTGGCAAATTCTCCAATCTTAAACCTGAAGGTATTGAAGAAGGAGGTACACAATCAACATTTAAAGTAGTGGTTGGAGAAAGCTGTTTAATCCCCATAAACCCACCGGATTCTATGATGGCCCTATCGGTGTTATTGGTAATAATACGTATATCGTCATTGGTAAGCGTACCAAATATGTTATTACCACCATAAATGTTGTTACCTGAAGTTATCCAAGAGCAACTATCACTACAACAATTGACGACATTGACAACATAAGTGTGCGTGCACCACTGCGAGTAATTATAGGTATACTGTGTTGCCCCTACAGACACCCCTGTAAAAGTACTGTTAGCAGCATCTAATGTAGCAATGGAACTGTTACCATTAACCCAATAACCTGTAGGTGGTAGAGGTTTAGGGAAAGGCAAGTTAAATGTATCTGTACTACCTAAGCAGATCTCAAAAGTATCAATAGTAGAAGAACCAATTGGTATGGCTTGTATTTGCGAAGAAGATACAGCACCGCCACATCCTACAACTCTAGCGGTATATGTATTACCTGGTGTTGCACAAGTCAACGTAGCACCAGTGCCTACTTGCGTAGCACCATCAAACCATGTTACCGTATTATTATTAGGTACCGGATGATATGGTATTGCAGCAACTGTATAACTAGCACCATTTGGAGTAAAGCGCCAGGCTTCGTTGGTACAATTGAATGGCGGAGTGAAATTTCTGTTTGGTGGTACTACTGCATTTGTGCCAGCTGCATTTTGCACCCCAATAATAGCACGTCCGTTATTCCAATTGAGACAGATGTTTTTAGTATTCACATGCACATCTATTAAGTTGCATGTTTCATACAATATGATCTGTGTAGTTGTAATATCTCCAGGACAATTTGCTGCATTAAACATCGGAACAGTACACCAAGTAGCGGTAAAACGCCTGTTGGGTGCTGTACCACTAGTAGCAAATGTAATAGTACCACCAGCTCCTGCAGTAATATCCATATCACACCATGGTCCGCAAATGGCATTTGTTGCACTGGCATTTCCAAGTAATGCAGCACCAATATTCCATGGGTGAAACCCATTAGCCAACGCTAGGTTAAAGTTGATCATACCATTTGACCCTATAACACACTGAGTAAAATTATTACCATAGAAATTAAACGTAAAACCAATGGGTATCACTCCTGAATACGTATCATCAATGGTAATACCTGCATTCAATGGATTTTCATTATTAACAAGGGCATTAAGTGTTGCACAGCTATCTGCACAAGTAAATGGGTTAGAAAATGTAATTACAGATTCGTCTCCACAAGTGACTACAGGCACTTGAGCATGTGCGCTACCAACCAAGGCAGCACATATAATAATTAGAATATATTTCATGTTTACATGGTTTTTTAGTGAAAAATCTCAACAATACTGCTTTACAACTTGTTATAAGTTGGCAGCAAATTGACCGAGTTTATTGATAAGTGCTGTTTGGTTAGCTTGCATGCTTGTACATAGTGTCATAGATTCAGAGTAGTATGTCGCCTGTTGATCGGCCAGTGTACTAAACTGAGTTTGCAAGGTTGCATTTTGATTAGCAATGGCATCCTTTAATTCACTTTTGATATAGGTGAGCTCTACGGTCATTAATGACACAATATCGCCCCAAACTATATCAGCATTGGCTTGGTCATTTTGAGTGAGATAATTGTTCAACTGGGAGACTTTTGTGTTGAACTGTGTTTGTGTAACCGGATTAGGATTCGTTTGTCCCAATACAATAGTACTTGTGGCCACCATAAGGCAGCACATTAATAAAATCTTTTTCATGGTTTTCGTTTTTGTAATTAAATAGTTAAGTGGTAATAAAAAGGTGGGATGTTTTCATTGGCAATTGTTTTTTGGTGATGGTATAAGCAATATGTTAAATTACACACTTATATGTAAATATAAAAATATAACTGTTTTCAATATGAAAAGTATCACAATTAAAAAGGTTAAATAATAAAGCCCCGAAATATTCGGGGCTTCTTTTTTTATAATCCTTCTTGTCGTAAGAATATCGTATCTCCTGATGTAATATCGCTGGTGACCAAAGGGTAATACCCCTCTTTGGTGATCTCCAACTTCAACACAGGACATTTAGCTGTATTCTTTGAGCTATAATATGCCTCAAAGTAACCTGTATTAGCATCAGGGTAAGTAATACGCGGGTCTCTTTCCTTACCATCAAGCGCACCTACACTGCGTATAGCCACACTATCAATAAGCTGACGGCTATTCTCATCTACTACATAACCATACACACGGTCGCTACAGCTTTTGCAAGATGCCAGGCCAATGGTCACTAACCCTAAGATGAAAACAACTACTCTCATATTACTTAGTCTTCTTGATGGAAAGGATAACGATAATCAGTAGGTGGCACTAAGGTTTCCTTCACCGTTCTGGCACTCAACCAACGATACAGGTTCAAAGAAGAACCTGCTTTATCATTAGTACCTGAAGCACGTGCACCGCCAAATGGTTGTTGACCTACTACTGCACCTGTTGGCTTATCATTAATATAGAAATTACCGGCTGCATCTACCAGCTTACGGGTCATGAACTCAGCAGCATATCTGTCTTGAGAGAAGATAGCACCTGTTAGTGCGTAAGGAGAAGTGGTATTCACTAAATCCAATGTTTCTTCCCATTTGTCAGCTTCGTAAGTATAGATGGTCAACACAGGTCCGAATATCTCTTCACACATTGTAGTATACTTAGGGTCTTTCGCTTCAATGATGGTAGGCTCAATGAACCAACCCTCTGAGCTATCATAGTTACCACCGCAGATGATCTCTGCCTGATCGCTATCTTTCACGCCGTCAATATATTTGGTAATACTATTAAATGCTTTCTCGTCTATCACAGCATTAACGAAGTTGGTAAAATCATCTACCTTACCCATCTTCATGGTCTTCACTTCTGCTATTAGTTGTTCTTTAACTTGTTCGGCTATGTTGCTTGGCAAGTATGCACGGCTGGCAGCAGAGCATTTCTGACCTTGGAACTCAAATGCACCACGCGCCAAACCTGCTACAACAGCATCTACACTGGCAGATGGGTGTACCATCACAAAGTCTTTACCACCTGTCTCCCCTACTATACGAGGGTAAGTTTTATACTTGGCAATATTCTCACCAATGGTTCTCCACATGGTTTGGAACACGCCAGTAGAACCTGTAAAGTGTACGCCTGCAAAATCAGCATGGTTGAAGCAAATATCACCAACAGTAGGTCCGCTGGTGTATACTATATTAATCACACCATCAGGAAGGCCGGCTTCTTTCAATATCTCCATGAAGACATTGGCACTATATATCTGTGTGTTAGCAGGCTTCCATACCACTACATTACCACACATAGCAGGTGCTGTAGGTAGGTTGCCACCAATGGCTGTAAAGTTGAACGGTGTTACCGCCAACACAAACCCTTCTAACGGACGATACTCCATACGGTTGTGGATGCCATCTACTGAAAGTGGTTGTTCGTTATATATATTAGTTAGGAAGTGCACGTTGAAGCGCAAAAAGTCGATCAGCTCACAAGCACTATCTATCTCAGCCTGAAAAGCATTCTTGCTTTGGCCTAGCATGGTTGCCGCATTCATTTTATAGCGGTACTTGGTAGCCAATAGGTCTGCCGCTTTCATAAATATTGCAGCACGATGCTCCCAAGGAGTAGAAGCCCACTGCTCGCGAGCCGCCAGTGCAGCATCAATAGCTTGCTGTACATGCTCACCTGTACCGGCATGCATATGCCCTAGTAAATGTCCTGTCTCATGTGGCGGACGTATCTCTTTTTTATCTCCTGTACGTACCTCTTGGCCGTTGATGTACATAGGTATATCACACTGCTGGCTTTTTAGCTCGGCAACGGCATCTTGTAAGGCCACACGCTCCGGCGTACCCGGTGCATAGCTTAGAACCGGCTCGTTCATCGGCTCTTCAAACTGAAAATAAGCGTTATGCATGTATCTTAATTTAAATTCGGTAATAAAATGTGCGGCAAAAATAACCATTTAAGCTGTTTATCTAAGTGATATTTGTTACGGATAGAAAATTACCCACACGCCCTTCTTTCAAAGCCACATTTTTCTACATTTGAGGTTTCAGATCACTTAATATAAATGTATGTCCACAAAAGGGAAGTTTTTCGTATTTGAAGGTATAGATGGTAGCGGTAAAAGCACACAGATCAGCCTGTTGGCTCAAAAGCTGCAAGCCGAAGGACATCAAGTATATGAAACCTGCGAACCAACCGACGGGCAGATCGGTAAATTTATACGTAGTATCCTAAAAGGGGAAAACAAGACCGATGAACAAACCATTGCCGCACTTTTCTTAGCAGACAGGCTCGACCATCTGCACAACGATATTAATGGACTAAAAAAGAAAGTAGACGATGGCTATATTGTACTCTGCGATAGGTACTATTTCTCCTCTTATGCCTACCATAGTGCACATGTACCATTTGATTGGGTAGTACAGGCTAATGCATTGTGTGCTAGCATATTAAAACCTACATTAAACATCTTTCTAGACCTTGCTCCTGAGACTAGTATGGAGCGCATTAAAAAAGGGCGTGAAGAGCTGGAACTATTTGAAAATCTCGAAAGGCTCACCACTACACGCAAGCAGTACTTTCATGCTTTTGAGCAACTGAAAGACAAGGAACAGATAGCCATATTTGAGGCCAACCGCGACAAGGATGTAGTAGCGAATGAGATATGGGAAACGGTAAAAGAAAAATTATAAAGCCAAGACCCCTTATCCTAAACGCCCCACGAAAAAGTAAAGAGCCTTGACTTAAGTATTTATTTAGCTACGATCACCTTTTCAACCGTTGTATTATCTCCAAGTTTAAGATGTAAGAAATAAGTACCATTACTTAATGTGGTAGTGCTTAACACAACGCTTGTATGACTAACGGTATACTTGATATTACTGATACGTTTACCAACCGCATCATATACCTCTAGAGTTACAGGCTCTAACCTACCCTTATGATCAATATGTATGGTATGCTGAGCAGGGTTAGGATATACCTTTACTCTCCTATACTCTTCTTGCCTTTGCGCTACTGATAGTGTGTTAGGTGACTTTATCTGCACATCGTCTAACAATAAGAAGCCACCATGAATAATGTAGCCATCAAAAGCAAACTTGATATTTGTTTCATTGGCCAGTTGACTCAGGTCGAAGTAAACACTATGCCAAATGACATTTTGCTGATCTAATGGTGGCCAAAGGTCTGTGCCACAAACAATGGCACTATCGCCATGAGGAGCCCAGCTATTTAGCCTTTTCCAGCCATTGCCTGTATCATAAGAGAGCTCTAACAGCGGTGCTGTCGACTGTGGTGAGCTATTGTTTACCGTAGCAATACTAAAGTACAATGCAGGTTGATTAACGCTTGAAAGATCCATAGACCCCGTGATCAACCTACCTATCTGTCCACCAAACAGGTCTTCCATAGCAATCATAGCGCAGCCTGTATTATTAGTACCCATACTGTCATTACGAAACCATGTAGCACCTTGAGTAGCATCTATTACCCAACCGGCAGGTATTACGCTATTAAAATCTGCTGATAATACGGTTTGCCCCAAAAGCTGCCTTGGTATCACAAACACCATGACCAGCATCACGGTTAATAAGAGTATTCTTTTCATCACTAATAATTTAATACGGCTAATAAATATTTTAAACGCTGTAAGGGTAACCGTATAAGACTTAAGTCATGACTAGTTCTATTGATAAAGTTAGGGTGATAAAAACCGCTGCTGTTATAAATATGCCGAGGATTGTTTCAAAATGGTCGAATTAAGAATGTTTAAGTTTTCACCACAAACTTATGTGTAACCATCTTTCCCTTGCTATCATATAGCTTAATGTAGTACAGCCCTGACTTGAAGCTATGTAGCGGCACAGACACCACGCTGTTTGACGTACTCACCACACTACTATACACCTTTCTGCCTGTAATATCATACACTGTATACTTATTAATGGTGCTTCCCCTAGTATCAATATATAGCCTATTGCCGGCCGGGTTAGGATATATTCTATAACTATTGCCCTCTTCTACCTGAGCCACAGACGTTGTAGTGTTATTATAGAAATGGATGTTGTCTACATATAATATATTACCATGAGCAGAATTGCACTCAATAGCAAAACGTACCTCATCGTAGCCCTTAAGCTGTGAGAGGTCTATAGTTTCCTGTCGCCAATCTCTTGAATTGGGCACAAATACGGCACTTATTTCAGGTGTTGTAGCTATCTGTGGGTCTTCAAAGGTTTTCAAGTTTCTCCAAGTGCCTGTATCATGTATTTTATACCATATTCCGAATTTATCGGCAGGCTTACCCTTTCTTTTAGCATAGGCATATTCAAAGGTCAAAGCAGGGTTGGCAGCCGTAGAAAGATCTAGCCATACCATACGCATGCCATAGTATTTGCCCGACACATCTACTGAATAGTTATCGAAATAAGTACTGGTATTATTACCTCCAAAACCTACTGTGGCACTTCTTTGCCAGTCGGCCTTAGCGTCGCTACCATAGCGCTCCCAGTCTTTAGGGAAGAATACCTGTTGGTCAAAATCTTGTAGATAAGGCAGTGAGTATACCTTCTTATCGTGTACCCATACATCGTCTAGCAAAACGAAGCCGCCATTAGGCACATCAGCCTGAAAAGCGAACCGCACATTGGAAAGGTGTGCTATTTTACTCAAATCGTAAGTGATATCTTCCCAGTCGATACAAGATGCCGGTAAAGGCATATTACATGGTCCTGTTGTTGATATAATAAAGTCTGTTTGCCACTCGCCCCAGTTGGCCAGTTTTTGCCAGCCACTGCCTGTACTATAATATAATACCAGCCTAGGCGCAATAAAATTGCTGCGTATAGAGGCCAATTTAAAACTGATCTTAGGATTATTGATCGTGGTCAAATCAACTGCTACGGTCTCGAGGTTAATGTTGTTGCCCCCAACAGTTTGCCAATCATCTACCATCATACAACCCGAGCCGTTAATACCCAGTGTTGGGTGCGCTGCCCATTGTACCGCCTGCGGACCTTGTATCTTCCACCCGGCAGGTAGCCCTGCGGCAAAATCTTCAGACAATAGCACCTGAGCGTTTACACTACCACCACACAGGATACACCATGCTATCAGCATCCATAATTTCTTCATCATGTCTTTAATAATTTATACGGTGAAATAAGAATGAGCTGTATTGGGCAACCGTACTTCATGACCATATCGTATTGATAGTCAAATACAAAGATATTCAACCACGAAGTTAAGCCCACGGCTTTAAGTATTGTTATATATTTACAGGTAATAATTATAGGTATAGGGCGCGCTACAGGCAGCTGAGAGAAAAAATTTATTATTCCTAAATATTTTGTTTGCTATCAATAATAGTATTACCTTTGCCGTCCATTAAATTTTTATTAACAGGAGCAAATGCCTACAATACAGCAATTAGTTCGTAAAGGTCGCAAGCAAATTAGCGCAAAGTCTAAATCGCGTGCTTTGGATGCATGTCCACAACGTCGTGGCGTATGTACTCGTGTATATACTACTACTCCAAAGAAACCAAACTCAGCACTTCGTAAAGTAGCTAAGGTACGTTTGACCAACAAGATCGAGGTTATCGCCTACATACCGGGTGAAGGTCATAATTTACAAGAGCACTCTATCGTGTTGATACGTGGTGGTCGTGTGAAAGACTTACCGGGTGTACGTTACCACATCGTACGTGGCGCTTTAGATACTGCGGGTGTGAAAGACCGTAAACAAAGCCGCTCTAAGTACGGTACTAAGAGAGAGAAATAATTAAATTCAATAACTAACTTTTTATAAAAGCCAAACTTTAACGATGAGGAAGGCACAAGCTAAGAAATTACCTTTAGCACCAGATCCGAAGTTTAACGATAAGCAAGTAACCCGCTTTGTGAACTGCCTTATGTGGGGTGGTAACAAAAGCATCGTTCTACGTTCTTTCTACGACGCATTAGACAAAGTAGAAAAAATGACCGGTGAGAGTGGATACGAAACGTGGAAGAAAGCACTAGTGAACGTAACACCTGCCGTAGAGGTAAAAAGCCGTCGTATAGGTGGTGCTACTTTCCAGATACCTGCTGAAGTACGCCCTGACCGTAAGATATCTTTAAGCATGAAGTGGTTGATACGTTACAGCCGCGAGCGTAACGGACGTACCATTGCCGATAAACTAGCTAACGAGATCGTAGCTGCCAGTAAAGGTGAAGGTGCTGCTGTGAAGAAGAAAGAAGATACACACCGTATGGCTGATGCGAACAAAGCATTCGCTCACTTCAGAGTATAAGTACATAACAATACTTTATATACAAAGCCTGCTCTTACCGAGTGGGCTTTTTTAGTGTGCCTTATTCGCTAAATACTCATTATCTTACCAGCCATGAAACTAAAATACCTAACCTTACTTCTACTAGCAACTACACTACTCTGCAGCTGTAAGAAAGAAGACAGCGATAACGTTAATGTCGTATTTCATGTATATAATAAAAGCTTTGGAAATGAATATAAGCTAAAAGAAGAACTGACCTGCAACATCTACAGCAATATGATTGACTATGCTGCTAAAAAGAACCCCGTCAAAACATTTATAATACCGGGTAGTATAAAAGAGATAACTCAAAACGACTTTAGTAAAAACTCAGAATACTTTTTTGATTGCTACACTGATGATTACAGAACAACAAACTGGGGCTATATAAATGGCCCTATACCCAACAATACAAACTATTCTTTTACAACAGCAACTACCTCTCTAAATGTTAGCTTTGATGTCTTAAATAATATCTGTTTCAGACTACAATTGCTGCCTAATGAAGCAAACTCCTCAGTATGGAAACCTATAGACTGCATGGATGAGTATGGCAAATCAATATGGAATACTATGGATGCCCGATACAAAAACCAAACATTCACACTACATAGAGATCGGACAGTGGAGTACAAATACCAAACTCCTAGTAATACCACTATAAAGAGAGACCTAATCTTTGAAGTAACTAATGAATACACCCCTGAGATCACCAATGCATATAGAATATACACATAATGGATAGTGTTGATTTACAGACCAGATCAATTAAAATATCGGCGATTGGCCCTTACTCTGATGAGTACCCCATGACCTATGACGAACGACAAACTCACTTACAAAACTATATGAGCAATGGTATAACCACAACACTAAAAGAAGCCAACCTACTAGTGTTATACGGAGAAAAGATGGAACTGCCCAATAGTAATACAATACTGATATTTAAACGACAATAACACAGTTGCTCACTTCAGAGTATAAGTACACAACAATACTTGATATATAAAGCCTGCTCTTACCGAGTGGGCTTTTTTGTGTGCCCTATCAAAGTAAAAATCAAAAAGAAAAATGCAAAAAGACAGCACCAGCATGTAGTACTGTAACGGTTGTAACACTGTAACGATACAAAAAACTATCTTTACCACCCTATGAAAAGAATACTACTTACCGTAACAATATTACTGGCTACACTAACAACTCAGGCACAAACCAACCAGGAAGAGCTCACAGCAGCCAACACGCAACTACGTGCTGCGAGTATGAAAATGACTCAGCTCATCAACTATATTGACTCTGCCTATAGCGACCAAACGGCCTTTCTGATCATGCTGAAGTCCTCACAAAACGCTTGGAATAAATACTTAGAAGCACAGTTAAAGATGAAATACCCCAACTTTGACATGAGCAAACTCAAAGGCAACATGGCTATCTGCGCCACCAAATACATGACACTGCTTGTCAACAATAGAATAAATCTACTACAAGAGTGGAAGGATGGTGCCAAGGCAGGAGATGCTTGCAATGGTAGCGTAAAGCCCTAATCGCAATTTCGCCACGGCCCTACAGATACAGTTGTACCTCCTTTTAATGTAAAGCGAGGTGCCCACCTAGTGCCGGTAAGACCCATTGCCCTTTCACAATCGCCGCTCTGAGCCTTTACCCAACTTACCATTACAGTATCGGTTTCTACGGTCGTCCAGGTAAAATAGCCAATACACTCCGGGGTAGTACGGTCAATACAGTACAAATAGGTCATTGCCCTTGTTGTGATCCTAATGATACCGGTGTCAGCAGGAGGAGCACCTCTGTTGTTTTTCACACAACGACCAATTTTCTTATATCTCGCAAACATGGTTTCGGCAACTGTAGCCTTATTACTCCTAGGCAATCTCTTTGAAAAGATAGGTGCATCCAAGAAGCCCATCCCCTCAGGTGTACGCAATGGCCGGTAAGGTTTACCTTTTTTCAAGCTGTCACTAGGCGATATTTCCGGAAACTCTCTAAGTCCTGCTCTTCTCCTTGATCTATTAGTGGTATCCACCCATTTTTTCTGATAATCTTCATTCCATTGGTCAAATTTAAACTTCAACTCGGTGGTGGCCTTAACCTCTTTGGTATACCTCATAGGGGCAAAGGTGTCTCGCAAGGTCTTTGCAACCTCCATAGTTGGGTTTACCCATGAGTACCACCTTGACTCGCGGCAACCTGTATCAGAGTTATATATAGCATAAACGAATGCAGTATAATATATAGGGCTGTCTATTCTGTAAGTACCTCTTAACAGCTGTCCGCTCACTACCCTTTCATGGTGCGTACCCGAATCTTTTATTTTCCTTACCCTTATACCATCTCTTGGGTCACCCGGCACCCTGGTATACATCACCTCTATATTATCATTGGTGTTATAAGAAATGTCATACACACTACCGGTATCTATATCAAAATATTGTACTTCTTCTTCCTCTTCATTATTTACAGGCGTGCAGCTGTCGCAAGAATACAGAACAATACTGAGTAACAGAGCCAAAGTGGTGCTAAGAAAAAAGTATGGGAATGTTTTTTGTTTCATGATAATATCTAATTATTTCCACCAAGATACACATCATATTATTTAATTCAACAATCTGTATCTAGTTTTAATATAAAGGTTACATATACTACCCACCTATGTGCATAAAATCTACGCTTGAAAACCTGTATTTACTGTAATTTACACCTATAAGTAAAATAAATCTGAACAAAAATCTAAACATTTGTACAAATATTCAAAATATACTTGTATATTTGAGCAACAATTAGATTTATAACCAATATAATATTCATAGCATGGCAGCAGATGAAAAAATGAAAGTATTAAAGCTCGCTCTGGACAAGATCGAGAAGGATTATGGTAAAGGCTCGGTAATGATGCTGGGCGATAAGCAACAGGTTAATATAGACACGATCAGCACAGGTTCACTAGGTTTAGATGTTGCCTTGGGCGTAGGAGGTTTCCCTCGCGGGAGAATTGTAGAGATATATGGTCCTGAATCTTCAGGTAAAACCACTATCGCGATCCACACCATTGCAGAGGCACAAAAGAAAGGTGGCATATGTGCTATTATAGATGCCGAGCATGCCTTTGATGCAGGCTACGCACGTAAGCTGGGCGTAGATGTAGACAATCTCATCATCTCCCAACCCGACTATGGTGAGCAAGCTCTTGAAATAGCCGATCGCTTGATTTCATCAGGCGCGTTGGATGTTGTGGTGATCGACTCTGTAGCGGCACTAGTACCTAAAGGAGAACTGGAGGGCGAAATGGGTGATAGTAAAATGGGCTTGCAAGCACGCTTGATGAGCCAAGCATTACGTAAGCTTACCGCCACCATCAACCGTACGGGTTGTTGTTGCATCTTCATCAACCAGCTTCGTGAGAAGATCGGTGTGATGTTTGGCAACCCCGAGACCACTACCGGTGGTAATGCCCTGAAGTTCTACTCTTCCGTTCGTTTGGACATTCGTCGAATCAGCCAGATCAAAGATGGAGATATAGCCAGTGGTAACCGTACTAAAGTAAAAGTGGTGAAGAACAAAGTAGCACCTCCATTCCGCATAGTAGAGTTTGACATTATATATGGTAACGGTATCAGTAAGGTAGGTGAGATCATTGACATGGGTGTAGATCTAGGTATATTAAACAAGAGCGGCTCATGGTTCAGCTATGGGGAGAATAAGATAGGTCAAGGACGCGAGGCAGTTAAAAACTTCCTGAATGATAACCCTGAAGTGATGGACGAGGTAGAAGGCAAGATAAGAGCAGCACTACAGCCAGTGACAGAAGAACCTGCCGTAGAAAAAGCATAGTTACTATTTCATACGACTAATAAAAAAGCCACGCATCTGCGTGGCTTTTATCATGTAGTTACCCTACTCTATTTCTTTTCACTTTCAGGATATAAGATGGCGGTAAAAGTGTTCTTACCATCAAATATCTTGTTAGCTGCTTTCTTTACATCATCAGTAGTTAGTGCGCCTATCCACTGGTCGTAGTTCAGCATATTGTTTCTGTCTCTACCCAAGAACAAGATGTTCTGTAGCTTACCTGCCCAATAGCTGTTCTTCTCCATATTCTCGCGGTGTTTCTCACGCCATTGGTTTTTCACTTTGTTCAGGTCTTCTTCACTTGGTCCGTTAGCCTTGATATCAGCTACTACCTCATCGGCAGCTTTTAATAGCTTATCTACATTCTCAGGGCCACAAGGCAGTTGCAGACTGAAGGTGTAGTTAGGATAAGGATGTTCTTGAACACCGGTGTTGTAACCACCGCCATAGATACCACCTAGCTTCTCACGCAGCTCTTCTATCACTTTAATATTAAGTATCTCTGATAGTGCCGAAGCTCTTAAAGAGAAGTCTTCACTATACTTGGTATCACCATGTGTAATAGAGATGATCATACTCTTTTGGTCAGAGCCTTTGTAATACTTCATGGTTTTGTTACCATTTACAACACGTACGCCATTGTCTTTAAACTGCGGCTCTTTATTAGCAGCCGGCAATCCGCCGATATAAGTTTCAATGAGAGGTAACATTTTGTCTATATCCACATTACCTACCATGTAGAAATGCATACCATCAGCCATAGAAAGCTCGTTACGATAGATCTCAATAGCACGCTCCATATTCAAGTCATCAAACTGCTCAGCCTTAGGTAGTGGCGATGGTGATAACGGATTGTGGTCGTATAGCTCTCCATACAATGTATCAATAAAGGCAAATTGCGGATTGGCAGACATGAACTGCACTTGCATTTTTTGCTTCTTCACATAGGCACCGTATAGCGCTTTATCCATACGAGGTTTGGTGAGTTTAATGTACATCAACTGTAGCATATCCTCTATGTCTTTCACTGTACTGCTAGCTGAAATGCTATTACGTATCTCACCTATACTGGCACGTACACGCACATTCTTACCGGCTAGTACTTTCTCCATTTGTGTAGGAGAGAACTGACCATAACCCATAGCCTCGGCCACTGATACGGCGTACTTTACATTATTGATATCAGCAACGCCATAGTTGTTACTACCACCATTCTTCACACCTCTAAGTATGATCTCATCACTCTTAAAGTCAGTAGACTTCACGGTGATCTTCACACCATTACTTAAAGTATAAGTTGTAGCACCAAGGTCTTTCTCTTCTTTCTTGCTTACTACTTTACCCGCTCTTGGCTTGCTTGCCATTAGGCTGCTGGCAATATTCTCTTCTGCATTCTTTTCTACTTTTTGAGCCAGGCCTTTTTGCGTCATAGCCAATAAAGCCTCCTTAGTAGGTAGTTTATCCTTACCTTTTTCAGGGCCTGTGATCAAAGAGAATGTATTACTGCTGGCCATCCACTTTTTCAGCTCAGCGTCTAACTCCTCAGCCTTAATAGTTGGTAACAACTGTTGGTAATACTTATACTCATTCTCAATACCCGGTATCGTTTCTCCTTCTAAGAAGTTACGTACAAATTCACCTATTAATCTACCACTCTCTGTTGTATTTCTTTCGTTGTAGGCTTTCTCTATAAAGGCCATCATATCTTTTTTCACGAGCTCCACTTCACTTTCTGTAAAGCCAAACTGTTGTGCTTTCTTCAACTCAGCGGTTAAAGCCATCATCGCTTTCTCAGGACCTTCAGCACCAAACATGGTAAAGGCTGCTAAGCTTTTATGACCACGAGCCCAGCCACTGATAGACACAGCCGCAAATGGGAATGGAGGATCAGAACTTTGAGACAGATCACGCAATCTCTGGTTGATGGCTTGTTGCATCAAACCTTGTACCATGTGTTCTCTATAGTCGCCTAATACTTTTGAAGGCTTTTCTTTTACTGATGGGAAGATGATCTGTAATTGATAATTAGTAGCCTCTTTATCGGTTACCACCATAGCCGACGGCTTAGTACGAGGTTTCACCTCAGGAATAAAACGCTCTTTTTCTTTCTTAGGGTTTTTCAACGTAGCGAAGTGTTTCTTCAAATACTTCATCGCTGTTTCCTTATCTATATCACCCACTACGGCTACTGCCATTAGGTTAGGGCGATACCAATCGCGGTAAAAACTACGGATGGTCTCATACTTGAAATTCTTTAGTATATCGTCTTTACCAATAGGCAAGCGCTCAGCATAGCGGCTACCGGCCATTAACTCAGGTAAGTATTGGCGAAGCATACGCATTTGAGCACCCTTAGCCAAGCGGCTCTCTTCCAATACAACACCACGCTCATCATCAATATCCTTATCAGTCAATAAGGCATTGTGTGCCCAGTCTTCCAGTATTTGGAAGCCTTTATCTAAATTACCTTCCTTATCAGTAGGTATAGGTAGAATGTATACTGTTTCGTCAAAGCTGGTATAAGCATTAAGGTCAGCACCAAACTCTACACCAATTGATTGTAGATAGCTTACCAATTCATTCTTAGGAAAGTTCTTTGAACCGTTGAAGTTCATGTGCTCCATAAAGTGAGCTAAACCTTGTTGTGCATCGTTCTCTAAAATAGAACCTGCATTGATCACCAATCTCAATTCCACCTTGTTTTCAGGCTTCTTGTTGGTTTTGATATAGTAGGTCAAACCATTATCAAACTTACCTTTGGTAACTTTCGGGTCAATGGGCAAAGGTGTGTTTAAGTCCTGCGACAGGCCTATACTTGCAAAGGAAACAAGCAATACCATCGCAGCGACCACCTTTCGGAATAGATGTGCTGTAAAATTTTGCATACGATCGGATTTTATGAAACGCCAAAATAATGAATTTGAACCCTACATACTACTTATGGCATTATATAATATGTTAAAAAAAGCAAATAAGTCATATATCATTCTCTATCAATATCATAGTAACGTTTAGGTTACTTTTTCTTAACAATGTGTAATAGGTAATTGAAAAACTTATCTTCGCATTTAAGACTTAAGTTTATTACAAGAATATGGCACTTATCAAATCTATCTCGGGCATAAGAGGCACTATAGGCGGCCAACCCGGCACAG
This sequence comes from Flavipsychrobacter sp., assembly GCA_965230595.1. Taxonomy (GTDB): domain Bacteria; phylum Bacteroidota; class Bacteroidia; order Chitinophagales; family Chitinophagaceae; genus UBA5543. Next base: position 1,331,483 of record OZ246011.1, on the reverse strand, counting down.
GACTTACCCCAATTGATACAGTAAAATTTACTACGGCTTACGCCGCATGGGCTAAAGCACAAGGCGACAATAAGAAAATAGTTATAGGTAGAGACGGACGTATCTCCGGGCAAATGGTGAGAGATCTGGTAGTGGCTACACTGCAAGGTTGTGGTTTTGACGTGGTAGACTTAGGGCATAGTACTACACCAACGGTTGAGATGGCCGTTACGATGGAAGAGGCAGCAGGCGGTATCATACTCACTGCCAGCCATAACCCTAAAGAATGGAATGCCTTAAAGCTGTTGAACAGTAAGGGTGAGTTTTTAAGTGCTGAGGACGGGCAATGGATATTGGATTATGCCGACAAGAATGAACACGAGTTTGCCAACATCAATAATATAGGAACAGTAACTACGGATGATAGTTACATTCAAAAACATATCAACATCATTCTAGACCACCCTCTGGTAGATGTGGATTTGATCAAAGCGCAGAAATACTCGGTAGTAGTAGATGCAGTGAATTCTACAGGAGCTATATCAGTTGCTCCGCTACTGGAAGCATTAGGTGTACACGATATTATTGTGATCAACGAAGAGGTAACCGGACACTTTGCGCACAACCCCGAGCCACTGGCCGAGAACCTTACAGAGCTATGCAATACAGTAGAGAAGAAAAACGCGCACCTAGGTATTGCGGTAGACCCTGATGTAGATCGTTTATGCTTTGTATGCGAAGATGGAAGCCTTTTTGGGGAGGAGTATACACTGGTAGCGGTAGCAGACTATGTGTTGAGTAATAAGAAGGGCAACACCGTTTCCAACATGTCCTCTACCCGTGCGCTAAGAGATGTAACGGAAAAGCACGGCGGTGAATATACACCAAGTGCTGTAGGTGAAGTAAACGTAGTGAAGAAAATGAAAGCTACCAACGCGGTGATAGGCGGCGAAGGTAATGGTGGCATTATTGTTCCTGAACTACACTATGGTAGAGATGCTTTAATAGGCATTGCTTTATTCCTTACCCACTTGGCTCAAACAGGCAAGAGCGTAAAAGCATTAAGAAATACTTACCCTAGCTATTATATCTCTAAAAATAAGATAGCCCTTAGTGAAGATATTGACCTACCGACGATATTTGAAAAAATAAAGGATAAGTACAAAGAGCATCCCATCAATACGGAAGACGGTGTGAAGATAGAGTTTGATAAAGACTGGGTACACCTACGCCCTTCTAATACCGAACCTATCATTCGTATCTACGCGGAAAGTGGCTCGGAGACCACCTCTGAAAATATCGCCAAGCGTATCATGGAAGATATAAGAGAGATGATGTAGTTTTATTCCTTATTGAATACCACACGATCAACATATGATGTAGTAGTAATTGGCAGCGGCTTAGGCGGGCTGCTTACTGCTGTACTATTAGCCAAAGAAGGCAAGAGCGTTTGTGTGCTGGAACAGGACAAACAAGTAGGCGGATGCCTGCAAACCTTCTCCTTCGATAAGAAAGTATTTGACAGCTGTGTACACTACATTGGCGGGCTGGGAGATGGACATACCCTGAATAAAATATTCTCCTATGCCGGCATCATGGATAAGCTGGAGTTGAAACATTACGACACCAACGCATTTGATAAAGTATGCTTTGGAGATGAAGCCACCGAGTACCCGCAAGCACAGGGCAAAGAGAATTTCATTGAGCAATTGCACTCCTACTTCCCTAACGAACGTCAAGCACTGGAGACATACATCAAACGCATTACCAAAGTGGGCGACCATTTCCCATTATACCGATTACGTAATGGTGATGCAAGCGAGAAAGATGCAGTAACAGGATGGGAATTATCACAGACCTTAGAGGACATCACAACTAATAAGCAGCTACAAAATGTACTGACGGGCAATAGCTTATTGTACTCGGGTGTAAAGGGCAAAACACCTTTTTACTTACACGCCTTAGTATTGGAGAGCTATATCCATAGCAGTCATAAAGTACACCCGGGTAGCTCGCAGATAGCCAAGTTTCTATGGCAAGAGTTACAATCCCATGGCGGCGTGGTGTATAGAAACACAACAGTCACCAAACTCGTTGAAGAAGGTGGAACACTTCAATACGCTGTAAACGAACAAGGCGAACAGATATACGGAAAGCAGTTCATCGCCAACATACACCCCATAGCATTGCTTAAAATACTGGATAGCAAACTCATCAAACCCGCATATAGAAAACGCATAGCAGGCATACAACAAACACCATCGTCTTACATGCTTAACTTGGTATTGAAACCGGGTGTGGTAAAGATGCGTCACCATAACTTATACTGGAATGCAACTGATGCTTTTTCAGCCATTGACTACAAACCCCAACAATGGCCTGCTAACTATGCACTCTTCTTTAACGAGGATAAGAACAATGAAGGCTATGCAGAGAGCTTGAGCATACTCAGCTACATGAATTATGAAGAAGTAAACAGCTGGGCACACATCACCAATCGTACAGGACATGAACGGGAGCGCGGTGAAACCTACGGCATGTTCAAAGCCATTAAGAACGAACAACTACTCAATAAAGTATATGAAAGAGTGCCTGATCTAAAAGGAAACTTCATCAGTTGGAAGGCTGCTACCCCACTCACCTATCGCGACTACACGGCTACACCTGAAGGCGCGCTCTATGGCAACCTGAAAGATGTAACCCGACCTGCCGAGACCACCATACCCACACGTACTAAAATACCCAACCTGCTACTTACAGGTCAGAATGTAAACATGCATGGTGTATTAGGTGTAAGCATTACTGCAGTGGCTACTAGTGCCGAGTTATTGGGGATGGAATATCTTTTAGGTAAAATTCATCAATAGAATATTATATATGCTAAATCTATTTTCTATTTTCATCTTATAGAAAATGACCTAATGAGTAACACTATCAATAGCCTGAGAGAGGCTCTAAAGTTCTCTCCCAACAACATACCCCTAAAACTACATTTAGCACAAACACTATTGGAACAGTACATGCTTGACGAAGCCGCAACTGAGTTTCAAGAGCTACTTGAGCTTGAGCATAACCGAGCAGCACAGGAAGGTTTGGCAAAAGTGTTTTTTCTGCAAAAGCAATTTTCAAAATGCAATGTCATTATTGAAGGTCTTCTAGAATCAGGAGATGTAAGCTTTGACACGCTTATCATATACAGTAAAGCACTGCTAAAAGAAAATGAAACGGCACAGGCATTAGAGATATACAAAACCGCAATAGAGCGAAACCCTTCATACCAAGACGAGGAGCTGGATGCTGCTCTGAGAGTATCGATAACTCATGATGATGATACTAGCAGCGATACTTCAATAATTGAGAAACCCGATGTTTCCTTTAAGGATGTAGGTGGTATGGATGATGTAAAAAAAGAGATAGACCTCAAGATCATCCAACCTATGTTGCACCCTGAGATATATAAAGCCTATGGAAAGAAAATAGGTGGTGGCATACTGCTGTACGGCCCTCCGGGATGTGGTAAAACACATATTGCCAGAGCTACGGCAGGTGAGATCAATGCTAAATTCATTAGTGTTGGCCTTAATGATGTGCTGGACATGTGGATCGGTAATAGCGAGAAGAACTTGAACGAAATATTTGAACTCGCCAGACAAAACAAACCATGTGTACTCTTCTTTGATGAAATAGACGCACTAGGAGCCAGCAGAAGTGATATGAAACAGTCTGCGGGCAGGCATTTGATCAATCAGTTTCTGCAAGAGCTGGATGGTATAGATGGCGACAATGAAGGTGTATTAGTTTTAGGGGCTACCAATACCCCATGGAATCTTGACCAGGCATTTAGAAGACCGGGCAGGTTCGACCGTATCATATTTGTTCCGCCGCCAGATACCAATGCCCGAGAAGAGATATTTAAAATAAAGATGCGCAATAAGCCATCAGAAAACATAGACTATAACCAACTGGCTCAAAAAACAAAAGAGTATTCAGGTGCAGATATTGAAGCGATCATAGATATCTCTATTGAAGAAAAGCTGGAAGACGCCATAAAATCGGGCAAGCCACAGCCATTAAGTACAAAAGACCTTGTAAAAGCCACTAAAAGGCATAACCCTACGACTACAGAATGGTTTGCTACTGCAAGAAACTTTGCACTGTATGCTAACGAGTCGGGCATATACGATACGATACTCTCCTATCTAAAAATCAAAAAATAAACATGAACCCTATTATTTCAAGAGCCCGTGTACTGATCGAACAGAACAGACCCGATGAAGCCAGTAAATTATTAATGGAAGTTTTGGCTACAGAACCTAACAATGTTCTGGTATTAGCCATGCTTAGCGAGATACAAATAGACAAAGAGCAGTACACCGAAGCCATAGAACTAATAGACAAAGCTATAGCCATAGAACCCGACAGTGCTTACTTATATTATATCAAAGCACAGGGATTCTTTCATATGGATAAATACACCGAGGCTGAAGAGATGCTTCAAACATCCATATCAATAGACCCTGACGATGCTGATAACTTTGCCTTATTTGCTCACATACAGTTGATGAGGAAAAATTACAATAAGGCATTAACCTATGCAGATGAAGCATTAGTTTGCGAGCCCGACCATATACTGGCGTTGAATGTTAGGAGTACGGCACTACTGAACCTTGATAAGAAAGAAGAGTCGTACCAAACTATTGAAGATGCGTTAAATGAAGACCCGAACAACGCTTATACACATGCCAACTTTGGCTGGAACTTGTTACGAAAAGGAGAAGATAAAAAAGCGCTCGAACATTTTACAGAAGCCTTAAAAATAGACCCGAACAGTGAATATGCACAAGCGGGAATGGCAGAAGCTATTAAATCAAAGTACTTAATATACAGGTGGTTTTTGATGTACTCACTATGGATAAGCAGCCTTACAGAGCGCTATCAATGGTTTGTACTTATAGGTTATTATCTGGCGGTAAAAGGGTTGAGTAAGGTTGCCAAAGCTAGCCCTGAATTAGAGCCATACTTATTACCTATAGTAGCTCTACTCAGTATAATTGCCTTTTCCACATGGATCATAACACCAATCAGTAACCTTTTTCTGCGGATGAATAAGTATGGTAAATACTTGCTGGATAAAAACGAAAAGATCAGCTCCAGCTTCGTAGGTGTCAGTTTACTCGTTTCTATCATAGCTGTGATAATATATTTTGCTACAGGTAAACAGCAGGAAGGTATATTAGCTATAGCTATTCTGGGCTTTACCATGATGATCCCTTTCAGTAGTATGTTACTACCAACTATCAGGAAAAATGTCTTAAAACACTACACACTTGCTTTAGGATTATTAGGGTTATGGGCGGTAGCAAAAGCATTCAGTTTGGGTACTATATATTCAGGAACAGGCACCTTATACATATTTGGTTTAGTAGGGTTTACATGGGCCTGTAATTACTTTCTGATCAAGGAAAACAATATCTAAACATAAAAAAGCAGCAGCCGAAGCCACTGCCTTATGTATTGTATGTAAATGGCATTTACTTTTCTCTGGTCATCCACACTACTTTGTGTGCTACACCACCTGTAACATTACCACCGTTTACAGACACGATCCTGTAGCCTTCTTTCTCATATTTTCTTACAAGACTTATGGTCGAGTTCAAGTCGTGGTCACCGTTTATTTTCTTTTTATCAAATTCTACTACCTCGTAATCAGTACCGTTTTTACTCACAAACACTTTTGAGTTGTTACGGTCGGGTACTAATGTAATGTGGTCATTAGCAACATTAGATGCAGGCGACGGCCTGAATGCCATAAAAAGAACAGAAGAAACGAGTAGCAATGATAAGGCTACGATAGTTAGGTTTTTCATTAAAAGAAATTTATAGTTAAAAAATAGTATTACCAGCCTAGCAGATACCCAAATATCAACGGTGCTACAATGGTAGCATCACTTTCTACAATATATTTAGGTGTATTTATATCCAGTTTACCCCAAGTAATTTTTTCATTAGGCACAGCACCGCTATACGAACCGTAAGATGTAGTACTGTCGCTTATTTGGCAGAAGTAAGACCAGAAAGGCACATCCGTCCACTCCAAGTCTTGATACATCATAGGCACTACACATATCGGGAAATCGCCCGCAATACCACCACCAATTTGGAAGAAGCCTACACCTTTACCGCTACTATTAGCACGATACCACTCTGTCAACCACATCATATACTCAATACCGCTCTTCATGGTAGAGGCCTTCAATTCACCCTTGATGCAGTAAGAGGCAAAAATGTTACCCATAGTACTATCTTCCCATCCCGGTACTATGATCGGAATATTCTTTTCTGCTGCAGCCAACATCCAACTATTCTTCGGGTCTATCTCGTAGTTATCCTTCATTACTTCACTCAACAATAACTTATACATATACTCATGAGGGAAGTAACGCTCCCCTGCTTCTTCAGCATCTTTCCATATTTTATAGATGTGCTTTTGTATTCTTCTAAAGGCTTCCTCTTCAGGAATACAAGTATCCGTTACACGGTTAAAGCCATTCTCCAGTAAGTCCCACTCTTCTTTAGGGCTAAGGTCTCTATAGTTGGGTACGCGCTTATAATGCGTATGTGCTACCAAGTTCATGATATCTTCTTCCAGGTTCGCACCGGTACAACTGATGATCTGTACTTTATCCTGACGGATCATCTCTGCCAAAGAGATACCCAGCTCGGCCGTACTCATAGCACCGGCCAAAGAAACGAGCATCTTACCACCTTCCAGCAGGTGTGTTTCGTAACCTTTAGCAGCATCAACAAGAGCGGCTGCGTTGAAGTGACGATAATGATGTTCTATAAATTGAGAAATAGGACCTTTACTCATTGTATGATATGTTGTAATGTAGTTTAATAAATAAGAGACGCTCAATAAGAGCGCCTCTATAAAAATAATATGTATTTAGTATAATATTAAGCGGTTTCTGTAGTCTCTGCTACCATCTCTTTAATACGCTTGGTAGTGAACGACTTAGGACGCTCGATAGATAGTCCTAATGCGCGATCCCAACAAAGGCTGGCCAATACACCAAGAGCACGAGAAACACCAAATAACACCGTGTAGAACTCTTCTTCTACCAAACCGTAGTGTTTCAACAAAGCACCTGAGTGCGCATCAACGTTAGGCCATGGGTTTTTGATCTTACCCGTTGCAGAAAGAATGTCCGGAGCTACTTCGTAGATCTTCCAAACGTTCTTCACCATAGGTGCGTCAGGGCAGTGTGTTTCAGCAAACACTTTTTGTGCAGTGAAACGAGGGTCGGTCTTACGCAATACTGCGTGGCCGTAACCAGGTACTACTTTACCCGCATCTAATGTTCTTTGGATATAATCAGCTATTTGCTCTTTAGATGGCTCTGTAGTGTTCAACTCTTCACACATTTCTTCTATCCAACGGATCACCTCTTGGTTAGCCAAGCCGTGTAGCGGACCAGCCAATCCGGTCATACCTGCTGTGAAGGCTAAGTAAGGATCGCTCAATGCAGAACCTACCAAATGAGTAGTGTGTGCCGATACGTTACCACCTTCATGGTCAGCATGAATGGTCATATACAAACGCATCAATGCCCAGAAGCTCTTGTCTTCATAACCCAGCATGTGAGCAAAGTTGGCTGCCCAATCCAAGTTTGCATCCGGCTCAATATGCTCACCACCATGATATTTACGACGGTAGATATGTGCCGCAATACGTGGCAAACGTGCTATAAGTGTAACTGTATCTTCGTAAGTATAGTCCCAATGTTCTTTCTTGCTGATACCGTCTTTGTAGGCCTTAGCAAATTTAGACTCCGTTTGTAAGGCAAGGATACCTACACAAAACTGCGTCATTGGGTGAGCAGTTGGAGGCAATGCATCCATTGCGTCAAATACATGCTTTGGTACAATAGCACGACGAGCAAACGTGTTTGACAAATGTTCTACATCTTCCTCTGTTGGCAATTCGCCCACTAACATCAAATAGAACAAACCTTCAGGCAATGGCTCGATACCACCTTCTGCCTTTGGTAACAATTCTCTTAATTCAGGAATTGAATAACCACGGAAACGGATACCTTCTTCAGCATCTAGTAATGAAGTTTCTGTAACCAAACCTGGTACGCCACGCATACCTGAATAGATCTGTCTAATAGAAACATCTCCTAGTTTTTTATCACCATGCTCATTGATAAGGTCTTTAATTTCCTGTCCTAGTACGTCTGCTTTCTCTTTAAAGCGCTCTTTGATGTAGCCCATACATTAAAATATATTAAATATTGAAGGAAGTGAGAAGGATTGCTCTCTCAAAATCGACCACAAAGGTAATGAATTGACAGGATATTTTTAAACGGTATTTGTTATAGTTATATTAACCCCTTATAAGGAGATTTTATAGTGATTACTTCTTTTTCTTCTTCGACTTACTATCCTGTAGTGTAAAGTTAAGCGGTAAGGTCAGATATACTTTTACGGGTACTCCGTTGAGCTCACCATGTACCCAAGGTGGTAGATGAGACATTACTCTTACGGCTTCTTTTTGTAATAATGGGTGTGCATTAGGACTTATAGACTTAGCATCAGTGATATTGCCATCTTCGTCTACTATAATCTTAACGTATACACGACCTTCTATATTATTCTTAGCCGCCTCGGCAGGGTACTTTGTATACTTACCTAAAAACTTGCTGATGTTATATTCAGGCATTGGCATTGGCTCTACATAAGGGTAAGCTTCCGACACCTTATCCAGCCCTTTAAAAGCTTCTTCACAATCTATCTCTTCTCCCGCCTCGTCGTAGCAGGTAGACATGATCGTTAGTTTTCCTTTCTTTTGCTCTGTTTCCAACTTCAACTGCCCATCAGGGTAATAGGCCTTACGGTTGCCGATCAGCGAATCCATGATGTAATCTCGCTCTTCCTTTACCTTTCCTGTAGAATAATATATCCTGTATGCCCCGTCTCGCTTACCTTTTACATACTTTATCTTTTCTTCAACCTCACCGTTTTCGTAGTACTTAGTATATAATCCATCAGGCCTGCCATCTACATAATTAACCTTTGATTTCACCTTGCCCGACTTGTAATACAATGTAGACAGACCATGTCGATCTCCTTCTTTGTAGTGGCCTACAAAACTCACCTCGCCCGTAGTGTCATAATATTCCGTCCATTTACCATCTCTGTTATCATTCACATAGCTCCCTTCCGACTCTTTCTCTCCGTTAAACTGGTAATACACAAATGCACCCGTTCTTATATCTCCATCATCTATGCCTCTTAAGGCCTTCTTATCTTTTATGATAAAGTCGCCATCCATCTGTATTTGTCCACTTTTGTAATAGTCTTTGATATGATACAGGTCGTCACCTTTTAGCTCATACTCACGGTAAAACTCCATTTCAGACTTATCTTCCGTATACTTCCAGTCTTTATCAAAGTAGATAGTACTGTTTTGTGCCAATGCACCAAATGACAAGAATAATAATGCGATCAGCAATTTGTAGGGCATGTAACTCATAACTGCAAATATATACTTTGCCTCAAGATTTTATGTAGCTTCTTGTGTATGGCGCTCGGGTATCCATTTATTCAAGGCTCTTTCAGCCAAACCTACAAATGGCAGGAATAGTATTACGCCTAATGTATTGAACAGGATATGCGCGTTGGCCACCTTCTGCTTTAGTGGCGCACCTACTGATATATACTCGATGAGCTGTACAAATAATGGAAACACGATAAGCCCTATAGCAATAGTTATAATATTAAAACCCAGGTGGAAGATGCCCGTTTTTACTGCCTGCCTGTTACTGCGTATGGTAGCCAGCAAGGTATCAGAGCAAGTACCCAACTCCGCCCCAAGCATCACGGCAATAGCACCCGATAATTCGATCAAACCCTTCTTGGCCAGTGTGATGACCATACCTACTGTAGCAGAAGAAGACTGGATGATAAGTGTCACCACCGCACCTGTACCCGCTCCTTTAAATCGGTTGTTGAGTGTGCTCATATAATCCAAGAAAAAAGGCTTGTCTTTCAACGGCTCTACGGCATGCTCCATGGTATACAAACCAAAGAACAGGATACCGAAATACATCAATGCCTTCCCCCCTTCTGAGATGTTTTTATTCTTACTAACAAAGCTGAGTAATAAACCTATAAATATGGGGATAGGAGAAAACTTACCTATATCCATAGCGATGAGCTGGCTGGAAAATGTAGTACCTATGTTAGCCCCCATCACGATACCCATAGCGTTCTTAAAGGTAAGCGCACGAGCATTGACCAATACAATGGTCATGATAATGACGGCAGATGAGGAATCGAGAATGATGGTAATGATCGTACCGGTAACGATAGCACTAAAGATATTCTTAGTGAACCTTGCCAATATCTCCTTAGCACGGTCGCCAAGTATATTCTTTAATACATCAGAGAGGTTGTTGATGGCAAAAAGAAATAATCCCAAGCCACCGAGTATAGCTAATACGATTTCCATGCTCTATACTAGAAATATTAAGCTAAAACCTTGCTATAATGCATATTAAGGATTGTTTATATTTTTGTGACAAGAGCACTTGCTTTTATACCTTTACGCAAATAACCATACAAATATGAAAAAGCTCCTCCTATCTGTAATGGCACTAATGGTTGTCATTGCATCTTGTAAAAAAGCCAGTAATAATATGGCTACAAACACACTACTTGTAGACAGTAGTTTTACCATTAATCAAGTATCCGGTATTACCACATCGGGCATTGGCTCTGCCACGATAGCATTAACACTAAACCACACGGGCACACTACCTAAAAACGTTACACTGAGCACTAGCGTACTACCCAAAGGGGCAACAGCAACCTTTACACCTGCAGCAGGTACGACACCATTTGCATCAGTATTAACCATTGATACCAAGCTTACCCCTGCAGGCACCTATAGTTTTATGCTGAATGGTTATGTAGATGGCACTACATCTATCGGGCAGTCTCAAAACGTGAGCCTGGTTGTAAACCCAACCTCAACAGAAGATTGCAATAACTTTATGTTCACAGCCATGGCGGGCAAACCTATAATAACTAAAAGCAGCTCTAACAATTCGATCTACTCAACCACTAAGGTGTTGAAGAAAGCCGACGGCAGCTTATACTTCGATGATATGATGTTAGACTACAGCATCCACTCCGTGTTGGAACGTACGAGTAAAGACCCTGTTATTTTCAAAGTCAATTGTGAAACAGGAGAGATCAAGATCGAGGAGCAAAAAGTAGGTTACACTTCAGTAGCCTACGGTAGCGGTACAACTGATATTATGGGTACGGGCATTATTGATTTTACCCAAGGCTCATATACCGTTACTTATACTACAAACTACGGTTCATATATACTAGAAGGTACAATAGTATTATAGAACAATATTCTTAATTATAAATGCCATACGATCATTCGTGTGGCATTTATTTATTGCATTCGTCACAGCAATGTCAGAACAACAATAACACGTCTGATTAGACAATGTATTATCCCGATTCATCCTTATGTAGCACCCTAACTGCACGATCATGATTTAGTTTTAGATACAGTACATAGCCAATGGTACTCGTTTTTTGAAGTTAAATATTAATAAATAGGAGTTGCAGTATGAATTATCAATTAAACCATCCCGTGTGCCGTCTTAACATCACCAATGAATACCAAAAGCACCTTTCGGAGCATGAATATAAAACTGAGCTCTTCAGTATACTGGTGATGCAAGGCAATGTAAACACTATTGTTAGTAATGGCACATCAACCACCAGCGATAATAATTGCCTCTCCTTCGTCACCCCTTTTCAGTCCATATCATTTGTAGCGCCACTACCGCAAAGCTGCATTATCATACAGTTTAATGCCGACTTGTTTTGCATAGAAAAGCACGATGCTGAAATTGGTTGTAATGGCATCTTGTTCAACAATGTGTATGAAGCTCCCATGCTCAACATCACCAACGAGCAAATGCAGTTTTTCAATAGCATTATACAGCAAATGTGCTTGGAAATAAATGCCAACCATATAGGCAATGTAGACATGCTGGAGAGTTACATCAAGCAGTTCTTAGTGCAGGCAGTAAGAATAAAGAAAGAAGCCTTAGGGCAGCAAAAGGCCAATAACCGCTGTGCGGAATATGCAAAGCTCATTGTATTGAAACAACTCATCAACGACCACTATAAAGAAGAAAGAAAACTAAAGTTCTACGCCGACGCACTATGTGTATCGGAAAGCGGGCTGCACAAACTCATCAGCAAACACATGGGGCAGTCTTTTACCGACCTGCTCTATCAGAAGATCATCATAGATGCCAAAAAGCAACTATTCACCACCAACAACTCCGTTAAAGAGATCAGCTACGACCTGGGTTTCAACGACCCTGCCTACTTCAATCGTTTCTTTAAAAAGCAATGTACCATTACGCCCGAGCATTACCGGAAAATTATACGGAATAGTGCAGCATAGGTATTGAATAGTGCAACAAGAATAAGTAGATAACGGACAACTTTGCTATAAACAAAGTAATACGTTATGAAAAGAAACATTTTATTGTGCTCAGCATTATTGCTACTGGCCACAGCTTGTAAAAAAGACAATACCACCACACCGACAGTTACCACACCACAACAAGGTAAAGACCCCAACACTGCCGAGGTAGTAGCGGTAGACCGCTTTAGCAGTAGCGCGGGTATGCTCTTTGTAAGAGATGCCAACAACGGACTACCTGCCGCCAATGCACCTGTTAATTTCGATATGGCACCTTTCATCACCAAAGGCTTGGGCCCTAACGGCATGAAGGTGGAATACTACAACTTTGACGTACAGCCTACCACACCTGCTCCCATATATGTGTTTTTTAAAGAAGGGGCTTCCATGCCTGTTGACGGACAGCTGAACATCATCAACGTGATACCGGGAGATGCTGGGTATAACGACTTTTGGCAAGTAGTGAAGGTAACCGTACCTAACGACTATGTAGCCAATACCGTAACCAATGTGGCCGACATTACCACCAAAGGCTATGCAACCTCAACAACCGATATGCTTGTCAACTGCCCTGTAGTACCTATGGGTTCTACGGCTAATAAAAAGTTTGGCGGTGGCAGCAGCGCACTTACCCGCGGATGGTATAAGGATAAAGTGGTGTACTACTTCAGCTTTGAAGAGAAAGCACTGAAGGGCAACACCGTTCCGTTATCGCCGATATATGTAACCTTCAACATCAACCCTGATATGACGGGTGGCGGACCGGGTTCGGGTTTTGTAACCGAAATGGGTAACGACCAAACACATAATGTGATCGCTACCGTACCTGCCGATGCAGCTTACTCTCCACTATGGAATGTTAATGTGTATGATAATGCTGACTTTGCTAATGTGAGCAACCTCACCACAGCACAAGCGGCTAATATAAAAGGAATGGGAGTGGCAACTGTGAATTGCCCTGTTGTATCAGTGCAGTAATGCAGTTTCTTTTCTATCTACGGAGAGTAGAGCTTTACAGCTCTGCTCTTTTTTATTTGAGCCATTTATTACGCACCCGTGCCACAGCTTTTTGTAAAGATGCAGGCAGCTCTTCCTGCTCCTGCTGCTCCACCCATAGCTGTAGTTCATTCTTCAGTTCAGGGTATTTTTTCAGCAGTACTTCCAATACATCCAAGCTTACGGTTTTGATGTGGGTGCTTACCTGCGGGTCGTGCAGCCAAGTGAAGATCATATCTATCACATAACCTTCCTGCTCCAATGGCACACCGGTTATACGCCAGTACTTCACCATCTGCTGCTCAAAGTGAGGAACATTGGTCGCACCCTTTTGATCAAACAAAGCGGGCAATGCTTCAAGTAACACTTCAGGTGAAACTTCGCCAATATCACTCAACAACCAAGAGCAACGCATGGCGGTGGTTTTATCTTCCTGTAGTAAAGGCAGCAGAGTTTTGAGTGCTATGCCCTCTTCCACTACCTGTATCGCCCACTGCTTACGGTCTGTCCCGTCGCTGGTTTTAAGTGTTGCTTTTAGCTCGCTATATAGTGCCGTTGCTTTCATGTATGTTATAACAGATTAACATAACGTATGGTTAAAACAAATGTAAATGAATATTGCTAGTATAGTTTTTGAGTTGGAGTAGAAAATATTTGCCAACACCTGTAATATGTTCTTATGAAAGTAAAAATGATACTGCCTGCCCTCGCCGAAGCCGAAAGCCCTTTTTGGAGACCCATCAAATATTCGCTCTTTCCCCCGTTAGGATTAAGTACCCTTGCCGCCTACCTATCGCCCGACGATGAGATAGACCTACAAGACCAACATGTGGAGCAACTCAACCTCAACGACAACCCCGACCTTGTAGTAATACAAGTGTACATTACCAACGCCTACCGCTCTTACAAAATAGCGGAACACTACAAAAAGAAAGGAGCTTATGTGATACTGGGCGGGCTGCATGTAACCTCACTACCCTTTGAAGCCATGCCATATGCCGACACTATTTTTATCGGGCCGGGAGAGGCTACTTTCCCTCAATTCTTAAATGACTTTAGAAACGGTGAACCCAAGAAGGTCTACAACTCCGCCGTGCGTACACTGGATAGAATACCACCAATAAGACGCGACCTCATCAAACGAAACCGCTACCTCGTACCCAACTCCATTGTGGTGAGTAGAGGCTGCCCCCACCATTGCGACTTCTGCTATAAGGATGCCTTTTATGAAGGAGGACGTTCCTTTTACACACAAGCAGTAGACGATGCATTGGCCGAAATAGACCGACTACCGGGTAGACACTTATACTTCTTAGACGACCACCTGCTGGGTAATGCTAAGTTTGCCGCTTCACTCTTTGAGGGCATGAAGGGCATGAACCGTGTTTTTCAAGGCGCAGCTACGGTAGATTCCATCTTAAGGGGCGACCTGATAGAAAAAGCAGCAGAGGCAGGATTAAGAAGCCTATTCGTAGGGTTTGAGACCTTCTCTCCCGCCAACTTAAAACAGAGCAACAAAAAACAAAACCTGCAAAAAGACTATAGCGCAGCAGTGAACAGACTGCACGACCTGGGCATCATGATCAACGGGAGCTTTGTATTTGGGCTGGATGATGATGATAAAGATGTGTTTAAACGTACTGTAGACTGGGGTGTAAAAAATGCCATCACCACATCTACCTACCACATACTCACACCCTACCCGGGTACAAAGCTGTATAAAGACATGGAGGCTCAAGGGCGCATACTGACTAAAAACTGGGATGAATACGATACACGCAGCGTGGTATACAAAACAACATTACTGAGTGCTGAAGACTTGAAGGCAGGTTACGACTGGGCTTACAAGTCCTTCTATAGTTGGGAGCATATTTTTAAAGCCAGTATGCAACACGCATCGCACAAACACAAACTGAAACACCTCTTCTACGCAGGTGGGTGGAAGAAGTTTGAACCTGTTTGGAACTTCATCATTAAAACCAAAGGGCTGAACAACGTTTTACCGATACTTGAATCGATACTATCGAAAGTGAAACCTAAAAGACAAAACAATGCATTGAACAGGCAACTGGCTACATCTTAATAACCACCTTGCCCCTCACTTGCCCTTCACCAAAATAACGAAAGGCAGCCACAATATCATCGAGCGGGTATACCTTGTCAATAACGGGTTTGATGACACCGTCGTCGTAAAGATGGTTCAACAGTTCAAAGTAGTTACGCGATGGCTTGTGCGTAAGTATCTTGAGTTTTTTACGACCTCTCCTATTTAGGAATGGTGCTACTATGGCAAACTGTAACAGCAACTTACCCATGTTGCCACCTACATAAAGAAACAGGCCATCATCCGTCAAGGCACGGCGATAGTCGTATACTGATCGGTGAGCCACCACATCCAGTATCAGGTCGTACTGCTTACCGTTTTGTGTATAGTCTTCCCATAGGTAATCGATCACATGGTCGGCACCCATAGCGGTGAGCATGCCCAGCTTTTCTTTCTTATCCACACAGGTCACCTCTACACCAAGAGACTTGGCATATTGTAAACCAATAGTACCCACACCACCACCTGCTCCGTTGATGAGTACCCTACTGCCCCGCTTCAGGTTTTTGTGCAACCCCTGTATGGCCAACACTCCTGCTTGTGGCAGGGAGGCCGCCTCTTCAAAACTCATATGAGGGTGCTTAAGTGCCAGTGTTTCCTCCGTGGTGCATACATACTCTGCCAGCCCGCCCCACTGATAGGCGGAGAGGTCTCCAAACACCTCATCACCTACTTTAAAATCCGTCACCTCATCGCCCACGGCTACCACCACACCTGCTACGTCTGCCCCTATGATGGTGCGCTTAGGCTTGCGCAAGCCACCAATGACGCGTACTAAAAAAGGCTTACCAGTGAGCAAGTCCCAATCCCAAGAGTTGATTGAAGAAGCATGCACTTTTATCAATACCTCGTTGTACAAAGGCTCGGGGGTGGGTACTTCCTGTATGCTCAACTGCTCGGGCGTACCATATTGTGTATATACAGCTGCTTTCATCGTATATCTGTATTGTTTACTCCGCTATTGTGACCACCACATTACCCTTCTTAGCTCCCGTATCCACATAGCGGTGTGCCTCCACTATTTCATCTAAAGAATATGCCCTGTCTATCACGGCTTTTAAATGCCCCTCCTGCACCAACTGCTTCAGGTAAATGCTATCCTTTTGTTTGTAATCCGCCACCCCTGTGATCACTTTCTTGTCTCCCTTCAGCCTCCTGCGTAGCGATTTGAAAATGCGTTTCAGATCGAGGTTGGCCGCTAAGTACCGCCCGCCGTTATTCAATATATCCAAGTAAGGCTCTAATGGACTTTTGCATACAATGTCGAAGATCACATCGTAGGTCTTACCCATTTGTGTGATGTCTTCTTCGGTATAGTCCAGCACATGGTCAGCACCTATTTCACTCAGCATATCCAGCTTGTCCATACTATCCACAGCCGTTACCTCTGCCCCGTAAAACTTAGCCAGCTGCACCCCGTAAGTGCCTATGCTACCGCCCGCCCCTATGATGAGTACCCGCTCTCCTTTCTTGATCTTGGCGAGGCGTAAAAAGTGTAAGGCATTGAGCCCGCCCGTAGGTATGGTGGCGGCTTCTTCAAAACTCATATTCTTAGGCTTGAGGGCTACGGCATGGTCTTGATGCAGGCAACGATACTCGGCATAAGCACCCAGCTTCATATCGGTAGGAGCAAACACCTCATCGCCCAACTTGAACTTGGTGACCTCTTTACCCACAGCTACCACCACGCCCGATAGCTCTTGACCCAACACCTGATTGCGCGGACGGAACACCCCAAAGGCCAACCGCACAGGCAGCCATAGCAACGGTGGCATGCGAAAGGCACGCATCTCACAATCGCCCATAGTGACCGTAGTGGCGTGTATCTTAATGAGTATATCTTTACTGCCCGGTACCGGCTTGGGTACATCGGCGAGTTGTATTGTTTCAGGAGGACCGTACTTTCGGTATACTGCCGCTTTCATTATTGCTTTGTGTGATTGCTATATGTATGCAAACATCCAAAGCCTGTCATCAGCCAGCAAAAACAAATCGGTAAACTGCGCTATTGTGTAGGTGAACGAAGGAGGAATATTTAAGAGAAATGGAAAAGTAGTGCTTGTCATCCTGCACTGCAGTATTGAGATAACTTATTGGTCATAGCGGGCTACGATGAGTTTATCCTGATGAAATCAGGACCATCTCGAGTAACGCATCACCCTTATATCGCGAGATGCCGTATCGGGGTACGGCATGACAAATGTGATTAAGAAAAATTGTCTAAGTAACCTGCTATATCATCAAGTCCACCATTTATCACTCTTTTGTAGATCTCTTTTTTAGTAGCATCCCAAAAACCTTTCAGCACTTTTATGCCTGCGGTCTTCATCTTAGCTAATATTCTTGCTACCTTTTTCTTTAGTTCCTTCTTTTTGTACTGCGTTTGCGTTTCTCTAAGTTCAATTACATCTTGTTTGATCTCCTCTATATAAGGGTCATTCTTACCCTCATTCATACCTATCAACCTATGCTCGATCACCTCCAGTAAATTATCTACTCTTATCTGTGCATCGGTATCTAAGTAGTCATCTTCACTATCATCGTCTATGTCATTAAAAAACTCTTCTTCATATTTCTTTAAAAGCTCTTCATCCTCCTTCGGCATTACTTTACTATGCTTTTTCACAAATTCAACCCATTCTTTAAACACTTCTAGAAGTATATTATATACAACTTCTTTTCTTTCATTTGTTGGTCTGGTGTCTATAGCAAAATATAACTTATTATAGCTGCCTTTACGTTTAACATCATTAATTATAAAGTAAAAGTCGCTTACACTATCCCTATCATAATATTTTAGATAGTTCTTATCAATACTATCGTCAACCTTTACAATACAGTCTTGCTTATTTGCATACTCAACCAAAGTTAAAATATGGTTCCAAGCCTCTAAGGGCAGCTCTTTGAGGTTATCTTTCATTATATATATTTGCCATACAAATCTACCCATTTCCCAGTCCCCACACTACCGTGTTTTCACCCTTCTTCATCCATTAGCCTAATACAATTATTTAACTTATTTTTGTTGTTATAATTTAATGACAAAAATCCTATCCATGAAACCAAGAAATGCAGAACAACGGATGATTGCCGACGGCTAAACATATGGTCCGATGGTCCACATGGTCTTACCCTACTATTGTGGACCGCAGGACCACCCTAACCAATATTTTTATATTTTACAGTACACATATACACACCTAATGAAAACGTATATCATCACCATACTATTATTGCTGAGCTGCTTGAGTGAGGGGTCGGGGCAAGAAACGATTACAGTAAATTTTGATAGTGTAATTGCATCAAAAGGTATATATGGTTTCTATTCAACACATGACACTTTGATATTTTACTTTCCATATCCCCCTTTAAGACAAGTAAATTCTACTACTATATCAAGTTACAATATAAAGAGTCCTATAATCTTAGAGTCGGCTACTATCAATGACAAATTCTATTTATATCATAATATTTTAAACGAAAAAATCAAATTAAATCTTTGTACCCTTAATCAGGATGCTCTTATTGATTTTACTTCTAATCGGTTTAATAAAGATGTTGTTATTGATAATGCAAAAGGTATAGGTGGCAGCTTGAATATGTCGAATGACACTTTCAAAGCTGATTTACGCATTAAAAGTTCAGAAATTAACACTGTCGATATTCAAAACTGTGTTATTGATAGTACTCTTATTATTAGAAACAGCAACATACAATCCTCATTAAGCTTAAAAGAGACTAATATTAAATGGATATTACAAATTGAGAATGTGAAATTTAGCGACTCTGCATCTTTATCGTTTTATAATACTCAACTTCCGAAAAATATATACTTCAGGAACATTACAAGCACTCAAAAGGAAATAGACTTAACTATTGCAAATTTTGAAGACAGCACTCATTATTCGAAAAATGGCAAATACATAAGACACAGCATAGGCTTCTACAAAACAGATATTTCACAAATACATTTTGATTATATACATTTTAGATTAGCATTATTTGACGGAAAACAATATAAGGAAACGTCCTTTGACCAGTCGAGAGCGCTCTATGAAGCGGTACTAAAAAACTTTAAAGACAGAGGACAAATGCTAAGCTATCAACTTTGCGATATTGAATACCGAGATTTTTTGTGGCAGAGAAAATGGTATTATGAATGGGAGGTTATTGATAAGGTTCAAGGAAACTACATCTTTTTGGGTGGGAAATATATTTCATTAACAGAATGGATGAGTTATATACCTAAACTCTGGAATAACTACGGCTATAATAAAGGACGTGTCTTTGGATGGGCATTAGCTTTCTTATGTTTATTTACTGTACTTACTTACTTCTTCTTTCTCGATACATTAAATGAGTATGTGTATAGGATTAAAAGTGTTCCATTAAACAACCAGCGTAAGAGTTGGTGGTACTCTTTTGTATATACTGCATCAGTATTCTTTCTTATCTCTCTAAAAGTAGAGAATATCAAGTTCGAGAAACGTTGGCATGTTGTATATCTTATGGCTATGTACATCGTTGGTATCATCTGCTTAGCTTACATCGCAAATTATATCATCACTAGGTAGCGGTCCAGCGGTCCGCAATAGAGTACCCCAGACCAGTGGACCACCCCGTCACTGTGAGGCACGAAGCAGTCTGGTCATACTACTTAGCTGTTAGATGACGAGATGGCTTCGTCGCGCTGCTCCTAGCCATGACATACAAGGTTACACCACTTGTCACCCTGAACTCGTTTCAGGGTCTCACGCAACGAGAGCAAGAATAGGTCTTGAGATTCCAAATCAAGTTTGGAATGACACCTACACTACTCCACATCCAGCAATTCAGACATAGAGATGTCAAATGCCTGAGCGATCTTATAAATAGTACTGAGCTTTATATTCATCTTACCGGACTCAAGGCGAGACAGGTTAGACTTTTCGTAATCTAACAATGCAGCAAGCTCCTGTTAGGTCATGCCCTTATCCTCTGCGCTATTTTCTTTAATAGAACCTGCTCTTTCATGGTTATCGTATATGAGCTATTAAGCCTCTACCCTTCTTCTGCTAGTTGGATGAACTCCCATGTTTTTAGCCCGAGTGTCTTGGAGAGCTTGGAGATGATGAGCAGTGATGGCATTTTCAGTCCGCGCTCTATTTCTGAGATGTAACTCCTGTCTACATCACTAAGGTTAGCCAGCTCTTCTTGCGAATACTCCTGCTTTAGCCTCAGTTCGTATAAAACAGCGCCGATCTTTTCCTCCCATGTTTTTGCCATACCTAAAACTGAAATCTTTTTATCTGCGGGTGACTAGCGCTACTCCACATCCAGCAATTCAGACATAGAGATGTCAAATGCCTGAGCGATCTTATAAATGGTACTGAGCTTTATGTTCACCTTGCCGGACTCAAGGCGGGACAGGTTAGACTTTTCATAATCTAACAATGCAGCAAGCTCCTGTTGGGTCATGCCTCTACCCTCTCTCAAAGCCCTTATTCTCTTGGCTACTTTCTTTAATAGAACCTGCTCTTTCATTGTTATCGCATATGATAACAAGATTCAGTTTTTTGTGTATTTTTGGTTATCGCAAACGATAACCCATGAGAACAATTACTGTAGATTATGAAGGTTTCGCCTACACCTCCACCGAACTATCCGCCTATGCGCGCACAATGGATGTATTCGTCATTGCCCTGCGTACGGGAGACATCATCGAGCATCACCCCGAAAACCCTTTTGCCTTTCAGGTATGGCTACGGGTACACGGCATCCGCAACATTGAGCAGGAGTGGCTACCGCAGTAAAACACTCCCCTCTAGAGAGGGGAAGTCGACCAACGGGCGACAGGGGTGTGTCCACATAACACATACCACCCACCCCTAACCCCTCCAAGGAGGGGAAATAATACTACCGTCACTGCGAGGCACGAAGCAGTCTCACGTTACACTTATATCTTGAGATGGCTTCGTCGCATTGCTCCTCGCCATGACGTAGCGTACCTGTTATGACAGTACCAATACAAAAAGCTAAGCGATACTATGTACCTTTAGTTTATACCTATCAATTGCTAGTTATGAAAAGCGCCATAGCACCTATACTACTTCTGTTTCTGCTCCTATCTTCTTGCAAAAAGAAGGAAGAGGTAACACAACCTACTGTAGACAATAAATATAGTATCACCACCTACCCAAAAGTACACGCAAAACCTTTTAGCATCAAAGAGTTTGGGCTAACAGTAGAGCACACTAGCTTTAGCCAACCTAATCGAGTATCGATATCTATAGAAGGGCTGCCCGACGGTGTTTCAGCAAGTATATCTAAAAACAATGAGCGGCCTCCCTTCGATGCCGTCATCTCTCTAACGGTAAAATATATAAAGCCAGGGAGCTACCCTTTTAAACTAATAGCAAAAACAGAAGGACATCTACCCAAAGAGGCAGATATTATTTTGGTAGTAGATAGTATGTCAGCGAGTGATTGTTCTATTCAGTTTGGCAACGACGAAAACAGAACAGTTGACACCTACAACGAAGCAGGAGAATACATTAGCCACAATCCCAGAATTAGTGTTCCAGCAAGTAACCCAACACATTTATACTTTCTTCACTTGATATTAGGCAGTAGTGGCGTTAATAAAAATTACAGTAGCGACGGGAGATACCGGATAGGCTTTATAGTTGACTGCAACAAAGCCACTATAACACTACCGGAAAGTAAAGTAGCAGGCTCCTACCTGCACACCCCTGTAATAACGCATAGCGTAAAGGGAGAAGGAACAATAGATTTTGCCAACAATACCTTTACACTGCCATACGAGTCTACTCACTTAGCAACAGGTATCGTACAAAAGTTTGAAGTTCGTGGCTCAGTCATCTTCGATTTGGAATAACCCTTACAACCCAATAAACCCCACCTCTGCTCCTTCACCAAAGGCTTCTTTCACCCGGTCGGCATGGGTATCGGTGAGTAGTACCTGCCCGAAGCCCGTACCATGTATGATGCGCAGCAGGGCTTTGATGCGTTGCTCGTCCAGCTTCTCAAATATATCATCCAATAGTAGTATGGGGTGGCTACCCAGTGCCTCGGAGAGGTAGGCATACTGTGCCAGCTTCAGCGCAAAGAGGAAGCTCTTCTTCTGCCCCTGCGAGCCGTATTGCTTCGCCAGTTGTTCGTCCAGTGTAAAGATCAGGTCGTCTTTATGTATGCCCTTTGTGGTGCGTTGCAAGTACAGGTCGTGTTGTAGTGATTGTTCTAGTAGCCTTGCTAAGTCATTGTTTATCAAGTCACTTTTATAATCTACCTGTGCTATCTCCTTACCTCCGCTCAGCTCTTGGTAGTAGTTGTTCAGCAGTGGGAGGAATTGGGTAATGAAGGCCTTCCTCACCTCGTGGATGTACGTTCCTGTTTCGCTTAGGTTCTGGTTGTAGAACTGTAGTGCCGTACTATCCCCCGTTGGTTTTACGGCTTCCTGCTTCAGCCAGGCATTGCGCTGTTGCAGCACCCGCTGGTAGCGTAGTAGCGACTCCATGTATTGTGGGTCGGTGAGTACCAGTATGCCATCCACCCACTTGCGGCGCAGCTCACTGCCCCCGTTGATAAGCTCTAGGTCGTCTGGCGCGATCATCACGGCGGTGTATTTACCTATATGGTCGGTTACCTTCTCATAGTCCACCCCATCGGCCTGTAGCTCTTTCTTACCTTGCTTCCATTTACACACTATTTGCTCGTGGCTATCACCGTTATTAAAAAAGCCTTCCAGCCTAAAACCCTCGCCCCCGTTTTGCGCTATATGTTGCTGCGAAGCAGTGAAATAACTCTTGGTATAGCAGAGGTAATACACGGCATCGAGCAGGTTGGTCTTGCCGCTGCCATTAGCCCCTGTAATGCAGGTAATAGACGAGTTGAACAAAAACTCTGAAAAAGAATAGTTGCGAAAGCCCGTGAGTAATATTTTCTTTAATATCTTCAAGCCCGAAAGGAACAAAAGTTTTTATAAATTCGCACAAATTTAACGAAGAAGTGAAGAAGACACCATTCGGAAAAGAGACCTATTTATATTGGTACGAAATTATGTTGCTACAGCGCCGCTTTGAGGAGAAGGCAGGGCAACTTTACGGTATGCAGAAAATTCGTGGTTTCTGCCACCTATACATCGGTCAGGAAGCCGTATCGGCTGGTATGATGACCGCCATCAATGATGATGATAATGTGATCACCGCTTACCGCGATCACGGTTTGGCCATTGCCAAAGGTATATCTGCCAAGGAATGTATGGCAGAGCTTTATGGTAAGGCTACAGGCTGTACCAAGGGTAAGGGCGGTAGTATGCACTTCTTCTCTAAGGAGAAACGCTTCTTTGGCGGCCACGGTATCGTGGGCGGACAAATAGGCTTGGGTGCAGGTATCGCATTAGCCGATCAGTACAATAATAAAGACCGTGTGACCATCTGTATGTTTGGTGATGGTGCTGCCCGTCAGGGTTTGCTACACGAGACCTTTAATATGGCTATGCTATGGCAGTTGCCGGTGGTGTTCATTTGTGAGAACAATAAATACGCCATGGGTACATCGGTAGAAAGAACTTCAAAAACACTGGACATCTACCGTATGGCCGATGCCTACGATATGCCGGGCGATAAAGTGGATGGTATGAGCTGTGAGGAAGTACACACCGCTATTGAGCGTGCTGCCAAGCGTGCACGTGAAAAAGGCGGCCCTACCTTCTTAGAGATAGAAACCTACCGTTACCGCGGACACTCGATGAGTGACCCTGCCAAGTACCGTACTAAAGACGAGCTGGAAGAGTACAAGGAGAAAGACCCGATCAATCAGGTGTTGAAAACCATTATGGACAACAAATGGGCGACGGAGGAAGAGATCGAGAAGATCAACGAAAAAGTAAAAGCAGAGGTGCAGGAATCAGTACAGTTTGCAGAAGATAGTCCGTGGCCAAACGACGACGAACTATATAAAGATATATACGTAGAAGACGACTACCCATACATTACTGACTAAAAACCCCTATTTTTGCACACTATTTAAAATACTAAACCTATTAAGGCGATATAATTAAAGATGGCAAACAGAGCTAGAAACAACCCGAACGCAGCAGGCGCAACAGCTAATGACGACTTGGAAGCGTTGAACAAGGTAACGGGCTATTACGATAAGAATAAGAAACGTATCAACATCATCACTACTGTAATACTAGTGGTAGTGGTAGGATACTTCGGATATACCAATCTATACCAACAACCTCGCGAAGAGAAAGCATCATCAGCTATGATGTTTGCGCAGCAATACTTTCAGATAGACTCAATGAACTATGCGTTGAACGGCGACGGACAGCACAAAGGTTTTCTGAACATCATTCGTAAGTATAAGGGTACTAAGGCGGCTAACCTGTCTAACTACTACGCAGGGGTTTGCTACCTACACAGTGGCGATTTCAACAATGCCATCAAGCACTTGGAGAAATTCAACGGTAAAGGCACATTGGTAGCACATGCTGCTTATGGCTCACTGGCTGATGCTTATATGGAGAACGGTAACATCAAGAGTGGTATCGAGTATTACAACAAAGCCACTACTGATTTGGAAGATGAGCTACACACGCCTATGTACTTACAGCGCTTGGGCATGGCTTACGAAATGGATGGCCAGTTGGATAAGGCTAAGAATGCTTACCTGAAAATTCAAGACAACTTCCCGACCAGTACTGCCGCACAAACGGTGGAGAAAGACTTGGCTCGCGTAGGTCATGTAGATTAATACAACAGCAAATTTCAAATAATCACTTCCCCTTTTTACCTTTGACGGCAAGAAGGGGATTTTTAGTATATGGCACAGTCTCAAGACAGTATATCACTTTTAGACACATCGGCACTGAAGAATATTTCAGGAGCAAGAGTAGCAGTGGTCTACACCGAATGGAACGACAAGATCACGGCAGAGCAAACCGCAGGTTGCCACCGCATATTAGAGCAACATGGGCTTACCGCCAGTCATCAAATAATAGTACCAGGCTGTTTTGAACTACCCTTTGCCTGCAAGCAACTGTGGGATAATACTAAAGACCAAGACAATGCCCCCGAGGCCATCATTGCTTTCGGTGCGGTCATTCGTGGTGGTACACCCCACTTTGATTATGTGTGCAAGGCCGCTACAGAAGGTATCACTCAGCTGAACCTGATGTTGCCCATACCTGTTATCTTTGGTGTGTTGACGCTGGACAATGAAGAGCAGGCTTGGGAAAGACTGGGTGGTGCGCACGGACATAAAGGAGAAGAAGCAGCCATCACGGCTTTGAAGATGATCAGTAACAGCAGAGCATTAAAACAATAGAATTAACTTTTTATACCTTATACACAATATGTATAACGTACAACTTTTTATTCCTTGCTTCGTAGACCAACTATACCCGCAAACGGGTATGAACATGGTAAAGGTACTGGAGAAGCTGGGCTGCGATGTAAGCTACAACCCCAAACAAACCTGCTGCGGTCAACCCGCCTTTAATGCCGGCTATTGGGACGAGGCACGCAGTGTAGGTAAAAAGTTCCTGAACGATTTTGACAGCAACAGCTACATCGTAGGGCCTAGCGGCTCTTGTACGGGTTATGTGCGCAACAACTATGGTAAGATGTTTGGCGATAGCCCCGAGGCGTTACACAGCAAGCAGGTGGGCAATATGATGTTCGAGTTCACAGAGTTTCTGACCAAAGTACTGAAGGTAGAAGATGTAGGAGCCACATTTGAAGGTAAGGCTGCCTACCACGATGCATGTGGTGCATTGCGTGAGTGTGGCATCAAAGAAGCACCAAGAAAACTACTGAGCCATGTAAAAGGCTTGGAGCTGACGGAGATGAAGGAGTGTGAGACCTGTTGTGGTTTTGGTGGTACATTTGCCGTAAAGTACGAGCCTATCTCCATTGGTATGGCACAAACAAAGGTACAGAGCGCATTAGATGCCGGTGCTGATTATATCATCTCTACAGACACATCTTGCTTAATGCACATCCAAGGCTATATCAACAAAAACAACATTGCTTTAAAAACAATGCACATTGCCGACGTATTAGCAGGCTAACATCATAACGAACACAACCAAATATTCATATTCAGAAGGCAGAAAACATGCAGGATAACATATACGATATCACAGTTGTAGGAGGAGGGTGTGTAGGCTTAGCTACCGCTTATAAGATCAACCAAAAATACCCTACTTTAAAAATTGCTGTACTGGAAAAGGAAGACCGGGTCTCAGCTCACCAAACCGGTAGAAACTCGGGTGTAATACATTCCGGTATCTATTACAAACCCGGCTCTTACAAAGCAAAGAACTGTGTAGACGGGCGTAGAGAGATCGTAGCTTTTGCCAAGGAATATGGGGTAAAACATGACATTTGTGGTAAGGTGATCGTAGCCACAGAAGAGAGCGAACTGGCGCACATGAACAAGGTGTACAATAACGGTATGGCTAACGGTGTGGAAGACATCAGGCTCATCACCGGTGAAGAGATAAAAGAGATAGAACCCTATTGCGAAGGCATAGGCGGTATATGGGTGGGCTGTACAGGTATTATCGATTTTGTAGGCTTTACTCAAAAACTTGCTGAGCTTTTAGAACAAAAGTTTGAACACAGTAAGGTATTCCTCAATACAGAGGCCAAAAGCTTCTCAAAAGATGGAGACATTACCACCATCAAAACCAACCAAGGCGATTTTAAAACTAAATACATCATTACTTGCGCAGGCCTACAGAGCGATAGAATAGCGAAGAAAGAAGGAACAGGTACTGAAGATGCCATTGTAGGTTTCCGTGGAGATTATTACGACCTCAGCGAAAAAGGGATGGACAAGGTGAAGAACTTGATCTACCCTGTTCCTAACCCTCAGTTTCCTTTCCTTGGCGTTCACTTCACAAGAATGATCAATGGCGGTGTTGAGTGCGGACCAAATGCGGTGTTTGTATTCAAAAGAGAAGGTTACAACAAAACCGATTTCAACTTTAAGGATACGGCAGAAGCATTAGGCTATAAAGGCACATGGAAGTTCTTTGCCAAGCATTGGCGTTTTGGTCTTGATGAATATCGTGGTGCATTCTCTAAAGCTTATTTCTTGAAGAGGCTGCAAAAGCTCATTCCTTCACTCGAGTCTGACGATATAGTACCGGGCCGTGCAGGGGTAAGAGCCATGGCATTATCACCGGAAGGGAATATGATCGACGATTTTAAAATAGAGTCTCGCGACAATACGATACATGTACTCAATGCACCTTCGCCTGCAGCTACCGCAGCCTTGTCTATCGGTAATACCATTCAAGAGATGGCTACAAAACAGTTCAACCTCGGCTAAAGTTTCGTAAGCATTGGCCACATAGTTATACGGTAGTAGTTTGTTATCTTATGCGCTTAAACAGAGCGAGTACATGAGGTTGATCTACCTTATCATATCATTAGTAGCATTAGTGTATGTGGTATTGCGTGCATGGTTGGTGCCATTCACTTGCGATGAAGCTTGGACATTTACCAACTACTTTCATGCTCCTATCACTGATATATTGATATCTAACCCGCCACTTGCCAACAACCATATACTCAACACACTACTTACCAGATTTACGGGTTTATGCTCTACCGGTGCGTTTGCATTGAGGCTACCTAATGTATTAGCATTTCTACTCTATGCCTTTGCTTCATTTAAGATAGCTACACGATTCTGTTCGGGTAAAGCACTTGGTATTTTACTGTTCTTAATATTGATGAGTAATCATACCCTTCTGGAGTTCTTTGCACTATCTCGTGGCTATGGTATGAGTATCGGGTTAATGATGATGTCGTTGTACTATCTGTTATCTTACTATCAAGATAAAGACTTGAGACACGCGCACCTCTCTATGATACTAATAGTGCTGGGTACTTATGCCAGCTTTGTATTACTATATGTTAGCCTTATCTTATTCTTACTGATATTCATACTGCAATACCGGCAAACCAAAAATGTATTTAAAGCCATTAAAACCGTAATACGCTACCCTATAGTTTTGGCCATACTCGTAGTATATCCACTCATCAACATCAACCGTAGTGGTGATCTGTTTTATGGTGGTAATAACAACTTTGCTACTGATACACTTGGCACTTTACTTCAAGACTATTTAGGTAGGAGCTTCACTACTAGCAATATACCTATACTACTAATAATTACCGTAGCGGTTGTAGCCATATCTATTCTAACAGGTCTTAGTGTTCTCGTAAAGCGTAATAAAACGCAAAGCGCTCCATTAGCGTTAGTAGCTGTTGTTCTTACACTACTCATCATTGCTATCCATGTACAGTATTACAATTTGGACAAACCCCTGCCCTATTACCGTACAGGCATGTACCTGTTCCCCGTTATTATACTATCCCTATTTGCTACACTACAGTACTTATTCATTAAGCACAAACAAACGACAGCCATTAGTATAGCAGCAGCATTACTACTATTTTCAGGATACCGGTTTATCCAAGAAGCTAACCTTAGCCATACCAATGAGTGGTGGTTCGACCAATATACACCTACCGTCCTCAACGATATACAGCAGTACAAACAGGCACATCATATAACAGAAAAGAGTAGGCTACACGTAGTATTCCCTACACAGTGTGCGTTCAATTATTATATAGCTACACAGCATAGCACATCTGTAGATACTGTAACTTCTATGCAAGAGATAGTGACGGAAGTAGATCCTAATAGTTATGACTTTATATATGCCGATAAAGACATTAATATGCCTGCTAGCTTTACTCAAGTAAACACTTATGACGAGCATTTTATCCTCTATGCTAACGAAAAAAGCAAGGAGTAATTACCCCTTGCCTATGCTGTTAGTTTTGTTTTATGCTTAGGATACTAAACTAGCATCCATTACTATTTCCATATTGTAAGCCTTAGATACAGGGCAGTTTTCCTTAGCATCTTCAGCACATTCGGCAAATTTTGCGGCATCTATACCCGGCACTTTAGCACGGCATATCAGCTCGCTCTTAGTGATACCATTATCACCATGAGTCAGCTTACACTCCGTATGCAACTCGTCAGGCGTAAAACCATGATTACCCAGCACGAAAGACAACTTCATATTAAAGCATCCGGCGTGAGCAGCTGCCATCAGCTCTTCGGGGTTAGTACCCACACCATCCTCAAAACGACTGGTGAAAGAATATTGCGTTTTGTTCAATACGGTGCTTGGCGTAGTCAAGTGACCGTTACCTTCTTTTCCTGAGCCGTTCCATACGGCAGTAGCTTTTCTTATCATATATTACGGTTTAGTTTGTAAGTTTATATCGTATAATACCTGAAGCATTGAAATCAAAGATATTAATTCTGCTATACGGACTTGTTTGTATTTACATATCCGTCAATAGAGAAACCGAATGGAAAGATAAACTATATGTTTGGGATCAGGCCGGATATCACCATTACCTTACTGCTACTTTTGTGTATGACGACCTTCAGGAGCTACAATTCATACCTGCTATAGAGGAGAAGTATAATATTACATTAGGCGTAAAATGGT
The DNA here is from genome assembly GCA_965230595.1 of Flavipsychrobacter sp. Taxonomy (GTDB): domain Bacteria; phylum Bacteroidota; class Bacteroidia; order Chitinophagales; family Chitinophagaceae; genus UBA5543. The sequence goes on along the minus strand of OZ246011.1, from coordinate 1,301,321 downwards.
TCAGCATATATGAGCAACCCAACGGGCATAAATTAAACAAGTATCCTTTAGGCACCGCACTACACGAATTACCTTTCTTCTTAATAGCCCACATAGTAGCCCGGAAAAGCATCGCCTATCCTGCCGATGGCTATAGCCTTCCTTATCAATACGGCACTATTATTTGCAGCATATTGTATGTAATTATGGGCTTTTTCTTGCTAAGAGCTTCACTTAAATACTTAAAGTTTACTGATACGGTTATCGCCATAACACTCCTAGGTTTGGCAATGGCTACTAACCTGTATAACTATACCGCTTTTACACAAGGTATGAGCCACCCTATTTCTTTCTTTGATTTCAGTCTGGTATTATTTCTTACTATAAGACTACATGCCAAGTACAATAAAAGAGATGTATACCTATTGGCAATTATTATAGCAGCTAGCATTATAACACGCCCTACTAATCTTCTCGTCATCATTATTCCGCTATTATGGGGAGTAAGTGATACCAGTACCTTAAAGGACAAATTCATCAGTAATATTCAACCCCAAAGAGTAAAAACATTGGTAATGGCAAGTGTACTATTCGTACTAGTGTGCAGTATACAACTTTTGTACTGGAAGCTTATTACTGGTTCATGGATATTCTACTCCTATACCGGCGAAGGTTTTTTATGGTCAAAGCCTGTTATATTCAAAGGCTTATTTGGCTTTAGAAAAGGGTGGTTTATTTATAGTCCTTTGGCATTTGTTGGGGTATCGGGGTTAGTGGTCTTCTTTAAGAAGTACAAGTCATACTTCCTTCCTATATCCATTTACTTAGCGCTGACCATATATATAGTCTTCTCTTGGTGGAACTGGTGGTACGGGGGTGGCTTTGGCTGCCGCCCGCTAATAGGCTCCTCGGCACTTTTAGCGCTTCCTATAGGGGCTGTGGTGCAATATATTTCTGCACAAAAGATGATATATAAGATCATCTCAGCTTTAGTACTACTCTACTGCTGTATAGCTATTCCTTTCCAAACCTACCAATTATCTAAAACCATATTTCACCATGACAGAATGAGCTTTAAGGCCTACAAGCTTATCTATTTTAGAAATATAGGCATGCCTGGTATAGAAGAGTGCCTGCTACCTGAAGATGAATACTTTGGAGAGATGAATGAACGACTGGATAAATTTAAATAGATACTTCGCAAGAATATTTGATAAAATAAGGCTGTTCATTTTTTGATAACAATGATGAATACCTAACTTTGCCCTTTCAATACCTAAATATGGTCATGCAGCAACCTTCAGTTAAAATATTCTCAGGTAGAAATTCAAAATATCTAGCCTCAAAAATTGCCGAATCTTTTGGCACAACACTAGGAGACTTAACCGTTAACCAGTTTAGCGATGGTGAGTTTCAACCCGTCTTCAACGAATCTATTCGTGGAGATTATGTTTTTCTGGTACAGTCTACTTTTTCTCCTGCCGACAACCTAATGGAGCTATTGATGATGATAGATGCGGCAAGAAGAGCTTCTGCAGGCTACATCACAGCAGTATTGCCTTACTACGGCTATGCTCGCCAAGACAGGAAAGACAAGCCACGTGTATCTATAGCCTCTAAGATGGTCGCTAACTTATTAGCCAAATCGGGTGCTAACCGTATCATGACCATGGACTTGCACGCACCACAGATACAAGGTTTCTTTGATATACCTGTGGATCACCTGGATGCGTCAGCAATTTTCATCCCATATATTGAAAATCTTAACATAGAAAACCTTATCTTTGCCGCCCCTGATGTGGGAAGTACCAATAGAGTACGTGAGGTAGCTAAGTATTTTGGCTTAGAAATGGTGATATGTGATAAGCAGCGTAAGCGTGCTAATGAGGTAGCCGAAATGACAGTGATAGGTGATGTGAGTGGCAAGAATGTGATATTGATAGACGACATCTGCGACACTGCAGGTACCTTATCAAAAGCAGCAGCTACATTGAAGAAGAAAGGAGCTCTTTCGGTTCGTGCTTTTTGTACCCACCCTGTATTGAGTGGTAAGGCTTATGAGAACATTGACAACTCAGAGCTGGAAGAGCTGGTAGTATGTGATACTATACCTCTTAACAACAAAAGTGCTAAAATTAAAGTAGAAACCACATCAGAACTGTTTGCAGTAGCTATTCGCAATACTTTTGAGAATAAATCGATCAGCTCACTTTTTGCACACAGTAATATTAAATAAGTTCTTTTTAGACTGTCTATACACAAAAACTGCCCGGCAAGTTGCCGTACCTTTTTTAAAAGAAAGTAACCAGCAGTTCAGCATCCGGATGTTGGCAGATATCGATCGGGGTTGAAATGCGAAACGAAATAAAATGAATACAGTAAAAATTCAAGGAACACGCAGAAGCGAGCTTGGTAAAGCACAAACACGCCAAATTCGTTCTGAAGGTAATGTACCAGGTGTTATTTACGGTGGTGATGAAAGCATCCATTTCTTCACAAAGAAGTTAGACCTTCGTTCACTAGTATACACACCTCAATTCCAAATTGCTGAGATCGAGATCGACGGTAAAGCTCACCGTTGCATTTTGAAAGATATGCAGTTTGATGTAGTTACTGATGAGTTGATCCATATTGACTTCTTAGAGCTAGTTGATGGCAAGCGCGTTATTGCAGATCTACCATTGACATTCAACGGTCAGCCTGAAGGTGTAAAAGCCGGTGGTCGTTTGGTGATCAAAGCTAAGAGCGTAAGAGTACGTACCTACCCTAAGTATTTGAAAGAATCACTTAGTGTTGATATCAGCAACCTTAAATTGAATGGTAACGTTCGTGTTGAGGATATTGAAGCTGAGAATATTGATATCATGAACCCACCACGTCTTCCGGTAGCATCAGTTGTGATGACTCGTGCACTTCGCCAAGCAGAAAGTGGTGAAGGTGGTGCTGAAGAAACAGCAGAAGCAGCTCCTGAAGCAGCAGAATAAAATAAACACACTTCAAATAATAAAAGCCCCGATTTTCGGGGCTTTTCTAGTATATATTAGTTCTTTACGGTCTATCTTAATATTACTACAGGCTTCACCGTTTTATTATTTGCCGATGATACAATGCAGTAGTACATACCTTGTGGCATAGCCGATACATTGATTTTTGTAGTGGTATTGCTACCCTTGTAAACCGTAGAAGCCAACTCTTGGCCGGTTACTGATATTAGTTTTATCTGTACTTCCTTACCCGAAGCAAAACCTGTACCCCATGTAATATTCAGTACATCTTTACTTGGGTTAGGATATACTTTTACGTCAGTACGCTCAGCAGCTAAATATTTTACGTTTACAGGATTGGCTTGTGTATAATAATTAACGCCACCTAAGTAGTTACCCACTACTAACTCAAATAGGCCATCAGAGCTATTATCTACATTAGCAAATGCAGGTGTAGCGCGCTCATGCACATCAACATATGAGTACTGTGAGTCCACTCTTACAAAAGGTGTTGTGATATCACCACTTTGAAAACCTGTGTATCTATGTATATATCCAGACTGTGTACCCACCATTAAGTAATCAACACCTGAGTTATCCATAGGGCCTATATATGGAGCTGTATAGCCATATACTTGACCTGTTTCCAGCACTTTTACACCTCCAAGATTATCACTACCTTTCAAAAAGGCAATACTACCTGGGCTGCTGCTGTTGTTCTTTAAGTGAATCAAGTCTCCTGTTTGGTTACCTATTATGATGTCGTTATCACCATCTTTATCAATATCGTAAATACATGGTGCGGCATAGTCACCGGCATCAAAAGGATCTAAAGAACCCAGTAACATTAAACTCGGCGTAGCCAACTGCCAATCCGGTTGTACTGTATTATCAGCAGCTTTATTGATATATACCGCTATTGTTCCGTCTGTTTTACCAATGATCATATCATCAAGTGTATCACCGTCTATATCACCAATAGCCATGGCAATACCTACATAATTGTTAGCTTCCAAACTCAAGAAGTCGTCTGTGATCAGCTCAAATGATACAGTAGTTTCAGAAGACGTATTCTTAAAATAAGATACCTTACTCTTCATCGTACCTGTACTACTTTGGTAGTAACCATCAGACCCTATAAAAAGATCTTTCTTACCGTCTTTATCATAGTCATAGAACACAGGATAAGATCCTGAACCTATATCTATAGCCTCTTGTATAATGTATTGATCGGTTTGATAAACAAAATTAGGGCTGCTATCGCTACCCTTATTCTCATAGAAAAGCACTTTCTTATTCTCCGTATAAGGATCGTGTGGAGCAAATAATAAGTCTTTATCCGTATCATTATCAATATCTAACCAAAAAGCTGCAGGGTAGTTTTTCACAACCATATCCTTACCATTGCTTCCCCATATGGTGTCTTGGCTAATAATACTATCTACTGTTAAGCTATAATCAGTCTTACCATTTTTTAAAAACTGTATATCAGAATAAGAGATATTACCATTCAAATAATCATAGTCACCATCACCATCAGCATCAAAAGCACATAGCGTGTTACCGGTATGCGTTGTCTTATTACTACTTCCACAACCTTTACACGTACTAAAAATATTTTGGTTTGTAGTACATAATGAACCTAATATCTGCTCTCGGTCTATCAGCTGTTTAGTTCTACCCCAACAAAGGTCTTTAAGGCATATTCTTACACTATCAGGAGGTAACCCGTCTTCTATTCTACAGTTTCTGTAAAAAAGGATACGTGCACCATATACATCATACGACAAGAAATCTACATCACCATCCTTATCTATATCCACAACCATCGGTATGTCTACATTTGGCTCAACGTAAGCATTGGTCCAACCCGTCACCTGCGACATATAATATAAGTCACGATAGTAGGTAAACTTCAACTCCTTATTATCATAATACCCTTTACTTAGTGAGTAACCACCATTACCTCTGTGGATCAAGTCAGGAACATTATCACTGTTATAATCAACCAGTTTTACGTAACCTGCCATTAAAGGAAAGTTCGATTCGTACTTGGGGTTATACTTATAAGAGCCTGTACCTGTACCAATAAAGGTTTGAACATCAAACAGATGCTCATAAACTACAAGGTCTTGTATACCATCTTGGTTAAGGTCTCCCATGGTAAACTGAGGGTTGTTCATGCCACCACTCCATGCCAGTGGTAATTGTCCGCTGCCAAACTTCACAGCAGGTCCGCTCTGTTTACGATAGATATCTCCATCTACCTGAGCCATACTACCCAAACAACTAAATAGAAGCAAAGCTGTAACGGCACTTTTTATTTTGGTCATATATATAGGTTTTATATAAAGTTAGTATAGTTATGCTACAAATATGTAGACATATTATCAGTTATTAACAGTTGGTTATTTAATGATATTTAAATGTCATAATTGCCTTATTTATAGTCCACTAAAGGCGAATCAGCCTCTTTTAGGAAGTGCTTGTACACCATTTTGTCCATAAAGCCCGAAAAAAGCTTATTAAGCCACACCGTTAGCTTACCCTGTCCGGTCATGATAACCGTCCTTTTTCTTTTTTCAATGGCATCTAAAATGATAACCGCACACTCCTCTGCACTCATTAATTTCTTTTCATCCAACGGTGTTTCACCTTGAGATGAACCATCAGCACTGCGAGCCACATTTCTAATATTAGATGAGGTAAAACCAGGAGAAACCCACATCACATTCGTACCCGTGTGTAATAATTCGGTTCTCAAAGATTCTAAGAAGCCCTGTATCGCAAATTTTGATGCGGAATACCCTGTTCTGCCGGGCAAACCTCTATACCCTGCTATAGAAGATACCCCAACGATCACACCTTTATTTTTCTTGATGGATGATACAGCATATTTAGTACAATACACTGTTCCCCAAAAGTTTATATTCATTAGCTCTTCCAGCACTTTAACATCTGTGTGTTCAAAAAGCGCTCTCATGCTTATCCCTGCATTATTGATCAACACATCAACTCCACCCCATTTTTCTATTACGGTCTCAATAAACTCCTTGCAGTCTTCTACACGACTTACATCTGTTTCATGTAAGTGTACTCTTTCGTCATCGTGGTCATAGATCTTTTTTAGTTTATCAATATTTCTGGCACATACTGCTACCTTCGCTCCACGTATCAAAGCTTGCTCCGCTAATGCCTTACCTATGCCTGATGAAGCCCCGGTTATTACTACTATTTTATTATTCAAGGAGTACATAATGTAATGTTGTGATTGCAAAAATAACTTTAAACGATAAGTAATTCCGTATCATATGTCACATAAAAAAAGATATGCACAATAGTTGATAAATAGTGAATCGTAAAAAAGTTTAAAACTGCTCAATATTTCTAACTTCACTATAAGCACATATTGCTTTTTCATGTCAATGGGTAACCGTATTTGACATTAAGTTAACACTATACGCGGGTTGGTTTTAGTATATTTAGTAACAAGCAAAACCTATTAATTTGACAGAGACCATCATTAATTTAGAGACAGTAGACCCCATTGAGTTCTTTGGTGTAAACAACAGCAAGTTTGACATTTTAAAACGAAAATTCCCTCTACTAAAGATACTTTCACGTGGTACACAAATAAAGCTGGCCGGCAAGCCAGACGAAGTAAAAAATGCCAGAACAAGAATTGAACAGGTCGTAAAATATCTGGAAAGAAACGGCCATCTTTCTGAGAGCTACTTTGCACAAATACTGGGAGATGATGAGGATAATGACATCTTAAAAGATGCACTGGATGCCAGTAAGAATGATAACATTCTTGTTTTTGGGCCTAATGGTAAAGTAATAAGAGCCAAGACGCAAAACCAAAAACTATTATCAAATGCGTCTGAAAATAATGATATCGTATTTGCTGTAGGGCCTGCTGGTACCGGTAAAACCTACACCGCAGTAGCACTAGCCGTAAGAGCTTTAAAAAACAAATCGGTACGTAAGATCATACTTACACGCCCGGCTGTAGAAGCGGGTGAAAGCTTGGGCTTCTTACCCGGAGATCTAAAAGAAAAGATCGATCCTTATTTAAGACCACTATACGACGCTTTGGATGATATGATACCGTCTGACAAGCTGAACTATTACATGGCTAACCGCATCATAGAGATCGCACCTTTGGCTTACATGAGAGGTCGTACGCTAGACAACTCCTTCATTATACTTGATGAGGCGCAAAACTCTACCGACCTGCAGCTGAAGATGTTCCTTACTCGTATAGGTCCTTCTGCCAAGGCTATCATAACAGGTGATCTAAGTCAAATAGACCTTCCGAAGAACCAAACATCAGGTTTAATTAAAGCTGCCAAGATATTGAAGAACATTGAAGGCATAGGTTATGTACAACTTGATGAGGCTGATGTGGTAAGACACAGGTTGGTGAAGAAGATCATAAGAGCGTATGATAACGATGACTTAAGAGAAGAAGAAAGAAAACGTGAGCAAAAAGAAAGACGCAACAAACAACTTAGTCAGAAATCAGAAAACGAATCATAAAAAAAGGAGCTAAACAGCTCCTTTTTCATTTTATATGGTTAGTTACTTATGCCGTTTGTAAAGTGAGCGATCGAAACACTTCCTCTAGTGTTTGACCATCCTTCTTAATATGCTCAATGGCATCATCAGCCACTATCTGCCCGCTATTAATAATAATTACACGGCTACACATGGCTTCTACTTCTTGCATGATATGTGTAGATAATAATACGGTCTTCTCTTTACCAATATTCGAGATCAGCTCCCTTATTTCAACGATCTGGTTAGGGTCTAAACCCGATGTAGGCTCATCCAGTATCAATACCTCAGGATCGTGCATCATAGCCTGCGCCAAACCTACACGTTGCTTATACCCTTTTGATAAAGCACCTATTCTTTTATGAGCTTCCTTAGTTAAACCAGTTAGGCTGATCATTTCGGCAATGCGCTCCTTAGCCTTATGGCCAAGCCCATGTATACCTGCACTAAAGGCTAAATATTCGCGTACATACATATCGTAGTATAGCGGATTCGCCTCCGGCAAATAACCTACTCTTTTGCGCACTTCCATTGGCTGCTTTTGCACCTCAAACCCGCAAACAGATATATCACCTTTGGTAGGTGGTAAGTAACCGGTTATCATCTTCATAGTGGTAGACTTACCTGCACCATTAGGCCCTAAAAAACCTACGATCTCACCTTTATCCAGCTTAAAGCTGATATTGTCAACTGCACGCTGGCTACCATATACTTTCGTTAACGATGTTACCTGTATAGACATAAATACAAAACTATGCTTTTGTGAATATTATAAGACATAAAAATGCCGGGAGCATACCCGGCATCAATATTTTTAACAACCACTAAGTATTACAGTGCAGTACCTGGTCGTAAGTTTCCTCTAAAAGTGCTAACAATAGTAGAATCATTAATTCTTTCATTGATATATAGCTCAACTTGAGTAGGAGTAGTTTTTGTGATACGTATGTATCTACCACCCGGCTGATCTAATAATATATCATCGCCATCTATAGTACCATATATGGTATCTGCAGGATTACTAAATTTCATCATACCGATCATATTAGGCTCTTCTTTAACGAAAACAACGCCCGAATCGGCAAAACTTGGTACGCCTTGATACTGTGTAATACCATCGTAGAAACCTACGAAGCGTAAAACCGCGCGCTTTTCACACTCAGGGCCTTCATAACCCGTCATACAGCGACAAAAGCCATCTGCACAAGTACCGCCATTTCTACATCTTAACTCAAGACAACTATCTCGTTGACAAGAGGAGTATAGAACAGTAGAAGCAATGCTAAGAAAAGCAAAAACTGTCATCAAAGAGTATTTCCAAAACTTCATGCTATGAATTAATGTTATTTACGCCAAAATACAAAAATTATTGACTATGTAAAGGCTTCGTTATTATTTTTCTTCATTGAAAATATTCCACCCCTGAGCGATCAATTCATGAGCCTTACCTCCGGTCGCCTGCATTTTAGCACCTTCCTCTTTTTTAGTGATGTAACCAATGACACTAATTTGCTCACTCATTGTAATTTTCTCATAATCAGACTGTTTTACCGTAAAGAGCAATTCATAGTCCTCGCCGCCATTAAGGGCGCATACTGTAGGTCCTACCTTAAACTCAACTGACAGTTCCTTAGTTTCATCATGATACGGCAGCTTATTTTCATATAGCACGCAGCCAACCTCACTGGCTTTACATAGGTGCAGCATTTCCGAACTCAAACCGTCACTTACATCTATCATTGAAGTAGGAACGATCTCCTTTTCTTCCAACCAATTCACAATATCTACCCTAGCCTCGGGTTTTAAAAATCTGCCTACGGTATAAGCACGATTATCTAGATCGGGCTGAACACCCGGATGCTCTAAAAAGATACTTTTTTCTCTTTCTAAAAGTTGTAACCCTAAATATGCCGCACCAAGATCACCCGAAACACAAACAAGGTCTCCATCCTGAGCGCCAGACCTGCTCACATATTTATTAGGAGCTACCTCCCCTACAGCCGTTACACTGATCACAAAACCTGACTGTGAGCTTGTGGTATCGCCACCTATTAAGTCTACATTATACTTCTTACAAGCAGCATATACCCCTTCGTAAAACTCATCAATAGCCTCTACTGAAAACTTGTTAGATAAAGCCACATTCATAAGTATATGCGTAGGAGTAGCCATCATGGCATATATATCAGATAGGTTGACGACAACAGACTTGTAACCTAAATGCTTTAAAGGTGTATACATCAGGTCGAAGTGTATACCCTCAACCAGCATATCTGATGACATGACCGTTTGCCTGCCAAACTGGTCGATCACAGCCGCATCATCCCCTACACTCAATAAGGTACTGGCTTGTCTTGTTTCGTTGTTTTGAGTCAAATGTTCAATGAGACCAAACTCTCCTAACGTAGATATTTCAGTACGTTGTTGCTCTTCCATAAATATTATATTGAACTAGTTTTTAGAAATGCTATGAATAATGCTAAGCATGTCTTTATGTATAATTCCATTAGTGGCTAGTGTTTCCTTATCAAAAACACTGTAAGGGTCGCCATCAAAGTTTGACACCTTACCACCGGCCTCTAATACAATAAGATAACCCGCTGCTATATCCCAAGGGTTGAGGTTGTACTCCCAAAAACCGTCAAAACGGCCACAAGCTACCCAACATAGGTCAATGGCAGCAGAACCCAAACGTCTTACCGGCAAGCCCTCCATAATAAAGCGTTCAAATACTTTAATTGGATGATCGTATGTTTTAGGCCATTTATAAGGGAAGCCTGTTACTAAACATGCTTTCTTAAACTCTACCTTCTTAGAAACCGATATGGGTTTATCATTCAGGTAAGCTCCCTTTCCTTTTTCCGCAAAAAACAGCTCATTAAGTATAGGGTTGTATACCGCACCAAGAAGCAGGTCTTTCTTGTGCTTTAGTGCAATACTTACGCAACAAATAGGAATACCATGAGCAAAATTCACGGTTCCGTCTATCGGATCAATGATCCATTGATAGTCTGAGTTCTCATCTAAGGCACCTATCTCTTCGCTTAATATATTGTGTGTTGGAAATGTTTCTTTTATAATAGAAATGACTTTGTCTTCAGCAAGCTTATCTACCTCGGTCACCAAGTTGTTGATGGTGTCTTTGTTCTCGATCTTAAAGTTTCCATCAAAGTATTCTTTAATGATATCACCTGCTGCACGAGCGGCTTTTAAAAGCACCTCTTTAAGTTCTGTCATTCCCTAGAGTTTTATCTCTTTCCCTAAATAATAGTCTATCACCTTCAATTTAAAGATGAGATCATACTTTGCGCTGGCTAAGTTAGCATCAGCAGCAAATAGGTTATTTTGAGTGGTTAAGTATTCTACAGTATTGGTCAGACCGAGTTCATACCTTTTCTCTGCAAAGTTGTAAGCTCTTTGCGCTGCTCTCGCCGCCTTTTCAGCGGCATAGTATTTCTGTAGAGCATTTTTAGCATCATTATGAGCTTTATACACATCCTGCTTCAATTGCAGTTCTGTTTGATACTTATTGAGCTCAGCGGTAAGCATGTTGATCTTTGCTTGCTTTACGGCCGTTTGGGTTTGCCAACCATTAAAAAGAGGCACCGACAAGTTGAGCGTTAGCGTTTGTCTGAAGTTATTATCCAACTGCTGCTGTAAGGGAACATTTCTTGTTGTAAACGAACCCGTTGGCTGATAGACCGGCAATAGAGTATCTACATTAAGCGCGGGCACATTTATCGGCACAAAGTTACCTGTAGGAGATGTACCTGTTGGGGTGAAGCCTGTAAACTCCTTTACGTTGCTCGACCAGTTACTACCTAGCTGCCCACCAATACTAAACCTCGGATATAAAGTTCCTTTAGCGGCTGCATATCCTTTCTTCGCTGCCTTGTATTTATTAATGCTGCTACGCACATTACCGAAATATTGTAATGAAGTATGATATACTTCTTCCGGCGTTACACTGGCAATATTGATCTCCATACCATCAATAGGTATATTTGGAGCGTCTACATCATAAGGCTCTTCAAAATCTAAATTCAATAATGCCTTGATATCTAATATAGCAGCGTTATAGTTGGTAATGGCCGTAATAAGGTTAGAGCTGTCACTGGCTAATTGTGATTCCAGTTGGGCTACATTCAGCTCAGGCACCCTACCCGCTTCTGCAAATTTTCTGGTTTGCGTAAGCTGTGCTTGAGATAAGCCAACCTGCTTCTCATTTATCGTCACTTGAGCTTTTGCCAGCAAGGCTCTTAAGTACCCCGTAGCAACATTTAAGGAAACATCATTCCTAAGCTGCTCTAAGTCTGCATTGGCGGCAGCCAAACTAAATTTATTTTGAGCGATTGTATTACGTCTTTGAAACCACCCAAATACCAATACATCAGCATTGGCACTTAAGCTCAAGAAATCGTAACTGGTACCATCAACAAACTGGTTGGATGTAGGGTCAACCGAACGACCGTAACTTCGACCGTACATAGAGTTACCACTTATAGACGGAAGCTGAGATAATTGGCTTTGCCTAAAGGTCAATTTAGCTAACCTTTGGTTCAGTTCATTTTGCTTTATAGTGATGTTATGTTCTAATGCATATTGTACTGTTTCTTGCAAAGACCATGTTCTTGCTGCTTCTTGAGCAACAGTAGTCTTAGTAAGTATCAATAGGAACAATACACAATAAAAAGTGTGGCGTACGCGGTACATGCGACAAAAATAGTTTAAAAAAAATGACTACATGAATGCTGTGAGGTTATTTAGCTTTCTTTTCTGAACTGTCTTTCTCTTCAGCTTTCTTACCTTCAACAGGCGTCACCTCTTTACAATCATCATCTTGCTCTACCTGCTCAGGCACGGTTTGCAGCTGGTCAGGCCTTTTTAACGAGTTGATATACTCTATATACCCGCCAAACTGAGCCATGAGCTGATAGCCTGAACGACTCAACTCTATCTTACCTGCATTTCCATAGCCCACCACAGGTTTGATCAAGCCCGAGCTGGTCATTACTTCCCAAAGGCGCTCAGCCTCCTTATGAGGTATCTCTACTTTAGCAGGTTTATAAATATCATCCTCCAAGTGCAATACGTCAATATCAGAGTTGTTATATAGTGTACGCAACACCAAGTCTATGATATGTTTATCCACCTCACTCCTATCAACAATGGTCATTGGCTTCACCTCTTTCTTATCAACAGACTTCTTAGGTTTGGGATTATTTTTGTTATCACTCATTTTTAAATAGAATATGTTGTAAAAGTACGTATTTGTGAGCATCTTTAAACTACGGCTACCGTATAGTAAAACACTATATGTATTTTATTATCAAACCTTAATAACATGCAAAGAATTCAAATTCTTCTGAATAAAATAGCAGAGTTGAGCAGAAAGGGAGATCAGGCAGATCTCATTGAAGTGGACCTTATGCTGGACTACACCAAAGTGCTATATGCCGACCTCAGCGAACTTAGAAAACGAAAAGTTCATAACCCCTCGGGCACACCTACCCAAGAGCAGCAACCCGAAGCCAATACACCTATTGAGGAAAACAAACCGGAAGAAAAAGAGGAGACGGTAGAAATGGTAGAGCATACCCAAACTAATATAACTGAAGAGATACCTGTCAACCCGATACTATCATCGTTAGAACCTGCCAGAGAAAGTATCAAGAGCCATATAGGTATAAATGATAAGTATCAGTACATCAGCGAGCTTTTTGATAATGATACTGCGGCCTACAATAAAGCTATATCACATATTGACAAACTAAAAGACGCAAACGAGGCACTTAAATGGCTGGATGATGAGATAGCACCAAAATATGGATGGGATGATGAAAATGATGCGGTGAGTATGTTTTACGACTCTATCAGCAATTTCTTCTCTTCTATATAATCTACAACATGTGCTGTGGCGCCGGCATTTGACAGCACATAGTTTTTAGCAGCAACACAAGCCTGATTATAGGCTACATTGTCTGCCTCCCACTTTTCAATGAGTGTTATAAAAGCTGAAGGGGAATTAACTACAAAAGAAGCGCCTGCTTCTATCAGCTCTCTGGCTTCTTTAAACTTCCGGTAGTTTTCACCGTGCACAATGGGTACACCATAAACGGCAGCTTCAAGCGTATTATGCAGCCCTGTCTTGCCTACACCACCGCCTATCCATGCTACATCTGCTATTTGATAAAGCCTTAATAATAAACCCATTTTATCTACAATGAGTACTTGCTTATCAGCTTCTACACTGTCCCATTGCGACCACCTGATGGTTTTACCCTTGAAGTCGGTTTCTATGTTTTCTAAATGCGCTTCATGCACTTCATGTGGTACCAGTACTATCTTCCATTGCTCGGGTATCTGTTGCGCTATTTGCTTGAGTACACGCTCGTCGGCCGGCCATGTACTACCAGCCACAAGCACCTTTTTACCTGTGGTGAATTGCTCTAATATCTCATGTTCAAACGGGCTTTTTTGTTGTGCACTCACTACCCTGTCAAAACGAGTATCTCCACCCACCGAAGCATTTGTATAGCCTATGGTATTTAACAGCTTTAGTGAGTTGTCATCTTGCACAAAAATGTGTGTAAAACTGTGCAGCATCCTGCGATGCAATTTTCCATACCATTGAAAGAAAGGTTGGTTCTTTCTGAAAATTGCGGCTACAAGTAGTGTTGGCATATCTCTTTTAGCCAAATTGCTTAAATAGTAGTACCACAACTCATACTTTACAAATACACTTAACTCGGGTTGTACATAATCAAGAAACTTTTTAGCATTGCTCACACTATCTACAGGCAGGTAAAACACATGGTCTACCCCTTCAAAGTCTTTTCTCAATTCATAACCCGATGGCGAAAAGAAAGTGAGTACTAATACATAATTAGCATACTTCTCTCTCAGGTGTTCTATCACAGGCCTCCCTTGCTCAAACTCACCCAGCGAAGCACAATGTATCCATATCCTTGGCCTTTGTTCATCTATCAGGGCATACTTTATGGTATTCAAAAGTCCTACCCTGCCCTGAAGAAATAAACGAGCTTTGGGATTGAATATAGATGCGATCCGTATAATACTTACGTATAGCCTAACGGCAAGCCAATATAATATGGCAGACATATATTAGAAAAAGAATTCTTCTGATTTACGCTTAAAGATAGGAATATACCAGCCCCCTCGTATGCCAAATAGAATATCGGTACGGCTGCGCGTATCACCACTCATCATGTCAAACTGATAATCTCTGCGCAACTTGGTAAATCCGGCGGCTATATTTAAACCGATATGAAAGTTGACCAAGCCGTTATTGGCGAAGTAGTTATACCCCACATATTGCTCTACAAACAAACCATTGGTAAGCCTGTCATACCCCTTTCTGTAGTCATCTCTTAGGTGTGGTATGGTCTTATCCCTATCGAAAATGTTGATCTTATGCTGCATAAAACCAAATGTGGTCATGGCAAGAATACCATTGTCGCTAGACTTTTTCGACATATTGAATATTCTACCCACCTGTATACCTGCCATATACCCCCTTTCAAAGGTAGCCACGCCCATCTTCTGTCCGTCTTGGTTGATAAAATTGCCAAACTCATCTCTGATGTTACTCATTAAGGAGTCTTCCTTGATCTTATCTCCAAAAATAAAGTCGAGCTTAGGACCAAATATCCAGTTGGATTTCAATTTATACAACACTGCCCCACCTACACGGTAACTCGCGCCAAAACGGTCGGCCATATCTCCAGCAGGCATATCAAAGTTTCCATTTATAGCAAAAATAAAGCCCTTTCTAGGAGGCAACTTTTGCTCTCCAAATAAGTCGTCTTGCGCTGTAGCTGATACGAATGAGCAAAGCAACGCTACCAATAACACACTATATTTCATGTAACTCTGCAAAATTTAGGTGGTGAAGATAATATAAATATCCCTCCGCCGGCTGTTACGGCTATCATAAAAAAGCAATAATTTGAATGACATTGCTTTGAGTAATGCTACCGATACAGTAGGTTTGCACCCATTAAAACACGGCTATGCAAAAATTGCAAATGGTTGACCTGAAGCGTCAATACCAAAAGATAAAACCAGAAGTAGATGCTGCTATCCAAAGCGTAATAGACAGCACTATGTTTATAGGCGGAGAGCATGTAAAGGGGTTCTCTACCGAGCTAGCAGACTATTTGGATGTAAAGCATGTCATTCCTTGTGCTAATGGCACAGATGCGTTGCAAATAGCCTTAATGTCTCTGGGTGTAAAACCGGGTGATGAGATCATTACCACATCATATACCTATATAGCTACTGTTGAGGTGATAGCACTACTAAGATTAAAGCCGGTGTTTGTAGATGTAGATGCTGATACGTTCACCATGAATATTGACGGACTTAAGGCTGCAATCACTCCTAATACTAAAGCCATTATACCGGTTCACCTATATGGGCAAAGTGCTAATATGGAAGAACTACTAAAAGTAGCGAATGAGCATGATCTTCCTGTAATAGAAGACAACGCACAAGCTATTGGTGGCGACTACACCTTCTCTGACGGCAAAACGGTGAAAAATGGCTCTATGGGCTTGATCGGTTGCACTTCATTCTTCCCTTCTAAAAACTTGGGTTGCTATGGAGATGGCGGTGCGATATTTACCAACGATGACGAAGTAGCTCAAAAAATAAGAATGATCGCTAACCACGGTCAGTCTAAGCGCTACTATCATGACATGGTAGGTTGTAACAGCCGTTTAGACAATATACAAGCAGCTGTACTTCGCATTAAACTACAGCACCTTGATGCGTATTGCGATGCTCGTCGTGCTGCAGCAGATTTTTACGATAATGCCTTTAAGGACCATGCAAATATTACTACTCCATATAGAGCTCCGTATAGCAAGCATGTGTTCCACCAGTATACACTACAGTTGAAAAACGTAGACAGAGATGCTGTAAAAGAAAAACTAGAGGAGCGTGATGTGCCATCTATGATCTACTACCCTGTACCTTGCCACAAGCAAAAAATGCTGGCCGAGTTTGGTGGTGCTGAATATGACTTACCAGTAACTGATATGCTGCAAGACTGTGTGATATCACTACCTATTCATACTGAATTATCAGAAGAGGAGCTAACCTACATTACGCAAAACTTCTTAGAAGTAGTAAACGAACTGAGCTGATCATGAATGCTATAGCAACACCATTTGAAGGGTTATACATACTGGAGCCGAGAGTATTTAACGATGATCGCGGTTACTTTTTCGAGAGCTTTAATGCTAACACGTTAAAAGAGGCTACAGGTTTTACCAATACTTTTGTACAGGACAACCAAGCATGCTCTACTATTAATGTATTGCGCGGCTTACACTACCAAAAAGAGCCTCATGCACAAACCAAACTCATTCGCGCACTGGAAGGTGTTATATGGGATGTGGTGGTAGACTTGAGAAAAGAGAGTAAGACCTACGGCCAGTGGTATGGTGTAGAGCTATCAGCTGAAAACAAAAGACAGTTCTTAATACCTAAAGGGTTTGCACATGGCTACTCCGTATTAAGTGAAACGGCAGAGGTGTTTTATAAGTGTGACAACTTCTATAATAAAGCCAGCGAAGGTGGTGTGATCTATAACGATGCAGATTTGAACATCGATTGGAAGATAGACCTGAAAGATGCCATCATATCAGAAAAAGATATAGTACTACCGACGTTTAAAGAAGATAATAGCGGGTTTTAATACACTAACATATTACGATACTAAAAGAGGCTGCAATTTGCAGCCTCTTTCTATTTCATATTAACGAACTGTAGTGGCACATCAAGATTAGAAGACTTACACAGTTTTATTACATCTTGCAGATCATCTATCTTTTTACCGGTTACACGCACCATATCATCTTGTATGGCAGGTGTTACCTTTAGCTTACTGTCTTTTATCAACTTCACTATTTTCTTAGCCATTTCTCTATCCAAACCGTTCTTTACACCAATGGTCTTTTTAAGGTATTTACCGGAAGCAGTATACTCTTTAGAAAGATCAAAGCAATTTGCCTCCAACCCTTGACGCATCGCCTTTGTGATCATAATATCCTCCACTTGGCGCAGATGCATATCACTTTCTACCTCTAGGGTTACGATCATATCTTTCTTATTTAAAGAAAGATCAATATGCGACCCTTTAAAGTCGTAACGATTGTCGATCTCCTTTTGTGCAACGTTAATGGCATTGTCTAATGTTTGTAGGTCTACTTTACTCACAATATCAAATGAAGGCATAACTTATGTTTTAGTAATCATGTAAAAATTACATTTCTTTTAATAAGATGCAAGGTTAGCCCAGCTCTTCTTCCAGCTGAAGCACTAGTTCAAACTGCTTATCATACGCTTTCATCTTCTGCTCTAAGGCTTCGGTATGTTTACGGTATTGCTCATCGAGTTTCAAAAACTTGTCTTTATCTGCATAAAACTCAGGGTCGGCAAGTTGGGCTTCAAACTGTTTTTTGTCTTCCTGCATTTTATTTACTTCCTCTTCCAGTTTTTGGAATTTCTTTTGTTCTCTCTGAAACTCTTTATTACGCTCACGATATTCTGCATCGTTACGCTTTTTCTCCTTTTTATCTTTAACAGGTTCAACTACTGCAGGCTGTGTTGCCGTCTTTTTCTTATTTTCTCTTTCCTGCTCAAATACTACATACTCATCGTAAGTACCTACAAACTCTTTGATGTGCTGATCTTCGATGTACCATATCTTATTAGCCGTTTTACTAATAAAATACCTGTCGTGTGACACCAGTATAAATGTCCCCTTGTACTTATTCAGTGCATCTATCAGCATCTCTACCGACTGCATATCTAAGTGGTTGGTAGGCTCATCCAGTAGCAGAAAGTTCCCCTTCATCGCAATGGTTTTAGCCAAGGCTACCCTTGCCTTCTCCCCACCGGACAATACTTTTATCTTCTTGAATACATCATCGCCACTAAATAGGAAGCAACCTAACAGTTGTCTTAGCTCCACTTCACTCTTACCGGTACCACTGGCCAGCATCTCTTCTAAAATTTCTTTTTCTATGGATAGCGCTTCTAACTGATGCTGTGCATAAAAGCTCTCTTCTATATTGTGCCCCCATTTGCGTTCACCTTCAAACTGTTCTCTACCTGCCACAATACGCAACAAGGTAGACTTACCCTTACCGTTAGCGCCAATCAATGCTATTTTGTCTCCTCTATTGATCTCAGCACTGGTATGTTTTAATATAGACAGGTCTCCGAAACTCTTAGAGATATCATTTAAAGTACAAATGATCTTACCCGGTTGTACAGCCACGTCAAAGTTGATATTCATGACAGGAATAGATGTATCGGGCGACTCTACTCTATCCAAGCTATCCAAGCGCTTCATAGCACTCTGTGCCTGTGCGGCCTTAGAAGCCTTTGCCTTAAAGCGTTCTATAAATCGCTCTTGCTGTCTGATGTATTGCTGCTGATTTTCGTACTGACGTTGTTGGAGTTCCATACGTTCCACCTTTTCTTTTTGGAAGAAGGTATAGTTACCGCTGTACTGATAAAGGTCTTGTTGCCAAACCTCAACGATCTTGGTCACCATTCTGTCTAAGAAATACCTATCATGCGATACAATAACCACACTACCAGGATAGCTTTGCAAGTAACGTTCCAGCCATTCTATTGACGGTAAGTCCAAGTGGTTGGTAGGCTCATCCAGCAGTAATAGATCCGGCTGTTGCAACATCATTTTGGCCAGCAGCACCCTCATTCTCCATCCACCACTAAACTCATTATACGGTCTTTGCAGGTCTTCAGTCGAAAAACCTAGCCCCTCAAGAACCTCTGCGGTCTTGTGTTCCATCTCATAACCACCGGCTACCTCAAAGTCGTGCAACACATGACTATATTCATCCAACAGCTTTTCATCATTGGGTTTCACCTCCAGCTCATCGGTAAGCTGTTTTAATCTAACATTTACCTCATTAGCCTTTTCGTAGGCCTGCATACCTACTTTCAGTATAGAGTCATTAGTAGAGAAGCTTAACAAGTCCTGATTAAAGAAACCAATGGTTACATCCTTAGGTTTATTGATAGTCCCATCATCCACTACATACTCTCCTGTAATCAGTCTCAATAAAGTAGACTTACCTGCGCCATTACTACCTACAAGCCCAATACGCTCGCCTGTACCTATTTGCCAATTAGCCCCATCTAATATGGCTCTAGCCCCAAAATGAAAAGATATATTCTGTAACGATATTAACATAAGGCAGCAAATTTACTAATGATGTGTATAGCATACCTACTTATTGTAGTTTTGTTCTAAATTTATTTTATGAATACCTCTGCACCCCTCCTCTTATTCATATTATGTATAACACTTTTTAGCTGCCAACAAAAGGCAGACCATAATAACCATCATGAAAAGATACTATCGGCTAAAAGTGCACTCAACAATCAGGAGACGAGCATGGTCATTCATATCATTCAGGATTATTACACGCTTTCTGATGCTTTTATAGAAGAAGATATGGCTAAGGTTATTGCCGGTACACAAACGCTTCGTACCAGCACCTCCATATTAAAAAAAGTTCTATCTACCGACACTTTACGCCCCAACTATAACACGCTACTTGATCCATTAATGGTTTCTATTGAAGAAGTAGCAAAAGCACAAAACGATATTGAGTATAAAAGAATACCTTTTTCCGGTTTGTCCAATCATGTTTATGAGCTGCTGCAATCAATAGAATTAAGCGGCACAACTATATACCACCAATATTGCCCTATGGCATTCAACGACAAGGGAGCTTACTGGTTAAGTCCTTACGAAGACATTCAAAACCCCTATTTCGGCAAAAAAATGTTAGAATGTGGTGAAACTGAAGATAGAATTGACTAAGTAGGCTTAAATTGCTGTCTTTTAACAAGAGCAATATCGTGAGAAAGCTTTTTACCATAATTATACTACTGTTCCCTTTATGCATTTGGGCTCAAAAGAAAGTAACCCTTAGTGGCTACGTGCGTGATGCGGAAAGTAGTGAGTCGCTCATCGCTGCTACCATATATGTAAAAGAGCTAGGCATAGGCACACAAACCAATACTTATGGTTTTTATTCCATCACACTTCCTGCAGGTGAACACAAAGTGATCTATTCTTATGTTGGCTATGGCACAAAAGAGGTTTCGCTTAGTCTTATTGAGAGTAAAACCCTTAACATGGAGATGCAAAACCAAGCTACCATTAAAGAGGTAGAGATACGTTCTACACGAAGAGATGAGAACGTAAAGGGTACAGAAATGGGCACCATTTCCATCTCTGCTAATAAGATAAAAAAGCTACCTGTCATGTTTGGCGAAACGGACATTCTAAAGGCACTACAACTCATGCCGGGTGTACAGTCTGCAGGAGAAGGCAGTTCAGGGTTTTATGTGCGTGGTGGTGGTCCTGACCAAAACCTCATTTTATTAGACGATGCCGTTGTTTATAATACAGGGCACTTATTTGGCTTCTTCTCTGTATTCAACACTGATGCATTAAAAAATGTTACACTCATCAAAGGCGGCATGCCTGCTAATTATGGTGGCAGACTATCTTCTGTAGTAGATGTATCTATGAAAGAAGGTAACATGAAAGATTATCATGCCGAAGGTGGTATTGGGCTAATTTCGTCAAGGTTAACATTAGAAGGCCCTATTAAGAAAAATAAAGGCTCTTTTATGTTATCAGGGCGTCGTACCTACATCGATGTACTAATAAAACCATTTGCCAATGAGGCATTGAAAAACTCAGGATACTTTTTCTACGATGCTAACTTAAAAGCCAACTATAACATTACGGAAAAAGACCGTGTATACCTTAGTGGGTACTTCGGTAGAGATAAATTTAAATTCGGGAGCAGTACAGGGGCTTTCTCTGCTGATATACCCTGGGGAAATAGTACGGCAACACTACGTTGGAATCACTTGTTCAACGACAGGCTTTTCTTGAACACAACAGCTGTTTATAACGACTACAAATTTGCCTTTGGCGCAAAGCAAGGCGACGTAGAGTTTAAACTGTCGTCAGGCGTGAGGGATTACAACCTCAAAACCGACCTTGACTATTATACCCCTTTCAATCATAAGTTTAAGACAGGCATCGCCTATACCTACCATAAGTTTATACCCAACCAAGTTTCGGGCAGCTCGGGAGATGTAGAGTTAAAACCTGACAATGCATTAATCAAATATGCACACGAAGGCGGCGTATACATCATGGATGATTTTGACCTCAACTCAAGAATCAAGATCAACGCCGGAGTTAGATACTCCTGGTTTGCACAAGCGGGGCCGTACACTGAATATCAATATGACTTCAATGGCAAAAAATCAGACAGTACACAATACACTAGTAGCGACCTGGTACAAACCTATGGAGGGCTTGAACCAAGATTGAATATTCGTTATCAGATCAATGAATACTCCTCTATAAAAGCCAGTGCTGCAAAGGCGTATCAATACATTCACTTGATCACTAATAACGGTAGTACTTTACCAACAGACTTATGGGTACCTAGTACGCTTTTTGTACAACCACAAAGTGCATGGCAGTATTCGCTGGGCTACTTCAGAAACCTATTTGACAACTCCGTAGAAACATCAGTAGAGGTTTACTACAAGGACATGGAAAACCAAGTAGAATATCGAGAAGGGTATGTTCCTAATACGATCAGAGACCCTGAATTGGATTTTGTATTTGGTAACGGAGAAGCATATGGTGCAGAGTTTTTCATCAACAAAACCAAAGGCAAGTTTACAGGCTGGATAGGTTATACCCTATCATGGACCTACCGTACCTTTAAAGACCTGAACAATGGTAATAGATACCCTGCAAAATATGACAGGAGACATGATTTATCCATTGTGGCTAGCTATGAATTAAATAAGAAATGGACCTTCTCTACCGTATTTGTTTATGGTTCGGGTAATGCCATCACACTACCTACCAATTATTACATTGTAGATCTGAACATTGTTCCTGATTATAGTGAGCTAAATGCTTATCGACTTTTTGCTTATCACAGGTTAGACCTTTCAGCCATTTACACCCCCAAACCCAAGAAACCAAATAAAAAATGGAGAAGCAGTTGGGCTTTCTCAATATATAATGTCTACAGCAGGCAAAACCCCTACTTCTTATATGTAGATACCAAAGGAGACCTAGGCCAAGGTGTAAAAGCTTCGGTAAAACAAGTGTCTATTTTTCCAATACTGCCTAGTATAACCTATAACTTTAAATTCTAGACCAGACATCTTATTTGAGCTTCTACAATGCGTTTGTGGCAATTCCATGACAATTAGGTTAACAAATAGCTTGCTTAGCCCTTACCTTTGTTATAGCCAACCGCAACTTGATGAACTATGTTAATTATATTCCTTTAGCTACATCAGCTTTCGCTGTTTATTTTTTCATAAAACTATTAAAGCACTGGCTGTCAGACACTTCATCTATCTACATACTATGGTGGATGGTTGGTATCTTCTTCTATGGAGCTGGCACAATAACAGAAAGCATACACGCAATATATGGTTACAGCCCGGCAAATTTTAAAGCTTGGTACATATTTGGTGCATTATTAGGTGGTGCCCCTTTAGCACAAGGCACTGTTCACCTCCTATTAAAAACTAAATTCTCTGATTTTTTATCCTACCTACTCATACTCACTATTATTGTTGTTTCAGTATTGGTTATCCGTTCTCCATTAGTTCCGGGAGAACACATGAAACTTACAGGCAGTATATTGGAATGGAAATATATTAGGTATATCACTCCATTCATCAATATATATGCATTCATCTTTCTTGTCGGCGGCGCCATTTATTCTGCTGTACTATATGCGAGAAAAGGCATATACAAAAAACGGATGTGGGGCAATGTGCTCATTGCAATAGGAGGCTTGTTACCCGGCATAGGCGGGTCTAGTGCTAAAGCAGGATATATAGAAGTGCTATACATTACCGAGTTTATAGGTATCCTCTTTATATATGCAGGTTATGTTATGATAAAGAATAGTACTGAAGAATCTCTGCATACCAACCAAACTACAGTATAGATATATTCTACATTATCATTTCTTAATAGCTGGTTAACCATTAACATACTTACCCGTTAACCAGTTCTAAACCTCAAGTTAACCACAGCCGTTTTTTTGGAACAGGGCCTGTTCTTGTTGCATCTTTGTGTCAACAAAACAAACAAACACGCTCAGGCGTTTCAAAACAAAAAATAAAAAACACAACACACACAAAACAAAAACACACAGTAAAAAACACAAGTCATGCAAAACGCAATTCAACTTCAACAAAACATCGGTCTTCAAGCCAGCCAAGCTATCGTAAAAAAACAAGCTACTATTAAAATAGCTATGTTCATCAGCATCATCGCTTTGGTTATTGTTGCGGTAAACTTCTAAGATATTTCAAGTATAAATAATAGCAGCAGCGCTACGGCAATAGTGTAGTAGATCGCGGTGAAGCATCGCAGCACACAACAACGTTCTCTCTTATCCTCTATATGTAACAGAAGCCTCCAGTCTTGGAGGCTTATTTTCATTAGTAATAGTACAACTCTTAGTTATAAGGCGTAAACCGTCGCCACTAACCATTATAAAATATCATTAAAACTTTGTGGTTTTAGACTATGCACCTTTAAAAGCATCTAGTAAAGAGTGTATATTTATTATCACTATTCACCATCACACATGCACAAAAACTTTCTTTCCCTTTTCTTTCTTCCAATACTGCTTATTGGCACTCCATTTACTGCAAAAACCCAGACAATGTATATGAAACATTATACAGAAAAAGATGGGTTATTATGCAATAGTACCTATATGTGCGAGCAAGATATGGATGGCTACATTTGGATAGCTAATACGTGTGGATTAAACCGGTTTGATGGTAAAGAATTTAAATCATTTGGAAGTAATGATGGAGAAATAATAGAAGATATTGTTATTAATATCACAAATGATGGCAACAACAGAATATGGGCAAAACCACTGTATCAGTCTACTTCATTCTCTGTGATAGAAAATAATAAGGTTACAATTTATGAGGACTCCTCTATTTTATCCCTATTTGCCCAAGGGCAATATTTGAACGAACATGTTTATGCTAGAAAAAGTCAAACAGCCTACTTAATAGGGAAGAGATCACTAATGTGTATTAACAAGCAAGGCAAACCACGATTTAAAAAAACGAGTATAGATAACCCGATTTCTATTTTTGAAACAGAAAATGGCCATGTATTTTTTTGTGACGGAGTAGATATATATTCTGTTAAAGACACAAATATTCTTTTCAGCCAACACTTGAAGTCGAAAGAAAGATATACGAGTTTATCATATTATAACAACATACTTTATTTAAGCAATAACTATACGATCGCAACATATAGCTATGAATCCAATAAGTTCAAGTTTCTTAACAAATACACATTAGAAAAAGCTATTCACAAAATACATGCTGACATACACGGATTGTGGGTAAGTATATATAACAGCAAAAACATTAAGCTATACAGAAAGCACGACCTGAAACAACCTTATCAAAACATAAAATTACCAGGGTTAATCGATAGACTTTTTACTGATAACCAAGGAGGTCTCTGGATAAATATAGTTGATAATGGAGTTATACATATTCCTAACCCGTCTCTTGTAACTTATACAATTGACGACGGATTGCTATCAGATATGGTTATGAAAGTAGAGTTCACAAAAAACAATAAAATGTGGCTAGGTTACCATTCCGGAGATGTAGAGCTAATTGACATTACAAACAATAAAATAAAAAAGTGGAGAAGCTTTCAATTAAAAGACGAGTACCCAGGGTATAATTTTATTATTGACATCAAGGAATACAACAACAAAACTTATTTTACTTCGCGTGGTAAAATTGCTCTATTAAAAAACAATCAATTAATTACACTACCCAAAATCGGATCAACTTATAAATCCCTTTTTGTTATTGACGACACTACATTAAGTATTGGTTCAACAAGCCTTTTCTTATATAGCACAAAATCAAAAAAGAAAAAAAAGTACTCAATAGGCAGGATTTTTGCACAAAGTTTTGGTGATGATAAGTCCTTATGGCTAGGAGGACAAAACGGGCTGTTTAAAATTCAAAAAATAAATGCAGACAGCCCTCGGTCTATACCTTTTTTTGACGGGATAGTTATAAAATGCCTGTACTATTATCATCCATATATGTGGGTAGGTACGATATCTAGAGGACTGTTTTTATTGAAGGGCGATTCCATTATTTCCTCTTTCAACCCATCAAATTCCATATTAGGGAATTATATATCATCTGTTGAAATTGATAGCAATAATATCTGGGTAGGTACGGACAAAGGGGTATTGTATAGCCAGTTTGACTACAAAAGATTAAAATTCACTAACGAGAAATTGCTTAATAATAATGACGGATTATTATCAAACGAAATTACGGTAGTAAAAAAATACAAAGACAAAATAATAATAGGAACAAATAATGGTGGCATAAGTTTTTTGAACCAACAAAAGCAAGAAAAAAACATCACTTATACTGTATCAGACATTACGTGCAAAAATCTAGCTACAAACAATACTGCTACAGGAGATAGTATAGAGTATACATACTCTAGAGAAGGCTTAGAAATAGAGTTTCATACAGTAGCGCTAAAATACCATGATGAGATCTATTATCGGTATAAATTAGAACCGTTTCATAGCGAGTGGCGCACAACAAAAAACAATGTAATACAATACACTAATATCCCTCCCGGGAAATATAAATTCCTGATCGATGTACAAGACAACAGGCCTAATACAACTACTACACTTAATACTACACACATTTATATTAAACCACTTTTTTGGCAAACGGTTTGGTTCAAAATTATAATAAGCTTACTCTTATTGAGTCTAATAGGCTTGCTATTCTATTGGTACTACTTGTACAATAAAAAGAAGACTTACAAACAATTAGAGCGCAACAGAATCATCGCAAAGACTAAACTAGAAACACTAAAAGCGCAAATAAAACCGCACTTTATTTTCAACTCTTTAAATGCTATCCAAGATTACATCTATACAAACAGTAAAGATGATGTTGTCAAGCTGTTACAAAACTTTGCGACACTCATTCGTAATGGGCTACACTTTTCCGACAACGATTTTATCACTGTTGAGGAAGAAATCGCCTTTCTAGGGAAATACCTTTCTCTTGAAAAGGTAAAATGTGAGGATTGTTTCGATTATAAAATTGAAGCACCTGATGAGCTTTTACAATTCAATATCCCCAGCCTCATCACCCAACCATTTGTTGAAAATGCCGTAGTGCATGGGCTCAACAAAAACAAACATTCATTATTAAGCATTGTCTATTCCCTCGAAGGAGAAAATATCATTTGCGCAATAAAAGATAATGGTGTAGGTATTAAGGAATCTTTACGACGAAAAAAGAAAAACTCATCAAAAGGGATGGGCATATCGATGGAGAGGATCAACTATTTTAAAACGGGGCTAAATATAGACATAGATATCAGAGTTGAAGACCTTTCAGAGCATAGTGATGATAATACAGGAACAAGCATCATTATCACCATATTTAACATTACAAAGAAGCTAAACAATGAAAACAACAGCATTAATAATTGATGACGAAGTAAGGTCTAGACGTGTTTTAAAACGAATGCTATCTCAATATTGCGATGATGTGACTATTGTAGGGGAAGCAGATAATATAAATAGCGGTATAGAGTTAATACAGAAAACTTCACCTGACATTCTATTTCTTGACATTCAGCTAAAAGATGAAACCGGCTTTGAGCTGTTAGGACAAATAAGCCCTATAAATTTCCAAACAATTTTTGTTACAGCATATGACTCCTATGCTATTAAGGCCATTAAGTGGTCAGCCCAAGACTATATTTTAAAACCTGTAGACCCTGTAGAGCTAAAAGCCGCTGTAAATAAAGCTATCGCAAATAGAGGTAACACAATAGAGGTGAAGGAAAATGTGGGTACTCTCACTGAAGAAAACATAGGATTGCCCACAATGGAGGGGTTAAGATTTGCACCTATCAAAACCATATTACGTTGTGAAGCTAAGGGTGCGTATACCGAATTCTTTTTTGAAAAGAATGAAAATATCCTTGCTTCAAAGTCATTGCAGGTTTATGAAAACCTGCTAAAAGAACATGGTTTTTTTAGGGTTCACAAATCGCACTTGATCAACCTCAGTTATGTAAAAGAATATATAAAAGGACGTGGCGGACATATAGTCATGAAAGACAATACGGCTATTGCTGTAGCTCTTCGAAAAAAAGATGAATTCCTCAAACGAATATTACACTAATAGCGCGGTCATCTCATAAACTACGCGGTTGTTAATTCTGCATTACTCAGACTTATAGTAAAAAGTAATTTTCCTACTGTAGCTACACAAAACTATAGGCGGAACCCGAAAAGCCTTTCTAAGAGTAGGGACTACTAAAAGTTTACTATGAAAAAAGTAATTAAACTATCACTGTGTTTATTAGCATTGCCAATTATTGGCTCGGCTCAATGGATAAGAAACACGGCGACTACATTTCCAACAACACACCTAAACACAACAGCGGCATCCGACAATGTTGTTATTGGTGCTACATCAAGTGCTAATAATGCAAAACTGGAAGTTGTTAACGGTGATGTTATTTTTAATTCTATTAATGGAGGTAAAACTCAGTTTATAAACCCAAACGGGGACGAAGGTTTGTCAATTTTATCGCCAACACCAGGTATTTTGGGCGACAATCGTGCAGATATACGATTTGATGGCTTAGAATTATTAATAGGTTGTCATGCAAAACCTAACCCTGGACCTGTGGGACCTGTTGGTGCAGTTCCTGTTTCGAACGCTATGATAATTAACAAGGATGGCCGTGTAGGTTTTGGTGTATCTCCTAGCACTGCAAAACTAGAAATAAAAGACTATTTTCCAGGCTCAAGTGGATTGAGGTTTATACAACTCAATTCAACTTATAGCGCTACTTTAAATAATGGGAAAGCATTAACTCTTGACGCAACTGGAAACGTTGTACTGTCTGACGTAGTGAACACTGCAACAGCTAGTAACTGGACACTAAACGGACTTGACATCTACAATAATAACGCCGGCAATACAGGCATTGGAACAACAAATCCATCTGCTAAACTTGAACTCAACTCTGGAACAACTAATACAAGTGGAATGAAATTCTCGCAACTCAATTCATCTTCCCCAACTACAACTAATAACAATAAAGCTTTAACAGTAGATGCATCAGGAAATGTAGTACTGTCTGACGTAGTGAACACTGCAACTGTTAATAACTGGATATTGAGTGGACTTGATATATATAATAATAATGCTGGCAATACTGGTATTGGAACAACAACTCCATCTGCTAAACTTGAACTCAACTCTGGAGCAACTAATACAAGTGGCTTAAAATTCACACAACTAAATTCTTCTTCCCCTACAACTAATAATAATAAAGCGTTAACTGTAGATGCATCAGGAAATGTAATGTTAACAGATGTTGTAAACGCCTCGAGTAGTAGCAATTGGACCAAGTCTGGCACAAAAATTTATAACAACAATATTGGAAATGTAGGTATCGGAACAAATAACCCTACAGCAAAACTTGAACTCAACTCAGGCACAACTAATGCAAGTGGCCTTAAAATATCAACACTAAGTGCCGCAACTACACCAACCAGCACAAACCTTACTAACGGAAAAGCTCTAGCAGTTGATGATAACGGGAATGTTGTCTTAACAGATGTTCATTGGAAAAAAAATGGAGCTAATATTTATAATACGGGGACAACTGCTACGAAAGTAGGTGTAGGAACAACTGCACCTTTTGCCCAATTAGACGTTGAATCTAAAGACGAATCAATAACATTAAGCTGCCGTAATACTACAGCAACTACGGGCCATGTAGATAACGTAGCAGTGAATGCTGTTTCTCTAAATGATGATGGATATGGTATCGGCGGTCATTTTAGTGCAGGATATAAAGGCATTGATGTACTAGTCATGCCTGACATGGATCAATATAGCGGTAGTTCGGCAAGAAATGAAATATACGGCGCTTATATACATACATTAAGTCAAGGTGCAACCAATACAACATGGGGAGTTGGACTTCGTGCTAACGGGCTATCACAAAGCATGAACGGATCAGCAATTGGAGTATGGGGTCATGCAAACGCACCAAACCCTAATAATGCTTGGGCTATATATGCACAAGGGCGCACGTACGAATCTTCTGGAACAGGTACATGGACTTCTTCTGACGCTAGATTAAAAAAGAATATAGAAAATATAGAGTCTGGTCTTGAATTAATAAACCAGCTACAGCCAAAAACCTATGAATATAAAGATGACGGGAAATTTGCTACTGCAAACTTTGCAAAAGGTAGAGTATATGGTTTCTTAGCACAAGATTTAGAGAAAACTATACCTGAAATGGTCACAACTGCACCTATCATGTTTAATGGCAATGATGATGATAAAACAAATGACTATTCTGAAACATACAAAGCCGTAAGTTATCAAATGCTTATCCCTGTGCTTACTCAAGCGATTAAGGAGCAACAACAAGAAATAGTAACACTCAGAGATGAATTAATGCAAATAAAAGAAGCTATTACTAAGCTTACTAATACTACTAATATTAGCAACCCTGTTTTAGAGAAAAACAATAGCTTATCTCAAAATGTACCAAATCCTTTTAGTGTTTCTACTGAAATCCCTTTCCACCTTACAGAAACAGTAAGCAGTGCGTACGTTTATGTATGCGATTTAAATGGCAAGCTGATTAAGAAATATGAAATTGACAGCAATGTCAAAGATGGAAGCATCAATATAAGTGCTGAAAATCTGGCTGATGGAATGTACATATATACACTTGTCGCAAACAGTAAAATTGTTGACAGCAAGCGTATGTTGGTTACTAAATAATACTATTATATACCCGATCATTCATATAAGCTAAGGAGTAACCCTCTTTAGCTTATTTTTCATCTATATACTCTTGCAGCCATACTTCAGTAGTTACCAGCTGCCATATCTTAGAGAAGTTCATTCCTTCATCTTGTTTACTCCACCATTTATTAATCACATCGTTATTAAACACTCCCCTTCCCTTCAGAGACTTCAATTTTTGTGCTGCATAGTCTTGTATGGCATTCGATTCCTTGAGCCATTTGTTTAGCGGCAAACTAAATCCCTTTTTAGGCATATTAAGATTATCAACAGCAATATACTTTTCTGCTACTTTACGTAGTAAAGGTTTATTCGTATGAGTAGTATACCTTATGTTGAGCGGTATGGTAGCAACCCACTCTATTAACTCATGATCTAAAAACGGATAGCGCATCTCTACACTGTGCCCCATCGCACTAAGGTCATCACGAAACACATGGTGGCTACTCACATAGTTCCTTACATCATAATAGTATAATGCTTCAGGAATATCTTCTAGTAAAACACCTTTATCATCAATAAGCAACTCACTCAATAATGTATCACCCTTTCCGTAAAGTGTTTGTAGTTCACCGGCTTTAATTCCTTCTCTAAAGTGGCTATGGTATTTTAAAACAGTGTCTAACTCAAGAAATGACTTAGCTTTTTGCAGTTTACCACCTATAGCTGGGATGAGTTTATTATACTTAGCATATCGCAGCCTAAGCTGCCATTTCATATAGTTTTGATAGTAAGCATATCCTCCAAATACTTCATCGGCACCCAAACCATTCATAACAACTTTGTACCCTTGCTCATGCAAATAGGAAGATGCTGCAAATCCAGGCTCTAAATTGGTGTAAGGTTCTTCAAAATGCCTTAACGCGTCTTCTAAGTTGTCTAAAATATCTTCGGGCTTAATAATATGCACATGATGCTTTACACCAAGCTTTTTAGCCATAGCTTTAGCTTGCGGCAACTCATCTGTTCCTTCTCCACTGCCATCAAAACCTAAGGTATATGCGTGAAAATCATATCGCTGTTCTGTACATATCGCAGTAAGTGTTGTTGAATCAATGCCACCACTCATCAAAGACGTTACCGGCACATCCGACCTTAATTGCTTACTAACGATCTCTTGAAGTCTATGATCCAACTCTTCAACAATCTGTTCTTGACTGGCAGTTGTTTTATCTTTTAGAATTGGGATTTCCCAATACCTAATTTCTTTTGTAACGCCTTTAGTAATATCAATATCCAAGTAAGTGCTTGGTGATACAGAATTAATATTTTGAAAACATGTATGAGGGTAAGGTGTTGTTTGTAATTGATAATTAGCTAAAATCCCTTCCCAGTTCACCTCTGCTTTTACCCAACCTGTATTAAATAAGGCCTTCATTTCAGAAGCCCAAGTAATTCCTTGTTCATTATGATGATAAAAAAGAGGCTTAATGCCTAGCCTATCACGTACTAAAAACAGTTTGTTTTGTTTGCTATCCAAGAGTGCAAAAGCAAACATGCCATTCAGCCTTTGTACCACTTCCATCCCCCACTGCTCATACCCTCTTAAGACCACCTCTGTATCCGTACTACTACTAAACGTAACTCCTAACTGCTGTAGCGTGTTTCTTAGCTCCTTATAATTGTATATCTCGCCATTGAAGGTTAACACTACCCCCGAAGCATGCGATACCATGGGTTGATGACCATGATGTGAAAGGTCCAGTATTGACAACCTTCTGAATCCTAAACCTAATTTGCAACTTTTGGCTGTTTGAATATGACTTAGCGATTGCTTTAGTTCATATACGGTATCATTACCAGAATATGTCTTGATGCCATCATCATTCATGCAAACATACCCTTCATCATCAGGACCACGATGACGAATGCTATCGTTCATAGCCTGTAAGTGAGATGCTGAAACATGATCTCTAAATCTTATAAAACCAGTAATGCCACACATAACAAAGGAACAAAGTCTAAAATACTATATTCTGTTACAACCTGTGGTTTTATTCTCAGGCTTATAAACTCTGCCGTTAAAAAAGTAATATTGCGCATTGAACATTGTGATATGGGCAGGTATTTTTTAGAGGTTATGTATGATGGAGGTGCTTTCCATGGCTCTCAAATACAGAATGACACTCCTACGGTACAGTTGGCTATCAACCAGGCACTCTCTACACTGTTAAGGCAAGAGGTGGAAACAGTAGGTGCCAGCAGAACAGATGAAGGGGTACATGCTCTATGTAGTTACTATCATTTTGATATCAATGAAGCTCTAGCACCTAATTTCGTATACAGAGTAAATGCGATCTTACCTCCTACTATATCGCTATTAGCAGTGTACCAACCACATGACGATGAAATGAATGCACGTTTTGCTGCGGAAAGAAGAAGGTATAGATATAAGATACACACTTACAAAAACCCTTTTCTTAACAATCGTTCTTTGTTCTATCCTTTCAAGATCGATGTTGAGACGTTAAACAAAACAGCTGCAATAATTAAAGAGCACACCGACTTTGAGACATTCTCTAAACGTAATACACAAACCTATACCTACAACTGCAGCATATTTGAATCCTATTGGGAGTTTTTCGATAATGAGTTACACTATGTCGTAGAAGCCAATCGTTTTTTAAGAGGCATGGTACGCGGGCTGGTAGGTACGCAACTACAAGTAGCCAGAGGTAGACATACTATAGAAGAGTTTAGGAAGATCATTGAATCTAAAGATTGTAATCAAGCCGACTTTAGCGTAGCCGGCCATGGATTGTACTTAGAGCATATACAATACCCTGATGGTTCACTAACAGAGATAAGGGATAAGACTAACGAAAGAAACCAGTGATAAAATATAAAGCTGCTGCTGCTGTAGCTGTGATGAGCAATAGTCGCAGTGGCTCTTTAATAAAAGATAAACCTGTAAGTTTTGCTTTAAAAACTCCAAAGACGGCTAATAAAGTTAGTGTAACAATAACAGACCATAACCTACCATCTTGCGGCGTAGCAGTATAGTAATAAGGTACAACACAAACCAACCCGGCAATTAGATAACAAAAGGCTACCATTAACGCCCCCCTCTTTATACGTAACATATCAGGTTTTGCAAGGTCTAGTCCATACTTGTCTACCATCAGTTCCCACTGCTCCTTATTACTCATGGCATGGAGTTCCATTTTATTGATGATCTCTTTTGATATACCAGAGCTCATCATAATCTCTATCTCCTTCTCTTCTAATACACCCAGTTTTTCTTCCAACTGCTCTTTGTTAGAAAGGTAATTCCCTACCCCCATCGCCAAAGCACCCATAGCGGCTGCAATTAGCCCTAACAATACGATGACCTTGTTGTTGGCAATTACATTACTAAAAGCTGTAATAATGATAAATGGCACAGAAAAGCCATCGGACATACCGACGATGATATTCGTCCATACATCCGATGTATAAAAACTTTGTTTAGCTTGTTCTTGCATTAAGCGAATTCTTGCAAGCTCTTATCTATGATATCAATACACTCATCCATTTGCTCTTTAGTAATAACAAGTGGTGGTGCAAAACGTATCTTATCGCCATGTGTAGGCTTGGCTAGCAAACCATTATCTTTCATTTTTACACATATATCCCAAGCGGCATTTTCATTTTCATGCTTGATCACGATCGCATTCAACAAACCTTTACCTCTTACGATTGATATTAACGGACTATTTAAATCTTCTAAGCGTTTACGTAGATATGCCCCCATTTCTTCCGCATGTTCTGCCATTTTCTCTTCTTTCAGCACCTCAAGTGCTGCTATAGCTACCTTACAACCTAGAGGGTTACCACCATAGGTAGACCCATGCTCACCAGGCTTGATCGTCAGCATCACTTCATCATCTGCCAACACAGCCGATACCGGCATTACACCACCTGAAAGTGCTTTACCCAATATCAAAATATCAGGATGTACATTTTCATGATCGCAGGCCAACATCTTACCTGTACGTGCTAAACCCGATTGTATCTCATCAGCAATAAATAATACATTGTTTTCTTTACACAGGTCATATGCTTTAGACAAATACCCCTCATCAGGCACTACAACACCAGCCTCACCTTGTATAGGCTCCAGCATAAATGCAGCTATATTCTCACCTTTTAAGGCTTCTTCCAAAGCTGCTAGATCGTTATATGGTATGATCTTATAACCAGGGTTGTACGGCCCAAATGCGCTATTCGACTCAGGGTCTGTACTAAATGATATGATATTGATCGTACGGCCGTGGAAGTTCTCAGAACAAACGACCACTTTGGCATCATTATCCGGTATGTTCTTCTTCACATACCCCCACCTACGTGCTAGTTTCAAAGCTGTCTCAACAGCCTCTGCACCTGTGTTCATAGGTAGCACTTTATCAAAACCAAAATATTGGGTAATATACTCAGCAAACTCACCAAAAGCATCACTATGAAATGCTCTTGAGGTCAAGGTAAGCTTATTTGCTTGCTCCATAAACGCCTCCATGATCTTTGGGTGTCTATGACCTTGGTTAAGTGCTGAATAGCCGGATAAGAAATCATAATACTTTTTACCTTCTACATCCCACACATACACACCTTCCCCTTTTGTAAGCATTACCGGTAGCGGATGGTAATTATGTGCGCTATACTTATTTTCCCTTTCTAGTAATTGTTGTGTCAACGTTGCTTTTGTATCTATCATAATATCTTATTTAGCTTTTTAATAGTTCGTCTATAGATGCAGGCTCTGGCACTTCTACCTGTTCATGCAAATTTATCTTATCTAATTCTAAAATTGTTGTTTGGCCATCGTCAGATCTGTGAAACATTGGTAAAAATTTTGCACCATACACCACCTCTTCAATTGTGTATGATGTACGCTGTTGCACAATATTTGAGAAATGGTCGTCAAAGGCTTTCATATTGTACAATATCTCAATATTGGCTTCCATAATATCATCGTGCCCCATGCCATAAAGCGGGCTTTCTTCATCTATTAAGTGCACAAGCGTCCAGCTTAATGCCATTGAAGCAATTTTGCTTATTTCAAGATTCAGCCTGAAGAACCTGGTAACCTGTTTGCCATCTGCATCTTTCATGTGCATAGCCATGGTGGCAATGGCTTCTACATCGGTTATATGATTATTCTTATATGTGGCCAGCCTCACCATTAATGCCCTCTTTCCTTTATGAGGTGCTACTAATAAGTTATCGCTAAACCTCATGTACGCTTGAGGCCTTGAAAAACGCCCATATAGCAAACCTGTTACTAGTGCAAAAGCCAATATCCCTACAAATGATTCAATAGAAGCTATGATATTGGCAGCTAAACCTACAGGACTGATGTGGCCATATCCCACGGTGGTTAACGACTGAGAACTAAAAAAGAAAGCCTGCTCAAAACCATTTAGCAAGTCATTATTTCTACTATCTACACCTGTTAGATTATCTACACCAACGATTACGTATAGTGTAGCAAAAATTACATTAATGACAAAGTAAACGCTAAAAATATAAAGCAGGAACTTCCACCAACGCATCCGAATTAGTGAGTGAAATAAACTATTACGCTCCCAAAACGGCATACCTGTTTTTTGCACATTGATACTGCCGTCTTTATTGGTCAATCGCCCACCTTCAGCATTACTAATATTGGTAAAACCAGTATTATTAATGTTTTTCAACTTTTTTCTGAAGTTGCTTTTAGCCATTCACTTGTGGTTGTTTAAGTTCCCTATACAAAGCTGCAATACATAGCAGCGAGGTAAACAATAGCCCTAAAATTAAAACAATTTGTTCAGGGAACAGTTCAACCGTGATATAATGAAAACCTATAGTAACAGAGCCAAATAACAATAGTTTCAATAACCACCCTTTATAAGGTATCAACTGAAAGACGGAGACATCAATAACAGCGCCCGTTTTGTACAAATAGAACCCACCTTGCACATAGCTACCAATCACAAAACTCAAAGCTACACCGGGTAGATCCAGCCATAGATACAACGGATAAATTGACACTATGATAATAAGGAGATCAAGCAATACACCGGTATTAATAATGCCTCCCTTATGCTGATGTTGGAGAATAGTAGTAAAATTATAAGCCCTTAAAGGCAACACCAGCATGGTAACAAAAAAGATAGGTACAGCTTCATTATACCGATTGGCAAACACCTGCGAAAACAGCTCGTATCTATATATCAAAAAGAAATAGAATAAGGGGAATACCACTGCAGCAAGTACACTTCCTGAATGCTTGACTAAGGCTACCTTATCACTCACACCAGACTCTTTAGGGTCTGCCAGCTGCATGAGCATTGCACTACCTACAGCACCTAACAGCAATGGCAAAAAAGGTATCTGTATCGAACCATTGTAGTATACGGCAAAAAGCTCACTACCAAGAAACAAACCTAAAATAAACTTATCTATCCATACTAATGCCCTTTGCGAGACCTCGAAAAACCCTACATGCAACCACAGCTTCCGAACCTCTTTTATATCTGCAATGGTATCATCCGGCTCAGCCTTAATATCTTTTATTGCAATCAAAATAAAGGGCAACAGCTTTAAAACACCAAGAAGTAATATGTACTGAAAAAGAAGGGTTAAACTGATATGCTGGTGTAAATACATCCAGTGCAATACGATAAACAAAACCGTATATAAAAAACTAGCACCAAGAAGCATTTTGAACCTCTTGAAAACAGTTAATACAGATTCCAGTATAATACCCGCAGTATACACCACTAAAAAGGCACATGCAGTGATCATTGACAGGTTAGCAGCCGACTTTTGTAAAACAGCAAATAGAAAACCTAAACCTACTACCCAAGATGAAAGCAGTATGATAGACCTGAAACGCAACCTTTTGATCAGAGATGCCACCTTAGACTGTGAATAGGTAACAACAAAAGACTGGATACCCAAACTGGCTAAAATGCTTAGCAGGAAAACATTGACCCAAAAGCCTTGGTAAACACCATATACTTCTTTTTCCAGTAAACGTGAAAAAGCAATAACGATCAGGATATTAGCCAAGGATGGAAAAAACCTGATGAGGAAAATTAGTATCGAATGACCGATATAACCACTATTGCTTGCTTTTTGCAAAAGCTTCACACTCAGCTTTGTTTATTTTTTTTATCTCTGTTGCAGGGTTGCCGGCAATAACACAATACCCTTCCTTAAAACTTTTAGTGACCACCGCTCCTGCACCTACTATGGTAAAGTCTCCTAACGTAACACCTGGTAGTATTGTTGCCCCTTTGCCCATCCAGCAAAACTTGCCTATCTCAATTGGTGGCGCTTTTACATATTCATCATTATTCACAAAGTCGTGGTTGGAGGATATCAACCCCACCTGTGGTCCAAGGTTGGTATAATCACCTACGGTAACTCCGTTATTCGCATCAATATAAACACCTGGCGAATCTCCAGGATAAGTCTCCTTCCCTACAGTGATCCTTTCAGGGCAGTGAATTATAGTCGTATGATGCACCGCCCATTTCACACCGGCATTTTGCCTTAGTATTCTTCTGAAAACGAAGTCGATAATATAAAAGGCAATACTCATTTCTTCGCGCATGCGAAAAAATCGACGTATTAGTTTTGAAGGTCCTTTACTCATGCTTTAGCCGCTGCATTGGCTTCGCCTTTCTTAAACATCATAAATATGGCTGCCAATGTGATCAATATAAGCAGAATACTGGATATGAGTGCTATAGTATTTCCTGTATAGAAACTCTTAGGGTGAAACTTGAACTCTATCTTATGCGTACCGGCAGGTATTTTAATAGCTCTTAGTATATAATTAGCTTTTAGTATTGGCGTCTCCTGTCCATCAACGAAAGCCTTCCACCCATATGGATAATAGATATCAGAAAATACAGCAAGCCCGTTTTGCGAGTTATTCGACTCAAAGCTCAGGTCATTTAAACCATATTTGGTCAATTTAATACTAGCAGCACTATCTTTCCCAAACTGATAACTGCTCAATTCATTTTTAAAGCTACTTCTCACCACAGCTGTGCTCGCAGGGTCAAATGCATTAGGAACACTTGAAGTATCGCCTAGCCTATGTGCATTTAATGATAAAATTTCCTCATCAGCCGTTTCTACCCACTTGATATCATTCACAAACCAGGCATTCCCTAATGCTTCAGGATTAGGAGAGGCCGAAGCTTGTCCACCACCATCACCGAAAATGAAATACTTGGTATTCAGCATATTCAACACAGCCGCATTAAAGCCATTTGCTCCCATATGAATATCGATCATATCCTGGAAGGCTTCCATTTTTGCAGGATGATAACCACCTATAGCCTTATGATGGTAGGCTTGTATGGCATCATTGTAAGTATTTTTACTGAGATCCAATACCCGGTAATATGGATCAGGGTCTTGTTTGATCTGCATATCTACAGGCCTTGGCGTAAACGCTTGATCATATTCATCCTCGTAAATAAAGTTAGATTCATTAAGATACCTTGTATCTGTTTTAATAAGGTCAACGGCAATAAGTAAAGCCAGCCCCATTACCATATGTTGGCCCTTTATTTTCTTTTGAGAATAAGCCCATAATAATGCTGCCGCTAGTAATATGAACAGGGTACTAATAAGAGCAGAGTTTCTTGCCATGTCAGCCCTATCTTCTTGTATAGCATTCATCACTTGCTGCGCAGCCTGCTGGTTGTTGCCAAACGAGCGTGCATATTGCTGAACAACTTGTGCATCATTAGGCGACTTATAAGAGAAGAAAGCACCACCTGCTACACCAAGTAGCAAACACAAACCACCTGTAATGATCACGGCGATCTTCAACTTCTTCCAAAGCTCTTCTCTACTTACTTTTTCTTCTATAATATCCTTAATAGCCCACAAACCTAATAGCGGGAATAATAGTTGCGGGATCACCAACCACATTGATGGCGTTCTGAACTTATTAAGCCCTGGCAACATATC
This sequence comes from Flavipsychrobacter sp., assembly GCA_965230595.1. GTDB lineage: Bacteria > Bacteroidota > Bacteroidia > Chitinophagales > Chitinophagaceae > UBA5543. The sequence goes on along the minus strand of OZ246011.1, from coordinate 1,261,800 downwards.
AAAAAGCAAGTAGTTAAACCCTTCAAAATTTTTACCCCACGACAATATTATGCCGAAAGCACTTGCCGCAACAATCCACCATTTATGCGAGCTTTTTACGATCAGCAATCCAAGCACAAACAGCAAACATATGATTGCTCCAAAATATACAGGACCTGATAAAAAAGGTTGGTCGCCCCAATACAATGGTAGTGACGATGATACTTGCTCAGCACTTTGTGCAGGTACCCCCATACTAGTTAGCCTGTCATATGTAGCAGAGTTTTCTCCCGCATCTTCGGAAGATGAGCCTCCATATAAACCTGGTATCAGTATGCAAAAGGTTTCACCTATACCATTGCTCCATCTAAAGGCGTAGTCCTTATCCAATCCGCCTTTACCGTTTTGTTGCTTATCCTTATCGTGGTTAATGGTCAACTCGCTATTACCACCTCGCATAGTAGTTTTATTATACTCCAGTGTAGCTAAGAAGGTTGGCATGCTAGGCCCTACTGCTACTAGCGCTATTACGGCTGCAATAACAGAAGAGACAAAGTATTGCTTCACATTGCCCCTCTTAAAAGAAATAAATAGTTGGCCGATAAGAATAGCTAACACTATAAATATGGCGTAATAAATGATCTGATAGTGTGCGGTTGAAATCATTAGCGTTAAAGAAATACCTAATATAGGTATGCCTTGCCACCACTTTGATTGATACAAATACAACAAACCTGCTAAAACAGCAGGCATATATGCTATGGCGAGCATTTTTGTTCATGCCCTGCACCTATAATCACAACATTATATGTAGAGAACGCATAAGCAACAGCACCCGCTATACGCACCCATCTATTAGCCCCTACTGCCCCCATAAGCAGGTAAAAGCATAGCATAGCTATAAACAAGAAGCTGGTGGGTTTACCTAATGCCCCGGTAATGAACTCTTGTATTTTATATATGTAGTTATTACTCTCAGGCACATAATGGGTATAAGTAGGCATACCACCAAACATAGAGTTACTCCATAGTACGTTCTCACCTGTTTTCTCATGCCAGTCCATACCCTCTTTTGACATCCCTTTCCACGAAACAATATCATGCTGATTAAGCACTTGCCCGTCTAGCTGTGGATAACTGTATAAACCTGCCAGCACAATGAAACCTAGAATGGTTAATATATGTGGGATGAATTTCTTGAAATCAAAAGATTGCATAGCGGAAATTTAGATAAACAAAAATAGCTGTTCTATTCACTTATGAAAGCTAAGACAGTAAAAATCTATGAAACAGGTTGAGAAACTTTATCTTTTTAACAATACTATTAATTAAAGCACTACAGCCGTATACTACCTTATGCTGAATATATCGTAATAACGCCTTACTTTTGTCGCGATTGTATTATGGATAGAAATAAAGAAAAATTGCCAACTGACTTACTGTTGAGAGCGTATCGCCTCATGATGACGGCCAAGGCAATGGCTGATATATACGACGAGAACAGACAAATTTGTAAATATGTACATAGTACCTCTCGCGGACATGAAGCAATACAATTAGCTACAGGTTTTTTGTTAAAACCTGATGACTTTGTAAGCCCGTATTATAGAGACGAAAGCTTAATGTTGGGCATGGGGTTCCGCCCATACGAAATGATGCTTCAGCTATTGGCCAAGGCTGATGATCCTTTTACAGGTGGCCGTGCATACTACAACCACCCCAACATAAGAAGAGATAACTTCCCTAAGATCATACATCAAAGTAGTGCAACAGGTATGCAAGCTATACCTACTACTGGTGTTGCCCAAGGCATTCAATACATAGAGAAGCAGAACTTAAAAACTTATAAGAAACCACCTGTTGTCATATGTTCGTTGGGAGATGGTAGTGTAACAGAAGGTGAAGTAAGTGAGGCTTTCCAGTTTGCCGTATTACATCAGTTACCTATCATATATCTTGTACAGGATAACGATTGGGGTATATCAGTAAGTAGTGACGAAGCCAGAACCATGGATGCTTACGAATTTGCAGCCGGCTTTAAAGGCATGGAGCGCGTAAGGGTAAATGGTAGTGACTTTATAGACTCTTACCAAACTATGGACTACACTATTGATTGGGTAAGAAAAGAGCGTAAACCAATTTTAGTACATGCCAAAGTTCCTCTATTAGGGCACCACACATCCGGTGTAAGAAAAGAATGGTATAGAACAGAAGAAGACCTGGCGAAACATAGCGTTGACGACCCGGGGCCTAAACTGCGTAGCCTATTATTACAAAGACAAGGAATGACCGAGTCTGTGCTCAACCATATAGAAGAAGAAGAAAGAGCATATGCGCAAAAAGAATTTGACGCAGCAGTAGCTGCAGCAGACCCCGATCCGTCTACTGTAACACACTATGTGTTTGCAGAAAACCCAATAACAGAAGAAACAGGCACACGTACCCCTGCAACAGGAGAAAAGGTAGTTATGGTAGATGCGGCACTACATGCTGTAGAAGAGGTCATGCGTAATAATCCTGAGTGCTTATTTTATGGTCAGGATGTAGGTAAAAGGCTAGGTGGTGTATTTAGAGAAGCTGCTACGCTTGCAGATAAATTTGGGGATGATAGAGTTTTTAACACTGCTATACAGGAAGCATATATCATTGGTAGTACTGTAGGTATGAGTGCTGTTGGTTTAAAACCTATTGTAGAAGTTCAATTTGCAGACTACATATACCCTGCTTTAAATCAATTAGTTACAGAGATTAGCAAAAGCAACTATTTAAGTTGCGGCAAATTCCCTGTTAGCTGTATATTACGTGTACCCATTGGCGCATATGGTGGCGGTGGCCCTTACCACAGCGGAAGCGTGGAAAGCACTTTAGCTACAATCAAAGGCATAAAAATAGTCTACCCAAGCAACGCAGCCGACCTTAAAGGATTAATAAAAGCTGCCTACCACGACCCTAACCCGGTAGTGATGCTAGAACACAAAGGCCTTTACTGGAGTAAAGTACCGGGAACTGAAGGTGCTAAAATGGTAGAACCTGCAGAAGACTACATACTTCCTTTTGGCAAGGCTGCTATTACGTTACAGGCATCTGAAGAGGCTATTGACAATGGTGAAAGCCTTTGTATCATCACCTATGGTATGGGTGTTTATTGGGCTAAAAATGCTGCTAAACAGTTTAACGGACAAGTAGAAGTAATAGACTTACGTACTATATACCCTCTGGATGAAGAGCTTGTTTTTGAAACAGTAAAAAAGCACGGCAAGTGCATCGTGTTAACTGAAGAGCAATTACGCAACTCATTCTGCGAAGCATTAGCAGGGCGTATCGCACAAAACTGCTTCCAATACCTTGATGCTCCTGTACAAACTATTGGCGCATTAGACCTACCTGCCGTACCTATGAACATGGGCCTAGAAGCAGCAATGTTACCCAATGCTGATAAAGTTGCAGAGCGCATTCAGCAATTATTGAATTACTAATAAGAAATCAGACCTATATAAAAAGGCCATACAAAATGTATGGCCTTTTACATTTATCATTTTATGTATTACACATCGTTCTTGTGTAAATGCAAATCCATTTGTGGGAATGGTATACCGATACCCTCTTTATCAAATGCCTTTTTAATATGCTCATGCATATAAGCATACACAGTCCAATAATCTGCAGTTTTACACCATGGACGTACAGCAAAATTCACCGAGCTATCAGCCAGTTCTGTAACAAGTATATCCACAGGTTGACTATGATCAATATGCTGACAGCCATCTGCTACTTTTTTGATCACTTCACGAGCCTTATCTATATCGTCTTTATAACCAATACCAAATGTCATAGGCACTTTACGCATATCGTTTGCCGTAAGATTCTCAATAGGGCCTGACATTATAGCGCCATTAGGTATAATAATGATCCTGTTATCTAACGTAGTGAGTATGGTATTAAAGATTTGTATTTCTCTTACCGTACCTGAATACCCCTGACTGACAATAAAATGCCCTACCCTAAAAGGCTTGAAGAATAATATTAAGATACCTGCAGCCATATGACTAAGATTGCCTTGCAATGCCATACCTACAGCAAATGCCAAGGCACTGAAGATGGCTACAAAAGAGGTAACCTCAAGGCCAAACATTGATGCCGCACTAAAAAGTACCATTACTTTTATTAGTATAGAAACCAAAGAATGTAGAAACGGGATCAATGATGCATCTACTTCATTTTTTTCTAAAATCTTGCGTAATCTGTTTGCCAATATTTTTGCCAGCCAAAAACCAACAAATAAAGTAATAATAGCACCTAATACTTTTGGTGCATATGCAATAGCTAATTCTGTAATTTGATCTAAATACTTCATATTTTATTTCTAGTTACAATTTGGGCTAATATAAGAAATACGTGACACCATACACATTATCAAATAGATAAACTACTATACTCCCTATATTTAAACCTAATTGCAGAACTAATACATTATGAAAGAGCTACTTCAACAAATAAATGCCTGTACAATATGTCAAAAACACTTGCCACATGGCATAAGGCCTGTAGTTCAGATAAGCCGTACTGCCCAACTACTCATTATAGGGCAAGCACCGGGAAGAAAAGTACACGAAACTGGCATTCCATGGGATGACGCAAGCGGCAACCAGCTAAGAAAGTGGCTAAATATAGACAAAGAAACATTCTATGATGCCAACAAGGTTGCTCTAGTGCCTATGGGTTTTTGCTACCCAGGCAAGGGTACTAGTGGCGACTTACCTCCAAGGCCTGAATGCGCCCCTCAATGGCATAAAGACATTTTAGACAACATCAAAGATATAAAACTGACTCTGCTTATTGGGCAATATGCACAAGAGTACTATTTGAAAGACAGAGCTAAAAGCAATCTTACCCAAACAGTTATCGCATATAAAGAGTATTTACCTGCATACCTTCCAACACCTCACCCTTCGCCTAGAAATCGTTTCTGGCTGAAGAAAAACCCTTGGTTTGAAGAAGAGGTAATACCTTATCTACAGGAGATAACTAAAGAGCTTCTGAACTGAGTTACTTACGATCATCTAAAGCTCTGAAAAGATTCATCACCAACCACACAAGACAAAGCACGATCAATAATAAAAGTGGCACTAATGTATACACATTAGGCACATCACTACTATCAATACTGTAATCAACACCTAGACCAACGAAAGTTAATACTAATAACAGCACAACAGCTTTCTTTATAGCTCTTAAACCTTTAATCATATAATAAAAATACAAAATGCGCTTTGAGCTTTATGTATTATATTATGATAACAATGTAAGGTTACACCATTTGTACGTCTACATCATTAGAAATAATATCAAATGACACATCAACTCAACACACTACAACAAAAATGGAACAGAGAAAACCCTTATGATTTTTCTGATCTAAAGGCAATATTCCTGAATTGTACTTTAAAGCGAAGTCATGAACAATCTCATACAGAAGGATTGATCAAATATGCGCAAAGTATTTTTAAGGCTAATAGTGTATCATCAGAGGTAATCAGACCTGTTGATCATAACATTGCTTTTGGCGTATACCCTGATATGAAAGAGCATGGCTGGAACAAAGATGAGTGGCCTACTATACAGCAAAAGGTGATGGATGCTGACATTCTGATTATTGGTACACCTATTTGGCTTGGTGAAAAATCGTCAATTGCTACCATGGTAATTGAAAGGCTATATGGTTATAGCGGACATTTAAATAATGAAGGGCAATATGCCTACTATGGAAGAACAGGAGGCTGTCTTGTAACAGGAAACGAAGACGGCATAAAACATTGTTCTATGAGTATACTTTACGCACTGCAGCATTTAGGGTACTCTATCCCACCTCAAGCAGACGCAGGCTGGATAGGCGAAGCCGGACCAGGGCCATCCTATATGGACGAAGGAAGCGGCGGACCTGAAAATGATTTCACCAATCGCAACACAACATTCATGATTTGGAATTTGATGCACATGGCAAGAATGCTTAAAGACAAAAGCATACCTGCTTATGGCAATCAACGTAAAGTATGGGATGACGCCGATCTGAACAATCCTAACCCTGAGTATAGATAAGCCTACCCTTTTAGAATAAGCTCATCTAGTGTAGTTTGTGCAAGTGGATGGTAATTGGCTCTACTCTTTTCATATATAGCTTTTGCCATGTCTGCTTTACCAGTTTCCATCATCTCTTTGTACAAAGGCGTTAAGAACTTACGTCTCCCCACCTCTATTAAAAACTGCTCCATTTTAGGATATGCAGTTTTGTAATCAGCTGCTACTGACATGATGTACCACAAATCAGCTATCTCGCTATTATTACTATTCGTAAAGTCATAAGTAGCATCCAATACCGTCATTTGTTCCACCTTCAATGGCTTTGGCATTTTTCTTAAAAAGTGTAACCAGTCGTGTGTTGTCCAACCTTCTGTATTCAGTTCTACTACTGAAGTACCAGACAAAAATTTGCCTCTTTCTGCATCTACTTTATCAAACCTTTCCCTATCAGCTCTTGGCGCATTACTCGGAATACCCGGACCATAAACCCAAGCATCAATATCAATTTTCTGAGCCAACTCTTCATCACCATTTATTAAGTTATCATTCAAATAGGTCACAAATTTTTCTGTGGTAATAGTCTTGAACGCATGCTCATTAAAGTATCCGGTTAAAAACTTATCCATACGCTCACGGCCTACATTATTCTCAATTAAGCGCAAGAATAATGCACCTTTCTCATAAGCTATATCTGTAAGCCCATCGTCGGGATCTCGCCCTGTAAGATCCAGTTTTAAATGGGTATCGTTACTCTCTGCACCTATCTCCTCTACACTAGCTTCAAGGTCTTGATAACCGAGCTCCCAAAGCATATCAGCATAACCCTTGCTTGTCATTTGCTCTGTAAGCCTTCTTTCAAAATACACCGTAAAACCCTCATTCAACCAAAAGTCATTCCAGGTAGCATTAGTAACCAAGTTACCACTCCAACTGTGTGCTAATTCATGTGCAATTAAGTTCACTAGCGACCTGTCACCGGAAATTATTGTAGGTGTTAAGAATGTCAACTTAGGGTTTTCCATACCACCTAGCGGAAACCCTGACGGCAATACTAACATATCGTACCTACCCCATCTATATGGACCATAAAGATCTTCAGCGGTATACACCATTTGCCCTACTTCAATAAATTCATCATGAGCCTTATCTAGCATTACCGGCTCTGCATATACACCCGTACGCTCGTCAATAGCTTTAAATTGCAGATCACCTACAGCCAGGGCCATTAAGTAGGCCGGTATAGGGGTATTATTTTTAAAATGATATATTCCATCTTCACTTTTTTCCTGAGGATTTTCTGCACTCATCAAAGCCATTAAACCTTGAGGCACTTTTACAGTTGCGTTGTATGTATACCTTATACCGGGCCCATCAGGTGCCGGTATCCATGAACGCGCGTAAATACTTTCAGACTGTGTATATAAAAACGGATATTTTTTACCTGCGGTCTGTTGCGGCTCCATCCATTGCAATGCAGTAGCACCATCACCACTTTTATAAGTAACTGCCACCTGCTTTGACTCTTTAGATATAGGTACAATTAAGGCTTTACCAAGATGCTCCACAAACTCACCCATACCGTATTCTACTGACTCTCCATCTACCTTTACATCACTAACCGTTAAGTCGTAGGTGTCTAGTTTAAATTCCGTTGCATTGTTTGTATTATCAATGGTCCATGTAGCCGTACCTTGTATATTCTTTTTTTCAAAGCTTACCTCTACATTCAAGTCTAAATGTTTCACTAAAACTACATCTGCATTAGACTGTGTATGCAAGTCTTTAGCTACAACATTTTTTGTTTTACTATGTTCAGCTTGTTCGCATGACTGAAGCATAAAGCCTACCAATAGTACCGACAACAACTTTTTAACCATTATATATTTTTTTGTGATGTTTTTTTTACAAGATTACATGTACTCTTCAGAACGCTTAAGCGTTTGCCAACTTGTTTCTTTCAAACTACCAAAAGCCATCCAAAGCATAATAGATGACAATATAAGAAATAGAACTTTTGAGCCCAACGACAACCATATCACCCACGAAAGATTGATCGTTTCTTCTAACTCTAAAAACCTTAATACCTTTTCAATGTTTACAACGCCAGCAATGCCATAGTGTATAAACCCTAATACACCTATTAACCCTAATGTACCAATAACTCGTCCTATCGTTTTACTACCGGAATCTTTTATCTGTTCTTTAATAGAGAATGGTAGGTGTCTATTACTAATTCTAGTTATTGCAACAATAAAGAATGTGATATTAACAGTAGCTAATGCAACATCTAAAATAGCCTGCCATCCCCAAACGCTCATTACAAATGCACCAATAACTATCATAAATGGAAGGAAATACTTTACCCACATCGCTTTAAATGCTCCTGCAATTACATCCCCAGGTCTCTTGATGGGATTAGCATAATAAACCCATGCAGCTTTATATTGATCAGACATGGTGATATAATTCAATGCCTGCATGATAACAAAAGTGGTAAAATATAATAGCATGGTCATTGCTCCAATATTTCCTCGCAACCCTTCCCACACATCTGTTATCGACCTTGTATTAGTAAACATAAAATAGAAAAAGTATACCGGCACATATGCAAATGCAGGGTATACCCTCATTTTAAAAGTTCGGCTTCTACTGGTTTGCAACCACGTCATCATAAAGCCGGCCTGCTCGGCATGATTGCTACTAAACATTCGAGAGAGCTTTACATATAATGGCTTTTGAGTACCTCTTTTTTTTACATGTTTCACCTTTACCTTTTCAGGAGCTGCACTATCTTCCGATCGAGCAAGATTTTTAGCAAACTGAGGTGCCAAATATTTTATAGTAAGCCATAGGCTAATAAATGGGAATGCAATAGACAAAACGCTCAAAAATCTTGTTCCTGATAGTGCGTCAGCAGAAGGCTCTACCCATACCCAGCTTGCCGCAAGCCAATAGGTTGGAATATATTTAGCCCAATCAAAAGCTTTTATATCCAATTGCTGCATGGCTTCAAAATCTATCATACGCGTCCCTAACATATATGTAGCAAAAAACACAATGGAAAAAGCAATCTGAAAGTAGTTGATCGCCTCTTTAAACTTACCCGGCTTTGACAATTTTAGTATTAACAGATAAAAACCGTTTACCAACAATAGCACAATAAAAACGCTGAGGAATATCATGATAGGGAACCATAACATTCCTACCCACCCTTTCAAAATAGAAAATACGATCCATGCCGGCATAGACATAGGTATCACTATTCGAAACAAGTAAATACACACATATAAAAGGCGCGTAAGAGATAATGTCCTATCACTTACAGGTCTTGGAAATAGAATCAACTTCTCTTTTGTGTCTACTAAAACATTAGAGAAATCAGTAACCAATGTAAACGTTAGGAAGAAAATAAAAATGGTAAAAAAGATGGCCAACCCAAGCACAGGGTTGCCTTTTACTATCACTATGGGAAATACATATATAAAACCCATAAAGAAGGACAACAGCATGGTTAGTCCTGAAGTATTCTTTCTAGCTTTTTTCTTTTTACGTTCTACCCCTTTATTATTTCCGAAGGATATTGGTTTTCTATCATCAACTTTTAACTTAGCTGACAGTATTGCTTTCATCTGCAGTACATCCACCCCCATACGTTTCCATAGCCCTGCAGGCAACATCACCAACCACAATAAAAACTTATTCATTATTTCCTGCGTTTTCTATGATGTTGCTTTTAAACAACGATGTAAAATGATCGCCAGAAGTATTTTCTTCATCGGTACCTGCAGTAAGTTTTGAGAATATTTCTTCTAATGATGAATTCTCCCCTTTCTTTAATTCTTCAAATGTTCCGTCAGCAACTATCTGCCCACCATTGATCAGCACTATTCTATCCGATACCTTTTCTACCACATCCATCATGTGAGAACAATAGAAAATGGTTTTACCTTCTTGTTTCAATACCTGAAGCAACTCTTTAACCATGATCACAGCATTTGCATCAAGTCCTGATAATGGTTCATCTAATATTACAATAGACGGATTGTGTAACAACCCGGATGTTATCAATACTTTTTGCCTCATACCTTTTGAAAAACTATCCATTCTTTGGTCAATATTATCAGCAAGACCAAACGACTTTAGCATTTGAAACATTCTTTTTTCTACCACATCCTCTTCCATATGGTGTAACTGGCCAATAAAATGCAAATATTCTCTAGGCGTGAGCAAATCGTACAACTCCGTCACCTCAGGTATATAACCTATCATCTTCTTTACATTAAGTATATTGTCTGCTAAAGGTTTATTGTTAACTATTATCTCACCTTCGTAATCTTGGATAATTCCGGTAAGTATTTTTACTGTAGTTGACTTTCCTGCACCATTGGGCCCTATATATCCTATTATTTGACCCGGATACACCTTTAGGTCAATATTATTGAGCACTTTTTTATCCCCATAGCTCTTTGACAAGCCATTAATTGTAATAATCGGATTCATAATTGTAAATGTAGATATTCTAATTGTCAATATTACTGAATTGCACATTACAAGCTGCAAATCATCACTAAAGAAGTTGCTCATTATATGACAGCCTCTTACATATATTTTTTTTAATGCATATTATGTAATTGCAACTTAATATTTCGTACATGCTAATAAACTTACATGTAATTAGGTTTTTTTATCAATTAAAAAACTACATACGCCCAACCATGACTCTCCATTTCTCGTCTTAATTAATGATGAATAATTTGTTAAAAATGACAATCATTACCTATATTGTATAGCAATTTCATGACAGGTAATACATAATAGTAACTTGACATCTAAAATCAGTATTAAATGAAAAATAAACCTATGCGTAACTTAAGGCTGCTCTTGATAGCTTTTATAGCAATTATAGGGCTTACCGCTTCGCCAAATAAGGCCAAAGCCTCACACGCTGCCGGTGGGGAGATCGTGTATGAGTGGTTAGGGGATTCTACCTATAGATTCTTCTTTAAGTTCTACCGTGACTGTACCGGTATCTCTGAGCCTACTTCAGTGAACCTTTGTTTTTTCAACAGTTGTACCAATACTACGTTCACCTCACAGATGACCAAATGGACGGGTACGGTACCTCCGTATAACTTAAGTAATGGTTCTCCGGTATCTGCCGGTTGTTCTCAGTATACCAACAAGTGTCAGAACTCTTCTTCATCGGTACCCGGTTATCGAGAGTGGTGGTATACAACCATTGAGACCTTACCATTGGCTTGTAACTCCTGGAAGTTTGCAGTATGGATAGGGGCTCGTAACCCGAGTAACAATATCGTAGGGGGTAACCTTTATATAGAAACAATATTCAATAGCTCATTTACCTGGGCGAACTCTTCTCCTTATTTTTCGATCAAACCAATACCGTATGTGTGTTTGAACCAACCATATACCTTTAACAACGGTGCGATCGACCCTGATGGAGATTCATTAGTATCTAATATTATCAACCCACTTGTAGGTGGTACTTGTCAAACACCTGCCAATAATATTGGTTTGAATACGGCACAAACCCCTGCTATCACATTCCCGGGTAACCCGATACAGACGACCAACCAGTTCAGTTTGAACACGGCAACCGGTCAGATGACCTTTACGGCTACCCAACAAGGTCCTTCTACATTGAGTATTCGTACCAGTGAGTATCGTAACAATCAGTTCTTAGGGTCTATCATTCGTGATGTACAGGTACAGGTAATGCCATGTAGTGCTATTATTCCTAAGATCGATACCCCGAGTATTGTCACCACAGTAACCGGTGGGCAGTGGTTGAATAACCAAGTTAATGGTTGTATCGACCAAAAAATAGAGTTCAGTTTTGACATAGGTTCAGCTGATACTGCAGCAATATTGATCGTGGAAGATAACACGGCATCCTCATTGCCTGCAGCTACGATCACTTATCAAAATCAAAAGACCGATACCGTTACGGGTAGCTTCACCTGGACACCGGGAGCTGCAGATGCGGGCTTGAATAATGTTATTTTGACGATCAAGGATTCGACCTGTCGTCCTCCTGGTATCTTATTGGTCTATGCGATCACGGTACCGATCTATGTATGGCCTTCAACCAAAGCCGTTCCTGATACGAGCATCTGTTCTAACGAAGCTGCATTCTTAGGTGTGACCGGTGGTGGCCAGTATACTTGGACGATCTTACCGGGTGGTACACCCAACAGCTTGAACAATCCAAATATCGCTAACCCGATCGCTACACCGAAGGTGACAACTACTTATGTGGTTTCTTCGGGAGCATCCTCTTTCTGTGCGAACAATAAGGATACCGTAGTGGTTGATGTATTACAAGGACCAAGTTTCCAGGGTCAGAACGATACGATCGGCTGTCCGGGCAACCCAATAGAGTTGGATGTTAAACCGGCTACTGTACAGGGTGTTACTTATAATTACAGCTGGACACCGGCTACTTACCTTAGTTCTACCACTGTAGCTAATCCTACAGCTACCACACCGGTGGATATTACTTACTATGTAGAGATCGGATCCAGTGCGAACAAATGTAAGGCTTTGGATACTGTAGAGATCGATGTATTGGATGGTTTTAGTATTGAGAATCCTGATACGACGATCTGTTTGGGAGAGAGTATTGTGATCAGAGGTACCGGAGACAGTCGTTACAGCTACTTGTGGAATGATACATCAGTAAATAGTTCATTCGATAGTAAAACGATCATAGACGCTACGATCACTCCGATGCCACATGGTAAGTATACTTATACCTTAGCGGCTTCTCATACGGTATGTCCTAACGATAGTACGGCCAGTATAACCGTAGAGGTACAACCGGTACCAACGGTACAGGTAAGCCCTGATGCTTCTCTATGTTTTGGCGATACGATCGGCTTGAAAGGAGAGGTTACTCCGGCGTACACCGGTTATACTTACAAATGGAATCCGGGTTCATCATTAGATGATGATGCGATCCTGACCCCTGTGTTCACCGCTACAGGTACCACTACCTTGGTACTTACAGCATCTACCGGTGTAGGATGTGTGGGTACGGACTCTGTAACCGTATCGGTATACCCTGCTAAGTTTGTAGATCTGTCATCAGATACGGCTATCTGTCCCGGTGATACGGCACGTTTGACCTTGACGGTACCTGCAGGTACGGAGTATCGTTGGTATCCTGACCAAAATATCAGTAGTACAGGTTCTTTAACACCGAATGTATGGCCTGTGGCTAACCGTCGCTATATGGTAGCGGGTAAAGATGCGAACAACTGTAAGGATACCTCTTATGTGAAGGTGGTGGTACGTCCGAAAGCGATCCTACACCTACCGGATACGGTTCGTATCTATCCTGGCGAGCAATATGAGATGGATCCGGAAGGTAACTGTTTATACTATAGCTGGTTCCCAGAGTTAGGGTTGAGTAACCCTAGAAGTGGTCATCCGATCGCAAAACCTGAGGTGAACACCCGCTATATAGTGAAAGGTAATACGGAAGGAGGTTGTACGGTGACCGATTCAGTGGATGTATTGGTGATGGACGACAGTTATGTAAAATTACCGAATGCGTTTGCACCTGGTAATGGGAGAAACAGTGTGTTCAAGATCGTGGGTAGAGGCCAAATAGAGTTGAAGCGTTTTGTGGTGTATAACCGTTGGGGCGCGAAGATGTTTGAAACCAAAGATATCAACGAAGGCTGGGATGGCCGCTTCAACGATAAACCACAACCAATGGGTGTGTACATCTATACGGTAGAAGGTACTACTCCGGGCGGTAGAAATATTACCCAACAAGGTAACGTAACATTGGTTAGATAATCTTTATTAATATCAATAAGAATAAAACCATATAAAATGGGGTACTTAATAAACAATAAACTAAAAATCGCATTAATACCGATAGCACTACTAATGCTAACTGTATTAACGACAAAAAAGGCATCAGCTTGTCACTTTGCAGCGGCAGATATTTACATCACCTATACGGGTGCTGGTGCTAATGGCTGTTCTGGTACGACTGAGTATAAGTATGACATCACATTAAAAGTATACTTAGCATGTCAAAACTGTTTCTTAGATCCGGGACAAAACCAAACTGTTAGATATGAGTCTATAAATGCTGGTACAGGTGTTATAAATATCCCTGTAACTCATGCTAACACCCGACCAGATACAGTACACTCTCTATGTCCATCTGTACAAGATAGTAATAGCTGTAGGTACTTGATCAACAAAGACCGATACCCCGCATTCCGTCTCCGAACGTACACGGGTACTGTCACCCTACCCTCTGCGCAAACAGACTGGCGCTTTTGGTGGTCGAATGGTGGTAGAAATAACAGTGTAAATACAGCATCTTGTGGATCTATATATATAGAGGCTGGGCTAAACAACCTAACTAAATATAATAACAGTTCACCTAGGTTTCAGAGTAATCCGCTACCGTATATATGTGTGAACCAACCTACAACATACCTAAATGAGCCTTGGGATCCCAATGGAGACTCATTATATGTAATACAACAAACACCATTTACACCGGCAGGGAACGTTGGTAACCCTTGTACTTTTGCTACATTGCCTGGCCCTCCAACGTTTACCTTTAGTGTGGCTGACCCTATTAAGTCTGACCCAGGTAATCCATATAACCTAAATCCATTCAGTGGTACTGCTACTTTCACGCCTACAGAGCAAGGTGCATTTGTACTAGCTTTTAGATGTGATGAATATGAAAGAGGCACAGGTATTCCACTAGGTTATATTTATAGAGATGTACAGGTATCAGTACTAAGTTGTAGTGCACCTCCTCCAGATATTGAAACTCCAAGTTCACTATCATTTAAAATAGACCAAGGAAAGGTTATCTCTACACCAAATGGTGAAATCATATATGTATGTCCTACAAGTAATTTGACTTTTGAAGTTAACTCTCAAGCTCAAGCAGGTAAAAACGTTTACCTGTCAGCAAACAATGGTTCCGTTCCTGCATTTACAGGTTCTGCATTTACAGTGACTGGTCAAGGTACTAATAATGTAACCGGTACTTTTAGTTGGACACCTACTAACGCAAGTGTTGGTCTGCATTCTCTTACTATTGAGTCAAAAGATTCATCATGTACAGCTAATCAGCCTATTGTTCTTAGAAAGAAACAAACATATTTGATTAACGTTGTTGAAGGCTTAGACGCAGGACCAGATAAGCCTATATGTGAATTAAACCCAACACCAAGACAACTTTTTGTAGATGGTGCTGATTTCTTGAAAGTGAATTGGACTGATATTAATGGAGGTCCCGCAGTAGGTCTTGATGATCCTAATATTCACAACCCTGTTGCTACTACATTTAAAACAACTGACTATGTTGTAAACACTCCTGACTTAGTGGGTAACTGTAAAAATAAAGACACAGTTCAGGTATACATTGACAGAAGTAACGATGTGAATACACTTCCTAGAAGTCCAATTATCCAATGTCGTCCTGATTACATTCAGTTAGAAGCATTGATCACAGGTAAACCACCTCAAAGTAATGTGCCTTGTGGTGTGAATAATCCTACTTCTTGTACCAACCCTGACACTGCTGATGTATATGGTTCTCCGGTGTATGGTCCTGTAGGTTATGATACCTTAGGAGCTTCATCACCAAGAATGGAAAACAATGTATACACTATGAAGCAACAGTACCTGATCCGCAAAGCTGACCTTTGGGAATCAGGCCTACGTTCAGCTACTTTGAGAAGTATCTCAATGGAGTACTTGAAGTCTACATTGCCTACACACAGATATAACAACTTTACCATTAAGATCAAGTGTACCAATAAAGACGAGTTGACAACCAATGGTGGTTTTGAGAATGGCTTGGTTCAAGTATATCAATCTGCTAATGAGTTCTTCTCAAACGGATGGCATGAGTATGTTTTCCAAACACCATATAACTGGGATACTACACGTAACCTGATCGTAGAGTTCTGTTATAGCAATAATGATAGTGTTGTGCTAACGTGTGATAATATTACAGGTCAACCGCCTGTGATACGCTTCTCTCCTACTACATACATTAGTGGATTGACGTTATTGCCACCTGACACCTTTACGAAGGCTATTTGTAATATAAATAACAGCTCTGACATAGAAGCGGTACAAGCGCGTCCTGTGTTTAGATTCAAATATTGTGAAGCTGACCCACAACCATTTGTTGTGAACTGGACCCCTGGCGAATTTTTATCGGATTCTACGATTAGACAGCCATTGGCTTACGCACCAAAAACTACGGATTATGTAGTAGAGACCTTTGGTCGTAGCGGATGTATCATCAGAGATACGGTTGGTATCTATGTACCCAAACATGACTTTAAAGTGTATCCTGTAGATACCGCTGTCTGTTTGAATGACGGTGTTCCGTTCCAGATCAAAAATGGCTTCAGCTATAACTGGTATGAATATAAAGATGGTAAATACCTGAATGCGGAATCATCATTAAGTTGTGTTGATTGTGCTAATCCGATAGCTAAACCAAGCAAAACTACGACTTACCGTATAGCCGTATCAGACAGCGTATGGTGTTATGATACATTGGAAGCAGTAGTAACGGTAATGCCATTGCCTGATGTACGCATCTTGAATAAGGATGACACAACGATCAAGTATGGTCAAAACTTCAGACTACTGGCTACAGGTGCAAGAACCTATAACTGGAGTCCTGTATCATCATTATCAAACCCTAATATATCTTACCCGATAGCTGCACCAAAAGAGGCTACACGCTACGTAGTAGGTGGTATTGCTTCTAACGGCTGTCGTTCTTTTGATACCTTACATGTTAGTGTTGATTATAGAGACAACCTGTTTGTACCGAGTGCCTTCAGTCCTAACGGTGATGGCAAGAACGATCAGTTCAAAGTGGCTAATCTAACATTCCAACGTATAGTTGAGTTTAGAGTATTCAACCGTTGGGGACAAGAGATCTTCAGTGGTGCCGGCAAGAATGTTTACTGGGATGGTACTTGGGAAGGAGAAGATCAGGATATAGGTAACTATAGCTACTTGATCAGAGTAGGTTTCCCTGATGGATATGTGGAGACTTATAAAGGAGAAGTGACGCTGGTTCGATAAACAGAAATAGAACAACAAGAATAATAAATAAAGCCCCGACAAAACGTCGGGGCTTTATTATGTAAACGAATAATACTTTTTATTTAAACTTATTCATGATCTTATTAGGTACCGCACCTTTGTGCACTAAAAATGCTGTGGTCTTATAGCGTACATAGTTCTTAGTTACATAGATATAACCTTTATAGTCATTCTTTTCGCCCCAAGAGTTTTTAACTATATAATACTCTTTATCATTTTGATCTTTAGCTACGCCTACTATATGCATACCATGATCGTCTGTAGTAGTAAAATTATCAAATGCTTCCTGACGCATATCTTCAGTTATTTCTCTTTCTGGCTGAGGACCATTAAAAAGTGCTTCTCTCTCCTCTTTCTCCATATCATCCCATTCTTTCTCAGGCACAAAAGCTACACCATTTTTCCAGCTAAAATATTTCTCACTCACATCTGTGGCCCAAGCAACGGTATATCCCTTTTTCAATGCATTATCAATAACATCAGTCATGTCAGACATTTTGATGTTGTACACTTTATCAAAACTCCAGTTATCAGGAACCATTAACATGCTTTTTTCATAATAAGGTTGATATTTAAATGATGAAAACTCAATATAGTCTGCAGCATTAATACCAACAACCTCATCAGCAAAAGTTCTAGGTGTGTATTTCTTACCATTCCAAGTAAATGTTTCAGGTGCTTCACCTAAGTATATTTCTAATACAGCCTTAAAAGCTTGCCTTAGGTTTGGAGTGAGTTTCTTATTAGGGTTCTTAACAGCTACATCTAATATACTTTTCAAAATTCTTTGCATTTCAGCAAATTGATTCTTCTTAGTGCCATAATTTAAACCATCATAAACCTCCTGTGGTAACGCTCCGTATTTTGCATACATGTTGATCACATCATGACATGCACCGCCATCACCCCAAGAAAGGGCGCCATGCATTCTTATATAGTTCTCTGATTTATCTAGATAAACACACCTCGCGGTATATATTTCTGCAATATCAACAGGTTTTTTCCCTAAACGTATCATTTCACTTTCAAGAAATGAATTAGTAGAATAGCTCCAACAAGTGCCCGATCTACCTTGATTTTTTACGGATGTGTTTTCCAAGTCTATCACATGAGTAAACTTGTATTTTGCCTTTGCACTATCGCTTTCATTTCCGTCTAGCTTTTTTATCAAGTTATCTTGAGCTGATAATGCTAATGGAAATGATAAAGCAACTAATGTGATTAGTTGTTTCATTTTTATGAACTTTTATGTTATTAAAATAAATGTTAGCCTGCGAATATATATAAATATAAACGGAGTAATGAATATGGGCAGAGGGGATATATAAGGTGATATTAGTGTAGTGTCACTTCTGCGAGAAGCTGTTTTTCACTATTCTTTATGCCATAAAAACAAGCACTGTATATTTCAAAAGAGTCAAATTCACTGATAAGGCGTTTGGCGATTTGGTCGAGCCTTACATCTTCCAATAACTCTAAAGCCTCTTCTTTATCCATCTCTTTTACGGCAATCTGTAGCTCTTCATTATCCTCAATATCTTTATTTACAGCTGTAACAACTGATTTTAATACATCACTCTGCTCACCAAGTCCAAAATCAAAAATGGCTTCCAACAGGGTTTCCTGATCAGAAAAAGAGTTGTTTTTTATGAACATAACTAATAAGTAATTACTGCTGTTGTTGCTCTGTTTCTTCGACTATAATAGGTTTCTTGATCTTACCAATAAACTCATCTGAGAACTGAAGCATTTTATTGATCTCATTGATACGTGCAAGTCTGAGAGCTCTAAATATTAATATATCTCTACCATTGCTTTCTACATGGTATGCTTGTTCCGTTTCAAAAAGCTTTATCAACTCAGGAGAGAAAAACTCTTTTATAGCCTTCTCATCTTCACCTTTAAGTAACAGCTTACTTGAAAATACACTTGAACCCTCTATATCTATATCGCGATGACCGGATATAGACACTACCCTATCAAATATTTTGTCAAACAGGCCTTCAGCTTCCAATGTAAACTCGGGAATTTCAAATGGCAAACGCATAACTTTCACAGTAGTATGATACACTTCTGTAGCCATTAATGCACCTTCATCAAAAGTTATATCACATATTTCCCACTTGATATTTTCTGCTTCATATTCCCCTGAGATAATATTGGTCTTGTACTCAATCGGGCGTGACTCAAAAAACTTGAAGCTAGATAACACATAGGTATCCCACTCTATCTCATGCCTATACGCCCAGTTATTCTCAAATGCAATTTGTTTCATATTCTGCTCACGAGACGAGAGCCTGTGAGGGATAGGTGCTGTTTGACTTTTAAGTGCAAAACGATGATTGGTAGATGCTACATGGTGCTCAAAACCTATCATGTTTACCTTAGCACCACTGAGTTGGTGTATCCTTTTAAAATCATCAAGACTCTCTAATACCGTCAAATCTACCAACCTTGCTGTAGACACATTGATCTTTAGATTAGCACCTTCAGGCACTTTTTCCAGCAGCTTATTCAGTGGCAACATCGTGAGGAAATTAGCTACACCTTTCACTTTTAACTCATAGCTACCATCATCCTTTTCCATAAGTTTATTGCCAGGTCTGAATATCATACCAAAGAACACTGATAATGGCACTCTCGCCAGGAGTATATGAACTCCTAATGTTAGCACAATACCGCCGAGTACTCCCCATAGCAAACTAGTATAGAGTGTGATGATCAATGTACCCATCAAGAACAGTAGCTGCTCTAACCCTTGGCTATAAGTATTTACATAAACTCTAGGCGCAGTAAGCTTAAAGCCTGAGAACACAAGTATTACCGCTAGCGCCGCTAATGGTACCATTTGCATCACCGGAGATAATAATAAGATGAAGAGCAACACAATGATACCGTGAAAGAAGTTAGACCAACGCGTTTTAGCATTGTTATGAATATTAACCGTACTACGCACAATAACAGTAACAATAGGAAGACCTCCTAAAAATGCTGAAGCAATACTACTGGCACCTACTGCCATGAGGTCTCTATTCAAGTTGGTTTTTCTCTTATAGGGGTCTAGCTTATCTACCGCTTTAGTACTGGCTAACGACTCAACTGTAGTAATTAACGTCAGTGAAAAAACGACCAACCAAAATGAGCCTTTACCCAACATAGAGAAATCCGGTTGACGTAAACTGTTCAATAAACTATTAGGGATTTGTACTAAAAGATCCGGACCTACACTATAAGACTTTCCCATTACAGAAATATCATGTGCATCAAAAAAGTTGAACGCATATACAAATGGTATTGCTAATATAAGCACCCACATGGGCGCCGGCAGAAAGTGGAAGAGCTTATAACTTATTCGTGCATGAAATATTAGTAGCAACATCCCCAATACTGAAATTATAGCTACAAACGGGTTGATCTGATCTATATGCTTAAATGCATCTATCAAAACACCTATCATATTATCAGCATCTGAAGAAGTACCTAAAGCTACATGTAGCTGCTTGGCAACAATGATAATACCAATAGCAGCTAAAATACCTTGTATTACTGATGATGGGATTGCTTCTGCAAGTCTTCCTAACCTAAACAGACCCAGTAATACCTGTATAGCACCTGAAACAACAAATGCAGCAAGTACATAACTAAAAGCATTACCCGTACCATCATCTAAGCTGGCCATAGCCACTAGCACTATGGCAATCAACGAGTTAGCAGGCCCATTAATTGCAACATGGCTACCCCGCAAAAAAGTAGTAACTACACCACCAATTATAATAGATATAATGCCCGACATGGGTGGTGCACCGGAGGCTATGGCTATACCTAAACCTAAAGGAAGAGCAACAAGCGCAACACTAAGTGCCGCAACAAGATCGCTACGCCAGTTTTGAGCAAAACCTTTTAACCAATCAGATGGAGTATTGTTAATGGACATCAGGTTACCTATTGTTTTTTGTTCGTCAACAAATTCTGAGAGTATCTTAAATATAAGTAATAAATAGCAAACTTTTGTATCTCTAACATAAAATACACATTAACATAACATAATGATTATCAATGGTGTTTAAAATTAGTTAAGGGATTATTAAGTTTGATGTATAACAAAGTATATGAAGCAAGAGAAAGTATTACTTCTGGAAGGTGTGCACCCTAATGCTGCAAAAGCCTTTGAAGAAGCCGGATATAAGAACATTGAATATATAGATACAAGCCTATCAAATGATGAGTTAATAGCAAAAATTGAGGATGTTGATATTATTGGAATTCGATCCCGTACTCTACTAACAAAAGAAGTATTGCATGCTGCCAAGGAGTTAAGTTGTATTGGTTGCTTTTGCATAGGCACTAATCAAGTAGACATCAATGAAGCTCAGAAACTTGGCATACCAGTGTTTAATGCACCTTTTTCTAATACGCGTAGTGTTGCTGAATTGACCATGGCTACCATCATACATCTTATGAGAGGTATACCTGAAAAGAATATAGCTGCTCATCAAGGAGTATGGAAAAAATCTGCTAAAAACTCCTATGAGGTAAGAAAAAAGAAGCTTGGCATCATAGGGTATGGAAATATCGGTTCGCAGCTAAGTGTACTAGCCAGTGCAATGGGTATGCATGTTTATTATTATGACATCAACAACAAACTACCACATGGCAATGCGACACCGGTAGAGTCACTAGAGGAATTATTAAAAATAGCAGATATAGTCACCATACATGTGCCGTCAACAGGAGATACGAAAAACCTAATAGGAAACCATGAACTCCAACTCATGAAAGAAGGTAGTTTTCTAGTTAACTATGCACGAGGTAATGTTGTGGATATCGCATCATTAGTAAAGCATTTAGACAATGGAAAGGTACTAGGCGCTGCATTTGATGTATACCCCACCGAGCCACAATCTTTAGACGAAGAGTTTATCTCACCACTGCGCAATTACGACAATGTTTTATTGACGCCTCATATTGGTGGTAGTACACAAGAAGCACAACAAAACATAGGTCTTGAAGTAGCAGAAAAACTCATCAAATATGACAATAATGGTTCTACAGGGTTTGCGGTGAACTTTCCTGAAATTGTAGTAGCACCAAGACCTAATGCTATTAGGATAGCTCACATTCATCATAACGAGCCCGGTGTGCTCAGAAAGATCATTAAAACTATTGCAGAAAAAGAGATCAATATATTGGCACAATCTTTACAGACAGACTCTTCAATAGGGTATGTGATATTAGATATTGAACAAAACGAACAAGTACAAGAGATACTTTCTGAACTTGAACAAATAGAGGGTACAATAAGGACACGTATTGTCTGAATTCCAGCACAATAACCTAGCCTATCCAATCCAGCACATTCTTGTGCCAAATGTCTTTCCCTTCTTGTTCAGTAAGGATGCCGGTTTCTACGGCATAATCCACTACTCGTCCTGGATAGGACGTTCCTACACCTTCTACTTCTCCTAATGGATAGGGATCATCTAATCCCATCATTATCTGGCTAGCGCCTACACGTTTCTTAAGCAGCTCAAGAGTATATGAGTCGTGAACTAAGGTATCAAAATACAAGTTCTTGTGCCCTAGTGTTTTCCTCGGATCTTGAAGCCCCTTAAAAATGTCGGGACGTCCATCAAAACCTTGGATCCTTCTTCCATAATTAGCAATACCTAACATTCCACCATGCGCAAAACTGGTTCGGATATTCGGGTATTTATTAGGTAAATCGCGCAAAGTGAATACATGAAGTGTATCTGCACACTGTGCCATCATCCAAACCAAATGGAATCTCCAATACTGGTTTTTTAAGGCGATCATTTTCTCTCCATCATAGGGATGAATTTGAACCGCCAATTTGTACTTATCAGCTAATTCATAAATAGGCTCTACATCAGCTTCAGCAACTGAAAGCCACTCTCTATCTGCATTTAAGAAATGCGTAGGTAAGCAAAGTATTTTTAACCCAAGGTCATTCACACAACGGTCTATCTCTTTCAGGGCGTGATCTATATATAATGGTTGCACTACAAAGCCACAGGTGAATTTTTCAGGATAATCTGCTTGAAGGGAAGCATTATAATCGTTCTGAAAACGTATCGCATCAGCACAGTCTTGCTCTTCCCAACCATTGCAATACAACTGCGAAAGGCAAAGCATAACACCATGATCGATGTTATACCTATCCATCCACTCCAGTTTTTCTTTAATAAAGAAGCTAGGGTCGGTAATTGGTCGGGACCAATCGCCTTGTCTCATGAATTTCTTGTCATCGTCAATCCAGAAAAGCTTCTTATCCTTCATGAATTGTGGAATCTGTGAAGGCTCGGGAAGTATATGTCCGTGTCCGTTTATGCGCATACTGTAAATGTAGGTTACAATACTGAAATATGCTATTGCAAATTATGCCTTTATAAAATAATCAGAATTGTACCCAAAAAACGAAAAGCCGCTATAGTAGCGGCTTTTGTTGTATTGTTGGTGACTCCGTCAGGATTCAAACCTGAAACCTTCTGATCCGTAGTCAGATGCTCTATTCAGTTGAGCTACGGAGCCATTCCTTCTTAAGGGACTGCAAAGATAGTGTGTCTTATTTATTTTGCAAAGAGAATAATCAAATTGTTAGCTAAACTCTTATAAATCTATAATTTACAGTCAATTTAGTCGTATGAATATTGAGATATGGTCGATAGGTAAGAATAACGATGCCTACATTGAGCAAGGCGTGCAACAGTACCTACAAAAGGTGAAGCCATACTGCAATGTGGAGTTGATCATTATTCCCACATCAAAAAAAGCAGCAAAAGCTTCTCCACAACAAACTAAAGTATTAGAAGAAGAGATCATCCTCAAACGCCTACAACCGGAACACCACTTAATATTACTAGACGAGACAGGGAAAATCTTCAGCTCGCCTCAATGGGCAGAAAAGCTGCAACAACAAATGAACATGGGTACTAAAAAAATTGTGCTACTAATTGGTGGTGCATTTGGGGTATCAGATCAAATAAAAAGGGAAGCCAAGCAAACATGGTCTTTATCAAAGCTGGTATTTCCTCACCAACTAGTTCGCTTAATAGTTGCCGAACAACTGTACCGTGCTTTCAGTATCTTGCACAACAGCTCATATCACCACCAGTAATCAAACAAATTATTAAATGAGTACTACACTTATCATTATCATAATTACCGTATTAGTGTCTATGGCCTCATTCAACAATGCGGAGCTATTAAACAAACTTATACTATGGCCAAGTAGAATGGATAGCCCTGGTGAATATTACAGGCTATTGACCAGTGGGTTTGTTCATGCCAACTATATGCATCTTGGTTTCAACATGTTCACATTCTACTTTTTTGGTAGAACTATAGAGTACGTATATACTTTATACGGTTTATCATCCTACATGTTTCCACTACTATTTATTTCAGGTATAGTTGCCGCAGCCTTACCTTCTTTTGCCAAGCATAAAAGCAACCCTTATTATCGTGCTTTAGGTGCATCAGGTGGTGTGGCAGGTGTGGTATTCTCTTTTGTATACTTTGCTCCTTGGCAAAAGATATACCTGTTTGGCATAATTGGCATACCGAGCATTATTGCAGCAGTTGCCTATTTGATCTACTCGGCATACATGTCTAAAAAAGGAACGGATAATATTGGTCATGACGCCCACTTCTATGGGGCCATCTATGGCTTTATATTCACGGTAATATTTGAGCCATCTCATGGGCAGGTGTTCTTACAGCAAATTATGAATCCTAGGTTTTAGACCAAGTCACTTGAAGCACTTCATCTTTTGTGTGATCGCGTAATTTGAAGCGCTCGTCTAATCGCATGCCTACTACCCATACGATTCTATTATTGCTTTCCAGCACCCATGCTCTTTCCTTATCATGTAGCGGCACTTTCTGGTCAATAAAGTAATCGCTGAGTTTTTTCTTCTTCATACCCATACCTAATGGATAGAAATAGTCTCCCTTTTTCCATCTTCGCAACTTGAGTGGGAACGCTATTTGTTCTATGTCAATGTATGCGATATTGGAACCACTAGGAATAGTAGTAGGTCTAGATGTGGTCTTAAAAGACAAATTTCCATCAGCAGTATTTACTACATGCGGTATATTATCTATTACTATCAGGTCTGTTTCTTGAGTATCATTTTTAGTAATGATCAAAAAGTCTCTATCCCTAATTACCCTATATGATGGTGATAACACTTGACTACCACTATCAGATTCCAGCAATGCTATAATTTGAGGAACTTGAGTAGGTGCAAAATGATATCTACGAAACAGCTCAAAACATATAGTATGCAAAGGTGTTCGTTTCGCTAATTTCTTAATGGATATATATACATCATTCCCTCTGCGGTCTTCCAGTTGCTTTATTTCTTGTTGTACTGCTTTGGTATAAAGCTCTTCTACTTCAGTAAAGCGTTTTGTATTCTCATTCAGCGCAGACACGGCATTAGGAAACAACTCCTCTATTTTTGGTATCAAGTGATGTCTTACCGCATTACGCAAGTACTTATCCGTAGCATTTGAAGCATCTTCTCTATACGGTATACCCTTCTTTTCAATAAAAGCATTGATGTCTTTTTTCTCTACAAATAATAAAGGACGAACAACATTACCACTAACGACAGGTATACCATGCAACCCGCTAATGCCCGTTCCTTTAAACAAGTTCATCAGCAGTGTTTCTGCATTATCATTAGCATGATGAGCTGTGGCTACCATACCATAGTCATGTTCTGCTCGAATCTGCTCCAACCATGTATACCGTAATATTCTTGCTGTTTCCTGTACGCCTTTACCCCATTCTTCCATCTTCTTTTCCGTATCAAAACTAATGGTATGAAACGACACTTCACGTTGCTCTGCCCAATCTTTCACAAAAGCCTGATCGCCATCCGAGTCTGCACCTCTAAGCTGAAAATTACAATGTGCAATAGCCATTGGTATACTGTTACTATGAAACAGCTCTGCCATCACCATTGAATCTGAACCGCCACTTACCGCCAGCAGTGTCACACCTTCTATTGAGAAGTTACTCCAATGTTCTTTAAAGGCTTTTTGCAAATCCATGTTAGAAAGTTAACTCCTCGTATGCGCTTTTCAACTCACTAAAAGAATGATTGTCGTTTTGCTTCTTGGCTACTTCCATCCCTTGCTCATATACTTTTATAGCTTCATCCTCATCTCCTACTCGCTCCAGCAGCTTAGCTAAGTGATAGTATGTAGCTACATAACCGGCATCAAAAGATCTGTTTTTTTCAAACTGCTTTCTGGCATCTTCTTCATTCCCCTCCTTTATATATTCCAATGCTAATGCATGGTTCAAAAAACAGTCGTTGGGAGACTGCTCTAGAAAACTCTTTAGTTTGCTTATTCTATCACTCATATTAATGATGTAAAGTACAAAGTTACTAATGACTTACTGAAACTAACAAGGAAGGCCAAAAGACCTTCCTTATTGAATTATCTTATAGCACTAAACTATTATTGGTTAATGATCAGCTTCTTTTGTAGCCTTACTGTACCATCATTAGTTTCATTGGTATATACTACAGTGTAAATACCTGCATTGAATGCTGAAACATCTATTGATAGTTGCGCTTGCTTCACATCTTGTGTAGCCACTACTCTACCCAGCATATCAACAATAGCAACATTTCCTTCATAAGAGTTCAAACCATCGAAAGCTATGTTAACTATTTTATTTGCAGGGTTAGGGTACACATCAAATGACACTTGTTGGTCGTTGATATATTTCACACTGGTAGGGAATTTATAATAGAAGTACTGGGTGAAACCGCACCCAAAGTCGCCACCGAAATAGCCCTTAAGGTTCATTGGTACTAAGCTTGGTTTTTTTCTCACCTCAAAGCTTCCGTTACCGCCACTTGGGTTAGCCCACCAGCTCAAACCGTTACAACCGGCATCAGACACCACTAACCTATAAGCACCAGGACCTACCTTAAGTGTATCATAGTAAGAGGTATTAGCTGCACAATTTATTCTTTGCTGCACCATGTTATTATCCATATCATATAGTCTCCAGCTGCTTTCACTCACACCACCAACAGTATTATTGTTAGTTCTTAATGTAATAGCTATTGTATTATCCCATATAGGTGCACCTTCAAAGTTAGAGGTCAACTCATTATTGGTTGCATCATTATCTGCACTACCGTTAACGGTAATGATCTTCACGTTGAATTTCTGTGCGCCGGTTACTGAGTTCAGTGCATCATACTTATCTAACTCTATCTCTTTGGTTTCCATCGATTTTAACGTGCCATTCCAAGTATACTCTTGAGGTGTACCTACACCTACAATACCATACTGGAACTTAATAGATGTAATATCAGTACCACCTGTGTTTTGTACGATCACTTTAGGTCTGCCTAGTATCGGGTTTTCTCTAAAGTGTATCTCGTGGTCCGATGGAGCAATGATGTCATCTAGAGAAGCATCCAATGTTTTATTGAACGCACCATAGTAAAATACTGCGGACTGGATAGTGTAAGAACCTCCCGAGCTCGCCGTGGCAGCTTGAAAGTCTACATCTACATCATAAGTTTTATTAGCGCCAACACCTGTTAGCACGTGATTGTTGGCGAATACAATATCACCGGGACACCAGTTACCTCTGTTGTATATCCATGTACCATTTTGAGGGTAAAAGTGATTAAAACCACAATCATCTCTCCAAATATCAGTTTGATATAACAAGTTGTTATCTAGCTTTACTTGGTAGTACTTTTTACAGAATTCGGCACAATTCTCAGCATTATTACCATGACCTGAAATAGTAAACTTCATTTCAGCAGCTTGCGTACCGGCCGGAGAGGTCTTGGTTATTGCCGTAACATTATTATCTATTGGGTTACCCGTATGGTAAGCATAGCTTTTTCCCCAAAGCTTGTCAACACCTATTACATCACGTGGGGGCGTACCTTCAATAAATAAGAATTTCACATTAGCTGTAAAACCCCAAGAATAGCCCGAGTAATGTACTCTTACTTTGGCAGTATTTTTTAGTTGATTGTAATAGTCAGTAACATCGAATGTGTAGCGCTGTTTCCAATTATTAACCGCAGCTCCGGTACCAATTCTTGGTACACCATCGCCGGAATAAGGTGTAATAAAACGCCCTATCTCCATAGTATCACCGGCAGGTGTATGTATATGGCAAGACACTGTATAATCCCAGTCGCCACAATATTGGGGGTTGCCCGGGCATTGATACCTCCCTAAAGTCCACACCATCAATATTTTACGATATTTCTTAGTTCCATCAGGAAAGGTCACGGTACTATCAAAATTACCGAAATGATCCATTTTCACATCTGCATGCGCTTGAATAGTTGTTGTATCCCCTGCTGCTGCATGAGCAGTACCCATCATAACGAATAACGCCGTTATTACTCCTAAAACTTTTTTCATAAACTAAAATTGAACTCGCAATTTAAAAAATATATAACCAAGCATTTAAGAATAATTGTCATTTTTCCTCGCGTAGGTAAATTAGTAGTACCTTTGCCAATTAATTTGAACGAATGCCAGGATTTACCGTAGCCATAGTAGGAAGACCTAATGTAGGCAAGTCTACGCTTTTCAACAGAATGTTAGAACAGCGTAAAGCCATTGTTGACGATGTAAGTGGTGTAACCCGCGACCGTCAGTATGGTATAGCCGACTGGAATGGCAAGAATTTCAACCTAATAGACACAGGTGGATTTGTGGCTAAAAGTGACGATGTTTTTGAGCGAGAGATCAGAAAGCAAGTACATATTGCCTTAGATGAGGCTGACCTTTTACTTTTTGTTTGTGATGTAGCTACCGGCATTACAGATCAGGATGCTGAAATGGCCGACTTGCTGAGAAGAAGCGAAAAGCCTGTAATACTAGCCGTAAACAAAGTAGACAACTCTGAACGTTCGTTGGATGCTACAGAGTTTTACTCGCTAGGCTTCGAACATACTTACTTTATATCTTCTATATCAGGTAGCGGCTCAGGAGATCTTTTGGATGCTGTGGCAGAAAACATACCTGTTGAAGAAGAGGAAGAAGAGTCAGAACTACCTAAGTTTGCTATTATAGGCCAACCCAATGCCGGTAAATCAACCCTATTGAATGCATTAACAGGTGTGGAACGTACCATAGTATCAGATATTGCAGGTACAACAAGAGATACCATACATACACATTACAAGCAATTTGGTAAGGAATTCGTTCTTATTGATACTGCAGGTATTCGTAAGAAGAAGAAGGTGCACGAAGATCTGGAGTTCTACTCGGTGATAAGGGCTATACGTGCTATGGATGAAGCTGATGTATGTATTCAACTTATAGATGCAGAAGTGGGTGTAACCTCGCAAGACATCAGCATCTTTAGTCTGGCGGCTCGCAAAGGGAAAGGCATTATCCTATTGATCAATAAGTGGGACTTAATAGAAAAAGAGACCAGCACTGCCAAGCAATATGAAGAACAAATAAAGAAACGCATCGCTCCATTTACAGATGTGCCTATCATCTTCATATCAGCTATGGAGAAGAAACGCATCTTCCAAGGGATGGAGAAAGCATTGGAAGTATATGATAACAGGCAGAGAAAGATACCTACTTCTAAGCTGAACGACATCATGCTAAAAGAGATCGAACGCTACCCTCCGCCTATGACACGTGGACATGCAGTGAAGATCAAGTTCGTGACCCAACTACCTGTTGTGGTACCATCATTTGCCTTTTATGCTAATTACCCTGATGCCGTAAAAGGGCCTTACAAGCAATTTTTAGAGAATAAGATCAGAAGCCACTTTAACTTTTGTGGTGTACCTGTAAGAGTATTCATGAGAAATAAAGACAAGAAAAGTGAAGACAAGGACGTTAAGAAAAGATAAGGTTAATATCATAACGCTTGGGTGCTCCAAGAATATGGTAGATAGTGAAGTGTTAAGCGGTCAGCTGGATGCTAATGGAATTAGTGTGGCTCATGAAAGCGAGCAGGGTGACCATAACATTGTGGTGGTCAACACTTGTGGCTTTATTGATAAAGCTAAAGAAGAAAGTATCAATACTATACTCGACCAAGTAGAACTGAAAAGAGAAGGCCAGCTGGATAAGGTATATGTTACAGGCTGCTTAAGTGAGCGTTACAAAGGCGACCTGAGTGCTGAAATACCTGAAGTAGATGCATGGTTTGGCACGATGGAGTTGCCACTGATGCTAAAGAAGTTTGATGCAGACTATAAGCAAGAGCTTGTTGGAGAACGTCTATTAAGCACACCGCAACACTATGCTTATTTAAAAATATCAGAAGGCTGCAATCGTACTTGTGCTTTCTGCGCCATTCCATTAATGCGTGGAGGGCATATTTCTAAACCAATAGAAGAGATAGTAGCAGAAGCAAAAGGGCTAGTGAGAAAAGGTGTAAAGGAGGTTATGCTTATTGCACAAGAGCTTACCTACTACGGCTTAGACATCTACAAAAAACGTATGCTGGGCGACCTGCTCAAGCATCTATCAGATGTGGAAGGCTTGCATTGGATAAGGCTTCACTACGCCTACCCTACTAAATTTCCGCTAGATGTACTTGATGTTATCAGAGAACGTGATAATATCTGCAACTACCTAGACATGCCGCTTCAACACATATCAGACAATATGTTGAAGGCCATGAAAAGGCAGATCACCAGCCGTGAGATATATGAGCTGATTGATACCGTACGCGATCGTGTTCCTAATATCGCTATCCGTAGTACAATGATAGCAGGCTTCCCGGGTGAGACCAGAGAAGATGTAGAGAACCTGAAAGCCTTCTTAGAAAAAGCCAGACTAGACCGTGTAGGTATATTCACTTATTCTCACGAAGAGAACACATCAGCATACGAACTGGAAGACAATATTTCTGCTGAAGAGAAAGAGGCTCGTGCTCAAGAGATCATGGAAGTACAGCAAGAGATCTCTTATGAAAAGAACCAAGACTTCGTAGGTAACACTTATAAAGTAATGGTAGATAAGAAGGAGGCTCGCAGATACTTAGGCCGGACAGAATACGATAGTGTTGAGGTAGACAATGAGGTCATCATCAATACAGATAAGGAGTTGCCACTAGGTGACTTTGTGAATGTAAAGATCACTAAAGCTTACGACTACGATATAGAAGGTGAAATAGTAGACTAGCTCTAGTCCAACCTGTAAAATTTACCAGGCAACGCTTTCACTACTCCCTGCAGCTCCAGCTGTAGTAACAAGCTGGCCATTGTTGATATGGAAAGCTTTGTTTGCTTTAATATCTCATCGCTGTGCAACATATCTTTATCTTTCAATGCATCTACGATCAATTGTTCATCAGCACTTAGTTCTATAAACAACTGCTGTTGCTTTGCTTTCTTTTCATCCCCCTTCTCCCAGTTCATTAACTCCCATATATCATCTGCCGAAGTGACCATGGCAGCAATATTGGTTCTGATCAGCTCATTACATCCCGACGATTTACTATCATATACCCTACCCGGGAATGCAGCCACCTCACGATGGTAACCACTGGCCACTCGTGCCGTGATCATAGCACCACCTTTTATATCACTTTCTATAACAACCGTCAGATCGCACATACCCGCTACAATACGGTTTCTCATTGGAAAGTGAGCCTTATCCGGTTTTGTGCCCGATGAGTATTCAGATAACAAACCTCCTTTGACCAGCATATCACTCGCCAGCTTTTTATTACTAGCAGGGTATACTGTGTCTAGCCCGTTACCTAAAACACCTACCGTAGGGATATTGTTTTTTATAGCCGACTTATGAGCAATAGTATCAATGCCATGGGCTAACCCGCTAATAATAGCCAGCCCTTCTACTCCGGCCATATCTTCAATTAATTGCTCACACACTCTTTGTCCATAGTCAGTATATTTTCTTGTACCTACTATAGATATCACTTTTGAAGAATTCAGTGAACTAGTACCATTATAGTATAATAGTATGGGCGCATCTTCGCAATGCTTGAGTCTTGAGGGATATTGCTCACTACTTAAACTCAATATATTTATGTGATTTTCTTCTATATATTTCAACTCTTCTTCAGCCTTTTGTAATGCAGCAGTGTCCTTGAAAGCTTTAGCTCTTACTTCTCCTATACCACCTACTTTCTTTACATCTTTAAGCGATGCATTAAATATTTCTTTAGCTGAACCAAAATGGCTTAATAACTTTCTGGCTGTTTTTGGACCAATTTCTTTTACAAAAGTTAGCGCAATAAGATAATGGTCATCTTCATGTGTAGAATTAGGCAACATATTTGCAATAATAAGGTGAACGCCAAATACAATCACTATCTTTGAGCGAGAAAATATTTCAAATGATCAAGAGACTATTCAACCTTTGCTTAGCCGGCACATTACTCCTAACCATGTCTTGTACACAACAAAAAAAGACAGCTAAGGGAAAAGTGAGCAGCGACAATGCTAGTAAAATAACATACGTAAGTATGGAACGTACATCTTGCTTTGGCAGATGCCCTGCATATAAAACAGAGATCAACGCTGATGGTACTGTAAAATATACCAGCAGAAGCTTTACTAAATATGAAGGTGTTTATACCACTAACGTTAGCACAAAGGATGTTGCAAAGCTATTTGCAGAGTTTGAAGCTCACCAAGTTGATACCTGTAGTAGTGAATATGATAATCTCATTTCAGATGTCCCAGGCATTATCTATCATATCAAGATCAATGGTAAAGACAAAGAGATCATGAATGCTCATTTTGGCCCTGACTACTTAAAAAAGCTAGCTGAACAAATTGACGCCATGGCCACACCTGATGATAACTGGAAAAAACTTGAAGACAATAAAAAAGATTAATAAAAAGAGCCGCATTTAGCGGCTCTTTTACTTTTATAAAATAATTAAACTTACAAGTGAAGTTTATCTTTCTTGGATAGTAATTCATCTACAGTTTCCTCATACTGCTCATCAGGCACACAACAATCTACAGGGCAAACTGCCGCACACTGAGGCTCTTCATGAAAACCCTGACACTCCGTACACTTATCAGGAGTTATATAATATACATCTACTGACCCAGGCTCTTGTCTGCTATCTGCATCAACTACAGAACCGCTCATTAAAGTAAAATCACCTTTTACGGATGTACCATCTGTTATTGCCCACTCTACGCCACCTTCGTATATTGCATTGTTGGGACATTCAGGCTCACAAGCGCCACAGTTAATACATTCGTCCGTTATTTTAATAGCCATAAAAAGATTTTTCGTTTTATTGGCTGTAAAGTTACAATTTCGCACTCATAATTTTTACGAAATGATCTCTTTAGATAATAGAATAAACTTACTGGACAGATTAGGAAAGTATATACTATCAGATAATGAGCATTGGCTAAATGCCAAACGAAGGGCAACTGATGCAAATGGTTGGTTTACAGAAGACAATATCAACCTTGCTATTAACAACATCCAAAGCCAATTTCTAGGAAAAAACAAACTGGAAGAATGGCTACAACAATATAAGATCACTGAGAATAGAAAGAAGGTAGGTGTAGTCGCAGCAGGCAATATACCGCTTGTTGGCTTTCACGACTTTTTATGTGGCTTTGTCAGTGGGCATGATGTATTATTGAAACTATCATCTAAAGACGAGATATTACTAAAACACCTAATAGATACACTGTCCGACTGGGAACCTGAAATAAAGGAACAGGTAAAAACAACTGAATTGTTGAAAAACTGCGATGCCTATATTGCAACAGGTAGTGACAATTCCTCTCGCTATTTCGAACAATATTTTGGTAAGCATCCTAATATCATTCGTAAAAACAGGACATCGGTAGCTATATTAGACGGTGCTGAAAGCAACGATGACATCATCAACCTAGGCAAAGACATGTTTCAATACTTTGGGCTGGGGTGCAGAAACGTCACCAAGGTTTTCATCCCTAAAGAATATCCTATGGAGCGGTTATTGGAAGGAGTGAAAGCATATGAGGACATTATTCACCACCACAAATACAAAAACAACTACGATTACCACTTAGCTATCTACCTTTTAAATAAGGTTCACTATTATACTAATGACTTTCTATTATTGGTAGAAAATGAGCTGCCCTACTCAGCCGTAAGTGTGCTACACTACCAATATTATGAGGAGAAAAAGCAGATGGTTGATTCTTTACAAAGCGATGACAGAATACAATGTATCGTGGGAGAAGGTCATGTACCATTTGGCACTAGCCAAAAACCCACATTAACCGACTATGCTGATGGAGTGGACACCATGCTCTTTCTTAGTGATTTATAAGTTATTATCCACATTTCAACAGGAGGTGTCAATTTTTCGAAAACAGCTTTGCAATACTGCAAATTATTAGTATTTTAACAGCTGATATACTTACGAAAATGTTAAATATTGGTTGTTTTTATGCCAACTTATCGTGTCATAAAGGCGTCTATGGTTAATGTAACGTGATTATATATCAACCTGTAATTAGTCGGACAGTTTAATTTTATATCAGAAATTTTTAATCCATGATAAGACAATTATCATTTAAGCGCTACTTATTATTATTATTAGCAGTGTTCGCTATGGGGGTATCTTATGCCCAAACGACGATTAATACTACATACTCGCCGGTTCCTGCGTGGAATGTAGTACCATTTCCGTTAAGCACTCCTAATACATTCATTACATTTAGAGTAACTAACAGTAATGCCTATGCGGTCAAAGTAACAGATGTTGCTCATATACACATAGATTCTGCAGGTATCACAACGGGTAGCCCGCCAGTTCCCTTAGTTACTCACTATAGTAACAATGGTGCTAAATATACATTATGGTATACAAGCTCAAACATAGCAGGTGGCCCTAATGTGAGCGAATCTAACGGATGGGTAAAAGCAGGTGAGTTTGGCCCCGTTACTACAACAGGGAATAATATTACTACAGTAATGTCCGGTGCAAAGGGATTTGTTCCGCCAAGTTCTACAGTAAGATTTGCCTTGGCAATAAGTGATACCATTATGGGAGTAGGGCCTAACCCAACCCCTAGTAATTTTACCAACGCAGGTGTTACACTTAATGTAGCCGGTGCTTATTGGGGAGCATTACCAGGCCCTGGTTTTTCTTCAGGCATGGCTTTAAATGGTTCTATTACGTTTGAACGTGGTGTACCTGAAGCAGAAGTTGAAGTTAGCCCTAAGACTATATGTATAGGAACTGATGTTACTCTTGTGGCTAAAGCTGCAACATACATTAACAAACCATTATTCAGATGGTACCGCAACGGGACACAAATAAGTACAAATGATACGCTTATCATTTCAAGTGCGCAGCTTACTGATGCAGGGCCTTATAAAGTAGTTATCATAGATACTACAGGTGGTGCTAATGTCGCTTCAGATTCTGCTACTGCTTTCGTAGATATTAAAAATCCTAAAGCACCTAGTGTTTCAGGAAAAACACAATACTGTTTGAAAGAGCCTTTCCAAGCTGTAACCGTGAACGGACCAAACCCTAAATGGTACTATGTACAAACAGGTGGTTCTCCAATTCCAATTACACCTACTTTCAATACTACTACAGCTAATAATATAGCATACTATGTAAGCCAAACAGTTGATGGTTGTGAAAGCTCTGACAGAACAAGAGTATATTTCTCAGCAGCGCCAAAACCACCAATACCAGCTAGTACTACTCCAATATATTATTGTGAGAATAACCCGGCTGATCAGCTTATTGCTACAGGTGATAACATTAGATGGTATTACAGTCAGCAAGGTGGTGTACCTACCGCCATTGCTCCTAAACCCGGCACAACAGTAAAAGGAACTACCGAGTACTTTGTATCACAAACCGTTGATGGTTGTGAAAGTGATCGCAAGAAAGTAGAAGTGATCGTAACATTCAGACCTAATGGATTGATATTACCGTCTGACAGAGATATTTGTGCCGGTGACTCTATTGAGGTAGGCTACTATGGTAGTGCATTCCCTAACTCTGCTTACAACTGGTCGTTACCTGATGGAGCTACTAATGTAAGCGGTATAGACCAAGGGCCTCTTAAAATGACGCTTAATACACCTGGCGTTAACAAAATAGCATTACAAGTAGGTAATGTAGGTTGTTACAGTAAACTATATGAAGAAACAATAACAGTTAAGCCTATCCCTACAGCTGAAATATTAGCTAAGGATGAGCTTTGTTTGGGTCAATCTGACTTAATATCTCTTCAGAGTTATACTAAGACCATTGATACCTTCCTTTGGGATTTTGCAGGTGGTGAAAGAACTCACTTCTCTACCGATCAAGGCCCTTACGGTGTATTCTGGTCTACTTCAGGTAACAAGATCATTAGCGTAACTGTTATTGACAATGAGTGTAAAGCAATCATTAGAGATACTGTAAATGTACATGCTAAGCCAGATGCTACTATACTTGCTC
This sequence comes from Flavipsychrobacter sp., assembly GCA_965230595.1. Taxonomy (GTDB): domain Bacteria; phylum Bacteroidota; class Bacteroidia; order Chitinophagales; family Chitinophagaceae; genus UBA5543. The sequence continues at coordinate 1,225,142 of OZ246011.1, read as the reverse complement.
AGTTCAGAGAAACTAACGATATAAGTAATAACAACTACAGCACTAACTTCACTAAAAACTATAATGGTGAAAAACTATGTGCAGGTGATAGCTTAAAACTATCAGTAAGCAACATTAATGCAAGTAATGAATACACTTGGTCTCCAGCTCGCTTCTTTGAAACTAGTGGTAACCAACCTGTAACATTCGGCCGTATTGACTTCAATGGATACATTAAGCTAAGAGTTCAAGACCAACTTGGTTGTTATGCTGAAGATAGCCTTATGGTTGATACTAAGTCTTGTTGCGCAATTACTTTCCCTACAGCATTCTCACCTAACAACGACGGTAAGAATGATCTATTCCGCCCTATTAGTTTAGGTAACTATGATATTAAAACTTTCAGAGTATTGAACCGCTACGGTCAAACAATATTTGAAACTAGAGACCTTTACAACGGTTGGGATGGAACATTCAATGGCGAGCCTCAAGACCTAAATACTTACTTCTACTTACTAAGCTACAAGTGTAATGGCGAAGAGCTGGAAGAAAAAGGAGAGTTTATACTAGTACGATAGAAATACACAATTGATATAGAAAATAAAAAAGGCTGCAAATGATGCAGCCTTTTTTATTTATAGTGACAAGCTAATGCAACAAGAACTATTCCCCCCTTCTCTTAAAGAATACAAAACCATTCTTAGCTCCTATCTCTTCTAACTGAGGTATTGTTCTATAACTATCTGCAGCTGTTATCTTACATATAAAATATACTGATTTATCTACATTACCTGCCAATAGCCAGTTTTCATCATCATATTTATCATTAGCCTGCGGCTGCTTACGGGTATAATATAAATGCGCATAACTTTTATAGCCCAATACATGCACATATACATCTTTACCCTGAAAGCTCTTATAAAAATCAATGGCAGCTCTTTGCGAGAATGCTTCGATCTTAGGCGTAAAATGTAATACTGTTACTTGAATGATCATTAACTGAACAATACACAACACAATAAAACCTTTCTTGAAGTTTTTTGTCAGTAAAACAAAGGCCACCCAAATACCAACAATATATATTACTCCCCATATGACTTCAGTATAACTCCAACTAACGTCAGCTGCAAGATTGGCAACCGCAAAAGGGTCGTCTATCAGTGGTATTAGTTTAGATTTGTTTAAACCTACTAAAGGGATAGCCGCAATAGCAATAGCCACCACAGTACCTATAAAACCAAGCAAAACCTTAACAATGCCCTTTACCTTAGCTTTCGTCTCATCAATTCGGTATACCGCAAGGGCAGCCAAGAACGTAAGTGGAAAATAGCATAGTGAAGAATAGTGAACGATCTTGGTTTTCACAATTGAGAATAGTAAAAGCACCACCCAAAACATGATCCACATCCATTGTGTAAATGCCTTGTGTTCTCCTTGTACCAGCGCTCCTTTTCTTCCATACTGAAATAAAAAGACAGATGCCGGGAAACAACCCAGTAGAAGGATAATAAAATGATAGAAGAATGGACCGCCATGACCCGCATCTTGAGTAGTCAGTAGTCTTATCTGATAAACGATAAACTCATTAACAAACCACCATCCGTTTTTAATGATCTCTAAGCCAAACCATAATGAAGTAGTAAGAAAAGCAGCAATGGTAATAGTAGCAATATGAGCTACCTTATAGCCCTTAAGCCCCCTATTCATGATCATATATACTCCAAACGCTAAAATGGCTATCAAGATGGCTGCAGGACCTTTGGTAAGCACTGCTAAGCCTAAGAACAGGCCTGCTAATAAACTATGCAACATTTTCCTTTCTGTACTACTTACCAGATAGGCTTGAAAGAAGGCTAAGAAGATGAATAAGTTAAATGTTGGGTCAATAATTCCCGACTTAAAATAAAAATGCGGCAACCAAGAAGCAGCATATATCAACACCCAGTAAGTAGCCATACGCTCACTCACCACTCTCCTACCTGCATAAAATAGAGAAATTAATGTAAGAACACCCATAAAAGCATTGGGGAAACGGGCAGCATAATCATTAATGCCAAATGCTTTCATAGATAATACCTGCATCCAAATAAACAGAGGTGGCTTTTCCCAAAAAGGCCTGAAGTTGATCTGTACTTGCAAATAATTATCTGTAAGTATCATCTCTCTGGCACACTCAGCAAAGTTGATCTCATCCCAATCAAATAGATGTACCTGACCCAAATAAGGGAAAAAGAGCAATGAACCTATCACAATGATAAGTAAGTACTTAACAGTAGTAGACATAATTGATGGATATTGAAATACGAAGTTAGTTATTCTTCTTAAAGAAGGCAGCCTGATACTTATTCATAACAAGGAATACAAGCATGGTAAAGGCAGTTCCTATAATACTACCCACATATACATCGGCAAAGAAATGTACTGCCAAATACATGCGCGAATAGGCTACTGTTAATGCTAAGGCAAAAAAGGCAATGGCCCATGGTCGGTATCTAGGTGTTAGTAAAAATGATATAAATGTAAAGAAACAAAATGCTGAAGTCGTATGACCAGAGGGGAAACTACGTTCAAAAGCATGCTGCCAATGAGGTAGAATATGTATCCAATCAGCCTCTGCAAAATACTTTAATGGCCTTGGAGCACCTACACTGCTTTTGATATATTGTATCAAGAAGCTGGGTAACAAATTGCTGGCTAGAGCTGCTATAAAGTACCACCAGTTTCTATAAGCACTAATACCTAGTAATATCAATAAAACTAAAGTAGTAACCACCCCTTCTCCTAACATAGTGAAGTAATACATGAGTACATCCATTGTTGAGCTATAGTTGAGGTTAACAGCCTTAAATAGCTCTTCAGGTGTGTAGAAATATTGTAGTATGCCACCTACAACCACCCATAAAAGGAATAGGATAATATAATAAGAATTGTAAGAAGTATAAGGCTTTTGACTGGCCAAGGCTGTACTATTTTTTACCGGGAGTGATTGATTTAATACCTTTCAGCACTCTAAGATACCAATCCTTACTGAGAACTTTGGAGTCGTTACGAGCTTGGTAAATCAGCACAAAGGCAATAGGCAAAAGGATACCCGTTGCCATCCACATACCCATCCAGGTAGGCAAAGAGCCTGTTTTGGCCATTTTCTCCCCGGTAACGGATAGTATATGATAGACAACAAAAAACACTATGGCGATCACCAACGGCATACCAATGCCTCCCTTACGTATTATAGCGCCTAAAGGTGCTCCGATCAGGAATAATACAATACAAGCAAATGAGAGTATGAACTTTTTATGCCACTCTACTTTAAAGTTCATATAGTTGCCGCCTCGCAATATTTTATCTGAGTTGGTCACGGCCACCATACTCTTACTGTTACGCACATTAGCAGCAGCTAATTGTAATACTTTGTACTTAAGAGCCTCGGGTACTACTTCAATAAATGAGGAGTCATATGAATGCATAGAACGATCAACACTCGCTACTTTATTGATCAAAGTATCTCTGTCTCCATTATTTTGAAATAGCATGATATAAGGCCCTAAGTATATCTTGAGCTTATCAGGTATTGCTGCTTCATAACGTTTAAAGCTATCAATCCCATCTGTAAGCTGGGCTATATCCATCATTTGGTAGGCGTTCTTAAACAGGTCTTCATTGGTTCTGTTTAATTTGAAGGAAGAAAGGTCAAATACTTTGTCCCATTTCTTGAAGTACATTCTTATTTGTTGCTTCCCTTTCGATGAGTTTCTGTTTGTAGTTTCTTCATAACGCCAGCCATCTTTCAAGCGAAAGATCATGTACTGTTCATTTGCCACGGGTATCATCTCGCCCTCTTTAGCGATCGTTACCTTATCATTTCCATTGCCTGATGTGTGGTCGTAAATGATGATATTCCTAATGGTTTTGCCATCATTATCCTTTTCTCCTACCCTTATAGAATACCTGTCGATATCTTTATTGAACTGGCCTTCCTTAATGTTAAATGTGGGCTTGGAATGCCGGAGGTCGTACAGCAATGATAGCGCCTTCAAATTGGCATATGGTATCACATTGTTATTGAACACAAATGCAATAGCACTAATAAATATGATAAAGAAGAATAAGGGACGAATAAACCTGACAATGGAGATACCTGCAGATTTTATGGCTACAAGTTCAAAGTTCTCACCAAGGTTACCAAAGGTCATAATAGAGGCAAGAAGTATACAAAGAGGCAATGCAAAAGGCACTAAGGTGGCCGACATTAACACCAATAATTGAATGATGACCCATGCCCCCAAGCCCTTACCTAAAAGCTCATCCATATACAGCCAAAAGAACTGCATGACGAAAATAAACAGGGTAACAAAAAACGTTACAATGAACGGTCCGATAAAACTACGGACAATGAGTATGTCGAGCTTCTTTACCAACTGGCCAACTTATTATGCAAACCTAAGCAATGAAACGCCACAATAGGCATCTTTAGATATTGATTAACTTATTTCTTTGGAAAAATAAAGCCTGCGATCGAGCAGGCAATAATAAAATTGGATATTGTTAGCTACCAATACGATGTTTCAAATCACTTACTTGTGAGCTCCATAAGTCCTCACTATCATTGATGTCATACTTATCAGCAAAGTCGGTAATGGTAAGTATGGTCTCGTTAGTAACCGGACTTTGTTCTATTCTGAATTCAAAGAACTCATCATCGTTATAATAGTCCCATTTGAAACGCACATATTCATTCTCAAACTCTTCTATAAGCTCAGCAGTATCTGTTGAGCCGTTCCATGTAAAGTGAAATATACTGTCTCTTTGATCAACTTTATCGGCAAACCATTCCTGAAGACCATTAGGGGTTGATAAAAACTCAAACAATATACTTGGGGAACACCTGATCGGGAACTCTAATGAATATATTTCTTTCTTAATCATTTCGTTAGTTAAGTTCCTGCAATAATAAAAAAATGGGCGAACTTTCAAAATTTAAATCGAAAATTAAAAAAGATAGTTTCAATACTCATATAACAAATCCGTATATATCACGTTAAGAAAATCTTAATTTTTTTTGGGTCGTGTTGTCTAGAACCTTAGATTTGCCATACTAATGTCATTCGTAATGTCATTACACCTAAGTTTAAACTTCTTATTCTCAAACCTTTAAAAACACGCTCTGCCTATGTCTATGCGTCAGTTAAAAATCACGAAGTCCATTACCAATCGTGAGAGCCAGTCTCTTGAGAAGTACCTACAAGAAATTGGAAAAGTAGATTTGATTACCCCTGAAGAAGAAGTTCAACTTGCGATCAGGATCAAGCAAGGCGATCAAATTGCTCTTGAGAAATTAACTAAAGCTAACCTACGTTTCGTTGTATCAGTAGCTAAACAATACCAAAACCAAGGCTTATCATTAAGTGACCTTATTAACGAAGGTAACCTAGGCCTTATCAAAGCAGCACAACGCTTTGATGAAACCAGAGGTTTTAAATTCATATCATACGCTGTATGGTGGATTCGTCAATCTATCTTACAAGCACTAGCAGAGCAATCTCGTATTGTTCGTTTACCATTAAACAAGGTTGGTCTTTCTAACAAGATCAGTAAAGCATACTCTCAATTAGAGCAAGAATTTGAGCGCGAGCCTTCTACTGAGGAGCTGGCTAACATTCTAGAAATAGGAACTGAAGAAGTAGAAACTACATTAGGTGTTGCGGCACGTCACGTATCTGTTGATGCGCCTTTTGTTGATAGCGAAGACAATACATTACTTGATGTGTTAGAGAACCCAAACTCTGACTCAGCTGATACTGAACTAGAGCACCACGACTCTCTACGTTGTGAGATCGAGCGTTCTTTGAATACGCTTACTGAGCGTCAGCGCGATGTGATCAAACTATACTTTGGCATAGGTGTTGAGCACCCAATGAGCTTAGAAGATATTGGTGAAAAATTCTCACTTACTCGTGAGCGTGTTCGCCAAATTAAAGACAAAGCAATTACCAAACTGCGCACTACTACTCGTTGCCAGTTACTAAAATCATACTTAGGTAGCTAAACACTACTACCTTAAAAGAAAAAGTCCTTCAAAATATTGAAGGACTTTTTTTATACTATAATATTCACTCTGAACGCTTATCGTTTATGTACCACTTTTCTCTAAGTACTTCCAGCTTCTTTTCAGGCAACTGATGCTTACCGTCATACATACCTGCACTACTTCTTTGGCGTAAGGCCTCGTATAAGGTAACGGCACAGGCAACAGAAACATTAAGCGACTTTATTATACCCATTTGAGGGATAATAAGTGTACCGTCGCAATAAGCTAGCATTTCGTCAGACACACCTTTCCTTTCATTACCAAACACTACTGCGGCTGACTCTGTAAAATCTGTATCGTAAATAGATTGAGCATCTTTATTCAAATAAGTTGCCAATACTTTTCCATAGTTCTTCTTTACCTCTTGCATGCAATCCTCCATATCTTCAAAGTGATGTAGTGTCACCCATTTAGACGCGCTAGAAGAGCTGCGTGTACCATACTTTCTTTTCTTTTCAAATACAGTGTTCAGCACGAAGATATCTTGTACACCAACGGCATCACAGGTGCGTGCGATAGCAAATATGTTATGTGGATCTTCAATGTTTTCCATCACAACAGCCAAGCCCTGCTGCCTACGTGAGAGAACTCTATCCAGACGCTCTTTTCTTTCCGGGGTCATTTCTAATGAGAGGTAGAATTGACCAGTTAAGATATAAAAAGCAGGTATAAAAACCTATGATGTAAACTTGCTTCTAACCGTTTCAATAAATGAACGACCTAATGGTACTCTATCGTTATTAGTAAGTACCACTTCTGAAGCTGTAATAGATTTGATTTTATTTAAGGGGACGATATATGATTTATGCGTTTGTATAAACTTACCGTATGGCAGCTGATCTATCATTTCTGCCATAGAGCTTCTTACTAAATACTTATTACTACCACAAAAAATGGCTACATATTCCTTTACACTTTTTAAGTAATCTATCTCATCCGGCATTACCTTATGATACTCTGACCCTGACTTTACAACAATTGGGGCCAATATTTCTTTCTCTTTATTACTGCCTGTTAGTTGAGTATACCTATCCATGGCTTTAGCAAACCTTAAAAAGGAAATAGGTTTTACTAAGTAGTCTAAGACACCATATTCATAAGCCTTTACTGCATACTCTCTATATGCTGTAGTAAGAATAACTTTTGGAGAGCTATCCATATGTTCAAGAAACTCTATACCTGTTACATCAGGCATACGAACATCTAAAAAAATTAGGTCTACACTGTTAAGTTGTAAAACATTGATCGCTTCCCTTACATTTTTACACGTAGCTACTACCTTCATATTCTCATACACCTCAATATGCTTTTGTATGAGCTCTATAGCAAAAGGTTCATCATCTACTATTAAACACCTTATCATATCAGACCATTTATCTTTAAATTAACTTTAAACGCACCTTGTTCCGAACGGTCAAAATGCAAACTATAATTGTTAGCATACGCAAGGTCTAATCGTTTTTGTGCATTTATGATACCTACACCTTCTTTACCCATATCACCTTTCTCTTGATGACCATTTACGGTTATTAATGTTAATGCATTGTCCTCAATATGGATGTTGATATAAATATAATATTGATGACCATTTACTGCTACAGTGCCATAAGCATGCTTAAACGTATTTTCTATAAAATTAAAAAGCACCAATGGCTCTATATTGCCCGTTGCAACACCTGTAACTGAAAACTCTACCACTTGATCCTGATCTAGCCTTAGCTTTTGTAAGTTGATGTAATTTTCAATAAACTGTATCTCTAAACCTATATCTACTTTCTCTTGTCGGCTTTCATAAATATTATAACTTAAAAGATCGGAAAGCATTAAAATAGCATCGGGAGCTTTGTCTGACTTATTGAGTACCAGTAGATATAGATTGTTAAGTGTGTTAAACAGAAAGTGAGCATCAAGCTGACTGCGCAACAAGCTCAACTCTGCTTGCATTTTCTCAACATATAACTTCTTGCCTTTCTCAACTTTTAAATACCATTCCTTTGCAACTTTGTATAAAGACAGAATGGAGAACTCCATTGAGAAACCCACCATTGCCGCCATAATTTTTCTTGCAAATAAAAACCCACTATAAGGAGGATACTTAAGAATAACACTTGATAAATAAATTGCGGCAAGGCTAAGCATCCACAACAAAAACAACCAAAATATATATTTTTTATATTGTTCTGTTGCCAAATATCTACTCATTAGCAAGTAAATATTAATGTATGTAGCAGCGGCAAGAATAATAAAATGTGTGATGAAGTATATCTGGCCCGAAGTAGTACTATTCATTACTGCGGGCCAGAGAAAAATAAAAAAATATATACTCCATACTAATAAATGTATGAACCACCTAAAGGTGTTATATTTCTTATAAATGCTCTTCATTTATTGTACGATAAGCATTTTTTCTATCTTTTTTTCCGACGTAGCTATTTCTACTAAATACATACCCTTAATGTCAATATTAAAACTTACATCACTTCCTGAAAGACCGTTCGTTTCTTGCACTACTCTACCCGACATATCTATCACTTTATAACTAATGATGTCTTTTCCGCTTCCCAATTTAAGATACACATTTCCACTTGAAGGGTTAGGGTACATCATCACGCTTTCCTCATTATTAGTCATAGTAACAATATTAGTTGTAGGAGCATCATACTTAGTTACGAATATATATCTAATGGGTTGTGTGGGGTGAAATACAGCTCCTGTAATTACCCAACCACCATCTTTTGTTGGTGTAACTGCATTAGCATAATAATTAGAATCTTGCGTGCCGTAGGCTGTATCCCAAAACACATTTCCCGAATTATCTGTTCTTACAACATACATTTGCTGGCTCTGAGAAGTAGGGTCGAGTTTATAACCTGATATAATGAACCCTTTATCTGCCATTTGTTTAACACACAAACCTTCTCTTCTCCATGGTGTGCCGTTCACCGTTTTATCCCAAACCACACTACCCGATGCATCAACTTTCATTAGGTACAAGCTACCATACCCATTATAAGGCTGACTCTCAGATGTATTCTTCACACCTACAACAACATAGCTATGTAGGGAACCCGAATTTTCATCTTCAACAATAGACGCTACAAAGTCTACAGTATCAGCACCACCAAAGTTCTTTGCCCAGTAAGAGGTGCCTGATGTATCAGTTCTTATGATCCATGCATCTTCATACTGTCCATTTGCAAAACTATGTGTACCTCCTGCTATTACATATTCATCTTCATTGGCAATAATAGATCTGGCATTATCTTGTTGCACTCCACCAAAAGTCTTGGTCCACAATGTATCTCCTGAAGTATTCAGTTTTAACAACCATGCATCAGTATTACCGGCACCGTAACTTTCAGTAATTCCGCAAACAACAATATTTGTACCATCAAACGCAACACTTGTTGCGTAATCAAGAGTACTACCACCATACTGCTTTTGCCATATCTTATTACCATTACTATCAGTACAAATAATTAATGCGTCTAAAGTAGCAGGATCAGGGGGAGTATTAATACTACCTACTATTACTAAATTTGAATTGGGCAATTGTGTCATACCTAATGCTAACTCTCTATCATTAGCAGTGCCTAATTCTTTTGTCCAAACGGTATCACCTTGCTGATCGATCTTAAACAGAAAAACATTACCGATAAACTGTGAAGCCCCTACAGGAACACTTCTTATACCACAAACAATAAAGCTTCCATCTTGCTGCTCAATAATGTCCGTACCTGCATTGGTAGGGCCTGTTGTGCTGTACGTTTTTTGAAATGAGATTTTTTGGGCATAACTCACGCCACAACAAATCATTGTCATAAGACAAGTAAAAAGAACTTTTTTCATATCTCGTTGATTTAAGGTTAAACTCGAATTTCAACAAATATGAATGTTCTATTGTCACACAAAAATACAATACAATGAAGGAGACCTCAGTGCAACCAAAAGCAATATTTAGCAATAAACTACTTACCTAACTCTTGTTGCAATGCATTGATAAACTGCTCCAGATACTCTACTTCAACATGATCCATCACAACTATCTTATACCAGTCAGGACTGTCTCCATGCGAGTTAGGAACTAACCCATACTTTTCTGCAAGAGCTTTACTCATGTACTCACCGGCTATGGTGATGATATTCATTTTAGGGTATCTGTAATACTTTACACCTAGCTCATCAAGTTTGCTGCAACACCAATCAGTTCTATATAATAGCTTGTTGATCTTTTCAAACCAACCATAAGGACCATAGGTCACCAAGATCATCCAAATAGCAATAGCATTAGCTCCCGACCTGCTACCACTTAAGGTAATGTCCATTCCGTTCACATATTCAGCTTCCTCGGTAAACACATATTCCATCAAACCCTTTCTAGCTAAAAATACACCTGTACCATACGGAGCTTGCAACATCTTATGCGCATCAAGTGTAATTGAAGACACTTTAGGGTGAGCAAAGTTGATGGTAGACTCTTGTGTGCTTATAGGATATATAAAACCTCCAAATGCACCATCTAAATGCAACTTGTAGTGAACTTCATTGCTCTCAAGAGCTTTTACATAAATATCAAGATCATCAACACTACCAAACATAGTAGTAGCCATGTTTGAGATAACGATGAAATATTTTACACCATCACGCTTAGCGTTTTTTATCACAACGTCTAACTCCTCTGCTACGATCACTCTATCATCTTTACCTACAGGTACTTCATACCAGTTAATGTTTAAAAGGTTAGAAGCCTTGGCTATTGAATAGTGTGTATCTTCTGAACCTAATAATGCAATTTCATGCTGTTCAGCTTTAAACTCCTTTTTAAAATAATTACGATAGATCCAAGCAGCTTGAATATTAGCTTCCGTACCACCGGCAGCCACATAGCCATCACAACTATCTTCTTCTGCTTTAAGTACATCAACACACAACATTTCTATTACCTCTCGTTCAATGTCTTGTGTACCGCTGAAGAATGTTTCGGATTCACCTAAAGTATGGCATCCAATATGGTTGGGGTTGTATACATACGTACGTAATAGTGGCGCATCTTTCAAGAATGGAGCCTGCTCGTAAAACACGTTACCATCTAATCGAGAAGCCGGAACACCTAATGATACTTTTTTCTTGTAATCAATATTCCTGTCCAGCGCTTTTGTTATACGCTCATCTTGCTCAGCATGTGTGAGTTTTTTCCAAAACTTTGCCATAATCACAAAAAATTTGCGCAAAGCTATTTTTATTTATTGGTCTTTTCAATGATTAAGATCAGTAATCAATTATTCTCACTAAAACCCATACACTTTTAACCCATAATTACTATTATAAAACACCCTATTTTACATTATCATTTCTCATATAACTAACTGTGAATTAAGTATTAACAACCAATTCTTTAATCAACTCTTAATTATCATTTTTCTTTTTTTTGACAAAAGCGTGATAAATTGAATTACTATAGTTAAATTAGTAATATAAAACCTTACAGAGAATAATAAAGAACGACATATGAAAAGCAGAATTTTACTTTTTATGATGCTAGTGGCTACTACATCATTTTTTTCTAATAAAACATTGGCTCAGTGCTCTGCTACATCAGCCCCTCCGGGGTCTTGGTGTTGGGATAGTGATGCGATCGTGAGCTTAACTATTGCCGGAACAACAAGTTCTCAAACACCCTCTTGTGGTAACTCATCTACAGGTTATACTGCATACTCTTCTCCGACATGGTCATTTGTTAAAGGTTCAACCGTTAGCTGGTCTGTAACCTTCCCTAACCAATGGCCTGAAGGTTTTGGTCTTTGGATCGACTTTAATAATGATGGTGTTCTTTCTGGCAATGAAGAAGTTTCAAATACTAGTACCACCTCCTCAACAGGTTTCAGCGGCTCGTTCACTATTCCATCTACTGCAACAGTAGGCTCAAACATAAGAATGAGAGCTCGTTGTAGATATAACTATGCTTCTTTTGGTTCTGGGGCTAACGATGCTTGTGCCAGCTACACTTGGGGAGAAACAGAAGATTACCTGGTAAGCATATGTAATGATATCGTTGTTTCACAACAACCATCTGATGCTAATGATTGTGAGGGAACGAATACAAGCCTAAGTGTTACTGCCAGTAATGCTTCAGGTTATCAATGGCAAGTAGATGCAGGCAGTGGTTTTCAAAACGTATCGGGAAGTAACTATACTGGTGGCACCACAAATACTTTAGGTATTAAAAATATGCCTTCTACATTTGACGGTTATATATACCGTTGTATCATATCTAGTTCATGTAGTCCGGCTTTAAAAGATACTAGTAACAATGCTACTCTTACTGTTACTGCCAACGCAAAAATTACAGCTCAATCCAAAAACGATACTACATGTGAAAAGATCACTACCAAGTTTGGTGTAAAAACTTCGGGTATGGTAAACGGTTATTTGTGGCAGTATTACAAACAAGGCATAGGCTGGATAGATATCACCAACACGCCGCCATATAGCAATATTACTACAGACTCATTGACGATCAACTCAATACCTGACTCTCTAAATGGTCTTATGATGCGTTGTATCGCACTAAGTCCGTGCCAGGCAGATACATCAGATACTATGAGCATAGCGGTACTACCATTGCCAAAAGTGGTTAATGACCCTACTAACGTATCGGTTATACAAGGTGGTGATGCATTATTCACTGTGACAACTGCGGGCTTAAATATTAAGTACAGATGGCAGGCCGGCTATAACGGTGTTTATTCCTTTATTAACAATAATGCTATTTACCAAGGTGTAACCAACGATAGCTTAATTGTAAGAAACGTTACTGAGGCTCAAAATGGCTTTACTTATCGCTGTATCGTTTCAGGGCAAGGTAGTTGTGCGGCAGATCCTGACACCAGTACTGTTGCTATATTAAATGTATTACCGCCACTTACTATAAACGGTATCAGTAATGAAAGCAATATTAGCTTATACCCTAACCCTGTTACAGGAAATGACCTAACAGTAACGATCAACAACAAACAAAGTGATCTTACCTATAAAGTGATCAATACACTAGGTAAAACTGTACTTACGGGGAACTTACCAAATACAGCTAATCATAACACTACAATAAATGTTACTAGTCTTAGCTCCGGTATTTATACCTTCCAGGTATTAGATAATAACAATAAGCAGCTGGAGGCTATCAAGTTCTCTAAGCAATAAATAAATAATTTAATTATATAAAAGGGGTGCTCGTGTAGCACCCCTTTTGTTTACAATAATTTGACAATAGCAATTCTAAGAACCAGCTATTATTCCTCACCACACTATTAATAACTACAGGTTAAGTATATTTTTTTTCTCTATCACTACACAAAAACTTAAACAAACTTAAATCGCAGTTTTCTCGTCTTAGTAGAAAAAACCGCATTTGTTATATCTATGTTAACACGTTGGTTTTCAAACGATAGAACATACCTTCGCGACGAATTTTCAATATTAAAAAATAATTAAAGAGAAAGCTCAAACTTATGAATGTCTTCAACCTACTATCCACAAAGGCTCTCAGGCCTTTGCTTACAGTTGCCCTCACCATAATTACGCTAGGTGCATGGGCACAAGCACTACCAACGGTTACCTCTCACCCTAACGATCAGACTATTTGTGAAACAAAAACTGCTACTTTTTCTATAACAGGCAATAACATAAATACCTACCATTGGGAAATAAACGACGGAAGCGGTTGGACAAGATTGACGAATACAGCACCATATAGTGGTACTAATACTGCAACACTAACCATAACAAATGTTACTCCTTCTTTAAACGGCAATCAATATAGGTGCTTTATCTTTAATGCTCACGCACAATACACCACCTCTAATGCGGCTGATCTTACTGTTTATAACAACCCAACTATCAGTAATCAACCTTCAAGCATCAATACCTGTTTGAATAATAATACATCATTCTCTATTACAGCTACAGGTACTAACATCACTTACCAATGGCAAGTAAACGATGGTAACGGATGGAGCAACTTAAGTAACACAGGTGTATATAGTAATGTAACAACCAACACATTGAACCTTACAGGTGTTACTGCAACAATGAACAACTATAAATACCGTTGTGTGGTTTCAGGCACTTGTACTCCTGCAGCAATATCGAATGAAGCGATTTTAACGGTTGTACTACCTGTAACTGTAACTACTAACCCGACTGATGTCACCATATGTGAAGATGCTACAACTACATTTACAATCAATGGTAATAACATTAACACCTACCACTGGGAAGTAAACGATGGTAGCGGATGGGTAAGAATATCAAATGCTGCCCCATACAGTGGTGCTAACACAGCTACACTTACTATTAGCAATGCGAGCACATCCCTAAATGGCAACCAATACAGATGCTTTGTATTCAACGCTTGTGCACAATACACAACTTCTAGTGCTGCAGACCTTACCGTTAATGCCAAACCCGATATCACAAACCAGCCTTCAAACAGTACAATCTGTTTAAACAACAATACATCATTCTCTATAACCGCTACCGGAACTAATATTACCTACCAATGGCAAGTAGATGATGGTAGCGGATGGGCAGACTTGAGTAACACAGGCCTGTACAGCAATGTAACTACAAATACTTTAGACATCACAGGAGCTACAGCTACTATCGATGGTTACGACTATCGTTGTGTAGTTTCAGGTACTTGTACTCCATCTGCAACTTCAAATAGCGCTACTATTAATGTAGATATGCCACCTAGCATTACTACACAACCTAGCGACAAAACAACTTGTGAAAACGGCACTACAAGTTTCTCTGTAGCTGCTACAGGTACAAGTCTTAGCTATCAATGGCAAGTAGATAACGGATCCGGCTTTAGTAATGTTACCAATAACACTACTTACTCAGGCGCTACTACTAACAAGCTAGACATCAATGCAAATAGCAACTTAAATAACTATTCGTATCAATGTATTGTTACAGGTAAATGTACACCAAGCACTATGTCTAATATTGCTACCTTATCTATTGATATGCTACCTGTCATCACCTCACAACCTGTAGATGTAAGCATTTGCGAGGGTGCAAATACTACTTTCGGGGTAATTGCTACAGGTACTAATGTGGCTTACCAATGGCAAGTTGATGACGGTACAGGATGGACAGACTTAAGCAACAATACAATATATGATGGGGTTAAAACAGAACTATTAAAACTAACTACACCACCTACATCTTACAATGCTTACAAGTATCGCTGTATCGTATCAGGTAAATGTAGCCCAAGCGAAACTTCTATAGAGGCCAACTTGGAGATCATGTTGACTACGGATATATTAACGCATATCTCTGCTGATACCTTCTGTGAAGGAAAACTATCTACTATTCCGTTGAACACAAACGGCGCTAACCTTCAGTACCAATGGCAGATAAACGATGGTACAGGCTATAAAGACATCACTGCAGGTGCAACATTTGATGGAGAAAAGACAGATATACTTATCTTCAAAGATCCTGCTAAAATTCATCACGGTCAAACCATACGTTGTATTGCTACAGGTACTTGTAAAAGTGACACTACTGAAAATATTCTAGCAAACATCTACAATAAACCTGAGGTAGTAACACCTCCAAACAACGTTTCTGTAATACAAGGTCAAAATGCAAGCTTCAGTGTTGTAGCTACGGGTACGGCTCTTACCTACCAATGGCAAGCTAGTACAGGAGGAGCATATTCTAACTTGAATGACAATAGCATCTATAACGGTGTTCATACTAATAAACTAACCATTACTGCTGCTACGGAAGCACAAGATGGTTTCACTTACCGTTGTGTAGTGATCGGTATTCCTAACTGTGGATTTGTTAGTGACGTTACCAGTCCGGCTATCCTTAATGTTACACCACCACTATCTATTGGTAATACTTCAATGAACAATAGTACTGTTACGCTTTACCCTAACCCGGTAACAGGTAGCACTGTTACATTAAGCTCTACTTTAAAGCAAGATGTATCTTATACTATAGTTGACCAAATGGGTAAAGTGGTATTGAATGGTGAAATGAACAGCAATCAAAAAACAACAAATATCAACGTTTCTGATATAGCATCAGGTGTTTATATCATACTGTTCAACAACGATTCAAATGTGAAACCAATAAGGTTTACTAAGTTATAATTACAACAACTTACTATGTTTCAGGGCGCTATCTATAGCGCCCTTTTTATTGCAGAATACAGTATATGTTTTACCTAAAGCTTTTTATTACTTTTGGCACTGAAAACAAACTGAGATATGAGTAAAATTAAAGTAGCTAATCCTGTAGTAGAATTGGATGGCGACGAAATGACCCGAATTATCTGGAAGTTTATTAAAGATAAACTGATACTTCCTTATTTGGATCTTGATATTAAATATTACGACCTGGGTGTGGTGCATAGAGATGCTACAGACGATCAAGTAACCATAGATGCTGCTCATGCTATTAGAGAGCATGGTGTGGGTATCAAATGTGCTACTATTACACCGGATGAAGGCCGTGTTGAAGAATTTGGCTTGAAGAAAATGTGGAGAAGCCCTAACGGTACTATCCGTAATATTCTTGACGGTACAGTTTTCCGTGAGCCGATCGTGATGCAAAATGTTCCTCGTCTTGTACCTAACTGGACGGCACCGATATGTATCGGTCGTCATGCCTTTGGCGATCAGTATAGAGCTACTGATTTCCCTGTTAAAGGTAAAGGTAAATTAACCATCAAATTTGAAGGTGAGGATGGCGAAACTTTTGAGCACGAAGTGTACAACTTTGAAGGTGACGGCGTAGCATTAGCTATGTATAACACCGATAAATCGATCAGAGGTTTTGCACGCTCTTGCTTCAACCAAGCACTATCTAAGAAGTGGCCTCTATATATGTCTACTAAAAATACCATCCTTAAAAAATACGATGGTCGCTTTAAAGACATATTTGAAGAAGTATATCAAAACGAGTTCAAGGCTGAGTTTGATAAGCATGGCCTTACTTATGAGCACCGCCTGATAGATGACATGGTAGCTGCCGCCTTAAAATGGCATGGCAACTTTGTATGGGCTTGTAAAAACTACGATGGTGATGTACAGAGTGATACTGTAGCTCAAGGTTTTGGTTCTCTTGGTTTGATGACCTCTACCCTTGTTACCCCTGATGGTAAAACTATGGAAGCTGAAGCTGCTCACGGTACGGTAACACGCCACTACCGCCAGCACCAGCAAGGCAAACCAACGTCTACCAACCCCATCGCTTCGATCTTCGCATGGACAAGAGGTTTGGCATTCCGTGGTAAATTGGATAACAACCAAGATTTGATCGACTTCTGTCAAAAACTAGAGTCTGTTTGTATCGAAACTGTTGAAGGTGGTACGATGACCAAAGACTTAGCCGTATGCATCCATGGTAACGATGTGAAAGCAGGCGAACACTATGTATATACAGAGGAGTTCTTAGCTGCTCTTGATAACAACTTGAAAGCGAAACTAGCTTAATACATATTTCTAAATTGCAGAAAGGCCGGATACACTTCCGGTCTTTTTTCTTTAACAGAAATAATACAGGTAAAAATGTAATTTCACGCATTGAATTGATTTTATCATACTCATTTACCTATGGGAATTTTTGATAAGCTCTTTAAAAGGAGCAAAGAACAAGAGGAACAAAAAGAAGCACTGGATAGTGGCCTGAAAAAAACCAAAGAGGGCTTCTTATCAAAGCTAACCAAAGCCGTAGCCGGTAAAGATAAAGTAGATGACGAAGTACTGGACAATCTTGAAGAAGCTTTGGTAACCGCTGATGTAGGCATCAAGACCACCGTTGATATCATAGAGCGTATTGAAGCACGTGTAGCTAAGGATAAATATGTGGGTACGTCTCAACTCAACGAGATACTACAGGAAGAGATCATGGGCATGCTTACTGATGCCTCAAGCAGTGATTTTGAAACCTTTGACCTACCTGAAGATAAAAAACCATATGTACTACTGGTTGTGGGAGTAAATGGTGTAGGTAAAACCACCACGATAGGTAAGTTGGCCTATAACTTCAAGAAGAAAGGCAAAAATGTATTACTTGGAGCAGCCGACACCTTTAGGGCTGCGGCTGTAGACCAACTGACCATATGGAGTGAGCGTGTAGATGTGCCCATCGTTAAAAAAGAAATGGGTAGCGACCCTAGCTCAGTAGCTTTTGACGCTGTAGCCAGTGGTATGGCAAGAGGTTCTGATATCATCATTATAGACACTGCCGGAAGATTGCATAACAAAGCCGGATTGATGGAAGAATTAAGCAAAATAAGACGTGTAATAGGCAAGAAAATCCCTGATGCTCCGCATGAAGTATTACTTGTACTGGATGGTAGTACCGGACAGAATGCTTTGGAACAGGCCAAACAGTTTACCGCTGCTACTAATGTGAACTCCCTGGCTATTACTAAGCTAGATGGTACTGCCAAAGGTGGTGTGGTACTAGCCATTGCCAATGAGTTTAAAATACCGGTGAAGTATATAGGCGTTGGCGAAAAGATGGAAGACCTGCAAATATTCAACAAGGCAGAGTTTGTTGACACATTGTTTAGCTTAAATAAATAAGTCTTTTCTTAAATCAGTTGCTATATGTATCTTTCATTTGCATGAAGGGATACATAGCTATTATATTACTTTTTCTAGCTACAGCTATTGGCACTTATCTTTTCCAACAAGACCATAAGGGCGAAATAGACAGAATGGACCTACTGGCCAAAGGGTTATCCCCCATTGCCGACAAGCTACCTCTTAATGCCTTCATTTATTATAACCCGGCCCATGTAGATCATGATGTATTTACAAAAGCCCGATACCTATTAGCTCCCAGAAACCTGGTGATTGCCGATGAGGAGGCTGATACATTACTATCTATCATTAAAGTAAACGACGCGCCTTCCCTCCTCAACAATAGAAAGATCATCTACCAAGCTGGTGACAGTATATTCATTTATCAATTAAGTATAAAGAATGAATAGCGGTTCACTACATATCATTAAGCTATTCTTATGGCTGGGCTTATCAAGTATGATCTACTTCTTGTGCTTGATGCTACACTTTCCTATAGTTATTGCCTACACTTTAAGTATTACTTTAGGTATTTACTGGTGGTATAAAAAGAAAGATATTATTAGTAAAGGTGCTTTCAATCTATTTAGTATACTTATTGTAGTTGTAGGATTCTTTCTTGCAATTAAAGCATCACTTCAAGTAGGAGAGAAGTATGGCCTATGGGATGCTTGGGCTATATGGAATTTACATGCTACTTACCTAGCACATCCTGACCAGTGGCAAAATATGCTGCACAATGCAGATGGCGCACACCCCGACTACCCTCTTGCCTTACCGGGTATACTGGCTTATTTCAAATATGCCTTATCTAATCGTTATTATCAGGTAGCGGTACATGGGCTGCACCTGCTCATTACACTATCTATACCATTACTCATCTTTTTAGAAGTACAAAAGAAGAACCTCATCATTGCAGGTATTGCTTTAATCATGCTTTGTACTAATGACCTATACATCACCATGGGAGTATCACAACTGGCTGATACCTTATTATCTCTATTCTTCCTAATAGCACTCGTCTGTATACGTAATGCACAACAATCATCTCAACAAATACTTTATGCGACATTTTCAGTTGGGTTGTGTATGTGGACCAAGAACGAAGGCATTATCATAGCAGTCTTTATACTGCTCTTCTATTTCAAGCAGCTCTTTAATCGTCAGCATATCAAACATGCTTTATTAGGACTTTCATTACCAGTGTTTATACTATTGATTTTCAAATTATTATACGCGACACCTAATGACATACTTTCGTCTGACAGCCAGCCATTTTTTGACTTACTAACAGACTCCAAACGGTATGAATTAATATATCATAGCTTTAAAACCAACCTCAATCTTCACTTTCAGTGGATAAAGTATGCCTTACCCTTACTGGCTGTGCACATGGTAATAAAACGTTCAGGTATCAGAAAGAATATCAACTTAGTATTGGCAATATGTGTTACCTATATGGGCATATACTTGGTAAGCCCACACGACTTAGAGTGGCATATGTTCACTTCTCAAAGCAGACTGATGCATCAACTAGCACCAATACTACTCTATGCCATGGCTGATTACTTTGCCGAGCATGCTACTATAGACCTTCCAAAAGGGCTTGCTTCAAAAGAGCAGCACCTTCGGTAGCTGGCATTTCGTAGGGTATCACATTTTCATAGCGACTTACAGGTGGTATAACTCTATCTAATACATACTTCTTTACCGATGCGGGAACATAGTCTACCAAGCCGGCTGCAGGATATACCACCAACGATGTGCCCACCAAAACAAATACATCAGCCTCCATCATTACGGGCACGGCAGCTTCTATCATTGGGACAGGTTCACCAAACCATACGATATGTGGTCGCAATAGAGAGCCATCTGTAGCCATCTCTCCCACATACATATCTCTAAGCATGGGGTAGATCAACGCTTCATTCTGCTCACTTCTGGCCTTGAATATTTCACCATGTAGATGCAGCACATTGGTAGAGCCTGCGCGCTCGTGTAGGTCGTCTATATTTTGGGTAATGATCTGCACATCGAAATGCTCTTCCAGCTCTGCTAACACATCATGAGCGGCATTAGGCACAGCATCAGCTACATTTCTACGACGCATATTGTAGAAGCGTAACACCAACTCTTGGTCTCTTTGCCAAGCTTCGGGGGTGGCTACCTCTGTTACATCATAACCTTCCCATAGCCCATCGCTGTCTCTAAAGGTCTTTAAACCACTTTCAGCACTAATACCGGCACCGGTTAGCGCTACTAATTTTGGCTTCATAAAAAGTGTTGAAACAGTAATTTAAGAAGAATTATCCGTCTCCTTTATACTTTATGATCAGTACAATACACATAAGTATTGCAGACGTGATGATAGCAAAGTATTTATACTTGCGTTTGCGCCTCCTAGCATTATGGAAGCGATCCAACATTCTTTGCCTACTTGATTTGTTTTGTGTTTTCATAACACCATATTTTACGGCCATAGCTTATGCTTTGGCGATGAAATAGCGAACAAAAAACAACAATGCAGAAACCGTTAAAGCGATGTATTTATAACGGCGTTGGTTCTTTTTTTGATTAGCATGCTTGCGCAGCTTCTTTTGTCTTTCTGATATGTGTTTCATATTCAGTTTTGTTTTGCCTAACAAAAGTGAACAACAACAACAATACCTACAAACAATGTAAGCTAGTTAACTACTTATTAACAAGAGGGACTACTTCTTAAGATTGGTCAGCATATCAGCTGTAATGGCATCCAGATCAAACTCAGGCTTCCAACCCCAGTCAGCCTTGGCAGCACTATCATCTATGCTTTTAGGCCACCCATTGGCAATTTGTTGGCGGAAATCAGGCTCGTAGCCGATACAAAAATCAGGAATGTGCTTTTGAATGGCAGCCGTAATTTCTTTAGGAGAAAAACTAACAGAGGCGAAATTGTAAGACATGCGCGACTTGATCTGCTCTTCAGGGGCTTCCATGAGCTCTATAGTGCCACGAATAGCATCGTTCATGTACATCATTGGCAAGTAGGTATCTTCTGACAGGAAGCAGGTATAACTACCCTTGCTTAATGCTTCATGGTATATCTCTACAGCATAATCGGTAGTACCACCACCCGGTTGCGACTTCCAACTGATGAGCCCAGGATAGCGTACACTACGCACATCTACACCCCAACGCTGGTGGTAATATTGACACCACAGCTCTCCCGCATACTTACTAATACCATAAACCGTTTGTGGTTCTACCACAGTTTTCTGCGCGGTAGCATCTTTAGGCGTAGTAGCGCCAAATATGGCAATAGAGCTTGGCCAGTATATTTTGGTCAACTTTTCTTGCACCGCTATATCCAATACTTGCAGCAGGCTCTGCATGTTGATATCCCAAGCCTTTTTAGGGGCTTTTTCACCGGTAGCAGATAATAATGCCGCCAACAAGTAGATCTGTGTAATACCTTCTTTTTTGATGAGCGATAGTACTGCCTCTGCATCCATGGCATCTAGCGTGGTAAACGGACCTGTACCATTCAACAAAGGGTGCTCTTCTCTAATATCTGTAGCGTACACATTAGCATCTCCATATATCTTACGTAAGGCCAGTGTTAACTCAACACCAATTTGCCCGCAAGCACCCATTATTAGTATCTTTTCCGTCTTCATACTACGCTACAGGTATATTTTATAAATTACAGGTATTCAATTAGTTATTCGACTTTATCAAGTTGATGAAATCATCAAAAAGATAACGGGAATCGTGCGGGCCCGGAGTACTCTCAGGGTGATATTGCACGGAGAAAGCCGGCTTGCCTACTACCTTAATGCCCTCAATAGAGTCATCATTAAGATTCACATGTGTTACCTCTACTTTATCCGACGCTTTTGCCGCATTAGGCTCAATACCAAAACCGTGGTTCTGTGTCGTGATCTCAGACCTACCCGTTTGTAAGTTCTTTACAGGGTGGTTTAAGCCTCTGTGACCGTGGTGCATTTTAAAAGTAGGTATATCGTTGGCTCTGGCTAATATTTGATGCCCTAAGCAGATACCAAATAGCGGCTGCTCATCGGCCATAGCTTCTTTTACCGTATTTACGGCATAGTCCATCACACCCGGGTCACCAGGGCCGTTGGAGATAAACACACCATTAGGGTTGAATGCCTTCAACTCTTCGTAGCTGGTTTTAGCAGGGAATACCTTTAAATAAGCCCCTCTGTCTACCATGCATTGTAAGATATGTCTCTTCACACCAAGGTCAAGCACGGCAACTTTAATAGCAGCCTGCTCATCTCCCATCGTATAAGGCTCTTTTGTTGATACGGTAGACGCCAACTCTAAGCCTGCCATGCTTGGCACTTTGCTTAGCTCTGTTTTCAAGCCTTCCAGCTCACTAAGCTCTGTACTGATGATACAGTTCATCGCCCCTTTGCTCCTAATGTGTTGTACCAATACTCTGGTATCCACATCTTGTATGGCAACAATATTGTTCTCTAATAGATAATCCTGCAAACTACCATCGGCGGTCATGCGGCTATAACGATCTGAGATGTTCTTACAGATCAACCCTTTAATTTTTACAGAATCGCTCTCTGTGTCCTCATTCTTCACACCATAGTTACCTACATACAGGTTGTTCATGATCAATACCTGGCCGGTGTAAGAAGGGTCTGTAAACACTTCCTGATAACCGGTCATTCCGGTATTAAAACAGATCTCTCCTCCTGTTGTACCTTTTGCACCAAAAGACACACCTTTAAAGAGTGTTCCATCTTCTAATAATAACCAAGCGGGGATTTTTTCAATTTCTCTTGTAGACATAAAAAACAAATTGTGCAAATGTAAAAAAACTTAGTCTTTTTCAATTTTTATCCTCCAAAAACTTACCCACATTATCCAACACTATATTATATTTGTTTACCGCCACTACAACATATATCATCATGAGTTCTACACTCCATATGTCTAACCGGTGGTATTATATTAACAATACAGCAAGTAACTAACTAGTAGTTGAAGCAAACATTATAACTACATGAAAATCAATATTTAAAATGAAAGAGAACAACACCTCACACCTTGAAGAGATCGTAGATTTTTTAAAATCAATAGGTATTACCTGCCAGCAAGAAACTCTCGATCAGGATACGTTCCTACCCGGTATCAGCATCAGGAACGGGCAGATATTTTATGATGAAAGTAAATTGTTATCTCCCGGAGACTTACTTCATGAAGCGGGGCATATAGCCGTACTAAGCAGAGATGATAGAGACAAAGTAAACGAATCAGAGAATGTTACAGGCACTGTTTTAGATAAAGGCGGTTGCGAAATGGCAGCCATAGCATGGTCTTGGGCGGCATTAACACACTTGAACATTCCACCAAATGTGGTCTTTCACGAAGATGGTTATAAAGGACAAGCAGAAAGCGTTATCCATGGCTTCCAAACCGGTGGTAATATAGGTGCTAACCTACTTCAATGGCTGGGCATGAGCAACAATCAAATTTACCCTAAGATGGAGAAATGGGTACTGGAAGACTACCCTGACTATATCAAGACTACTGCAGAAGAACATAAATAGGCAGCCAACCTTTCTACATATAGAATTCAGCTATCTCCTCAATACCTTTCCTGTCCAGGTGAGGTACTAAGCACTCTTCTACGGGGTAGCCAACGGGTACGAGTAAAAATGGTTTCTCGTTCTCGGGACGGTTCAATATTTTGGTTAAGAAGTTCATAGGGCTAGGTGTGTGCGTGAGCGCCACCAAGCCTGCATTATGTATCGCCGTAAGTAAAAAGCCACTGGCTAAGCCTACACTCTCCTGCACATAGTAGTTGTTCTTCTTTTTACCCTCTTCGCCAAACTCGTAGATGCGCTTAAACACGATGATGAGCCAAGGGGCTATTTCTAAAAACTCCTTGTGCCAGTCGGTTTGCAATGGCAGTAGATCGTCCAGCCACTCTTTGGGCATACGGCTGTTATAGCTCTCATACTCCTCCTCTTCGGCAGCTATTCTTATTTGCTTTTTGATGTCGGCATTGCTTACGGCACAGAATGTCCAGGGTTGTTTATGCGCACCTGACGGTGCTGTTGATGCCGATTTGATAATATCTTCAATTACCGACTTGGGTATTTCCTTATCAGAAAAATCTCTTACCGTTCTTCTTTTATCCAACCACTCAAAATATTCCTGAGCGCGTTGCTTCATCTCCTCTTCATTGTAAGTATCCTTTGTGTAGGTCTCAAACGGAAAACCGTTTACTTCTTTTATCGCCATTAGATTTAACTTAATGCTGTAATTATTTCTCCTAAATTTATGTTGTTCTGCTGAAAAACATGAATATGAATAAAAACATTATTCTACTTGTAGCTATATTAACGGTACTGACCGCTTGCAATAAAACAGATACGAATACCAACATACCAAGCGGCAACTACGCCACAGCACCTGCTACACCCGAGCAACAGAAATTACTGGATCTGGTAAACAATGCCAGAACCAGTGGCCACCAGTGTGGCAGCACCTACTATCCTCCTGCACCTACTGTAACTTGGAACAGCACACTAACTACAGCTGCTCAAAAGCATAGTGACTATATGAGTACCAACAACAACTTATCGCATACCGGTAGTAATGGCTCTAGTGCGGGTGACCGCATTACCGCCGAGGGATACAACTGGAGTACCTATGGTGAAAACATAGCCGTAGGCTTTGCTACCGAAGAAGCAGTAGTAAAAGGCTGGCTGGAAAGTGAAGGCCATTGCAAGAACATCATGAACCCTAACTTTACAGAAATGGGCATAGCTACCAGTGGCGCTTACTGGACACAGGTGTTTGCCGCACCTTAAGTAATACTTTAGGTTACTCGGCCTTGGTCCAAACTGCAGTACGGCCTATTAGTGATATGCCTACATAACCTCTTACGTTTAGATGGTTGCCCTTATGGGTAATGATGCAAGAATAGGTCTTACCATTCTTAGGATCGTAAATAGTACCATCGTCGTATTCATCGTCGCCGTCTTTTTCAAAACTTCTTAAGATCAGCATATCCAATATAGGCTCTGTACGTTTTGCAGCCTTAGGATTCTTAGTATCCAACTTAGGCTTACCATCATCACCATTAGGCTCTTTTAGCCATACGATCTTACCATAGTACTTCCCATTTTTGGCTAAGTATATCTTTATTTTAGCAGAGCTATCCTGACTATACCATAGCCCTTCTATCGGGTCATTACCTGCAAAGGAGTTAGTGCTGTAACCAATAGCTAATAGCAATACCAGTGTAAACTGAAAGAAGAACCTATACTTCATAAGACAATGATTTGAAGTATAAATTACGAAAAACTGTGCAAATTATTCTGTAGGAGTTGACTTTTCGCCCTTATAGTATTTCCACCACACAAAGGTCATCGTACCCAATATGGCTAAAGGCAGGCTGGCCAAATACATGATACCACCATTGAGCCCGCGCGCACTATTATCGCCCAGTTGGCTGGCCGTTTGCGTACACATAGAGCAACCCTGTGCCATAGCAGCCGATGCAGCCAGTACCAGTAATAATGATGTGAGGATGAATACCTTCTTTGTCATGTTACAAAGGTAAAACATATATCTCTAATGCAGTGGAGTAACTACTAATTAGCTAAAAATATTTGAGCTATCGGGTCTACTGTAGTATGATGTGCCTTCCATGTTTGATACACTTCCTTTGCCCAGCTTTTAATGCCCGCTTTACATACATCAACGTTAGCAGAGCTTTTTTGAATATCAGTAGTAGTGATACGTCCTCGTTGCAAGAGTGGTGGTGGCTGCAAAACTTCATCTGCCCTGCTCTTCTTGTAATGATTAAGACAATCGCTTAACCGAGGTGAATGCTGATAAGTCCATTGCACATCGTACGCAAACATTAAGTGTAACCTGGTCAAATGAAAATGATTACTCCACCTACCATGTATTTCGGGGTGTTGCAAAGTATGCGCATCAACAATGTAAAACTTATAGATATGATTTTCTTGCGCTGAAAGATCTAACCCATCAAAACCAAAGTTGAAGATATCTAAGCATTCAAACACACCACGCTCGGTAGCTGCTCCACAAAACTGGCATCTCCCTTTATCTAGAAGGGTAACCCCATTTTTTTCCGCAAAAGAAATGATATCCTGCATAGCGGATATTTATAGTCTATACGTAATAAGGCGATATCATCAAATACACCACTACCCCAGTAACACTCACATAAAACCACAATGGCCAAGTATACTTTGCCAGCTTCTTATGCTTATCGTACTCACCCGTAAGCGAGCGGTAGGCTGTAAATAGTATGAATGGTAAAATGATAGCTGCTAGGAAAATATGTGTAATGAGGATGAAGAAATACACATAGCGAATAGCCCCTTCACCACCAAAAGCAGTATCGCCTGCCAGTAAGTGGTGGGCAATGTAGGATACTAAGAACAGCACTGAAAGCACTATGGCGATCATCATGTAGTTCTTATGTTGCACATATTTCTTATTCTTCACCGCTACCAGTGCCAGTACTAGTAGTATAGACACCATAGAATTGATGACCGCATTGATCAGCGCAAATACATGTATATCGAAGCCAAGGTTTACCTCAAGCTCTACTTTAGACAATACAGCTACCGCTGCAAATACTACAAACGACACAACGAATATAAGTAGCCTGGCTTGCTTATCGTTCTTCTTCAATAATGGTTGTAACATGTTTAGTCTTTTTTCTTCTTATACTTCTGTTTGGTGAGTATCACAATATCATCCGTACAGCGAATGATCTCTGCGGTATCCACCCCATCATAATACCCTCTTATATATCTCATAGTGTCAAGCAATACGATCTTCTGCGTATGTAATAGGTCATCTATTCCTTCACCACCTTCAGGTACGTTCACACGCAACTCTTTGCGTGCATAGTTGTAAATGTCTGCTCTGCTGCCGGTTAAGAACCACCAGTTCTTATGGTTGATATTTCGGTCGTCAGCATACTTACGAAGTACAGGAAAGGAGTCGCGCTCCGGGTCTACGGTGATGGATATGAATTGTATCGCAGTATCCAACCTGCTCTTACGCTTCGGGTCTTGCCTGAAGGAGTGCTGCATCATTTGCATATGGTTGGTGAGCTTAGGGCATACCGTTGGGCAGGTGGTGAAGATGAAGTCGATCACCAGTATTTTGCCTTTCAGGTCATCATTGAGCGATACTTGCCGCTCAAACTGGTTGGTAAAGGTGGCATCGGCTACTTGATGATATACGGTGTCTTTCACGCCATCTTCGCGCTGCACCACATCGTCCACCACGTAATATTTGGGAAGGTTTAGTTTGCCTTTTGACAGTTTACTTATTATCAAAAAACAAGTTAGCGGTATCAATGCTGATACCGCTAAAGCTCCTATTAATCTCGTTCTTTTGTTCATCACTTATCTTTCGATCACGAGTTTTATCATATGTTATCTTATCTGTTCAGTAGGTTCATATCTAACCAGAAACCACCATCGTACAAGAAGGCTATGATAAACCATATGAACAATGCCAGTGGAATGAGTACTGCCCATTTGAAGGCTTTCATCTCATCGCCTAAGTGCATGAATATAGATACAATGTATGCTGCTTTTACGATGGTTAGTACCAAGAAGATGGTATTCAAAATACCTCTCGGCATGGTGTAGCTAAACAGTAGACCAAAACCTACCTCAACGATCGTTACGATAGATAATAGTACTAATACTTTAATGATCTTCTTTACCTGTGCTTTACTTTCGGCAGAGTTGATATCGTCGTGGTGAGACATCAAACCTGAATATAACTTAGACTGGTCGCCCTCGTATAAAGCTTGTGGATCGTTATCGTTATGACTATGTGACATTATATAAGTTAATTAAAGTTGTGTGTTGATATAATTATAATAGGTAGAAACAAGTAAATACGAATACCCATACCAAATCTACAAAGTGCCAGTACAGACCTATCTTTTCTACCATCTCGTAGTGGCCTCTTTGGTCGTAAGTACCGTTTACGGTATTAATTAATACGATGATCAAGAATACCACACCACTGGTAACGTGCGCACCGTGGAAGCCTGTAATGGTAAAGAAGTAGTTATAGAAATCGTGCGTAGCCTGCATACCATGTTGCGGTAGGTTGGCAGCTACCTCGGCACTCTCCATGTTAAAGAAGCCTTTGATGGCATCAAGAGACATACTTGGGTCAGTATAAGCACCCCACCAAGCACCTTGGTGGTTCAAGTGTGTCCACTCCCAAGCCTGACAGCTAAGGAAAGCGATACCACCTATGATGGTCCATATCAACCATTTGATCACACCCTTACGGTCGCCATAGTGGCCTGCATGCACTGCAAGTACCATCGTTACCGAGCTGGCAATCAATATAAAGGTCATCAAACTCACGAATACCAATGGAAGGTCGGCATGACCTGCAAATGGGAATGCGTGGAATACGTGGTTAGGATCAGGCCATACGGCACTAAAGAAACGGGTAGTACCATAAGAAATAAGGAAGGCACCGAATGTGAAGGCATCTGATAATAGGAAGAACCACATCATCATCTTACCATAGCTCACATTAAACGGGGAACGCCCGCCTCCCCATGGTTTTGTTTCTGTTGTTGTCGCTGCTGCTTGTGACATAGAATTAATTAAATATAATTTTACTTTATCTAGTTGTGAATGAGGTACAAATTTTTAAAAAATTTTACTGATTTGCCAGAAAGAAGACAAATAAATATATCCACAATACATCTACGAAATGCCAATAAGTACCGGCTATCTCGAGGCCTGTTGCGTTATATATCTTCACATTCTTCCTAAAGGCGCGGAAAAATACAATTAAAAGTGCAATTATGCCACCTATAATGTGTAATAAATGTAATCCCGCAATAATAAACAGGAACGATTCGCTGGGGTTGCCGTCTACTCTGATGTTATTATCATACAACTGTGAAAAACCTACAAATTGTAACACCGTAAAAGTAACGCCCAATATCAGCGTAAGCGTAATAAGCGTGCGGAAAAGCGGCATCTTGCGCTGCTTAAAGCTCCTGATACCCAATACCATGGTAATACTACTGGCAAGGATAACAAAGGTAGATACCCAAAACACTACCGGCAGGTCGAAATAAACCCAGTTGCCCTGTGCCTTACGCACGATATAACCACTGGTCAAACCCGCAAACATCATGATGATGCTGCCTATGGCCATCCACATGCTGAACTTGTGCGGATGTACTTTCTTTCTTTGCGGTGTTGCTCCCATTGCCCTTTCCATCTGTTACAACTTATCAAAATAAAACGCCAGTAAAACCACAGGCAGGTAAATGAACGAGGCGAACATCACTCTGCGTGCCGATTTATAGTCGTTGTTTATATAAAATACAATAGATGCTATAAAATATAGTAGCCCGCATATAATGGCTACCCACATACCTATATTACCCGTCATGCCCACTACACGTGGCACTACAGCCATTGGTATGAGTATAATACTGTAGAACATACACTGCATGGCGGTAAACTTGGAGCTGCGCTCCTGCGATGGCAACATGCTGATGCCTGCCTTCAAATACTCGTCGTACCCTACCCAGCCTATAGCCCAGTAGTGCGGAAACTGCCAGAAGAACTGAATGAGGAACAATGTCATACCCCCTACACCTATGCTGCCCGTAGCAGCTACCCAACCCAATAGTGGTGGTAATGCCCCCGGTATAGCCCCTATAAGCACCGCAATAGGATGCACGCGCTTCATAGGTGTGTAGGCAAAGCCATATAGTAATAGTGAGATAAAACTTAAGATACCTGCCAGCGGGTTAAAATAATAACCTAACAGTAACGCCCCGCCAAAGCCCGCAATAGCTGCCAAAAACCATGCTTCAGCAATGCTGATGCGCCCGTTGGGGATGGGGCGGTTCATCGTGCGCTTCATCAAAGCATCGCCTTCACGCTCCAGTATTTGGTTGATGGTATTAGCACCACCCGTAACCATGATACCGCCTATAAATAAGGCTACTACACTGCTGATATTGAAGGAGATACCCGGAGCTAGAAGATAACCGATAACACTACTGAACACCACCATGAAACTCAGGTTGGGCTTCAGCAGCTGGCTGTAGTCTTTTGCACGTGCTATAGCTGCTACGTGCCACTTGGCTTTTATCGATTCCTCACGGATCATACTATACGTCTGGATGAACTAAAAAAGTTACGCAAAGGTAATAAAGAAAGCCTTTGGATGGTAAAGAAATATGGTATGGTGGATAAATAGGAGACGTATCCTTTTCATACTACCATTAAGAGTCACTAGAATAAAAAAACCGACAGGGTATTAACTCTGTCGGTTCAAATACATTCTTTTATGATAAAATTACTTGCTTGAGGTTGTTGCAGCATCAGTCTTTAGCATAATACCTTTACCTTTTACGGTAACCTTACGAGAAGAGTAACCTAACAATATTAATGGAATAGAGAAACGCTTGTACTCTGTTTTAGGTAATAATACAGCATCCGCATCTTTACAGTTCTCTACAGCATTGTAGTAAGCATTGCTTTCCAACTCTTGAGTGGTTTTAGACTTCCCTATTGGGAAAAACAATACGTAAAACTGGTTAGACTTTGCTTCCCCCATTGTATTATTAAGCAATGTATAATCTTGACGCTTTAAAGGCTCAAAACTACCTGCCTGATAAGGGTTAGGATTTTCTACAAGTGGTTTCGTTACTGAGTATCCGCACGATGAGAGCAAAACGGACAAAACCATTACATAGATGAGTGATTTTTTCATTTTCAACTTGGGCATTTTAATCATTTTTTAAGATAAGGGCGCAAAGATGAATAAAACCTGCTGCTCATACAATACCGTAACCTAACATTAACATTTTTTAGTAAATGTCTACACCTACTAATCATACACACAACTGTTAATAAATAGAAAAAACATCATTATAAACTTACTCGTACCCCACTGTCATGTCGAACGAAGAGAGACATCTAGTATTGTATCATTAAGATTTCTCCCTACAGTCGAAATGACGTACAATAACAAACACACATTTCCCTTACCATTACTTAACATATTCCCCTATATCTATAAAACACTGATAAACAAACCCAAACTGTTGCGTTTGTGGCGTGTGGCGTGTTTCACTTAAGGGGTTTTGTTTTTTTACAATACCATGTTTTTAACAGCTCTTTCATTTTAGTACCTTGTACGTATACTTAAACCTCGACTATGCCTATCAGAACAATCACAACCGCTCTGTTTGCCCTACTTCTACTAGCAGCGGGCTGCAAGAAACCTAATGCGTACGAGCCTACTACTGCTACCCCCACTCCTACTACACCTAATACACCCGGCGTACCTGATAGTCTGGACTTCAGCTGGTCGCCCAACCCCGTATATGCACAGGAGACCATAAGCTTTACGGTAATGCCTAACACGCTATATAACAGTTATACGTGGACCATACTAGGCAAGCAACATACCGGCAACTTTATTACCTACAAGTTTCATAACGAGGGGATACATCAAATAACCATAATGGCCGATAACGACCCTAATAAAGTAGTAGCGCGACAAATACACGTATTACCACGCTTGCCCCGCTATTACTACGACGATGGGCTACACCTTGTCAACGAAGTGATCAGCTTTCATATAGACCACTTACCCAATGGCGCTACAGTGGAATGGGATTTTGGAGATGGCAGCGGCTCTACCCAAGCCAACCCCACACATGTATATACTAAGGAGGGTGGCTACTTTATATCGTTGAAGGTAAACGGACAGGTGGTAAAACAAGAGAACGGCGACTTGAAGCTATATATTGACATCACCAAAGACCCGCTATACACCCAGAACTTTGCAGGTACCAGAACTTGGAACTTCACCAACACGAAGGTGACATGGAAAACCAATGGTAAAGACACCGTAGTAACACAGCTGCAAGAGCAACTCACCTTTGCGTACAAAGACCCACTACACGTAACCCTGACATCCAACTCTACAACGCTACCCAATAAGTTTGACTATAAGTACAACAAAGGCAAGTCGAGCGGTAATATACTAGCCTTTGAAAACGATGGTATCATATACTACGACCATGTGGCGGACACGGCCTATTTTTATAGAAAGGTAGTAGCTACCAAAACAGCTCCTCACTACGAAACCACCACCATCGGGCGCACACCTTAACTATTGTTGCATATAGATGGTAGTAGGTGTGGTGCTGCTACTTTAAAAATGAGGGGTGTTGCGTTTGTGGCGTGTTGCGTGTTGCGTTTAAGGGGTTTTGTTTTTTACTATACGACATAAAGCTTACTACTTACCTTTATACAATGGGTACGTTTAACAAGAAGTTCAACGTGTAAGTAGTTATCTATTACCACTCTTTAAATAAAATAACATGTTGGATATCTATAAAATGTTACTAGACCTGGAACGTGGAATTACTATGCGTGAATGTGATTACTTTATCACATACATTGACAGTTTAGATAAGCATATACATGATGAAAGAGAAAAAGTAACCGCTGAAATTAAACATGCAATAAAAGGGCTTTCCGGTGATGATGAAGCTGAATTAATATCAGGTTTTGAAGATGAAATAGAACAAGTGAACAGATTCAACCCCACCATATTTTACCATTCGGCTTTTACGGCAATACATACACTCATCGAAAAGAAACTTAAATCTATTGCTAAACGTACGATTGACACACATGAGCTAGAGGCGGAAAAGAATGATGATTTAAAAAGCATTCTTAAAGAGATTAAGAAATACAAAAGCCTTTCTGATTTTCATGATAAGTTTAACGTAATAACCGAGTTTCAAAAGTTACGCAATGCTTTTGCTCATTATAATGGAGAGTGGATTAAAGAGAAAGACTATGATATAATAAAACAAACACTAAGCAAATATGACAGTCTGGAATTTGAAGACGAAAAAAGGACAGTTACTATTAAAGATTCTAAAATATTAACCTTTTATACAAATCATATAAAAGACTTAATAAACACCCTTTGCAGATACCTTGTAAGTACTTAAGAGATGTCATCTACTCTTTAGATTTCTCCCTCCACTCGAAATGACCAACCTTTCTCCTGTCATGCCGTACCCCGATACGGCATCTCGAGATATAAAGGCTTTACAGAACGCGAGATGGCGGGTCGTAGCCCGCCATGACTAATAGTAACTAACACACACCTAACTTCCCAAGGAAGAGAATAGCTAAACCGCAAAAAGTAAAACACCCGATACGCCACACGCCACAAACGCCACACGCCACAGCTGCAACAAAAAGCGCCGTGGCCAATACCACGACGCTCTAACCATACAACCGACAGCCCTCACGCTCACTTTTATATATTAGCTCTCTTACAAGAGCGGATAGTCTGTATACCCTTCAGCACCCGGGGTATAGAATTTATCAAACACCGGCTCGTTCAATACGGCATCTTCTGCCAGGCGTTTTACCAAGTCAGGGTTAGCCAGGTAAGGCTTACCAAATGCCACTAATGCTTTATCATTTTTACCCAACAAGGCTTCCGCGCTTTCTTTGGTCAACCCTCCGCTATAGATAACCGTACCGTCAAATGCTTGGGTCATTGCATCTACCAATGTTTGCGGCACTTCAGGCGCACCTGCCGAAGAGTGATCTACAAAGTGTAGGTACACCAAGTTCAGCTTACCCAACTCTTCAGCCAGTAGTGTATACTGTTCATCTGCCCCATCATACGGGAATAGATCGTTGAACGCCCCGTAAGGAGACAGACGTATACCTACCTTATCAGCACCTATAGCCTCAGCTGTAGCTTGAGCCACTTCTACTACAAAGCGGTTACGGTTCTCTGCCGAGCCACCATATTCATCCGTACGTTGGTTAGCACCCGGGTTGATAAACTGGTCGAGCAAATAGCCATTAGCACCATGCAGCTCTATACCGTCAAAACCTGCTGCAATGGCATTCTTCGCGGCTTGTACATATTCTTCTTTAGCCTGAGCTAAGTCTTCTTTGGTCATCTCGCGCGGTGTAGGGTGCGGTTGCATACCATCAGCATCCGTCCACATATCCCCCTTAGCTACTATAGCACTTGGAGCTACCATCTCACCACCTTCAGGCAGGTTGCCCGGGTGGCCGATACGGCCTGTGTGCATCAACTGCATAAATATCCTGCCACCTTTAGCATGTACGGCATCGGCTACCAGCTTCCACCCTTCTGTTTGCTCTTGGCTATACGCTCCCGGTATGCGGGCATAACCCAAACCATTAGGCGATGGTGCTACACCTTCGGTAATTAATAAGCCACCACCGGCACGTTGTGCATAGTACTCGGCCATTAGCTCGTTAGGAATATTATTGATCGCTCTTGAACGGGTCATTGGTGCCATCACGACCCTGTTCTTTAGTATGATGTTCCCTAGTTGGTATTCTGAAAAAAGTTTCATTCTTGGTTGATTTGTTAGTTAGAATTACGATGTAAAAGTAGGGGCTATATCAACACGGTAAATTAAATAATGTATATACATCAATAGGGGTTCTATATAGTGTGTTATTCTTTAACAGAGTGTATAGATTTAAAAGACTAAAGCCCAAACTGCAAAAATGAAAAGCCCTAAAGTGAAACACGCCACAACGCCACACGCCACACTTAATTAGACATAAACTCACTGCTCCCGTCATGTCGAACCTTGTGTGAGCCATCTCATATAAGTCTCTAAACAGATTTCTCCTTTCACTCGAAATGACTATCCTCTCTCTTGTCATGCCATACCCCGATACGGCATCTCGAGAGATAAAGGCTTTACGGGACGAGAACAGCAAAAATAAAACGCGTAACACTCCCCTCTTGAGAGGGGAAGGCGACCAACGGGAGACAGGGGTGTGTCTCCATAGCATAGTAGTAATACAACCCACCCCTATCCCCTCCAAGGAGGGGAATAGTAAAAAACTGCAAAAAACAAAACTCCCTAAACGCAACACGCCACACGCAACAAACGCAACAGTACAATAAAAAACCGCTGCACCCCAAGGGCACAACGGCTCATATAAAACAACTATCGCCTCCTATTTAGCCACAAATCCGTTGATAGGCTGGTAACGTGCACCTGCTTTCTTCCACAGTATCACTGTCACATACACATTATCCTTGTTATAGGCTGATATGTCAAAATTATGTAGATAGCTCACCTCGTTGTCCATCAGGTCGGCCTGAGTAAATGCTTTACCAAAAGCTCCTGCTGCCGATGTACGTATCACATGATCGTGAATAGTAGGGTTGCTGGCCGATGATGCCTGTGAGGCCTCAATACCATCTTCTGTAAGGAAACAGGCCAAACCATACTCCCCACTCGCCATAATATCTATAAACTTCGCTCCGTAGGTTACTTTCAGATTGTTACCATCTTTGGTAACCACGGCAGATAGTGAAGGCTGTACCATAGCCGCACCATCATTAATAAGTTGGTTCATCTTTTGTACCGATGCCGAACCATTGATACCACCGTTAAGTACAATACCGTTCTCATCGCCCACCCAAAGCTGCGGTGTGTAGTATTGTCCGTGTCTGTTGCTACCTATAGCGTTAGACTCTGCTGTGATCATCGGATCGCCATACTTAATATGTACCGCCAATGGAGTTACCTTATCAGGGTGCGCTTTTATCTGCGACTTAAAAGTAGGTTTACCCCAGCTACCACAACCCGGGCAGCCTGTACTGGTAAATTCTAAAAACACCGGTCTGGTCTTCTTAGCATAAGTCAGGTTGTCCTTCGTGTTATTGTCAGGATTATTGTTATCCGGATTATTATTATTCGGATTGTTGTTGTTCGGGGTATTGTTTGTACCCGTTACCTGTGTTTGGGGAGTGGTCTCTGTTTTCGTACATCCCGAAAGAAATACGCCTCCCATGGTCAGTAGTGCTACTGCAAAGTTGATTGAAATTCGTTTCATCATTTTGATTATCGTTTACCTATACGCAATATACAGGTAGACGCGCAATGAACCATAACCTTACAATACTTTATGACAAAAGGCAGACAATTAATGTATCAACAATAATAATAGGTCATACTGTAAGGATTTTCTTTGTGTGACGTAGCTACAACTCAAACAAGCTGATGTAGGTTTCTATATCCTCAATATCCCTTCTATGCTTGAGATACCCCTGATGTAAAAAATACAGCTCGTCGGCAATGTGCTTTACCGAGTGAAAGTTATGATCGGTTAGGATAAAGCCCTTATGCTCCTTCTCTTTCTTTAAGAGCTCTTGCAACTGCTCTACCAGTATGGGGCTTAAATGGGTAAAGGGTTCATCCAGTAAGGTAAACTTTGTAGGATATTTAATGAGCATAAACAACTCAACCAATCGTTTGGTACTACCGTGCAGGTCGGCTATATAGTCACTACGTTTTAATGGCACATCAAAGCTACCGTGAAAGGCATCAAACGATACCTGATAATGCCCCAATACCTTACCTACAGTATGCGTAGCGGGTAAGAAGTTTTGCTGTGGTAAATAGTTGAGCAGCCCCTTCTCTCTATACGGTTGTGCTACATGGCGCCCATCTACCCTAACGGAGCTGGAGGTAGCCTTAATAGTACCCAGCATAACCTTCATCAGCGTGCTTTTGCCCGAGCCGTTATTACCCACCAGTGCGGTGATCTTACCTGTTTCTGATTTGATGTAAATGTCAGACAAGATGGTGCGTTCTCCAAAACGCAGGATGATACTATCGGCTTCTAATACATGCTTCATAAGGGCGTAGCGGTTTGTGCCAATAGCGATAAAGTGAGTACCATAGCAATGGCATAAACTAAAAGGTCTACCACCAAAGCCGTAACCAATAATGCACGCTTAGAGATGTGCAGGTTATAGTAATAAAAATATTCGTGCCTTTTCCTGTAGTTGGTAAAGTATAAGAACACAATGGTAGAAAAGAACTTCATAAAACTATTTGGCGCAATAGAGCCAATATTTTCATGGGCATTGACCATAACAGACACGGTAACAATAATAGCCGTTACTATTGTAGATGGAATGAATATACTCCTGTACAGAGCTGTATATAAACTAAGTGTACGCCGCAAGGTGTAGTGATTGGGGACTTACTAATAACGCAGTAACCCCTGTAATAGTATACTACCAGCTACCGCCGGCACCACCACCACCAAAACTACCACCACCAAAGCCGCCGCCAAAACCACCACCGCCGCCGAAGCCGCCGCTACCGCCACCAAAACCTCTGCCTCTGCCACCACCCAGCAACTCGCCCAGTAATATGCCTGTGGCTATATCGCTATAGCCTCTGCGACTCATATATCCGCCGCCGCCACCACCGCCGCCGCGCTTACTGATGGCCCATAGTATGAAGTAAACGACAACAATGAATATGATGATCGCCCATGTAGGTAATTTTTCCTTCTGTTTTTTAGCGGCTGCCTTATACTCCCCTTTAGCAGCAGCCATTATAGCTGTAGTAGCCTCATCAAAACCTCTGTAATATTGCTCTCGCTTAAAGTTGGGGACGATGATATTTCTGATGATCTCACCCGCCATACCATCGCTCAGCACACCTTCAAAGCCTTTACCGGGCGCTATAAACACGTTACGATCTTGTATAGCAGCAACGATCACTACCCCGTTATCCGTTTCAGCTTGTCCTACGCCCCATGCATCACCTATTTCACTAGCCAGCATAGAAATATCTCTATTGCCTGTTGTGGCCAATGTTACTACCGCTATTTGTACTGAAGAGGTATCGTTGTAAGCTACCAGCTTGCGTTCCAACTGTTGTTGCTCACCGCCTGATAATACGTTGGCATAATCGTTCACTAATGTACGCGGGCGCGACTTTAATATATCATCCGCCGTTCTTTGCCCCCATACTACGGTGGTAGGTAATAGGCAGCATAGCAACAGAAATAACTTCACACTTACATGTCTACTCATATTCATCATTTGCCAAACACTATTTCATCGGGTAATTCGTTCTTGGTCACTTCGGGGTCGTAAGGGAAGTACTTAGCCAGTGCTGCTCCCAGCTCATTGATACTGGCACATACACCCGCTGCCAATTGTCCTTTTTGCAAGTACGATTTTAATTCTGCTGCGGCCTGCTCCCAAAAGGCAGGGCCTCCTGCCTGTTCGTATATTTCTTTATCGCCCAGTATAGCAAACTGGTGGTCTTGTACGGCTATGTATATCAGCACACCATTTCTTCGCTCGGTCTCTGTCATGCCCAATTCTTCAAAAAGCTCTTTAGCTCTGTCCATAGCATCCATATAGGTACACTTACCTTCTATGAACACCCGCAACTCGCCTGTGGTATTCTGCTCCGCGTTCTGTATACAGGCCACTGCCTGCGCTTGCTCTTTCTTGTTTAAATACTGCTTTTTGTTAAATGGCCACATACTATACTTTTGGCGATCTATTCCTTAAAACTTTACTTCAGGTGCTTTCTCTGCTCCTTTATCTGCTTCAAACATCGGACGCTCTTTGAAGCCCATCATGCCTGCAAATAGAGCATTAGGCATCCTTTCGGTTTTACCTTTATATACCTCTACGGCATCGTTATACTTATCTCTCGCATAGTTGATACGGTTTTCTGTACCTGCAAGCTCATCTTGTAGTTTCAAGAAGTTTTGGTTAGCCTTTAACTCAGGATAACGTTCAACAGTCACCAATAACCTACCTAGCGATTGGCTTAACTGGCCTTGTGCCGCTTGAAACTGCTGCAACTGCGCCGCAGTCATATTACTAGGGTCTACTTGTATACTGGTAGCATTAGCACGTGCCTTTATTACAGACTCTAATGTAGATTTTTCAAAATCAGCAGCACCTTTAACGGTATTTACCAAATTGCCTATAAGATCTGCCCTGCGTTGATATTGGCTTTCTACATTACCCCAAGATTTCTCTACAGCTATCTCAGCGTCTTTCATGCCATTGTAACGGCTAAAACCTAGTAGTACTAATAATATGAGTACACCAATAATAATATAACTCTTCTTCATAATTAGATGCGATTTGCCACAAAAATACTGGATTACCAACCAGCATCAAACTCATTCGCCGATAATTCACCGATTCTTAAGCTACAGCACTTTTTATTTACGGAAGCAGATTGATTACATTTGCACAAATTATGACGATGCAGACTGAGAACTACCAAGCAACACTGGCTTATGCTCAAGGGCAAGACCAGGTAGATACATTATTTCCTTTCAGAGAACGATTTTTAATACCACAACACGACGGGAAAGATTGTGTGTACTTATGCGGTAACTCACTGGGGTTACAGCCTAAAAGCGTTGCTTACCTGATGAAGCAAGAACTGGATGACTGGGCAAAACATGGTGTGGAAGGACACTTTAGAGCTAAGAACCCTTGGTTGTCTTATCATAACCTATTTACAGAAAGACTATCAAAAATAGTAGGTGCGCAAACCAATGAGGTAGTAGCCACCAATACCCTTACGGTAAACTTACATTTATTAATGCTCTCCTTCTACCGCCCTGAAGGCAAGCGCTACAAGATCATGATGGAAGCAGGTGCTTTCCCGTCAGATCAATACGCGATGGAGACACAAGCACAAATGTATGGCTACGACCCAGAGGACGCTATTATAGAATTAACACCAAGAGCAGGAGAACATACACTTAGAGATGAAGACATCATTACCGCTATAGAAGAAGCAGGAGACAGCCTTGCTGTGGTGATGATCGGTGGTGTCAATTATTATACCGGTCAGTTCTTTGACCTTAAGGCTATTACAGAGGCAGCACATAAAGTAGGTGCTTACGCAGGTTTTGATTTGGCACACGTGGTAGGTAACCTACCATTACAACTGCACGACTGGACTGTAGACTTTGCCTGCTGGTGCTCTTATAAATACCTGAACTCAGGCCCGGGTGGTGTGGGCGGCATCTATGTACACGAACATCATGCTACCAATGCTAAGACCTTTAGACTAGCCGGCTGGTGGGGCAACGATGAAAGCACTCGCTTTAAAATGGAGAAAGGTTTCATACCACAAGCCAATGCAGGTAGCTGGCAAATGAGTAATGCTCCTGTATTTAATATGGTGGGACATAATGCCTCATTAGACATCTTCGACAAGGCGGGCATGGAAGCACTTAGAGAGAAGAGCTTGAAGTTAACAGGCTACTTAGAATTCTTGTTGAACAAAGTAGATCACTTATCATTTGAGGTCATTACTCCTACAGAGCCACACCGCAGAGGTTGCCAACTTTCCATGTTGTTTGACGACCGTGGCAGAGAGGTGTTTGATAAGCTTACCGAGAAAGGTGTGATCGCAGACTGGAGAGAACCTAATGTGATACGTATTGCTCCTGTGCCGCTTTACAACTCGTTTGAAGATGTATACCGTTTCTACGATATACTCATGAGCTTAAAAGAAGACTAACAAGAAAGAGGATGGGCGTATTTTATTCTACAGAGGAACTACCAAACTTTAAACATCCTGTTATTACAATAGGCACTTTCGATGGCGTGCATATGGGACATAAGACCATACTGCGCCAAGTGGCAGATATGGCTAAGGCTGTAGATGGTACAAGTATACTGGTTACCTTTCACCCCCACCCCAGAAAAGTGGTATTCCCCAACAAGCCCATGCATATACTCACCCCGTTAGAGGAGAAGATAGCATTAGTAAACAACGAGGGCATAGAACATGTGATCGTAGCACCCTTCACCAAAGAGTTTGCCCAATGTTCTGCCGAGGAATATGTGAATGACTTTTTGGTAAAACAAATAAGGCCACATACCATAGTTATTGGCTACGACCATCAATTTGGTCACGACAGAAAAGGCAATATTGAACTATTAGAACAGCTAAGCGCAGCGGGTGGCTATCAAGTAAAAGAGATACCGGCACAAATGATACAAGATGCGGCGGTAAGCTCTACCAAAGTACGTACGGCCATACAATCAGGAGATGTTGCTGATGCAGCCGATATGCTAGAGCGCTATTACACATTAAGAGGTAAGGTAACTAAGGGAGCTCAACTAGGTAACACCATAGGCTACCCTACGGCTAATATATTACCCAACGATGCAGAACAGATCATACCGGCTATGGGCGTATATGCCGTAACCGTTGAGCATAGCAACAATACCTACAAAGGCATGCTGAACATTGGTGTAAAGCCAACAGTAAGTGAAGAACAGAAACTAACAATTGAGGTCAACATCTTCAACTTTGATCAGGATATTTACAATGAGGAATTAAACATCTCTTTCGTGAGCAGACTAAGAGCGGAACAAAAATTCAATTCGCTGGATGAACTAAAAGCACAACTGGCAAAAGATAAAGAGCAAGTACTACAAGTCTTAGCCTAATACATTTTCCAGCTTACCGATCATTTCTTTAAGCAATTCACCATCCTTTGCTGTAGTACCAATACCTACTGTAGCTGTACTATACTTGCCTAGTAGCAACACACAATGTTCCATTTGCTGTAGGTTATACCTTTTTGCAGTAGCCATTATACTACGCACTCTGTTAGGGTATGTACCTAATGCGCTAGCCGCCTCTTTCTCCGAAGCACCTCTTAGGAAGGAGGCTTGGTAAAGCTTACTGAAATGGTTGTAAAACGAACCGATGATCAAAGGCATGGGTGCCGACTTAGGGTTAGCTACAAAATAGGCCAGCATGCGGTACAGCTTATCCTTATCGCCATTGGTAAGTGTTTCCGGAAATTCAAAAACATTATAGTCTCTACTGATACCAATGAACTTCTGTATCATCTCTACTGTAAGCGCCGGCTCATCAGGCACATTAATGCGTACCTTCTGTATCTCATTTACCACCTTTTGCAGGTCGTTGCCTAAGTAGGTAGCTAGTATCTGCGACTCTTGCACCCCAACAGCAAAACCTATCTCTTTACCATAAGCTTGTATCCAAGAGGGCATTTGCACATCCTTTACCTTGTCTGAGGTAAAATACATGCCTTTATCCTTTGCCAGCTTTACGGTCTTACTTCTACCATCAGCTTTCTTAAATCTATTCTCTAGTAATAATACTGTAGTAGGTGCAGGGTTTTCAATATAGCCCGCCAGCTCATTAAAGCCTTTGAGCTGACCTGCATCTTTTAGTATCACCACCTGCCGCTCTGCAAACATGGGGAAACGACGGCAAGCATTCACCACATCACTCCACTCCACATCTTTAGCGTATAACACGATGAGGTTGAAATCGCGCTCTGCTTCAGTAAGTATTTTTTCTTCAAAGTACTCGGTAATGAGGTCTAAGTAATACGGTTCCTCACCGTCTACCAGGTATACGGGAGCAAACTTCTTCTGCTCTATGGATTGTACGATCTGTTGAAAACTTGCTGCCATCTCTTATGCGTCTACAAATACAGGTTCCGGTTCAATATGCTCTACTCCTTTTAGCTTCAGGTATACTTTGGCTGATGTCAGCACATCTTGCATACAGTACTTGGCTATCCTTTCGGGGTTCTGCTCGTTCCAGTACACATCTGCCACCATACTACCGTCTATATCATCTTTGGGCGAAGGTATCCCCAATATTTCTGCTAGCAAAGCTAATGAAGTGTAATGTTTATAATCTCCAAACTTCCACATATCCATCGTGTCTAAGTGCGGGTTCTCCCAAGGTTTCATACCACTCAGTTGCATCGTCTTGGGTAAAGGCAATCCATTCACGATCATCCTACGGCAGAGAAAAGGAATATCAAACTCCTTCACATT
Source organism: Flavipsychrobacter sp. (assembly GCA_965230595.1). Lineage (GTDB taxonomy): Bacteria > Bacteroidota > Bacteroidia > Chitinophagales > Chitinophagaceae > UBA5543. The sequence goes on along the minus strand of OZ246011.1, from coordinate 1,181,705 downwards.
ATGCCCGCACAACGATATCGCATTATAGTGCCCTTCAAAACGATCGACCATATCAATAAACTCTTGCAACAAAGCGCGTTCATCATCATGACTCAATGCCTTAAGTCTTAATGTCCATTTACCCTCACTATAGTACAAACTACCAAAACCGATACACACTACTTTGGCAAACTCAGAGAAGACTCCGGCCTTTTCAAAGAACAGTTCATCGCTTGGTGGTATTTCGTCCATACCTCTGGTCAAGAATCCACTTTTACGCTCCCACTCCTTCTGCATCGTGGCTGAAAGGCTGCTATAATCGTTAGTAAGCGGCACGGTTTCTATATCAAAAAAAAGGATACGCTTTAAATGCTCCATTCAATACAACCTGTTATATTTGTATGTAAAATAAACAAAGCTTTTAGTAATGAGCGAAGAAACAAACCAACAACCAACGGAACATCCTTTTCAGAATACTCCTGAGCAACCCTCTGAGCCGAAAAGAGATTACCAAAAAATATTCATTGCCGTAATAGCATTGCTTGTTATTGCAATTGTATTCTTGTTGGTAAGAAACAGCAAGCTGTCTAATAAGCTGGAAGTAGCACAAACAGACTATGCCATATCTGATTCTTCGCGCCGTGCTGTAGAGTCTGACTATCAAGCTGCCTTAGTAAGGCTTGATGAGTTGGTATCAAAAAATGCACAGATGGATAGCCTGTTATCCAACAGAAATAGTGAGATCGCAAAACTTCGCAAGCAGATAGATGCGATCATTAGTGATAAGAACGCTACTGCAGAACAACTAGGTAAAGCAAAAAGGCTTATTGCTAAACTGAATGGCAAAGTACAAACCTACGAAGAGCGTATTGCATCACTGGAAAGTGATAATAGCCGCTTGGGCAAAGAGAATGAATTACTGCAAGACGAACGTGATGCAACAGTTGCCGATAACATTGGCTTACAACAGCAAGTAAGACTAGGCTCTGTACTTCATGCTTCTAATATCAGAATGGTGCCGATCAACCTAAAGAGAGGTGGTAAAAAGCAGAAAGAAACAGAAAGAGCAAAAAAGGTAGATGTACTACGCATCATGTTTGATATTGATGAGAACAGGATCATAGAAACTGGACTTCAAGAAATATTCTTACGCATCACAGGGCCACAAGGTAAGATTCTTAGCAATGCTGCTTATGGTTCAGGAGTTACGACTACCTACGACGATCAGCCGCTGAATTACACGCTTTCTAAACAAATTGAGATCGCACAGAATACAGAAGAGAATGATTTGATCGTAGACTGGAACCAAGACAGTGATTACGCTCGTGGTACTTATAAAATTGAGTTATATCACAATGGTTATCAGATAGGTAGCGGTAAGGTAACATTAAAGTAACAGAGGCAACTTTGCCTGCTAAAGATGATGCCAATCTTACTGCTTAACAATAAGATAATGTAGTATTTCTTTACAGTTCACAATGGCTGTTATAATATTGCTGTGAATTTACGGTGTTATGGATTTACCCAACAAGATATTAATAGTTGATGATGAGCCGGATATAATCGAGATCATCAGCTACAATCTGAAAAGTAAAGGTTACCAAATAGCTACAGCAAGTGATGGTGTTGAAGCCATAAGAAAAGCTAAAGACTTTCGTCCCGATCTTATTTTATTGGATATTATGATGCCTAATAAAGATGGCATACAAACCATTAAAGAGTTAAGGCAACTACCCGACTTTGAAGATACTGCTATCATCTTCCTTACGGCATTGACTGACGAGAAATCAGAAATTGAAGGTTTAAACCTTGGCGCAGATGACTATATCTCTAAGCCGATAAAGCCGGAGCTACTTACTTCTCGTATCCAAGCAGCACTTCGCCGTTTCAAGAAAGATGAAGACGAAGAGCAAAAGCTAACCTTCGGAGACTTGGAGATCAACAAAACTAAATTCTCCGTTACTTATAAAGATCAAGACATACTGTTGGCGAAGAAAGAATTCGAACTTCTTTCGCTATTAGCTTCAAAGCCTGGCAGAGTGTTCTTGCGTAATGAAATATTACAACGTGTATGGGGTACTGACGTGATCGTTGGTGACAGAACCATAGATGTACACATAAGAAAGATACGCCAAAAGCTAGGCATAGACCTCATCACCACTGTTAAGGGTGTAGGTTATAAGTTTGAAATGGCGTAGTTTTATTAAGCTATGTCATCCATATTTGGCACAAAAAATATTACTCCCCGGCTGCTATCATTCATAGCAGCCACTTTACTTTCTACCTTAAATGCGCTTTTAAGCCTCCTATTAAGGCCGGCATGGTATGTACCCATATTTGTATTCCTGGTCACCTTTGTGATCATCTTTTGGTTTTACAACTATACACTACAGCGGTTCATTTACCGTAAGATCAAACTCATCTACAAGTTCATCTACCAAACAAAAGCCACTAAGAAAGAAGAGTTCTTCTACAACAACATACTACCACAGAAGTCAATAGAAGAAGTAAGTGCCGATGTACAGAAATGGGCCACACAGAAAAAGGATGAGATAGAAATGCTACGTGCCAACGAGCAATTTAGAAAAGAATTCTTATCCAACCTGGCGCACGAGCTGCGCACCCCTATTTTCACCGTACAAGGTTATATCGACACATTGGCCGATGGCGCTATCAACGATCCTAACGTTAATGCGAAGTTCCTATCAAATGCCTCTAAGGGTATTGACAGGCTGGTACGATTGGTAGACGACCTTGGAGAGATATCTCAATTAGAGTCGGGTAAAATACCGATCATACAAGAATCTTTTGTGATTCAAGACCTGATCAAAGATGTGTATGAAGAGCTTTCATTAAAAGCGAAAGAGAAAAACATTCAACTTCAATTTAAGAAAGGTACCGAGCGACCGCTTGAGGTATATGCCGACAAACCAAAGATCAAGCAAGTATTGGTGAACCTGATTGAGAATGCCTTGAAATATGGAAATGAGAATGGGCACATCAACTCCGGTTGTTACGAGGTAGACGATAAGCACGTGTACATTGAAATATCTGACGATGGTCCGGGTATTGCCGAAGAGCACCTGCCAAGGGTATTCGAACGTTTCTACAGGGCAGACCGTAGCCGTAGCCGCATGATAGGAGGTACAGGACTAGGGCTTGCCATAGTAAAACACATTGTTGAAGCCCACGGCCAAACCGTAACCGTACGTAGTAAATTAGGTGTTGGTTCTTCATTTGGCTTCACCTTAGATAAGGAAAAAGAATAACATGTAGCTACTAATGATAATTAGTCCCCATATCATTAGTGTGGTAGCAGTTTTTTCCTTAGTTTCGCGCGCGTAATCCCAATTAAAATACTGATATGACTCCAGAAAAAATTACCATGTCCGCAGACGGACAGTTGCAAGTACCTAATAATCCTATTATTCCATTTATAGAGGGTGACGGCATTGGGCCTGATGTGTGGGGAGCCAGTAAAAAAGTATTGGATGCCGCCGTAGAAAAATGCTACAACGGCGAAAAAGCTATTGCTTGGAAAGAAGTACTAGCGGGAGAAAAAGCCCATAACCAAACGGGAGAGTGGCTACCAAAAGAAACCCTTGATGCGGCCAAAGAATATTTAGTATCCATAAAAGGACCATTGACCACACCTATTGGTGGTGGTATTCGCTCATTGAACGTTGCACTACGTCAGGAGCTAGACTTGTTTGTTTGTCTTCGCCCTATACAGTGGTTCAGAGGTGTTCCTTCACCGGTTCACCACCCTGACAAGGTAGACATGGTCGTTTTCCGTGAGAATACTGAAGATATATACGCAGGTATTGAGTGTAAGAACGGTAGTGAAGAAGCAGCTAAGCTTTTAAGCTTTATACAAAACGAGTTGAATGCAGGCGACAAAGTACGTTTCCCTGAGAGCGCTGCCTTTGGCATCAAGCCGGTATCTAAAGAAGGTTCTCAACGTCTTATAGGTGCCGCTATAGATTATGCTATTGCACACAAAAAGCCATCTGTTACACTAGTACACAAGGGTAACATTATGAAGTTTACCGAAGGTGGTTTTAAGATTTGGGGTTATGAGCTGGCCGAAACCAAATATGCTGATAAAACATACACTTGGGGACAGTGGGCAAAAACAAAAGAAGCTAAAGGAGAAGAAGCTGCAAACGAAGAAATGAATGCTGCTGTAGAAAGTGGCAAGATCATCGTTAAAGATGTAATTGCGGATAACTTCCTACAACAAATACTACTAGCTCCTGAAGATTTCTCAGTGATCGCAACACTAAACTTGAACGGTGATTATATCTCTGATGCATTAGCTGCTGCAGTTGGTGGTATTGGTATCGCACCAGGTGCTAATATTAACTACAACACCGGTACAGCGATATTTGAAGCGACACACGGCACAGCACCCAAGTTTGCCAATACCAACACCATGAACCCGTCATCGCTATTACTAAGTGGTGTAATGATGTTGGAATACATGGGTTGGCTAGAAGCGGCTAAATGCATTAAAGAAGGCTTGGCTAATGCCATCATGAGAAAGAGAGTCACTATCGACTTCTATGATCTGATGAACGATGCCACACTATTAAAGACCGACGAATTTGCTGATGAGATCATCAAGAACTTATAGTCTTGAACATCGCTCATTATATTGACCATACCGTCCTAAAACAGGACACTACTGCTGCAGACGTGATCAAGTTGTGCCAAGAAGCACAGCAAGAAGGATTTGCAGCAGTTTGCATTCCACCCTACTACGTACAGTTGGCCAAAGAGCAACTAAAGGATACTGATGTAAAAGTGGCTACTGTCATTGGTTTCCCACTAGGTTATCAAACCCTCAATAGCAAGTTGCAGGAAATAAAAGATGCTATTGAGCATGGTGCTGATGAGCTGGACATGGTACACAATATTGCGGCCTTAAAAAATGAAAACTGGAGCTATTTAGAAAAAGAAGTAAGCGCTTGTACGGCACTAGCCCACCAACATGGTAAAGCGATCAAAGTAATTGTAGAGAGTGGTATCATTACAGAAGAAGAGTTGAAACAATGCTGTGCTATATATGGCAAGCTGGCTATAGACTATATGAAAACATCAACAGGCTTTGCAGCAAAAGGTGCTAATGTTGCTTCTGTAAAAACAATGAGGGAGCTACTACCTGATAACGTAAAGATAAAAGCAGCGGGGGGCATTCGTAACTATGGCTTTGCCAAAGAACTGATAGATGCTGGAGCTGACCGATTAGGCTGTTCTGCCGGCATGCGTATAGTAAATGAACATAAAGAATTGTAGCTTAGCATAGAGATGAATTACCGTACTTACATATGGGCTTTAGTACTATTAACTTGCTTTACGTATAGTAAGGCGCAAACAGCTACCTATACCGAGCAGCCAAGCTATAGCACTATAAAAGGCATCACTGTTGACAAAGATCCCCGTTTGGATATTCTACTCGAACGACATAAAGTTATGCTCAAGGGCGTACCGCGTTCGGGCAGAGGTTTTAGGGTGCAGATCTATTATGGTAGCGACCGTGACAAAGCCAGAAATATAAAAATAGACTTCATGCACCGACACCCTGATAAAAGGGTGTATCTCACTTACATATACCCACAATACAGAGTAAAAGTGGGCAACTTTATTACCCATAAAGATGCATGGGATTTTTATCGGGAGATCAGCAGGCAATATGAACGTTGCATGGTAGTGCCCGATGTCATAAAAGTACAGACTAGTAATGATTGATATAATACGTAAGAAAGCAGCAGAATATTTTCCTGACGTACAAGCGATACGCCACCATATACATGCCAACCCGGAGTTGTCTTTTGAAGAACATAACACAGCAGCCTTTATCTCAAGCAAGCTGAAAGAATACGGTATTGAGCATGAAACAGGTGTTGCAGGTACAGGTGTTATTGGGTTGATAAAAGGCAAGAACCCTGATAAAAAGTGTATTGCACTACGTGCAGACATGGATGCACTGCCTATACAAGAAGCTAATGAAGTGGCTTACAAGTCAAAAAACGATGGTGTCATGCACGCTTGCGGTCATGATGTACATAGTAGCTGCTTATTAGGTATTGCCAGAATATTGAACGACTTAAAAGATGAGTGGGAAGGCTCGGTAAAGTTGATCTTTCAGCAAGGAGAGGAAAAACACCCCGGTGGTGCCAGCTTATTGATCAAAGCAGGCGTACTGGAAAACCCTAAGCCTGAAGCCATTTTTGCATTACATGTATACCCACATATGCCAAGTGGTACTGTGGGCTTCAGAGGTGGGCAGTATATGGCCAGTACCGATGAGATATACATTACCATAGAAGGAAAAAGCGGCCATGCTGCATTACCTAATAAAGCTGTAGACCCCATATCTATTGGCGCACTGGTAGTAACAGGCTTGCAACAGATCGTTTCACGCAAAGCCAACCCGATATCTCCTACCGTACTTACTTTCGGTAAAATAGAAGCAGGCTTTGCCACCAATGTAATACCTGACAAGTTGGAGCTGTGGGGTACACTAAGATGTATGAATGAAGAGTGGCGTGCTGAGGCTCACCAACTGATCGAAAAGTTTGCCCAAAATACTTGTGAAGCATATGGCGCTACAGCCAAAGTACACATACCTAAAGGTCATGCCTCTTTATACAACGACCCTGAAGTAACGGCACAAGCAGAAAGCTGGGCCAAAGGCTACTTAGGCGAGGAAAATGTAAAAACACTGGATCTTCGTATGACAGGAGAAGACTTTAGCTTCTATACCTTACACATGCCGGGCTGTTTCTTTAGATTGGGTACTAATAAGAATAACGAGGAGTTTACCGCATCAGTACATAATGCCCATTTTGATATTGATGAAGAAGCACTGAAGACAGGTGTAGGTACGATGACATGGATAGCCATTAACGCATTACAAAACTAGTCGTCTACCCTAGCCCATAATAGCGCTGCATTACACCCTCCAAAACCCGAAGCGGTTTTAAGTACATGATTTATTGTATGTGGCTTAGCCTCTGTGCATATATTCAAGTCTACAGGTACACCTAGTTGCTCATACCCAGCTGATGGTATTAAGGTTTGTTCTGCAATACCCTTTATCAGCATAGCACATTCTAACACTCCTGCTGCACCTAGTGTATGGCCTGTATAGCCTTTAAAACTGTGTGTTGAAGCATGGGCTACCTGAGACAATCCAAATGCCTTAGACTCCATCTCATCATTATAAGGCGTAGCAGTACCATGAGCAGATATCATGTCTACATCTTTTGCTTCCGCTCCGGCTTCTTTCAATGTTCTATCTATAGCCATAGACAGCTCTGCACCTGTGCGCGAAGGACCTGATATATGATTAGCATCATTAGATGTAGCACCTGATAACAAAACAGCCTTAGGCTGATTTACCTTCTCTGTAGAGAGTACAACTGTAGCAGCAGCCTCCCCAAGATTGATACCTTTTCTATCAGCATCAAAAGGACGGCAAGGACCATCAGCAATAGCCTGGAATGATTGAAAGCCATTCAACACAAAGCGGGAAAAACGATCACACCCAACAATAACGGCATGCTTATACCTGCCATTTTGCATTTGGCGTAATGCATACAACTGGGCTAATGCTCCTGAAATGCAAGCCTGAGAAACGACAATAGACCTATTTTTCAAACCTAATGCTTGACTAATAACTTGCGCACTTGTAGATAGTAATGTTCTTTTATCCGGCTGCGAATCCAGCAGCTCTATATTTCCTTTAGTAGTAGAGAGTACCAATAAAGTATCATCACTAGTCAGTATACCTTGAATACCTGAGGTAGCTCTACGCACTGAGCTAACTACCAGCTTTTCAAATATGGTTAACTCCTCCTCTGTTTGCTTATTCACCTCTGCAAGCTGCTCATCACTTAACCTTGCTCCCCAAAAGGTGGTAGCTCCAACTGATGCATCCTGATGTTCTTGAACACCGACACGCCCTTGTAAAACGGCATCCCAATGTGCCTGCACCCCAAAACCTATTGGAGAGATAATATCAGTAGCAATAGCATATACGGGGGTATTAATCATTCAGCCACTTCTTTTTCCAGTCAGCCATAAATTGAGGTATGGTAAGCATTAACTCCAGCGATTCGCGCTCCATAAACACTTGTACAGAGCTACCTGTTGCTATTAATTCATCAGTAGCTACATCATATATGGCATAATCAAACAGTAGCTTTGCAGCAGGAGTATCCTTATAGGTAGTTTCCAGTCTTACCTTATGCCCATACCGCAATACGCGTTTATAATTGCAGTTGATACTTACGATAGGTACTATGATGTTATTTCTGTAAAAGTCCAGATACTTAATGCCGTACTCTTCACCAAAAGCCTCACGGGCATCTTCAAAATATCTGATGTAGTGACCATGCCATACAATACCCAATGGGTCAGCCTCACTAAACTTTACTTCCAGCTCTGTGGTATGATGTAATGTCTTCAATATTCTTTGTTACACTTATTTACCTTTCTTCCACTTACCGTAGTTGTCTTTTACGGCTCTCAAGCCAAAGAAAATAGTTTTAGCCCAATAGTTTCTGAAACCAAAACCACCTGCTTTACCTTCTATTCTTTTCGCTAGTAATACTTCGTTATTACTCATGTTGATAAACACTGCCCACATAGATGCTTTCTTAGCTTCTTTATGCATACCCTCTACTATCAATGTCATACCAATACCACTCTTACCCTCCATGTTGTAGTTCTTCACCATTTTATTGATGTCCGCTTCCTGAAGGTGTCTAAAATCGCTAGTGCTATGGTCAAAATGATCTTTGTCTGAAGCGTCGTTTGCAGCTGCTGTTACGTCAAGAGCGTAAGTAACTTTTTTTCTTCTCATTGCGCCTGCAACATCATACTTATCTTTTTCGGCAACTATCAGTTCGTTCCAACCCACAAAGTATTTTTCTTTCAACTGAGAATTGGTGATCTGCCCTGCATCTTGCCACTGTGCAGCATCGCCAATAAAATTCAATTCTGAGAAGTCAATTCCTAGCCAGGTGATTTCAGTTTTACCGTCAAAAATGTCAGCTTTTGTTTGTGCATTTACAGCAAATGATGCGGCAACAAGTAATGAGAGTGCAATGATCTTTTTCATGAGAGATTTTATTTTTCAGCTTGTTCAAATATTTTCATTTCGCAGTTAGCCACTTTTTCTTCACCCAAGTATACGGTACACTCCACTACATATACATTCATCACTTTATGGGTAATCACTACCTCTGTTACCAGTTCATCACCAACTTTTGGCAGGCTAAAAATATTCAGGCTTTTTATAGACGCTATGAACCCCACCGGCACTACCTCGCCCTTCATTTGGTATTTGTAGCCCGTACCTGCTGCTGCGGTTTGCGCCATGTTCTCTACCAACCCGGGTTCTATAAATTCTCCGTCCTTCACAAATAAGTTACCCTCCTCAATGACAAAGCGGGTCTTGTACAGCTGGTCATCAGCTTGTAGCACTTCACCAACCATAACAAATGGCGGCCTTTGAGGAATGTAATTGATTATATCTGTTTTATTCATTAACTCCAAAAGTCAAAATAATTAAACCATTGTGCAGGATAGCGCTTCAGATACTTTTCCAATAACGCAATATAATCCCTTAGCATATTATTGATCCCTTCCATTCCACGACCTTCATATACCTTAGCAGGGAAAGCGTGAAAATGATAGTGAAAATTAGTCTCTTTAAATGCAAAAACAAAACACACGGGCGCTTTTAATTTTGCACCTAACATAAATGGGCCTAATGGAAACTGAGCCTCCTTGCCCAAAAACTCCTGAGTGACGGTTCTATTACCAGGCCTAAAACGATCAGCATGTAAACACACCAATTCGTTTCTGTTCAACGCAGCCATTACCTCATATATATGAGAAGTATCCTCTTTGATAAAGATAATATTGAAAGAGCGTTGGCCATCAAACTGATCCATGTATTCTTTCATCTGTTCACGCTCACCATCATACATCAGTATATTTATGGGCGCTTCTACCCTTTTCAGCAAATGTCCGGCTACTTCCCAGTTTCCTAAGTGTGCACTTACTAGTATACCCCCTTTGCCCTCGGCTACCAACTGCTCTATATTTTCTACACCGTCGTGGCTAAACGTTAGTTTATTGCGGATACCTGCCAATATCACGATCTTATCGATCAATGTTTGACCAAAGAAGATCAAATTTTTCCTTAACAGCTTGTTGGAGTCGCGCTTACTATAGCCCAAACGCTCACGATACAAGTACCTCAACGGCTTTGTAGCTTGCGGAACAAAAAACAGGTAATATAATGTAACAAAATGCAGTAAGGCATATGCAGGGGCTAAACCTCCTACTTTAAGCAGCCATACAAATATCTTGTAGCCCAGTGTAGAGCCATGAGACTTTCCTTCCCATTTAGGGTCATCAGACATTGCTCACTTCCATACGTTTGGTTACATAATCGTAGAAATCCTGTATGGTACGCATAGGCTGAAAATCTTCGGGTTTAACCTTAAAACCAAAGTTTTGCTCTATAACCACTACCAGGTCTATGTAATCCAAACTATCCAGATCTAAAGTACTCTTAAGGTCAGCGTCAGGTGTTATAGCCGATTCTTCTACTTCAAAATCTTCAATCATGAACGCATTGATACGTTCTACAATTTCCTGCTGATTCATATCTTTTAAAAAACGTTAGGGGTTTCCGTTCTATAACAATGTTGTAAGTACAAAGATAAATACTAATGCGTTAATTTCAGTATTTATGAAAACAAAAGTACAACTTGTTTAAAAAAAGAAGATCAGGGTACAATATTGCACCCTGATCATAATATCATAAAAAACTAATTAGTTAGACCTGCTCAAAGAATACTGGCGGTTGTTACCTACAAACTTAGCTTTAGCTTGGTTTGAACGGTAAACAGTATCTATAGGGCTGGTCAAGTTAAATCTGTGATTGACTAAATAACCATAGTAGTTACCATTCTTATATAGAGAAACCGTTACTTTCTTACCTGCAACATTTACTTTGTAAGTAATATCTTCAGTAGAAGTACCGAATGTGCTACCAGACTTGGTGATCTTAGTTACATTACCGGTAAAATTTCTAAATAGTTTGATCGTACGAGCTGTGTCTACATTATCATTATTAGTAGTAGAGTCGAAGTAGTTAGTAGTTACCCATAGAGAGCTATCACCACTGGCACCTAATACAACAAGGTGTGAAGAGTCAGCTCCTGTGGTATCAACACTAAAAGATTGTACTCCGTTTGTTTTAGCTATTTTAAATACTCTGTTTTCGGGAGCATTCAACCAGTTAGAGACAGAACCATCTGCTGTAAACCATTCGATAACGTAGCTTAAAGAATCACCTGTGCCACCTTTCAAAGTTTTAAAGCTCAATTGCTTTCCTTTCAATATCATGCCTGCAAAAACAGGGTTAGAGTTTGCTATAAAGTCAGTTTCGGTACTGAATACTTTAAAGAAAACATCTAAATGAGAGGTATTGATAATACTTGGATTAACAGAGTCAGATGCTGTCAAAGTAGGCAAACCTGTACCATTTTGATATTCAGTTTCCTTAGTACAACTGAACAATGAAACCACACCTACTGTTAGGGCAATGATGGTAAGAAATCTTGCTGTGCGCATAATACTGTAAAAGTTATTTTTCAAAAGAAAGCAATATTACGTAAAAGCAAAATAATATCATAACAAGTAGTTAAAAAACACACTATAGTGACAGTATAACATATACAAAAAAGCCTGTGCTATTCGCACAGGCCGGAAACATTTACCCCAACATTCTTCATTCTAATAGTGTACATCTATTATGCTGCGTAACGGAATGGTCATACCACCTTTTAATTGTAGGAAGTTGTCCATAACAGACCATACTGTAGTAGATACAGTTTTAGGACCTTGCTTGGTCTCAAAAGTGATGGTGGTCTTTCCTTTAAACTCATTCCCTAGTCGCATCGCATATTGTAATTTGTTCTGCCAGTACTCTGTTTTGTCTACAAACGCCGGAACGATACTGTATTCCGGTATCTCTTCTTTTGCAATTACTGCTCCTGTTGCCATATATTACACTTTTAATCGTTATTTAATATCAATTTACAACTTTATAACGAAAAAACCACATGTTTATATTTTAAAACATGTGGCTTTAACATATCTATAAGTATGGCATAAAGTGCCTTTATACTATTGTATTACAACTGGGAATATAGCTTTAGCATCTGTTTCTCCACCGGCAGCATCTGCTGTAGTAGCATTTTTATCAGTAGGCTCGTGCTTTAAGGTAACTGTAAGGCTACCATTACCAGCAGCATCTGTAGTAAAATCAATAGTTTGGTTCAAAGGAGCACCATCATCATCTTTACTACCATTGCTAAATGCAATACTACCTGCACCGCTATTAGGTGTACTTTCTAAAACAAATAAATGTTCTTTATTCTCTTCTTTCACTTCTTCCGTTACATCTTCTGCAGGGCTTTCTGCTTCATTCCATACCTGTACAGATACATTGTAAGTAGTGTTAGGCGCTAACGTTACATTATCTATCACAGGCGTACCCGGTGTAGTGCTGTTAAACCCATTGTCTACCTTATAATTGAAGGTTTTATTAAAACCTGTGCTATTAGTTACTACTAGTCTTACTGTAGTGATCACTTCAAGTTCTACCGGCTCAGGGGTAGTAACAATTGGGTTATCATCCTTCTTACAAGAAGAAATAACCGTGATCGTTAGTAATAATGCTGTTGCTAGTTGAATTAACTTTTTCATTCGAATTCTTTTTAAACTATTTATTGATTAATTGAAATAGGCACTCTTACTCTTAATACGAGGTTCGTACCAGGTTGATCCACGAAGTATCGGAAAGCATCCAAATAATCGCGGTATTTTTGATTTAAAATATTCATGGCCGTCAGGCTCAAATGTATAGGTGTGCTACCCACATACCATTGTGTACCTACAGACGCATCCAAAACGAAGTACCCTTGCGGTGGTCTTGGATAATCTATTTGGTCAAAATTGTTTGGTATTCTTTTTTGTTGAAACACATACCTACCTTCTACTGACACGAATGCTTCCCTTAGTTTTTCATTAATGTCTTTTTGGTAAGTAGTATGCAACGACAACCTATCTGCCGGCATGAGTATCAGCCAATCATTAGCAGTGGCATTTCTGGCAAACAAGAAAGCCCCTTTCATTCGGGAGCTCAATTGCTCATTCCACTGATAATTGATAGCGATATCAGTGCCGGTTAAGTGGGCATTGGTTTGCTTATAACTAAAGGTTTTAAAATAACCTCTTATGGTCAGCAGGTCGTTACCCGGCTCCAGATAGATGTAGTTCTGTATATACTGCGTATATACAGAGATATTTGTGGATAGCTTTTTGCCAAAACTATTCTTGCTTTCGATGTTCAAATTATATGAGCGCTCAGGAGAAAGGTTAGCATTACCCAACTCTATCCGCGCGGCACCATGATGAAACCCTGCACTGAACAACTCATTGGTTTGTGGTGCACGCCATGAGTTAGCCAAAGTGGTCACCAACTGCCAGCTGTCTGACATTTGCTTGGATAGACCTACCGTACCCGAAATGTTATTGAAGTTGTATTGGTAGCGCACCACTTGCTGGTTGCTACCCTGCGGGTTAAACACTTCATAACTTCTATAGTCGTAACGCAATCCGCCTTCCAAAGTCCAGCTTTTGCCTTTGTACCTTTCTATGAGATACCCGGCTAAACCATTAGAACGATAGTTGGGGATAAACACACGATCTCCGGGTTGGATGAAGTTCTCCTGTACAATACCGTCTACACCTATCTCTCCCTTTAGTTTCCATAGTGGTCTATGTGTGAGGTTGAGGTTGAGTGTTTGGGTATTGAGCGTAACGTTCAGTTGTGCTTTACCATTCTCTTTACGAAGCACATCATACTCTTGTCTGAAATTGTGCTGATAAGCATAGGTGGCATGCCACATGCCTACTTTACTATCGAAGTAGGCTTTGGCTTTTACCATATCATGCTCTACGTGTTGTTTCGGTCGCTCCAGGTCGTAGGTAAACTCTGCGGGTACTAATGGCACATCACTTCTTATAGCAGCATTCAGGTCGTCTTGGTTACCTGTGTGTGCACCACGGTAAATACCAAGGTCGGTATTGAAATGACTATAAAACACCTCTGCACCATAGTGCAGTTGACGCCAACCTACGGCAGCAGAATAGTTGGTTTCCGCAACACCGGTATTGGCTACCCAATGACCGGGTATACGATAGTTACCACCCTTCTTGTAAGTGCCCTGTAACCTAAAGCTTAATGGGGTTATCTTCTTAAAGTTATGCCCTACCATAGCAGAGGCAGCACCCATAAGATTGTTGCTAAAGCCTGCTAGGTTCAGTTCACCTTCCCACCCTGCTTGCCTGCGTAGCGGAGCAGGATCGACCAACACCACACCGGCAATAGCATCAGTACCATAACGCACACTGGCCGCACCTTTTACTACCGTGATGTTGTTGGCTAAGAAGGGATCAATATTAGGGGCATGCTCACCACCCCATTGCTGGTCTTCCTGACGCACGCCGTTGTTCATCAACACGATCCTATTACTATGCAAACCATGTATCACAGGTTTAGCAATAGTTGCACCATTAGCAATGGTAGTTACTCCGTTGATATTTTCCAACATATTAGCTAGTGAACGTCCGCTATTAGCATCAATCACCTTTTTATCCAACTCTTCTTTAGCTTGAACAAGCGTATTGTTCTTTTCTTCTGCCACCACTACTTCGTCTAGCTGCGACTCAAGATGCGCTACTTTAAACTTCACGGAGGCATTACCCAACACTTTTATTTGTTCGGTAGCATGCTCATAACCCTCGGCATGAAAGTGAAACGTATACTTACCGGGACATAGCCCTTCCATCACAAACCTTCCGTTCTCGTTGGTCTCGAAAGTTTTGCCCAGCTCGTCTACATAAGCTACTACAGGGTATAGCGGCTGCTTGTTGTGCGCCTCTATCACCAATACTTGTAGCTCTATATCACATTTTTCCTGTGCTAGTAGAGGTACTATACCAATACAACACAGTAACACGCATATCACTATACGGTACATCTGCACCTGTTTAATATCAGAGAATGATGTATAAAAACATCGTTTAAAAAAGCAAGAATAGAATTATGCTATAGGTGGACCGCGTAAGCGGGAAGTAGGAACATTAAGTGGCACTAAGTGCACCACTGCCGCAATATTAGGTACGGCTATAAATGGCTTTGTCTTTTTGAACGTTAACTCATAGGAGGTACGCTCAAAAGGAGATAATGTAAAAGATAGAAAAGAACAGTGATGGTGTTCCGTTTCGTAGGCAGGGCCTTCATGATCGCAATGGTGGTGTTCGGTATCTACGTGATCGGCAAACAGGTGTATGTACTCCTTAGGCGTTGTACCTAAAAAGAGCACCAACGATAGCGCAATGGCTATACCGCTATGTAGAATACGTTTGAACAAAATTTAAACTGCAAATATACGTTTTATTGTTCAGCTTGAGTTCTAGCTGCTTCTTTAGCACGTTTTTTCTTCATGCCAATATTAATGTCATACCCCACCAAGCCTATTACCTCACCATAGAAGAAATGATGACTGAGCTTACCATCACCCACACCAAGTGAGTTTAAATAATTAGCAAAGCCTCCTTTCAACGTAGCTTCTAAGAATAAGTTCTTTAACGGGTAAAAACGCAAGCCCCCTTCAGCACCCAACACATATCCTGCTACGTGAAATTTATTATCCAACTGCTCACCCAATACGATCACATCAGAGCGTGGTATCACCACTCCACCACCTACTTTCCATATCACGGTAGCCATTCTATTACCATTCTTTTTATTCGCTAAAAGCTCTTTCTGACCTACATAGTTGATCATATAAAAGTTAGCACCATTGGTATGGTCTACATGTGCAAAATAGCGATGCACAAAAGTATCTTTATCTATCTCACGACCTCTGATCTGCCCTTTTACTCTTAGTGTCTCATAGTCGCGCATCACATACTTAGCATGATCGTAGTTGATCTCAATAGCATGGGTACGCTCTTTATTTAGATAAAAACCGATACGGTAACTATTCTGCGGAATGGTAATATCTAAAGGGTTATTCTTAAAAGCTTCAAAATCGGGCTGGTCGGTGGCACGCACATCATAAATCGTGAAGTCGTAATTCGCCCCTTTGAATTGTATATCACTTTTAGAGAACCAATCGCGATTGTACCCCCATTGGAAATACATACCATTGTACGATGGTTTCTTTAGTTTGATGAATTGTGCATCGACTTGAAAAGTCGTTATGCCTATCAGAATGGATAATAATACCTTGCGCATAGTGAAACTCTAAATTGCTGCGCAAAATTACGTTTTTTTCTTCACCCTACCTGCCCAATCAACTATAGCTTTTCTATAATACCCGCTATGCCTTGCCCGCCACCTACACAAGCCGTGACCATACCATACTTCTTACCCAAGCGCTCCATATCGTTTAGCAACTGTATAGATAGCTTAGCACCACTACAGCCCAACGGATGACCCAGAGAGATAGCTCCACCATTAATATTTACTATTTCAGGGTTCATGTCCAGCTCGCGTATCACTGCTAATGATTGTGAAGCAAAGGCTTCATTTAGTTCTATCAGGTCAATATCGTTCAGCTTCATACCTACTTGTGTCAGCACCTTAGGCACAGCAGCAACAGGGCCAATACCCATAATGCGAGGGTCTACCCCCGCACAAGCGCACCCCACTAGTCTACCCCATGGCTCCAGCTTCAACTGTTTCATCAGCTTTTCACCCATCACGATCACAAAGGCTGCCCCATCTGATGTTTGGGAGGAATTACCTGCCGTCACCGTTCCTTTATCCGCAAACACAGGTCTAAGCTTGGCCAGTGCTTCCATAGAGGTATCCGCACGTGGGCCTTCATCAGTATCTACTACATATTCTTTTTCTACTCTTTTATTTTTTTCGTTGAGGGCTACTTCTTTTACCGTTAGTGGTAAAATACCTTTTTTAAAATGTCCTTCTTTGATGGCATTCAATGCCTTCATATGCGAGTTGTAAGCAAACTCATCCTGATCTTCGCGAGATACATTATAGTCCTTTGCTACTTGCTCGGCTGTTAAGCCCATGCTTAGATAATAGTCACCATTATCTTTAGCTACTTCGTAGTTGGGCATGGTACGCCAGCCTGCAGTAGGCACGAGGCTCATACTCTCTGTTCCTCCTGCTATAATACAATCGGCCATACCGCTCTGTATCTTTGCCGTAGCCATAGCAATCGTCTCTAACCCCGAAGCGCAATAACGATTGACCGTTACCCCCGGCGCCCACTCGCCCACAGCACGGTTGGCAATGATACGCCCCACCTGTAAACCTTGCTCTGCTTCGGGTACGGCATTACCTACCAATACATCGTCTACCAGCTTAGGATCGAGCCCGGGTACGGATGCCAATAGTCCTTTGATGACGTCTACCGCCATATCATCAGGACGGTAAAAACGCAATCCGCCTCGCTTGGCTTTACCTACTGCCGTGCGGTAACCCGCTATAATATACGCTGCCTGCATACTGTGTTTTTTGTACTCTACTAAAGTTAAGCAATGTATATGATAAGGGTGTGAAGGAAAGGTGAAAATAATATAGGGTAGATTATACTTCTGTACACGTCTCTTCAGAGTTATGATAGTTTCATCACTATTTAATAAATGTCAATACACTTTTATCTTAAATTCGATATACCAAAATATTCATACCATGAAAAAAGCAATAATATCGTTATTTATATTATTACCTATAATAAGTATTGCTCAAGAAGAAAAAACTCACTCAACAATTAAAAAACAGGCTGAAATAGGGATATCTTCAGGTTTAGGATTACGTACACAATCTTATTTCAACGGTGCTTTTGAAAACAACATAGTAAACAATCTCAATAATAGTTTGAGCATCTTATTTCTAAAAAATAATTTTCAATTTGGTATAAGGTTAGCTATAAATCTCGAACCAAGGTTATATACTGAATTTCAACCTACATTAATAACTAACCATATCATCAAAAGAAAGAATTGCTATTATTATTTAGGTGGAGCTTTAGGTTTTGCCTCAAGAAAAAACATCATGAACTTTGGCGCAGGTTATACTAATCAATGGAGTAATGGTTATGTGTTTGGCTTGCAAACAGGCATTGTTTACCATATAAGCAAACATTTATCTGCTGTTGGCGAAGTAGCTCTACGCAGCACACAGTATTTCAATAGAGAAAAGGTGTTTTATAGTATAGGCACTGACCTTCATTATTACACAACCCCAATTAACTACTTTGAAGCTTCTTTACCCATACAACTTGGTTTCCGTTATCGCTTCTAACACCACTAGGACATGCTCTACATAAAACACACTACGCTATAAAGCTTGGCAGCACAGTAGTACAAAAGCCATATCATTGCTACTGCGAAAATTTGGCTGTCATAAATTTTCGCGGTATTTCTTTCGTTCTTTCTTTGGACAAGCAAAGAAAGGACAAGTAAGAGAACACTCATTTCTCGAGACCCCAAATCAAGTTTGGGGTGACGTATATTTTTATTTACCCAAACTATAACCAAACACAATACCACTATCAGGCTAATTAGTGCTGTGCAACGTAACTTTACAGTATGAAAAAAACAGTAGTACTAGGCGCATCTACCAACCCCGCTCGATATAGCAATATTGCTATACATCGCTTAAATGCTAAAGACCACCCTGTAGTGGCCATAGGCCGTAAAACAGGCGAGGTAGATGGTATAGAGATCATCACCGACACTCCTGATATGGATGATATAGACACGGTAACGCTGTACCTCAACCCCGACAATCAAAAGCCTTACTACGATTATATTTTATCCCTCAAACCAAAGCGTGTCGTGTTCAACCCCGGTACGGAGAATGACGAGCTGGTGGCGCTATTAGAAAAAGAAGGCATCATAGCACAAGAAGCTTGTACACTGGTGTTGCTGAGTACGGGGCAGTATTAGAATAATAACCGTCACCCTGAACTTGATTCAGGGTCTCGAGATACCAAATGTAATTATACTCATACCGCGAGATGCTGAATTAAATTCAGCATGACACATGTTATTTATGGAATTTCCGTGGCAAATACATCTTAGCAATATAGTAACTTGTAAAAGATGAAAAAGCCCAAAGCGATACAACTAACTATCCCCCAACCTTGTCATGAGGATTGGAACCAAATGACACCACAAGAGCAAGGGCGATTTTGTGACGCTTGCCAAAAATGTGTGGTGGACTTTACGCAGTTTACGGATCAGGAACTCTATAACTACATCAATACACATATTGGTGAAAAAACTTGCGGACGTTTTCAAGCCTCACAGCTCAACCGCTCAATACAGTTACCACCACAACCACATAGTAAACTATATCGTTTAGCTGTTGCCATGGGTTTAGCCATCGTAGTAGTCACTGCAACAGAGATCAAGAGCTTTGCCAAAGCACCATATATTGAATACCGTTTATTTGACAGTCCTCAAGATGATAGTACTACTAGTAATAGTGACACCACCATTATAAAAGGGAAGGTGGTGGATGACAAAAAAGAACCAATGATCAATGTTGCTATACAACTGATAGATAGTAATAGTAACGTTATTGCCGGTGCTGTAACTGATTATGACGGCAACTACTTCATAAAAATAAAATCTCAAGAAGGGAAAGTAGAATTGCGATGTAGTTACGTAGCCCACAAAACCGTCGTAATACAAAACATACCTACAAATAAGAGTGGTAAAACTATTAACATTACCATGGAGCCATCAGGAACATTAGGCTTAATGGATATAACTTACACAGGATATATTGTACCCCTTATTGACCGAGACAACCCCAGCCCGATGAATAAAACGATAAGTGGAGATGAGATAGATAAAATGGCTTACTAATGAGAAAACATCAATCCATACAAATATCCATCCCCCAACCTTGCTATGAAGATTGGAGCAAGATGACCCAACAAGAGCAAGGACGTTTTTGTAATGCCTGTCAAAAATGTGTGGTGGATTTTACTACTGCCTCTGATGCTACATTATACCATCACTTTTCTAGTAACAGTAATATATGTGGTAGGTTTCATAAGTCGCAACTTAACCGTCCAATCTTCAAACCTACAAAACGTTGGGCTTCCTTTAAGTGGTTCATGAGTTTGGGCTTCATCGTTTTCCTAACAGAGTTAATAGGCACTAAAGCACAGGCGCAAGAGCCTGTACAGAAAGAATTACTCATAGAACAAGACACTTCATCAAAACAAACCTCACAAGGTAATATCATCACTTCTCAAGAAACAGATACAACACTCAAAACCGTAGTAGAAACGGAAATATTCATGGGTGGTGGCATCAGTGACGGCACTATCTATTATATTGATGGGGTACAAAAAAATGGCATCCGTAAGCGTACATGGCGAGGTGTCAGACGTTTTTTCAAACGTCGCTAACTATAGCTATGCCCCATCCACAACGCACCGCTAATGCTATCTTTCTCTGCACCCGTTACGCTACTCAGCACATTGGTCTCTTCCCTAAAACGCAGTACTCCTATTAGTGCCATTACTACGGCTTCTTTATAATTCACAGTATCCGCATCCGGCACTTGAACAGTTACTTTAGGTAATTGCTTTTGCAACAGCTCTACTAAAAAAGTATTGTGTGCACCACCACCGGTTACCAATAGTTTGGCATCTTCTTTATCTGTAGGATATTCTTCCACCGCAGCCGTTACCTCATCAACTATTAGTTGCACCATGGTGCGTAGCAGATCTTTTGTGGCTCTACCGGTAGCCATTAGTTTGGGGAGTACCAGTTCTTTAGCCTTTTCATTACTGAGCGATTTTGGTGCGGCTTGTTGGTAATAAGCTTCCTGCGTCAATGCTTCTAATAATGCCTCGATCACCTGACCACTTTTAGCCAATTCACCACCATCATCATAAGGCTTACCTTCTTGCTGTGCCAGAGCATTAAGGGCTTGGTTGGCCGTACACACATCAAAGGCTAGTGAAGCTCCGTTATGAGGTACAGTGACATTAGCAATACCACCGATGTTCAGTAAATAATCATACGCACCATACAGCAGTTGATCACCTATAGGTACAATAGGCGCGCCTTGCCCGCCAAGTGCTACGTCCAGATTGCGGAGATCACTCACTACCGGCAATCCGGTAATAGCTGCTATACTTGCGCCATCCCCTATCTGGCAAGAGGTATTGTTTTCAGGCTCATGCAGCACAGTATGCCCGTGCGAACCGATGATCTGTACCTGATGATCTATCTCATGTTTGGTAATAAAGTTTTGAACGATATTACCCAACAACCGTCCATAATCAGTATTTAAGCGTATAAACTCTGGTGCTGATAGCTCACGAGCATTACGTAAGCGAGCTATCCACTCATCGGTATACGACACACATTCAGCTTTCAGTATCTCATAACCCCATTTACCGCCTACTTCATCTAGCTGTACAAAAACTATATCTAAACCATCGAGTGAGCTGCCCGACATCAATCCTATCGCTTTATAGATCATCCCGCAAAAATAAGTAAAGCAAGAAGCATTTTTTTGCGAAATTTAAGCCATGTATCAAATGCCATATTTTTCTGAAAATGACACTGCTACCATCGTACAGTTCATGCAAAACCATCCATTTGCCATGCTTACTGCTTGCGCAAATGACCAACCCGAAGCTACACAAATCCCATTCATCATTACTGAAGAAGATGGAGTAATTACGCTAAGAGGTCATATCATGAAAAAGACTGACCATCATAAAGCAATCCTAGCGAACCCCAATGCTTTGGTATTATTCACAGGTGCGCATTGTTACGTCAGCTCCAGTTGGTACAGCTATAAAGGCGAAGGCGCAACATGGAACTACATGACCGTACAAGCATTAGGCAAAGTAGAAATATTGAGTGACGAAGAAACCATCACTATACTAAAAGAGCTCACAGACCATTATGAAGCCAAACAACCCGATCCCCAGTTTATGCGTGACCTTCCTGAAGACTACATCAATAAATATGTAAAGGCTATTGCAGGCATCAAAATCGTTGTAAAAGAACTGAATACCACTTTCAAGCTCAGCCAAAACAGAGATGATGAAAGCTACCAAAACATTGTGCAACACTTGAGCCAAAGTGAAGAGTATAATGCTCAGGCCATAGCAGAAGAATTAAAAAAACGCAGACCTCAACTTTTCTAAAACAATAAAGGCCACCAAGTTGGTAGCCTTTATCAATATAGTTGTTCTGAAAATATTAAGCAGTTGCTTTGCTCAATGCTTCAGCCATAGTTTTACCTATATCAGCAGGGCTGGCTACTACGTGTATACCACACTCGCCCATGATCTTCATTTTAGCTTCTGCTGTATCATCAGCACCACCAATGATAGCACCCGCGTGACCCATACGGCGTCCCGGAGGAGCTGTTTGGCCTGCGATGAAACCAACTACAGGCTTTCTCATATTATCTTTCAACCAACGAGCCGCTTGTGCTTCCATATCACCACCGATCTCACCGATCATGATGATACCATCAGTTTCAGGATCGTTCATTAATAGCTCAACTGCTTCTTTAGTAGTAGTACCAATGATCGGGTCACCACCAATACCGATAGCAGTAGAGATACCCAAGCCAGCCTTAACTACTTGGTCAGCAGCTTCATAAGTCAATGTACCTGATTTAGATACGACACCTATACGGCCTTTCTTGAATACAAAACCAGGCATGATACCTACTTTCGCTTCATCAGCAGTGATGACACCCGGACAGTTAGGGCCTATCAAGCGACAATCCTTACCATTCATATAAGCACGAGCCTTCACCATATCCTGTACCGGAATACCTTCTGTGATACAAATGATCACTTTAATACCTGCATCAGCAGCTTCCATAATAGCATCTGAAGCAAATGCCGGTGGTACGAAGATGATAGAAACATCTGCACCTGTTTCAGTTACAGCGTTTTGTACCGTGTTGAATACAGGACGGTCTAAGTGGGTAGAACCACCTTTACCCGGTGTAACACCACCTACTACGTTTGTACCATATTCGATCATCTGACCAGCATGGAAAGTACCTTCAGTACCGGTAAATCCTTGTACTATTACTTTGGAATCTTTATTTACTAATACAGCCATGAGCTTAAAATATCTTTAGATATGCGTTAAAATAACGCGGCAAAATTAAGGTAAATACAGCCAAAAGCAAACCTAACGGTAATAATTATATATAAAGGATCTTTTTTTCAAATCTCCCCAACCCTTTTTTACAATCGTCAGTCTATACTAGCGTAAACGATTCAATAAATATGTGGAATTAGAATATGAAGCATATTTCAACATATTCAACTTTGTAATGGGTAATCAATTCTAGATTTCGAAGGCCGGTTTCAACCGGCTTTCTTCTTTTATTATAGCCCTTCTTTTTTACTCACTTCTTTGGCCTTACGGAGGAAATCTGAGGCAAATATGAAATCGTTAAGGTTCTTATCCTCACTGAATATAATATCCTTATTAGAGCCTTCCCAGCCTTTTCTACCTTGATTGAGATACAATATATGATCGCCGCTCTCCATTACCGAGTTCATATCATGGGTGTTGATCACGGTAGTCATCTGAAACTCCTCGGTAATGTCTTTGATCAAACGGTCAATAACCAATGACGTTTTAGGATCTAGCCCCGAGTTAGGCTCATCGCAGAATAAATATTTAGGATTCAGTACAATAGCTCTGGCCAAGGCTACCCTTTTCTTCATCCCCCCACTGATCTCTGATGGAAACTTCTTGTTCACCCCTTCAAGGTTCACACGCGCCAGCACTTCGTTCACACGTCTTAGCTTTTGCTTGGTGGTATCCTTAGTGAACATATCCAGCGGGAAACGCACATTATCAGCCACATTCATACTATCAAATAAGGCAGAACCTTGAAATAACATACCGATCTGCATCCTGATCTCTTTCAGGTCTGCTTCATCCATGGTCACCAAGTCCTTACCTTCATAAAGCACTTGGCCTTCATCGGGTTTTATCAACCCGATCATACATTTGATAAAAACCGTTTTACCGCTACCACTAGTGCCAATAATGAGATTGGTTTTACCCGCCTCCATGTTGGAAGAAATATCATCCAATACCACCTTATCGCCAAAGCTTTTGCGTATGTTCTTGACTTCTATCATTGCGACATCAAAATAACAGGTAAAATGTCAAAAAAAGGAACAATTTTCGATTAACTGTAAAATTTTAGCATTTCAGCAGAAATGTTACATTTTGTTACAGCTACCCCCTCCCCCTATTTGTAACAAAACGCATAGCCTTTTGGCTATCAAAGAGTCATGAGCTTTCATTTTGTTACAGTTGTTCATTTTGTTACACTTATGCAGGTAGCAGTCACATTTTACTATAACAAATATACGCAATTATTAAAAGAAAATAAATTTGCCTGCAGTTGCGGTTCCATCTTTAGAGCGGAGGGAAAACAGGTATAAACCCGAGGGCAAACCTCCTCTATGTAAGACGATCTCATTACCTGCACGGTTCTCCCATAGCACCAAGCATCTGCCTGAAAGATCGAAGAGTTGGAAATCATGAGGTTGACCCTTATCATGGAAAAGAATATGCACTACGTCGGTAGCAGGGTTGGGGAATACGGTATATGGAACAGAGGCGTCCATAAAAAACACCTGCTTGGCATTAGTGAACTGTGCTACGCCTAAACGAAGCTTATAATAACTGATTTTGTTGATGATGGGCAAAGTATCTCTAAACTCGTAACCTACAGCCTCCGAACTGCTACCACAGATGCCATCAATGAAGCCTATTTCCTGAAAGTCAACCCCATCGGCTGAACGGAAGATCTTAGTACCATTACATAGTGAGCCTTTTTCAATGGTCCATTTCACTTGCACTTGCTGCCCGTCGGAGAATACATCAAAGTTGCGCAGCTCAATACGCTGTGCTGATGCCCATGAACTCATGAAAAGAAAAATGAAGAACCACGCTTTGCCCATACTACACTATAAACTTTTGATGAATTGGTTTATTGTGTAGACGAAAAGGGTAAAAAACACTTACATAATAACTAGAGTAAACACTATTCTTGATTTAGCAATTTTTGTTTTTGTTGATTATACTCTTCTTCACTAAGTATTCCCTCTTCTTTTAAGTTGTGCAGTTTCTTTAGCTCATCAGCAATACTTAATGGCTTATTAATTATTTGAACTTTTTGAACATCACTACAAGGAACAACTTCACAAACTTGAATAGCAGACTCCAAATCAAGGCTATAATTTGTGATATTACCTCCCCCAACCATCACCCATACTTTCTCAAAACCTCTTCTTTTAGACCTTTCATATAAAAAGCTCTTAATTATAACCTTATTGCCTGCATACCCAGCACCAATACGTGTATCAGCACCTATTACTCCTGCCCAACCTGACACACGCAAATGAACAAAAGAACCATCTGAATTAGACCCTTTACCTAGTTCTATTAAATCCCCAACTTTATACGTTATGCCATTAGAAGCTTTATAACTTTCTGAATTATTTATGGGGCGCGGATGTGGTGTATAATCGTTTGGAACTGATATTTCTTTTAGCTCTATAGCTTTTTCTATATCTAAAACGTAATTTTTTATTCCATCACCATAAACTTTTATAAGCGCATATTCTTTATCAGTACCACTAAAAAACCTAGAGATTTTATTAGCAACTATGTAGCTTACAGAGTTTGTTGAATTAAGGTATTCGTTTTTACCAAAAGTTTTATCCTTATAAAGACTTTGGTACATATCCGTTTCAGGCTTTATAAGCATTAATGTATCACCTCTATTAACCTTATACCCATTTTTGCAGATATAATGCTTAACAGAAACTACATCTTGAGCTATTAGTGTTATGGGGAATAGGAGTAGTATTAAAAAAAGTTTTTTCATAGTGTTGGTATTACAATGATGTTTATTTACACTTGAAACACCCCTGTCTTAAACTCTTTGATATCAGGATTGTGATTGGCAGCTTTTATCCCTTCGCTGATCACCTTACGGGTATCCACAGGGTCAATGATGTCATCTACCCATAAGCGTGCTGCAGCATAGTAAGCTGTGGTTTGCTCATTATACTTATCCGTGATCTCTTTCAGCATTTGTGCTTCCTTTTCAGGAGCTATCTCTTCACCTTTAGCTTTTAGTGAGGCTACCTGTATCTGCAATAAAGTCTTCGCAGCTTGTGCACCACCCATTACAGCTATCTTGGCATTAGGCCATGCGTAGATGAAACGTGGGTCGTAAGCCTTACCACACATCGCATAATTGCCCGCACCGTAAGAGTTACCAATGACGATCGTAATTTTAGGCACTACAGAGTTACTTACTGCATTCACCAGTTTAGCGCCATCTTTAATGATACCCGAATGCTCGCTACGACTGCCCACCATAAAACCCGTTACATCTTGAAGGAACACTAACGGTATTTTCTTTTGGTTACAGTTTTGTATGAAACGTGCAGCTTTGTCGGCACTATCGTTATAGATCACACCACCTATCTGCATTTCATTTTTTGCATTTTTGATGATGCTACGCTGATTGGCTACAATACCTACAGCCCAACCATCCACACGAGCATAACCACACACGATGGTCTTACCATAGTCTTCTTTAAACTGGTCGAATTCCGAGTTATCAACAATACGCTCAATGATCTCTACCACATCATACGGCTTGCTGTTATCATGCGCTTGTATGCCATACATTTCTTTAGGGTCTTTCTTTGGTGGTGCAGGCTCAGCACGATCAAAGCCAGCCTTAGGTTGTTCCCCCATCTTATCCATGATGCGGCGCACTTGGTCAAGGCATTCCTCTTCGGTCTTGAACTGATAATCAGCAATACCACTGATCTCATTATGTGTTTTTGCCCCGCCTAAAGTTTGTGCATCTACATCTTCACCAATAGCAGCTTTCACCAAATATGGGCCTGCCAAGAAGATAGAGCCGTTGCCCTCTACCATCAGCGTCTCATCGCTCATGATAGGCAGGTAAGCACCACCAGCTACACAACTACCCATCACAGCGGCTATTTGGGTAATGCCCATAGCACTCATCTGCGCATTGTTGCGGAAGATGCGGCCAAAATGTTCTTTATCAGGAAATATCTCGTCTTGCATCGGCAGGAATACACCTGCACTATCTACTAAGTATATAATGGGTAAGCGATTCTCCATCGCGATCTCCTGTAAACGAAGATTCTTCTTACCCGTGATAGGAAACCATGCTCCTGCTTTTACCGTATTATCATTAGCCACTACCATACACTGGCGACCACTTACATAACCGATACCGGCTACAGTACCACCCGAAGGGCAACCACCATATTCGGGATACATATCCCAGCCCGCAAATGAACCGATCTCTACAAACTCGCTGTCTTTATCTAACAAATAAGCAATACGCTCACGAGGAGCCAGCTTACCTTTTGCTTTGTTTTTCTCTATATACTTCTTTCCTCCACCTTCACTCACCTTAGCGTGTCTCTTCTTCATTTCGCTAACGGCTAGATACATCGCATCTTCATTCTTGTTAAAATCCAGACTCATGTTTTGGCTAATTTGTAGCAAATATAAATGTATCTCCTTCTTTTAAAAAAGGATGAAGTAATACTTAATCTTTATATATGGATACATATGGTTCTCCATTCCACTTGATATAAGCACGGTGCATGCCCGCTGTATTAAACTCTATAGAGATATTACCATGCTTGTCTAAAGCAATGATACCGCCATCGCCTCCTAAGTTTTCCAGCTTATTGTGTATCATTTCCTTCACTGCATCTTCTACTGACATGCCAGCCAGCTCTACCCTGTCACACACGGCCTTGGCTAACGCTAAACGGATGTAATACTCTCCCCAGCCCGTGCAGCTTACTGCACAAGAATTATTGTCAGCATATGTACCGGCACCAATGATGGGGCTATCACCTATACGGCCATACTTCTTCATACTCATACCTCCTGTACTGGTACCTGCAGCTAAGTTGCCATGAATATCTAATGCCACCGCTCCCACTGTTCCATATTTACCATCCCAGTTGTTGGGCTGCTTGAGTGATGATTTCTTTTTCTTTAAATCGTCCTTAGCTTTTTCTTGTTTTATTCTTTTTTTCCAACGAGATAGGTGGTGGTGAGTTTGAAAATACTCCGGCTTTACCATCTGGCAATCTACACTTCTTGCAAACTCTTCTGCACCTTCACGAGCCAGCATTACATGTTTGCTCTTTTCCATCACCATACGGGCTGCATGTATAGGATTACGAACGGTAGTCACACCGGCCACAGCACCTGCATTAAGTGTTTTACCATCCATGATAGAAGCATCTAACTCATTTCTGCCATTATGTGCGATAACCGCGCCTTTGCCGGCATTGAATAAGGAGTCATTTTCCAAGGTCATGATCACGCGCTCTACGGCATCTAAAGCTGTGCCTCCTCGCAATAATATATTATAGCCAACGGCCAATGCTGTTTTTAAACCATTGATATAAGCCTGTTCTTTTTCTTTTGATAATGTGCCCTTTCTAAGCCCGCCAGCACCACCGTGTATAACTAATACGAAAGTATCTTTTGAGGAAGCTATCTTTTGCGACTGTGCAAAACTGTAATACATGGTGAGTAGACCAAGAATGGTCAAGAGTAATCTTTTCATAAAAGTGATTTGATAAGCTAATATACCTAATTACTCCCAACGGAACACCCTACCGGCAATGATGTATAATACCAAGCCCCAACCCAAGAGTACCAGTATTTCTATACGCACATCCCACAGCCCCGCACCATCAAAGGCGATCTTACGAAGTGCATTGTTGAGGTAGGTTAAAGGTAATATTCTACAAAATGGCTGTAGCCATGTAGGAAACACATCTATAGGAAAGAAAGTACCCGCCAATAAAAACTGTGGTAACGTAATCAGGTTAGATAATGGCGGTATGGTGGCTTCACTTTTAGTAATACCACTAATGATAAACCCAAAACCCATGAACACCAAAATAGCAATAGCACTCAGTGTGATCATTTCTAAAAAGGTGAGCAAGCCATGAACCAAAGTATAGTCGAATGCAAAATAGCCTATGGTAATGATAACTACCGCCCCCATTAACTGGAATATCATTCTGGCAATACCTTCACTTAATACGATGATCTCTCTGCGTACAGGTGTAGCAAAAAACCTTTTAAGTACTAATGTTTGCCTTAGGTTAAAGAACACGAACGCCGTACCGAATATACTACCCGCTAATAGTGAAAACCCTAATTGTCCGGGAAGAATAAAGTCAATGGACTTGAACTCTCGCATGGTAGCCACTTCTACATCTACGTCGGCCATAGCATCAATACGTGCTTGTATGGCAGGGTCTAGCTGCTGTACCGCACCTTCTACCAATGACTGTAACTGCGATAACTTGGCTACTTGTGATGAGCTAATGTTGAGCTTGATATCATAATGCTTCGCACTATCTGTTTGTCGCTTTAAGTAAATAGTACCCATCAAGTCACCATTCTTCATCTTCTTCAGTACTTCGTTAGTATCTGCAATAGAAACTAACTTCAAACCCTCACTTTCTTTTAAATGAGCGTACAACTCGCTAGTGGTATCCGTACCTTCCACAACAGCCATAGACATGGTAAACAGCTTCGTATTACCGAAAAAGCCAAACACAATGATAAACACTAATGGAAAGGCAACACTAAACACCACTGCAGAGGGGCTCTTTAATATTGACTGTAAACTCGCCTTGACCAGCGCACGCATTGCGCGCATGTTGTTATACTTCGCCATGTCTATTAAGGCATAAAGGTAGAACAAGCCTTATAATAGTTGTTAAAAAAACGAGGGAAATTATACAGATGCAGTGGAATACCTTAAATTACAAGTTGCATAGTTTATGAAAAGGTTTTTCTCTTATACTACCCTCTTGATCATATTGCTTGTAGCTACTACACAGCTTACACAAGCAGCGCGCATCTTTATACCTATGGATGCCGATAAACAGACCAACCACTTAAAGGCCTATGGTGTGGCTTATCAGGCTTTAGCAATGGGTTTAGAGGTAGACTGGCTGCTCAACTATCATGGTGGCAGCTTTGCTATGGATCAGAATGAGAAAGTAGAACGGCTATGCAAACTTAAAGGGGTAAGTTATGAAGTGATGAGTGAGGCACAATATGGTACTGTCATCAGAGAGATAGCCAACCCCGATTACAATGGCGACATCATGAAACTGGAGAAAGCGCCTAAGATAGCAGTGTATACACCCGATGGTATGCAGCCTTGGGATGATGCAGTAACTATGGTGCTCACCTATGCAGAGATACCTTACGATGAGGTGTATGATACGGAAGCCATAGAAGGTAAGCTACCTGAATATGATTGGCTACACTTACACCACGAAGACTTTACAGGACAATATGGGAAATTCTGGGCTGCTTATCGTAATGCTTCTTGGTATCAAAACGATGTGAAACGCAATGAAAAGATGGCGAAGAAGCATGGCTTCAAAAAAGTATCGGAACTAAAACTGGCTGTAGCGAAACAGATACAAGGCTTTGTTGCAGGCGGTGGTTATTTATTTGCCATGTGCTCTGCTACAGATAGTTATGATATTGGTATTGCCGCACAAAACACAGACATCTGCCATGTGCCTTTTGATGGTGACCCTGCTTCTAACAACGCACAGCAAGAGTTGGATTTTTCTCAGTGCTTTGCCTTTCGCGATTTCACACTATCCATGAATCCCTATGAGTATGAGTTCTCCAATATTGACAATACCAGAAGTAGAAGGGTAAAAATGGAAGTAGACTATTTCACCTTGTTTACCTTCTCTGCTAAGTTTGACCCGGTGCCTACCATGCTATGTCAAAACCACACCACAACCATTAAAGGTTTTATGGGGCAAACCACATCTTTTAGAAATGAGGTATTGAAGAAAAGTGTGCTGGTGATGGGTGAATACAAACCTGCCAACGAAGCCCGATATATACATGGTGAGTTTGGTAAAGGCACTTGGACTTTCTATGGTGGTCATGACCCTGAAGACTATCAGCATGCTATTGGCGACCCGCCAACAGACTTGAGCTTGCACCCCAACTCGCCCGGCTATCGCTTGATATTAAATAATGTACTTTTTCCTGCTGCGAAGAAAAAACCGAGAAAGACCTAATCAATAGTTCCCTGTTCGTCTATTTGTTTTTGCAGTTTCTTGGTGAGTTTTGATTTGACCAACTCGTAAGATTTAGTTAAATACGCTTCCCACTCCTTCTTTCTTAATGCACTTCTTTTCTCTACAGCTACCCATTGCCTTTTGGCGAAATAAGGTGCTTGCTTGATGTTTTCCCTTTCCGTCAATACTTCAAAATCTTCTTCTTCTACTTTAAAGCAAACGATGTCTGTATCCAACATTCCTGTGATACAAAATATCTTAGCACCAACGGTAAAACTCAAATGATTTTCAAATTTGATCTCTTCTTTTGCCGCGGGCAGGCTCATGCAAAATTCGGTGAGTAGCTCTGTATTCATACCCTAAAAATAAGGAAGGCGAGTGAAACACCCGCCTCCTTTCAAACACACACTAAAAACTTTTTACATGATCTTCCAGCGCAAGCCTGCATAGATATTTCTACCCATTACAGGCCCCCATATCATAGAAGCGTCAAACTGGTTGCCAAATGGCTGGTTAGACCCAATGATGGGAGATGGCTGCAAGTAGTTGGTGAGGTTCTCACCACCCACATACACTTCCAATGCTTTATTCCATGTCTTGCTAATTTGCGCATTCATCAACACAAATGATGGTGATGCTGACGAGGGCAAGAAACCACCCTGACCATTATTGATCAATGGTACACGCTTCGCACTGATCCACTGCACCGTATAGTCGAAGCGCCAAACACTTTTCGTTTCATAAGACAGATTAACGAAGGCTCGATGTCTGGCGATCAAAGGCTTTTCTTTTAATTGTCCGTTATAGGTGGTTTTCACATCAAACAAGCGATAAGCCAACCTTACATCAAACAAGCGTATCGGCTCATAATCCAATTGTGCTTGAAAGCTATTGGCAAAAGACTGTCCGTTTAAATTGTAAAAGCTCACTTGCTGCGGGTTCTCTACATCTATCACCACCTGATTTTCAAACTGTGTGTAGTAATAGTCCATCGAGAAAGCACCATCCCTATAGTTGAGTCTGAACTTCTGCGTAAAGTTCACCCCATAATTCCAAGCTACCTCAGGGTCTAAGCCGTAAGGCGTATTCGTATTAGTACCGGTGAAAACAAACTGACGACGGGAAGCCATAAAGCCCATATTCTCAGCTAGTATATTAGCGGTACGTTGCGCTCTGCCTACCGATGCACGTATGGCTGTATTCTCCCAAGGTGAATAACGGATATGCAAACGTGGCGTCACAAAAGCACCAAACAAATTGTGATAATCACCACGCAAACCCGCTACTACATTAAACACTTCTAAGTGGTTGTAAGTGTACTCCACAAAAGCACCCGGCACAACCTCGTTTCTAGTAAAGTTGCGGTTCTCAAACTGTTCATCGTAATTATCTACCAAAGAGCTAACACCTGTTTTCAACACATGATTGGTATTGTTGAGAATGGTTTGAAAGATAAGATTGGCGTAGAAGCTCGTCTGAGTGGCATCATAGTTGCGCTTGCCATACAGGCTCTCTTGTTCATGACGTACACCTGATAACTGTAAGCCTACACTTGTTCCTTTCTTCTTAGGAAATACTCTGCCGATCTTCGCCCAACCTTCATATCGTCTGATATTCATTTGGTAGCCCCAAGGGTTGCCCAATATTTGTTCTGTACCTCTATCGAAGTTAAGTTGACCTCCCGTTTGCTCCAACGATGTGCCTTTCACACCAAATTGTCCTTCCCATCCTTTAGGGCTAAAAAAGAACCACCTGTTCAGCCCTATAAAACTACTGTTCAAAGGCTGATCCATAAAACCATCGTTGTTCATGTCGTTCTTACGCCAGCGACCACTACCGTGTGCAAAAAAGTTGGTCGATAGTTTTTTACTGAATTTGTGCTGATAGATCAGATTGGCCTCACTTCTGCCTTGTATATTTTGATACAAGTTAACATTCCACTTTTCTGCTTTCTCCCCAAATGGCTTTTTCAGCTCGATATTGATCTGCCCTGCCAACCCTTCATAGCCATTCACCACACTACCCGTTCCTTTACTCAACTGCATGCCTTGCAGCCAAGTACCTGGTGTAAAGGTTAACCCCGTGATTGAAGACAAGCCTCTTACGTCAGGTATATTCTCGCGGGTGATAAGTGTGTACGGCCCTGCAAGCCCCAGCATTTGTATTTGCTTATAGCCCGATACCGCATCTGTAAATGCAACATCTACAGATGGTGTGGTCTCAAAACTCTCACTCAGGTTACAACAGGCTGCTTTTAAGAACTCCCGCTCACCTATCTCCTCGGTTTTGCGTGGATCTAACATACTTAGCTCCGTACCCTTCTTGCGGTAACTTACTACCGCTTCTTTCAACTTCCTTCTCGGGTATAAAGTATGAGCTATTTGATTAGCTCCATTGCTTAAACTAATAGTATCAGTTGAGTAGCTCACAAAACTGATCACCAACTTGGTATTGGCTTCAGGTACATCTAATCTAAATGTACCATCGGCATCTGTTTGTGTGCCTATACTCGTGTTAGGCACTTTTACTATAGCGCCTGTGAGTGGCGACTTCTTTCCTTTTATGTCTTCGAATACTGTACCATATACTGCCCTGTTCTGTGCCAGAATAGTATTGGTATACAGCATACTTACCAGCAATAGCATTGCCGGAAGCGTACGATATATCAATTTCATTTTTACTATTCTTCTTCAGTACATGCACCTGTCCTGTATCTGCAACAGTCAGGCAATTTTTCGTAGTTCTCTTCTTCTGCAGTAAAACTCTCCGAGTCGTGGCCGGAGTCAGCGATGCTTCTTAGTATCTGCTTTTTAGAAGTTTTGGAAGGACGGTAGATTACCGTTAGCTTCTTGGTCTCGCTGTCCCATTCCGCTCTTTTTACCCCTTTGATGTAAGCCGCTTTTTCAATGCGCTCTTCGCAACTACCACAGTTGCCACTTACTAAAAAGGATTCCGTAACAATATCCTTACCCTTGCCTTGTGCCAACGTTGCAAAAGAGCAAATGATAATAGATAGGAATATGATTATTTTCTTCATGATTACATTTTATCGGTTATAATAATTGAATACAACACATCTAATAAGACGGGAAGAATGTGTTAACCGTAAAATGTAAAGCTGGTATGTAGTTTATATAATGGTGTATTCTGCCAAAGACCCGGAGGCGCATTAGCATTATACAACAGACCTTTTGATTTGATATTAGTATACGCCGTTGTGTAAGACTGGTAATGCTGCTGTATTGGTGCAATATCTACAGCCTTAAAATCAAACTTAAAGGTTGGTGCATTGTGCTGGTCGTTGGAGATCTTAGCTGCGATTACCTCATCTGAGCAACAACCGCTGTCTTCACTGCTATCATCACAATCATCACCATCACAACCTTCAATTTCATTCAGGTATACATTCCATGAGTCTAACTCCTGCCCACAGTAGTGTAATTGTATCATGACACCTGATGCAGCGACCATGTACAACAACAATAACGGTATGGCAAGAAATTTTCTCACGGTCGTAAAGTTACAAACTTATGCGTTAATGAAATTAAAAAGACTGTTTTGTACTTTTCAGGCATGAAAAACCCGTTTCAAACAGGCGATACAAAAATATTTAAGCATCTCGTTACCGAGCAGGATAGCGCTACCTTTGATAGTGGCACTGTACATCCGGTATATGCGACATTCGCATTGGCTCGCGATGCAGAATGGAGCGGCAGATTATTTGTATTAGAAATGAAAGAAGAAGGCGAAGAAGGCATTGGTACACATATCAGTGTCAACCATCATGCGCCTGCACTCATTGGGCAGGAAGTAATTTTTACCGCTACGCTGAAAGAAGTAAATAAGAACGAGGTAGTTACTACCTATACCGCTAAAGTAAACGACCGTCTGATAGCAGACGGTACGCAAATTCAAAAGATCGTTATTAAAGAAAAGATAGACCGGTTATTTCAGTCGTTGGCTTAGTCTTTTTTCAGCTCCCCTACGATCATACTTGATAAGTGCTTAGCCCAAACCGTATATTCTTTAGCAGAATAGTGCAGCTTATCATCTACTAAATACTCAGGCTGTGTACCGTGTATTCTGGTACTTTCTGTGATCTCTAAGTAGCTACACTTGTGTGCAGAAGTGACAGAACGTTTTACTTTATTATAAGCATCTATCTCTTTAGCAATGGCATCACGGTCTTTACCTTCAGCAAAAGGCGTCACACCCCAATCAGGTATAGACAATACAAAAACACGATCAGGGTTACCACCGGCAAACTTGATGGCTTGCTCCAAAAGATCAGTATACTCTTCCTTAAAGTTCTCAGTATCTCTGCCTCTGTATTGATTGTTCACACCAATAAGTAAAGTAACGATAGAGAAAGTATCGGTTATATTACGGTCTTTGATAGCTGCAGCCAGCTCGTCAGTCGTCCACCCGGTGGTGGCAATAATATCAGGGTCGGCTATCTCTAAACCCGAACGTCTTAGATTAGCTACTGTTTGATTGGGAAAGTTATCCTCTGTTGCTACTTTCTCCCCTATAGTGTAAGAATCCCCTAAAGCAAGGTATGTATACATTGATTGTGTTTTCATTTTTGCATCAGCACATGCCGTCACAAATAAGACGGCGCAAGATACAATAATGGGTTTAACTACAAACCTATTTATTATTCTTTGATATATTTCAGGTGTTTTCACCCAATACATGTTGTTTTATTGTAAACGCCAAGTGTTCTAAGTTGGTCTGTTCTATGGGATGTAGTGTTTTGGGTATCATACCCATATGGGCATGAGGCAGAAATCTATAAACATTTAGTGTTTCTTCCAAGGTCACCATTTTATCCTGATCTCCTATTAAAACCAAGGTAGGTATCTCGATCTCTTTATAGTCCTCCAACGACAAAGCATTCTGCCGTCCCAATGAACGCAACATCTCTTTGGTCTTCTCTAATACTTCTACCCAATCATTCGGATGATGTCTTTTTTCTAATGCGGCGGCAAAAGCCGGCACTTTTTCTTTGATCTTCTCGGCGTTGATCATTTTCACTTCTTTGGCAGCAGTCTCTTCATCCCAATGAAACTTGGTGGCCAGCGTTACTACCCTACCAACTAGTTCAGGATGATGTTTCGCTAAGTATAAAGCTACATAACCACCCATACTATAACCGAAGATGTCTATTTGTTCAATATGATTATCATTCAAGTATTGCTTTACTTCTGAAGCGAACAATGAGATAGAGAATGGCTCGTTGCCATAAGGCCTTCCACCGTGTCCTGAAAAGTTCATGGTATGCACTTCAAAATCCTTACTCAGTTTCCCTTTTAATGGCTCTAGTTGGTCAGATGCACCTATAGCACCATGTAGTAATAGTATCGGTTGCATAGCGTGAAGATAACGCAGAACTACTACACTTTAAAGAATGCTTCATCTGTTAAAAAACGCTTCATTCTTTAACAAAACACCCTGTTTAACAGTTCTTTGGGAAAAAGAGGAATCACTTTTGGATTATATCAGGTGTACCAAATTACAGAGTTATGAGCAGATACTTAAGAGCAGCCGGATTGTTTTTGATGACGATATTATTCCTCACCTTTATGGCACCACTTCAACCTGCGAAGGCACAACCTAACGTGAGTGTTTCCTTCAATATGTTCTACGATAATCTTTCTCCTTACGGAGACTGGATCGATTATCAAGGATATGGTTATGCATGGATACCAAGAGGTGTGGGTAGAGATTTCCGTCCGTACTACACAAATGGTAGATGGATGATGACCGACTACGGCAATACTTGGGTATCTGACTATAATTGGGGATGGGCGCCATTCCACTATGGTCGCTGGACCTACGACAACTATTATGGTTGGATATGGATACCCGATACGCAATGGGGACCGGCATGGGTAACCTGGCGTAATGGTGGTGGCTACTGTGGTTGGGCACCAATGGCTCCGGGTGTGTCTGTAGCTATGTGTGCTACACCATCATTCAGGGTACAGGCCAACTGGTGGGTATTTATCCCTAACAGGTACATTCACACTCGTGGTTTCCAAAGATATTATCGTGGGGCTCGTTACAACAATACGATCATTAACAATACGACCATTATTAATAACACTTATAGAAATACTTATGTGTATGGCCCACGCAGAGCAACCATACAAAGAGCTACAGGACGTGCTGTAAATGTATATGCCGTACGTGGCGGGAACAGAGCAGGAAGAAGTACGCTGAACAGACGCACATTGAACATGTACCGCCCGAACGTACAAAGAAGGCAAGCTAATGCGCGACCTCGCAATGTAGTACGTGCCAGAGGTAATACGAATACACCCCGCCGTACACAACAGCAAGGGGTAAGGCAAGGACAAAGAAGAACAGTGCAACCTAGCGCACAGCGTAGCAGACAGTATAGCGCCAACACACCTACCACAAGATCGCGTAGTAGCGCTAATAATGGACGCACACAAAGAGCGCAGCAACAAAACAGACAACAAAAACAGATTACACAACAAAGACAACGAAACTGGCAACGCCCGCAAAGCACAAGAAATAGCCAGCCTGCAAGAACACAACAACGCTCGCACAGAAATGTGCAACGCTCGAGACCGGCATCACAAACCAGACCGGCACGGTCGCAACAAAGAGCACCGCAAGCAAGGCCTCAGCGCTCTTATAATAGAAGCGCACCTTCTAGAACAAGATCGCAAGCCAGCTCACGCTCAAGCAGTTCTCGCAGCAGAAGCGGCAATAACAGCGGCAGAGCCAGAAGAAGATAGTAGTAGATGGTGATGATCAAAAAAGAGTCCCGGTGTTATTTCGGGGCTTTTTTATTGCTATTAAGTATGGTGCAATTGTGTATTTTAGTCTTTATCATTTTTCAACACACCACTCATGAGCGATAAAGGCAAAAATTCTTACATAGTTTCCTTATTTCTTATTGGCACTTTGTTTTTCATCTTTGGGTTCATCACTTGGCTCAATGGTACACTGATACCTTTTTTGAAAACCACCTGCCAACTTACAAACACACAGGCCTCGTTGGTCACCTTTGCCTTTTTCATCTCCTACTTTGTAATGGCCATACCCTCTTCCCATATTTTAAAGAAAACAGGGTTTAAAAATGGTATGAGTTTAGGGTTGGTGATCATGGCACTAGGCTGCCTCACATTTATACCTGCAGCCATGCAGCGTAACTACACTTTCTTTCTTATTGGCTTATTTATACAAGGCTTGGGGCTTACCATATTACAAGCAGCTTCTAACCCGTATGTGACCATCATTGGACCTATAGAAAGTGCTGCTAAACGCATTAGCATGATGGGTATTGCTAATAAAGCAGCAGGTTTTTTAAGCCCTATCATTTTAGGCACTATCCTCTTGAGCAACTTGGACAACCTAAATGAAGAATTGAAAAATACTACAGGAGATAATACAGAGTTACTTAATGCCTTAGCAGATAGAATTATTAATCCCTACATCGTACTTACCGTTGTACTACTATTAGTGGCCTTGTTTATCCGTCTCTCCCCATTACCTGAAATAAAAGATGAAGAAGAAGATGCCCAAGCGGAAGGAAATAGTAGACCACTGAGCAGCTATACTTATTTGTTCCTAGGGGCATTTGCCATTTTTGCCTATGTGGGTGTAGAGGTACTAGCCGGCGATTACATTATCAACTATGGTTCTTATTTAGGCGTGCCTATTGAATATGCAAAATACCTGACATCGCTCACCTTAGCCTTTATGGTGGCGGGTTACTTCTTAGGTGTATTCCTAACTCCTAAAATATTATCACAAGAAGCATTGTTGCGCATCTGCCTGGTGCTCAGTTTAATATTTATAACGGGCGTATTGGTTACTGATGGAAAGACATCAGTGTTATTACTATCGCTACTGGGTTTCACGCATGCTATTATGTGGCCTGCCATATGGCCAATGTCTATCAAAGATCTGGGGCGTCATACCAAAATAGGTTCTGCCCTGCTTATTATGGGTATTGCAGGTGGTGCTATCATTCCGCTTATATATGGTTGGTTAAGTGACATGAATGGAGGCAACCTCAAACAGTCATTCTGGATCATGATACCATGCTACCTCTACATCCTGTTCTTTGCCATTAAAGGACATAAGATAGGACACAAACCCAACAACTAAAACGGACAATGGCTGCCTTCGGGCAGCCATTGTTGTAATATTAAAAACAAGTATTTACTAACCAGGTACGCGAGCAATATACTTGGTCATCTCTTTGATCTGTCCTACTATTTCAGGGTTCTTAGATTTGCAAGCTTTAGCCTTGTTGAAGTACATCTTAGCACTTCTAAAGTCGCGACGTTGCATGCATATACCTGATAACTGTAAGTAAGCTGTAGCCTCACTGTCTTTATCAGGAAGTCCCACCTTTACTGCCTTACGCATATTCTCGTAAGCTTCCTTTATGTTCCCTTTCTTAAAAGCAATTGAGCCCAATTGTAAATAAGCAGTTCCTTCATACTCTTTCTCCGGCATACCGGCATCTAACCCCTTCCTAAGATCAGCCTCAGCAGTATCCAAGTCGTCAGACATGGTAGAGAAATTAGCCTTCAACATATAATAAGAAGAACGCACAGGCTTGTATAACAAATTAGGGTTTTTCACCTTGGCCAACATCTTTTGAGCACCTTCAATATCTCCATCTTCCACAAAACCTTGTACTAAGGTCATAGGCCCTATCATAAAGTGAGCTACCACCATGATAATGGCTACTAGAAATGGTATCCAAGCTACCCACCAAGTCACCTCAAAACCCAACACAAAACCCAGTAATATCAATGCTCCTGCCAGTGGCAGTCTGAAGTTGACAATAAAACGACGAATATTATTTTTCATGAAATCTACTATTGGCTGCAAATATAGGTTTTCAAAACGATAGCCGTAAGATATCATATGCTGTAATACGTGAAATTACACACCTCAAAATCATACCTGTTCACTAAATAGCATGTAATGGCTTTATTTTCAACTATTTCCCATTATTTTTGTTATGGTCAATAGATATTATGGAACAACAGAATTGGTTTGAAAGTTGGTTTGGGTCGCCTTACTACAAATTGCTGTACCAAAACAGAGATGAGTTGGAAGCACAAGAATTTGTAGAAAAAATAGTGACTCACCTACAGCCGTTACCACAGAGTAAAATGCTGGACATTGCTTGTGGTGAGGGGCGCTTTGCCAAACAGTTGGCCGAACACGATTTTGATGTTACGGGTATTGACCTATCGCACCAGAATATTGAGAAGGCAAAACTTTCAGAAAGAGAAGGTTTGCAGTTCTTCATTCACGATATGCGTTTCCCCTTCTACATCAACTACTTTGACTACGCGTTCAACTTTTTTACAAGCTTTGGTTATTTCGGCAAAGACAGAGACCATGTAATGGCTGCTAAATCATTTGCCAAGTCGCTCAAAGAAGGCGGCCTCTTGGTTATCGATTATCTTAATAGAGATCATGTGTTGAATAATCTTATTGCCGAAGAAACTTTAGAAAGAGAAGATGCCACATTTCATATCAAGCGTAAATTAGAGAACGGGCATATCGTGAAGCAAATACATGTTACAGACCATCATGGGAACGATAAACATTTTCAAGAATCAGTAGCTGCTTTTTCTTTATCCGATTTTATTAACATTTTTAAACAGGCAGGCTTAAAACTAGTCAGTAACTTCGGAGACTATAACTTAAACAATTACGATCCAACCTTCTCTCCAAGATTGATCATGATATTTAAAAAGCAGCATGATAGATAAGCTATATGAGTTATTCTTACAAGTAGACTACTATGTATGGTATAGATTAAATGCGCTATGGCATCATGAATTTCTTGATGCTATCATCCCCTACTTTAGAAATCAGTGGACATGGGCGCCTTTATATCTATTTCTGCTCATTTTCATGCCGCTTAACTATAAGCGCAAAGGTTTGATGTGGTTGGTCTTCTTCCTGCTAACTTTTGCTATTGGCGATTACATTAGTGCCAGTGTTTTAAAACCTTACTTTCATAGAATACGCCCTTGTAATAATGGCTACCTATATCATGTAGTGCATAATGTTGTTCCTTGCGGTAGTGGGTATAGCTTCCCATCTTCGCACGCTACCAATCATTTTGCATTAGCCATTTTTATGGGCCATACATTAAAACATTATGGCAAGTGGATATGGGCCTTAGCCCTTACGTGGGCGGCACTGATAGCCTATGCACAGGTATATGTAGGCGTACACTTTCCCGGAGACGTGTTTGTGGGTGGGCTTATCGGCTGGGGAACAGGCTACCTCACTAGTAGAATATATAATAGAGTATATGGACTTGCAGAGGTTTAACGCTGTTTATCTTCTATAAAATCCTGCAGTTCGTCGCTGGAAGAATCGAATGTAAACTCGCCATCCAGCTTCCAATATTGACTATTGTTAATTACTCTGTCGTACGACCACTTCGCAAAGTCCAGCTTACTACTTTCAAAGCTAAGCAGGCGCATCAATGCTCTGGTATCTTCTAAGTAATATTCTTTATCCTTCAGTACTGATTTTAAGTACTTCAATTTTTCTGTATCGGTAACTTTACTTTTCACGATCAACTCCAGCTCTTTTAATTCATCACCGGCAATAGCTCTGTCACTTCTGTTCAACCTTCTGTCTTCAGGTCGTTCATCGTGGCGTGGTGGCACTTCCTCTTCCACGTTACTTTCGTCTGTATAGTCTACATACAAGTCATCTATGTCTTCTGAGCGTATACGCATCCTGCGTGTTTCAGGATCTACGATGCAGTAAACCACCACACCCGACCTGATCCTTACCGAGCCACTATACAACAGTTTAGCTCTACCTCCACCTCTTGTATATTCTAAATATTCGTACACCCTTAACTTATGCCAACCTGGAGGCAAGTTGCCAAAGGTCAGAGACTTTCCATGCCTGTCATAACTTCTCCCATCTATTGA
Organism: Flavipsychrobacter sp.; assembly: GCA_965230595.1. Taxonomy (GTDB): domain Bacteria; phylum Bacteroidota; class Bacteroidia; order Chitinophagales; family Chitinophagaceae; genus UBA5543. The sequence goes on along the minus strand of OZ246011.1, from coordinate 1,139,431 downwards.
AACTACTATCGGTCTGTTATCACTAAACCTGATCTTTAAGGCACTACGTTCTCTATTACCTGCAAATACTACAGATGTAATAAGTATGAATACCAGAAAAAATATTGACTTCTTCATAGTTCAACCATTATAACTATAAAAATACGTGCTATACTTGAAGTAAGCTACCCTTTTAACGGTGAGTTAACAGTGCTGTGATAATACCTGCAGACACACCCGCATTTAACGACTCAGCCCCGCCCAGCTTTGGTATGGTGATCTGATGTGTGGCTTTTTCAACCAACACCTCATCAAGCCCCTTAGACTCATTACCTATAAGAATGACTCCCTTCTCCGGCTTATTGAACTCAAATATGGAATCACCTCCCAATACTGCTGCATAAACAGGCATTGCGGTCTTGTCCATAAACTTTGCCATGTTCTGCTCGTAAAACTGCACGCGGATATGGCCGCCCATTGCCGCTTGTACTACTTTAGGATTGTATACATCCACACAGTCGGGAGACATGATGATATGCTTTACACCAAACCAATCAGCAATACGAATAACCGTACCCATGTTACCCGGGTCTTGAAGCTTATCTAAGGCAATGCACCAATCATCTATGCCATCAATACTTATTTGCTCCTGCTGTGGTAGTACCAATAGCACCTCATTGGCTGTTTTAAGAGAAGAGACCGCACTCAGCTCATGTGGTTTTACCACACACAGCTCAGCCTCAGTATGCGCACTTATCAACTCCCGATTTTCGAAATACCACTCCTCGGTAGTAACGATCATATTAATAGGCAAATCGGTACTAAGCCATTCTTTAGCAATTTTTTCGCCTTCTGCAATGAACAGATTGTATTCTTTGCGATATTTTTGCTGCGATAACGAGCGAATGTATTTACTTTGTGCCTTTGTAAGCATAAAGCGCAAATCTAAACAATTGTCTGCACGAAACTTATGAATATTCTCAACAGATCACATCAGCTTATCCTGCTAGGGATCTTATTCGTGGGCTTAGTGGTGAGCAGTTGTAGTACCACCAAGCACCTTAAAGAGGGAGAATATTTACTAAAAGGAAACAGCATTGAGTTAGAGTCTCAAGAAGGCATTAGCGAAAAAAGTGAGCTTCAAGACAATTTGGGAAGCCTGGTAGCACAGAAGCCCAACAGCAAGTTTCTTAGTGTAATACCCTACAAGTTATGGCTGTACAACATGCGCTATGAGAAGTATCAAAAAGATGAAGATAACTTCCAACTGAAATCCAATACCGTTGAAAAGCCTGTACTTTTAGATACCACCTATATAAGTAAAGCCAAGCAAAACATGGAGCAGTTCATGTTTCAGAAGGGCTACTTCTACGCGCAGGTTTCCGATACGGTTCTATTAAAACCAAAAAAGAAAAAAGCCACTGTTGTTTATAACATCAAGGCGGGCCAAAGCTACCTCATTAAAGAGACGACCTTACAATCCGACGACAGCAGCATTAAACATTTAGCAGAAGCGGCACAAGAAAAAACCGTCTTCAAAAAAGGCGACCACTTTTCTTTCGGACTAGTAGAACAAGAGCGCGCCAGAATAGTTTCCCTGCTTAGGAATGAGGGGTATTATTATTTCTCTAACGACAACCTGTCTTTTATTGCCGATACTTTAGAGAAAAACCTACTAAAGGATGTTGACAATCCATTTGAAAGTGCCATAAACTTCATAGCCACACAAAAGGAGAAAAAAAGACCTACAATTGATGTAAACACTATAATTGAAGAAGGCGAGAATGAAAAGTCATTTAAGCGCTACGGCATAGGGAAAGTTATTGTTTACCCCGACTTTAAAGACGAGGGTGACTTTACCGATTCAAGTATGCAGGAGGTAGAGAAACACAACATCACCTTTCGCTATCACAAATACTACATTAGAGAAAAGGTAATTGCTAATCATACGTTCTTACAAGAAGGACGCTACTATTCACAAAAGGACTACGATAAAACGGTAAGTGAACTCAACCAGCTTGGTATTTTCCAATCGGTAAGAGTAGTGATACAAGAAGACACTACTGATGGTAACTGGCTAACCTGCTATATACTGATGACACCAGGTGATAAGTATGAAGTAAGTACCAACTGGGAGGTATCCAGCGGTACCACATATGACTTGGGTTCTGCTTTGACGCTTAGTATGAGTAATAAGAACTTCGCCAAAGGTGCTAACCTGCTCACAGTATCACTCATAGGTGGTGTGGAAAGCGCATTGGATACCGCCTCTAATCGTCCATTCTTAGAGCGTTTCTTTTTACTATCAAATTCTATAGGGGCGAATGCGAGTATTGAATTCCCTAAGTTTTTATTACCGATAACTACCAAGAGATATAGCATTAGAAATTCGCCACGTACCAGTATTGGTATTGGTATTAGTCAATTTGAAAGGATCAGCTATTTTAGGATGATCAATATATCATCAAGACTGACCTATAAATGGCGTGAAACCATCACAAAAAACTGGCAGATATCACCGGCCTTCTTTAATAGGATCAACCTACCTTTTAAATCAGACGAGTTTCAACAAAGACTTGATGAAAATGATTACCTCGAGAATAGTTATCGTGAAGTATTTATAGAAGGTGAGTCTGCTATTTGGACATTTACCGACCGTGAAAAGAGAAATGGCAAAGGCTACTCCTATGTACAGCTGGGGCTTGAAGAGGCGGGCGGTTTGATGGCAGGAGTTAACTTATTAAATAGCTCTTTAAGTGGGCAGTATGCACAATACATAAAACTCGACTTTAACCTACAGCAATTCTTTAAAGCAAGGCACTCTACCCTGGCATTCCGTTTTCACGGCGGTGTAGGTATACCCTACGGACAGTCAGGGTCGTTACCTTATATCAAACAATACTTCGTAGGTGGTGCTTACGGCATGAGGGGCTGGCCTGTACGCTCGCTGGGGCCAGGCAACTATTTTGATACCAGCAGCAATAATGATCTGGCTAATGACTTCATTGACCGTACAGGTGATATAAAACTAGAATTGAATGCAGAGTACCGTTTTGAGATCATAGAGGTATTTGCAGGTGTGATGATGCTACATGGTGCACTATTTGCAGATGCGGGTAATATATGGCTGGCACGATCATCAACTGATAACCCCGGTGGTGAGTTTCAGTTCAACAAATTCGCATCAGACCTTGCTGTTAACGGAGGCGCAGGCTTAAGGTTAGATATTGCGGGGTTCTTCCTGCTACGCTTTGATGTAGCCATGAAAATGAAAAACCCTGCTACAAACGGCACAAACGGTTGGGTACTAAAAGACATAGACCCATTTTATAACACATGGCGCGACAAAAACTTAGTTTTAAACTTTGCCATAGGTTATCCTTTCTAAACAATAGGATAGCAATTAATATATTTGCGACAATATGCGAAACATAAAGATCATAGAAGTTCCGTCGGAGATAGGTGCAGGTACCAGAGGTGCCAGCTTAGGTATTGAGGCTATGAAAGTAGCAGCTTTGGATTTTATGAGTAGCTTCTTTGTCAATTTCCCATCAGAGAAAGTTGAGACGGAGAATCATCTTTTATACGAGCCAATAGCTTCACCGCATGCAAAACGCCTTCACGGTGTGCATACGATGTATGAGCGTGTAGCACAGTCAGTACAAGAAACAATGAACTCAGGATTATTCCCGCTGGTACTAGCAGGAGACCATAGTACTGCAGGTGGTACTATTGCAGGTATTAAAATGGCGAAACCTAAGGAGCGTCTTGGTGTTGTATGGATAGATGCACATGCTGATCTTCATACCCCTTACACTACCCCATCAGGCAATGTACATGGCATGCCATTAGCCGCCTCTATTAATGAGGATAATCTGGAGTGCAAGAAGAATAAACTTGATGATAAAACCAGTGATCTTTGGAATAAACTAAAGAATATCGGAGATATCGCTCCGAAGGTAAAACCTGAGGATATTGTTTTCATAGCCTTAAGAGACTACGAAAAAGAGGAAGAACACATCATCAAAAAACACGGCATTAAGGTAATACCGGTACAAGAAGTAAGACGTAAGGGTGTAGAGAACGTAGTAAAAAACACACTACTACACCTTAGTAAGTGCGATCATATTTATATATCCTTTGATGTTGACTCCTTAGATAGTTCCATATCAAAAGGTACGGGCACACCGGTAAGCAACGGGTTAAAACAAAGAGAAGCTGACGATATGATCGCAGCCTTTGTGCAAAACCATAAAATATGCTGCTTAGAGTTTACAGAAGTAAACCCCACATTAGACTCAGAGAACCTTATGGCCGAGATTGCCTTTAACATATTACAGAGGAGTGTTAACCTACTACTCGTCAACTAACTAAAAAAGGAGCACTATGTGCTCCTTTTTTATATTCATATCTTTCAATTTACTTAGTCAGTACAAACTTCATCCACTTACCATTAAAAGGTTTTCCTTCAGGAGAAGACACTTTGATCTGGTCAATATAGATAGTATCGCCCTTCTTGGTCCTACTGGTTATCGTACTCAACAACCATGAGCTCATGGTATCACCATAGCAATATTCTGAAAGCAGATCGGTCACCCACATCAAGTTACCAACAGAGTCCTCATACAAATTACGCTCACCAAAAGTGAATAGAAATCCTTGCACATCGTATGATATACCTGCTGAGTCTTTGGCCGTCAGTCCTTGACGAAGTAAAGAATCAAAGGTCTCTTGCGGTATAGCTGTATCTCTATATGATGTTTCGCCCAGGTATACAGGCACACGGTATTCCTTCTTTTTCTTCTTCTCGTCTTTTTTATCATCACCTTCTACCTGCGCATAGAGCGACCATGCACCTGCAGTGAGTAATAATATAGACAGTATGGATGCAATTCTTTTCATTCACCTAAAGTTATAATAAACTAAGGCTTTCTTCAATAGTCTTGATCTTAGCCTCAGCATCAGCCTTTTTAGAACGCTCATTCTCTACGATCTCGGGTTTTGCATTTTGCACAAAACGCTCATTACTTAGCTTCTTATCTACACTTACTAAAAAGCCTTTCAAATAGTCCAACTCTTTCTGCAATTTCTCTTTCTGCACAGAAGAATCAACAGCAGCATTAGATTCTATATATAGCTTATCCGTATCCACTACTACAGAAATCGTGCCTTGTTTCGCTTCCTCGGTAAAGCCTATATGCTCTGCATTGATCTGACGGCGAAGAATTTCCTGCACGGTATCATAGAATGCATTATGCTTGGTATCTATCCATAGCTTAATGGTATCCTTAGGCTTCAACTGGTTTTTATTTCTGGCATCACGTACACTGGTGATGATCTGCTGTAGCATAGCACCTTCTTTCAGCGTTTCTTCATTTACATTATCGTATGTAGGTAGTTGCTTCACAATAAGGTCATTACCCTCATTTCTTTCTCTTAATGCGTGGAATATCTCTTCTGTTACAAATGGCATGTAAGGATGCAACAGTTGAAGTAGTTGCTCATACAGATCAACCGTACGCTGGTAGATATGGTGTGACATGTTTGCACCTTGTGCCGGCTTCACCCATTCTAAATACCAAGAACAGAAATCGTCCCAAATCAAAGAATAGATGGTTTTCAGGCCTTCACTTAGTCTGAAATCTTTGATTAGTTCTGCTATTTGTTGTGAAGCTTTGGCTATTCTCTGCTCCATCCAGTCCAGTGCAAAATGCAAGTCACCTTCTGCTACATCGTCGGCTGTTCTGCCCTCCCAGCTCTTCACTAACTTCAATGCATTCCACATTTTGTTGGAGAAATTACGCCCTTGCTCTAGTGTAGATTCATCGTATAGCAGATCGTTACCCGCAGGAGAAGAGATCATCACACTAAACCTAACGGCATCTGCCCCATGCTCTTCTATTAACCCAAGCAAGTCAGGAGAGTTGCCTAATTGCTTACTCATCTTTCTACCTTGTTTATCACGTACGATACCAGTAAAGTACACTTGGTCAAAAGGCTTCTTACCTAAGAACTCATATCCCGCCATTGCCATACGTGCCACCCAGAAGAAGATGATCTCCGGAGCAGTTACCAATGTTTGAGTTGGGTAATAATAATTCAGTTCTTCGTTGTTCGGATCTTCATTCCAGCCAAACACTTGCATAGGCCATAGCCAGCTACTAAACCAGGTATCCAACACATCGTCTTCTTGTCTTAGCTCAGGCTTTTCTTTCGCTAATTCAGGCTTTTGCTTTTGGTATTGCTCATGGGCTTGTTCAGCAGTTTCTGCTACGTATATGGTATTCTCACTATCATACCAAGCAGGTATACGCTGCCCCCAAGATAGCTGGCGGCTGATACACCAATCCTTGATGTTCTCCATCCAGTGACGATACAGATTCTTGAACTTCGCCGGGTGGAACTGTATCTCATCATTCAATACATTTTCCAATGCAGGCTTAGCCATTTCCTCCATATTGCACCACCACTGCATCGATAAGCGCGGCTCTATCACAGCATCGGTACGCTCAGAGAAACCTACTTGGTTGCTATAATCTTCTTCTTTTACTAAGTACCCTGCTGCATCCAAATCTTTCACGATCTGCTTACGCACATCAAAACGATCCTGACCTATATACATACCCGCTGCCTCACTTAGCGTACCGTCCTCGTTCAGAGTATCTATCACTTCCAAGTTATGCTTCTGACCAAGATTGTAGTCATTGATATCATGCGCCGGAGTTACCTTCAAAGCACCTGTACCAAACTCCAAGTCTATATAATCATCAAAGATGATAGGCACTTCTCTATTCACCAATGGAATGATACATTTCCTACCTTTTAAATGCGCATAACGTGGGTCTTCCGGGTGCACACACACCGCTGTATCACCCAAAATAGTTTCAGGACGTACTGTAGCTATCGTGATGTATTCATCATTATCACCATCCAGCTTATATCTTACATAGTATAACTTGGAGTTGGTTTGTTTGTGTATTACTTCCTCATCACTTAACGCTGTTTTCGCTTTCGGATCCCAGTTGATCATCTTCACACCGCGATAGATCTGCCCTTTGTTATACAACTCTACAAACACACGGATAACAGCAGCATAGTACTCTTTATCCATAGTAAAGTGTGTACGGTTCCAATCTAAAGCACAACCCAGCTTCTTTAGCTGCTGTAATATGATACCACCGTACTTCTCTTTCCACTCCCAAGCATACGCTAAAAACTCTTCTCTGGATAAGCTCTTTTTATCAATACCACGCTCTTTCAACATGTTTACCACCTTGGCCTCTGTAGCAATAGAGGCATGGTCTGTACCCGGCACCCAACAAGTGTTGTAGCCCAGCATTTTAGCGCGACGCACCAATATATCCTGCACCGTATCATTAAGCGCATGCCCCATGTGCAATACACCCGTCACGTTTGGTGGTGGAATGACAACAGTATACGAAGGTCTTTCATCGGGGACTGAGGTAAAGTAACCTGACTTGTCCCAATGTTGATACCATTTCTCTTCAGCTTCGTTGTGTTGAAAGTTCTTTGCTAATTCCATATTAATTATTCTGTTGTCCCGTTTTTTTGAGGAACTGCAAATATAACATCTATATCACTAAGGCTAAGCATATAAACGTTGTATATCGCACATGATAAGCCTAGTTATATGAGATTATTTCCATAAGTTTACAGATAAACCAGACGACAATAATGAAACTTAGATCGCTTTCTGCACTAATGCTATTGTTTAGTGCATTAACTACCCGTGCTCAAACTCCGGTTTGGAGTACTGATGTAGCTCCTATACTCTATGACAATTGTGTTACTTGTCACCGCCCGGGTGGTATTGGTACATTCGACCTCATTACCTACAACGATGCAGTAAGTAAAGCAGCAGTGATATCTAGTGCGGTAAGCACTCGCTATATGCCACCTTGGCCTCCAAGTACAGACTACAGCCGCTTGGCACACGAAAGAGTATTAGCACAAAGTGATATAGACAAAATAAAAGACTGGGCAGCCAACGGTACACCTCAAGGTGATATTAGTAAAGCGCCGCCTATACCTACCTTCAATCCTGATGGTGACCTTGCTGGCACTCCTGATATGGTCTCTAAAATACCCAACTACACTTCTACCGCAGTTAACGGCGATGTTTACCAATGCTTTGTAGTACCTAGTAATTTGAGTACTGAAAAATTCATTACTGCTTTTGAAGCTATACCCGGCAACAGAGACATTGTACACCACGTGTTGGTTTATGCTGATACTACCGGTACTTGTGCAGGGCTAGACGCTGCTTCACCAGGCCCCGGCTACCTTAGCTTTGGTGGTGTAGGTACTAATAGTGCTATACTACTTGGCGGATGGGTACCGGGTACTCAACCTATTGTGATGCCTAACGGCTTTGGGCTGCGTGTGCCTAAGAATGCAGACATCGTTATTCAAATACATTATCCACAGGGATCGAACGGGCAAGTAGATAGTACTAAGATCAAATTCTATTTCTCTTCTTCAAGTAGCGTAAGAAGCGTACGTATGGACCCTATTTTGAATCATGATGGCGTCTATTGCACCCAAACACCTCCTAACTTATTTATAGCTGCCAACCAAACTGCTACCTTCGTACAAAAATCTACCATTTGGGGCTTACTTGGCGATGTGTCTATACTTGGGGTAACACCACACATGCACTTGATAGGCAGAAGTATAAATGCTTATGGAGTACTGCCAAATGGCGACACAGATAAATACATCAATATACCTAAGTGGGACTTTAGCTGGCAAGGGTTTTATAACTTCCGCAAGATCAAAAAAGTACCACAAGGTTCGGCTATTTATTCCGAAGCTTTTTATGACAACACTTCCAGCAATCCGTACAACCCTAGCAGCCCCCCTAAAGATGTATCGCTGGGAGAGGCTACTACGGATGAAATGATGTTGACCTTCTTTTTATGGACACCATACCAAGCAGGTGATGAGAACATTGTTATGGATACTACCAGCCCGGTATCAATTAAAGAAAAGTACACCTATTACAACGAGCAAGAGTTCTTTACACCATACCCTAATCCGGCACAGAACAACTTGACCGTTAAGTATTACTTTAAGAAAGCCGATAAGATAAATATTGAACTAACCGATATTCAAGGACGTATAGTAAAAGTAATGGAGCAGGATAAACTTGCGAAGGTGGGTTATACAGCTACATCTTATCGTATTGATGACATACCTAATGGTATTTACATTTTAAGAATGCGTACATCAGCAAAACAATTCTCACATAAAGTAATTGTAGAACGTTAATTCTTACAAAACATATTTGCAACACAAAGGGCTGCTTCTACGAAGCAGCCCTTTGTGTAAAAAGTGAACGTCGGGCCAATACCGACGTTCGCATCATTTAACCAAAACAACTACACTAAGTCAATAAGCCGGATTCTGTTAGTCTCATATGGCCCTGAGACCGGCTATCATTTATCTAGGATACCACTCACGTGATACCTCTATCTGCCAACCCACGAACATCGAACGAGCCGTCCTCAACCGTTCGCCTATTTGGCATTTCAGCGCGCAAGGTTTACCCCAAAGCTATGTTGCCATAGCTATGCGTAGGCTCTTACCCTACATTTTCACCCTTACCTCTTTCAAGGCGGTTATTTTCTGTGGCACTATCTGTATTTCGACGTGCGAAACCCCACCCGTTAGGTGGTGCGCTGCTCTATGCTGTCCGGACTTTCCTCCCCCACTTTCGTAAAGGCGATAACCTGACTTTAGTAGTTAACACAAAATTAAAGAAAAAACTAATAGCTCATCAAAAAAACAGGGTGTTACCACCCATATTTTAACATTGAAATTTTCGATGTGCGACCACGAAAATACACTTATAGAAAAGTAAAAAAAGCTAACTCTCTACTAGTCAACGGCTGACAGTTCATCACTAATGAGCTTACTGATCTCATCAGCTCTATTATAGACCATCATATGTGTACCATCTTTTATCCAATGGTCAGGATTTACGGCTCCGGGAGGGATTATTTTATCGGCCGTACCGTGAATATGAACGATATTTTCAGGTGCATAACCATTCTGCCAAAGAAGAATGGCCTTCATGGCCCAACGCACAAAGTGGCCATCTGAATCTTTTAGGATGTCATGCAAGAGCTTCTTCTCCTCTTCTGTTTCAGCACCAAACATTTTATACATTACAGAGTTGGTCATCTTATATATAAAACCGGGTAGTGCTTGCGATACCAAGAGTTTTTTAATTGGCCAGCCTAGCTTTACTCCCTGCAACTCCATCATACCCTTTGCACTAGACATAATGATCGCTTTCTTTACCGGCATCATTTTGCATAACTCTACCGCCATCATACCGCCAAAAGACAAGCCAAGTATTAATGGGTTTTCTTCAGGTATCAAAGCTTGGATCTTCTGAGCATAGCACGACATCTCGTCGTATACATCATATTCCGGCCACGGAATGTGCACCATGTTAACACCATCGATAGATAATTTTTGGAAAATGCGCTCATCAGCCCCCAAACCGGAGATACAGTACAAGTTCTTCATAACTATCCTTAAAGATAGCCAGAATAGCTATTGATAGGCAATAAGATGTATTGAAATTAACTTACTGTAGACGAGAAGTGCTCTTTGAATGCACCTATAAGATTAGCCTTCACCATTTTACGAGCAACATCTATCATGTTTTTGAATGCTAATGCATGCGAAATACCATGACCAATGATAACAGGAGCGTTCACACCTAGTATTGGTGTACCTCCATATATTTCATAATTGAAGTTGTCTAAGAAGTCGTCTTCAACTTTACGTTCTTCTTTAAAGATATGGTAGATAGATTCTGCCATCTTCAAGATCACATTTCCTACAAACCCTTCACAAACCGTTACATCTACTTTATCTAAAAAGACATCTCTTCCTTCTACATTACCAATAAAGTTAATGCTATCATCTTCTTTTAGTATTGGGTAAGTAGCTTGGGCTAAGATATTTCCCTTTCCTTCTTCTTCACCAATATTCAGCAACCCAACCTTAGGAGCATCTACTTTATATAAGTGCTTAACATACAACGACCCCAACTCTGCAAACTGCTGTAAATTCTCAGGCTTACAATCGGCATTAATACCTACATCAAGTAATAAATTGAACTTACCGTCAGTACGAGGAATGGGAGAAGCAATTGTAGGACGTAGGATGCCCTCAATATTTTTTACTGTATACATGGCACCAACCATCATAGCACCGGTGTTACCGGCACTCACAAAAGCGTCAGACTGCTCCTTCATCATCAAACCGAAACCGTATGAGATACTGGAGTTAGGCTTTTCTTTCAGTGCTTTTGTAGGGTGCTCATCCATACCAATCACATCAGGCGTATGCACAAAAGTGTATCGCTCCTTATACTCTTCTATAATAGAGAGATGAGGAGCGGCTGCTTTTTCATCACCGATCAGTAATAAATGTACAGAGTCGTCATTGACCTGCTCAAAAAACAGACGAATACCTTTAAAGGCTTCAAGAGGAGCATAGTCTCCTCCCATAATGTCAATACCTATCTTCATTCGAAGTTATCAGGTTTGGCATTAACAGATTATTGTTCGTCCTCTGTAGCAGGAGCGTTATCAACTACCACATTACCACGATAGTACAACTTTCCTTCTACCCAATGAGCACGGTGGCGAAGGTGTGTTTCACCAGTTGTTTTATCAGTACTCCAAGTCTCAGCTACTGCTTTGTAGTGAGTACGACGCTTAGCGCTGCGTTGTTGAGACTGACGACGTTTCGGATTAGGCATTTTATATAATTTTTATTTCGATTTACGTTTACTGTCTTGTTTTTCTTTCAAAGCTTCTAAACCCTTCCAAATATCATTCTTCTTCTCTTCGGCTTCAGATAGCTTACTTAATATTTTCAAAGCATCGGGGTTGCAACCTGAACTTCCATCCTTTTTATCAGGGTGTACACGCTGCAAAGGTATGCTTAACATCACAAATTCATATAACCAGTCACTAATATTTAATACAGTTTCAGATCGAGAAACGAATACCACATCGGCATCTTCGTCTATTTCCTCAGCATCTTCAGTACCTGTAAGCTTAATGATCAGGTCAAACTCATCCCACAATCTCATCTTGAAGTCTTCTCCACATCGGTCACAAGCTACGGTAACACTGCCATCCACATCAAAATGACACATAAAGAAGTTGGTCTTCTTATCAAACTTCAGTGTTACTTGAGCATCAAGATCTTTAAAATCTCTAATAGCTTCCCTTCCTTCAAATATCCTGTCATCCAGCTCATATTCATACATATGAACTCCGGGTTTCAACCCTTGCCAAGCTATTTCAAATTCACGGTTATGCTTCATTTTTTGCTCAATTATCTCCTGTCCTTCACTTCATACAATGTATATTATTTATTAACAATACATAACCGATTGTTTATATATACATTACCTAACTTACCCTTTCCTCCCGGTTTCAAAAAACTTCAATGGGGTGCAAAGGTACTAATTTCGTTTGAATTACAGCAATTTATTTCTCTTCAATAAGAATGCATGCAAAACCTGTCCTACATCTTTTGTCAGGTCTACAATATTGTAATCTATTTTATACTGCAGGCACTTTTCTTCTATCTGGTCACGGAATACTTGAATACCTTTAGTATACTCCTCCTTTATTTGATGTGGCTGCAGTTTTACCCGCTCATTAGTTTCCATATCTACAAACTCATAAGGTCGGTTCTCAAACTCAAAGTTCAATTCCTTCTCTCCATCTACTACATGAAATAATATCACCTCATGCTTATTGAACTTTAAGTGCTGCAAGGCCTCAAATAACTCTTCAATATTGTCCGCTTCATCCACCATATCGCTGAATATGATCACTAGTGAGCGCTTATGTATCTTTTCTGCAATATTATGCAGGGCTTCTATGGCATTGGTTTTCTTATGCTCATGTTTCTCTTTCAGGTAGGCCTCCAACTGATGGGTAAGCATACGATAGTGACTGTGTGTTGACTTGCAGGCCGAGAAGTAGTGAATATCTTCATCGAACATAGCTAATGATGATGCATCGAGTTGCTTTTTCAGCATTTGCATGACTGATGCTGCAGCAATAGCCGAGAACTCGAGTTTGTTATATTTCCCTTCTTCTTTCGGGAAATACATGGATGAAGAGGTATCCAACACCAAACAACAACGCAGGTTTGTTTCTTCTTCAAATCGTTTTACAAACAGCTTGTCCGTTCTACCATATATACGCCAATCGATATGTTTGAGCGAGTCTCCACTATTATATAACCTATGTTCGGCAAACTCTACCGAAAACCCATGAAAAGGGCTTTTATGCAAACCAATAATAAACCCTTCCACAGCCTGTGTGGCTAATAGTTCTAAATTTTCAATTACGGGCTGTCGTTTAATTTCCATTCACTCTTTATTCTATCACTTAAAGGTAGCTGAAAATAATATGGCAATAATCATACAAAGCGTTAATTAATCCTTGTAGTTCAATAATTATCGTTTGCTGAATTAAAAATTTACTTTTATCTTCAACCGTTAAATTAATTTATCAATGATGATTCGTTCAGGCCTGTTATTATTTGCTGCATTTTTTGCCGTTGCCATTATGAGTTCTTGTACCAGAGAGTATATCTGCCAATGCGAGATCTCTTATACAGGTAAACCCGGCCTTCCTGACACTGTCATTAATAGCTACAATATAGAAGACACAAAGAAGAACGCTGAATCGCTTTGCGAACAAAACTCCAGTGAATCTGAAAAAGATGGCATCAAGACAGTAGAAAGATGTTACTTATTTTAGTACAACTTATAGAAGAGTAGCAAGGTTATCTTAATTTTGCCATTCAATCACATTTTTTAATGGCAACTTCTACCCCAAACAATCGTTTTTTATTTATACTAAAGCGCAGCTTTGGTTTGCTTTTGCTTTTGGCCATGTCTGCGGTATTCTTTTACTCAGCATCTTCAAAGCTATATAGCATTGAAGCTTTTGAGTGGACCTTTGTTGACATAGGCATATCCAACTATACTATCGCTACCATTTTTGCCCGCTTATTAATAGGGCTTGAATTTGCCATTGGCGCATTTCTCTTATTTCATATTTATCTATCAAAAGTCACCTACCCTATCACAATAGGCTTGTTAAGTATATTTACCATATACCTCATTATTTTACTAGCCGTTAATGGTAATAAAGGAGATTGTGGTTGTTTTGGAGAGGAGCTACCCATGACACCGCTACAAGGCATTCTTAAGAATGTAGTCATGATAGTGGTCACACTTATCTTAATGGCTATTTATAAGGTTAAAACTAAGAGCTGGCAGTTATACACCGGCATGGTGCTGGTTATGGGCGCACTTGTAGTGCCATTTGTTATTTACCCTTTGAGCATTGGCAGCCAACCTATGCAGGTGGATAAAGAGATCGACCTTGATGCACTATACGAAAATGACATTAAACCTGATGTAGAATTAAGAGAGGGTAAACACATTATCAGTTTCATGAGTTTAACGTGCCCACACTGTCGTAAGGCCGCTAAAATATTCCACATATTAAAGAAGAGATACCCTGAATATCCTATCCAATTTGTTCTTACAGGCCATAAAGACCATGAAGAAAGCTTTTTTGAAGAAACCTCTTCTCGCAATGTTCCCCATATCATTCTAAAAGACAAGGCTGCATTTATAGAAATGGCCGGAAGCAGTGTTCCTGCTATCTATTGGGTCAATAATAGCAGGATAGAATATAAGGGTAATTACATGCAATTAGACCCTGCTGTGATAGAAGACTGGCTAAAGCAGTAACTTTGTAGTTTCAATTATACTTTGGGTATGGATAATATTATAGATGACATCTGGGAAGATGATGAGCTGGATATGGACAATGAAGGTGAGGAGCAAACCCTACCTGCCATAAGACTAGAGATCACAGTAGACAAAAAGCAAGACCCGCTAAGGATTGACAAATTTCTACTCAACCGCATTGAGAATGCTACAAGAAATAAGCTACAACAGGCTATAGATGAAGAAATGGTGCTCGTAAACGGAAACGGTGTAAAGTCTAACTACAAAATAAAACCCGGCGACCATATTCTAGTTTATGAAACCAGGAAACCTGAATCGACAGAAGTCATCGCTGAGGAACTACCACTAGATATCACCTATGAAGATGACGAGATGCTCATCATCAACAAACCTGCCGGCATGGTCGTACACCCCGGTTGTGGTAACTATAGCGGCACACTGGTAAACGGGTTGGCACATTACTTGAAAACCGAAGAAGCCAGCGAGCTACCAAGAATAGGGTTAGTACATCGTATCGACAAGAATACTAGCGGACTGATCGTTGTGGCTAAAACAGAGCATGCCATGAGCCATCTAGCAGCTCAATTTAAAGCACATACGGCTCACCGCAGATATATAGCATTAGTATGGGGAGATGTAGCTGAAGAAGAAGGTACAGTGGTTGCCCATATTGGCAGACACCAACGCTACAGAAAGATCATGGATGCCTACCCTGATGGAGAACTTGGTAAAGAAGCGATTACCCACTATAAGGTAATAGAACGGTTTAACTATGTGACACTACTAGAGCTGCAACTGGAAACAGGAAGAACTCACCAGATAAGGGTACACATGAAACATATAGGGCATCCGCTGTTTAACGACTCTACTTATGGTGGCGATAGGATTGTAAAAGGAACAGTGTTCTCAAAATACAAACAGTTTATCGACAACTGCTTTAAAACTCTACAGCGCCATGCACTACATGCTAAGGAACTGGGTGTTAGTCATCCTACCACGGATGAACGACTAATGTTCAACTCAAAATTGCCCGAAGACATGCAACAAGTGATAGAAAAATGGCGCAACTACACTAAAAGCATAACAAAAAGATTGAATATATAAACATCTAAACAGTATGTATTTCCAGCGGGTTCTTTCTTTTCCAATGTTAATTTTCTAGATTTAATGTTTCTAAGCCTTTTTTTTAATCTCTTAATGATTTATTAATCTTAACTTTGTTTAGTTAACTCATAAATAAAAATAGACATGTCTTTATTAGCAATTGATCCTACGTTGTTGTTGTCTCTACCAAGTGGTGCTGAATGGATCACTATATTAATTGTTATCATCGTATTATTTGGCGGTAGAAAAATACCGGAACTAGCTAAAGGTTTGGGTAAAGGTATCCGCGAATTCAACGACGCCAAAAAAGGTGTTAAAGATGAAATAGAAGCCGGTATGAAAGAGAACGACAACACAGGTTCTTCTATGAAATCCAGCTCATCTGTAAAATAATTTACTAACCATTTATTTCGTTATAGAGGTAGCTATTGTTTTTTCGATAGTGGTGTAACATGAAATTTGTGCCTATCAAACATATTATATTCACAACTACTTTGTTCGGCTTATTGTCGCTGGTAGCTAGCGCGCAGGAAGGTGGTCTTCCTAGCTTGGCAGCTCATGAGATGAAAGTAGTACAAGCAGACACCTACATTATCAAAAAAGGCATTAAACCTTCTGATAAAGTACTGGCAGAAGCTGAAACTAAGATCATATACAAACCGGTACCGTTAGCCAGCCATAGAGAGTACTTTGGTAAGAAAAGCTATTACATCAAAAAGTACGTTCAAAATTACCTAAAGAAGAATAACAGAACACTTACTATAGTGCAAGAGCGTAGCTTGGAGTGCTTCCCTATTTTCGATAAAGTGCTCGATGAATATGAAATTCCTAGAGAGTTGAAGTATTTGTCAGTTATTGAGTCTGCTTTAAATAACAATGCCCGCTCAAGAGTAGGCGCTGTGGGGCCTTGGCAGTTTATGGCCTCTACAGGTAGATTGATGGGGCTTAAGATCAATAGCCATCGTGATGAACGTAAAGATTGGCTAAAGTCAACACATGCTGCAGCTAAGTACCTTACGATGTTGTATGAAGACCTGGATGACTGGTTACTGGTAGTAGCTGCATATAATAGTGGTCCGCGACCGGTAATGAGAGCGATCAAGAGAACAGGCAGCACAAACTTTTGGGACATAAAGGCCTACCTACCTCGCGAAACACAAAACCACGTATTACGTTTTGTAGCTACAGCTACTATATTTGAAGACCTTCCCGACTTTATTGGCTCGGGTGATGTACCGGGCTTAAACTTTGAAGAGATCAAAGCAGCAAGATTAGCAGCTGAGTCTACTGAAAAAAACAACCCTGCGTCTCCTTATTCTATTGAAGAATTGCAAAGCATGGCCATTGTGAAGATCAATGAGCCGATCAGCTTTGACCTGATGGAGCTAGAACTAGGTATAGATAATAAGCTGATGCGCAAGTGGAACTTGAAGTATGAGGACTTTGTGAGCAGCAGTACTCCGGGCAAAGAATACCAGCTTAGAATACCAAAAGATAAGCTGACTGTGTTTTTGGAACAGAAATCTAACCTTACCAAACGCTCTAAAAAGGTATTTAGTAGCCAAAACATGTAATTATCTAAAAATATTTTTGAGTTAATTCATATTTAACTTACCTTTGCAGTCCTTAAAAATTATTATTTAATCAATGGCCAATCATTCAGCTACAAAGAAGCACGCACGTCAGTCTTTAGTTCGTCGCGATCGTAACCGTTACTATGGTAAAACTACTCGTAATGCTATACGTAACCTATTAGCTACTACAGATAAGAAAGAAGCTGGCGAGAAATTGCCAAAAGTGATCTCTATGATCGATAAATTGGCTAAGCGCAACATTATTCATAAGAATAAAGCAAGCAACATTAAATCTAGCTTAGTAAAGAAAGTGAATACACTAGCTTAGTTCCCTTCTTTATTGCCAAACATATTTGTCCCGTACTAAAAAATAGTACGGGATTTTTTTATGCCCTCCCTTACCTACCTCTTCTACCATTTCTCTTAAAGAAATCTAAAAGTATGATTGCGCATTTGTCAATTACGAAATCATTCGTACTTTTACCTACGAAATTATTCGTAGAATATGAAAGAGATAAAACCTACCGACAGTGAACTTGATATCCTAAACATTATATGGCAGCGTGGTGCCAGTACTGTAAGAGAAGTGCATACTGAAATTGAGAAGCAAAAAGAATCAAAATACACCACTACCCTTAAGCTCATGCAGATCATGCATGAGAAAGGATTGTTAGACAGAGATAGTAGCTCAAGAACACATGTTTTTACAGCTGCTATACCGCAAGAGCAAACACAAGGGCACTTACTAAAGAAGATGATAGATACCGTTTATAACGGGTCGGCTACACAATTGGTCATGCAAGCTCTTGGTAATCATAAATCTTCAGCAGAAGAGTTATCAAAGATCAAACAATATTTATCAGAGATTGAAAACAACAATAAATAAATAGTTAACGCTTAATATCGGAACTATGAACTATTTAATATCTAATAGCGCAGTACTTGTACATGCCATTGGTTGGACCATATTACATTCCTTATGGCAAGGACTCATGTTATTTTGTCTATTGAAGATAGTTTTGAGATTTATACCTGAAGCCAAAGCTAAATTGAGATACAACATCTCATTAACCGTATTATCAGCATTGACCATATGGGTGATTTCTACCTTCTACAACCAATGGCAAAACGCGAGCTATACCATCACGACTACTATTAACAATATAACGCTAAATAATATTGACCAGTTCAATGCATTGTATATTGACCAAACAGCAGCCCCTTCCACAATCTCATCACTATTATTATGGTTCGACCAACATACAAATAGCATTGTTACAATATACACGATAGGAATTTGTGTATTGGCTATGAGACTATTGTACAACCTGTTTTCTATCAACCAATTGAAACGTAACAGTAAGTACAATAATAATATTCAATGGAACAACATATTATATAAACACATTAATAGGCTGGGTATTAAACGTCGAGTTGACCTAATGACCTCTAAACACATCAACACACCAATTGTTGTAGGAGTTATCAAACCTGTCATTCTATTCCCCATAGCTACCATCAACCACCTGAGTACAGAGCAGTTTGAAGCAATATTGATACACGAGCTGGCACATATCAGAAGGTATGATTATTTGGTTAACATCATTCAAGTGGTACTGGAAACCATCTTATTCTACAACCCTTTTGTATGGCTAATATCAAAAACTATCAGAACAGAAAGAGAACACTGTTGTGACGATGTGGTAACTAATAATGCCAATAAAGTACCCTACGCCAACGCTCTGGCACAGCTAGCAGCATATGCACACAATGCGAACACTGCGGCTCTGGCAGCCACAGGCAATAAACATCAATTACTTCACAGAATTAAACGAATAATAGAAATGAAAAATTCACCTATTACTAGAACGCAGATCACAGCCATAATAGTGCTAATCATATCAATGATATTATCTATCACATTGATCACTCCTAAGCTTACAGCAAAAACTAAGGACGATAAGAAAGAACAAACAAACAAGAAAGACGATAAAGAAAAAGACAAAAAGAAGAAGAAGAAACTGAAAAAAGTAAAAGTGATAGAAATGACCACAGAGGATGTAACTGTAGTAGACGAAAACGGGAACAAACATCGATACACTAAAACAGAAGATATATCGCAAGCTGACAGAGCTCGTTTACACAAGGCATTTGGTGATTATGATGTGTATTACGGCCCTAAAAAGAAATTCATCATGAAGACGGGGGATTCATTCCAAGTAAAGGCTATTGCATTTTCTGACGATGATGATGTAACCATTGACATAGATGCAAAAGAAATAGATGAGCTGGGTGAAGAACTAGGAAAAAACATCAGCAAGACTGTATTAGTTGCGCTTAATGAGATCAACTGGGACGAACTAGGCGAAGGGCTTGGAGAAGCGTTAAAAGGCATTGAAATATCAATGGAAAGTACAGGTGATGCCTTAGATGCTACCGGCGATGCCTTAAATAGTATAAACTGGGGCGACCTAAAAATAGAACTAAAAGAAGCACTGGACGAGATAGACACCAATAAGCTTAAAGACGCACATAAAAAGATGGTGATCGCTAAAGTTGCATCAGCAAAAGCTATGGCTGAGGCGAGAGCGAACATGAAGGATGCTAAAAAGGAAATGATTATTAATCGCTATACAACCCGTACGGAAGTAGAAAAAGACATGGATAAGGCAAGAAAAAAGATAATCATTGAGCGCCATAGAGTTCATGACGAAACCATGAAAAAACATAACAATGCTCTTGCTAAACACAAAATTGTTATGGAAAAACACAAAGACGCTCTTGCCAAACATAAAATTGTTATGGAAAAACATCATAAGTCTATGGCTGAGCACGACAAACATATGTCTAGAAATTCAGAGTATGAAAAGATGCTGATGATGATGGAGAAGGATGGGTTAATCAATAGGAACAAAAGCTACGTAGTAGAAAAGAAAGGAAAAAGAGACCTGTACATTGATGGTATTAAACAATCTGATGAAGTATACAATAAATACAAAGACTATCTAAACTTTGATGAAGTAACCATTGAAGGAAATAAAAATAGCTTAAGCGTTAGCACTACTGACCGTAAGTAGAAGCATTTCTTTATTAACCACGCCTCTTGTTGTCTAGCAAGAGGCTTTTTTATTTCTTAATAGTTGGTTAACCATTAACACACTACTCCGTTAACCAGTTCTAAATCTCAAGTTAACCACAGCCGTTTTTTTGGAACAAGGCCTGTTCTTGCCCCATCTTTGTGTCAACAAAACAAACAAACACGCTCAGGCGTTTCAAAACAAAAAAATAAAAACACAACACACACAAAACAAAAACACACACAGTAAAAAACACAAGTCATGCAAAACGCAATTCAACTTCAACAAAACATCGGTCTTCAAGCCAGCCAAGCTATCGTAAAAAAACAAGCTACTATTAAAATAGCTATGTTCATCAGCATCATCGCTTTGGTTATTGTTGCGGTAAACTTCTAAGATATTTCAAGTATAAATAATAGCAGCAGCGCTACGGCAATAGTGTAGTAGATCGCGGTGAAGCATTGCAGCACACAACAACGTTCTCTCTTATCCTCTATATGTAACAGAAGCCTCCAGTCTTGGAGGCTTATTTGTTTACAAATCAATTTCTAAGAAACAAGGGCAATGATCGGAATGCTTTACATCGGGAAGTATCTCAGCATGTTTAAGTTTTCCCTCTAGTGGTTCTGTTGCACTGATATAGTCAATACGCCAGCCTTTATTCTGTTCTCTTACCGTAGGGAATCGCTGGCTCCACCAAGTGTAATGATGAGGATCTTTATTAAAATGACGGAATGTATCTATGAATCCACTTTCAAAAAAATTATCCATCCAAGCACGCTCTTCGGGTAAAAAACCACTACTCTTTTTATTCCCTTTAGGGTTATGAATATCAATTTCTTTATGACAGATATTATAATCACCTACCACTATAATATTAGGCCTCTCCTCTCTTAGTTTCAGTAAATAGTCATGAAACTCGTCTAACCATTGGTACTTATAGGTTTGCCTTTCTGTACCACTAGTACCACTTGGAAAGTAAGCATTGACCAATGTTAGATCGCCAAAATCAGCTCTGATCACCCTACCCTCTATATCGCTTTGCTCCATGCCATTACCTACTATTATTTGGTCAGGCTCTACTTTAGTAAATATGGCCACTCCACTATACCCTTTCTTCTCTGCAGAAAACCAATAGTTCTTATACCCCAAAGCTTCTACCGCTTCATGGTCAATATTCTCCTTCATGGCCTTGGTTTCCTGCAAGCAAATAACATCTGCCGGATTCTCTTCCAACCATTCCATGAAACCTTTTCTAATTGCGGCTCTTATGCCATTGACATTGTATGTGATAATGCGCATCTACTATCTTTTTGCTTCTAACTGTTTTTGTAAATCACTAGCCCATTCTACTAAAAGCTCTTTATCTCTCTGAGATAATTTAGCATCGGCATGCATCCATGTATAATTCTCCAATGGCATTTCATTATGCTTTACTTCTTCTGCTACTTCCTCCATTTTATGGGCAGCCTTCTTAGCTGAGTAGGTGGCAAACTCTGAAAAGTTCAAGTGCCCTTTTCCATGGTTAATATGATCTTGAATCCACCAACCTACAGGCTGTATATTAGTATACCAAGGGTAGGCTGAATTATTACTATGACAATCGTAACAAGCTCTCTTGAGCACACTCAATACATTACTTGGTACAGCATAGTGCACTCTGATATCATTTTCGCCTGCAATTGCCGATTGGTTTCTCTCCGGCCTGATGAATTGTATCGCTACAAACACTACTAATAGGCCGATCATTATTTTCTTGAACATAAATTTTAGATATGATTACAAAGTAAAAAAAACGCTGCAACATATAAACCGTTGCAGCGTTTCTCATGTAATATTTTCAATTTACTTAACAGTCTCCTCCAACCACTTAAAGAATTCTCTATGCCATGCAATACCATTTTGTGCATGCAGTACCCAGTGGTTCTCATTAGGGTAGTACAACAATTTGCTCTTAATACCTTGTAGCTGAGCAGCCTGAAATGCTTCCAAGCCTTGCTCAATACCCACACGATAGTCTAAACCTCCCTGTATGATCATGATAGGTGTATCCCACTTATCTACAAAGTTGCTAGGGTTGAAACGCTTATAACCATCCAGTTGTGGTTTATCCCAATAAGCACCACCTATATCCCAGTTGGCAAACCACATCTCTTCTGTAGTGCCATACCAGCTTTTCAAGTCAAACAAACCATCGTGCGCAATGAAAGACTTAAAACGTTTTTCATGCATACCCGCTAGCATAAACACACTATAACCACCATAGCTAGCACCTATACAACCAAGACGCTCATTATCTACATAGCTTTCTTTAGCCAACTCGTCAATGGCGAGTAGATAGTCTTTCATTGGTTGGCCACCCCAGTCTTTACTAATAGCTTCATTCCACTTCACTCCCCAGCCCGGCATACCATGACGGTTAGGAGCTACAACGATGTATCCTTGTGCTGCCATTAATTGGAAGTTCCAACGGAAGCTATAAAATTGTGATAATGCTGATTGTGGGCCTCCTTGACAATATAAAAGTGTCGGGTATTTTTTTCTTGGGTCAAAGTCTGGAGGATAGATCACCCATGTACCCATTTCACCACCATCGCTGGTACGCATCATACGCAGCTCTGTATTGCTCATTTTCAAGTTATCGTAGATATCGGCATTCTCATTGGTCAGCTGCCTCATAGCACCGTTATCTATGCGTGCTGCATATAATTCACTAGCATGATTCATATCTCTTCTTGACACAATGATCTCACTACCTGCCTGCCCTACAACACCACTTACATCAAACTTACCTTCTGTAATTTGTTGCACCATTGGCAGCATCTTATTCATTAAGTTGTCAGGCACGGCTACCGAGAATAATTGAACTGTACCTTTGGTTGCAGCATTAAAATATATGGTCTTGCCATCGTTGCTCCATGTAAAACCATTCACAGTACCATCCCAAGCACTGGTCAAGTTTCTTTTAAATGACTGCTTGCTTTTAATATCCATTACGATGATATCATTCTTATCCGCTTCATATCCATCACGCTTCATGCTGGTCCAAGCTATACGCTTACCATCCGGACTAAAAGCAGCACTCATATCAAAGCCCATCATGTTAGCCGTCCAGTTGATGGTATTGCCAGTTGCGATGTCATAATAAAAGAGGTCTGTATTAGTACTGATGGCATATTCCTTACCAAACTTTCTTTTTGTTACATATACCAAACCTTTACTATCAGGTGCCCAAACGATATCCTCTGCACCACCAAAAGGCTTTTGAGGACAATCATAAGGTTGCCCCTCCATAATATCAGTAACCGCACCACCTACTTCTGCTACAAATACATGAGAGAATTTTCCATCTTCCCAAGTATCCCAGTGGCGGTAGTTAAGGTCGGTATATACCTGTGCTGTGGTTTTATCCAAGTCAGGATAAATATCCTTACCAAGCATTTTCTTTACCAATACGTCTCTTGTAAAAGACACATACTTACCATTAGGCGATACTTGTACATGTTCAGCATCATCGCTTAGTTGGTAAAACTCATCCCAACTTTTCCCTTTATTATTACTCTTATAAAGTTTGCCTTCTTTAATACCGTACCATGTATTACCTGCTCCTTGCGTAACAGACATATCATCGGTATTTAGTTCTACAGCATTACCACTTCTTACATCCAGCGCATATTTTTTAGCGGCCGATTTTTCGGTTTTCCAGTCATATTTTCTTGATGAATAATACAATGTGCTGCCATCTTCGCTAAGGCCTTGTGCGCCTACTCTTTTTAAGCTCCAAAGCAGTTCAGGCGTCATATGGTCTTGAGCCAACAAGCTGACACTTACCATAAGTGAAATAGATAATAAAAGATACTTCATACTTAGTTCAGTTATTTGCTATAAAAATATATTTATTTCTTATTAGTTGAATCACGCGTTATGGGGGATACTATTGCCGCGGTAGGCATTACAGGGTTAAAATTTTCAACATTCTCCCACCCTGCTTTTAGTTTTATGGTATTACTATAAGGTATCACTATTTCAGGCTGTCTCTTTTCCAACAAATTACCCGTATCCCATTCTCCGTTTTCATTCTCATCAATGATCAAATGTATTTTATACTCACCAGGGCTCAATTTACGCACTGCTATCACTGTATCTACAACAGGCTTTTTGTATACCGTATCCTTATCCATTGCTATTTGCAGTAAGTACTTGCTACC
This sequence comes from Flavipsychrobacter sp., assembly GCA_965230595.1. Classification (GTDB taxonomy): domain Bacteria; phylum Bacteroidota; class Bacteroidia; order Chitinophagales; family Chitinophagaceae; genus UBA5543. The sequence goes on along the minus strand of OZ246011.1, from coordinate 1,114,653 downwards.
TTGATACTCGCCTGGTAATATTATTTGCAGCTTACCATAATCATCATCATTCTTGGTTCTAAACAGATATTTTGAAGGTGCTGCTTCTGCACCGGATGTATCTATCAAAAAACCTTTCATTAGCCTTAGTGTATACACTGTATTATCTTTCCACGGCACGTATATATCCAATATTGTGCTATCGGCACTATCTACTCTTACCACTTTGTTTACCTCTGTTAATATATTCAAGCTATCGTAGCTAATGAATATCTTATCCTCATCAAAAGTATAATCAGGCTTATTGATCTTTATTTTCAAAGGCTTATTGACATCATGTGTTCTTTTTTCAATATCAGTAGTATCAATAGCTGCTATGTATGTAATGCCCGATTTAATATCGGGCTTTGCCCTCCTACCTTCACGCCCTCTTTTCCCCATCACGGTCTTAGTAGTTTTGGCTGTAGTATCTGCTAGTAGTAAAGAGTCCACAACCTTCTCTTTAAACAGATATAATAATACTTGATTTGTTACAGAATCTTCAGGCATCACTGTTGTATTCCATAACCCTATCTCTTCCTCCACATCATCAAATACCAAATTCTCATTTGCATCTTTCAATGCATAGATCAGCATCTCTTGGTTGGGCAAACCAGGCAAAGTGAATCTTCCATCACTATTTGTCTTCGTAATATATAGTGGCTTCTTTTTCACTACTGCAGAATCTCCATCTTCTGCAGCATATACCATAATTGTTATACCATCTGCCGATGTTCCCAGGTTAGCTTGAATAACACGCCCTTGTAATTGTAAAGAGTCAAAATAACTGCCGGTACTAAAGGTGTAATGGTAGCCTTTGAAGGGGTTGCTTTCGTGCAAGTCTCTTATGGCCGTACCAAAGTTGACTCTATAAGTAGTATTATCATTCAGTAATGAATCAGGGATCAAAACGATTACTTTCTTACCATTAAGCTTCACATCCAAAGGAAAGGGTAATAAAGGGGCAACCGTCACTTCTTTTTGAGCATCTTGCAATACCAAAAACTCATCAAATCGCATCTCTATTTCCGTCACTCTTGTATTCAAGAGAGAGTCTTTAGGGGAGATAGATAACAACTTGGGAGGTGTTACATCCTTCTCTCCACCCTGTGGCGGAACGATATTAGCACAAGCGGCCATAATCAGCGACAAGAATATTAGAAATGCAGGCTTAACCTTTGGTAATCTCATTTGCGCCCAAAAATAACATTAAAGATGCTTATTGTATAGGTAATCCTACTCCCTTTCTTAGTTTTTAACGTATTACTGTATATAAAAACTCCAAATAAGCCTATTCAATATCTCTACCTACCGATATCATTATTGTGCGTAATTTTACTTAACTAATAAATCAATAGAGATGTTAACGATCATGTTATCTTTTTTCAGCTTTTTATTTCCTGCGCCTGCTCCTAGTGAAGATGTACCTAAAAGCATATATGACTTTAAGGTAGAAGCACTGGAAGGTGGCACTATTGACTTTGCTGATTTCAAAGGCAAGAAAATACTTATTGTAAACACCGCCTCTAAATGTGGTTTTACCCCACAGTACGAAGGACTGGAAGAACTTTACAAAAAACATAAAGACAAGCTGGTCATTATAGGTTTCCCCGCTAATAACTTTGGTAAGCAAGAACCGGGATCGAATGAAGAGATAGCCAGTTTTTGCCAAAAGAACTATGGTGTAAGCTTCCCTATGGCTGCCAAAATATCCGTTAAGGGAAAAGACATGGCGCCTATATACCACTGGCTAACCAATAAGGACTATAATGGTGTTAAAAACAGTTCCGTAAAATGGAACTTCCACAAATTCCTAATAGACGAAGATGGTAAATTGATAGACAGCTATGGCTCAACTACAAAGCCTATGAGTGATAAGCTTGTATCTGCTATCAATGAATAATGCACAACAATACACTTTAATGGGGGCAGTCTTGAGAGCTGCCCTTTTTCATTTTAGGCACCTTAACCGATGGTGCTTTGGGCGCTTGCAATTTGGGTATATTGATGGCTACTTTCCCCACTTCAGGTACTTTAGGCATCTTCACTTCCGGTATGTTCATTTTAGGGAAGTCTGGAAACGAGAACGCAGGTAGGATACGTTTCTTCTGTTTGAACATTTTGTTGTAGCACTTGGTCAAAGCCTTAGGTTGATGTGGCTTTTTATGACATCGTCCCTGTGCTTGTAACATGATAGGAGTACTAATTATGAGTATTAGTAACATCACTGTAGTCATTCTCTTCATAGTCATTCATTTTTAGTGATCGTTACTATTATAGACACTAAAAACATGCCTAAACGATGGTTTCAACACTAAAAAAGCCTGCTAAATGCAGGCTTTTTACAGTTATATTACATTTTTTAACATTACCTTCTGCGTAACTTCCAACTAGAGCCTGACTTACTTGTGTTTAAGCTAGGCTTCTTGATAGACCTTTTATGTTCTTCCCACACGTGAGCAGCCAGTAAAGCTGCAACCTCCTCTTGGGCAGGGTCGTCTGATAGCAAGTATTCAGGTTTATAGTGCTTCTCAATAAACTTAGTATCAAAATTTCCGGTTCTAAACTCTTCAGTCTGTACCGCCCATTTACCAAAACCAAGTGTAGTACTGATACCTTTGATGTGATACTCATCAATAGCTCGACACAAACGGTTGATCGCTTCATCTCTTGTAGCAGCATGTACTACTAGTTTGGCGATCATCGGGTCATAAAATATCGGAATGTCCTGCCCTTGCTCATATCCATCATCTACTCTTACACCCGGCCCTTTAGGTATTTGATACATTTCCAGCTTTCCGGTATCGGGCAAGAAGTTATTTGTAGGGTCTTCTGCACATACACGTAGTTCTAATGAGTGGCCGTTAATGGTTAGATCTTCCTGACTAAAAGAAAGCTTATTACCCCTGGCTACATTTATTTGCTCTTTCACTAAGTCTATACCTGTTATCATCTCTGAAACACAATGCTCCACCTGTAGGCGCGTATTCATTTCCAGGAAATAGAAATTCAAGTCTTCATCAACCAAAAACTCTACCGTACCTGCTCCATAATAATTACAAGAACGCGCCACGTTAACGGCACTTTCTCCCATAGCTTTCCTAATATCAGGTGTTAAGCAACTGGAAGGTGCTTCTTCAATTAGCTTTTGATGACGACGCTGTATAGAACATTCTCTTTCAAAAAGATAAACATAGTTGCCATGCTGGTCGCCCATCAACTGTATCTCTATGTGTCGTGGTGCTCCTACATATTTCTCAATGAATACATCATCGTCATTGAAAGCACTTTTAGCTTCACTTTGCGCCATGCGCATTTGCTCTTCTAGCTCATCTTCACTATTTACCACACGCATACCTTTACCACCACCACCTGCTGACGCTTTGATCAATATTGGATAACCTATACCGGCTGCTATCTCCTTAGCTTCCGCTACACTTTGTATCGGGTCGGCTGTACCAGGCACCATAGGCACATCAAACTTTATAGCCGCTTGTTTAGCCGCTATTTTACTACCCATGGTTTCAATAGATGGTGCAGATGGACCGATAAAGATCAAACCCGCATCAGAAACTGCTCTTGAAAACTCAGCATTCTCACTTAAGAAACCATAACCGGGGTGTATGGCATCAGCACCTGTAGCTTTAGCTACTTCTATAATTTTATCCGCTCTTAGGTAGGATTGTGCTGAGGGTGCAGGGCCTATGCAAACGGCCTCATCTGCATATCTTACAAATGGCATATTTCTATCTGCTTCAGAGTAAACCGCTACAGTTTTAATGCCCATTTCTGCTGCTGTACGCATCACGCGCATAGCTATCTCGCCACGATTGGCAACCAATATTTTTTGCATACCGCGAATATACAGTGGAATAACGGAATACGCTACAATTATGCCTTTCTCTTGCTGCCCTTACCATACCTAACAAATATGCTGAGGTATAATACTCTGGATAAACGCATGATCCAAGGTTGTAACAAAACAACTAGCGTAATACTCGTTCCTAAATAATAAAAGAAACTATTGTCTTTGTAAGAAATGCCAAATATCAAGGCATACCACACTAAATTAAAAATGAAGAACGCCACTGTTAATGCATAACTCACATAACCTGTGCCATAATAAAACCCTGGTTCCAACTCAAAAGGCTGGCCACACTCTGAGCATTTTTCAGGCATGCTCAATAATTTGTTTAGTGGAAAAATGCTCTTATTGGTAAACATGCTCCCCTTGCGGCAGTTGGGGCACTTCATTTTTAACATGCTGGGTATCAATGCTGGCTTAGATGGCATCTTTTCTATTTTGTCGCGAATTTACAATCTATAGTGTTAAGGTTATGTAACAAAAGTATCATTGTGCATCAGGGGCTGATGCTTCATCGTTATCTTCATTAAAGTAGCTCCATACTACCCTCGCTTTTGATTGACCAATAACACCTGTCAACTCTCTTAACGTCTTTGTCTTTATATTCTTTACCGACCTGAATGTTTTCAATAGCTGTGTGGCCGTCTTCTCACCTATACCTTCAATACCTTCCAGCTCGTTCTTAAATGTGCCTTTGCTTCTCGCCTTACGGTGGAATGTGATACCAAAACGGTGCACTTCATCTCTTATAAACCTGATGAGCAAATGTGGCTTACTATCATAGGGTAACTGTAGCGGCTCACTATCTCCGGGGAAGAAAATAGACTCTTCCCTTTTTGCCAAACCCACCACTGTCATTCTACCTGTTAGGCCTAACTTTTCAATGCTTTCCAGCGCTGCTCCTAGCTGTCCCTTTCCTCCATCTATAATTACTAATTGTGGCAAAGGCAGCTTTTCCTCCATTAGTTTTTTATATCTACGATATACCACCTCTGCCATTGAAGCAAAGTCGTTAATACCTTTTACTGTTTTTATATGATAGTGCCTGTAGTCTTTATTAGAAGGTTTACCATTCTTAAAACATACCATTGCCGATACAGGGTAGGCTCCTTGAAAGTTTGAGTTATCAAAACACTCAATATGTGTGGGCAGCTCTGTAAGTTGCAATGCATCTTGCAACTCTTCTATCACTGCAAGTTTGTCCTCATCAGTTTTATCAGTTAGCAATAATGACTTTCGTCTTCTATCCTCACTTCTATATATCTCTGCATTTTTCTGACTTAGATCCAGCAATTTCTTTTTATCACCTGCCTTTGGCACTGTAATTTTCATTGCCTCATCGGCCACAGCTATAGACATCGGAACGATCATTTCTTTCGCATGGCTATCATACCGCTCTCTAAGTCTATCTACAATAATGGATAGAACTTCATGATCTGCTTCTTCCAGTTTCTTTTCCACTCTTACAGTATTAGCATGTACTATGTTGCCATTATCTACCAACATATAATTGACGAAAGCTTCATTGTCATCTGCTATTATGGTAGCTACATCTACATTGCCTAACTTAGGGTTTACTACAGCCGACTTACTTTGGTAGTTTCTTAAAGCGTCTATCTTCTGCTTTAATACAGCAGCTTTTTCAAACTGCAGATCGGCAGCCATTTCATTCATCTCTTGTTTTAAAAACCTGATGACTTCGTTAGCATTGCCCCTTAATATATTTCTTACCTGCTTCAGGTTTTCCCCGTATGCCTCTTCTGTTTGCAACCCTTCACACGGGCCTTTGCAGTTACCTAAATGATATTCTAAGCACACTTTAAATTTGCCCTTCTCAATATTCTTTTCTGTAAGCCTTAAGTTGCAGGTTCTTAGGGGAATATTTTGCCTGATGAGTGCCAACATATCTCGCACATGCGCCACTCCTGTAAACGGGCCTAAGTATTCTGAGCCATCTTTTATCACCCTTCTGGTCAAAAACACTCTTGGGAAAGGCTCTTTCTTGATTACGATATAAGGGTAGCTCTTATCATCTTTGAGGTCAATATTGTATCGTGGTTGATAATGCTTGATGAGCGAGTTTTCCAGTAAGAAGGCATCATGTTCTGTGTTGGTAACAGTATACTCTATTTTCGCAATAGAGCTGACGAGCTTACGTGTCTTATAATTATCTACCGTTTTGTTGAAATAGGAGCTAACTCTTTTTCTTATGTTTTTAGCCTTACCAACATATATCAACTCACCATCACTACTAAAATAGCGATAGCAACCAGGTTCAGTTGGTATAGAAGCCGATATTTTGCTAAACTCCTCTTTGGTCATGCCTGCAAGTTTTACATGAATATATAATCAACATTTACTTCCTTAGAAGGCCCGACTTTAGAGCTTTCTTTTTCGTAAATACTGATTCTTTTCGCAGGCTTATAAGTAAGCTTTTGATGTATGGTATTCAGTGTCGTTTTCTTGTCCGTTTCTATATAAATAGACTTCACCAAGTGTGTCACATCATCTGCCATGATCTGTAGCCTTTGTGTATATAAATCGGGAGACTTAGCCTCATAAAAATAATTTATTGACATGGTTATATCGTCAGCAAAAAGCGAAAAGTCATATTGGCCAACATGTTCATTTGTACTAATATCTGTAGCTGAAAACACCTCAACTATCTTCCCTATCTCAATTTCAAATGAATTTAGATAAAGCGTATCGGAATGATCGTTCATCCTTACCACTTTCATGATACCAAATGGATGTCCCCGGTAAGTGGCCCATTGTTGCTTTATATAGTCATTAATGGAAAAGTAGTGGCCCTGTGTTGGCGGCGAAACAGGCTTATTAGCCTTAGTGTCACCTTCTAAACATGAAGAAAAGAACAAAACAAATAATAATAGTACTGCACTATGTTTGAACATAGCTACAAAAATACATCATCTTTTGTAAGGATACTCTGTCTAGTTGAGCTGCGGGTCGGTAGGCATGTTGGTCAAATAAGCATATTCCCTACCTAGAGAAAGTATAGCATTACGCCACATTTGTATTGGGTCTGTTTCAAACAGAATGTCTTCATTGATATCAGTGATCAGCCATGATCCTTCTTTTAGCTCACTCTCCAATTGCCCCGGAGACCAACCCGCATAGCCAACAAGCAGCTTCACAGCGTTAAGACCATCTAAATTGTCAGATATAACATGTTGCAGCTCATCATAAGAGCCACCCCAATAAACACCATTTGCCACCTGATTGCCCCCTAATACTTGAGGTATACCGTGTAGCATATGTAGGGTATCTAACTGCACCGGACCGCCTTTGTTGATAATTGTGGTAGGTGCATACAACTCCGGCAAAAGGTCGCCGATGGTCATTTCAGTGGGTTTGTTTAATACAAACCCTAAAGCACCGTCTGCACTATGCTCACAAAGTAGTACTACCGATCTCGAGAACGTCGGATCTTGCATAAGGGGTTCTGCAATAAGGACCTTCCCCGCTTTTAGCAGCTTTTTATCTGAAAATTTATGTAAATCAAGGAAGTCCATTTATTATACAAAATAATAATTCAATAAAATAAAAGCAAGCATTATTATAATTCTCATGTTTTTATCTCATTTAATCTATCAAGATTAATAACATGATATCGCACATCTTATGTAAAATCGTCCTACTTTTACGGTTTACTTGACCATTTAGCTATATTAAATGCTTTCCTACTACAATCTACTGTTATTTGCTATCACCTTTTTAGGAGGTAGTATCCCACTTTGGGTAAAGCAAGTAAATGAAAAACAGAAGCAATACTTACTAGCCTTTTCAGGATCTTTTTTGTTGAGTATTACCTTTTTACATTTATTACCTGAAACATTTGAGGAGCTAAATATCAAAGCCGGCATCTATCTATTAGCAGGTTTTTTCCTACAATTATTGATACAAAAACTTACGCATGGTGCTGAGCATGGTCATGCACACATCCATCACGACCATAATGGTGCGGGTGTGCCGTTAACCTCAATATTGTTAGGGCTATCTATTCATGCTTTCATGGAGGGATTACCCTTGGGCTTCAATTACAGGCAAGCTGCAACAGAACCATCACTATATTTAGCTGTAGCTATACACAAGTTGCCGGAGGCTATGCTGGTAGCTACCATTGTCAATAGTGTAAAAGGAAGAAAGCAAGCCTTATACACACTCTTATTATTTTCGCTCATCACTCCTTTTTCAGGGTTTATTGCAACAAAGTTGGGAATGACCTATCTATTTGTATCCAACTTAGTACTCATACTTATTCCGGTAGTAGCAGGAGCATTTATCCATATAGCGACAACGATATTTTTTGAGAGTGGCACAAAGCAACACACTTTAACTATTCCAAAAATCATTTCCATAATACTAGGTGTAGGTATCGGGGTGCTTACGCTATTATTTGAATAATGTAATTTTAGCTCATGAGAGTTGCTTTTCTTAATGCCATCCTTGTTGTCATTTCTATTGTTAGTACTACATGGCTAGCCGGTGCACAAACAATGGCTGATAGTGCGCAATCTTTACTATGGAAGGTGAGCAGCCCGGAGTTAAAAAAGCCATCTTACCTTTTTGGTACGATACATATGATATGTAAAGAAGACTACCTGTGGACGGAGCAAATGCAAAAAAGCCTTGATGCTTCTGATAAAGTTTGTTTTGAACTAGACCTGGACGATCCCGGTATCATGCACATCATTGCACTTGGAATGATGGACAAGAGTGGTAAACAACTAAAAGAATACTTTACTGAAGAGGAATACAAGTTACTATCCTCTTATGTTAACGACAGCTTAGGCATGAACATCAATATGTTTCAACATTTAAAGCCTACAGCTCTTATATCTGTATTCTCTTCTCAAACAGTGACTTGTAGCACGCCACTTTCATATGAATACGAACTTATGAATTTGGTGAAAGAAAAAGAACAGGCTGAGATAATAGGATTAGAGGAAGCTAAAGAACAGTTAGCCTTGTTTGACAGAATACCTACAGACACCGTAATACATCAGCTGCTGGATATGATAAATAATAATAAAACAGCTACAGCAGAGTATTACGAAATGGTAGAAGCCTATAAGTCACAAAACCTACAAAAGCTTCACCAAATAATAGAAACCTCAGACCTTGATGGCGACACAATGAAGCAGTTTTTAGATGACAGAAATAGAAAATGGGTAGAAAGAATGGTAGAGGCTATGGAACAAGGCAGCATATTCTTTGCCGTAGGTGCAGGGCACTTATTAGGCAACAACGGGCTCATATCATTATTACAACAAGAAGGCTATACGCTAACTCCTATTAAGTAAGCTATATCTCACTTAACACGGTACTGATAGTATCGTTAGTCAACGGTTTATTTAGGAAACGCTTAACCGATGAATACCCTTTTACTTTAGCGATGTCATTTTCATTTATTGACGATGACAACATATATATATTGTGGTTTTCTCTCTTTTCTTCAGGCAATGCTTCAAACGCTTCTACAAATTCAAAACCATTCATCACCGGCATTTGTATATCTACAAAGACAACCGTTTCAATATCACTTTTATTTTTATTGTTAATGAAATCTAATGCCTCATTAGCTTGCTGAAAAACATTACAGTCTTGCACTCGACCAGTGTTTCTAATGATCTTTTCAGCTATAAAACAATCTAGCTTGCTGTCGTCAACTACAATGAAATTTAAATTGTGGGTACTCATCTTTTATTTGCTTGGAATTGTTACGATAAATTTTGTTCCTTCTCCTAATTTAGAGGTCACTTCTATTTTACCATTCAGTTTATTAAGTGCATCTTTAACATTATAAAGCCCAAAACCCGAACCTATTTCATCGTTTGACGCCCTGAAAAACATGTTGAATATCTCGCTCAAGTTTTTCTCTTCAATACCTATGCCATTATCAGACACTTCAATTACTGCAGTATTACCCTTTTGGGATATGGTAAACTCTACTAGCTTATCATCAGCGCCTTTTTTCTGATACTTAAAAGCATTTGACAACAAGTTGTTCAATATGATCTTAATTGATATATCATCAGACCTGAAACCACCTTCTTGCTCCAGTTTGGTTTCCAGTTTAACATTTTTCAGCTTACTTGTAATATCATAGATATCTGTCATATCTTTCATGACGTCTTCAAAATCAATATCAGTAATATTTAGCTCTCCCCTTCTAATGCTGTAATGGTCATGTAAGTTTTCAATATAATTATCCAACTTTTTCATGGCACTCTCCATCATATCTACCATCTCCTTCATCTCTTCTATATCATCACTATTCTTAGCAAGGTCAATAATACCTACAACACTCAATATCGGGCCACGCATGTCATGGGTAGCGCTATAAGCAAACTTGTCAAGCTCATTGTATGCTTTTTGCAACTCATCGTTCTTAACAGCCAACATTGAGTTGGTCACATAAAACTTATAGGCCTCATCAATAGCTGATGTAACATCTACATCTGTCCATGGCTTTTTAATATAACGGAATACATGACCACGGTTAATCGCATTAATTACAGATTCAATATCAGCATAACCTGTAATCAGTATACGTATAGGATTGGGATATTTTACTCTTATCTCTTCAAAAAACTCTACACCTGTTTTATCAGGCATCTTCTGGTCACTAAGTATGACGCTAATATCGCTGTGCTCTTCAAGATGCTTTAGCGCTTCGTCTACATTATTGGCAATGAATATCTTGTAATCAAAACGGAAAGAGGCTTTGAAGCTGATGAGGTTATTAGGCTCATCATCAATATATAGGACCTTTATTTTCTTCTTATCTGTACTCAAGACTCTATATTTTCAGTATTTACATGCACTACAGGTAGTACAATAATAAATTCAGTTCCCTCTCCCAAAGTCGAATTTAACTCAATTTTCCCGTTATGTTTGTTTATTGTGTTATAAACTATTGACATACCCAAACCTGTACCCTCGCCCACATCTTTTGTGGTGAAGAACGGCTCAAATATTTTCTTTTGTGTTTCCTCGTTCATTCCTACTCCATTATCCTTAATACTTACATGTACTTCTTCGCCTACTTGTGAGGTTGTAATGGTCAGTTCTCCACCTACTTCGCTACCATAACGATCGCTTATGGCATGAGAAGCATTAGAGATCATGTTCAAGAAAACTTGGTTTAGCTTACCCGGATAACACTCTACCATAGGCAAGTTACCAAAGTTCTTAATCACTTTTATCTTATCACCCAATACATTATTGGCAATGATGAGTGTAGAGTCTAAGCCTTCATTAATACTAGCCCGCTTAAGGTCATCCTCATCCAACCTAGAAAATACCCGTAACCCTTTTACGATCTCTGCTGTTCTGTTCGATCCTTCATTAATACCTTTTAGCAGATAATCTATCTCTTCTTTCAGATAATCAAAATCCAGATCTTCTTTTAACTCTTCAATTTTTTCTTTTTTCACATCCAGTGTGTCGTCAGACATACCGATCTCTTCTAACTGATTGATCATCTCTACCATCATGTCTACATCTCTTCTCAGCGGCTTCACATTTGACGTTACAAAGTTGATCGGGTTATTGATCTCATGGGCAATACCAGCTGTTAGCTGACCTAGAGATGCCATCTTTTCAGACTCAACTAACTGTGATTCTGCCTCTTTCAGTTCTTTCAAAGTTTTGCTCAGCTCATCGTTCGATTGCTTTAGTTCAATTGTTCTTTCATTCACTTTGGTTTCCAAGATCACGTTTTGTTGTCTTGTGATTCTCGCATTTTCTTCCAAAGCGGCTAACGCCTGAGCTTGAGACTCTTCCTTCTCCTTACGGAACATATTGATCTTATCAGCTAGTGCAAAGGATAGCAATACGATCTCAATAACAGAGGTGATCTGTATTGCAGATGAAGTAAGGTTATTATACGGTATGATACCATAATCTTTTAATACAAACACTATCGCCCCCACTAACAGAATGGCCCATGCTAAAAGAAAGAATTTAGCAGGGCGGTAGTTCATCCTAAAGATGCGATAAGATATAAATAAAGCATATAGTGATGCTAAACCGGTGCCTGCTTGCATGACCTGAAAGCCAGGACCTCGCATACCTAATACACTTAGTATGGAGCTGATCACAAATATCCCGATGAAGATATGTAAGCCTATATGCAACCTAGGCGTATGCTCTTTAGTTCTTAAAAACTCTATGATGAATAATAGTGCGGCAATACTACTGATGTTAGATAGTTGTACCGGACCTTGCAAGGCCAACCATGGGTGCGATGGCCATAGATATTTAAACGTAAACCCTTGTAAGGTTACTTGTGTAAGACCAACAGCAAGTATGTATATCACGTAAAGTATATAGCTCCTGTCTCTTACTGAGAAGTATACAAAGATGTTGTAGAGACACATTACCAGTATGATACCACTATAAAGGCCTAGTATTAATTCTTTGTTTGTGCTTGATGTAAACACTTGCTGTTTTGTTCCTATTTTAACCGGGAACACAAGCTGTGCCGAGCTTTTTATTTTTAGAATGACTAGCTTGGTTTGCCCTTGAGGTATATCAAGATCAAACACATAGTCTAAGTAATCATACTCCCTAATATTATACTTTTGATACTTACTAATGGTTGCTTTTCTAAGCCTACCATTTGAAGACACCTCATACATTTCCGCAAAGTCTATCAGAGGCTGTTGTAACATTAAGAGCAAATCGTTTTTAGGCGAGTTGTTCTTTACATAGAACTTCAGCCAAAATGTAGACTCAGAGAGGCCTAAATTTGTAGTTTCTTGTTCTACGGGTTCGCCTCCTTTTGTCTCAATAATATCACGGGCAGTAAGAATGCCATTTTCATCTTCAATTTTTGTAAAATGGTAGCCTGATATATCGTTTAACTCAGCAGTATTATTGTATAAGAAAGTGTCTGCTTTTTGTGCATAGGAGTTCATTCCCAAACCCACCAGTATCATTAGCATAAACATCGTTATGCCATATTTTCTAATTGGCGTGGCCCTGGTGTATTTACTCATTATATCGGAATTACTATATGCAACCTTATAAAAGCAGTTTATCCATGCATATTTACCCATGTAATAATAGCAAAAAATATCCTCTTATCTGTTGCGATAGGAGTACTTGCTTATAGTTATAAACAGTTATTCCACATTTACGCAAAATGAAGGATATCATCTATCGCTTTTCTATGTGGCGTTATGCTTGGCGGAGCTGCTTCAAATACTCTAAACAAGTATATCTCTTCTCTATTACCATGTTTAAATATGCCTTTTAGCTGATCGTATAATGTGGCTATCTCTTCAAGAGAACCTTCAGGCAACTCATTTGGAGCATACTTTACTCTGGCAAAATAGGCAAGAGGTACATTCATCACATGAAAACCCAGCCCAAGCGCAGTAGCTTTCAACCAAATTCTTTGCGATGCTCTACCACCTTCTAAAAAGTCAATAGCCCCATTGGTAGGCATGGTCAACAAGCCGAATGCCGCTGCTGATTTTGCATTCTTTACCGATGCATTCCGTAAGATGTACCCGCCATTGATCTTTTTGATAAACTCTACCACTTCAGGGTCTTTTACAAACTTTAATCCCAGTAGCTCAGACTCTCTTAATTCCAACGTACCTATATGCATTCCCGTTCTTCTTTTTTCAGCCTCATCGGGCGTCCACCGCATTTCTTGATGTGTGAAATCGTAATGGCTTTCTGGCGTTAGAATACGATATCTATCCGTTATGCCTATCAATTTACCTATGGTGAGCAGGTCATTTTCATCTTCTGTGTATACTACATCAGCTCCTTTTATAGACTTACCTGCATTGGCAAGGTCGTTCAACACTTCAGGAGGTAACAGTTTTCTTTCAGGCACTCTTCTATTGGTGTGCCTATCCATTATCGCCGTTACCAAGTCATCATTCTCATGTGGCTCTACACCTTCTACCTCACTACCTTCTTCATAAAAACTTATGGCTGCAATTAATGTTTTATCCTGCTTGGCAGGGAAGTAGTCGATCTTTACTTCGTACTTCAACTCATGTGCTTTTAGCACTACATTTTCAATAGCCGCCCCTATAGCTATATAGGAGGCGGTATCCTGAAAGTCCATATAAGAATAGCCAAAGAACTTATCGAAATACACGGAGAGTACATTGTCTTTATACACCCACTTCCAAGGTTGTGCATTACCTCCAGATGGTGCAGTACCTGCAGCATCTACTATATGCCATATCTCATCCTTAGTAGGCGAGGCATTGCCTTTTTTATTGCTGAGTTGATATTTATCGGCTAATGATACTATTTGTGTATTCTCCAGTGGCGGTACAGGTGGCGGTGTTGCTTTATACTCTTTAGGAGGATCACCTACCAGCTCTTGCATGTCAATAAAATACCTACCGGATTCATGATATTGATCTAGTGCGATACGTCTCCAAATATCACCCACTGCACCTCCACCCATAATTACTGCAGACGCTAACTGCGGCCATGTAGTAATAGAATGACCGACTTCTATGGCCGATGCTTTTAAACGTGCCGACATGGTATCTACACCCACCATAGGCGCCAAATACGGTATCTTCTCCTCATTGGTCTTTAAGTCTTTTAGTTTACTTACATCAAGATGATCGATATAACCGTGCAGTATAGACCTGTCAGGCTCTAAGTCAAAACGTTCTACATCGATCGTACACCTATCACTGGCTTCCATTAAAACGGGGATCTGTAACTCTTTAGCTTTTACACGGCATAATATTTTCATATCCACACCATCACATTCATCTATCAACCCATCTAGCTTGCCATCTCCTAAATAGAAGTCGTCCATATTCTCCTCTGTCAACCCCTTATCAAAAACCGTCACCTTCAAGTATGGATCAATTTCTGCGATCTCTCGGGCAACAGCTATTACTTTCTTCACCCCGAGGTTATACAGTGGCGTTCTTATCCTATTGAAGTTAGTTAGCTCTAATACATCAAAGTCTGCAAGTCTTATTTCGCCAAAAGCTCTTTCCATAGCCATCGTCAGTGCTACAGACTGGCCAACAGAAAGACCAATAACACCGATTTTTTTTGTAGCGAGTAGGTCTTGCTCTTCTTTGGTGATCTTATATTGGTTTCTAGATGTTCTTACTGCTATAAACTCTTCCTCGTCCAGCAAGTGTATGAGCTTTTTATTCCAAGGATAATATACCCACACGCCATATTCTTCGGGATTAGTATCACCCAAGTGCAGGGCAATAAGCTCTTCCGATTCTTCAGGTTTTAGTAACCTGGACGGGTTGCTGATCTTTATCAATTCCTTTAGCTGGTCGTGCAACTCATCATATACGAATACCGCCTCTTGCTCTAGTATTTCCTCTAGGCGTTCTTTATCTTGCTTTTCAGAAACTCTTAATATCTCAGGCTTGTAGCTATTATTAAGTGTAGCTGTTCTATCTCTATATGTTTTGATATTCATGCTATAGTGATTATATCAAGTAAACTATCTTATTAGTAAAAAGCGGTTGAAAAATAACGTATGCCAAGCACACATACTATAAATTAGGAATTGCTAACCTATAGTTAACCCCAAGCACTCTGTCTTTTGGTCCCGGCTCAAGTTTATCTTGCACTAAGTTATTTCTTAGGTTAAAGATAATATCCCTTTCAGCAGGTTCAGCAGTTGGTAAATTTTGCAGATCATTAATACTCACTGCAGTAGCAATAAGGTCTTCCTTTGGATAATAGAAAGTACCATTGTTACCCAAAAAAGTAGCTAACTCAAAACCTACCCTTGCACTGTTCCTAACTGTAGCCGGTGCACAAAGCCCAAAAAGCGTTTTTAGTTTCAACTGCTCAGTAATGGCTACTGCCGCACGACCTAAATACATACTACCGATCCCATATCCGGCAACCGCTCTTGAGTTCCATAAGCCACAAAACTCACCCGCTCCCTCCTTTGCATGCTCAGCTATTGTTTCATGAACAGTAGGATCCATATCTGCCACAGCTGTCTCAATGGGTAATGGCAAAGTGCCGCCTGCAACTTGCACACGCGCACCTCCATATATCTTCTCACCATCTTCCGACTCAACTATGATCACATAAGTATTAGGATCTGTAAACCACTCTACATTTGCCGATGTGATCATCGTGATACCAAATATTCTCAACACTCTCGTATGCCCTTCCACATACCTTTGGCATGCTTCTATATCATCAGGAGCCCTAAAGGCTTTTATGGTAAACTGAAAATCACTCATGCCGTAAATACTTTATTTAGAAGTGATTTGCCCGAATAGGCATTGTTAGGCATGAAAAACCGTCCTCTACTGATATTGTAATTTTTTTCTCTCATGTAATAACAATAATGTAAGGACATCATTGTAACTAAACATATTATACAACAAAATGTAATATATATATTCATGGTAGCTATATCAATGATATAGCACAAATAAAACAAAAGTAGAATTTGCAGTAATAGTGTTATAATCTTCATTAGGTGTCGATTTGAGCATCTCTCTCTTAGCCCTAATCGTACATAATGAGGTATATATACAAATGTAACAGTTTCTATTAATAATTATGTAGAAAGAGCATGCTAATTAACTAAAAGTGGTACTAAATGAATATTTTTTACTAATTTCAATATGTTGTAGAAGTAATTCGATGCCAGAAGAGAAAATTAATATACTATATGTTGATGATGAGGAAAACAACCTCATGTCATTCAAAGCTACTTTTCGTATCAAGTATAATGTTTATACTGCTATAAGTGGTGAGGATGCTATCGATATATTAGATAATAAGCCGGTAGAAATAATTATTACCGACCAGAGAATGCCTAATATGACCGGGGTTCAATTTCTTGAGTCCATATTAGACAAACACTCTGAACCAATGCGTATACTACTTACAGGATATGCAGATCTTACAGCTGTTATAGATGCTGTAAACAAAGGCAAGATATTCCATTACTTAACCAAGCCTTGGAATGAAGAAGAACTAGACGATACCATCAAAAGAGCTTATGATGTGTATAAACTTAGAAAAGACGAAAAAGAACTCACTGAAAAACTAGGTGTTACCAACTCTCAATTAGAGTTTTTATTAAGACAACAATTACTATCCTAGTACGTTTTCAATTTCATACCGTATTTTAGCCCGTAGTACGGGCTTTTTTTATACCAGTATTGCAATGCAGATCAGTGCCGTTATCATAACACTAAATGAAGAGCAAAAAATAGCTCAATGCATCAACTCCTTAAACGGGTTGGTAGAAGAAGTGTTGGTATTCGATAGTTTTTCAACTGATAAAACTACTGATATTGCAGAAGAGCATGGAGCAAGAGTGATCAAACAGCACTTTGAAGGTTACATGCAACAAAAGACGTTAGCAACCGCAGCTGCAAAATACGATTGGGTATTTTCAATAGATGCTGATGAGGTTGTTACAGAAGAACTGAAACAGGAAATACTAAAAATCAAAGGTAACAATACACCTGATCATCATGCCTACCAAGTATCTAGAATTACAAACTACTGCGGCAAGTGGATCAAACACTGTGGTTGGTACCCTGATAGAGTCACCAGGCTAATTGACCGTACAAAAGGCACATGGGGTGGCGGTAGTGTTCATGAGCATTGGGTGTTAAATAACACAAGTTATACTGTCGGGCTATTAAAAGGCGACCTTTTACATTATAGCTACGACACTATTTCACAACACATCATTAAGATAGATAAGTTTACAGAGCTTGGTGCCAGAGATGCTGTTGCTAAAGGAAAAAACTGTAGCATACTAAAAGTATGGTTTGCACCTAAATGGTATTTTTTTACCGCCTATATTTTACAACTAGGTATTCTCGATGGCTATTACGGCTATATTATTTGCAAGTACTCCAGCTTTGGTAAGATGATCAAGTATGGAAAGATCAGGCAATATGCCAAATTGAAAAAGAAAGGACTCCCCTACTAAAGGTTCTTGAAAATATCTATATACTTTTTTGTGATCGCTTCCATGCTATGCTCTTCAATTACATAGTTGTAAGCATTTTCTATTACATCATTTGTAAGCACCTTATCATTCAGTAGTGTATTTACGCTTTCTGCAAGTTCTTTTGCATCACCTATTTCACAGCCCAGCCCTCTACCTTCTTCAACAAGTTCAGCCATTCCACCTGCCTTAGTAGCTACTACCGGCACTTTATATGCAAATGCATCCAGTACAATACTACCTAACCCTTCTTGTTCTGAAGTCATTATAAACACATCAAGCTGACTAAAAAAGTCTTCAACATCGTCATGAAAGCCAACCATTTTGTAACAGTCTTCTAAATCATATTCAATGATCTTTTGTTCTACTTCAGCTTTCATATCTCCTGCTCCAAAATGGAGAAACACGAAATCATTTCTCTTTTCTTTTAGCTGCTTAATCGCTTCTACAGTAGTCAGCGGATCTTTATCTTGTGTAAGCGCGGCCATTGTAGCTATTATTTTTTTACCCTCTGTAAAATGCGCTATTGCTTCTCTTGCTCGCACAGCATTCAATTGTTTAGGAACTACAATATCTGATACTAAAGCAACCTCCCTCAAACCAAAGTTATGCAGCACACGCTTTACCGATTGGCTAATGGCCACTACTCTATCCGACAACTGATACTTTAATCTTGTAAAAAAGCCATGAGGTTGAAAGTTTACTCTTCTGGTAAATACAACCTTACATCTGTGAATAAATTTTGTAAACGCCACATAGGTAAGAATATGAGCAGCCTGCACATGCATGATATCATAGTTTCGTCCTTTGCTCAATAAAAAAAACAGCACATTAAACACATTACTGAAACTATAAACCTTAAAACCTTCCTTATTGGCTCGGTTGGCCAAAGGGCTGTTTGCCCTACACAATAATGCTACCTCAGCTCCTTCGTTACGATACCCTATCATATTATATAAGGTTTGTCGTTCCCCTCCCCTCCAACTTTTTTCAAAATTCAGAACCAGAACTTTCATTGTATCTAATACTTATGATCTCAAATACATCTTGAAGATAAGGTACAATAACGGCATTGTACTTCTAAAGAACTATTTTTGTCGCCATAACATACATACAATTATGAAAGAAACACTTAAAACAGTATCCATTGCAGCCATAACAGGCTTGGTTATCATTTCTGTATTTGCATTCAGACCATCTCCTGCTCCACAACAAGCTACTTATGAATACTTTCAGTTCTCTACTATCGAATCAGTTATACCCGGAGGCTTAGGCCGTTCGAGAATCTTGACTACTGATAATGACGGACAATTATTAGAGAAAGACCTTAAGAACTTCTATAGTATGGTGGGTTTAAATTTTAAAAACATTTCAAAGAACGATCGTTCAATAGTAGAGCGTATTAACATGTATAGTGAAGAAGGCTGGGAGCTAATGAGTGTGGTAACAGGCTCGCATGCTCAAACTTCTGATGGTAGTAGCTCAGGTGGCTTATTCATTACACGTTATTTGTTCCGCAGAGCAAAATAATATGACAAGTTATACCAATAATAACAATCAAGAAGAGCTGATCAGCTTAAACAAGTTCATTAGCTCTTCTGGTTTCTGCTCTCGCAGAGAGGCAGACCAATATATAGAGGAAGGTAGAGTAACTATAAATAATGAATTAGCTGATAAAACCATGCGTGTATCAGCCAAAGATATAGTTGCTGTAGACGGAGAAAAAGTAAGTAGCAAAAAGAAACAAGCTCCTATCTACATTGCTTGTTACAAGCCTATCGGTATTACCTCAACTACCGACACAAAAGACAAGACCAACATCATATCTTATATCAATTACCCGAAACGAATTTTCCCAATAGGGCGTTTAGATAAAGATTCAGACGGACTTATCTTCCTAACCAATGATGGAGATATCGTCAATAAAGTATTGCGTGCGGGTAATAAACACGAGAAAGAATATATAGTTACGGTCAATAAAGCTGTCACTCCCGACTTTATCACCCAAATGGGTAGTGGCATCCCTATACTGGGCAAGAAAACAAAGAAATGTTTTGTTAGAAAAGAGGGCAACAGAAAGTTCCGCATCATACTTACCGAAGGTATGAACAGGCAGATACGACGTATGTGTCAATACTTGGGATATAAAGTAGTAACACTCACTCGTATCAGGATTATGAATGTAAGCCTTGGTAAACTAACCCCAGGTAAATGGCGACTACTTAATGCTCAAGAGGTAACAGAACTTAACAAATTAGTAGCCAACTCTTCTAAAACTCAAGAAGCCTCTAAGCGTAAACCCACACCAAAGAAAAAAAATGTAGCTAGCTCTACTCAAAATAAAACATCAAAAAAAACAGCCTCTAAAAAAGCTACCGGTAAAAAGAAGAACAGTTATAAAGATTTTAGAAAGAAGAGGTAGTAAAACTAGAAATGGCGTTTGGTAATCATTCTATATATTCGTGGTAATATTTTAAACCATAAACCATATAAAATGAAAAAGTTACTATTTCTATTACCCGTTGCAGCTATCACACTTTACTCTTGCCAAAAAGAAAATAATTCCATCTCAACGCAAAAAGTCACCACACAAACATCAATCACAGAAAGAGGATTGGGCTTAGACCTTGATGTTACTATAGATGTAGATAACACTGCCACAGAAGTCATGGAGATCCTAGATGAAATATTCCAGCCTTCAAATCTTGCCGTAAAAATAGGCAACTACGGTGGAGGTACTGACACCGCCACTACTAGAAGAGCAATACTATCTGCCATTGCATCTCACCTCGGCATCACCTTAGACGATATTAATGACATGACAGGCTTGGAAGTTATTGATGCCCTTTTTCCTGATATATCTGACGACCAAGTAGATATATTAACCTCAGGTAACTCTATGATTGTTTGTGTAGCAGATGATGCCAACAATACAGTAGAAATATATGTAGGCGATATAGGGGCTGCCGATATTCTTACTAACCCTGATTTTGTTCTAAGTTTCGACTTGATATAAAATCCCCCTATTGTTCACCCTACTTGTTGTCTTAGATTAGGCGGCTTATATATACTTTGCAAAAAAGTTTATTCAATGACTCAAGCAAAGAAATTGATAGTATCTGCAATGATGACCATTGTTATAGCGGTTAGCATCACTATGACTTCTCCTCAACTATTTTCAGGAGATAACATAAGAGCGGTTGATACTGTTAAGATACTGGCAATAGGTATGTCTTTAGGAGTTTTACTAAGCAACTTATTTCCGTTGCTACTTAGCAAAAAGACAACTTAAACTCCTTTCCCCCAAAGTTCCTAAACACAAAAACGCCTCTGTCTATTACTAGTCAGAGGCGTTTTTAAATAAATATGGCAGCTACCTACTCTCCCACAAATGTAGTACCATCGGCCATGAGGGGCTTAACTGCTCTGTTCGGAATGGGAAGAGGTGAACACCCTCGGTAAAACCACCATAAGGTCTTTAAGTCCGTGTTCAATAGACTTATAATAAGATCGACATATCGGGAACAATTTCTACTAATAGCAGCAGAAAAACATAATAAGAGTAATGACTGAATAAATAAAATTAAAGCTTACGTGCAATTAGTACTACTCGGCTTTGATGTTACCACCTTTACACCTGTAGCCTATCAACGTCATCGTCTCTGACGGCACTTAAAAGTAAACTCATCTTGTGGAAGGTTTCGCGCTTAGATGCTTTCAGCGCTTATCCTGGCTGTACGTAGCTACTCAGCACTGCACCTGGCGGCACAACTGATACACCAGCGGTACATACGATCCGGTCCTCTCGTACTAAGATCATGTCCACGCAATTTACTAACGCCCACCACAGATAGAGACCGAACTGTCTTGCGACGTTCTGAACCCAGTTCACGTGCCACTTTAATGGGCGAACAGCCCAACCCTTGGGACCTTCTCCAGCCCCAGGATGTGACGAACCGACATCGAGGTGCCAAACCTCCCCGTCGATATGAGCTCTTGGGGGAGATCAGCCTGTTATCCCCGGAGTACCTTTTATCCTTTGAGCGATGGCCCTTCCATACAGAACCACCGGATCACTTTAGCCTGCTTTCGCACCTGCTCGGCTGGTCAGCCTCACAGTCAAGCACCCTTATACTAATGCGCTCTACGTACGATTACCAACCGTACTGAGGGTACCTTTGCGAGCCTCCGTTACGCTTTAGGAGGCGACCACCCCAGTCAAACTACCCACCATGCAATGTCCCTTATGGTTAGACTCTAAGTAACAGAAGGTTGGTATTTCAACAATGACTCCACACTACCTGGCGGCAGCGCTTCATAGTCTCCCAACTATCCTACACATCTGTTACTCAAAATCAATGCAAAGTTGTAGTGAAGGTTCACGGGGTCTTTTCGTCCCGTGGCGGGTAACCGGCATCTTCACCGATACTACAATTTCACCGGGCTCGTGGAGGAGACAGTGTTCAACTCATTGGACCATTCGTGCAGGTCGGAACTTACCCGACAAGGAATTTCGCTACCTTAGGACCGTTATAGTTACGGCCGCCGTTTACCGGGGCTTCGGTCGCAAGCTTCACCTTACGGTTGACAAGCTTCCTTAACCTTCCGGCACCGGGCAGGTATCAGGCTCTATACGTCATCTTTCGATTTGGCAGGGCCCTATGTTTTTGCTAAACAGTTGGTTGAACCTTTTCGCTGAGTCCTACCGAAGTAGGATGGCTTTATCCCGAAGTTACAGCCAAAATTTGCCTAATTCCTTCTCCACGGCTCACCCGAGCGCCTTAGAATACTCATCTCGACTACCTGTGTCGGTTTACGGTACGGGTTGTTATAGCCTAACCTTAGAGGTTTTTCTCGTGAGCAGGTTTAGGGCCACTATCTCGCAGTCCGAAGACGTTGAGTACTATCACGTTCAGCATCAACGGCGGATTTGCCTACCATCGATATACCTACACGCTTTAACGAGGACTTCCGTCGCCTCGCGGGCCTTTCACTTCTCCGTCACCCCATCGAAACTATAACAAGTGCTGGAATATTAACCAGCTTTCCATCGACTACCCCTTTCGGGTTTGCCTTAGGACCCGACTAACCCTGATCCGATTAGCGTTGATCAGGAACCCTTAGTCTTTCGGCGAAACGGTTTTTCACCGTTTTTATCGTTACTTATACCTACATTTTCGCTTCTAAACGCTCCAGCATAACCTCACGGTACACCTTCAGCGCAGTTTAGAATGCTCCCCTACCACTCATTGCTGAGTCTATATCTTCGGTACTATGTTTAATGCCCGATCATTTTCCGTGCCCGAACCCTCGACCAGTGAGCTGTTACGCACTCTTTAAATGAATGGCTGCTTCCAAGCCAACATCCTGGCTGTCATAGGATTTGGACCGCGTTTGTTCAACTTAACATAGATTTAGGGACCTTAGATGATAGTCTGGGTTATTTCCCTCTCGGCCATGGACCTTAGCGCCCACAGCCTCACTCCCGGGTATGTATACTAGCATTCGGAGTTTGTCAGGGTTTGGTAGGCGGTGAAGCCCCCTAGCCCAATCAGTAGCTCTACCTCTAGTACACTCGAATCCGAGGCTGTTCCTAAAAACATTTCGGGGAGAACGAGCTATCTCCTAGTTTGATTGGCCTTTCACCCCTATCCACAGGTCATCCCAAAACTTTTCAACGTTTACGGGTTCGGACCTCCAGTTAGTCTTACCTAACCTTCATCCTGCCCATGGATAGATCACTAGGTTTCGCGTCTGCCCCCACTGACTAATTCGCCCTATTCGGACTCGCTTTCGCTACGGCTCCGTTATTGAAGAACTTAACCTCGCCAGTGAGGAGCAACTCGTAGGTTCATTATGCAAAAGGCACGCCGTCACTCTTGCGAGCTCCGACCGCTTGTAGGCGTACGGTTTCAGGTACTATTTCACTCTCCTATTCGGAGTACTTTTCACCTTTCCCTTACGGTACTGGTTCACTATCGGTCACTAAGGAGTATTTAGCCTTACCGGATGGTGCCGGCAGATTCACGCAGGATTTCTCCGGTCCCGCGCTACTCAGGATACTGCTCAATTGCAACTATGTACAACTACGGGGCTATCACCCGCTTTGGCTCCTCTTTCCAAAGGATTCGTCTTAATGTTACAACCTAAATGCAGTCCTACAACCCCACAGAAGCACGCCTCTGTGGTTTGGGCTCTTCCCTGTTCGCTCGCCACTACTGGGGGAATCATTAGTTATTTTCTCTTCCTTCAGGTACTTAGATGTTTCAGTTCCCTGAGTTTGCTTCCTTTCGGATGATATACCTTCAGTATATCGGGTTGTCCCATTCGGAAATCTTCGGTTTAACGTTTGTATGCAACTACCCGAAGCTTATCGCAGCTTACCACGTCCTTCATCGCCTCTTAGTGCCTAGGCATCCACCATACGCCCTTACTTGCTTTAAATATCGTAGTGTCTTATGCAGATCACTACTACTTCTTTATTATGTTATCTTTCAACTACTACAATTCAAAATTGCTTTCCCAATATGTCAAAGAACTTCGAAGACATCGTAATTACACTCTTGTAACACGATATTGTCGTCATCTTGCCGATGTGATGGACTTGAACCACCTTGAGCAGCCCGTTCTGCTACATCTTTAATATCATTTACCGCCAGTGTCTCTTCGCTACTCCAATCCGCTCCAAATCAAAAAAGTGGAGGATATCGGAGTCGAACCGATGACCCCCTGCGTGCAAGGCAGGTGCTCTAGCCAGCTGAGCTAACCCCCCATCGGTAATGATACCTTTATTAAAAGAACTAAAAGTAGACCCGCCCAGACTTGAACTGGGGACCTCTACATTATCAGTGTAGCGCTCTAACCACCTGAGCTACGGATCTAGAAAATCTTACTCTTACAAAGACCCTTCACCCGGACTACCCTCGGCTCCCGCTTAAGGGCTTCTCAGAGCTTGCTTACAAAGAACAATATCTTGAAAATAAGGAAAACAACAGCTTACAGGCATAAGCTCTAAAAAGGAGGTATTCCAGCCGCACCTTCCGGTACGGCTACCTTGTTACGACTTAGCCCCAGTTACCAGTTTTACCCTAGGCGGCTCCTTGCGGTTACCGACTTTAGGTACACCCAGCTTCCATGGCTTGACGGGCGGTGTGTACAAGGTCCGGGAACGTATTCACCGCGCCATTGCTGATGCGCGATTACTAGCGATTCCAGCTTCATGGAGTCGAGTTGCAGACTCCAATCTGAACTGAGAAGAGGTTTTTGAGATTAGCTTCCTGTCACCAGGTCGCTGCCCTTTGTCCTCCCCATTGTAGTACGTGTGTAGCCCTGGGCATAAAGGCCATGATGACTTGACATCGTCCCCTCCTTCCTCGCGTCTTACGACGGCAGTTTCTTCAGAGTTCCCAGCTTTACCTGTTGGCAACTGAAGATGGGGGTTGCGCTCGTTGCGGGACTTAACCCAACACCTCACGGCACGAGCTGACGACAGCCATGCAGCACCTTGCTAACAGTGTATTGCTACAAAATACCCTTTCAGGTACGATCCATTAGCATTCTAGCCCAGGTAAGGTTCCTCGCGTATCATCGAATTAAACCACATACTCCACCGCTTGTGCGGACCCCCGTCAATTCCTTTGAGTTTCATCCTTGCGGACGTACTTCCCAGGTGGATTACTTAATGCTTTCGCTCAGACACACACTGTGTATCGCGTATGTCGAGTAATCATCGTTTAGGGCGTGGACTACCAGGGTATCTAATCCTGTTCGCTACCCACGCTTTCGTGCCTCAGCGTCAATGTTCGTTTAGTCAGCTGCCTTCGCAATCGGTGTTCTATATCATATCTATGCATTTCACCGCTACATGATATATTCCGCCAACCTCAACGAAATTCAAGACAAATAGTATCAAAGGCAGTTTCCGAGTTGAGCTCGGAGATTTCACCTCTGACTTACCTGTCCGCCTACACACCCTTTAAACCCAGTAAATCCGGATAACGCTTGCACCCTCCGTATTACCGCGGCTGCTGGCACGGAGTTAGCCGGTGCTTATTCATTAGGTACCGTCGGATACAGTAGAAACCGTACTTTTCTTCCCTAATAAAAGAAGTTTACAACCCAGAAGGCCTTAATCCTCCACGCGGCATGGCTGGTTCAGACTTCCGTCCATTGACCAATATTCCTCACTGCTGCCTCCCGTAGGAGTCGGGCCCGTGTCTCAGTGCCCGTGTGGCTGGTCGTGCTCTCACACCAGCTACCCATCGTCGACTTGGTGGGCCGTTACCCCGCCAACTATCTAATGGGACGCACGCCAATCCTCTACCAATAAATTTTTAATATCAAAAAGATGCCTTTCCAATATACCATGAGGTGTTAATCCGAATTTCTCCGGGCTATTCCTCAGTAGAGGGCATGTTGCGTACGTGTTCCGCACCCGTTTGCCGGTCGCCATCAGTCCGAAGACCATGCTGCCCCTCGACTTGCATGTGTTAAGCCTGCCGCTAGCGTTCATCCTGAGCCAGGATCAAACTCTCCATTGTAAAGATTGTTTGAACTCTAGCTAATTCTCATATAAGAAAACTAACGTGTTCGTGTTAAATTTTATGCGCTTAGTTGTTACCTGCTATAATAAGATATCCATCTATTATCGCTGTTGTTTTTCCATTACTTTCAAAGAACTTTCGTGAATACCGTGACAACCTCCGTTACCACATCACTTTGTTAGTGTCTCAGCTGCGAACTGATCAGGCCTAAAAACCACACCATATTACTAAATCAAGAACTATTTGTTACCCCTCTATTACCAATCGGGAGCGCAAAGTTAGACAGTCATTTCAACTCTGCAAACTTTTTTTGTTTGTAGTTATCCACATTCTCAAAACTTATTCAAAAACGTGTGGAAATGACCTCACTAAGAACGCCAATAAACTGCTTGATTAAACCTTTAAGAACTACCCGTTTTTTCAGGACGGGCAGCAAAGGTACACAGCATTTATTTAACAGCAAACTTTTTTATTCATTTTTTTGAAGTTTTTTCTGCCCCTGCAAACCATATAGTTTTAACTATATTTAGTCTTAAACTATAATAAGAATGAAACAACTCTTGACCACCAGCCTTTTGGCCTTATCACTGGCCTATACAGGCTGTAAAGAAATGGGCTCGAACGATGCCAATAACTTTAAAATGGAAGACACCATAAGAGCCACCTACCCCAGTGTGCAATATATACAGGCCGGGGTAAAAGAACATATGGACGTTACTATAGTATTGGGAGACAAAACACTATTCAACAAAAGCGCAGAAGAGCAACAGGAGATCGCCAAGACTATAGCCGGCATGACGGTAGCCATATATGATGCTAACAATTACTTGAGAAAGGGGAAGGTTGTATTTGTAGCTGTAGAAGACAGGATACCTGGTGAAGATGATGAAAAGAAGACCTACGACATGCGATTAAAAGAACTACTTGACGCTAAAAAAGAATAATAACGTGACCTCAAAACAACAACCCATCGCTCAAAACAAGCTTTTAGCCTTGTCTTTTGTTGAAGGTTCCTGCGTGATGATAGCCGAGCTTGCAGGAGGTAAAATGCTAGCACCATACTTTGGTACATCACTTTACGTATGGGCCTCTACCCTGGCCATCACACTTGGCGCACTCACTTTAGGCTATTACATAGGTGGTGAAATCAGTAAGCAAGAGCCTGAAAAACGAAAGAAAACAATATTCAAGATCATCACAACAGCATCGGCACTAGTCATCCTAATGCCTGTAATAGCGAGTGGTATAATGAGCAAAACCATAGAAATGGACTTCCTTACGGGGGTAATTAGCTCACAGATCTTGTTTTTACTCCCTCCAATACTTGGTATGGGCATTGTGAGTCCGGTGCTGATTAGCATGCTAGCCGAAGGTAGAAACTCAGGAAAAGCCGCAGGGCTCATCTATGCTATATCTACTTTAGGTGGCGTTATTGCCACAATGCTTACCGGCTTTTGGCTTGTACCTGTTGTAGGTATATCACTACCTTGTATGATTGCAGGTAGCCTGCTTTTCATACTCAACATTGTGGTACTTGGCCCTAAAAATAAAACAATAGCGGCGGCTTTGGCCGTTATCATCATCCCGTCTACCTTATACATCGTTAATGCCAAGCAAGAGGAACCGGGCAAATATACCCTGATACACCACAGTGAGGGTATCATGGGGCAGGTCAAGATCGTAGACTTTCTATACAGCATTAAAAACCACCATTTACAAACACGATGTATGATGGTGAACCATAATTGGCAAACCTGGGTGGACACTACAGACAAAAGCTTCAGTTTGCTTTTCTATACCCGTTTTTCCAACGCATTGATCAACAACCTACCCAAAGACTCCAAAGCCTTACTCATAGGACTTGGCGGCGGCACCGTTGCAATGCAGCTTGAAAAAAACAACATCGACTATGATGCGGTAGAAATAGATGGACGACTACCTCAACTTGCCGAACAGTACTTTGGACTGGAACACGCAGTTGAAAATACAGTGATCGACGACGGAAGGCATTATTTGAACATCTGCAAAAAGAATTATGACTACATTATCATAGACGCCTTACTTGGAGACAATGTACCATCGCACCTACTTAGTGTAGAGTGCTTTAGAAAGATCAAAAAACTGCTGAAACCCAATGGCATGATCTTCATTGAGTTTGATGGCTATGAGCAAAGCACAGGAGGCATGGCGCAACAACTGTTAAGAAATACGATAGAAGAAGCAGGACTAAAATGTCACAACATCACATCCCTACCCGGCAGAACCAATACCGATGTCATGTATTTGGCTAGTGCTGATGAGCTTCCTGATTTGGATTCCATCATTGTTCAAGCCGATTTCTACTACCCCTATACCAAACCTCTTAGCGACTTTACCCATCAATTGCCTCATACTACTTCTAATATTATTTCAGACAATAATCCGGTATTAGATTACTACTTGAAAGACCGTGTTAAACATTTTAGAGAAGACTATCTGCTACAATACAACCAAGAGTTTCTCTACGATGACATACCATTTTTTAAATAAAGAAGCCACTACATACAATGTAGTGGCTTTATCATAAAGTGTTATTCTTACTATTTACTCATCATCTTCTTAGCTTCAATACTCAATGTAGCATGAGGCACGGCACGTAAACGAGCCTTCTCGATCAACTTACCGGTAACGCGACAGATACCATAAGTTTTATTTTCGATACGGATCAATGCTTTCTCCAAGTGGTTGATGAATTGTATTTGACGGCTAGCCAGCTGAGACAATTGCTCACGCTCCATAGCGCCACTACCATCTTCCATATTCATGTAGCGGTTCTCTGTATCTTCAGTACCTGCTTCATCCTTACGCGTAATCAACCCTTGTAGGTAACCCAACTCTTTACGAGCGGCTACTAGTCTTCCGTTGATCAGCTGCTTGAATTCATTCAACTCCTCATCGCTATAACGATAAACAGGGCCTTTCTTTTCTACCGGCTCGTCTAATATAGAACGGGTAAACTCAGGCTGATAATTGATCATGGTCTTATTAGCCTTATCCTTTTTATCTGAAGCCTTATCTAACTTACGATGAGCCACGATTACCTGAGGTTTATCTTCACGAGCACGTGATCTTCTACCCACTTTCGGCTTTGGTTTTGGCTTACTTTTCTCTTCAACAGCTTTTGCTACTACTACTTTTTTAGTAGCTGCCTTTTTAGCTGCCGCTTTCTTAGGGGTAGTTGCTTTTTTAGCAACCGCCTTTTTAGCTGCAGTTTTCTTTGCAGGTGCTGCTTTTTTAGCCGTAGCCTTCTTGGCTACCTTCTTAGCAGCGGCTTTCTTTGCAGGTGCTTTTTTAGTAGCTACCTTCTTAGCGGTGGCTTTTTTTGTTGTCTTAGTCGTCGATTTTTTCACTGTCTGCTTCTTTGTCTTTTTAGTTGCGGTTTTCTTTGCAGGTGCAACCTTCTTCGCTACCGACTTTTTGGCCGTTGCTTTCTTAACTGCTTTTTTCACAGTTTTCTTTGCAGTGGCTTTTTTAGCTACGGTCTTCTTCGCTGTTTTTTTAGCAACTGCCTTTTTAGGACTTGCTTTTTTAGCGGTCTTTGCTTTTGAAGGTGTCGCCTTTTTATTAGCTACCTTTTTAGGTGCAGCCGTTTTCTTTGCAGCGGTCTTTTTAGCCGCTTTTTTCACAGTTTTCTTTGCAGGAGTTACCTTCTTTTTTGCCTTTTTAGGCGCTACAGCTTTTTTAGCAGCTATTTTCTTCTTTGCAGGAGCTGCTGCTTTTTTCTTTGTGGTCGGCTTTTTAGCTGCCGCTTTCTTTTTTGTGGCCATAGCTTTTTAGTTTTTAGATATTAACACTTTAAGAATTGCATCATTTACCTCAATCTCAGTACCAGACTGCATTTGAGGCAATAATTCTATATTGTCTGCTAAAATTTCGGTGCAAATATAATCTTTGAAATTTATTATTGCAGATTTTAATAAGTCTTGCTCTTCTACTTGTACGTTAATTCTATCGGTCAGCTCCAGTCCACTATCCTTACGGATACGCTGTATTCTATTCACTAATTCTCTGGCATTGCCCTCATCCTGTAGTTCAGGAGTAAGTGTAATATCCAGTGCTACGGTAAGCGCATCTTTATTCGCTACTGACCAACCAGGTATATCTTCTGCTATTATATCTACGTCGCCTAAGGCTAATTCTATCGGTTCACCATCTATATCTAATGTGTATTGTTTTTCTTTTTCAAAATTTGCGATGTCAGCATCTGTTAACTGCCCTATTGCGGCAGCTACTGCTTTCATCTTTTTACCCATACGAGCACCAAGGGTCTTAAAATTAGGCTTTACCTTCTTCTTAATAAACCCTTCTGTCTCCGTTAAGTATTCCAGTTCTTTTACGTTCACCTCATTCTTGACCAATTCTTCCACCTTCTGTATCTGCTCCTGCATATGCTGGTTCAGTACAGGTATTAATATCTTCTTAAGTGGCTGGCGAACTTTAATATTTACCTTTTTACGGATGCTCAACACCAAGGACGTAATATCCTGAGCTAGTTGCATACGCTCTTCTAAGTCTTTGTCTATTGCATCTTCATTAGACTTAGGGTACTGAGCTAAGTGCACTGAAGCTTCACTATAGCGACTAGTAATGCCGTTTAGATTCTGGTACATCCAGTCTGCAAAGAATGGTGCAATTGGCGCCATTAATAACGACATCACTTCCAAACACTCATACAATGTTTGATAAGCGGATATCTTATCCTGTGCGTACTCCCCTTTCCAGAAACGACGGCGGCAAAGGCGCACATACCAGTTGCTCAACTGCTCATCTAAGAAGTACTCCATAGCACGACCTGCCTGTGTAGGCTCATAGTCATTCAAGTAACTGTTTACTTTGGCTACTAATGAGTGCAACTCCGACAATATCCAACGGTCTATTTCAGGGCGTTCAGCTACAGGTATATCATCTTCACTAAAGTTGAAGCCATCTACATTGGCATACAAGGCAAAGAACTGATATGTGTTATATAACGTTCCGAAGAACTTACGCTGCACTTCTTTGATACCCTCAATATCAAACTTCATACTATCCCAAGGGCTAGCATTGGTGATCAGGTACCAACGAGTAGCATCAGCGCTGTATTTCTCTATTGTTTCAAACGGGTCAACCACATTTCCTACACGCTTACTCATTTTATTGCCGTTCTTGTCTAACACTAGTCCGTTAGACACGACAGTCTTGTAAGCCACATTATCAAACAACATCACACCCAAAGCATGAAGTGTATAGAACCATCCACGTGTTTGATCTACACCTTCTGCAATAAAGTCGGCTGGAAATTGCTGGCCTTGTAATTCCTTATTCTCAAATGGGTAATGCCACTGTGCATAAGGCATTGCGCCACTATCAAACCACACATCAATCAAATCGGGCTCACGGCGCATCGGCTTTCCATCAGCCGTAGCTAATGTAATATTATCAACATAAGGCTTATGTAGGTCTAAGTTTTCCTTATCTGTAGGTTGGCTTAGTCCCAATGCCTTATTAGCATATTCTACTTCTTGTAGTAGTTCATCTATACTACCGATACATTTCACCTCAGCTCCATCTTCACTCATCCACACAGGCAATGGTGTACCCCAATAACGGCTACGGCTCAAGTTCCAATCCACCATATTCTCCAACCAGTTACCAAAACGCCCTGTTCCGGTAGCAGCCGGCTTCCAATTAATGGTTTTGTTGAGCTCTATCATTCTATCCTTCACAGCTGTGGTCTTAATGAACCAAGCATCTAACGGATAATAAACAATGGGTTTGTCAGTTCTCCAACAATGCGGATAGCTATGCTCATACTTCTCTACCTTAAACGCCTGCCCTCTTAGCTTCAACGCCACCGCAATATCTACATTTACATCAACGTAGTCAGGATCATCTTTGTAATTCTTTACAAAGCGACCGCTTAACTCACCCAAGTTGTCTAGGAACTTACCTTCTTTATCAACCAACGTCAGTATACCTATGCCTGCTTCCTTACCTACTTTAAAGTCATCAGCACCAAAAGCAGGAGCAGTGTGCACGATACCGGTACCATCTTCTGTTGTTACAAAGTCTCCTACGATCACTCGGAAAGGATCGCCACCGGCTACCTCAGCCGAATTACCTTCATAAGGCAATAGCTGCTCATAGCGAGCATCTTTTAGGTCAGCACCTTTAAATTCTGCGAGTATCGTCCAAGGCAGTAGCTTGGTTTCTTGAGTATACCCTTCAAAATCACCATCCTTACCCTCTTCTTTAAAATACTTACCCAAAAGCGGTTTGGCAATAACCACATTTGTTAGCTCGTGCGTATACGGGTTGAAGGTCTTCACCAATACATAATCAATCTTAGGGCCTACAGTCAGTCCACAGTTACTTGGTAAGGTCCAAGGTGTGGTCGTCCATGCCATAAAATAAACCTCGTCGCTGCCTGCAGCATCAAAGAGCATTTGTGTTTTATCCCCTTTAATAGCTTTAAACATAGCTACCGCAGTGGTATCTTTCACATCTTTATAAGTGCCTGGCTGGTTCAGCTCATGCGAGCTTAAACCTGTACCCGCAGCAGGGCTGTATGGCTGTATACTAACACTTTTGTATAGATAGCCCTTTTTATGAAGCTCTTTTAAAGCCCACCAAAGGGTTTCGATGTATTTATTATCAAAGGTGATGTACGGATCGGTCATATCTACCCAATAGCCCATCTTCTCCGTTATACTCTCCCACTCACCTTTGTAACGCATTACCGCTTCGCGGCACTTCTTATTGTATTCTTCAACCGTAATTTTCTTACCAATATCCTCCTTAGTAATGCCCAATTCTTTCTCTACACCTAATTCTACAGGTAAGCCATGCGTATCCCACCCTGCCTTACGCTTTACTTGAAAGCCTTGCATGGTTTTGTAGCGACAAACCAGATCTTTTAGTGTACGTGAAATAACGTGGTGAATACCAGGCATACCATTGGCACTAGGCGGACCTTCGTAAAAAACAAAAGGCTCATTCCCTTCGCGCAATTCCACACTTTTACGGAATATGTCTTGCTCCTTCCAAACTGCCTGAGTATCCTGCTCTATCGCAGGCATATCTAACTTATTGTACTCCTTGTATTTATCCGACATAGACTATGCCCAAACTAAGTAAAAATTAAGGCGCGAAGATACTGATTTTATCGCTAATTATAAAAAACGGGATATGTGCATTTTAATACTTTTGTAATGAATAAGTTACATAGATATATGTCTTCACATCTAATCGAACATATTGGCAAATACGTAAAGCTTGAAAAAGAGGAGAAAGAACTCATATTAAAGCATACAATCAATAGAGATGTTCTCAAAAAAGAACATCTACTGAAAGAAGGTCAACTATGCACTGATCAGTTTTTTGTCAACAAAGGGTGCCTTCGTATGTACTTCATTAACGAGAAGGGAGTTGAACAGATCACACAATTTGCCATAGAAAATTGGTGGATGACTGATGTGATGAGCTTTAGCCGAAATACCCCTTCAAGCTTTTTTATACAAGCCATAGAAGATAGTAACATTTCACAACTGAGCATAGCAACTGAGCAAGAGCTATTTGAGCAAGTTCCTGCTTTTGAAACATATATGTATACCGTACAGCAATATGCTTACGCAGCCGCACAAATGCGTATAAAGTTTCTATACGACTATTCTAAAGAAGAACACTATAAGCACTTCATAAAGCTGTACCCTCAATTTGCACAACGTATACCTCAGTACATGTTGGCTTCATTCCTAGGCCTTACTCCTGAATATCTGAGTGAGTTAAGGAAGAAAAATAGGTGACGGCCATTTTCTTAAACTGGTTTAAGAAATAACGTTTACACGCCAAGTAGCTTTGCATTGAATCAAAAAAATACCACAATGCAAGAACGATTAAGCATACAGCAGATTACTCCTAAAGCACAAGAAGCCATTATGGCTTTGGAGAACTATTTATACAACTGTTCATTAAAGCCTACACATAAAGAGCTCATCAAATTCAGAGCATCACTCATTAACAAGTGTGCCTTTTGTATCGACATGCATCGCAAAGACCTTTTATCAAAAGGAGAAACAGACCTTCGTTTGCACATGATTAGTACATGGCAGGAAACCAATCTTTTCACTGAGGAAGAGCAACTACTCTTCGCAATAACCGAAGAGCTAACGCTAATAAATCAACATGGGCTGAGTGATCAAACATATATAAAAGCCATTGACGTTTTCGGAAAAGAATACCTAAGTCATATTATTATAGCTGTATGCACGATCAATGTATGGAATAGAGTTGCCATAGCTACTAATATGGGCGCACTTGTTAAAGTACAGTAAAAACACTCTTCCCTTTTGCTCCACTCTTGCATCGTATTACTACTTATACGATATTAGTGGTTGAGAGAAAACAAGCTACATCATGAGGAAAGCAAAAGGGACTATTGTATACCAAATAGCTGACGATGGCTGTATCAATGGCTTATACACCAGCAATAATATGGATGCCCAAAAAGAGGTATATAATGAAATAGCCAGAAAGAAAACAAATATTGAAGACGACGATATCGCCGGTATTTACATAGCCTCTTGGATAGACATAGGCAATGAAGTAAAAATTGCAGAGCTAGAGATCGCTAAAGACGGGAAAGCATACATCTTAACATGGCGCGTAGAAGGCAAAACAGTGTATAAAGGGAAAGGGAAACTTACAGGCGAAAAAGAACTTACAGTCAACTTTGAATCTGTAAGCTAGGCACCGCAAAAAAACAAAACATGACATCTCAATTTTGGAACGATAGGTATAGTGAACATAACAACCTGTATGGATTTGCCCCTAATGTATTCTTTAAGCAAGAGCTAGATAAATTAAAGCCGGGCACACTGCTACTACCCGGAGATGGCGAAGGTAGAAATGCCATATATGCAACGCAACAAAGCTGGGAGGTGACAGCGTTTGACAGTAGTGATGTAGCCGTAAAAAAAGCATTACAAACGGCTAAAGAAAAAGAACTCTCCTTTCAGTATCAACATGCAGATACAAATACCTTTGAAGCTAAAGAGGACAGCTATGACGCCATAGCTATTATTTACTTTCATTTACCCCCTGTAGACAGGTTGCCTTTTCATCAAAAGTTGACCAAGTGGCTCAAGCCCGGCGGGCATTTGATACTAGAATGTTTTAATCCGAAGCAACTAGGCAAACCATCGGGTGGCCCTAGAAACACAGACATGCTTTATAACGAAGAGCAATTACGTGATGAGTTTTCTACATTAAACATTACAACATTACACACTACTACCGAAGTACTCAACGAAGGCGACTTTCACTGTGGTGAAGCTGAGCTGATCAGAATGGTAGCACAAAAAGCGACATAGCTCGCCCTCATTTACTATTTTTAAGTGTGGACATCAACCATATACACAGTACACTACACAGCATAAGCCCTATTACACAAGAGGCTTGGCAAGAGTTGTCTGCATTATTTTCTAACACCTCACTTAAACGTGGCGATTTTTTATTTCGAGAAGGAGATAGACCTCATAACGGAGCTATATTACTATCGGGGGTTATGCGGGTATTTTATACACGCGAAGATGGCGTAGAGTACAACAAAAACTTTTTCATACCGGGCATGATGCCTACTCCTATTACATCATTAATAACCAAGCAACCATGTGCCATCAACTTTCAAGCACTTACAGATGTTGCGCTACTAATATTCAACTTCGCTCATTTCAAAAAACTCACAGAAAGGCATAAATGCCTGAGTTTATTTTACCAAAAACTACTCGAACAATTATGGGTAGGCAAAGAGCTCCAAGAAATACAAATGGTCACCAACGATGCCACTACTAACTATAAGCTCTTCCAAGAAAAATTCCCAGGCTTAGAACAACAGATACCCCAATATCATGTAGCCTCTTACTTAGGCATTACCCCCATACAACTCAGCCGCATCAGAGCACAGCTAGCAAAAAGCAGTTCTTAACCTATGTTAATGCTTAGGCATTAAAGCCATCACACCTTTGCATCATCAACAAAAATGCAAAGGTTATGAAAGCATTATTCCCGCTACATCCTGCTATGTATATCATAGCTACATTAACATCCTTAAGTATCATGCTCATAGTAGACTACCTACTCGGAGCAACAGCTGAGCACTTAAATGCCTGGGGAATTGTTAACAGATTATTGGGCAGACCTACTTCTGTAGGCGATAGTCTTGCCATTCGTCAACTAGGACTAACAGGCGCTACTATTCTTACTGTATTACTCAACTTCGTATTTGGCTATATCCTTATTAAACTTATCTCATTAACCATTAAACTATTTCATTGGCTATGAAAAAACATCTTTTAATATTTCTATGCTTTGTATTTACGCAAGTGAATACAACATCTGGGCAACACATTCATCCTCACACATGGCAAATAGGTTTAGGGCTGGGTGAAGTACCTACAGGTGGTAGTTTTAAACCTAGCATTACATTAGGTTATCATTTCAACCAAAAGCTATATGCAGGTGTCATCTATCAATTTGCCGACCATATTCAAAGAGATGGCAGTTCCTTTAATGTAAAATCGAGCGAACTTTCTGCCTTGCAAAAAGCTAAAGAGCATGTGGCGCAACGTTTTTTAATCCAAGGGCGCTACCAGCCTATGCCCTATCTACCCTATTTGTCATTTGGCATTGTATACAATGGTAACGATGTAGAGGATATGAGTTTCATTGCAGCGGATAGAAGTATCAATGGCAATAATTACTCTGGCAGCATACTCGTAACACAAAGCAGAAAGGCAGGTTGGGGACCTGCACTAGGCTTAGGCTACCAATACAACTTTAAAAATGGCCTGGCTATCAATGCAGAATGGACGCCTGCATGGTTTACCCCTATTCCTACTCCTGATTATGAATTTAGCGGCACAGCTGATCTATCAGCAAAGGACAAACAATACATCATGGATAAAATGACGGACGGTTTTAAAAGTAGTGTTACAAACAGGTACAAAGTTTTTCACGTAGGTGTAGCCTACAGGTTTTAAATCATTTCAATTATGCAACTCAACAACAATACTATATTAATAACAGGTGGAGGCTCCGGCATTGGGCTGGCTTTAGCTAAAAAGTTTTACGAACTGGATAACACTGTAATTATAACAGGCAGAAACCAAAACAAACTTGATGCAGCAAAAGTATTAATGCCTGACATACATACCATTGCTTGCGATATTACCTCACAGGGCGACTTAGACAAGCTGGTACACATCATAGAGCAAAAGCACCCTGAGTTAAATGTCCTGATCAATAATGCAGGCATTCAATACAATTATGAGTTTATGAAGTCGGACAATGTGTTAAAAAAGATAGAGCAAGAGATCAACACTAATCTTACAGCCCCTATACAATTAACTACTTTACTGTTGCCCCTACTTAATAAAAATAAAAGCTCTGCCGTAGTGAACGTGACCTCTTCATTAGGCACATGGCCTAAACGTTCCGCTCCTGTTTATTGTGGCTCTAAAGCAGGCTTACACATTTTCACCAAAGCATTGAGATATCAATTTGAAGAAACTAATATCAAAGTATTTGAAATAGTACCTGCATTAGTTGATACAGACATGACACAAGGCAGAGGCAAAGGAAAGATAAGTGCAGAGCAATTAGTAAAAGAATTCATCATTGCCTTTGCAAAGGATAAATATGAAGTACATATTGGCAAGGTAAAACTGCTGAGATTCTTAAGTCGCATCAGCCCCAAAATTGCAGATAATATTATTCGGAATAATTAACCCAATACATGTATCATATGCGGTAAAGCATACCAACAAAAGGCTGTGATCAATATGGCGGATATGATGTTCATTACCAAACCAGTTGTGGTCATATCTTTCAGCTTCAACTTACCACTGGCAAACACTATGGCATTAGGAGGAGTTCCCATAGGCATCATGCTGGCGCAACTGGCTCCTAGTGTCATAGCTATACCAATCTGTATCGGATCTATTTTTAGTGCTAATGCTAAGCTTGTGATCACAGGTGCAAAAACGATCACCTGAGCCACATTACTCATTACCTCACTAATAAATATTGAAACGATCACAACTATAAAAACCAATAACAACCCACCACTCGCAAACGTAGACATCCACTCACCCAAGCTTTGAATAATACCTGCGTTTTGCAGCTGACCGGCTAATGAAATACCACCACCGAACAATATCAATATTCCCCATGCCATCTTGCTTGTATCTTCCCAAACGAGCAACCTTTTGCTCTTCTCATTGCCCGATGGTATCAAGAACATACTGATACCGCCTAGCAGGGCTATTAAGGAGTCGTTCAACACAATGTAGCTTTGCGCCTTATTAATAAGCCCCTTGGTTATCCATAACAAAGCTGTAACAACAAAAACAAGTAACACACGATGCTCTGTTTTAGACAGTTTACCCATATTTTTCAACTCGGTATGAATGAGTTTTTTTGCTGCAGCATCGTCTTTAATATGGTTAGGGTAAAGTATCCTCGTGGTTACAAAATAGAGGGCAATTAGCAATAGTAATGAAATAGGCAAACACAGTTTCATCCAATCGGCAAACTGTATGGTCATATCCATATGGTCTTGCAAGTAGGCTGTGTAGGCCACGTTGGGTGGTGTACCTATTATGGTAGCAATACCTCCAAAATTACTAGAGTAAGCTACCGCCAACATTAGCGATACGCTTAAGTGTTTAATATTACCGGTAGTAGTACTATGTTCTTCCATCACCCCTATCACACTTAAGGCTATGGGGTACATCATCATAGTAGTGGCCGTATTACTGATCCACATACTCATGAGGCCGGAAGCTAGAATAAAGCCTAAAACTATTTTGTTGCCGCTTGTACCTGTAAGCTTAATAATAGACAGTGCTCCCCGCTTATGCAGATTCCATTTCTCAATGGCTAAGGCAATCATGAACCCACCCATAAACAGGAAGATGATAGGATTAGCGTAAGATGGTGCCAACTCCTTCATGGTAGCTATACCAAACAATGGGAACAATACTAGTGGCAATAGTGCCACCACCGGCATAGGCATAGCACCATTAACCCACCATGTGATCATTAATGTGGCAATGGCTAAGGTGATAGCTGCTTTTTCTTCCAGCCCGAATGGATTAATCCATAGCATGAACAAAAAGAAAACAATACCTAATAGTAGCTTTAGTATATCTATTAATCGAGGATGCATACTGTATTAACAGCATGAAGATAAAAATTACATTCTCTATTCAATAAGATGAAGAAACAGTACATTATTTTTTAACACAAAGTCCATGTGTTTTAATTGGTTTAGTAATTGGCTTTGAGGTAATTTATTTAATTAACTATTACGTATCGGCGAACCCATCAGACACATACATTGACAAAAGCTTAGCAAAAGCTGCCAGCGCTTTAAATGAAAACTGCCCTATTACAGTTGACAAAGAAACAGTGCTAAACAATGTAGGAGCTTACCCCAATAGAACATTAGTGTATAACTATACCCTTGTGAATGCTACAAAAGAAAACGGTGTAGATGACATTGATACTAACATCCTAACAGCTGAGTTAAAACCATATATCATTCAACAAACAAAAACAGA
Source organism: Flavipsychrobacter sp. (assembly GCA_965230595.1). Taxonomy (GTDB): domain Bacteria; phylum Bacteroidota; class Bacteroidia; order Chitinophagales; family Chitinophagaceae; genus UBA5543. The sequence goes on along the minus strand of OZ246011.1, from coordinate 1,074,603 downwards.
CCCTGGAAGAAGTAAGCTTAGGGAGCTAGAATGTACATTTGCTTTCAAATACTACGCCCCCTTAGGGAACTAATTATTTCAGATAAAAATAAATCCCAACGATTACAAACCAGCTATCAACTAATTAGCCAACAACAACGCACCCGACCTTATATAATCCATATACAACTCATAACTTGGAGCATAAGGTGATGGTATAAAGTCCTCTGCTTTTGTATAGCTTGCACGTACTATACGTGATGCCTTCACACCTTCAAAACCAGCTTCATGAAAAAGCTGCACCCATTCATCTGAAGACAATAGGGTTAACTCAAAACCTAATGCATCAGGCCAGCTATGTGTACCTTTGCTTTCCTTATAATAATCAATGGCCACAGCAATTTTACCATTGTGTTGTAACACTCGGCGCAACTCTTTTAACCCCTCTAAAGGTTCTTTTAAATAATACAGCGCCTCAATAGAAATGATGTGAGTAAACGTATCATCTTCCCAATAACTTAAGTCTTGCATTGGCGTATTTTGAAAATCACCATTAGGGATGTTTTTCTTTGCTTCAGTTATCATTCCATCACTAAGGTCGGCTCCGGCTACTTTTTGTACACCATACTCCAGTGCCATTTTTAAAGCCCTTCCGTTACCACACCCAACGTCCAGAAGATGCTGCATCTCACCACCTTGCCACATTTCTAAAATATGCTTCACCAACACATCGTGCCCTTGAGCCATACGCTCGCCCCGCTCTGTGCCTGCCCATGTATTAAATAGTTCTTTTACCTGATTCATAACCAACAAAGTTGCCCATAATAAACCAAAAAGCCAACGCACTAGGCGTTGACTCTTCACATGGTGATAGTAAAAAAACTTATTGAGTAATGCCACTCTCCCACTCTTTTTTCATTGTGGCTTTAAACTCTAAAAATCCCATATCTGAGTTAGGAGTAAATTGCTGTATGTCTCCATCTTCATCTAAAAAATCAAAGTATTCATAGTGCTCTGTATTACCGCTGCTATACATGTAGCATTGTATGGTAATGCACGTAGGACCGCTTTCATTAGGGTTCCACAATTTATGCGTTTGGTTCAGCTCAGGAGATATCCATGTTACCTGATCTTTTCTAAAATTAATATCCATAAAAGGTGTTTCATGGTATTTGGAAAGCATTGGGTACAAACTCACATTTATCTCTCCGCTTAGCACTCTTATTATCGCATTTGCACGCGCATGATTATGTATAGGGGAATAGCATCCCGGAGGCCATATTTCCATCACATACGGTATACCGGGGGAGTCACCCTGATTAACCCCCATTGTAATCCTTAAATAGTTTTCTTTAGGGTCACTCTTTGGCCCAAACTCTCCTTCTTTTCTTTTCAACTCTTGATAGCACCACCCCTTAGGGCTTCTAATACTCGCTTCAATAGCATCAACAAAGTATGGAAAGTCAGGAGTGTTCAGCTGAAAGTTCTTACCCGCTACATTAGCGTATAACTGCTGGCAAACGGGCGTAAGGTTAGCAGGCACAGTACCATTGTTCATGGCTATATCATCCATAGCTACCATATCTGTTGATATAACTGCTAATGGAGGATCTATTACTACCGGATCTCTCCACACCTTTACCGGGTGAATAATCTTATGATCTATACTTACTTTTTTTACATTATTCAACCAGCCATATACATCTTCAGCTCCTTCTTTAGGTTCGCTCAAATGCTGCTCTGCCAAGCAAGTATTAAGTCGTATCTCCCCTTTACCATAACGCAAAAAACGATTATGATAATCAACGCTATACCAGTAATGGCAGTCCTTATCTTTATCTATTCCTTTTACATCTCCTCCATGTTGACTAAGCATCTCCCACTTGCCTTTTACTTCCTGCTGAAAGATGACCATATCCTTAGTCACCTCAATTTTAAGAGCAGTAACTCCATTTTTTGTTGGGTTGTTCAGTATCAGCGAAAAAGGCTTTTGTTCTTTTATTGTAAAGGATACTACTCCTTGCCCTTTTACAATTAGTCTAACTGAATCTTTGATGCTGTTTTTTTTGTGGTCAATACGTAAAGACCTAGGTGCTGTCATAAACACCTGACTGTGATGAGACATAATACCTCCTTGTTTTAATGGTTAAGAATTTATGAGGTTCAAGGTATAAACCTATTGACTACCAAGCAACGGGAAAAATACCCCTACCATGGTATGGTCAGTTGATTATGCATCTGAAATATTTTATTTTACTATTAATTATTCACTTAGATTTGTCGGCTTAAAACATCAACACATGAATTTGAAAAAAACAACCACACGCTTCATTGCTTTAATAGGCATTTTAGGGTTATTATCATTCACATCTGTTTCAGCACAACAGGCTGAACATTCAGAAGAGGATATTGCCCAATATGTAGCTATAAATAAAGAAACACTGCCGATACAATTAAAAGCACAAGAAAAAATGATGACTGCTCTTAAGGAGTCGGGCATGGATATGCAAAAGTTCCAAACAATGATGATGTCTGCACAGCAAGGAGACCAAACATATGGTGGCGCATCAGAAGAAGACATTACTACATTTAAGGAGTTAGCTGCTGCGGTAAATGAGATACAAACTGAACTAGGCACACAAATGCAAGCAGCTGTTCAAAAAAGCGGTATGGAGCCTATCAAATTTCAACAAATGACCATGACCTATCAACAAGATGCAGAATTTAGAGCTCAGATAGATGAGATGATGGGAATGGGTGACGGCGGTGCTGACATGGCAGATGAAGACGAAGAATAAAACTATTGAATTATACTTTAAAGGCCTGCTGTTCAGCAGGCCTTTATTTATTAGCGATCTTTATGCTTCCTTATAATATCTTGTAAAGTGTCTACTGCTTCCAGCGCGGCCTCCTGATAACTATTGCCCGCCTTTTTTACAATATGATCATTACCCGGCACTTCTAGTCTTACATCGCACAAGTGGTTATTCTCGTTGCTCTGACCTTGCTGCAGTGTTACTCTCGCACGTATGATCTTATCATCAAGCTTATCTAGTTTTGATATTTTCTCTGATATAAAGTTTTCAAGTTCCTCTCCAGCAGTAAAGCCCAGCGACTGTATTATTATGTCCATTTATAAAATTGTTTTATGTAGTCAAATATAAGGCGCATAACTTATCTAATTCATGACATACGTCATGTCTTTATGCTTTTTATAAAACTATTAACTACTAGAGTAATTCTGTATTTTGACGCCATGTGTGCGTCCTCAAAAAAACTTTCATTTGTGGCCGGTGTTTTAAACATGAAATGCCCTAACTGTCGTCAAGGACAAATATTTATCAACAGGAGTGTGTTTCCGCTTAGCCAAACCGTAAAGATGGAAGAACGCTGCAATACCTGTAATATGAAAATGGTAACCGAAACGAATAACGGACCGGGCATAAACTATGCACTCACAGTTATCATTTTCTTCCTGAATATACTATGGTATTGGCCGATTTTTGGGCTGAGCTATAAAGACAATAGCTTCTATTATTATATTATATCAAGCACTATTACCGTACTGATACTGCAGCCTTGGTCTATGCGCTATGCAAGGGTGCTTTACTTATATATTCTAACGCCCTTTGGCAGCAAGGGTAATGTTTAGTTATTCTATAACACGCATCTTGGTGTCTTTAAGCATATCACCTGCAGTTTCATCAACTATATAGAGGTTCTCAACCGTTTTAGCTACACCATTTTTATCCTTCACTACCGACTTTAACGGTATCGAAAAGTCTTTTTTATTGGCATACTGTACTACAGCATTATTCCCTTCAATTCTTTTCACCCATATATAGGAGCCATACTTAAGCATAGTACCATCGGGCAGTTGCACATTATGCATTACATAGGCAGGACTGCAACCACTTCCATACTCGGCCTTGGTTACGTTACCTTTTACAAGCAAAGTTCTACCCTCTACATCAGTAGCCATAAAAACACCTTTGCCTGTATTAGCATATACAAGTATCGTATGCCCCGGCTGATATACGATCTTCTTATTCACCTTGTCTATTTCCTCTCTGTTTATCTGTACGGCACCTGCTGTTGTAAGATGCATGATGAGGTCATTAACACCAGGCTTTAATATCCCAACGGAAGCTCCTTTTTCTAAAACATACCAGTTAGGCAACATCTCTTGCGAATAGGCACTTGCAGAGAAAAACATTAGCACTATTAGCAATAAAACTCTCATAATTTCTACCTTTTGTTGCCTAATCTACATAATCTTTCAACGCTATCCGCATTCTTTAACTTTATACTAATAAAGCAAGGGTAATAATTACCCCTACTCTGTAATACGTTCATTCTGATACACTTCTATGTAAACTGGCAAATAACACCACCCATTAGTGCAATGCTCAATACCCAATAGCCTGCATGTACAAGAATATACTTAGCCGTCTTTCTCTCAAAAAGGCTAATGATCCCAATAATTGGTATCCCGAATAATATACCTGCTATAGTACCGTGAAATGAACCATGCTTAAATGTTCTGAATTTATGCCCGTTTTTATCCATAAAATCGGTGACATACATATTGAGCTCAGTACCTTCTGTTGTAAGGTCCTTCATTTCGTAAAAGAAGATAGATTGAATATGAAACTGGTGTATCACAACAGGGTTTAGAATCACAGCCAGCATAAAGCTAAACAGGTATGTCATACCAAAAATCTTAGCCATGTTGGCCTTTTTGAGCTCTTCTTCTGTTAAACCCGTTTCTTTTATCCACGCGCCACCCAGCACTTTGGGGCTGTACCAAATAGCACCAATAACAAGAGGGATAAGAGCAGCTATGGCTACAACCAGCCAGTTAATGTTTACCATATTATTTGATTTTTATTTCATATGAAAATAATAAAACATATCTCTTAGTATGGTAGCAAGACGAAAATAAAATCAGAAACCGGACACTATAGCGGTTTTAAATATGCTTAAGTACTTCTTTTGTTTTTTCATTACGTTCTTCTCCTGTATTAACCGTGCTCTTAGGTTCAAATAGTAATACCTCAACTTCTTGATCTGCAACTGGTTTATGCTCAACATCTTTGGGAATGATAGCAATATCCCCTTCATTAAGTATCAATTCTTTATCTCTTAAAGCTATCTTTAGTACCCCTTTCACTACCATAAACAGCTCATCTTCATGCTCATGGCTGTGCCAAACGAACTCTCCCTTCAGTTTTGCTAATTTTACATATTGACCATTAAGCTCGCCTATAATATGTGGGTCCCAATGACTTTGGAACAACTTAAATTTCTCAGCTAAGTTTATCACATTTATTCCACTCATATATCATAAATTACAATTACTTGACAAGTAACTATTAACAGTATATAAATTTACAGGTACTATGAAGCAAGTAATTTACACTTTTATCATCTGCTTTTTTGCATTAGGTAATGCACAAGCTCAATACGCATTCCCTAACAGTACTAAACCCGCTCCGGGTAAAAGGCTACTAAGGCAAGGGGTATGTTATAAAAATTTACAGTTTCGGGATAGTATTCATAGGAAACCAACATTTAGAAAGCTACAGCCATATATTTCTAAACGTATAAACTGGAAGCATTTAGAGCGCATAAGAGGTGTGATCTACCTGGAAGTTACAGTAGACTCAAATGGCATCCCTTGCTGTATAGGCATGACACACAGCACCATTAACACAGCTACAGAAATAGAGGCTTTAGAACTGCCCAAAATCATCAATAATATGCCTAAATGGCGACCTGCCATTTGGGATAACCAGCCCGTAAATAGCATGAGAAAAATAGGCATATACTGCCATGTAGAAGGTCGAAATATCTTTGAAGTGAAATACTTCAACAAATACAAAGACAAAAAGATTATAATAACAACTGACGATGCTACAAAACTAAACTTAGACTGGGACGAGCAAATTGAAGGACGTAAAAAGGACTAGAATGCTCGCATTAAGGCATATAAAGCTAAAACGATAAAGAAAATAACATAGAATATATTATTCAGTTTATTACTCCTCTTATAATAGCGTTTTAACTTGTCGTGGAATGTATTTCTGATCACCTGCTTGCTAAAAGGGAACAAAGACACGAAAAAAAGTTGCATATAATTTCTGTTTAAGCCGGATGAAATAATAGCCGTAAACTTAAACCATACAAATAGAGCTAAAAGTATTATTAATAATACGGGGGTTATTTCCAGTATATATTCTCTAAACATTTATATACAGTAGTTAAAATCACAAAACAGGGTGTTTACCCCCTATTCCCAGCAAATATCATGCAATAATACTTATCTAAAAAATAATATCCCAATAAAAAGTTCAACATATTAGTTTTGTAGTACTCAGTACGTGCACTAGATAATATGCTACAAAACACGCAAATAAAGCAACGAGATAATACTAATGCGATTATCATTCTTGGTTACCCTTCAAGAAAAGCGGAGGAACTAAGTAGCATACTGCACACCAGACTTGACCTAGGTATTAAGTTGTATAAGGAATACTCCAACGCAAAGGTTATTGTTTCAGGCGCTGCAGTACATAACTCATTGGTAGAGGCTGAGATCATGGCAGCATACTGCGTAAGAAACGGTGTAGACTCTGACGACATTTTTTTAGAAAAAAAGGCAAGAAACACTTATGAGAACGCACTATATACAACCCGACTCATGAGATCTTTAAACATTAAGAAGGCTACAATAGTTACATCCATATTTCATAAAAAACGTTCAAAGTATTTATTTCAACGACACTTGACAGATTTTGAAATAAAGGCTGCTAATTTCCCTTCTGATTTTCCTTGGTATAAAAAACTCTTATTCACGCTCAGAGAGCAATTGGTCATGCTTTGGTATATATTCATTGGCGACGAGTGGTTATATAAACATACCACCAAACAATTAAAACAGAGAAGAACACAGCTACAGTAAGTACTTTCAGTATCATGAAGAAGGAAGAGGTCATAGAGCAGCTCAGAAAATTCAGATGGGTAGATAAATATCATAATTTCAAAAACCTACTCCCGGGCATTGAAGACAGCTTGACTAGTGAGCAAGAGACCATTACCAACATTGTTGAAGATTGCTGCACAGAGCTTATAGCTCTTTATATGCATCACAAAAGAAGACCAACAGTTGCCGCTAAAAAGAAGATATTACTGAAACATATGGACTTGATCTCCTATGCCAAAGTAGATGACTTAAATAAAGATTTTGGCTACGAACTTTGCTGGTATATTTCAGAAAAGGTAGACGTTAATTTGCGCAAATACTCTGACACAAAAGTGTATGGCTACTGGCAGGTAATTGAAGACCAACTAAAAACTGTCACCAAAAGAGGCAAACGCATCAACAAAAAAAAGCAGGATAAGTAATCCTGCTCTGTATTATTTTTCAATACTTGTTTCCTGCTCGCTGCCCATATAAACAGTCTGTGTAGGATATGCAAACCCTATACCCTCTTCATTAAAGGCTTTAAATATTTGCAGATATATTTTTTGCTGTTTGTCCATATATAAGTCGTAGTCATTGGCGTTTACATAGTACACGGTCTCAAAGTCAAGACTGAATGCCCCATAGTTGGAGAAATGGCATCTGCCAAAATCTACTTCCTCAATATCGTCTATGATCTTTTTGATGATCACCGGTATTTTTTCCAGTATTTCAGAAGAGCTTTCATAAAGCACACCAAGCGTAAACACGACTCTTCTCTGATCTAATTTTTTATAATTATGAACTCTTGAGTTGGTAAGGTCCGTATTAGAGCATACCAGCAGGTCTCCTTTAAGCGTTCTGATGCGAGTAGTTTTAATACCTACATACTCCACCGTACCAGACTTGTCGTCTACAATAATAAAATCACCAATTTCAAAAGGTCTATCGAAAAAGATAACAAAGTAGCTAAACAAATCGCCCAAGATGGTTTGTGCTGCCAGAGCTATAGCGATACCACCAATACCCAAACCTGTGATAATTGTAGTAACATCGTGACCAAGGTTATCCAGTAAGAATACTAAGCCTAACATCCATACTACTGCATTGATGATCACCAGTATACCTCTTGCTTGCTTTTTCTTTATATCACTGTCGTCATATTTATCTAATGAGGTGTAAACAAAGTACTTGATCGTTGATGTTACAATACGCAGTGCATAGAACGTAAAGATGAACATTAACGCTACTTTGATAGCATCGTGTACCTTATCAGGAAAGTGTAAGTATCTGAAAGCGATGTAGCCACAACTAAAATATAGTGCCGGCACAACAGATTTCTTCATCACCTCTACAAGAAAGTCATCAAATGTAGTTTCTGTTTTTTGGGACAACCTGGTCAAATGCCTTATCACAATATACTTAAGCACCCGAACTCCTATGTAGGCCAATAGAAATAGCCCTGTTGCAAATAGCCATTGCTGAACTGTGTTTCCTAAATAAACTTGTTTCAATATATCATTCATATTAGATCGCTATTCTGTGACGCAAAACTACAGATATAATACTACGCAAAGGTTATTTAATATTGATAGTGCTTATTGCCCCTTAACCTTCAACTCATAAAAGTCCTTTCTTCTATCTTTTAGGTTACGAACACTACCGTAGCTATGCAGCTCATCCAGTAGCTGCAGATCCACATCTGCAATAAGTATCATTTCAGTATTAGGCGTTGCCTCACTTTTTACTCCGTTGGAAGGAAATGCAAAATCACATGGTGTAAATACTGCGGACTGTGAATACTGTATATCCATATTCTCAACCTTAGGGAGGTTGCCAACACTACCTGTTATAGCCACAAAACATTCATTTTCTATAGCCCTAGCCTGTGCGCAGCAGCGCACGCGCATATATGCATTTTGAGTATCGGTTAAAAACGGCACAAATAATATCTGCATTCCCTGTTCGGCTAATATCCTTCCCAACTCAGGAAACTCTACATCGTAGCATATGAGTATACCAATTTTGCCCGCATCAGTATCATATACCCTTAGAGCATCACCACCTTTTATACCCCAGTGTTTTGCCTCATCAGGGGTGATGTGAATTTTATCGTACTGCTCTACCACACCATTTCTATGACATACATAACCTACATTCTTCATCACCTCACCCTCTATACTTGGCAAGCTGCCTGTAATAATATTTACATTGTACATGATCGCCAACTCCTTGAATTTTTCTTTGATCTCGGGAGTATATTGTGCCAGCGCACGCATGGCCTCTGCCTCACTCATCTGATTAAATTCAGCAAGCAACGGACCATTGAACAGCTCAGGCATCAATGCAAAGTCACTTTTATAGGCCGCTATGGAATCTATAAAATACTCCAGCTGCTCAAACATTTCTTCAAGCGAACGATAAGGGCGCATTTGCCATTGGATCAACCCCAAACGCACATTCGTTTTCGCATTGAACTGGTTTCTGGTTTTAGGTGTATGGTATACATTGTCCCATTGTAGTAGCGTAGCATACTCCAGGCTCTCATCATCACCCGGCATATAATTCTTGATCACCTTTTTTACATGAAAGTCATTAGAAAGCTGAAACGTAAGTACAGGGTCAAACACCTCTTTATTTTTCACCTTTTGTATATACTCTTTAGGTGTCATTTCACCGGCATAAGTATGGTAGTGTGGTATACGACCACCAAAAACAATCGCTTTTAGGTTGAGCTGTTCACATAGTTCCTTACGTGCATCATACAACCTTCTGCCTAAACGCAGCCCTCTGAAATCAGGGTGAATAAATACTTCAATACCATAAAGCACATCCCCTTTATTATCATGCGTACTAAATGTATAATTACCGGTTATCCCTCTGTAATTATGATTATCTCCAAACTTATCATACCTGATAATGAGCGATAAGGCACATCCTACCACCTTACCATCTGCCTTGATCACCATCTGTCCCTCAGGAAATCTCTTTATCAATCGCTCAATGGCATCCAAGCTCCAATAACTGCCTTGCCAATTCTTATACGCCGCCTTCATTGCCGATAGCAGCCCTTGATAATCCTCTACCGTAAGTAGCCCTAGTTCTATTTGTTTTACCATTCGTTCAGTTATTTATGATACAATATTAGCGGATAAACTGATGTAGACATTATTTATACCCCATAAATTTGTCTTATACATACCCAAATGCAGGTATATAATAATACCGCAAAAACGGTAACGGAATAACTTTTTGTCAATAATAGTTTTGTACAAAACATTAGTAATGAAAAAGTACATCTTAATTACATTGGCATTAGTAGTAACTGTAACATTGGGAGCTTGTAAGAAAAATGACCCTGCACCTACTACCAATAACAATAACAGCCCTACAGCTTGTAATGGCATGAACTTATGCTTTAAGTTAGACGGCACTGACGAAAGCCATAATGCAACGTGGAAGGTGATCAACAATAATCGTAACCGTATCTTTTGGGAAGAAGGAAGTGGTAACAGCTACAAGAATATAGAAATAGATGTCTACGGTACAACTACCGGCACCTACAACATTAGTAGTAACCCCGGTAGCGGAGATGCAGGTTTTCAATATTTTATAGCTAATGGCAACAAAAATATACAAGGGCAGTCCGGCACTGTTGAAATAACAGCTATCAACGGCACCAAAATATCAGGTAAGTTTACCGTCACAGCATCCGACAGCAGTACTACATATCAAATTACAGATGGCAACTTTGTTGAAGTGCCACAATAGCACCTCATCCAAACAATAATAACAAGGGCTGCTTTATAAAAGTAGCCCTTGCTATTTATAGTGTAAGCGAAAAAAACTATTATTGTCATCTCAAAGAATATACCGGAGGCGCGTAATCCAACAGAGATGAAAGAGCAAATAAAAAAGTTGGTCAAAAAAATACCAATTGCGTTTACAAAAAACCAGCAATATGATCAACAGACCAACAGGGTGATAAAAGAAGTGTGTACACAGGACAGCTGTTGTATTGACATTGGCGCACATAAAGGCGAAGTGCTAGACATTATGCTAAAGTCTGCACCCAATGGTACACACTATGCCTTTGAGCCTATACCAGACATGCATACCAACTTGGTCAAAAAGTACACAGATCAAAAAAACTGTCATATACATGGCGTAGCCCTTAGTAATGAGCAAGGAGAGTCTACTTTCAACCATGTGGTGAGTAACCCTTCGTACAGTGGACTGGTAAAAAGAAAATATGATCGACCGAACGAACAAGACCAAACGATAACAGTAGAAACAAACCTTCTTGACAATATCATTCCTGATACTTATACGCCATCTTTAATAAAAATAGATGTAGAAGGTGGAGAACTTTTGGTATTAGAAGGTGCAGTAAAAACGATCAAACGTGCTAAACCAACTATAATATTTGAACACGGGCTTGGCGCATCAGACTTTTATGGCTCTACCCCCGAGAAGGTCTTCAACCTTTTAGCAGAATGTGGTTTACGTATTTCTACTATGGCTAAATGGCTGAAATATCGCCCCAGCCTTACCAAGAAAGAGTTTATTCAGCTCTACGAAAAAAATGAAGAATACTACTTCATAGCATATCCTTAACTTGCATCAATAGTGCCAATTACATAAATTTGGTATTAATATAAGGGGTAACATATGGTAAATAGCTCTATTGGCGAATTAAAGCTTTTCCCACTCAAAGAAGAGGGTAAGTTCGTCTTTATAAACGATGCTGTTAAAATAAACGGCAAAACGGAGAAAGAAGATAACATAAAGATTTTTGTTACTTCTTACTCACAAGAAGGTGGCAAAATAGCCTTAAATATTGCAGACAGTTCAAAAGCGATCATTACAGTACGTGGTCAAAAACATGTACATGAACATCTTGCAGGTTACGGATCGTTAGAAGCATTATACGATCACGTATCAAAATTGTATAAAGACCATTTTTACTTTGGTGACAAGCAATAGGTAGAAGTATTTACTTATGCCTTCTCTTTAGCTCTTGCTCTCTATTCCAATACTGCCCCTTGATCCAGCCCAGCACTAATACTGCTGCCATACCACTTGCTAAAAAACCTACTAAAAACCAAAGGATATTGTCCATTGTCGTTGTATCTTCCATAGTACACTAATTTGGTTCTATTCGAAATTAAGTTATTCACGCACCAAAAATCTGACGTATATTCCACAGATGTGAGTAAATAATTTATATAACTATTAATCTCTTTGCGTTTATTATTACAAATCAACAATATATGAATAGACTTAAATCAACAAATATCATCATTGGTCTATTCATAAGCATCTTTTGTATTAATCAGCTAGCATATAGCCAAGACACGGTTCGTTTATATTATCAGCTTAACGACCCTTTTTTGAGCTCAAATAGCAAAGCGAAACTTGACTCACTATTGTACAATCGCATAATACAAGACGGTAAAAACTTAACCATAGTTGGATATGCTGACTATTTAGGCAGCAATGAATACAACATAAAACTGTCAAAAAAACGTGCAGAAAGTGTAAAGCAACACCTGCTAAATACAGGGTTAAAAAGCAATAATATCAAGCTGTGCATAGGTAAAGGAGAAGTGCCAAGAGATCTCAACCTTCCGGAAGGCTATGCCCCTGACAGAAGAGTAGACATCGTATTAAATACGATCAATACCCAACCTAAAACACTCGTAAGGTCGTCTCCACGTACGACAGAAAAGAAGAAAAAGAACATTGTAGCCAAGGAGATAAGTGAAGTAGCTGTTGGTAACACCTTTGTTTTGAACAATATCTACTTTTATGCCGGTAGACATACTGTAAAAGAATCGTCTTTAGAAGAGTTAGGGCAATTGTATGATGCATTGGAATCGAGCCCTAACTTGCACATACAAATTGAAGGGCATGTATGCTGTATCAGACCATCAGCACCTGATGCTTTAGATGAAGGGACTTTTGAACTAGCACTTTCTGTAAATCGCGCAAAAGCCATCTATCAATATTTAGTGGCCGAAGGTATAGACAAAGACAGGTTAAAATATGTAGGTTTTGGAAAACGCAGGCCGGTAGTAGCAGTGGAGAAAACAGCAGAAGATGCAGACAGAAACAGACGTGTAGAAATAAGAATATTAGCTAAATAATTGAACGAGATATAAAAATCAATAATTGTGCATAGTATCATCAAAAAGAGTTTATTATCCATCATGTGTTTGAGTAGTATTACCTGCCTGGCACAAAAAAGAAATGTATTATTCATTGGCAATAGTTATACCGCTGGTATGCCTAATGTGCTACAGCAACTAGCTCAAGACCTAGGCGATACACTAACATACACTGAGGTATCCCCAGGCGGGTCTACTTTTCAAGGTCATAGTACCGACCCGGCAACATTAAATGCTATTAAACAAAGCAAGTGGGACATTGTAGTACTTCAAGAGCAAAGCCAAAGACCATCTTTCTCACCGGGGCAAGTAGCTAGTGACACTTACCCTTATGCTAAAATATTGGTAGATTCTATCAATAGTAATCACAGCTGTACAGAAACCATGTTTTACATGACTTGGGGTAGAAAAAATGGTGATGCTGCAAACTGTCCTTTCTATCCACCGGTATGTACTTACGAGGGCATGCAAAAACGTCTTCGTGAAAGTTATTTGGAAATGGCGAAAGATAACAAAGGCGTGGTATCTCCTGTAGGTGCTGCATGGAAGGTTGTGCGTGATAGCGTACCATCTATTGATCTTTACCAAGCAGATGAATCGCACCCAAGTGCTGCAGGCACTTACCTTACCGCTTGTGTTTTTTATGCATCTATATTTCATAAAAGCCCTGAAGGAAGTAGCTATACAGGTGGCTTAAGTGCTACTGATGCACAAAAGATACAATACTTTGCCAAAAAGGTAGTAATCGACAGTATCGGATCTTGGGTACAAGATGGAGACTACCCTTATACCGGCTTTGGTTATAATGTAAGCGGAAACACTGTTACCTTTCAAAACAATTCGCTAAAGGCTGCACAATACTCTTGGAATTTCGGTGATGGAAATAACAGTACGCAAACTGCACCTATGCACACCTATACCAGCAATGGAAAATACGCTGTTACCTTAACCGCATCTAACAGCTGCTTTAGTGAGAGCAAAACAGATTCTGTTACTATTGGTCCTGTAAGCGTTACCAACATCAAGAATAAAGAAAGCAACATACAGATAGCTACATTAGGCTATGGTAAAATACAGGTCACTGCTCCTCAACATATTGGTAAAGACCTTACCATATACAGTATAGATGGACGTAAAGTAAAAACAATGGAGCTGCAGCAAGAAAGTATAATAATTGAGTTACCGGCAGGTAATTATATTTATACCGTTAGCGATAATAACAGCTTAGTGCAAAAAGGTAAAATGAGCGTTTTATAATTAATACTGAAACCTCACCTCGGTTGCACCAAAACCATATCGGCTATGCCACTCGTTGGCATAGCTTTTTACTTCCGGCATATTGGCCAACACTTTGTGCACCTCTTCTTTCAACCTACCCTTGCCTATACCATGTATGATCATCATTCTATCTTGATGGTGATTGACCGCTATGTTTAAATACCGTTGCAGTTCCGCCAATTGTATCGCCACGATCTCTCCATTGGTCATACTTGTATACCCATCAACCAACTGCTCTATATGCAAGTCCAGTTCATACTTTGGGCCATCCTCTATATAAGGTTTTGCTATTGATGGTTTTGGATGAGTACTAGTAGCAGGTTTCTTTTTATTATGGTTTATTGTAAGTTTTTCCAATGGTTGAAACTCTTCAAAAAGTAAATAACTAAAAGAAGGTTTATTATTCGCCAACACATCTTGTATATGCTGAAATAGTTTTTGAGGTTTTATTTTCAATACCCCTTCCATCGGGCGCATATCCGCATCTTCCAAGTTATCAATTCGCCACACGAATCGGGGACCATCATTCATATCTTCAAAAGGCACGCTGTGTAAATACACATGGCCAAAAGCCTGTAGTTCCCCTTCATGTTGAAACTCCGCTTCACCCGCAAAAGTTAAGCTATAATGATATTGTATTTCGTAGGGTAACTCATTCACTAAATGCACCTTCATAAAGTCTACCACGTCTTCCATCTCCTCTATCTTAAACTCAGGAAAAAAGGCCATGTAAATGCCTTTGGCTAGACGCGGTTTCTTCTGACTTTGTTTTTCAACAGGTAGTTGCTCCGGGAGTACGCCTTTTTTCTCTTTCCTTTTCTTGTCTGTAAACCATTTAAGATAAGGGTGGTCTATCTCATCTAAATAAACAGGGAAAGTAGTCCCCTTCACATACACCTCTGCCATATCCTTACCTATAAAGGATACGATGTGGCCTTCCTCGCCACTCTGTGTCACAACTATTTTATCTCCTATGGAGAATTTCATCCTACCCTTTTACTTGTTCGTTTAAAAATGCAACCATGGCACGTACCGCCTTTCCTCTATGACTTATGGCATTCTTCTCCTCAGAAGCAAACTCTGCAAAGCTTTTATCATACCCGTCAGGCACAAATAACGGATCGTAACCAAAGCCCCCCTCACCTGAAGGTGCTTCTAATATCGTTCCTTCGCATGTCCCTTCAAAATAATGTACCTCACCATACCATATCAAACAAATAACAGCTTTATAGTAGGCACTTCTATCGTTCTTACCTTCTAGCTCTTCCAGCAACTTGCTGTTATTTGCACCATCAGTTCTTGGCTCGCCACCGTAACGCGCGCTATGCACACCGGGAGCTCCATTCAATGCATTAACACAAATACCACTATCATCGGCAAATACATTTTTACCGCTTAATTGGTGGATGGTATTGGCTTTAATGTGAGCATTCTCTTTAAAGGTATCATATGGCTCTTCAATCTCTGCTGTAAAGTCAATATCACGAAGTGATAGTAATTGAATACCTGTCACCATTTCTTTGATCTCCTTGATCTTCCCCTTATTGTTCGACGCGATTACCAGTTCTTGCATAGTATTAAATATGGGCAAATATACGGCAACAAAAAAGCCACCCTATAGGTGGCTTTAATATTTTGCATGGCTGAATATTACCAGCTCATATTTTTAAACTGATCGCTCACTACTAAGTCTTTGCTACCGGGAGTGTAAGTATAGAATCCTTCTCCTGCTTTTACACCCAGCTTACCTGCCTGTACCATGTTGACCAACAAAGTAGATGGTGCATATTTAGGGTTGCCATAACCTGTATATAATACGTTTAGGATGCTCAAACAAGTATCTAAACCAATAAAGTCAGCCAACTGCAACGGCCCCATTGGATGTGCCATACCTAGTTTCATCACTGTGTCTATCTCTTCTACACCTGCTACACCTTCTTGCAAGCTGATGATCGCTTCATTGATCATTGGCATTAAGATACGGTTGGCAATAAAACCGGGATAATCATTTACGACACACGGTACTTTGCCTAAGAATTTAGATAGGTCGTAGACATTTTGCGTTACTTCTTTATCTGTAGCATACCCATTAATGATCTCTACCAATTTCATTACCGGTACCGGATTCATAAAGTGCATACCGATCACCTTTTCAGGGCGTTTGGTTTGTGCTGCTATCTTAGTAATAGATATAGATGAGGTATTAGATGCTAATATCGCACCATCAGGAGCGTGCTCATCCAAGTCTTTGAATATTTTCAGTTTTAAGTCTACATTTTCTGTTGCTGCTTCTACAATAAGGTCGGCCGACTTTACAGCCTCTTGCATATCAGTAAAAGTAGCAATACGAGCTAGAGCTGCAGTCTTATCTTCTTCACTCAATTTACCTTTAGCTACCTGGCGGCTCATATTTTTGTCAATAGTAGCCATAGCTCTATCTAATGCCGCTTGGTTGATGTCCATCATATGTACGGCAAAGCCGCTTTGTGCAAACACATGGCAGATACCATTACCCATAGTACCCGACCCTATAACAGTAATTGTTTTAAACTTATCTAGCATTTTTTTAGTTTTTGAGGGCTCAGTTCCTCGATTCAAGAATTTTAAAACGTGTCGAAGATACTGCTTTCTTCTATAAGCTTGTAACAAAACAGACCCTCCCTACGATACATCTACAGAAGCACACAAAACGACAGGTTTACACTTTATCATTTCTTTAACTATAAACGAAGCAACCTGCACAGTTTTTGTATCATTTACTATAGAAAGCCTACGATTATGAGAAATATATTAATAAGCACATTTATGTTATTGGCCTTGGTGGCCACATCTTGCAGAAAAACACGTGTCAGTGATAATATCGTCAGACGGGTTGTTGGTCAATATACTTTTGAGAAAGTAACCGTTAGCGATGGGTTTCTGAATATGGATAATATTACTCATAAGTATGACCAAATGGTATTACAATTGAACAATAAAAGAGAGGCGGCCATTATTGATGCTAAAAACGGTATTACCTATACAGGAGACTGGAGCATCACCCAAGTAAACAACCGATATACAGACGATGATGGTTCTACATCTGATGTTACTTATTTGCTAGACATCTATGTTTCAGCAGGGAGAGGTAAAATATTGCATTTCGATGCATATAATACCACCATCAACCCTCATAAATTAAAGTTTACCGTTGATAGGGCCGATGGCAAATACAGATACAAGCTTAGTAAACTCTAGCGATAAGAAGCTATACATTCTTTTAACAATATCGCAGTGTTTTTTACCCTAAATTAGGGCTTGTATTTATGAGCATACAACGCGCAACACCGGTTAACGAACTGCTGGCGAAACTGATATTTTTAATACTGCCCACTGCCTTTGTGGGCTATTTTCTATTGCAGTATGCTAATGAGTATTATTCCATCTTACAAAACGAGTCGGCGACACAAGCATTATACTTTGCTGCAGGCATGGGCATTAGTGCCGTAGTCTATGCCTTTCGTTTTCGTTTCTCTATTACATTCGCCATTTTGGCCATCATATTTTACAGCATTTACAAAGGGCTGGACAGTATGGCTATTGGTGAGTTCGATGCCTTTTTCATATCCGTACAGTTTCGTGTCTTTACCATATTATTCTTAGCAGGCTGGTTGGTAGGCTATGGTTTTATCAGGTTACGTTATTGGTCCGTAGTATTGGCGGCGATCATCCTCACGGGTTGTATTCTGCTCATTGCAAAAGCTCAGGTTGATACGGTAGAAAAACTACTCTACTCTTTTTCACCTGCTGTACTTTACGCTATATATATCATCTTCACTGCCGAGCAGATCTATAACTACAAGGATAAGTCGCAAAAGTTTTGGTGGTTTTTGGTTCGTAGGCTAGCCATATTCAGTTTGCTGGCTACATTAGTATTTGGTGGTGTTACCTACCTTATGAAAGGTGAGATAGAAGAAACCGTTGCTCAATTTGGGGGCAAGGGCGAAGAAGGTGAGAACAGCATGCTCGAAAAAAATGAGGATGGTACTTTTGACCTAAAAGATTACTCCAAACTAAGAAGCAGTTTAGGCCGAAGCAATGAGCTTCTATTCTGTGCACGTATAGACAACTTCTTTGAAGGAACAGATATCCCCAACCCACTATACTTAACTGCTTTCTACTATACTAAATTCGACACACTGACAGAGACATTTGAAAAGGATACTTACTTACCTAATAACGACCTTTTTGAACCCGATCCATCAAAGTTACCTATGTTCTTTACCAAGGTAGACTCTTCAGTGATCGAGAACAGTCTTGATGATAAATTCAGAGAGGTAGTAGAAGTGGAGATATACAACAAGTCTCTTTCGCCCAACACTTATTTAGCGCCACATACAGGTTTCTTTGTGCAACCCATAGCTATAGAAAAAGATTACCGCGACCAATTCAAATCGGCCTATAGAGCTAAGAGTTATAGCTCTGCTCTGAATAGTGCATACTTTATTTACAATTCAGAGAACGAGCAATTAAGGGACTTTCAAGAGCAACGTTTTAATGCCCTTCGCCAAGCCAAAAGTTATAAGGGACTAGATAGTGCATTTATGGCCTACTATACCTACATGCCCGGCGATGCAAAATTTCAATCTATAAGCAAGCTGGCTCATGAGGTGACTCAAAATGCAGAAAAACCGGTTGATAAAGTTCTGGCTATTCGCGACTATTTCTTAGCCAAAGACGAAGAGGGCAACGCTACTTTTACTTATACCGACAATCCTGGTATACCCGATATACCAAGTGCTTCAAAACTGATGTATTTCTTGTTTGAAAATAAGCAAGGGTACTGTGCCTATTATGCCGGTGCTACATTATTTATGTTACGTTCGTTGGGTATCCCATCTCGTATCGCAGTGGGCTTCCTGACACAAGATCGTAGTGATAAGAATAAGGGCTGGTATTGGTATTATGCTGATCAGGCACATGCTTGGGTACAGGTTTACTTCCCCGGTTATGGCTGGTTAGACTTTGACACCACAGTAGGTAATAGTGAGGCCGAAGAAAGTCCGCAACCGGATGGCACACCACCAATGCAACCGCCAAGAGCATGGCTGGCCACCGAAGGTATCATTGAAGCAGTAGATACCATTAAAAAAACAGTGGACCTGAGAATGCGCCATCTAATATTTAAAGATGACGAGTACCCCGTAGACAGTACTGTTACCATTAAGTTGGATATGGAAATAGCTGCGGTGTACAGAGATAGTATAGCCGTACCACTCAGCAATATTGAACCCGGAGATGTAGGAACAGCAGTATCTTATGCTACCGCCTTTAAAAAATTGAGCAAACGTAATGGTGAGTCAACAGAAAGGTTACTAAAACGCTTCCCTACACCTGCACCTATTGACGAGATATACCTCAAACGACAAGATCAAAAAGTAGAGGAAGAAAAGAAAGAAATAGAAGTACCTGAAAAACATACGTCACTCACTACTATATTATTGACCATACTAGGCACTATATTAGGCATTATATTACTGATATTCTTGATGCCATATATGGTTTATCTATACTTCAACACCAGGCAAAAACAAGCCAAAGCTGACGAAGCTAGATCTTATTGGGCATACAGAACAGTAAGTTATTACCTGCATATGATAGGTATATATCGTGGACAAAAAACACCTATGCAGTATGCACAACAGGTAGTAGACCCTCAATTTGGCAGCAGCTTTACCGGCTTTATGAATGTGTATTTGAAGCAAAAATATGCAGGTAAAACACTTACGGCTCAGGAGCAAGAAGTTATCAAGTCCTTCTCTAAACCATTTATTAAAAAAGTAAGGCAGCAAACAAAATGGTGGAGCAGATTTAAAGGTTTCTTGAACCCACTAAAAGCCATTGCTTTCTTCTTTAGTAATATAGAGAAACAGCAAAATGAAGACAAAACATAGCTTTAACTAAAAGCTCACAAAACAGCTTATTTATTTTTTTAGCTTTGTTATTGTAAAACATCTACTCAGTGGTTCAGATACTATCCGAAAGAAGGAAAAAAATACTGATACGCACGCTATGGCTGCTCTTTTTCTTAGCTGTAGCCACGTTCTTTATCATCATTGCCCTTATTAATTCGGGTGCTATGGGTTACATGCCTTCAATGAAGGAGTTGGAAAACCCTAGTAGTGCGCTAGCTTCTGATGTATATGCTGTAGATGGCTCTTTGATCGGCAGGTACTATGTACAAGATCGCTCTACCTCTGAATACAATGATATTTCCCAAAATGTTTACAACGCACTAATAGCTACGGAAGACTCTCGTTTTTACGACCACTCGGGCGTAGACGGCAAGGCCGTACTTAGAGCGGTATTACTATTAGGTAAAGCCGGTGGTGGTAGTACCATTACCCAGCAGCTGGCCAAAAATTTATTTGGACGCCAAAAAGTGACCATATTTACCATGCCCATCATCAAGTTGAAAGAGTGGGTAATGGCTGTAAAACTAGAGCGCAACCTAACCAAAGATGAGATCATCACTCTTTACCTCAACACTGTACCTTTTGGAGGTAACGTATATGGCATCAGAAATGCTTCGCTCACTTTCTTTAACAAACCACCTAACGAGCTATCAGTAGATGAAGCAGCTGTGCTAGTAGGGATGCTAAAAGCCAATACCGCTTACAATCCTAAAAGAAACCCTAAACGCTCGCTGAAAAGAAGGAATGTTGTCATTGGCCAAATGGCTAAATATGGTTACATCACTCACGAAGAGGCCAAAAAACATAAAGAAAAACCACTGGTACTCGATTATAAAAAAATCAGCTACCACGATGGTATTGCCCCCTACTTCAGACAAGTAGTAGAAGCACAAGTAAAAGAAGCTTGTAAGGAACTGGTAAAACCGGATGGTACTAATTATAACATCTATAAAGACGGATTGAAAATATATACTACGCTAAACGTGACTATGCAGGAACATGCAGAGAAGGCAGTAGAGAAGCATATGAAAGAGTTGCAAAAGCTCTTTATTAGTCAGCGAGGTTATAAAGACGGTAAGATATGGGACAAGTATCAGAAATACCTCTTAGCATCCATAAAAGCCTCTAGCAGGTACAAAGCTTTAAAGAAAGATGGACTCACACATGATAAGATCATGATTGAGTTAAAAAAGCCGGTACAAATGGAGGTATTTGCATGGAATAAACAACATGAGATAGATACCATGATGAGTCCTATCGACTCCATTAAGTATATGAAAATGGTAATGCAGGCGGGCTTTATGGCTATGGATCCTTATACGGGTGAAGTGAAAGCATGGGTTGGCGGTATTGATCATAACTATTTCCAGTACGACCACGTTAACTTCAATACGAAAAGGCAAGTGGGCTCTACTATTAAACCCCTACTCTATTGCTTGGCAGTGGATAATGGGTTCTCTCCTTGTGGCATGCTTTCCACACTGCCCCAAAGTTTCGCTACTAAAAAGAATTACGATGCCGGTGGCTCTAAAGAAGGAGCTTTAACCATGAAAAAAGCACTGGCCGGCTCTATCAATAATGCTGCACTATATCTCATAAAACAAGTGGGTGTTAACTCATTTGCTGACTTTGTGGAGCGATGTGGTATTGAGAGCAAAGTAGACCGTGTACCCTCTCTTGCTTTAGGAGTTCCTGATATCTCGCTTATAGAAATGTTGCGCGCTTATACAATGTTCCCAAGTGGCGGTACTAATACACAACCTATATTTATCACAAAAATTGAAGATAAGAACGGTACGGTACTCAAAAGCTATGTGCCGGTACAAAAAGAGATCATTAATGAGAACACTGCCTTTAAGATGGTAAGAATGATGCAAGGTGTTGTAGACTTTGGTACTGCGAAAAGAATGAGGCATACGTATAACGTAACAGGAGACATAGCCGGTAAAACAGGAACAACTAATAACCAAGCCGATGCATGGTTTATTGGATATACCCCTCAACTATTAGCTGGTGCATGGGTAGGCTGCGATGATAGATATTTAAGATTTAGAAGAACAAGATTAGGGCAAGGTGCAGCGGCTGCATTACCTATATGGGCTTACTTTATGAAGAGCTTGCACAACGACCCTAAAACAGGTATTGATAAAGAAGCCAAATTTACAGAACCGGAGAACTTCAATGACTGTGAAGTAATGGTAGATGAAGAGGCATATATTGAAGATCTGCGAGAACGTAATAGTACCCCTGCTGAAGGAGAAGTGCCACTTAGTGATTGGTAAAAAAGGAAGAGCTAGTACATGAGTGTAAAAGGTAAAATAATCAACGATCCCGTTTACGGGTTTATTCGTTTCCCTGAACCTATATTAATACAACTAATAGACCACCCCTGGTTTCAACGCTTGCGGCATATCAAGCAAATGGGGTCGGCACATTTGGTATACCCCGGTGCAGTGCATACACGTTTTCAGCATTCTCTGGGTGCTTGCCATCTCATGAGTAGCGCTTTGGACGAACTTAAAATAAAAGGAACTGATATTAGTGATACCGAAAGGTTAGCAGCAAAAATCGCCATTTTGATGCACGATATTGGTCATGGGCCTTACTCTCATGCACTTGAGGATATATTGGTGGAAGGTATTAACCATGAAGATGTTTCAGCAATGATCATGCAAAAACTGAATCAGGAATTTGATGGGGCGCTCACAGAAGCCATGGCTGTTTTTAGTCACAAATACCCCAAAAAGTACCTCCACCAGCTAGTATCCAGCCAGCTAGACGTAGACAGGATGGACTACTTGAATAGAGACAGCTTCTATACAGGTGTATCTGAAGGTGTTATCGGCTACGATCGTATCCTGCAAATGCTTACGGTAAACGATAATGAACTAATGGTGGAGCAAAAGGGAGTGCATTCGGTAGAGAAGTTTGTCATTGCCCGCAGGCTGATGTATTGGCAGGTTTATCTTCACAAAACAGTTCTTGGCTCAGAAGTGCTGCTTATTAACATTTTAAAAAGAGCAAAAAAGCTCAGCCGTCAGAACTCTACATTATTTACGACCCCGGCACTTCATCATTTTTTGAACAATAATATATCAGCAGACGATTTCAGGAACGATCCTCAACACTTGGCAACCTTCTGCCAGTTGGACGATTCGGACATTTTTAGCTCTATAAAAGCATGGCAAAACCATGAGGACAAAATACTATCATCACTATGTAAGATGATGATAAACAGAAACTTATACAAGGTTACCTTAAGCCCCGACTCACTGCAGGACACCTATCAGGCTAAAAAGGAAGAACTACAGAAAAAATATAACTTTAGCCCTGAAGAGCTAGACTATTATGTATGTACAGGCACCACCTCTAATGACACGTATAACATAGCTGATGAGCGCATAACCATAGCCTACAAAGACGGCAGTACAAAAGACATTTCTAAAATAGATAACCCGATAGTAAATCAGGCACTTGCAATGCCCGTTCATAAGAACTACATTTGCTATGTTCAACCCATACTTTAATAATATTCAAATGTTATAATCTGTATTATGATTATAGAATATTGTAATTTGCGGGTTATCTCAATATCTAAGCATGCAGTTTACCGCTATACAGATAGCAACACTAATTAATGGGACAGTAGAGGGCGATCCGGAAGTAAAAGTTGACCGTGTTGCCAAAATAGAAGAGGCCAATAGTGGGGCACTAAGCTTTGTTGCCAATCCTAAGTACGAAGAGTATTTATACACTTCAAAGGCTTCGATCATTATTGTCAATCAAGACCTAAACATTGAACACGAGATCAAACCAACGGTTATTCGTGTAAAAGATGCTTACAGTGGTTTTGCTCTTTTATTGGAGAAGTATAATGAGATCATGTCTCAGGTTACCAAAAAAGGTATAGAAGAGCCATCGCATATCTCTGAAACTGCCACATTAGGAGAAAACTGCTATGTGGGCGCATTCTCCTACATTGGCAATAATGTTACCCTTGGTAATAATGTTAAGATATTCCCCGGTAGTTACATTGGAGACAATGTTACGGTAGGCGACAATGTAAATGTATTCTCAAGCGTAAAGATCTACGATCGCTCTGTAATAGGAAATCAAGTGGTAATACACTCAGGCACTATTATCGGTAGCGATGGCTTTGGCTTTGCTCCTCAAAAAGATGGTAGCTATAAAAAAGTTCCGCAAATAGGGAATGTTATTATAGAAGATAATGTAGAAATAGGCGCTAATACAACTATAGACCGTGCTACAATGGGCTCTACCATTATACGCTCAGGCGTTAAGCTGGATAATCTAATACAGATAGCTCATAATGTAGAAATAGGAGAAAATACAGTTATTGCAGCTCAATCAGGAGTATCCGGCAGTACCAGAATAGGTAAGAACTGTGTTATAGGAGGTCAGGTAGGTATTGTTGGCCATATACAAATAGCAGATGGTACAAAGATCAATGCTCAGAGCGGATTATCGAAAACCGTATCTCAACCTAACAGCGCATTAACAGGCTCTCCTGCATTTGATTACAAAAGTTCACTAAAAAGTCAGGCAATTTTCAGAAATTTGCCTGAATTACAACAGCGTCTACATAAATTAGAAGAAACAGTAGCAGCGTTGAACTCTCTATTAAAGAATCAAAATATTTGACGATAACGTGAGTGTAGACGAACAAACAATAACAGATACTAATAAAAAAACGGTTCCTGTGCAGCAGTCGACTTCAGCCCAAAACCAACAAACCCTTAAAGGTGATGTAACCTTAAAAGGTGTTGGACTACATACAGGGCAAAATGTAACAATGAATATTAAACCCGCTAACCCGGGTTACGGTTTAAGATTCCAAAGAATTGACCTGCCGGAAAAACCGGTAGTAAAAGCTGATGTAGACTACGTGGTAGATACTTCCAGAGGTACTACACTAGAGCTTAATGGCGTGCGTATTAGTACTGTAGAACACACGCTGGCAGCACTTGTAGGCATGGGGATAGATAATGCCCTTATAGAGCTCGATGGCAGTGAAGTACCTATACTGGATGGTAGCTCTTATGAGGTGATCAAAGCTATTGAAGAAGTAGGTATACAAGAGCAACAAGCTAAACGTATTGTCTATAGCATAGATACTAATATCCACTACTATGATCCTGTGAAAAATGTGGATATGCTGGCAGTGCCATCTAATGAATACCAGATCACAACGCTTATCGACTTCAACTCACCGGTTTTAGGCACACAACACGCCACACTAAAACACATTACGGAGTTTAAAGACGAGATAGGACCTTGTAGAACCTTCTGCTTCTTACACGAGTTGGAGTACCTGCTGGACAACAACCTGATCAAAGGTGGCGACTTAAGCAATGCCATTGTGGTAGTAGATAAGGTGGTCAGTCAAGGCGAGCTGGACAGACTTGCTGAGGTGTTCAACAAGAAGAACATTCAGGTAAAGCAAGAAGGCATACTAAATAACATTCAACTACGCTTTACTAACGAGCCGGCAAGACATAAACTATTAGATGTAGTTGGAGACCTTGCATTGATAGGTTATAACATCAAAGCACATGTGATAGCCAGCCGCCCTGGCCATGCATCAAATGTAGAGTTTGCTAAAAAGATCAAGCAGTTCATTAAAAAGAACAGACACCTATCAGACGTACCGCATTACGATCCTAATCAGCCACCAGTATACGACATTAATCAAATAGAGAAATCGCTACCTCATAAATATCCATTCTTACTCATAGATAAGATCATTGAGCTTAGTGACGACCATGTAGTGGGTGTTAAGAACGTAACCTTCAATGAGGAGTTTTTCCAAGGCCACTTCCCGGGCAATCCGGTAATGCCCGGTGTACTTCAAATTGAGGCATTAGCACAAACTGGAGGTATATTAGCACTGAATAACTATAGTGACCCTGAGAATTACGATACTTACTTCTTAAAGATCGATAAGGCTAAATTTAAACATCGTGTATTACCGGGTGATACATTAATATTAAAACTGGAACTGTTAAGCCCGATACGTAGAGGTATATGCGAAATGCGTGGCACAGTATATGTAGGTAATAAACTTGTTACTGAGGCAGAATTAGTAGCTCAAATCGTACCAAAAGATAAGAAATGATCCATCCACTAACTTATATACATCCTGATACTAAGATAGGTCCGAACGTAAAGATCGACCCTTTTACTACGATCCATAGGAATGTAGAGATAGGCGAAGGTACATGGATCGGGTCAAACGTGACCATCATGGAAGGTGCCAGAATAGGTAAGAACTGTAAGATCTTCCCTAGTTCCATCATCTCTGCCATACCACAAGATCTTAAATACAAAGGAGAGGAAACCTTAGCCGTTATTGGTGATAATACGACAATACGTGAGTGTGTGACCATCAACAGAGGTACTTCTGACAGAAACAGAACCAAGATAGGCAACAACTGCCTGATCATGGCCTACTCACACATTGCGCACGACTGTGAAGTGGGTGATAACTGCATCTTCTCAAATAATACTACCCTAGCCGGTCACATCACTGTAGGTGACAATGTTGTACTAGCAGGTCTTACTGCTGTGCAGCAATTTGTTCGTATAGGCTCACATGCCTTTGTTACGGGAGGTTCGCTAGTACGTAAAGATGTTCCGCCTTATGTGAAGGCAGCAAGAGAACCATTATCTTATGTAGGGGTTAACTCTGTAGGGTTAAAGCGCCGTGGATACGACATGGAGAAGATCAACCACATTTTGGATATATACCGTATTCTTTTCGTAAGAGGCTATAATGTATCTAAAGCGTTAAGCATTATCGAAACGGAAATACCGGTATCTGACGAAAGAGATGAGATCATCACCTTCATTCGTGAAACAGGACGTGGTA
Organism: Flavipsychrobacter sp.; assembly: GCA_965230595.1. Classification (GTDB taxonomy): domain Bacteria; phylum Bacteroidota; class Bacteroidia; order Chitinophagales; family Chitinophagaceae; genus UBA5543. The sequence goes on along the minus strand of OZ246011.1, from coordinate 1,047,369 downwards.
TCATGAAAGGTTATGCGCGCAGAATAACAGATGATATCTCTTGAGCACATAAGTAAGAAGTTTCAACGCCATTGGATATTCAAAGACGTTAATTACACTTTTAATTTTCCGGGTACTTATGCATTATTAGGACCTAATGGTAGTGGTAAGTCTACGCTACTACGCATTATATCAGGCATGCAAGCAGCCTCTGTAGGCAAGGTGCACTATACCGTCGCAGAACAAAAAGTAGCCGTAAACAGGATATTTCCTCACATAGCTTATACTGCCCCCGGGCAAGAGATCATAGAAGAGCTGACTCTAAAGGAGTTCTTTAGTTTTCACTTCAAGTTCAAACAAGCGATAAACAACATGCCTGTTGATGCCATTATAGATGCTATTGGCATGGACAATGCTGCGAACAAACCCATAGGTGACTTCTCCTCCGGTATGAAGCAAAGGGTAAAACTGGCTCAAGCTATTTTTGCTGATACTCCTATCTTATTACTGGACGAACCATGCTCTAATCTTGACCAAAGCGGTGTCAACCAATACAAAACCTGGATAGACCAACACAAAAACAATCGTCTGGTTATTGTGGCGTCAAATGATGAGCGCGAGTATTATTTCTGCAATCATCACATTAAAGTAGAAGACTATAAATAATCTATTTACTCGATACATTCATTACATTTTCTTAGCATTTAATTGATGGTGGTTCTGTACATTTACCATCGTTTTGAAAAAGCTTACAGCCATATATATTGATGCATACAGAGGACTACAACCCTCTGCATGGTGGCTATCACTAGTCATGCTCATTAACCGTATGGGTACGATGGTGATGCCCTTCATGACGCTATACCTAACACAAAGCAAAGACATCAGCATAGCCAAAGCAGGAATTGTACTCACCGTTTTTGGAGCAGGAACTGTAGCAGGAGGTTTTCTTGGTGGTAAAATGACGGATAAGTTTGGCTTCTATTTCGTGCAGCTTTTCGCACTGATTGGTGGGGGTATCATGTTTATCATTCTAGGGCAAATGCAAGACTTTTGGAGTATATGCGTTACTTCATTTTTCTTGAGTATGATCAATGAGTCCTTCCGTCCTGCAAATGCTGCAGCCATAGCGCACTATAGCGAAGGGGAAAATATTACCAGAAGTTTTACGCTCAACAGGCTGGCCATTAACTTAGGCTGGGCTATAGGTGGGGGACTCGGCGGTTTTATTGCCGCTAGAAGCTACCACTTACTATTTTGGATAGATGGCATGACCAATGTATTGGCAGGCATACTATTATGGCTAATACTTGCACCATCAAAAAACAAGAGCAATACTGAAGAGAAAAAGGAGAAAGAACCGATAATAAAATCGGCATATAAGGATACACCTTTCTTATCCTTTATCTTTTTCAATACGTTTTTTGCTTGTTGCTTCTTTCAGATATTTACGACAATACCTGTTTTTATGCGGGAGGAATTAACGCTATTAGAAGACGAAATAGGACTCATCATGGCGATTAACGGGCTCATCATTGCCTTATTCGAAATGGTGATCATTAAAATGCTGGAAGGAAAAAGAGAACTACTCAGCTATATCATACTTGGCACCTTATTGATAGGTAGTGGTTTTATAGCATTAAATATTATACCAGGAGCATTCTCTTTAAGCATCATATTTATCGTCCTCATTTCTTTTGGAGAGATTATTGGTATGCCATTCATGTCTACCTTTTGGATACAGAGAACAACCAATAGAAACCGAGGTCAATATGCAGGTCTGTACACCATGTCTTGGGCCATTGCTCAGATCATTGGTCCGGCATCAGGTGCATTTATTGCCGATCACTTTAGCTTTACTGCATTATGGTGGGGTGTTGGCGGAGCATTAATACTGGCCACTTTAGGATTTCGCTGGGTACAACTCATGACCCACAAAGAGAGTTCATTAGTTTCTGGCTCCGAATAGCATACTACCGATGCGTACCATAGTACTACCCTCTTCTATGGCTATGGTATAATCACCACTCATGCCCATAGAGCAATGGGTAAAATAATCTTGGTCTAAGAAGTAAGATTTCTTGAGATTTAAGAATTGTGCATGTAGTTTGGCGAACTCATTTCTTACCTGTGCATCATCTTCCGTAAATGTAGCCATACCCATCAACCCGCAAATGCGCACATGGGTCAGCTCTTCTTTTTGCGCTTCATATAGATCCATCAATTCCACTATATCTGTACTGCTGAGGCCAAACTTACTTTCTTCATCAGCTACATGCATTTGTAGTAATACATCTATTGTCCTATTATTTTTCTCCGCTTGCTTGTTGATCTCTTTCAACAATTTTAAGCTATCTACCGCATGTATCAAGTGAACGTAAGGAGCAATATACTTGGCCTTATTGGTTTGCAAATGGCCTATGTAGTGCCAACGAATATCTTCAGGTAACTGTGGTTGCTTCTCTACCAACTCCTGCACATAGTTCTCTCCAAAATCTCTCTGCCCCAGCTCATAAAAACTTTGAATATCTACGACAGGCTTTTTCTTAGAAACCGCAACAAGCGTCACACCTTTCTGCTCAAACTCCGCTAGAAGTTTTTGCCACACTTCTTGATTCACCATTAGTATTGTTCTTTCTCGTTAGGGAAATCACCGCTTTTTACATCATCAATAAATGATGCTGTAGCTCCTTTAATGTCTTCGTATAGGTCAAGGTATCTGCGTAGGAATCTTGGTGAGAAATCTTTTGTAATACCCAACATATCATGCATTACTAATACTTGCCCATCCACATGCATCCCCGCACCAATACCTATTACAGGTATCTTCAGCTCTTCTGCTACCAGCTTACCCAGTTTGGCAGGTATCTTTTCCAGCACTATAGCGAAACAACCCGCATCTTCCAACAATCTCGCATTTTTGATCAGCTGCTCGGCTTCTTCTTCTTCCTTAGCACGTACAGCATAGGTGCCAAACTTATAAATAGATTGAGGCGTAAGTCCTAAGTGCCCCATTACCGGTACACCCGCACTAATAATTCTTCTGATCGACTCCTCTACTTCAGCACCACCCTCTAGCTTAATGGCATGTGCCCCGGCTTCTTTCATGATCCTTATAGAAGAATTCAACGCTTCTTTACTGTTCCCTTGATAGCTACCAAAAGGCAAGTCTACCACCACCAAACAACGATCAATTGCACGCACCACACTTGATGCATGATAGATCATTTGATCCAATGTAATAGGCAACGTGGTCTCATGTCCCGCCATTACATTCGAAGCCGAATCTCCTACCAATATCACATCAATATTCGCATCATCAAATATTCTGGCCATGGAGAAATCGTATGCTGTCAACATACTTATCTTCTCCCCTTGCTGCTTCATCCACTGCAAGGTGTGTGTGGTTACCTTTTTTATCTCTTTATGTGTAGACATTCTGTTTGTTTTACTAACCCCTTATTAGAGACCGCAAGTTAAACAAATATTTCAGCAGCCTTTTGTAACGACTCGTAAAAGGCCTCTTCATTAAGTTGTAATGGAATATTATTTTGCTTTGCCCAGCCTATTAAGTTTTCAGTAGCAATATTGCCCACCAACTCATCTTCAGCCATTGGGCAACCACCTATACCTTTCATAGCACTATCGTAACGAAGACACCCACTATTATATGCCGCTTGTATCTTTTCCTCCCAAGTATTTTGGGTAGAGTGGAAATGCGCACCAATGTGTACATCTTTAAACTCTGGTATCAAGTTGCTGAAAATATACTCGATGTTCTCAGGCTTAGCTACACCTACGGTATCAGCCATAGCGATGGTCTTAATACCTAGCTGTGCCAACTGCCCTACCCACTTGATGGCTACTTCAGCATTATAAGGGTCACCATAAGGATTACCAAAACCCATAGAGATGTAAACAACCATCTCTTTATTACGCTGTACACATAAGTTTTGTATCTCTTCTACATGTTTTAGCGACTCGGCAATGGTCTTATTGGTATTTCTTAATTGAAAGGTTTCTGATATGGAAAAAGGGAAACCTAAGTAGGTGATCTCATCATAAGCTACCGCATCCTGCGCACCTCTGGTATTGGCAATGATGGCCAACAACTTGGTATTCGTATTGCTCATATCTAGTTGTGGCACTACTTCTTTAGTATCTGCCAATTGAGGTATGGCTTTAGGTGATACAAATGAGCCAAAGTCCAATACATCAAAACCTACTTTAAGAAGGCTATTTAAGTAATCTACTTTAGTAGCCGTAGGTATAAAAGTTTCCCAACCCTGCATGGCATCTCTGGGGCACTCCGCCAATGTGATCTTCTTTTCCATAGACCACAAAGATACTGTGTGTTAAACATAATCTAAGCTTCAGGCACATTTATACTGACTATATGATTATTACTTAATTTTAAGGATAAACATTTACTTATGATTCTCTCTACAACTCCTCATTTGGAAGGAAAAAACATAAAAGAATACAAAGGCGTCGTTTTTGGTGAAACCATTATTGGCGCTAATATCTTCAAAGACTTTTTAGCATCTATTAGAGACGTAGTTGGTGGCCGCTCTGAGGCTTACGAAAGAGTATTGATGGAAGCACGTCAAGCAGCAATGACTGAGATGTCGCAACGTGCACAAGTACTGGGCTGCAATGCGGTAGTAGGCATTGATGTAGACTATGAAGTAGTGGGTGCTAATGGTAGTATGCTCATGGTCAATGCTTCCGGCACGGCTGTAATTGTCGACTAGAGTATTAAAATAGAAACTTATGAGGTTTGTATCAGTTGTAAAAACTGTTGCAAACCTTTTCTTTTGTCTTCGTCTAAATAATAGTGAATGTTTTCCCGATAGTAAGTACTCAAATCGTAGTACGGGAAGTCCAAGTCTTTCACAATATCATCAATATGTTGTAAGCCATGGGCATTGGCTTCATTAAAAGTTTCAATAAATGACTCAGGCAGCTCTTTATTGGCTACCCATGCTGCAAATACAAATGGCAATCCTGCAAACTCTTTCCATGCTGCTGAAAGGTCGTATATATACTCAAAATTGGTTTGCTGTTTCAAAGCACGGTCTCCGATGATGACACCTGCGGTCGTACCATTGATATAATCAATATAATGCTCTGTAGCTGGTTTGTATTCAATGTCTCTTTTCCAATACTTTTCTAATAGCAGCTGCGCTAAGCGAACAGAGGTGCGCGACTGATAATCTAATAGCAAGGTCTCTATTTGCTCTAAAGGCACTTGACTAAAAATAGAAACAGACGCTACATCTCCATCTGCTGCGATACCATAGTCTCCTACAATTTGCGCATGGAGTATGGTAGGTATAGCTGCCACTGGTAGTAATGCTATATCTATTTCATTGGCTTGCAATTGCTTAGCAAGAGCAGATGGATAATCTAATACCAACTCTATGTCTTGCATCACATCACTACGCTCAATACCATACAATAATGGCTTGGTATTCAAATAACTTACAGCACCAACTTTTATTTTGGACACAGACACTCTATTTTTGAACGCAAATATAAGCTAAGCCAACTCATGTCTCAACAATTAATTATTTATACAGATGGTGCTGCACGTGGTAATCCCGGTCCGGGAGGATATGGCATCGTGATGAAATGGGGAAGTACGGTAAAAGAATTGTCGCAAGGCTATCGACGTACTACCAATAACCGCATGGAGCTACTGGCTGTGATCGTTGCGTTGAAGCAACTTAAGCGAGACGGGGTAAATATCATCATCTATACCGACTCTTCATATGTAGTAAATGCCGTAGAGAAAGGCTGGCTGATGGGCTGGGTAAAAAAAGGCTTTAAGGATAAAAAGAATGTAGACCTATGGAAAGAGTTCCTACAATACTACAAGAAGCATAACATCAAGTTTCAATGGGTAAAAGGCCATGCGAATAATGCAGGTAATAACCGCTGTGATGAGTTGGCTACCGCTGCAGCCGATAGTGGCGACTGGCTGGTAGATGAGGGATATGAAAATGAGAACTCATGAAAAGAGTTTATAAAATACTATTTGCACTTATTACAATAATAGTGTTGACACTTGGCACATTTTTATACTTTCTTTTTAAACCTGCACCTACACTAAATCCAAACGAATATGCAGAATGGTTAAGTCATATTGATTTGCCAGAAAATATTAAACCCAAAGAATATAAAAATGATAGACCAGATCCTTTTCTTGACGATGTATATATAAGCATAGAATATTCTATTCATGATTCAGACATCTCTAATATCATTGAACAATGTATCAAAAATGACTACGTGCCGACAAAGAATGATTACATTATTAAAAAAGGGCTTCAGCTGGAATATTATAACAACAATGATTCAAATAGGCACACTAAAGTACTTTTAGACACAATTAACAATAAACTTTATATTGAATATGAGGTTATGTAGTAGTCATAAATAACTTCCTAATAGAAGCTCCACTCCATCCTCCTAAAGCACCAATGATACCACCCAGCAATACGTTAATAGCAATGAACATACTATTACTCGGTGAGCCTAATATCAAAGTAGCCATTCTGCGGGCAAGTATACCTTGGTTACCTATGTCAGCACTATAGATAAGGTACAACCACAACAGTGCTATACTGATAAAGCCGTATAAGAAAGCCCTACCTGTTTTCTGCTTGGTAACTATAGCCATGATAAAAGGCACCACAGCGATCATCCACCATGCGATCAGCATAGATCCTATCCACGCTAAAAATACCGTACTTAATATGGTGATCAATCTATTCATTCCTTCGGTTTAGTTGACCAAGTGTAAACAATTTTATCATTGTCTTGCTTTGCCTGATTAGGCAAGAAAAGTAGCTTGTAATAACTTCCTTCAGCCCACTTATCTACAGATGTACCGTAATGTCGGCTGCCAGGGCTGCCCGACTGTCCGCCGGGATATACACCATAAGCGTTGATCTCCTCTCCCATTTCCACCACCATGCGCCAAGATGGACCATGAGACTGTTTTGTAGCATTAACGGTGTTGCCCCATCCGCCTACTTTTAAGTTAGAATAACTAAACGCTTGCAGCTTGGTCAAGTGCAGCAGCGATGTACGTTTTACCGCGTACCATTCTTTATCATTCAGTTTTTCTATATAATTAATAGTAGAATCAAAACTTTTATGAACTATCGCTTCCACACTATCTACAGGCAATCGGTCTTCAATAAACAGCTGCATGGTTACCTCTGTTTTAGGGTGTAGCTGCCCTGGTATCTTATCATAGTCAGCCCACAGCATGCTATAGAAATTAGCCCACCAATGTTGAAATACTGATGCGGCTTCACTCCCTGCTTCCAGTTCATAGCGCCATTCTTTTAGTTGCTGCACATACTGTTCTTGGGGCTCTTTTACTTTACCTAATTTCTGTAATAATATAGGCAAGGTCTTTTCTGCCAGAATAGAATGTACATCGTTATGCAGTGCAAACATATCTTCCACTATAGCACTGTGCATGGTATCCAATACTTGATTGATACGCCACGCTCTATAGTCAGCAAACTTACCGTTATACCAATAGCCGTAATTAGTGTCTGTTACAATTTGGTTGGCCGAGCTTAAATAACCTTGTTGAGGATTGAGTACATGAGGGTTTTCATTCATGGGGATTTTAGCCCCCCAAAGTGTACTACTGGTATTCCCCTTCATCACATACTTACCTTGGTCTTTCCATTTGTTGATAAACTGCCCCTGCCCCCATAAAGCGATATTGCCTTTCCTGTCTGCATATATAAAGTTTTGTGCCGGGCATTGAAAATGATGTATTGCCTGTACATAGTCATTATAGTTCTTACTATGGTTGAGCAAGTACAAAGACAATAGTTCGTTACTCTCATCGTGCGCCATCCAACGTAGTGCCAATGGCTTGTTTAACCCATTAGGTCCTTTAAAATTACCTTCATACATCACCGGCCCATGTATCGTATATTTTATAGTATCATAATAAACTGCCCCTCCTTTTACACGAATGGTCTCTACGCGTTTTTCAAATTGCTTGGCTTGTCCATCAAACCGATAAGTACCGTCACTCAAAACTTCTATTTCATAAAAGTCTTTTACATCACGATAGTTATTCGTCAATCCCCAAGACAAGTATTCGTTAAAGCCTATCACCACACCCGGTGCGCCTGGTAGCGAAACACCATACACGTTCATTTCTGGCGTTTGCATTTGTACTTCATACCAAAGCGACGGTAAGTTCAGCCCCAAGTGCGGGTCGTTACATAATATAGCATGCCCGTTTTTAGTACGACTGCCGCTCAATGCCCAGTTATTACTACCCTTACCGTCTACATCTGTTTTAGCATCAAAATGACTATCGTCCAGCTTACCCCATATATCTCCTTGAGGAACGTCAGGTGCGTCCATTGATGGAGTTGTGTGTTCCGTGCCATTAGGTATTACAGGTGTGCTATTCCCTATTCTATCAGGAAAGAGTAAAGCAAAAGTTGCTTCATCCAATTGATCACGTAAATACGTTAATGGAATATCATGTACTGTACCCGTGAGGTCATCAGCCATGTACTTTAATAATAACGCTGTCTTGATGTTCGTCCATGGCTCCGGCTCAAAGCTTGCAAGTTTATATTCTATGGGGTAGCTCTTTTTATCCAACTCACTGATGTATTGATTCACACCGGATGTATAAGCGTCTAGTGCACCCTTACTGCGTTTGTCTTCTTCTATTTTCTTTAGAGATTGTTCGGCACCATACACCATACCTTTCCTGCGCATTTCTCTATCGTAATTCAATGCACGTTCACCAATAATTTCACTTACTCTACCTGCAGCTGCGCGTGTTTGCATATCCATTTGCCATAAGCGAAACATAGCATGAATGTAACCTTGTAAAAAGTAAACATCGTGTTCTTTTTCAGCATGTATGTGGGGTACCATACGGTCATCAAACCATACAGTTGCATCGCCTTCTAAACCTTCAAAAGAAAGCTCTTTATTAAAGTTTTTATTTACCGGTTCTGCATTCTGCCATATACCTGATACAGGATCCAGCAGCTTGCCTAAAGCAGGCGTACCTTTAATAGAATGATCTAAAAAATAGATCAACACAGTAGTGATCACTAAAGGCAGTATGGCACGCAGGTAACGCATATAAACTATTTTTTAGCAGGTAGCTTTATTTCGTAGGTATTGTTCTTCACTGTTAAAGAATGTCCGCGCAACCACGGGTTCATAATCTTCAACATTCTATAATTAGAGTGATGATACAAAGCAAAGTCTGCCAAGTTGGGTATCGTCTTTGTTACCTTGATCGTTCTGGTAGGTATAGGTTCATAAGCATCACCATCATGCACTATAAAACCTAGATCGTCAGCATTGCTAATGATATGCTTTAACGCTAATATCCTAAACACATAACGCATAGTCTCTTCTGGCAGAAGCAAGTCGTAATAATTATCTTTTTGTTGGTAGTTAGAGAATTTGCTAAAACCTCCCTGGCCACAGTTATAAGACGCAGCTGCAGCCGTCCAAGAGCCAAACCTATTATAAGCTTGCCTTAAATATTTACAAGCTGCATCCGTCGACTTTTCCACATGGTATCTTTCATCTACTTCACTATTCACTTCCAGTCCATACCTTGGAGCTGTACCTTTCATAAACTGCCAAAAACCTACAGCACCTGCTCTTGAAGTTTGATTGCGCAATGCACTTTCGGCCACACACAGGTACTTAAAATCATCAGGGATACCATTGGCTTTTAAGCGCTTTTCAATTACCGGAAAATATCGAGACTTTAGTCTTAATATATTTAGTGTACTGGTATGATAATAAGAGTTGGTCAACACCTCACGTTCCAGCTGTTCTTCCACATCCCAGCGGTGTAATGGAACAGACTCTCCGGCAAAACTTATCTTTTGTGGTATATCAGGTATATACCATTTGTATTGGAGCTTTTTATTTTTCTTGACTTCCACTGCATTCTCATCATTGTCAGAAGCGCGGAATGCAACACCAGCCATCACACCTGCTGTAAGCAGTACACCAAGTGCGAAATAAGCAATTGGTTTCAGTTTCATGTTATCGTATTTTTTCTAAGTGCACTACAATTTAACGAATAACGGGCAGAATTCATCATAACACATTCATAAACAAAGAGCCACCCCGTTTGGAGTGGCTCTTATTATCATCAATAACTAGTGTTATTATTCATCTTCGTCAAACTGAAGTACGTCGCGATTAGCCATCAATAGTTCAAACTCTTCTTTAGAGCCCACTACTATATCATCATAGTCGCGCATACCTGTACCTGCAGGTATCAAATTACCTGTGATCACATTCTCCTTAAGACCCAGTAAAGTATCTGCCTTACCGTTAATAGCGGCTGTAGATAGAACTTTTGTGGTTTCCTGGAATGATGCTGCAGATATCCAGCTATGTGTACCTAGTGAAGCCTTAGTGATACCTAGTAGTAATGGAGATGATGTTGCAGGATCAGCATCACGGTATTCTACCAACTTCTTGTCGGCTCTACGTAATGAGCTGTTCTCTTCACGTATCTCACGCAATGTAGCGATCTGACCGGCATGGAACTCACCTGAATCACCTGCTTCCGTTACGACTTTCTTATCGAATATCCAGTCGTTCTCTACCATGAAGTCAAACTTATCTACAGTATCATCTTCTAAGAACTTCGTATCACCCGGATCAACGATAGTTACCTTGCGCATCATCTGACGTACGATCACCTCAATGTGCTTATCATTGATCTTCACACCTTGTAAACGATATACCTCTTGGATCTCATTCACTAAGTACTCTTGTACTGCGAAAGGCCCTTTAATGTTCAGGATATCTCTAGGTGTGATCGCACCATCGGATAATGATGTACCTGCTTTCACAAAGTCACCATCTTGTACCATGATGTGGCGTGTAAGTGGCACTAAGTACTTCTTCACAACACCTTCACGAGACTCAACGATGATCTCACGGTTACCACGCTTGATGTTACCAAACGCTACCACACCATCTATCGCAGATACGATAGCCGGATTACTTGGATTACGCGCCTCAAACAATTCTGTTACACGAGGAAGACCACCCGTAATATCTCGGCTACGACCCATCACACGAGGTATCTTAACGATTACCTGACCGTTGGTCACTTTAGCACCTTCTTTTACAATGATGTGAGAACCTACCGGAAGGTTATATGGTTTCTCTGAATCACCATCAGTAACTAATAGTGAAGGTATCTTGGTTTTATCTTTAGTTTCAATTACAACTTTCTCGCGGTGTCCTGTTTGCTCATCAGCTTCTTCACGGTAAGTAACACCTTCTATCACGTTTTCAAACTCTACCTTACCATTGATCTCAGAAACGATTACGGCGTTAAACGGATCCCAAGTACAGATCACATCACCTTTCTTCACCTTCTGGCCATTCTTCACCATTAGGTGAGAACCATAAGGTATGTTATGTGTGTTCAGTAGTCTTTCGTTCTCCATGTCTATCACACGAAGCTCACCTGTACGACCGATAACCACCTCTACATTATCACCTTCTGCATTAACATAAGTTGTAGAACGTAAGCCATCAAATTGTACCGTACCGTCAAACTTAGCTACCAACTGAGAGTCAATTGCAGAAGAACCTGCAACACCACCCACGTGGAAGGTACGTAGTGTCAACTGAGTACCCGGCTCACCGATGGACTGTGCAGCGATGATACCAACAGAATCACCTTTCTGTGCCATGTAACCTGTTGCCAAGTTCTTACCATAACACTTAGCACATACCCCTCTTCTACTCTCACAAGTCAATACAGAACGGATCTCAACAGCTTCAATTGCGCTTTCTTCAATACGAGCGGCAACATCTTCCGTGATCTCTGATCCTGCTTCAACGATCAACTCGTCATTTAATGGATCATATACATCGTGTAACGAAGTACGTCCGATGATACGATCGTATAATGGTTCAACTATCTCTTCGTTATCTTTCAATGCTGAAGTAACCATACCACGTAGCGTACCACAATCTTCTTCATTGATCACCACATCCTGAGCTACGTCAACAAGACGACGAGTTAGGTAACCCGCATCCGCCGTTTTAAGGGCCGTATCTGCAAGACCTTTACGCGCACCGTGCGTAGAGATAAAGTACTCTAGTACGTTAAGACCTACTTTAAAGTTAGAAAGGATCGGGTTCTCAATGATCTCTGAACCGCTGGAACCACTACGACGTGGTTTAGCCATCAAGCCTCTAAGACCTGCCAGCTGTTTTACCTGCTGTTTAGAACCACGAGCACCTGAGTCAAGCATCATATAAACAGAGTTGAACCCTTGCTTATCTGTTGCCATCTCATGGATCAGTGTTTCCGTTACACGAGTATCTACGCGCGACCAAATATCAATGATCTGGTTGTAACGCTCGTTATTCGTGATCAGACCCATATTGTAGTTATCCCATACTTCATCCACCTCTGCTTGTGCAGATTCTACTAACTCATCTTTAATATTCGGTACGTTCAAGTCCTCAATATTGAACGATAGACCACCACGGAATGCACTGCGGAAACCTAGTGTCTTAATATCATCCAAGAACTTAACCGTTGCAGGGATACCTGTATTCTTCAATATCTTACCGATGATCTCACGAAGTGATTTCTTAGTAAGAATAGCATTTACATAACCATTATCCTGAGGAACAAACTGGTTGAATAGTACACGGCCAACAGTAGTTTCAATCAACTCTGTTTTCAATGTACCATCCGCCTGACGCATGTTAGCCTTCACTTTGATGAATGCATGAAGGTCTACTCTACGCTCGTTATAAGCGATCATTACCTCTTCAGCATTGTAGAAAGCCATGTCTTCACCTTTCACTTTCTCATCACCTTCGGTACGTTTACCTTTAGAGATGTAGTATAATCCCAATACCATGTCCTGAGATGGTAGCGTAATAGGCGTACCATTCTGAGGGTTCAAGATATTGTGAGATGCTAACATCAATAACTGTGCTTCCAATATAGCCGCATTGCTCAACGGTACGTGTACCGCCATCTGGTCACCATCAAAATCGGCGTTGAACGCAGAACACACAAGCGGGTGTAGTTGTATTGCTTTACCCTCGATCAGTTTAGGTTGGAAAGCCTGAATAGAAAGACGGTGTAGCGTAGGAGCACGGTTAAGCATAACAGGGTGTCCTTTCAATACATTCTCAAGAATGTCCCAAACAACGGCCTCTTTACGCTCAACTAGTTTTTTAGCACTCTTAACGGTTTTTACAATACCTCTCTCGATCAACTTACGAATGATGAATGGTTTGTAAAGCTCAGCCGCCATGTCCTTAGGAATACCACACTCATGTAGTTTCATTTCAGGACCTACCACGATCACCGAACGACCGGAGTAGTCAACACGCTTACCAAGAAGGTTTTGACGGAAACGACCTTGCTTACCTTTCAGTACATCTGAAAGTGATTTCAAAGCACGACCACCTTCAGCCTTCACAGCGTTAGACTTACGGCTATTATCAAATAAAGAGTCAACTGCTTCTTGAAGCATACGTTTCTCGTTACGTAGAATTACTTCAGGAGCTTTGATCTCTATCAATCTCTTCAAACGGTTGTTACGAATGATCACACGACGGTAAAGATCATTCAGGTCAGAAGACGCAAAACGACCACCATCTAGTGGTACTAACGGACGTAACTCCGGTGGAATAACCGGGATGTACTGCATCACCGTCCACTCTAGTTTATTTTCAACTCTTGTATTCGCATCACGGAAAGCTTCAACAACACTCAAACGCTTCAATGCCTCTTGCTTACGTTGCTGTGAAGTTTCGTTAGCTGCTGCATTACGAAGGTCGTATGACAACTGATCCAAGTCGATACGGCTTAATAAAGCATGTACCGCATCAGCACCCATCTTAGCGATGAACTTGTTCGGGTCTTCATCAGGCAAGTATTGGTTTTCTTGAGATATGGTCTCTAATATCTCCAAATACTCATCTTCAGTGATCAGTTGTTTTTCTGTAAGTTCTGAATCTTTCAGGTTCAACTTCTGACGGATCAAGTCTTCTGCCTCACCTGCTTGCACTACAGTGTAGCGCTCGTAGTATACAATGCTTTCTAATTTCTTAGAGCTTACTCCTAACAAATAACCGATCTTGTTAGGCAAGCTTTTGAAATACCATATATGCACGATAGGCACCACCAATTTGATGTGGCCCATACGCTCACGACGTACTTTCTTTTCTGTTACTTCAACACCACAACGATCACACACAATGCCTTTATAGCGGATACGTTTATACTTACCGCAATAACACTCATAATCCTTCACAGGTCCGAAGATCTTTTCACAGAAAAGACCATCACGTTCCGGCTTATATGTACGATAGTTGATCGTCTCTGGCTTTAACACTTCACCGTAAGAGCGATCAAGTATTCTATCGGGAGATGCCAGGCTAATGGTGATCTTATCGAATCCCGGTTTTGGGCGGTTTTCTTTTTTAATAGCCATATTATTAACGAAGTGTTTACTGTATTAAATGATATAATGGCGGAGGAGTTGTACAACTCCTCCGTTTTTATTGTTATTAATCAAAGTTCAATTCAAGACCAAGACCACGAAGCTCATTCACCAATACGTTGAAAGATTCAGGGATACCCGGTTTAGGTATATTGTCTCCTTTAACGATAGATTCGTAAGTTTTCGCACGACCAATGATATCATCTGATTTCAAGGTCAATAGCTCTTGTAAAATGTTAGATGCACCATAAGCCTCTAGTGCCCATACCTCCATCTCACCAAAACGCTGACCACCAAACTGTGCCTTACCACCTAGTGGTTGCTGTGTGATCAAGCTATAAGGTCCGATAGAACGCGCGTGCATCTTATCATCTACCATGTGGTGTAGTTTGATCATATAGATAATACCCACAGTAGCTTTTTGGTCAAAACGCTCACCAGTTTCACCATCGTATAGATAAGTGTGACCGAATGAAGGAAGACCAGCATCATCGATTAGTTGAGTGATCTCTGAAGGTGCAGCACCGTCAAATATCGGAGTAGCAAAGTTTACACCTAGCTTCTCACCTGCCCAACCTAGGATGGTTTCATAGATCTGCCCTAAGTTCATTCTTGAAGGTACACCTAGTGGGTTCAATACGATATCTACAGGAGTACCATCTTCTAAGAACGGCATATCTTCCTGACGAACGATACGTGCTACGATACCCTTGTTACCATGGCGACCTGCCATCTTATCACCTACTTTCAGCTTACGCTTGCTAGCTAAGTAAACCTTAGCCAGTTTCAACACACCTGTTGGTAGTTCATCACCTATGCTTAGATTGAACTTCTCACGCTTATAACGGCCTAGCTCTTCGTTATATCTAATGTTGTAGTTGTGCAACAATTGGTTGATCAACTCATCAGTTTCTTCATCACCGGTCCAACCCAATGGGTTAACATTCAAGAAGTCGATACCACTTAATGTCTTAGAATTGAACTTACCACCCTTGCTGATCAATAGTTCACCAAAGTTGTTGCTCACACCTGTTGAGTTCTTGTCTTTCAACAAGGTCATCAACTTGTCTAACAATAAGTTCTTGATATCGGTAAGGTTCTGCTCGTGTGTTTTCTCGATCTTCTCCATTTGTGCTTTCTCACGCACTTTAGCATTCTTATCTTTCTTCACACGTTGGAATAATTGCTTCGCAATTACCACACCCTCTGTACCACTAGAAGCTTTAAGAGAAGCATCTTTAGCATCACCTGCCTTATCACCAAATATCGCACGAAGTAGTTTTTCTTCCGGAGTAGGATCTGTCTCCCCTTTAGGAGTGATCTTACCAATAAGGATATCACCTTCGTGAATATGAGCACCTACGCGAATGATACCATTCTCATCTAAGTCTTTAGTAGCCTCTTCTGATACGTTTGGTATATCCGGAGTTAATTCTTCTTCACCTAGTTTAGTGTCACGCACCTCTAGTTCATACTCATCAATGTGGATAGAAGTAAACAAGTCGTCACGAACGATCTTCTCATTGATCACGATCGCATCCTCAAAGTTGTAACCTTTCCAAGGCATGAACGCCACTTTCAAGTTACGACCAAGAGCCAACTCACCATTTACTGTAGCATAACCTTCTGTAAGGAAATCACCTGCTTTTACTTTATCACCACGACGCACACAAGGTTTCAATGTAATGCTTGAACCTTGGTTCGTTTTAGCATATTTAGTTAGAGAGTATTTCTTAAGATCGTCTTCAAATGATACTAAACGTTGCTTATCATCACGGTTGTAACGAACATGTATCTCTTTAGCATCTACATATTCTATCACACCTTCACCTTCAGCATGTATCTGTATACGAGCATCGCGCGCTGCACTACCCTCAAGACCAGTACCCACGATAGGTGGTTGTGGCTTGATCAACGGAACTGCCTGACGCTGCATGTTCGATCCCATTAGTGCACGGTTGGCATCATCATGCTCTAAGAAAGGAATAAGAGAAGCACTCAAACCAACGATCTGGTTAGGTGCCACATCCATGAACTCCACTTCTTCGCGCTCTAATATCGGGAAGTCACCTGTTTGGCGAGATCTTACTTTTTCTTCTATGAAGTTTCCTTTATTATCTAAAGGAACGTTTGCCTGTGCAATTTTTGCTTCATCTTCCTCTTCCGCACTTAGGTAATGGTGCTTCTTCAGGTCTACCTTACCTTCTTTTACTTTGCGGTATGGTGTTTCGATAAAGCCCATCTCGTTGATCTTCGCGTGTACACATAATGTAGAGATCAAACCAATGTTTGGTCCTTCCGGCGTTTCAATAGTACAAAGACGACCGTAGTGGCTGTAGTGTACGTCACGCACCTCAAAACCTGCACGCTCACGGCTAAGACCACCTGGCCCTAACGCTGAAATACGACGCTTGTGCGTGATCTCAGAAAGCGGGTTTGTTTGGTCTAAGAACTGAGACAACTGTGATGTACCAAAGAAAGAGTTGATCACAGATGACAATGTACGTGCGTTAATAAGGTCGATCGGTGTGAAGACCTCATTATCACGAACGTTCATACGCTCACGGATGGTACGAGCCATACGTGCCAAACCAACACCAAACTGAGCAAACAATTGCTCACCCACAGTACGTACACGACGGTTGCTTAAGTGGTCGATATCATCGATCTCGGCCTTACCGTTGGTTAAACGTACTAAGTATTTAATGATAGAGATGATATCTTCTTTACTCAATACCTTAGTATCAAGATCGATATCTAACCCCAGCTTACGGTTAATTTTATAACGACCAACTTCTCCAAGGTCATAACGCTTATCACTGAAGAATAATTTCTCGATAATACCACGAGCAGTCTCATCATCAGGAGCATCAGAACCACGAAGCTGACGGTAAATGTGCTGAACGGCTTCCAACTCAGAGTTAGAAGTATCTTTGTTCAACGTATTATATATGATAGAGAAGTCACCGCTCACCTCTTCTTTCTGTAAGAAGACAGTTTCGATGCCCATCTCTTCGATCATTTCTGCGTTGTCTTCATCTATTACACTGTCACGATCCAATACTACTTCATTACGCTCGATAGATACAACCTCACCTGTATCCTCATCAACAAAATCTTCTGTCCATGTACGAAGTACACGTGCCGCTAAACGACGACCAAGGTTCTTGGCTAAGGTCTTCTTATCCACCTTCACCTCATCGGCCATACCAAATAGCTCAAGAATGTCTTTATCTGTCTCAAAGCCTATAGAACGTAATAATGTAGTTACAGGGAACTTCTTCTTACGATCGATATAAGCGTACATTACGTTATTGATATCCGTAGCAAACTCCATCCAAGCACCTTTGAACGGAATCACACGGGCACTGTATATCTTAGTACCGTTAGGGTGAGTACTCTGTCCGAAGAATACACCCGGCGAACGGTGAAGCTGAGATACCACTACACGCTCAGCACCATTGATCACGAAAGTACCTCTTGGAGTCATGTATGGGATATTACCCAAGAACACATCCTGAACGATCGTTTCAAAATCTACGTGCTCCTCATCATTACAGCTCAAACGAAGCTTCGCCTTCAAAGGCACAGAATAAGTAAGGCCGCGAGCCATACACTCTTCGATAGTGTACCTTGGAGGGTCAATAAAGTAGTCTAAGAATTCTAACACGAAGATGTTTCGTGTATCCGTAATTGGGAAATTCTCCTTAAATACGCGGAACAAACCTTCGTTGTCACGCTTATCAGGGGTAGTTTCCAATTGGAAGAAATCCTTAAATGACTGAAGCTGAATTGCTAATAGATCCGGAGTGTCTGCTACATCGTGTATTTTACCGAAGTTGACACGTCCTGTTGCAGTTCTTTTCTCTAGTATTGATGACATAGTATGTTATAACATTCCTTGCCTTACAAATAAAAAATCCCCACACTAAAAGAGACGATTCTTTCAGTATAGGTTATATTTGTTTCAGCAAAAATTAATCAATATTATTTTGTGCACAAGCTAGCTCCCAAAAAAAGGGATTGCAAATATACAGAGAACTGCCGAAATAGCAAAAAATATTCCAAAAATTCATTTTACAACAAAAAAGTTATTAAAAAATAACGCATCGGGGGAAGAAATGTACATACAGGCCTCACCAAACAAGGGTTTAGTTAACCAAACATGCTTTTCAATAAACAAAACAACTCTTTTACAAAACACCTTCTTCAAATCACCCATCCCTTATATAATTTTACGTTTGTTTTTGCATAACTATACACTTTATATCCGTGCTAGCACGGATATAAATTTACCCCACACAGGGTATGTATTATTTTTATTATTGGCTTTACATTTGTTAAAATTTCAATATTAAACTAATAGATTTACATTTCATTTAAACTAAAACAACATCTGTTATGAAAAAAATCGCCTCAATCGCAGCAATCGCACTTTTCGGTGCTATGGCAATGACTTCTTGTAAGAAAGATTACACTTGTACTTGTACTTACAACATCGCTGGTCAAACTACTTCTACTGATTTCTCTCTTGGTAAGCAAAAGAAGAAAGATGCTGAAGCAGCATGTAGCGCAAGAGTATCTACTCTAGCTGGTACTAGCGTTTCTTGTAACTTGAAATAAGTTTTTCAACAAGATCAACTTTTTAATGAGCGCCTAGGCGCTCATTTTTTATTTCTGCTATATTTGTAAGACACAACCAACTGCCAATCAATGAGAAAAAGCATCTTATTCCTTACCGCTATTTTTCTACTCGGAGCTTGTAAAAAAGATCACACCTGCACTTGTAGCGATGCCAACGGCGAAATAACCCACAGCTTCAAATACCCAAAAACAAAGAAAAAAGACGCACAAGAGGTTTGCAACAAATGGAATACAGCCATTAGCGCACAAGGTGGCAAGTGCAACCTCTAGTGTTAACATTAATAATAATTAAATTGTTTTGGCTTGATATTTGTTGCTATATTAATCCCTTGAAAAAAAATATTGCCCTTTAACAATATTTTATAGAATACACCGTTATCAAATTATAGCAGCCGTTTAATCTATAATTTGTAAAAAGAAACAAGAGAATGTCTTACAAACTCCCTTTGAAACAAGCACAAACAAGAACTAGGATTATTACAGCTGCTCTCGTATGCATATATGCCGCTATTGCTATTGTGGTTTTTGTTAGCAATTAAGCTTTTCTGAAATACTTTTTCAGTTTTAAGAACTGTCGCTCAAACAAATAATATGATGCCATACTAATAAGTACGGTAACTACTAATGAGCTTATAAAGAATAATACTGCCTTCGCAGGCTCATCTACACTCCAGCCCAAACGATTGAATACCTGCAACGCTAAGTTGACCACCAATGTATGGTACAAATACAATCCATAGGTAAACATGCCTAGTTTTGTCAATACGCTCCTATCCCCAATTTGCCAACTATTGGTCTTGCCTAATGTGATGGTGATGAGTAAGGCAAATAATGCACCTAACAGACTAGTCAATAAAATAAAATCACCATCAGAGGTATATTGTGAACAGATAGTGACCACCACCACCAACAACAACACATACCACCATTTTAATCTCAAAGACACTTTATCTATCAGCCTTTCCAAGCCTTGCTCGTCTTTTATCAGCCAATAAGCAGGTATAGCCCCAAAGGCAAACAGATCAATATTAGTCAACACATCTATTGTAGGTATATTATTGGCTACGTACATATATCTTGACACCAAACCGAATATAAGAGATAAAACAATAAGCTTAAAGGCATGTTTAGCCTTTAGAAAATATAAAGCCACTCCCCAAATGATATAAAAATGCTCTTCAATACATAATGACCACATTACGGATAACGGTGAAACATTTGCATGGTCATGGGTCATCATCATCTTATAGTTCTCCAAAAAAGATAAGGACATCCATAATTCGGGCTCATAACCAGCCCCAGAAGAAGGAAGATGCAGTATATTTTCTAACAAATATGGCGTAACGTAAGCCACCAGCACCATCAAGTAGTACAATGGCCATATGCGCAGCACCCTGCGCACAAAAAAGTTTTTCAGGTTAAACTGTCCTGCTCTTTTTTGCTCTTCTAAAATGATATAGGTGATCAAAAAGCCGCTCAACACAAAGAAGAACTGCACTCCGATACCACCACCGGCCTTTACATAGTTGAACCAAGGGAAAGCCACAATGGGCATATGTAATAAGAACACCTTGAAAAAGGCGAAGAACCTCAACGCATCAAACGTGTGAAAATACCTTCTTGTAGCAGCAGCCATATACCTTACCCTCCATTTTGGGCAAGTATGGCTGCATTCATTTTATTATAAGCCTGCTGGGCTTTGGCAGCATCACCTTTTGCCTTATACAAGTGATATAGTATCTCGAAAAAGTCGGGCCTTGAAGGGTCTAGCTGTGTGGCCTTCTCAGCTCTGGCAATGGCTTCATCTACCCTGCCGATAGACACTAAGGACACCGCACTGAAGCGATACACATTCTCATCTTCGGGGTCCACTTTTATATACTCATCATATAGCTTAGCAGCCCGTTCATAGTCTTTAGCTTGAAAAGCATTAAATGCTTCTACGCTTGCATTACTTTCTCTTTTTAGCACAGCACATAAAGGCACACCACCTGCTTCTACCACATAGGCTGCATTTTTTGGCGGCCACAAACCATTCTCCAGTTTATAGGCCGATTTAAACCTAGGATAGGTAACATAATAGTCCCAATTCAACCTATGCCTATCGTCATACTTACCGTAATCTCCGGCTATCCATGTACTATCTTTTCCATCTCTGTAATAACGTCCAAAGTCAGACAGGCTCGACCTTACTAAAGTCTCTTCACCATTCGGCTTTGGCTTGGCATTTTCCACGATCCATTCTGCAGCTTGTTTGCCCGAGTTTTGGTAATACTCTGTTTCATACACACCATTTGCACCTTCTATGCCTCCTACCAACTCGTTGAAATACACATACTGATTAGGATGCTCCTTAACCGTCCATATAATTGCCGGCAGCAGCCCTAATACGGCAATACCGTATGGTAGCAATTTCATTTTTTCTGATTTGATCAGATCAGTTATGGTATCAAATGCTAAAGTTGAGGCAATCACCCAAAACGGATATACGAAAAATACATGTCGCCAAGTGTCATATACGGTTGAGTTTTTGTAGATCATGTACAGTATCGGGAAGAGCGCCCCAAATAATATCAGAGCCACCGCCCATAAACCATACTTACCTTTTGCCTTCATGATCAAAGGGATAAAAGCTACTGTTCCTAATAGTATAATGATGGGATTAGAGATAAATATCCACTTCAACTCGTAGTACCAAGGCATTTCCACACTCTTCACGTAGCTGCCTTCAAAAAGCACAGCTATGGATACTTCTCTATTGGTCATGCCCGATAACGACTCCATTGGGTTGCCAATGGGAGACTGCTGCCCCCATGGCCAAAAAGCCAAACCGATCAAATAACCTCCAATGAAGACCACCAACATTTGCAAAGCAGTACGCTTCAATTGCTTCTGCTTATCCTGCATGAGCATTTCTTTGAACGAACTATTCAAGAAATAATAAGCACTCATAAAAATGACGAAGTAGCCGAATAGCAAAATACCACCGGCGGCACGCACACCAAAGGCAATACCCCAGCCTATTATCATGCCTATTACATTGCGCCACGCTTTCTTAGGCAGGTCTTGCAAGTAAGCCACCATAAAATAGATGCCTATGATAAAACCTGTAGCATATGGTATATCCTTAGGGTTGTTCATCCCCTCACCAAATATCCTTGGTGAGAAAAGCATAAAGAGTAAGGCCAGTACACCTACCATCCACTTACCACTCAAGCGTCTGGCAAGTAACCCCGTGAATAACATCAACAAAGCACCAAAAAGTGCATTGAAAAAGTGTCTTAAGGTCAATATATCAACACTGGGTATCCACCTGTGTATCATGTGCATTGGAAAATCATACAAGCCACCATAATACTCTTGGTGAGACATTTGGAAGGACTTGTTGCTGTAATCTAAGGCCTGCTTATCTCCATTAAAAAAGTAATCATAGATATGCTTACCATATTCTATCTGTATCCATTCATCACCCGTTTGCCCATAATCGCTGCTGAGCAATGGCATCATGATCAATATCAATGCACTTAGTGCAATAAATATCTTTTTCCAGTAAGTAGGCTCATTTACAGCTGTGGCTGACTGTGACATATGGTATAGTTTTGTCGAAAAATGTAATTACAAAAAGACATGTCTAATATAAGACATCATTTTTGTAATGCGCGCCGTAATGCAGGTAGAATATTTATCGTTTGGTAGCAACTATGAATGTGGTTACCCCAAATGGCAACCTAACGATCTTACTTAAGCTGTTTTCTAACTTTTGAAATGTCACTAATAGCTTATGTATCCATTGAGGAAGTATCAGTATCTGTCCATCATCGCCACTCACCTCACCTTTCTTGGGCTTGCCTTTTATCAGGTTTTGCAAAAGCCTAAATGCTGCTGTGGGAATGAATAGCATCATATAATTATACCCATTCCTGATAATGCTAAAACCGGCTTGCATTGCCTTCTGTGTTAGCCCTTTTGAGGTATACCTTCTGAAATGATAATTGATCTCATCATGCTCCGACCACAAAAAGTTATATGCCGGCACGAGTATAAATGCTTTACCGTCTTGCTTTAACACCTTATGCCAATTAGCCAATGCTACCTCGTCCTTCTCCAAATGCTCTAACGAGTCTGACGCTACCACAACATCAAAAAAGCCTTCTTCAAAGTCAGGATAATGACCATCCATCTCATACGCGTTTTCTAAACCATTCTTTTTAGCCAATGCTATTGCCTCAGCACTATAGTCCAGCGCATACAGGTTGGTATAGCCCAGCTCTTTTAGCTCCAACAAGAAGGTAGCCGATGCACAGCCTATATCTAATATCTTGGCATCTTTGGCAATATTGTATTGTCGAAACAACTTGTGTAGCATGTCTCTGCGCGCTACAAACCACCAATTGGCCGCTTCTTCGTTATGGTATAGTTCTTCGTATTGTTTATCCATTGATAGCCTTAAGGTAAAAACAAAAAAAGAGCAACGGGATAGCCGTTGCTCTTAATAAAGTTAACACATCGGAGTAATAATTTAAATTACTCTTCAGTTTTTGTTTCTTCTGAACTCTCTTCAGCTGATGCTTCAACTGTTTCAGCTTCTGCTTCCGCACCTTCTTCACTTGCTGTAGCTTCTACCTCTGCTTCCGCTTGAGCAGCAGCTTTAGCAGCCATCTTCTCTTCTACTTTCTTTACAGATTCAGCAACTGCTGCATTACGCTTTTCAGCTTTGTGCAAGCGGTGTGCTTCTTCACGCTCCACTACTAGTTTCTCATGATCAGCATTCCAAGTTTCAAACTTCTCGTAAGCTGTAGGCTCATCAAAAAGGCCAAGTTCTACACCACGCATCAAGTGCTTCAGGTATAGTACACCCTTAAATGATAAGATACGACGACAAGTGTTAGTTGGTTGTGCTCCTTTTTGTAACCAGTGCAAAGAACGCTCTCTGTTCAAACGAATAGTTGCAGGAACTGTTAGAGGATTGTACGTACCTAGTTTTTCAATGAATCTCCCATCTCTAGGAGCAGTACTGTTGGCTACTACTATGAAGTAAAATGGACGCTTCTTAGAGCCGTGACGTTGTAGACGAATTTTAACCGCCATAAATAATAGAAATTATTTGCGTTAGTAAATAAATTTAACTGCGAAGGTAATGAATAAAAATAAAACAGAAAAATATCGGAATATTTTATTCTCCCTCTTTTTATCGCTTGCCAAATGGCATTTTCATACCCATGCCCGGCATGCCGCCTTTCATTTTGTTCATCTGCCCCATCATCTTGCGCATCTGGTCAAACTGTTTCATGAAGGCATTTACATCGTTGATCTCCTTACCTGCACCTTTTGCGATACGTTTACGTCTGCTACCATCTATCACATCAGGGTTGTTTCTTTCGTAAGGCGTCATAGAGTTGATCATCGCCTCTATACCTTTAAAAGCATCGTCAGAGATATCAATATCCTTCATTGCCTTACCCACACCAGGTATCATACCTAACAGATCTTTGATGTTACCCATCTTTTTGATCTGGTTCAGCTGGTCTTTAAAATCTTCAAAGTCAAACTTATTCGCTTTGATCTTTTTCTCCAGCTTCTTAGCCTTCACCTCGTCATACTGCTGTTGCGCACGCTCTACTAGTGTGGTGATATCACCCATACCTAATATACGCTGCGCCATACGCTCAGGATAGAATACATCCAGCGTATCCAGCTTCTCACCCATGCTCACAAACTTGATGGGCTTATCTACTGTATATTTAATTGATAAAGCCGCACCACCACGCGTATCACCATCCAGCTTTGTAAGTACTACACCACTAAAGTCTAGTCTGTCGTTAAAGGCCTTGGCTGTATTCACGGCATCCTGCCCCGTCATAGAATCCACTACGAATAGTATCTCTTGCGGCTCTACTGCTTCTTTGATGTTCTTCACCTCGGTCATCATGGCCTCATCTACCGCCAAACGACCTGCCGTATCTATGATAACGATACCATTACCATTCTTCTTCGCTTCTGCTACTGCATTCTTCGCAATGGCTACCGCATCTTTATTCTCACGCTCGCTATATACGGGCACTTTTATCTGCTCACCTAGCACGGTCAGCTGGTCTATCGCCGCCGGTCTGTATATATCTGCTGCTACTAGTAACGGGTTGCGCCCCTTTCTGCTTTTCAGGTAGTTAGCCAGTTTTCCACTAAAGGTAGTTTTACCCGAACCTTGCAAGCCTGCAATAAGAATTACAGTAGGCTTAGCCGAAATATCTATTTCCTCTTCAGTTCCACCCATGAGCTCGGCTAGCTCGTCTTGCACGATCTTAACCATCAACTGACCCGGAGAGACTGCTGTAAGCACTTTTTCGCCCAAAGCTTTATCCTTTACCTTATCGGTAAACTCTTTAGCGATCTTATAGTTCACATCAGCATCTACCAATGCACGACGAATTTCTTTTACCGTGCTGGCAATGTTGATCTCCGATATACGTCCTTCACCTTTTAGCTGCTTAAACGCGCCTTCGAGGCGTTCACTTAAATTCTCAAACATAGCTTCAATTTATCCTGAAAGGATGGCAAAATTAACGTATTTATCCTTCTCATTAAAACTATTTGCACCACCTTATTCACACAAACCGTTTTAACTTATGCCGTTAAGCTTGTTTTTTTCAATTAGTAACTCTATTTTTATTCGATAAAGAAATAGTTGTTCATGAAAAGAGTTTTGACTATCCCCGTTTTAGCGCTACTTAGCATAGTTGCTTTATCTGCTTGTAAAAAGAACTATACCTGTTCTTGTAGAATAGATACCGTGTTGCTGGAAAATGACAAGTTGGTAGACCAAACTACTGAGCAATACACCATTAGAGAAAATGAGGATAATGCGAAAGCAGCATGTAAATATTATGAGTTGGAAGTAACTCACCTACAACGCCGTGCATTAGAGCAACACTACTGTGAGATATCAGGTGAGGAATAAAGAACATCACTAATCATATTTTAAGCCCCGATATATCGGGGCTTTTTTATTGATACCAACTCTAACGATTTAACGTTTTTAGAGTTGGTCAACAATAATATTCCTTATAATTTCAATAAAACTTACCCCATGAGCGGAAGAATGACACTAATAGTTTTATTATGCCTTTTATGCAGCAGCACCAACGCACAGCTACCCGCTACTGCTAATGAGGTATGCCCCTTATTGATAGGCAACACCCTGCCCGATGTAGCAGTAAAAAACATCAAGTCTGAAGAGGTAAACATCACAAGTATAACCAAAGGCAAACCTGCTGTAATTATTTTTTACCGAGGTGGATGGTGCCCTTATTGCAACATCCATCTTAGTGAACTTGCCAAGATCGAGAAAGACATCATTGAACTAGGATATCAGATCATAGCTATTAGTCCTGATATAGAAACGGAGCTGGTAAAAACACTCAATAAAAACGAACTGAAATACCAACTTTTTACTGATAGCGGTGGCAGCTTGGCCAAAGCCATGGGCATTGCCTTCAAAGCACCTGAGAAATACAAGGAACGTTTACACCATTATTCAGGTGGAGCAAACGGCGGCTACCTACCCGTACCCTCAGTTTTTGTTATTGATGCCAACAATACCATACAATTTGAATATGTTAACCCTAACTATAAAGCGCGCTTAAGCAGTGCAATGCTCCTGGCCATATTAAGAACATTGAAAAGTGAGTAATAAATTCCAACAGCTATCATTTAGCGACATCGACGAGTTTTTAGATTACTTGCCTACCGATGAATTAAAGCTGGTCAATAAACTGCGCGAAACCATACTGGACTGTATGCCACATTGCAAAGAGAAGTTGGCTTACAATGTACCTTATTATTACCTAAACAAAAGAGTAATATTTATATGGCCGGCAAGTGTGCCGTGGGGAGGCATAAAAGAAAATGGAGTTGTGGTGATTGGTTTTTGTAATGGTCAGAAAATAACGGATGAAACAGGCCTATTAAACAAAGAAGGGCGCAAACAAATAGCCACTATAAAATACCGATCAACCAAAGATATAAATACAGAACTCTTAAAGCAGTTCATATATGAAGCTATCTTTATCGATGAACAAGAAGCTAAAACAAATACTTAATATTCGTACTTTGCACCACTAAAGAATCAGCAATGAGACTACGCGAACTTACCCCGATGATATGGACCAAACAGCTGAAAGAAACGGCTGAATTCTATACTACTATTTTAGATTTTAAGCTTGATGACCTTAGTGAAGAGTATGGATGGGGGCACTTAAGCAAAGAAGGGGTACAGCTTATGTTCTCATTACCACCAAGAGATGTAGAACTAACCACACCCAACTTCACAGGAAGCTTTTATGTGTACGTCAATGGTATTGATGAGCTATGGGAGCGTATAAAAGACAAAGTAAAGGTCTCCTACCCCATTGAAAATTTTCAATATGGCATGCGCGAGTTTGCCATCTACGACAACAATGGTTACATGATACAGTTTGGGCAGGAGACAAGCGAATAAACTACCCTAACCTGCCGCTAAATGCTCTGAGGCAAATGGCACTCTCCTTGTTCTTGACTTCAAGAACTCAATGACCTCTTCGTCATTCTTAAAGTGATCGCCAATGTTGACAAAATGCTTGGCTAAGAGATCATAACGTTTACCCATAAGGTAGATAAACACATGCAAGAAGTGTATACCATCAAACACGATGGCTTTGTTATCAATATACTTTTGTAGCGTCTTCTTAAAGTATACCGGATGTTCCGTCCAGTGCATGGTTTGTTTTTCATGATGGCTGATATGATAGCCATCGTTCCAACATTTATGGTTGTAGCCTGTATTGATGCAAGTGATACTATTCTTATAGTCATTAGCAGGATCTTCAGGGTCAATGAACGAATGTTGTGCCCAGTTACCCATCATAGCAATAAGACGATATAAGAAGAACGGTATAATGAATACGACCAATGTAGCAGGGAAGTTAATAAAGCTCATACCTACACAGAACAAGATAAACAATAACTCTCCTCTTACTGAACGCATCAATAAACGTTTGCGTTTCTTCATAAAGAAGTAGTTACACAAATGGTAAATACCTACTGATAAGAACTTGCCAAAATAGTGCAAGAAACCACCTATCTCATCTCTATTATAAGGCATGGTTGTACTCTCATCATCTTCCATATTCCCTTCGGCATGGTGCATGCCTATGTGGTGAGTATAGTATGTTTCGGGAGAGTGACCAAAGAATGGCGCTATCACCCAAGGGAGATAGTGGTTCATAAAGTTATACTCCCTTTTAAAGAACGCTCTATGGCTGGTGCAATGCAGCATCAAACCAAAAGGCCCTTTAAATGTGAAGTTATTAAAGAAGTGATATGCCGCTACCAATACCCACCACATCCATCCGGTAATGAATGGCATATACAACAATACGGCTAATGGTATCAATGTAATCGTGATCGTGATCGTTAAATACACGAAAGGAAGATCTCTTTCATCCTTAATATATTTTAAGAAAAATTGATCAAGCTTTGAGAATGACTTCGGCTTTACATACACAGGATCTGTGATCTCCGGCAACGTCTGTAGCATGAATATCAGGTTCTTTTATTTGATAATTGGTAATACTAAGAAAAACTGGTTACGATTTCAAACTTTCCATGTCATTTTAGGGATATATATACTAAAAAGGCCAACCCGTAGAGTTGGCCTTATATACAAAATCAAAAAACTATAAGTGCTGTTGGATCTTCTTATCAAAAACACCCTTAGGTGCCATACCCACATGCTTGTCTACCACTTCACCATTTTTGATGAATAATACCGCGGGGATACTGATCACACCAAAGTCTATAGATACATTAGGATTCTCGTCTACATTGATCTTACCCACATTCACCTTGCCTTCGTATTCGGAAGCAAGTGCATCGATCGTAGGGCCTAATGCTAAACAAGGACCACATGACGGCGCCCAAAAATCTACTACAGATAGTTGATCTGCCTTTAGCACTTCTTCTTCAAAGTTCGCGTCGGTAAATACTGCTGACATACCCTTATGTTTTAATATTAAAGATGTTGTTGGATCTTTTTATCAAAAACGTTTTTAGGAGCAGCACCTACTTGCTTATCCACTACTTCGCCATTTTTGATGAACAGTACCGCAGGGATACTGGTAATACCATAATTGATAGACAAATTAGGGTTTTCATCAACATTCACTTTACCTACGTTGATCTTACCTTCATACTCAGATGCAAGCGCCTCAATAGTTGGGCCTAAAGCCAAACACGGACCACACCATGGAGCCCAAAAATCAATTACAGATAATTTATCTGCTTTTACTACTTCTTCTTCAAAATTTGCATCAGTATATACAGCTGCCATTTTCTTGTATTTTATTTAATTATTAAAAGAATATCAATTATTAAACGTCAAAAATAAGACCATTATGCCATTACAACAATAGAGCAGCATAATAGTGATATAAGTAACGTACATATATGCCGCCCCTAGGCTATTTCAAGCTGCACCTTCATATCATCACGTTCTTCAAGGAATGCAATTAAGTCATTATTCACCTCTATCTTCTGCCCTCCTGTCTTAAGCTTGATAGACATTTCGTCAGTTTGGTCAAATACCTGCATCACTAATTCTGTACTACCCGGGTGTTCTTTCAGGTTTGTAGACAAATAATCCACCACTTTATCATCCAGTTTATCCAACAATACCATTAAATGCATGCGCTTGGTCATTTGCTTTCTCACTTGGTCAAGCAACATCACCTTTTGTATCTTAAACTCCATCACACCAGGGCGGAAACGATGCTCCTGATACACCCCTTGTATCATCAGTTGCTGACCGTTATCAATGTATTTATTAAACTGTACATAATCATCGTTCCAAAACATTATTTCCTGATGACCTGAGTAATCGTTCAACATCAACTTACCAAACTTACTCCCTTTCTTAGTGGTCATATGTGCGGCATCAGTTACAAACCCTGCAATACGTATCACCTTACCCTGGTATTTCTCAATGTCTTTAATATTCAAGAAGCCATAGTTCTGCATCTCAAACTTATAGCCATCAAGCGGGTGCGCACTTAAATAAATACCGATCACATCTTTTTCCCTATCCAGTAGTTCGGGCAATGTCCAAGGTTCACAGTATGGTATTTCCGGTGTTTTGATTTCCGGCATGGTCGCCTCTCCAAACAAACTATTACTCGCCATAGACTCGTTAGCTTGTACTTGGTTACCAAACTTCACGATACGCTCTAACCCACTAACGGGGTCTGTAGGCGGCAAGTAGAAATACTGCGCACGATGTAACTCTTCAAAACGATCGAAGGCTCCTGCCAGCACTAAATTCTCTAATGATTTTTTATTAACGGTACGTTGGTTCACACGAGACACCAGATCAAATGGCGACTCGAACAATCCATTTTCTTCCCGCTCTTTTATGATGTCTTCAACAGCAGCCTCACCCACACCTTTAATAGCATTCATTCCAAAACGTATCACACTTTCGTCGCTTACGGAGAAGCCTTTCAAACTCTCATTCACATCAGGGCCTAATACCTCTAGCCCCATACGCTGGCACTCTTCCATGTAGAACTTGATCTTCTCAATATTGTTCTGGTTGTTGAGTACCGCCGCCATAAACTCTGCGGGATAGTGCGCTTTAAGGTAAGCGGTATGATAAGCCACATAAGCATAACAGGTAGAGTGTGACTTATTAAAGGCGTATTGTGCAAAAGCCTCCCAGTCCGTCCATACCTTGTTGAGCTTATCTTCAGGGTGTCCTTTCTTCGTAGCTCCTTCAATGAACTGGATCTTCATTTTATCCAGTACATCTTTCTTCTTCTTACCCATGGCCTTACGCAGCACATCGGCATCTCCCTTACTAAAGTCGGCCAGCTTTTGCGAGAGCAACATCACCTGCTCCTGATACACAGTAATACCGTAGGTATCTTTCAGGTACTCTTCCATTTCAGGAAGGTCGTAAGATATCTCTTCCTCGCCATGCTTACGTCTTACGAAGTTGGGGATATACTCTAACGGCCCTGGGCGATACAAGGCGTTCATCGCGATGAGATCATCAAACTTATCGGGCTTGAGCTCACGCAAGTACTTCTGCATTCCCGCACTCTCAAACTGGAAGGTCGCATTCGTCTCCCCTCTTTGGTATAGTTCAAATGTTTTCTGATCATCCAACGGAAGATCATCTACATTAATATCAATATCGTAGTTACGCTTGATGAGCTCCAGCGCATCTTTAATGATGGTCAGGGTTTTCAATCCCAAGAAGTCCATCTTAATTACACCTGCATCCTCAATAATGTTTCC
Source organism: Flavipsychrobacter sp. (assembly GCA_965230595.1). Lineage (GTDB taxonomy): Bacteria > Bacteroidota > Bacteroidia > Chitinophagales > Chitinophagaceae > UBA5543. The sequence goes on along the minus strand of OZ246011.1, from coordinate 1,015,882 downwards.
TTCAAACTGGGTAATGAGTAGCTCTACATCTTTAGTAGCAGCAACAGGTATGAGGTCGGTCAAGTCTTGCGGGGCAATGATGATACCCGCGGCATGTATGCCCGTATTCCTCACCGAGCCTTCCAGCTTCTCTGCCTCACGCAATACATCACCATGAAGGTTGTTAGGTGTTTTATGTATCTCACGCAGCTTGTTCACATTATCTATCTCTTCACCTCCCAGCCCCTCTTTGGTCTTTAAGCTTTTATCGCCATCTATCGGGGCGTTCAGTAAGCGTCTTAATGAGATACCGGGACGGTCAGGTACGAGCTTAGCCAAAGCATTACTATCCTGCAAAGGCAAATCCAGTACACGGGCTACATCCTTGATACTCATCTTGGCAGCCATCGTACCATAGGTAATGATATGTGCTACCTGATTTTTACCGTACTTGTCTACCACATAGTCGATCACCTTCTGCCTACCCGCATCATCAAAGTCCGTATCAATATCGGGCATGCTCTTACGCTCAGGATTCAGGAAACGCTCAAAAAGCAGGTTGTACTTAATGGGGTCAATATTGGTAATGCCAATACAATAGGCCACGGCACTACCTGCCGCACTACCCCTACCCGGCCCTACGAGTACACCCAAGTCGCGGCCGGCCTTGATAAAGTCACCCACGATGAGGAAGTACCCTGCAAATCCCATTGTGCGGATGGTGAAGAGCTCAAAGTTCAACCGCTCTTCTATCTCGGGAGTAATTTCTTTGTATCGCTCTTTAGCGCCTGTCCATGTTAAATGCTCTAAGTACTTGTCCTGATCTTCGTTGAACTCGGGCGGCACTTTAAAGTGTGGTAATAGTATATCACGCTCCAGCTTCAAAGGCTTGACCTTATCCACGATCATTTGCGTGTTGTCTATTGCCTCAGGTATATCGCTAAATAGCGCAGACATCTCGTCTGTCTTCTTAAAATAAAATTGATCGTTATAGAAGGCGAAACGGGCATCTTTATTTTTCATGCCGCTATCGTCAAAGTCCTTCATCTTAGGAGTACTCTGTTTCTCTCCCGTGTTGATACATAGTAAGATGTCGTGTGCATTGGCATCGTCCTGCTCTACGTAGTGACTATCGTTAGAAGCAATAACAGGCACGTTATACTTCTTGGCAAACTTCATCAACACCTCGTTGGCCTTGATCTGATCAGGTATTTCGTGACGCTGAAACTCTACATAATAATCATCACCAAAAAGATCGAGCCACCATTTGAATGCTTCCTCTGCTTTTTCCTCTCCTTCTCTTAATATCGTACGTGGTACTTCTGCTGCCAAGCAACAGGTAGTGGCGATCAACCCTTCATGATATTTTAGTATCAACTCCTTATCAATACGCGGGTACTTACCATACAGCCCCTCCATATACCCCAGCGAGCAGAGCTTCACCAAGTTGCGGTAGCCTACTTCATCTTTTGCGAGTAATAGCTGGTGATAACGCACATCTTTCTCCCCTCGACTGAACTGGCGTTTGTGCCTATCCTCCACCAAATAAAACTCACAACCTACGATGGGTTTTACTACGGGCTCTTTGATGTCATTTCCATCTTCATCCTTACCGACCACTTTAGTGTTCTTCCATGCCTGTGCTACAAACTGGAATGCCCCGAACATATTACCATGATCGGTCATGGCCATGGCAGGCATATTGTCGGCAGTGGCTTTGTCAAACAACTTGGGAATGGCAGAAGCCCCATCGAGCAGGGAGAACTGAGTATGGTTATGTAAATGTGAGAATTTCATAAAAACACTAGCCTAATCGCGTGTCTCACAAAATAACGAAAAACGCCCAGCCGAATGCCACGCAGTTATCCACAGGGGTGAGTATGTTTTAACTTGCAGACAATATAATTAACTACCATACGTTGATACCTAAAGCCCCTCCTATGCGTAAGACCTTATTGATCATACTGGGTAGTATTACCGGAACGATCATCCTCTTTATGGGTGGCTGCTATGCCTTAGGTAGCTACATTATAGCTCATAAAACCTGCGAGCGATTTAGTGTAGACAACTACGAGCTGCGCACACATACCGACATACCAAAAAAGAAAAGCACCACCTGCCACTACGATACGGCTACTAAAACCAAGTCCTCAGTATTCGTCCTCGACCTTAGTGCCGAAGAGTTGAGCGCGTCTATTGAATATAACCAGCTGAAAAAAGTAACCGCTGCTACACGACCACAATTTCCCCACAACCCCGAGTGGAACGACAGCATTGCACAGCTACCTACCGAACACCTCTACGCCAAAACGGGGCAATACCAAGACGATAGCTGGGTGTATGTGCTGGACAGTGTACACCAAACCCTTTGGGCAGAACTGACGGAGGAATAAAACACACCTGACTACCACGGCTCATTACTGTGCGATATATCTCTCACGCCATGGTGGCGCAACCATGCCTCAAATGCCTCGGCATCTTCAGGGTGATGGTGAACGATAGACCCATTGCGTAGTGAGATGGTGAAGAAGTCTAAAATTTTACCGTAAGCGGATAGCTCACGGGCATCGTGCGAGAAACCCGCATAGCGGGTGGTGACGGTAGCCATATAAGTACTTGTTTTCATTTTTTCATGATTGACGTTAAGTACCGAGTGCCACCAAAAAATAACGTGGAACTCAACTTACCGAACTGAGGTACTGGTATACCCTGACACGAATAAGAGAGCCCACGCTTAACGTGGGCGTTCTTACTTCATCTCGTGTCATTAAAAATTACCAGTTTTCAGTTCGAGACTAAAGCAATAACGCCTTAATATTTTTCTACCCGTAAAGATAGTGTATTAACCAGTGATATGGGAGGGGCATAAGAATGGGTGTTTTCACCCTTGTTTAAGGAAAGTATTTTGAAAAACTTTATAGACACAAAATACACCCACTATGGCGAAGGATAAAAATGATATGAGTACGGAGGAGTTGATTGAATTGACGAAGCAGCTTTTTGAAGAAGATAAAGACGAAGTAGTAATCAAGCTTCTAGATGATGGTATCCTAGAAAAGCACAATAATGAGGAGCTGTATGCATATAGAAGTAGAAGCTATAATGTTATTGGTGAAATAGATAAAGGATTTAAAGATGCCCAAAAGGCAATAAGTGTCAACCCTGAATTTTCGCTAGGTTTTTTTGCTAGAGGGAATTATTGGTATGATAAGGGAGAATATGACAAAGCAATTGACGATTACAATAAAGCTATTGAATTAAACCCCAAATATGATGCGGCTTATAATAACAGAGGAACTTCTTGGGCTGATAAAGGAGAATACGACAAAGCAATTGACGATTACAATAAAGCTATTGAATTAAACCCCAAATATGACGGGGCTTATAATAACAGAGGAAGTTCTTGGGATTATAAAAGAGTATACGACAAAGCAATTGACGATTACAATAAAGCTATTGAATTAAACCCCAAATATCATAATGCCTATTATAACAGAGGAAATTCTTGGTATAATAAAGGAGATTATGACAAAGCAATTAAGGATTATAATAAAGCTATAGAACTAAAACCTGACAACGTAAATGCAAAATACTGGCTAGAAAAGGCAAAGGAAAAACGTAACGAAGAACTAGCATTAAAGAAAAAGACTGTAAAAAGAGATGATAGCAACACTAGAATCCAGCTATTTGTACGAATATTAGATGATGCCAACGTTGACGAGTTTGACACTAACATTATCATGCAAATATGTGCCAAAGTAAAACGTGATGTTGTAGATAAAATTAGAGAGATAGCTGCGGGTAATATAGAAGAACTTATTCAAGACAACCTTGTAGCACATTACACAAAACTAAAAGTAGCAGATCTTATAGTATCTAACAAAGAAAGTCAACACCGTTTTTATAATGCTGTTTATATGAACGACCCTCAAGAAGGAATGGTCATATTAAACTATATGGGGGATGGTATTAGAGAATGTTTTGAGCACGCCAACAAAGAAGAAGAAGACAACATTTACATAGGTAGCTACCTACCAGCTAAAGACCATGAAGACGAGTTAGTCATGTGGCGAACCTATGGTAAAGATGCTAATAAAAATGAAGCTGCCGGCTGTAGCATTGTCTTATCTACAGCTTTTTTTGATCCATTTGATGGAAAAGAAAACAATGCTATTAATCCAGATATTTTCACAGGGAATAGATCAGAGAAACTTGCAACACCTCCACAATGTTTATATAGAGTGCTATACTATAACACTCGTGATAATTCAGAGAAGAGGTTTGAGTGCGACAAGAGCGAAGAGCTACAAGGATATGTTGATGAGCTAAAAAAATACCTTGAAAAACTAATTGACCAAAAAGACAAAACAGAAGAAACGGACAAGAACAAAGCTATAGATAAAATCATCTATCATCTTCTATCAGAAGTTAGATTCTTCTTCAAAAGTGCAGACTATTCTTTTGAGAATGAGGTACGTGTAATACAGTTTGCTACTAAAGGAGATGACCGTTTAATAATTGATAAAGAAGCAGAACCTAAAAAGGTTTATTTAAACTCAAATAAAAATGTAAAACCATTTATCAAGAAGATAATTCTAGGCCCTAAAGTACCCAACCCCAAACAGTGGCTTTTCTTAGAAGTAGCAATGAAACAAGATAGAGGCATAGGACATGAAAACGGCTATGACATTCAAGTAATGCAATCAAAACGTAAATACCAGTAGTTCGTGAGACTGCTTCGTGCCTCGCAGTGACGGGTAACGATTAAGCTTGCTCCTACTCTCATTACTCGAGATGGCGGGTCGCGGCCCGCCATGACACACAGAAATGGATTATCAACAGGTTGGCACTACAGTAGTACATAGCCGCATCAGGGCTAACGCGAAAATTTGGTCGTGATAAATTTTCGCGGTCTTTCTTTCGTCCTTTCTTTGGACAAACAAAGAAAGGACAGAGAACACATCCATATTTCGTGAGATCCTGAACTAAATTCAGGATGACAAACATTATCCTCTCACCCCAACCAAATACGTCCACACCACAAACAACACCTGTAACGGCACACGAAACCATAGGTAACTCAAGCCAGGACCGTTGTAAGTAGCTTTCTGGTAGTCTACCTGCTCCATAGCAGCTTTAATATTGACGGGCAGCATCACTACTAAAAAAGCAATGAGCAGCCAAGCCGTATACACCCGTAAAGAAGGCACGAGTAAGCACACCCCAAAGGCTACCTCCAGCACGCCTGTAGCATACACCATTTCTTTTTTAAAAGGCACCATATCGGGCACCATCATAGCCATACCATCGGCAAAGGCAAAATGCCCTATAGCAGTAAAGCACAGCATAGCCGCCATGGCGATGCGCCCTGCCAATGCCCAGTCTAATTTATTGGTGAGTTTTAATACCAATGCGGCTATTAAAATACGGCTACTAATACGATCAGTGGTTTCATACCACAAAGGTCTTACACCCGTGGTGCATTATCATTGATCCCGATCAATAAATGCGTTATCGGTATATATCGTCTTCTTTAAAATCCTTCTTCTTCCTGCCTTCGTAGCCATTATACTCTTGCCAAGCGGGGAAGCTTTTAACCAGTTCCAAATCATTATTCTCTATGTCCATCATAGCATCGTTGCAGCGCACAAAGTATACCTTACCCGGCACTACATCAATACTAATATTAGACATAGGGTAAGTTTTAGACGATAACTCTAACCTACCCTTAGGCACTTTTATCACAAGCTTACTTCCATTTCGCATTTTGTAGAGGGTGTCTCCCACATTAACCTTATTGATTACCAAGCTAGCAAAAGCACCCGGTGGCCTGTAAAGGTATAACAGTGCGTAAGTGGCATCAGAAGGAAGTAGTTGAGCCACTTTCTCATCAGCCTTTCTTTGCTGGTTATTGATAAATTCACTTAAGTCATCAGCATGATATACATGGGCATATATGCGATAGTTGGAGCTCAAGGCATTGGGCGACTTCATTTTGTATATCTTCATAATATTGCCGTTCAGGTCCCTTGCCTTTTGCTTAGCCTGCATTAGTGTTTTACCATACGACCTATATAAGCTAAGTCCATCGCCTACTTTTATTTTGCCGAGCAACTTCACGCCTTCCGGTTCTTTTACAAGCTCGTTCATTACATACACCTGCGAGGGAATGAGTACTTTAGTTTGTGCAAAAGCCACTGTCGACATCAAGACGAGGGCTACCGAAAAACATATAGACTTCATAGGTAAAATTTGCCGCAAAGTTATGCTAATAGTTGAGAACAGTCGGCCCCTATTCACCATTGGTGAATTGTTTTGGTATGTATTTTGCCGTACATCTATTAAATTCACAGAAAAATTATCGTCATGCGTAAAATCATTACCCCAATAGCAGTAATACTCATTACATTATCGGCTACCTCTTGTCAGCGCACCTATACTTGTGTGTGTAACGGTGGCATTTCAGGTGGTACCAGCTACAAAGAAGTGAAAGCCAGCAGCACGGCCAATGCATCTAAAAAATGTGAAAAAAACAACCCAGCTCCGTTTACTACTGACGGCTTATACTGTGAGTTTCAGAACTAAAACAAAGCCGCTTAGGAAATACATAATTATTTAAAAATTGCGTATATTTGCTATAGAAATATGCGCTTTTTTATGCCTGTAACAAAACGGTATAACAATTTGTAACAAAACGAAAAAAGGGACATTGACTATCAAACAGTTAAAATGTTAGAAGTACCCCACCCCCATGGTGTAACATTTTGTAACAAAAATTTATTGGAAAATTTGCGCCATCGCGCGCGACTTCAGCAGCATTTCTTCATACTCCTTTTCAGGATCGCTATCGTAAGTAATAGCACCGCCGGCCTGAAAAGATAAATAGCCTGTAGCTGCATTATAAAACAAACTTCTGATGATAACATTCAGATCAAAATCACCATCGGGTGTAATATACCCAACCGTGCCGGAGAAGAGTTCTCTGCGAGAGCTTTCGTACTGCTCTATCAGCTCCATTACTTTGATCTTTGGCGCCCCCGTCATACTACCCATCGGGAAGCTTTTTTTGATCGCATCAGTAAACGGTACATCATTGTTCAACTCACCACTTATGGTACTGATCATTTGGTGTACCTGCGGGAAAGTATATATACCAAAGAGTTCGTCTACATTGATGCTGCCCACCTTACAGCTTCTGGCCAGGTCGTTACGCATCAGGTCTACGATCATCACGTTCTCTGCACGGTCTTTGATGCTTTCTGCCAAAGCCGCTTTGATCTCTTCATCGCGTTGCTCATCAAAGCCGCGGGGTGCTGTGCCTTTTATGGGTTGTGCAAGTATTCTGTTGTCGCTCTTTTGCAAGTATCGCTCGGGGCTGGCACACATCATATAGCTATCGTTGTGGCGGTAAAAAGCAGAGAAGGGTGCAGGAGATATGTTACGTAGTGCTTTATAGGCATCGCGTGGTGTGAGCGAAATTCGCTCTGCATAGTTTTCAGTGCAGTAGTTGGTCTCATAGCAATCACCATCTACAATGTGTTGCTTTAAGTTCTTTATCGTTTGGAGATAAGTTTCTTTGCTAACTCTTTGTTGAAAAGAGACTTTGGGTAATGGCTCTTCGTCTACAGGTGGTAAGTACATGATCGCCCCGTATACTTCATCAGGTGTAATATCGTAGTTTTCAATAGAAAGTTGATTCTTGTTTGTACTGATCGTACATACAACTGTTGGTGAAAAAAAACACAACTCGGCAAAACCATGATGCGCATTCTTACCGCTATTCAGCTTGGGTTCAAGTGCGTTTTTGTAGTCGTAGTTAATATTACCAAACAACCAGTCTTTATTTTCTTTATGCCACTGGTATATATGGTCGAGCGCTTTAGCATCTGTAGCTTCAAAAGCTTTGCTACAGCCTATCCCAACAATGCAATCGAAGTTGGAGTACTTATCAGTATAATTGCAGCTATCCAGATAAAGAAAATTGCTGAACTGGGAAGCCCAATTCAGCAATCGAAGTTTTACATCTTCTAACTGACCTTTATTGATTGTATAAGTTCCCTTTTGTCTTTGCAATAGTTTGTTGTTTAGTAAATATCATCATCGTCATCATCAAACTTATCAAAATCGTCAAGGTCAAAATCCATGTCGTCATCTAAATCAAAGTCTTCATCAAAATCATCTTGATGTTTTGTTTTCTTTGACTTAGGAGTGCTTGCTTTTTTAGGAGCTTTGGCGGCGCTTGTTGCAGCGCTCTTTTTTGTGGTCGTTCTTTTGCTTTGATCTGAACTCATATCACACCATATTTATGATGTAATATTTTCACTATTTCTCGATATTGCCAAATATTTTTTTTGAAATAAATAGCTTAAATTCCTTAGCTCATTTTCAATAGCTGATCTCTACCTGTACCGTTTGATATATAACCGATCTTAGTCTCCAGATAAGACTCCATAAAGTCGCAATAATCTTTAAATACTTGAGGCGTTTCGCTGTACTCTCTACACTCACTTATGGGCTTATCCCAACCTTGGAAGGTTTTATATACCGGATCAACATCTGTAGAGCAAAGGTCGTAAGGAAGCTCTTTGGTCTCTTCACCATCTATGTTGTATGCTACTGCGCCTTTCAGCTCTCCAAAACCATCGAGTACATCTGTCTTGGTAATGATGAGTTTAGTAACGCCACTAAGCATCACTGCATAACGCAGCGCTACAAGGTCTACCCATCCACATCTACGTGGTCTGCCAGTAGTTGCACCAAACTCGTTACCTGCTTTTCTAAGTGCTTCACCAGACTCGTCATGTAGTTCTGTAGGGAATGGACCACTACCTACACGGGTACAATAGGCTTTGGTGATACCATACACTTCTTTTATGCTGGAAGGGCGCACACCAAGACCATTACATACACCTGCTGATATAGTATTAGATGAAGTTACAAATGGGTAAGTACCAAAATCAATATCCAACATACTACCTTGTGCACCTTCAGCCAATATTTTCTTACCTGTTTTCATATGGTTGTCCAACCAGTATTCTGCATTGACCACTTGTAGTTTCCTTAGTTGGTCTAAAGACTTCATGAAATCTTCTTCCCATTCTGTTATGTCTACTTCATAGTCGTACTGAGATAGGAGCTGTAGATGTTTATCTTTTAGCTGTTGGTACTTCTTGTCAAAGTCTTTGCTCAACACATCGCCAACACGCAAACCATTACGGCCTGTTTTGTCCATATAAGCCGGGCCAATACCTTTTAGTGTAGAGCCTATTTTTTCCTTACCCTTTGCCGCTTCAGAAGCTGCATCTAGTGCTCTGTGTGTAGGCACGATCAAATGTGCACGACGAGAAACATACAACCTTTCTAAAAGGTCAGGCTGTATAGCTACGATCTCTTTTATCTCCTTCTCCAAAGTCACAGGGTCTATCACCACGCCATTGCCAATAAGGTTGAGGCAATGCGATTGAAATACACCTGAAGGGATGGTATGTAATACTACCTTTTCTCCGTTTACATATAAAGTATGTCCGGCATTTGGTCCGCCTTGAAAACGCGCAATGATATCATAATCCGAAGCTAGAAAGTCAACGATCTTTCCTTTACCTTCATCTCCCCATTGCAAACCTAGCAAAACGTCTATCATAAATTATTATTAGCTAGCACAAAAATTAGCTATCGGCAGTAAGCTGCCTAATAGCTTTAACTCTGCAAAAGTAAAAGAGTATATCGTTATTTCATTAAAAATGTATGCACATTACCTCCACAAGCCTTTTAAAATACCTGTAATAAAGCATATTTTCGCTTTTGTATGGCTAAGCTGGTGCTAGATATGGATGCCGTTGAGCAGGATTTCTTTTCTGACAGTGCTATGATAGGCATTGTAAGTGCTTTGCCCGGCTACCGTTTCTGCTGGCTCGTCAATGGTCTTTTAGGCTTTGATTTTGTGAGAGATGTAGATGCTGATGTACTCTATAAAAAGAAAAAAGGTGTGCCTACTTATTTTTCAGTATACAATTACCACATACCTGATGCGGCAATGACCTATGTATTATATCAGCTAAAGGTAGATAAGGAAAGCCTGATGCCTGAAATAAAACAGTTAGACTACCTTTGGCTGATACAGTGCCAAAATGCTGATGATGAAGCCGAACATATAGCTTCAGCCCTAAAAGAGCTGAACGAGGTACAGCTCGCACAAGTGTTATCCGCTGATAAACTAAAAACCGTAAATCATTTATTATTGTAATTATTAACCCTATGCTAAACAACACATATGTGATACATATAGAAATATGTTAATTCCTACATTGTCTATAGGTGCATAAGTGTATTTTTCTATTTTTGTTTTCTGTCAAAATACAGCTGCATGAATTTTCGCAAAGTCAATAACATCGTCGGTTTAATAACCGGCGCTATCGCAACCATAGTTTACTTAATGACCATGGAGCCTACAGTTAGCTTTTGGGACTGTGGTGAGTTTATATCTTGTGCCTATAATATAGAGGTAGGTCACTCTCCGGGTGCACCGCTATTTATGATGATCCAAAGACTGTTTGGATTATTTGCAGGATCTGACCTGACCAAGGTCGCCTTAATGGTCAATGCATGGTCGGCCATTGCCAGTGGTTTAACCATATTATTCTTATTCTGGACCATTACACACTTTGCTAAAAGGCTGATGGTGAAAAGCAGAGAAGACGACCCTACCGGCAATCAAGTAATACTGATCATGGGCGCAGGACTTGTAGGTGCTCTTGCCTATACATTCTCTGACACTTTTTGGTTCTCAGCAGTAGAGGGTGAGGTGTACGCCACCTCTTCTTTCTTTACAGCACTCGTATTCTGGGCCATTCTTAAATGGGAGCATATTGCTGACAAACCTGGTGCCGACAGATGGTTGGTATTTATAGCCTACATGATGGGACTATCTGTAGGTATCCACTTATTGAACTTACTGGCTATACCGGCATTAGCTATGGTATACTACTACAGAAGATATGAAACTACCCGAAGTGGTACTATAATAGCTTTCTTGATAGGGTGTGGCTTACTTGGTTTAGTACAGTTTGGTGTATTACAGGGCTTACCGATACTTGCATCTAGGCTAGATAGGTTATTCGTTAATGGCTTCGGAATGCCATTCGATAGTGGAGCCATCACGTTCATCATATTGCTTATTGCTGCTATGGTATGGGCACTCATCTTCGCTAAACGTAAAGGATGGTACTTATTACATACGGGTATGCTATGCCTGGTGTTCATCATCATTGGTTTCTCCAGTTATTTAGCTCCATTGATACGTTCAAGAGCTGATGTACCTATTGACATGACCAACCCTGATAATGCCATCAGCTTGGTATCATACATCCAACGTGAGCAGTTTGGGCAACAACCATTATTATTTGGACCTGACTTTACCAGCCGCCCTTACGAATATGGTAGCAAGGGTAATAAATATGCTCGTTCTACTAAAGACGGTAAAGACTTTTATGAGGTAGTGGGTGATAAGATCGACCCTAAATTTGATAATGAGAATAAGCGTTTCTTCCCTCGTATATGGGATTATAACGACGCGCAACACATTAAGTTTTATAAAAACTACCTAGGCCTTTCTGATGGTGAGAAGCCAACCGGTGCTGATAACTTTAAATACTTCTTTGACTATCAGATCAACTGGATGTGGTGGCGCTACTTTATGTGGAACTATGCCGGAAGACAAAATGACTTTGAAGGACAAGGTGGCCCTAAAAAGGGTAACTGGGTATCGGGCATCAAGTTTCTGGATAAAAACATTAGAGGCCTGGGAGACCCAGACCTTGGGCAAGATGGTTACAGAGATAATAAGGCACGTAATGAGCTTTACCTGCTACCATTCATACTAGGTATACTTGGTATTATATTCCAGTTCAACAGAAATAAGAAAGATGGTATTGTAACATTGGTACTCTTCTTCTTTACGGGTATAGCCATTGCCATATACCTAAACATGCCACCGCTACAGCCGCGTGAACGTGATTATGCATTTGCCGGTTCTACCTACTCCTATGCCATATGGATTGGCTTAGGTGTACTTATGGTAAACCAATGGTTACAAAAAATACTAAAAGGAGCTTCAGGAGCATATTTAGCTATTGCATTATGCTTAGTGGCTGTTCCTACACTTATGGCTAAGGAAGAATGGGACGATCATGACCGCTCAAAGAAAACACTGGCACACAATACTGCGTATAATGTATTGATGTCTTGCGAGCCTAATGCCATACTATTCACCTTTGGTGATAACGACACATACCCATTATGGTATTTACAAGAAGTAGAAAGAGTGAGAACAGATGTACGTATCATTAACATGAGTTTGTTGGGTATTGATTGGTATATCGACCAATTGAACAACCGCGCTAACGATGCACCGCCGGTGGATATGATATGGGAACGCGAACACTACCTGGGAGATAGAAGAAACTATCTACGCTACTACAAACCGCAACAAGTGCCGGAAGACAGATATTTTGACCTTAATGAAATATGTAAGTTTATCATTAGTGATAATCCGCAGGCTAAGTTGCAAATGACCAATGGCGATCGTGAGAACTTCTTCCCTACTAAGAACTTCTTTATACCACCTACCAGCAAAGAAGAACTTGTAGCTAAGGGCTTAGTAGACGCTAAAGACACATCTAACATCTCTACCGATATCAGATTCACCTTCCCTAAGGAGATCGCTTATAAGGATGATATCGCTGCGCTAAATATTATTGCGGCCATAGCAGCAAACGGATGGGAGAGACCAATATACTTTGGTAGTGCCTTACCTGGCGACAACTATGTAGGCATGGAAGATTATATGCGCCTTGAAGGTGTGGTATATCGCTTAATGCCTTATAAAGTATTGAACGTAGGACCAAAAGGCCCTGAAGATATGGGTAGTGTAAACATAGATAAGTCTTACGAACTATTTGCTAAAACATATACATGGGGCAACGCCAATACGGATGAATACTTTGATGAGAAAAACCGTATCATGTTTGCAGCCTACCGTATGAACTGTAGCCGTGTAGCCACACTACTATATCAGCAAGGCAAGCAGAAAGAAGCTGAAGAAGTACTAGACAGAGTGCTGGAAGGCATTTCAAAAGATGCTTACTTCTACGATGCCACTGCTTATTTTATGGCTATTGCCTACTACAACATAGGCAATAAAGAAAAAGGTCGTATAATAGCTGATGAGCTGGTGCAAAATGCAGAAGACGACATCAACTACATTCTATCGTTGAAGGACAACGGAAAAGTAGCAATGAAAGGTGACGCTCAAAGAGACATGACATTGATCAATATCATGTATAACATTGCCAAAAACTCCGGCGATACGGATAGAGCAAAAGCCTATAAAGAAAAATTTGATCTCTTGTCTACGAAGGTAGCTATGCTATAAAAAAGAACAACATCTATTAGTCAAAAGCCTCTCTACAGAGAGGCTTTTGACATTATTGTAACGCAATAACGGTTATCTTTACAAAGCATCTAACACAAGAAAAGTACATTTGGTATGAGCAGAATATTATCCATTGTTGCAATTATACTTTTAGCAGCACAAATCAGTGCCGAAGCTCAAGTCGTAAAAAGAAAAAAGGCGAAATCTAACGAGCATCCGCCAAAAGCTATTTTAGTACAGCTCTTTACCTACCAAAGAAAAATAGATTATTACACTAAACTTCAGCAACCTAACGAGATAAAACTACTCAAGCAAGATACCGATAGCATGATCACCCGTATGGTGAGTGATTTTAATGACAACTTTTATTATTGCCCGGTATATTATTTCATAGATACTAATGCGCATCGTGTTATCAAAAAAGACCTGGACGGAATACTGCTTGATGCACAATTACAACCTGTAAAGAATCCGGTTATCAGCGGTAAAGACGACAACTACCAGATCGTCATATTTGGCTACCCGATACAGAAACCTACTGACAACCTTAAAAAGTCAGAATATGGTGATTTCTTCTCCTCAAATTACTCCGTAACTACTGCATACAAGCAAAGGCTAGTTGTGTTTGACGATGAGTTTGACAAAGTGCCATTACCCTTACCCAATGGCTCTAATAATGTATATGGCGGTGCACTCAAAAAACCTTCTGATCATTACGTATACACTTCAAAGAAGTTTCCTATCTACTACAAGCCTTATGCAAAGAATTTAAGTGCTAAGATGTACGATTTCTATGGTGCTTATCCGTACAAAAAATAAAAGAGCTTCCTGATAAGAAGCTCTTCTGTGAGGTCGCGAGCGGATTCAAACCGCTGTACAAGGTTTTGCAGACCTCTGCCTAGTCACTCGGCCACGCGACCCTAATGGGATTGCAAATGTAGTAAAAAATCGTTTCTTTACAAGCAAAGAAATGAATTATGAGGGGTCATTTTTCAAAGTCTATTGAAGCATCAGAACTATTATTAAACAAAAAAGGTAAGGTGTATCATCTTAACCTGGCTCCTGATGACATTGCCGATACCATCATCACCGTAGGCGACCCCGAACGTGTAAAAAAAATATCACAATACTTTGACAGAATTGAACATAAAGCCAGCCATAGAGAGTTTATTACCCATACAGGATATATAGGCAAAAAAAGACTTAGTGTAGTGAGTACCGGTATAGGTACTGATAACATTGACATTGTGCTTAATGAGCTAGATGCACTCGTAAATATTGATCTTAATACCAGAACTATAAAAGACCAAATCAAAAGTCTTAATATCATTAGGCTGGGCACCTGTGGTAGCTTACAGCAAGATATTGCTGTAGATACTTTTGTGACAACCAACTATGCTATAGGCTTAGACAACTTAATGCACTACTACCACCATAATTATAACACAGACGAACAGTTTATCTTGAATGAGTTTGTGCAGCAACATCAGTTGACAGGCAAAAACATCATCCCCTATATTGCTGAAGCTTCTATAAAATTACTACCTCATTTTGCTAAAGGCTTTCAACACGGCATTACGGTAACCTGCCCAGGCTTCTTTGGCCCACAAGGCAGGGTATTGAGAGGGCAATTGAGTCACCCTTACCTTCAGGATGGACTAATGAAGTTCAATAGCCGAGGGCACAGGATATTTAACTATGAGATGGAAACAGCAGGTATTTACGGGCTTGGGAAACTGTTAGGTCATCAATGTGTCTCCATAAGCAATGTAATAGTCAATAGAGCTGATAAAACAGTTTCTGCTGATGCAGAAGCGACTACACAGGTAATGATACAGCAAGCATTGGGAATTATTGAAAAAATATAACAAATGCTTTTAAGGGTATATAGTTAAGTAATCTTGGCATTTATTACTTTTACTCCAATTATGTATCCCGATTTCGAATTTCTACTAGAAAGTATTTTTAATACTGATATGCCCGAGTGGCTAGGCGTCTTTAAAATGTTTGGCTTCATGGTGGCCTTAGCTTTTATGGCTGCAGCCTGGACCATTACATCTGAGCTAAAGCGTAAAGAGAAACAAGGCCTGCTTCACCCTACTTACAATACCATAATAGTAGGTAAACCGCTAAAAACATCTGAGCTGATCACCTCCATACTTTTAGGCTTTATTTTAGGCTATAAAGTGGGCGGAATTTTTAGCAACATAGCAGAGGCTTCACCTGACCCTCTTGGCTACATCTTATCCATGAAGGGTAACCTCATAGTAGGTATACTTGGTGCCGCTGTGCTGGGGTACATGAAATACTCAGAAAAGAAGAAACAAGAATTACCCGAACCCAAAGAGAAAAAGGTTGCAGTGCACCCTTACCAACGCGTATTCGAGATCGTGTTTATAGCGGCTGTGGGTGGGCTGGCCGGCGCTAAGATCTTTAATGCATTGGAAACATGGGAAGACTTTATCAGTGACCCTATAGGCAACTTATTCTCATCATCAGGCCTAACTTTCTACGGAGGCTTAATAGTAGCTACTGTGGCTTTATACTATTATGCTAAAAAGAAAGAAATACCATTTAAACACTTATGCGATGCTGCTGCACCGGGGTTGATATTAGCTTATGGTATTGGTAGGTTAGGCTGTCAAATAGCGGGAGATGGAGACTGGGGTATTCTTAATGCCGCATATATTTCCTCACCTGATGGTTCTCTGCACGCCGCTACTTTGGCAGAGTTTAAAATGAGACTTCAGGAAGCCTCGGCTTACTTTACCAGAGAGTTTGGCTCTATACAAAACGTACCATACTCTTATGCTCCTGCACCCAGCTGGCTGCCAGATTGGGTATATGCCATGAACTATAAGCATAACATACACAACGAAGGTATGCTTATAGAGGGTTGTAAGGGCGCTTATTGTGGTGTATTACCGGTAGGTGTGTTCCCAACCCCTATTTACGAAGCTGCTGCCGGTACACTTATATTCCTCATATTATGGAAAATAAGGAAGAAGCTAAAATATGCTTGGCAGATGTTTGGCATCTATCTTATATTTAACGGGCTAGAGCGTTTCTTTATCGAAAAGATGCGTGTCAACTTCAAGTATGATTGGGGCTTTTTACACCCTACTCAAGCAGAGATCATTTCTACTTGTTTAATACTCGGAGGCATTGCCATTTTAGTATTTGCCGGAAAGAAAAAAGATACGCTCAATAAAGAAGCAGCTACCGATTAATCAGTAGCTGCTTAAGCTTATTTTAAAATAGTTTTTATTCTATCTTCTTGCTCCACCAAATGGAGGCATATTCATACCTCTTTCATAGCGGCTAGGTAATCTAAACCTTAAACCTAAAGTACCTGAATAAGACATTACATTAAAGTCTAGATTTGTTTCAGGCTTCAAGTTAGGCACTTCATTATCCTTATAATAAAGCGTATAATATCTTACTGCACCTTCAATATTCAACCCTACATATTTTGACAACGGAAGAACGTAACCTAACTGACCGCCGTACATAATACCTCTACCACCGTTAGGAGTTCTATAGTTCTCACTTTCATTCAGCTTTCTTGTTCTATGAAGGCTAACACCATAGCCAAGAGCTGCACCACCATATACATAACCACTGCCTAAAGATATTTGACCATTGGCAATTACAGCACCTGATAGCATATGCTTAGCATAAACCATTTTTTTACCATCATCGCCAATAGGAATATTATATGGGCTTGTATATACTGAATCGGAAATACGTGACAGTTCTACAATTCTACCCTCTAAACCTACCTGAAAATACTTACTAAGGTGATAAACAAGAGTTAAGTGACCATCGTAATTAAGGGTAGACGTATTGCCTTTATATGGCATGTTGTCTGATGGGTTACCATTACTGCTGATACCTCCATGTATACCAAACTCCCAACCTTGTGCTTGTGATACTAATGCTGATGATACTAAAAGAATTACGCTAAGTACTTTTTTCATTATAAATTGGTTAATGAGTTAATCAAACTTTTTGTTGACTCAAAATGACAATTTCAAAATACAATCATATTTTAGAAAATACAATAGTGCTAAGGAAACAATGACTATAATTATTTGAAATAAAGGCGATTAAGCTAATATTACTTAAACGTGATGCCCTGTATTTAGTTCAATATTGGCTTTTTCGGCTGCTTCTATAGGCCCAAAGTCTGATAAATTTTCTCCTTCGCGCTTACCAACAAGTGTCGTATGCTCGTAATGTACCGAAGGTTTACCGTCTGCAGTTATTATTGTCCAACCATCTTCTAAGGTTTCTATATGTCTTGTACCAAGGTTGATCATCGGTTCGATAGCCAATACCATACCCTGCTTCAATCGCTTACCAAAGCCTCTTCTTCCGTAGTTAGGCACATGCGGGTCTTCATGCAGGTCTTTACCTACACCATGACCTACTAGCTCTTTTACCACGCCATAACCATGTTCTTTGGCAGTATATCGTTCTATGGCATTAGAGATGTCGCCTACTCTATTATTCTCCCTAGCTTCTACAATACCTCTTCGTAAAGACTCCTTAGTGACTTTCATGAGCTGTAGCACTTCTTCTTTTACCTCACCAATGGCAAAAGTATAAGCATGGTCTCCATGATAACCATCTCTGTAAAAGCCACAATCTACTGATATGATATCCCCATCTTTTAACACATAACCGCTTGGGAAGCCGTGCACGACCACTTCGTTCACTGATATACATAATGACGCAGGGAAAGGATTATCGGCCGGGCCATACCCTTTAAAAGAAGGTACACCTCCATTATCTCTAATGAATGTCTCCGCCATCTGATCAATAGAAAGTGTTGTGATACCGGGGCGTAAAAAATTTGCCACCTCGGTTAAGGTGGCAGTTACCATTAAGGCATTTTTTCTAATGATCTCTATCTCTTCTTGAGTTCTAATATTTATCATTAAATACTAAAAATATAAAGTATTAAACGGAAGCACCTGCTGCTTGTTTACGACCGGAGATACGACCTGTTTTCATCAAACCGTCGTACTGGCGCATCAACAAGTGACTTTCAATTTGCTGTAATGTATCTAAGATAACAGCTACACCAATAAGCATTGAAGTACCACCGTAGAAATCGGCAAAACCTCTTGTAATACCAAATAGTGCTGCTATACCCGGTAGTATACCCGCTAAAGCTAAGAATATAGAACCCGGCAATGTGATACGATCCATAACAGTAGCAATATAGTTAGCCGTAGGTTCACCAGGTTTTACACCAGGAATAAAGCTATTGTTACGCTTCAGGTTATCTGCCATCTCAGTTGGGTTAACCGTTAAGGCAGTATAGAAGTATGTAAACGCAATTACTAGTATCGCATATACTAAGTTGTACCACAATGTTGTGTTATCTCTTAAGGCATTAATAAAGCCTGATGCTGTCTCGTTTTGAGTAAACCCTGCTAGTGTAGCCGGTATGAACATGATCGCTTGTGCGAAGATGATAGGCATTACACCTGCTGCGTTCACTTTCAAAGGAATAAAATCACGAGCACCACCTGCTATTTCACGAGCGGCAGCATTACCACCACCTACTACACGACGTGCAAAGTTTAAAGGTATTTTACGAACACCTTGTGTTAACATGATCAAACCAACGATAACAGCGATAAAGAAGGCCATCTCGATCAAAAAGATCAACAAGCCACCTGCACCACCAATATTCTTAGCTGCAAATTCTTGCATCAATGAATCCGGAAGACGAGCCAAGATACCTACCATGATAAGTAGAGATACACCATTACCGATACCTTTATCAGTAATACGCTCACCTAACCACATCACGAATAACGTACCTGCTGTAAGTACAACAGTAGTAGACAACCAGAACAATACGCCTTGGTATTCAGGAACAATTGCACCACCACTTTGATTGATCAAATAGGTTACATATGCACTCGCTTGGAAAGCAGTAACGATAACTGTCAAGTAACGAGTGTACTGGTTCATTTTTCTTCTGCCGCTTTCTTCACGTTGCATCTTGGCTATCTGTGGTATTACAATACCTGCCAGCTGCATAAAGATCGAAGCAGAGATATAAGGCATTACACCTAAAGCAAATATGGATGCACGGCTGAATGAACCACCGGCAAACATATTAAAGAGGCCTAATAAACCTTGCTGACTTCCTTCTAATAATAACTTGTTTGGATTGATACCCGGTAATGTGATATAACTACCTAAGCGGTATACCAATATCAGAGTTAGGGTAAATAATATACGCTTACGGAGTTCTTCTATACTCCAGATGTTCTTAAGCGTTGTAATTAGTTTCTTCACAGGGACTAATGTTAATCAAATATGAAATGCGAATAAACGATAAAAGACGCATTTCTCCAAATGCGTCTTTTCAAGATCTTCAGCGGCTAGACTAGTTCTAAAGTGCCTCCTGCAGCTTCTATAGCAGCTTTAGCTTTTTCGCTTACTGCATTCACCTTGAAAGTTAGTTTTGATTTTATTTCACCATTACCTAAAACTTTTACTAAATCGGTTTGTGAAATAAGACCGTTGATATATAAATTCTCTAAAGAGAACTCTTCAATACTGTATTTTTCAACCAGCTCATCTATTTGGCTAAGGTTAAACACTTTGTATTCAACACGATTTCTGTTCTTAAAACCACGCTTTGGAGAGCGACGTTGAATAGGCATCTGTCCACCTTCGTGCCCCATTTTAGATTTGTAACCTGCACGAGACTGCTGCCCTTTGTTACCTTTACCTGCTGTTACACCAGAACCACTACCTTCACCACGACCTACTCTCTTTCTGCTGTGTGTAGCGCCATCTGCCGGTTTAATGTTTTGTAGTTTCATTGCTTACTTTTTTGGACTTGCGCGGAATGTAAAACCGCTCGCAATATTTATAAATAATTATTTTACTTCTTCCACTTTTACGAGGTGGCTCACTTTTTTCACCATCCCCATTACGTGTGCGCTATCACCATCTACTTCAACACTTGCATTTAGCTTACGAAGGCCTAATGCTATAAGTGTACGCTTTTGACGCTCAGGACGATCAATACCGCTTTTGATTTGTGTTACTTTATACTTAGCCATGACGCTACTTATATTCAAAATGTTTTATAAATACCTTCAGAAGTATTATCCGTTAAATACTTTCTTAAGGTTGATATTACGATCTCTTGCTACTTTTACCGGCTCGCGAAGGCTAGCTAAAGCTGAAAATGTTGCTTTAACAACGTTTTGAGGGTTAGCAGAACCTAGGTTCTTGGTCAATACGTCAGTAATACCAGCTGATTCTAATACGGCACGCATGCTACCACCTGCGATTACACCGGTACCGTGAGCAGCAGGCTTGATCAATACTTTAGCAGCACCTTGCTTAGCAAATTGCTCATGAGGTATAGTACCATGTCTTACAGGTACTTTTATCAAGTTCTTCTTAGCATCGTCAATACCCTTAGTAATTGCCTCTTGTACTTCTTTGGCTTTACCAAGACCATGACCTACTACACCGTTACCATCACCCACAACTACAAGTGCTGAGAAGCTAAATGCACGACCACCTTTGGTAGTTTTTACCACACGGTTGATAGATACCACTTTCTCCTGCAACTCAAGGTCACCTGCTTTTATACGATTTGTGTTTGCGTTAGACATTATCTTATTGTATATAATAATTTCAAGTAATAATTATAGCTTAAGACCACCCTCACGTGCTCCGTCAGCTAATGATTTAACACGGCCATGGTATAAATAACCACCACGGTCGAATACACACTGCTCAATACCAAGATCTTTTGCTTTAGCAGCAATTGCTTTACCCACCAATGCAGAAATTTCTGTTTTAGTACCGCTTTGTGCAGCGATATCTTTTTGGCGAGAATTAGCTGATGCTAATGTGTTACCTGTAACATCGTCAATAAGCTGAACATAGATGTCCTTATTACTGCGAAATACAGACATACGAGGCTTTTGTGCCGTACCTTTTACTCTGGTACGTATGCGCCAACGTAATTTCTGACGACGAACTACTTTTTGATCAAGTGACATTTCTTTTATTTTAGTTTACGGGCTCACCCACATGGGATGGCTGCCGAGGTTTTTAAATTTATATATCAATTCTGCCATTAAGCAGCAGAACAAATAATACTACTTAGCTGCAGCCTTACCTGCTTTACGACGGATGTACTCACCAACGTAACGAACACCTTTACCCTTATATGGCTCCGGCTTACGTAAGCTACGGATCTTAGCGGCTACCTGACCTACCAGTTGCTTGTCTATTGACTCCAGTGTAACTCTTGGCGGTATACCTTTCTTCATCTCTGCTGAAGCCTTTACTTCTTTAGGTAGTTCAAACACGATGTTGTGAGAGAAACCTAAAGACATATCTAAGGTTTGACCTTGTACTGATGCACGATAACCCACACCTACTAAGTCAAGCTCTTTTTTATAACCTTCAGTAACACCAACTACCATATTAGCTACCAAAGCACGGGTTAAACCGTGTAGTGCTTTATGTGCGATCTGGTCTGATGGACGTTCTAAAGTAACAGTACCCTCTTCTATTTTAAGAGTGATATCGCTACTCATTTTTTCAGACAACTCACCTTTAGGACCTTTAACGGTCACTACGTTATCGTCAGAAACTGTGATGGTTACGCCACTTGGTATTGTAACCGGACTTTTACCTATACGAGACATTGTTATTTATTTAAAGAGTAGTGATTGACCGATCAGCCTAAGTATAGGACAGCTTAATGTACCAACCACTTAATATATTTAATATATGTTACACAAAACTTCACCACCAACATTCTTAGCTTTTGCTTCTTTGTCAGTCATCACACCGTTTGATGTAGATACTATAGCAATACCAAGACCGTTGATTACTCTTTTGATCTCGTGTGGTTTAGCATATTGGCGAAGACCAGGTCTGCTCACACGCTCTAATGATCTGATTGCAGGTTCTTTAGTTTGCGCGTCGTACTTCAACGCTATTTTAATGATACCTTGCTTGTTATCTTCTTCAAATTTGTATTTAAGGATATAACCTTTATCATACAAAATCTCAGTCATACGCTTCTTAACTTTAGAAGCCGGGATTTCTACAATACGGTGACGAGCCATTTGCGCGTTGCGTATTCTAGTTAGGTAGTCTGCTATCGGATCTGTTACCATTTTCTAGTTTAGTTTGTAAAAAGTTTGTTGCCGGTTTCAAATATTTTATTGACCTGGCGACGTTAAAAATTTACCAGCTTGCTTTACGAACACCTGGTATTTTACCATCCAATGCCATATCGCGGAACACATTACGGCAAATGCCGAACTGACGCATATAACCTTTAGGACGACCTGTAAGTTGGCAACGGTTTTTCAAACGTACCGGAGAAGAGTTCTTCGGTAATTTGTCTAGTGCCTCATAGTCTCCTGCAGCTTTTAGCGCGGCACGCTTCTCAGCATACTGGGCTACCATGCGTTCGCGTTTGCGTTGGCGGGCTTCTATTGATTTTCTAGCCATTTATTATTAGTCGTTTTCTTTTTTAATATTCTTGAAAGGCATACCTAATTCCTTAAGCAATTCGTAAGCCTCTTCGTTAGTATTAGCAGTAGTCACAAAAGTGATATCCATACCGCTGATACGGTTTACCTTATCAATATCGATCTCAGGGTAGATGATCTGCTCTGTTACACCCATAGTGTAGTTACCACGACCATCGAAAGATTTATCGTTGATACCTTTAAAGTCACGTACACGAGGTAGCGTTACGGCGATAAAACGATCTAAGAATTCATACATCTTAGTTCTACGCAATGTAACACGGCAGCCTATAGGCATATGCTTACGTAGCTTAAAGTTTGAGATATCCTTTTTAGATAATGTAGGTATCGCTTTCTGACCAGAGATCATCGTCATCTCTTTCATTGCATCTTCTATTAATCTCTTGTCAGCTACTGAACCTTTTACACCTTGATTAAGACAAATCTTAACCAGGCGAGGACACTCCATAACGGTTTTGTATCCAAACTTCTTCATCAAAGCCGGTACAACTTCGTCCTTATACTTATTTTGTAAACGTGGTATATATACTGTCGTTTCCATTATTTAATTTCCTCTCCGGACTTTTTAGATACACGAACAAATTTTCCTTCGTTACGCTCACGCTTGATGCGTGAAGGCGCTTTCGCTTTAGCATCCCAAAGCATCACGTTTGAGATATGTATAGGCGCTTCTTCCTTTACAATGCTACCTTGTGGGTTTTGCGCATTAGGCTTCAGGTGTTTTGTAACAATGTTCACCCCTTCTACCAATACACGGGCAGCCTGCGGATACACAGCCAACACGTTATGTGGTGTGTTGCGATCCTTATCATTACCAGCAATTACGACTACTTTGTCGCCTTTTCTGATATTGAATTTTGGTTGAAATCTGTTTTTCACAATCATTATAGATTAAAAGTTGTTCTATACATACCCGTAAAACGGGCTGCAAAGGTACAACATATTTTACAATACTTCTGGTGCTAATGAAACTATTTTCATATAGCCTTTATCACGTAGCTCACGCGCCACTGGTCCGAATATACGAGTACCTCTTGGCTCGTCAGAGTTGTTCAGTAGTACTACTGCGTTATCGTCAAAGTTGATATAAGAACCATCTTTACGACGTAGCTTGTTTTTAGTACGTACGATCACTGCTCTTGATACGGTACCTTTTTTCATACCGCCGCCTGGTAAAGCATTCTTTACCGTAACTACGATTTTATCTCCTATAGCTGCGTAGCTCTGACCTGAATTACCCAACACACGGATACACTGTACCTCTTTTGCCCCACTGTTGTCGGCTACACTAAGCCTTGATTCTTGTTGTATCATCTTACTTTATTAAGATTACTTAGCTTTTTCAATGATTTCTACTAGGCGCCAGCGCTTAGTTTTACTTAGCGGGCGAGTTTCCATAATGCGTACGGTATCGCCAACACCTGCGGTGTTCTCTTCATCGTGCGCGTGGAATTTTTTAGATTTCTTCACGAACTTACCGTATATAGGGTGTTTCAACCTACGAAGTACCGTAACAGTGATGGTTTTATCCATCTTGTCGCTACTCACGATGCCTATACGGCTCTTTCTAAACCTTCTTTCTGAAGAAGTGTTGTTCGTTGCTTCTGTTGTTGTTTCAGTCATATCTGACAATTTCTAAAACTTTTATTTTGAACTAGTTGTTCTACTATTTTGTACCGTTTTCATACGTGCTATGCTACGACGCAATTGACGTATCACAAGTGGATTCTCTAACGGGTTCACCGCGTGGCTAAACTTCATCTTCTTCAGTCTCACTTCTTCTTCTGCGATCTTGTCTGCTAGCGACTGGTCATCCATCGCTTTGTATTCTTCAACCTGCGCATTACCTGTATTGGCCATGATCAAATGTTTTAATTATGATATAGTTCTTTAATGATCAGAAGTGGCTTATGCCCCGTTGTAATCTCTACGAACTATGAATTTTGTTTTAATTGGTAGTTTTTGTGCAGCAAGTCTCAATGCTTCTTCTGCTACTGCTCTAGGCACACCATCTAATTCGAACATGATGCGACCCGGCTTTACTACAGCTGCCCAATATTCCAAGTTACCTTTACCTTTACCCATACGTACCTCAAGTGGCTTGGCTGTAACCGGCTTGTCAGGGAAAATTCTGATCCAAACATTACCCTCACGCTTCATGTGACGCGTCATTGCCTGACGTGCTGCCTCAATTTGGCGGTTAGTGATCCACTTAGGCTCCATAGCTTTTAGCCCGAAAGAACCGAATGCTATCGTAGCACCACGCTGTGCGTTTCCTTTAATTCTACCTTTATGGGCTTTTCTATGTTTAGTTTTTTTCGGCTGTAACATTGTTACAATATTTTAAAAAATTGCTCTAAATAATTATTAATTACGACGTCCACCACGGCCACGTCCACGACCACCACCTCTGTTGTCGTTTCCACCTCCGCCACCGCGACGGTCAGAACCAGACGAGAAGTTAGGGTTCAAATCACGCTTACCTAATACTTCACCTTTACAGATCCATACTTTGATACCTATCTTACCATATACGGTCAACGAGTATACAGAAGCATAATCGATATCCATACGGAAAGTATGTAGTGGTGTACGACCTTGCTTGAACTCTTCAGAACGAGCGATCTCAGCACCATTCAAACGACCACCAACTTTTATCTTAATACCTTCAGCACCCATTCTCATAGCTGTAGAGATAGCCATTTTAACGGCTCTCTTGTAGCTCACACGGCTTTCTAACTGGCGAGCGATGGTTTCAGCAACGATCTGAGCATCCAATTCAGGACGACGGATCTCCATAATGTTGATCTGAACATCTTGCTTACCGGTAAGTTTCTTCAGCTCTTCTTTGATACGATCAACCTCTGAACCACCTTTACCTATGATGATACCAGGCTTAGAAGTGTGTATCGTAACGATAAGTTTTCCAAGTGTACGCTCAATGACAATACGAGAAACACCACCTTTGTTGATACGTGCGTTCAAGTATGTACGTATTTTATGATCTTCTACTAGTTTCTGACCATAATCCTTTTTTGAACTATACCACATTGAATCCCATCCGCGGATGATACCCAACCTGTTACCTATAGGATTTGCTTTTTGACCCATTCGTTATTTATTAATTAGTTGAATGTTTATTTTTCTTCAGTGTTTTCAGTTGCCTCAGCTGCAACTTCTTGAGCGGCAGCAACTGGATTACGACTATCTACAATAACAGTAACATGGTTA
Organism: Flavipsychrobacter sp.; assembly: GCA_965230595.1. GTDB lineage: Bacteria > Bacteroidota > Bacteroidia > Chitinophagales > Chitinophagaceae > UBA5543. The sequence goes on along the minus strand of OZ246011.1, from coordinate 989,677 downwards.
CTGCGTTTGCGAATTCTATATGCACGACCTTGCGGTGCAGGTTGCATACGTTTCAACACGCGACCACCGTCTACAAAGATGGTTTTGATGTAAAGACCAGCTTCTGCAACATCAGCACCTTCATTCTTCACACCCCAGTTTGCAACAGCACTTAGTACTAGTTTTTCTAAAGCTACTGAGTTGTGCTTTGTACTAAACTTCAATGTATTCAGTGCTTTTTCTACATCCATACCACGTATCAAATCAGCCAAAAGACGCATTTTGCGCGGCGATGTAGGATAGTTACGTAAACGAGCTACAGCTTCCATTTTATTAGTTTATTTCTATTTGGCCTCACCAGAAGATGGACCGATTATTTATTTATAATTATTTACTACCTGAGTGACCTTTAAAGTTCCTGGTAGGGGCAAATTCACCCAATTTGTGACCTACCATATATTCCGTTACGTATACAGGAATGAACTTGTTTCCGTTATGCACTGCGAATGTATGTCCTACAAAATCAGGAGTGATGGTAGAGCGGCGGCTCCAAGTTTTGATCACACCTTTTTTTGCATTGCCTTCGTTAGCAGCTAATACTTTGCGTTCTAATTTCGCTTCTACGTAAGGACCTTTTTTTATTGAACGAGCCATCTTAAAACTTTCAGTTTATTATCGTTATTTGGCTTAAAACCTTTAATTATAATTTCTTACCGTTTTTGCGTTGAATGATCAACTTGTCAGAGCCTTTCTGCTTACGGGTTTTCTCCCCTTTAGCATACTTACCGGTACGGCTACGTGGGTGACCACCGGAAGCTCTACCTTCACCACCACCCATTGGGTGATCTACTGGGTTCATCGCTACACCTCTTGTGCGAGGACGACGGCCTTTCCAACGTACACGACCCGCCTTACCCATAGATTGTAGTTGGTGATCGCTGTTAGACACTGTACCTACAGTAGCCATACAGTTACTCAACACTTTACGAAGCTCACCAGAAGGCATTTTCAATACACAGTATTTACCTTCTTTTGCAGTAAGCTGAGCATATGTACCGGCAGAACGTGCGATAACTGCACCACGACCAGGCTGAAGCTCAATGTTGTGAACAACAGTACCTAAAGGCATGTTTTTCAACAACAAGGCATTACCTACCTCAGGAGCCACACTCTCACCACTAACAACAGTAGCACCTACTTCAAGACCTTGAGGGGCAATGATATATCTTTTCTCACCATCAGCATAAGACACTAATGCGATAAATGCTGAACGGTTCGGATCATATTCGATCGTTTTTACCGTACCCGGCACATCACTCTTGTTACGCTTAAAATCGATACGACGGTACATTTTCTTATTACCACCACCGATGTAGCGCATAGAACGACGACCTTGAGAGTTACGACCACCAGTACCACTGATAGACTCTAGTAAGCTCTTTTCAGGCTCATTGGTAGTTACTTCTGCGTAAGCGTTACCAATTCTCCAACGTGCTCCGGGTGTAACCGGTTTATATTTACGTAATGCCATTTTCTTAATTCTTTATTATGTTCTTATACAAACAAGTCAATCGTATCACCTTCTGCTAAGGTTACAATCGCTTTTTTATAAGAAGATTTAACACCATCAATAAATCCTGCTTTAGTAAAGCGTGTTTTACTCTTGCCCGGCACCACTATGGTATTCACATTTTCTACCTGCACACCGTAAAACTCTTCCACCGCATTTTTGATCTCTAATTTGTTAGCCCTTTTGTCTACTACGAAAGTATAACGACCTTCTTCTTCCATCTGGTTGTTTACCTTCTCAGTAATTACCGGCCTAACCAATACATCTGCGAGTTTCATTATCTAAAATATTTCGAGTTAATTATGCTTCTGCTTCTTCTGCAGTTTCGTTAAACATCTTAGCAGCTGACTCTGTGAAGATCAATACTTGCGCATTTGTTAGATCGTAAGTATTCATATCACTCAACACTACTGTTTTATTCCTGTTCACGTTACGGCTGCTCAATATCACATTCTCATCCATCTCAGGTATTACGAACAAAGACTTAGGGCCTCCTTCTTGAATACCGTTGATCATCGCAACGAAATCTTTTGTTTTAGGTGCATCCATTTTCACGTCTTCTACTACAAACAGCTTATTTTCACGAGCCTTGTAAGTAAGAGCAGACATCTTAGCCAAGTCTTTCACCTTACGATTCAACTTAATCGTATAATCGTGTGGCTTAGGACCGTTAACAACACCACCACCTTTATATAATGGGTTACGGATGTTACCCTTACGAGAACCACCGGTACCCTTCTGACGGTGTAGCTTCTTAGTAGAACCTTGCACCTCAGCACGAGTTTTAGTGTTGTGTGTACCCTGACGCTGAGCAGCTAAGTACTGCTTCACCGCTAAATAGATACAATGGTCGTTTGGCTCGATGTTGAAAATCTCATCAGGTAGCTCTACACTACGACCTGTTTTTTCACCTTTATTATTTAATACGTCAACTTGCATGACAACAATTAATTCTGAATTAAAACAATTGAACCTATATGCCCCGGTACTGAACCTGTAACTAATACATAGTTTTTATCAGGGAACACTTTCATTACTTTTAGCGCTTTCACTTTCACACGATCTCCACCCATGCGGCCAGCCATGCGCATACCTTTGAATACACGGCTTGGGTAAGATGAACCACCAATAGAACCAGGTGCACGCTGACGATCATGCTGACCGTGAGTTGATTCACCCACACCGGCAAATCCATGACGTTTTACAACACCTTGGAAACCTTTACCTTTGGAAGTACCTACAACACTTACCTTTTCACCTTCTTCGAAGATGTCACATTTTATTTCTTCGCCTACCTCTTTTTCGATAGAGCAATTGCGAAGTTCCTTAACTATTGACTTGGGAGATGTATTTGCTTTCGCAAAATGATTGATGAGCGCTTTTGGCGTGTTCTTTTCTTTAGCTTCGCCATAAGCAATCTGAAGTGCATTATAACCGTCGGTATCTACGGTTTTCTTTTGAGTAACCACACAAGGACCAGCTTCAATGATAGTACAAGCTACTTGCTTGCCGTTTTCATCAAACACGCTGGTCATGCCGATTTTTTTACCAATAATACCTTTCATTGTTATATATTTTAGTTAAGCGCCCGACACTCAACCGTTGAGCTCGGGATTAACCGTTTTTCTAAATTTAAAGAACCAAATTAACTTAAGCCTTGATCTCTACCTCAACTCCACTAGGCAAATCTAGCTTCGAAAGAGCATCTACTGTACGAGAAGAAGATGTATAAATATCCAACAAACGCTTGTGCGTTGATAATTGGAACTGCTCACGTGCCTTTTTATTAACGTGCGGTGAGCGTAATACAGTAAAGATCTTCTTCTCTGTAGGTAACGGAATAGGACCTGTAACTACAGCTCCTGTGTTACGTACAGTTTTAACTATCTTTTCAGCAGACTTATCTACCAAATTGTGGTCGTAAGACTTTAACTTAATTCTGATACGCTGTGACATACTTATAAATAACTTCTAACCCTTAAATTTTGGGACTGCAAAGGTAACGGCAATATTTTAATTCGACAAACAAAATGAAAAGAAATTTTTATTTTTTTGTAACCTTAATGTTCCCAACGCTTTAGATGGCAAAATTAATGGGTAAGCCATAAAAATATTATAGCTTTCGGGCTCAATTAATTATGGCTAAAAAAGGAACCATATCATTCTACAATCTCAACTTAGAAAAAGCGGTCATGGATTTCTCCAAACAGCTTATGGAAGAACCTGATAAAAACAGGTCTTCTTATTCCCTTTTTTACCCTATGATCGGCAAAGATTATGAACAAGGGAAACAGCTCATGGTCTATAGCCAATATGCAACTAACTGGAAACCAGTATTTAAGCCAACAGTTGACAAGAATCGCGTCACTCAATTGGTCAAAAAAAGCCTGGATCTGAGCCAAAGTAAAGGCTGCCCACTAGACTGGGTGAATAAGCAATGGCTGAAACAGAACCTCTTTCGCGACTTTTTCTGGAACGTGACCTATAAGATGGCTATACAGCGATATGGACGTACGGAAGATAACTGGAACAACATTGTTGCCTGGAGTACCTTATATAAAATAGCACCGCAAGACAGAGCCATAAACAATACAGAACAACTAGCACAACGCAGTAATTGTGCCTTCTTGTTTAAAGAAGAGCTAAGTATACTACAACCCAAAAACGCCTTGCTCATTACCAGCTTAGACAACTGGGCAGAACCCATACTCAAATCCGGTGGTATAAAATATAAGCTGGAGAAAGGCGAGTACATACAAGCCACAGCTGCCTATAGAGGCACACAAATCATCATTGCCAGAAAGCCTTTTGCCGGCAATCACATCAAGTTTATTGATGAAGCTGAACAATATATGGTCTAAGCGTGTTTTCATATCTTGCAATAATGGGAAGTTTTGAACCATATCATTACCAAGCTGACTTTTCTTACGACCAAAAGTGGGATAAATATGCACTAAGGTATGCCCAACAATTACAGCCGGACACTTTATACCTGCTTCACAAGCAAGTGCTTTATGATTATATCGATCATAATATCTTAAATAACATGCCCGGTAAACAGCTAAACATATTAGATGTTAACTGTGGCACAGGAAACGACTTCCCTTATTTATTGACAAAAGGTACTGTTACAGGCATTGATGGTTCAGCCGGAATGCTGAACAAAGCTGCAGAGACCTACTCGTCTGCAGTTGAAGAAGGCCAACTCTTCTTATATAAAGGTATGACGGAATACCTAGGGTCTCACTCGTTGGACGATAGAAAGTTTGACCTGATCTATTCCATCACAGGTGGGTTTAGCTATATTAACGATGAGCAATTTCAACAATCTTTTCGGGTATTAAAAAGCATGCTCACCAAAAACGGGGTGATGGTGACGGCCCACCTGAATACATTTTGCCTATCCGAATCCATAGCCTGCTTACTTAGAGGTAGATTTAAGAGGAGTGTATTGCGACTAAAGAAAAAGATACCTACTGATGATTTTGGCTTTATGCACTTGAGAAATAAAAATGACCTTCAAAGACTACTATCTCCCATATTTGACCATGTAGAGCACTTTCCACTAATTGCGTTAGCACCACCTTATCAAACGGATGTCAACTTCTCACCTAAAACATTACAATGGCTGAGAAAAAAAGAATATAACATGCTGGTGAAGAAAAGAGGATTACATTGGGCCGATCAAATAGTGACAGTATGCCATTGATTACACTTCTACGAAATACATCTTTAGCTTGCCTTTATTCTTAGCCTCCAATTCGCCACGGTAGGTAAAGCTAAATTTATCTTTGACCAACTCATAGGTAGTTTGCGAAATATTGATCTTATTCGGCTCACTGTGATGCTCTATTCGGGATGCGGTGTTTACGGTGTCTCCCCAGATATCATAGGCAAACTTTTTTACCCCAACGATACCCGCCACCACATCGCCGCTATGCACCCCAATACGTATTCTAAATGTTTTATCTCCTACCAACGCCTGGCGCTCTTCCATAAATGCAAGTATCTCTATAGCTGCATTCACCACCTGTTCCGCATGCTTGGCATCGGCTGCCGGCAAACCACTTACAGCTAAGTAGGCATCGCCTATGGTTTTTATCTTTTCGATATGATATTTGCCTGTAATCTCATCAAAAGCTTTAAAGCAAGTATGCAGTTCATCTACCAACTCTTGCGAGGTCAACCGCTCTCCAGCCTTGGTAAAGTCTACAAAATCAGTAAACAGTACTGACACTTCATCAAAATGCATGGCATTAGCGCTACCCTTTTCTTTTAGTTCATGCGCTACCTCTTCAGGCAATATATTAAGCAGCAGTTCCTCAGACTTCTCTTTTTCTACTGCCAACAGTTTATTAGCCCTGCCTCTTGCTCTGTGCGACATCAGCACCACGATCAAACCCACTATCAATATGACCATCCCTGCCAACAGTAATAGCCGTTCATTTCTCTTCTTAGCAATAAGTACTTGCTGCAGCTCCAGCTCTTTATTCTTTAGCGTCATCTCCCTATCAGCATCAAACTCTACTACCTTCTTCGCCTCATTTTGTATATCTAAAGAGTCTTTTATCGTCATATATTTTTTATAGTAGCTTAGCGCTCCTTTCGGGTCATTGCCTTCCTGCTTAGCCAACGATAACAACTCATATACTTCACCCAAGGAGATCATACTATTTAGCTCTTCCTCATATATTCTTTTAGCTTTCTCAAAATTTTCAATAGCTAGCTTCAGGTTCTTCCTTTTACTCTTGGGCATTACTTCCGGGTCAACAACAAAACCGGTTGTATCTAAAGCAACCGCCAAATGCGTTTTGCCGATTGTAATATACCCCGAGGCTATACTCTCTTTATCATTTGTAGAAATATAGTAGCCTATTGAAAATAAAAAAGCTTTCATAGCCTTATTGTATTCCCTTTTCAATAGGTATACCTCACCTTGCATATCAGTGGTCAGACGCACATAAAAATCAACATCATTTTTTATGTACAGGTCTTTTGCTTGATTAAAATAATACATCGCAGAATCTAGCTCCTCCTTTTCTAGCCAACCCGAACCCACGCTAAGCATTAAATAGGCGGCTTCTATTTCATCGCCTACCTCTTCATTCAGCTCAATAGCCTTTTGAAAGTAAAGCATAGAACGTTCTTTCTCCCCAACACGATTATAGAGCTCACCTATATCAGAGTAAGTGCTTAGCATATTTTCCTTAGCGTCAAAGCGCTGATAAATATCCAATGCCTTAAAATAATAGTCTAATCCTTTAGACAACTCATTTTCAGAGGCATATGTCCTGCCATAGCTTGCATATACATTTGCAATACCCAGACTATCCTTATTTTTTTTATATCTATTATAGGAAAGGTCAATGTAATGGAAGGCAGAATCGTAGTTGGTCATAATCATATGGGTATACCCTATGCCCAGACTTGCCGAAGCTTCTCGCTCTGTCCATTTCAAACCTATAGCCAGCGATCTGGCAACATGTCCGAAATACAGCGCTGAGTCCATATTAATATCATTATAGATTGATGCTAAATTATCTGCAGCCAGCGCTTTTGCTGAATCATTTTTAGCCGTATGAAACGCTTCTAAAATATTATCTTCTGAGATGGACACTTGCGCGCCAGACTGATAGTACAAGCAAGAAAGAAAGAAGACGATATAGATATGCAGCTTTTTCACTGTATCAATAATCGCTATTTAATCAATCATATGCAAGCAAGAAGCGTAATGTTTTTAATATATTAGTACCTCAATACTGCTTATGAAATTTGCAGAAGTCAAGAAATTCCTACTCGGAAAACTAAAAAAAGAACTGCCGAAACACTTGTCATACCATAGTGTGGAGCATGTAAAGGATGTGATGGACGCCTGCCGTATGCTGGCTAAGCATGAGAGCATAAAGGGTGTAGAACTCAAGTTATTACTCACAGCAGCACTTTTTCATGACTCAGGTTTTCTGGTCAATTCAAAAGAACACGAAAAGCTGTCTTGTGAGATAGCACAACAGCACCTGCCTCTATACGGCTATAATGATGACCATATCGAGCGCATTTGCGGGATGATCATGGCTACCAAAGTGCCCCAAAAGCCCACTAACCACCTGGAGGAGATCATTTGTGATGCCGACTTAGATTATTTGGGCAGGGAAGACTTTTTCACAATTGGTAATAAGCTATTCTCCGAGCTATCCATGTATGGCATACTCAATACTGAAAATGAGTGGAATAAACTACAAGTGAAATTTTTGGAAGCACACCACTATTTCACTAAAACTGCTATAGCTTTACGGCAGAAACAAAAAGACAAACATCTAGCTATCGTAAAATCTAAGGTAACCGATTAACAAAATGTCGCAAACAAAAGCAAAACAAGTAATAGTTGACTATATCTATATAGCCTTTGGAGTACTTTTCAGTGCCTTTGCCATGAAGAGCTTCTTGGCCCCAAACCACTTCTTAGATGGAGGTGTGACTGGTATTGCCCTTTTAGGGTACGAAACTCAGGGCTGGAATCTTGGTCTACTGTTACTTATTGTCAATATCCCTTTCATAATTATGGGAGCTTACCAAATCAATAAGAGCTTTGCCATAAAAACTTTTATCGCAATAGTTGGCCTGGCCTTGGTGATGGAATTTATCAAGTTCCCCACTATTACTACTGACAACTTGCTCATATCTATGTTTGGTGGCTTCTTCCTGGGGCTGGGCATAGGCTTAGCTATGCGTGGCGGCAGCGCTATTGACGGGTTAGAGGTATTGGCACTATATACACTTAAGAAAACCAGTTTTACCATCACTGAGGTAATACTTGGAATGAATATCATACTCTTCGTTTTAGCCGGCTATTACTTTGACTGGGAAACCGCCTTATACGCCATGCTTACTTATTATATAGCTATGCGCACCATTGACTACGTCATAGAAGGTTTGGAGGCCTATACGGGTGTAACTATCATATCAGGCAAAAGTGAGGAAGTAAAAGAAAAGCTCGTACTGGAGTTAGGTAGGGGCATTACTGTTTACAAAGGTGAGCGCGGTTTTATGAAAGAAAGCTTTGAGGTGAGCCAAGACTGTGACATAGTATTTACAGTTATTACACGCTTAGAGGTTAGAAAACTGAAGAACGTAGTGCATGATATAGACCCTAAAGCATTCGTATTCACCCATACTATCAAAGAAACAGCAGGCGGTGTATTAAAAAGGAAAGCAGGCCATTAACCTAAAAGTTATGGATTTCGTTACCCTGGCTACATTTTCAACTTCATACGATGCTACGCCTTATAAGGTTAACTTAGAGCATGAGGGTATACCCTGTTTTTTGAAAGATGAGCATACCGTTACAGCAGCTCGTATTTATGAACATGCAGTAGGGGGCATAAAACTACAAGTACCCAAAGAGGATTTTCAACGAGCCAAACAGATCATGAAAGATGCGGGCTATGTGTTTGACGACATTTTTGATCTTCCACCTTTTTGGAAGTGGTTTGATAGAAACACGAGAACATTCCCACTAATTGGTTCAATGAATATTGTATTTCGGTTTGTCATATTTCTCGTATTGCTATCCCTAGTCGTTATCTATGCTATCTATCAGATATACCCGAGCTTTAATCACTAATACCCATACTTATCCTTCCAGTTCTTTTTCAAGAAGTCTCGCAATCTATTTTCTGTAGCATTATCGCCGGGATCATAAAGCTTCTTACCTGTTATTTCATCAGGCATAAACTCATGCTCTATAAAGTTACCGTCGTGATCGTGAGCATACTGATAACCTTTGCCATAATCCATCTTCTTCATCAGGTTGGTAGGTGCATTTCTTATGGAAAGCGGCACGGACAGGTCGCCTGTTTTACCTACTAGCTGTTGTGCTTTTTTTATCGCCATATAGGCTGCATTACTCTTAGGCGAAGAAGCCAGATAAGTAGTGGTTTGAGCAAGGACAATACGACATTCGGGATAACCGATCATCTCTACAGCTTGAAAACAGCTTGTAGCCAGCAACAGAGCATTAGGGTTAGCATTACCAATATCCTCACTAGCCAATATCACCAACCTTCGTGCTATGAACTTAGGGTCTTCTCCCCCCTCTACCATTCGAGCCAGCCAATATACGGCAGCATTAGGGTCACTGCCACGTACTGATTTTATAAAGGCTGATATTATATCATAATGCTGTTCTCCCGTTTTATCATACAGTGCCATCTTGCTTTGCACAATATCCTGCACGATGTCATTATTGATAGCCCGCACCTCGTCAGGCAATGAGGTTACAACAAGCTCCAGAAGATTAAGCAATCTTCTGGCATCACCTCCACTTAGCTGTATTAATGCTTCCCACTCTTCAATCGTTACATTGTGCCCTATCAACCATTCATCTCGCTCCATGGCTTGAGCTACCAATGCCTTGAGATGATCTTCTGTTAGTGGCTTTAATGTGTATGTCTGACACCTACTCAGCAAGGCATTGATAACCTCAAAGGAAGGATTTTCTGTTGTCGCTCCAATAAGTGTAATGATACCCTTCTCTACTGCTCCTAGCAGGCTATCTTGCTGTGCTTTATTAAAACGATGTATCTCATCAATGAATAACAAGGCATGACCTGCCTTTCGAGATGTTTCAATAACTGCCCTTACTTCTTTCACACCACTATCAATAGCACTAAGTGTAAAAAAGGGTAGCTCCATCACATTAGCTATTATTTGTGCCAAAGTGGTTTTGCCCACACCCGGGGGTCCCCAAAAAATGATCGATGATGCCTTACGGGCTTTGATCATTTGCTCTAGCACCTTACCCTCTCCTACCAAGTGTTCTTGCCCGATAAATGCATCTAATGTATGCGGTCGCATACGCTCTGCCAACGGAATGTTAGAATTTTGTGTCATAATATTAGCAATACATTTACATGTAAATACCTAAATTCGTCTTTATGTTACGCAATTTACTAATCATTACGTGCTTACTGTGCGTGGTTACCATAACATTTGGTCAGAAAAAGAAAGGAAAGAAAAAGAAAAAGGCAAAAACGGAACAAGTATCAAAGGATAGTATTGATTACAAAGCTATTGGTGCTCCTATGCCTGAAATACACCTTGTTACCCAAGACGGCAAAGTGTATACTTCTAAAAAGTTGAAAAATAAGCATAATATGATCGTTATGCTGTTCAACCCAACATGTGAGCATTGCCATGAGGAAACCTTTACGCTGGAAAAGAACATACACCTGATCAACAAGAGCCATGTAGTACTTATGGCATCCGGAGGCATGATGGATTACATGAACTATTTTAAAAACACAACCCGGTACCCTCAATATCCGTCACTAATAGTAGGTGTTGATAGTGCAGGTTTTGTAGAAAAAACCTTTAACTACAGTTCGCTACCACAGATCAACATTTATGATGCTGAAAGAAAACTGATACGTACCTTCAACGGAGACACACATATTGACTCGTTGAAACCATATATTCAATAAAAAACGATAAAAGCCAACATAAAAAGGGCAGTTGTTATACAACTGCCCTTTTCTTTATTTACGATGCCCAAGCTATTCGCTAAGCACTTTGTTTTTTAATGAAATCCCGAATTTTTCTAACATAATCGAAATACCCTCTTTCCATACGCAACCAAAACAGTACGAAGATGGCTACCCCTATGCCCGCTAATGTATAAGTTATAGAGGCATTACCTTCAGGGTTAGAAACAAACGAAATAACCGCTGCTGCTAATAAGAAAACACAGAAAATTAGGATAAGTGTAGGCCCACCGGAATCGATCTTACGCATTTTAGAGCTTACCACAACTTGTGTCTTGCCACCATTTCCTTTGAATTTGACATGCGTAATTGGCAATGTTTTAATGTCAGTTACGGTTTCTGCATGAGGAATGATCTTTAGCATTTTCTCATTCTCAGATACTTCAAAGTCAAGATTATGCACTTTAACGTGCTTACCCAAAAGTCGGTTTTTAATATCCTCTACCCGCATAGAAGAATTGTACCGATAAGTTCGTGAAAATATCATAGGTACTCGATTTAAGTTAAGAACTAATTGTTATATGAAAGTTACGCATATTTCTACCCTATTACAACAGTGAAAACACGCGAAAACATCCATTCTATTATATAGACGATAAAAACTATATATACGTTTGCAATAACATTATGAAAATGAACACTTTAACAAATAGTTATATAACTATGACAAACGAAAGGGAATGTATTAAAATTTTTTAACCTAAATAGCTATGAAATCTGGCATAATTTATTAAATTATATACCTAGTATTTTATAATAATCTTCCACCATATATTTATAATACGGTTTCAGCTGTGCGGGCTGTGTCTTATACTCTTCTAGCAGGTTCTTGTTTTCTTTTATTTGCTCTTGTAGCTCTTCTGGTATAGGCCTGTTAATGTGATCCGCGCTTTTTGATGACCTCTTATCATCTTGTTCCTGCTCCCTAACCGATTGTTCTACTTTCAACAGCCTGCTTAATATTTCTTTTTGACGCCTTAGTAGCGCTTCGGTCATCTTCCTATTTACCAATTCAGCCTCAGTTCTATCCATTTCGTTCTCCAGCTCCCTCAGCTCTTTTGCTTCATTAGCCATGCCTTTGCTATTTAGCAGGCTGTTCAGCTCTTGTAATTGCTTACGTATAGCTGCTTGCTGCTGCGCCAGCCTTGCTAATTGCTCTGCTTCCTTAGCTGCTTGTTCTGTGCCCGACCCGCTACCTTGCCCTTCCTTACCATTGCCACTCTTAGGTTTTCCACTATCACCGTTATTCTCGTTGCCTTTTCCTCCCCTTTTCTGTGCTTCCTTCATTTGCTGCATCGCATTACCTAAGTCTTTTTGTTGGGTGATAACGTCACTGAGTTGTTTTCCCGGTCCGGGCTTGGGCGTTTTCCCTCCTGGCTTTTTACAACTACCTGAGCTTGCTTGCTGTGCCTGGTTTTGCATCTGTAACAAATTGGCCAATGTCTCATTCAGCATTAATGCCAGATTGTTCACATGGGTCATCACATACTGCTGACTGGTTACCGCTTGAGTTACTTGCCTGTTTTCCAAATAGGCTACAGACTTGTTCATGTTCTTCTCCAACTCCGCAGTTTCTTTATTAATAGTAACAGAAAGCGTAGATACTCTTTTACTTAGTACAAACAAGCTGTCTCTTATCATTTTAGAGTTAGCATGTAATTGTTTCTGTACTTGCTTATTAGCTACATATTGCTGGCTGACCACCTGTGTTGTTCTTGCCTTCTCCATCAACTGCTCTTGTTTGAAGGACAAGCGCATAAGGTTAGTAAGTATTTGGCGAACAGCTTTTATATCGATCTCTATTTGCTCCACATTCATGCCCGATGCTTGCTGTCTTAGTGTTGCAGACATTTCTTTCAAGCTTTCAGCGGCATCTTGCTGAGATTTTGAAGCGTTATTTTTCTTATTATCGTTTAAATCCTGCTCGCCCTGTTGCATTTGCTTCTTGGCTTGCTCCCCTTGCTCTGATGGTTTATCTAAATCTTGTTGCTTTTCCGTTTGTTTGTTTAGCTCTTGAGCTTCTTTCATGTCTTTCTGCAACAACTCCTCCAGCTCTTTCTCAATGTTTTTTTGCTCTTTTGCTAACGCAGTTCTTTCTTCAGCATTCTTAGTCTTTTCTGTTTTTTCTTGCAAAGCTTGTTCTTTGCCGGCCAATTCTTCTGCTTTATTGGCCATATCCTCTAAGCGCATTTGCATTTCCAACTGACGCAGTAATTCTTGCATACGCTCCATATCCATGTCCATCAGCTTATTCTCCTGCTCCATTTGCTGCATGGTCTGTACCGCATTCTCTTTATTCAACTTCTTCATCAATTCTTCCAGCTTCTTCATCTGTTCTTGTAACTCTTTGTTCAGCAAGTTATCCATCTGCTCTTGCAGCTGGTCTTGTTTCTCTCTTAGGTTGTCGCTATAGTTTTTCTGCTTACTCTGTTCTGTTTGTTCTTCAAAACGTTGCTTTACCGCTTCCAGCTTACTTTTAAGCTGTTGCTGCATTTTCATGAGGTTCTTCATTGACTGTTTGGTCTCCCAACCCATGCTGTTATTTTGCAACAGCTTATTCTGCATATCCTTATACTGCTCTTGTAAAGCTTCTGTTTGTTCTGCTCCACTGCTTAATGCCGCATCCATTTGTTTGGCGTTCTCATTAATGGCAGAGTCTAGTTGCTTTACATCATACATCCTAAAGCTCATGGCTCTGCTTCTTGTCGATTTACTACCATTCACTCCATCATTATCCCATGCCTCTATGTAATAAGTTACTTTCTGTCCCGGTTGCAGTTTTATTGACTTCACATCAAAGTAATGCTGGTAAGTGGTTAATACCCCTTTTGATATCTTCAACTGCACACTACCATTTTGCAACTCGTTATTTTTCTTATCAGTCACTTGATATTTAAAGAGCACTTTATTGATACCATAGTCATCTCCGGCAGTACCTTGCAATACTACCTGTGTACCCGTCAAAGAATCTTTATATTCTTGTAATTGTAAAGTAGGATGTTGATCTTCAATGACTGTAACGTTATATCGGTAGGTATCTATAATTGCAGATTTGTTATTCTTCAGTATTAATGCATAGCTGGTATCTCTTGTAAAATGCTCAGCTATTGTTCCATTAACTTTTTGAGGCGGCACATTCCCCATTTGCATCAACACTTCATCAGCAAAGTCGGCAGCAATATTCCACGTTACTTTTGTTCCCTCAGGCACGTTCATATCACCTAAGCTGTTGCGCACTTCATCTTGCTTACCTGTGTAAGAAGGGTAATTTAAACGAATAGCTATCGATTTCAACACCGGCTTTTGTACTACCTTCAACTCATATATTTCGGAGTAAAAACCTCCGGCATAAAAATTAAAATCTACATTTGCTGACACATTTCTAAACACATAGCTAAATGCTCCTTTGTCTTGAGACATAGGTATGCGCTCCCCATCAACATCTATGAATAACATCTCCGGCCTTACTTCGCCTTCTATTGTTACTTGCAAATAATAGTCTGTATTTCTTACCACCTGCAATGGTTCACTTTTAATGATAAAAGAGAAAGGTGCCGGCTTGACGAATTTCTTAGTGGGTTGTAAAAGCCTTTCTGATGCATCTCTAAACACACTAGGTGCTGCTATCATAATAAACAAACCTATTAGCAATAGCGGCAGCAAGTAAGGTAACAACTTCTTATTCTTAGAAATATCAATCGCCGTATTGATAGGGACTACAGATATTTGAGCCGCCTTCTGGTCAATGCTCGCTTCTATCAAGTCCTGACTGGCTTGTGTGGTCGTATCATTTTTAAGTTGAAGGATATTCAGCAATTTATCACTCACTTCAGGGAAATGGATGCCGATGATTGTAGCCGCTTGCTCATGGCTAATGACCTTACCCAACCTGTTCATCTTTACTAGCGGCAATACCACCCATACAATAAGTGCCACCACACCCGCAGTGCAGAAAAACAGAAGTAACGTAACCTTTAACCAAACGGGGAAATACAAATAATATTCACCAACTGAAACTGTAAGCAGGAATAATAGCAGACTGATCAAAAACACGATACTCCCCCTCACTAGCTGGTTGGTGTAATACTTTCTGATGAAAGCATCTAAACGGGCTATTAGCTGCTGATAGTTGGTCATAATACTGAATATGCAATATAACGGAAATATTGGTTTCCTATATCATAACACTATGTTATAGTACCTTTGCATCCTCGACAGGAAAAGACAAGATGTTACTGTACCCCAAAAACGCATTGGAATCATTAGAATTCAACAAGATCCGCGCACTCTTAATAGAGAAGTGCCGCACAGATAGTGCGCGCAATAGGGTCAACGAAATGCGATTCCATACCAAGCTGGAGTACATTAGCAAAGAACTGAACGAAACCAAAGAGTTCGAGTCGACGCTTAATAGTGGTGAGCGCTTCCCTAATGACTTTACTCAAAATGTAGAAAAGGAGCTAAAACTCCTTTCTGTTCCCGGAGCAGCACTTGGTGGGGAGCAACTTCTTTCTTTCCAGAAATTGGCTGTAAACATCAAGGATATACTTATTTGGTTCAACAAGCACGAGTCGCTTTTTGAACATTTGAGAGCTATTGTCAGCAACATTCATTACGAAAAGCAGATACATGCTATCATTTCTGCTGTGATAGACGATACGGGCACAGTGCGAGACAATGCCTCCAGAGAGTTGATGCAAATACGTAGTGAACTCACCAGTCAACGCACACACTTGAGAAAAGTGTTTGATGGCATCTTACGAAAGCTGAATAAACAGGGATACTTAGCCGATATATCAGAAGGTTTTTTGAATGGGAGAAGAGTGGTAGCCATACAAGCGGAACATAAACGCATTGTAAAAGGGATATTACATGGAGAAAGTGATTCGCAAAGAACAGTTTTCATAGAACCTGAAAACACCATCGAACTGAACAACGCCATATTCTCTCTGGAAAGAGCTGAGGCTAGAGAAATAAAACGAATATTAGCTGAAACTACCGCTGCTTTAGCAGAGTTCCACCCACTACTCACTACCTACTATCATATATGTGGTGAATATGACTTCATACGTGCTAAAGCACAGCTAGCGCAAGACCTCAATGCAGACCTACCTAAGCTAAGTCCGCATCCTATCATCAACTTAAGTAAAGCAAGACACCCCTTGTTATACCTACATAACAAGCAACAAAAAAAGGAGACCATCCCTTTAAATATTTCTTTAGACCGTGGTCAACGTATCCTCATGATCAGTGGACCGAATGCCGGTGGTAAAACTGTATCCATGAAGACAGTGGGACTACTCCAACTCATGGTGCAATCGGGCTTATTAATACCCGCTGATTCACATTCTGAAATGGGTGTTTTCAAGCAGGTGATGATACACATTGGCGATACCCAATCAATCGAAAACGAGTTGAGTACTTATAGCGCACACCTGCGCGACATGAAGTACTTCATGGACTTTGCTAATGGTAAAACCCTATTCTTTATTGATGAGCTAGGTAGTGGCTCAGATCCTAACCTAGGAGGTGCTTTTGCAGAAGCCATCGTGGAAGAAATGGCACAAAAACATGCTCTAGGCATCATCACGACACACTACCTGAACTTGAAAGTAATGGCGGGTAAAGTACCCGGTATTATTAATGGGGCTATGATGTTTGATGAAGATAAGCTGGAGCCACTCTATAAACTTGAAGTAGGCAAACCGGGTAGCTCTTACACTTTTGCTATTGCACAGCGTAGCGGGCTATCTCCTAAAGTTATTGGCCGTGCCAGACAGCTCACAGAAAGAGGCCATTTCAAACTAGACAAGATGCTCTTGAAAACAGAGCAACAGTCTGTACGGATGACCAAAAAAGAGAAACAATTAGACAAACACATACAGGAGAACAAGGAATTAAAACAAGAGTTTGAAGAGCTGATAGATAAGGAGAAACTAGAGCAACAGCAAAACTTACTTAAGCTTCAGAATAAGATCAAAAAAGAAGAACTGGATTACTTACGTGACATGGAGCGCAAGTTCAAGCAGATCATCCACGACTGGAAGAAAGCCGAGAACAAACAAGAGGTAATAGAAGCAGCAGAAAAAGTGCTCTTTAAAAAGAAGGTGATCCAAGCTAATGCTACTGCTGCTAAAAAAGCAGATAAGAACTTCTCCATCATTGGCGGGCAACCTAAGGTGGGCGACATGGTGCGCAACAAAGAAAACCATCAGGTAGGCACTGTAACGGAGATCAGAGACAAGCGAGCTATTGTCACCATCGGTAAAATGCCTTTTAATGTGACACTTACCGACTGGGTAGTGGTAAAACAAAAAGAGCGAAAAAAGGCAAAGAAAAAACCTAAAAAGCAAGACCAAGACTCCAAATAGGCATATCAATAAAAGTTGGTTTTCATCTCAATAAATAAATCCATATTTGCAATGCAAAAGGAATTATGGGAGATAAAGCAAAAGCATATCTGGCATACTTTATTATATGTATTGCATGGGGCACTACTTACCTGGCTATCAGAGTAGGTGTTACCCACTACCCCCCTTTTTTATTTGCTGGTGCCAGGCAAGTCATATCAGGCATACTCATGGTTGGCTTAGGTCTTTTATGGTATAAAAAGGCCGATCTATCTCTATCTACCTTCAAGCATAATGTTCTTATCGGCTTTCTATTAATTACTATTGGTAATGGTACCGTATCGTGGGCAGAGAAGTTTATACCAAGCGGTGTTGCTGCACTTATTTGTACTACCATGCCTATGAATGCCGTGATCATTAATCTGATCGCTTCTAAAGAAGAAAAGCTGAACGTCACTATTATAATCGGCATGTTGTTAGCCTTTTCCGGTGTAGCGCTGATCTTTAGAGATAACCTTACTGATCTGGCCAATCCAGCCTATCTGTTTGGAATGGTAGCCATTTACTTTGCTACGGCATTTTGGGCTTTTGGCAGTATTCTGAATAGAAAACGTGTAGACATCGTTAACCCTATTTTCAACTCAGGTATACAAATAGGCTTTGGTGGTTTATTCTTATTACTGCTTAGTCCTATTGTAGACAACTACGAAGGCTTTGAGCCTTTTCAACCTGATGCGTTGGCAGCTATGGGGTACTTGGTTGTAGTAGGGTCTCTAATAGCCTATACAGCTTACATGTACGCTTTAAAGAAATTACCTGTTGGTTTTGTAACCAGCTACGCTTACATCAACCCGCTTGTAGCTGTAATACTCGGCTTTTTGATACTTGGAGAAAGACTAACTTGGTACACAGCTCTTTCCTTTATCGGTATTGTTTCAGGGGTATATTTAGTGAACCGTGGTTATAAGCTAACGAAAAAGTAGAGTGACTGCTGTTTCGTAAATTGCGGTATGACCACAGGATACATAGACAGTGTAAAGAAACAATTCACCTATTACAAACAACTTGGAAACAAGTCCTTTCAGCAACTACCAGACGAGAAGCTATTCTTACAACCCAATGAGAACAGCAATAGTATAACCACTATTACCAAACACTTATGGGGCAATATGCTCAGCCGATGGACAGACTTCCTAACCACAGACGGAGAAAAAGAATGGCGACAAAGAGATGCTGAATTTGAGAACGATATAAAAAGTCGTGAAGAGCTAATACAGAAATGGGATGAAGGTTGGCAATGCCTATTTGATGCTTTGAATGGCATTACAGATGACGATTTAATGAAGATCATCTACATCAGAAATGATGGGCACACCATATTAGAAGCCATTAACAGGCAGCTAGCTCATTACTCTTATCATGTAGGACAGATAGTATATGCTGCTAAGCTGCTAAAGGATAGCGAATGGAACAGCTTATCTATTCCTAAGAACAAATCAGCAGACTATAACCAAAAGAAATTTGCCCAAAACAAAGACAAGCGGCATTTTACAGATGACCTTTTAGATAAAAAATAAAGGCTGCCTCAACAGGCAGCCCACTTGCTTCATCTGGTTATTATGTAGCACTATTATTCTATTTCTTGTCGATCATTATTTACCATTTGCTTCTTCTCCAGCAGGTAGGCAATAAACAGCCCTAATCCTCCTCCTACTGCTAATAAGGCAAAATAAATGGCGGGGTTATCTTCATACCGGATAGAGCCATCGGAGCGCACCGTTTTAGTTAACTCATGCAGGTATGTTACATCTATCATATAAGCAATAAACAAGCCTATACCTGCACCTACCAGCAGCAAAGCATATTTCATATAAGCGTAGGGCTTGGGGCCGCCATAGTTTTTACGAGGGTTGATACCTTTCTCGATCATCGCCATATTCTCTTTATTCCTTAAAAAGAACAAGCCAAATACCGTAGCAAAAAAGGACATGGGTATTAGTATTTCTTCTGCGTGCATATCGTAATATTTAAGTTTATTAATGTTAATTGCTCATATGACGCTAATATGTAAGCATTGGTTACAAAAAAAATAGTGTAACCTATCTTCGTTGCTCAGCGTCTTATACTACACATGCAGCATGCGCCTGATAACGACATTATAGACTTGGTCTTAAAAGGGCAACAGAAGCACTTTACAATTCTAGTAGAGCGCTACCAACACTATGTATATACCCTAACACTACGCTACATCAAAAACACTGCAGAGGCTGAAGAAATAGCACAAGATACTTTTGTAAAGGCATACAAGTCACTCTCTGCTTTCAATAGAAATAGTAAATTCAGTACATGGCTATACACCATTACTAAAAACACCTGCTTATCTCATTTAAGAAAAAATCAGCAAACCACCAGCCCTATTATTGATACTAATATAGCTGACCCCTCAAGGGTAACAATTCAATATAAATCTGAAAAAGAGCAGCTCAATAAGGCTATAAGCATGCTACAGCAAGAAGAGCAAGTGATCATTATTCTATACTATTTGCACGAGCAAAACATTAAAGAAATCAGTAAAATATTATCTCTTACAGATAGCAATGTGAAAGTAAAACTCTACAGAGCTAGAAAAAGTTTAAAAACTATTATTGAAAAACACTTTAAGGAAGAACTAACCAGATAACAACAACTATATTCAGTAACTTTATAATCAAGAAAGTGATGAAACAAGAAGAGATAGAAATACAATTGTGGGATTATATTGACCAGACTTGCTCGCAGCAGGATAAAGAGCGTATTGCCGCTCTTCTGGAAAAGGATTTAGTGTGGCAACAAGCTTATCAGGAGTTACTTCAGTTTCAAGGCAGCCTCAAAAACAACATCGCTACAGAAAAACTAAAAGACGGATTTACAAGCAAGGTAGAGCAAGCTATTAAACAAACAGCTACTCCTCAAAAAACATATCACTTTCACAATTGGATCATCAAAGGCATAGCCGCTTTCTTTATTATATCTATCTCTACCTACTTTATTTACGCTTTGATACAAATAGATTGGAGTTTGACCAATAGTAATACTGCTTTTGAAACCCCTAAACTTTCTTTACCAGAGCTTAACTTCAGTTATTCACCACAGTTATTGTATACATTGACCTTTGCATCTCTAATTCTAATACTAGCCTTTTTAGACAAAGCCATATTTACAAGAAGAACAACCTCTCTATAGAGACATTAATACCTCTAGGTCTACCTCCTTCATACTTATGAGCTTCTTATCTGCTATGGCAAATTGCGGTTTATCGTAATGCAATTCATCAGGCACGGCAATCACCTTCATTCTTGCAGCCTTACCAGCTACTACACCGTTCACTGAGTCTTCAAATACAACACACTCAAGAGGTGAGCTTTTCAACTGTCGGGCACAGCTTAAAAATACAGCCGGGTGTGGCTTACCCAACTCTACTGTATCAGCTGACACCACAGCATCAAAATGCTTTTTGATGTCGAAATGGGTGATCAGCTCATCTATCATCCTAGTGGTAGACGACGATGCCAAACCTATTTTAAACCCTTCTCTTTTAAATAACTCCAACGATTCTAACACACCAGTTAATATGGCTCCCTTCTTTTTCGCAGTAGCTATTACATCATCCAGTATATCATCGGCCACTTTTACGGGGCTGCTACCCTCCCACGGGTACTTTACAGCCCAGTAATCTGTTACTTCATAAATAGTTAATCCTGTAGTTTCTCTAAATTGCTCTCTACTTATGGGTATACCATGATGTTCCGCTACACGTAGCATACACTCCCCCCACAAGGGCTCTGTATCCAGCAAAAGACCATCCATATCGTATATAGCAGTGTTGATCATTGTTAAAACTTTGTGTAAAAGAACAAACAATGGGGGAGATTTTGGGTGAAATTGAACACATTCTAATAATAAACATTTATCTAAACCATATGAACCATTATTTTTGTCGAAAATGAAATTTAATATGAAGCTTAAAGCACTATGCTCCTTTTTACTAGGTGGCTTACTATTGTCGGGTAATGCCATGGCAAAAGGAAATATCAAGTTCACGGAATACGACTTACCTAACGGACTGCATGTTATTCTACATGAAGACCACTCTACACCTATTGTAGCAGTATCAGTAATGTATCATGTAGGTTCTAAAAACGAAGACCCTCAACGCACAGGTTTTGCTCACTTCTTTGAGCACTTGTTGTTTGAAGGTACTGAGAACATTGGTCGTGGTGAATACATGAAAACCATACAATCTGCAGGTGGACAATTGAACGCCAACACTTCTCAAGACCGTACTTTCTACTACGAGGTGCTTCCGTCTAATCAACTGGAGTTGGCTCTATGGATGGAAAGTGAGCGTATGCTACACGCCAAGATAGATGATGTAGGTGTTGAAACACAAAGAAAGGTAGTTAAAGAAGAGAAAAAGCAACGCTACGATAATACACCATACGGTCAGATATTGAACGTAGTTTATGAGAACGCATTCACTACACACCCATACCGTTGGTCACCTATTGGTAAAGCACAGTACATTGACCAAGCTAAGCTAAGCGAGTTCATGGATTTCTATAAAACTTTCTATGTGCCTAATAATGCTACGCTAGCTATTGGCGGCGACTTAAACATAAAAGAAGCTAAGAAGTTCATTGAAAAATACTTTGGTGGTATCCCAAGAGGTACTAAACCGGTTCCTCGCCCTACTGAAGTAGAGCCTGTGCAAACAGAAGAGAAGCGTGTTGAGTTCTACGATAACGTACAGCTGCCTGCAGTGGTATTAGCTTACCACACACCTAAAATGGGTACTAAAGATTGGTATGCCTTACAGTTATTAACTCAAATGTTATCTCAAGGTCAAAGCTCTCGTTTCCAAAAAGAGATCGTTGACAAGCAACAAAAAGGCCTTGCAGTAGGTGCATTCATGCTACCAACAGAAGACCCTGGTGTAGCCTTCATGTTTGGTATTACCAACCAAGGCGTTACTCCTAAAGAAATTGAAGAGTCGATGCTTGCTGAAGTTGAGAAAGTTAAAACAGGTGAGATAGCCGATGATGAATACCAAAAATTGATCAACCAAGCAGAGAACGACTTCATTACGCAGAACAGAAGCGTAAGAGGTGTTGTAGAAAACTTGGCTACTTACCATACTTACTTTAAGAATGCGGACTTGATCAATACAGAGTTAGAAAACTACACCAGTATCACTAAAGCTGATTTGAAACGTGTTGCGAATAAATACTTCACGAAACAAAACAGACTGGTAGTATATTATTTACCAAAGTCTGAAGAGAAGAAAGGTTAATTCAATCATCATTTCAAAAAAGTTCCCTTAAAATATTAATATGAAAAAGTTTATTCTTTCCATACTTACAGTAGCTCTTGCCACCACCGGTTGGTCTCAAGAGTTAGACCGTAGTGTAAGACCAAAACCAGGCCCTGCACCGGAAATAAAATTGGGTAAAATAGAAAGCTTCACGCTTGATAACGGACTACGTGTATTCGTAGTAGAAAACCACAAATTACCAACCATTACTTGTAGCATTCAACTGGATGTACACCCTGAAATGGAAGGTGAGCAAGCAGGTTATTCTACTTTCCTTTCTGAGCTAATGACCTCAGGTACTAAAAACCGCTCTAAAGACGAGTTCAATAAAGAGAGCGATTTTATAGGTGCGAGAATCAGTGCTTCAAGCGGTGGTGTTTTTGGTAGCAGCTTAGAGAAGCATAAAGACAAGCTATTTGAATTAATGGCTGATGTGGCTATGAATGCAGACTTTAAAGCAGACGAGCTGGAAAAAGTAAGAAAGCGTACCCTTTCCGGCCTTAAAGCTAATGAGAATGATCCTGACGACATGTTGAGCAACGTGTCTGCTGTGATGAAATATGGTAAAAACCACCCTTACGGTGAAGTAGTTACCGACAAAACCGTTGAGAAAGTAACTCTTGATGCTTGTAAGAAATATTATGATACTTACTTCCGCCCTAACGTAGCTTATATGGCTGTAGTAGGTGATGTAAATCCTAAGAAGATCAAATCTGTAATTGAAAAACACTTTGGTGGTTGGCAGAAAGCTGATGTGCCTGTTGCTAAATATGCCGCAGTAACCAAACCAACCAGTGCTGAAGTAGCATTCGTACCTCGTGAGGCTGCAGTACAAAGTGTGATCAATGTAACTTACCCACTAGACCTTAAACCAGGGCACCCTGATGTAATCAAAGCTAGAGTTGCAAATGCGATTCTTGGTGGTGGTTCTACAGGTCGCTTGTTCTTAAACCTACGTGAAGAACATGCATGGACTTACGGTTCTTACTCTTCTCTTTCTCAAGATGATATCGTTGGTCAGTTCACTGCATATGCAAAATGTCGTAACGAAGTAAGTGATAGCTCTGTAAATGAGATCATCAACGAGATGAACCGCATGCGTGACGAGAAAGTAAGTCAGGAAGACCTTGACCGCCAGATCGCTTATATGTCAGGTGGTTTTGCTATTGGCCTTGAGCGCCCGCAAACTGTAGCACAATATGCTATCAATGTAGAGCGCTACAACATGCCAAAAGATTACTATCAAAACTACTTGAAGAACTTAAGTGCTGTAACTGTTGATGACATTCAAACTATATCTAAAAAATACATCAACCCTAAGAAAGCACACATTGTAGTAGTAGGTAGCCAAGACGAGGTAGCTGATAAGCTAAAGCGTTTTGACAGCGATGGTAAGATCGACTACTACGACAACTATGGTAACAAAATAGAGGTAGCCAAGAAAAAAGCTGCTCCTAGTGATGTTACTGCTGAGCAAATATTTAATGACTATATAGAAGCAATAGGCGGTGAAAAAACGATCGCTTCTATCTTGGATATCAAATCGGTAAGTAAAGGAAAACTAAGTGTACAAGGTCAGGAAATACCATTGACCATTACCGAGTATAAAAAGTCGCCAAACAAATTGAAAACTGAAGTAGAAGCCATGGGTATGGTGGTACAGAAGCAAGTTTTTGATGGCAAGAGTGGCTACAACGAGCAACAAGGCAACAAAATGCCAATGGATGAGGCAACTATGAAAGAAGCTAAACAACAGGCTGACCTTCATGCCGACCTTCACCCTGAGAAGTATGGCATCAAGCGTACTTTAGATGGTATGGATAAAGTAAACGGTAGCGATGCTTATGTATTGATCGTAGAAGATGCTGATGGCAAAAAGTCAAAAGAATACTACGATGCTAAGAGCCATTTGTTGGTGAAATCTATCAGCACTAACGAATCTCCACAAGGTGCTATTACGACTACCAGTGAGTATGAGAACTATCAAGAAGTGCCTAATACGAATGGCTATATGATTCCATTTAAGATCTCTCAATCTTTCGGGCCGCAGTCTATCATAGCTGAGGTACAAACTGTAGAGGTAAACAAAGGAATTGAAGACGGTGAGTTTAAATAAACACCTCTAACAAACAATATGTAGCCCCGCTTTATGCGGGGCTTTTTTATGATTGTTTATTATCTCTTTTGACCACACATGTATCAAGGTTCTTTTTCACCGTTTTTGTTGAGGGGTGTTCTTCACCAAAAAATTGTTGAAAGATATTTAATGCTTTTTCGTAGTAATCGATTGCTTTATTGTATTCTCCCATAGACTCCCATGTAAAACCTAGATTATTATAACGAACGGCGGTTTTGGGATGGGATTCGCCATGACTTGCTATACCTATTTCCAAAGATTGTTCATAATAACCAATAGCTTTATCATGTTCTCCTATGGCATCCCACGCACTACCAAGGTTATTATAACGAGTAGCAATTGTAGGGTGAAATGCACCATAATATGCTTTATCTATTTTCAATGCTTGTTCAAAATAACTAATAGCATTTTCATGCTCACCCTTGGAATCTAGTGCTAGACCATAATTATTATAACAAATTGCAATGCTTGGATGGGATATACCGTAATGTGTTTTATATATTTCCAAGGCTTGTTCATAATAATCAATCGCTTTAGCTTGTTCGCCTTTAGCATCCCATACCCTACCTAAATTATTATAAGTAACTGCGATGTTAGGATGTGATTCACCATAATATGCTTTATCTATTTCCAAACCTTGTTCATAATAACTAATAGCTTTGTTATACTCTCCTTTTAAATTTAATACCAAACCAAGGTTATTATAACAAATTGCAATATCAGGATGTGATGTGTTATAATATGTTTTATCAATTTCTAAAGCTTGTTCATAATAATTGATCGCTTTAACATAGTCCCCCTTTTCAACCCAAGCCATACCTAGATTATTGAAAAAAGTAGCTATTTTAGGATTGAGTTCACCATAGTGTTCATTACCTATTTCTAAAGCTTGTTCATAATAACTAATGGCCTTATCATATTCTCCTTTAGAAAACCATGCGCCTCCAATATTATTATAATAAGATGCAATTCCTGGGTGCGATACCTCATAATAAGTATTATCTATTTCCAAAGCTTGTTCATAATAATCAATAGCTTTATCATACCTCCCTTTAGAATCCCAAACAAGCCCTAGTTCATTATATGGTATTGACCTTTTTTCAATTGTTACTATTTTTTCTTCTAGGCTAATAACTTTTTCAAAATACTCTAATGCATTATCTAAATAACCTAAAACTCTAGACAGTCTTCCTGCCTTTTCCAAATAGCTTGCATTTCCATCGTCTATTTTTGCCGCTAGTTCGTAATAGCGTAATGCCTCTCTATACTCTAACTTCAGTTCTTTTATTTTCCCTAATTGATAGAAATCTTCAGCTACTTCATTGATTTTATCTTTAGTTGCCTTCTCTAATAGTTCCTCAGCCGTATCATAATCTTCTTTTTCTACAGCTTCTAAAGCTTGTTTTTTAAGCTCTTCACTTTCTTTTTGTTTACTCAATGATTGCTCTAACTCTGCCTTGGTCTTTTCTTGTTCTTCTCTTACCTCTTCACTCTGCAGAAGCTGTTTCTTAAGTTCATCTCTTTCTTTAATTAGCTTTTGAATTTGCACTTCAACCTCAGGATTGGCAACTTGATTTTGTACAATATCAGTTAGTTGAGCCAACTTACTTTCAATATTTTGCAGGTCTGTAACCGTACCTGTCACCTTTGGTCTAGCTTCCTCATTAATTCGTAAACGTTCAACAATGTAGCTGGCAACTTGCTCTGCATTATCATGAGCAATATCAATGTATCCGTCTATAGATAGAAATCCGTCAATTTCAGTATCATCAAAACGTAATGGCATTATTTCGTCATATCGCTTCCGTTTTATCATATCCCTAATTACACGCCACTCTACCCCACACCATTCTTTTTCATCATATTCTTTGCATAAAAAAACAACAACAAGGTCTGCATTCACCCTGTAATTGTCCATTAAAACGATATCCATGTTAGGTTTTGCTAGCTCAACCTTATGGTAATCATCATAGAACACCTTCTTTCTACCATATTCTATAGCTAGCTTTTCTGCTATTTCACTAATAATATTCCTTTTTTCTCCGGGAAATGAAAGTGCTACTTTAAATCTTTTGGGTGCGTCCATGGTTCTACTTATAGTATATCTTTAAAATTACCGAAAAACGGTCATATATTTTATTGATGATACGACCATAAACAAACCTGCCATTTTTACCACATTAACGCTTTCTTATCATGGAGAAGCCATAGAAACAACGTATCTTTGCCCACTACAGAATCGGAAAATATGGCAGAAACGCTACAAAAAGAGATGGACGAGAGCCGCCAAGGCGAGGCATATGCTGCTTTTGAGGGTGATCCTAATACTTACAACAAGAAATTCTATATAGAAAGCTATGGTTGCCAGATGAACTTTAGCGATAGCGAGATCGTGGCTTCCATACTTCATGAGGAGGGTTTTGGAGCTACAGGTAACTATACCGAGGCTGATTTGGTCCTCATCAACACCTGCTCCATCCGCGAGAAGGCAGAGCAAACCGTGCGCAACCGCTTAAAAACCTTCCGCCAAATAAAAGAAGACAAACCGGGTATGCTCATCGGCGTATTGGGCTGTATGGCCGAGCGTTTGAAAGCCAAGTTCTTAGAAGAAGAAAAACTGGTAGATATTGTTGTAGGTCCTGATGCCTACCGTACACTGCCCAACTTGGTCACAGAGGCCGAGGGCGGTCAGAAAAGCGTGAACGTACTCTTAAGTCGCGAAGAAACCTATGCAGACATCTCCCCTGTTCGCTTGGATAGTAACGGGGTGACTGCTTTTGTGAGCATCATGCGTGGTTGTAACAATATGTGTACCTTCTGCGTCGTGCCTTTTACAAGAGGTAGGGAGCGCAGCCGCGATGCGGTAAGTATCGTGAACGAATGCCGCGACCTGTTTGAGCGTGGCTATCGTGAGGTGACTCTTTTAGGTCAAAACGTGGATAGCTATTACTACACGTCTACCAAAGAAGACGGCACTGTAGAGGAAGTAACCTTTGCCAAACTACTAGAGCTTACAGCTGAGATATCTCCCCTACTACGTGTTCGTTTCAGTACCTCTCACCCTAAGGATATTACAGACGATGTACTACACACCATGGCCAAGTACAAGAACGTTTGTGAATACATTCACCTACCGGTACAAAGTGGTAATACCCGTGTATTAGCCTTGATGAACAGAACCTATACCAGAGAATGGTATTTAAATAAAGTAAAACGCATCCGCGAGATCATGCCCGACTGTGGTTTGAGTACGGATGTGATCAGTGGTTTCTGTACAGAGACTGAAGAGGAGCACCAAGAGACCTTGGACGTCATGGAGCAGTGCCGTTTTGATATGGCCTATATGTTCTCTTACAGCGAACGCCCGGGCACATTAGCCGCGCGCCGCTATGAGGATGATATACCTGAAGATGTGAAGAAGAGAAGGCTTACAGAGATCATCCAACTGCAGCATAAGCATTCGGCAGAAAGCTATAAGAACGATATAGGAAAGACCTTTGAAGTATTAATAGAAGGTAACAGCAAGAAAAGTGAAGAGGACTGGTGTGGGCGTAATAGCCAAAACAAAATGATCGTATTCCCTAAGGCAGACCATGATTTGAACATAGGCGAATACACTCAAGTAAAAATACATGATGCAACATCGGCTACCTTAATTGGTACTGTTGTGTCATAAAGAATTGATCATACCCATAAGCAACCGAGTATGGAATTACAGAGTATTAAGAACAGGTTTGGGATCATAGGTAATTCAACGGCATTAAACCATGCATTGAATACTGCAGCTCAAGTAGCTAATACTGACTTATCAGTACTTATAGTAGGAGAAAGCGGTGTTGGTAAAGAAGCCTTTTCTAATATCATACACGCATTATCTCCAAGAAAGCATAACTCCTTTATAGCTGTAAACTGCGGCGCTATTCCTGAGGGAACGATTGACAGTGAACTATTTGGTCATGAGAAAGGTGCCTTTACAGGTGCTGTAGACAGCAGAAAAGGATATTTTGAGACGGTAAATGGCGGTACTATATTCTTAGATGAGATAGGTGAAATGCCGCTTGGCACACAAGCTCGCTTACTAAGAGTACTGGAAAGTGGTGAATATATAAGAGTTGGTTCTTCTAAAGTGCAAAAAACGGATGTACGTGTTATAGCTGCAACCAACAAAGACCTACTGGAAGAAACTAGAAAAGGGAAGTTTAGAGAAGACCTATATTATCGTCTAAGTACAGTTCCTATAAGAGTACCTGCACTTCGCGATCGTAAAGAGGACATCTACTTATTATTTAGAAAATTTGCTTCTGACTTTTCAGAAAAATACCGCACTCAGTCGGTTCAACTCGACCAGCCGGCAGTGCAGCTTTTAAGCAATTATACTTGGCCGGGCAATGTCCGTCAGCTTAAAAACATTGCCGAACAGATATCGGTATTAAGTACGGATCAAGTCATTGGTGCAGATACGCTCCAAAACTTTTTGCCAGCATCAGAAGGTTCACGGAGTTTGGCCCTCATACCACCTGCCGGCATGCCTATACCTAATCCATCGGGTGAAGGTAGCTCTGACGGCACCAACAATACCGAAAGAGATATCTTATATAAACTCTTCTTTGACTTGAAGAAAGACCTTACAGAGATCAAACAAATGCTCTATAAAGGTGTTAATATCTCCGACGATTATTCGCCAGCAAGTGGATCTACCGACAAGTTACTACCGGCTTACTCCAAAGAGCAAGACATAGGCAGTCACAGTACTTATAATGATAATAGTGGCAGTACTCCTATCGTGATACATACCCCATCATCAGGAGTGGATATACACGAAGAGGTAGAAGAATCACTTCTTTTAGCCGACCGCGAAAAAGAGTTTATCATCAAAGCGCTCAAAAAACACAAAGGACGCAGACGTGATGCTGCCAGCGAACTAGGCATATCAGAAAGGACCTTATACCGTAAGATCAAAGAATATGATATAAAAGAGTAATTTATAAGAAGACAATGAGATTATTCATTCTAACCATATCATTACTATGCATCACTTTTAGCAGCTGTGGTGTTTATAGTTTCACAGGGGCATCTATTGATGGGAAAACTATCAACATACACACCTTGGAAAACAAGGCAAGGAACGTGGTACCTACCCTTAGCCCTGCTTTAACCTCTAAGATCAGGAGTCGTATCTTATCACAAACAGGGTTATCTCCTGTTAATAGTATAGATGCCGACTATGATATATCAGGCACAATAGTTACTTATCAAGTATCGGTTTCGGGTGTACAGAACACGCAAACAGCCAGCTTGAACCGTTTAACCATAGGTATTTCGGTAAAATTTGAAAATAGACTAGACGAAAAAGCGAACTTTACACAAACATTCACGAAATTTGCTGATTTCCCTGCTACCCAAACATTGCAAAGCGCAGAGGCAGGATTGATCGACGAGATAGGAGATCTTTTAGCTACTGAGATTTTTAATAAAGCATTTGTAAATTGGTAGTCGTTTTATAATATGATCACATCATCATCCATACCATATATTAGCCAAGCATTAAGTGAGCCGCAAAATATCACTGAGGCTGATAAAGAGAGCATTGAAGCGTTAACCAATGCTTACCCATACTTTGTGCCTGCACGGTATATGGATGCCATACAGCAACATAAAAATGCACCTTATAATGCAGAGCTAATGGCGCAGATGCAATTATATTCAGGCAACTGGCTACTTTATAGTCAGTTTTTACAAGATGTGCTAGGTGGTGAAGATGTGCCAATGGAAATCGAAACAGTGACTGAAGAGGCTACACAAGAAACAGCAACTGAAGAACCTTCTGTTGAAACTGTAGCCAACGACAAAGTAAACACTGAGGAACAAGTTGTGGCTGAAGAAAGTGTTAGCGAAGAAGAAGCTATTCAAGAGACAGTGACTGAAGAGGCTTCTGAAGATGACCAAGATGACTTTAACCCAGGTAATACAGACTTTATAACAGGAGATCAACCATACAAGAAAAAAGAAAAAAAACGCAAGAAGAAAGACAAGGCTAAGAAAAAAGAAAAACGCTTTGACGAGAGCATGAACATGGACCAGCAAGATGAAGATGATGAAGCGCTAATACTACCTGTATACACAGAAGACTATTTCTTACATCAAGGTGTCAATGTATCGAACAAAATACCTGAAGACCTTGATTCTACAGAAGGTATTATAGATGAAGAGACTACTGAAGATGAGAACGACGAAAAGTCGCTCATGGTGGTTATGAGTTTCTCTGAGTGGCTTAACTTTTTTAAGACGAAGAAGAAAGAGGAAGAAGAGGAAGAAGAAGGGCAAAAAGCCTTAAAGACCATGTGGCAGAAGGAAAAATTGGCTGCTGCACTAGAAGAAGAAGACGAAGAGATACCTGAAAATGTATTTGAAATGGCTGTCAACTCTATATCAAAAGAGGAAGGGTTAGTCAGTGAATCTCTTGCTAACATACATATTAAACAAGGACGATACGATAAAGCAATAGAAATGTACCGCAAATTAAGTTTGCGCAATCCGCAGAAAAAGGCTTATTTTGCGCGGAAGATCGAGACGTTAATAAAAGAAAAAGAATCATGATTCCATTAATAGCGATATTAATATTATTAGGTTGCGTTGTGCTGGCCTTCTTTATACTGGTACAAAACCCTAAAGGTGGTGGCCTTTCAGGCACGTTTGGTAGTGTAGGCTCTCAGGTAATGGGTGTGAAGCAATCTACTGATGTATTAGAAAAAGGCACTTGGACAGCAATGGGTGTCATTGCAGCATTATGTATTATTTCGGTGATGTTCTTTGAGTCTCCTAAGGAGATAAAGACCAAAACACCTGCACCTACTAACGCTCCTGCCCCTACGGCACCAGTTGGCGGTGGTCAAACCAATCCATAATACATTCTCAATAGAAAATATTTTATACCTGCTCGTTATTTCGAGCAGGTATCTTATTTTTAGCCCGTAATGAGTCGTTCTAGATTTGATACTTTCCAAGACGTTCCTAAAAAGAAAAAGAAGGGCAATAAAATACTGGCAGTAGTCTTTGTGCTATTGATGATCATAGTTGCAGTAGCTGCATTAAGCTATTATAAAACGTTTGGGCCTAATACAGGCAACTTTAAAAAAGGTAGCTACTTATATATCTACACAGGCGATGACTATAACGACCTACTAAACACACTTGAAAGAGAACATTTTGTCAAAGATATTTTTAGCTTCAACCTATTAGCGAAGCAAGCTAACCTACCTAACAAAATTCAACCCGGGCGGTATAAAATAACAAGAGGTGCTAACAACTATGACCTTATCAGGCAATTACGATCCGGCAAACAAGAACCTGTAAAACTGGTCATCAATAAGCTACGCACCATTCAAGACCTGGCGCATTTAGTTAGCCAAAACTTAGAAGCCGACTCTACAAATCTGATAACACTACTGTCAGACTCAGAGTACTTAAGCGAATTTGAACTAGATAGTAATACAGTACTTACAGCCATCATTCCTGACACTTACGAGTTTTACTGGAACACATCGGCCGATCGTGCATTTAGAAGACTAGAGCTATACAAGCACAAATTTTGGGACGTAGACCGGCTGCAAAAAGCAGCTCAAAAAAACCGCTCTGTTGAAGAGATCGTCACTATTGCTTCTATTGTGGAAGAAGAGACTAATAAAAATGATGAAAAGCCCTTGGTAGCCAGTGTTTATCTCAATAGGCTACACTACGGCATGAAACTACAAGCAGACCCTACCGTAAAGTTTGCTGTTGGTGATTTCACATTAAGAAGAATACTTGACAAACACCTGAAACATAATTCTCCTTACAATACCTACATTCATTTTGGACTACCACCCGGCCCGATATGCACCCCGTCTAAGTATAGTATTGATGCTGTATTGAATGCACCCGATACGAAGTACTTATACTTCTGTGCCAAAGAAGACTTCAGCGGCTATCATAGCTTTGCCAAAAACTATACAGAGCATTTACAAAACGCTGCCAAATACCATAAAGCTTTAAATGAAAGAGGCATAAGATAACACACCATGCATATCGACCAAGTAACATTAAAAACGAGCTCATTAGAAAAAACCAAGGTTTTCTATACGCAAGTACTTGGCCTTAGTATTGAAGAAGAAAATGAAAAAGTAATTTCATTCACTGTCGGCAACTCTGTTCTTTGCTTTGAGATTGAAGAAAATACAGATGCCTTCTACCACTTTGCATTCAATATTGCTGAAGACATACAGGAAGAAGCCATGCAGTATATAGAACAGAAAGGGGTTTCAATACTAGACTTAAATGGGAACCGTATGACTCACTTCATTGACTGGAATGCCAAGTCCTTTTACTTCTACGACAATAACAACAACATAGTAGAGTTTATCGCCCGACGTGATCTGAATTACGTCTGCGACCAACCATTTGACCATAATGCACTAAAAGAAATCAGCGAAGTTGGCTTTGTGGTAGAAAATGTTAAGCGTTCCGCGCAAACACTGCAAAAAGAGTACAACATCCCTCTTTTTAGGAGAGGACCTGAATCGGAAAGCTTCACAGTACTTGGGGATGATCATGGCTTGATCTTACTATCGGCTATTGACAGAGGCTGGTACCCTACAAATATACCGGCAAAACCGTACCCTATATCTGTTCGTTGTAATCATGGACATATAGAATTGAAACTCACCCATTAGTCTATATTAACATTATACTATACATACCTAAAAGCTACCACCTTGGATATTATTTAGCTAGGATGTACCTTTGCGGCACATTTTAATCTATTCATATTAAATAATCTCACAGAATGAGTACAGTAAAAGTTGCCATTAATGGTTTCGGTCGTATTGGCCGTTTGGCTTACCGCCAGATATATAACATGGAAGGTATCGATGTAGTTGCTATCAACGACCTTACCAGTCCTGATTTTTTGGCTCACCTGTTGAAGTATGATACAGCACAAGGTCGTTTCGACGCTAGCGTTTCTAGCAGCGATGATTCAATTACCGTTAACGGTGACGAAATAAAAATATATGCACAGCGTAACCCTGCTGACATTCCATGGGGTAACCATGATGTAGATGTAGTTTTAGAGTGTACCGGCTTCTTTGCAGACCGTGATAAAGCTGCTGCACACATCAGTGCAGGCGCTAAAAGAGTTGTGATATCGGCTCCTGCTACCGGCGATCTTAAAACTGTTGTTTATAATGTAAACCACGAAGTACTTGATGGTTCTGAAACGGTAGTTAGCTGTGCTTCTTGTACTACTAACTGCTTGGCTCCAATGGCTAAAGTATTGAACGATAGCTTTGGTATCAAGTCTGGATTGATGAATACGATTCACGCTTACACTAACGACCAAAACACACTAGACGCTCCTCATCCAAAAGGTGATTTCCGTCGTGCTCGTGCTGCTGCTGCTAATATCATTCCTAACTCTACGGGTGCTGCAAAAGCAATTGGCTTGGTACTTCCTGAATTGAAAGGTGTGCTTGACGGTGGTGCGCAACGTGTACCTACTGTTACAGGTTCTCTTACTGAGTTAGTTACTGTACTTGATAAAAAAGTAACTGTAGAAGAAGTAAATGAAGCAATGAAAGCTGCAAACAATGAAAGCTTTGGCTACAACGAAGATCTAATAGTTTCTAGCGACATAATTGGCACTTCTTATGGTTCGTTATTTGACGCTACACAAACTAAAGTAATGACTGTAGGTGATACACAACTAGTTAAAACTGTTAGCTGGTATGATAACGAGATGAGCTATGTATCTCAGCTAGTACGTACGGTGAAGCATTTCGCTGGTTTAATATCTAAATAATATTATTCAACCATACTTGAAGCGCTATCGTATTTATTATCGGTAGCGTTTCTTTTGTTTTTAAACAACTATTATGAGCAAGTTTAGTTCCTATGATTTTCATGGACAAAAAGCGTTAATCCGTGTAGACTTTAATGTGCCTCAAAAAGACGGGCAAATAACCGATGATACACGTATACAAGCAGCTTTACCTACCATACGCAAAGTGCTATCTCAAGGCGGCAGTGTTATTTTAATGAGTCACCTGGGACGTCCGTTAAAAGAGATCGCCAAGAAGCCTGAACTTAGCTTTGCCGACTTTACACTAAAGAATGTGCAAGAGCATTTGTCTCAGCTATTAGACACAGAGGTACAGTTTGCTAACGACTGTGTTGGCGATGATGCTACCAACGCTGCAAATGCATTAAGAGATGGTCAAATACTGCTACTGGAAAACTTACGCTTCCATCAGCAAGAAGAAAAAGGAGACAAAGAGTTTGCTGAAAAACTAGCCAATCTTGGTGACGTATACGTAAACGACGCTTTTGGTACTGCACACCGTGCACATGCCTCTACAGCCGTTGTTGCTAAGTTCTTCCCTGAAGACAAAAAGATGTTTGGCCTACTATTAGAAGCAGAGGTAAATGCAGCACAAAAAGTGTTGAACAATGCTGAGAAGCCGTTTACAGCCATAGTAGGTGGTGCTAAAGTATCTGATAAGATCATGATCATAGAGAACTTATTAGAAAAGGCTACAGATATCATTATTGGTGGTGGTATGGCTTATACATTCTTCAAGGCAGAAGGAGGACAAATAGGCAACTCTCTTGTAGAAGAAGATCGCCTGCAA
The DNA here is from genome assembly GCA_965230595.1 of Flavipsychrobacter sp. Lineage (GTDB taxonomy): Bacteria > Bacteroidota > Bacteroidia > Chitinophagales > Chitinophagaceae > UBA5543. The sequence goes on along the minus strand of OZ246011.1, from coordinate 954,088 downwards.
GTTGCACTAGACCTACTTAAAAAGGCTGAAGCCAAAGGCGTGCAAATACACCTGCCTAGTGATAGTGTTATTGCTGACAAATTTGCTAACGATGCAGAAACATCATCTGCAGCCAATACAGAAATACCTGATGGTTGGATGGGCTTAGATATTGGCCATATGGCTTGCGATACTTTTGCTAAAGTGATAAGAGAATCTAAAACTATTTTGTGGAATGGCCCTATGGGTGTGTTTGAGATGGAAAAATTCCAGCATGGTACTAAGTGTATCGCCGAAGCGGTTGCTGAAGCAACACAAAACGGAGCTTACTCATTAGTAGGTGGTGGAGATAGCGTAGCGGCAGTCAATAAATTTAACTATGCTGATAAGGTTAGCCATGTATCTACAGGCGGTGGTGCTATGCTTGAGTTCTTTGAAGGGAAAGAGCTACCGGGCATTGCAGCTATAAATAAATAAGTATATCAACTACTATTTTAAAGCCTCACTTCATGTGAGGCTTTTTGTTATTCAAAGGTTTCAATAAATTGCTTACATGAAAAATCTATTACTGCTGCTAGCACTAGCGATTTCGTGTAGTGCGGTGGCTCAAGAAGATGAAATTGCAAAGTTTATAAAGAAACACCCTGAAAAAAGCTCTATTTATCTTAAGCTGAATGGAGCGGTAACCTTAGATATCAATTCAGACAGGGTGATGCCACTGGCCAGCTCAGTAAAGATCATTGTAGCTATTGAATACGCGCATCAGGTTGCACAAAAGCTGATAGACCCTCATACCTTAGTAGATACGGCTATACTTCATAAATACTATATACCCAATACCGATGGCGGTGCGCAGCCTCAATGGTTGAAGCAAATGAGTAGTGATAAACGTTTTGTTGACCAAAGTATCTCATTAGAAGAGATAGCAAAAGGAATGATCAACTATAGCTGTAACGCCAATACGGAATATTTACTTGATTTATTGACATTAGAAAAAGTAAATGCTCGCTTGAAGCAATTAGGCTTAACAAAGCACCAGAACTTATATTATTTCATTTCGGCGCTTGGAGTGATCAATAACAAATCTAAAAACGAACTCGAAAAAATACCATTAGAGGAATACATCAATACCGCAAACCAAGTACACGAGAAGTTAAAACACGATAAAAACTACAAAAGTACCATTACAAACCTAAGCTTAGGTGCACAAAAGGTATGGAGTGACAGGCTTGTAGGAGCTACAACCCAGGAGTATGTATCTATATTAGAAAAAATAAATAGCCATACTTACTTTGACTCAACAGTACAACAACACATTGACATTGTACTGGGAGGCATCATGAGCCGACCATCAAGCAAAAAATGGCTCAAACATGGAGGCTTTAAGGGTGGTTCTACTGCTTTTGTGCTGACTCAAAATATATACCTAACAAAGTTGGATGGAGAAACATTGGAGCTTTCCTATTTTTTCAACGACTTGAGCATTGTTGAAAGTCAAAAGCTTCAAAAGAACATGGGTAAGTTTGAAGTAAGCATGTTGCTAAATAAAGACGGCGCTAGAGGTAAGATCATTAAATTGCTGAATAACGATTGATGTATTCTTTTGTAAGAAACAAACAACCTTAATTATGGAATTTGGCAAAGTATCAGAACAGGAACTAGACAATATTGACTTTTCATTACCTGCTGACCCTGAGGTAACAACGAAGGTTTTAAAATCAGGCAAAGGGAACACGAAGTTCTACATAGGCTGTGCCAAATGGGGGCGTAAAGATTGGGTAGGCAAACTATACCCACCTAAAACAAAAGAGAAGGATTTTCTAGAGCACTATGCCCAACTTTTCAACTGTATTGAATTCAATGCTGTCTTTTACCGCATGCCCTTCCCTACTGATGTCTGGAAATGGAAAAGTAAAGTACCGGAAGGTTTTCTCTTCTGCCCTAAGTTTACCAATACCATCACCCATATGAAGCGGCTGAAGAATACTGACTTTGAAGTAGGCAAGTATTTAGAGGCCATAACAGAGTTCAAAGACAACTTAGGCCCTATTTTTTTGATGCCTCACCCGCAAGTATCGCCAAAGCATATGGAAAACTTACAGGAGTTTATTCTCTCCATACCTGAGGATATTGCCATGTTTACAGAGCTACGACACCCTGATTGGTATAAAGATGGTTACCATCAAGACCTTTTTGATATACTAAAGGCTAACAACAGAGGTACTATCATCACTGATGCCGCAGGACGTAGAGACTGTGTACACATGTACCTAAGTACCCCGGAATGTTTTATCCGTTTCGTAGGCAACTCCTTACACCATACTGATTATGAGCGCATTGACGACTGGGTGCAACGCATTAAGCTATGGATGGAGCAAGGGTTGGAAACTTGTTATTTCTTTATGCATCAGCATGAAGAGTTACATTCACCCGAATTGATCAAATACCTTATTGAAGAATTGAACAAACATTGTGATACAGATCTCACCCCTCCAAAGTTGTATAACGAGAACACATTGTTCTAATCGCTATACATATAAAAATCACTGGCATAGCTGCTTATTTTACTTTATCTTCGCACAAAATTTTGCTACATGAACTTGCACGAATATCAAGCTAAGGAATTATTGAAACGCTATAATGTACCCACTCAAGACGGTATTGCGGCACATAATGTAACAGATGCACTTAACGCATACAAGCAAGTAGCTACAGAAAGTGGCGCTAAGTTTGCGGTGGTTAAGGCTCAAATACATGCCGGTGGACGCGGTAAGGGTACAATGAAAGAAGCTCCTGAGCAGCACGGCGTAGAAGTAGTAAAAAGCGCTGAAGATATTGAAAGAGTAGCTAAGAACATTCTTGGTAACACACTCGTTACGATACAAACAGGTGAAGCAGGTAAAACTGTAAATAAAATATTCGTTGCGCATGACATGTATTATGATGGACCTAGCGAGCGTGAGGAATTTTACCTTTCTATACTAATGGATCGCTCTAAGAAGCAAAATGTGATCATGTATAGTACTGAGGGTGGTATGGATATTGAAGAGGTAGCACACAGCACTCCTGAAAAAATATTCAAAGAGTGGGTAGCTCCTAACATGCCTTTACAAGCTTTCCAAGCACGTAAAATTGCCTTTAACTTAGGTTTGAGTGGCACAGCATTTAAAAACTGTGTAAAGTTTGTGATCAACCTTTATAATGCATATGTTGGTTTAGACTGCTCAATGTTAGAGATCAACCCATTATTCAAAACAGCTGACGATAAGATCATAGCAGTTGACTGTAAGATGAACTTGGATGATAACGCTTTAATGCGTCACCCGGACCTTGCAGACATGCGCGATAAAACAGAAGAAGACCCAACAGAGGTAGAAGCAGGTGAATACAACTTGAACTACGTAAAGCTTGATGGTAACGTAGGTTGTATGGTAAATGGTGCAGGTTTGGCCATGGCTACTATGGATATGATCAAGCTAGCAGGTGGTGAGCCGGCAAACTTCCTTGATGTAGGTGGTGGTGCTAATGCTGAAACAGTAGAAGCCGGTTTCCGCATTATCATGAAAGATCCTAACGTTAAGGCTATTCTGATCAACATCTTTGGCGGTATCGTTCGTTGCGATCGTGTTGCTGCTGGTGTTGTTGAAGCATATAAGAACTTAGGCAATATCGAAATTCCTATTATTGTACGTCTTCAAGGTACTAATGCCGAGGAAGCGAAAGCATTAATAGACAACTCTGGTTTGAAAGTGCAGTCCGCTATTTTGCTTAGTGAAGCAGCTGAGCTAGTACAGAATGCCGTAAAATAATTGAAATACTCTTTTAGATAAAAAGCCACCTTATAGGGTGGCTTTTTTTTATTTAATATTCAGTATCAAATGTTACAGAAATATATCGTCAAACCATAGTGTTGGCTCTCCTGTTATCATTCTTTACTAATCCTGTATTGGCGATCATTATTGGCATAAAGCCTTAACTATTAGTATCTTTGTACATATAAATAAAGATTAAATTAAGATATTATGACACAGAAAAATCAAATAGGATTAGACTTAGCAAAATCAGAAGAATTAGGTAATAAGTTAAATACACTACTAGCCAACTTTCAGGTTTTTTATATGAATTTGAGAGGTTTTCACTGGAATATTAAAGGGGAAAAATTTTTTGAACTCCATGTGAAATTTGAAGAGCTATACAATGATGTCCTTTTAAAAATTGATGAGATAGCAGAACGTATTGTAACAATTGGTGTAACACCTATGCATGCTTACACTGATTTCTTAGCCAACTCTTCAGTTAAGGAGCATACAAACGTTACTGACGGCAAAGCATGTGTACAGCATATTGTGAATGACTTTAGAGTGCTGTTAGAACTTGAGCGTGAATTATTGAGCATGTCAGGCGATGCAGATGATGAAGGTACTAACGCCTTAATGAGTGACTACATTCGTGAGCAGGAAAAAACCGTTTGGATGTACAATGCTTTCTTGAAATAACAAAAGACTAATTCATACAGAATAGAGCAGGTATGACACTTGCTCTATTTTTTTGTGGCAGCTTCGGCGCAACGCACACCATCTATAGCCGCGCTAATGATGCCACCTGCATAACCGGCACCTTCAGCACATGGGTAAAGCCCCTTTATCTGGGTATGCTCTAAGGTTTCCTTATCTCTAGGTATACGAACTGGCGAACTAGTTCTGGACTCTGTAGCAACCAGTACAGCTTCATTCGTATGATACCCTTTCATCTTTTTCCCAAAATCTACGACTGCCTTCTTCAATACAGCCGTTACTTCTTCAGGTAAAACATCTGATATATTAGCACTATTTAACCCGGGAAGGTATGAGTTATCAGGAAGTGTTGCTGAGTTTTTATCGTTTACAAAATCAACCATTCTTTGCGCGGGCGCCACAAGCTTCCCTCCTCCAATCTCAAATGCTTTTTGCTCTACCATCTGTTGATAATACATTCCTGCTAGTGGACCTTCAAAACCATATTTAGCAAAATCATCTTCACCAACACTTACTACAGTACCGGAATTAGCATAAGGATTATTCCGCTTTGAAGGAGACCAACCATTGACAACTATTTCATTGGGATTAGTAGCAGCAGGTGCAATAATACCACCCGGACACATGCAGAAAGAAAACACACCTCTACCATATTGTTGTGTAACTAATGAATAGCTGGCCGGTGGCAAGTACTCCCCTCTTACATTGCAATGATATTGTACACTATCTATTATAGTCTGAGGATGCTCGATACGTACACCTAAGGCATATGGCTTACTTTCTATTGCTATTCCCTTACTATACAGTAGTTCAAAGACATCTCGCGCAGAATGGCCAGTTGCCAGTATCACCTGATTACAATTTATAGTATCTCCTTGGGCTGTTTTCACACCTTTAATTGCATCGCTATCTATCAGCAGGTCCGTTAGCTTTGTTTCAAAACGCACCTCACCTCCACAATCAATTATGGCTTCCCTCATCTTTGTGATAATGCCAGGCAGCTTATTAGTACCTATATGGGGGTGTGCTTCGTATAGTATGTTTTCAGGAGCACCAAAGTAATGCAGTATTTGTAACATACGTGGCACATCACCACGTTTATTGGAGCGAGTGTATAACTTACCATCGCTATAAGTACCTGCTCCTCCTTCTCCAAAACAATAGTTAGACTCGGGATTTACAATACCTTTCTTATTAATAGCAGCAAGGTCTCTTCTTCTGCTCCTTACATCCTTACCACGTTCTAGTATTATGGGCTTATATCCAAGCTCTATCAGCCTTAGTGCCGCAAATAACCCTGCAGGGCCAGCCCCTACAATTACTACGTGTGGTGCGTTACTAACATTCTGCAACTCCGGCTCAAAAGGTTTTTCTTCAGCAGGCTGCTCATCAACAAATACCTCTAGTTGCAACACCACCTTCACCTGACGCTTTCTGGCGTCTAATGACTTTTTAAGTAGTTTATATCCTGTAATTCTTTTTTCAGCAAAGCCACTACTCTTTGCTATTGCTTGAACAATAAGAGCATCATGAGCGGCCTCTGAAGGCTTGAATTGAAGTGTGATTTTCTTAACCATCTTGCGTTAGGTTTTTATCCTAAAAGCAAATAGAGGAGCTTAGCTCCTCTATCAAATTTATGGATGAAGTTCTTTGTACTTTTCTTTTACTTTTTCCAAATGCTCAATAAAACTTGACACACTTGGATCATATGCATAACCTTCGGGTGCTAATAGTTCTTCATTAGCATCTATAAAGAAATAGAACGGCTGTGCGTTAGAACCATATTTTGAAGCTTGTATATCAGAGTTTCTTTGCCCTAATGTTCTGACTTCTTCTTTTAAGAAGTCAGAATGATAGCGCTCACTTTCCGGTATTTTTACGTTTTGTGCATCACAGTATAGTGAAGCTACAATGAAGTCATTCTTCATTCTATCCATTACCCCGGGATCAGACCATACCTGCCCTTCCATCTTACGACAGTTGATACAGTTGATACCGGTAAAGTCTAACATGATTGGTTTACCCTGCTCCTTGGCGGCTTCAAGCGCCTCGTTATAGTCGTAATATGACACTAAACCAAACTTCACAGCTGCCTCTGGCTCGTATATTTTCATATCCGACACATACCTTGTAGGACCATTGCCATCGTGTGTGCCACCATGCGACGGACCTGTGCCACCTGCACCTATTACAAAGTCTTGCGTACCCATAGGCGGCACAAAAGCACTTAGGCCTTTAAGTGGGGCACCCCACATACCAGGCAACATATATACTGCAAAAGAGAAGCATGCTATAGATAAGAATAGCTTGAAAATAGATACATACTCCTGCCCAAACATATTCTTAGGGTTAGCATCGTCATGAGACATCTTTAACTTACCTAGTAGATACAAGCCAAGCAATACTGATAGTACGATCCATAGTGCGATAAACACTTCTCTATCTAATAATCTCCAGCCCTGTTGCAAATCAGCATTAGATAAGAATTTCAAGGCCAACATCAACTCAATGAAACCAAGTGTTACTTTCACTTGGTTCAGCCAACCACCAGATTTGGCAATATTGTTTAGCAAACCCGGGAATACAGCAAACAATGCAAATGGCATGGCCAAACCTACCGAGAAGCCTAGCATCCCCAAAATTGGGCCTTGGAAACCACCCTTAGCTGCACCAACGATCAATGGACCAATGATAGGCCCAGTGCAAGAGAAGGATACAATTACTAAGGTTAAAGCCATAAAGAAGATACCTGTGATACTCTGGGTATTAGCCTTTGCATCTGTCTTGCTCGTCCAAGAAGAAGGTAGTGTCAATTCAAATGCACCTAAGAATGAGATACCGAAGATGACAAATATGGCAAAGAACACGAGGTTAGGTATCCAGTGTGTAGAAAGTACGTTCAATGCTTCTGCACCAAATATGGCTGATATAGCCACACCGAGTACTGTAAAAATTACAATGATTGATAATGAATATAAGAACGCATTCTTAATACCTTCTGATCTAGTCTTACTACGCTTAGTAAAGAAGCTAACCGTAATAGGTATCATAGAATAAACACAAGGTGTTAATACTGCCAGTATACCACCTCCAAGAGCCAGTAAAAAAATTGTTAGTAATGATCTGCTTTTCTCTTTCTTACCTTCTTCAGGCTTTACGATCTCATCAGCGTCGTTTGTTGCTGTACTCTCGCCTGCATCATCAGTAGCGGCAATGGTTTCACCTGAAGTAATAACAGCAAAATCTTTAGTAGTAGGCGGTAGACATGTCTGGTCATTACAGGTCATATAAGAATACTCCCCTTTGATCACTGAAACGCCTTCAGGTAGTTCAATAGTTTGTATATAGTCTACCTCTTCATAATAATGCACCGTACCAATATCCTCTATCGTTTCATCTATCATTTCCCCCTCTTCACGAGTCTCACCTACTAGCTTCGCCTCAGGAGTTTTAGTAAAGTCGAAAGATGGTGGCAGAAAACTACCATCGCCTCCTGGGTCTAATGAATAGATATGCCAATGATTATTCACTTTACAGTGAAATATGACATCATATTTATTCCCGTCTAATTTCTTAACATCGAAACTCCACTCGGTAGGATCTTCAATAATTTGAGCACTTGATGCAAAAGCAACCGTAAGGCTAACAGCTACTAATAAAAACGCCTTCAATCTTTTAATCATTATTATCACTTTTCGGTATATCCTTAAGGATATACTTGTTTTTGATGCCATTCGTTTGGTCTAAAAGACCTTTTTAGCGAACCTTTAGCACATTAAAAAACCATTAAAACAGCATCGAATATAATAATATTAATTGGCATGAGCCAGTGCAGCTAATATTAACTTCCCATCTATATTGTGAAGTTCCTCGCTGCATGCTCTTTCAGGGTGCGGCATCATACCAAATACATTTTTCCCTTCGTTACAAATACCGGCAATATTCTCTACTGCACCATTAGGGTTGACGTTCTCATCTACATTTCCTTTCACATCACAGTACTTAAACAATATTTGATTATTGGCCTTTAATTGTGCCAAAGTCTCTTCATTTGCATAATAACGGCCCTCACCGTGAGCTACAGGTATGGTCAACACCCTGTCTTCAACACTGGCACCTATTGCATTATCCTTATTGTCCGACTTTATGTATACGTTTTTACAAACAAACTTTTGATGATCGTTCAACAACAAAGCACCTGGCAATAGACCTGACTCACACAACACTTGAAAACCATTACAAACACCAAATACTTTTCCACCTTCATTGGCAAATTTGACTACCTGCTCCATAATAGGGCTAAAACGAGCAATAGCGCCACAGCGCAAGTAATCACCATAGGAGAAACCACCCGGTAGTACTATACAATCATCTTTAGTAAACTGGCTTAAGTCTTCATCTTTATGCCATAATGTAACTACCTCTTGCCCAAGATCATCCTTTAAGGCATTGATCATATCTCTATCACAATTAGAACCGGGGAATACAACTACTCCAAATTTCATGTATCTATTATTTGTATCAATAATTTGCTGTGAATTGACAAAATACAACTAACAGCAATGAGAAATAAAAAGCAAAATTACGAAACACTTTATTCTTTTCTGCATAAAATGCTGGGGCCACAATAAGGCTTAGTACCGGTACTGTGATCAACCACCCGCTCTTGATCTGAAAATCGGTAAACGTAGCTATTACAATAGAGAAGATGAACATAAATGCAAATACGGTCCACCCTCGCCTTACAAAGAGACCGGCTCTGGTCATTTGCGCTTGTAAAGCATACACTCCCATACTTACCAGTATTATAATACCTACGACCAACCCTATGTTATAAGTAGGGTCAGGTATATTTCTAGGCAGAGACAAGCCCAAGTGAAACCACGAGGGCATTAGTTGAAGGCCGTCTACCAAGTACAATATCATTAAAAGAAAATATATAGGTATTAAGCTTCCTAAAGCACCTACAAGCCACTCCCTTAAGTTAAAACGCCTCATAAAAGAAATGGAAAGAAATAGTAAAAGGATCATTACTATACCCGGAAAATGTATAATAGCTGCTGTGCTGAGTAAAAAGCCAATATCAAAAATGGCCTTTCTTGGCCTATTTGACTCGTGTATACTGAGTATGATATTAATAGCTGCAATATAAAACCAGTTGGCCAGCAGTACCTCACTAAAGTAATTGAAAGCAGGGTATAATGATGACAAGCATATAAACAGGTAAGCGACAACATATGTTTGCTTCTGATATAGCTTATATTTATTTGCGATTGCATTCAAGAAGATGGCTTGCCCAAAAAGCATAACTACTCCAAGGAATGTATAAGCAAAAGCATTATTAAACAATACAAAGTTCAACACTGCAACTACGCTGCCAAAAACAAAACTACCCTCAGCAACTATAGGCAACTGTGGGTTTATTAGTGCTTGCATTTTCACCAGTATGGTAAAAATGAACAGTATGATCACTGTAAAAGGTGTGTTATTCTTAATGACCTGAAGCACTGTATAATGTGATTAACTACTAAAAAACTATTTTGGCAAAACCTATGTCTTTTTTAAAGAAACAAGGTACAACAATACTTCTTGAAGACACTTGCTTCCCCGACCTCGGTAACCAGTCAGGATTTTTATTCCCTTTCTTCTGCACGGGCTTAGCATGAATTCTTCCTGTACCATCAATGCTGGCCAACTGCACTTGAGAATTTGAGGTATTAAAGTCATTATACATTATTCCTAATGCGCCACCGGTATTAACGACACCAAAAGAGGAGAATATCCCACCGTCGTCATAGGAGTATTGGTTCTTTCTCACAAAACCTAGCCATTCTGTTTGGCCGTTACCATCATATGATATTGCTAAAACATCACCATACGTATATTCTGTAACTGCTGAAGAGGCTGTAGGATAATAAGATGAGTAGTAGCCAAACCCTGGAGTATAACCACTTCTGGTTGTAACAAAAAACTGTTCAGCCAATAGTACAAAGCCTCCATTATTTTTTACGATCAACTTCTTTATTCTATAATCATCAAAAGCACGCTTTTTACCTCTTGCCCCACTGGCATTCAACAGCTTATCACTAAATGGAATAAGTTTTACCTCAGCAAATTTTTTATCGTAAGTATCGTAATAGGTATACCTAACACCTATATAATGCCCATTCTTTTTATCAGAGTAATAACCTCCCACATATATTTTGTCTTCCTTTTTATCCAACTCCATATAAGTACCTGCAGCGAAACCATTATTAAGGTCCAATTCTGCATCTAAAAAGTTAGTTCCCCCTTGCGATAAGGATAACATCCACAGCCGATCGGCATATTGTCGTGAACCCATCGCAGTATATGCAGGTAAGAACATATTACCACTACCATCAACAATAGCCTCACCATATGATATAGCATTATCTGCAATAAACTTAGCATTACTCTCCGATTGGATATTTAGCTGATCATCCAACCAAAAACAACTCATATCCAACTCTTCGCCTCTTGTACTAATACCATATATGACAATAACAGACTTGTCGTAAGAAATAGCATATTCATACATACCTCTTTTAGGGCTTAACACACCGGCTTTATCAGCTACTATCAATCTTGGGCCTTCTATTAGCATCCCCTTCTCATTCAAGGTCGCTCCCATCTGTTTCACTTGCCCATCTTCATAAACCTGATATAATAAAACTAACCTGTCTTTATAAGTGATGAACTCTTTGTTGTAAACTCTTTTAGGTAAAAAATCAAGAATAACTTTTGCTGTTCTATTCATTTGCTCATCGTAAGCGTCTAGAAAGTATCCATTAACGCCGCCTCTATATACATATGTATAGTCGCCTACATTACCTACTACATCAAAATCTCCTGATCGAAAGTCGAAAGTCTCATAATCTGAATAATATATTTGAGGATCACTTTCGTTGTAAGACATCGTTTGAGCATCTGCATGATACACTCCAATACTTAATAGTAAAATGCAAAGAACCTTTGTGATATACATATAGTACTTGACCTTTTAAAGAAATCTGTTTTTATACTTAGGCAGAGGCACCATGCACTCCTCCCTTTTACCAAACCACTTATACCTATTCTTAGCCACCACATCGTAAACCGCATTGCTAATGAACTTAGGTACAACTCTAAAAATAGCGAACAGCTGCCAAAAACCACCCATTAGATAGCATAATCTTAATGCCGCACCGGCTTTGGTATACACCTTATTGTTATAGACTAATATGATACTATCCGGAGTGATATCATTTTGTTGTTGCACATGTTTGAGTATCTCCTCTCCGTGATCTGATTGTAATGAGGCAAACTTTACTACTTCCCGCCTATCATGCTTTAAAACAAATTGCACAACACCGTTGCATAAGTTGCAAACTCCATCAAAAAAGAGAATCGGTGTTGTGCTGTTTAATAAATTCATGTAGTAACCTAACTACTTGGCGTTAAGTGTAGCTTCTACGATAGAATCAGCTTTAGCTTTCACCTCAATAGACTTTCTGTTATCCAGGTCAGCCATAGCCTCATCCATAATTTCTGCTTGTTTTTCTCCTACTAGAGAGTCAACTTTTGCGTTTATTTCATTTTCAGTCATGCTGGTTTGTTGTTCACCACATGCTGTTAATGAAAACACAATAACCAATGGAACGATAAGCTTCTTCATATTTTGGTATATATTTTGAACTACAAAGGTAGGTAAACGAGCATAGTTATAATACCTTTAAGTAGCTACGACGCACTAAAAAGAAAGTTAATTTTCAATTATTTATATACATTCTTCGTTTTACAATAATAAATAGGGAATTTTATATAGCATATGACCTTACGTGTACTTCTTGTTACCCTTTCATTAGCAGCCTTAACTATTATGGGCAGCAAGAACGCTAGTGCACAAAACTCAAACAAGGATTCAATTTTATTAGGCGGCATTGTTGTGGGCAATGACACTTTTGGAATGGTTTACCTCGATGATGTTATCATAAGGGAAAAACTTCCGCGCAAATATGTAAGAAGGCGCAGGCGATACAATAAACTAAAGTACAATGTATATAAAGTATACCCTTATGCCGTAATTGCTGCAGATGTATTAAAAGACGTCGATTCCGTACTACTGGCTATAGGAGACAATAAAAAAGAGCGAAAAACCTACCTGAAATCGATTGAAAAAGAGTTGAATAAACGCTTTAAGGGAGAGTTATCTGATTTGACTATTTCACAAGGTCACCTATTAGTTAAGCTAATTGATAGAGAAACTGGCAAAAGCTGCTATCACATCATCAAGGAGCTTAAAGGAGGGTTTTCAGCCGTCGTACTCCAATCTGTAGCTAGAATATTTAGCCACAACCTCAAAAAAGAGTACGACCCTGAAGGAGATGACAAGGAAATTGAAAAAATTGTTAGGGAATTGGAGGCTAACCAATATTACAAAAGCCAATTTTTGAAATACAAACCCAAACTACACGCCAGAAAGAACAATTAACCCACTAACTACTATCCACTACTACAAAATAATATATTTGCACCATGCAAAAAATGAACATACTGGCTATAGCAGTACACCCTGATGATATTGAACTCGGGTGTGCGGGCACGCTGATCAAACATGTACAAAAAGGGCAAAAAGTAGGCATTATAGACCTTACACAAGGCGAATTAGGCAGTAGAGGGACACCTGAAATAAGACTAGCTGAAGCCAAAGCAGCCGCAGAAGTAATGGGGCTAGTGGCCAGAGAGAACTTAGGTATGGCAGATGGGTTCTTCAAAAATGACAAAGAGCACCAATTAGAACTGATAAAATACATTAGAAAATACTCACCTGACATTGTTATTGCTAATGCGTTGGAAGACCGCCACCCTGATCATGGCAGGGCAGGTAAGCTTATTGCTGACGCCTGTTTCCTAGCCGGATTAAGAAAGATAGAGACCACATTAGATGGAGCTAAACAGCGAGCATGGAGGCCTAAAAGGGTATTTCATATGATACAAGACAGGTTTATTGATCCTGACTTTATAGTAGACATTTCTGATACTGTTGAGCAAAAAATAGAGAGTATCAAATGCTACAAAAGCCAGTTTCATGATCCTGACTCTAATGAGCCAATGACGTACATTGCTCAAAGCGGCTTTTTAGAGAATATTACCAACCGCTCATCCCTATTAGGCAAAAGAATAGGAACTAAACATGGAGAGGGGTTTATTTGTGAAAATATACCCGGTATTAAGGACTTAGACCATTTAATACTACCGGAATTCGCATAATGATAATTTTTTATCGAAATAATTTTGTGATTACGTAAAAAAAAGTGACCTTTGCAGTCCTAAAAAAATTAAAAGATGGCACGTGTTTGTCAGGTAACCGGTAAAAAACCGATAACTGGTCATAAAGTATCATTCTCTAACAAAAAGTCAAAGCGTCGCTTTTTGCCAAATTTGCAAACTAAGCGTTTTTACTTAGCTGAAGAGGATCGTTGGATAACCTTAAAATTAACTGCTGATGCAATGAGAACCATTAATAAAAATGGTCTTTACTCTGTAGTTAAAGAGCTACGCGCTCAAGGTGAAAAGATTTAATATTAAACAATTTAATTATAAATACCATTTCAAATGGCTAAGAAAGGAAATCGTGTTCAGATCATACTTGAATGCACAGAGCATAAGGACAGTGGTATGGCTGGTACTAGTAGATATATCAGTACTAAAAACAAAAAGAACACACCTGAGCGTATTGAGTTGAAAAAGTACAACGCAATTCTTAAGCGCTACACTGTTCATAAAGAAATCAAATAACCTCTTTTAAAATAAACTAACTATGGCAAAGGCGGCGAAAACGGCGATAAAAAAAGACAGTCAAAAAGACGCAGAAGCTAAGAATTACACTAAAGTGATTAAAAGTGTACGTAGCCCTAAATCAGGCGCTTATACTTTTAAAGAAGCTATTGTGCATAAAGACAAGATCAAAGACTTTTTGGCTAAATAATTCAATTCAGCCTCTATAGACTAAGACTTATAAACTTAGTACTTATAAACTTTTTAAGCTACTCCTAACAGGGTGGCTTATTTTTTTTCAGTAAATTGAAGTATGAAAACAGTTATCATAACCACTATATCTTTCTTTTTGCTAAACATTGCAAATGGTCAAGAAAAAGTAGACCTAAAAAAAGTGCCTGATAATTCTATAGGTATTCAGACACCTAAAAGCAATGCACTTATATTAAAGGAGACTCAACCTACTAAAAGCACACAGGAGGTTGATCTATCTGAACAGTACAACAAGCCTGTTAATACTACTGCTCCGGCTACCTTCAGAACCGTAAAACAAAATGAAACGCAGCCCAATATGCTACAATCATCACCAGAAGTTTTAAATGGAACTACACAACAAATCAACCTTGGCACCGGCACTAAGGCTAATTCTACCACATATTACGACAATGAAGGTAAAATAAGAGGGACGAACACAACTATTAGTTTTGACAAATAAGCCATCATTATAATACTGTAATAATTGGAAGAACAAACAACTGATTACGTAGCGCTACCCGACCCTCAAAAGCTGCTTATTGTAGAACGAATAGACTACAATAATCCTTATGATTATAAAAAACTACACCGTCACGATTACTTTGAGGTTATATTGGTCAACGAGGGCGAAGGGAATCAGCTTATAGACTTTCAATCCTATAATATTTCCAAAGGGGATATATATGTCATCTATCCCGGGCAGGTTCATTTAATGAATAGAGAAACAGCTAAGGGCTTTCTAATACAATTTAGAAAAGACATTTTTGAATATATACAACCATTAAAGCACTACCATCTATTTTTCCATTCAGGCAAAGTAAAATGTAACACAAACACTTTTGAGCATCTATTAGACCTCACCACTCGCATAAAAGAGTTAATGACCAGCAAACAATCTTCGCTTGCTGCACATAGAGCATATAGCTATTTACAAATAATACTTATTACACTATCAGAAGAACATAACGACAGTATTGACCACCACAGAGACTATTATATTGTTGAAGAATTTTTATCACTGCTGACTACAAACATATACAATCACAAAAAGGTATCAGAATATTGTAAGTTAATGAATTGCACTTCTGACAAGCTAAATGAAGCCTGCAAGAAAAGTATTGGTAAAAACGCACTAGAGCTTATACATGAAGAGCTAATTCTCGAAATAAGGCGTCTCATGCTTTTAAACGAGCTATCATTCAAAGAAATAGCTTTTGAACTTAACTTTGATAGCCAAGGCAACTTCAATGCCTTTATTAAAAACAAAACCGGGCTAACCCCTAAACAGCTTCAGCTATCTGTCCAAGATATTTATAATTAATTCAAGCATTTACATAAACTCTTTAATCATAATTTAAGCTAAATTTGATATAGGATTATTCCACATACCAACTATTGTTTGTACATTAGATAACAACACATTAAAAAACATCTGCTTATGAAAAAAGTTATTCTACTCTTTACATCTATTTCAGCTTTGTTATATGTAGCGCTTACCAGCTATAGTAATGGTGCATCTGCTACATCTAAAGCTCATAATGCCGCAGTTAGCGGTTGTGGCGGAGCCGGTTGCCATGGCGGTGCTTCTAGCACTGCTACTACAGCTACTATTACAGTGAAAGAAAAAAGCTCTGGCATGGTAGTTAGCAATGGTAAATACAAACCCGGCACTACTTATGAAATTACAGTTCAAGGCGATAATGCTTCAGCTGCTAAATTTGGTTACATGTTTTTAGTGAGAGACGCTGTTAATGCTCAAGGAGGCACTTTAGCCAATGCATCAGCCGGATCTAAGATACAAACCATACCTCCGGGCACATACACGGTTGCAGAACATAGCTCACCTATTAATGCTTCAATGGGTTCTTTCACAGCCACCTTTGAGTGGACTGCCCCTGCTGCAGGCAAGGGTAATATTAATATGAACCTTGCCGTAAATGCGGTTGATGGTACAGGTACTACTGCAAATGACGAATTTAACACAGCAAGTGTCGTATTAACAGAAGACAATACTGCTTCTATCAGCACATTAGCTAATAGTATCAATGTTTCAACATACCCTAACCCTGTTAAGGATGTATTGAATATTGCCTTTAGTAACGCTAAGTCTGCTCAATACCACATCCAAGTTGTGAATATGAATGGACAGGTAGTTGTAGATCAAACTTCTACAGTAGCTGCAACATCAACTATTACTATCAATACTTCTAATTGGACTCCTGGTGTATACCAACTATTACTTAACAACGGTCAAGCTAGAGAAAGCATACAGATCGTGAAATAATATTTATGATACCATGTAAAAAGGCTGCTCAATGAGCAGCCTTTTTTATTTATAATACTTAATGTATTTACACGAGCATTGTTACCGGATTCTCTAAATGGGCTTTAAGCGTCTGCAAGAACCTTGAGCCAACTGCACCATCTACTACCCTGTGGTCGCAACTCAAGGTCAACTTCAATAAGTTACGCACTACCACATTACCATCTTCAACTACAGGTGTAGGCATTATCTTACCAACAGCTAGTATACAACTATCAGGTGGATTAATGATGGCAGTAAACTCATCTATATCCATCATACCCAAGTTAGATATGGTAAATGTATTACCTGTAAATTCAGGCGGCTGTAATTTCTTATCTCTAGCTTTAGTGGCTAGCTCCTTAGCTTCCACAGCAATTTGAGAAAGCGATTTTTGATCAGCAAACTTTACAACCGGCACGATCAGTCCATCATCAATAGCCACTGCAGTACCTACGTGTATATGATGGTTTTGGCGGATCTTATCACCTAGCCAGCTACTATTTACATACGGGTGCTGGCGCAAACTCATAGCGCAAGCCTTAATAATTAGATCGTTGAACGACACTTTAGCCGGAGATACTTCATTGATAGCTTTACGCGCTTCAATAGCATTATCCATGTTGATGGTCATACGTAAGTAGAAGTGTGGTGCACTAAACTTACTTTCACCAAGCCTTCTGGCAATAGCGCCTCTCATCTGTGACACCGGCACATCAGTATAACCTTCTTGTCCTGTGGCGGCTGATGACATAGCAGCTGCTGCAGTAGCTTGAGGCTGAGCAGCAGATGGTGTATAATTTTCGATATCACGCTTGATAACACGTCCATTATCACCGGTACCACTTACTAAGTTTATATCAATACCTTTCTCAGAAGCTAGTTTCCTAGCTAAAGGTGATGCTTTTACTCTTCCATTACTATCGGTACTGTTATTCGCTACAGTACTAGTTCCACCTGTGCTTGAAACACTTGGAGCAGCTTTTTCTTCAGCGGGTGCAGGAGTGCTTTCAGTATTGTCTTCCGCAAGATAAGGCTCAACATCAGTACCCGGTTTACCTACAATAGCAATGATCTCGTTTACTTGCGCTGCATTACCCTCTTCTACCCCTATGTATAAGATAGTGCCATCAACATATGGCATTACCTCCATAGTAGCTTTATCTGTCTCCACCTCAGCCATCACATCATCACTATTCACCTTATCTCCTACCTTTTTGTGCCAAGCTACTATTTTACCTTCTTTCATCGTATCGCTAAGTAGTGGCATACGTATCACTTCAGCTTCACCAGGCACAGGCTTTTTAGTAGCCTTAGGCTGCTCTTCTTTAGCAACAGGTTTCTGTTCTTCTTGCTGAGGTTCTGATCCTGCAGCATCTTCACCATTTAATATATCTTGATAATCTTCACCTTCTTTACCCACAATAGCAATAATACCATTCACTTTGGCAGCACTACCCTTTTCTACGCCAATGTATAACAATGTCCCGTCTACATACGGCATTACTTCCATAGTAGCTTTATCTGTTTCTACTTCGGCAATTACATCGTCGCTTTTAACTTTATCACCTACTTTTTTATGCCATTCTGCTATCACCCCCTCAGTCATCGTATCGCTCAGCAAAGGCATACGTATCGCTTCAGCCATAAATACTTATGTGTTTACAATATTAGTTGTCAAAAGTAAGCAATTCCAAGTTTTATTTCATGCTAATTTAATAGCTATTCGACACTGGTTTAGCATATTCAGTTATAATTTCACCATATCAAAAAAGAAGGTCATGTATAGAGTCATTATATTATTGATGTTGTTAGTGCTTGGTCAAGCATCTTATGCTCAAAAACACGTTATTAGCGGCCCTATGATAGGCTATACCGAATTGAGAACCAGCAGTATATGGATAGAGCTCAGCAAAGAAGTGGACAAAGCCTATATAGTATGGTGGCCAGTCAATGAATCTGAACAAACCGCAAAGTCAATAGTATATAAAGGAGTACTACATGAAGACTTCAACCCCGTCACTTTTCAACTAACAGGTTTAGAACCTGGCACAGAATATAAATACCAAGTCATATCCATTATCAATAAGGAAAAGAAAGCAGTAACTGGAACATTCAAAACGCAGGAACAATGGGTCTACCGTAAACCAGCTCCTGACTTTAGCTTTCTTACAGGCTCATGCTCCTTTTTTAATGATCAAAAATATGACAGACCAGGTGAGCCTTATGGAGGAGACTCATCCATATATGTATCAATGGCCAAAACTAAGGCAGACTTTATGTTATGGCTGGGAGATAATTGGTATACCAGAGATGTAGATTATTACAGTAAATGGGGGCTGTGGTATAGAGCTCAATATGTAAGAAAACAACCCGTACTACAAAAGTTCTTAAAGTCCATGCCTCACTATGCTATATGGGACGACCATGATTTTGGTCCGAATAATTTTGGCAACTCGTATGTATATAAAGATGAGACCAGAAAGGTATTTATGAATTACTGGGCAAACCCTAGTTATGGATTTGAAGGCATGGGTATTTATACACAGTTAGCCTTTAACGATGTCGCTTTTTTCATGCTAGATGACAGAACATGGCGCAGCTCAGATAATATGAAAGATAGCATTAATGGTATGCCTAACCCCGAAAAAACAATGTATGGCAAAGAGCAAATGCGATGGTTAAAAGATGCCTTATTACAAAGCAAACATGCATCATTCAAGATAATTGCTACAGGTAGCCAAGTATTAAACACCTACTCTCCATACGATTGCTTTTATCACTACCCCATTGAGTTCAAAGAGCTGCTCGACTTTATTACTGATAATGATATTAAGGGAGTGATATTCCTTACCGGTGACAGACATAGAAGTGAGATCATCAAAATGGAGCGTGATGGACATTACACTTTATACGACATTACAGTTTCCCCTTTAACTTCTCACAGATATAATGCTGGAGGGGCTGAAAAAAACATGCCTACGAAAGTGCTGAATTTAGAAGGAAAGCAAAACTATGGGAAGATATCTATTAGCGGCAAGCGTGGAGAACGTATGCTACATATCGACTACTTAGATATTGATGGTAAGAAATTAGCAGAGTGGGAGATCAGCCAAAAAGAACTACAAGATTAAGCTAGTACTCTATTTGCAAATTAAGGTTGTCTTTAAGCTTACCCAAGTTAGGGTTCTTATTGATCATGGCTTCTAACATCTCCGGCTTACTCAATACAATGTCCTGCTGTGTTTGCTCTACATTTTCATCCAACCTTATCTCCGTAGTAATTCGTATCCTGATGTTGGTTTTGTTAGAAAAGTATTCTAACAGTTCATCTCTTTGATTTAACGCATAAGTATTGGTCAAGTCCGTTGGTACTACAAAGCATATTTCGTCCGGCGGCTTCACCTCAGGGGTCATAAGCATTAGCTGAGCATATAACATGCTTTTATTCCCTTTCTGTGCTTTCTCTTTATACTCGCTAAATATCTTCTCTACAACCTCTTGCGTTAACTCTATGGTGCTTGTATCTTCTACCTCCTCCATATTGTTCACAGCATCGTCTATCTCAGCCATAATATCACGCCTTACCCTTCTTGATTTTGATTCTGCAGGCTTTGATGTCTTTACAGATGGCGTTAAAGGAATTGCTTTGGGAGTCTCACTAGCAGGCTTTTCTGCGTTCCGCTCTTCTCTTGGTTCAGGAATTGGTTGAGGTGGAGGTGGAGATGATGGTGTTACTGCTTGTGGAGTAACTGTTGCAGGCTTAGGAGATACAATTTGAGCTGTAGACTCATCTTCTACGTTATCGTTTTTTTTTTCTTGTGTGGCTTGCAGCAAATAGCATAGGCGTATCAAACACATCTCAACATGCAGTCGCTTATTGTTCGCATTTTTATAACTAAGCTCACATTCATTCACTACGTTGAGTGCAGAGATAATATATGATGGTGGCGATTGGTTGGCCTTCTCATGATAGATGGGTTTATGCTCATTAGGTACATCCAACAGCTTGGCCATACGAGGGTCTTTACACAATAGTAAGTTGCGCAAATGTTGTGCAATACCATCTATGATCACATCTCCTTCAAAGCCCCTTTCCAATGCATCGTCTAACTCTAGCATCACACCACTTACATCTTGAGCGAGCATCATGTCCAAAAGCTTAAAGTAATAGTCAGCATCTAGCATATTAAGATGCTCCATAGTACCACTGTAAGTAAGCATACCATTAGTAAAGCTTACAATACGGTCAAACATGCTTAATGCATCACGCATACACCCTTCACTCTTTTGAGCGATTACATGCAACCCTGCTTCTTGAGCAACAACGCTCTCCTTAGTAGCAATACTGTGCAGGTGATTGGATATATCGTTACTGGTAATACGCTTAAAATCAAATATCTGACAACGGCTTAGTATCGTTGGTAGTATCTTATGCTTCTCTGTTGTAGCTAGGATAAATATGGCATACGATGGTGGTTCTTCTAATGTCTTTAGGAAGGCATTAAAAGCCGAGGCACTCAACATGTGTACCTCATCGATGATATATATCTTGTATTTACCCGATTGTGGTGCAAACCTTACTTGGTTGACCAACTCGCGAATGTCATCTACAGAGTTGTTACTAGCAGCATCCAACTCAAATATGTTGAATGAAGTATGACTGTCGAAGCTTTTACAGGTATCGCAAGTACCACAAGCCTCCATATCTGCAGTTGGTGACTCACAGTTAATAGTCTTAGCCAGTATTCTGGCACAGGTAGTTTTACCAACACCACGCGGACCACAAAACAAGTAAGCATGCGCCAAGTGATTGTTCTTGATCGCATTTTTAAGTGTAGTGGTAATGTGCTGCTGCCCCACCACAGTATCAAATGTCTGTGGTCGGTACTTCCTTGCCGATACTATATAATTCTCTGCCATTACTCGCTACACCAAAAGTAACAAGGAATTAGACAAATGAGAAAACAAGTTTTTTCTAATGTGGATTATATGTGGGCATAAAAAAGGCAGAGCGAATGATGCTCTGCCTTACCTTAAACTATAACTAAAAAACTAGTCTTTTATCAAATTGCCGGGTATAGACCATGCAAAGTCTACCTGAAGCGTATTTTCAAAGTTTTTACCATCCATATCTACGTAAGTATCTCCTAAATAACCGGGAGCATTTTTAACAGTAGATGGGGCATAGTTAGCATGCGCATGACAAGACATACAATTAGTTAGCACACCGTAATTGTTCACTATCTTTTGTCCATTATCAATAACAATTGCCGGATCTGATAATGTGCCCGGACCAAAACCTGCTTCTAGATATGGATTGTAGGCATATATTGGCGTACCCACATTATTACCTCCTGTAAACGGCTGATTAGGATAAATAAAAGTATATGCTTGAGCCATAGCATAATGCGCCGGAGCACCTTGTAATTGTTGTGGTTTTTGTGCCGCTACTAAAGAAGAACTAGGTGCAGGAGGGTTTACAGCATCAGGAGCCCACCAGTAGGTTTGCCATGTCCAGCGTTTTATCTCTTTTGAAGTAACATGCATCGCTACAAGTATAGCAATATCACCTTCGTTGGCTTCAACATTCAAAAGTGATTTAACATCACCGGCAGATTGAGCATCTAACTTAAAGTGTACAAAATCGCTTACATTATAAGTATTTGCAGGAGTTCTGCCACTACCATTATCCACTCCACCATTTCCTTGTCCACCATTATTAGGATCTACATACACATAATCAGGCCATGAACCTTCAGGGTATTTTTTAGGAGTGCTTGGAGGGCCTGTCCATACATTAAGCTTGTAATAACCTCCATTTTTTTCTAATTCTGCTTGTGTAATGATCTTAAACACAGGCTTTAAAGTCATACCTGTATTTGGAAAATCAGGTATTCGCACATCTCCCTTATCTAACATCCCTTGCAATACAGATTGTTTCAATAGCTTATTCTCAACAGTAAACTTTGCTGCTGTAGGGTCATATTTCACAAAGCCGAGTATTCTAGAGCTATCGTAGTTAGAGGTCATACCCGCTTTAGCTAAGGCTGATGTAGCATGTAGAAACTGGTTAGGTTTACTTAATTGGCCTCTATTCTGTTTTACATTCTCTACCATAAGCTTTTGCTCGCCGCCCTCAGCCAATATAAGCGCTTTCATATCTCCCGGCGTTAACCAGGTTTCAAATACCCTCAAATTTTGCCCTTCATAGGTTTGGCTGGTTTGTTCATTCAGTGCTGTCCAAATACCCCAACCATGTTGCGCCATTTGCTTCTCATCTTGATTATCAATCCAACCATTGATAACTGCTTTATTTTCAGGGTATTTAAAATTATCAATTCCAGTTGACGGCAGCGGAACCGGTACTATAACACCAGTTGCTTCGGCTGTTTCTTCAGTAGATTCTTTTTGGTTTGCATCCTGGCATTGTACAAGTACAATACTAGCTACCAGTAATAGTAAAATGGTGATGTTCTTTTTCATGAGATATGATGATTTGATGATGAGATATTGACCTATAGTGGGCGATTAGCTACATATTACAATTAGTGCATAAATGTACGATCTTAAACATTAGTAGACCACCGTATTATCACGGTGTTGTAAATAATATATATTTATTAACTTGTAAGGTTCTGAGTCAGCTATTTTGAGTTATTAATACTATACTTTAGTAGTAAAGAAACTTATACATGAAAAAGTCCATCATTTTTATAACAGCTATCATACTTACTTCATTATTGGTTCAGAGTTGCGCTAAACCACCTGTTAGCACAGGTCATAAAAACTACCATCAAAGCAGGAAAAACAGGTAATTAAAGAGCTTTATGGAAATAGATAAAATAGATGACATTATCATTGAGAAGGTCAATACCTGGATCAATGATACGCTTAATATACTACCGGATATAGCATTGGCGGCTTTTGCTTTAGTTGTCGGGTTATTTATTTCCAGAGTAATAAGAAAAGTTGCGGCAAAGCTCATCAACCGTATATCTAAGCAGCCAACGATCAATAACCTCTTTACCTCTTTCATTTATATTATTGCCATCGGCATTACTTTATTTACTGTTCTCAGTATTTTAAAGTTAGACAAGGCTGTAACCTCTATATTAGCGGGTGCAGGTATTATAGGTTTAGCGCTGGCATTTGCCTTTCAGGATATTGCTGCCAACTTTATTTCCGGTATTTTCCTATCCTTCCGCAGACCATTACACATAGGAGATATTGTAAAAGTGCAAGACTATATGGGTACTATTGAAGACCTTACCTTAAGAGATACGGTACTCTTAACTTTTCAAGGACAAAGAGTTATCATACCCAACAGGCAAGTGTTTCAAAACCCGATTGAAAACTATTCATTATTGGGTAAAAGAAGGATGGATTTGTTTGTAGGCGTGTCTTATGGAGAAGACTTACAAAAAGTAAAAGACATTGTGCTAGAAGCTGTAAGTAATGTATCAGTAAAGACAAACGATGAGGTTAGCTTCTTCTACGATGAGTTTGCCGATAGCTCTATTAACTTTCAAGTGAGAATATGGATCAATGACCCTGACCAGCCAGTATGGCTGCAAGGTAAAAGTGAAGCAATAATGTATATCAAAAAAGCGTTTGATAACAACGGTATTACCATACCATTCCCTATTCGCACTCTCGACTTTGGTATAAAGGGTGGTGAGAAGTTGTCAGAGATGGATATTGCCGTCAAAAAAAGTTAGCTATAACACAGTGGCGTAGAATTGGTTAGTCTATTTTTTTACCTTAATTTGTCTTATAACTAAACGACCAATATGAAATACCGCCTACTCACTTTATTTATTGCCCTTCTTTTTTGTTCTAACACAGTAGTTGCTCAAGAGTTTTGGGGTAATAATAGGCTGTATGACTATTATTTATCAAAAGGTAATACAGAGGATCACATTCTTCAAAGAATATCGGTAGGTTTTGGGAAGCACTTCTTAACCGGCAAGCTGCACAATACATATACCAACTACGATGTATATCCTATTAGCGATACATTTATAGAGAACTCATTCCGACTAAAAAAATCATTTGCAGGGCACTTTGGTACGTTCTTCCCCATCATATTGTTGAATGACAATACCATGCTTACTTTTTGCACTGAACTTTACCTAAGCTATGGTATCATGTCTTTCGATACTTTACAAATTTCAGAGAATGCAAAATACGCTGCAGAGTATAGCTTCTATAAAGTAGGTATTCCGCTTAGTGTAGAATATAAAACAGGGGCTGATGTGCCTCTATCAAGACTTGGCAAGCAAATGCTCACTTTCGGTGGTGGCATTATGCTAACACACAATAGCTTTTTTGGAGGACAAGAGCAGTTCCCCATAGCCTTAGTGCCATTCTTAAAAGCAGAGGTTGGCTTCTATTTAGGTGTAGCCATGAAGCTAAGAGGCACGGTGTTCTTCGGTAGTGCAGATCTTGTAAACGACGAACAAGCCAGCATCGCATCGTATGACAATGGATCTACAGCCAATGATATTTTAGAGACAAAGAATAGTTCGGGCTACGGCTACACCTTGTCGGTAGTAGTGATGCCTTTTTCAAGAAGGTGGATATCAGAGGTTTGGTAATAGCGTGTAATTCCTACCTTTACCTACAGGAACTGTTATGCAATGCAGAGAAGAAGTCTTATTTCAACAATATTACTGATCATTTTACTAGCTGGTAGTTTCATGTTATATAGAAACAACCATCTGGTAACTGATAACTATACCTACTACACTTACTATGCAAATATTTATGGGCTTTTACCATCAGCACCTGTATACATTGACGGAGTGAAAGTGGGGCGAGTTTCTGACATTGAATATCGTGGGCAAGAAAACATTATGATTACTATGTCCATTAATAAAAATGTCTCCATTCGTACAAATTCAATAGCTCAATTGTCTGCTAGTGGGCTAATCGGGAAGAAGCACATTAATATTATTAGTGCAAAAGATAGTGGTGATCTCATACTCAATAAAGGAAATATTGCCGCAGCACTTGACACCAATGTAATTGAGACCTCTACATTGGTCAATCCTATGGTAGCCTCTGCCAAATATTATATACGTTCAATGGACTCTTCTTTAACCAATATTAATAGAGAAATTAAAGGTGGGGCTATTAATGCGATCAAAAAAGACATGAAGACTTTGAGGAACAATATGGCCTTATTTTCAAAAAGCTCTTTAGAGTTGTATCAAAGTAGCAATACTATCATCAATGACATCAAAGAATTCCGTTTAAAGACTGATACTGCTGCCAATACACAAACGATAAAAGAGAGCCTTGCAAAAGCTAATACCGAAGTAGGAAAACTTGCTCATACTACTATCAAAAAGGATCTTAAAGAGCTAAGTAGTAATATTAAGTCTATTAGAACCTCCCTAAAAAAAGCTACCAAAGACAGCACCGCACTTAGTAAGCTATTAGACGATAATGAGCTATATGAAACTACAGAGTTGAAGCTAGATACCATAAAACAAAAGCTAAAGGCCACTATAGAAAACCCTAAGCCAATTAGTATTATCGGGGGCTAGGTATCAAATACATTACACGTAGGCTGAACAGGCTGTTATATTGATTATTGCCTGCTCCAAAACCAACCGGCACATTTTCAGGAGCTCTTATAGTAGTCAATGAGTAATTATATCTGGCGTTTAAATATATACTTCTCCCAAATTGATAACCCAAATTGAGAATAAAGTTAATATCGCTGGTGTTAAATGATGATGGATTATCTTTCAAATATACAGGCTGTGCTGCATAAGCATCCTCTTTTGCTCCAGTAAGCTGTGCATAGCTGGCACCAATACCGCCATGCCATTTATCATTGGCCATGTAGTTGATCACAAAAGGTATCTCTACATAATTAAGGTCTAAGTAATACCGCTCAACACCCAGTCCTGTATATATGCTAGATGCTGCTTTAGCTCCTCTACTGCCCTTTTGTGAATAAAGCAACTCAACATTACCGAATATGGACTTGAATATGCGTACATAAACCGTTAAGCCACCATTTAAACCTACCTTATGATAACCCGAATAATCATCCCCTTCAACGGTGCTAAAATTGGCACCAAGCACAAGCCCGCCATAAAAGGTCTTATCCTCATTAACCATATCTACCCTCTGAGCAAGAGCATTGCTTGCAAAAGCGGTAATAAGAAAAACACAAACTATGGTTACACGAAGCATATGGCAGACATTCTATTGCTCTAACGTGACAAAAGAAAAGTTATTACATATCAACACTAATCAAATAAATACATCAAACGCATCACCCACATATTACTGTATTGTTCTGCACGGCCAAACTCTGGGTGTATCGCTGTTCTTACAGGCAATAGCGAGTATTGAAAACGCACATTAAGGTAAAGCCCTTTAATTAAATGCAGATTGCCACCTATTACAAAGTTGATATCAAACTTTCTAAAAGAATAGTTATTAAAATCGGCAGTGTCATTAAACATCTGATTATTGGTTGTTGCGGTTTCATCAGACCCTATGAGTTGTGAATAAGAAAACCCACCACCAAAATGGCTTTTACGTTTATCAAAATAGTGTATCTGAAGCGGCACCTCAGCATAATGAAGGTCAATATCATATTGGCTGATCAAAAACTGACGTGTGTTGGACAATTGAGATTTCTTTGCCGTACTACCTCTTTGTGAATAAAGTATCTCGATACTGGCAGCAAGCTTCGGTGCTATCTCAGTATAAAGAATACCTCCTGCGTTAAGGCCTATCTTTCTATAACCCGCAAAATTATCACCATCTATTTGAGCAAAGTTGCTACCTACTACTACACCACCATAAAAAGTACGGTCTTTTTGCAGATAGTAATTACTTTGGGCATATGTTACGATCTGGCTACTAAACAACAATATTAAGCTGAATATAAATGATTTGATTTTTCTATTTTTAGCCATTGAAATTGTAATTGCAAATGAACTTCAAATATACACCAAACACACTGAAAAAAATGGAGCAACTCTTTGAAGAGGCTCGGTATGTTGTACGCTACGAGAAAGGGAACTTCAACTCAGGGTACTGTATACTTGAAGATAAAAGGGTAGCTGTTATCAATAAATTCCTCAGTGTAGAAGGCCGCATCAATGCATTAGTAGAGATATTGCCTTCTATTGATGTTGTGAAAGAAGAACTAAGCGGTGAGATGCTTAAATGGTATGAAAACCTAATGAAAGGCATATCAAAAAATAACACTGATCAATCATCTCAAACAAAAATTGACATTTGATGCTTAAGGTTACCTTTCTGGGAACAGGTACTTCCCAAGGTGTACCTGTTATTGCATGCAATTGCAACATTTGTTGTTCTACTAACAAAAAAGACAATCGCTTAAGATCTTCTATACTTATTGAAAGTAATACAACCTCCATCATCGTTGACACAGGACCTGATTTTAGATACCAAATGCTTCGTGAGCAAATTAATAAAGTTGATGCTGTAGTTTTTACACACGGGCATAAAGACCATGTTGCCGGCATGGATGACATTAGAGCATATAACTATTTTATGCAGAAACCCATGCAGATATATGCTACTGAAGAAACACAAGAGGTACTGAAAAGGGAATTTGAATATGTTTTTAACAACAAAAGTTACCCCGGCATACCACAAATAGAGCTAAATACTATAAATGCTCAAGATAACTTTACCATTGGAGACATAACCATTACACCGATAAAGGTTATGCACTATAAAATGGAAGTATTGGGCTTCCGCATCAACGACTTTACATACATCACTGATGCTAATTATATAGACGAGCAAGAAATTGAGAAAATCAAAGGTAGCAAAGCTCTAGTACTCAATGCATTAAGAAAGGAGAAGCACATTTCTCATTTCACATTAGATGAAGCAATTGAAATGGCCCAAAAAGTAGGGGCCGACACTACTTATTTTACTCATATCAGTCACCAACTTGGTCTACACGATGAAATATCAAAGGCTTTACCAGAATCAATATTACTTGCATATGATGGATTAAGGCTCCATTTATGATTTCGTTTGCACTAACCTTCTTATATTCACACCTCATAATAGCTATACATGAAAAAGATATTATTACTATTTATAGCCATAATCGGCTCTTTAAGTATCACACAAGCACAACATGCCAATTCAAAAATCAAAGTAGGTTCGGAAGCTCCTGAATTAGTATTTAAAAACCCTGATGGAGAGGAAATAAAGCTATCCGAGATCAACAATAAACGCATAATATTACTAGACTTTTGGGCCTCTTGGTGTGGACCTTGTAGATATGCAAACCCTAAGCTAGTGAAGCTATACGACGACTATAAAGACAAAAAGTTCAAAAATGCCAAAAAAGGCTTTACGATTGTTAGCGTTTCTCTAGACAAGCAAAAAAACAGATGGACTACCGCCATAGAAAAAGATAAGCTAGCATGGCCTTACCATATGAGCGACCTAGGTGGTTGGCAATCTAAACCTGCTGAAATATATGGAGTACGATTTATACCTCAAGCCTTTCTAATAGGGCCCGATGGCAAAATAATAGCCAAATATCAATTTGCAGAACAAGCAGCTGAGGACCTTAAGAAAATGTTGAAATAGAACGTAATAGATATTTTTTGTGGAATATTAAAAAAGAGCTTACCTTTGCAAGCTCATTAAACTGCATGGCAAAAACCATGCGCAAAAGAAATAAAAATGCAAAAAGACATTCATCCTGAAGAGTACCGCCTGGTTGTGTTTAAAGATATGTCGAACGACTATTCATTTTTAACTCGTTCTACAGCACCAACTAAAGAAACAGTAGTTTGGGAAGATGGTAATGAATATCCGCTAGTAAAAGTGGAGATATCTCACAAATCTCACCCATTTTATACCGGTAAGTCAGTATTTGTAGATACAGCAGGTCGTATCGAGAAGTTCAAGAAACGTTACGCAAAGAAGTAGTATATATAATTACATACTTGCTTATAGCATTAAAAATCCCGACTTTTGTCGGGATTTTTGTTTGTAACAAGTTCGCTCTATCCCGTATCACGGTACTACGAAGAGTGTCAATTTTTATTTAATGAAAGTAATATTATTTGATAGCGAGATCCGCTATCAGCTTCTGCCATTTACACACACACGCCCTGTCGCAGATATTAGGTGTGGTATACTGACAATGAGAGAAAGATGGGAGCATTACTTTCAACAAACCTCAGGTACACTTACTGAAGATTACCTCCAAGAGCTATTTCCTACACATGCAGGCTCTGACAATCTATTTATCAATGCATCTGTATTTGCCAATGCAGACCTTTATGAACAGATATACAAGCTACAGCCAGGGCAGCAGCTAGTAAAAGGAGAGGTGATCATAGCTTCAAGAGTAGACGATTCCGGCTTATCATTTGATAACGGTGGCATCAGTATCTCTACTGATGTAGAAGAACTGGAATATACCAATGACATCATGCAACTACAGCATGTATGGGATATATTTAGCTTAAATGGGGAAGCAATAAGAAATGATTACCAACTCATAACTAACAAAAGAGCTAGCCAAACCTTACCTCCTGATGTAGTGGTTCGTGGAGCAGAAAATATATTTGTAGAAGAAGGCGCTGATATTGGTGCAGGCTGTATAATTAATGCCACATCAGGTCCGGTGTATATTGGCAAAAACGCTACTATACTGGACGGCGTGATGATAAAAGGCCCCGTAGCACTTTGCGAAAGTGCAGTGCTAAAGATGGGTGCTAAGATATATGGTGATACTACTATAGGCTACGGATGTAAAGTAGGTGGTGAGAATAGCAATGTGGTATACTTTGCTAATAGTAATAAAGGACACGATGGCTATCTTGGCAATGCGGTAATAGGTGAATGGTGCAACCTCGGTGCTGACACCAACTGCTCAAACCTTAAAAACAACTACGACCATATAAAAATATGGGACGAACATAATAATAAGTCGATACAAACTAACCTTACTTTTTGTGGTTTACTAATGGGTGACCACTCAAAATGCGGCATCAACACCATGTTTAACACAGGTACTGTAGTAGGTGTTTCTGCGAATATATTTGGAGGAGGATTCCCTGAAAAATTCATCCCATCATTTACCTGGGGAGGCAGTGAAGGGCTGACTACTTACAGACTTGACAGAGCGCTGGAAACTGCTGACCGCATGATGAGCAGACGTAAAAAACACCTATCAGACCAAGAAAAAGCCATGTATCAACACATTTTCAATCAAACACAGACACAAAGAGACCTTTTTGCAAAAGGGTAATACAAGAATATTTTAAATAGATCATATGCGTAAACAAATTGTAGCAGGAAACTGGAAAATGAATCAAAACCTTGAAGAAGGTAAAAACCTGGTGAATGAGATCATAAACGGACTACCAACACTCTCTGAAGAGAAACAAGTAGTGATCTGTCCTCCTTATATTAATATTACGGAGACTGTAGCTCAAACTAATAGCACGGATCATATCAGCACGGGTGCACAAAACTGCTATGAAAAAGAATCAGGTGCTTACACAGGAGAAGTAGCGGCCTCTATGCTACAACATGCAGGAGTAGCATATGTAATACTGGGACACTCTGAACGTCGTGAATACTTTAATGAGAGCAATGAGCAACTAGCTGCTAAAGTAAATGCGGCATTAGCCAATAACCTAAATGTGATCTTTTGCTGTGGCGAACCTCTAGAAATTAGAGATGCAAATACTCAAAACAGCTTTGTAGAAGAACAAATAAAAGCAGGCATATTTCATCTTAGCGAAGAGCAAATGAAAAATGTAGTGATCGCATACGAGCCTATATGGGCTATTGGTACGGGCAGAACAGCATCTTCTGAGCAAGCTCAAGACATGCATGCACACATACGTAGTGTTATAGCTAATAAATACGGCGCTGATATGGCTAATGATATCACCATCTTATATGGCGGCAGCTGTAAACCAGGCAATGCTAATGAGTTATTTTCTTGCCCTGATGTAGACGGTGGTCTTATAGGTGGTGCATCTTTAAAAGCTCCTGATTTTCTGGCGATTATAGAGGCAATGACGAATAATTAATTTTTTTTCAGAAAAAGTTTGAAGAAATAAAAACGAGTACTATCTTTGCCATCCCAAAACGGGATATGCCGCGTTGGTCAAGGGGTTAAGACGCCTCCCTTTCACGGAGGAATCACGGGTTCGATTCCCGTACGTGGTACGAAAAAAAGCAGCTCTAATGAGCTGCTTTTTTTATTTGGATGAAAAATGATCAGTTACCAGTGAAGACCATTTTTTTAGTGTCTATCTCTTGGCCATCTATTATTAATGAGTAGATGTACATACCCGACTTAAGGCTATCACCATGAACACTAATACTACCTTTACCTTTCTTATCAATAGTATATCTATTAAGCTCTCTGCCATTTAAATCATATATAGCAATAAAGGCCTCTTCTGTCATCTCTGTAATGTAATATTCGATCTTGGTGTCTTGCCCAAATGGATTAGGTGTATTCTGATATAGCTGATCAGCTGTCTTTATTGTGGTAGTACCATCTCCATAATCACTATTGCCTGAACAACAATTTTTCAACTGTTCTAAACTTGCTTTCATTTCCTTCATCTCTTCTTGCAGTTGGTCATATTTCATTTTTAATTCATCGTACTCTTCATTGGCCGCAGCCTTACCATGAGGAATCAGGTCTTCTATTCTATATTCAGTTCTGAATACATGTCCCATATCGTCGATGACGAGTATCACACCATCACCATGTTCTAGGTTTTCAAACCTTACGTCAGACATACCTGAGCCGTCAGGATGATTACCATCGCAATTCACATGAAATATTGACGTAGGGGAAGTTGTATTCCAACCTAAGAAAGAAGAACCTATAGCTGCTGAACCTGCTGTCATAATACCTCTACTGTTAGCACTGGTAATGATATCTATGTCATCGCTAGACAAAGTGCCAAACTTATTTCTTCCATTGTGTATGAAATTACCATCAACTGTCCAGTAACAAGAATCGTTACAAGGCACATAAGTTGTGCCGCCACAACTGTTTTGCCCGTAACATGCATTTTTTACAATCACTTGATCTGAGCAAGAAATACTGCCATTCAAGCTTATAGCAGATATATCACCTGCAATATCATACAGATCTACATCTAGCGTATGAGCACCAGGCGCTAGTGTTAGTGTTACAGATGCCGACATAGGGCTAGTAGTAGTAGACGTGGTTGAATTATAATAAACTAAGTTGGGGCTTGTAGGCGTATTAAATATTGGCGTACCTACCGTTGCGTCTACTGCAATAAACACAATATCGTCTCCTATACCATTCATACTGATGGTAATATTCTGCGAAGTAGGTCCGTCAATATAAAAGTCTCTTGTAAACCGTACAGGGTTGGAGCCATTCAGTGGCCCCGGGCCTCCTCCTGCAACTTGGTGATGGTAGGTCCAGAACATTCCTGAACCCGCTGTAAGGTTTGCCACAGTAGGCGTGGTTACATAACTGATAAATGCAGCTCCGGTTACAGGGTTGCCTCCTAATGTACTAGTGTTAGTGGCGTTAGCGTTATCAACTAATTCGGCACAAAAAGTAGGTGTAAGACTGATCGTATTTGTTGGCACCATGGTCACGTACCAATAAGGGTCTTGAGTACTCCCTGTTACAGGATAAGGTATGATATTACCGGTATTGTCTAAGCCTGTACTTACATCAATTTGTGTCGTTAAGCAATTAGCAGTGTAGGTTTGTGCATTTGTATTAAGACTTACAAGTAAAAGACCAAAAATGGCAACTGCACTTATGATTTTTCCAAGGCATGACTTCGTAGCAGCGTTGCGCTGCAAGTTTTGATTTTTTTTCATGATTAATAGTTTTCTGGTTTAAATAGAATAAAAAATAAAAGGTGGGATCATTTCATTGGCATATAGGTTTAGGTGAGTTGTAAAGTACTGCTTAACATTTTATGCAAACAAGCTGTGTATTACTAACAGCAGGTTTTATACGACGAATTACAATTATCATTCGACAAAGCATAACAGAATAATATATATCAACAAATAAAGAAGCAGCTCTAGTGAGCTGCTTCTTCTTTAAATAGATATTAATATGATTACTGACCAGGCTGTGCCGGCATGTGATAGTAAAACTTCTCTTCTACTATCTTACCATTTTCCCATTTCTGAACTGCTACTTCTTCCATCTTCATACGGTTACCATCTTGCATAGTAATATCTGTCCAAGTCTCAGCAGTAGAAATACCTGTTTCTTCATTAGCAGCAATACTGTTTAAACCACCACCATGCATTTCCTTCACCATACCAAACCATCCTTCAATAGCTTTTCTTTGAGCTTCTTTACCATCTCTATGCTCGCCTGTTGGCATTTCATAGATCTGTACGTTATCAGCATATAACTCTTCGAAGGCTTCCATAGTTTTACCTTCTGCCATCATGCTTTGTAGTTTTTGCGCGTTTTCTAATACACCCATTTGATTTTAGTTTTTAGTGTTATTAATGAAAGTATATTTTTAAAATTAACTCAGTTAGTCATGTAACATTGTTATTGAAAACCAAATTACAATTACATTAATGTTACCTTTGCACCAGTTTGGCCTCGTAGTACAATGGATAGTATAAGAGTTTCCGAAGCTCCAGATCCAGGTTCGATTCCTGGCGAGGCTACTATTCCCCTTCCTACTCAAAGCAATATTAAACCATTTGGTTTAATAAACAAAATGCCTTAATGTTGTATACAAATGTTTTGATTATGTATACCATCGTCCAATACAAAGTAAAAACTGATAAAGCAGTAGAAAATATAAACTTCATTAAACAGGTATTTGAAGACTTAATTCAAAAAGCACCGGAAGGTGTTCATTATACATCACTACAAAGTGAGGATGGGCTGCACTTTACACACATAGCACTTTTTGATACTGATGATGATAGGGTCTTCCTCACTCAAGGTGAAGCCTTCTTAGCCTTCCAAAAAGGCATTAAAGAACGATGCGAAATTCCTCCTAAAGCAGTAAAATATAATGTTGTAGGTAACTATCTTGCGTTACAATAGCGCGATATATGGATGAGATACAAGTAGAAGAAAAGGTCAGCAAAGTTTTTTCAGCACTATCTGATAGGACCAGAAGAAGCATTATAGATGAGCTTCAGAAAAAAGATTGTACGATCAAAGAGCTAGCGACCCTATTTGACGATATGAGTTTCCAAGCAGTATCTAAACACGTAAAGGTTTTGGATGACGCAGGACTTATCAGCAGAGAAAAAAAAGGACGTTTCCAGATATGTCAATACACCCCCCAATCAATACTACCGGCCTTATCATGGATAGCTCAGCACCAACAGCTATGGAAAGATAATTTTGATGCACTGGAACAATTTCTTGATCAAGAAGAAAAGAAAAAATAAATGGAGAACACCACCATATACTACAAAAAAACATTCAAGCATCCGGTAGAAAAAGTTTTTAATGCATTTACTACGCCGGAACAAATGCTACGCTGGTGGCATGTCAACAATTTCAAGAATACATTACTAGAAGTTGACTTTAACGTTGGCGGCAATTACAAGATTGAAATGGAATTACCTAATGGAAACAGGTTTAGTATTGAAGGAGTATATAAGACGATTGTTCCCAATAAAAAACTAGAGTTCACTTTCAACTATGTGAACTTTCCTAAAAAAAATCCAGGAGAAAGTTTAGTATCAATTGATTTTGTTAACATTAACGATACTACAGAAATAAATTTCCAACAAAGATTCATTACACGACCTGAAGATATAGAAGGGCGTACTGCTGTTTGGGAAAAGATGTTCAACAAGCTCGGAAGCGTCTTGTAATATCGTAATACACAAATAAGCTTAAGGGTTGTATCTTTGCCACCTCATAGGAGTGCATTGCATACATGTCACAATACCAAAGACATATAAGTCGATTACTGATAAGACTTGACAACGTTAGAGTCAAGTACGTCAGGCATCGTAACTTTTTGATCGTCATTAGCTTTATAGTTGGTGCACTTTCAGCTTTAGCTGCTGTATTCCTAAAAATGTCTGTGCAGTTTGTAGAGCGTCAAGCAGAGCACGTCAACGACCTTCTCAATAGTAGCTGGTTAACGGCCATCTTCCCTTTAGTGGGTGTGGGTATATCACTCTTTCTACTCACCAAAGTTTTTCGTAATAAGCTAAACAGGGGTGTTGGTCATATACTAGACAGCATTTTCACTAAGAAAAGCCGCATAGATAAGACACATGCCTTTGGCCATATGTTCACTAGTGCTGTAACTGTAGCCTTTGGAGGATCTGTTGGGTTGGAGGCTCCCATTGTGGCTACAGGTGCCGCCATTGGTTCTAATACAGCTAAGGATCTAAGATTATCGTATAGGGACACCACACTACTATTAGCCTGTGGTTCTGCTAGTGGTATAGCAGCCATCTTTAACAGCCCGATAGCCGGTATCATTTTCGCGCTGGAAGTATTGATCATCGATTTCAACATTCCTTTTGTTATTCCACTTTTGATATCTACAGCTACAGCAACAGTTATTTCACAAGTGTTGTACCCTGATAAGTTCTTCTTCCTTATTATTGAAAGTTGGGAGTTGAGTGCAATACCATTCTACATCATCTTAGGTAGCTTATGTGGCCTTACATCAGTATATACCACCCATGTGGTAGAGCGTATAGAAGGGTATTTTGACACAAGGAAACTTAACGCACGTACATGGTTGATGGGTAGCATACCTTTGTGCTTTCTTATATTCATCATGCCGGACCTATACGGTGAGGGGTATGGTTTGATCACACAGCTACTTCATGGCAACTACGATGCTTTGATCGATCACTCCTTTGCTCAATATGTAAATAACTCACATGTAGGAATTATTCTGATGTGCATGCTACTAATAGGCTTTAAATCTATTAGTGCGGCTCTTACAACAGGAGCTGGCGGTAATGGTGGTATTTTCGCACCATCTCTTATGATAGGTGGATTGGTAGGTTTTCTTTTCGCCTACATTGTTAACCTTACAGGCATCATAGAGCTGAGCACGGAGAACTTTATCGTAGCTGCTATGGCAGGAGTATTGGCAGGAGTAATGCACTCACCACTTACAGCAATATTCCTATTAGCCGAGATCACAGGTGGATATACATTATTTATTCCTCTTATGATCGTTACGGCAATATCATACTTTATTACGCGTAAGTATGTACGACATTCCATCTACCATAAAGCATTGGTTGAAAAACGTGTATTAGACGAAGACAAGAACACTCCTGAAAGCCTATAGGTTCAAATAATAAGGCGCCAGTAGTTTTTTGAATTCTTCACTGTATTCGCCAATTTCCTTATAAATGCAAAGTGTCTCTTCTCTAATAGTTACTGCATTTCTGCTGCAAAGACTCACTACCCTATTAACAGGCTTATCTTTTCTAGGTTGTATCATCAGTTTATGATAGATGCTCCAACCATGATCCTCAAGTTCTTGTTCAAATAATTCTTGCTCTCTTATCGGTAATAAAACGGATGCGTATCCATCAGCCTTAAGAACACTACCCATGAGTATCACTAATTCTTTCAACGGCAACAGATCATTATGTCTGGCTATATTTCTATTGGCAACATCACTCTTCAAGTCGTTCTGAAAAAAAGGAGGGTTGCAGATAATCATGTCATACGATTTATCGTAATAATGAGTCAATGCATTATTACTTATCACATTTATACGCTCTGACCAATTAGATTTGGCTACGTTTTCATGTGCTCTTTGTGCAGCTATCTTATCTACTTCTATAGCATCTATTTTAACATTCGCTGCTCCTTGTGCCAACATTAAAGAAAGCAGCCCTGTACCTGTACCAATATCTAATATGCTTTTAACTGTATGGGCAATAGGCGTCCATGCTCCTTGTATACAAGCGTCTGTAGACACTTTCATGCCAACACCGTCTTGATCTACTTTAAATTGTTTGAATTGAAAGTATGAGTTGCTCATATCCACTTTGCTCTAGCAGTAGGACTAATAGACAGATCAGCAAAATCTTGCTTCAGATATTTATAATATCCGGTAATACCGATCATTGCGGCGTTATCTGTACAATATTCAAATTTGGGGATATAAACGTTCCAGCCTTTCTCCTTACCTACTTGCTCCAGAGTACTACGTAAGCCACTATTGGCAGATACACCGCCTGCAATGCCCACATCTTTAATATGAAGTTCTTTAGCCGCTTTGACCATCTTCTTCATCAACGACTGTATAATGGTGTGCTGCACTGAGGCGCATATGTCATTTATATTTTGCTCTACAAAGTCAGGGTTCTTTTTCTTCTCTTTCTGCAAAAAGTACAGTACTGATGTTTTAATACCGCTAAAACTAAAATCGTAGCCTTCCATGTTTGATAACGGGAACTCAAACCTTGTCGCGTCTCCTTCTTTAGCTAGCTTATCCACCATTGGGCCACCAGGGTAAGGCAGGCCTAACATTTTAGCTACCTTATCAAACGCCTCCCCTGCAGCATCATCTAAAGTCTCTCCCAGCACCTCCATATCCAGATGATGTTTTACAAGTACTACCTGGGTATGACCACCTGAAACCGTTAAACACAAAAATGGGAACTGTGGCTTAGGATCATCAATAAAATGAGCCAGCACATGAGCTTGCATATGGTGTACATCTATAAGCGGGATATTCAACGACTGGGCATATGCCTTAGCAAAACATGCACCAACCAATAATGAACCAATAAGTCCGGGTGATTGTGTAAAAGCCACGGCATTGATGTCGCTTTTATCAATACCTGCTCGCTTTAATGCCACATCCACAACCGGCACTATATTTTGCATATGTGCTCGCGATGCCATTTCAGGCACTACCCCACCAAACTCCTCATGTATCTTCTGAGTAGCTACCAAATTGCTTAATACCTTCCCATCTTGAATGATGGCAGCACTGGTATCATCGCAAGACGACTCGATTGCTAATATGTTGACTTTTGACACTTATACAACTGTTAGTAGTGCGCAAAAATACATAAACTCGAACATCTACCATGGTAGAGTTATTAGTTACTATAGTTATCTTAGCATGCATTGCCACAGCTGAAATACATATTATTCATTGGCCTATTATCTATTTTCTCCAGAGGGTTGGACTCTTGCAAGCCGAAAACAGATGTAAATAGTGGACAGCCTATAAAGCTATTGTTCAATTTTGAAGAAGGTGGTGCTTACCAATACATTATCAAAAGCGATATAGAAATAAAACCACAGATCAGTGAAAA
The DNA here is from genome assembly GCA_965230595.1 of Flavipsychrobacter sp. Classification (GTDB taxonomy): domain Bacteria; phylum Bacteroidota; class Bacteroidia; order Chitinophagales; family Chitinophagaceae; genus UBA5543. The sequence continues at coordinate 914,944 of OZ246011.1, read as the reverse complement.
AGACATCACTATCAATCAAGACATGACCATTGCCTGCAACTATAGGAAGTTGGAAACCCAAGGCACTAGCAATAGCATGGAAACTACTTACGATCGCATTATCATCAGCTCGGGCATTGCTCCTAACATCATAGAGTTTGATACGGATAATGATGATGGAAAAGGTCTCTTGTTTCAAAGCATTAGGGATGTGATAGATAGACCTTTTAAGATGCTCATATCCCCTTATGGCAATATTCTATCCTCTACAGGTGTGAGCGAAGGCGAGGATAAACACTTTAGCGATACTGCCTTTCAAAAAATCATGCTACAGGCATTACAAGTTTACCCCAAAAAGGTAATTAAGCCGGGAGATATTTGGGAAAGACATTACAACACCTCTATTGGGTTTATACATGTAACTGTGGCTAGTAACTACAAGTTAATGTTTATAAGCAACGGGAACGCTCACATTGAATTTACATCTAGAATGCAATCGCCTAAAGGAAATAGTGAAAAGATGGACTTAACCGGTATACAAAGGGGAGTAATGGATGTAGATATTAAAACCGGGCTGGTAAGTAATGCTAAAATTGAGCAACAATTATCCGGTCATTTATATATGAATAACAGAGAAACACCTGTAAACATTGAGGCGAACACCCATATTATGGGTACTAAAAAGTAAAAACCCCTGAAATATCTGATAATCAGCATTCCAGGGATTTCTAATATAGCAACCTGATGTTTATATAGTATTCAATTATTGTGCCAAATCATCATTTTCACTGTTACCATTTTCCATATCATTGTCATTTTCCGCATCTTCAGGCCTTTCGGTATTCCATTCAATAATGAAATTATTCCTTCCCCCACCTATCATGATGGATAAAAACTTCTGCTGTATCAACTCTAGCATGGCTAAGAAGGTGAATATGGCGTGTACCCTATTCTCTACCTCTGTAAAGATGGCCTCAAATGATACTTTTCGATGCTCCTTTAAATGTCCTATCAAAAACTTACGCTGACCATCCATACTGTAGTTATATTTTACAACAACATGTTCCGGCTTGTCTATTCTCAGTTGCAAACGTTTCATCACCTTTTCAAACGACTTCATCAACTTATACGTTGTGATCGTTTGTATCTCTGTACCGTCGGAATGATCATCGCTTATTTGGTTCAGCTCACCTTTAATATTACCTCTTTTCTGCTGTAATAAACGCTCTGCTTCTAACACCGTCATTTGTTCTGAAGCTTCTTTAAAGCGCTTATACTCCAGTAGCTTATCTACAAGCTCTTGGCGGGGATCTATTTCATTACCTTGCTCATCCAACTCCTTTCTTGGCAACAGCATTTTTGCCTTGATACGCATGAGTGTAGATACAAACAAGATAAACTCGCTAGCCAGTTCAATATTCAAGGCCTCCTTCTCATGTATGTAAGTAAGAAAGTCTTTTGTTATCTGATTAATAGGAATATTATATATATCCAACTCATCCCGCTCTATAAAGAATAGCAACAGGTCAAAAGGACCTTCAAACTCAGGAAGTTTTATCTGGTATGCTGTAGACATTAATATATTTATGAATAAGGCAACATTGCCCTATCTCAAATTTAACTTTTTCGGCTTAAACTTTCAGTATTAGAATTTATACTGAAAGCCTAGCGTAAATAACTGCTTGATCTGAATCCAGCCAAGATCACTTCCCAGTTCATCTTTTTGTTGTACAACACCATTAGCGTCAATAAATGTGTCTTCATACGGCAAGTCATTATCATAAATAAATGTTGCGCCTAAAGCAAGGCTAATGCTCTTATTAATTTTGTACGAGAATAAGTTATCCCACAAAACATCTACGTTGCCGGGATTATCTTCCTTTACTACATTACCAGCCGCGTCTTTTACATCCTTAGCTAAGTAGTTCATGTATAAATCTACTCTTGTTCTATAAGTCATATTCTCCATGATGTTTACCAAGTACCTTCCAGAGAAATAAGCACCAAGCTCAAATCGTGATGTTTTACCATTCTCAATACCAAATGCTCCTTCTGGTTTTCTTGAAGTATAAAGTGCATCTGCAATCGTCAACCTTGCTGCTATCGGAGAAAAGAATATTGTTAAGTTATTACCTTCTCTATATTCTAACCCTTGCGCAAAAATGAAGTAGGCAGGTGAAAAAGCATTAGAGGTAGGCATTGTATCAAACTTAGGAATCTCATAGTCAAACCCTTGTGTAAACTGAGATTTAAAGTTGAACAACGTTGTCAAATAAAAGTCTTTTTTCTTGTCGAGCCTATATCCATACTTAGAAGTGAAGTCGATACGGTCATCTATCTTTCTAGGTATAAAACTATTAGAGTAAGCATAGAATAAACCGTAGTTTAAATCTAGATTATTACTCCATATACTTCTATGAAACAATCTATTCAAGTAACCATTGAACAGACCATTTACAGTAAGCGAAGCCAGTTCGCCGCCTGCAGCCCAGTTGTGTAAAAAACCTTGATTGAAACCAACATTTAATACCCCACCATATACCCACGCTACGGTGTCTTTATTCTTTACTGATAGAGACTTTTGTAAATCAACAGTCTTTTCAACTTGTGCCAACGATATTGTTGAGCTGAATAACAATGCAATAAGTAGTAGTTTTTTCATATCCCTTTTTTAGTGTATGGTTATTTCGGTTTGTATTTTGAATCGGTTAATATTTGCTGTGCGGCTACATCTTTAGCAAGAAAATCTTTTAGTGGCAGCTCCTTATTTCTTGACATGTACTGTTTTACGATCTGCAACCCTAACCATGAGCCAATGTCACCGGGGCTACTATCAGGCATACCTGCAGAGCTAGGCCCGTCCATCACATATCTTACTACCTTCTGTATATTATTATCATATATCAGGTTCTCTCTCACAAAAAAATCGTAGATCATAGCTTCATTAGCTTCACACCATTCCAGTTGTGCTTCGGTATATCCCAGCCTCACATGCTCAGGAATAAAAGGCAACACTTGGCTCACAAAGTACATTTCCTTGCCCCTCTGCACCATCATATCTAGCAACGTGCTTCCTTGAACCTTAAATGGATGCTCTTCTTGATACATAGAACGAAACATAGCTACCGGCAAATACTTTTTATCCAGCTTAGTGTTCATATAAGCCGGTATGCCAACTGACTTATAGTAAGGGTAGTCTTTGCCAAGAAACATATCCAAACCAATACCAATGTTATTTTGCCCGAAAGAGAAAGCCCCCCAGTTATTTAAACCCGAAACTACATACACAATATGTGGCTCTTTTACATCACCCATATAGTGCTTGTAGTATTTTAAGCCTTTTACTAATTCATCTTCAATAGACTTTGTATCAGGAAAATGTGTGGCTACCGTATCAAATACACCTCGGTAATCTTTATGAGTCAAGAAAACTCTTAGCCCTTTTTGTATGGCAGGGTTCTCATTAGTATAATCGCCATTGATGCCAAAGCCCATAAGTGTGTCTAAATAAAAATCCAACACGTTAGGGTATTTACTTGCCAAACGAGCCACTCCCTCACCAATATTATTCGTATCAACTTGCAGCAAGTCTATATCCAACCTATCGCTCTTTAGCTGCACCTCGATACCTGACACATCAGGCGCATTGTTACTTTCGCAAGATGTTAAATAGCTAAGCGCCAGTACACAGAGGCTTAACATTGATAGTTTTCCCCATTTGTTCATATTATTCATAGGCTAAAATCATGACTTCCCGTCAAATGCTCTTACTTTTATAGCGGCAAAAATAGTATTACTATCTCATTTGCCAAGTAGTACAATTTTAAATAATAAACTTACCATATATGAAACGTTTACTATTACTGCTCATCACTTCTTGTGTATTTCTTTCTACCTCATATGCCCAGACCTACGAATATGGTCCTGCACAGCAGGTAAAGTCGGGCATTGATATAGGGAAAATGCGTTTCGGACTATTTTTATCTCCCAATATATCTTGGATGAAGCCTACCGCTACCAAGAGTAATGATGGCTTATATTTAGCTAATAATGAAGGGAGTAAACTCGGTTACTCATGGGGGTTGATGATCGATTACTTCTTTGCAGAGAACTATGGTATTGCTACAGGTTTTCAACTAAACACCACAGGTGGTAAGATACAAGCCACATACAATACCAGTAACACTACAGCACCTGCAACTACCAACCTGATCAAATCAGCCTATTTTGATTACCAGCTACAATACTTGGAAGTACCATTTGGCTTAAAACTAATGAGTGATAACCTTTCCGGAGGCTTTAGGGTATTTGGTAACATAGGTGTTACCCTAGGCATCAACATTTCTAAAAAGGCCAGCTATGATGTAACCTATACTGACACGACTACAGCAGGAGGTACGCTTACAACCATAGATAGAAATGTGAGTGGCGACGGTGAAAAACTAAGAGGTGGTTTATCTATTACACCTATACTATTACAAATGAACCTGGGTGGTGGTATAGAGTATCAAATAACTGATAAACTAAGCTTCTACACAGGTATCTTCTTCAATAACGGGTTTACACCCGATGTGACCAACCCCAAAGAAATTAACATGGGCTACAAGGGCAACTTCTCAGATGCCAATACAAGGTTGAACAACTTCTCTTTACGCTTAGGCCTCTTCTTCTAAGCATATATATTACTGCTAAAAAGCCTGTGCATGTCGCAGGCTTTTTTAGTATAACAGTAACTAGTTTTAGCTTAATTTTACTCCCGATATGAAGATATTTCTTGCACAGCAGAATTACCACATTGGTAATTTTGAAGCAAACACAGATAAGATCATCACTGCCATAAGAGCAGCAAAAGATCAGGGAGGAGACCTTATTGTATTTTCAGAGTTGGCGGTTTGTGGCTACCCTCCTAGAGACTTTTTGGAGTTTGATGATTTTGTAGCACAGAGCTTACAAGCTATAGATAAGATAACAGAAGAAACCGATGATATTGGTGTAATAGTAGGCGCTCCATCAAGAAACCCGCGCGTGCAAGGCAAAGACCTTTTTAACAGTGCTTACTTTCTGTACGATAAAAAGATAAAAGATACTATACAGAAAACATTACTGCCTACTTACGACATATTTGATGAGAACAGGTACTTCGAGCCTGCCTACGATTGGGGTACTATTGACTTTAAGGGTAAGACCATCGCTTTGACCATTTGTGAAGACATCTGGAACTTAGGTAACAATCCTTTATACAGAGTATGCCCTATGGATATTCTGATAAAGCAACAGCCTGATGTGATGATCAACATTAGTGCCTCACCGTTTGACTATGCTCAGGCTGAGGAGCGTATGGGCATCATCAAAAGAAATGTGAAGAAGTACAAGCTTCCTATGATCTACTGCAATGCCGTAGGTTCTCAAACAGAGATCGTTTTTGACGGCGGCTCTACTGTAATGGATGCACAGCAAAACCTGGTACTGGAGCTTCCTTATTTCAAAGAAGACTTAGCATATGTGACACTGAAGGAAGACAATAGTTTTGAACAACCTGTAATAAAAGAAGGTCATAAAATACCTGAAGCTGACCCTATGCCTGAAGAGCTGGATAGCTGGCTGGATATACATGAGATATACGATGCCTTGGTGATGGGTATTAAAGACTACTTCAGTAAAATGGGTTTCACCAAAGCCATAGTAGCCTCTTCAGGTGGTATTGATAGTGCGGTTACACTTACGCTGGCCTGTCATGCTCTTGGCTCAGAAAATGTTACTGCATTACTCATGCCTTCCCAGTTCTCTACTAGCCACTCTGTTACTGATGCAGAACAACTATCTAAGAATCTAAACAACCCGTATCATACTATTGCTATCAAAGATATATTTAAGCAATTCTCTAACGACCTTAGTCCTACCTTCAAAGACTTGCCTTTTACTGTAGCTGAAGAAAATATACAATCTCGTATCAGAGGCACATTAGTGATGGCGTTGTCTAATAAGTTTGGATCAATATTGCTTAACACTTCTAATAAAAGTGAGTTGGCCACCGGCTACGGTACATTATACGGAGATATGGCCGGAGGACTTGGTGTATTAGGCGATGTATATAAAGTACAAGTATATGCACTGGCAAAATACATCAACAGAAAAGAAGAGATCATCCCTACACATATTATTGAGAAGTCACCATCTGCTGAATTAAGACCTGACCAAAAAGATAGCGACAGCTTGCCTGACTATGGCATACTAGATGCTATACTTTACCAATACATTGAGAGAAGGCAAGGGCCAAAAGAGATCGTTTCTATGGGACATGAGCAAGCCCTTGTAGATAGAATACTCAAGATGGTAAACACTAATGAATACAAGCGAAATCAGTTCTGCCCAATAATCAGGGTTTCTCCTAAGGCTTTTGGTGTAGGAAGGCGTGTTCCTATTGTTGCAAAATACTTATCATAAAAAAAGCAGCCTTACGGGGCTGCTTTTAGTTTTATTATTGAGAGAGAGACTTTCTTAGTCTTGAGTAGCAGTGTATACTACATCTACAGTATAAGTACCTGCAGGGTAAGCGAAACCAGGAGTTGCTTTATACTTTACACTGAAAGTTTGGTTACCACCACGGTCAGCAGCAGTGATCAAGTCTTGGTTAGAGCTAGTTAAAGTGTTGTAAGCAGAGCTAGAGAAGTTAGCACCGATAGAACCACCTGTATTGTTAGCAGCTACTTTGATACCTAAAACACCACTTACAGGCATAGTAGGAGCAGGAGAAGTAGAACCACTGTATGAGAAGTTAGCAGCGTTGGTTTTAACTGCTACAGTAAAATCTTTGTTAGAACGTACTTTCAATTCTTGAGTTGAAGACTCCACACCGTTAGCATAATCGTTAACAGTAGTGAATGGGATAGTTACGTCAGCACCTGTTGCGTTACCTGTTCCTGTGAAGGTAATTTCGATAGCGTTGCTAAGAGCAAGATTAACCGTTTGAGAAGCAGAGCTGTTAGCATTTTGAGCGTTAGCTGCGAAACCTAGAGTTGTAAGAATTGTTGCGAATAATGCGATCTTTTTCATAATTGTTTGTTTTTGTTAGTTGTTGTTTGAGTTAATGTTTGTTTTTGTTGTTTGTTCGTTTGATGATGTAAAGATGCGACCGCGATGGATATATGAGAAATAATTGGGTCTTGTTAACCACAGCTTTGCAACTGGTTAACCACCGATTAACAAACAAAAAAGCCCCGCTATTAGCGGGGCTTAACATAAATATTATTGACAATCAGCATATTAAGTCAATATACTTCCCACAGGCTGTACAGGTTCAGGAAGGTCTGTTTCGTCTAACATATCCTTCAGGTCTATCTCTATGGTACGACTGAGTGCTGTAATAGGCACATCGTTGGCATTGCCCTCAAAAGGGTTTTCTGTCGATTCACCTATCTTTTCCATAGTCGTAAACACCCAGGCTACCAATGCACTAAAGGGAATTGTGAGCCATATCATCAAGTGATGAGTAGACACCAGATCATTAAACACCTCGAGCATTCCAAATGGCAGCATGATGACGAATAATCTAATAAAGAATAGATTAAGTGTAGCATACTGACGAGGATATGGGTAATTTTTGATGCGCTCACACTTGCCTTGTTGTGTATAGAAATCGACCAACATGCGCTCCATCTCTACATAGCGGTAGTTTTCTATCAGTCCTTGTTCTGATAGCTCCTTTAGTTGTGTCGATTGTAGATTGATGATCTGTGTTGCCTTATTTACTTTACTCATGACATATTGCAACTCACTATCACTAATATGCTCACTCAACGCCTTACCCAAACCTTCAATATGGCACTCAGCCACTTTAAAATGCTGCTCACGGTATTCTCTATTATGTGGTTGTGCCATTGTCTCCCAATCACGTGGCTGCCTTAATTGATAACGAAGGGCTGTAAGCCAAGCTACATGTCGGTATACTAGCTGTTTGCTAATAAGTTTTCTCTCTTCTTCACTAATTGGTTTTTCAGGGGTGGAACGTATAAAATCTTTTGCCATTATGGCCCATGAGCGGCTACTATTCACTATAGCACCATATATTTTTCTAGCTTCCCAAGCGCGGTCATAGGTGGCATTATTTCTAAAACCAACAATAAAAGCCGCTGCAGTACCCAACACCGCTATAGGTTGCCAAGGTATAGCCAACCAATGCCAACCTAATAACTCATACAATATGGTTGGTACAGTTGCCAATAGCAATAACATGTATATATCTCTACGCGTCCAAAATAGTAATTCCTTCAAACGGTAATGGTGGCCTGAATGCATACTTATAATTATTGGTTACTATTTAAAACTATAACTTTTTGATACCAAATACTATGACTTTATTTGATAAGGTCATGCAGCATTTATATATCTTAGCTTACAATAAACAACCTTTACATGATCCGCAAGTTCTCTTTATTAACCTTATCATTATACCTACTCTATGCTACTTCCTCTTATGCACAGAAAGACTGGCACTTACAAGCACCTATACTCAATAAAACTTATGGCACAGACGTAGTTGGAGCATCTCAACTATTAAAAAATAAGCAACCACAGAAAGTAATAGTTGCAGTACTAGATACAGGTACAGATATAGACCATGAGGGTTTAACAGATTTGATTTGGACCAACGACAAAGAAATAGTTGGTAATAATATTGACGACGACAAGAACGGCTATATAGATGATATACATGGATGGAGCTTCATGGGCGGTACTACCCATAGTATGGGGCACGTAGCCTTACAAAGTACGCGTAACTATCAAATGTTACATCGTAAATATAAAGATGTAGATAGCACCACTATAAGCAATAAGGATACCGCGGAATACAGTAAATACCTCAAAGACCGTAAGCGCTACCTGAGACTACAGGGATATAGAAAAAGAAATTACGAAAGTGCAAAGAAGGCGGTAGAAGTATATGACCAAAAGCTCTGGGCTAAGTTTGCCAATTGGGCCATTTGGGGATTTAAAGCACGCGAAATGAATGAATATGATGCAGCATTCAGCAAGCAGGAATGGCTGGTTAACGCATTGAATGCCGATTCGTTCCGTATTGCTGTTGTGGGTGACGACCCTAATGATCCGCACGAGCGTTATTATGGTAATAACGATGTAATAGGTCCCGACCCTGAGCATGGCACACACACAGCGGGTTTAATAGCATCGGTAGCTAAAGCTGATGGCAGAGATTGGCTTCATATTATACCCCTGAGAGTTGTTCCTACTTATGGAGATGAATATGATAAAGATGTTGCTAATGGCATCCGTTATGCAGTAGATCATGGGGCTAAGGTCATCAGTATGAGTTTTGGCAAATACTCTTCGCCGTTTGTAGCAGTAGTAGATAGTGCTATACAATATGCTCTGGCACACGATGTATTACTAGTGCATGGTGCAGGAAATGATGCTCGAAAACTGGACAGTGCTTACAGTGCTAACCACCCTAACCCATACATTGACTCTAATACTATTGCACCTAACTGGCTGGAGGTGGGTGCCAGTGCGAAGAGTGCCAAAAAACCAGTAGCTTCTTTCTCTAACTATGGGAAGGAGTCAGTACATGTATTTGCTCCTGGTAAAAAAGTATATGCTACCCTACCTAATGATAAATATGATTACATGTCTGGCACTAGCATGGCAGCCCCTGTTGTTGCAGGCATTGCTGCTATGTTGCGTAGCTATTTCCCTGACAAGTCTGCTGTGAAAATAAAAGATGCTATTATGAAGACAGTCACACCTTATTCTGGCTCGTTTGAATTCGGCTATTCGAAGAATAAAAAAGTAATGACGCTGGAAGATATGTGTATATCAGGAGGTGTTATAAATGCTGCAAAAGCAGTGCAGTATTTACAAGAGCACTAACGATATTATATAATTAAACTCATTGTGTATGTTTTCAGCCTTATACCTTGACGTATATTCATGATCATACCTCGTTTCTCAAAACCTAAATGCTCAAAAAATGGTCTCGCGCTTACACTCGCCTTGACCGTCAACTCAGTCATATGACGTTCTTTTGCCAACTCTAATAAACGTTCATAGAGCTTTTTAGCTACCCCTTCTCTTTGATGATCTTTGTGTACATACACAAAGTCAATATACCCCTCATCGGTTATTGAAGCAAAACCATATAGAGTGTCATCTTTAGCTGCAACAAAAAAATGCTCAGTAGCCAATTTACTTTTTAGAAGGTTGGCATCGTCAATTGTACTTGCCCATACCTCTTTTTGGTTTTCATTGTAATCGGCTATATCAATATTTCGCACTGTCTCTTTAAACAGTCGTCTCATCTCTTCCAAGTCTGCATCTGTAGCAGCCCTGATTTTCAATTCACTCATATAGCTAAAATACAAAAAAGCAGCCTTACGGGGCTGCTTTTAGTTTTATTATTGAGAGAGAGACTTCTTAGTCTTGAGTAGCAGTGTATACTACATCTACAGTATACGTACCTGCAGGGTAAGCGAAACCAGGAGTTGCTTTATACTTTACACTGAAAGTTTGGTTACCACCACGGTCAGCAGCAGTGATCAAGTCTTGGTTAGAGCTAGTAAGTGTGTTGTAAGCAGAGCTAGAGAAGTTAGCACCGATAGAACCACCAGTATTGTTAGCAGCTACTTTGATACCTAAAACACCACTTACAGGCATAGTAGGAGCAGGAGAAGTAGAACCACTGTATGAGAAGTTAGCAGCGTTAGTTTTAACTGCTACAGTAAAATCTTTGTTAGAACGTACTTTCAATTCTTGAGTTGAAGACTCCACACCGTTAGCATAGTCGTTAACAGTAGTGAATGGGATAGTTACGTCAGCACCTGTTGCGTTACCTGTTCCGGTGAAGGTAATTTCGATAGCGTTGCTAAGCGCAAGATTAACCGTTTGAGAAGCAGAGCTGTTAGCATTTTGAGCGTTAGCTGTGAAACCTAGAGAAACGAAAGCTGCGATTGCGATGATCTTTTTCATAATTGTTTGTTTTTGTTGTTATTGTTTGAGTTAAAAATTGATTGTTTAAATACTGTTTGTTTTTGTTGTTTGTTCGTTTGATGATGTAAAGATGCGACCGCGATGGATATATGAGAAATAATTGGGCCTTGTTAACCACAGCTTTGCAACTGGTTAACCACCGATTAACAAATGAAAAGGGGCTACTACACTGTATATATTAAGTATATTAGAATGCTATAATAGTTATTCATGCTTGAATATATCATCAACCAATACGACTTCAACCTTGAATTTGCCCGGCAGCTAGTATTAGATCTTACTGAAGAGCAAATGACTTACATACCATCAGAAGGTCTAGTTAATCATCCTGCGTTTACCTTAGGACATCTAATTTCTGGCAGCGCAATGCTAGTTGAAGACTTAGGCGGTGACTTTGATATGAGTAACGAGTGGAAAAAGCTATTCTTAAGAAAAGGCCCAGGAGATCCTAGATTACCTAAAACAGGTGTCGAATATCCTGCAAAAAAAGATTTAATAACAGAATTGTCTCGACAACACGATCTAGTAAAGGGAAGGTTAAATAAACAAACTGAAGAAGGCCTAAGCAAAAGAATCAAATGGCGTTTTAACAGTTATATGCCTACTCTGCTTGATATAATATTTTTTATGTGTATCAACCATGAAGCGATGCATTTAGGCCAATTATCAGCTTGGCGAAGAGCTATGGGCATGAATTCAGCTCTAGCTAAATTATAAATACCGAAATCACAATTTATGTTTCAAATAAAACTTATACCTAAAGAACAGTTAGAAAGTATAATACCTTTATTAAAGTTATTAGATAGTAATATTGAAGAAGCGATATTAAAAGATAGGCTAATAGACATGTACGACAGTAATTATGAATGTGTAGGGGTATATAAAAATGATACTCTAATAGGAATATCAGGTTTATGGACATTAAACAAGTATTATGTTGGCAAGCACATAGAGGTAGACAACGTAATAATATTACCTGAGTATAGGTCGCAAGGTATTGGAGACATACTTATGGAATGGATATTTGAATATGCACAAAGTAAGGGTTGTATCGCATCAGAATTAAATTGTTATGTATCAAACCATAAAGGTGTTAAGTTTTGGATACAAAAAGGATATAAAATTATAGGCTATCATATGCAGAAGGTTTTATAACCACAATAAAGCCCCGACGTTTGTCGGGGCTTTATTTATTATTCTTGTTGTTCTATTTCTGTTTATCGAACCAGCGTCACTTCTCCTTTATAAGTCTCCACATATCCATCAGGGAAACCTACTCTGATCAAGTAGCTATAGTTACCTATATCCTGATCTTCTCCTTCCCAAGTACCATCCCAGTAAACATTCTTGCCGGCACCACTGAAGATCTCTTGTCCCCAACGGTTGAATACTCTAAACTCAACTATACGTTGGAATGTTAGATTAGCCACTTTGAACTGATCGTTCTTGCCATCACCGTTAGGACTGAAGGCACTCGGTACAAACAGGTTGTCTCTATAATCAACACTAACATGTAAGGTATCAAAAGAACGACAGCCGTTAGAAGCAATACCACCTACTACGTAGCGTGTAGCCTCTTTTGGTGCAGCTATCGGGTAAGATATATTAGGGTTTGATAATGATGATACAGGACTCCAGTTATAGGTTCTTGCACCTGTAGCCAGTAGTCTGAAGTTTTGACCATACTTGATCGTTGTGTCATCCTTATTCAAGATGCGTACATCAGGCAATGGCATTACCGTTACTACTGCTTCCAATGTATCATAACACCATACGCTGTCTGATACGGCTATACGGTAAGTCGTAGTTTTGCTTGGTTTAGCTATCGGATTAGCACAATCAACACAACTTAATGATGATTCCGCATTCAGGTATTTACCATCTTTATATTCATACCAGTTATAGCTGAAGCCATTTTTGATCTGGAACGGAACACCGTCATTCAAACAGACAGCGGTATCTACAGGATACACTTTAAAGTCATGTTTGGGTACATAGATACCAACCGTATCTCTGATGATACATCCGCTACGACCAAAGGTCTCTACTACATAATCCGTAGTTTTTGGTGCGTAAGCCAATGGCTGTCTAATCGTAGAATCCGATAAAAATTCGCCAGGGGTCCAGTTCACAACAAATGGTTGTGGGTCAGCTTCACAATATTTGAATCTAAACACCGGACGCGTTTGTACCGCTTCTATGTCAGAGCTGTTATTTATATTACAAATAGCCTTCGTAAAGGTGTCAGGTGGCAATAACGTTAATCCACTAATGTATGTAGTAGGAGAGAAACGTATCACAGGCGGTTGACCTGTAACATCGGTACATGTTTGTACAACACTATCATTATTGCTGTAACAGAACTCTACGATCAGGTTACGTGTAGTATCCCAGTTATATGGTGTTTGGAAAACATACTCATGCCATCCGTTTGAGAAGAACTCATTAGCAGATTGATATACTTGAACCAAGCCATTCTCAAAACCACCATTGGTTGTCAACTCGTCTTTATTGGTACACTTGATCTTAATGGTAAAGTTGTTATATCTGTGTGTAGGCAATGTAGACTTCAAGTACTCCATTGAGATACTTCTCAAAGTAGCTGAACGCAAACCTGATTCCCAAAGGTCAGCTTTGCGGATCAGGTACTGTTGCTTCATAGTGTATACATTGTTTTCCATTCTTGGCGTCGTAGCTCCTAAGGTATCATAACCCACATTTCCATACACCGGAGAACCATATACATCAGCAGTGTCAGGATTGGTACAAGAAGTAGGATTATTCACACCACAAGGCACATTACTTTGAGGTGGTTTACCTGTGATCAATGCTTCTAACTGAATGTAATCAGGACGACATTGAATAACAGGGCTCTGCGGAAGTGTATTGACATCATTACTTTTATCAATGTAAACCGTAACTGTATCTCGATTTTTACAATTACCGGTCATATCAGACGATGAAACGACATAACTAGTTGTTTTTGTAGTTGTAGCAACCGGATTTACAATGTTAGGATTGTCTAATCCAATTGCCGGGCCTCCATTAATATCAGTCCAATTCACAGAAACCAAATCAGCGCCTTTTACAAATAATTGACGCGGTGTTGGGTTCAACTCACATATAGGAAGATCTGGACCTGCATCTAAGCCTTCAACAACTAATACTGTGATGGAGACTTTGCTTCTTAATACAATTGAGAAACCGGAACCAGAACATGTAGAATCCTTAGATTCTATTACGAGTGTCTTTTCTCCAATATCTCCTGTGGTTGGCGTCCAGCTAAAAGTACCTGTTACACTATTAGTACCGGCACCAGATTGTGTGAACGACGCTCCAGGAAAATTTAAAGGGGTTATATTAGAACTCATATAAAGGTTACTCGTCGCATTAGGAGAAGTCGTGTTTAAGTCAAAACGAAGCGGACTTCCAGGACAAACTAGTATCAGTTCATTACCTTGAGTACCTTTTATAATAGAGCCACTACTTATAGATGGCGGTATTGAATCCAACGGAGGTGGCGGAGCAGAGCATTTAAATACACTTACTTGCACATCCCTCATGATATAGCCCAAGCGAACACCTGTGCCTCTTTCATATTCATCGCATCTGAAAGCCATTACAAATTTACCCTCTTGAGAAGGAGTGAACTTTGCAGTACCTGTAAGATTATCAAATGTAAATGGGTTGTTTGCTGTAGAACCAATAGGGTCTGCCACACTATAATTTACAGGAGGCGGACCTGCAGCTACTAAATAAGGTATTGGGTTGTTAGCTCCTTGTAGCGGTTCTTGCACAACTATATGCAAAGAGTCTCCATTTACATCAATTGGCTCATTTAAATATTTTGCTGGCTGGTTAATACAAATATACGGCAGGGGTCTACTATCAAACTTAGGGTTACTATTATTATACTTAGCTAAGTTGTTCAACCCTGCTTCAACGTAGATACTACTAAGAGTTGTTAAGTTTTGGATACCATTATTTCGACAACATGAAGACCACCAAAAACGCCAATCAGTTTGTGCAGATGGTAATATTATTGTATCAGTATACCTATGTCTAATAAATCCTGGCAGGGAATCATTATTAGGGTTTCTACACGAATTATCAGGTTTAAATGTAGGACATAGATCATCTAGTGTATCTATTTCCGGAGTATTTATCAATCTATCATCACTAAAGCCTGCGTTTGCTGAAGCCCAATACACACGCTCTTGTGTAGGAAGCCCAGCACTACCCAATTCACACGCTCTGTATACATCTAGCGTAATCACATATTTATACTGCGTAGTACTTGAACAGCCATCAGCTCCTTCACCTACATAAGTGACATAAATATCCGCTGCTGCCAAGTGCGTTGCACTTGCTTTGCGGTTAAATACAAAACTGAATAGCAATAGTAAAGAGATACTCAATATAACCTTACTTTTCAAGCTATTAGATTTCATGCCATTAATAATTTCCATTTTAGCTTATTGTCTTAAAGTTGTGCAAATTTATTAATAAAGATTATCTAACCAATGTTACGTTACCTTGTTGGGTAATATTTCTACCGCCCGGAGTAGTACCTTCTACCGTATAGATGTACACACCCATTGGTTGTGGTTTATCGTTGAAGCGGCCATCCCAGCCTTCGTTGATATCTTTGGTTTCAAACATCTTCGCGCCCCAACGGTTATACACCACAAAACGCTTCAACTCTATTTGGCCTCTACCCACGATCTTGAACACACTGTTTCTCCCATTACCAGGTGCAAACGCATTCGGTAATTTTACATAACTGTCGTCCATCACCAATACATCCACTGAATCGGTCACCGTACAACCTCCTTCCGTATTACCTTTCACTATATAGCGGGTGTTCACCTCAGGTTTTGCGATCGGATGACCACTTCTAGGGTTACTCAACCCTAACTCTGGGAACCAGCTATAGTATAAACAGTTACCTTCCGGATCCATCTCATATTGCTCGCCAGGATAGATACGAACCGTATCCGGTAGGTGTAGGATCGCTTTCGGACGTACCACCACCTTCACATAAGAGGTATCCTTACAGTTGTTCGCATCTTTACCCGCTACCATATAGCGACGGTTAGCCACAGGCCATACATTCGGTGTTAAAGAACCTGTACTACTGATATTTTGGTCAGGATACCAACGATACTCCGTACCTGCAGGTACCGTCAAGGTCAAACGTGCCGTATCACCGGGACAGATAGCCGTATCTGATGACAGATCTACAAACTTAGCAGGGTATACCGATACGGTTACAGAGTCCGTACCCACACATCCTACACCGGTAGATGCTGTAAGTACCAAGGTAGTGGTACCTGTAGCGGTGAACACAGGGGTCAGGATCGCATCATCATCTAATGATGAACCCGGATTCCATTTGTAAGTATAACCGGTGTACGCCGGAGTAACCTCTCCTTTCAAGCCGATCGTATCGCCAAAACATAGAGAAGCATCAGGGCTTACCTGTACCGTTGGTACCGGTTGTACCTCTACGGTTATACTGGCCGTACTATCGTTAGGACATACCGTATGAGAAGCCGCTAAGGTATAAGTATACTTACCATGTGGCATCGGAGTGATCGTAGCGTCTATGATCGTTTTACTATCGAATGAACTATTTACTGATGTATCATTCCACAAGTAGCTGTAACGACTGTCTCCGGTACCTCTGATCACAATACTCTCTCCCAAACAGATCGTCGTATCAGGATTCTCAATACTAAAACCATCCAATACATCGATCTCTACAGTATCCAAAGCCTTACATTTGTTCGCACTGGATCCGATCTCTACATAGTAAGTAATATCCACCGGTGTGGTAGCTGTAGGATTAGCTACAGTGGTAGAACTAAGGTAAGTAGCCGGTGTCCAGCTGTAATTATAAGTAACACCCTGTACAGTAGCCGGTTTAACATCCAACTCTATTGGGTTGCCCGGACAGCCGATCGTATCGTTCTGACCCTGGAAACTTGGTCCTTGTAATACATCAACCACTACGGTATCCTTATTGTTCGCACAGAAAGAGGATGCTCCCGAAGAAACCACATAAGTAGTTGTCACCTTCGGTGTAGCGATCGGGTTAGCGATATTTGGATTGTTCAAGCTGTTGGGTGTACCACCCGGTAAGATCGTCCAAGTATACTGGCCACCACCGGTCACACCTAAGAATGCAGCTTCGTTAGAACAGATGCTCGTATCAGGAACGGCTTTGGTTGAAGGCCATACATAGATCGGTACCGTGATCGCATAGACCAATAAGATACCAGGAGGACGACAGGTCGAATCCTTGATCGTCAAAATAACATTATTCAAGCCCGCATCTGCAGCTCCCGGTGTCCAGGTGAAGCTACCCGTAACGGTATCGGTCTTTTGATTTTGATAAGTGATCGTAGCTGCAGGCAATGAGGATGCCGTGTTATCTTCCACGATCAATATTGCTGCAGTATCAGCTGAACCTATGTCAAAACTGAACTCTATCTTTTGGTCGATACAACCATTAACTTGGTTATTCAACCACTGCCCACCGGTTACTGTGGTGACGATACTCGGGGTATCGATCTTAGGGATAATAGCACTACATGGCATTACCTGTACCTGTACATCACGAATGATAGACCCTAAGAACTGATTGTTACGATACTCACTGGTACGAATACTCAATGTAGAAGGACCTTGTTGGGTAGCCGTAAAGGTCATCTGACCGGTTGCCGTGTTCAAACTGAACTGGTTGGTCGTCTGTATCGGGTTACCCGGGAATGTGATAGCAGGGGTTTGTGCCGTATTCAAACCAATATTATTGGCAGGGTTTTGACAAGAGCTACCTACAAGCGGATTAATTACGTTAGATACTAGTGAATCTCCATCAGGGTCGATCGCACCGTTGTTAAAGGTATATGGTTGGTTCAAACATACATACGGTATCGGTTTGATCGAAAAATAAGGAGAAGAGTTCGCCCAGGTAAATGAGCTATTGAATATCGTTTCTATATAAAGGTTACCTCCATTAATATTGTTACTCGGGTTACGAGCACTGATCCATACTGCAAACTTCCAGGAATTACAAGCCAATGGTAAGGTCTCAATAGTTGTATACCACCACTCTCGATAACCGGGTACCGATGAAGAAGAGTTCTGACACTTGTTGGTATACTGAGAACAACCGGCAGATACCGGAGAACCATTACTTAAGTTATACGGAGGTACCGTACCCGTCCATTTGGTCATCTGTGAGGTGAACGTAGTATTGGTACAACTGTTGAAAAAACAAAGGTTCACTGAAGTAGGCTCAGAGATGCCGGTACAGTCACGGTAGAACTTAAAGAAGAATCTATAGGTAGAATCTCCTAACCACTCATACACGATCTCCCCACCGGCAGCGTGTGAGGCTTTGGCATCCTTATTAAAAGCAGTTATGGTGATAATTGTAAATACCACCACACAGAGAAAAGAGGTAAACTTTCTCATGAGACTATATATTTAATTTATGTATGAACAAATATAAACATTTACTAATCAAACATCAAGTATGTAACGCAGTAATTATCATACCAACATACCAATGTTGAATGGGCTTGGCCCACCTATCTCTTTTTATAGACGATTATGTCATTTAATTGGTTGGGACTTCACCCATTTTTTATCCACAATGCGCGAAATCTCATTCATATCTAGGTTTTTCATGCACTTGAAATGCCCTTTAGGGCACTTATGGTAACCGATCTTACTACAAGGTCGGCAAGAAAGCCCTTTAAGCTCAACAATATCAGACATCACATCTATTATACCCCCCTCATTATCAACGCCATAGTAAGGAAACATCCCCATTTCCGGTGTTGTATTACCCCAAAGAGATATGACATTTTTATTAAACGCAGCAGCGATGTGCATTAGCCCGGTATCGTTAGTTATTACCCCTTTAGAGAATTTAACTAATGAAGCAGACTCGTTTAATGAGAACTTTCCACATGCATTATAGACCTTGATAGGATCAGTAGCTGCTATCAAATCGCCCTCCTCTTTATCCTCTTTACCTCCCAATAATATTAATGGGAAATTAATCTCTTTGCAGAGTTTTATCCATTGCTCAACGGGTAACTTTTTTGTTTCATACGAACCTCCAATTACACAGCCAATATACCCGGCTACATGACTTAATGGGATATCTTTAGGACCAACTTCATCAGCCTTGTCTATAAAATGATCTAACCCCTTACCATCATTTTTTACTCCTAGTGGACTTACAGCCTCAAAATACCGTTGTACGATACTCACTTTAGGCATCACGTCAAATTTAAAATTGACATACATCCATTTCTTAAAATTCAGCTTAGGAAAAGAATAAGACTCTGCTTTAAGAAAGCGTTTTACTTTCCCACTTCTGATATTTTTATGCAAGTCTATTACGTAGTCATACCGCTCACGTTTTAAGGCAGGAAGTACTTCCCAAAGTCCATTTTTGAAGCTGAATATTTTGTCGATGTATTTATTGGGCGACAACATACCATGAAAGGACGCCTTTGTGCAATAATGCACCTCAGCATTTTCCAACTGCTCTTTCAAGCACCTAACAACAGGTGTTGTTAATACAATATCACCAATAGAAGAAAAGCGTACAACCAGCACTTTCATTTAGGAAACATACTAAAACATAAATGACGAGACACTTAAAGTTATCCCGACGATGTGAAAAACTATTAGCGGGGCCAATACGTTAGCTCGCACCATGCTTTATTTTCTGTTATACCAAGTTCTTTTTTTGCATTTTCGCTTATGCCTATTAATGCATTATAGTATTGCTTTGTGTTAGGCACATTCCCCAACACTTTTACAAACACTTTTTTATTTGTACCGGGGTTCACCACTTTTATCACCGCACCACGTGGAGCCTTATTATGAAAAGCATAATATACCTTATTACTACTGCTCTTTACTGGCATTTCAAAAAATACAGCAGACCCTTTCTCTTCAATAATCAATGTCTCGTCGCTAGTTTGACTTAAATATTTCTTCTCAATTTTTGATAAGGTGTCTGGCGCCTTTATGGTTATAATCGTATCAGCCTGACCAAACCTGTTGGTAACCACTGTTTTTACGGTATTATTTACGTTATTTCCGGTCACATTTTGGCTCGTATCTTTTCTTGCAAATGGCAACTGTGTCGCATCGTATAGCACCCATCCTACTTTAAGTAACTGACCTTCACTTATTTTGTTGTCAGCCATGTTGTTCCATCCTTGTATCACTTTTTGTTTTACTGATGCATATTTTGCTATAATGTATAAATTATCAAACCTACCGGCCTTGTAATAAAGGGGTCTGGCTTGAGACAAATTTGATGGAACAACTTTTTTTCTATTATAAGCACCCAATGGAATGTATACTATCTTACCCAAACCGCTTTGGTAATTGAGCCCATTGGCGTCAGCCAACATTGCAGGAGGAACATGATACCTTCGGGCAAGCATAAAAAGGGTTTCTCCCGACTTTACTTTGTGTACCACTACCAGCTTATTCTTATGGATGGTGGTAAGTATTTTTTCAGCAGAAGTGTTATCCTGAGCTAAGAGTGTAATAGAAATAAACAACAGCCCAAAAACAAATGACAAAACTCTCAACATGAATCACTCTAAGTTTATTCTCTCAATATACGCAAACACGCATTAATTAGAAACGCTAATATCCATCCTTATGCGCCAATGTTTCGGTAAATTATTGTTAATTCTATTTCCTAGTGATTTGATCCAACCAAGGGCCATATCGTTGTAAGTGACAATATACCAACCTTTAGGTGGCGCTTCCTGCATAAAGTTTTCTTTCTTTAAAAACAGTAATGCTTGGTCTTCTTCTACTTCCATTTTAGGCAGGTTGTCAGCGGCATCAAGAGACAATGCCACCTCATGAGACGGTATCCATTCCTTTTTGCCCGGCATACCTAAATGCACACCTACCTTTCTTAAATAAAGCGCCTTGCTGAGTACATAAAGCTCTTCTTCTAAACGTGACGGAATAGCGAAGAAGCCTTCTTTGTCACTACTCAAGCAGCTCCAGGAATCTTCTTTTAATAAATAACTACACTGTTCCCATATCTTTTTCTGAGGCCCTGCGCGCCACTTGATAGGTTTAACTTCACCAACGCTTTCTGTCTTGCGAACAGCTGCCAGAAAAAAACCTTCTCCGTTTACCCGATGCGGGAAAAATCGATAACCAATATTACCTTTCTCTGATCGAGTTGCTACGATGCCCCACTCTTCCTTTAAAGGTATAGCCAGCGCATCTAATTCAAAACTTTCTGACAAGCGATCTATTGTCTCTTCATTTTCTTGCTTGGAGTAAGAGCACGTGGCATAAATTAACACGCCACCCTCTTTTAAAGCAGGCCATACATCTGCCAATATGCGTTCTTGCCTTTCGCTACATAATTGTACATTTTGTGTACTCCACTCCTCTATAGCAGCAGCATCTTTACGAAACAACCCTGAACCACTACATGGTGCATCTACTACTATGACATCAAAGAAACCTTTTAGGTTACTAAAGCTTTTAGGATCGTTACTGCTCACCCATGTATTGGCATAGCCCCATCGCGTCATATTCTCTTCCAAAATACTCGCTCTGCTTCGGATCACCTCATTACTCACCAACAAACCTTCTCCATCTAAAAAAGAAGCGATCAACGTGCTTTTACCTCCCGGTGCTGCGCACAGATCTAACACCTTCAAGCCCTTCTTTTCAGGAATGAGTGAACGCAGTGCATGCTGTAAAAACATACTTGAAGCCTCCTGCACATAGTAAACACCTGCATGGAATGAAGGGTCAAGTGTAAATACAGGCCTATCTATTAAATAATAACTATTTTCACACCAAGGCACGTTCTCTAAACCTTCGACATCACTATGCTTTCTTCTTGGATGTAACCTGATAGAAGTAACAGAAGGCTGCTCATGAGCAGCCTTAAATGTTAATGCATCATACCCTTTTACATCGGCTATGCTATCTAATAATTGTTGTGGTATACTCTTCAATAAAAGTTATTTAGAAAATACCAGTATAGTTATGCGGTGTGATCTTTTTCAATTCCTTTTTCACTTTCACCTTCACATCAAGCGTATCAATGAATTTGTGAATATCGTCTTTTGTAATACTTGTTTTACCTCTGGTCAAAGCCTTTAATGCCTCATATGGTTGCGGGTAATTTTCTCTACGCAAGATGGTTTGGATCGCTTCTGCTACTACTGCCCAGTTGTGCTCCAAGTCGTCTTTTAACTTATCCTTATTCAGCAACAACTTACCTAGCCCTTTTTGTAGCGACTTTAATGCTAATAAGCTATGTGCTACCGGCACGCCTACATTGCGTAATACGGTGCTATCCGTCAAGTCTCTCTGCAAACGGCTAATAGGTAGCTTGGCCGATAAGTGTTCATAAAGCGCATTGGCGATACCTAAGTTACCCTCAGCATTTTCAAAATCTATTGGGTTCACTTTATGTGGCATTGCACTACTACCTACTTCACCTTTCTTCACCCTTTGCTTAAAGTACTCCATAGAGACATAGGTCCACACATCACGACATAAATCAATAATGATGGTATTGATACGCTTCAGACTATCAAACTGTGCGGCCAAGTTATCGTAATGCTCTATTTGGGTAGTATACTGCATACGCTCCAGCCCTAATTTCTTATTCACAAAGTCGTTACCAAACTTCTCCCAATCCATTTTAGGGAAAGCTACATGATGTGCGTTAAAGTTACCCGTTGCACCACCAAACTTTGCAGCATGTGGTATATGCGACAGTTGTTTGATCTGCCCTTCTAATCGCTCTACAAAAACCATCCACTCTTTACCTAAAGTAGTAGGCGACGCTGGCTGACCATGAGTACGCGCTAATAATGGGATCCCCATCCAATCGTCAGCTAATTTTTTCAACTCCAATACTACATTATGCAATTCTGGCAGGTATACTTCTTCCATAGCTTCCTTCCAAGAAAGCGGAACTGATGTATTATTAATATCCTGACTGGTAAGACCAAAATGCACCCATTCTTTAGCATCGCCGGCTTCCAAGGCGTCCAGCTTTTCTTTGATAAAATACTCAACAGCCTTTACATCATGATTGGTCACCTTCTCAATATCCTTTATCTGCTGTGCATCAGCCTCTGAGAAGTCTTTATATATCTTCCTAAGTTTATTTGTAGTTACCCCTTGAGGCAAAGTGAATATCTTCTTTTGAGACAAGAAAATAAAGTATTCTATCTCTACACGTACTCTGTAGTGTATCAAGCCAAACTCAGAAAAATAAGGTGCTAAAGCCGATAATTGTCTGCGATAGCGGCCATCAACCGGGCTAATTGCCGAAAGTGCTGTTAATTCCATGCCGCAAAGATAATGTGTTATTGAAAAGTATCTCAATAACAGATCATAACGCTATTCATAAAAACAAATTATTATATATTTATTTATTAACTACACCCAACTATGGAAGAAAATATTAAATATGAATTATCGCTCACTAATGAAAAAGCAGTCGCTGTATCTAAACGTTTTGACAAAAACTGGTTTTTACAACTATCAATAATCCTTTTCAGTTTTTATATCATTCAAAAGCCCGGATCTGTAAACGAGATCGACCTAATATTAGTCAAGCTGGATAGTGCTACTTTTAAGATCATTGTACCATTTGTGCTTACCTACTTTTTCATTCGCTTTGGCTACTCACTATCTCGATACTATTCATTAAGGAAGCAAATAGACTTTTTAATAAACAAGAACGCTGATGAAGAAACAGCAAAACGACTACAAGTAATTTTCAGTAACGACAGCCTTATTGAGATGCTGTATGAATATTTTAGGAGTATTGACCTAAATACTAATGGCGACAATTCAGACAAAAAGAAGAAAAATAAAAACCTACCCATCACAGCAGCTTATGCTCTATTTCTTCTTCCAATCATTTATACCAACCATGTATTATCAATATATTTCACTTTAGAGTATTTACCCACACCTTATATATTATTCAAGTGGATTGTAGCAATAATAATTTCAGCTACAATATTCATTTGCTATTGGTTATATGGAGAAAAAGCACAAAGTAAAAGCTTCAAAAATATGGGAATGGCTACACTTGTTATAAGTATTATTCTTGTGATTGCCTTGCATATATTCTTTTAAACTTCCATCACCCAAAGTTTAACAGGCTGCTCAAAATTGATGTATCCGGGTATGGTCACATGTTCTTTAACCAACTTAAAGCCAAGCTTTGCCAATATTTTATTAGGGGCTTCATTTAAAGCATAAGGCTCGCAATACAGTCGCTTTAATTCAAACTTTTCAAAGAAATAAGGGATAGACATTTTTGCCAGTTTCACCCCGTCTCCTTTCTGCCTTAATTCAGGTTGCCAAAGATGTAAGTGCATGTAAGCTTCTTCCCCAAACTTGATCTTATTGATATTACAATGCCCAACAGGCTCTCCATTCAGTAGCCACACGGTTGCATAAGATTGTTTCTCTCTAATAGGCGCAGCCAGTTGCGCTTCTAGCATTTCGTGCCACTGGGTTCTACTAGGCAGTTTTGACAGATCAACGCCCATACTTTTCATAAAATCGGAGTCAGAGTTTAACCAGTAATCTGCAATAAGGGGTATATCTTGATGTTCAATTTCTCTTACAGAAAGCATATTACTTCCATTTAATATTACAGCCAATACTTGGTTTTTCTGTGCCGCTATATACATCTCCGGCCATTAAGCAGTCTAACACTGTTCGTACACTTTCACCTGTTACAGGTATACCATTACCTGGTCTCGAATCATCTAGCTGACCATGATAAACAGACTTTAAATCTTTGTCAAAAACATATAGATCAGGCGTACAAGCGGCTTTATATGTCTTAGCTACTTCTTGTGTCTCGTCATATAAGTACGGAAAAGGATAGCCTACTTGCTGCGCATGCTCTTTCATCTTATCCGGTGCATCCTGAGGGTAGTGCACAGCATCATTGCTACTGATGGCTACAAAGGTTACCCCTTTATCCTTATAATCATTAGCCAACTTCACCAAACCATCATTTACATGTATTACGTAAGGGCAATGATTACAAATAAACATTACCACTGTAGCTACTGCCCCTTTCTGGTCATTTAGACTAATATCTTTCCCTGAAATAGTATCAGGAAGTTTAAAATCAGGTGCTAATGTTCCTTTTTCAAATATATTAGAAGGTGTAAGTGCCATATCATTATTTGACATGGAAGGTACAGATAATCTTACAAGCTCGCTTTTAGCAACCCTATTAGTTTATCAATTTCTGCTTTGTTGTTATAAATGTGTGTAGATACTCTAATGCAATAAAGATCACTTTCAGGCACATAACGCAACCTTACTCCTTTTTTCAGAATTTTATTATATATGTCTTTGTTATCTCTATCTACAATCTTAAAGCTATTGATACCGCAAAAAGACTGTTCTTCTTGCGGAGTAAGTATGGCCACTTTACTTCCTAGAGAATGTAATTGCTCCTGAGCATAACTACCTAGATATTTTACTCTTCGGTACACATTTTCAACACCTATTTGTTCCATAAAGTCTACTGCCGCTACCACACCATCTATCAACCCTGTACTTTGTGTACCTCCATAATACCTATGTGCATTATTTACGTACGCATCCATTACATAGTCTTCTTTTACTAAATGAAAGTTGCTACTGCCACCGCCTACAAACAATGGTTGAAGCACATCCCAAAAATGATCGCCCACATATAAAAAGCCGGTACCTTTCGGCCCCAATAACCACTTATGAGCACAGCTGGCATATACATCACAACCTATTTCTTTTACATCTATGGGCAGCATACCAGGGCCATGTGCCCCATCCACAAAGCTGTATATTCCCTTACGTCTTGCTAAGGCACACATTTCTTTTACAGGCAATATTTGCCCTACCGTACAAGGTATATGCGGCACGGCTATCACTCGTGTTCTTTTTGTGAGTGCCGCTTCAAAATTCTGCAACGTCTCTGCTGCGGTTTTCCCCAGCTCCAATGTTTTTATGACGATGCCATCTCTTCTCGCTCGGTTTAACCAAGGTAATGCATTACCCACATGCTCGTGTGTTGTCATCAGTACCTCATCACGCCTTTTGAGTGGCATTCCCCAACAAGAAATGTTTATTCCTTCTGTTACGTTATGAGTAAACGCCACCTCTTCACTAGATGCTCCAATAAACCTCGCAATACTTTCTCTTAGCTTTTTATCTTTATGGTACTCACCAAGTTCATCAGAATGCATCATACCTTTATGGGTAGCTTCTATTACAGGATAAGGAGACGGACCAAGAGTTCCATTATTGAGGTATGCTCTAGACTTTTTAAGAGGAAACAACGTTCTTATATCTGTCCAATACTTTTCATCAGTATGCAGTTCTCCACCACCTTTTGAAGGCATAGACATTTTAGCCATTGCATCAATATCGTTTAACGAAAATGCAGCTAGCAGGGACGCAGACCTGAGAAAATTGCGGCGATTAAATTTCATTAATCCTAAAGTATAGAAAAAAGGATTAACGAAAGAACATGTTCAACCAAGCCTGCATTTTATACTACCAAACAATAGTTTGATTCAACTAACTTATTGATTATTACGAAAATGCGGATGATACTTTTCTAGGGTCTCTCTCAAATACTTTCTGTCGAGATGAGTGTATATCTCAGTAGTAGTGATGCTTTTATGCCCCAACATCTCTTGCACGGCTCTTAGGTCTGCTCCTGCTTCTACCAAATGTGTAGCAAAAGAGTGCCTTAACGTATGCGGATGTATGTTCTTTTTTATCCCTGCTTTTTGGGTAAGGTCTTTTAAGATCAAGAAGATCATCACCCTTGACAAACCACTACCCCGCCTATTTAAAAACAATATATCTTCAGCACCTTTCTTTATCTCTATATGGCTTCTTATATGTTTTTTATACAGCTCTATATATTTTACGGCCGTATCACCAATGGGAATCAATCTTTCCTTATTACCCTTACCTATCACTCTTACAAAACCTACATCTAAGTATAAGTTAGATATTTTCAATTCAATCAGCTCACTTACTCTTAGGCCGCAACTATACATCACTTCAATAATGGCTCTATTACGTTGCCCTTCGGGTGTGCTATGGTCTATCTGTTCAAACAAAAGATCAATCTCATCCAAACTTAAATAGGCCGGCAACGACCGCTTAAGCTTTGGTGCTTCCAACAATTCTGTAGGGTTCTTGGAGATTACTTCTTCTAAAAGCAGGTAATTGAAAAAAGATTTGATACCACTGAGTACTCTAGCTTGTGTACCTGCGGACAATCCGAGCTCTGTTACATTTTTTAGAAAACCCTGCAGATCAGTCATTGAAACTGATGCTATAGACACATCGTCTTTTGAAGACTGTATAAAGTCGGCAAGCATTTGCACATCGTGAATGTAGGCGTCCACTGTGTTATCCGACATAGATCGCTCTAACTGCAGGTAGGCTTTAAACCCTTTTAGATATGCTTGCCACAATGGTTCATTGTTTACGTAGTTCTCATTCTATCTAATACCTCTCCCAGCATCACTGCTTCCTCCTCCGACAAGTTCTTGCTGACATTCTCCAACATCTCTGTAAGTGGCGCTTCCACATCTTCTAAAAGATCCAAACCTTTTTGAAGAATGGCAATATCTACCCTTCGTCTATTATCCTCACATTCCTTACGCTCTACAAGGCCTTTAGCTAATAGCTTATCAATGAGCCTCGACACATTGGACATCTTTTGGATCATGCGCCCCTGTATCTCGTACAAATTCATAGGCTTGCCCTGTTGCCCTCTTAATATTCTCAGTACATTATACTGGGGCTCTGTAATATCAAAAGGTTTAAGCACCTGGCTAACATTGTGCTGTAGCCAAACACCAGTGTACATGATATTAATATAAGCCCTCATGTAAGGGTCTTTCATTGGCTTGGTGATCAGTAGATCCTCTAATCTAGGCATATGTTATAATTGTAAACGGCTAGTGCAAAAATACAGAATACTGCCTTTTTATTAATATTGTACGAAAATATCTTCAAATGCTGACTATTACGATCATAAATGGCCCTAATCTTAACCTGCTGGGCACAAGAGAAAAAGACATTTATGGCAACAGGTCTTTTGAGGAATATTTTGAGGAACTGAGACAACGCTACAATGGCCTTGTAGCATTACAATACAACCAAAGCAATATAGAAGGGGAGATCGTAAACCTGATACAGGCTTGCGAGAATGATGTAGACTATATCATCATCAATGCCGCCGGCTATTCACATACCAGCGTTGCCATAGCTGATGCGCTAGCTGCCGTGAGCACTCCTGCTATAGAAGTACACATATCCAACATATACGCAAGAGAAGAGTTCAGAAAAACGTCTCTTACTGCGGCAAATTGTATTGGTGTTATTACCGGGTTAGGACTAGATGGCTATAGATTAGCCATTGAGCACTGTTTAGCCTCTGAAACCCCTTAGAAAAGCCTCAATATCCATTCTCTTTTTACCTTGCAGCTGCACATCTTCTAAGTATACCCAGCCGTCACTTGCGGCAAATCTTAGGTAGCTTTTTTGATCGGTTTCATACTCACCTACTTTCAGGCCATGCTCCGCATGCTCATATCGAGCCTTATATACCTTAAGGCTGCTGTCTTTAAGCTCAGTATAAGCACATGGATATGGAGATAACCCTCTGATTAAATCATATATTTCTTGCACACTTTTGCTCCAATCGATCTTGGTATCAGGCTTGAATATTTTAGGGGCAGACTTTAAGTCGGCTGTAGCAATGTGGGCTTGAGGTACTTCTTCTAACTCATCGTTTGCCAGCCCTTTTAAGGTTCTTACTAATAGCTGCGCCCCTTCTGCCATTAACACACTATATATATCCCCTACTGTATCATCAGCATCTATAGGCACTTTTTTCTGGAGCAGTATATCTCCTGTATCTATTTCATGTTTGAGCTTAAATGTGGTCACACCTGTTTCCTTTTCTCCATTAATGATAGCCCAATTAATCGGTGCAGCACCTCTATATTGCGGCAATAGAGAACCATGTACATTAATCGTACCCATTGGTGGCATGTTCCACACGATTTCAGGCATCATCCTAAAAGCAACTACCACCTGTATATCTGCTTGCAGGCTTTGCAGTTGCTCAATAAATTCAGGGCTCTTCATGTTCTTAGGTTGCAACAAGTTCAACCCATGCTCTACAGCATACTTTTTCACATCAGACTCCTGCAGCTTCTTACCTCTGCCCGCGGGTTTGTCCGGTGCTGTCACCACCGCTACAACATTAGCTCCTGCTTGCACCAACGCGTCCAATGACGCTACTGCAAATTCAGGTGTACCATAGTACACCACTCTTAGCTCCTCAAACTTTTTTGCCATGGCGCAAAACTAATAAGCCATAGCCATATAAACTATCAGATTAAACTTTAGTACTTTTCAATAGTCTAAATATTATCGCTAACGTTTATTAAATGCCCCCAAGTACCGTTTTAGAAGACATCGAAATACTGGAAAGGTTCAACAAACAGGAAACTAAAGAAAGAGCCTTTAAGGCATTGGTATTTAAATACCAGGAGCGGCTGTATTGGCATGTAAGACGTATGGTGGTTACCCATGAAGATAGCGACGACATACTTCAGAACACGTTCATAAAAGTATGGAACAGCTTAGACAAGTTTAGAAAAGAGGCCAATCTCTACACCTGGCTATACCGCATAGCTACTAATGAGGCACTTACGTGGATCGAACAAGAAAAGAAGCGAAAAACTGTATCGATCAGCGACAATGAAGGTCATTTTTCATCAAAATTAATTGCAGAAAAAGGTTATGACCCTAATAAAATAGAATGGCAACTTCAAAATGCAATACAATCATTACCTGAAAAACAAAAGGCCGTCTTTTGCCTTAGGTATTACGATGAAATGCCTTACGAAGATATGTCTGTAATATTAGAAACATCAATAGGCGCTTTAAAAGCCTCTTACCATCATGCAGTAAAGAAGGTAGAAAGTTTTTTAAAAGAGCATTAAACGTTTGACCTTGTAAAACGTCTAAAGAGCAAATGAACAAAGACCTACATATCGATCAAGAGTTACGTGAGCTAGGCAGCAACTTACACCGGCTACCTAAAACCATGCCGCATCATGTGCCGCAAGAGTACTTTAAGCACATTCACGACCGCTTGAGCATCCAGGTCAACGCTAAAGAAAACAATACATTTAGTACACCTAACGGTTACTTTAATACCCTGCCCGAGCAAATACTTGAGAAAGCTCAAAAACAAGACAAAGGCAGTAAAGTAGTTTCTTTCTCTGGCTTTAAAAGAGTGGTTTTAGCTGCGGCTGCTATGTTGCTTATATTACTTAGCATAGGCATCTACAACCTTACATGGCAAAGCACAGAAAGCACTATTGCTCAAGGCTTGAACGAAATACCTCAAGATATAGTTTTGGCCTATGTTGAAGAAAATATTAACGAGTTTGATACAGAGCTTATTACCAACACACTAGATGAGAACACCATACCTAGCACAGAAACACTAATTGAATATATTGACACACAAAACATCAAAGCATTTTTAAATAATAGCGAGTCATGAAAAGGCAAATAATAACCTTACTATTCATTCTACTGAGTACAACTATACTATTTGCTCAAAGAGATGATCATTTTGAAAGAATACAAGCCTTAAAGGTCAGCCACATCTCTGAAAGAGTGGAATTAACGCCTGAACAAGCCAAAGCTTTTTGGCCCATATACGACAAGTACGAAAATGAGCGCAAAGAGTTACGCAGGAAACACGTTCAAGACTACATAAAAAAGAACCCTGAAGCTAACCGAAGAGAAGCTACTAATATGGTTGGCGCCAATATTGACTTTCAAGAGCAGCAACTGGCACTAAAGAAAAAGTTCATCAACTCCTTAAAAGGGAAAATATCAGATGATCAGATAGACAAAGTATTCATAGCAGAACAAGAATTCAGAAAAATGCTATTAAGAAGGCTGAACAACAATAGAAAAGGAAGACCCGGCAGAAGATAAACTATAACTGTGCTATTGGCTTTTTCACATCATGGTAAAACAAAAATTGCCAACCTTCATCTTTTCCCTTTGCAGCATACTGCACTCTTAGTTGCATTGCTTTTTTACCATCATAGTCGTACTTAGCTACATACTTTATCTTCATCTGTTTCAGCTGTGGTGCTTCATCTCCTCCATAAAACACCTTATCGCTTCCATCATCTACCAAGAATACAATGTGCTGAGGGCTGTGTCCTCCTGAATGGAAAAACTTAATATACCCATCAATTGTTCCTTCTTCACCGTCAAGCCACTCTACCTGCTCGCTAGAGAATAAAGAATGGAAATGCTCAGGGTTGAAAGAAGGTTGCCCTTGCTCTAAAGCGAAGTCGGCTTCAGGACGGTAGATATAGTAAGTAGCATTAGGAAAAGTAGTTTGTACTATACCTTGTCCATTCTTATGTACTGCACCTCCCGCATGATCTTTATGTAAATGCGTTAGCAATACTTTAGTTACATTTTCAGGCTCGTAACCGTTTTTACGAAGGTTACTATATATCTGAAGCTCGCCATCTCTGCTATAGCCCAAACCTGTATCCAATACGATCACATCATTTTCTGCAACCACCAAAAAAGGTTGAATATCAACTAACAAAGAGCCTGTAGGGCGGTCTGTCAACTCATCACTATCCAATTGAAATGGAACAAACTCTTTGTCGTGCCCAACGGTAAAAACACCTTCTGATAAAGGGAATACTTTTGCCATATCGCGCAAAGTTAACGTATCAATACATGTCTATCCGCATCCAGCCTTAATAAAATAAATATTAATATGCTGAACGATAATAGTGAAGACCCTCCATAGCTCACCAGTGGCAAGGTGATACCTATTACCGGGGCTATGCCTATGGTCATAGAGATATTAATGGCAAAGTGAAAGAATAATATGGAAGCGATACAATAAGCATATACCCTACTGAACACTGACCTTTGTTCTTCAGCAAGATAGACTACCCGCAGCATGAGCAACAAATAAATTATCACTAGTATACCCGACCCTAAAAAGCCAAACTGCTCACCTACAGCACAAAAGATAAAATCGGTGTGCTGTTCGGGTACAAACTCATTTTTGGTAGAAGTTCCTTTTAAATACCCTTTTCCTGACAAGCCGCCTGAGCCTATTGCGATCTTTGACTGCTGCACATTATAATTAGACAATGGCTTCCTGGGTTTGCCCCTTTCTGCTTCCGGCAAATACTCTTCGGGCACTTGCTGATCTAATGTAGAATATATACGCTCAATTTGGTGCCTTTTCAACACATGCTTAAATGTTAAAGGAACCGCTATTTGTGAGAAGAGAACACAAACTAACCAAGCCCCTATTATGATCAGGCGTAAGCCCCAGCCCTTTTTTAAGTCTTTACGAAGCAGTAAGGCGACTATGGCTGCAATAGCTGTAAAAGCAATTAGCAGTGTTGTTTTCTCTACCAGCAATGTAGCCAACGTAATACCAATTACAGAAAAGCCAATTAGTAATATACTATGTGGCAAACCTTCTCGGTACATGACCAATATAAAGCTTAAGTATACCAAAGCCAGCCCTGTTTCTCGTTGCAAGACGATCAATACTGCAGGTAGTAGTGCTGTACTCACACCTATGATCCTATGTTTTAATGTCTTAAAGTTTGTTTCAGGAGAAGAAAGAAACTTTGCCACAGCTAAGGCAGTAAATATTTTACATACCTCACCGGGCTGAAACCTGAAACCACCCACACCAAGCCATGAATGAGAACCTTTTACAGACGTACCTGCAAATATGGTAATGATCAATAAAAAGACACCAATGGTGTAGGATAAGTAGGCAACAGAAGAAAAGAACTTAGTATCAGTAAATAAAATGAGCAAACCCACAAACATGGATATACCCAACCACATCATTTGGCGTGAGTAGCTTTTGCTCATCACCAACATGGTTTGATCAGCCTTATACTCTACAGAGAATATAGCCACTAACCCCACCATTACCAACAGCAGGTATAAGGCAAGTGTTATGCCATCTATTCTTCCAAAAACCGATTTGCTATTTCTAGCCATTACTTCAGTTACATTTTTATATAAGTAGCTCTATACCACTTACGTATCATCATAGAGTCTTTCACATGCTGCACACTATCATTATAGGCATTTCTCCTCACCCTACGTTCTTCACGTTCTTTATCCATTGCCCGCTGTGTAGCATCTATCTCGTATACATATTCATTCACAAGGTTAGCTTTCAAAAGCTTCTCTTGTAAATACAGTCGCTCAGTGGCAATCGTATCATTTAAGTATCTCTCCATCATCAAGCTTACTACAGGCCCTGCCCATGTTGCACCGTAACCAGCATTTTCTACTACTGCAGCCAAAACAACTTTAGGATTTTCTCTTGGTGCAAAAGCCACAAACACAGAGTGGTCTTTCATTTTAATGATCTTGCTTCCTACTCTAGCCTTATTCTCTACTGTACCGGTTTTACCGCAAACTTCTATACCAGGCAGTTTTGCCACTTTACCTGTACCAAACTCTACTACATCCTGCATGCCTTTAGCCACCACATCATAAACTTCGCCGGGCATATTTGTTACTACGTTTTTTTTCAAGTAAGGTTGCAGTTTCTCATGCTTTGTATCGCCACCAATAGCCCTAACAAAGTGTGGAGTATAATAGAACCCTTTATTGGCGATAATACACATAGAGTTGGCTAATTGCAGTGGTGTTAATGCTATCTCTCCTTGCCCCATACCTGTAAATAGAACCATACAAGAATTCCACCTACCGTTGTAGGATCTGTTATAATAAGCTGAATCCGGCAATAACCCTCTTCTTTCAAAAGGTATATCTACACCAAGAGGTCTACCAAAACCAAAACTATTATAATAGTCGTGCCATTTTTGTAACCCCTTTTTCACTCCTCCAAACTTCTTATCGTCTATGGCCATTCTCATAATGTGTACAAAATAAGAGTTACAAGAGTTAGCCAATGCTCTTCTTAAATTAGCTGCGTGCCCGCCACCTGAGTGTGTACAGCCAATACGCTTACCACAAGAGTAATATCCACCACCACAAGGATAACCAAAATTGGGTGTTATCACACCTATGTCTAAAGCTACTAAAGCAGTCATAGGTTTTAGAGTTGACCCGGGTTGATAATAAGCTTGTGTTGCTCTGTTAAATAAAGGCTTAGTAGCATCGTAGTATAGCTTTGTAAAATTCTTAGCGCGGTCTCTACCACCCAACAAGTTAGGGTTGTAACTAGGTGCGCTTACCATTGCCAATATTCCACCTGTATTGGGGTCTATGGCTACTACACTGCCCAGCTTATTTCTCATCAAGCGCTCGCCGTAGGATTGCAACTCTTTATTGAGGTACAACTGTAAGCTACTGCCTGCTAACGCAGGAGTATCAAGCGCACCACCTCTATAGGGTTCTGTAGGTCGGTTATAGTTATCCCTTTCTAAAAAATAAACCCCTCTTTGCCCTCTTAATTCCTCTTCGTACTCTCTTTCCAAACCACTAATACCTGTATAATCTCCTCTCTTGTATGATGTATACCTATTTTGGTCTAGCATCCTTTGTGATATTTCGCCAATATACCCTAATATCAATGCCGAGTTAGAGTCAGGGTATGTACGGGTATAACGCTCACTCATTTCAAACCCTTCAAAATCGTACATATTCTCTTGTAGTCTCGCTGTTTGTGCTTTGGTGAGCTGCTCTATCATCACACCTTTTCTCACAGGGCCGTATCTTACTCTTGTTCTGTTCAGTAAGTATTCAAAGCGCTCCTTATCTATGTTCAATATCTCACACAACTTTGTTGTATCCAGCTTGCTGGTCACCTTACTATAAGTAGCCATTAAATCGTAGGCTACTTGATTATAAAGCATGACACTACTATCACTGTCATAAATCACACCTCTGGGCGGATATACTATCTTTTTATATATAGTAATGTCGTTGGCTAAAACCTTATACTTATCATCTATGATCTGGATATAGAACAACCGGGCCAGTATCACTAATGTGACACATATAAATAAAGAGGAAATGACAAGCATACGTGGCTTATCCGTCAATGACATAGACCTAAGATTGTAAGTTTCAGGAGATACACAAACCTAATAGAAAAAGATCACTTTTTAACCGTAGTAATTATGATGTTATTATCACTTATCTAAAAGGCCTGAGAAATATTTTCTCAAAAAAGTTTTGTGATATTCAACGGACTATATAAATTTGCACCCCTGCAACGCAGGAAACAGTCCGATGGTGTAATGGTAGCACTACAGTTTTTGGTACTGTCTGTCTAGGTTCGAATCCTGGTCGGACTGCTTTAAAGAGTCAAAGCCTTGTAAGTTAATCACTTGCGAGGCTTTTTCCATTATAGCCTGTTTTGTCTTGCTTCAAAAATGTTACATTT
This sequence comes from Flavipsychrobacter sp., assembly GCA_965230595.1. Classification (GTDB taxonomy): domain Bacteria; phylum Bacteroidota; class Bacteroidia; order Chitinophagales; family Chitinophagaceae; genus UBA5543. Next base: position 879,414 of record OZ246011.1, on the reverse strand, counting down.
TGTTACACCTACCCCCTCCCCCTCAACAACATTTTGTAACATTTTTCAATGAATCATACCCTAAATTGGTGTATACAACATGTATGTATGTATCTGTTGAACACTATACAAAAATAACAACTTTACAACCAATCAACAAGCCTACAACTGATTTAAAATGGACGACCATTTTAGTTACGTCTTAAATTTGGGAAAGGCGGGGCAGCCCTAGAAGGGCCACTTTCTCCTGTATGGGCTGCTCTAAAACTTACAATATTGGGATTGCCTGCCTGTGCGTATTGAAAAATAAATCTCTCTCTCTTAACCCCATGTACATTAACTAAATGTTCAATTATTGCATTAACTCTGTCCCATGATCGTTGTTGTTGAATTTTTGATAGGTTGCCTGACCCACGCACAACGACCTTGCAACTCTCATTGAACATTTGCGATGCTAAAAGAGCTAATTTTTCTTTGCTAGTTGATGATAAACGTGCAGAAGATCCTGCAAACTCTACTTCACCTGTATGAACAATACTCTTACATTTATTATTATTCAGTCTTTCCAAAGCAGTTTTTGCACTTTGATAATTTTGATCGGCTGCTTTTTGATACCACTCTTTTGCTTTTGCAAGACTTTTATCTACACTTAATCCGTTTTCATACATATAACCAACCCAATATTGAGACTTTGCTAAATTTTGCAACGCACTTTTCATGAACCAGGAAAAAGCTTGTTTATAACTTTTATCAACCCCATATCCATTATAATACATAGAACCCAGATTACCCTGAGCCACTCTATTACCTTGTGTAGCACTTTCTCTGAATAAAATAATTGCCTTATGATAATCTTGCGTAACACCTATACCGTTGGTATACATATAGCCTAAGGAAGTTTGCGCACCATCATTACCTTGTTCAACACTTTTTCTATACCACTTTATAGCTTCCGAGTAATTCTTAGCAACACCCTCACCATTTAAATACATATTACCCAAATTACTTTGGGCAAATGCATTACCAAGAGTTGCACTTTTAAGATACCACTTCACTGCTTCCTTGTCATCTTCCGATACACCAGAACCTACATCATACATGTAACCTAACCAGTTCATGTGTTTATTATTGAGCAAACTATGATCTCTATATTTATAAAGTATTGCAAAAGCGGGCTTGTAGTTATCGTTATTATAATATCGCTCAGCTTTTTCTAACTCCAATTTCACTTGTTCGGATGTAACAGTTGAACTAAAGCCTTCCAGCGCTTTTATTGCAGGCTGATAATCCTGATCGGCTGCCTTTCGATACCATTTCAAAGCTTCATTGATATCTTTTTCCACACCGCGGCCATGCTGGTATGTATAGCCTAAGGAATATTGGCCATAAGCGCTACCCAAAGCGGCCGTTTTGTTATACCAATAATTAGCAAGTTTATAGTTCTTGGTAGTTCCACGACCGGTTTCATACATTCTACCCAGCCAGTTTTTTTGATATAAGCTCAAAAGCTTATGGTCTTGATACTTTTTAAGGATAGTATAAGCAGAGGCATAATTCTTCTCTTTGATATACTCATCGGCTTTTTTCAATTCAGATTTAACCTGCTCATCAGAGACTGTATTATTCGTACCCAACCTGCGAAGAGCAGTTTTAGCACTTGAAAAATCTTGATTAGCAGATTTCTGATACCATTCTTTTGCCTTCATGAAACTTTTATCGGTACCCAAGCCGTTTTCATACAAATAGCCAAGCCAATATTGTGCTTTAGCGTAATTTTGAGTTGCACTTTTATAATACCAGTAATAAGCTTCTTTATAACTTTTACTTACACCATACCCATTATAATACATATAGCCAAGATTACTTTGACCTGTTTCATCACCCTGTAGTGCCGACTTTCGGTACCACTTTACTGCTTCAGAATAGTTCTTACTAACACCGGTGCCAGTGCCGTACATATAGCCTAAGTTTACTTGACCTACAGCGTTCCCTTTTTCAGCACTTTTACGATACCACTTTATTGCTTCACTGTAATTTTGTTTCACACCTTTGCCATACTGATACATGCGGCCGATTTTATTTTGCCCCCTAGCACTTCCTTGCTTTGCGCTTTTATGATACCATCGTAGCGCCTCTGAGTAATTCTTAGCAACACCTTTACCATATTCATACATGTGCCCAAGATTAGCCTGTGCAGTTGCATTACCTTGGTCAGCACTTTTCCGGTACCATTTTACTGCTTCAGTATTATCCTTATCTACACCCTCGGCAAATTCGTACATATAACCCAAGTTAAGCTGACTGGCCGCATTGCCACGCATAGCTGCTCTGCGATACCATTTCACTGCTTCAGTTTCATTTAACTCAACTCCTAAACCTTCGTTATACATATACCCTAACCGATGCATGTTGTTACTACTAAATAAACGGTGGTAACGGTATTTATAGAATATGGGATACGCCTGCTTGTATTTACTTTTACTATAGTACTCTTCAGCTTCTTCCAGTACTTTTTTCACCTGTACATCTTCTGAGGTCACTTCAGGCAGCCTACTGTTTGTCGTTCTGGGATATTTTCTCTTGGCATCATCATACCCTGCTTTTATGGCTGCAAGCCTTTTGCTTCTACCCGGGTGGGTATAACCATCTCGCAGAGGCACATCTCTCATTGCTTCTTGAGCTTGAGGTAGTGTTGCCCCCAACATATACATGGCAAAACCCGCAAACTTATCAGCCTCTAACTCCATTGTCATCTGATCCATATTAGGCTCTGGGCTAATAAAGTGCCACCTAACATGATGACCTATTTCATGTGCCAGCACGGTCATCACAGTCCAGTTCACAGTTTTTTTAGGCATGGTGCTGTTAGAAAAATCAAGTTCTTTTACCTTATTAATAAAGCTGGCGTTGTATAGAATATAAGGTTTGCCGTTATGCATTACTGCTTGGCAATTAGGTATGCTGGAGCATGGAACTATTGCAAACCTATTTACTTGATTTACCTTTTCGCATATGGTGTTAACAAAAAGCCTTACATCTTTTTCCTCGTACATAGAGGCCCCTTTGCAAACATCTTGATGGTCGTTATTATAAAACCCTCTGTTGACAAATTTTTGTTCTTGGCTAAGTGTTGATGTAACAGATAGCAAGACCAATAACAGCGTATATATTATTTCTTTTTTCATTTTACCAGGTTATTCCTAAACGTTTACAAGCAGCTTGAGCTTGGGCTTGCCCTTGTTTGGCCGCCTTTTTATACCAATATGCAGCCTCTGAATCATTTTGTATTTCACTACCACCATTTTCATACATAAAGGCCAAGCCGTATTGTCCGTCAGCATCTCCTTGGTCAGCGGCCTGACGATACCAATAAGTAGCCTGTGAATCATTTTGTGCTACACCATAACCTATAGAATACATCACTCCTAAATTATATTGTGCATTTACATCTCCCTGATCAGCTGCTTGACGATACCAATAAACAGCTTGTGTATAATCCTGTTCAACACCTTCGCCTTTATAATACCTTAATGCCAAATTATATTGCGCATCGACAAGTCCTTGATCAGCTGCCTTACGATACCAATAAATTGTTTGTTTATAATCCTGTGTTACACCTTCGCCTTTATAATACTTTAATGCCAAATTATGCTGTGCATTAGCATATCCTTGATCAGCTGCCTTACGATACCAGTAAACTGCTTGTTTATAATCCTGTGTTACACCTTCGCCATTATCATACTTCACTCCTAAATTATATTGTGCAAGGTCATACCCTTGATCAGCTGCCTTACGATACCAATAAACAGCTTGCTTATGGTCCTCCTTAACACCCAATCCTTTGCTATACATATATCCCAAACTTGTTTGGTTACCGGCACTAAACAGGCGATGGTAGGCATACTTTTTATAAATAGGATAGGCAGTGGTATAGTCACCCTTATTGTATGCTTCTCCAGCCTTTTGTAGCTCTGCCTGTACTTCTGCTTCAGATGCTGATATGGTGGGGATAGGCTTAGAAGTTGTTCTTGGAAATAACCGTTTGCCTTTTTTGTAGCCTCTTTCTATTGCCGCTAGCCTTTTAGCCCTCCCGGGATGTGTGTAAGAGTCCCGCTCAGATACGTTGGGGTTTTGCATGGCTAGCTGCGCTTGCCGTAAGGTAGCACCCATCATATACATAGCATATCCTGCAAACTCGTCTGCCTCCAGCTCCATAGATATTTGCGTCATACCGGGTTCGGGGTTAACTAAATGCCAGTTGATGTGATGACCTATTTCGTGTGCGAGTATGGTGAGTACCTTCCAGTCAATGCTTTGTTTGGGCAATGCTTCATTACTAAACTCTAATCTCTTTACCGGGTTCAGAAAACGATCGTTATATAGTATATATGGTTTGCCCTCCCTCACTGTAGCCTGACAATTAGATATATTAGGGCATGATGCAATAATGAATCTATTTTTAAAATTCACCTTGCTGCAAATAGTGCTTACCAGATCAATGACATCATGATCATTGTAGGCTGATGCACCATTACATACATTATCCGATACCTTATTATAAAACCCGGGATTTACAAATTTCTGTTTTTGCGCGAAGGCACATAATGATGCGCAAAGTAATAATATGGCTATGGGTGCTGTTTTCATCGCAATAGTATTAAAGCAATAGTACTGTGAAATGATGTTATAAAATTAAAAAAAATATAGCTGAAACTTCTATATATTTATTAAGCAATTATGAAAACACTGATTATAAAAGACGCACTAATCGTCACTCTACTTTCCCTAGCTTTTTGGTCACTCATTAAATTAATAACGTTTAATACACATAGTCTGGATTACTTTCATGTAGCCGCTACTGACTTCCAGTTCAATGACCTTGCATTTTCTCAGGGTTGGAATACGATCAATAAAGAAAAGTATGATGATAACATTATCATATTAAATATTGAAGGCGCTAAAAACAGAGCAGACATTGCTGATGCTGTCAACGCCGTAAATAGCTACAATCCGTCAGTAATAGGCATCGACCTTCTTTTTGAAGACTCAAAAACTAAATATGAAGACTCTTGCCTTGAGCAGGCATTAATAGAAACTAAGTCTACCATTGTTTTAGCTAACAAAATTTATAAAACTGCTGACTCGTTCGACATATCAAAAGGGAACTTTGACCATACAACGAATACGCTTGGATATGTAAACTTTATAAACACTGGAGAACCTCAAAGTACGATACGATCATTCTCTCCTTTTGAACGTGTAAAAGGGCATTTAGACACCAACTTCAACTCTTTGATCGTTAAGAAATACAACACATCATCATATCAAATACTGGAAGAAAGGTATTTTAAAAAACAATACAAGGACGAATTGATCAACTTCAAAGGAACGAAAGAAAATTATCATATCATTACTTGTAATGATCTTGTTAGCGATCGTGTAAATCGCTCACTGATCGAAAATAAAATAGTGTTGATCGGCTGGATCAATACAACGAGTAATACCATAATAGATAAGCACTTTACTCCTATGAACACTAAAATTGCCGGCAAGACCTTGCCTGACATGGATGGTGTCATCATTAATGCCAATATCATTTCTATGATGTTAGACAATAGCTATGTATGCAAGCCTAGTGCTTTTGTTCAATGGCTTATTGTCTTCTTGTTCGGTTGGTTTTCTATTGCCTTTTACATTTACATGGATGTAAAGCATGAAAAGTGGGCTCATTTTGTATCTAAAATCATACAAACAGGCTTATCAATCGGTGTTATATACTTTGGTGCAAGGCTACTCTCAGAGAAACAATTTGCACTAGACTTGGGCAACGCCTTAGCCATTTCATTGCTATCTGTAGATGTACTATATTTTTATGAAAACATATCAAAACGTCTTAATAAATGCTACGGGTATAAGACCATTTTCTCTAAGCACTAATCATACAATATGAAAAAGTTAATACTATTACTCGCACTCACATTGCTCATAAAAGTATCATTAGCACAAGAGGCTTTTGTTGTTTGGCAGGTTAATGGCCATGTTTATAAAGTAAGCAATACGGGTAAAGAGCGCTTGACCATTGGCTCTGGCCTTACTTTAAATGATGAAATAGAATTAGGCAGTAACAGCACGGTATTATTGATATGTAATTCCAAACACCCCATTAATATAAATACTGTTAATGGCAAAAACATTGCCTTAAGTAGCTATCAAGAGATTTGCAATAAAAAGGATGATGACTTCAACACCAGCTTTTTCAAATTCATTACCCACGTTATAACCAATAAGGAGGTGCATGTAGATGACAGGCTTGATGCCATGAAAGAATATGGAGCTGCAAACATGGGTGACAAATCGGAAGAACAAATTAGAAACTACATTTCTCAGCTTCGTAAAAAAGTAGCAACGATAACTGACGATCAGCCTTATCAAGAATATATGATAGGTTATATGCTTGAAGAGAAAGGGCTGGTTAATTCAGCACATGAGCATTACCAAAAAGCAGTAACGCTGAATAGTAACAATATACTTTTTGCAAACACCCTAAATGCTTTTAGAGAAAGGAATAACCTTAAGTAATAAAACAACACCTGAGTCGTGAAAACAAAATGGACATACTTTTCAAAAAGTGCAACGATATTATTGGTGTTGCTAAGTACCGTCTCCTCTACCGCACTGGGACAACAAATGACAGGCTTACTGAACAGTGACCGGTATGATAAAATACCTAAAATGGGGTACGGAATGTCATTTACATTTCACCCAAAAGACAAAGTATCCCTAAAGAAATATTGCCCTACACCTAGAAACCAAGGCAACATGAGTTCCTGTGTAGGATGGGCAACCGGTTATGGGGCTTATACCATCAGTTACTGTAAGCAAAAAAATATAACCAACCAGTATAAAAAAGATAAAGCTGCATTTAACGCTTTATACATCTACAATAAAATACTACCACGAAATGGCACTTGTAAAACAGGCACCTATATTGACCATGCCTTGAACGTACTGTATGATTATGGCGACTGTAATTATTCGTCATTTGTGCCGTATGACTGTATTGAAAAACCATCTTATATTCATGATACTGAAGCGCAGAATTATAAGATCAAAGATTATCAGTGTCTTTTCTACTCTAACGACAACCCCGAGGATAAGATATCAAATACCATCTACTCGCTACATTATGGGAAACCTGTAATCATTTCATTTAAGGTGACTACTTCATTTAAAAAGCATAAAGGCAGGTTATGGGAACGACAGCCCTATGAAAAAGATGCCGGGCTGCATGCTATGGTAGTTGTAGGCTATGATGACAAGAGAGGAGTTTTTGAGATCATGAATAGTTGGGGTACTGAATGGGGGAATAACGGCTTCTTTGAAATATCATATGCTGATTATGGCGCAAGTGTTAACAATGCTTTTCAAATGATGTTATCGGGCGATGCCTCCGGTAAAATGATCAAAGGAGACTTTCACATTAATCGGCACTTTACATGGAATGAAGAAACCCAAGAACACATATTCACTGAAATAAAACCTACGTTTAACGCTAAAAAGGGAGAGTATAATGTCAACGTAAATTATGACAGCTACTTTAAGATAATAGCCAGCAATATGACACAAGACTGCTATGTGTATATCTTTAGCTATAAGCCAGACGGCAGCTCAGAGGTGTTGTTCCCTTTAGTTGACCAATACGGTGTGGAGCAAATACCCAGAGTATGGTCAGACCAAGTAAGTGTACAATTGCCTTATGATGATATAGGCATAAGGGCCGATCAAAAAGGAACAGACTATTTATGTGTATTGTTCAGCACACAAAGGATAGACAACCTGAAAGAGCAACTAAAAGAGCTACACAAGTCAGCATTTATTGACCTATACAGTGCCATGAAAAGAGTATTTGGTGCCACCTTAGTAGACAGAAAACATATTTACTACAAAAACAACCTTATGAGTGTAACTGCAAATGTTGGGGATGGCTATATAGTACCCATTATACTAAAAGCGGACGTGAGGTAATGGGTATCTAAATCATAACTACATCTTTTTTGCCTTGTCGTACCCCTTTTTAATAGCTGCTAATCTCTTTGCTCTACCAGGGTGAGTATAGCTATCAGTTAATGGCACGTTTGTTTTGTACATTACTGCTTGAGCTTGAGCTAATGTTGCACCTAAACGATATAATACAAACCCTGCAAACTCATCTGCTTCTAACTCCATGGCGATTTGATTTAAGTTGGGGTCTGGGTTCATAAAGTGAAAATAAAAATGATGTCCAATCTCATGAGCCAAAACTGTCATTATCATCCAATATGGATTATCAATATTATTTAAATCCGTTAACCCTTTTAAAAAACTAGGGTTATACAATAAATAGGGCTTGTTATTTTTAACAGCAGCATTAACGTTCGCTATACCATCACAAGGCACAGCAATAAACCTATTCTTCATATTTGCAGCATCACATATTCTAGTAAGTATTTTTATAACACCTCTTTCTGCATACCCCACTTTTTCTCCATCATCTCCAAAAGATTCACATATTGATTTATCAATTAAAGTAGAATCATATGATATGTTGTTTACTATTTCATCATTATCTATTTTTATGACCTCCTTAGCCTTGCGTTTTTTAAAGTATCTCTCAATATTTGCATACCCTTCTTTTACTCTTTTTATTCTTTCTGCCCTGGGAGGGTGTTCCATATCCCCTTCTTCATTTACTAGTGCCTCATTATAGTAAACACTTAATGCCTGCTCCACTGTGCCATTCATTAAGTAAATAATTCTACCTGCAAACTCATCTGCCTGTAGTTCCTTTTCCCAACGAGTTATATCTTCTCTATTTTTATAAAAATGGCTATTGATCAAATGGCCTACCTCATGTGCTAATATTGTCAAGGCCTGCCAATCTTTTTTGTCTTTGGGTAATGACGAGCTCTCGAATGAATACTTTTTCACGCTGTGTAGATAATCAGGTTTATAGATAATATACTGTGTATTATCCATCACAGCGGCGAAACAGCCATCCACATCTTTACAACCTCTTATTACATAGGAGTGGTTGACGACACCGGCGTGCTCAAGTATTTGTTTCACAAGTAAATCTACATGGGTATCTGAAGAAAAGGAGAACCTGTTGCATATTGTTGTATTACTATTAATACCAAAACCTGGATTTTTATCTTGAGCAAAAGATAATGTTGACAATAATAATAACAGTAATGATAACTTGATGTTCTTCATGTTGTTTATAAGTTTATATTACCAGCTAATTCCTAAACGTTTACAGGCTTGAAGCGCTTTTGTATCATTTTGCCTGGCAGCCTTTATATATAGCTCCTTTGCTTTATTAATATCTTTACCAAGCCCTCCTTGACCAAACTCATACATAGAGCCCAAACTATATTGAGCTTCTTTTAATCCCATTTCGGCAGCTTTCATATACCAATGAGCGGCTTGTTCAAAATCTTCACCTACACCAATATTATAATAATATGCTTCAGCGAGGTTGTACTGTCCAACTGCATTTCCTAGGATTGCTGCTTTTTTAAATAGCTTAAATGATTCTTCAAAATCCTTTTCAACTCCCAATCCATTAAGATACAAATAGCCTAAATTACAACATGCATATCCGTTATCTTGTTTTGACGACATACTATACCAATATGCCGCCTGTTTGTAATCTTCCTTAGAAACAGCAGTCCGCTGGTAAATTACACCAAGATTATATTGCGCCTGTTCTACCCCCTGTTTAGCTGATTTTAGCAGCCAATAAGTTGCCAGCTCATAATTCTTATCGTCTAAATAACCTTCCATATAGATTAGACCAAGATTGTATTGTCCAAATGGGTCTTCAAGATTAGTAGCTTGTTTAAAGTAATATATTGCTGAGTCAATATTTTGAGTTACACCATTACCGTGTTTATATAATATACCAATGTTCACTTGCGCTATGGCAACTCCTTTTTCCGCAGGGTTGCGATACCAATAAACTGCTTGGCTATAATCTTGCTTTACTCCTTTTCCTTTTTCATACATAATACCTAGGTTAGTTTGGCTTTCTGCATAACCTTGTTCAGCTGACTTGCGATACCAATAAACTGCTTGACTATAATCTTGTTGAACACCTGTTCCATTACGATACATATTACCTAGATTATACTGGCCAACGGCATTGTTTTGTTCTGCTGACTTACGGTACCAATAAACCGCCCGTTCGTAATCTTGCTTTACACCTGTACCTTCACTATACATATTACCTAGGTTAGCTTGGCCAGTAGCACTATTTTGATCTGCTGATTTACGATACCAGTAAACTGCTTGGCTATAATCCTGCTTTACACCTATACCTTCACTATACATATTACCTAGGTTAGCTTGGCCATCCCCAAAGCCCTGCTCTGCCGACTTGCGGTACCAATAAACTGCTTGACTATAATCTTGTTGAACACCTGTTCCATTACGATACATATTACCTAGATTATACTGGCCAACGGCATTGTTTTGTTCTGCTGACTTACGGTACCAATAAACTGCTTGACCATAATCCTGCTTTACACCTGTGCCTTTACTATACATATTACCTAAGTTAACTTGGCCATTGGCATTATTTTGATCTGCTGATTTACGATACCAATAAACTGCTTGACTATAATCCTGCTTTACACCTGTGCCTTCACTATACATTACACCAAGATTATATTGTCCAAATGCATTGTTTTGCTCTGCCGATTTACGATACAAATCAACCGCCCGTTCGTAATCTTGCTTTACCTCAAGAGCGTTTACATACATATAAGCTAGATCTACTTGATTATCAGATGAGAATAGCGGATGATCAACATACTTTTCAAAAATTAACCGGGCAGACTTGTAGTCCTTTTTACTGTAATAATAATCTTCTGCTTTCTTTAGTTCAGAAAGGACAGTTGAGTCGCTTACTGTTATTTTAGGCAACCCCTCCTTATCATTTTTCTTAAACAGGCTTTCTGCCTTTTCATACCCTTTCTTTATGGCTGCAAGCCTTCTTTCCCTACCCGGGTGGGTGTGGCTACCTTCTATACTTACATCAGCTATGTACATTATAGCTTGGGCTTGCTCTAATGTGGCTCCCAACATATACATGGTTCTACCTGCAAACTCATCGGCTTGTAGCTCTCTGTCAATATTTGTTCTGCCCGGGTGGGGACTAATGATATGATAGTTTACATGATGTCCTATTTCGTGAGCCAGTAAGGCAATTACCTTCCACTCTACCTGTTTTTTGGGGTATTTGGCTTTTGTAAAGTCCAACCCCGTAATGTTGTCTAAATAGACCCTATTGTACAGTATGTAAGGTTTATGATCGCGTACTATAGCTTTACAGTTATCAATGCGTTCGCAGGGCACCAATGTAAAGTTGTTGGTAAAGCCTACCTTTTCGCAGATGGTGTTTACTATATTTATTACATCTCTGCTTTCTAAAGCAGAGAAACCCATACATATATCATTGTCTATGGGCTTGCCATAATAATCATAGTTAGAAGGTGCCGGCTGCTGTGCTAGCGAAACAGAGGTACTTATAAACAACAGAGAACAAACTGTATACAAATATTGCTTCATGACAAGTAATAAGAGTTCTGTCGCAATATATATATTAAGTCTGAAACTTATTTATCTTAGGTCACATTTGCACTATACGTATATAGCACTCGTTAACCAATGAAGTATCATTAACTGCTAATCGCTATTACCAATCAAAATTATCCTGATTATTGCTACCTATATTGATCAATCCACCTAGTTGCCAGCCTATTCTTATTCCAATGGTATTGCGCTGCATATCGTCCCAAGACTTAATAAAATCAACACGCATACCGCGGTATAACTTATACCCTATATTATCTATACTAAAAAACGCTTCAGTATAATAGCTGCCGTTTTGAAGATATAGCGTGTTGTTACCTAACAATAAGTGCCATTGTAGCTTTCTGAATAGCGGGATCTTATTCGTCAACAACCCGTTCATATTATACTCTACATGCCCTTCTCCATACAGCTTACTGGTGTTGCTATATAGGTAATAAGGCGCTAACTGGAAGCCCTCTAAATAAGGTGAGGCAGTTGCCATTTGATTATCTGCAATATGCATCATATCGGGTAAGCTCACATAGTTATCATTCATAAATCCTCCTACTGCCAAATGATAACCTATACTACCAAGAAGTTTCATATTCATATGATCACGAATGCTGAACCTCCATTTATCAAAGTCTGTCTTACTGTTGAATATATTCGGTATCCCCTTCTCATATTGAAAGAAAAAGACCGGCCAACTGCTATAGATAGGCCTTTTAGCGTCGGGCAGTTGTATATATTTTACACCAGGCTGATAGGCTACTTGAAATTTTACCAGCGCAGCATTATGCCTTTCCCAAGCTACATGTGCCAGTGTTACCGGATAGTTAGACGTCCATCTTGGCATATCATGATTCGCCCAAGTATAAAACGATGTATTCCAAAGTGGCAATCTTCTTTGATAGCCCGCCTTAACAGACCACCTTAAACCATTACCATAGTTTTGCCTAAAGAAGGCTGCGCCGGTCCATCGCTCATAAAGCTTCATATGGTTTTTACCGTATACAATAGTAGTAAACACATTATTTAGTGGATTGACTGTGCTGTTCTGGTTGTATTGAAAAACATACTTCCCTCCTTCAAGCCCGGCATTCCAGCTTCTACCCTGCCAGTCTTTTCTGTTTTTGGTAAAAGTAAGCTTACCAAACAGGTTGAAACTTTCATTGCTAAAACCATATCGTGGTGCCACTTCAAGGTGCAGTATCTTTCCTGTATCTACTCTATAACGCCAATGTAACCTTGGCGCTACATTAAGCCCTTCTACAGTATTATAGTTCACCAAACCCGACAACACAGAGTTAGTATAAAAACGATGTTTGTACTCTTTACCCGCATATGAATAACCACCGACAATTAAATCAGTAAACCCAAAGCTATTACCTCTTTTTCTCATCGAGTCTAAACGTTCAGGGTCATTTTCTTTTTTAAGAACACTATCCTGATGCACATAGTTGTTTACTTCATCTTCTTCTAAGGGAATAGGACGTTTATCATCCCAATAGGTAGAATCCTTTTTATTAGCGTTGGGCAAGTAAGCACTAATTACTTTTTTGTTGAATAAACTATCCGGAATAGACTCATTTATCTTTTGCTTATCGTATACTGTGATAAAGTGGCCGGATATATCAAACCCTAAAATGGTGAGGGTTGGAAATATTACTTGGTTTTTAATGACCCACAGGTCTTTTCTTAGCGGCAGATAACGTTGTTCTACAGCCAACGTATCCAACCCATTCAGTCCTGTTTGTGATGTGACAAACAAGTTCAGACTATGAATTGACCAATCGTTTTCTACAATGTATATCGTACCTGAAAAAAGTGGTTCGTATAACCTTTTGGGCGTCACTTTTATCCTATCTACTGTGTAACCATTCTCTACAAACTCTCCTTCATACTTATATTTATAATACCGCAAAGCACCCTCGCTAATAGGCGATACAAAACCACGCTCGCTCGCTCCATTCATAACCGTTACATTATTCTCATAAAAGCTCGTCACTTTGGGTACACGCGACATACCCAAGCCATTAGGGTCTCCACTTTCAGTAACAGACTTAACTATGGTTTTTTCCTTACCATCCTTAGCATAGTAGTCTACCTCTTGTTCGCATAAGTACACTACACCTCTCCCGTTTGAGTCTAGCCCCAGTTGGTCAGACAAACCACCTCCTTCGCCATCAGCATCTTCTACTTTTATACCAAATATTTGATCCGGAGCATCTCTCATACGAAAAACTCCTTTCAAGTAAATATTAGACTGGAATGTATTTTGTTGATTCAGGTGAAACTTTCTACGCTCAATAGCTTTTCTTATGATGGCATATGCAGGGTCTTCATCAGACTTTACTGTAACACCTTTTAGTTTCATATGTTGTTCTTGCAACACAAAATCGTGCACAACTGTTTGTCCGTCTTTTAACGTTACGGTATACTCTGCCTGAGTAAAACCCATATACTGGCATACTACGGTATACCGCCCTGCTGCTAGGTGCAGTTTATATACTCCTTGTGCATTGGCTGCAGTACCGGTTGTTGTGTTTTTGATGAATACCATTGCAAAAGGTAACTCAATACCTTTGGCATCGGTAATCTTGCCTTGAAGCGTAGCCGCTGAGGCATAAATAGGCGATAGCAGTATAAGTGCTATAATGTAAAAGTAAGGGCGCATGTTGATATACTAGTTATGACAATGATACTAAGTATATCGTAAAAATGACGTTAATGTTACAGATGTTTTAGATTTTAGAATAGACCATTGATCTGCGCATCTATGCGCGCAACGATCTCGGCAAAGTCTTCTTCGTTCTCGGCAAAGTCCACATTATCGATATCTACGACCAATAGCTGGCCGCTATCGTAGTTATCTATCCACTTATCGTAAAGGCGGGATAAGCGCTTCAGATAATCCAATCGGATGTTTTCTTCGTACTCCCTCCCTCTTTTTTGTATCTGGTCTACCAGCTTAGGTATAGAAGCTTTAATGTATATGAGCAGATCAGGCGGAGCGATGAGGTTATTCATCGTTTGAAAAAGCGAAGAGTAGTTCTCAAAATCTCTTTTGGTCATCAAGCCCATCTCGTACAAGTTGGGGGCAAACACATAAGCATCCTCATATATGGTACGGTCTTGAATGACAGTATCTTTCCCTCCTGTAATATTCTGTAGTTGCTGCAGACGCGTGTTTAAGAAGTACACCTGCAGGTTGAACGACCATCGGTGCATATCCTCATAAAAATCAACCAAATAAGGATTATGCTCAATATCCTCAAAGTGGGGTGTCCATTTATAATGTTTGGCCAGCATAGTGGTAAGGGTAGTTTTTCCCGCACCTATGTTACCTGCTACAGCTATGTGTTTGATTTTCTTCTTTGGAGACATAAGTAATGATGGCCGTTATTAGTGAAGAGACAATTAAGATATAAATATTGCCTCCTATTTCAAATTATTATGAAGGTGATTTTTTATGCTTACTTATTAATAATAGTTGATCCCTATCAATTTTCTCGCCTCACTAATGGTTTTTGAGGCACTGGCTCTGGCCTTCTCCGCCCCTTCTCTCATGATCTTTTGTATCAATGCCTCGTCTTTTTGCAACTCTATTGCTTTTTCCCTTATCGGAGCTATAAACGATACCATATCCTCTGCCAACTCCTTCTTCATATCTCCGTACCTGATGTTACAATCATTATATGCTTGCCTGTACTTAGCTACAGTCTCTTCTTTTGACACCAACTCCATCAGCAAGAAGATATTCTTGATGTAATCAGGCATTTCGCTATTCGGTTCAGTAGGACCGGAATCTGTTTTTGCTTTCTTTACCTTCTTGCGGATCACATCATCCTCATCAGCCAGATATATAGTGGCATTCACGTTCTCACTCTTACTCATCTTGCCTGTACCATCTAAGCTTGGCACTTTTACCAGCTCGCTGCTATAGTTAAATGCATATGGCTCAGGGAATAATTCTCCATACCTGCCATTAAAGCGATTCACAAAGTTTCTCGCCATTTCAATATGCTGCTCCTGATCTTTACCTACAGGCACTTTTACGGCCTTGTGTATGATGATATCTGCGGCCATCAATACCGGGTAGGTTAATAATCCTGCATTCACATTTTGTGGTTGCTGGCGCACTTTATCTTTAAAAGTAGGTACTTTCTCCAGCTCCCCTTTATAAGCCATCATGTTTAGCATCATGTATAGCTCGGGTATTTCAGGCAAATCACTCTGTGCATATAAGGCCACCTTATCAGGGTCTAAGCCACAGGCTACATTCTCAGCTACTACCCTATATACATTCTGCCTTAAGTCTTTCGGGTCAGGGTGTGTGGTTAGCGAATGGTAATCGGCCACAAAGAAGTAACAATTATACTCCTCTTGCATTTTCACATAGTTCCTCATCGCACCAAAATAATTACCCAAGTGCAGGAATCCAGTAGAGCGTATACCGCTAACAACTATCTCTTTACTCATAACGGCGGCAAGATACAAAATGCCGTTTTAACGGAACATGAAAAAAGCCTGTTATGAACAGGCTTTTTATGCATTGTGTCATTTTACTACTTTTTTAGGCTACTTATTTCTATCCATTTTAGCGACAAAAGCTTCACCTCTTTTGTATGCATTTACTTTCTCTTTCTTTGCATCATATATACGACTCACTTCTTTTCCATCAGATGAAGGAGGCGGTGGTGGAGGTGGTAGTTTGAAACTGAACGGTAAATACATTTGTACTTTTACAGGCTCACCGTCTATTTCTCCGGGTGTCCATGAAGGCATTTTATCCATAGCATCTAATGCAGCTTGTGCCAATAGCGGATTAGCGTTTTCAGTGATCACTTCCATGTTGGTAGCTTGCCCCATTTCATCAATTATGAATTTAACCACTACTTTTCCTTCCACGTTTTGTTCCATGGCTTCTTGGGGGTACTTTACATTTTTGATAAAAAAGTCAGTAAGCTTGCCTTGATACTCGGGCATTTTGGTCAGTTTTCCCATTTGGTCTTGAGTGATCACTTCTACTTCTTGTGCTTGCTTGGTTTGCTCACAACTTTGTAAGGTAACCACGCCACCCACTAAGGCAACCAGCGATAGTGTTACTATAGCTCTTAGTGCTTTGCTCGGCTTATGCCGATTTTTTAACATCATAATTCTGCGTTTTACAGGATGAATAATAAATGAATGTGACAGGGGTAATGTACAGGTAGCAAAAACGGAAGACAGCAATAGCTTTGAATAGTCGTCACCATTCGCATTTACCGCTCCATCTGCTTGGAACTCGTGCACTAGAGTTATTTCTTTTCTTAGTATATGTATAAATAGGTTAGGCCAAAAAATTGTTTGTAACAAGCTGACCCAAATAATATCCCTACTGTGTTTTAAACGTACATGCGCAATCTCATGTTCAATGACCGTTGGGTGTTCTTCACCATCGGGCAGGAAGATATATTTACCCCAGCTACCCGGGCCATGGGTAGTATTGGTAAGCACTACATAGTCTCCTCTATCGCTTTGTTGATACTTCCATACGGAACGTGATACCCTTATGTAGTTTACGGTCCACCTAACAAGTAACAAAGTGGTGATAAGTAAATATGTTACTACTACGATTGTCACCCAACCTATTTCACTGTTTGCAGCTACAGGCTTACCTCCAATAATCACCTCTTGTAGCATCGCACTACCGGTATATATTGTAGGCGCATCAGTAACAATGGACCATGGTAGTTTTAATAATGGTAATAATAACGGAACAATTGATGCCAGTAGTAGATACACCCTATTGAAGGCATGTAATTTTTTGTCTCTAAGTAATACCCAATAGAGCAGCCACATCAAGCCTGTATATACTATTACTTGTAGTAGGTAGAACATAGCCTTTACTTTTTCTTTATTTCATTAATAATATCTTCCAACTCTGTAACAGAAATATCTTTTTCTTTCGCAAAAAAGGAGAGCATGCTGCTAAATGAGCCTTCAAAGTATTTACTCACAAATTGCTTCATACTGTTTTTACTATAATCAGCCTTCTGCACTAAAGGGAAATATCTATTAGACTTTCCAAAACTTTCATGATCTACAAAACCTTTCTCTTCTAATATCTTAATGATGGTACTTACTGTATTGTAGTGAGGTTTAGGTTCAGGCAGCTCAGCAATGATCTCTTTTACAAAAGCTTGCTCTAGCTTCCACAGCTGCTGCATGATATCTTCTTCGGCCTTAGTTAGTGGTTTAAATTTCTGTTTCACTGAATGTTATTTTTATTCAACAATACAATATTACTAACTTTTTAGTTTATCAACTAATTTTTTAGTTAAAAGATTTTCTTGCTACAGTTTTGTGACTTTTAAGAATGTATTTTAGATTTGCCTAAAATTATTTTTAGAGCGCAATGGAAGCTTTAACTCAATTCTTTGTAGAAATAGGCCCTATATACAGTGCCTTAATAGCCACAACATTCACTTGGCTAGTCACTGCTCTTGGAGCTTCTCTAGTATTCTTCTTTAAGAAGATGCACCGTGGGGTATTAGATACCATGCTGGGTTTTACAGGTGGTGTGATGGTAGCTGCCAGCTTTTGGAGCTTATTGAATCCATCTATAGAAATGTCGGAAAAGATGTACCCTAACATGATATGGATGCCGGCAGCTGTAGGTTTTTTCTTAGGTGCCATGTTCATCTTTGTGCTGGACAGATTCACTCCTCACCTGCACATCAACTTCAACATAGAAGAAAAAGAAGGAGTAAAGACCAAACTACATAGAACCACTCTACTCATACTGGCTATTACCCTACATAACATTCCTGAAGGTTTGGCCGTAGGTGTTATATTCGGGGCTGCTGCTAATGGTATGCCTGATGCTACGATAGCAGGAGCGATAGCGCTGGCTCTAGGTATAGGCATCCAAAACTTTCCTGAAGGTATTGCCGTAGCCATGCCGCTTAGAAGGCTGGGAGCAAGCAGAAGAAAGAGTTTTTGGTATGGGCAGCTATCGGCTATTGTTGAGCCTGTAGCTGGTGTACTCGGTGCTTTAGCAGTCATATATATCCAGCCCGTACTTCCTTTTGCGTTGGCCTTTGCAGCGGGTGCTATGATCTATGTAGTAGTAGAAGAGGTAATACCCGAAACACAACGGGATAAATATACCGACCTTGCTGTATTAGGTTTCATTGGCGGTTTCCTTGTTATGATGATATTAGATGTGGCTTTAGGCTAATAAAAACATCTTTATACCTACTTTCGCAACATGGTATTAAAATGGATCATCATCATATTGTCTTTTATGATGTATAGCTATATGGTGGTAGATGGTAGTCGTGCGCTAATGATTGGCGACTATTTCCGACCGTCAACAGGTGAATATGCCGGACAGCTTGGCCCTTGGGCAGAGGTGGTAAAAAGCGTCCATATTGATCCGGAGTCAGACTTTATGAAGTGGACCTTCTTGCTTTGGGGAGCTATTGGTTTATTCATCATGGTGAGTTTAGCCATGAATGTAAAAGATAGTGCTAAGGCCTTATTAGTATTGACCATTATGTCTCTTTGGTATATGATGATGGGTACTATGACAGGAGTGTTAATTATTGTGCTGTTAATCATACACCTACGTGTACAAAAGAAGAAGAGAATTGCCGCTAATTAACCTCCTTGATGTCAAATATTTTTATTTCTTTTGTAATCCCAGCAACAATACGATAACCAATATATCGTTAAAAGAGTTTGTATGAATGAAATTGCAGAGATGAAGTCAGTTTACTTCATCCCCTACATTATACCCATAGCAGTGATCATCATTGCCATTGAGGTAATATCCAGTTTAAAAGACAAAGAAAAGATATACGAGAAGAAAGACTCTGCTGCCAGTGCAGGAGTAGGTATAGGTGCAGTGCTAGTGCAAGCTTTTACCAAAGCGGGTACGCTTGCTGTTTTCTTCTTTGTGTTTAACTTGTTCATGCCTCTACGTGAGTCATTAGGCTACACTTGGCTAGGCCAGTCGTGGTGGGTATGGGTACTTTGTATCTTTGCCGACGACTTCAACTTCTATTGGCACCACCGTTTTGCTCATACAGTACGCGTACTTTGGGCAGCGCACATTCCCCATCACTCTTCAGAGTATTTCAACTTTGGTACATCGTTCAGAAACGGCTGGGTGATCTTCTTCTTTAAACCTATTTATTGGCTATGGATGCCGGCTATAGGCTTCCACCCTGCCATGGTATTTACAGCATTGGCCATTAACTCTTCTTATCAGTTCTTGCTACACTCAGTAAAAGTGCCGCATTTAGGCTGGTATGAGTTGTTCTTTAACACACCACAACTACACCAAATACACCATAGTAAGAACTTCTCTTATATGGATAAGAACTATGGGGGTATATTTATTATTTGGGATAAGATATTCGGTACATTCCACAACGGACGCGATGGGCAAGAAAGACATTTTGGTGTCACCAAACCACCTGAAAGCTATAACCCTTTTGTGATCATGTTCCATGAATATGGTAACATCATGAGTGATGTTAAAAAGGCAAAATCACTGAAAGACAAGCTCAATTATATCTTCGCTCCTCCGGGCTGGAGTCCTGATAAATCTACCTTGACCGTTAAAGAGATGAGTAAACTCATCAGAGAGCAGGAAGGCAAACTGACGGACAAACAAAAAGAAGCCTTTGGCTATATTGACGGTAACCCTGATATGAAGAAGGAGCTGGTAGAGATGAACTAATTAATAATCATTGCATCATAATAAAGGCTAAGCATATGCTTAGCCTTTATTTGTTATCCGATTTTTCCATACTTTCATACAGTATGAACAACATCAACGACCTACGATTTGCCGTGCTGATAGATGCAGATAACGTGCCGGCCTCTGCCATTAAAGAAATAATGGAAGAGATCGCTAAATATGGCACCCCCACTTACAAGCGCATATATTCTGACTGGACAAGGCCGCACATGAAATCGTGGAAGGAAGTATTGTTGGACAATGCCATTACTCCCATACAACAGTATAGCTATACTACAGGAAAGAATGCTACCGACTCTGCGATGATCATTGACGCTATGGACATACTCTACAGCAAGCGTGTAGATGGCTTCTGCATCGTATCCAGCGATAGCGACTTTACCAAGCTGGCATTAAGGCTACGTGAAGCAGGCATGAAGGTTATAGGCATCGGTGAAAAGAAAACGCCCTCACCATTCATCGCGGCTTGCGAGAAGTTCATCTACTTAGAAATACTAAAGCAAGAAAGTAAGGATAACCAAGATGCAGAGAAAGCCAAAGAAGGTATACAGCAGGTGGATCAAAAACTCATTCGCACCTTTGGCAATGCGATCAACGATCTAGCTGATGACGATGGCTGGGCATACCTAGGAGATATTGGCAACCTCATTATGAAAAAGCAGCCTGACTTTGACCCTCGTAACTATGGATTTAAGAAGCTGGGCTTGTTGATGCAATCAGTTCCTACATTTGATATAGACGTTCGTCAGGATAAGAGTGGCAATAGCAAGCTTATCTACCTGCGTATAAAACCCAAAGGCAAGCCAAGAGCACCTAAAAAGAAAGCTGTAAAGAAGAAGTAACTATCCTTCAATTCCCGGATACTTCATATTCAAGCTCAGTAACGTATCACGCAAAACTTTTGCGACATGATACGCCTTATACCAGTTTTGATCGGCAGGCACGATATGCCAAGGAATGTTGTTACAATGCTCAAACACATCCTCATAGCATTTATAGTACTGCTCTCTATGTGCTGCTTCTATAAAGTCGCGCTTATTATACTTCCACATCTTACGAGGCACATGCATACGCTCCTTCAACCGTTCTTGCTGTTCTTCTTCCGATACATGAAGGTAGAATTTCAATATATGTGTGTTATTATGCTTTGTTAATAGCTCCTCAAAATCGTTAATCGCTTTCATTCTCTTATAAGCCAGCTCATCATCTATCATGTTATGCACACGGGTCACCAATACATCTTCATACTGAGAGCGATTGAATATCTTAATATGACCACTTGCAGGTGCATTCTTATGTATGCGCCATAAAAAATCATGAGCATACTCTTCTTCAGTAGGTACTTTGTAAGAGGTGACACTAATACCATGTGGGTTAAGGCTACCAAACACTTTCTTGATCAGGCCATCCTTACCGCTGGCATCCATGCCTTGTAATATGACGAGTATACTATGCTTATTCTCGGCATAGAGCATATTCTGCAGCTCATCCAGTTCTTCCAGTATATCTTTTAGCTCTTGCTTTGTTTGTGTTTTTACAAACTCTTTAGGAGCAACTGTTCCCAGCTCACTTAATAATATTCTAGCCATAATTAGTTTACAAGGTCTGCATTGAATAATCTTCTGTATGCTTTAATAAAAATAGCGCCTAAGTTCTTGTGAGGAGGAACGTAATCATCAAACATATCCTTAACAGGTCCACGCTTGGTGGCAAAATAGCCGTCTAACGATTTCCAAGTATCTATCCAGTTAATGTCTTTCCCTTCTAATAGCTGATCATTTAATTCTTTTATGATAGGCTCATTGACACTCATGGCACCTGTTTGTTTAGAAGAGATGATATTAGCATCAGGAGATTTATCTAATACAGTAGCCAAATTATGGTAACCACCACAAGACCCTAACATTACAATACGTGTCTTTTTCACCAAGCGCTCCAAGGTAAGTGGTAAGTGGTAGCTATGGCCACGGTGCACTATAATGGTTGGTTCTATTTTATTTTCTGCCAAGAAGCTACATAAGTGCTCCTGCGCTACCTCGTCTTCAGGCTCTTTAAGTGGCATGTTAGCATATATCACAATAGGCTTACCTGTGGTAGACTTAATTGTAGTCCAATACTGACTTTTCACTATCGACCATTTATTACTCTTAAAGTTGGTCAAGAAGCTATTGAACGAGGCTTTACCATCTTCATCTCCATAGAAGAAGAATTGCTCATACACAACCTCATCCTTACTCAATAGGTCTTTATACTCCACCCTAATGGCATCTTGTGCATAGTCTGCTTTCTTATTCTTTTCAAATAAGCTGGCTAATAGTCCGTATATAATTACCCCTTTCTTACTTTTCACTTGGTAGGCATGCTCATAGTTCTTCTTCACCTCATCGCGAAGAAAGTCAGCTAAAGCAGTATCTGATATACTACCAAAAGCGTCCGCCACATCTACTGCATCTTCAAGGTCATCTTCTTTACCTTTTTCCAAACCACCTACAAACTCTTTCATAAGAGTTGTTTTTTGTGGTGCGTCCATTGTGGCTAAAAACTGGCTAAGGGTATTATAGCCCGCACACATACGTATGAAGGTTCTGAATTTGTCTTTATGCACTTTGGCTAATAGCTCGTTACCTTTCGTGGAATCCATACGTTCGAGCATTCTGTTGAAGGTGCCTAAGAAACTACTGGTATATATCTCATCCTGCCCGTAAACCATAATGAAGTATAAGGTTTCAGGAGAAAAGCCATTGATGCACTTAAAGCGCACCTTACCCGGCTCTTCGTGCAGGTCATTCATTTCTCTAACATACTTCAACCCTCTATAGGCCAATTCATCGGTATAAGTATCGCCACCTAGTTGAACATTTTCCAACTTCAAGCGCACCAAATTCTGATAAAACAGGTCTTCATCTGCAGCTATTATATCGATCTCCTTGATGGTCTTTTTACCCTTATAGATATCATATAAAAACGGCATGGCCTTTAACGGTGCTTTTGATAAAGTAGCTATTTGAACTATAGTTCTTACTAAACCATCATTACAGCTTCTTACCGCATTACCTAACTTGTAGTTAGTAGACGATGCATAGTTAAACACCTCACTAGGCACAACCTTTGCAGCCTCTTTTATGATATCACATGCATAAGGGTGTGTGGCAAACTCATCCAATCTTTTAATAAGCTTTTCCGGCTCACGCTTACCCATCTCTCTAAAAATAAATGCTCTGTCGGGTGATGTTACTGATAAAAGAGAGGGACAGTTATCCAACGTATACATATTGATGTTTTGCTGTACAAACTCGGTCATACGCCCTTCGAAGTGAGCGATGATCATCTCTCTCAAGTTCTTTGAAGCCCTGGCATAGTAGTAAGGGTCTATCTTATAGTCAGAAGCATAACGTTGTACAAATTCATACACTACCCTCAAATATCTGGTCTTAGTATTATTCTCTTCAAAAGTGCTCATGCTATCAGCAGGCAAATTCTCAATAGTGATCTCCAACTGGTCAATATCCCCTATCATCGCTGCAGTGAGCATATTGGTCAACTGGGGATTATCAGCATAAAATATTCTATTGTCAGTAGTACCATCAGTTAAATCAGCTTTTGATTGTACACGGTCTATTTTATCGTGCCAAAGCTGCCTGTTCAACGGCACCATTTTGATCAAAGTATCCACATCATAGATACTGATCTCAGGTACTTCTTCCTTCTCTTTATTCTTTCTTCTTCTTTGTGCACTAACATCAGTTACTTGTAGTAATAATGCCGCTATCAGCCCAAGGAGTAACAATAACCTTTTATTCATGAATTTCTTTTGACTCAAATGATATACAACAAAGCTTAATATACGCAGTATAATGCAAAAATGCCGCCAGGCATTGACATTATCTGCATGGCGACAAAATTATTAACTCAATTTTATTAAGAAGCAGGGTACAATGGGAATTTCGCCATATACTCATTCACTTCATTTCTCACCGTATCTATTACTTTTTCATCGTCAGGAGACATCAATACTCTATCCAGCCAGTCTACTACTTGCGCCATATCTGTCTCTTTCATGCCTCTTGTAGTAATCGCGGGTACGCCAATACGGATACCTGATGTCACAAATGGTGAGCGGTCGTCAAATGGCACCATATTCTTATTCAAAGTAATATCGGCCTTCACCAATGTATTCTCCGCCTTTTTACCACTGATATTCTTATTTCTCAAGTCTATTAACAACAGGTGATTATCCGTACCACCTGATACGATATTATAGTCCTTATTATTCAACTCTTTTGCTGCTGCCTGAGCATTCTTGATCACTTGTTCCGCATATACACTATAGTCATCTTGTAATATCTCATGAAATGCTACTGCCTTAGCCGCTATCACATGCTCTAAAGGACCACCTTGCGTACCGGGGAATACCGCCATATCCAACAAATGACCCATACTACGAATTTCACCTTTAGGGCTTTTACGACCCCACGGGTTGTCGAAGTCATGCTTCATCATGATCAACCCTCCACGAGGACCACGTAGCGTTTTATGTGTAGTAGTAGTTACAAAATGACAATGATCGAAAGGGCTCTTTAAATGCCCTTTTGCAATAAGGCCAGCAGGGTGAGATATATCTGCCAATACAAAAGCACCTATTTTATCAGCAACTGCTCTGATGCGCTCATAATCCCAATCGCGACTATAGGCTGATGCACCACATATGATCATTTTAGGTTTATGCTCCAAGGCTTTCTTTTCCAGCTCATTGTAATCAACCAGCCCATCTTCTTTTCCTACACCATAGTGTACCGCATTATACAACTTACCCGAGAAGTTGACCGGAGAACCATGTGTTAGATGTCCACCCATGCTAAGGTCTAAACCTAGTATGGTATCGCCTGGCTCTAACGTAGCCAGCATTACTGCAGCATTAGCTTGCGCACCACTATGTGGCTGAACATTGGCATAGCCTACACCAAAAACCTCTTTTGCTCTCTCTATTGCTAATGTTTCACTTTTATCCACCACTTCACAGCCACCGTAGTAACGTCTGCCGGGATAACCTTCAGCGTATTTATTGGTCATAACACTGCCCATAGCTTGCATCACTTGCATGCTGGTAAAGTTTTCTGAAGCTATTAGCTCCAGCCCTCTTGTTTGACGTTCTAATTCTTCATTGATCAGGTTGAATATTGCTGTATCGCGTTGCATGATATTAAAAATTAAGCTGCAAAGTAAGGCAATATCTGTTTATGCACAAGTAGAATAAGCAGCATATATCAACGAAAAAAGCCTTGCGAATGCAAGGCTTTCAATATGGTATAGTTTCCAACATTATTTGTTAGAAATGTATTTTTTCTCTTTAATACGAGCAGACTTACCAAAACGGCTACGTAGGTAATATAATTTAGCACGACGTACACGACCTCTTTTATTCACCTCGATAGAATCGATATGAGGAGAGAATACCGGGAACACACGCTCAACACCAATACCGTCAGATATCTTACGCACTGTAAAGGTTTGTGTAAAACCATTACCCTGACGTTTGATCACATTACCCTTGAAAGACTGGATACGTTGCTTGTTACCTTCAACGATCTTATAATTCACAGTCACATTATCACCTGCTTTAAATTCAGGTAATTCTTTATTTTCAGTTAGTTGCTCGTGTACAAATGCTATAGCATCCATTGTTATTACATTTTGGGTCTGCAAAGGTAATCGTAATTTGCATATCAACAAAAAAATATCACCAAAACCTTTTCAGTTTTTAGCTATAAAAGCTTTTTTACTGCTTTACAATACGTCGGACAAAGGTATCCCCATGCTCATTTTGCACCTTCACACAGTATAAACCAGGCTGCAAATTACTGATATTCAACGGAAAACTATTATACTTTCCTACCAAAACTCCTTCTATCGTATATATAACCACATCTTTAATAGCGACCTTACTATCCGCATAAATTGTTGACCTTGCTGGTGTAGGATGTACCTCAAATAAAGACTTACCCATTTCCCCTTGTTCTAAAATGTTAGTAGGCTGGTGAAGACTATACTTATATACGGTATTTGCAATCGGGGCTCCATTCAGCTCGTAATTATCAAAAACTACTCCTGAAGATGACAATGTGCTATCATCAGGCATTACAGTATTACCATATATGATTAAACCATATAAATAATCCAAAGGAGTGATACTTTTCAAACGATGTACACCAGACAGAGGCCCTAAAGTGAAATGTGCTGCAGAAGTAATATTATTGGGTCCCATATGCAATTCAAAGTCGCCATTTGCTTCGTACAGCCAAAGTTGAAAGTTCATGTATAAGGAAGTATCAAAAGCGCTACCTGCATTTTTGATCTGTATCTTCATGACCCTATTACCTACTGCCCCCTCCACCTTATAAGTTCTAGGTGAAAGGTTAAGCGCCTTTGTATAGCCTCTATCTTGTATGCCTACAGCGGCAAAACCATCTGCAAAATAGAAGTGTGTTGGCGGATCAAAAACTAAACGCGCTGTTGTTTCTAATCTCAGTTGTGTGAAGGCTGTTCCCATAAAATTATAGGTGAAGCCTATAGGCAATACAACGCCTTGTACTCCACCCCATGTTTTTCCATTATCCACAGAAGTATCATTAGTGATCTCTTGATACGCCTCCACTCTTTGTGAGAAGTAATATGGCTGAGCTTGAATAGTAGTGGCTAACAAGAAGCTAGCTACTACTAGTATTAGTAATTTATTCATGGCTATTTTTTTATTTGAATGATTTGTGAGAAAGTCTTCCCTTCACTGTTAATCATTAATGTATATAAACCACCAGCAATGGTCTCTGTATCAACAACAGCTTGAGCATGTCCATTGCCTATATCCTGTAGCGATAAAGCTTCTTCTCTAACTTTCACGCCCTGCATGTTGTAAAGTGCAATACAACAAGGTTCTATAGACTTACCATGTAGTGATATAGTTAACTGGTGATGAGCGGGGTTAGGATAAACGCGCACCCCGGCTGTAGCCGCTCCCGACAGCTCATTTACTGATGATGGCTGTGCTGCACTCAACTTATAGATATGGCGGCCTATGGCATAGGCCACAAAGTTGCTACCATCCTTGATCATCCTTATCTTATTGACAAATAATCCCATGTTCTTAGTTTGCCATGTAGCGCCGCCATCTTGCGTCTCATAGCCCGAAACATCAGTACCAACCCAGCCTACATGATCGCTAATAAAACCTATACCAAACTCCTTACACCCATTATTAACAAGAGGAAGGTCAGTCCATGTTAGTCCTCCATCTGTAGTTTTAGCTATATAACGGTTCTGATTCGCATTATCATAACTCAATACAGTTAAGTAACCTGTTTTTCTGGATGGAAAAGAAGCCTTCCAGCATATTTCATTAAACCGCGAAGAGGTATATACAGGCGTAAATGTTTGTGCACCATCTGTGGTATACAGCACCAAAGCATGACTACTTGGAACAGAGGCATTGCTCGCAGCAAATACAAAACCCGTATCAGGTCCAAAGAACTTCAGATCAAATATCATGGAACAATAGCCACTCATATCTTGCGAGGTCCACGTTTTACCACTATCGTTTGATTTAATAATATGTACTGGGCTACCTACCCTACCACCCGCATATATTACTTTAGGGTTTACCACATCAATAGCACACAACCCCTTTACAGTTGGTCCAGTAATATTGGTCACTGGCAACCAGTTTACACCGCCGTCAGTGGTTTTGTATAAAGGTATCGTATCAGTTACACCAGGAAAGTAAGCTGTACCGATATTACCGGCAAAGCCTGTAAGCGAATCGGCAAACCCGATACATCTGAAATAGGTACCGGGCTGGTCTATATGCTTTACCCATGTATTACCACCATCTGTGGTTTTGTAAATGCGCCCCGAGCCATTGATACTCCACCCTTTATCAGGTGTTACAAAATAAACATCATCTTGCTTCGCTGCGTTCGTTGGAGCATTCATTAACTGTGTCCAGCTGTATTGAGCAAAGGAAAAAGTTGTATAACAAAACGCTATACAGAGTAACATAAGTTTTTTCATAGCAGTTATTTATTTGCTTCAAAAAAACATGGTTATGCTAACTGCAACAAGATATGCCAGGGGGATATAAGGTGGGATTTTAGCCTATTTACAACTATTAGTTAATCATCTAGTAGATCAGGCCTACGTTCTTGTGTTCGTTTCAAAGATTGTTCGTGCCGCCAATCTTCAATTTTCTTAAAATCTCCACTTAATAGAATATCAGGAACTTTCAGTCCTCGAAAGTCAGCCGGACGGGTATAAACAGGCGGGGCAAGCAACCCATCTTGAAAAGAATCAAACAATGCTGAGGTCTCGTTATTCAACACACCGGGCAACAACCTACCTATGGCGTCTACCACAATAGCAGCCGCCAGCTCACCACCACTTAACACATAATCACCTATAGAAAGCTCTAATGTGACATACTGTTCTCTAATTCGTTCATCAATACCTTTGTAATGACCGCAGATAATAATAAGATTCCCTTTAAGTGAAAGGCTATTAGCCAGCTTTTGGTTGAACGTCTGTCCATCGGGTGTCATATAGATGATCTCATCATAAGTCCTTTCCTGCTTGAGCTTATCTAAAAGAATAGCCAGAGGCTCAGGCATCATTACCATACCCGCACCACCACCATATTGATAGTCGTCTATCTGCGCCTGCTTATAAGGTGTATGATCTCTTATATCATGTACCACTACTTCCAGCAGCCCTTTCTCTTGAGCGCGCTTCATAATAGAATGGCCGAAGGGACTTTCTAAAAGCTTAGGTAGTGCCGTAATAATATCAATCCTCATCATTATCAGTTCCTGTATATACTTCTATTAAACCATCAGGTAGTGCTACTCTCAGGTATCTGTTCTTCACATTTACATCTAGTATGATCTCCTCTACCAAAGGCACCATTACTTCATTACCATTATGATCTACCGAGGCTATCCACTGCTTACCTGCTTGCATCACATCGGTAATCGCACCAATACCTCCTCGCACCTTATCAACCATATTAAAACCAATCCACATCAACGGGGAGTCTTCACTTTCTTTTCCTAAAATATCTTCGGTAACATATACATGCTTTCCTATTAGCCTTTTTGCTTCTTCCACGGTTTCAACACCTTCGAGTGTCACATTCAGTTCTTCTTTATTGCTATCTTTTACCTGTTCTACAAAGTAAGGTATGTGACTTCCCTTTCTTATTTCCACCATAAGCACTTGACCATTATCCAGCCAACCTTCACGCGCAACGATGTGTTTGACGATCATTGATCCTTTTAGCCCGTGTGTGGCTACTATTTTACCTATCCTTAACATAGCTATCCTGCAAAGTTAACCTAAAGCATTGTATTGATGGAAATATGTGCTAGAAGTAACCAAAATAGAATTTGGAATGGGTGGCATACTCAATATTGAGTTCATCTCCTTGAGCATATCTATCAAAGTCTTGTTTGCCTACCTCAATACTCAACTTGTTGGGAGAATCTAAGTAAAAATAGTGCTGCTTATTATGAGGCATGTATTGCTTTCGCTTAATGATAGTAGGTTCTATGGTTTTGGTCTTACTTTTGAGATCAGCATGTAGTTTACCCAAATTTCTTCTGTAGCTGAAATACATGATACTCCCCGCAAACAACAACAGGAATAAAACGCCTCCAAAATAGCTGACATAGGAAAAGGCGATCTCAATTTGTATCTCATCACCTTCAGCGGCTCTAAACCATGCAAAAATGAAAGGAATAATAAAGCAAAAAGCCATGAGCACCTTAGCTACCTTATAAAACTGAGCGCCTTCTTTATCAACTTTTTTTTCTAAAAATGCCAACTCCTCTTCATTCATAGTTTCTATGTATGTCAACACAGGAGTCATCTGCAATTATTATAATGAATAGATACCTTGATACTTTTGAGAGGCGTATTGTATAAAGGAGTTGATATCTAAACCCTGCCCGGTGATCATTTGGCACAACTCATCTGAACGATAGTGGCGACCATGACGATGCACTTTTTCTTTCAACCACTGATGAAACTCACCATACTTACCTGCTGCAAACTGCTCTTCCAAACCATCGATCTGTTTGGTAGCCGTATTATAAAACTGTGCCGCATAGAAGCTCCCTAAAGAATAAGTAGGAAAGTAACCAAAACTACCATGCGCCCAATGTACATCTTGCAACACGCCTTCCTTATCATTATCGGCACTTACACCTAAATACTTTTGATACATTTCATTCCATACTTGGTTCAGCTCCTCTACTTTTATCACCCCTTCCAATAAACCTTTCTCTACTTCATAACGTATGAGTACATGAAAATGGTATGTCAGTTCATCAGCCTCTGTTCTAATAAGCGATGGCTGTACTTTATTCATGGCCTTATAAAAATCGCCCTCTGTTGTATTCTTCAGTTGCTCAGGAAAGTAGCTCTGTAGTTTTGGATAAAAATGATGCCAAAAATGCATACCACGCCCTACATTATTCTCCCATATTCTAGACTGCGACTCATGAATAGACAACGATGCTGCTTCACCCAAAGGCATCCCGTATTGATCTTCAGGCAAACCTTGCTCATATAAGGCATGGCCTCCTTCATGAATACTACTCCATAATAATGACGCAAAGTCATTTTCATCTACTCTTGTTGTGATCCTCACATCCGTAGGTGCAAATGAGGTAGTAAAAGGGTGCTCGGAAATATCCTGACGACCTGAGTCAAAATCATACCCCATAGCCTTGAGCACATCTATTGAAAAGTCCCACTGCCCTTTTCTGGGGTAATATTGATACATAATAGTATCATCTACCTGTGTGGCCTCCTTTATCTTATCAAGTAACGTTGGCAGCTTTTCTTTTACTTGTTCAAATATCGGGTCCAGTTGTGCTACTGTAGCTCCTTTTTCATACTCATCTAAAAGCGCATCATAAACATGTCCCTCATAGCCATATACGTTGGCCTTCTCCTTTACAAGCTGCAACATCTTTTGTAGTTCAGGAGCGTATATTTTGTAGTCATTACTCTTGCGCGCTTCTATCCATGCTTGATAGCTTTTACTGACCTGATTGGTCAGTTGTTGTACTAAGCTTGTTGGCAACTTCTTTTGCTTCTCGTAATCTTCTTTACTTAATCTAATATTTGCGGCTTGAATATCAGTTATATCTCCCCTATTGCTTAACTCTTCCAATAGCTGTCCGTACTCGTCACCGGTAGATAGCTCATGTGCCATAGAAGCCAGCGTGGCTAATTGACGCCCTCTGTACGCAAACCCATTAGCAGGCATGTATACTTCTTGATCCCAACCCAGTACAGCCGATGCATAATTAATATCCGCTACGTTTTGTATGAGTTCTTTATACTGCTTATATAGCTCTGCAGTGCTTGCCTTAATGACCATCTTTTAATTTTCTTCTTGAGGCTCCAGCCTTAATACTTTATTGATACCATCGAGTGACAGCAATTTCTTGCTCAGCTTTTCCAGTTCTCTTCTATCTCTCACATACACCATAATCGTACCATCAAAAATACCATCATGAGAATCGATACTAATGGAACGCATATTCATATTCAACTCTGCTGATATAATGTTGGTGATCTTTTGTATGACACCTACATCATCAAGCCCTATGATACGTACCCCTGTAAGGAAAGATATTTCTTTGTTCTTCGCCCATTTTGTTTTCACTACCCTATGCCCATAGTTGGCTAAAAGCTGAGATGCATTTGGGCAGTCGTTGCGGTGTATCTTCAACCCTTCTGACGAAGTGATAAAACCAAACACATCATCACCGGGAATTGGCTGGCAACACCTAGCTAGTTGATATTTGATCTGATCGGAGCTTTCACCAAAAATGATCAGCTCAGAATCTTTCTCAAATTTTCGTTTGGAGAGATCTTCTTGTGACACCAACTGCTTGGTCGCAAGTTTCACTTCTTTTACAGGCTGGTATATTTTATCGCCATGCACCTTAAACGACTTCAGTTCCTTAGCATCAATATTGTCTACCGCAACACTATAAAAAAGGTCGAGTTGAGACTCTTTTTTATAATAGGCGATCAACTCGTTTATATTATGCTGAGACATTGATACACCAAGTTGCTTCAACTTACGCTCAACGATCTCCTTACCATCTTCTGCAGTTCTTCTCTTCTCCTCTTTCAAATAGTATTTGATGCGAGACTTGGCTTTACCTGTAGTCACAAAGGTTAGCCAGTCTTCACTAGGCCTTTGCTTTGAGGAGGTTATGATCTCCACTTGATCACCACTGGTTAGCTTATAACTAATAGGTACTAACCTGTAATTCACTTTAGCTCCTATACATCTAGCCCCTAACTCAGAGTGGATATCAAATGCGAAATCTAATGCTGTAGCACCTTTAGGCAATACACGCATTTCGCCTTTAGGTGTATAAATGTATATCTCTTCTGTAAAGAGGTCTGACTTGAAGTCCTGCAAGAAATCAAGCGTATCCGTATCCGGGTTGCTCAGCACATCGTGTAAATGTTGTAACCAACTATCTAGCTTACTAGGCTGCTCTGTCGTTTCTCCCTCTTTATACTTCCAGTGTGCCGCCAGTCCTTTTTCAGCTATTTCATTCATACGTTTACTACGCACCTGTACCTCTACCCATCTACCGCCAGGCCCCATTACAGTGGTATGCAATGCCTCATAACCGTTACCCTTTGGTACACTTATCCAATCGCGCAACCTATCAGGGCTGGGTTTGTAGAAATTGGTGACAATAGAATATATCTTCCAACACACCTCTTTCTCTTTTTGCTTCGGTATATCTACAATTATTCTAATAGCGAAGAGGTCGTATACTTCTTCAAACGCCACGTGCTTGGTCTTCATCTTATTCCATATAGAATGGATAGATTTTGGACGGCCAAATATGTCAACGTTAAACTTATTTTTTAATAGTGCTTCTTTGATCGGCTTAATGAACTCTCTAATATATTTTGAGCGTTCCCGCTTGGTATCCATTAGGCCTGTTTCTATCTCATTATACACATCAGGTTGTGTATACTTAAGAGAGAGGTCTTCCAACTCTGACTTGATCTCATACAAGCCCAAGCGATGTGCAAGTGGCGAGTAGATATAGGTAGTTTCAGATGATATCTTCAACTGTTTTTCCTTGGCCATGCTATCCAGCGTGCGCATGTTGTGCAATCGGTCTCCCAACTTAATGAGAATTACACGCGGGTCGTCTGCCAAGGTCAGTAGTATCTTTCTGAAATTTTCTGCCTGAATAGTTGTATCAGCCTTAAGGTCTACTACATGAGATATTTTGGTCAGCCCGTCAATGATCTTAGCATAGCTTTCTCCAAATTCTCTTTCTATATCCTCAAGCGTCATTTCGGTATCCTCTACCACATCATGCAGTAGTGCACATATAGCCGAAGTGACCCCCAAACCTATCTCTTCTACAACAATGCGTGCAACCGAAATAGGATGTAACACAAACGGCTCGCCTGACTTACGACGCATATCTTTATGTGCGTCCACAGCCATTTCAAAAGCTCTCCGTACCCTTGCCTTGTCGCCTTTCTTTAGTTTTTGCTTAAGCGTTCGTAAAAGCGCCCTATACTCTCTGGTAATGAGCTTCTTCTCTTCGTCTTCGTCACGATTATATAACATGTTGAGGATTGGTATCTCCATACTCACTTATTCTGCTTACACTTAAATTTACGAAAAGGTTAGAACAAGTTTACTATAGCTTGCTATGATAATAGCTATAGCTTATACTTAGATTTATAGAACTTTAGGTATGAATTGAGTTCTTTGTCAACAAGTACCTTTTTCAAGTTATTTTCTGATATGATGATCAGATCGTACTCCGTTGAATTATACTCTCTAAATATCTGTTTTGTATTCTTGAGCATTCTCAAGTATATCTTCGTTTGATTAACACCAGGGAAGCTTTCTACGCGCACAAAACCTCTATTACTATTGAGCATAGCAACACTGGTTGTCAAATTCAGCGATGAGAATTTAAACTTATTAAAGTCAGTTATAGCCGCCTTTACCCCCATGGCCCTCTGCTCCATTTGCTTAAAGGCAAATAATACATAATGGCGCTCTTTACTATCATAGGTAAACTCAGTAGGTGCACTTGTAGGCGCTTTTGCTTCGGGTATTGGCGGTGGTGGCGGCACAGGTTTTGCAGGCGTTTTGCCCCCAACCGTACCCGACTTATTTTTATTCACGTAACGCAAGATCGCCTCCGCCCACTCTCTTAAAGACGAGGTGGAATGCTTGGTCATAAAGTCGGTCAAAATAGAGTCAGCATACTCATAGTCTCCCATACCGGCCAAGGCTATCGCCTCCATGATCTTGAAGCGTTGGTTATATATGGTATCGGTATAGGTTTTCTGTCCTTGTCTGGCTCTTGGTAACACTTTGCTATACTCCCTTGCCATTAGCAAACCATAGGTCTCATCATAGAATTTAGACACACTCACTTTAGGATCAATAGTGCTCACTGATTTTTGAGGTACTACTAGCTTGGCCCATTCTGTCTTAGGGTATTCCTTCGTTAATTGCTCACTAATAGCTTTAGCTTTCTCTAAGTTATTGTTACGCAACTCCATGATATAACGCAGGTAAAGCTCTTCCGCTTTATACTCATGGTCAGGGTAGCGGATATTTAGCGTATCAAGTGTGGCTCTTGCAGGGTCGTAATCTTCCAAGTCTTGAATATAGGCTGTTGCTACGTCCATATATGCCCGTCTGATCTCTTTCCTCTTTTCATCTTGCACCTTCTTATCATTAGGTATAAACGCGAGCAAGGCTTCCTCTGTTGGTATACCATTGCCGGTGGTTTCTACCTGATCTTCCCCATTATCGCTATTACCACCGCCACTAAAGCCGCCAGCTGACAGTCTTCTCCAATTATCATTTAACTCACGGTTGCCCCACTTTTGTTTAAAGGAGTTGTACCCCTTCTGCATTAATGAAGGGTTAGAAAAATACCAATTGGCGTAGTTACCTTTTCTTCCTGATGAGTTTCTTAATTGTGCATTCACACCGGCATTTTCAGCTTGAAAAATGCTATCTGCAATTCTTTTTTCTTCAGCCTTAATATATTTTCTTACTACACTACGTTGCTCCTTAGGAGTCATTGCTGCTAATGCCAGTAAGCTATCGTTAGTTCTTATCAACCTTATGGGTTGGGTAATATTCTCCAACACACCTCCGCGTTTTACGGCTATATCCATTAGTGTATCATCAGGCAAAGATGTAATGAATTGAACTGCACTATCATACGAGTTCTTGGCATTCTCATATTGGCGCAGGTCGTAGTACACATTACCTAACATAGCAAAAGACCTGCCTTTTTGTTCCGGGGTAGATTTAGTGGCCTGTATCCCTTTCTGCAAGTAAGCAATACCATCTTCTGTGTTTCCGCTAGATACAGCCAACTGCCCTAATACAAAGTACACTTGTTCGTAATATTGTCTATACTTACCATCCTTCAATACTTTCTCTAAGGTAACTATGGCTTCCTTTTCCCTTTCTTCGTCGTTGCTGAGCATGTAGCTATACGCCATATTCTTACGCGCATAGAAATCCATGTCAATATCAGGATGCAACTTCAATGACTGCTTAAAGCTTTCTGCAGAAGTAATATAATCACCTTGCTCTTGCAATATCTGCCCGTTAATATAAGCCCCTCTTCTTCTTACCCAATCAGGAAGCTTTTTATCTGTAGCCACTTGAGTAAGGTATTCTGATGCGCCTCTACGGTCTCCGTCACTCAGCCTGATATATGCCTTCTCTAAAGCCAGTCGGCCTTTAAGTGCATCAGGGAAATTCGGATCATTTTCTATTAGATCTAATACAGACTCTGCCTCACCTTCCTTATGCGCCTCTGTGTAAGTTCTGGCTAACCATAATATCGCTTGGTTGTGAACCGACCTGTGTTTAATAACCTTTAAAACACCCTTATCCTCTTCTTCTACTATGGATTTGGGTCCTTTGCTCTTACTTCTGCTGCGAGAAGATTTATTCTTTTTCTTCTTTCTTTTTTCACGCAAGCTTACCACATACCTAAATGAAGAAGAAGCATTTTCATAATCACCTTTATAGTAATATGCTTGACCTAATAATAGATACAGGTCATCTCCCCATTTTGTTCTTGGGTCGTGTATTTGTATGCCAACTGATGCCTTTTGGATGATACTATCCATATCAGGAGCCAATACCGAGGAGTCCCTATCGGGGTCGAACGGGTAGAGTGCGAGCAAGGAGTCGTAGTTCTCCTTTCGGAATCGCAGCATATTCTTTATGGCCTCATCCATTTTCCGATCGGCATTAAAATAGTAGTTATACCGCGTGAATGTATTTTGTAGCACCTGCCGTGGCGGCGACCATTTCTTCTTCAGCATCTGCTCGTTGCTCCAAGCCTCTCTTTTCTTCTTGATCTTTAGCTCAAGCGCTAATTGCTTATTTTTCTCTCTCTGCTTCGCCTTAGCTTTACGTTCTTTTGTTTTTTCTTCCCGTAGCTTAGCCAAACTGTCCGACCGTACTTTCCTGACTGCTTTTATACTATCCGTATAAGCCCTACGAACGGCAGCCATACTATCCAGCGAAGCTTTACGCACTGCAATTGTACTGTCATTGACTCGCTTTCGCTCCTTAGCCACACTGTCATAATACGCCTTACGCTCCGCCCTGATACTATCGAGCCTCATTTTACGCACTACCTGCACACTATCCTTATATCGGTCACTCTGTCTATATTTTCTTATTACTGCTAAACTATCAGCCCGTTTTTTTTGTACCGCCTTAATACTATCAATGTAAGCCTTACGCACAGCAATAGTGCTATCCATCACTCGCTTTCGCTCTGTTCTTACGCTATCAAAATAGGCTTTACGCACTGTCTGTATAGAGTCTACTCTGGCTTTCCGTATTGCTGCTACGCTATCCTTATATCTATTACTCTGGCGGTATTCTCTGATCACACGCAAACTATCAGCTACTCTCTGGCGAACGGCTTTCATGCTATCCAGTTTGTGTTGCCTAACCGTTCTAACACTATCAAAGTAAGCCTTCTGAGCAGTTCTGGTAGAGTCTAAAACGTGTTGGCGAGCAGCCTGAATGCTATCGTTATATTTTTTCTGTGCTGTACGCGTGGAGTCTAACTTTTGTTGGCGCACTGTCTTCAAGCTATCGAAGTAATTTTGACGAGCGGCTTTTGTGGAGTCCAAAACACGCTGACGAGCTTGTCTGATGCTATCAGCCCTGGAATTGCCCGACGACGCTTTAGGAGTTTTTTGCTCCTTCTTCTCTTTGTCGCCACCAAACAGATTCTTGAGTATCTGAGCATGAGCATCATTTTGTAGGGCTCCCGCCATACAAATAGCAAAAAACAATAATAGGAATTTCTTGATACTCAATTTATGATAAGTGTCTGTTCTCTAATACTATTTAACTGTAATAGCCATAAAATATTTTATGGCTATTAATACAACGCCAAAATACGCTTATCGGTTTATTCTTTCAAAAAAAGAACAAATCGTTTTTATTAGCATATAAGTCTTTGAGCCATTAAATTTATCCGCAAGTATATAGCAAAAACGTAACTTGCGTTGTAATAGTTGTAATGAGTAAAGAGAATTCTAAAAAATCAGGTTTTTTCAAGCGGCTAGGCAATCAATACAGAATTGTATTTATTGACGACAACTCGCTGGAAGAGGTTGCCTCTTATAAGCTGACAATGCGTAAGTTATACATTCTGTTCAGCACTGTATTTGTATTAATCTCGCTCATCAGTATTTCGCTGATATTATATACACCTATTAAATATTATATACCAGGATATGCAGGTGGTAGTACTAGACTAAAGGTGATCAAACTGAAACAAACGGTTGACTCTTTGTCAGACAGAGTAGCTGCGCAAGAGCTATACGAAGAGAATTTGAGAAATGTGATCACCGGAAATATTAAAACAGAAAAAGACACGTCTTTATTAGATCTTCAAAAATATAATCAGGAACGAAAGCGCAGTTTGTTAAAAACTGAAGAGATCAAACGAAACGCCATTAAACAAGTAGAGGCTGAGAACAAAAAGAAAAATGACTAAGCCTAAAACCAATAACGAAACATTAAAGTACATAGGGTTGAGTACACAACTACTTGTAACTATTGGCTTGGCAGTATGGGGAGGTATTGAGCTGGATAAAATTGTCCCGATGAAGTTTCCTTTATTTCTTATCCTCCTACCTATTTTGGCATTAGTGGTGTCTTTTTGGAATTTAATGAGGACGTTAAACAATAAAGGTAAATGAAACGAACATTCATCTTAGCTATTGTAGCTGCATTCATATTGTTAAGTGCTGTATTTGCTACATTAAGGGTATATGCTCCGGCGTATAACTATACAGTGCTCATGTCGGGCAACGTGATTATGGCAGCATTATCACTATTCACTTATATGCTGGTTGTAAGGCAAATTGGTAAAAAGCCTGATGCTTTTGTGCGAGGCGTATACGCTTCTTCTTTTACCAAGTTAATGGTTTGTATGATAGCCGTAGTGGTTTATGCAATGGTCAATAAACCTAATATTCATAAGCCTACACTCTTTAGTTTAATGGGTATCTATGCTGTTTATTCTACAATAGAAACATTGTTATTATCAAAAATGGCAAGGCAAGACAGGCAAGATGGCTAAAAGAGAGACACCGCTTTACACTTTGCAACAATTTATACCGCCGGATACATTTGGCATGGTGGCCACATACTTTAAAAAGCATGACATCCACCTCACCTTAACCAGAGAAAGAAAAACAGTACTGGGCGACTACAGGCCACCTAGCCGCAAAGAGCCATTCCATCGCATTAGCTTGAACATTAACCTCAATAAGTATAACTTTCTTATCACTTTAATACACGAGCTGGCCCACCTTGAAACATGGGAGAATTTTAGAGATAAAGTTTCGCCGCATGGGAAGGAGTGGAAAACTCAGTTCCGCCATATGCTGCTACCCTATATAGGAAAAAAGATATTCCCCGGTTCTATAAAAAAAGCACTGGTACTTTATTTAAGGAACCCTGCTGCCAGTACCTGTACCGATCCGGGTTTGTTCAAAGCCTTATATCGCTATGACAAGAAAAGACCTAACTATAAGCTGGTAGATGATATAGAAGTAGGCCAATGGTTTCAAACAGAAGACAACCGTATATTTGAGAAACTTGAGCAACTGAGAACCCGATGTTTATGTAAAGACCTTGGCAGTAGAAAAAAGTACTATTTCCCTGGTATAACAGAGGTAAAGCACATAAGAAGAGATCGCAGGTTGATCGCCTAATGAAATCCCCCTTCTTTTCCCCCTATTGATATTATTACACATCAAACATACAGTTAATACATTTTGTACATTTGTTCCCTTAAATAGCAATTTATGAAAATAAGACACAGTGTAATTGCAATGGCGGCATTATTAGCCTTTGCTTCTTGTCAAGAAAAAGAGACCAAGGATATGACCTGGTTGTTAGACCCAGCCAATATGGATACTACCGTTAGTCCGGGAGAGAACTTCTTTTACTATGCTAATGGTGGTTGGTTAAAGAACAACGATATCCCTGAATCTGAAACACGCTGGGGTAGCTTTGACCTGTTGCGAGAGAACAACATGAACAACTTGCACGAGTTATTGGAAGAAACAGCAAAACAAGAGGCTGAAAAAGGTAGTGATGCTCAAAAAGTAGGAGATCTTTATGCCAGCGGCATGAATACTGATGCTATAGATGCTGCAGGCATTAAACCGATGCAGCCAATATTAGATGGCATTGACAACATCAATACACCACAAGACGTATTGGATGTAGTCAACCAACTACGTATGCAGGGCATGGGGCAGATATATGGTTTCTATGTATCTCCTGATGATAAAAATGTAACCCAACAGATCTGCCAGCTATACCAAGGCGGCTTGGGTATGCCTGATAGAGACTACTACTTCAATACCGATGAAAGAAGCACCAAGATACGTGATGCTTATAAAGCATATCAGGTGAAGGTGTTTGAACTAATGGGGCAAGATAACGCAACCGCTAGTGCTAACGCAGCTACCGTGTATGCACTTGAAGAAAAGTTAGCAAAAGCATCAATGACACGTGTGGAGCGTAGAGACCCACACAGAACATATAACAAGTATGATTTAGCTACGTTTAGCAAGATGACACCGGGCATGGACTGGAATGACATCTTCACCAAACTGAAGGCTGAAAACCAAGACTCTCTTATTGTGGGTATGCCTAATTTCTTTGCTGCTGTAAGTAAGGAGTTAACGGCTACACCTGTAGATGTATGGAAGAAGTATCTAAAATTCCATGTCGTAAATGACATGTCATCTTACTTAAGTAGTGACTTTGACAATGCAAGCTTTGACTTCTATGGCAAAACCGTAAGAGGACAAAAAGAGCAAAAACCAAGATGGAAAAGAGTATTACGTGTAGTAGACGGTAGCGTAGGTGAGGTACTTGGCCGCATGTATGTAGACAAGCACTTCAAACCGGAAGCTAAGGAGCGTATGGTAGAATTGGTAAACAACCTACAGTCAACTTTTGAAGACCGTATCAAACGTTTGGATTGGATGACGGAGCCTACCAAGAAAAAAGCCATTGCCAAGCTGCATACCTTCGTGAAAAAGATCGGTTATCCTGATAAGTGGAAAGACTATAGTAAGCTAGAGATCGTAAGAGACAACTATGCACAAAACATAATTGTAGCTTCTCAATTTGAGTACGACGAAATGATCAGCAAGCTGGGCAAGCCGGTAGATAGAACAGAGTGGTTTATGACTCCGCCAACTGTAAATGCTTACTACAACCCTGCATTCAACGAGATCGTTTTCCCTGCAGGCATTTTAGCTTTCCCATTCTTCCATGCTGATGCTGACGATGCGATCAACTATGGTGGTATTGGTGGTGTGATAGGTCATGAAATGACACATGGCTTTGACGACCAAGGAAGCAAATATGCAGCTGATGGCAATTTGAAGAACTGGTGGACAGATGAAGATGCTAAACAGTTTGAAGCAAAAACACATGTAGTGGTAGAGCAGTTCAACAACTATACTGTATTAGACACCGTGCATGTAAACGGAGAACTAACACTTGGTGAGAACTTGGCAGATCTTGGCGGCTTAGCGATCGCTTATGAAGCATTCAAGAAAACCAAGCAGGGACAAAGTAACGAGAAGATAGATGGCTTTACGCCTGATCAACGTTTCTTCTTAAGCTGGGCACAAGTATGGAGAGCCAACACAAGACCTGAAGAAGCAGCCAATAGAATTATTACTGACCCTCACTCTCCTGTAGAGTGGAGATCGAATGGTCCTTTAAGTAACATGACCGAATTCTATGAAGCATTTAATGTTAAGCCCGGAGATAAAATGTACCGCCCGGATAGCATAAGAGCTAAGGTTTGGTAA
This sequence comes from Flavipsychrobacter sp., assembly GCA_965230595.1. GTDB lineage: Bacteria > Bacteroidota > Bacteroidia > Chitinophagales > Chitinophagaceae > UBA5543. The sequence goes on along the minus strand of OZ246011.1, from coordinate 837,587 downwards.
ACAGAATAATAATCAATAGAAAGCCTACTCATGATGAGTAGGCTTTTTTTATGGTAAAATGGTGGTGTTATCCCTAAATATTTTAATGGCTATAGCCAAAAGTATCACCCCGAAAAACTTACGGATAACGGATATGCCCGAAGGCCCTAAGACCCGCTCTATCAGTTTTAAAGAACGTAATATGATAAAAATAATGATGAGGTTGATCAGTATACCTATCAATATATTATAAGCATGATAGGTGGCTTTTAGCGACATAATGGTCGTCAATGTACCTGAGCCAGCTATCAGCGGAAAGGCAATTGGGACAATACTGCCTGTTTTCTCATCCTTATCACTACGGAATATTTCCATACCGAGCACCATTTCCAACCCAAGTATAAAGATCACTATAGAACCAGCTATGGCAAAGGAACTTACATCTAATCCCATGAAACCTAGCACCTGCTCCCCTACGAAGAAGAACAGCAGCATCAAAGCACCTGATACTACTGTAGCCTGTGTCGCACTGATCTCACCCATCTTCTTCTTTAACCCTAACAGCACAGGCACAGACCCCAGCATATCTATTACTGCAAAAAGTGTTAACGAGACCGTTATGATCTGTGCTATGGATATATTTTCTACCCCTACCATGGTGCAAAGATATATTACAATGCAGCAATATTTTTTAAGGTGGCAATAATGGTTAATTTTACCCCTCAAAATTCAGAATAACTATATGTCTATAGATAATTACCAACATAGTGCCGCAGAGCGTTTTATGAGATATGTGCAAATTGACACGCAAAGCGACCCTGCATCCCCCTCTCAACCTTCTACCGAAAAGCAGAAAGACCTGAGTCGTGTATTGGTTGAAGAGCTAAAACAAATGGGCATCAATGATGCTGAGCTGGATGAGCATGGTTATGTGTATGCGACTATTCCTGCTACCAGTGACAAAAAGGACATCCCTACCATATGCTATTGCGCACACGTTGATACTGCTCCTGATTGTAGTGGCGCTAACGTAAAGCCAATACTTCATAAAAACTATAATGGTGATGACATAGTACTACCAGATGATAATAGTGTGGTCATCAGTACTAAAAATCACCCTTATTTAAAAGAGCGCATTGGTGATGACATCATCACAGCATCGGGACTTACACTATTAGGCGCTGATGATAAGGCGGGTGTAGCCATCATTATGGATCTGGCACAATATCTTATCAACAACCCTGAGATAAAACATGGTAAGATCAGAATACTATTTACTCCTGATGAAGAGATCGGTCGTGGTGTCAATGCTGTAGACATGGATAGACTAGCAGCTGACTTTGGTTATACGCTAGATGGGGGTGAGCGTGGGCACTTAGAAGGAGAATCTTTTTCTGCCGATGGCGCAAAAGTAATTTTTCACGGTATAAGTGCACACCCTGGTTATGCTAAAGGTAAACTGGTAAGTGCTATAAAAATGGCAGGGGACTTTATCAACAGACTACCTAAGAATGAGTGGAGTCCTGAAACTACGGAAGGCATGACAGGTTTTGTACACCCATTACATATTGAAGGGCTTATTGAAAAAACTACAGTAGAGTTTATCGTTCGTGACTTTGATACGGCTAAACTGGCAGAACATGAAGAGCGCCTAAAGAAAATAGCAGAAGAAACCGTTGCTGATTATCCAGGCACGTCTTTCGACTTTGTAGTGAAGGAACAATATAGAAACATGAAAGAGATGTTGGATCAACACCCTCAAGTAATGGCCAATGCAGACGCTGCTTACAAACGTGCAGGTTTAACCGCCCATACACAAAGCATTCGTGGAGGTACGGATGGCTCTCGCTTGTCATTTATGGGACTGCCATGCCCTAATATCTTCACAGGAGAAATGGGCATCCACTCCAAGCAAGAATATGTAAGCGTTCAGGATATGGAGAAATCAGTAGAAACACTGGTACACTTAGCTCAAATATGGGAAGAGAACAACTAAACTAAACACAATGAACAGTCAATTAAAAACAATATTACTCACCATACTTACCCTATCTCTATTCGTGATAGCCATGGTAGAGTTAAGTGGTGTTAGTAATACAGCTTTATTTAATAAATATGGCATAGGTAATGGTAGCAATCATGTACACGACAACGAGCAACTAGCCGACGCTGTAAAGAACTTACCCAAAACCGTCATCAGCTTTGATGATACCAAACATGTTTTTAAACCGATAACAGAAGGCACTATTGCCAAACATGCTTTTCACTTTAAGAACATGGGAGATAAACCTCTTATCATATCTCGTGCAGTAGCTTCGTGCGGTTGTACTGTTCCTTCTTACCCTAAAGAACCGATACCACCGGGCGGTGAGGGTGATATTGTAGTAGAGTTTAACAGTGCTAATCGTGTAGGCATGCAACGTAAAAATGTGATGGTCTATTCCAATGCACAAATGGAAGCCATGTCAGTAGGTTTTGAAGTAGAAGTGTTAGAAAAATGAGTACAGGCAGCCTGACCATATTACAAAAGATAAAGAGTTATTTCTCGCTGATCAAGTTCAGCCACACCATCTTTGCACTACCTTTTGCACTGATCGGTTTTGCACTGGCGGTTATCTATGAGCAACGCAGTTTTGAGTTTCACATCTTTATTAAAGTATTGCTCTGTATGGTGTTTGCCAGAACAGCTGCTATGGCTTTCAACAGATACTTAGATAGGGATATTGATGCGAAGAATCCGCGCACGGCACAAAGAGAAGTACCGTCGGGTATCATCAAGCCACAGAATGCATTGACCTTTACCATAGTGAATAGCCTGCTGTTCATACTCACTACACTCACTATTAATCTATTGGTATTCTACCTATCCTTCATTGCTATATTCGTGGTGCTATTTTATAGTTATACAAAACGTTTTACGGCTTTATGCCATGTGGTATTAGGCATTGGCTTATCTCTTGCTCCTATAGGCGCATTCTTAGCCGTTACTGGCTACTTTATGTGGCTGCCTCTCTTGTTCTCATTTATAGTACTCACTTGGGTATCAGGCTTTGATATTATTTATGCCTTGCAAGATGAGGCTTTTGATAAAGAACAAAAACTGCACTCCATACCTGCTGCCTTTGGTACAAGAGGTGCGTTGAATATATCTAACGGGTTGCACTTTATCAGTGCAACATTAGTAGTTGTTTCGGGTGTACTGGCGAGCTTTAATATTATTTACTGGATAGGTGCAGCCATATTTATCGGACTACTACTCTACCAGCACCTGTTAGTAAAGCCGAATGACTTGAGTAAGGTCAACTTGGCTTTTATGACCACAAACGGCATAGGCAGTATTGTATATGCTATCTTTACTATTCTTTCTTTAATTATATAATATGAACATTGCTATTATAGGCTATGGTAAAATGGGTAAGACCATTGAACAAATAGCCATATCCCGCGGACATCAAGTAGTCTTAAAGATCAGTTCTTCTAATCAAGCAGACTTAAATGCTGAGAACTTAAAAAATGTGGACGCCGCTATAGAGATGACACAACCTGACGCAGCTAAAGAAAACGTAATTACCTGCTTAAAAACAGGTGTGCCCGTAACTAGTGGCACAACCGGATGGAATGAGGATATACCTCAAGCCAACCAAGCTGCTGTTGACCACAACACGGCTTTCTTATATGCATCTAACTATAGCGTGGGAGTAAACATCTTCTTTGCTGTGAATAAAGTATTGGCACAGCTCATGAATGAGCAGGATAGTTATAATGTATGTATGGAAGAGATACACCATACGCAAAAGAAAGATTCCCCAAGTGGTACTGCTATTACTTTGGCCAACCAGATCATCGAAAAGGTGGCAAGAAAAACAAAATGGAGCGAAGACAGTTTTGATGATGACACGATACGCATTAGTGCTTTAAGAGAGGAAGGTGTACCGGGCACGCATACTATTACTTACAATTCTGATATTGACGAGATAGAGATCAAGCATACTGCACACAATAGAAATGGCTTCGCCCTAGGCGCTGTTCTTGCTGCAGAATATATCGCCGATAAGAATGGTGTATTTACAATGCAGGATGTTTTAGGCATTCAATAAAAACAAACTTCTTTAAAACAATAAAGCCACTCGTTTGAGTGGCTTTATTGTTTATGGTTTTAAGTATAGATCAAAATAGTCTGTGATCTTTTGCATCAGATGTACTCTGTCTTTTCCTCTTACATTATGCGGATGTGCAGGATAAACAAAGTAATCTATTTGCTTGCCTTCTTTTACTGACTCTCTTATCAACTTCATAGAGTGCTGCCATACTACTACGTTATCTTGAGCACCGTGGATCACTAATAGCTTTCCTTCTAACCCTTTCACTTTATTTAAAAGATTAGCGCCTTTGTAACCATCAGGGTTTTCTTCAGGAGTGTCCATATAACGCTCCGTGTACATAATCTCATACATCTTCCAGTCAATCACCGGACCACCTGCTACACCTACTTTAAACACACCCGGGTGGCGAAGCATTAATGAAGTGGTCATAAACCCACCAAAGCTCCAGCCATGTACGCCCATTCTTTCTTTATCTACATACGGCAATGCTTTTAAATAATTCACCCCTACCAGTTGATCTTCCATTTCTACTGTACCTAACTTTTTAAATGTAGCTTGCTCAAAAGCTAAACCTCTATTGCTACTACCTCTACCGTCCATAGTAAATACGACATAACCTTTTTGTGCTAAGTATTCATACCAGAGGTTACCACTCTGCGGGTATCTGTTTCTTATTAATTGTACATGTGGGCCGTTATACAAATAAACGATCACTGGATATTTCTTTTGGGCATTGAAGTTGACAGGCAATATTAAACGGCCATGTAATGGTGTTCCATCTTTAGCCATCAATACCAGCTCTTTAATTTCAGGTCTTTGATATTCCCTCAATGGATCAGGTGATACTAATAACACCTTATTGAACTTACCATCAGTGCTATACACTTGACTAATCCTAGGTACTGTTATTGAGCTATAACTGTCATATAAATATGTACCTGCACTATTCACCATGACGCTATGTGAACCTTCATTTCTATCTATTCTGTTCATTCTACCATTACGCCAGTTTAATGTATAACTATGCTTCTCCATAGCTGACTCCTTGCTGGTAGTGATGATCAACTCTTTACGTTCTTTATTTACACCTGCTATTTCATTTACTATCCACTCACCTTTAGTTAATTGTTTTAGTAGCTTACCATCTGTATTATATAAGTACAAATGCATGTAGCCATCCCTTTGGCTCCACCAAACAAACTTGTCATTTTCTCCCGGCAAAAAGTACAACTCATGTTGAGGCTCAACATACTTATCTTGAGCTTCCTCAAACATGGTCTTCACTTTATGCCCTGTGCGGATCTCATATTTATTCAGTTCCATTTTATCCTGCCCTCTGTTCAACACAGCAACATAAACATACTCTTCATCAGGGCTCCATGTTACACAAGTCAAGTACTGATCTTTAGGACCTTCCGTTAGTAGTGTTGTGGTTTTGCCTGTTATAGGGTTATATACCTTTAACTGCACCTCATGTGATGTACCGCCTGCCATCGGGTATTTGATCATATCAGGAGTAGCAGGATCTTTATCCCACTTCACGATCGGATAGTCGTTCACCATAGTCTGATCCATATGATAGTAAGCAAGGTAGTTGCCCTGAGGCGAGAAGAAGATACCACCATGTATACCAAACTCATTTCTATGCACTGATTGACCATTGATCACATTCTCATCCTTATCATTGGTGACCTGAATTTGCTTACCATCTTTGGTGATCAACCATAAGTTATTATCAACAGTATACGCAATGTTTTGACTCTTATCTACCGTTAAATTTGCAGCACCTTTGGGAACAGTAGTCCAGTCCATCCACTGAAAACCGCCTCCGGTCATTAACCCTTTAATTAGTTGCGTGCCTTTTTTATAATACACCAAACCGTTATCCAACCAATGTAGCATAGAAAGAGAACGTAACCCATCCACCTCACTTCTACGCAATACTGTATCTGCCTCACCCTCAGGATATTTTGTTGATACCCATAACTGATCCTTTCCCTCTTTTTCTATATGGTAGAACCTATTTGATCCCGGCTCCCAGCTTGCCCCTGATATACGCTCAGTAGACAGTTTGGTGTATAGCCCATTGGTAGCTTCTTCCATCGTGTACTGCTTGCTTTGAGCAACTGCCACTATCGAAGCGCTGATTAATAGCGTCGTTAATATCGACTTGTATAGATATGTCATCGGATGATATTTACCAGTGTTTAAAATAAGAGCTTTAAATTATTCAATAATCCTTAAAAGCTTCAATTTATCGGCACATCATTATGTATTATAGTAAACTTGCGATATTTGGAGATGATAAAGAAAGTGCTGGTTATTGTACTCACCTTAATAAGTCTACAGGCATATAGTCAGCCTGAACATTTCAATACTGAGGCATTTTGGTCGCGGCTAGTATATGACACTACTTTGTCAAACGTCCCGATAGAATCTGATACTGTCATTATTGTTGTGTCGAACAGGAAAAAATCTAGCGATCCTTTAAGGTTCATGTCTGAACAAACGACAAAAGGCAAATTATATTACTTTATTGTTTCCAGCAAAAAAGGCAAATGGCATGTAAACCCTCAACCTGACCTCAAAACAGCAATACAGCGACTACCTAACCTTAATAGAGACTGGGTGATCTATACAGAAGGCATGGGTAAAATATTTACATCCGAGGTAGATAGAGGTATGAATATGGCTGCACAATACAATGTCAATATTATTATGCTCGACTACCCCAGCATCAGTACCACCAAAGGCATGGTAGGCAATTACCTTTTCGCAGTAAAGCAATCGAAAGCCACTTACAAATACTTCACCCCAACAATTAAAACGATCAAAGAATTATATACTAGTGGGAAGATGGGTAATAAGAACCTCAGTATGTTTTTTCATAGCATGGGAAACAACCTTATAAAGCGCATTGTAAAAAAGAACAAGTTAAAAGGCTTGAATGATGAACTATGGGCGAATAATATCATACTTAACGCTCCATGTGTACCGCAAAGCTTACACCGCAAATGGCTAAACAAGATCAAATTTACCAAGAGCATCTACATTCACTACAATCCTAATGATTATGTACTAGGGGCTGCACATGTAGTAAGTAAAAGAAAACAATTGGGCGAAAAGATAAAAAGGCCTTTATGCAAGCAAGCACATTACATTAACTTCAGTCATTTAGTAGGAGACCAGCACAGCAACTTTCTTGAATTGTATAAACATAATCATGTTTACTCTGAAGCCAAACAACATTATAATACTCTGTTGCATGGTAATGACATTGACTTTGAGAACAACACCATATATCGCAAGTCGACTTATAACAATATAGGATGGGATATATTACCTGCTAAAAACTAAAGTGAGTTCACCGCCTGCTTGATCTTCACTAGTTTTTCCAGCAAAGATTCCAACAAATCTAAATGCAACATATTGGCTCCATCGGATTTGGCATTAGCAGGGTCAGGGTGTGTTTCTATGAACAAACCATCAGCACCTACGGCAATACCTGCACGAGCTATGGTTTCTATCATTTCAGGGTTACCACCGGTAACACCACTAGTTTGGTTAGGCTGCTGTAAGGAGTGCGTACAATCCAACACAACGGGTACATCCATATTCTTCATGGTAGGTATACCTCTATAATCTACTATCAGATCTTGATAACCAAAGGTCGTTCCTCTGTCAGTCAGCATGACTTGGTTGTTACCACTCTCTACTAACTTTGTAACCGCAAACTGCATCGCCTCAGGGCTTAAAAATTGTCCTTTTTTCACATTGACCACCTTACCGGTTTTTGCAGCGGCTACTAACAAATCTGTTTGACGGCAAAGAAATGCGGGTATTTGTAATACATCAACATATTCAGCAGCCATAGCAGCTTCTTCAGCAGCATGTATATCCGTCACTATTGGTACGTTAAACTCCGACTTTACTTTGGCCATTATCTTCAACGCCTTTTCGTCACCAATGCCGGTAAAGCTATCCAAGCGAGTACGGTTAGCTTTTCTATAAGATGCTTTAAAAACATATGGGATAGATAGCTTATCGCATATAGACAATACCTTCTCTGCAATAGACATTACTACTTCTTCACTTTCTACCACGCAGGGGCCTGCTAAAAGAAAAAAGTTGTCTTTATTATGTCTGTCTTTGAATAGTCGCGCTAGAAAATCGTTACTCATGGCGCAAAGATAGCTTACGTTTGCTTAGCATTCACTTAAAGCCAGCGGAATATGTGCTGCCAAGCCACCTTCTGCCGTTTCTTTATACTTATGGTTCATGTCCAATGCAGTCTCCCACATGGTTTTCACCACATGATCTAATGATACTTTGGCATTATCTGGGTTGCTTTGCAAAGCTAGCTGAGAGGCGGTAATAGCTTTAATAGCCCCCATGGTATTGCGCTCTATACACGGCACTTGTACCAGGCCTGCCACAGGATCGCAAGTAAGACCAAGATGGTGCTCCATAGCTATCTCGGCAGCCATCAAAGCTTGCCTTATACTACCACCCAAGCTCTCTGTCAAAGCTGCGGCAGCCATAGAAGACGACACCCCTATTTCTGCTTGACAGCCACCCATTGCAGCAGATATTGTTGCCCCTTTCTTAAACAAGCTGCCTATCTCTGAAGCCGTGAGTAAGAACTGAACGATCTTATCTTCATCAAAACCATCACAAAAGGTAACATAATATTGTAATACGGCAGGTATTACACCTGCTGCACCATTTGTAGGTGCTGTTACCACCCTGCCAAATGAAGCGTTCTCTTCGTTTACAGCTAAGGCAAAACAACTTACCCAATCTAGTATATACTTAAAGTTCTCCCCACCATCTTTTATGGCAGACAACCACTCTTCATAGTTATTGTACGACCTACCTGCAATCAGCTTTTTGTTCAGGTGTGCGGCTCTTCTTTTTACACTTAACCCACCCGGCAGCTCTCCTGTAATATGGCATCCACGATAGATACAATTCTTCATTACGCGCCATATATTTAACACACCAGCCTTAGTATCCTCCTCACTTCGCCAAGCCGTTTCATTCTCCGCCACAATTTCTGCTATGGTCAAACCTGTTTTCCGTCCCCAATGCAGTAGATCATTTGCTCTGTCTATTGGGAAATTAAGATCAATATCATTACCGGTTAAACTGTGGTCTCCCTCTTTGGTTACAAAACCACCACCTATGGAGTAGTAGGTCTCGGATATTTGTTCACCGTCAACATAAGTACATAAAAACGTCATGGCATTGGGGTGATAAGGCAGGCTTTCTGTAAACAGGAACTCGATGTCACTTTTGGGATCAAACATGATCTCGTTAATTCCTCCAAGATTTAGTTTTCTGTGATCAGTGATATATGTTACCCTTGGCGTAACCTGGTTAATATCAAACACTTCAGGATCCTCACCACAAAGGCCTAATAATACTGCAACATCAGTACCATGCCCTTTGCCTGTTTTTGCTAAAGAGCCATATAATAAAACCTTAACATCCTTAACGTTATTAATACCCTTTTCTTTTAAAGAAGAAACGAAAGATAATGCCGCACGCCACGGGCCTAAGGTGTGTGAGCTACTAGGCCCTATACCTATCTTAAACATGTCGAATACTGATATACTTTCTTTAATCACCTTGCTGTATGCTATAGTTCTTCAAAGGTGGCAAAGATACGCACATTGTGCACATAGCAAGCCATAGTTACAGAAATATAAACAGGTCTTTAAATGAACCAAAATGCTAGTTTAGTGAACCAACACCTTAATTACCGCGGCAAATAATTAGTTTTAAATATTTTGCAAAATCGCATTAAATATAGTTTTGCTGCTATGACAAGAAAATACAATGCTCTTAAGAGCTGTATTTTATTGCTACCACTTCTGTTTGTATGCCTATCAAGCATAGGTCAAGAACACTTTTCTTATCGTTTTAATAGCAGAAATGGACTACTCAGCAACAATGTAAGAATAATAAATACAGATAATAACGGATATGTTTGGATTCCGACAGATAAAGGGTTAACAAAATTCAATGGTCAAGATTTTGTGCATTTTACCACTAAGAACGGGCTTCACACAAATGATGTTTTTAGCACTTTTTCTATTGATAATACGAATTGGATATTAGATCAAACACATACAATATCTTATATAAAAAATGACAGCGTAGGTGTTTTAGAAATCAGCGAAAAGACGTTAGTTAACGATGCATTTAGAAAAAGGATTCCAACACAAGGGCATAGAGTAATCACAAACCGAGACAACTCTACGATTATTTATTTTGACGAAGACACTTGTCATTCCATTAAAGTAAACAAACACCTGTATTCAGCGCCTACTCTAAAAATGAAAGTAGCCGACAAACGTTTGACCTCTTTCAGCACGGCAAGTTTTTGTGAGATTTTTGCAAACGAAAACTTTTTTATTTTCTCTTTTGACTCTACACTACTCATACACGACTATGCTACAGGACATACCGAGGAAATACAATTTGACGTTTACACAAGTAGGGAGTTTCACAACAGGTATTGCAATATATATCCGACAATATATGCAAACTACTGTGTCTTTTCTCCTTACAATTCGTCTATGTTATATGCTGTTCATTTAAAGAACTTTAAAGTAAAAAGGCTTGACCTTAAAGCCATTCACAAAGAGTACACCGGCACTTTATTTCATATAGTAGACTCCAACAAACTGAAAATAACAACCAAAGACAATTTTTACATTGAGATTGATGATAGTTTAGGTATTACAGACACTTTTCACTGGCAAGGTAACTCTAATAGTTTTGGCATTAATAAAGATAATAGCGGCAACTACTGGGTATCTACATCAAGAGGCTTGTATTTACGTCCATTTCACTTTACTAATTACAAGCATATCTCAGCACCTTTTGCCAAAGCAAAAATTCTGAACATCTTCAAGAATGAGAATTACCTCTTTTTATTTGATAAGCAGTCTAACATGTACGTTACTGACCATCATTTTAATCTTATCAAAACAGAGGCTTTACCTTTCATACACAAGTCATACCCTGAAATAACAAAATACTGGTTTTTGGATGATCATAAAGGGGGCTACTATATCGCTTCTGCTCATGGCACTTACTACTTAAATAGCAAGTTAGAAATATCACCCGTGCCACAGTATTTTGCACACCGATCTTTAAAAGATTATTACTTCGATAAAAGCTGGAATAGCCTTGTTGTATCTTCAAACACAGGTTTCCTTATGAGTACCGATAAGACTTTAGAAATTCATGAGTTCTTATATGCACTTGCCAGAATAAGAATTCTTCATACTAATAAACATGAAAAGAAACTGTGGTGTACTAATGACTTAGGCAGAATAATAATTGTAAGCGAAGATTTTCAAATAGAAAAAGACACAACAATCAATAAGGCAATCTCCTTTTCAACCATTATTGATGGACAACTCATTTTCTATGCCGATGGTGATGGCATCTATAGTATGGATAGTAGTTTAAAGAGCTACAAGCTATTAATTGAGGATGACAATTTTAACTACTATGCAAAATCAAAAGATGGCATGTGGGTAGCTAATAACAACTATATCATGCATATCAACAACAACTTGGCAAAAGATAAAATATACCTGAATACCAAAGGCCTACTTTATAATGAGGTTTATAACATTTCTGAATGTGGCGACACCACTTTTCTTTTATGTGACAAAGGCATAATAATGCTACCAAGCTCACCTAATTATTACGACACAAACTTCCTCAGCACACTTCATGTATCATCTGTTGAAATTGGCAGTGTGACCTATCATTTAAACTTAACTGATTCAACTTTCAGCAAAACTTACTCTAATAACAACTATACGTTTACATTATCTTGTAATAGCACATCTTTTCTTGGGGAAATTTCCTATTATTATTCATTAGGCAGCGACAATAAAAAATGGATCTTAGCCAAAAATGGAATTATTAGCTACGCATACCTGAAACCCGGCACATATAAAATACAGATCAAGGCTTGTGTCAACAATACTGATATATGCACTCGTAAAAAACAATTTATAATAACAATTAGGCCTAAATGGTGGCAATCTCTTTTCTTTAAGTCATCGATCATTTTCATATTCATAGCCATTATTGCTTATGCTGTCTACTTGCGTTTTAAAGCTGTAAAACATAGAGCAGAGCTACAAACACAACTTGACAGGAAGGTTTCGGAACTAGAACTAACTGCTTTACAGTCGCAAATGAACCCTCATTTCATTTTCAACACACTAACATCAATTCAGAGTTTTATCAACACACAAAGTACTTACGACGCAGATCAGCTACTACAAAAGTTTTCATTACTGGTACGGCGTTATTTGGAGTTTGCACGTAGCAAAAAAGTTAGCATCAAGCAGGAGTTAAAAACTCTAAAATTATATACCGGCATTGAACAACTTCGTTTTAGCTACAAGTTCAAAGTCAGCTATATCGTACGAAACACAAGCTCCAAGAGCTTAGAAAAAATATTCATACCACCTATTTTAATACAGCCTATTGTAGAAAATGCCATCAATCATGGTCTTTATCATCTTAAGAACAAAACCGGTAAGCTAAGAATAGCATTTATTATCAATAATGAGCAAATTAAGATCATTATTGACGATAACGGCGTGGGCAAGACCGTAGCTAAAAAGCTTCGAAATAAACTCTTTCCATCAATTGGCAATAACTTAATAGATGACAGAATATCAATACTAAATGATTCAGGGTTGGCAACCATCTCTTTAGAAACCATTGACAAATATGATAATAATGAACAACCGATAGGAGTAAGAATAATAATAACTATTCAAAACAATACGCTATGATAAATGCAGTAATAATAGAAGACGAAACACCACTCAGAACGCTAATAAAAAAACTGGTTAAAGAAGTTGACCCATTAATAAATATCATACAAGAATGTGAAGACTATTCTAGCGCATTAGCGGTACTAAGCAAGTCTTCAGCAGATATCATCTTTTTAGATATCAACCTACCGGGAGGTTCGGGTTTAGACTTACTTAAAGCTTTGCCCGACTTAAACAGTGAGGTGATATTTATCACCGCCTACAATGAATATGTATTAAGCGCTTTTGAACACTCAGCTGTTGGCTTTATTCTAAAACCAATTGATAAAAACAAGCTTGAAATAGCCATTAACAACGCAAAAAGAAGAATTAAAGAAAAAACCAACAATAATATTAACGAGCTTCTTAAGTACATCGAAACCAATAGCAATACTCAAAAAATAGGCATACCTACTCAAGAGGGTCTTACTTTTGTTAATACTAGCGACATCATTAGATGTGAAGGTTATAATTCTTATACTAAGCTTCATTTTAAAGACGGTTCGGAAATATTGAGCTCTTATAATCTATCCCGTTTCCAAAACATCTTACCTGAAAATGATTTTTTCAAAGTACACAAGTCTCATATAGTTGCTATCTCATTTATTGAGAAGTACCATTCAAAAGATTCAATCATTGTAATGAATAACGGTGCTGAAGTTCCTATTTCTAAAAAGGTGAAAGTTGACTTTATGCAATTATTCAAAACCCCTAAAAGGTAAAAGCCCCTTGTTACAAACAAGAGGCTCTTATTTTGCTTTATATAATGCTACTTAATGCTTAGGTCATAAGGTAGCCACATCATAGTTTGTCCGTTTATTCTTTTTAGATCTTTAACTTTTTTGAGGAATTGGTATTCTTCTGTCTTTTCATACTCTAGTATGGCCTTAGCAGCTTCTAGCTTTGCTGTATTTTTACCAATGCTCTTAAACAAAAAGTCTAATCTATCTTTCGGTTTAGGGTACATTACTACTTGATAATCATCAACTCCACTTAATGCAGCAGCACTCTCAATTGCTCTATTAAGACCGCCTATCGCATCAGCCAAGCCATTCTCCAGTGCATCAGTACCGGTCCACACTCTACCTTGCGCCACTTCATCTACCTCCTCCTTACTCATATTGCGGCCTTCTGCTACTTTTCCTTTGAATATATCATAAATATTATCTACCGAACGCTGGATCTTAGCTCCTTCATCAGGCGTCATTGTTCTAAACACAGTAGGAAAGTCAGCATACGGTGCGGTCTTTACTTCATCAAAGGTGACGCCAAGTTTATTCTTCATTAAATGCTCTGTACTAAACAAAATAGAGAACACGCCAATACTTCCTGTAACCGTGTTGGGCAATACAAAAATACTATCTGCTACTGTTGATATATAATACCCTCCTGATGCCGCCACATTACCCATAGACACGACCACCTTTTTCTCCTTAGCTAGCAACTTAAGTTCTCTCCATATCATATCCGATGCTAATGCACTACCACCAGGAGAGTTAACACGCAACACTACAGCTTTTATGTCATCATTATTTTTAACTTTTCTGATCTGTTTTTCAAAGTCACGAGCAGCTACTTGGTACATATCGTCACTTTGCCCTCCAACTATTTCACCTTCTGCTACAAGAACCGCTATCTTATTATCATTAAAGCTTCTTCTCTTATACGCCTTTTTGGCATAGTTATGAATCGTTACAAACTTTACTTTTTCTTTAGCTCCTATACCTGAAGCACTTCTCAATCGTTGTTCTACTTCGTCAATATATAGTAAGTTGTTTACCAAGCCATGCTTCAATGCATCTTCAGGAAACTCAATCGCTCCGCTTTGGGCAAGGCTGTTTATTTCAGACTGTGTTTTATGCGTATACCCTGCTACAGCCGTAGAGAATTCTTGCCAAAAATCAGACTGGAACTCTTGTATCTGTTTTCTATTAGCATCACTCATTTTATACGCTCTAAAAGGCTCAGTAGCACTCTTAAATTTACCCGCGTAATATATTTCAGGCTCTATCTCCAACTTATCTAGCGAACCCTTGAAAAACGCTAATACTGTAGCAAAACCTTTAAGCTCAAAATCACCAACAGGATTCAAAAAAACACTATCAGCTACAGTAGCAACATAATAAGCACTTTGTGTGATCTGCTCACCATAAGCATAAACAAATTTGCCACTCTGCTTAAAGTCTTCTATGGCCATTCTAAGCTCTTGCAATGTAGCCCATCCATTAGGAGAGGGGTTTAGTCTTAGATAGATACCCGTTATGTCATCGTCATCTTTAGCTTGCTTTATGGCATTTAACATGTCGTACATGCCTGCGGAATAATCATCCTCATCTTCGTTAAATAACGCAAATGAATTCTCTTCCCCTACTTCACGTATGGTTTGACCTAGGTTTATGTGTAACACACTTTCTTTTGCTATCGCCACCTCTTTAGGCTTGGTATCAATTGCGCTTGATATACCCTTTATTAATAGAAAAATGATGATGACAAATGTTACCACTCCTGCTAATATTACAGCAAAGAAAGAGGCGAAGAACATTTTGAAGAACTGCTTCATATTATACTTAGTTTCAAATAGTATGCTGCAAATATACGGGAGCTAAAGCAAGTAACTAGGGTTAGAGGTGCAATTACAAGGTGATTTTCAACGGTATTTATCATTTGTTTCACAATCTTGGGTACTTTTATCATTATGAAAGCTATCATAAGTACTCTTTTTGCAATAATGCTACTCGCACAGTTGTCTTATGCTCAAAAGCTGTCTCATGAGTCTCGAATGATCAAAGAGTTATATGAAAGGTATGAGAACATAAAAGATGCTCCAGAAATTCACTACAGGTATATCGAGCTGTTCCCTACAGACAAGCGGTCATTTATTGAAACCTTTAACTCCACCGAAAAAGATGAGCTTTATGAAAACAACCATGGGTATATAATGGCATTTAAACATGCTGGAATAAGCTACCCCGACATGGCTCTATATAAATGCTTAAACATAAGTAGAGAACTAATAACATGGAGTCCCGGTGCTGTTGCGGATATACAAAAGGCAACCTACGATCTGGCTTTTGGAAGTATTGATACCTTCATACAAACGGTATACCTCTTTAATAAAAGTACATGGAGCCCTATGGCTAACTTTTTAGCGAGCGACAAAGATCATCGTGTTAAACCAGAATTTCAGAGGCTCATAGCTATATTAGAAGAAAAAGGCCATAAGAAAATTGTAAAAGCATTCAAGAAAGCTCTTTAAAAGCATGAAAGAAACACCTGTATACAACAAAATAGGTACAACCTACAACAGCACGCGTAAAGCCGATCCTTATATATCAGGAAGGATATACGGATTGCTGGAGCCCCAAAACGACGGAAAATATCTTGATGTAGGCTGCGGAACAGGGAACTACTTTAAGGCATTGAGCAATAAAGGTGTGAAACTGATAGGCATAGACCCATCAGAAACGATGCTCGAAACGGCTAGAAAAAATAACCCTTTCAGCGAATTTATATGTAGCAAAGCTGAAGATCTGCCTTTTAATGATCTCGAGTTTGATGGAGGTATTGCTACATTTACAATACACCACTGGAATGATATGGCTAAGGGTATTAGCGAAATATCAAGGGTATTAAAAAAGGATGCCAACTTTGTAATGCTCAGCTTTACACCGGAACAAATGGATAATTATTGGCTAAAGCATTATTTCCCTGTTATGATAAAAGTTTCAGGCGATCTAGTGCCCAGCAAAAATGATATGACCAACCTATTTCTAAACAATGGGTTTAGCAACGTTACTACAGAACCTTACTTTGTTCATGAAGAGCTTACAGATCATTTCTTATTCTCAAACAAGTATAAGCCCGAGCAGTACTTAGACCCTGTAGTAAGAAGTGGGGCATCCAGTTTTAGACTTTTTGTTGAAGATGAAGAGCTAGAAACAGGATTAAAAATGCTTGAAGAAGATATCAAAACAGGAAAAATAAACACTATTATAGAACAATACGAAAGTGACTTGGGTGATTACCTATTCTTTAAAGCCACAAAGTAACTTGCAAAAATGAATACAGCTTATCTGCTACTGGGTAGCAATGAAGGCGATCGAGAAAAATGGCTATCAGATGCAATGTCTAAGATATCCGAACAATGTGGTCAAATAACATCTCGCTCATCAATATATATTACCGCAGCATGGGGTATAGAGGAACAACCCGACTTTTTAAACATGGCTATAGCAGTTGAAACGGAACTTTCTGCCACAGCACTTATGGAGTCATGCTTATCAGTTGAAAAAGAACTAGGTAGAGAAAGGAAGCTTAAATGGGGCCAAAGAACTATTGATATTGATATCTTGTACTATAATAATGACGTGATCAATGAGAAGAATTTGATCATACCTCACCCCTATATACATGAAAGACTATTTGCATTAATACCACTGGCAGATATCGCACCGGATCATACACATCCAATATTCCATAAAAATACTGTTGAAATGATAGATGCATGCAATGACTCATTGGCAGTGCACAAATTTCAGTAAGTCAACAACATAGCCATAAATAAGCTATTTTTTGATGTAACAACAACAATAATTGTTATGGTTGTATATATTTTGATTTCGAAATATATTTTAAGAAACCTTTGCATATTACTCCGCTGTTTTTTAATTTGTTAGTTGTAAATTCGCGCACCTTTTGCCTATATCAGGCACTGTGAATGAACTATCTACATCTTAAAAATATTATGCGGATGAGTTGATGTTTACCTTGGTAAAATTTAGTGTATGGACGCAGGAACCGTTGCTTCAAAATCAAGAATGAACCTTAAAAAGGCTCTTTATGAAAACTTTGGCTTTGAGTCATTCAAAGGCAATCAAGAGAAGATCATTAAAAGTGTTCTTTCAGGTAAAGATACATTCGTTATAATGCCTACAGGTGGGGGTAAGTCACTTTGCTACCAACTGCCTGCATTAATGAATGATGGTGTAGCCATTGTCGTTTCACCTCTTATCGCCTTGATGAAAAATCAGGTTGATCTATTAAGAAGCTACAGCAGTAAAGATGATATTGCACACTTCTTAAATTCTACGTTAAGCAAGACGCAGCAAAAAAAGGTAAAAGCAGACCTTACAGAGGGTAAAACAAAAATACTATACGTAGCACCGGAAACGCTAACGAAACAGGAGAACATTGATTTCTTTTCTGAGATCAATATTTCCTTCTTTGCTGTAGATGAGGCACACTGTATATCAGAATGGGGACATGACTTTAGGCCTGAATACAGGAAACTGCGTGATATGATCAACGAGATCAACACCAAAATTCCTATTATCGCCTTAACAGCTACTGCTACTCCAAAAGTGCAGGACGATATAGTTAAGAATCTTAGTTTAAAGAAGCCTAATGTTTTCATTTCTTCTTTTAACAGATCTAACCTTTATTACGAGATAGTACCAAAGGGTAGCAAAACACAGGTTTTAAGGAATATTGTCAAATTTATTCATAAGCATAAAGGCAAGAGTGGTATCATATACACGCTCAACAGAAAAACTACAGAAGAACTAGCCAATACACTACAAGCTAATGGTATATCGGCTGTGGCCTATCATGCAGGTCTTGACGCGGCAGTACGCGCTAAAAGGCAAGATCAATTTTTACATGAAGATGTAGATGTAATCGTGGCTACTATTGCATTTGGCATGGGTATTGACAAACCCGATGTTCGTTTTGTGATGCACTATAATATTCCTAAGTCTCTTGAGAACTACTACCAAGAAACAGGACGTGCAGGCAGAGACGGACTGGAAGGAAACTGTATCCTATATTACTCTCATAAAGACGTACAGAAGCTGGAACACTTAATGCGTGACAAGCCACTTAGTGAACGTGAGATGGGAGCACAACTTATTTCTGAAACTGTTGCGTATGCTGAAAGTGGCGTATGCCGCCGTAAACTATTACTGCATTACTTTGGCGAAAAGTATGAGGATGACAGCTGCGGCATGTGTGACAACTGCGTGAACCCTAAAGAAAAACTGGAAGTAAAAGATAGCTCCAAAATTGTACTTGATGCTGTAAACGAGCTGGATGAACGTTTTAACATCAACTATGTCGTAAATATCATTCAAGGAAAGACTGACCCTCAAATAAAGACATTTAAGCATGATAAACTAAAGTCTTTCGGCACAGGCCAAGTAATGGAAATGGAAGACAACTTCTGGCATTCTTTAATAAGACAAATGATGCTTGAGGGGCTTTTAAGAAAAGATATTGAGGAGTATGGCCTATTGAAGATCACGGATATGGGAAGACGTTTCCTGAAGAAACCTTTCTCGATCATGGTCGTACTCAATCATGAATTTGATGAAGATGGTAATGATGAAGAAGAAGTAAACACTGGAGCTGCCGCCAGTACCGACCCTGTACTTTTTGACATGCTTAAAGAGTTGCGTAAAGATGTTGCAAGAGAAAAGGGGTTACCTCCTTTTGTGATATTCTTGGAGAACTCTATTGAGGATATGGCTACGCACTATCCTACTACGCTAGATGAACTAGAGCGCATACAAGGTGTAAGTAAGGGGAAAGCTATACGCTTTGGAAAGAAGTTTGTAAAACTGATAGAGAAGTATGTAGAAGAGAATGATATTGAGAAGCCTGATGATTTCGTCATGAAGAGTGTCGTGAATAAAAGCGGCATGAAAGTTTATATCATTCAAAATACCGATAAGAAAATACCTCTCGACACCATTGCCAAAAATAAAGGGCTTAGCCTACAGGAGCTACTTACAGAAATGGAAAGTATTGTAGCCAGTGGTACAAAGCTAAATCTTGATTATACTATTGAGCAAGAGCTGGATGAATATGAACAAGAAGATATTTTTGACTACTTCCGCGAAAGTGAAGATGATAACTTAGATGAAGCTTATGACGAATTTAGGGATAGCGACATCACAATAGAACAATTACAAATGATGCGTATCAAATTCATGAGTGAATTTGCCAACTAGATTGATAAAACACATAAAAAAAAGAGGCTGCAATGCAGCCTCTTTTTTTTATGATGGATTACTTTTCTTAGGTGGTCTCTGTTTATTTCTGTTTTTATTTTGTCCTTGTGGTCTCTCTCCTCTCCTACCATTATTATTCCTATCACCACCTTGCTTATTACCACCTCTATTTTGTTGTCCTTTAGCTTGTTGCTTGTTATTATTATCATTCCCACGTTGAGGTCTATTGTTACTACTACTTCCTCCCTGGCCTTTTTTTCTCTTTTTCTTCTTTTTGCCTTTCTCAAGCGAGCGTAAGCTGATCTGACCAACATCATTCACAAATCCCATATCCACCTTTACACCCTGTTTTTCAGAGCTTACTTCTATTTCTACAGGTTGTAAGCTATCAGCCTTTTTACCTTTCTTATTCAGCTCCAGTATCTCATTTACCCGCTCAATAGTCATTGGGTATTGCTTATTACTATCGCTATAGCTAAACCACATTAAGTTTTTAAAGATGTCGCGCTTTTGTAAAGTAGCCCTTCCTTTGATGGTCTCGATGCTATCTACATTTTCTGGGAATACCTTTAAGGCATCCATATAGGTGTCCAGCTCAAAATTCAAACAACACTTAAGCCTACCACACTGGCCACTCAACTTAGTTTGGTTAATAGATAAGTTTTGATAACGTGCTGCGGCTGTGTTAACACTCTTAAAATCAGTCAACCAAGTACTACAGCAGAGCTCTCTACCACAGCTACCAATACCACCTACTTTACCACTCTCTTGCCTGGCACCTATTTGGCGCATTTCTACCTTCACTCTGAAATCAGCAGCATATCTTTTTATTAGCTCTCTAAAGTCTACACGCTGATCAGCAGTATAAAAGAAGGTCGCCTTTTTACCATCAGCTTGCAACTCTACTTCACAAAGCTTCATTTCAAGCTCCAATTGCCTTGCAATAGCTCTGGAGCGAGTCAAAAAGTCAGATTCTTTCTCCTTGTTTTTTGCTAAGGTTTCAAGATCGGCTTCTGTAGCTTGTCGAAGTACTTTTTTAGTAACGTCTTCTTCTTTTACGCCGTTCTTTTTTAATTGTAGCTTCACCAGCTCTCCTGTTAAGCTTACTTGCCCAACATCAAAGCCGCTTACTCCCTCAACAGCTAGCATTTCACCTTTTGAAGGCAAGCTTTGGCCATTGATCTTAAAGTAGTCTTTTCTACTTCCTTTATTAAAAGAGAGTTCTAGTATACTATACGGTTTAGCCCCATTTGGTAAGGGCAGGGTACTCAGCCAATCAAAGACATTCAATCTATTACAACCGCCACTACTACAACCACCATTTCCTTTACACCCGGCAGGTTTGCCATTAGCTCCTGACCCACAATTTCCACATCCCATTAATCTATTATATTATGAAGACAGTAACCCGATACTTTTCACTTTCCTTTATTGCACTAGTATTACCAATTCAAAAAAGCTCGGCTCAGCTGATGATTAAATATTAATCAACGAAAATACTAAAAAAACGGGGAGTTTAAGAAAAACAGCTATTATACTACAATATGGGTTGCGGCTTTTGAGCTATTGCCTGAACTAACCTTACAGAAAGTGCCAGTAGTTGGGTTTTACTATGGGCGTTCCGCTCAATAAAGTGGATCGTATCTGTCATTTCCTTTACCATATTATGAAATACATCAACAGATATTTTCATGTTTGCCAACTTCATTACAAAGTCTGCCTCAGCTTGGGGTAGGGCCAAGTCTTTCGAAGGCATATACTTTGCCCTAATAGCTTGCTCAATAAGTTGGATATTATACTGCAAGAAGCTTTTTTGCTTTTCCCTGCCAAGTTTACTTAATTCTTCAGCAAACTTAACCAGCATGATACCATTATTAGTAAACAAACCGTTGAACCACTTCCTCACGTTATCAAACATCTCATTATCAGCATGTTGCAACAACTTAATAGCAGCCGCATAACTACCATGAGCCATATGTGCCGCTTGTGTAGCTTCCTCCTTACCGGCATTATATTGTTGCATCAGAGCATCAATTAAGGCAGTTTCACTGATAGGTGAAAGTCTTATTATTTGTGTTCGGGAAAGAATAGTTGGTAATATTTCCTCCAATTCTTCTGCTACAAATATCAAAAATGTATTAGCTGGGGGTTCTTCAATAAGCTTCAATAAGATGTTTCCTTCCTTTCCTAAATACTCAGGCCTCCATACTATCTGTACTTTCCCTTTACCTTCATAAGACTTTAAATTCAAGGCCTCGATAATCTCTCTACACTCTTCAGCTGTAATGTTCCCTTGCTTGTTCTCAGCATTAATAAATTGAAGCCAATTATATGTGCTATCATAAGGAGTGTTCGCTACAAATTCACGAAAATCCTTCAAAAAATGCATACTCATAGCCTTCGTGCCCGGCTTAGGGCTAATAGAAGGAAATGATACATGTAGATCTGCATGCTCCAACTGCTGCACTTTTTGGCAAGAGGCGCAAGTTCCGCAAGCATCGTGATCTCCCTTATTATCACAAAATATATACTGCGCCATAGCTAAAGCCATGGGCAAACCACCGACACCATCTTTACCTACCAACATTATTGCATGAGGAAAATGATTCTGCTGCCACATATTAAGTAGCCCTTCTTTGGTCTTTTCTTGCCCTGGTATATCTATAAATCGCATTGCTTTTTCAAAAGTAAAAGAAAATAGTAGAGCTATAATAGTAGGCATTCAAGTTTTTTTGGCGGAATCAGGAAAATAATTTATATTGATATCAATTCGATATCATATTAAATAACTAAATGCACATATATGGAAAAAAACGTAAAAGCAATGAATGGCTATTTAGCCTTATTATTTTCACTGGTACTATTCGTAGCGGCTATCACCTTCTTTGTGATGGGGTCTGAGAACGGAGAGTGGGCTATTTTAGGCGCATTATGTATCGTTACAATGGTATTCTTGCTGAAAGGGTTAATGGTAATACATCCTAACCACATCAGGGTACTCAATTTTTTTGGTAAGTATGTAGGAACGGTTAAAGCAAATGGTCTGTTTTTTGTGAACCCGTTATACTCTACGATTAAGTTGACACAGCGTGCGCAAAACCTGGCCACACCTACATTGAAAGTGAACGATAAGATGGGCAACCCAATTGAAATAGGCGCTGTAGTAGTGTGGAAGGTTGACGATAGTTATAAGGCGGCTTATGAGGTATCAGATTATTTAGAGTTTGTAACCACACAAAGTGAGGCTGCTGTTCGTAATCTGGCCAATGGTTTTGCGTACGATAATATTGAAGATGAAGATGCTAAGATCACATTAAGGGACGGTGGCGACCAAGTGAATACCTTATTAGAAAAGGAACTATCAGACCGGCTAGCCAGTGCAGGCATTACTATACTGGAAGCTCGCATTAGCCACTTAGCTTATGCACAAGAAATAGCAGGTGCAATGCTACAAAGACAACAAGCTACAGCCATTGTAGCCGCCAGGTATAAAATAGTAGAAGGCGCTGTAGGCATGGTAGAGATGGCATTGGACGAGTTGAATAAGAAGGACATTGTAAACCTAGATGAAGAAAAGAAAGCCTCAATGGTGAGCAACTTGTTAGTAGTGCTTTGTGGCGAAAAAAGCTCTCAACCGGTGATCAATGCCGGAACATTGTACTAAAATCAATTCTTTGAAATGAACATGTAGTGATGGCAGGTAAGAAAAAAAGTTTTGTATTAAGAATAGATGAAGCCACTTATAAAAATATTGAAAAGTGGGCAGCGGACGATTTCCGTAGTGTCAACGGGCAAATAGAATGGATCATTGACAAGGCATTGAAAGAAGCTGGGCGCAAAAAGAAAACTAACCCAAACGATAAAAAGACCAACTAATATTCACAACTATGATCTACCATTTATACAAGAAAAGCATGAGCTCCATAACCAACAAAAGTAAAAAGCTAAAACTAGCGATACTGATATGGGGTATTACAGCAACTATGCTGTTAATAGGGCTCACACTACTTTAAAAAGAGAGGCAATTTGCCTCTCTTTTTTATATTAACTCAAAACTTTTAACCTCTTGCTCTATACCATTAATGATTACAGAGACCTTATGCTCACCTAAATAATATTTGCGTGTTGTGATAGGTTTAAAGCTCTGTTTTCGTACAACATCATAGCGCTCTTGTGGCACATATTCCCGCTCACTTATCTTAAACACCTTTTTAGTGTGTGTACCATTAGCTTTCAAGTAGTACATACAATATTCCAGTCGTATTACCTTCTTTTGCTTGCTGTTATTGTGTATCGTAAAAGAGAACTGCAGCTCCTTACCATTCTTCACCTTTGGTGTATCAATACGATAATCTAAAAACTTAATGGTTTTATCTTCCTTAAAACCAAAGAGTGCCATAACTTCCTTATCACCTTTTTTCAATAATGTACGAGCTGCATGTTTCACAACCCAGTCAGTATCCTTATTATCACCTATCCACTTTTTAAAAACATCTTTAGCTATATCGGGGTTATCTTTTGAAATATCATTTAAATTATTGGCTACACTTTTGCGTACCCACACATCATCATCAGCTTTCAAACACTCCAGTATGGGCAGAATAAGTGTAGGGTCATTTTTAAAATCCGTCAATGCAATACCCCAAGGTAGCCTTGGTCTACACCCTTCTGAAGCTAAGCGACGAACCTTAGCATTCTTATGTTGTGACCACTTAAGCATTTGCTTCATCATCCTCTCTTTATACTTGATAATAAAGGGACGAACCGCAAACTCACAACTCATAAATTGAGTTACTTGTTCCATGGCTGCTACCGACTCTTTGAAGTGCTCTACACCATATAGTTCAATATATTCAGCTAGGCATATGTAGCCAAAGCTAACATCTTTAGTTACTGTACGTTTTAACTCATTAGCTATGCTTATTAATACCTTAGCAGCTTTAGGAAAATCATCCGGCAAAACATCTTTTAATGCTACTGTTACCTGTCGGGTTCTTTGTTTCAGTTCTTTATTCTCCCACTCTTTATTAAGAATAGTATTAATAAACTTCTTTTTATTAAAAGATGGCAACACCTCTCCTAATGCAGCAGAAAGCTCATCAAAAAAGTTAGCCTTAAAAAAAACATCTTTAAATAGTGTACTCTGCTCTGCCATAACTACTGCAACTGTGATTTTATTTGCTGAAGACGTTGATCGAAATTCATTTCCTGATCTAAAGGGTATTCAAATTCTTGAAAATAGTCCATTAAGTCTTTAGTATGCTCATCGCGCTTTTGTGTTGCAAAGTTAAAATGAACAAATACCGACCATAGAACTGCCTTTAGTTGCTTCTTACTCTTGTCCCACATCATCATCTCAACCAATATATCTGTGGGTCTCAACTTTAATAATCGAGATTGTATCACTACGGTCTCCATTAACATTGCCGGCTTTAGATAGGCAATTTGATTTTGCCCTACTACCCAGCTTTTACCATGCTCCTTGCCATAACTATATATATTGAACTGATAGTTTTGCCACAGGTGGTCTTCTCGCGCATTGATGAAATAGTCGATATATCTTGAATTATTAAGATGATTGAAAGGATCACAATCAGGGAAACGTACTAAGTGTGTACTTTCTAGTATTCTATTATCCATGAGTAGATATTTTGAATATCGAACTTAAACATTTTAGCATGAAAAAAGGCTACCATATTGGTAGCCTATACTTATAAAAAAGTTAAGAATATTAATCCTTGTTCTCTTCGTTGTTTTCTTCAGGAGCTGGTGCTTCAGGTGCAGCTTCCGCTTTAACCTCTTCTACTTGCTCTTCAACTTTAGTTTCAGTAGCTTTTTTAGTAGTGCCACCACGACGGCTACGACGTGTTTTCTTAGCAGCATCGCTCTTAGTACCTGTAGTGTATAGCTCGTTAAAGTCAACTAGCTCGATCATGGCCATATCTGCAGCATCACCTTGTCTGCGAGGCATTTTAATGATACGAGTATAACCACCTGGGCGGCTAGCTACCTTGTCACCAATTACTGTGAATAGCTCATGAACCGCTTCTTTATCTTGCAAGTGGCTGAATACTACTCTACGATTGTGCATACTATCGTTCTTAGAACGAGTGATAATAGGCTCAGCATGCACTCTTAGTGCTTTAGCTTTTGCCAATGTAGTGATGATACGCTTATGCTCGATCAATTGACGAGTAAGGTTCATCAATAAGGCTTTCCTGTGTGCCTTCTTACGACCTAGATTATTTACTTTATCTCCGTGACGCATGACTATTTGGTTTTCTCCTTTTTTCAGGACTTCCTCCGTACCGTGTCAAGGATATACGGAGTACTTTGTGAAACAATAATGATTAAAAAATAGAGAGGTCAGGTTATATCAAACCTGACCTCATAATTATATTAGTCGCTACTGCGAACATATTTGCTGATATCCATACCAAAGTGAAGACCACGCTCACCTAGTACTTGCTCGATCTCAGAAAGAGACTTTTGACCGAAGTTTCTGAACTTCATCAACTCTTCTTGAGTGTATTGTACTAATTCACTTAGAGAATTGATCTTAGCAGCTTTCAGACAGTTGAATGCACGTACTGATAACTCAAGATCTTCAAGTGGTGTATTCAATACTTTACGTACTTGTAAAGTCTCTTCATCTACCACAGCTTCTTTCTCTTCACGCTTAGTATCTAATGAGATATTCTCATCAGTAATGATCATTAAGTGCTGTATCAAGATACGTGATGCTTCTTTTACTGCCTCTTCAGGGTGGATAGTACCATCAGTAGCTACTTCCATCACTAATTTTTCAAAGTCAGTACGTTGCTCAACACGAGTATTTTCAATAGTATACTTAACGTTTTTAATAGGTGTGTAGATCGAATCGATAGCTATGATACCCATTGGTGCTTCTAGAGGACGATTCTCTTCAGCAGGAACATAACCACGACCTTTACCTATGTGAATCTCAATTTGGAAGGTAGTACCCGGCTCCATATTGCAGACGATCAACTCAGGATTCATTACCTCAAAGTTAGGTAGTGCTTCACCGATCATGCCTGCTGTAAAGCTTTCCTGACCTTTGATGGTCAACTCTACGCGGTCTGTAGATACTTCATCCTCTACAACTTTCTTCAAGCGTACTTGCTTCAAGTTAAGAATGATCTCTGTAACATCTTCAAGCACACCTTTGATAGTGGCAAACTCATGATCAGCGCCTGCAATTTTGATAGCAGTGATCGCATACCCTTCAAGAGATGACAATAGTACACGGCGTAAAGCGTTACCGATAGTAACACCATAACCTGGTTCTAATGGACGGAACTCGAATTGTGCTTCAAAATCAGTTGCTTTCTGAAGAGCAATTTTATCCGGTTTTTGGAAATTCAATATGGCCATATTGAGCTAACTTATTATTTACAAAATATTGTTTAGCGGTTCTTAAGAACCATAGTAAAAGAGTATAATCTCCCCGCAGGGAGATATAAGCTATTACTTAGAGTATAATTCGACGATAAGTTGTTCTTTGATATTTTCAGGAACACTATCACGCTCAGGGTGTGCTATATAAGTACCCTTCATTTCACCTTCATTCCACTCTACCCAGCTAATGTTCTTGTCTTTACCACCTATCATACTTGTGATATCAGTATTCACTTTACTCTTAGGTTTCAATTCGATAACATCGCCCGGCTTAAGACGGTAAGAAGGAATGTTCACGATATGACCATTCACCATTACGTGCTTATGAGATACTAACTGGCGTGCAGCAGGACGAGTAGGTGCGATACCTAAACGATAAACTGTGTTATCTAGTCTTGCTTCAAGAAGGCGGATCAAGTTTTCACCTGTTGCACCTTTCTGACGGTTAGCCTCAACGTATGTGTTACGGAATTGCTTTTCTAATACACCATAAGTGTATTTTGCTTTTTGCTTTTCTTTAAGCTGTAAAGCATACTCTGAAGTAGATTTACGTCTACGAGAGTTACCATGCTGCCCCGGAGGGAAGCTGTTCTTTTGTAAGCTTTTGCCTGAACCTAATATTGGTTCACCAAATTTTCTACAAATTCTGTTTTTAGGTCCTGTATAACGAGCCATTTCTTATATACGATTTTTAAGTTTCCTGCTACGTCTCATAAAAAATCGAAAAATCGGATCCGTAACAGTATATAATTGATTAAATATTAAACACGACGTCTTTTAGGAGGGCGACAACCATTATGTGGTAATGGAGTCACATCCTTAATAGTAACGATCTCAAGACCGATGTTTGCTAAAGAACGGATAGCACCTTCACGACCAGAACCCGGTCCTTTCACATAAACATCTACTCTTTTCAAACCTGCATCCATAGCTACTTTACCACAGTCTTGTGCTGCTGTTTGTGCTGCATATGGAGTGTTCTTCTTAGAACCACGGAAACCCATTTTACCGGCAGAAGACCATGAGATCACCTGACCAGACTTATTAGTTAAACTAATGATGATGTTATTGAAAGTAGCACTGATGTGTGCGTCTCCATAAGCATCAACCTTTACTACGCGCTTCTTAGAAGAAGACTTTGAAGATTGTCCTTTTGCCATTTTAATTTTATAAGGTAGTCTTTAAATAAAATTGGTGTTACCCAACCGCAAGCCACTCCTCCCTGCTGCACCATAGCAGATCCGGCAGTAGCGTTGCTATTATTTTCTTGGCGCTTTCTTTTTACCTGCAACAGTTTTACGCTTACCCTTACGAGTACGGCTGTTGGTACGAGTACGTTGTCCACGAAGTGGTAAACCTTTACGATGACGCAATCCGCGGTAACAAGCGATATCCATCAAGCGTTTGATGTTCATTTGCACTTCAGAACGAAGTTGACCTTCTACCTTGAATTCGTTAGTAATTGTATTACGAATTTCAGATAGTTCGTCATCGTTCCAGTCCGCTGCTTTTTTGTCATAGTCAATACCTGCTTTATCAAGTATGTATTGAGCAGTGCTACGGCCAATACCGTAGATGTAAGTGAGTGCTATCTCACCACGCTTGTTCTTCGGAAGGTCAATACCAGCTATACGAGCCATGTATATATATTAGTTTTATTATTTAATTAATTATCCTTGACGTTGCTTAAACCTTGGATTCTTTTTGTTAATAACGTACAATTTCCCTTTACGACGTACGATCTTGCAGTCGGCACTACGCTTTTTTATTGATGCTCTAACCTTCATTTCTGTTGGGTTATTATATTTATAATTACGTTTCTTATTTATACCTATATATAATACGGCCACGCGTTAAGTCATAAGGGCTCATTTCTACCCCTACTTTGTCACCAGGCAATATTCTAATGTAGTGCATACGCATTTTACCAGAAATTGTTGCCAATATCTCATGGTCATTTTCCAATCTAACACGAAACATTGCATTGGACAATGCCTCGACTATAATACCATCCTGCTTTATTAAAGACTGTTTCGCCATATTAAAAGGATTGCAAAGGTAAAGAAAAAATTATTTCTTCAACAATTTTTCTATATTAAATATGACGTTTTTGTTAAAATAACCTGCCTTAAGGCTACAAGCAACAAAATGAGATATGTAATTGACTACTTATCAACCGATTCTGGGGTGAGCACCTGCTCTGACCAAGCTATTAAAGAGGGATATTGCTCATCTATAAGATCGTGAGGCAATGCTACAGGGTCATTAGTAGTCGTTAGAAATACGGTATACATATTTTGACGCTTGCCAAACTCCATGTCACTTAGATTATTTCCTACCATTATACTCTTACTCATATCTATTTCAGGGAAATCTTCTTTGGCTTGTACTCCCATTCCAGTATTAGGCTTACGGTTATGGTCGTCATCCTCCACAGCAGTGCAGGCATATATCTTATCTATACGGCCCGCAGCATCGTTTACAGCCTCGGTCATTCTTTGGTTAATATCCTTTAGCGCATCTAAAGTCATAATTCCTCTACCTACACCTCTCTGGTTGGTAACTACCACTATTCTACCAAAAAGGCCTTCCAATCCTGCCAAAGCATCTAGCGCACCATCGCAAAACTTAAATTCATCCCAACTTGTAATGTAAGAGCCCTTGGTCTCTACATTAATAACACCGTCTCTATCTAAAAACAAGGTCCAATTCTTATCAATGTTCATATCCTTAGCTTTTTCTATTACTTGAATATCCCTTCCTCTGTAAGTTGGCATATAATATGCCCTACCATAATATGCGCTTCTTGTATTCTTGGCGTATCGTTACTCGGTATGTTGATCAAGTGCAGGCAAAGTTCTTTCATTTGACCACCACCTTCTCCTGTAAAACCTACAGTAATCATACCAAGATCGTTGGCTGTTTGTAAGGCTTTTGTAATATTCTCTGAATTGCCTGAGGTACTCAAACCTATTAAGACATCTCCTTTTTGCCCTTGCCCTTTTACAATACGGCTATAAACTTGGTCGTACCCATAATCATTAGCCACAGCAGTAAGGTATGAGGTATTGCAATGCAAAGCCTCTGAAGGAAGCGGATCTCTATCGCTATAAAATCTGCCACTAAACTCTGCCGCCAAGTGCTGTGCATCAGCCGCACTCCCACCATTACCGCAAAACAATACCTTATTACCATTTTGGAAGGCCTCAATAATAACACAAGCCACTTCTTCAATGGTATTTAATAGTGTCTCATTATTCAGCACATCATTTTTAACCTTTACAGATTCTGCGATGATGCCTTTTATCTGATCTTGCATATGTAACAAAAATAAGGCAGCGTACGTATAATACGAACGCTGCCACTAAAACATTACAAATATATTTGAATATTATATTACAAGCATAGCATCTCCATAACTGAAGAAGCGATACTTTTCTTTAATTGCTGTTTGATAAGCCTCCATAGCTAAATCGTAACCTGCAAACGCACAAACCATGATCAAAAGGCTGGTTTTAGGCAAGTGGAAGTTAGTCACCAAGCAGTTAGCTATCGAAAACTCATGAGGTGGATGAATGAACAAGTTGGTCCAACCCTCTTCTGCTTTCAGCAAACCTTGTGCAGTTACTGCACTTTCCATTGCTCTCATAGTAGTAGTACCAATAGAGCATATTCTGCGACCTTCTACCTTAGCCTTGTTCACTATATGGGTAGCATACTCTTCTACATTGAAGTATTCCGCATCCATTTTATGCTTAGAAAGATCTTCTACCTCGATTGGGCGAAAAGTACCCAGACCAGTGTGCAATGTCACCTCTGCGAACTTAACACCTACGATCTCTAAGCGCTTAATAAGTTCTCTACTAAAGTGCAAACCTGCAGTTGGTGCAGCTACAGCTCCTTCATACTTAGCATATACAGTTTGGTAACGCTCTTTATCCTCCTCATCAGGCTTACGCTTAATGTATTTAGGCAGTGGCGTTTCACCAAGTTGGTCTAGTATTCTTTTGAAATCATCTTCATCACCATCAAACAAGAAACGTATAGTACGGCCTCTTGATGTCGTATTATCGATCACCTCAGCAACCAACTCGTCATTCTCGCCAAAATATAGCTTATTACCTACACGTATCTTACGAGCAGGATCTACGATCACATCCCAAAGCCTGTTAGGCTTGTTCAATTCACGTAGTAAGAATACCTCGATCTTTGCACCTGTCTTCTCCTTTCTTCCATACAATCTAGCCGGGAATACCTTAGTATTGTTCACGACCATAACATCCTTATCGTCAAAATACTCTTGTATATCGCGGAATGTTCTATGCTCGATCTTGCCGGTATCCTTATGTACTACCATAAGGCGACTGTCTTCTCTAGATTTGGCAGGATGCTGTGCTATGAGGTTAAGAGGAAGGTCAAACTTAAACTGTGACAACTTCATATATAGAAAGACTAATTTAAAAGTGTGCAAAGATAATAAATAATTACCATTATCTTATTATTATACTACATTTTAAGATTTTATGATTTCTTTCAGATATATGTAGGCTGAAATGCAGGCTGTGATTTAAGTCTTTGCATATGATACATTACATTTGAGGCCTAAAATCTACAAATATGCAAGCTTGGAAAGACTATATGTCTGAAAACAAAGACCGCTTTATGGACGAATTGCTTGACCTTTTACGCATTCCGTCTGTAAGTGCCGATAGTAAATACAAAGAAGATGTAGCTAAATGTGCTGAGTCTATCAAACAAAACCTATTGGATTCAGGTTGTGATAGTGCTGAGATTTGCCCTACAGCCGGGCACCCGATAGTTTATGGTGAGAAGATAATTGACCCTGCCCTACCTACCGTGTTGGTATATGGGCACTACGATGTGCAGCCTGCTGATCCATTAGAACTTTGGGATAGCGGTCCTTTTGAGCCAGTTATCAAAAATGGCAACATCTATGCCCGTGGTGCTTGTGATGATAAAGGCCAGATGTTCATGCATGTAAAAGCATTTGAAATGATGGCTAAGACCAATACACTTCAGTGTAATGTAAAGATCATGATCGAGGGTGAAGAAGAAGTAGGGTCTGACAACTTAGGTACTTTCCTTGAAGAAAATACAGACAAACTGGCTGCTGATATCGTTTTAGTATCTGATACGGCTATGATCAGCATGGATACACCATCAATCGAAACCGGACTTCGTGGCTTAACTTATGTTGAAGTAGAGGTTACCGGCCCTAACCGTGACCTTCATAGTGGTGTATACGGCGGCGCTGTAGGCAACCCAATCAACGTATTAAGTAATATGATTGCATCACTACAAGATGAGAACAATAAGATTACTATTCCTGGCTTCTACGATAAAGTAATAGACCTTAGTGATGATGAAAGAGCTGCTATCAACAACGCTCCTTTTAACCTTGAGGAATATAAAGCTGACCTTGGTGTAGATGATGTACGTGGCGAGAAAGGCTACTCAACGCTTGAGCGTACAGGTACTCGCCCTACACTAGACGTTAACGGTATTTGGGGCGGATATACAGGCGAAGGTGCTAAGACTGTTCTTCCTTCTAAGGCTTATGCTAAGATCTCTATGCGTTTGGTGCCGGATCAAAGCTCTGAGGAGATCACGAAACTATTTACAGACCACTTCTTGAGCATTGCACCTGCTGATGTAAAAGTGAAGGTTACTCCACACCACGGTGGTGAGCCTGTGGTAACACCAACCGATTCTATTGCTTACCAAGCAGCTGCTAAAGCAGTGAAAGAAGCATTTGGTAAAGACCCTATACCTACTCGTGGTGGTGGTAGTATTCCGATTGTTGCGCTATTTGAGAAAACACTAGGACTTAAAACTGTACTTATGGGCTTTGGCTTGGATAGTGATAACATTCACTCTCCTAATGAGAAGTATGGTGTTGAGAATTTCTACAAAGGAATTGAGACCATACCATTCTTCCACAAGTACTTTGCTGAAATGAGCAAGTAAGCTCTTACAGTCTTTACGATACTAATAAAGGGCAGCCAAGTGGCTGCCCTTATACTTTACACACTGCGCAAACAATTAAGTTACGGCTTTTTTATAACATTTGCCAGTTTGATTTTAACCCATTAAAACAGAGCTTTGTAAGGATAAATACATAGCTTATGGAAGAGAAAATAATTATAGCAATAGATGGGCATTCCTCTTGCGGGAAAAGCACCTTAGCCAAAGAGTTGGCCAGAGAATTGAACTATAAGCATATTGATAGTGGCGCCATGTACCGCGCCATTACTCTCCATTTTATAAGAAACAACGTCAACATATCTGACATCGATGAAGTAAAAAAAGCTTTGAGCGATATACAACTCTCATTTGTATACAATGAGAACAAAAAAGCATCAGAGATATGCCTCAACGGCGAGGATGTAGCACACCAAATACATGAGATGATAGTTGCCGAACGTGTGAGCGACATAGCTGCCATTAAAGAGGTGAGGGCTCTAGCTGTAGAACAACAGAAAGAAATGGGTAAGGAGAAAGGCATTGTAATGGATGGCAGAGATATAGGCACAGTTGTATTTCCTGATGCAGAGCTAAAACTTTTCATGACGGCTAACATGCGAGTTAGAGCAAAACGCAGGTTTCAGGAACTATATGAAAAGAACCCAAACATTACTTATGAAGAAGTAATGGCCAATATTCAAATGCGCGACTATATCGATTCCAACCGAGAAGAAAGCCCGTTAAGGCAGGCTGATGATGCGGTAGTATTAGACAATTCTACCATGACCAAAGACGAGCAGCTAAAAACAGCTCTAGGATGGGTTAGAGAACGTACCGCAAAATTAGCACTTAAGTAATTTTATAAATAATCTTTGAATTATGCTATTGACTTACCAACTTTGGGTAAGTCAATTTTTTTGCAATGACCAACCATCAGATATCCGACCACTTTTCTTTGCTTTCTAAACTCATGGACATTCACGGAGAGGATGCCTTCCGTGCAAAATCTTATGGTGTGGCTGCCTATAATATTGATAAGCTACCTAAAGAAGCATCAGAGATGGACGAAGCAGAACTGTATAGCATGAAAGGCATTGGCAAAGGTACGGGGCAGAAAATACGCGAGTTGTTGGAGACGGGCAAGATGGAAGCGCTGGAAGCTATGGTAGCTCAAACTCCTCCAGGCGTGCTCGAGATGATGCAAATAAAAGGTCTAGGGCCTAAGAAGATTGCGCTGGTATGGAAAGAGATGGGTATAGAAACAGTGGGTGAGCTGGAATATGCCTGTAATGAGAACAGGCTGATATCCTACAAAGGTTTTGGTGCTAAGACACAAGCTAGTATTCTAGAAAATATCGCCTTCCTACGGGCCAATCAAAACTTCCACCTATGGGCAGAAGTTGAAGAAACAGCCAAGAATATCATTGCCGGCTTAAGCAAGATCAACCAAGGGGATAGGTTTGAGCTATCAGGCGCTATGCGTAAGCAAATGCCAACGGTGGAGTATATAGACATTGTTACAGATGGAGACATTGAACTCATCAAAAAACAATTTGGTGTTACTAAAGGGATAGAGATAACAGAGGAAAATGGCGCTATCATATTCAACGCTCCCAACCAACCTGCTATAAAGATCTACCCTGCTCAAAAAGACAGCTTTTATCAAACACTTTTCAACACCTCATGTAGTGAAGAGTTTTTAGCCGCCTTTAACAGTAACTATACAATTCCGGAAGCTGCCCAAAACGAGGAAGCCATTTTCGAACAAAACGGTTTGGTTTTTATACCACCTGCATTACGTGAGCAACCTGAGGTATTAACGCAAGCAAAAAACAAACAGCTACCTGCTCTTATACAACCCACAGACATTAAAGCCATCATACACTCCCACTCTAAATGGAGTGATGGCATGAATACCATTGAGCAAATGGCTAAAGCAGCTATTGAAAAAGGTTACGAATATCTAGTATTAAGCGACCACTCTCAGTCTGCATTTTATGCCAATGGATTGACACCGGAAAGAGTAGCCCAGCAACACGCAGAAATAGACGCACTAAATGAAAAACTGGCACCATTTAGAATATTCAAGAGCATAGAGACCGACATCTTAAATGACGGTAATCTAGATTACACAGATAATGTATTAGGCACGCTTGACCTCGTCATCGCATCAGTACATAGTAACCTCAGCATGAGTGAAGAAAAGGCCATGCAGAGAGTCCTTACTGCTATACGTAATCCATATACCACTATATTAGGCCATCCTACTGGCAGGCTACTTTTATCACGTGAGGGATACCCTTTAGACCATAAAGTGATCATTGACGAATGTGTAAAGCATAATGTAGTGATAGAAATAAACGCCCACCCTAGGAGATTGGACTTGGACTGGAAATATATTGACTATGCTATACAACAGGGTGCATTACTATCTATCAACCCCGATGCCCACTCTATAGAAGGCTACCATGACACTTACTATGGCACACTAGCCGCCCAGAAGGGAGGGCTGACAAAAGAGCGAAACCTGAGTAGTTTTTCACTTAAGGAGTTTGAGCAGTTTTTGGAAGGATACCAAAAGAAGCAGTCATAGCTTATTTCATAATATAGTAATATAGATCATGTCAAAACATGACGAAAGTCTTTTTATGGCATGTAAGCGCACAGTAATTTCACATCATGAAAAAACTGTTGCGTGTCATTATGATCATAACTGTCGTCATACTTGCGATATGGATAGGATTAACCATTTGGGTGGAAATACCAAAGGGTAATAGTATAGCACAGTTTGGCAATGACCAAGCCAAACACAAAGCCTTGATCGTGTATAACCCTGACCCTATTTACAATCTTGATGAGCAAGTATGCAAAGCATTTGCAGAAGTACTTTCAGAGCATCACATCAGCACAACAGTAGCCACAGTAAAAGCCGCCAACAATCTACATGGAGAATATGACATCTATGTATTCTGTGCCAACACTTATAACTGGCAACCAGATTGGCCAACGACAGGCTTTATCAAAAAAAAACAACTTGAAAAACAAAAAGACAATAGCCATCACCTTGGGTTCGGGATCAACACAACAATCAAAGGTAACATTGGACAAAAAAATACGACAAGCAGAGGCAAACCTTATAGATTCCAAAACGCTATGGTTATTAAGGCCAAATGATGAAAGCAGAATGAATGAAAAGAATGTAAATGTGGCTATATCAATTACCAAAGAGTGGGCTAACAGCTTAGTAACTACTCTACTATAATTTGATCGCCTTTCTTTTCAGTGCCCACTTTATCCTCATATTCCAAGCTCTTTGCATGATGTAGTTTCTACTGTGTGCGGTCTTTTCATCGTACAGCTTTTGCAACTTCGATTGCTTCTTTAGGTATACATTAAAAATACTATCGGCCTGAAAACGTTTTCTCCTTTCATTATGATCATATACAAAGCTATTAAGCGCATTTTCTAGTTCAGAAGCAATAACTATAGATATATCATAATGCCCTTGCTCATGCTTTAATAATTCCTGAGATGCACTATCCGTTGCTTTTTCCAAATACTCTTTTCTGACCCAAGATCTTGAGCTGTTAAACCAACTGACCACCTCCCAACGTTTCCCATTATCTGTTGCCACTTCTTTATGAGTAGTATATGTCCAGGTTACAGCAGACCATTTTTCTCCTTTAGAGCTCCCTTTAAAATCACGCCACCGCAATGGCCTGTCTTCAATAGACACAAGCCCTTCTTCTTGTGCTAAAGACCAAATTGGCAATACTATGATGAAGGCAATAGTGACTAGCGGTCTCATTCGTTTTCTTTACTCCTATAAAGTTAAAAAAACACACCATACCATGGAGTATACTCCACCCCTTATACTTGTTGAGAAATAAAACAAGTCATGAATCAAGAGAAAGAATCAACCTTTGTACCTATTAACCATCAACTGCAAAAAAGCCTGATGGAGCAACGTAAAATATTCCTTTGGGGAGCTGTAGAAGATGAAAGCGCCAAAATTATTGTGGAGCAGCTTTGCTATCTATCTACTGTTGATGCAGACCAACCCATTCATTTTTATATCAATAGTCCTGGAGGCGTGGTTACATCCGGCCATGCTATGCTAGATATGATGTGCACTATCGAAACACCTGTATACACCTATTGTATTGGCTTTGCAGCATCAGCAGCTTCTGTCTTACTATCTGCCGGAGAAAAGGGGAACAGATACATATACCCTACTGCTGAAGTGATGATACACCAGCCTAGTATGGGTGGTTTTAGAGCTACATATAAAGACATAGAGATACATGCTAATCATATACTCAAAACAAAAGAGCTTACTGCCAAAATATTAGCAGACAACTGTGGACAGACCATAAGTAAGATCATGAAGGATTTCGATAGAGACCATTGGATGGATGCCAAAGAAGCTGTCAGCTATGGTATTGTAGACGAAATAGTGTCCGGCTAAGCGGCCAATTTCATTTCAGGAAGTTTCACCAAACGACCGGCTTGTTTTGTACTTAGTATTTCACGCTCACGATTGAGTCGCATTTTCATTTCGTGTAGTCGGTCTACTTCCTCATCTATACCACTGATCTTTGTGTCAATTATTTCCAACAGTTTAGACACGTCCAACACCTGTATAGATTCACGCACCAGTAGCTCTCTTATCTCTTCAAGTGTAAAACCTAACTCTTTATACTTTCTAATGGCTAAGAGCTTGTGCAATACCTCTTCAGGGTAATCTTTATAGTTATGCTCTCTTCTTGAAGAAGGGGCTATCTCTATCAAGGCTATCCTTTCGTAATAGCGTATCGTGTCTCGAGAGAAACCGGAACGTTTAGATAATTCGCCTATTAGCATGTTACAAATTTATCTTTTTGTCTTTTAACGATGCAGCTATCACTTCATCCCACTTTGCTTGAGCTTCTTCATTTTTGCTATGCTCTGTCTCTTCATCATATTTAGTTTGAATTTCATGCTGTTTCGTTATCAATACTCTATATATACTATCTATCTGATATTGCACTTTATTTTTATCAAACTTAAATGCATTAAGGCTTGCTTCTAACTCCCAGGCGATCACCTGTGAAATGTCAAAATGCCCTTGCTCATGTTTGAGCAAACTTGCAGAAGTCTCTTTATCGGCAGTTTTTAGAAACGACTTAGACACCCATGATTTTTTAGGGTCAAATAAAAAGACCACTTCAAAAGAGGGATTATTTCTACTACCACTTACCTTGTAGCCGGTAACTGTAGCTGTTAGCGCTTTATACGAAGAGTGCTTAGGAGCTTTACCCTTAAAATCCTTCCATACCAAAGGCCTATTTATTACAACACCTTGCGGAGATTTACCATTAATAAAAAACAAGCTTGTTATTATACCTAACAATACCATTCTAGCCTTCATCTCAAAGTATTTAATGCTGTAATATAAACTAAAAAAGGTGTTAGCCATTGCCAACACCTTCTTAATATTAAGTTATATAAACTATGCTTTCTCTATCACCATAGCACTGGCACCACCACCACCGTTACAGATACCAGCTGCACCATATTGTGCATTATTTTGGTGTAATACGTTGATCAAGGTTACCAAAATACGAGCACCGCTACAACCAAGAGGGTGGCCAAGAGATACCGCACCACCATTCACATTCACTTGCTCCGGTTTCAAATTCATTTTTTGAGCGTTGGCAACACCTACTACACTGAAAGCTTCATTTAGCTCAAAGTAACTGATATCTTCCATTTTCAAACCAGCTTTTTCTACCGCTTTAGGCACTGCCAGCGAAGGTGATGTTGTAAACCACTCAGGAGCTTGTGCTGCATCAGCATAAGACTTGATCTTAGCAATCGGTTTTAAGCCTAACGCTTCTGCTTTTTCTTTGCTCATCAATACCAATGCTGCTGCACCATCGTTCATGGTACTGGCATTAGCAGCTGTTACGGAACCATCTTTTTGAAAAGCAGAGCGTAATGCCGGTATTTTTTCAAACTTAACGTTAAATGGCTCTTCGTCTTTATCAAAAACTATAGGATCGCCCTTACGTTGTGGCACTTCTACAGCTATGATCTCATTAGCAAACTTACCACCCTCTACTGATGCCTGGCTACGCTTGTAGCTTTCAATGGCAAATTCATCCTGTTCTTCACGACTAATGTTACACTCTTTAGCACAAAGTTCGGCAGCATTACCCATGGGGTAATCGTTATACACGTCTATCAAACCATCTTTTGCCAAACCATCTACTAGTGTAACATTACCATACTTACTACCCCAACGAACACTCTCATTGTAAAAAGGCACATTACTCATACTTTCCATACCTCCGGCAACCACTACATCAGCATCACCCAACATAATAGCCTGTGCTCCTTGCATTACAGCTTTCATACCACTTGAGCACACTTTGTTTACGGTAGTACATGGTGTCGTATCAGGCAAACCCGCAAAAATAGCCGCTTGACGTGCTGGAGCTTGACCTAGATTGGCTTGCATTACACAGCCCATCAATACTTCATTTACATCTTCAGGCTTAATACCTGCTTTTTCAACAGCACCTTTAATAGCAAATGATCCTAGCTTTGTAGCGGAAAAACCTTTTAGTGTTCCACCCCAGCTACCAATAGGTGTACGAACGGCAGAAACAATATATACTTCTTTCATATGGTCGTTTTAAAACTTTTAAGTCCCGCAAATGTACTTAAATAGCACCAAGTTTTAAAGGCAAGCTGTTTATGTAGTATTAGCCAAAAGCTATACTGGCTATGAATAAAACTTTATATAATATTTATACATTAGAATTTCAATAATTACCCTTTGTATAATAACTTTGATAGTTGAGCTTATTATATATAACAGACACCTGATGAAGAAAGCCTTGATGATATGGATGTGTAGTCTTTTAGCACTATTAACGCAACCTGTATATGCTATTGAGTCTGATGTCAATACGAATACTATCATTAAGCATCATATAGCTCAAACTTACCACGCTTTAGATTTTTCAGAAGCCGACACGCTTAGCTACATTGTTTTTGCTAAAGCCTATTATGGCTATATCAACCTATATAACGAGGGGATGCTAAACGCAGAAAAGCGTATACTTACTATATGCGACTTTACGCTATCTGCCAATACTAAAAGAATGTGGGTGATCGACCTTAATAAAAGAAAAGTGATCTTACATACTCATGTATCTCATGGGCAAGCTTCAGGTAAAGAATACGCTCAGGTTTTCTCCAACAAATCAGGGTCACACAAAAGTAGTATTGGTTTCTATATTACCGCAGAAACGTATAGTGGTAAGCATGGGTACTCTCTAAGGCTATTTGGCATGGATAAAGGCTTTAATTCTGCTGCTTATAATAGAGATATTGTTGTGCATGGGGCTGATTATGTAAGCCCTGAGTATATTAATTGGAATAAATGCCTGGGGAGAAGTTGGGGCTGCCCTGCGGTGAGCAATAAACTTTCAGAAAAACTGATCAACACCATCAAGGATAACACTTGTCTCTATATTCACTATCCCGACTCTCGTTACTTGAGCAAATCATACTGGCTCAACAAAAAAGTAGCGGAACTGCCGTCAACCGATGGTATGCTTGCGCAAAGAATAATCTACAGAGATACTGTGATCAAATACGAAATGGGGCCTATCATGAATAAGGTCGTTCGTACTGTAGGTAGATTTAAATTCCCTTTGCTGTAAGTAGCTTAGCTATATCCTCATCTTTATTGTATATATCATCGTAATACACAACATGCTGCTTGGCACTATCTTCCGTTGCTGTGAGGTATAAAATATGTACAGGTATACGCTCCTGCAATGGAACAAATATCATCTTTTGTTTATTGATCAAGGAGTCAACAAAATGCTTACTATCTTCTTCCTTATTGATCTTAGTAAGAATATAGCCTGCCATATCTCTTGGATGCTGCACTCTTATACAACCCGAGCTCTTCGCTCTTTTCTTCTTCCTAAAGTCACTTCTGGACGGTGTATCGTGCAAATAGATATTATGCTTATTTGGCAGGTTGAACTTTACGCGTCCTAATGCATTGGAACGTCCCGGGGGTTGACGGAAAATGTAATTTTTAAAATTGTACTTAGTTATAGAAAGAGAATCAGGATTTAGCATTTTGCCTGTGTGGCTATATATGGCTAAACCTTTTTTGTCTAAATAAGCAGAACCTTTGCTATTCATCCCCGGTATAATATCTTTCTTCATAATACCGGGCGGTACGGTCCAGGTAGGGTTAAAAACTAAGTTCACCATATCCGCATTCATAGTAGGTGTAGCTCTAGACTTTTTACCTACAACTACACGCATATGCATCGTATCTTTATTATCAATATTAAGGTAGAGTTGCATAGAAGGTACATTCACAAGCAAGAACTTACTTTCTAATTCTTGGGGCAACCAGCGCAACCGTTCCATATTCACATCTATTTTTCTGATAAGACTATCCTTTACTGCAGCATATTGCGTAAAAAGGCTATCGGTGGTGTCCCTGATACTTATTTCAAAATGGGTACGTAATAGTTCTCTTATTGAATTTCTGCTTAATAGTTCAGGGTGCAGTTGATCTCTATAATTTTCGTTCTTAGTTCTCAAAATCACATCTCCCCCTTTATCTAATAATTCCAATGCTTTGTCTACCTCTAGGTAGGCCAACTTTAAACGCTCATTTTTTAATAACCTATAAG
This sequence comes from Flavipsychrobacter sp., assembly GCA_965230595.1. Taxonomy (GTDB): domain Bacteria; phylum Bacteroidota; class Bacteroidia; order Chitinophagales; family Chitinophagaceae; genus UBA5543. Next base: position 795,522 of record OZ246011.1, on the reverse strand, counting down.
CGCTCAACTTGCTTTTATACAGATCAGCAGATGGATAAATATTATTGTCATGCAAACTATCCTTCAAATAATTTGCCGCTAGCCAGGAGGTGTCGTTATAATGATACCACTCCGTATCTACAGCACTTACAACTATATGCCCTAATAGCAGTTCTTTAGAAAGCTGCAAATAGTAATAGGTACATGTCGTGTCAAATGCTGCTAACTCTTGTAGGGTGGGTTGCTTTTGCTTTAGCTCGTTTAGCCGTTTGGATAAGTCCGCATATTTATAATACCCTTTAGACAAGCCATCATGCTCTACTTCTCTAATATCATCCAGCAGCTTTTCTACATGCTTGTAATTGGGCGTATCATTTACCCATAGCGGCTCATAATTAAAACTTTCATAAGCTGCTCTTGCCACAAAAGGGGTAGAAAATACTCCTAAAGAGTCCTCTTCAATGCCATTATTCAGGTAGCTTTTTATATAGCCGGCTACTGTTTCATTAGCCTCTTGCTTAGCTTTCTTTTTACAAGAAGGCATAATAGCTATAGCTAAAAACACAACAATAACTAACCCGTAATACTTATAGAAGCTTATCCTCATACAGGGGGTAAATGAACTGTAAAATAAGCATTAGAATAGAATATGCCTATTAGGTTAACAATTCTATAATAGGGTCCCAAAATAGTTCTACAAAATCAACTACCTGATCATCAACAACTTTTACTCCTTCTTTTCCCAGTAATTGCTGCATCTTTTCAGGCGGATCAAAGTGATGCTTACCCGTAAGTAATCCTTTTCTATTAACTACACGATGGGCTGGCACTTTTGGTCTAACACCTCCACAATGATTCATAGCATACCCTACTACCCTAGCACCAGATTTCATACCTATGGCTGCTGCCACAGCACCATATGTAGACACCCTACCTTTAGGTATGGCACGCACTACATCGTATATAGCGGTATAAAGATCGTCTTTATTTTCCTTGTTCATTTTTTTGGCGCTCGGCTAATAATCTGGCGCGTTTAACTGCTGGTACATTGATATAATCGTATGGGCAATGCTTACACCCTCTACTACAGCAATACCCCCTTTTTAGGTGATACGCACCGGTAAAGACCAATTTACCATCTTCTTGCATGTAATAATCAATGCCCTCTTTTAATTGATTCATGGGTTTTATATCGGTCTTCTATATCAATACCTTCTTTAGGTAAGGTAAATGATACATAATTGATCAATCGTCCATTCTCCAAGTGCATTTGCTCATAAAAGGTTTTAATGGCTAATGGGCCTGTACCCTTTCCTTTACCATAGATATCTGTAATGCTCTCTTTTATCTCACAACTGGTTTCTTTAATAGACTCGTGCGTGTAGTCAAACAATTCTCTAGAGTCCGTCTTTAGATTGATGGTAGCACCTGGTTTCAGTATCTGTTGGTAACGGTATAGAAACCTCGGATGTGTAAGTCTGTTCTTCTCTTTAGACTCCCTTAAAAATGGGTCAGGGAAAATGATCCATATCTCATCTACTTCACCCGGCTCAAAATAATCTTGAATTTGCAGGATGTGCGTACGAAGAAACGCGACATTGCTCAATCCTTCACTAAGTGCTTGTTTAGCACCTATATACATTCTGTTTCCCTTGATATCTATACCTATATAGTTCCTGTCTTTATGTTGTCTGCCCAACCCTACGCTATATTCGCCCTTGCCACATGCCAGCTCTAGAGTAATAGGGTTGTCATTCCCAAAAAACTCATGCCATTTCCCTTTCATGCCCTCAGGATATTGCAACACATTATCAAAGCCCTCTATGGCTCTAAAGCGTAATAATTTCTTCTGTCCCATAATTTGAAACGGCAAATATACAGCACTTATTCCATCAGCCCCAGAGGATAGCCAAAACTGCATACAAGAGCATCATGCCATCAACCAACCCAAGATAAGCCCTATCTGAAGGGAATCGCTTTGCATAATCGACCACCAATTTTGTAAAAAGGGCGACTACTAGCTCAGCTATCAACAAACCTGTGTCCTGAGAAATAATGAACTTGACAACAGCCATAAGTATAAAACCCAACATGGATATGGTCATTAATACATAACTATTCTTTACACCTATCAGGTTGGGCAAGGTGGCGATACCTTCGTCCATATCAGTCTGCATATCACGAATATCAAAAGCTATACAGAGGGTAAACATGAATACAAAACGAATACCCAGCTCAAAAGCATAATCACCAAGCTGCATATCGTAGTAAAGAATGGGTAGCACAGCTGTAACGATGGTCCAAACACTGGTAAGCACCACTAACTTAATCCAACCAAAATCTTTCAACCTTTTTTTATTCTTAAACGGTAGTAGTGGTATGGAATAGGCAAAAGATAAGACCGCTAAAACCACGCAGGCTGCCAGTATTTTTTGTGGAAGTTGAAATATACTATAACTGCAACCAACAACACCTAAAAGCAAGAACAGGTAATGCCAAACTCTGTTTTTTACCGACCAGCTAAACCTATCTGAAACATCTATAGTAGCCTTCTTAACTAAATAGTGTGTATTGTACACCAATAAGGTGCTACTGAAAATAAGGATATGCAGTGGTGAGTAGAACGACCACCCGTTACCTATCAAAACCTGCTCTGTAGCTATACTTAACCCCAATGCACAACAAGCAGCAAATACACTTGTATAGAGCATCCAGTTAACGATATTGCGAATAAAACCTTTGAGCATGGCCTAAAACAAAAGTACGGCTAATGAATTAGCCGTACTAAGTAAAAAAGAATATTTATTGAACTACAATGGAATGTTCCCATGCTTGCGCTTCGGCATATTCACCACTTTATTTTCCAACATTTTATAAGCCCTGATGAGTTTTTCTCTGGTTTGTTCAGGCAGTATTACCTCATCAATATAGCCACGCGCAGCTGCTCTATACGGATTGGCAAACTTATCCAAATACTCTTGCTCACGCTCTTTCAGTTTCGCTTCAGGGTCATCAGCCGCTGCAATTTCTTTTCTGAAAATGATCTCGGCAGCACCTTTCGCCCCCATAACTGCAATTTCAGCTGATGGCCAAGCATAGTTCATATCAGCGCCTATATGCTTAGAGTTCATCACATCATAAGCACCTCCATATGCCTTACGCGTAATCACTGTGATCTTTGGTACAGTTGCCTCACTTAATGCATAAAGCAATTTAGCACCATTGGTAATAATACCATTCCACTCCTGATCTGTTCCCGGTAAGAAGCCCGGCACATCTACCAATACCAATAACGGAATATTAAACGCATCACAAAAACGCACAAAACGCGCGCCCTTTTTACTGGCATCTATATCCAATACACCAGCAAGGCTGGCAGGTTGGTTGGCTACAACACCTACACTTCTACCTCCCAAACGTGCAAAACCTACAACGATATTCTCAGCATAATTTTTATGCACTTCTAAAAAGCTGTCCGAATCAGCTACTTCTTCAATTACCTCCTTAATATCATAAGGTTGGTTTGGATTTTCAGGTACAATATTATTTAGTTTTTCTCTACGCTCATCACTCAACTCATAATCGTATACAGGTGCTTCTTCCTCACAGTTTTGCGGCATGTAAGACACTAATTGTTTGATATGCTCAATACAGGCCACTTCATTAGCACAGGCAAAGTGAGTTACACCAGACTTGCTGGCATGCGTTTCTGCACCACCTAGTTCTTCACTGGTCACCTCTTCATGGGTTACTGTTTTCACGACATTCGGACCGGTAACAAACATGTAAGAGGTTTGCTCTACCATTAGAATAAAGTCAGTAATAGCCGGAGAATATACCGCACCACCTGCGCACGGCCCCATAACAGCAGATATTTGTGGTACTACACCTGACGATTTCACGTTTCTATGAAAAATATCAGCATAACCACCTAGAGACACAACCCCTTCCTGTATCCTTGCCCCACCACTATCATTTAAGCCGATCACGGGCGCACCATTATCCATGGCCAAATCCATGATCTTGCATATCTTCTCTGCATGTGTTTCTGATAAGCTACCTCCAAACACAGTAAAGTCTTGAGAATAGACGTATACTAACCTACCATTAATCGTACCATATCCTGTAACCACGCCATCTCCTAAATACCTTTCTTTATCCAAGCCAAAGTCTACACTACGATGGGTTACCAACATACCGATCTCTTCAAAAGAACCTTCATCTAATAACAATTGAATACGTTCTCTGGCAGTAAGTTTACCCTTTTTATGTTGGCTGGCAATACGTTTCTCACCACCACCCAGCATGGCCTCTTCTTGTTTCTTTTGTAGCAAAGCAACTTTATCCATATCTAATAGCTTATTTTCAGGCAACAAACCTAATGCAAAAGGCTCAAAAAGTCAGGATTTAACGAATGTTTTGCTTTAAATGCAAAGCTTAGCTCTACTCTTTAGTACTTTTGCTACATATGAAAAAGCTAGTTCTATTACTTTCATTGCTCCTTTGCTTTCAGCAAGCTTATACGCAAGACATTCCCTCTTACAAGGCGGAAGATCTGATGCAGCGTATCAATAAAAACAGCGATACTTTTTATGTCGTCAACTTTTGGGCTACTTGGTGTGCTCCTTGTGTTAAAGAGCTTCCTGAGTTTGAAGCGTTACAAAAACATAACAAGAACAGACCTTTGAAGATCATCTTAGTAAGTCTTGACTTCCCTAATGCCTACCCTAAGAAAATAGAGAAATTCATCAAGAGGAAAGGGCTCGACTTGGAAGTAGTATGGTTGAATGAAAATAACGCCAATAAGTTCATACCTAAAATAGAACGGTCTTGGCAAGGCTCTATTCCTGCAACCTTGTTGAAATATAAAAAAGCAAGCTATTCTAACTTTTTTGAAGGTGTGATCACTGAAAAGCAGCTACAACTACTTATTGACAAACAGTTAAGATAACAACCATTACAAATACAGCCTGTGCGTTTAGTAAAACCATATAGGCAGATCAACAGACTACTACAGCAAGAAGCTATTGAGCCGCTCTTTAGCTGGGGTATTCGTATGGGGTTAGTTACTGTACTACCCATCATATGGGGACTTTATACCGGTAATATTGAGGTCGGTAGTTGGATCGCATTCTCAGCAGAGTGTATCTGTTGGGTAGAATTAAAGGGCGACTACCTACAAAGGTTGCGTGTATTAGTTGGAGGTATTTTCTTAACGCTTTTCTTTACCTGGGTAGGTGTAGCCAGTAGTCTGAATATCTGGTGGAGTGTTACCCTCATGCTAGGAGTTGGTTTCTTATCGGGTTTGTTTAAAAATCTCGGTGAACGCGGCAGCGGACTAGCACTAACTGTTTATATCATCTACATCTTTAACAATGCCTACCCTGCCAATGGCAATATAGAGATACAGGACAGGCTTGTTTATGCCGCCATAGGGGGTGGACTTAATGCATTACTAGGCATGCTGGCCTCGGTACTCATACCAGCTGCACAACCCTACCGAAGAACCATAGCTCAAATATGGAAAGCCGTTGCAGAGCTTAACCAAACGATATCAAAAGGTTGGGAAGGCAAAGGTATTAGGAGCAACGATCATGATATTTATTTAAAAGAGCTGGCGGTTAGAAAAGCTATTAACAGCAGTCTCGAACACTTTGAACGTTCAGCCCACCAAACCTCTGAGCAAGATGGCAAAGAGCACCACTTAGCACAAGTAAGAAAGGCTGCTGCTCTAACAGGCAGTCACTTACAAGCTATGGGAGAAGAACTTTCTTCTCTAAGTATTAACAGTCTAGAAGGCACACTAAGAATAAAGATATACACCATACTAAGAGCCATAGGACAAACCGTTGAGCGCTTGATCGTATATACAGCAACACTTAAGCCAGAGGAGGAATTGATCATATCATCCAGAATAAATAGACTTAACAAACTCATACTGCTCATCAACAACTACAACAACAAGCAGAGTGAGCAAGAAGAAGCTGCCATCAAGCGTTTTATACACTTGGCAGAAAGGTGTGTAAAACTACTGGAGCATGCATCCAGAAATATTAAAGAAGTGTCTGACGAACCTATCATGCTCAGAACTTACCCCGTACTTAAAACCTTGCTGATCCTCCACCCTAAATACTGGCGGCAAGGATTAAGAGCCCTGTTCAACTTCAACACCTTTACCATTAGGTATGCTTTGCGTACTGCCATCACTGCAACAATAGCCATGTTCGTATACAAATGGTTCAATATTGACCATGGCTACTGGATACCATTTACAATGATGATAGTGATGCAAACCTACATAGGTGCAACCATTAAAAAAGCACGAGATAGGATAGTAGGCACGATACTAGGAGGCTTTGTAGGTGGTCTTATACTCTACTTACCCGCATCACTATTCATTAAAGAGATCATGCTTTTTCTTAGTGCGATACCAATGATCATTTACTTACAGAAAAAGTACTCTATATCTGTATTCTTCCTAACACTTGGCCTGGTACTACTATTCAACATTAGCGATACCATTGATAGCCAGCTCATCCTCACTAGAGCCTTAGCCACATCAGCGGGTGCATTGCTGGCAATAATAGGCGGGTATGCCTTATTACCCCATAAAGACAATAAACACTTACCTACACTCATCACCAGTGCCATAAGTAGTAATTACGACTACTTCCATGCTACATTCTTTAATGCTGCAGGGCAAAACTGGGTATACTATAAACGTTCTTCAGAAGCTAAGAACAGCAACAGCTTTGATGCGTTAAGTAGGTATATGCGAGAACCTAGCTTTAGGAAAAAACCTTATGCCATTTTCTACTATGTCATCATGCATAATATAAGGATCACTAGAGACCTTACTAATATTCAACTGGAAGATAGTGCTGAAGAGACATCAATAATTAGCGAAGAAGTAGCATCTACTTTAAGACAGTGCATTGAATGGTATAACAAAAATGAGCTACTACTATCTAAGATCAACAAAGCACATCAACCCAAGAGCTACTCATTTGCTCAACTCGACCTAAACAGCATTCACCTTAACGAAAAGCAACAGGTCTACTTAGAGAAACTCTTACTAGAGCTTAAAGCCATACATTACGACTTAGAAATACTATCTGAAAAAGTAAGCAGAATTCTAGAGTTATAGTAGCTTAGCAATATGAACTTTTTAGGCCACGCATTTCTTTCGTCTGAAGATCCGGAGATACTCACGGGCAATATGATAGGCGACTTTGTAAAAGGGAAGGTAGCTCTGGAACAGTATCCTGAAAAGATCAAAAAGGGAATTTTACTACATCGTAAGATAGATGCATTTGCCGACGAACACCCTGCCTCTCAAAGAGCAAAAGTATGGTTCAGAAGTACCTACAGGCTATACTCAGGAGCCATCATTGACATCTTATACGATCATTTTTTGGCCAACGACCCTGCCTACTTCGTATCAGAGGAGGATCTTTTGGCTTTTACACAAAGAACTTATCATTCATTAGAAGAACACCAACAGTACTTCCCTGAAACCTTTGCGGGGTTCTTCCCACACATGAAAGAGAACAACTGGCTACTCAACTACAGAAACATAAAAGGCATGACAAAATCTCTCGCAGGTTTGCATAGACGTGCTAAATACATGCCACCCCAAGAAGAAGCTTATAAAACATTCATTGCCCATTATCATCAAATAGCGCAATGTTATTATGAGTTTATTGGAGATGTTGTTAAGTTTGTTAAAGTTGAGTTAAAGCAATAAGCTAAGAGGTGAAAAAACTGTTTTTATAGTATTGTTGCGATTGTTGATATGGTGAGAAGAAATAACCTTTTATTGTTCACAACTTTAGCGCTACTAACAGCTTGTTTAGTTGTGCCTGCAAAGTATGCCCATGCCACACCACCCGGTGATGACGGCAAGAAATTTGGTGAGGTAAATTTATATTACGAAGACACGCTTTCTGAAGAATACCAATCCCTTGTTCATAAGTTAGACTCATTTTATAAAGGAGAAATTGCACGTGGCTTTAATGGCAGTGTTCTTATTGGCTATAAGGGTCAAATATTATACGAGCGATACTACGGTTACGCTAATAAGGTTAAAAAGACGAGGCTTACACCAAACAACTCAGTACAGCTCGCTTCTATTACAAAAACATTTACTGCTACAGCAATTCTATTCTTACACGAGCATAAATATCTTGATATCAATAAAAAAGTAAACTACTATTTACCTACGTTCCCTTATAGTAGCATTACTGTAAAAATGTTATTGAACCACAGGTCAGGGTTGAATGATTACATCAAATGGGTACCAAGGTATAAGAAGAACTTACAAGAGCCTCTGACCAATGAAGAAATAGTCTCCATGTTCGCTAAATATAAACCAAGGCTATACTTCACTCCCGATACAAAGTTTAAGTACAGCAATAGTAACTACGTAGTACTGAGCCGTATTATAGAAGAGGTTACTGAAATGCAGTATAAAGACTTTATGGATCAGTACATCTTCAAGCCACTGGGTATGAGTGCCACATTCGTGTACGACCCTAAATGGGGCTTACCAAGAAATGCTACTATGAGCTATAGATCTAATTGGGTGCCCTATAAGGATATGTTTGCCGATGGTGTAACAGGAGACAAAGGCATCTATAGTACGGTAAGAGACATGTACAAATGGGATCAATCATTTTACGATAGTACACTCCTTAGCAATGAAACTATTGAGTTAGCCTATGGTCCTTGCTCATTTGAAACACCAGGTGTAAGAAACTACGGTTTGGGCTGGCGTATGATCTGCTACGATGATGGTGATAAATTTATTTACCATAATGGTTGGTGGCATGGCAACAACACAGTCTTCCACAGAAACATAAAAGACAACTTTACCATTATTGTACTAGGCAATAAATACAATAGTAAAATATATCATCAGGTAGATCATATCTACAATATCATCACCAACTCATCAATAGCTGAAGATATTAACGACGAAGAAGAACTTGAGAAAGATTAAAATGAATCTTCTGATACAATAAAAGGGCATCATATGATGCCCTTTTATTTTTTTATATAGTTTTAAACTACCTACTGTAGTTAGGTGCTTCTTTAGTGATCACAATATCATGTGGATGACTTTCTGCCATACTTGCGGCTGTAATACGAACAAACTGTGCATCGTTTTGCATCGTCTTAATATCTTTTGCACCACAGTATCCCATTCCTGCACGTAAGCCACCAATGAATTGCTGAACGATCTCACTCAAAGTACCTTTATATGGTACACGTCCCACGATACCTTCCGGCACCAGTTTTTTTACATCAGCTTCCATGTCTTGGAAGTAGCGGTCTTTAGAACCTTCTTGCATAGCCTCTACAGAACCCATTCCTCTATAAGACTTGAACTTACGTCCTTCATAGATAATGGTCTCTCCAGGACTCTCTTCTGTTCCTGCAAAAATAGAGCCTGCCATAACACATGATGCACCTGCAGCTATGGCTTTGACCATATCTCCTGTATAACGGATACCACCATCGGCAATTACCGGTACGCCTCTTCTCTTTAATGCAGCAGCAGACTCCATAATAGCAGTGAGCTGCGGTGCACCAGCACCTGTTACAACTCTTGTAGTACATATAGAACCAGGTCCTACACCTACTTTAACAGCATCAGCCCCGGCATCAGCCAGTGCCTTAGCCCCTGCAGCAGTAGCAATATTACCTGCAATTACAGGCAGATCTTTAAATGTTTTCTTTACTAATCGTACTGTATCTATCACTCCTTTAGAGTGGCCATGAGCACTATCCATGGTAATCACATCTACCCCTGCGGCAATAAGTGCTTCTACACGCTCCAAGGTATCAGCAGTAATACCTACTGCCGCACCTACCAATAAACGCCCCATACTATCTTTAGCAGCATTGGGGTGACTTTTCAAATGAAGTATATCTCTAAAAGTGATCAACCCCATCAACTCACCTTTCCTGTTAACGATAGGTAGTTTTTCAATTTTATGTTTTTCTAATATACGCTCAGCTTTAGCCATACTGGTTCCTGAAGAGGCGGTCACCAAATTATCTTGGGTCATTACCTCACTCACCTTTTTACGCATATTCTTCTCAAATCGAAGATCTCTATTAGTTAATATACCTATGAGAATATTTTTCTTATCAACTATTGGAATACCACCTATCTTATTGTCTCTCATTAACTTAACAGCATCAGCAACGGTAGCAGTTGGTAGCAATGTAATGGGATCAACGATCAACCCACTCTCACTACGCTTTACTTTTCTCACTTGTTCTGCCTGACGTTCTGTAGGCATATTCTTATGCAACATACCTATTCCACCCTCTCTAGCCAATGCTATAGCCAAAGGAGCTTCCGTAACCGTATCCATAGCAGCAGATACCATTGGCACGTTCAGTTGAATGTCTTTAGTCAGTTGAGCTTGAATGCTTACCTCACGTGGAAGTACTTCAGAGTAAGCAGGAACGAGTAATACGTCGTCAAAAGTAAGGCCTTCGCCGTAGAATTTCGATTTTGCAGCCATGTTCAAAGATATGTCAGCAATCTCAATAATTAAAAATAAGATTTGAATATATTGTCATAGTCTTTCTTTAGCGACTATTTTTGAGCCATAAATGGAATGAAATTGAAATATAATTCGGAACTAGCATATAAGAGCATTGAAGAACAAGAGGCCTTTCAGTTTGAACAGTTGAAAGAGCTACTACAATATCTGGAGCAAAGGTCGGCATTCTACCAACGCAAGTTCAAGGAAGATAATATTGATATCAATAATATCAAATCTCTGAAGGATATTACTTTTTTGCCCACTACTACAAAGCAAGACATGCAGGAGCACAATTGGGAGTTTCTATGTGTACCTAGTAATGAGATAAAAGAATATACCGCCACATCGGGTACTCTAGGAAAACCCGTTACCATTGCACTAACCGAACGCGACCTAGAACGTTTAGCTTATAATGAAGAGCAGTCTTTTAAATGTGCAGACGGTAAGCCTGATGACACCTACCAACTAATGCTGACACTAGACAGGCAATTCATGGCCGGTATTGCTTACTATCAAGGCATTAGAAAATTGGGAGCCGCATTAGTACGTACAGGTCCGGGGTTACCCAACTTACAATGGGGAACGATTGAAAGAATACAATCTAATAGCATTGTTGCGGTACCATCTTTTATACTTCGCCTGATAGAGTATGCTCAAACCAATCAAATAGATCTTAAACATTCTCCTGTAAAAAAAGCTGTATGTATTGGTGAAAGTTTGAGACAAGCAGACTTTGAGCTGAATCCACTCGGCCAAAAGATACAAGACCAGTGGCCTATAAAACTATACAGCACCTATGCTTCTACAGAAATGCAAACTGCCTTTACAGAATGTAGTGCCGGTATGGGAGGTCATCAAATACCTGACCTTATCATATTAGAGATACTCGATGACCATGACCAACCTGTTAAAGCAGGAGATTATGGAGAGGTGACCATCACGACACTTGGTGTACAAGGCATGCCACTGTTACGCTACCGCACAGGAGATATTTGTGCCTTTTACGACACAAAATGTAGTTGTGGCAGAACTAGCAAAAGGCTATCACCGGTACTTGGACGCAAACAACAAATGATTAAATATAAGGGTACAACACTTTACCCACCTGCTATATTTGACATACTGAATAACATCTCTTTTATTGACGATTATGTAGTAGAAGTATTCACTAATGAGCTAGGCACTGATGAGTTAAAATTACACCTGCATACTGCTTTACCTATTGATGATTGTGAAAGAGAACTAAGACCGATACTACAATCGAAACTACGTGTTGTTCCGCTATTGCACTTTCATTCAGGCAAGGAGTTGCATCAATTACAATTTCCTGAAGGCAGTAGAAAGCAGGTGAAATTTATGGATAACCGTACTGATAAACTAATATAATGGCTCAATATATAGCTTTCCTACGCGCCATAAATGTTAGTGGCCATCGCATCATTAAAATGGATCTTTTAAAGGACATATTTATAAATGCCGGTTACAATAATGTAGCCACCTATATACAAAGTGGCAATGTTTACTTCGAAACAAGAAAAGCAAAAAATGATACCCTTGTAAAAAAGCTTGAGGCACTATTACTAAAGGAGTTGGGCTTTGAAGTAGAGGTGATGGTACGCACAATAGAAGAATTAATAGCGATTGATAAAAAAGAACCCTATCAACATATTGAAGTAGACAAAACTGTAGCCGTATACACAGGTATGTTGTCGGGTTTACCAAAGCAAGAACAAGTAGAGGCTTTATATACTTTTAATTCTGAGATAGAAGAGTGTACAGTCATCGGCCAAGAGGTGTATTACCTATGCTATAAGAACAAAGGCAAGCCAAAATTGAACAATAAGATCATTGAGAAAAAGCTCAACCTATACTCCACTATGCGCAACAGAAACACCATCCGCACACTGATAAAAAAGTTTAGCTAAGCTCGCACTGCTTTAAACGAAGCTCGTGCCAGGACTAAAGAAAGCAATACAAAACAGCTTACTAATGCTAACCATACCGGCCAACCCGGAACAGCAGGTAATACAATGTGTGCGTCTTTAAGCCAATAGACTGCCTTTTGGTGTACCAGGTATATTACAACGCCCGAAAGTCCGTATGTAATACCTAACATTGGCAAAAACCTCAAGAATAAATATTTGGCCAAAAATCTTGGACTGTAACCCAACACCTTTAATAAGGTGATATTCTCCCTGGCTTTTGACATGGTGATATCTATAAACAACAAATACACTATAGCACCAAGTAGTATGAGTACTAACGAAACTAATCCTGTTGTATAAATAGCCGCTTCAATCACCCCCCTTAGTTTGCTCCAACGCAGTAGCTCCACATTTGTTTTGTAATTCCTGTTGTTTAAAAACGAGACAAACTCCTGATTGGAAGGATCGCTCACTTTCACGATAAGCCTTGAGGGTAAGGTCACCACTTCAGGAGCAAATGTTTTATTGGCATAATCCATGAACGATTGCGGGACTAAAATAGAATTGATGCGGTGAGAAAAACCGACCACTTTAGCCGTATAATATTCAGTATATAAACTGTCGCCAAGTCTTAGGTCAAATGCGAGTGCTTTCAAGGTTGCTTCAGGTAGTTGCGGGTCGCCTTGATTAGGTGCAAAGCCAAAATTATACAACTCTAAAAAGTCAGCAGGTATAATTATAGGCACTGTAATATTTCTATACTGCCATACCCAATTAATGGGTTTATTATCTACAAAACGATCAGGTACTGCCTCAATAAAAACATCTCGAGAAAAACCAAAAGAAGTACTTAGTGATACATGTACTTGAAAACGGTTAGAAGTTAACACACCTACATCCTGCACTTGTGGCAGTGCATTTATAGCTTCAATTTCCGTGTAGCTAAAAACAGTAACTCTTGAGTCGTCTTTATTTTGTTTCGTGATCTCTTTACTTAAGGTAAGAAATGTACTACCCAAGCTATCGTTATCATACCCACCACTTAGTATTTGCCTTGCATTCCACCATGTCAATACTGTAATAAGCAACAAAGTAGTTCCTACAAATACTGAACATAATGCCAACCACAACTTTACCCTTCCCTTTGCTGAACGTTCCGGCACCAACTTTCTTAACAGCCTTAATTGTTTCTTATTACTCACAATAATAGCTTTCTGGTGTACTTGAAATAGTTATTATCCTCAGTATCTGTTATGATCACTCCTGCACCTGAAAAGGCTGACACCTCTTTGATCAACGATATCGCTTTTTCTTTATGAAAGTTATCAAGGCAACTAAATGGATCGTCCAATAAAAGCCAATCATATGGTTGTGCTAAAGCTCTAACTATAGCAACACGCTGTTCTTCTCCTTTTGACAATTTGGATATTGGCGTATTTAGTTTTTCTTCCAGCCCTAAACGGCCCAACCATTGCTCAGCATCAAATTCAGTGATCGAATTGGTCAGCCTTCGATTAATGTCAACATTTTCCCACGTTGTTAAAGATGGAAAGAGTTTTGCTTCTTGAAATACGATACTAAGTGTTGACGCTCTTAGCTGTGATAATTGTTCTGAATTGACTTGATCCATTCTAAACACACCCCAGTTCACCTTGCCGATATAGTCTTGCCAAAGTCCGTAAAGAATATGCATCAACAAGGTTTTGCCAGACCCCGACGGGCTCTGCACAAGTATATGCTCTCCTTTATTAATGGTAAGTTTTTGATCCCATACCCAAGAGTTAAAGGCACTTACTTTTTCTTTTAAAGGAGTAGGTATCACACGGTCTAAACTCAATCGCATGGTGCTCTATCTAGTTTCCTCAAATTGTAACAAACCCAAATGTAAGCAAAGCATAGGGCAAAAAACATACGCAATTGACATTTAAATACGTTATATTTAAGTATGATGAAACGCCTTTTTGATATAGTAGTCAACAAGGCTCAGGAAGAGCCTACAGCAACACTTTTGGCGGCCAAAGAAAATGGAACTTGGCGCCAATACTCCTGTAAGGAAGTGATGGACACCGCCAATGCTCTAACGGGAGGTTTATTATCATTAAACATAGCTAATGAGCAACTTGTACCCGAGCAACAAGAAAAAATAGCCATAATATCTCCTAATAGACCAGAATGGATCATTACAGATATTGCCGTACAAAGAACAGGGGCTGTACTCACACCACTATATCCTACCATTAGTACTCATGACATGGAGTACATACTTAAAGAGGCAGAGGTTCATATCATATTTATTGCCGACCAAGAACTATACGAACGTTTCAAACCGGCATTTGACAACACGCCGTCATTAAAACATATTTATTCCTTCGATAAAGTAGAAGGCGTAACACATTGGACGGAATTAACAAATAAGAAATTAACTGCCGACCAAAATATTGTAAATAGAATAAACGGGGATACGCTGGCAACCATTATTTATACATCGGGTACTACGGGCAACCCTAAAGGGGTCATGCTGAAGCATGATAATATTGTAAGTAATGTAAGAGACTGTTTACCTCTGTTTACTTTTGCTCAAAAAGGCCAACCGGCTTTAAGCTTTTTACCGCTCAATCATATTTTTGAACGTATGGTATCCTACATCTTCATGGAAGCAGGCATACCCATCTACTACGCAGAAAGCATGGATACCATAGGTGACAACTTAAAAGAGGTAAAACCTTTTGTATTCACTACAGTGCCTAGACTATTGGAAAAAGTATATGAAAAAATACTGGCCAAAGGCATGGAGTTGAAAGGCATCAAAAAAGCAATGTTCTTTTGGGCACTTGGGCTGGGTGATAAATTTGACAATGTAAACCGTGGTTCATGGTGGTATCGATTCCAATTAAAAATTGCAAACAAGCTCATATTCAGTAAATGGCGTGAAGCTCTAGGCAATAATGTTAAAGCTATCGTGTCCGGATCAGCAGCATGCCAACCAAGACTGATACGCGTATTTACAGCAGCAGGCATTATTATCAAAGAAGGTTATGGACTTACAGAAACATCTCCTGTTATTTCTGTTAATACATACGAGTCAGAGAACCGACGTATTGGCACTGTAGGCCCAGTAATTAAAAATGTTGAAGTAAAGCTGGCTGAAGACGGGGAAATACTATGTAAAGGGCCTAATATAATGATTGGTTATTATAAACAGCCGGAACTAACCAAAGATGTATTTACGGAAGACGGCTATTTAAAAACAGGTGATATCGGAGAATGGGTAGAAGGGCGTTTCTTAAAAATAACAGATAGGAAGAAGGAAATATTTAAAACATCGGGAGGTAAATATGTTGCCCCTCAAGTGATAGAAAACAAAATGAAGGAAAGTCCGTTCATTGAGCAAATGGTAGTTATTGGTGCAAATAAAAAATTTGTTAGTGCATTGATCGTTCCTTCCTTTATGAATGTCAACAAGTGGCTTGTAGACCACGGGCATAAGGCTGTTGAGCAAAATGAGGAGTTAGTAAAAAATGAACATGCTATCGAACTAATTCAAAAACAGGTTGATAAATATAATGAGCTGTTTGGTCATTCAGAGCAAGTAAAGAAATTTGCACTTTTACCCGATGAGTGGACAGTTGATACCGGAGAACTTACTCCCACAATCAAAATAAAGCGTAGAAAGATCAATGAAAAATATGCTTCACAAATAGAAGCACTTTATAACAACGAATAAAAAAGGCGAGCAGATGCTCGCCTTTAGTTTTTATCAATGATGTTATTAGTAAGCCATAGCAAATAACACTCTCTGCTTCGAAGGCTTACCTGTTAAAATACATTTACCTTCTTCTTGCTCATTATCAAGAGGAATGCAACGTATGGTAGCTTTAGTTTTAGTTTTGATCTCTTCTTCTGTTTCTGCAGTTCCATCCCAATGTGCTGAAATAAAGCCTCCTTTATTTTCAAGCGTATTTACAAACTCGTCCCAAGTGTCTACCTGAGTAATATGTTCCTCACGGAAAGACAACGCTTTATTATATAAGTTGCTTTGTATATCATCCAGCAACTGAACAACATTATCAGTCAAGCCATCTAACGATACGCTGTTCTTCTCTTTAGTATCTCTTCTGGCTACTTCTACCTGATTATTTTCTAGGTCTCTGGCACCTATAGCTATTCTTACAGGCACGCCTTGTAGTTCATATTGTGCAAACTTCCACCCCGGACGACGAGTGTCATCATCATCGTACTTCACACGTATGCCT
Source organism: Flavipsychrobacter sp. (assembly GCA_965230595.1). Classification (GTDB taxonomy): domain Bacteria; phylum Bacteroidota; class Bacteroidia; order Chitinophagales; family Chitinophagaceae; genus UBA5543. The sequence continues at coordinate 778,803 of OZ246011.1, read as the reverse complement.
TTTGCTAGCAACTCTTTCTTAATCTCATTGGCTTTATCCTCTACTTTTTTCTGCGCTTCAGGATCTTTACCAATGATAGGCACTATCACCACATGCAAAGGAGCGATCTTAGGAGGCAATACCAACCCTTCATCATCACTATGTGCCATTACCAAAGCACCTATCAACCTTGTAGACACCCCCCATGAGGTAGCCCAAACGTGCTCCATCTTATTATCCTTATCGGCAAACTTTACGTCAAATGCTTTAGCAAAGTTTTGACCTAAGAAGTGAGAAGTACCCGCTTGTAAAGCCTTTCCATCTTGCATCATGGCCTCAATACAATAAGTATCTTCAGCACCTGCAAAACGCTCTGATTCGGTTTTCACACCTTTTATTACCGGCACTGCCATATACTCTTCTACAAACTGAGCATAGACATCCAGCATCTTTTCTGTTTCCTCAATAGCTTCTTCCTTGGTAGCATGAGCAGTGTGACCTTCTTGCCATAAAAATTCCGCTGTACGTAAGAATAGCCTCGTACGCATCTCCCAACGTACTACATTGGCCCACTGGTTCACTAATATTGGAAGGTCTCTATAAGATTGCACCCAATTTCTATAGGTACTCCATATAATAGTTTCAGAAGTAGGACGAACGATCAATTCTTCCTCCAACTTTGCATCAGGATCTACCACAACACCATTACCATTAGGATCATTCTTTAAACGGTAGTGTGTTACCACAGCACACTCCTTAGCAAAACCTTCTACGTGATCAGCTTCTTTACTCAAATAGCTTTTAGGTATAAAAAGCGGGAAATATGCATTCTGGTGACCTGTTTCTTTGAACATTCTGTCTAGTTGATCGCGCATATTTTCCCATAATGCAAAACCATATGGCTTGATCACCATACAACCACGAACATCTGAATGTTCTGCTAATCCTCCTTTAAGCACTAGGTCGTTATACCACTGTGCGTAATCCTGTTTACGAGATGTTAAATTATTGCTCATAACGTTTCTGGCATGCTTTTCGTAGCCCTATATTATTGGTCAGATGTGGCAAATGTAGTAATTTACACTTAGTACTTAACAGTAAAATTCAGTTAATATGATACGTACCCTTACAATAGGTTTGATGTTGGTGGTTTTAGGCCAGGCAGATGCGTTTGCACAGAAGAGTACAAGGACGTACGACGATATTTATTATACTGCTGACGATGCCGAAAAAGAAGCTCAAGCTGATCAAAAAGAGCAAGAAAGACAAGAAGCGATAAGAAGAGCCAGAGCAGCAGAAAGACAAAGAAATAATAATAATAACGACTATACCAGAAGTTACGAGTCGGATGGTGATGAGTACATCGACTATGATGACGATGATTATTATTACTCTAGCCGTATCCGTCGTTTTGGGACTCCTTTCTATGGAGCAGGTTATTGGAATAGCTGGTACTCTCCTTATTGGGCCAACCCGTATTGGGGTAATAATTGGGGATGGGGATCTGGCTGGGGCTGGGGTAACTCACCAGGGTTTTATATGGGCTTTGGCGGCGGACCATATTGGTCATCTGCATGGGGTTACTCTTGCTGGGGTGCTTACCCCGGATTCTACAATACCTGGGGCAACCCTTATTGGGGTGGTGGCTACTGGGGTGGCGGCTACTACAATGGTTTTTGGGATGGTTACTATGCCAACGCATTCAACAATGTACCTCGCAACTCTTACACCTATGGTCCGAGAACATCCATCAACAGAGGCAATACAGGCTTAAGAAGAGCCACAACAGGTGGCCTTAAACGTGTAGGAAACGGAAATAATGTACCTAGAAGTGGAACACTTCGTTCTAACAACGGTGCTCGTAGATCATCAACAATAAGCAATAGAGGTAATGACACAAGATATAATAGTGGATCGGGAGTAAGGTCGAATAACGGTACAAGAACAAGAAGCTCCTCCTACCCTAGCCGCTCATCCGGCAGAGCTACCCAGCCATCTAATGGCGGAAGAATGAATAGTGGCGGTAGTAGAAGTACTGCGCCGCGTAGTACATCGCCTAGTAGAAGTAGGAGTACTTATCAGCAATCTTCAAGTCCAACAAGAAGTAGAAGTAGTGCACCTACTTACCAACGTAGTTCTACTCCTTCACGCTCCACACAACCATCAAGAAGCTACTCAGCACCGAGCAGAAGCAGGAGTTATTCTTCACCAAGCAGAAGCTACTCTTCCCCAAGTAGAAGTAGCGGTGGCTCAGGTGGTGGAAGACGTAGATAAGTGTATTATTAGATAGTTATTAATATAGATAAAAGCTGCACTAATTGTTAAATAGTGTAGCTTTTTTTTAACAGCGAAATCAGCTGCTTTTTTAAGATATTTGTAAGTAATACAACCTGACCTTTTTGTAATAAAACATTGATCAAATTTAAGGTTATGAACATACGCACCAATCTTTTCTTTTCGCTTATACTACTAGCTAGCAGTATTGGTTATTATGCCGCTGCACAAGATGAAACAGATGCATTGCGGTATTCAAATCTTAATGTAGAAGGAACGGCAAGGTCTATTGGTTTTGGTAGTGCTTTAGGGTCTATTGGTGGCGACTTCTCTTCATTAAGCGTCAACCCGGCCGGTATAGGTGTCTATAGAAGTTCAGAAGTAACCTTTACACCTTCGTTAAGGCTTAATAAGGCTGTGGGAGAATACCTGTCTCAATCAACCGAGGACGACAATACCAGATTCAACATTAATAACCTTGGTGCTGTATTTACCAACTCAGCTAAAGGAAGACGTTATAAAAAAAGTGACTGGAAAAGTGTTTCATTCGGTATCGGGTTCAATCGTATAGCCGACTTTAATAGAAACTATAGCTATCAAGGCGTAAACAATACCAGCTCCGGCTCTTTTGCTTTCGAATCGGATGCTAACTTATATCCCGGCGACATTCAAAATACGGCAACTTTAGCGGGGCTTGGTTACAATGCTTTTTTGCTTGACACCTCTAGCTTAGCCGGCATGGCTTATGAAACTGTGGTGCCATTTGCCACTGGCATCAATCAATTAAGAACTGTAGAAGAAAGAGGCGGTATTTCTGACATTACACTATCTCTTGGGGGCAATTACCAAGAGAAATTAATGATAGGTGCCACATTAGGCGTCCCATCAGTTAGATACAATAGAACGGTAACATATACGGAGACCGACCAGTCTGGCGATACCAACAATAACTTTGAAAGCTTTACTTATAACGAAACCTTGAAGACTAGAGGTACTGGTGTTAACTTAAAGCTGGGTATCATTTACAAGATCACAGAGTATATACGCGCAGGTGCTGCCTTCCACACACCTACTTATTATAGCATGACTGATGTTCAAAACAGATATGTTGTAGCGAACACAGAAAACTACAAACAGTCTCAAGGCTATTTTGATGGCCCTGTAGAACGAATAGATGCTCCTACTAACGAATTTGAGTATAGTGTTCTAACGCCTTGGAGAGGTATCATCAGTGGTGCCGCTATTATTGGCAAAAGAGGGTTTGTTACTGCAGACTATGAATATGTCAACTATCGATCAGCCAGAGTGCTATACGATAATGCCAACTCTGTATTACAAAACGCCGTACGTGATAGCGTTCGTGCTAAATATCAGGGTGCACACAACTTCCGCATAGGTGCTGAAGGACGTTTTGACATGGTATTTGTAAGATTGGGGTTTGGCTACAACGGCAGTCCATTCAAAAAGTCTTATGCTAATGCAGAGCGTATTGATGTGTCAGGTGGTATTGGCTTCCGCTTCGACAGATGGTTTGCTGACCTTGGCTACAGACGCAGCATGTATACGCGCATGGAGCAACCATACAGCACTGGCTATACCAACATTACTGCACCAACTGCTGAGGTGGGCAGCACACTAAACAATGTGGCGCTTACATTAGGCGTTAAATTTTAGCCTCATTTATTGCTTGTAAAGATTTCTTGATCGAGAATATGTGCATGAACACAGCTGTGGGCATAAAAGCTCCTGCTATGAATACATACGGCAGCGTAGGAAACTCTAAACTTACCGGCACTTCTGCATACCCCCACATGTCAGGTTTAACCACCAACGTTAGAAATATGGATACAATATTGGCTAATAATAGTAGCCCGATAAAATTCCACACTATTACACTCTTATGTGATAATACTTTTTTCTGATAGGCTAAATAACCAATAACAGGTGCGGAAAGGCCGGCCAAAATATCAAAGTTTCTTCCTTCAAAAGAGACTAGCTCAGGCGCCATCCCTTCTTTTGTCATACCCCAAATCAATATTTCTACAACTATTCTAAATGTTTGATAATAGACCGTCAATGCAATAGGGAATGATGTAATAATAGTCTTGTTACGTTTGGCTGTGAAAAACCAGCCTATAATTACAAAAGCAGGTAATATGATAAATAGAACAAACTTGGGCGGCAGACTAAAGTCTGCAAGAAAACCTGAACCTGCCATTACAGACACATAAGCTATCCATAAAGTCATGCCAATTACATATCCTTTAAAAGGGTTACTCCCAGACCCTTTAAACACATCTTTTTGAGCAGCTTTATAAAAGCCCGCCCCTATAATACAAAGTATGACTGCTAATAAAATGTAATGCCCTGCTTCTAACATATTATTGATTTTAAACCAAAACTAGAACAAGAGTGCAAAGGGCTGTTGACAAAAATTGCTATTTCTATACCATAGCCCTATAAATCTGTGGCCATGTTTTATATCTTCTCTTGAATGCCCTGCTAAACGTGCTTATATTATCGTAGCCTACTTGTAAGGCTATGCTGCCTATATTCATATGTGTAGTTCCTAATAATTGACTTGCCTTATCTAACCTAATATTACTGATATATTGATAAGGTGTCATTCGGTATACTTGCTTGAATAGCCTCAAAAAGTGATACTTAGACAGACATGCTACTATGGCCAATTGATCCAATAAAATACGTTCCTGATAATGGCTATGAATATAGTCTGTTGCATTAGCCAATCTTGCTAGTATTTCCTCTTTAGTACTTTTCTTAACTACGCTTGCAGTATTAATATTCTTTTGGGTACTTATTTGTTTTTGATAAAGATGAGATAAAAGGTCTGACAATAATTGCTCCGTCATTATATCATCCAACTCACCAATACTTTGATAGTATTGAATAGACTTTACCGTACCTCTAAACACTTCATCTTTCCAGTATAACTTATTGTAAAAATTCACCTCCCCTTTTTCTATATCCACTTGATCTAACAACTCTTCTTCCTTTAAGGTAAGGACAGGGTATAAGTGCCTTAGCATTTTTGTAGAGAAATGGATATTGAATGTCTCTGTAACTTGTGGGCTATGGATGTCAATGCCGTAATGCTGCTCTTCATTACTAATGATAAAAGTGTCCTCATTTACCTTTAAGGTAGAATTGCCCGTAGTGTAATACCCTTCTCCTTTGTTGCTACTAAATAGAGATAAAGTACCTTTTATATCAGCACGTTGCTCTTGTTTTGTTTTAGTATTAATGATCACATGAGGCCATTCCATGCCTGAAGCGATCATTTTCTTGAGCTGGTTGATCTCGCAAAAGTCTTTACGATACATATTAAGGCTAAAGGTAGCAAACCCTTACCACATATGGCTTTTTTATATACAGACTGTGCATAACTGCATCTTTCTCATTCGGAATATTTCTTTTCTTTGCAATAAGCAAATAGACATATGGCGGAACAAAATCAATATACAGAAGATAGTATCAGATCGTTAGACTGGAGGGAACATATACGCCTACGACCGGGTATGTACATAGGTAAACTTGGTGATGGTAGTAGTGTGGATGATGGTATCTATATATTACTGAAAGAGGTAATAGACAACTGTATTGATGAGTATACGATGGGGTATGGCAAACGTGTGGAAGTTGCAATTAACCAAGGCACGGTTACCATTAGAGATTATGGTAGAGGCATACCCCTAGGTAAGGTAGTTGATGTAGTCAGCAAGATCAACACCGGTGCCAAATACGATAGTAAAGCATTTCAAAAATCTGTAGGGCTTAATGGTGTGGGTACTAAGGCTGTAAATGCCTTGAGTGATTATTTTAAGGTGGCTGCTTTTCGTGATGGCAAAATGAAAGAAGCTGAGTTTGAGAAAGGGATACTAACAAAGGAACACAAACAAAAAGCTACTGATGAGCCGAATGGCACGTTGGTAACATTCACCCCGGACGACTCTGTCTTCAAACACTATCGCTTTCAAAGCGAGTACATTGAAAACCAAATATGGAACTACTGTTACTTAAATGCGGGTTTACAAATAAAGTTCAACAATAGGGTTTTTGTTTCTAAAAATGGACTGTTAGACCTATTAGAAAAAAAGACCAATCCAGAAACGAACCGCTACCCTATTATCCACCTCAAGGGAGAAGATATTGAAGTAGCCATAACACATACTAACGACTATGGCGAGGCTATATCGTCTTTTGTAAACGGACAACACACCACACAAGGAGGAACACACCAAGGCGCATTTCGTGAGGCTTTTGTAAAGGTGATACGTGACTTTTACAATAAGAATTATGATGCTACAGACATTCGTCAGAGCATATGTGCTGCTATATCAGTGAGGGTACAAGAACCGGTATTTGAGTCTCAGACCAAAACAAAGCTTGGTTCTCAATATGTATATGAAGGAGGGCCTTCCATGAAAGTTTTTGTGCTCGACTTCCTATCAAAGGAGTTGGACAACTTCTTGCACAAAAATGCAACAGTAGCAGACGCCTTGAAGAAGCGCATAGAACAAAGTGAGCGAGAGCGTAAAGAGTTGTCAGGTATTAGAAAGCTAGCCAACGAGCGTGCAAAAAAAGCTAACCTTCATAATAAAAAGCTACGCGACTGTAGAATACACTACAATGGCGAACCACCAAAGAAGAATAAAGAAGAGTATATCCAAAAGCAAAATGAGAGCACCATCTTTATTACCGAGGGTGATTCTGCAAGTGGGTCTATTACTAAAAGTAGAGACGTAGAAACACAAGCCGTATTTAGCTTAAGAGGTAAACCCTTAAATAGTTTCGGACTGAGCAAGAAGGTGGTATATGAAAACGAAGAGTTCAACTTACTACAACATGCGCTTAATATTGAAGAAGGGTTAGATGAGCTACGCTACAACAATATTGTAATAGCTACCGATGCTGATGTTGATGGTATGCACATACGCTTATTGATCATGACCTTCTTCCTTCAGTTCTTCCCCGACTTAGTGAAGAACGGGCATGTATACATTCTGCAAACACCACTCTTTAGGGTTAGGAATAAAAAAGAGACTATCTATTGCTACTCTGACGAAGAACGCATAACCGCCATTGAAAAGCTGGGTAACAAACCTGAGATCACACGATTTAAGGGGTTAGGTGAGATCAGCCCCGATGAGTTTGCACAATTCATAGGTGAGGATATGCGTAAAGACCCTGTACTACTTGGGCAAGAAGTAGAAATAAAAGAACTACTGAAATACTACATGGGCAAGAATACGCCAGACAGACAAAAAGATATTATCGAGAACTTAGTTGTTGAAAAAGACCTTGTAGAAGAAGTTAGAACATAATAGTATCCACCATGAAACATGTATCTGTTTACATACTATTATTCATTACCTCTATATCTTTTGGACAAGAGGGCGAAACTCTATACCCTAAGATCGGTGAGTTATTGGAGTTTAACTTAGCATCTGAAAAATTGATTCCTATTAGAAATGAACTATACCAAAAGGGAGGGAATATTAGTTCGCAAGAGCAGGCTCAATTAGATTCTATAAATAATATTATAGGAGAACGTTATTACGACGAAAATATATATGAAACACAAGATGCGGGATGTAGTTGGTATTGCGCGGGTGGCCCATATAAAATAACAGCCTCTTCTTATTTAAAATCCAGTAGTAATACTACCAATTACAAGCCTGACAATATTCATGATTTTTCCTACGAAACTGTTTGGTCTGAAGGGGTAAAAGGTTATGGAATAGGAGAATATTTAGAATACTATTTCAAATCACACCCTACACTGCAGGTAACTGAAATAAGAATTGCAAATGGCTATGTCAAAAATGATAACTTATGGTTTGCGAACTCAAGAGTAAAGAAAATCAAGTTATATTACAATAATGTCCCTTATGCAATACTTGAACTAAACGACACTAAGGCACTGCAAATATTCAAGCTAAGGAAACCTATTGGGATAACTGAGGGGACACAAGACTGGAAACTTAAATTTGAAATATTAGAGGTATATAAAGGCGATAAGCATGACGATGTTGTTATATCAGAAATATTTTTTGATGGTATTGGTGATCACTAAACACAAATAAATGAAAGCATACGTTACTATAATATTAGTCTCGCTCCTATACCTTCAAACTTACGCTCAATATAGCATTAAGATCACACCTATAGATAGCAACGTATTCATCTATACATCATATGGAGATGTAGGCAAATACAAAAACATTGATGCTAATGCCGTGGTAGTCATGTCAGAAGGCGAAGCAATGCTTTTTGATACACCATGGGATGATGCGCAAACCAACCAGTTGATACAGTATGTGCAGGATAGCTTAAAGAAAACCATTAAGCTATGCATCATCACCCATGCGCATGTAGATAGAATTGGAGGCATTAAAACAATACATAAAAACAACATCCCTACCATTTGTTATTACAAAACCGCCTTGGAAGCACCTAAACATGATCACCCAGTACCGGAGCATCAGTTTTATAGTAAAGATACAACGCTCGAATGTGGGGCAATCAAGGTCATCGCCTATTACCCCGGAGCAGGACATACAGTGGATAATATCGTGTTGGCCGTACCATCTAAACAGCTATTGTACGGTGGCTGTTTTATTAAAAGTGGCTATAGCAGATCAATAGGTAACATTGCTGACGCTGATGTGAAAGAATGGCCCAAAAGTATTAATAGCATGAACCGGCGATTTATGAAGACAAATTTCAGGACAGTTGTACCCGGCCATGGGAGTTGGCAGGCTGATAATGCCATTAGCAATACACTGAAGTTATTATCTGAACTTTGAGTTCTTATTCTTTCAACTCCGTGTAAACAATTAGGTCACCATGCTTTACTCTATTGATATGACCGCCACCATCTGCTTTGAGGTTAAAAATTGTGGGTTGTTTTACATATGAGATAGCTAGTTGCTTATTTAAATACTGCTCTCTAAGCTCAGCTACAGAAAGTCCTTTCTCTTGGCCTCTATTAATATAGTAGTGTCGCTTATCACCTTTAAGTCTAAAACCAATATCAAAGCCACCGGTATCATAGATACCTGACACTGTTCCATTTACAGTTTCCGTTTTCCCTATTATTGATTTACCATTATTCTCATTAATAGCAGTTAAAACAAAGCTTAATAGCACTACCGCTACAGATAAAGTGAATAAACCACCTATGGCGGTTAGCAAAAACATGAATAGCTTTTTCATAACATCAGTTTTTATAATAACTGATGAGTTTGAAAATTATTGTTCTCGAATGCTGTTCTTAAACGAGTTTTCAGAAACTACTAATGTCCCGGCTATCATATCATGTAATGCCTGCCTCCTTGCCGTAAAACCAGCCATAATAAAGCCAATAAAGAGTATTATTGCTGATAAGAACTTACTTAAGTATCTCAGTAATGCTTTACCAAAGTTTATCCTGCGCCCATATTCATCTGCGACTTTGATCTCTAAAAGATGCTTGCCTACAGTAGCTTGCCTTGGGCCAGACTCTTGTAATGTAAAATATAGTAGCCCAACAGCTCCTGTTATAAGTCGTGTGCTCCAACTAACATTCGTCAAACTTCCCTCCAGTATGTAATTAATTATGAATGTAGGAACTGCCAGAATAAATGCATCAATTAAATAGGCAAAAAACCTTCCCCAAAAGCCAGCAAATTGCACAAAATATGCAGGATTATCTTTTTCTTCATAGTAATTAGATAAGGGCTCATATAGTTGTTCCATCTATTAATATTTTGAAATAAAAATAGTTTAAGTATTTCATTTACCAAGCATCAATTTCCGCTATATTCGATGTATGGATACACAAAACTTAAGCATTGGCTCACGGGTAGAGCATCCACATTTTGGCAGAGGTGTAATCGTAGATGTTTCCAGTGAGCTGTATATGATCTGGTTTAAATCTCAGAATGGCACAAAAAGTATTGCTAAAGACTTTGATCTAAAAGTTATCGAAGCTGTAGAAGGTGGCGTCAATGCGGAAAGCATCACAATAACAGATATTGAGCAAGCTTTGGACAATATCTTTGATCGCAGACTTAATGAGATGCAAATAGTACCCATGGCTGCTAAATGGAATGATGGTACATTAATACTAAAACCGGGAGATGAAAGTTTGCAAGAAAAAGAACTACCTATTGAAACATTCTTTCATAAAGTTGTAATGGTACGCGATAGACTTCGTTTAATAGAGCAAAAGATCAATGCCAACAAAACACTTACTGATGGAGATAAGGTAGACCTACAACAATACATTACAGGTGTCTACGGTTCGCTCACTACATTTAATGTGCTGTTTAAAGAACAGCACCATCAATTTAAAGGAAGCTCTAAATAGCCTTAATAAGTCAACTCATTTATAAGAGCCGTATGCTGAGGATATAACTGATGCAATACGGCTTTTTCAGCTAATTCAAAATCTGCAAAGTCGAAACCAGGAGCTACTGTGCAACCACAAAGTGTGAAACTGCCTTGCTCTTCTACTCTTGAGCCAAACCAACTACCTGCAGGTATTAACACCTGAGGCTCTGCTCCGTTTTCTATATCCTTACCCAGTAAATGTTTCATCAATTCTCCCGATGGTTTGATCTCATAGATGCATAGTGTTGCTCCATCATAATGATGCCACATTTCATCAGATGCTATTTTATGGAATGCAGAAAACTCACCATCCTCCAATAGAAAATAAATACTGGTAGATGCATTTCTATCACCGTTGTGTTCCGGCATTAAGTTTTCTTTCGGCAAGATGTGAGCAGACCTATATGTTTCTTTAAAGGCTCCACCCTCTACGTGGGTTGTCAATCCAAGCTTTTCTTTCCAGTAAGCAGCATTTCTTAGCACTGTCATAATAAAACTATAAGGTTTTGTTAATCAATATTAAAACAAATCTTAGTGGCATACTTGTTGATTTACCTATAGTGCACCGAAAGTAATAAGTTATGATGAAGAAAGCATTAATATTAGTAGCAGGGTTGGCAACGATGTTCTTAACCTCTTGTGTTAAAAATGAATATTATGAAACCACTCCAGACCCGCAACCGGTTGGATATAAATATGCATTCGACGACAATTTTGACTTTGATGCCAACAATTGGTCGTTTAGTGATGCAGGTAACTCTGCTTATGTGAGCGTTAGAAACGGTTTACTAAAGTATAGTTACCTACCAGTTAATGACGGTACTAATACCGTAGCTATCAATACAGGTGCTGTATTAACCAGAGACTTTTTAATACAAACCAGCATCAGATCAGACTATGCTATGGGTATTGCCTTTGGTGTATCTAGTAACGATTATGGTTACTCACTCTTTATAGACGACGAAGGGTATTTTGCCCTATACAAAGAAGGCAATGCCAATACTCAGGTACAAACCATTATTGACTGGCAAGAAAGCAACAGCATTATTAGTGGTGGATGGAATGATGTAGAAATAGAGCAGGTAGGAAATTATTGGTTGGGTTATGTGAATGGAACAAAAATATTTGAAATACCGGCTAAATATTTAGCAGGAGACCAGATAGGTTATATAGTACTTGCCGGCACTACCGGCTATGCAGACTATTTAACTGTGCAATGGTAATACTTTGTTGATTTATTGTTTTGGTATGGGCTACTTATCTTAGTAGCCCATTTATTATTAACTTTCTGAAATGAACGAGCAGCAAAACAACCACCCCAGAATATCAAAAGAGGAAGCCTACTTCTTAGAAGGTCCTCATTCCAGATGGAAAGAATTCAAGTTTATTTTCAAGGTAATGCGCGAGTTCATAAGGGGATATAGAAAGCTACATTTTATAGGGCCTTGTGTTACCGTATTTGGATCAGCTAGGTTTGACGAGAACCACCCTTACTACAAACTAGCAAGAGAGGTAGGAGCAGCTATTACCAAGATAGGTTTTACCGTTATTACCGGTGGCGGACCAGGTATTATGGAAGCTGCCAATAGGGGAGCTAAAGACGTGGGTGGTAAATCCGTTGGCTGTAATATCATACTACCACATGAGCAAGCACCTAACCCCCACTTAGACCATTGGGTAGACATGGACTTATTTTTCGTTAGGAAAACACTGCTTACGAAATACTCCTACGCTTTTGTAGTAATGCCTGGGGGGTATGGAACACTAGATGAGTTATTTGAATCACTTACTTTAATTCAAACCGGTAAGATCGAAAGGTTTCCTGTTGTATTAATGGGTAAAGACTATCATAAAGAGCTATATGAACACATACAACTTATGATAAGAGAAAAAACGATCAGCCCTAAGGATATTGACTTATTCTTATTCACCGATTCAGTGGAAGAAGCCATGGCTCATATTGAGAAGCATGCTGTTGAAGGTTTTGGGCTTACCAAGAAGAAGGTATATAAGCCAATATCAATATTCGGAGAAAAGAAACACAACTAAAAGGGTTTAGCCGTATTTAATAATTACACCTTCAATAACATTTATAGCTTCACCTGACTTTTCTATTGTACCTCTTATCAACTCGTAGTGGTCCATAGTTTGAATAAGCGTATAATTACTTTCAGGTGTATTCGCAAATAAATCAGCAATTGCTACATCAACTGCATGGTCGCAGTTGCTCATTAGCTTTCTCATCTTTCTGCAATCGCTTGTCAACAATATAAGAGAAGCCTTATTTCTAAGGCCTTTGATAGCGTCTTCTAAATATTCACAAAATTTCACCATCTGTTCTGCGACTAACACGGTAGTTCCTGTATTATCTTTTATATCGTAACGGTGCAACTGCTTGATACTACTCCAAATATCATCAGCAATATCGTCTAAAGCAGATGCTAAGTAGTGTATGTCTTCTCTATCAAAAGGAGTGATGAAGTTTCTACCTAACTCGATAAACAATTTGTGTGTTAGTTTATCATTAGCCTCTTCAAGTTTCTCTATCTCTTCAACAGCAGATTTTCTATTGTTATTATTTTTATCCTGTGCAGCCTTAAGGTATACCTTACTCATTTCTATGAGGTTAGCTACAGCTTCCTCAAACAACACATAAAACTTAGTACCACTAGGAGTAAATAACTTTTGCAATGCACTCATTTTTGTCTGCTTCTTGTTCCCAACAAATTTACTAGCATATACCGTGGGTGAAGAGTTATCTGTAGAAGTTAATCTAAAAGTAACATTAGGAGAAACACATAGTAATTATTTAATAACTTTAGTACACTCTAAACTACAAACAGTATGAAAAGAGAACTACAGGTATTAATATTTTTGCTACTAACATCCATCACTGCTACTATTGCTCAAACAAACATAGCCCCAACAAACAATCTAGCCGAACAAATCATGTTAGGCAACTACAACCCGGCTACTTATAAAGCATCCAATGTAATTAACCAACCTGCTACATTAAGCTCTGGTATAAACAATAGAGTGTCTCCCGATTCATTAAAAGCACTACTTCTTGAGCTTAATGAATTTGGGAATAGAAATACCGGTGCTGATACTGTATCAGCAACAAAAGGAATAGGAGCAGCTCGTAGATGGACATTGAATAAGTTTCAACAATACAGCCAGCAAAATGAAAACCGCCTGATCACTTCTTACTTACAGTTTGATAGAACAATATGCAACCAGGCACAACACAGAAATATTTTTGCTGTTTTACCTGGCATGGATACTGGCGATAAGTCTATAATCATTATTGAAGGGCATATTGATAGTAGGTGCGAAGGTGCATGTGATACAGCATGTAATGCATTAGGCATGGAAGATAATGCGACCGGAACAGTTTTGGTCATGGAACTGGCACGCGTGATGAGTCAATACTCTTTCAACCACACGATCGTCTTTCTCGTAACTATTGGTGAAGAGCAGGGACTGTATGGAGCTAAAGCATTTGCTGATTATTGTAAGCAAAAAGGAATCGAAGTAAAAGCAGTATTGAACAACGATGTTGTAGGTGGTATTATTTGCGGGCAAACGGCATCACCTCCCGGATGTATGGGGGCAGGAACTATTGACAGTACAAACGTTCGTCTTTTTTCTGAAGGCACATTCAACTCGCGCAACAAAGGTTTGGCTCGTTTTATGAAGTTGGAATACAAAGAGATGCTACGCCCAATTGTAAAAGTGCCTACTACAATAAATATTCTTACACCTGAAGACCGCACAGGTCGCGGTGGCGACCATATACCTTTTAGGCAACACGGCTATGCTGCTATTCGTCTTTGTGCAGCCAATGAACATGGAGATGCAGATGTATCTAACCCTAACTATAAGGATCGTCAACACACGGGCACTGATGTATTAGGTGTGGATACCGATAATGACATGGTGATCGATAGCTTTTTTGTTGACTTTAATTACTTAGCCAGAAATGCTGTTATTAATGGTAATGCAGCAGCAATGTTGGCACTAGGCCCTAAAACTCCTGACTTTTTTGTAAGCCCGCCTTTTGGAGATAACTCTATTGGGATAGATATACTGACACAACAACAATACAAGAAATACAGGGTAGGTATTAGAACCACTACCAACGACTGGGACTCTGTATACACGTTTACCGGTACATACAGTACTATACCTTTGCCTTCTAACTCAAACTATATCGTAAGCGTAGCTTCTGTTGATAGTAATGGAGTTGAAAGCCTTTTTTCAGAAGAGAAGTATGCCAGTGTAAATGTTCAATACTATGAAAAAGAAAAACCTACCGTTGAACTGTTACAAAATCACCCAAACCCTTTTGACGGAGAAACCGTAATATCTGTAGCTGCAAACGATAATATAAACTATAAGAATGCCTACATATCTATAATAGATATAAACGGCAAAGAAGTAAAACGTTTAGAGATCAACCTTAATAAAGGGGTAAATGAGGTGGTATATAGCCATGGCTACTTTGCTGCCGGCACTTATCTTTATTCATTAGTTGTTGACGGTAAAACTATAGACACTAAGCGTATGATATTTGCCAACTAAGCTCACAATAATAGCCCGAACAAATTGTTCGGGCTATCAAAATATATTGAGGGAACTTACACAGATGCTTGCTCTGCTTCCCAAGCTTGCCTACCTTCTCCGCTGATGACATGTCGCTCACTGTGGTAAGAAGAACGTACTAACGGACCACTTTCTACATAATCCAAGCCCATTTTATAACCTTCATCTCTATAAAAAGCAAACTCATCAGGATGTACAAAACGTATTACAGGTAAATGTTTTTTGGTAGGCTGTAAATATTGACCTAATGTCACTACGTCACAACCATTATCTTTCAGGTCTTGTAGTGTTTGCAACACCTCATCCTTCTCTTCTCCTATACCTAGCATAATACCACTCTTTGTACGCATGCCACCATCTTTTAGTCGACGAATCACCTCAAGGCTTCTACGGTATTTTGCCTGTATGCGCACTTTGCGTGTCATACGCTCTACCGTTTCTACATTATGAGAAACCACCTCTGGAGCTACTTCTATAACACGCTCCAAATTCTCCCATTGACCTTTAAAATCCGGTATAAGTGTTTCTAGTGTTGTATCAGGATTTAAAGCTCTTACCGCCTTTACTGTATTAGCCCATATAATAGAGCCTCCGTCTTTCAGTTCATCTCTATCTACAGATGTAATAACGGCATGCTTCACTTTCATTAAGTGTATTGCCTCTGCTACACGTTGTGGCTCATCCCAATCTACCGGCTCTGGCCTACCTGTAGCTACTGCACAAAAACCACAAGAACGGGTACAAATATTACCTAATATCATAAAAGTAGCCGTACCTGCTCCCCAACACTCTCCCATATTAGGGCAGTTACCACTTTCACATATGGTATGAAGTTTATGGTCGTCTACAAGTCCGCGTACATGCTTGTACCCATCACCTGTAGGCAACTTTACACGCAACCAATTAGGCTTCTTTACACGTGTATCCTGATCTATATCTATCTGGTTAATAACCGGCAACTCTCGCATAATCGAACAAAATTACAAAAATCACTGCCAACGCTTCCCAAACTGTAGGGAAACATACATATTGACGAAATATGGCACATCATTTTGATTGGCCATCAAAGGTATGGAACTTGTATATATTTCTGCGTTTACACCTGCTTCTATTGCCAGCTTTACCTTCTTAGATGCCGCAAAGTCAAAATGAACAGCAGTTTTGGCATGAGCACCAGGTACTATTTTAGTTTCTCCTATTCCTTGAGAAAAACCGGCTGAACCCACTATGTTTTGCCTGCTCAAGAAAGCACTTTTAGTTTCTTCTTCGTATTTAATGGTCTCTTGAGTAAAAACACCTGTTTGGTCACGATCGATATAAGCCTCAACATAATAAGGCTTTTGCAACCCCACACTAATACCTGCCAAATACACCCAGTGTATGGAAACTGTTTTAGCTACAGGCTTCCCTGCTATCAACTTACGTTTACCATACCCTACTTTAAAGGTGTAAAAGTTATTCAGCTTGCCAAAAATGAAAGGCTTAGCCTGCTCTGAAGTAAAAGTACCTAAATTGTTAGAACGCTTTATCTCTTTGGGGTGCTTCTTCTCGCTAAATTCTACCTGCAATAATTTTACATCGTAAAAAAGGTCTTTGGGTCTACCAAGATTCTTCACCCACCCTTTATCTAAGAATACAGTCCAACCATCGGTATTGAACCTGATACCCAAACTTAATTCCGTTCTAATAGGTTTAATTCTTTTCTTTCTTACAGGTATTGTTGTAGAAGAGCTACCCGTTGCAGACGATACCGTAGCTTGCCCAAAAGCAACATCACTTAAAAACAACATTGTTAATAGTAAAAACGAGATCCAACTAATTTTTCTATGCATCATAACCAGTACCTTATACAACGCTTTTTTACGTCTGCTATTTCATTTATCTTGTCAATATCAAGTAAATTTAAGATAAATATTGCAGATGACATCTAAAGTTGAATATACCGGTAATTTACGTACAAACGCTACCCATTTACGTTCAGGAACCTCTATTGAAACGGATGCTCCTGTTGATAACAATGGCAAGGGAGAACGCTTTTCGCCTACAGATCTTGTTGCTACTGCATTGGCCTCTTGCATGTGCACCATGATGGGCATTAAAGCACGCCAAATGGAACTCAATATTGATGGCATCGCCTGTGATATTGAAAAAATAATGATACCGAACCCTAGAAGAATAGGAGAAATAAAAATGACTCTGGATATGCCAACGCACACTACTTATTCCGATAAAGAGCGTCAAATACTAGAGCATACTGCTATGACATGCCCTGTTTTAGAAAGTCTGCACCCCGACTGCAAGAAGACAGTAAGCTTCAACTGGTCATGACTTTAGAATGCTAACACCTATAGAACAATCCATACATCTTTTGGATTTACAATAGCTATTATATAATTGAATTAATGCTTGTGATTGGGATGCATTTGTGACCTTCCAGCTATTATTTTCCCACATATCAATGATGTGGTTATTTTCGCTAGTCAGGCTGTCCAATAAGTTCAATGCCTGCTCTTGCTCTTTTTCAGTGCCCATTTGTGATGCGTATAAAAACTTAATAGGAGCAATGGTATTGATAATGATATTCTGCACAGAGCTCTTACCTAGCTTCTTTTTTCTCCTTACCTTAGCCTCTTCGTCAAATCTATAATGGCTATCCCAATACGTACTTGCCGACAACTCAAATAATGGTGCTATTTCCTTGAGCGTATCCTTCTCAATGATCTTTGAAAACAAATGAATGGATTGATGTATCAACATAGCAAACTGTGCTATGCGTATAGTAGGAAAGTTAGCAGGCCTCATACGCATGAACTTCCATTGTATTTCTATAGGTTGTAGTTGATACTTCTTTTGAAGAAAGGCGTACTCCTGATACAACTGCTGACCATACTCATCCTGCATAGCATGGTGCAAGAAACCAGCCTGCCCAAACAGTAACGCTTCTATTTGCTGTAACTGGCCGTTATGCTTAGCAAATACATTGATCGGGATAGACTGTGCCAGTGCTAAAAATGCTTCTGCATTAACCTTAAAACCAAAGTTTGCGGCTAACCTCCAATACAAAAGAGAGCGCCAGTCACTTGAAGATCGTTCTAGCAATTCTTTCCAATCTACCAGTTTCTCTTCCCAGCGTTCAGCAAGCAACCTGCTTAACCATGCTTCTTTGGTAATATCACGTACTTTACTTAATTGATTATGACACGGTAGTTTATTATGTGATTGTATCAAACCATAATATTGATCCATCACAGAAGAGGGTATGTAGTCCTTTATAGTTAATGTAGGAATATGAGGTGTAACATCAGGTGCATCATGCTCATACACTACATGTAGTATCACATTATTATAGCTTTGGCTATCATCGTGGCCATGTTTTTTCCAATCGCTACTGTTTACATGTATCTCAACGTGCCCCACTAGCGTTGTGTTACCTATCTTAATACGTGCTTCTAAAAAGTCGGGGCCAGCATCTTTGTTATACTGACCGGGGAATATAACAGTTACATTTTCCCCATCTTCAGTTTTTAGTTCTGTAGGTTGGTATAGAGAGTAGCGCCAAACGGCATGCAAAAAGACTTCTTTCATGTAGGTTTATTTTCCTACATCAAGTTACAAATAAGCAGCCATTTGTTTTTGATAATCTGCTGCAGCTTCACCGGCTTTCTCTGCAAAGTCTTCTCCATTACTTTTATAGATGACACCGCGAGATACGTTTATTAATATGCCCCCATCATCATTCATGGCGTTTTCACAAACATTGGCAACAGTACCACCCTGCGCACCTACTCCTGGCACTAAAAAGAAATGATCAGGCAATAAAGAACGCACATGCTGTAATTGCTCTTCTCTAGTAGCTCCTATTACAAACATCGTGTTTCCAGTATCTCCCCAAGAAGCTACTGTCTTTAATACATGCTCATATAAATGCTGTTCTCCTAATGATTGTAGTTGAAAATCGGCACTCCCTTTATTAGAGGTTAGCCCTAATACAATAGCCCATTTACCATCAAACTGCATAAAAGGCTTTACACTATCCTCGCCCATATATGGTGCTACCGTTACGCTATCATACGGGTAGGTTTCAAAGAAGGTTTTAGCATACTGCTCAGCAGTATTACCAATATCGCCTCTTTTGGCATCTGCTATTGTAAATATATCCGATGGTATATAATCTAAGGTCTTAGCCATCGTCTCCCACCCCTTAATACCTTGTGCCTCGTAAAACGCTGTATTGATCTTATAAGCTACTGCATGACCCTTTGTAGCATCTATAATAGCTTTATTGAATGCAAATGCCGGATCTTCCTCCTTTAGTAGGTGCTGCGGTATTTTATTCAAATCTGTATCTAAGCCAACACATAACACAGATTTCTTTTCTTTAATGATTCTTACAAGTGCTTCACGATTCATAACGTATCAAATTATCTGCAAATTTAATCGCATTATCTGTACTTCCCTATCTTATCATCAATAGCCATATCTGTTTCAATGCTCCTATGTAGCTTCATATTTACTAAAAGCTCTTCTACTCCATTCTTATAACATGCCTGTTGCATATCGTCTGCGAGCTGCATTACTTCAGCATAACTACCCTCAACCACTGTTTCAAAAGGGCAAACTTCATATTTCAACCCAGAATCCTTCACCACCTGTATCGCTGCATCAATACTAGCATAGGCGTCATCCTTATCCTGTCTTAAGGGTAATATTTGTATCGCTAAATTAACTTTATGACTCATATCAATATTTTAAAAACTGATGCGAAGCTATCTTATATCAGCAGTTATACAAAACGGCTGTAGTGGCGTATAGAAAAATTCTTTTTTGTAGATACACTAATGGGGTTATTTTTGGACATCCTAACTAATAAAAAAGCAATTATGAAAAAGTTATCCCTGATCTGTCTTTTACTGATCACCAGCATCACCACCACCTTTGCACAAGACCTTAAACTGCCTGCATTAAGTCCTACTAGTGAGATCATGCAATCATTTGCTACTAGTGATATTAAAATCGCTTACAGCCGCCCATCTATGCGTGGCCGTAAAGTATTTGGCAACCTTGTACCTTATGGTGACCTATGGCGTACCGGTGCTAATGCAGCTACTAAAGTAAGCTTTGGTGAAGATGTAATACTTAATGGTACTGAAGTAAAAAAAGGCGAATACGCACTATATACTGTTCCAAACGAAAAAGAATGGGAGATCGTATTAAACAAAGGTGTGAATAACTGGGGAACTGGCGGTTACAAACAAGAAGACGATGTTATAAGATTCAAGGTAACTCCTAAACGCATTAATAATAAGATTGAAACCTTCACTATTACAATAGGGAATATCACTTATACAACTTGTGATATTGTATTGAAATGGGAGAACACAAAAGTGTTGATACCTGTTAAAGTAGACAATAAAGAAGCAATCACTAAAAGCATTAAGAAAGCTGTAGAAACACCTAATATCCCTTACTACCAAGCTGCTCGCTACTATTACACCACTGATCAGAACCTTGATGACGCACTTAGCTATATGAATAAAGCGCTAGAGGCAAACCCTAAAGCTTTCTGGATGTGGAACTTAAAAGCACAGATAGCTCAAAAGTTGAACAACAAAGACGTGGCTATCGAATCAGCTAAGAAAGCAATGGAATTAGCTCAAGGCTCTGCATACGAAGCAGAATACAAGAAAATGGGGCAAGAGATCATTGACTCGATGAAATAATGTAATAACTTACTATATCTTCCACACCCACAGCACTTACTGTGGGTGTGTTCATTAAGACTGTTATGAAAAGAATTATCACAGCATCCATTTTACTATTAAGCACTATTGCTACTCAAGCACAGCAAGTACGTCCTGCTACATCGGCTCAGATATACCACGAGCTTCATCAACTCAATAACCTCACCAGTGTTTTATACCTGGCTGCTCACCCTGATGATGAGAACACCCGCATGCTGGCATGGTTGGTTAATGACCGTCATATCCGTACCGCCTATTTATCACTTACAAGAGGTGATGGTGGTCAAAACATATTAGGTCCCCATTTAGGTCCTGCGCTTGGGCTCATTCGTACTCACGAACTATTAGAAGCTCGTAAGCTGGATGGTGCTGAACAATTCTTTACCAGAGCCATCGACTTTGGTTATTCAAAAACTGCAAAAGAAACCTTCAACCATTGGAACAAAGATTCTCTGACTCATGATGTCGTTTGGGTAATGCGTAAGTATCGTCCTGATGTGGTCATCTGTCGCTTTCCACCCAATAAAAATGCCGGACATGGCCAGCATGCTGCATCTGCAATACTGGCACATAAGGCCTACAAAGTAGTAGCCGACCCTAATGCATACCTGCAACAGCTAGAACATGTAGAAGTATGGAAACCTAAAAGAATACTATTCAACTCTTACCGCTTCGGGAGTAGAAATACGACCACAGACGAACACAACAAAATTGAAGTAGGGCAATATAACCCTCTATTGGGTATGGGCTATGGCGAGTTAGCCGGCATTAGCAGGAGTATACACCGTAGCCAGGGCGCAGGCACTAGAAGCGTACCCGGTGTACAAACAGAGCACTTTGGCTTAGTAGATGGACAACCTTTTAGCAACTCACTATTTGAAGGTATAGATACCACATGGGGTCGTGTGAACAGAAAAGATATTGGAGAAAAGATCACTAACATCATAAAAGACTATGACTTCAATAACCCAGAAGCTAGCCTCCCGGCACTTTTGAAACTCAGGAAAGAAGTAAAAGACCTAAAAGACAACTTTTGGAGAACTAGAAAACTTGAAGAGGTCGATAACATCATTCTACATTGTTCCGGTTTTATGGCTGAATTGTATACCAATACGCCCGAAACAATAAAAGGAGCAACACTACCATTTACTTTAAACGTAATTGCCAGAAGCAGCAATACTCCGATAAGAATAGTAAAAGTAAAATACCCTGATGGCGATAGCGTGTTTAACCTTAAGCTAGCCAAAGATGAGCTAAACACCTTTAGTAGAAATATTACTATACCTAAAGACGCTCCATATACTGAACCTTATTGGTTGGAGAATCAAGGCAGAATGAGTGACCACTACCCTGTTCCTGATTATCAACAAATGGGGCTACCCAAAACGATCAATCCACTCACCGCGCAAGTAACTATAAGCATTGCCAAAGAGCAATTCAATATAGATGTTCCTCTTTCTTATAAAGTACTTGATGCAACGCATGGAGATGTTGTAGAACAGCTAAGAGTAGTACCTTTTGCAACACTCAACTTCACCTCAGATATGCTCAGTACAGATGACGACGGCACTCTAAAAGCAAGTGTTCACGTACACACAGAAAAAGAGGTAACCGACGGGGAACTAATCGTATATAACAGGGCTGTACAGAAAGTACTGAAGTCTATTAAGCTACAAGCTGAAGGAGATACAATAATTGAAGTTCTTTTCAGCAAAGAGGAAATGGATAAAATGCCTGATGGCGACTTTTATTTAAATGCAGGAT
The DNA here is from genome assembly GCA_965230595.1 of Flavipsychrobacter sp. Classification (GTDB taxonomy): domain Bacteria; phylum Bacteroidota; class Bacteroidia; order Chitinophagales; family Chitinophagaceae; genus UBA5543. The sequence goes on along the minus strand of OZ246011.1, from coordinate 756,043 downwards.
TCACATTTGAGACATTACACTACAACAGTGTAAAGAATACAATCAAATATGAACACTTACCTACACTTCAATTTTACAGTCAGCCACAAGTAAAAGTGCTGCATAAAAACTGGACATGTAAAGCCAAACGAATAGGCTATATAGAAGGTGCAGGCGATGATGTAAGTGAGTTATTACGTTTTGCCGGGCTGCAAGTTGATATATTAAAGCCTACTGACATTAATGCGGACAACTTGAAGCAATATGATGCTGTAATGGTTGGCATAAGGGCTATTAACATTAAAGATGATGCACCAATTTGGATGCCTGAGCTATTGAGATATGCAAACGATGGTGGCACATTGGTAATGCAATACAATACTGCCCATCGCCTTAAAACGAAAGAACTCGGGCCTTACCCTATTACATTATCTTACAATCGTGTTACAGAAGAAGATGCAACGGTTACTATCTTAGATAAAAACCATAAGCTCTTGAATTACCCTAACAAAATAACAGAAAGCGATTTCAACAACTGGGTACAAGAACGCGGCTTATATTTCGCAAGCGAGTGGGATGAACACTATACCCCACTATTTAGCATGCACGATACCGACGAAGAACCACAAAAAGGCAGTACATTATATACCTCTTACGGTAAAGGACATTATATATACACTCCTATATCATTCTTCAGGCAGTTACCTGCCGGAAATAAAGGGGCACTGCGTTTATTATTAAACTTTTTATCAGTAGGCAACTAGTAATGAATACCGAACCAAAACAAAACTGGAGTAAGTGGTACATAGCAGTATTAAGCATACTGCTACTACAAATTGCTTTGTATTATTGGTTCACTCAATATTGGTCATGAGTACACTAGACTGGGTCGTTTTATTGGTTACACTTTCATCCATCATCCTTTATGGGGTATGGAAAAGTCGTCACTTGCATGGTGCAGCATCCTACCTGCTGGCCGATAAAAACATGCCCTGGTATATTGTACTCATTGGTATTATGGCCACACAAGCCAGTGCCATAACATTCATCTCAGCACCCGGGCAAGCCTATACCGATGGTATGCGCTTTGTACAATATTACTTTGGCTTACCTATAGCCATGATCGTCATTAGCGTCACCTTCATTCCCATATTCCGAAAACTGAATGTATATACTGCCTACGAGTATTTAGAGAGTAGGTTTGACCGAAAAACACGCTTACTTACATCCATCCTTTTCCTTATTTCCAGAGGATTGTCTACAGGTATCAGTATTTATGCACCATCAATTATTCTATCCTCTATTATGGGGTGGAATATATATATGACCAACGCTATAATGGGTGGGCTTCTGCTTGTCTATACTTATAGCGGCGGAGCAAAGGCTGTGGCGCACACACAAAAGCTGCAGTTTCTGATCATTTTAAGTTCTATGGCTATTGCCGGCTTTTTAGTAGTACAGCAATTACCTGACGGACTAACCATGAGTGATGCGCTATACGTTGCAGGTAAGTCAGGCAAGCTCAATGTTATTACTACAGATTTTAGTTGGGATGACAAGTACAATATCTGGAGTGGTATTATTGGCGGCTTCTTCTTAGCACTCTCTTACTTCGGTACAGACCAAAGTCAAGTAGGCCGCTACATCTCGGGTAAGAACCTTAAACAAAGCCGCATGGGTTTACTCATGAACGGCATGGTAAAGATCCCAATGCAGTTTTCTATATTGTTGATAGGTGCATTACTGTTTGCCTTTTATAGCTTCCAGTCGGCACCTATATATTTTAACCAACAAGCTTATAGCGTTCTTGCAGAAAAAGAACCACAAACCGTACAGCAAATAGAAACGGAGTACCAAAAACTACATACCCAGTACCAACAACAAGCTAAAGCCATTGCCCATAACAGAACTGATAATAACGTATTGGTTGAAGACTTTAAACAAACACAATCTCAAATAGGGCTTTTGAGAGACAGTGTTAGAAGGAGTATTAATCGTGCTGCTCCAACCTCAGACAATGGCGACACAAACTATATATTCTTATATTTTGTAAAACATAACTTACCTAAAGGGCTGGTAGGTCTATTGTTTGCTATCATCTTCTTGGCCTCTTGGGGTAGTATATCCGCAGCGTTGAATTCGTTAACATCCTCATCCTTAATGGATATTCACTTATTGAACAATAAGCAAGAGTTATCTGAGCAAAGGCAAGTAACACTTGGAAGATGGCATACACTTTTTTGGGGCATTTTTAGTATAGCTGTAGCTATGTTTGCTACGCAAATGGGCTCTTTAATAGAAGCCGTCAACGTACTAGGGTCACTATTCTACGGTACCATACTGGGCATCTTCTTGGTGGCCTTTTATTTAAAAAGAGTTAGGGGCACATCTATTTTTTATGCTGCAATAATTGCCGAAGTACTAGTATGCAGTATTTATGCTATGAATATCGTTTCGTTCTTGTGGTTGAATTTGATAGGAGCAGCCTTAGTAATACTAATAGCACTTATGATACCATCAAAACAAAGGAACGCCTAAGAGCTCTTCTACTACCTTATCAATATATTCATCGTCCATATTATTGGTAAGTACTACTACTATTTTATCTTCCGATGGCATGTATATACATTCTGCAATATAGCTTAAGTTTCTACCCGTATGGTACAACAACTCTTTTCCGCCTGATACCTTTCTGAAAATACCACAACCGTATTCAGACTTACCATTGCCTTTTTCAAAATCAGTCATTTCTTGTAAAGACTCGGGTTCTAGGACTTTCCGTTCTTTCAATAAAAGGTTAAAGAATGTGTAAACATCTTTAGCACTACTAACGATATTTCCATCTCCTATCGAGATATCGTTGATCGATTTTAATGACACCTCTTCAAATAAGTCTAAACCTCTAAAAATAGGATGAGATAGACCTTTAATAGCTTTGGAAAAATAAGGGTAGGTATCTGATAGTTGGTATGGCTTAAATAACAGGTCTTGATAAACAAATGGCAAGGGCTGCTCCATCACTTGTTCTATTAGCAAGGCCAGTATTAAGTAATTAGAATTACTATAGGAATGCTTAGTACCTCTTTCAAAACTAACCGTATCTATCAACGATAAGCAATAGTCGCTTGTGTAGGGTTTTGTGGGATTAGTTAAAACTCTATTGAGTAAAGGAGCTGTTCCAAAATCAGCAATACCGCTAGAGTGGTTCATCAGCTGCCTTACTGTTATACTAGGGTCTATATACTTATTTTCAATTGTTACGTATTTACTATAAGGACTATCAATATTGAGCAAGCCCCTTTCTTGCAATTTAAAAATAACGGCAGCCGTATGGGTTTTAGTAATACTTCCTATACAAAACAAATGGCTAGTCTTCATTTTTACACCGTCATCAGCCATACCAATCGCAGCCGTATTTATTTCTGTACCCTCAGCTACGAGTGCTACCATACCATACCCTTCAATAGAGTCCGCATATTTATCTAAGACATTCTGTATATTAACTTGAGCTTTTATATTTATTGTTATTATCAATAAAAGGCTTAACGTCAACAAGGTTCTCATGTTTTAAATATAATATGGGGTTGATAACTATCCTACAAATATTTTATCTTACGGAACTGAATGGAGATCGGTAAGAAACATATCGACATAGACATTACCAAAGGCAGATATAACAAAAGGTTTATTCATCTGCTCATTAGTTTATTGACATTTCTATTTGGTGCACTTTTTATACCTGCATCATACAGTCATTATATATCTCCACTTTTCATGCTGCAATTCACTTTTGCGGGCTTGATCTTGTTTAGAAACCATAGAAGAGCCATCTACAGGCTGATCATTGCACTGATCGTTTTAGTATTGATCTTTGAAGCAGTAAAACTATTACCAGTAAGCTTAAGAGTATCCACTGCCATTTCCAACCTCACCTATCTCATTTACTTTACAGTAATGACCGTTGAGGTATTTAGACAAATACTATTAGCACGTAGAATAGACCTCAACATGGTAGCCGGTTCATTCAGTGGTTTTATAATGTTGGCCATGCTATGCTCCTTTATGCTCAGCATTGTTGAAATGGCTAACCCCGGTTCATTTACCAATATCAGGAATGATAGCTTTGAAAGTATGTTTCAAGATCTGGTATACTATAGTTTTGTATCCATACTTACTATTGGTTATGGCGATATTATACCAACTACTCCTATAGCAAGAAGAGCCAGCTTACTACTGGGTATTGTAGGTTACTTTTACAACATCTTTGTAATTGGTATCACAATATCAAAGTTTCTGATGCAAAGCAAGTTGGAAGAAAAGTAATTACTGACGCACCAAGGTTAAGTACCTATTTCTATTTATAGTAAGCATAAATACGATAAACAGTAATATCGCTGCCCACATCCCTACAGTGACATACATTAAGATAGCATAGTGTAGAAAGACGAATAATATCAGTGTCACAACTGCAACAACCATCATATACAGAATGTACTTCTGTATCTTCTGAAAACTACTAAGGTGAAAAAACACTTCATCATCATCACCTTTCAAACTAAGCTGTAACTCAGGGCTACCGCACCAATCTATTGTAGCCTTAATAGTATGATCTCCTTCAGGCACTTCAAACATCTTCACCTCTCCATCGCCAACATTGCCAATTTTTTTGCCATTAAGCTTTATATCAATAAACCTCAGCTTATTGACATACTCGCTTGACCTTGTAATCGTAATTGTTGGCATAAATATTTTATTTCTCTTATTAAATATAAAAACAAAAAGCCGAGCAATGCTCGGCTTGAATAAAAAATTATATAAATCTAACCTTCCATTTGTACAACCTTGGTAGGTTCTAGGTCTGCATTTCTGATAGATACATTTCTAGCAACATTCTGTGCCAACTCAATAAATATTGATCTTGCAGGGCTTACATCATCCAACACAGCAGGCAGCCCATTATCACCACCTTCTCTTATCCCTTGCACTATAGGCACTTCTCCAAGGTATGGCAGTTCAAACTGTTCAGCCATTTGCTTTGCACCACCCTTACCAAATATGTAGTATTTATTTTCAGGTAACTCTTCAGGAGTAAAGTAAGCCATATTCTCCACCATACCCAATACAGGAATGTTGATCTGTGGCTGCTTAAACATCATAATAGCTTTTTTAGCATCTGCTGCGGCTACTGGCTGAGGAGTAGATACAACAACAGCACCCGTCACAGGAACTGATTGCACCATCGTTAAATGCACATCGCCTGTGCCTGGCGGCAAGTCAATGATCAAATAATCTAACTCTCCCCAATGCACATCTGAGATAAATTGCTTGATTGCAGAACTGGCCATCGGTCCTCTCCATACTATAGCTTGCTTTTCATCTACCAACACTCCAATAGACATCGCTTTGATACCATATTTTTCTATCGGCACAATCTTCCCTTTTTCACTACCCTCTACCTGTATCATTTTAGGTCGCTCATCTCTTATACCTAACATGATAGGGATTGAAGGGCCATATATATCAGCATCCAGCAAGCCTACTTTTGCACCTTGCTGTGCTAAACCAAGAGCTAAGTTTACAGAAACAGTAGACTTACCTACGCCACCTTTACCCGATGCTACAGCAATAATATTTTTCACTTCAGGCAAGAATGCCTTATTATCCTTTCTATTACTATTAACCTGAGAAGACATGTTTACTGTTACCTCAGCTTCTTTGCTCACCAAATGTGTTATAGCATTAATACACGCCTTCTCTATCATTTCCTTCATGGGACAGGCTGGTGTGGTCAACTCTACAGTAAAAGACACTTTATTACCATCAATAGCTATGTCCTTTATCATGTTTAATGTCACCAGGTCTTTACCAAGATCAGGATCATCTACATTACCAAGTGCTTTCAGTACCGCTTCTTCTGTTATCATATAAACCTTTGTTAAACTGAATAATATTAACAGCAAAAGTAAGGTATAGAAGCTTTCTTTGTGTACTTATGTATACAATGCTTTACTGATAGTTTTATTGTTAATATCAATATGTCTGTATTGCATCGTTTTAACTCTAAAAGATTGTAACTTTGGTGCAATGCAAATGAGAACTTGGACAACCTGTTTCGTGCTGCTTTTAATGGCTATTGTAGCCTCTGCTCAAAGCGGCGATGATAAAATTATTCAGATCAATGGTGTAACAATGACCGCAGACAGCCTTCGCGCTGTTCCTGGTGTTGTGGTATTGGTAAAAAATCAAAACCGTGGCGTGCTGTCCAGCGAAGTGGGTGTATTCTCCATTGTAGTTCATAAAGGAGATACCTTACAGTTCTCAGAAGTAGGTTTCCGTACTAAAGAGTTTGTCGTTCCAACCGACATTAAAGGACATTATTTTTCAATGGTACAACTAATGGTGCAAGACACCTTCTACCTACCTGAAACCATTATACGACCAATGCCAACACGCGAGCAGTTTGCCTACGCATTCAAGTATTGGGATATAGCCGATGATAAATATGAAGTAGCTAGGAAAAACACCAATGCACTCATGCTGAGAGCACTAGCTTACACTATGCCAAGAGATGGTGCTGAAAACCAAGGCAATTACCAAAATATACAAGCGCAGAAAGCCGTATACTACGGTCAGCAACCGGCTAGTAATATCTTCAGTCCATTAGCTTGGGGGGAGTTTTTTGAAGCTTGGAAGAGAGGTGACTTTAGGAAGAAGTAGTAGTGTTTTTCTGACACATAGTTACTAAAGACATCAAAGTGATACTTAGCAATAAGAAAGCTATTGTAGCCGCTATTATTGTACCTAGTGCAAAAGAACCTTCTATACCTAAGTATATTACCAACATAACAATAGACATACTTAACACACCTAACCAAAACCTCCATTTGGAAATTTCTGTAACAACATTTATTTTTTCTAACTTGGCTATCGAATAAGTGATATACATGATCCCTAATAACGTGCTTGCATGTTGTAACACTTTGTAATAAGGGATATTATAGTTTTCAAGTATTAACTCTTTTTTTAGTACAGGAATAAGCATTACAAAGTAGCCACTATGGTGTGTAAAGCTATCCCAAACTAAATGGGAGAAAGCCCCAAGCAAGATCGAAATGCAAACTATATACCACCTTTTTCTTAAGTAATTTAACCAATTCCGTTTTGCTATAATAATTACCCTGCTTTTAATAACATAAGGTAAGTAATGTACGATAATACGCTTAACTGACAAATGAAAAATGAAGGCTAACAATAAGCCTAGCGGTAAATTAAAGTAAAATAAGCCCGCAAGCGTATGGCTATGTATACTATAAATTTTTAATCGGAGAAAGTACTCAAAATCTGGTGTGATACTACCTATAATTAAACCTGTTACAGATATATATTTATCAGACAACCTAAATAAGGGTATAACTATAGCAGGATGTGAAAAGGTAAAAGGCATACAACATTGTATAGGAACATAATATTACAATGAAATATTGAAACAATTTTCCCCCAAAGTTCCTAAACACAAAAACGCCTCTGTCTATTACTAGTCAGAGGCGTTTTTAAATAAATATGGCAGCTACCTACTCTCCCACAAATGTAGTACCATCGGCCATGAGGGGCTTAACTGCTCTGTTCGGAATGGGAAGAGGTGAACACCCTCGGTAAAACCACCATAAGGTCTTTAAGTCCGTGTTCAATAGACTTATAATAAGATCGACATATCGGGAACAATTTCTACTAATAGCAGCAGAAAAACATAATAAGAGTAATGACTGAATAAATAAAATTAAAGCTTACGTGCAATTAGTACTACTCGGCTTTGATGTTACCACCTTTACACCTGTAGCCTATCAACGTCATCGTCTCTGACGGCACTTAAAAGTAAACTCATCTTGTGGAAGGTTTCGCGCTTAGATGCTTTCAGCGCTTATCCTGGCTGTACGTAGCTACTCAGCACTGCACCTGGCGGCACAACTGATACACCAGCGGTACATACGATCCGGTCCTCTCGTACTAAGATCATGTCCACGCAATTTACTAACGCCCACCACAGATAGAGACCGAACTGTCTTGCGACGTTCTGAACCCAGTTCACGTGCCACTTTAATGGGCGAACAGCCCAACCCTTGGGACCTTCTCCAGCCCCAGGATGTGACGAACCGACATCGAGGTGCCAAACCTCCCCGTCGATATGAGCTCTTGGGGGAGATCAGCCTGTTATCCCCGGAGTACCTTTTATCCTTTGAGCGATGGCCCTTCCATACAGAACCACCGGATCACTTTAGCCTGCTTTCGCACCTGCTCGGCTGGTCAGCCTCACAGTCAAGCACCCTTATACTAATGCGCTCTACGTACGATTACCAACCGTACTGAGGGTACCTTTGCGAGCCTCCGTTACGCTTTAGGAGGCGACCACCCCAGTCAAACTACCCACCATGCAATGTCCCTTATGGTTAGACTCTAAGTAACAGAAGGTTGGTATTTCAACAATGACTCCACACTACCTGGCGGCAGCGCTTCATAGTCTCCCAACTATCCTACACATCTGTTACTCAAAATCAATGCAAAGTTGTAGTGAAGGTTCACGGGGTCTTTTCGTCCCGTGGCGGGTAACCGGCATCTTCACCGATACTACAATTTCACCGGGCTCGTGGAGGAGACAGTGTTCAACTCATTGGACCATTCGTGCAGGTCGGAACTTACCCGACAAGGAATTTCGCTACCTTAGGACCGTTATAGTTACGGCCGCCGTTTACCGGGGCTTCGGTCGCAAGCTTCACCTTACGGTTGACAAGCTTCCTTAACCTTCCGGCACCGGGCAGGTATCAGGCTCTATACGTCATCTTTCGATTTGGCAGGGCCCTATGTTTTTGCTAAACAGTTGGTTGAACCTTTTCGCTGAGTCCTACCGAAGTAGGATGGCTTTATCCCGAAGTTACAGCCAAAATTTGCCTAATTCCTTCTCCACGGCTCACCCGAGCGCCTTAGAATACTCATCTCGACTACCTGTGTCGGTTTACGGTACGGGTTGTTATAGCCTAACCTTAGAGGTTTTTCTCGTGAGCAGGTTTAGGGCCACTATCTCGCAGTCCGAAGACGTTGAGTACTATCACGTTCAGCATCAACGGCGGATTTGCCTACCATCGATATACCTACACGCTTTAACGAGGACTTCCGTCGCCTCGCGGGCCTTTCACTTCTCCGTCACCCCATCGAAACTATAACAAGTGCTGGAATATTAACCAGCTTTCCATCGACTACCCCTTTCGGGTTTGCCTTAGGACCCGACTAACCCTGATCCGATTAGCGTTGATCAGGAACCCTTAGTCTTTCGGCGAAACGGTTTTTCACCGTTTTTATCGTTACTTATACCTACATTTTCGCTTCTAAACGCTCCAGCATAACCTCACGGTACACCTTCAGCGCAGTTTAGAATGCTCCCCTACCACTCATTGCTGAGTCTATATCTTCGGTACTATGTTTAATGCCCGATCATTTTCCGTGCCCGAACCCTCGACCAGTGAGCTGTTACGCACTCTTTAAATGAATGGCTGCTTCCAAGCCAACATCCTGGCTGTCATAGGATTTGGACCGCGTTTGTTCAACTTAACATAGATTTAGGGACCTTAGATGATAGTCTGGGTTATTTCCCTCTCGGCCATGGACCTTAGCGCCCACAGCCTCACTCCCGGGTATGTATACTAGCATTCGGAGTTTGTCAGGGTTTGGTAGGCGGTGAAGCCCCCTAGCCCAATCAGTAGCTCTACCTCTAGTACACTCGAATCCGAGGCTGTTCCTAAAAACATTTCGGGGAGAACGAGCTATCTCCTAGTTTGATTGGCCTTTCACCCCTATCCACAGGTCATCCCAAAACTTTTCAACGTTTACGGGTTCGGACCTCCAGTTAGTCTTACCTAACCTTCATCCTGCCCATGGATAGATCACTAGGTTTCGCGTCTGCCCCCACTGACTAATTCGCCCTATTCGGACTCGCTTTCGCTACGGCTCCGTTATTGAAGAACTTAACCTCGCCAGTGAGGAGCAACTCGTAGGTTCATTATGCAAAAGGCACGCCGTCACTCTTGCGAGCTCCGACCGCTTGTAGGCGTACGGTTTCAGGTACTATTTCACTCTCCTATTCGGAGTACTTTTCACCTTTCCCTTACGGTACTGGTTCACTATCGGTCACTAAGGAGTATTTAGCCTTACCGGATGGTGCCGGCAGATTCACGCAGGATTTCTCCGGTCCCGCGCTACTCAGGATACTGCTCAATTGCAACTATGTACAACTACGGGGCTATCACCCGCTTTGGCTCCTCTTTCCAAAGGATTCGTCTTAATGTTACAACCTAAATGCAGTCCTACAACCCCACAGAAGCACGCCTCTGTGGTTTGGGCTCTTCCCTGTTCGCTCGCCACTACTGGGGGAATCATTAGTTATTTTCTCTTCCTTCAGGTACTTAGATGTTTCAGTTCCCTGAGTTTGCTTCCTTTCGGATGATATACCTTCAGTATATCGGGTTGTCCCATTCGGAAATCTTCGGTTTAACGTTTGTATGCAACTACCCGAAGCTTATCGCAGCTTACCACGTCCTTCATCGCCTCTTAGTGCCTAGGCATCCACCATACGCCCTTACTTGCTTTAAATATCGTAGTGTCTTATGCAGATCACTACTACTTCTTTATTATGTTATCTTTCAACTACTACAATTCAAAATTGCTTTCCCAATATGTCAAAGAACTTCGAAGACATCGTAATTACACTCTTGTAACACGATATTGTCGTCATCTTGCCGATGTGATGGACTTGAACCACCTTGAGCAGCCCGTTCTGCTACATCTTTAATATCATTTACCGCCAGTGTCTCTTCGCTACTCCAATCCGCTCCAAATCAAAAAAGTGGAGGATATCGGAGTCGAACCGATGACCCCCTGCGTGCAAGGCAGGTGCTCTAGCCAGCTGAGCTAACCCCCCATCGGTAATGATACCTTTATTAAAAGAACTAAAAGTAGACCCGCCCAGACTTGAACTGGGGACCTCTACATTATCAGTGTAGCGCTCTAACCACCTGAGCTACGGATCTAGAAAATCTTACTCTTACAAAGACCCTTCACCCGGACTACCCTCGGCTCCCGCTTAAGGGCTTCTCAGAGCTTGCTTACAAAGAACAATATCTTGAAAATAAGGAAAACAACAGCTTACAGGCATAAGCTCTAAAAAGGAGGTATTCCAGCCGCACCTTCCGGTACGGCTACCTTGTTACGACTTAGCCCCAGTTACCAGTTTTACCCTAGGCGGCTCCTTGCGGTTACCGACTTTAGGTACACCCAGCTTCCATGGCTTGACGGGCGGTGTGTACAAGGTCCGGGAACGTATTCACCGCGCCATTGCTGATGCGCGATTACTAGCGATTCCAGCTTCATGGAGTCGAGTTGCAGACTCCAATCTGAACTGAGAAGAGGTTTTTGAGATTAGCTTCCTGTCACCAGGTCGCTGCCCTTTGTCCTCCCCATTGTAGTACGTGTGTAGCCCTGGGCATAAAGGCCATGATGACTTGACATCGTCCCCTCCTTCCTCGCGTCTTACGACGGCAGTTTCTTCAGAGTTCCCAGCTTTACCTGTTGGCAACTGAAGATGGGGGTTGCGCTCGTTGCGGGACTTAACCCAACACCTCACGGCACGAGCTGACGACAGCCATGCAGCACCTTGCTAACAGTGTATTGCTACAAAATACCCTTTCAGGTACGATCCATTAGCATTCTAGCCCAGGTAAGGTTCCTCGCGTATCATCGAATTAAACCACATACTCCACCGCTTGTGCGGACCCCCGTCAATTCCTTTGAGTTTCATCCTTGCGGACGTACTTCCCAGGTGGATTACTTAATGCTTTCGCTCAGACACACACTGTGTATCGCGTATGTCGAGTAATCATCGTTTAGGGCGTGGACTACCAGGGTATCTAATCCTGTTCGCTACCCACGCTTTCGTGCCTCAGCGTCAATGTTCGTTTAGTCAGCTGCCTTCGCAATCGGTGTTCTATATCATATCTATGCATTTCACCGCTACATGATATATTCCGCCAACCTCAACGAAATTCAAGACAAATAGTATCAAAGGCAGTTTCCGAGTTGAGCTCGGAGATTTCACCTCTGACTTACCTGTCCGCCTACACACCCTTTAAACCCAGTAAATCCGGATAACGCTTGCACCCTCCGTATTACCGCGGCTGCTGGCACGGAGTTAGCCGGTGCTTATTCATTAGGTACCGTCGGATACAGTAGAAACCGTACTTTTCTTCCCTAATAAAAGAAGTTTACAACCCAGAAGGCCTTAATCCTCCACGCGGCATGGCTGGTTCAGACTTCCGTCCATTGACCAATATTCCTCACTGCTGCCTCCCGTAGGAGTCGGGCCCGTGTCTCAGTGCCCGTGTGGCTGGTCGTGCTCTCACACCAGCTACCCATCGTCGACTTGGTGGGCCGTTACCCCGCCAACTATCTAATGGGACGCACGCCAATCCTCTACCAATAAATTTTTAATATCAAAAAGATGCCTTTCCAATATACCATGAGGTGTTAATCCGAATTTCTCCGGGCTATTCCTCAGTAGAGGGCATGTTGCGTACGTGTTCCGCACCCGTTTGCCGGTCGCCATCAGTCCGAAGACCATGCTGCCCCTCGACTTGCATGTGTTAAGCCTGCCGCTAGCGTTCATCCTGAGCCAGGATCAAACTCTCCATTGTAAAGATTGTTTGAACTCTAGCTAATTCTCATATAAGAAAACTAACGTGTTCGTGTTAAATTTTATGCGCTTAGTTGTTACCTGCTATAATAGATATCCATCTATTATCGCTGTTGTTTTTCCATTACTTTCAAAGAACTTTCGTGAATACTGTGATAACCTCCGTTACCACTTCACTTTGTTAGTGTCTCAGCTGCGAACTGACCAGGCCTAAAAACCACACCATATTACTAAATCAAGAACTTTCTGTTACCACCCTATTACCAATCGGGAGCGCAAAGTTAGAACGCTTTTTTCATTCTGCAAAACTATTTTCGAATATTTTTTATTTCGATAACTAGTTGATAAAGAATTACTTAACACCTCCACGAACCTATTGAGGAAACGTGTAAAAGCTGTGCGCTTTCTTGACTTTTAAACCAAAAAAATATCAAACTAAACGTTTGATAAAACCCTGATTTTCTGTTGCTTAAAGAACTTGTTTTCCGTGAAGGGAGTGCAAAGGTAGGAAACTTTTGATTGCCACCAAACAAATTTGATTTTTTTCAGGCAAAAACTTGAAAACTCAAGCCTGTAAAGGCTATTAATTTTCACGCTGTGATTGTGCCTGCATTCTGGCTATTCTATCCTCTAATCTTTCAGAGCTTAATTGATCTCTCAGGCTATCTACCTTGATAGGGAAACACAGTGGCGTCCATACTGCAGGATGAGTAATAACGATCTTACTATTATATATACGTTCTAAGGAATGATGCAAGCGCTCTGCTTCCATCTCATAGGTGAGCACTTCGTAAGCAGCTTGTTGCAATAGCGTATGTGCAGGCTCATGTTCTGATAGTACACGATATAATAACCCTGTTGAGTTTTGCAAATGGCGTTGACGCTTTTGTGCGCCGGGGTAACCTTGAAATATCAACCCTGCGATCACGGCTATATCCCGAAACTTCCTGCGCCCCATCTCTGCATCATTGATACTCTTTTTCAAGTCTACATACCAATCTTTAGGATTGAAGAGTTCCTTGATATTGTTTTCATCTACAGGTATAGATTGGTCGCTCAACAACTCAAAACCATAGTCGTTCATAGCAATAGAAAACGTTATGGGCTTTTGCTTGGTAAGACGGTGTGCTAATAGCGATGCCATAGACTGGTGCACAAGTCGCCCCTCGAAAGGATAGACGAACATATGATAGCCGTCTTTTGCTTCGATAAACTCTACCAGCAATTCATCTTGCTTGGGTATAACTGATAGCTCTCTTTGCGTATCAAACAGAGGCTGTAGAAAGTCCAACCATTCATGGCCCATATTTTTTTGCGCTACTTGCTGAAAGGTCTCCCGCAACACCTCACCAAGATTTGCAGAGAGTGGCATCCGCCCACCACCCCATGCCGGCACATGTGCATTTTTAGCTGTGCTATTCTTTGCGTACACAGTCATGTCTTTAATGCGCACCAGCTCCAATACCCTACCTGCCAACACAAAGGAATCACCCGGCTCTAACCTAGAGATAAAATACTCTTCAATAGTGCCGATGTATCGCCCACTCATCAGCTTCACTTTCATAGAAGGGTCTCCAACAATGGTACCTATATGCATGCGGTGCCGCATAGCCACTTTACGGCTCAGCACTTTATACACCCCATTCACCAATACCACCTTATGGTATTCATCATAGTTCTTTAGCGTGCTACCTCCTGTTGTGATGAAGGCCTGCATCCATTCCCAATCGGCATCTGAGAGGTCTTGATAGCAATGCGTAGTTCGTACCTCAGCTAGTAATTCTTCACTGACAAAACCGTCGCCCACCGCCATAGTCACCATATACTGCACCAGCACATCAAAACCCACTACTATAGGCACACGGCTTTCTACCTGTACGGTATCATAAGCTTTTTGCAGCGCTACTGCCTCTACTATTTCTAAAGAATGGGTAGGAACAAAGTAGATATTACTGACCTCACCCGGTGAATGACCACTACGCCCCGCGCGTTGCAAGAACCGAGCGATACCTTTTGGGCTGCCTACTTGTATCACTGTATCTACAGGGCGAAAGTCGACGCCTAAATCTAAACTAGCTGTACACACCACTACTTTCAACACACCTTTGTGCAAGGCCTCTTCTACCCACATTCTTGTTTCGGCATCTATAGAGCTATGATGCAGGGCAATGAGACCTGCCAGATCGGGCGCTACTTTCAACAATGCCTGATACCACATCTCGGCCTGCGAACGCACATTGGCAAATAGTAGCGTTGTCTTACTATTTTCTATTACAGGCAATACTTCCTCCACCATGTTCAAGCCTAAGTGTCCCGCCCAGGGGAAACGCTCTACCGTTTCGGGGAGTATGGCGTGCATCCTAATTTCTTTTTTCAAGTCGGCTCGAACGATCACACCATTTACACTATCCCCCAGCAGCACAGCCATAGCTTGTTCCAGATTACCAATCGTTGCAGATATACCCCAAATAGATAGCCCCACTCCTCTATCTGTATGACTTATTCTTTTCAGGTGGGCTAATGCTAACTCTATCTGCACACCACGCTTAGAGCCTAATAGCTCGTGCCATTCATCTACCGCTACACAGCTAAGTGTTTTGAAGAGGTCTTTATGATTAGTACTGCCAATGAGTAAGTGCAAGCTCTCGGGAGTGATGAGCAGTATCTCGGGCATGTTCTGCTTTTGCTTCTGACGGTCGGCGGTAGACGTATCGCCATTGCGTACAGCTACCCGCCAAGGTATCTCCAGCTCTGTCAGCGCCTCCTCCATAGCACGGTGAATATCTTTTGCCAATGCCCGCAAGGGGGTGACCCAGAGTAATTGCAGCTTGTTGTTCTTTTTCTTTTGGTAATCAGGGTGGCGATTGATCCAGTCGATGAGTATGGCGAGAAACACAGAATAGGTTTTACCAAAGCCTGTAGGCGCGTTCACCACACCACTTAGCCCCTCTACATAATGCTGCCAAGTCTCTTCCTGAAAAGGAAAAGGCTGCAAGCCTTTAGCGACCAGCCAATCTTTTATGACTTGTAGACCTGTGTTTTTGTGAGGCAAGTTTGTACGTATCTTTAAGCCTTCTAAAATAGCACTAATTGGTAAAGACCTATAAAATAACCTTTGAGAAACAATTAAGAGCTGCAAAATCAGGGCTGATTGCACTTCTTGTATTGTCAATACTACTAGCGTTGTTATCAAGCTACTTACTTAATGATGTGCTAATATGGGTTACTATTTTTACATACTGTACGTTTTTTTTATCTCAATTACTTTTACATGTTAGCTACTATATTAGAAATACAAATACCAAACTTTTAATTGATGAAAAGAACAGAACATTACAAATAATCCATAACAAGGAAACTCATAATTATAAATTTGAGCAAATACAATTCATTGAGAAAAATGAGTCCACAGGTGGTAACAATCCTTTTATGGTTCATGACTATTGGTATGTACGAATAAAGTTTGACGATGGTAAAATTTACTATTGGAATTGCTTTCTTATTAGGACCAATACATTTGACCTAACAGGCGTTAGCATAAATTATAAAAGTCGGTTTATCCCTTACATAAGAACCAACAATAAAAATATTGAAGAAACGCAGGCTGATAAATACTCATATATACTTGAATTAGATGGCAGCAAGATAGCAGAGCTCAAAACCAAATTCAGAAACTCCAGTACAGAAAAGCTACAGAATAAATTAGCCAACCATAACAAATACACAAAAGAAGCCTTAATTGCTGCGAAAGAAATACTAGCAGAAAGAGACAGCACACATGATCAATAAACACAAAATAAATTTTAAGAATACCCTTTCTTCTTACAAAAGCCCTTTTGGTATAATGCTATTTATCATACCATTATTGGGGTACATAGCACTGGAACCTTACTTATACCCTAACAGTAGTTTTCAAATACCATATTTATTTCTCCTCTTTCCAATAATGGTATTAGTACCTGCAATTATTTTACACGTTAGGTATTACGTCATAAATAGCGACACGACACTAACAATTAATACAGATGACCAAACCATTAAAATAAAACAGAATGGGGAGGCATATCATTATAGTTATTTAGATATTGAAAATATTGTTCGCACGAATGGCATAGGCGCATTTAACGTTGAACAATCAGGCTATCTAAACAGGACTGACTTCCCCAGAAGAAGAAGAGTTCCAAACTTTGGAAGCTTTGGGTATTTTATGTTCAGATTTAAGGATGGCAATGAGTTTTATTTCACTTCGCTCATGCTAAACCTTCGAACTTTTTTTCATGAGCATCAGCTTGCCGGTACAACCGTTTATGCCTTCTACCCTTACTTATAGCCCTACTCCTTCACCGCCTTTATCGCATACATCATCGGCAGTATACCTTCTAGTCCTTTTATCTGCCATTTACCATCGGCTATTTTTACGGTGTTTTTAAAACAATCGTAAGCTGCCCAGTCGTATTCTTTGAACACCTTGATGGTCAGCCCTGCATCTATGAGTCCTTGTAATATATCCGCCAAGCTATGGTTCCAGCCCACCTCTTTCATTTCCATATCCGCTTCACGGTCAGCATAGGTACCCTCTTGCATTTCTACAATAGGCTCACGGTTAAAATAAGAATAGCCAAACTTTGTAAATTCATAATTCATCATCCATACTACCGGATGGAAGTCTACCAGTATCATCTCACCGCCTTCCTTTAACAGCCCTGCTGCTACCTTAGCCCAACGCGCCGCATCAGGGTGCCAACCCAACACTCCGTAAGTGTTGAACACTACATCAAATTTATTTTGTAACACATTGGGTACATCATATATATCCGATGCTATGAATCTAGCCTCCAGTTCCATCTTTTGAGCTAGCTCTTTGGCATAATCTATTGAAGCGTCCGATAGATCCACCCCTGTTACCTTTGCGCCCATTCTGGCTAGCGACAAGGTATCCTGACCAAAGTGACATTGCAGATGAACGACCTCTTTATCTGTAATATCACCAAGCAATTCCAGCTCCGGCGTTTTTAATGAAGTATTACCGGCTAAAAAGCCTTCCATATCGTAGAAGTCGGACTCTACATGGTGTTTCGTCTTTTCGTTCCACAACTGTTTATTGATCTCTATATAATTTTCTGCTCCTTTCATGATGCGTTAAAAATAGGCTAATTCGTAGCGATACAACAAGATTAATGCCCAAAATTGCCATAAGCCCGACAAAAACTATTTATTTTGCCTTTTGATTAAACAGATATAGCCAACTGATATGGAAACCGTTTTAGAGATATTGAAATATACCATCCCGTCTATCGTCATGCTGATCGCTACTTATATTGTCATCAGCAAATTCTTAGATACACAGGTCACCCGCAAGCAGATAGAACTGTTTCAGCAAACGCAAGGCACCACACTACCCATGCGCTTACAGGCATACGAGCGCTTAGCATTATATGTTGAGCGCATCAACCCACGCAACCTCATACCACGCATCTACCAGCAGGATATGAACGTAGCAGTACTGCAGCACATGATGGTACATACCATCAAAACAGAGTTTGAGCACAACCTGTCTCAACAGATATATGTATCGAATAAAGTATGGGATACCGTACGTGGCGTAAAAGAGCAGGAGATCAATATGGTAACCACACTGGCCAAACAGCTTGACCCTGAAGCTCCGGCTAAAGAACTGCACCAACGCATTGTTGACGCCATACTATCTGACGATCAGGCCATGCCTACAGACGTAGCCTTGGAGATCATCAACGACGAAGCCAAACGTGTACTATCACACGGACCACAAGCATAAAACAAATAATCAACTCTATGAAACCTTTAGTTGTAACAGCCTTAATGATATTACTGTGCCTACAAAACAATGCTCAAGAAAAAGAACAAGAAAAGAGATTTTACTACAGTGAAGTAGTACATGTTGACGGAGCTAGCAAAAGCGAACTATACCAAAGAGCATTGGAGTGGGTAACCAGTACCTTTAACACACCAAAATCTGCAATACAAATTCAAGACAAAGAAGCTGGCAATATTGTATGCAAAGGCAGCTTTGACATTCCACTACCCGCAGAGGATTATGTATTCTTTACTTTCCGCATTATTGTAAAAGATGGTAGATATAAATACATTCTTAAGGACATGTACCACGAAGGCACTTACAACCACGGCAGAACAAGAAATGCCGGAGCCTTAGTAGATGACAAACCAGACTGTGGCAGAGCACATATGGCAATGTGGTATTGGCGTAAGATAAAAGCAAAAGCAGAACTAAGAGCCAAAGCACTTGTGGCATCAGCCATAGATGGCATGAATAAAAAATCTGAGATAGAAGATTTTTAACTTTTATTAGAAATGAGCATGAGCGATAAACAATTCAAAACAGATTCAGGCATAGAGATCAAAGAAGTATACACCGAGCCGGTGGAGATGAACGAATGCCCGGGAGAATTTCCCTACACACGAGGTGTACATGCCTCCATGTACCGTAGCAGGCTATGGACCATGCGCCAATATGCCGGTTTCAGTACGGCTGAAGAATCGAACAAACGTTATCACTATTTATTAAGTCAGGGTGTAATGGGCTTATCTGTAGCCTTTGACCTGCCCACGCAAATTGGCTACAACTCTGACCACGAAATGGCAGAGGGTGAAGTAGGTAAAGTAGGTGTGGCTATCGACTCACTGGAAGACATGGAGATCCTCTTTAAAGACATCAAGTTGGAAGATATCTCCACCTCCATGACCATAAATGCCTCAGGTTTTATACTATTATCGCTCTACATAGCTTTGGCTAAAAAGCAAGGTGCAGACATTAAGAAAATATCCGGTACGATACAGAATGACATTTTGAAAGAATACGCAGCACGTGGCACTTATATTTACCCACCTGCACCATCTATGCGTATCATTACTGACATTTTTGAATACTGTAGCAAGGAAGTACCGAAGTGGAATACCATTTCTATCTCAGGTTATCACATTCGTGAGGCAGGAGCAACCGCCGTACAAGAACTAGCATTCACTTTAGCTAATGGTAAAGCGTACTTAAAAGCCGCTCTTGAGAAGGGATTAGATATTAACGTATTTGCGAAACGCTTGTCTTTCTTCTTCAATGCACATAACAACTTGTTTGAAGAAGTAGCTAAGTTCCGTGCAGCACGTCGTATGTGGGCCAAGATCACATCAGACCTTGGCGCTACCGACCCTAAAGCACAAATGCTACGCTTCCATACCCAAACAGGGGGGAGTACGCTTACTGCACAACAACCGATGAACAACATTGTGCGTGTATCATTACAAGCACTAAGTGCAGTATTAGGCGGCACACAATCGCTACATACGAATGGTTACGACGAAGCGCTTTCATTACCTACAGAAGAGGCGGCCACAATTGCCCTACGCACACAACAAATCATTGGATATGAAAGTGGTGTTACCGATACGGTGGACCCTTTGGCAGGTTCTTTCTTTGTAGAGAACCTTACTAATGAAGTAGAAGCAGAAGCTTGGAAACTGATCGACAAGATAGATGTAATGGGTGGTGCGGTAAAAGCTATTGAGCAAGGGTTCATACAAGAAGAGATCGCACGTTCATCTTACCAATACACAAAAGACATTGAGAGTGGCGATAAGCCGATCATGGGTGTGAACAAATATGTGACTGATGAAGAGGACGACACGCCTGTTCTTAAAATAGACGACTCCATTCGTCAGGTACAATCTGAAAAGCTTGCCGCCTTACGTGCCAAACGTGATAACGAAAAAGCCAAAGCAAGTCTTGAGGCTATAAGAGCAGCAGCTAAGGGTACAGACAACTTAATGCCGATAGTAATAGAAGCAGTAGAGAACCTGTGCACACTTGGTGAAATAGCAGATGTACTTCGTGAAGAATGGGGAGAGTTTAGAGGCTAAGGAATATCTATTAGCTTTTGCTTGATGCTATCGGCTGAGTTTTCCCATGCCCATGATGTTACAGTAGCTTTTCTGTAAGAGCCCATACCTTCCTGTTGCTGTAACATTTTCAGGTAGGTATCGTATGCGGCATAGCTATAGCTGCTCATCTCCGTTCTGTATCTACGGCGGATGTCTCTTAGTGTATCAATATGTGCTAGGGTCAAGCCATTCAACTCTTTTTTAATAGTATTGGCTGCACTGGAGTCTAATCTATACAGCTTACTATGTGTGTATAGCCATATATTGAAATAGGCGGAGTAGAGAAAACTCGTATCATTGGTCTTTGCTCCCAATGCAAAAGCCAACAGGTTCGCATCTCCTTCTGCAGCAATACCAGATTGATGTGCCAACTCATGACTCACCACGAAGGGCAGCATAAACTTAGGCAGGTAGCGATTCACCTGAGCCTCCCCCGTAATGGGATTATAATACCCTTGTATACCTAAATACTGCATCATAAAATTGAATAACGAAGGCTTAATATTTAGCCCATGCAGTTTGGTTTTACTATCTGTATACTCACGATAATACTTCTGTGTGAGTTTTTTTACTTGTTTGAATGGCATGGGTTGATAATGCATTGCATAATCATTCAACTTATGTACTAAATACTCATCATAGCTTTTCAGCATACTATCATAAGACCACTCTTTGGTATCCAGCTTCCAATGCTCGGTAAGTGAAGGCTTATAATAGTTACCACCCCAGCCTACAAAGAATAGCACATAAGCGATACATAATACGATCAAAGTATTGAGCAAAGAAGCACTTAACTTCTTTTTATACTGCTTTAGCTTAATAAGGTAATATACCCACCTATATAGGGTATATATAATAAGCCCACCCAAAAAGATGTACAATAAATCGCCTACACTAATAGGCACTAAACCAAACAAGGCATTCCGCAACGACTGATAAGGACGGAAAAGAAAACGACCATAAAGATTGACCCACTTAGGCGCATGAGGTAGTACTTGCTGTATGATAGCAACCAACAAAACGGATATCAATAGTATAATAAGCCTACGCTTCATACAGATGGGGCAATAATTATTCTAAAATAAGGATACATTGTTTATTCTGATATTATTTTTTAGGCTTTTAATTACAACAAGGCTTTCACATGTGGCAATGGAGTTTTGACTAACTTTGCACCTGACTTATGAAATCGTTTGACGTTCCTGTACAGTACCGCAGTCCACTGATCACTGCCATCAAGCAAAAGCGCAAGGCTGAGGATAGAATGAAGAAAGACTTCACGCCCACGGCTTTACACCTTGGCGATGTGACCGTATATCTGGCACGACACTTTGGTTTTTGTTATGGTGTGGAGAATGCTATTGAGATCGCCTTTCGTGCGGTGAACGAAAATAAAGACAAGCGTGTATACCTGCTCAGCGAGATGATACACAACCCCGGTGTTAACGCCGACCTGCTGGACATGGGCGTGCAGTTCCTCATGGATACCAAGGGCAACATGCTGATAGACTGGGAAGAACTGACCAGCGATGATATCGTCATTATCCCCGCATTTGGCACTACAGTAGAGTTGGAGCAGAAGCTCAAAGAAAAAGGCATTGAACCATCGCGCTACGAGACTACCTGTCCCTTTGTAGAAAAAGTATGGAACCGTGCCGAGAAGATAGGTAAGGATGGCTATACTATTGTGGTACACGGTAAGCCAAAACACGAGGAAACCCGCGCGACATTCTCACACAGTAAAGAACACACGCCTACTGTGGTAGTGAAGAACATGGAGCAAACACAACACTTGGCTAAGTTCATCACAGGAGAGCTACCTGCCGAACAATTTTATACCGACTTTGCCGGACAACACTCCCAAAACTTTGATGTGACCAAAGACCTGCAACGTGTGGGGGTGGTGAACCAAACCACTATGCTGGCTAGTGAAACACAGGGCATTGCCGACTACTTGAAGCAGGTGATGATAGAACACTACCAACTGGCTGCCGATCAAATAAGCGACCGCTTTGCCGATACCAGAGATACCCTTTGTTATGCTACAAACGACAACCAGAGTGCCGTAATGGGCATGCTGGCACAACAGGCCGACCTGGCGATTGTGATTGGTGGGTACAATAGCTCCAACACGTCTCACTTGGTAGAGCTATGCGAGCAAAAAATGCCGACCTACTTTGTAAAAAATGAAAGCTGCCTGATAGATGATAACATCATATCTCATTTTGACCTGCACAGCCACGAAGAGAAAAACACCACAGGCTACCTGCCCACACAACGCCCAGTAAGCATTATGGTGACCAGCGGAGCTTCTTGCCCCGATGCACTAGTAGAAGGTGTAGTGAAACGCATTGCTGAACTAACAGGTAATACTGCGGGCTTGGAGCGTGCAACTCAGAAGTGGATAGATAACGCTCAATAGCACTAGTCATTTCGAACAAAGAGAGAAATCTACTTATCGTTAGCACATCAGGAGACACTACCCTGCTAAAAGAAAAGGTTGTAATTTCATACGCGTATGAAAACATCATTGTCGCACTTACCCATTAGTAAACAAGCCGACATACAACATATAGTAGAGCTCATACTCAAGAAGATAGAGCCCGAGAAAATCATTCTCTTTGGCAGCTATGCTACAGGCAAGTGGGTGGAAGACCGCTATACCGAGGGGCATATTATGTATGAGTACATCAGCGACTATGATATACTGGTGATCACCAAGCGTGGCGAACGCAAGAAAGACTACGAGGTACAGGATCAGGTCATCAATACCTTCCGCCCACGCACCCCCATAAATATTATAGCCAACGATATAGACAAGGTGAACCAAGACTTGGAGCGCAGCCAATACTTCTTTACCGATATAAAAAAAGAAGGCATACTCCTATACGATGCGGGCAATATACCACTGGCGGAAGCTAGGGAGCTAAGCGCGGCAGAAAAGAAACAAATAGCACAGGACGATTACGACCAATGGTATAGTAGCGCGAAAGATTTACTTAGAAGTGCGGTTAGAAACTTTGAAGACGATGCTTACAAATTAGCAACTTTTGAACTACACCAAACAGCTGAATGTTTATACAATGCGGTGATGCTGGTCTTTACAGGCTACAAACCCAAGACGCATAATATAGAGATGCTCTACCACTACAATAAAAACCACTCAAAGGAATTGGCGATGGTGTTCCCGCAAAACACCGAGGAAGAAGAGCACCTCTTCAAACTCTTGAAGAGCGGCTATATAGATGCCCGCTACAGTAAAGACTTTACCATCACCCAAGAAGAACTACAAACACTCCTCCACCGCGTCACCCAACTCAAAGACATCGCCGAAAGAATATGTAAGGAGAGGATTGAGGGGATGTAGGGGGGGGTAATGAAAACAAGCTCCATCTTCTTAGATTAGCTATACAAATCATTATCCACAATCAATTTTATTATTTCATTAAAAATATCTATAGTTGACACTCCCCCGATATTCGAGGAAATAATATCAATATTTTCACTCCAGACTATTCCTGTTCTAGGATTACATAACTCTATGTCTGAAAAAACATACTGGCTTGAAAGGTAATTCAAAGCTAAATACACATATAGTTGCCTTATATCTAATATACTAAAGCTTCGAAAACCAGCTTTTATTTCAACTAAAGTTTTTGAATATATCAAGTCTCCTTCTGCCTCAAACACTATCCCACAACCTTGGAAATCTGGTCTAAGAATAACACCTCTTTTCTTTCTATATCTTAGAAACAACCTTTCGGCGATTTGCTTGATAATTTTCAGTTCATTCTCACTTATAATTGACGACAGTGAACTACCAAAGCTTAAGTTTATAACTTTCTCCCTTTCAGTTCTTGAAATCTTTTTTATTAATTCTGCTTGAGTTGTTAACTCTTTCAGTTGACCATTTGTTATGTCTTCTTTTATTAACAATTCAAACAATACAAATGAGATATTATTTATTAGAGCTCTTCTTGAGGGAGTATCAGATATTTCAATAGGTTTTGCAAACTCACTTTTTAGATTAGCATTTATTAATCTAACATAGTCATCCCCTCCTGGAAACAAATATTGCCAAAAATTGACAAATGATTTTACTAGTAAAACTTCTGATATCATAATGGTATCCTCCAGTTCTCATCTTTTATTTTATTTTCAGTCCAGTCCCTAACAATAATCTCGAAAGCAGAAAACTCCTTTTTATTATGATTTCGCCAATGCTTGCCTTCGTCTTTCATAAAATAGCTGCCAATAATAAACACCCTTCGCTCCCATTTTGACATCGTTTGAAAGTTCCTTTTTATATCAGATAACCAGAATGCCATCTCCCAATTAATAAAGACCTGTGTTATCCAACTTTTTACGAGTATACTATTATGGAACCTCTTATATAATTCTGCTAGAACTTCTTCATTTTCAAGCGTGTGATCTTTTGCCAACACCCTTACTAGGTAAGCCACGTTTAATTCAACATTAAGAATGAAGCTTTTCTCTTTTACAAGTGACCTTAATTTTATAAAAAACTCTTTTTTAGTATTATCATCTAACTTTTCGTAATTAGCAGACGCTGCCATCATGATATTTGAAAATATAGGGTATAGCTGATCCAACCTATTAGATATTGATAAAAACGCTTGAGAAACAACACTTTTATTTAATACGCTTAATGACTTCAACAAATGTTTACTAAATTGTTGGTGTATTCTAGTCTTTCTTAATTCTTCATTTAACAAACCTAAAATATCAAACTCTTTTAGCTGCCTTTTTATCTTTCTATATTCTTTATCTGCAGTAGGAGAATATGGATCGTATCTAATTGGCAATGACATGAACTTTGCTCTATGGTTGGTTCTACTATCTTCACTATCTGCATTTAGCCTAGCAGAAATTAGTTTAGTAAATTCTGCCTTAGTTAAAATTTGCGTTTTGTGTTTTTGTAATGTTAACCCTTCATTCGACATTAACCTTATCGCTAAATTATTTAATAAGGCATGTGCATCTTCCTCAGACTTTGCAAAAAGGTGTATATCATCAACAAACCTTGTAAACTTAACACCTTCAATTTGTAAAATCTTATCGGTATTATTTAAAGCAAGTTCTGCTAAAATTCTCGCTGCAGGACCTCCTATTGGTAACCCGTAAGAGTTAGTACGTGAAAACTTCTGAAGTATTTTCATTATACGCTTAGGAGTATCATTCTTCAACTTCAGTCTTAAAAGTGCATTCTCAAGCTTATGATGGTATATCCTATTATAAAAATCAGAAATATCACATATAACAACATGGGAGTACTGATTATCTTCCTTTATGTTATCAAGAGATTGAGTTTGAAATGTTTTCCAATTATAGTCCTCATCATACAAGGTTGCGTTCGAGTAATTATAATTCAATCGATAAGAGTGAATTATATTTTTTTGTAGTCCGATTCTTTCTTTCTCGATCTTTTCCCCTATGCTTATTACTAACGATAGTAAATAAGCATTCCAGACTGGATCAATTTGGGTTGCCCATCGATACCCTGTATAACCTATTGGAGAAAAGGTATCAATATTAACTGGAGGGTGGCTGTCTATATAGTCATAAAAAGATTTATCAATTTCCTTAATATAATTAAGCACTTCCTTTCTAGAATCGTAAAAAATATATTTTTCTATTGGGTAGGGGAAAATATCAGTGTCTCCATATTTATCAATATTATTTAGCGCTAACTCTATATGTTTATTCAGCATTTTACAAAAAACATGTTACTAATCTTAAATATATCAATACTACAGTAATTACTATCAGGTGTTTTCACCCATTTTCAATAAAAAACTCCCACAAGCGGGAGTTTTAAACATTATCTATTATATACCACCCCGTCCTTCGGCCACCCCTCCTAAATGAGGAGGGGAAACTCTGTACGCTATTGCTAACACGGTACTAATTTCTCCTCCTTGGTTAAGGAGGAGTACCGAGCAAAGCGAGGGGAGGTGGTTCGTTACCTATAAAAAGCTTAGCCCATCACCACTACCAAGTCGTTGGTATTTACCAATGTACCTTCGGTGAGTTCTATAGCAGCTACTTCGCCCGCATCGTTGGCGGTAATTACCGTCTCCATCTTCATGGCCTCAATTACAAACAGCGGTTGGTTCTTCTTCACCTTTTCGCCCGCTTTTACCAGTAGCTTAGAGAGCATGCCCTGTAGCGGTGCGCCGATGTGCTTATCGTTGCCCTTGTCTATCTTGCGGTTCTCTACCTTATCTACTTTTACTGAGCGGTCGGGTATCTCAATATTGCGCGTCTGTCCGTTCAGCTTAAAGAACACCGTACGTTTACCATGCTCGTTTACTTCACCAATGCTCAGCAAGCGCACCAACAGCGTCTTACCCTTGGCTATTTCAATAGTGGCTTCCTGCCCCATCTCCATACCGTATAAGAACAGCGGCGTTGGTATCACCGATACATCGCCATACTCGCGGTAAAAACTGATATAAGTTTCAAACACCTTAGGGTACAACTTATAAGAAAGGAAGTCGCACAGCTCCAAGTCATTACCCAGCTCCTCGCGGAAGGCTTTGAGTTCCGTTTCAAAGTCTACAGGCTCTAAGTGTTTGTTCGGCCTGTCGGTAAAGGCTTCTTTATCTTTTAGTATGATCTTTTGCAGTTCTTTAGGCAAGCCACCCTCAGGCTGGCCCAGCACCCCTTGGAAGAATTGCTGCACCGACTCAGGGAAAGAGATCGTCTCCCCTTTGTTCATCACATCCTCACGGCTCAGACCATTGGCCACCATAAATTGTGCCATATCGCCCACCACCTTAGAGCTTGGCGTCACCTTCACAATGTCCCCAAACATATCATTCACCGTGGCATACATCTTTTTGATGTCTTCAAACTTATCTTCCAGCCCCAACGCCTTCGCCTGCGGACGAAGATTAGAATACTGTCCGCCCGGTATCTCATGGCGGAACACCTCTGCCGCGCTCGCTTTCAGTCCGCTCTCGTAAGGGTAGTAGTATTCTCGCACGGCCTCCCAATAGTTAGAGAACTCGTTCAGTGAGTCAATATTAAAGTCATGCTCGCGCTCATGGAATTTCATCATCTCCACCACGGCATTAAAGTTAGGCTGCGAGGTCAAACCCGATACCGCACCAAGTGCCACATCTACCACATCAACACCCGCATCTATAGCTTGCATGTACGATGCCGATTGTAAAGAAGAGGTATCGTGTGTGTGTAAGTGTATCGGAATATTCACCGTGTCTTTCAACCCTGCTACCAACTCCTTAGCCGCATACGGTTTCAATAGCCCCGACATATCTTTAATAGCCAATATATGTGCACCTGCATTCTCTAGATCTTTAGCCAAACGCAGATAGTAATCTAAGTTGTACTTCGTACGCTTCGGATCCATGATGTCGCCCGTGTAACACAATGCCGCTTCTGCCAAGCCTTGAGTGCGGTTGCGTACCATCTCAACACATGGTGCGATGTTCTCCATCCAGTTCAGCGAATCGAAGATGCGGAAGATGTCTACGCCTTTCTCCCAGCTCTGCTCTACAAATTTCTCTATCAGGTTATCAGGGTATGCCGTATAACCCACACCGTTAGCACCGCGTATCAGCATTTGCAACAGTATATTCGGCACGGCCTCTCTTATCTGCTCCAGACGCTTCCACGGGTCTTCGTTCAAGAAGCGCATGGCCACATCAAAGGTTGCACCACCCCACACTTCCATACTGAAGGTTTGCGGGTGCAGCTTAGCAAAATGTTTCGCCACCTTGAGCATATCATAAGTACGCATACGCGTAGCCAGTAACGACTGATGCGCATCGCGCAGCGTAGTATCGGTATAATGTATCTTCTTTTCGTCTTTCAACCACTGACTGAACTTATCGGGCCCAAGCTCGGTCAACAAGTCTTTTGTACCCTTTGTATACTCCATATCAAAAGGAGATAAAGGCACTTCAGGTTTACGGAATTCACGACCGTCATATTTCACTTTTACATCAGGGTTGCCATTCACAGTTACATCTGCCAAGTAGCGTAATGTCTTCGTCCCTCTGTCTTGTCTTAGTTTAAAATGGAATAGTTCAGGATGTGCTTGTATAAACCCAACAGTGGTTTGTCCGCTACGGAAACCATCATGTGTAATGAGATTCTCTAAGAATGGAATATTGTTCTTTACCCCACGCACACGGAACTCTCTCAAAGCACGGTGCATCTTCATCGCTGCATCTTCTAAACTCACCCCCCATGTGCTCACCTTCACCAACATACTATCGAAGAAGGGGCTGATCTTCATACCCGGGTAAGTGCTACCCTCATCCAAACGCACACCAAATCCGGCAGCATTACGGTAAGTAACCAGCGTACCATAATCAGGCTTAAAGTCCTGAGCAGGATCTTCCGTAGTAATGCGGCACTGAATAGCTACACCATCTATATAGAGTTGGTCTTGTTGTTTGATACCAACTACATCGTCAAATAGTTTATAACCATCTGCTACTAAGAGTTGTGTTCTTACCAAGTCAACACCCGTTATCATCTCTGTCACGGTATGCTCTACCTGTATACGAGGGTTCACTTCGATAAAGTAGATATCCTCTTGGGCATCTACCAAAAACTCTACCGTACCAAGGTTGTTATAGTTTACTTCCTTAGCAATGGAGGTAGCGTATTGGTATAATTTATTTTTAGTTTCCTGCTTCAGTGTAACAGCAGGTGCTACCTCTACCACTTTCTGAAAACGACGCTGTACAGAACAGTCACGCTCAAATAAGTGAACGATGTTGCCATGACTATCAGCAGCTATTTGCACTTCAATGTGCTTAGGGTTCTCTACATACTTTTCTAAGAATACAGTATCATCACCAAAGGCATTTTTTGCCTCACTTCTTGCTTCAGGAAATGATTTTTTCAAATCCGCATCTGTACGTACCACACGCATACCTCTACCACCTCCTCCAGAGGCTGCCTTCAACATCAACGGATAGCCGATGCGATTGGCTTCTTTCAATGCAATATCAATATTTGCTAAAGCTTCCTTATTACTTTCTATGATGGGCACTCCCGCCTTAATAGCTACTTCCTTTGCTGTTACCTTATCACCAAGGGCAGACATTACGTCTGGTCGAGGCCCAACGAATACAATACCATTATCGGCACACTGCTGTGCAAAAGTTGCATTCTCTGACAAGAAACCATAACCGGGATGTATCGCATCAGCACCACATTCTTTAGCTATCGCTATGATCTCTTCAATATTCAAATATGGTTTAAGCGGGTCGTTATCTGCACCTACCTGATAAGCTTCGTCAGCCTTATATCGGTGTAAAGAATATCGATCTTCATAGGTGTAAATAGCCACGGTACGTATATCTAATTCCGTAGCTGCACGGGCAATTCTAATAGCTATTTCCCCTCTATTAGCAATCAGGACTTTCTTTATATTCATAGGAGTAAATTAAGAGTACAAAACTAACAAACAACAATCAGCAAAGTTGCAGTAGTTATTAATTTATGATAAATATTGTTATTGGATCTTTACTTGTGGACCATAAAACTTAGGAGGCACGTTAAACACAAGGTCAAAGCACATTTTTACCCGAGCCAACTTTTCCCTTATAGCTACTCTGATGCTATATTCCATAGGTACGTCTTTGGCATTGTAGGCAATCGCGTTTAGCTTTTTTCTATTAGCTATAAATAGAGCACGCTCGTTATGAAACTGTTGTGAAATGATGATGATATCTGACTCGCCGAATACGGCTTTACATCTTACCACACTATCTAATGTGCGAAAACCGGCATAGTCTAAAAAGATGCGTTCTGATGGCACACCTGCCGCAATAAGATCTTTCTTCATGGTGTTTGGTTCATCATATTGCTTGGTTCCATTATCCCCACTTACTAATATGTAATCTATTTTACCGGCTTTATACAACTTCACCGCAGCATTGATACGATACTTATAATATAAATTCACCCACCCTCTCTTCACATACTTTGAGGTGCCTAGCAACAAGCCTACTTTTTTATGCTCAATAGACTGTACATCATCAAACATTTGACGCTTGACCGAAATAGACACGGTAGCATCAACTGAAAAGATCAAGACCAATAAAAGAGCTGTAGCTATAAATAAATAGCGAACCAGTTTCTTTATCCTCATACCTAAAAGTACATTCTATTAGATAAGAATAATACATGGCCTTCTCATTTTAACATTACTGTTTTTGCGGAATCAGTAAAGAGACATTAGTTCCTTCATTCTCTTTACTATCAATATCTATTTTGCAGTTATTTCTGTCAGCAAATTCCAAGCACATATTCATTCCTAACCCTGTTCCTTTTTCTCCTTTTGTACCCTTGGTTGAAAATATACTCCCTTTGCTCAACACCTTTTTGATAGTTTCATTATCCATACCCCTTCCCGTATCGCTGATCACTATTTCTGCAAAATTATCATGTTGTTTTGTAATAATGGAGACTTTGCCTTTTTCAGGCGTAAACTTAACCGCATTGTTCAATATATTCCTTACAATAAGCACCATTTGGTTGAAATCGGCATAGGCGTTTATTAGCTCTTCAGGGTCGTATACCAACTCAATCTTCTTATCCTTAATAGAAGCTTGATATAAACGGATACACTCTTTTACTACATCGTCAATCACAATACTGGTAGGGGTAACTTTCCACCCTTTTACTTGCCCTTGAGCCCATGTCAAAATATTATCCATAGATGTAGATAGCTCATCCACATTTGTTGAAGTGGCTTTGATCTGTTCTAAGAATTCTTCCTTATTGATCACATTTTCTTTTAAAAGAGCAAGTAATGCTTTTAAATTATTAACAGGCGAACGAAGGTCGTGAGTAATAATAGATAGGAGTTTATCTTTTGTATTACTCTCTGTAAGTAATTTTTGTCTGGTACTAACACGTTCAGATATATCAATAATAGACCCTGCCATCCTTAAGGGTTCTCCCTGCTTGCTCCACACTGCCTGACCTGAGGTTTCATACCATACATATTCCCCATTTTTATGCAGCATACGCACTTCGTGTTTATAAGGAGTGCGATCTTTCAAATGAAGATCTACAGCATGAAGTATTTTTTCCCGATCGTCGGGGTGTAATAGTTTATTTAAGAATGTATCATAAGTACTATCTATATCTCCTCGCTTATAGCCAAGCAGCTCAAAGAAACGATCGGTCCAGTTCTCTTCACCGGTTTTAATATCCCACTCCCATATACCGGCATGGGTACCTTTTATGATCAGTTCATTGGTCTCATACAAATGCTCAATGGTCTTATTTTGCTCCTCAAGCTCATCTTGCTGGCGTTTAACCTTTTTGTAGGCTTTGATCAACCTTTTATGATATGGGTATACGAAAATGATCATTTCCAGTACCAATATGATACCCGAAATTAATGCCAAAAGTTTTTGCTTTTTTTCTGAAGCAAGCAGATCAGTAGCAGCATCTTGCTCTATTGCCGTAACAACGGCATCCATCTCTGTTAGATACTCTTGTTCATTTTCATCAATGCGCTGTAATATTTCTTCTGAAACATGGCCATTAGCTACTTCCTTGAAGTCACTACTCAATTTTGCTAAATAAGGTGACAGCCCCTTCATTTTTTTCAGCGTTTCAGGGTGCCCATCGGCATATATAGCTACTCCATTTTCACTATTTATAAGATCATAATGCGTTTTTTCCCATTGAGTGAGTGCTTGCTTCATAGCAAGTGATACATCCTTACCATTTTTAGCCTCATAAGACAGCTTAGTCAGTTTCTGACTGAACATACGTTGCTTTCCCGATAGGTTTAACGTCTTGGTATAAGTAAGATTTCGCTGTATCTCTTTTTTGATATTAGCCCTATTAGCTACTACCAGCAATACAATAGTGCAGAAAAACAGGATGTATGGCCAGAAGTGTTTGAGCTTGAACATAATTACATGGTAATACTTAAAGTTACGAATATTAATGTTTAATTGTGGCTACAATAAACATCTATTATTCGGCCATAGCTGTCTTAAACTCACTGGTAAAATGAAATTCTATATCAGGATTGTTCTCTTTTTCCGTATTTAGGTACCATTCGCTTTGAGCCAGATAAACTAGATTTCCATCTTTATCTTCCATAATGTTACTCTGCTTGAATCGAATAAAGTCTTCTATTTTTTTCTTATCACCCGTTATCCAACAAGCTTTATAAAAGCTCATAGGGTTGAAGGCGCAGGATGCCCCATATTCTTGCAACAAACGGTATTGTATTACTTCAAACTGTAATTCACCCACACAACCTATGATCTTGGTATTACCCTTGTGTTGAATAAACAACTGTGCCACCCCCTCATCTGTTAATTGCCTGATACCCTTATCTAATTGCTTGGTCTTCATCGGGTCTTTATTCACCAGCTCTTTAAATAGCTCGGGCGAGAAGGTAGGTATACCTGTAAACTGTAGCTCTTCTCCTTCCGTAAGTGTATCTCCGATCTTAAAGTTACCTGTATCATAAAGCCCAATTACATCGCCTGGGTAAGCCGTATCCACAACGTCTTTCTCTCTGGCCATAAAGGAATATGGGTTACTAAACCTCACATCTTTACCTAGGCGGGTATGCTTAAAGTATTTATTACGCTTGAACTCTCCTGAACATACGCGCAAGAAGGCAATTCTATCACGATGTCTGGGGTCTAGGTTAGCATGTATCTTGAATATAAATCCGGAGAACTTATCTTCTGTCGGGGCTACTTCACGTGTACTGGTTACACGACCCAATGGTTTAGGAGCAATATCAATAAATGTATCCAACAGTTCCTTAACACCAAAGTTATTTACAGCACTACCAAAGAACAGTGGCGCTACTTCTCCCTTTAAATAGGCATCTACATCAAGGTCTCCATATACTCCTTCTAAAAGCTCTGCGTCTTCTCTAAGTTGGTCAGCATCTTTTTGGCCTACTTTTTCGTCAAGCAAACCATCGCCTAAGCTAGGGATAGGTATGGTATTATCTTCTGTAGCCTTTTGGTTGGCGGTAAATAGGTTAAGGCTCTTGTTATGTAAGTTGTACACCCCTTTAAACTCTCTACCCATATTAATAGGCCATGTAGTAGGGTGCAGTTGAATATTCAGTTCTTTCTCTATTTCATCCAGCAGATCGAATGGAAATTTACCATCCCTATCCATCTTATTCACAAAAACGATCACAGGTGTATCCCTCATACGGCATACTTCCATAAGTCTTCGGGTTTGCATCTCTACCCCATTCACACTGTCAATTACCAGAATAACGCTATCAACTGCTGTAAGTGTTCTATAAGTATCCTCAGCAAAATCTTTGTGACCCGGTGTATCCAAAAGGTTGATGAGTGTATCACGATACTCAAAACACATTACCGAAGTAGCCACGGAGATACCACGCTGTTTCTCTATTTCCATAAAGTCACTGGTAGCGTGTTTTTTGATCTTATTACTCTTTACAGCACCAGCCACCTGTATCGCACCACCAAATAGTAGTAGCTTCTCCGTAAGTGTGGTCTTACCGGCATCGGGGTGAGAAATGATAGCAAAGGTCCGTCTACGGTCTATTTCTTTTTGGATACTCATCTATGATCAAAAATCTTGAAATGACCGCAAAGTTCCGAAAACTATGTCATTAATGCCCATTTTTTTGTGATGTGGATAGTATTTTTCTAAAAAAGTATCATCATTTCATCAGCAATATTACATTTGTAGAGAGCAAACATATTTGCATTTATGTCATCCAACAGATTACAGGACGACCTGCTAAAGGAATTTAGAGAGACAAAATCTATGATCTACGAACAAGTAGAGCTGCTCGATCCATTAGCTACATCCCTACGTAAGCCGGCCGCACAACGCTTGATCAAAAAAGGAGTACTCGTATTTTCCGAAGTATTATTTTATCTGTTATTCGCAGGTACGATCATGTTTGCCTTCTTCATGAACAAGCTATACCCTTTCTATATATTAAGCGAAATGCGCTACAAGCCCGAATTTAGAACTGTGGGCATTGAGAAAATAGAGATGATGAATATTGTTATGTATGCAATAGTTTTTTTCATTGCATTACTCTTCTATTTTCTGGCAAGAACTATACGCCATATAAGATTGAAGAACAACATTCTCAATCTTGCGGGTAAAAACATCAAGCAAATTGTAGGGCAACATCTTAAAAGAAAAGCATCTATCGACGCAATACAACAAAGACACTTTTTAGAATTACCCAACGAACATTTAGAGGAAGGTGTAGTTGCTACACCCACTAATGAGGTGCCCAACCCGGGCTACGACGAAGAATAAGCATGGATCTATACGATAGCATACAGCAAACAGTCACATACATACAACGCAAAATTAGCAACCAACCTACCATAGGCGTAGTGCTGGGTAGCGGTCTTGGTGCTTTGACGGAGGTAATAAACGTCAAAGCAAAATTAGCTTATAAAGACATTCCTAACTTTCCCGTTTCAACTGTAGAGGGTCATTCGGGAGAGCTGATATTTGGTATCATAGGTGGCAAAGAAGTAGTGATGATGTCAGGTCGCTTTCACTATTACGAAGGTTATAACATGCAGGAGGTGACCTTTCCTATTAGGGTGATGAAAGCTTTGGGTGTCCACACGGTCATCTTATCCAATGCTTCGGGTGGCATGAACCCAAAGCTGCAAGTGGGCGATATTGTTTTAATAAAAGACCACATCAACCTCTTTCCCGAACATCCGCTCCGTGGCAAAAATGACGAACGCCTTGGCCCTCGTTTCCCGGATATGAGTGAGCCGTACAATCACCACTTGCTAAACATAGCACAATCTGTAGCTGCGGAGCAAAACCTAGCTGTGCATGTAGGTTGCTATGCAGGTCTGCAAGGTCCTACATATGAAACACCTGCAGAATATGAGTGGATACATACCATAAAGGCTGATATCGTAGGTATGAGTACTGTACCTGAGGTCATAGTGGCTAAGCACGGCGGCATGCACACTTTTGCACTTAGCATCGTGACCGATCTTGGTGTAGCTGGAAAAGTGGAGACCATCTCACATGAAGAAGTATTAGCCGCAGCACAATCGGCAGCACCAAAGGCCGCAGCGTTGGTAGCAGAACTCATTAATAGGATGTAACCATATTAAGTTATCTTTGCCGCTTATAAGAAATACCCATCCATTGTCTCTCGGTAAAAGGATATTATTATATACCAGTTGTGTGTTGATGATCGTCATATCATCAGTAAATAGGGCTATGGCTCAAGCCAACCCTGCTGCGCCATTAGACCTACAACAGGCTGATACCAACACTTTTAAGAAAACCAACACTGACGAATGGCATAGCGGGCAAGTAAGAATACATTATAAATACATCGACTCGGATAAGGAATACACGCCTGACACTAGCTTACATACTTTCCATAGGCGCATGTTCTTGCAGCCTTGGCAAAGAGACCTGGGCAACTCCGGCGGACCAACAAGAAACCTCATGTTTACCCCAACACGTATTGTAGGGCCTAACATTGGTTATCCTGCCTATGATGCCTTTCGCTTCACACTCGATAGTCTAAAATATTATAATACAAGTAGACCTTACTCCGTGTTCTCCTTTCAGCTAGGCAGTAAGTTGGAGCAAAAGGCTGAGCTGATGCACACACAAAACATTAAGCCTAACTGGAATTTTGCTGTACATTACCAAAAGATATTTTCACCGGGGTACTACTCCATACAGCGTTCTAATAACGACAACGGAGGTTTCTCTACCCACTATACGAGCATCAACAGAAAATACAATATATATGCAGGCATCGTATTCAACAGAGAAGAGAATGACGAAAATGGCGGCATTTTATCTGATAGTTTATTATCAGACCCTGCATATAATGATAGAAGCACTATAGCTGTAGCCTTCGACAATCCTAATTTTGGCAACTCAGGCAATGTGCGCCGCTCTGCTGTTACTAATACCATGCAAGACATCAGCGCTTTTGTCGATCATAGCTACACCATTGGCAGCACCGATACTACGTATAACGAAGACTCTTCTAAATACACCTTAGCTCTAACACCGCGCTTTAGCATCAGGCATCGTATAGAGTTCGCTAACTATAAGCATACTTATAATGATCTTCGTCCTGACTCGTTGAGGTACAATAATTTCTTTGCGTTTGGTTTTGAAGGCAATGGCAACGACTCCGTTTATGTACAACAGAAATGGTCGAAGCTGGATAACAAGCTTACGCTTAATGGTTTTTTAGGTAAGAGAACCCAACAATTACAATTTAGCGCAGGCCTGGGCTTACGATCAGACAAATTTACCACTAACTATGTAATAGGGTCACAATCAGAAAATATTGCTAGTATATATGCGGTCGGAGGCATACAAAAAGAAGCACTCAAACCAGGGCAGTGGTCTTACGGGGCATCAGGGACATTCTTTATCACGGGAGCGGCGGCAGGTAACTCACTACTACAAGCTTATATTGGTAAAGACCTAAAAAACGACTGGGCTTCTGTTGAGGTAGGGGTATCGCAACTCTTAACCAACGCACCATATAGCTACACTACTTATATCAATCAGTACGATACCATTACCAAACAATTGGATAAAGAAAGCTATACACAACTTTTTGTCAGGCTGTATAGCAAAAAGTTGAATTTACGAGCAGGTGCCAGAAACTATATTGTAGCCAATTATATTTATCTCAATAGCAATCAACTAGCCGACCAATATACCCCCACCTACAACCTGGCTCAGTTTTGGATACAAAAAAGCTTTAGGTGGAAAAGCTTAGTGCTGGATAACGAAGTGCTTTACCAACAACCCACAGCAGGTGCGCCGGTTAACATTCCCAAGCTTATGGGAAGACACCAATTAAGTATTGAGACCAGTATATTTAAGAAAGCATTGAAAATAGCAACAGGGATACAAATACGCTACCATAGTAGTTACGATCCCGCAGGTTATAGCCCATTCTTTAACCGTTTTTATTATCAGACGGGCTATACCGTAAGCAATACACCTGCTACAGCGCTGTTCTTCAACTTTAAAATAAAAAGATTCAGAGCCTACTTGATGGGCGATCAAATGCAGCAGATGTTTACTCGTAATATGATTGTAGCACCCGGGTATGCTGCGCAAAATGCCATGATCCGATTTGGGTTTAATTGGGTAATGGTCAACTAAAATGACATTATTATAAGTTTTTATACAAATAGTTATAAAGTCAAATTGTCACATTCCCTAAATGCTATTAACTTTGTTGCCTGTGTTGATAGTGTTTTTTTGACGATCAACTTAACAATTATATAAAACAGGCACATACCAAACTGTAGGTAGTAAGATGAAAGACTTCTCTTTTGTGATGAATTCACACCCCTCTTATATAGAGTCGTTATATGGCGATTTTGTAAAAGACCCCGCTAGTGTAGATCCCGAGTTAAAGAAATTTTTTGAAGGTTATGATTTTGCTGTAAGTAATGCCAATGGCGCTGTAGCAGCAAATGCAAGCGCTGAACAAGTATCAGGCACGCACCTGTTAAAAGAGTTTGGTGTGTTCCGTTTAATACGTTCTTACCGTAAGCGTGGCCACCTTATTGCTACTACCAACCCTATTAGAGAGCGTAAAGACAGGCATGCTCAACTTGACCTACCACACTTTGGTCTTAGTGAGTCTGATTTTGATACTGCGTTTGCAGCAGGCTCGTTCGTAGGCATGTCAGGAGCTCCGTTGAAAGACATTTTGGCTAAATTAAAGAGAGTATACGCAGGAGATGTAGGTATCGAATACACTTATATCAACAACCAAGACACTTGCGAGTGGGTAGAGAATAAGTTTGAGGCGATGATGGAGCAAGAGCTATCCATCGACCAAAAGAAAAGAATACTGCAAAAGCTGAACGAAGGTGTCATGTTCGAGAAGTTTTTGCATACCAAATACATCGGGCAAAAGAGATTTAGTCTGGAAGGTGGTGAAAGCATCATCGCTGCGCTAGATACTGTGATCAACCACTCTGCTGATAACCTATCAGAAGAAGAGGCGCTGAAAGAAGTAGTAATAGGTATGGCACACCGTGGCCGACTGAATGTATTGGCCAATATCTTACAAAAAACATACGAACAAATATTCTCTGAGTTTGAAGGTAATGCTCCTGCTGATACCACAATGGGTAGTGGTGACGTGAAGTACCATTTAGGCTTCCGCTCTAACATTACCACACCGGGAGGCAATGAGGTAAACGTACAGCTGACACCTAACCCGTCTCACTTGGAGGTAGTAGATCCTGTCGTAGCTGGTTTTGCACGCGCTAAAGCAGATATCTTATACGATAAAGAACCGGACAGAGTATTACCGGTATTGATACATGGTGATGCGGCCATAGCTGGGCAAGGCGTAGTATATGAGCTATTGCAAATGAGTAAGCTACATGGTTACCAAAACGGTGGTACACTGCACTTCATCATCAACAACCAAATAGGCTTTACTACCGATTTTGATGATGCACGCTCTGCTAACTACTGTACCAGTATCGCACCGTTGGTGCATGCACCTGTACTACACGTAAACGGCGACAATCCTGAAGCGGTAGTAAAAGCAGCGATGCTTGCCGTACAATACCGTCAGATGTATAATGCCGATATCTTTATTGATATCGTTTGCTATAGAAGACATGGACACAACGAAGGAGATGACCCAAGCTTCACACAGCCTAAGTTGTACAATGTCATCAAAAAACACCCTAATCCACGCGAGGTATACATGCAGCACTTGCTAACTCATGGTGAGCCTGATGCTAAAAAACTCGCTAAGGATATGGAGAAGGAGTTTTGGGATCAACTACAGGAGCATCTTGATGAGGTAAAACAACAGCCTTTACCTTACCAGCTTCAAGACCCTGAAAAAGCGTGGAAGAGCCTGAGACACTCTAAGCCTGAAGACTTTGATAAATCTCCTAAAACATCCATTACAAAAGCGAAGCTCGACAAGTTGTTTAAAACCATCATGGATATTCCTGAAGGTTTTAATCCACTACGTAAGATCAAAAAGCTACTGGACGATAAAAGAAAACTACATGATGACAAAGGCATGATCGACTGGGCTACAGGTGAGCTACTTTCTTATGCCAGTCTTATTGCCGAGGGGCATTATGTACGTCTAAGCGGTCAAGATGTGGAGCGCGGAACGTTCTCTCATCGTCACTCTGTATTGCACGATGAAGAAACCAATGAACAGTACAACCGCTTGCAGAATATTGCTAAAGATCCTACAGCATTTAAAGTATATAATTCTCTACTAAGTGAGTTTGCTGTATTAGGTTTTGAATATGGCTACTCTATTGCTGATCCTAATACATTAACTATATGGGAAGCACAATTTGGCGACTTTGCCAATGGTGCACAAACTGTGATCGACCAATACTTAGTTTCAGCCGAAACCAAGTGGCGCATGATGAGTGGTTTAGTGTTATTATTACCTCATGGCTATGAAGGCCAAGGGCCGGAACACTCTTCAGCAAGGCTAGAGCGTTTCTTACAACTGGCTGCTGAATATAATATTGTAGTGACCAACGTTACTACATCGGCTAACTTATTCCACTTATTACGTCGCCAGTTAAAATGGAATTTCAGAAAACCTCTAATTAACTTCTCACCAAAAGCTAACCTTCGTCATGTAGGCTCTTACTCACCTATTGAAGACTTTACAAAAGGTGGCTTTAATGAGGTTATTGACGACCCAAGCATAAAAACTGCTGCCAGCGTAAAAAGAGTATTACTATGCTCTGGTAAAGTATACTTTGACCTTAGTCAAAAACAAGCTGATGAAAAACGCAAAGATATTGCAGTTGTAAGGCTAGAGCAGATATATCCGCTACCGGTGAAACAACTAATTGCCTTGAAGAAAAAGTATAAAGATGCAGAATGGGTATGGGTGCAAGAAGAACCGAGAAACATGGGCGCCGGAGGTTATTTATACATGACCCAAGAGGAGTTCAACGTGGATAAATATATAACCAGACCGCCAAGTGCCGCTTCTGCTACAGGTTTTGCTAAGAAACATAACGAGCAACAACAGGCCATCTTGGACGAAGCATTCGACATAAAGTAAAAAGACATTATTTTTACCCCTTATTATTCAAAATATGGAAGATTTAAAGAATACGCTAAAGCAACAAATAATAGAGTCATTAAACCTACAAGGAATGACTCCGGCAGATATTGATGATACTGCTCCTTTATTTGGTGATGGTCTTGGTTTGGATAGTATTGACTCTCTTGAGTTGATGGTTTTGCTAGAGCGTAACTACGGCATCAAAATAGAAGATGCCCGTGAAGGCAGAAAAGTATTAGAGTCTGTAGAGTCGATGGCTGCTTACATCCAAGAGCACCGCACCGTATAATTTAGTGTTTTTCCAGTATTATGCCCGAGAAGATAGTCGTCACCTCAATAGGCATTATATCAGCACTAGGTAAAGGCGTTGATAAGAATAAGAGCGCTTTATTTCAGGGCGAAAACGGATTAGTACACCCTCAACATCTCCAAACTGTTCATGCCAAGGATTATGTTGTTGGAGAGGTAAACCTTTCCAATGATGAGCTATCCACACTCGTTGGCTTACCAACAGGTGATAACGGCTATACACGCACCACCTTGCTTGCGTTAGTTGCGATGCAAGAAACGCTTGCGGGTATCGACAAAGAGCAACTCAATGAGGAGTCATTTGCTCTTATCAATGCTAATACCGTTGGAGGTATGTGTGCTGTTGAAGACCGCTATATGGACTTCATCTCCGATGTAGAGGACGGTCCTTTTATCAAATACATTGATACTATTGACTGTGCCGAAAGCACTTTGAATATCAACAAACACTTTCAGCTTACACCCATTAGTGCTACACTAAGTACCGCCTGCTCCTCATCAGCTAACGCCATACTATTAGGCGCACGGATGATCAAGCACGGTTTGGTGAAGCGCGCTATCTGCGGCGGATGCGATGCACTAAGTCGTTTTACCTTCAATGGATTCAATTCTTTAAAGAATGTGTCCAAAACACCATGCCAACCGTTTGATGAGAACCGAATCGGTTTGAACCTTGGTGAAGGTGCAGGTTATTTATTATTAGAAACAGAAAGCTCAGCAAAAGAAAGAGATGCTACCATACTGGCTACACTTAGTGGCTATGGCAACACCAATGACGCTCACCACCCTACAGCACCGTCACCAAACGGAGATGGGGCTTACAACACCATGCAGCTGGCCTTAGATAATGCAAGTCTTACTAAAGAAGACATTGGCTACATCAATGCACATGGTACGGCTACATTTAACAACGATCAAGCTGAAGGTCGTGCTATAGAACGATTGTTTAGAGACAAAATACCTCCCTTTAGTTCTACCAAACCCTACACAGGCCATACACTAGCTGCGGCAGGATCAATAGAAGCCATATTCAGTATTTGGGCTATGCAGGAAGGTAAAGTACCTCCTAACCTAAATTGGGAAACACCCATGCAGGAAAATCCCATTTGCCCAACTACTAAAACTAAAGAGGCTACCATCCAACATATATTGAGCAACTCTTTTGGTTTTGGTGGCAATAATGTTTCTTTGCTATTCAGTAAATAATGATGCAACCCGTTTACATACGTTCTGCAAGTGTTATCTCAGCACAAGACAGTTTTAATACCAATAGTTTACCTGAAGAGTTGAAGAACTATGCTGATGGTAAGTTGTTTGTAATAGATCCTAACTACAGAGATTATATTAATCCTGTGGCTATCAGGCGTATGAGCAGGTTATTGAAAGCAGGCATCAGCGCAGGCATGCAAGCATTGAAGAATGCTGAGCTGGAACAACCCGATGGCATCATCACAGGTACAGGGCGTGGGAATATGACCGACATGGAAATATTCACCAAAGACATCATCAAACTTGAAGAGCAAGCCCTAAACCCTACTTACTTTATACAGAGCACCTACAATTCTATTAATGGCTGGTTGGCACTACAAACCAAATGTACGGGCTATAACCAGACCTATGTACATAGAGGTAACTCTCTAGCCTTGGCCCTACTGGATGCTCAAATGCTGCTCAACGAAACCAACGAACACCAAACCTATTTAGTAGGTGGTTTTGACGAGTTGACGGATGAATATGTAGTGGTAAAACACAAGATCAACTACTGGAAAAAAGAAGAGATCAACTCACTGGAGTTACACCAACATAATAATACACCGGGAACTATTGCTGGTGAAGGCTCTGCCTTTTTCACCATGACCAATCAAAAAGAAAATGCACAAGCCAAACTAAAAGGCATCAAAGCTTTAGAGACAACTGACCCTGAAACAATACAAAGAGCCATATCAGAAATATTAACCGAACACGATCTCAACAAAGATGATATTGATGTAATGTATTGTGGTATGAATGGAGACCGTAGACACCAACCTTTGTATGACGCTATAACCGAAGAACTATCAGCCAATACGAGCATTGCTGCATTTAAGCATCTTTGCGGGGAATATGAGACCTCATCAGGTTTTGCTATCTGGTTGGCCATGCAAACATTCCAACAACAATTGCTACACCCTGCAACAATCATTAAAGAAGGACAAAGTAAGAATATAACGCACACTCTTATTGTCAACCATTACTTACAAAGTAATACCTCCATCATTTTACTCAGCCAGCCTTAATTTTTAGGAAGTTACATTTCCGAGCACATATATCTGCTCCATAGTTGGTACAGGGCTACCACCTTCTTTTTCAAGAGATATCGCAAAGGCTTGGCCACCTTTTACCGGTTTATCGACCTTTTGCATACCACCTTCTTCCACCATGCGGTTGTCAATTACCCCCATATCCACAGGCTTACCATCTTGTATCACCCATAGTTGATATTGCTTGCCCTGCTCCGGCATAGGCATATTGTGTAGTGCTAAATAAGCCTCTCCATTATCTTTACTCCAATACACAGTACCGGTCATGCTCTTATCCTCCTTCATGCTACGCATTACTATTGCTTGCATGGTAGGGTCAGCCTGCATATCCTTCTCTTTACGATATGCTTCTACTTGAGCGATCAATTTATTCTCAGTTTGCTGCATCGAGTCTACAATACCGGCATAAGCCTCAACCTTCTGCTGTGTTGTATTACTTTGGCTCCAAAGTATCATATTGGTGATCAAACTACCAATTAAAGCTATCCATACAGCAGCGCGAGCCCAGTTATTCTGTCTTGATCTAAATTCTTTATTGGCTGTTGGGAATGGTACGGACTTATCTTCTTCAACTACTTCATCACTTTCCTCTTGTATCGCATCCCATATCTTATCCTTCATAAATGAAGATGGAGGTGTAGCATTGTCAGCAGCAAACGCATGCATAGACTCCTCGATAGCAGCCACCTCTGCTGCTACTTCAGGATATTGAGCCATGTATGCCTGTACCTCATTACGCTCCTCTTCTGAGAGCGCTCCCAGTACATAAGCATCC
The DNA here is from genome assembly GCA_965230595.1 of Flavipsychrobacter sp. Classification (GTDB taxonomy): domain Bacteria; phylum Bacteroidota; class Bacteroidia; order Chitinophagales; family Chitinophagaceae; genus UBA5543. Next base: position 711,908 of record OZ246011.1, on the reverse strand, counting down.
AATATGCCCGATTCTATATATTCTTTTACGTTCACTGTGTATTATAATGCTGTTTTAACAATTTCATTGCCTGCCGCATTCGGGTTTTCACTGTCCCAAGCGGTATCTCTAAGGTCTCCGATATTTCGTTTTGCGTAAATCCTTTATGGTAGGCCAAATGAATGATAGTCGCATATTCAGGCTTCAACTCATCTACCGCCTTCCATAGTCCTATGGCGTCCGTCTGCTTCTCTGTGTTAAAGTCTTTTTCCTGATTATATACGATAGTATCATCCCCTTGGATTTTACTATTCATGATCTCACCCTTCGAGCGTAGCTTATCAATAGCTGCATTGCGGGCAATATTGATCATCCAGGTGTATATGCGTGCGCGTTCTGCACTATAACTCTCTATCTTATTCCAGATCTTCACAAATACTTCCTGCAATACATCCTGAGCGGTCTGGTCATCTTGTATCGTACGCTTGATCACTCCATATATAGTAGCTGAATAATTATCGTATAGATAATTAAAGGCCTGCTTGTTCTTCTGCTTAAGCAGTGCAACCAGTTGCTCTTCACTATATGTTGTTGATACCGACACCTATAAGTAAGTAAGATAGTGCTTATTTAGCAAACATCATTCTATAATCTACTCTTACTTTACCGTTAGTAATGTCGTCAAGTTTCTTCTTTAACAGACGCTTTTTTAATGGCTTCAGATAATCGATGAACAACTTACCATCAATGTGGTCGTATTCATGTAGTATCACCCTGGCAGTCACGCCATCAAATGTTTCTTCCTTCTCATTAAAGTTTTCATCACAATACCTAAGCGTCACTGTCTCATAGCGGCTCACATCTTCTCTGATCTTAGGAATACTCAAACAACCTTCGTTGTACAACCAAGGCTCTCCGTCTTCTTCAACGATGTGTGCATTGATAAATACCTTCTTCACCGGCTTTTCATTCGGGAATTGTTTTTTGTCCTCGGCATCAAAATTCTCTACTATTTGCTCTGTATCTACCACAAACATTCTGATCGCCTTATTGATCTGCGGAGCTGCTAACCCTACACCATTACTGTTATACATGGTCTCCCACATATCAGCTATCAATTGCTCCAAATCAGGGTAATCGGCTGTGATATCCTGACACATTTTTCGCAACACAGGGTGTCCATACCCTACTATCGGTAATATCATTGTATTAGTATTAAGACCTGCAAAGGTACGAATTATGCATGGTTTTCGAGGTACTCTTGTAACATCATGGTAGCTGCAACTAGGTCTATCAGTTCTTTTTTCTGTCTTTCCTTTTTGCGAAGCCCCATGCCGGAGATAGCATCAGAGGCCATTTTTGAGGTCATTCGTTCATCAATGGTTTCTAAAGGCATGTCAGGGAAAACTCGCTTTAAGTCTTTGATGCATTTATCTACTAATGGTGTGGCATCCGTTGGCGTGTCATCCATATTGAGTGGGTAACCGATCAATATTAGCTCCACTTCTTCTTGTTGAAAATACTTTTTCAGGTAAGGTATTAATGCGCCGGACTCAATGGTCTCCAGTCCTGTAGCAATGATCTTGAGCGGATCTGTTACTGCCAAACCCGTACGTTTCTTTCCATAATCTATTGCTATTATTCTGGCCATAGTTATTTTATGATGCGTCGAAGGTAATACTTCATGTATATCTTCAACAAATTTATACTACCCGGACTTGCAGCATACCAATAAGGTTTGGGATACCACTTGTATGTTTTAGTATAGTCTTCTAAAAATGCATAGTCCTTGTTTACTAACAGGTGCTCCAAGGCCTTACCCTCCACAGGGTGTAATGTATTAACCTGCCTGTTTTCTTCTACTTTATATCTATAAGTAGTGGGCCAAGGCACCCATGCCAAGTGTGGCTGTGGTAGCCAGTATAGCTGTAGCCCTTTATCATGCCAATACTTCCCATTAGCGATTTCTCCTTGTTGAGGGAATGATAGGCTCACCGCTTTAGCTTTTGCAATATCTATTACTCCTGTATCTGCAACGCCGTTCTCTTTAAACAAGTATAGATCACCTATGCCTGCCAGTGGCAGTTTAGGGCCTATCTCATCAATGGTGATCTTTTGCATGAAGTTGGCATTACACATCACACACTCCTCTCTTGAAAAAACCGGCTTCAACCGCTCTTCAAAATGCCTATCCCGCCATAGAAACTGCATATCATCTTGTACAAAATAGGCATATTGATAATCACGCTCAAAAAGGTAATCCAAGGCTATGTTCATCATACCGTACAGCCCGCCATGCTTACTACCTTTTCCTACATCAGTACGTTTGTAGACATACCCACCTTTTTTAGCCACATCAGCCAACACATTTAATGTCAACTCATCATCACTTCCATCATCAAAAATGGCAATATCCATTTCAGGGTAGTACTCCTCTATTGACTGTAGCAGGTTGCGTAATAGACCTCCTCTATTATAACTAAATATGCATATGACCCAACTAGTAAACAATATGTATTATTTCAACTTAAGAATGGCAGTACCATAAGCCTGTGTCATTTCCTTCTCGTCTTTCTTCAGCTCAGTATATTTTTGCATTAAGACCTCTAAACGCTTGACATCTTTTTCTTTCCCAATACGCTCATGCAGAGCCTTCATGATAGCTCTCAGTTTTTTCACTTCAAAGTAAAGCAAAGGGCTATTGACTTCATTTATATAATTCATTTCCCCATCCAACGTTTCAATATTATGCCTGTCCTTCCAGTTGTGACTCAGGTCAGGTGTTTGGAAAAGATCGGCAGACTTCTTTTGTATCGCCTCGTCAGCATAGCCTACAAAGAATGACATCTTAGGGAGTGTATTCGTCTTTGTTAGGTGTTCGAAATAAATATCGAAGAACCTTCTCGCCAGCTTGGTTTCTATCAAGTCGGGGTCTACCCTTTCGTGCACGAGCAATGCGACACTCGTATTTTCTTCAAATTCTTTATCACCATGCTCTACCAGCACTTTTATCAACTCCCACTCTTGTTCGGCATCTGCACCGCTTTGCTCTACCTCTTGCTGCTCTAATGTATTGTCTATTTCTTCTACTACAGGAGCTTGCTCTTGTCTTGCATTTTCGTTTCTTCTTTGCCTACGCTCCTGCTCCAGTCGCTCTCTGGTATATTTATTTACCAGGTTGATAAAACCTGTTTCTTGCACTTGAAGCCTATTGGTGGCTTGCCTGATGTAATGTTCCTTCAGCGCAAAATCATTCACCTTATCTATTCGCGATATGGTCTCTGCCACCTCATTCACCAGCTTAGATTTCTGTACAGGGTCATCACCTACATCGCGCATCCCCACATCCATCCTAAAGGTGATGATATCATTCTTATTCGCTTTCACATACTCATGAAACTGAGTAGCACCATTGCTTTGTATAAAACTATCAGGGTCTTCACCATCGGGAAGCAACACCAACTTTACATTAAAGCTTTGCGATAATGCCAAGTCTAATCCACGCAATGCAGCTTTCACACCGGCCGCATCACCGTCATATAATATAGTTAGGTTTTTAGTGAGTTGACCTACTAATCTTAATTGATCTTCTGTAAGTGATGTACCACTACTGGCCACAACATTCTCTACTCCGCCCTGGTGTAATGATATAACATCCGTATACCCTTCCACCATAAAGCATTCGTCTTGCTTACTAATGGCTTGCTTCGACTGATACATACCATAGAGTATGCGGCTCTTGTTATAGAGTTCGTTCTCAGGCGAGTTAACATACTTAGGCGCTCTGTCATTCTTCTTTAGTATTCTTGCACCAAAACCCAGTACCCTGCCCGTCATACTTTGTATGGGAAAGATCACACGGCCTCTGTACGCATCATAAACCTTTCCGTTACGATTCTTTACCAAGCCCGCCTTCTCCATCAATTCCTGACTATGTCCCTTTTCTATGGCATTCTTATAAAAAGCATAACCACTTTCCTGACAGTAACCTAACCTAAACCTATCAATGATCTCTTTTCTAAACCCTCTTTCTTTAAAGTAGGATAGCCCTATCATCTTGCCTTCTTCATCAGTCAACAAAGTATCGTAGAAGTAAGTGGCGGCGTATTCGTTAAGGATTCGTAAGCTCTCCTCTACCTTTTGCTTTTCCTTCTGCTCGGGCGATTGTTCTGACTCTACAAGTTCAATATTGTAATAGTCGGCCAACCAACGTACGGCCTCAGGGTAGGTGAGCTTTTCATGGTCTTGAATAAACGTGACTACATTACCACCCTTACCACAACCAAAACATTTGTAAATACCTTTAGAACCTGATACAGAGAATGAAGGAGTTTTTTCATTATGGAAGGGGCAAGTAGAGATATGATTAGCTCCTCGCTTTTTCAACCGCACAAACTGCCCGATAACGTCTACAATATCGGCACGGTTCATTACTTCCTGTATACTCTCGGGAGCTATCATTTTGCTAAATTAATACAATACTAACTTAGATGAGTATTAGTAAGTCACTGTGTTGATAAAACGTACTCGTTCTCTTTTTTGAGTAAATACGTGCCAGTTGCCAAAATACTCAATGCGTGTCGGCAGTAGCTTATCACCCACCTGTTGGGTACGCACTTTCATGTCTACATCAAAATCATATACGGCAGTCTTAAAAGACAGTGAATAATCTCTGGCCACAATAGAATAATCTGATTTTCTAAACCAAGTACTTAACTCGTCATATACGATCTTGTCTTTATACTCCGGCTTGGGTATGGCTTTAAATACATAACACTCCTGTCCTGCATATTCTTCTGATAGTAATTTAAAATCATACATCTTGGCGATATCATCATCAAATATGGCTGCTCTATCTCCCATAAAAGGCACGCTTGACACCTTGCTACCGGGGTTGAACATTAACTGCTTCAACTGCTTAACGCTTCTTCCGATCATCCCACCTTCCGCAGGCTCATCATCATATTTTAGTATATCTGTTTCGTTACATACTTTACCATCGGTATAGAATAGATATTCATACAATTCGGCGGTGAAGTAGCGATGTTTCTTCTTCTTTTTGTTTTTATAATAATTACCTTTTACCTCTTCTTCTAACATATCCATCGTTCGGCAATTACCAACTCTCTTCTGTCGTGTTTTACTAAAGTAAGATGCTTCTACTTTGCCCTTCTTGTTATATATCTTGATATCATTGGTAGCATCATAGCTCATTAACCGCATCGACTTAAAAGCTTTATAGAAGGTAGTATCATTTTGCACCCGCTGTATGAAGCCCTTCACATCCCAGCCATCGCGCGATGCGCTGATGACTACATTATCCATCTGTATCGGAAACTTAAAAATGCTGGTATCTGGTAGATCTTGAGCATGAAGGACAGTACTCAAACACAGTAATAATATGATAATCCAACTACGCATTTTAATTACGAGCTTCTAGAATAGCTTCAGCTATTTGTATATCTACAGGTGTGGTCAACTTTATGTTCTCTTTATCTCCGTCTGTTAAATATACTTTGCCTCCTGTCGCTTCTACCACAGTGGCCTCATCAGTAAAGGCATCATTATAGTCTTGCTCAAAAGCCGGGAGAATGATCTCAGACTTGAAGGTTTGTGGTGTTTGTATCAACCGCATCATCGATCGGTCTAAAGGCTTGCTACCATCACCATCTATTACACGCATAGAGTCGCTTACTGCTACTGCGGGTATAGCACTACCATGATCTTCAGCATCTGCACAACATTTTTGTATCAACTCAGGCGACACTAAAGGCCTTACTCCATCATGCACAAAAACAATAGAAGACTCTTTTACAGCTTTTAAGCCGTTTTGCACACTATGATACCTCGTAGCACCACCTTGTACTATAGTAAGTTCCACCCTTTCTATAAAAGCTTCCAGCACCATCTGCGTATAGCTCATCTGATCTTTGGGTAGCACCAGCACTATTTCAATATCATCAAACGCATCAAGAAAGGCCTTTATGGTATGGTACAGTACAGGCTTACCCAACAATGGCAAAAACTGCTTGGGCATGGCGTTTCCCATACGCACACCTTTACCACCTGCTACTATAATAGCGTACTTCTTCATTTATTATTTTACGTCTTGCATCAGTTTGCGAATGATCGGAGAAATAATGATCAATATCACTCCGGCAATAATAGCATATATACCAAATTGCTTATACCCTTCACTATATACACCCAACTTCTCTACAGCACTCATACTCTCATCAGGTGTGATGGCTGCTCCAAAAAGCCCTGCTACATACTGCCCATACGCACTGGCCAAAAACCACATGCCCATCATTACCCCCTGCAACCTCGGTGTTGATAATTTTGTCATTAGAGACAACCCAATAGGAGAAAGCGCAATTTCACCAAAGGTGATGATCAGAAAGGCAAACGTAAAAAGGTTCAATGATGCAATTCCATTTTCGTCTGCAGAGAACTGGTTAGTGAAGAAGGTATAAAAACCAAGACCCAGGAATAAAAAACCAAGACCGAACTTCACAACACTATTAGGCTCTAGTTTTCTTCTGCCTAGCCATAACCATAGTAAACCAACAACAGGCGCCAAAAGAATGACAAAAAATGCATTGGAGGAGTTATTAACGATATTCGGGTCAACATGTACACCTATTAAGTCATCTTTTAAATGCTCTGCAGCATAAATACTTAACGAGCCACCGGCCTGTTCATATATAGCCCAAAAAACAACAGAGAATATAATGAAAATCAATGCTGCCAGTAATTTAAAATTATCCTTCCTATTCAGCTTTGTCATTTCATAGATCAGGTATACTAAACTAAATGGTCCAATGAAATACATGAAGTAATCTGTATAAACCGTATTGGCTACCATTAGTTGTATCAATGGGATACATGCCAGTGCACCGATATATACTAACCATTCATATTTTTTTGCCTTTTTAGGCTCACCACCCTTAAGTGGAGAGTCGCCGATAGCACCTAGCTTCTTGTGATTGATCACAAAAGTAATCAAACTGATAACCATCACTACAGCAACCAAACCAAACGCTACGTTCCATCGCAACGCTTCAGGAATAGTACTGCCCAGTATTTCACCTTTACCAACACCAACCATCAAAATTCCGCCTAACAGTGCACCTATATTAATGCCCGAATAGAATAAAGAAAAACCAGCATCTCTTCTACTATCACCGTCTTTATAAAGCTGCCCTACCATTGAAGAAATATTAGGCTTAAAGAAACCTGTACCAATAATGATGAAACTGATACCTGTAAAGAAGAAGTCTTTAGGGCTTATCATCAACAGCACACTACCTACGATCATCAATAAACCACCCCAGAAAAGAGATTTTTTAAACCCTAGTATCTTATCAGCAAACAGGCCGCCTATAAAAGTGAATGCATATACCCAAGCCTGTGTAGCACCATACTGTAAATTGGCAACACTTTTCTCCATGAGTAATTGATATACCATGAAGTACATGAGCATACCACGCATACCATAGAAGCAAAAACGCTCCCACATCTCACTAAAGAACAGGAACCATAATTGCTTGGGGTACTTACCCTTGAATTCTTGTATGCTTTTTACATCAAATGATTCTCTTGTGATTTCTGCCATAATGTTGCAAAATAGTTTTTTTTCTTAGAAGAGCTTAAAGACAAACTATTCATCCTTGTAAAAGTTACCTACGGCGTATAGATCAAAGTCAATTTCTATATTTAAACTCGCTAACCGTTTTATAATTTTTGTATTTAAAAAGAAGCCACCAAGCATGGTATTCCCATTATGGTATTCAATGACAACTTGAATATACCCTCCTCCTTTTTCCACCATTCGCTTTACACCATCTAGATCAGTTTCTAAAAAATCTAAAAGTCTGTTTATTTTTTGCTCAACAGGTAGAGGTTCCGGGGTTGGCTCAAAAAACACCTTATTACTCTTTCCAGCCAAACCTTTTCTTTCCCCTTTAGACCAATACTTACTAGGCTCTAATGAAGTCATTTTTCTTATCTCGTTCGCACTCAACTCTTCTGACACCGCAATAAAATGTACATGACTCTCTTCCTCTACATAAACCCAAGTCACTTCTTGCTCCGCTTTACTCAATACAACTACAAAGTAAAATGGTTCATTCTCAACTGAAAAGTACACATAAACACTCTCTGTATCTCTTTCTACATCAACCCACTTAATAGCACACTTACCATCTATATATACAACATTGTGTACTGCTAAAAACTGCTCTGTTACACCAAAGCTGGAATGTTCAATCTCTTCTATAGCTTTCTTTGTGATATGATCTATATTCAAATCTGATTTATTTTAAAAGAGCAGCCCTAAACCTAGAGCTGCTCTTAATAATAATATATTTATACAATACGATTATGTCACGCCGTGCATTAGTTTGTTTAACGGCTTAGAGAAGATCACCAGTACCAAACCAATACCTACGGTGATCAATCCCATTTGCGTATATATATCTACATACTGTGTTAAGGTTTCTTGAGCTGTAGCTTCAGCTCCACCACCGCCATGCTCAGCACCCGTAAGCTGTGCCAGTATCGCGGCTACATAGTTAGCACCTGCTATAGATAAGAACCATGCACCCATTACCATACCCGTCATATGCTTAGGAGCAAGTTTAGTCACCATTGACAAGCCAATAGGAGACAAGAACAACTCACCCGTAGTGTGCAACATATATAAGAATACAAGTGTCATCAATGGCAAGGTATACTCAGGGCTTACAAAACCACTCATTAACCATACTACTAAATAACCTAAACCTAACTGCACAATACCCAAACCAAACTTCATTGGGATATTAGGGTTCTTACCGATCTTAGATAGTTTTACCCACATCACTGAGAAGATAGACCCGAATATCAAAATATATAACGGGTTAAAGAACTGTGTAGTAGCAGCACCTATCTCGTAGCCAAATACTACTCTGTTGATATTCCTGTCTGCAAATAATGTAAGAGAAGAGCCTGCCTGCTCAAAACATGCCCAGAATACAATGTTAAAGAACATCAATAGAATCAATATCAACATTCTATCGCGTAGTACTTTCCCTCCTTTTATACCTGCTGATAACAATAGGTACAGTACATATATAGCTGTAGCTCCTAATAAGTAACCTACAATATCTGTATTCGTCAATAATAAATAGAATATAGGAATGATAGCTAATGTGCCTAATACCACTACATGCAGGCGACTTAACGGTCCAAAAGCGGGCTTCATTAGTTTATCTCTATCCGGTGGTAAACCATGACCTTGGTAGTGCTTCTGACCAAATATGAAGACAATAGCACCGATCACCATACCGATACCTGCCAACCCAAAGCCATATTCATATCCGTAAACATTACCCACCTCTGCAACAACTGTAGTTGCTAAGAAAGCACCAAGGTTAATACCTATATAGAATATGGTAAAGCCGGAATCTCTTCTCGGGTCACCATCGGGATATAAACGACCAACAATACTAGAGATATTAGCCTTGAAATAACCATTACCTGATATGATCACAGCCATACCCATCAGAAGCCAAAACTCATTACCTCCCAATATCATAAACTCACCAATAGCCATTAAGAAACCACCGAGTATTACTGCTATACGATACCCTAAAAGGCTATCGGCCAGCTTACCACCTAGTACTGTCACCGCATACACTAGTGCTGTATAAGCGCCATAGATAGCAAAAGTTTCCTTATCTGCCACCATAAGTGTTTTGGTAAGATAAAGTACCAATAGGGCACGCATACCATAGTAGCAGAAACGTTCCCACATTTCAGCAAAGAAAAGCCAGTAAAGCCCCTTAGGATGCCCCTTTTCCGGCATGTGCATATCTTCATTTATTGGAAGGTCGCCCGATGTACCGAGCTCCTTATCATCATGTATTTGTGACATAGATGCAAGAATATTTTTTTAAGAGTTACGAAAGATAGTAAAAATTGTTCCGCAGAAAAGTATAGACACAAAAAATACCGCACTAGGCGGTATTTTTCAGTATCGTTTTTACAGTTTAGTGAATATTCTTCTCTCGCATCACTCTACGTAACCATTTGAGTAATACTAACATGAGTAATGTAGCACCTACACAAAGCGCAAAGTTCATCAGAAAGAAACTGGATTTATTGTCAAAGCGCTCCCATAAGCCCGAGAGCATACCTGACAGTTTATTACCAATGGCGGTAGATAAGAACCAACCTCCCATCATCAAGGCCGTGAGCCTTGGCGGGCTCAGCTTGGAAACCAGTGAGAGTCCCATGGGCGATAAACACAACTCACCAAAGGTGATGACACCATAAGAAGCGATCAGCCACCAACTGGAGGCTTTTTCATCACCCATCTGTATGGAGGACACTGCGGCCACCATCACCAAAGTAGAGAGACCTGTAATAAACAGACCTAATGCGATCTTAGCAGGGGTAGACGGTTCTCGCTTTTTCGTTCGTAGGAAGCCCCAAAGTCCCACAACTACCGGCGTTAATATCACTACCCAGAATGGGTTGATGGATTGATATAACTCTGTAGAGAACAATAATAATGAGCTATTATTCTCAGGGCGTTTTTCAGGTTGTAAGTTCTCAAAGTAAGTTCCTTCCACATGATTGGCATCAAAGGTCACTTCTTGTGCCATGTTTACTTTCTGCGCTACATTAGCCACAGTAGTAGGCATTTCCCTGTCGGTATAATCCTTAGCCCATACGGTCAAAGCATCACCATTTTGGTGAAATACTGCCCAAAAGATGATCACACAGACCATTACTGATAATAGCGCGCCAATTGAGTTTTTATCTTCCTTACTACCGCGTGCCCAAAGCGAACCATAGAATATCACAACAGGGATACATCCAAATAAGAAGGCATCGTTAGAATCTGTACCAAATAGGTTACCCGGTATGATGTAACCGATCACACCGCAGATAAACACAGGTAACAATACGTAAGCAAATATTTTAGCTAGTGAAAGGTCTTCTTTCTGTACCGGCTTCAACACATCAGCATGTTTGATATGCTTAGTACCTGCCATAAAGGTGACCACACCAATCAACATACCAACACCGGCTGCACCAAAGGCCCAACCCCATCCAAAGTTGATACGCATATACGCGGCTACAAAGTTGCAGACAAAGGCACCGATATTGATACCCATATAGAATATGTTATAACCCGCATCCTTATTGGCTTTAAATCTATCGTCGTTATATAGATTACCTACTAGTGTTGAGATATTGGGCTTGAAGAACCCATTACCCAATATGATGAGTAATAAGGATATATAGAAAACACCCTCGCCAGGTAATGCCAGACCTATGTATCCTGCAGCCATCAACAAACCACCTGCTATAATAGACTTGCGGAAACCAAATACACGGTCAGCCAAAAGACCACCTATGAACGGCGTTAGATATACCAATCCTAAATATGTGCCGTATATATCTGACTTCTTCACGGGGCTGAAGCCCATACCTCCATTATCTACCGAGTCGAGCATGTATAGAGAGAATATCCCCAACATGAGGTAATACCCGAAACGTTCCCACATCTCGGTGAAGAATAGTACATATAGTCCCTTAGGGTGTTTAGCTGTTTTCTGTTCGTTACTCATATGCGTTAATAAAAATTGCTGAAAGTAAATACTGCTTGAGTATTTTTGAACCTTGAAAATAGTTATTATATCCGAACGACATAAAAAGCGTTATATTTTATTTTAAGATCAAGAGTTATGGCTGCATATAATATTTTACTGTTAGGGTCAGGCGGGCGTGAATCTGCCATTGCGTGGAAATTGAGACAAAGCAAATTCTGTAAAGAATTATTCATTGCTCCGGGTAATGCCGGTACAGGGCAGTATGGAACCAACCTGAACATTCCTGTTGGCGATTTTGAAAGCATTAAAGAAGCTTGCCTGCAAGATCATATAGACATTGTGATACCGGGCCCTGAAGACCCGTTGGTAAATGGCATCTACGACTTCTTTAAGAATGATGAGCAACTGAAACACATTACAGTAGTAGGCCCATCAAAAGCTGGAGCACAATTGGAAGGCAGTAAGGCTTTCTCTAAAAAGTTCATGCAGCGCCATAACATTCCTACTGCAGGTTATCAGGAGTTTACAGAGGCGAACTATGAAGACGGTGTAGCCTATATTAATGCACACAGTACACCTGTAGTATTAAAAGCTGACGGGCTGGCGGCGGGTAAAGGTGTGGTGATCGCCCAATCTACGGAAGAGGCTTTGACTGCTTTTGAGCACATGATCAAAGACGCTCAGTTTGGCGATGCCAGTAAAAAGGTGGTGATAGAAGAGTTCTTGACGGGCGTAGAGCTATCTGTATTTGTACTCACCGATGGTGAAGGTTATGCCATGCTACCACAGGCTAAAGACTATAAAAGAATTGGTGAGGGCGATACAGGACCAAACACAGGTGGCATGGGTGCTATCTCTCCCGTACCATTTGCTGATGATGCCTTCATGCAAAAGATAAAAGACCAGATCATAGACCCGACGGTGAAAGGGCTAAAAGAAGAGAACCTAACCTATCAGGGCTTTATCTTCTTCGGGTTGATCAATGTAGATGGCGAACCCTATGTGATAGAATATAACTGCCGTATGGGTGATCCTGAGACGGAGATTGTCATGCCACGCCTGAAAAGTGACTTGGTAGAGATGATACTACATATGAAAGAAGGCCAACTGAACGAATACCAAGTAGCACACGACGAGCGTGCGGCTTGTACGGTGATGCTCGTATCAAAAGGCTACCCGGGTAGCTATGCCAAGGGCAAGGTGATGGATGGCTTTGAAGAGGTGCAGGACAGTACCCTCTTCCACGCTGGTACTAAGAAGAGCGATGGCGAAGTGGTGACCAATGGCGGACGCGTAATAGCCATTACCTCTTACGGCAGCGATTTGAAAGCAGCACTAGCTACCTCATACGAGAACGCGAAGAAAATAACCTTTGAAGGTAAAACCTACCGAAACGATATTGGATACGAGTTTATATAAATACTAAAGCCCCACATGACCGGGGCTTTAGTGTTTAGTACTTATTGATCGCTTTAAAGGCCTTACCAAGCTTGGTAATAATATCTCCTGCAACCAGTGCTTCTTCCGATTGCTTGCTTGAGGCAATATCTCCTGCCAAGCCATGTATGAACACGCCCAGCATGGCTGCTTCTTCACTGCTGTAACCTTGTGCTTTTAGTCCGGTGATGATGCCCGTCAGCACATCGCCACTACCGGCTGTGGCCATACCGGGGTTACCTGTGAGATTATACCAGCAGTCGCCCTTAGGGGTTACTACTACAGAATATCGGTCTTTCAGTACGATGTATATATTATGGTGCATGGCCTCGGTACGGGCGCGCTCTAAGCGCTGCATGCTATTGCTCGACTCACCAAAAAGATTGTCAAACTCCTTAGGGTGTGGTGTAAGTATACTCCCTTGAGGCACTTTATGTAGTAGGTCTTTTTTCTTGGCTAATAGATTCAACCCATCGGCATCTATCACTATCGGCACCTTACATTCTTCTATAAACTGAATAAAGGCTCTAAAGGTATTTTCATTCTGCCCCAACCCCGGGCCAATGCCTATGGCATCCATCTTCTCCCAATTGCATATGCGGGAAATATACTTTTCACCATACACCGCACAAATAGCCTCAGGCACGGCGGTTTGCATAATGTTATAGCCACACTCTGGTAGTAATATCTTCAATTTGCCTGCACCTGCCCTAAATGCTGCTTTTACCGCTAGTATAGCAGCGCCTATCATACCATGGCTACCTGCGATCAAATAGGCCGAGCCATAGTCTCCTTTATGCGAGAAGGGCTGTCTCTTCTTATATATCTCAGATATATCCTCTGGGTCTATCGTACGGTAGTTGGTATGGGTAGAACTTATGAATGTAGGATGTAACCCAATACCCAATACATGAATAAATCCTGTATATATCCCCGTTTCCCGATGCAGGAAAGACCTTTTATAGAATTGAAAACTCAGTGTATGATCGGCCTTCAAAGCCACAAACTCACCTTGAGGGATATTATCAGCAGGTATACCGCTTGGTATATCTACGGCTATCTTAATATTACTACAGTCGTTAATATGCTTGATAAACTCCGCTACCCATCCATCAACAGGTCTGTTCAACCCGGTACCCATTATAGCATCTATGATGTACACGTTCTCCGGCACATCGGTCACAAACATCCCCTCTTCCAATACTTCTACAAAACCTTCGTCTATATCCTTCAGCCTGTCATAATTGGCTTTACAATCAGGAGAAAACTCGTCACTCAACTGCAGCACAAATGCCTTTACACCGTAGCCTCGCTGATGCAGTAGCCTGGTAATAGCCAATCCATCCCCACCATTATTACCCGTGCCACATAGTATGATAAAAAGGGCATCTTTGGGCAAATGGTCGCTCAACCAATCCACACAAGCTCTGGCGGCACGCTCCATCAAGTCTACCGACCTCATTTCACCCGCATGTATCGTATAGGCGTCGCAAGCCTTTATCTGAGATGAGGAGAATATTTTCATGCTTACAAGTTAGCTCAAAAATACATTATGTATCCTATATTCTTGCCACCAAAGCTTTTTGCTTTTAAATGATTTAAAGCTTTGCCACAAAACTGTAATTCCTATCTTTGTTCCTATTTATATAGCAACTAAAGCTGTACTTTTCGGGATTAAATTTCCTTTTTGAAGTAAAACCATCCAGATATGCAAAAACGCATCGGACTTTTATTAGTAGTTTTTTTATGTCTTTTCTCATCAGCCTATGCACAGTCTACAGGTACCATTAAAGGTTTCGTGTATGATAAGGAAACTGGTGAACCTATGATCTACACCAACGTAGTACTACTTGGTGCTAATGTAGGTGTACAAACTGACGTTAACGGTTATTATTCCATAACAAAAGTAAAACCAGGTACTTATACACTTTTCACACACCTTATCGGTTTCGATACGGTTAAGGTTTCCGTAACGGTTAAGGCTGGTCAGATCGTTTCCAAGAAACTATTCTTGAAGCCGATGGCGCAAAAGCTACAAGGCGTAGAGATCTCTGCCAGAAAAACAGAGAAGATAACGCAAGTACAAGCAGGTACTATTAATGTAACGCCTCGTGATATGAAAATGCTACCGAGCACAGGTGGTGAGCCTGATATTGCGCAGTATTTACAGGTAGTGCCGGGTGTGATCTTTACGGGCGACCAAGGTGGTCAGTTATACATCCGTGGTGGTTCTCCTGCACAAACAGGTATATTACTAGATGGTGTTACTATTTATAACCCTTTCCACTCTATAGGTCTTTATTCTGTTTTTGAAACAGACGCTATTCGTAACGTAGACGTACAAACAGCAGGTTTCAATGCTCAATACGGCAACCGTACTTCAGCGATAGTAGATATTACTACTAAAGATGGTAATAAAAACCGTCTTGCAGGTAAGTTGTCTGCATCTCCTATTATGGCTCGCGGTATGTTGGAAGGCCCATTATCGAAAGCTAAAAAAGAGGGCGGATCATCTACAACATTCTTATTATCATTCAAGCATAGTTATTTAGATCAAACATCTAAATCAATATATGGTGGCTTAGGCGAGCCTTTTGAAAGCGGACTACCTTACAGCTTTACCGACCTTTATGGTAAGGTAACCTTCAATGCCGACAATGGTAGTAAGCTAAACTTATTCGGTTTCAACTTTGACGATAAAGCAAAAGTGATCGACCCTGCAACTGATACTGCTAATGCAGACTTCCACTGGAAGGCTACGGGTGGTGGTTTAACCTTTGTCATCTCTCCTACCAACAGCTCTGCACTGATCAATGGCCGCTTTGCTTACTCTAAATACTTTATAGATTATCAAGAGTCTAATTTTGCTCCGAGAAGCAGTGGTATTGATGGTTTTGAAGGTGGTATCGACTTCACCTATTTCTTCCCTGGCTACAGCCAATTAAAATATGGTATCGAGGTAAGTGGTTTCCACACAGCTTTGGATTACACCAACCAACTGGGCAACACGACAAGACTGGATAGAAGAAACACTCTTGCCGGGCTATTCGTTACTTATCGTAAAAACTTCAGTAAGAAGTTCATTTTCGAGCCGGGCTTCAGACTACAATATTATTCTAACATTAGCTCTGTTTCACCAGAGCCAAGATTGGGTTTGAAATATAACCTTACCAGAAACATAAGACTAAAAGGTGCGGCTGGTCTTTACTCACAAAACATCATCAGTACGAAGAGCGATAGAGATATTGTAAACTTCTTTACAGGTTTTGTATTAAGCCCTGACCAAACTATCCTGAATACAGACGGTGAGCGTGTAAACTCTAACCTACAAAGAGCTTACCACGGTATCATTGGTCTTGAGGTAGATGTAAATGATATTGAATTTAACTTAGAGCCTTGGTATAAGAACTTCAACCAAAATATTGAGTTGAGCCGTGTGAAAGTAAATGGTAGCGACCCTGACTTTACTGCCGGTAGCGGTATCGCGTATGGTGTTGACCTTTCTGCTCGTTATAAGAAAAAACGCCTTTACTTATGGGGTGTGGTTTCTTACCAACAGATCAAATACAAAACCGTGGTATTGGATGGTAACCGTGTGACGAACAACTATGTTAACGGTCAACCAAATGGCGTAACAGGTGTTACTAAAGTAGAAACATATCCACCGCCATTCGATCGTCGTATCAACATCAACTTACTGGCATCATACACTGCAGGTAAGCGCAAAGACTGGGATCTTTCTGCTCGTTTCAACCTTGGTTCTCCATTCCCATTCACGCAAACACAAGGTTTTTATGAAAACCTAAGTCCAACGGGTAGTGGTATTAACACCAACATAGCTACACAAAATGGTTCAATAGGCATTTTATACGGTAATGATATCAATGGTGGCAGATTGTCTTACTATCACAGGTTAGATCTTTCTGCTCGTAAGCGTTTTGACCTTAGTGAGAACTCAAATATCGAGACCACTCTAAGCGTGAGCAACTTATACAACCGTAACAATATATTTTATATCAACAGACTAGATAACACGCGTATCTACCAACTACCAATATTCCCTAGTGTGAATTTGACTTGGAACTTTTAATACATATTATTGCTGAATGGCAAAAAAGAACATATTGTCGATTACCCGATGCCTGGTTTGCTTCATAGCTCTTGCAGCTGTAGGCAAACCGGCATCTTCACAAATAAATGCTCCCGAACAACCCGAAAATAAATGGATAAGACTGGCTGAAGAAGAGTTTCTCAACGGCCATTACCGTGCAGCCATGCAAGCGGCTAACAAATACTTATCATTACCTGCCACAAACCATACAGGAGCTAAACATTACTACAAACAAGACAAGGCTAATTATTATAAAACAGTTGCTTCGTTAAAACTTAACGACATCAATAGCATTGACGATGCAGTTGATTATGTAAACAACACAGCCAACCCTACTTACAAGCAAAGAGCTGCTTTTGCAGTGGCCAAATATTATTTTGAGAACAACCAGCTAAACAGCGCCATTCGCTATTATGAAATGGCGGGCATAGCCAATCTTAATAATGATGAAATAGCAGACTCTAAATTTGAGTTGGCTTATGCCTATTTTAACAACAACCAATTAGATGCTGCTGCCCCCTTGCTAGCCGCTATTAAAGGCATAGATGGTAAATACCACGATGCCGCCAATTACTATTACGGCTTGCTAGCCTATAATAATGGTAACTATGATGAAGCTTTGGAAAGCTTTAAAAAAGTAGACAACCATCCTGACTATAAGGACATGGTGCCTTATTACATAGCCGAGATACACTACTTTAAAGGAGATAAAGGAAGAGCATTGAAAGAGGCTCAAAAGCTCATCAACAGGCGCAAGAAGATATATTACGACAATGAGCTTTACTTATTGGTCGCCCAAATATATTTTGAGCAAGGCAACTATGAAGATGCCCTACAATACTTTGAGCACTATTACGAGCATACTGATCAGATCCGTAAGGAAGATCTCTACGAGTTTGCCTATTGCTATTACAAACAAGCACAATGGAGCGAGGCCATCGACAAGTTCAAACAACTTAGCGATACAAAAGATTCACTCGGACAAACCTCCATGTATCTATTAGGCGATTGCTACTTGAAAACCAATGACAAGCTCAGCGCACGCAATGCCTACAGCATATGTGCTGATATGCCTTTTATCTCCTCACAACAAGAAGCTTCACTCTTCTTAAGTGCCAAGCTCTCTTACGACTTAGGCTACAATGCTGAGGCCATCTACTATATCAACCTTTTACTGGCCGACTACTCTGAGTCTAAATATGCTGATGAGGCCAATACCATGCTCTCTGACCTGCTGATCAAAACCAGTAACTATGCTGAGGCCTACAGTGCCTTACAAGAGGTAAAAACTAAAAATGAGGATTACCCACGCGTAGCACAAAAGGTAAACTACGGTTATGCGGTGCAGCTTTTGCAAAGTGGGCAACTAGATAAGGCAGACGAGCTCTTAACGCACTCGCTCAGCTCACCGGTAGACCCTACTTATACTACCGCTGCAAACTTTTGGAAGGCCGAACTTGCCTATAGAAAGAAGGATTACAAAACAGTATTAACACAAACCAATGCCTACCTAAATAACACAGAAGGCCGTAAGTGGGTAGAACTTTTAAGCCCGTCTGCATCAGAGCAGAACGTATACCTCAACATGGGCTACGCAGCTATGGAGCTTGGGAAGTACGACGATGCTCAGTCTTACTTTAGCCGCTCCAGAGCATTATCACAATATCAAGACTCTGTGCTAACCATTGCTTCTACACTGAGAGAGGCTGATGCGGTGTTCATGCAAAAAGACTATGAACGAGCCATACAATTATACGATAGCGTCATTACTGCAAATGGACCTGAGACAGACTATGCCCTTTTTCAAAAAGCAATTATTCTTGGTCTTCAAGACAAGAACAAAGAAAAGCTCAGCATATTATCCGACCTTGTAGCCTCTTCAAAGAACTATGAGTTGCAAGCCAGATACGAAATGGCATTGACCTATATCGAAGATGATAAATACGCTAAAGCCATTACCACTCTTCAACCGTTGACAGAGGCTTACGAGCATAGGAACTTAGCACCAAAAGCTTGGATGAAGATCGGCTTTGCTTATCAGCAGTTAAACAAACTGCCAAAAGCTATTGAGGCCTACAAAACGATCGTTACACAATACCCTACCTCTGAGGAAAAACAAACGGCACTAGACGCTTTGAAGAGTTTATACATTCAAACCAATCAGCCTAATGCTTATGTTGCACTCTTAAAAGAGAATAATATTGCGTCACCTGACCAAAACACCTCTGACTCTACCTACTATGCCGCAGCTGAAAGTCAGTTTGCCGCTGAGAACTACGAAGATGCTATTAGCTCATTTAAGCAATACATCAATGAGTTTCCAACAGGTATCTTTATCACCAAAGCCAACTATTATACAGCAGAGTCTTATAGAAAGTTGAATAAAGACGTAGAGGCATTGCCATTCTACGACGCTGTACTGGAAAATAATTGGAGCAACTTCTCTGAAAACAGCGCCTTGCAAGCTGCCAACATTGCTTTTTCAAACAAGCAATACCCACAAGCCGCTCATTACTACGACCTGCTCAGGGGTAGCGCTATGGGCACTGAAAGCCTGAAGATTGCTTACAATGGACTAATGCAAAGCGCCTATCTACAAGATGATATTAATACTGCTGCAGCTTATGCCGATACGTTATCAGAAATGCCGGGCATAGATGAGCAAATGAAAACCACCATCAACCTTTATAAAGCTAAATCCTACAAAAAGAATAAAGACTACGATGCTGCTATGAAGGCCTATGAGCAAATAACTGGTGCTAAAACGGCGAGTATCGCAGCAGAGGCGAGGTATAATATTGCTGAGCTCCACTTCTTACAAGGAAATATTGATGAAGCCGAAAAAGCAGCTAGCGAGACCATTAAAAAATCTGCAGGTAGCGAGTATTGGGTGATCAAATCATACATACTACTAGCTGATGTGTTGACCCGTCAAAAAGACTACTTCAATGCGAAAGCTACATTGAAGAGCATTGTAAAAAATGCGAAGATAACCGAGCTGAAAAAGGAAGCTGAAGAGAAGTTGGAAGAGGTAAAACAATTAGAGAAAAAAGAAAGTAAATTATCAGAATAACTGTGCCGTACATGAAGTTGAAATATCTATGTTTACCATTACTACTTTTGCTCTTATGCAACAGTAGCATAGCGCAAACAACTAAGGATACTACCATCAAAGGTGCTACGATAGAGATCATTCAATCGTACGACCCGGAAGTACGCCAAACCACTAAGCCTGAATTTACTCCGGCTTTTCCTCCTATTGACACTTCAAGACCTCGTTTTTATTACAATGTACCGCAGCAAACTTTAAACTATACTTATAGCCCGCTACCGTTGCAACCATTGGCACTGAACAGAACCAACAGGGAAATGTCATTTGCCAACTATGTGAAACTTGGAGGCGGAAATCTATCTACTATATATTTAGATGCCGGCATTGGCAGCTTACAGGGCAACAACTACAACTCTGCCATACACCTACACCACTTATCGCAAAAGGGTGACATTGCAGGACAACAAACCTCACAAACAGGGCTCGATGCTACAGGAACATACTATAAAGATGATTATGCCATCACAGCCGGGCTGGATGTGAGCAACAATCAATATTACTATTACGGGTACGACCACACGGTTTACCCTTACGATGCAGACAGCCTGAAACAAGCCTTTACAGGTATAGGATTAAGTGTAGGCTTGGCGAATAACCAATCGGGAACGGCGCTGCTTACCTATCAACCCAAACTTACCTTTAGCAGCTATAGCGATAGTAGAGATGCATCGGAGCTGAACATATTAGTAGACGCTCCTTTTCAATATGTAATAGATAGTAACTTGCAAATATTCGCAGGTGTACACGCAGCCATTCATCAATTTAAGAATACAAACACATCGCAGAGTAGTAATATCATTCAGTTTCGCCCGGGTATTAAACTACACACTGAAATGTTTGACTTGGTTGCAGGCGTAAATCCTACTCTAGGACAAAATAGCAGCACGTACTTTTTGCCAGATATACAAGCCAGCTTTACGATACCTAACACTCAATTTCATCTTAACGTAGGTTGGGTGGCTCAACTTAGAGCTAATAACTATCAAAGGCTATCTACCTACAACCCATACATGAGTAACCTGTATACCATACAGCAAACTACTACAAACGAGGTATTCGCTGAGATAAAAAGTAACATTAGCGACAACTTGGCCTTTAGTGGTAGAGCCAGTTGGTGGGAGTATAATGGCATGCCTTTATTTGTAAATGATACGGCTACCGACAACAAACGCTTTTTATTACAATATGATAGCAAGGTAAACGCTGTATCACTACAAGCTGCTATACGCTACCAAATAGCACACACCTTCACACTAGGATTTAGTGGTAAGTGGAATAACTTCTACAGCCATATATCAGGTGAGGTATGGCATCAGCCGGGTATTACATTTGGGGCAGATGTATCGGCTACGGTGCTAAAAAAGCTGGTGATCACAGGATATTTAAATGTGCAGGATGAGCTCTATGCCTTTGACAAAGGCAATAAAAAAATTAAAATGGATACCATCATCGACTTGGGTGTTGGGGCGGAATATGAGTTCATCAAGCGCTTATCTGCTTTCATAAATGCATACAACCTACTCAACAATACATACCAACGATGGTATGGTTATGATGTGTATGGATTTAACGTATACGGAGGTATTAGACTTAAATTCTAAATAATAAGTGAGTTAGTTGCTGAATTCTTTAGCTATTGCTTATTTTGCAACCCGATTATCGACTTGTAGTAAATGGACGTAGCTAAATATATAGGACTTTTCCTTTTGAAGCATAACAAATGCTTTGTACATGGGCTTGGCACCTTGGAGATGAGAACCAAGTCTGCTACCTATGATGGAGAGTCGCTACATGGACCTATAAAAGAGATCCTTCTATCTACTTCAGGTAATATTGATGAAGCACTTTCCAACTTCATTGCTACCAACGAACAGATCAGCATTTCTAAGGCTACTAAAGAGCTACACAAGTTTAGTGATGATGCCAAACAACGTATTGCTCAAGGTGAGACCGTGCCTATACCGGC
Source organism: Flavipsychrobacter sp. (assembly GCA_965230595.1). Lineage (GTDB taxonomy): Bacteria > Bacteroidota > Bacteroidia > Chitinophagales > Chitinophagaceae > UBA5543. Next base: position 689,697 of record OZ246011.1, on the reverse strand, counting down.
ACTGGGCAAACTTGCTGAAGAAAATGGAAAGATATATTTCATCACGGCGCCGCAACTTCAGTTCAGGCCCGAGGCTATAAAAGCACCTAAAAGCCCACCAAGACGGTCTGAGCCATCAGCAGTGAGCGGCTTTACCCTACCGCAGCAGCCACAAATGCCACAGCCGGGCTACCAACAACAGCCTGTGCAACCTCAAATGCCACAACCACAAGAAGGACAACAAGAAGCTCCTGATAATGGCAGGAAACTAAACTGGGCAAGGATAATTTTGGTATTACTTATTCTCGTATTGCTGGCAGCGGCTACTTTTATAGGTTGGAAGTTTTATAGTGATATGCAGCATGGCAATCGCAACAACACACCTCCACCACCTCCTCAAGAAGAGTATTTTGACGATGCTTTGCCTGTTGAAGATGAGATGCCATCACTTGCAGAAAGCGATAGCCTTACTACGGACACGACAAACAGTAACCTATCAGGCACTAAACCTGACACAGTAAGTACTCTTGCTGAACCAACGGAGCTCACTATAAAAATGAAGGTGATACTTAACACCTACGACAGCAAAGAGAGAGCGCACAAAAGATATCGCCAGCTGACCAGCTATGGCAATAAAGTGGAGATGATACAAGATGATACGAACTACTTCTTCATTGCTATGCCTATTACCGCTAGCGCTAAAGACACAGCACGTATATTAGACTCATTGAGTAGGAACTTCAACCCTGACGGGGTGTTTATTTACTAACTACTTCCTGTAGTTTTTCCAATACATAAAAGGTAGCAGGACAAACTGTTGTATTCTTCAAAGTAAGGTTCACTCTTTTGATCAATACATCTTCATTCGTGTAGGGGTATCTACGACAATCACTAGGCCTATCTTCATATATCTCACAGGTATTATCCTCTTGTAAGAACGGGCAGGGAGACTGCTGTAACACATAGTCTCCATCCTCATCTAACTTTAAGTGTTGTGCCACCAAATCTCCTTCTTTGATGCGTAACCGTTTAGCAATACGCTTAATATCGGGGTTCTTAAATCTTGGTGAATAATTCTTACAACAGTTGGCACAATCCAAACAGTCTATTTTACTAAACGCCTCTTCATGCAGATCGGGCAAAACTTTTAATATCAAGTTCTTCTTACCTTTTTCCAGCAAGCGTTTATAAGCCTTCCTGCGCTCTTTTGCCGTCTGTTGCCAATTTTCAGGTAAATTATTCATATACAAAAAAGGGCTGTTGTACAGCCCTATATTTATTTTATTGTCTTTGCTATTACATTTTCATTTGATCCATAATGCGCTCTAAGTCTTCGTCATTATAGAACTCAATGGTCACTGTACCCTTACCGTTCTTCTTTCTATCCAAACGTACACGTGTAGAGAAATGTGACGCCATGTTATCTTCTATTCTCTTATAAGCAGGTGGCAATTTAGTTGATGCTTTCTTACCGCTATCTCCATTCTTCTTAGTAGCAATATTTTTAACCAGTTGCTCTGTTTGTCTAACTGACAAACCTTTTTCTTTCACTTCTCTAAACACATATAGCTGCTCATCTACTTGCTCCAAACCAATGATAGCACGTGCATGCCCCATACTGAGCTGGCCATCTCGTACCGACTTTTGGATGTCAGGCGGTAAGCGTAAAATACGTAAGTAGTTGGTAACCGTACTACGGTCTTTCTTCATACGCTCTGCCACCTGCTCTTGCGTCAAGTCGCACTCGTCCATCAACTGTTGATAGCTTAGCGCTACTTCAATAGCATTCAGATCCTCACGCTGTAAGTTCTCCAGCAAGGCCATCTCCAGCAATTGTTGATCATCAGCCGTACGAATATAGGCAGGTATATCCTTTAAGCCTGCTAGTTTTGAAGCCCTCCATCGACGCTCACCTGAGATCAACTGATACTTATCGCTAGCAATTTTGATCACCGTGATCGGCTGGATGATATCATGCAGCTTAATACTTTCAGATAGCTCTTTTAAGGCCTGCTCGTCAAAGTCTCTACGTGGTTGCTTCGGGTTCACCACGATCTGTTTTACGGGTACACGTACAATATTACCTGTATTATCACCTGATACAGCAGGCACTTTTTTTACGATATCACTGCCCTGTACTTCTTCGTCAATAGTATTTAGTAGTGCACGTATCCCCTTGCCTAATGCTTTTTTCTTATTGGTCTGCGACATCGTCCTCAAATATTTTATCCTCGTTCTTGATCTTGGTCATGTTGTTCTTCTGAAGTATCTCCTTACTCAAATTCAAGTAGTTGATCGCCCCCGTGCTCTCAGCATCGTACATCAATGCAGGAGAGCCAAAACTAGGTGCTTCACCTAAACGAGTGTTTCTATGAATAATAGTATTGAACACTAATTCATCAAAATGGTTTTTGATCTCTTCAACCACCTGGTTAGACAGTCTTAACCTTCCATCATACATCGTCATCAATATACCTTCTATTTGCAGGTTAGTATTGATACGTGTTTGCACGATCTTGATCGTATTCAATAGTTTACCTAAACCTTCCAGTGCGAAGTACTCACATTGTACCGGTATCACCACACTATCAGCAGCGGTAAGTGCGTTTACGGTGATCAAGCCCAAAGATGGAGAGCAGTCGATGATGATAAAATCATATTTATCACGCTGATGCTCCAGTGCTTGCTTCATCACATGCTCCCTGTTAGGGTGGTGTATCAATTCTATCTCAGCACCTACAAGGTCAAGGTGTGATGGCAACAGGTCTAAATTGGGTGTATCTGTTTCCAGTATCACCTGTGAAGAGTCCGTGTCGTTCACCATACAGTCATACAAGCTTAGTTGTATATTCTTTAGGTCAAAGCCATTACCGGTTGTACTATTAGCCTGCGGGTCGGCATCTACCAATAGTGTTTTATACTCCAGCACAGCCAAACTTGCTGCTAAGTTAATAGCAGTAGTTGTTTTCCCTACCCCACCTTTTTGGTTCGCTATAGCTATTATTTTCGCCATAATTCTTTCTTAAATGTTTACCCTTATTTGTTTTGATCGATCAAGGTATTCTAATCCCAGCTCTATTATAATGTCAATATTTCGCCTATTGCCGGCAATAACAACTCCTTACCTGTAGTTGCAAATGCCTGTTTTGCTTGCTCTGTGTCTATACTTATCGGCGGCCACGTATTGTAGTGCACGCCTATTATTTTGTTACAATTAATAAAATCAGCTGCCATTACCGCATCATCGGCATTCATGGTAAAGTTGCCGCCTATCGGCATGATGGCGAAGTCTAATGTCGCATAGCGAGGTATCAGCTGCATATCCATCATCAGGCAGGTATCGCCGGCATAATAAAAGCTGCCTTCCTCACCTTTGATGATAAAACCTGCAGGATTACCACCATAACTACCATCGGGCATAGAGCTACTATGTCCTGCTATCACCATACGTACTTCCCCAAACTCCATATCCACGGCACCATAGTTCATAGCATGTAGATTACTTACCCCTTGCTTTTCCATCCAGCCGGCTACCTCTACCATGGCTATTACCTGCGCACCGGTACGCTTGGCTATATCAGCTGCATCTGCTACATGGTCTCCATGACCGTGAGATAGTAAGATATAGTCTGCTTCAATGGTTTCAGGGTTAATGTCTTTGGCCAGTTCATTGCCTGAAATAAAGGGATCGAACAGAAGTGTTTTACCTCCGAAGACCACTGAAAAACAAGCATGACCGTAATACGTAAACTGCATGATAATAAACTTAATATATCCTTTTAGCTGTTTATACAAAGTTAATGTTCCACGGCAGAATATAAACAGTTCCACAGATAATGTGGATAAGAGAGGGGTTATCCAGTAGTTATGCAGATTTTTTATTAAAGAATATCGAATATGTACTCATTTTCAATACTTTCTGTTGTGAAAACAGTATGAAAAAGTGTTAATCTAGTATATCTATGCAATATGCTTCCGTTGTATCACTATTAATATACCATAGCTGCATGTTACCGTACTCATCTTTGTTGTATTGGCATATTCGTATGCTATCACCCAATAGCGTCGGTTGGAACCATGCTGGACTGTTTATTGTTGCTAGCTCACTTGTCGCAGCCATATTTTGTTCAAAATTGTGAAGAGATAAAACTCGTTCCATTTCTTCTGGACAAGTTCTTACGTGTAAAGAGATAGCATAATCTACTTTAGGTATTACTTGGTCTTGTGCATGTAGCACGCTCAAACAACTATCAACGGGTGTATCAAATAATGCTATGTAAATTTCTTTACCGCTTCTCTTTTCAAATACTTTTTCAGCAACAAGTTTGTAACTATTTGATACGAACTTAAAACCAGTGTAAACACCAACTATTAAAGAAAAGACGAAAGCTGTTACAGCATATAGAAGTAAACGTTTCTTTTTCTTTACAATACCCCAAACACCTAAAACTGCTGCTACGAGCAGCAATAAAGCTGTTAATAGAAAAAAATAAAACGTATACATCATCATTACACAACTTTCTGGAATTTACTCCTTTCTCAAACATATCTACAACAACTCCTGTACATGCCACTGTAACATACCCACCAGTTCATCTACATGGGCTAGATGGGTGCGGAATGACAAGCAGGCAAAGCGAAGCACATACTTACCGTCAAGATTAGTGGAGGAAATGAAGATGCGCCCATCTTGATGCATGGCTTCTAACAGCCTCTTATTGAAAGCATTAGCGTCACCGCTTGGTGGCACGTAGCGGTAGGCCACTACTGACAATTCAGGTTCATTGCACAACTCAAAACCTATTTCTTTAATGCGCTCACAGAAGTATTGGGTCAATAGTATTTTCTCTTGCAACGCATCTCTAAAAGCCTGTTCTCCATATAGTTTTAAAGGCAGCCACATGCGCAACCCTCTAAAGTGTTTACTCAATTCAGGCGACACCTCTGCAGGCGATAATTGCGCATCAAAATCGACCGTGTCTTGCATATAGTTAGCCTCATAGGCAAAGGCATTTTTCAAATGCTGCTGCTCTTTGATAAGCACAATACCCGTACCATAAGGTAAGAATAGCCCTTTATGCGGATCGAGTACCACACTATCTGCCCGTTCTATGCCTTTCATTTTAGCTTTTTGCTCTTCCAGCAATAGGAAATATCCTCCATAAGCCCCATCAACATGCAGCCATATATCATGCGCTTCAGTCACTTCACTGATACTTTCCAGTGGGTCAATAGCACCTACATCAGTACTACCGGCATTAGCAATGACCATAAATGGCTGCAGGCCTGCTTGTATATCTATATTAATCTGCTCCTGCAATGCGCGTACATCCATACGGTAGGCCTTATCCATAGGTACTTGTCGCACCACACATTCTCTTAGTCCAGCGATGATAATGGCCTTATCCACGCAATGGTGCGCTTGCTTTGTCGTATAAATAACTGTTCTATGAAAGTCTTTGGCTTTTAGTTTTTTGGCATCACGTGCTGTAGTTACAGCTATGAGATTAGCGACACTCCCTCCCGAGGTGAGATTACCACCAAAACCTGAGCTGTACCCTACCAATTTGCCCGTCCACTCTATCAAAGCATTTTCAATACGCACAGCACCCGGTGAGGCATAAAATACACCTGCATATTTATTGGTTACGTCTGCTAGATAATCACCTATAGCTGCTGCATACAACCCGCCACCGGGTATATATCCCAAGTGACCACCCGAAGCCGTATTGATGCCCGGTTTTTCCATATGTTGCTCCAGTAGCTCAGTCACTTCCTCCATGCCATGAGGCTGACTGAAATCTGTATCACTTAAAGTAGCATCATGGTAGCCATCTTGTATGTATGTAGTGTTTTGAGTAAGGCGACCTATGAAAGCCTGCTCATACTGCTGCGTAGTGGCCAATACTTGTTCTCTCTTAGCAGCATCAGGGTCTAAAACAGAAGACGCTGCCGCAAAGTTTTTGATCTGCTGTACCAATTCCGATTTCATAATTAGCAAATGTAGGAAAGCAGTGGCGACTTGATTGTTAAAGCTTATTTTTATAATTATGGATAAGCTGCAATCTTTTATTAATAAGGTTATCTCTCTAACCTATTCTGATAGAGACGAAAATATTTCAGGCATGGTACTGGAACATAATAATCTCTGGACGCTTTTAGCCTACAACCCAGTAGACTATGTACATGATGGATATACGATTGTTAATCATAAGCATTTGGATGGATTTGACATTAATGAACATGATAAGGTGGTAGAAAAAGTATTTGCACTAAAAGGGGTTGAAAACTCACATACAAACATGCAGTTGAGTAATATCTGCGAGAGTATTAGTTACCTAAGTCAACACTACCCTCTTTTTCAAATTGAACCCTACGCCGATGAGGACATTTGTTTTATAGGTAAAATAATATCAGCGGAAAATGGTTATATAACAATGAAACATATAACTCCTAACGCTCAATGGGAGAATGAGTTGGAACAGTATGACATAGAATCTATACGTACCATTTCTTACGACAGTGACTATTTAATATCTTTAAATTTATTAGCAAATAATTAAATTAACGTATATTTGTTATTATAAATATTATGATCGATCCTACAGCCAATCCGTTTCCATCTTCTGAGTTTACCACTATTCTTGTGGTTACTGATATGGAACAATCAAAGCATTTCTACTTAGACATTCTTGGAGCAGAACTATTTCGGGAGTATGGAGGAACATCAACAGTTATTAAGTTTTTAGGGAACTGGCTACTACTCGTCACTTCAGGCGGACCAACAGAGGACAAACCAGAAACACATTTTCTACCACCTATTGATAAAAATATAGTGAGCCATGCCTTTACCATAAGAGTACAAGACTGCCAAGCTTCTTATGATATACTTAAAGCCAGAGGTGCTGAATTCATTACTCCGCCTTATGACTGGGGGCAAGAAGTGCGTTGTTTCTTCCGCGACCCCGATGGGCATTTATTTGAAATAAGTGAGTATAAGGGATAAAATGTTACTACCCCCCACCCCAGATGTAACAAAATGTAACATTTTTAGTAGTAAACATCAGTTTTGCTGATTTATACTTCACAATTCCCAATCTGCATTGCATGACAAAGGTTTTATCTTTACGCCAATTATGATCACAGTAATATCAGGCACGAATAGAAAAGACAGTATGACCTTGCGTGTAGCCAAGATCTATAAGCAACTATTAGCCGAGCATAATCAAGAGGTTAAACTCCTGTCATTGGAAGATAAAGCCGTTTGGGAGCGTGGAAATGACTTGCTATCAATAGAACAAGAATTACTGATCCCTTCAGAAAAGTTTGTATTCGTTATGCCTGAGTACAACGGCAGCTTCCCTGGTATACTCAAAGTACTGATAGACAATAGCGATATTAGAAAATGCTGGTGGCATAAAAAGGCCATGATGGTGGGTGTGGCTGATGGCAGGGCCGGCAACTTACGCGGCATGGAACACATGACCAATATTTTGCATTACGTTAAGATGAATGTATTATATAATAAAATACCTTTAAGTCGCATCAACGAAGAGATCAACAAGAAAGGTAAGATACTGAAAAGAGCTACCGAACAAGTGATCAAAGAACAGATCAACGAGTTCCTTGTTTTTTAAGAAGAAACTATGCGCACACGCTTCCTGATATTTTTAACGATTGTATTACTGGCAGAGTTTTACAGCTTTGTCTTGATACGCTCTATTGCGCGGCCGATGTCCAACCCTTGGAAGTCGGTAATATATATCAGTTATATCTTAGTAACGCTATTTACTTGGGCTAGTTTCATTTTACTCAGGCAGATCAACTGGGAAGCCATGCCACCCATGGTCAAAAATCTGATCGTGGCCTTTACTATGGGGCTTTGGGTGGGCAAGATATTAATAGCTGCCGTGATGCTGCTAGACGATGTGCGCCGTATGGCCATGTGGCTTATTAGCTATCTATACAATCCTACAACCAATATTGACAATGCTGATGCCGTAGGCTCTAATGGTATATCCCGTTCTGTATTCTTCAAGCGTGTTGCTTTGATACTAGGAGGTACTGCTTTAGGTGCATTTTTGTATGGCATTACCAATAGATATAATTATAAGATCCATCGCGTAAAGCTCTCCTTCAACAATTTGCCTAAAGCTTTTAAGGGCATGAAGATCGTGCAGATATCGGATATACATTCAGGCAGCTTTGATAATGAAAATGCTGTTGCCAAAGGTGTGGCGAAGGTATTGGATGAGGAACCCGATGTGATCTTTTTCACCGGCGACTTGGTGAATAACAAAGCCGACGAGATACAGCCCTTCGCTAAGATTTTTTCTAAGCTATCCGCCCCTCTTGGCGTTTACTCCACTCTAGGCAATCATGATTATGGAGACTATGTTTCTTGGCCAAGTGACGGTGCTAAAAAGGAGAACTTGGAGCGCCTGAAGCAAACTCATGGAAAGATGGGCTGGCGCTTGCTCATGAACGAGCATGTAGAGCTGGAGCGTGATGGCGAAAAAATAGCCGTGCTAGGTATTGAGAACTGGGGAGCAAAGGCAGGTTTCCCCAAGTATGGAGATATGAATGCCGCATATACCGGTGTTCCTGAAAAAGAAATACCGTTCAAGATACTGCTATCGCACGACCCTTCGCACTGGGATGCACAAGTAATTAAAGAATACCAAGATATTGACCTCACGCTTAGTGGTCATACACATGGTATGCAATTTGGTATAGAGATACCCGGCCTGAAATGGAGTCCTGTAAAATATATCTATAAGAATTGGGCAGGACTATATAAGCAGAACAACCAATACTTGTATGTGAACAGAGGTTTTGGCTTCCTGGGTTATCCCGGAAGATTAGGCATACTGCCTGAGATCACTGTGATTGAACTAACCTAAAGCTTTCTTGAGTATGATCTTTATAGATTCTCTACGAGGTTGCAAAAGGTCAGAAGCTGCTACTTTCAGCACGTCGTTCATCTCTATCATCAAGTCTGTCAGCTTTACATTATCGTGTTTATTGGATAATGTCATGTTGGTGTCTCGGTCTTCTTTAATGGTAGTTTTTCTGAGTAAAGTTTTCTTCATGCATCTGTATTTGGAGTAAAAACGGAAACTTAACGGCTTTATTGCTTAAAATACAACATATTTAAACTTATTAAGATTAAAATAATTTAAAATCTATCAATATGAGTCAAACAATAGGAATAACGGGAGGAACAGGGTTTGTAGGCACTCATATTACTAATGCGTTGGTTGCCAAAGGTTACCATGTTATCATCTTTAGCAGAAGCAATCGCCAATCGTCAAAAAAACAGGTCAGCTACGCTCATTGGGATCCCTCAAAAGAGCAAATAGACCTGCAATCTTTACAAAAACTTGACGCAGTAATACATTTGGCCGGTGCAGGTGTAGCCGATAAAAGATGGACAACAAAAAGAAAACAGATCATAGAAAAAAGCCGCACGGAGGTAACACGTTTTCTAGTGAATGCACTTAAAGAGCATGCCAATAATTGTAAAACATTCCTAGCGGCTTCTGCGATAGGCTATTATGGTCCTGACCGAGACAACTCGCAACCATTTACTGAGGAAGATCGCCACTTCGATGACTTTTTAGGTAATACCTGTTACAAATGGGAGCAAGAATCTCTTAAAGCTCAAGAACAGTTTAGAACAGCCATTATTAGGATAGGCATAGTACTTGGTAGTGAGAGTGGTGCTTTTGTAGAGTTTGAAAAGCCTACAAGGTTTGGCGTATTACCCATTTTAGGTTCCGGAAAGCAGATGGTGAGCTGGATACATGTAAAAGACCTCGCGAGCATTTTCATTCATACCTTAGATCATGAAAAAGTAACAGGTATCACCAACGGTGTAGCACCGAATCCTGTTTCAAACAAGCAATTGATGAGGACCATAGCACAAATAAAAGGTGGCCTGAAAATTCCTGTACCTGTACCGGCATTTGCATTAAAGGTCATGCTGGGAGAGATGAGCGTTGAAGTATTAAAAAGCTGCACTGTAAGTAGTGATAAAACAGTAAGCTTGGGTTACGAATTTATACACCCAACTATTGAGGATGCAGTAGCTGACCTACTCAAAAGCAAATAGGATTAACCATAGGCATACTCACTCATGTATTCATAGTCTTTAGTGAGTTTGCCGTTTTCGCAAATCGTAGCCCTTTGAATAATATCACTATCCTCGCTCAGCAATTCACGAAGTACAAACTTCTCAAAATGAGCACCGAAATAGTGTGATGCATCTCTTGGCAATTCATTAGGCAAGTTATCTACAGCCATCACATCTATAGTATGTCTTGAATTTTGGTAAGGTTCAACTTTTCCTAAGTTGTTTCTATCGATACCATACACAGGGTCTTCTATACTGGTAGCACCTACATTGATAGGCACAGAGCCATTGATATCGCAGGTAATATCGGAGATAACACTAATGCGCCAATCTTTTTGTTTTACGTCATTTTTCTCAAATAAACGTGCAATATCTTCATCCCAATAAATGCCATTCATTAAAATATCCGTCTGAGAAATATAATTGGTAAACAGGCAATTATACATCTCAGGGTGAGCATGAAAACCATCACGAAAATACAAGCCATTATCCTTCCGAGCATATAATGCTTGTCCTTTTAAATGCGTGTAAACGGGGTATTCGTATTGGTGGGTCAGATAATCTTCCGGCTCAACAGATTCTATATCTAGGTTGGTCATCACCTCCACTACTCCTGCCGCCACTCTGCCTGAGCCTGTCACTGCTATTTTCACATTGGGCAATCTCTGCTTTCTGTAGGCATGTATCAACTCTTGAAAATCTGACACCGAATTGGCCGGCGGCAGATCGAACAGACCAAACTTCTTACCATAAGTCAGCAACCCATTATGCGCCCCAACAATACCGGCAAATAAGCCAAAGCCTAAAATTCGTTGTTCATCCTTATGTGTTAAACATTCATAATCCACCATCTTAATACCCTTCTTGATAAGTGCATGCATCAATGGTTGATTATAAGACTGCATCTTTTTAGTATGCGAAAAAAAACAATAGGTCTTTCCTTCTATTAGATATTCTGTAGGCACTTCTTTTATGCCCAATAGTATATCGCAGTTAGATAGATTTTCTGCTACCGTTACCCCTTCTGCTTCATACTCCTTATCAGCATAGCATCTGTTAGGCGAAGGCTCTACTACTACTTCTACATTTTCATATGTTTTGTTGATATAAGCACACTGTATGGGGGTTAGTGCTACTCTATAATCGGGTTGTGACTTTCTTTCTCTGATCAGTCCTATTCTTACCATGACTATTTTGCTATAAAATTTAAGATAAGCATCTTTGCGGGATGGTGAATTATTTTGAGTTATATAATATTCCTGAAAGTTTTTCAGTTGACAAAGGTGCTGTGAAGAAAAAGTTTTATGAGCTGAGCCGCACCTATCACCCGGATAGGTTTACACTGGCTGATGATGATAAAAAAGAGGAAGCTCTAAAGATGTCGGCCATTAACAATGAGGCCTATAAAACCCTAAAGAGTGAAGACGAGCTTGTAGCCTATCTACTACGACTAAAAGAGGTACTTGAAGCCGACGAGAAATACAACCTACCGCCAGACTTCCTCATGGAGATGATGGAACTGAATGAGCTGGTGAGTGAATTGGAAATGGAACCTGACAATAACAACCTGTTACAACAAGCAAAAAGTGCATATAATGAGCAGGCTACCGTTCTTAATAATGAACTAAAACAAAGCTGTGAACAATATAGCCCTGAGGCAGACAATAGCGACCTACTGAAAGCCATAAAAGACCTTTATTTTAGAAAGAAATATTTGTTGCGCATTCAGGAAAGAATGAATACATTTGCAACCCGCTAATCGCTTTTTGCCCTGGTGGCGGAATTGGTAGACGCGCCAGACTCAAAATCTGGTTCACGCAAGTGAGTGGGGGTTCGATTCCCCCCTGGGGCACTGCAACACAGCCGATCTGAAAAGGTCGGCTTTTTCTTTCCTACAACTATACTACAACAAAAATCAATCAAAAAACCTAAGACACTAAAACCATAAAAGCCGCTTTGAAAGTGGCTTTTCATTTAGTAGAAAGAGGGGAGTTGAACCCTCAGGATTATGATTTAAATTTTTACAGTTTAGAAGACTAGCCTAATCCATTATTTGACTTCTGGCTTTAATGCAAGAACCTTTTCATACTCTTTTAATAATGAGTTTGCCATTTGATCCAATAATGTTTGTCCACCCTCTTTATACACTTTTAGGTTTTCTATCCCTTCATCTGAAACATCTCTATACTTACCGCTCCAATGCCCTATAAGTATCATAATTGGCATAAGCTCAATTCCCATCGGGGTTAGGGTATAGATATTCTTTTGTTTGTGATCTGGATCAGACGTTTTAATTAATATACCCACATCCTCTAGCTTGTTTAACCTATCAGTAAGAATATTACTAGCTATTTTTTCTTCCGATGCAAGCATCTCTCTAAAATGACGCTTCCCCCCGAACATGATATCCCTTACTACTAACAGAGTCCATTTATCACCAAAAACTTCAAGAGCTTGATTTACAGGACATTGTGACCTTGACACTTTCATAATACAAATTTTATTTAGCAACTAGTTGTTTTTTACAACTAGTTTGCCATACCTTTGCGTGGTTGCATTTTGCAACTGGTCAAAGTTACTATTAAAAAATTAAACACAAATGAGTAAAGGATACATTATCGAGAACTATCAAGTAACAAAGCATGATGATTATATCCCTCCTGTTGTTGCCATCAATGAAATTCTTGAAAAGTATAATGGCAAATTTCTGGTTGCGACTCCCAATGCAGAAGTTTTAGTAGGGAAACCTTTAGAAGTAATCATTGTAATAGAATTTAAGAATCAGGCTAGTGCCATAGCATTCTACAATTCAAAAGAATATGAGGTGTATAGAACCCTCTATGAAGAAACCACTCAAGGCTGGATCATATTTTCAAAAGAATATCAAAAAAATAATCAATGACACATCAATTTATAAAAAACAAGAATGCTTTGATTTTTGGTGCTAAAGGTGCCATAGGGCAAAAAGTAGTAGCAGAGTTTATAGTGGCAGGTGCTAATGTATATCAATCTGATATTAGTGTTTCAGGTGAGGTAGAAGAAAATAAATATGGCAGTGTTAGAAAACTAAACGTACTCAACGAAATAGATGTTGAGAAATATTTCAACTGGTTTAAAGAAAACAATATACCGATTGATATAGTAGTCAATCTGACAAGTTCAGACCCTGCAGAATATAGTCATGGGAAACCTGCAATAGAAGTGACAAGCGATCAATTTATAATACCCCTTAAGAATAATACAGCAAGTCAGTTTATCACGGCTAAATATGCTTATGGGATTATGGCATCTCAACATAGCGGGGTAATCATATTTGTCACCTCTTCTCTTGCTAAAGTAGGTTCTCCATGGTCAGCAGCATTAACTGCAAGCCATGCTGCGACGGAAGGCTTGGTGAGGAGTTTAGCACATGAGTGGGGGCCAGCAGGTATTAGAGTATTGGGTGTACGGTCAGAAGCTATGCCTGATTCTAAAGCGATTGAATACACATTTAAGACAATGGGGGCTAACATTGGATTGTCTGGAGAAGAAATGCAAGAATATGTGTCACAAAAAACTGCGTTAAAACGTTTACCATCAACAACCGACACCGCAAAACTGATAGTAATAGCAGGATCAGATATTATGAATAATATGTCCGGCACTATGCTTAATCAATCCGGAGGGCACATTTTAGAATAGATAAAACAAAAAAAATGGAAAAACTAAATACAAATAGCGCCATAGCATTCTTCGACAAGGCGTTAAAAAGACCCTGGCTTGTAATTGTAATAAGCTTGCTGGCAATAGTTGGTGCTGGTTCACAACTGTCCAAAATGACAATTGACACTTCTATTGAAGCCTTTATACCAAAGAACCACCCGTCACTAATTAATAGAGAACACGTAAGAGACGTGTTTGGGCTCACTGACCCTATAGTCGTAGCATTATCTAACCCAGATGGCGTTTTCACACCTGAAAACTTGAACCTCATAGCTGAACTTACCGAGGACTTCAAACAAGTTGAAGGGATTGACCCTGAACAAATAACTAGTTTGGCAAGTGAAAAAAATATATACGGTACTGATTCAGGATTAATAGTTGACCCATTTATCAATGGCATTGTTAGTAGTCAAGAAGAGGCCGATTTGATAAAACAAGGGGCTTTAAACTTCCCACTCTATAAGGGCAATCTTGTGAGTGAAGATGCTACTACTACATTAATAATTATAGAGTTACTTGATAAAAACAAGTACGGTGTCAATGCGTATTATAAAGTAAAAGAGATCGCCGAGAAGAAATTAAGCGAATCAACTAATTTATCAAACTCAAAAGTTTATGTGGCAGGTGAAGGTGGTGTTGTAGCATATCAAGCAAGTTATATTGATAGTGATGCAAAAAAAATGACTCCGCTTGCATTTGTCGTAATCCTACTGGTCCTTATTCTAGCTTACAGAACCTTTAGAGGATTGTACTTGAGTGTATTTGTGATTTTAGGGTCTGTTATTGGAACAATGGGTATCATGGCAGGAGTTGGTGTTCCTATGTATCTAACTTCTAATATTATACCTGTTATACTAATTGCTATTAGTGTAGCTGATGCTATCCATATACTTGGTGAATACTATGAGACATTGGCAAAAAAACCAGGTATATCATCAAGAGAAGCTACATTAATTACAATGTCAGAGATGTGGCGACCTGTAACCATGACCAGTGTTACGAACGTAGCTGGCTTCTTGGCAATGGGTTTTACTTCAAATGTACCACCCTTACGTTGGGTTGGAGTATTCTCATCTGTAGGTGTAATGATAGCCTTACTGTTTTCTTTACTGACAATACCATCAATACTCATACTGTTAAAGCCTAAGCTAAGTAAGGCTTATAAAAAAATGAGCGAATCAGTAAAGCCAGATATATTTGGTCGCTCAATGGGTAGATTTGGGAATGCCATACTTACTAAACCTAAATTAATACTAACAGTTGGTCTTGTTGTGATTATTGCAGGTTTTATCGGAGCATTCCAAATACAAGTAAATGAGGCTTCCATTGATAATTTCAACAAAAACACCGATATCTATAAAGCTGACAGAACGATTAACGCTAAGATGAATGGTGCCAATACGTTTGATGTAATGATAGAAGCTGATGACGTAGAAGGGCTTTATGAACCTAGTAATTTAAAAAAGATAGAAGCCTTACAAGGCTATATTGAATCACTACCACACGTAGGCGGCACTACTTCAATTGTAGACATTTTAAAGCAGCTAAACAAATCTCTAAATCAGAATAGAGATGATGCCTATATTATTCCTGATGACAAAGACATGGTTGCTCAACTATTCCTACTTTATACAGCAAGTGGTGATCCGTCAGATCTGGAACAGTATATAGATTACGACTACAGACAGGCTAACATAACAGTAAACGTTAAAGACGGTCATTATTCTAACATTAAAAATGTAATAGAGCCATTAAATAGTTATATAGATAATAATTTTAGCGATGGTGGAATAAAAGCCAAAGTAGCGGGATGGATGAATGTGTTTTATTATTGGATAGATGGAATAGCTGTCAGTCATTTTGTAGGAGTGATACTTGCCCTCATACTAGTTTTTATTATTACAGCGTTGAATTTCCAATCAATACCAGCCGGTTTATACACAGTTACTCCGGTATTTACCGCAATGTTGATGTTCTATGCCATTCTAGGGTTAGCGCATATACCTCTAAATACTGCATCAAATATTTTTGGTGCAATTGCTATAGGAGTATCAGTAGACTTTGCAATTCACATCGTAGAACATCTTAAGCATAAGATTAGTAAAAGTAGTTTCTCATACGATGATGCATTGAAAAAAATGTACCCGTCTACTGGTAGAGCTCTATTATTTAGCCTCTTTGCTGTTTGCCTTGGATTTGGTGTAAACATGATCAGTGACATTCCACCTTTTGTAGATTTTGGAGTTCTCATATCTGCCTGTGTAGCCAGTAGCTTCTTAGCTAGTATGACCGTACTACCTGCTATGATCAAATTATTCAAACCAAACTTTTTAGAAAAAAAATAAACAAATGAAGAACAATATATTTATTAAACCTGTAATGGTTTTCCTGATTCCAATACTATTAATCGGCTCTAGAGCCATCGCACAGTCTCCAAACATAGAGCAAATAGTAAAAAATGTTAACACCAGAAATGAAGGGGAACATTTGATACAAAATTTTGACATGACACTGATTAATAAGAGAGGAAAAACACAGACGAGAAACACTGTACTCTATAGGAAGGATTATAGTGACCAAAGAAAATCAATTACTGTTTTCACAAGCCCATCTATTGTAAAAGGCACAGGATTCATGTCTTATGACTACCATGTAAGTACAAAAGATGATGACCAATGGTTGTATTTACCTGCACTTAAAAAAACCAAAAGAATATCTGCATCGAACAGGGGCGACTACTTTTTAGGTACGGACTTTACATATGAGGATATCAAACTAGGTAGTAAGATCAGCGAGTCCGATTACAACTATAAATCAATCAAAACAGAAACTATTAATGGTCATAAATGTTATCTGATAGAAGGCATTCCTATTAACGATAAGGTTAGAAAAGAATTAGGCTATAGTAAAGTTCAATACTGGGTAGATGCAAAAATATGGATGGTTCGTCAAGCTAAATATTGGGATGAAGCTGCCAACCTCTTAAAGACTACTATTATTGGTAAAACTGAACAAATAGATGGTATTTGGTCCATAAAAGATATAAAAGCTATAAACCATAAAACCGGGCATAAAACGGAAATAGTTTTTAGCAATATAGATTACAAAACTTTGGTTAACGATAACCTGTTCACAGAAGCATCTCTTATGCGAGGAGTAATAAACTAAAGGCAGATAACAATAAAAGATCAGTAATGATTTATAGAATTAGTCTAGCGTATATCATTTGCATAATATTTGTTTGTAAAATAAGCTATGCACAAGGTGACATTCAGAAGAAAAGTTGGAAAGATAAAACAACTTTTAGTGCTATAGCAAATAGCAGAACATCATACGAATTATCGTCAGGAAAGTTTAGCAAGTCTGAATTGTTTATTATTCCTGAGCTTGAAATACAGGTTTCTAAAAACCTTAGATTCGTCGCTATAGGTAGAGCTTATATAGAGTTTCTAGATAACGTAGAGCCTCTTGAGCCCATGCAAGATGAAGTATCAGGGTATTCGCAACGTAAAACAATTGGAGACCTAACTGAACTAGAAATCAGGGAGCTATACATTGACTATAAAATAGGTAAACACTATTTAACAATAGGTAAACAACAGACAGTATGGGGCGAGGCCGATGGATTGAAACTACTTGATGTTGTCAACCCCATGAATATGCGTGAATTCTTTTTTGACGACTTTGACTACTCAAGAATTCCATTATGGACAATAAAAGCAGACCTAGATTTTAATAAGGTAAAAGCTCAACTAATTTTTATACCGGATCAAACCTATCATGATATCCCTGATATAAATGGTCTTTTTTTTCCTTATGCATTCTTTCCTCAGCCAAGTAATAATGGGAGTATAATACAGCTGGGAATAAAAAAGCCTGATCACATATTAGAAGATGCTGACGCGGGAGTCAAACTCTCTACTTTTACTAATGGCTGGGACTTGTCTTTAAATTACTTGTATCATTATGATGATTTCCCAGTAGCGGAAATACAAATAAGTAATAACAACATTGTTGTACAACCGGTATATAAAAGACACCATATTCTTGGAGGCACATTCAATAATTCTTTTAATAGTGTTACGATAAAAGGGGAAGCTGCATTATCAATTGATAAATGGTTCATGACACCTGATGTTGCTATAAGTTCAGGTATTTTCAAGACAAACCAACTTGCTATAGTTGTTGGCATCGACTATTCCGGAATCAGTAATACACTATTTAGCTTTCAGTTGTTTG
Organism: Flavipsychrobacter sp.; assembly: GCA_965230595.1. Lineage (GTDB taxonomy): Bacteria > Bacteroidota > Bacteroidia > Chitinophagales > Chitinophagaceae > UBA5543. Next base: position 671,642 of record OZ246011.1, on the reverse strand, counting down.
GAGATTATATTTTAAAAGATATCAAGCTTATTGGCAGGCAGCAATTTGAATCTAATATTACAATGTTATTCAGTAGAAACTTTAAAAACGAAACTATTACAACAGAACTTTTAGCATTACAAAATATAAATTTTGGAGATGGCTTTTTAAGACCTTCCATCAAATGGACGGCAAATAACAGGCTAATACTCTCTGTAGGCGGTGATATTATCTATGGTAACCCTCAACGGTTATTTGGACAATATAGTAGTCGTTCTAGATTAAATGTAGGTATACAAATAGGATTATAAATGCTAACGATAAATAACAAATAATCGCCAGGCTATAAATCTGGTTCACGCAAGTGAGTGGGGGTTCGATTCCCCCCTGGGGCACTGAGACACAGCCGATCTGACAAGGTCGGCTTTTTTCTTTGGTACAACATAGGTACAACAAATAGTCCCTTTCATCTTTTTATATAAACAGGTGATCTCACCCTACCAAAAGAGAAATCTATTCACGAACTTTAAAGGTCAAACCTACTACTACACCCAATGGAAGTAATCTGCCTTGAAGACAAAGCCTTTCAGATATTAATTGAAAAGGTAATACAGCGTGTTGAAGAAAAAATAAGTTTGCTGTCTCTCCAATATTTTTTGAATTATAAAGTGTATCATTACTTGTCAAGCATAAAATGCTTCAAAAAAATAATTGTCCCACTTCTTTTAATTCAGCATAATTGGTTCGAAAATAAATTACCTCTTTCTAGCATCAGCATTTCTTATACTAAATAATAAAAGCCCCTAAAAAGGGGCTTGAAAGAGTGACAATCAAAAAAAAACTTATTTAATAACTATTTGCTTGTTTTGTTTTTCTTTAGAGGTTACAATTTCCAAGATGTAAGTGCCACTACTGATTTCATTTGTTGACCAATTTATGACGTGACTACCTATAGTCTCATAGTTGCTCTTGTAAGCCGTTTGTATAAACCTGCCCGACATATCATATACATTCATACTAACTTTTGAACTTTCAGTTAGTAAATATTGAACCTTTACTACACTTTGTGTCGTAGCCGGATTAGGATATATGCCAAAATTGAGAAGCTGTTCTTGTTGTTGACTTATCCCTACAGGGTGAAAAACCTTATTAATATTTAACACCTCTTCAGCATTAATCACCTCTCTGTCCTTTTCATCTGCATATGCTATAAAAGCAACCAAATGAACATGCTTTTCATCCCATTTACTATCCAATTTGAACTTTAGACCGTATACATATTTTTTATTGAGCTGAGGAGTAGCAGGTATAGTATTCCCATCTCCCCATATATCCGGTCCAATTAAGCTTTTTCTAAAAGTATGGTTATGCCAATAAGGCTTAATAACAGGATAGGTACCTAACCACTGAATGGTATTCGATTGTTCCAAATCTCCTACAGCTGGAATACTATCTTCTAAAACTTGCACTTGAATTTTTATTGGTACTCCTGCTTTAGGCAATTTTGTAAATTCAACAATTACATCCGTAGAGTATTCTTTTGTATTTGAGTTATATTGTTTATTAGCTAGACCTATTGAAGCAATAGCTGATTCAGCCCTTCTTTTAGTAAACATATTATGCCATTCATCAGGAATTTCAAGTGTTACACTATCATTTGCTTCAAAACTAAACCTGTCAGCCATACCTAACGGTGCTCCCCACGCTGCAACCTCACTAATTAAACTATCACCATCTGCACTTCTAAGTGAGCTATTTGACGGTTCGTAAAGAGTACCGTGATAAGCAATAAACACTGCATTAGCTTTATTATTTCTATAAATAGAATCTCCAATAAATGTACCCAGAGGGCATGTCGGACATTTTAACCCTGTAATTTCTTCAATAAGAACTTTCCTTGTCTGTGCAAACGAAAATGTTGTTGACAGCAATAGCATACCAAGTAAATACTTTTTCATACTCTAAATTTTTAAGTTTTATGACAAAAAATTGGGTAATGCCTATTCAGTTTTCTTTTTTGAGTATTTATAACTTATTACCTCATGTTATAATTTCTTTTACTTCCTCTTCTATCTTTTAACAGGCTTGAATTGCATGTAAAAAAGTTTTATACATGGTAGCCAACAGGGCATACTCCCGCCTAATAATAGCTCCCCCGTAGGCATACCATGTATAAAACGTCTATGATTCCTTCTTAAGCTCATTTTACTGGTTTATATTCTAGTCTAAATCTCATTTTTATGATCGAGCAAACTGCTTATCATATTTTAATTATTGATAACCAATAGTTTATAATGAGTAACAGGCTATTGTAGCCGTTATGCACAAAAAGTAAGAATGGTACTGAAAAGGAATATTACGACCGACTTATGAAGTTAATATTTGCACCATTCTTACGTGATACAAATATCTGGTGCGAAGGGCCGTATATGCAAATTTTGCTCATCACAATTACGCCTCAAATTCGCCTCAAATTCGCCTCAATTGCTAAAAATTAATAAATGGCTTGTTGATTAAAACCATGTGGTTATATGGAAAATAATCTTATCTATATAGAGTTAACTATAACATCTAACTCCTGCTCATTTTCAATTGTGAGTTTTTTTATCAAACGTGATTTTGTAGTTCTGATACTATTAGAATTTACACCTAAAACAGAGGCCATTTCTTTTGTATTCATTTGCAGTTTTAATAACACTATATAACGAACTTCTGCTGGGGTCAATTTAGGGTATTCTTTTTTCAACCGAAATAAGAACCCAATATGTACTTTTTCAAATGTCACTCTGAAATCTTCCCATTCATCATCAGTAAGTATAGTGGCTTGTCTAAGTTCTGATATATGGTTAGTGTATTCTATTGTTTCGGCACTAGGCTTATATTCACTTAGCTTTTGTTCGAAACTTTCTATCAGCTTATTCTTCTCTTGAATACTTTTTGTAAATGTTGCTAGTTTATCTTTAGACGATAATAACTCTGCAGCTGCAATATTACGTTCTCTTTCCAGCTTTTCTCTATGAGTACGATATCTATATATAACAAAAAATATAATGAGTACCGCTGCAAATGTTACTGCGATCAATAGATTTCGTTGCAGCTTTATCTTACCCTTTTCAAGAGCATTTATCTTTTTTGCATTATCTAGCTTTTCCTCCTCTAGCTTATCTTCAATTCGTTTAAGCTCGACAAAATTCATCTTTTCCGCTAAAGTATCTTTCGTTCTTGCTCCGATGATAGCATATTTATATGCTTTTTTGTATTGGCCAAGCTTACCCTTTACATCAGCATACTCTTGATATAGAGTAGCAGCATCTTCTAAATACTGAAAATGCCAATTGGTATCTTTTATATGGAAACACTCTAACGCATTTTGGTAATATTTGTCTGCAGTCGCAGCATCGTTTTTCAGCAAATAAACATAACCCACTGCTGCTTGTATTCTACAATGCACAGGATCTCCACTTTTGGTGATTTTTATAATATTCTTACCAATACTTATTGCACTATCATAATTTTTAGTTCTTATGTATGCCTCAATCATATTTCCAGAAACGAGTACCTGCCAACGTTGTCTATCATTAATAACAGAATAGCGGTAGGCCGAATCAAAATAATATAAGGCGGAGTCAATATCATTTTTCAAATAATAAGATAGACCAAGTGAATTGTATATAGAAGGATCAAAATAATCTTTCAGTGAGCCTGCCTCCTTTAAATATTTTACAGCATTTTTAAAATCCCCAAAATGATAATAATACTCGCCAAGCTTTTTTGTATTCCATATACGTCGAGTGAAATATGTTACGTCGTATTGAGAGTACAAGCGGTATGCTAGTAATTGATATTTGCCATACTTTATGGCATTATATTGATTGTTTTGGTAAAAACCTGCATATGCCAAGTACAACAATGCTAATACTTCATTCCAGTTATTTTTTTTGCACTTTGCTGTAAGTATATCTAATTCTAACAAATATTGTTCTGAATCTATCTCTTCGGTCTTAAGTTTGTCAGTTATAATACTAGACTGTATTAACGTTTCTAGCTCTTCGTCCCTATTTTCTATAGCTTGCTTTATATAGGGCTGCATCTGTACTGCCGCGCTTATATTCTTTTTTCTTGCATTTTTTCTCAGTGAATCTATAAATCGAAGCTGTTCAGGGAAAGTATACTGAGACAAATCAACTTGTGCCTTCGCAACAAATCCAAATAGAAATAGAAAAACGAGAAATAGAGCCCTAATCATACTCCCTCAAATATACAGTGTTAGTTTTTAACTAATATATTGGCATAATAGTATAAAACAATATTTATGAAATTCTGTTTATACTTGATGAGGTTAGCGACGTGCCGTGTAGCGTGAACGATTTGGATAAAATCCGCCTAAATACACACTACAGCGACTATGAGCCTATCATCGAGACATGCCGAATTGTATTAAATCAGCTTTTCTACAATTCAGAAGGTTATGAACAATCACACTGGTGTTTGCTACTACCTATGGAAATGGTTTTTGAAGATTTTATCACCGGGTTTATTCAAGAAAATTTTAAAGAATGGAATGTTACACCTCAAAAATCAGATTTAAAATTAACAGAATTACCCAAAGCCTTTGACATGTATCATGATATACACATAGAAAAAAACAGTGTTAGCATTATCATCGATACCAAATATAAAACTAGAACTGCCCAAGACTACAGCACAGCCAAAAAAGGAGTTGCACAAAGCGACATGTACCAAATGCTTGCCTATGCCTATCGCAGAGGCTGCAAAAAAGTGATCATGCTATACCCCAATATAGGTGAAAAGCTACGTTGTGACAGCTTTATCATCAAAGCCGGGTTTAGCAACTTTGATGAAGACATTCGCATCACGGTAGCAGATATACCGATATGGTCGATGTCCCGCTACTCAAAAAAAGAGCTTGATGCAAACTTATATGCTGCTCTTGATAACATATTGCACGCTTGATACCAAACACCCACACATACATTCAATAGGCACCCACCCGCCATCCATATTAAGATCACTCAGAAGTAGATTTCTAATGTTTTTTAGAAAAAACATTTGGCAAGTTCAAAATATATACGAACTTTACATTTATAATTTGAAAAGCTCTACAAAAATATTTTGAATAATAAACTGCAACATATCGCTCATATCAGGTTTGGATTATATGCTAAACCAAAACCAAAAGGGGCTGTACAATACCTGCAAGCCAAACAGTTTGACAACTCAGGCAATATGATCAGTAATTCGGACATGTTCTTGAATGAAGATAATAAGACATTACCTCATTTACTCATAGATGGAGATATTCTGCTGGCAGGCAAAGGCTTCAGGATTTTTAGCTGGAAGTATACCGAATCTCTCGGACCCGCTGTAGCATCTTCTATCTTCTTTGTCATAAGGGCCGATAGAGATAAAGTTGACCCTGACTATCTCACCACACTACTGAACATGAAGAATAGCCTGGCTTATTTTGAACAATTAGGTGCAGGAACAAATATTAACTCTATCAGGAAGAATGAACTTGGAGCGTTTCCTGTACCACTACTACCCATGAAAGAACAAATAAAAATAGGTAACCTCAACCAGTTGTATAAAGAACAAGTACAGCTACTGGACAAATACACCCGACTTGTAGAAGACCGATACAACGGAATACTCAATAAACTGATAAAGGATAACCAATAATATGACACAGAAAGAAATAAACAATATCGTATGGAAAGCATGTGACAGCCTGCGCGGCAAAATTGACCCATCGCAGTATAAGGATTATGTATTGACTTTACTCTTCCTCAAATACCTATCCGACGTATGGAAAGACAAACGTGCATTTTATGCAGACAAGTACAACAATGATGCTTCACGCATAGAACGCGCCATGCGCAATGAAAGGTTCCAAGTGCCTGCAAATTGCACTTTTGATGCTATATACGAAAACAAGAATGCTAACAATATTGGAGAGCTGATAGATATAGCCCTGACAGGGTTAGAAGACGCCAACCGTGCCAAACTGTTGAATGTGTTCAGGAATATATCGTTTAACTCAGAGGCTATATTTGGGCAACCCAAAGAAAGGAATACCATACTCAAAAACCTACTGACCGACTTTGCCGCACTCGACCTGCAACCTTCTCACCTGGAAGGAAACGACATAATAGGAGATGCTTATGAATACCTGATAGCTCGCTTTGCGGGCGATGCAGGCAAAAAGGCCGGAGAGTTCTATACCCCGGGAGAAGTATCTACCCTGCTGGCAAAACTGGTAGCACCCGAACCGGGCAACCGTATTTGCGACCCTACTTGCGGCTCTGGCTCATTACTAATAAAAGTGGCCAGAGAAGTAGGCAGCAGCAACTTCTCGCTGTATGGACAAGAAAATAATGGCAGCACCTATGCTTTGTGCAAGATGAATATGTTTCTGCACGAGATGGACAATGCCACTATAGAATGGGGAGACACCATTAACAATCCAAAATTACTGGAAGACGATGAGCTCATGAGGTTTCATGTAGTGGTAGCCAACCCTCCGTTTAGTTTAGATAAGTGGGGGGCTGATGATGCAGCGATAGACCAATACAATCGTTTTTATAGAGGGGTGCCACCGAAGAGTAAAGGTGATTATGCTTTTATCACACACATGGTGGAGACCATATATGAAGACGTAGGGCGTGCAGGGGTGATAGTGCCGCATGGGGTACTGTTTAGAGGAAGCAGCGAAGGTAAAATAAGAAAGCAACTCATAGAAGAGAACCTGCTGGATGCTGTAATAGGCCTACCCGCCAACCTGTTTTTTGGTACAGGTATACCTGCCGCCATACTACTGTTTAGCAAAGCGCGTGGCAAAAAGCAAGATGTGCTGTTTATAGATGCTAGCCAAGGCTACGAACCGGGCAAAAACCAGAACCGACTGCGTAAAGAAGATATTGAAGGAATTGTAAACACTTACAAGGAATATAAAACTGCTGACCCACTTACTGGTGATGAAGGTGTGGTAGTGGCCGACAAATATGCCTACCGTGCTACGGCTAAGGAGATAGAAGATAATGACTACAACCTGAACATACCACGCTATGTAGATACTTTTGAGGAGGAAGAGCCCATAAACATTAAGGCTACACAAACAGAGATAGACACCATAAAAAAACAACTGGCCGAAACAGAAAAGCAAATGAACGCTTACCTGAAAGAGTTAGGCTATTAAACTAATAACCCATGCCAGCCAGAATAAAATACGAAGACATAAAAGATATGAAGCCTGAAGAGGCTTATCACTACATAAGCAAACTGGATAAACCCGTAGTGAAAAACATTAGAACGAGAGACCTAATGAACGAAGTAACGCTAAGCAAACCTGCCGTGGGCACCAAGTTTGCTGCACTCTCCCCAAGAGGCGTATATATATTCTTTGACGAAGAGGGCTATGCACGCTATGTGGGGCAGGCTAAAAACAGCTTTTACGACAGAATACTCGTGCAGTTAGACACACACTACTACAAAGGATGGGGCTGGAACTCTATGCTGACCATATTGGGGTGTAATAGGCTAAGGGTAGACCACGATAAGTTAAGCGAAGAAGAACACGATAAAGACATAGAAGAAGTAAAAAAGTACAAGCTGCTGATGATAGACGTAGGCACTAAAGAAGAGGTAAACGCTTACCAACTGAACAGACTGGAAAGACGACTGATGCAAACCTGTAAAGAAATGGAACAGGAACAAAACAGGCTACTCAACAACCGTGTGGCAGAACTACCCTACCACGACTGGGACAAAACACTTGACCAAATACTGAACGCATGACCACCACCAGACATAAGAAAAACATAAAAAAGCGCCCCGGCTACAAGCACACACCACTGGGGTGGATACCGGAAGATTGGGAGATGCAAAAAATTATTGACAAGGCCAATGTCAAAGGCAGAGTTGGTTGGAAAGGTTATACAAAAGATGACCTTCGAAAATCAGGACCATTAGTCTTAGGGGCAAGCCACATTAACAATAATAAGCTTGATTTATCAAACCCAACATACCTATCACAGGAAAAGTATGAAGAATCTCCAGAAATTATGATTAACAAAGGAGATTTGATATTTGTGCAGCGTGGTTCATTGGGAGGTGTGGCGATAATAAATCAAGAAATTGGGCAAGCTACGATTAACCCGAGCATGGTATTACTTAAGCCCAAAACAAGTAAAAATGTTTTTTTGTTTTATTTACTGTCTTCTGTAATTATCCAGAAGCAACTGTATGTTGAGTCATCTCAAACTGGAGTTCCAATGGTTAGTCAAAAGCAGATTGGAGACTTTGTGATTTGTTGGCCATCATCGGAAGTAGAAGTTGACAAGATAACTGCCATACTCAGCACTTGGGATGATGCCATACAACAAACTCAGACACTCATCAAACAACTCGCACAACGCAACAAAGGGCTGGCGCAGCAGTTGCTAAAACCTAAGAAGGAGTGGGAGGAAGTTAAGATGTCTACTCTTTTTGAAAGAATAACAGATAAAAATGAAGAAGGTAACGATAATGTAGTCACCATTTCAGCACAGAGAGGGTTTGTAAAACAAGAAACATTTTTCAAAAAACGTGTAGCCAGTAATACATTGCACAACTACTTTCTTGTAGAAAAAGGGGACTTCTGCTATAACAAAAGTTACTCTACAGGTTACGATTGGGGTGCAATAAAGCGATTGAAAGATTTTGACAAGGCTGTTGTTACTACCTTATACATTTGCTTCCGTATAACGGATGAAAGAAAAATATCAGGAGCATTTTTTGAACACTTTTTTGAAGCAGGAAAACTTGACAAGGGTTTATCTCAAATAGCTCACGAAGGCGGTCGAGCACATGGTTTGCTAAACGTAACACCTAAGGACTTCTTCAATCTTAAATTTTACATACCTAACACCAAAGAACAACAAGCCATAGCCGCCGTACTGGACAAAGCGCAGGAAGAGCTAAAACAACAAGAACAATACTTAGCTGCTTTACAAAAACAGAAAAAAGGCCTCATGCAGCAACTACTCACCGGGGCTGTACGGGTAAAAATTGATAACGTATAAATAACTAAAACCTCATACTATGGCAAAAGCAAGACATGCGATCATCATCATCATAGAAGCGTTCGTAAAAGAGCACAGAGGCAATTACGAAGACTACTACATTGGTATTACAAACAGCAAAGACACACGGCTTGGTCAACACAGGGTAGATCAGCAAAACGACATATGGATGTGCGAAGAAGCCCAAACAGATCAAGAAGCAAGAAACATTGAAAACTTCTTCATAGAAAAGGGCATGGATGGTGGTCCTGGTGGTGGTAATGAAGACAGTGTATTTGTGTATGTATACAAAAAAACAGCACTTACAAATGAAAGCATTACAATAAAAGGCAAATTAATCTCCCTATTTAGTGAGTTTGAGAAAAGCCAAAAAAAATAAACTATGGACACACCATCCTACAAAGAAGACCATATATCGCAGCTACCGGCCTTGCAGTTGCTGATGAAGATGGGCTATAAATACCTAAGTCCTGACGAGGCACTGGCAGCCCGTGGCGGCCGCACCGGCAACGTGTTGCTTGAAGGGGTGCTAAAACAACAACTGGCAGCCATCAACCGTATAGAGTATAAAGGCAAAGAGTTCGCCTTCTCTGATGCCAACATCAATGCCGCAGTACTTGCCCTGCGCGACTTGCCTGTACAGGATGGCTTTATGAAAGCCAACGAGGCCCTCTACGATCTTATTACCCTTGGCAAAAGCTTTGAGCAAACTGTGCTGAACGATAAAAAGTCTTTTAGTTTCAGGTATATCGATTGGGAACACCCGGAGCATAACGTGTATCATGTAACCGAAGAATTTCCCGTACTGCGCGAGGGGCGCAACGACCATTACAGGCCCGACATTGTGCTATTTGTCAACGGCATACCAATAGTGGTAATTGAATGCAAAAGCCCCGGCATAAAAGACCCTATGGACAAAGCCATACAACAACACCTGCGCAATCAGCAAGACGATGGTATACGTTCACTTTACCACTACTCTAATCTTGTAATGGCAATCAGCTCTGGTGATGCTATGTATGCCACCACAGCTACCACAAGGGAGTTTTGGGGTATATGGAAAGAGGTATTCAGAACTAAAGCAGAGCAAAAAACTTATAACGATGAGCTTCATGAGCTAAAGAACCGTACACTTCCTCAAGATGAAAGAACAATACTCTTTAAAGAGCGATATAAAAACGTGTTGCAATACTTTGACAAGCTGGAGTCAGAGGAACAATTAGTAACCACACAGGATAAAACCTTATATAGTATTTGCCGGCCTGAAAGGCTGTTGAAACTCATTCATGATTATACTTTATATGATGAGGGTGTAAAAAAAGTAGCACGATACCAGCAATACTTCGCGGTAGAGGAAACAATAAACAAGATCACAAAAACAGACACCGGAGGCAAACATACAGGCGGTGTAATATGGCATACACAAGGTAGTGGCAAGTCGCTTACCATGGTGATGCTGGCACAACAAATAGCGACACAAGTAAAAAATCCAAAAATCATCCTGGTAACAGACCGTATAGACTTGGACAGCCAAATAACAGGCACATTTAAGAAATGTGGTAAAGCTGTAGCAAACGCCACAACTGGCAGAAAACTTGCAGAGCTGATAGAGAGTGACTCTGATGCTGTTATCACAACCATCATCAATAAATTTGAGTCTGCAGTCAACCAGGCACCGGCAGGGTTTGAATCACCCGAGATCTTTGTGCTGGTAGATGAAGGGCACCGGAGTCAGTATGGCAGCTTCAACGTCAAGATGCAGCGCATATTCCCTAATGCATGTTTCATAGCCTTTACCGGAACACCTTTGATGAAGTCGGAAAAGAATACAGCTATGAAGTTTGGGGGCATAATTGACGTATACTCTATTATTGATGCTGTGACCGACAAGGCTGTAGTTCCACTATTGTATGAAGGGAGGCATAACCAAGTGAATGTAAATGCAAGGCCCTTAGATGCTCATTACGATATAGTTTCAGAACCGTTAAATGAGTATGGTAAAAACGAGCTAAAAAAGAAATTCAGCAGAATAGACACCATCAACAAAGCAGACCAGGTAATATATGAAAGAGCTATCGATATAGTCATTCACTATTGTGACAACTTTCAGTTAAACAACCAAGACTACCCCCAAAAAGCAATGTTAGTAGCCCCTAACAAAGTATCAGCTATAAAATATAGAGAGTATATACAAGAGTTTGGCAAAAGCAACTCAAAATACAATGTTCATTGTGAGGTAATCATTTCTGCACCTGATATGAGAGAAGGAGAAGAAGACATTTACGAGAAAGCTGATGATAAAGTAAAGTCTTTCTGGAATGCAATGATGGATAGGTTTAATAATAAGGAAAAGGATTACAACAACAACCTAATAAACGCATTTAAAAAGCAGGATTACCCTGAAATGCTAATAGTAGTAGATAAACTACTCACTGGGTTTGATGCGCCGTGCGCAACTGTATTATACTTAACCCGCCCATTAAAAGAGCATACACTATTACAAGCCATTGCCCGGGTAAACAGGCTCTACCCGGGTAAAGATTATGGTTATATAATAGACTACTATGGTAATCTTGAGAATTTGGACAATGCATTGAATACTTACTCTGGCCTTGAGAATTTTGACGAAGAAGAGCTAAAGGGTACACTTACCAGCGTCAATAAAGAAATACAAAAACTACCTCAAGCACATTCTGAGCTTTGGGATGTATTCAAGAGCATTAAGAATAAATATGACACTACTGCATATGAGGAGTTCTTATTTGATGATGCAGCAAGATACCAGTTTTACGATAAGCTTTCTGTGTTTGGCCGTCTATTAAAATTAGCCTTCACTACCGTAGAGTTTGATACTAATACACATGATAAACAAAAGAAGAAATACAAGAATGATCTAATATTTTTCCTGAAATTAAGAGAAAATGTAAAATACCGATATGGTGATGATTTGAAGCATGCAGAGTACGAACCTCAAGTACAAAAATTAATAGACAAACACATTACTACCGAAGGCGAGGTATTAAAACTGACAAACCTTGTTGATATATTCAACAAAGAAAGTAGAGAAGAAGAAATTGAAAAACTAGTTGGCAAAGCCGCGAAAGCTGACCATATAGCCACAAAGACCATTCGTGCTATCAACGTAAAGATGAACGAAGACCCCATTTTTTATAAGCGTTTATCTCAGCTGATAAAGGAAACCATAGATGCATACCATGCCGGAAGAATTTCGGAAATAGAATATTTGAATAATACCCGTGAACATGAAGACCAATTCAAGAATAAAAAACAGAGAGGCGTACCTGATGAATTGGTAGGCAATGAGACAGCCATAGCATTTTACAATCAGGCAATTGCACTATTTGAAGTTGATGTTGAAAAGGACAGCCAGCATAAACAATTCTATACAGATATAGCGTTAGGTGTTGAAAATTCCATAAGGAATATTATTTATGAGAATGAAATCATGATAGTGGACTGGCAAAACAATTCAGACCTTGAGGGTAGATTAAAGATTACTATTGACGACTTTATTTTCGAGATCAAGTCGAAATACAACGTGTCGTTGCAGTTCAGTAAGATTGACGAGCTAATTGAAGAGTGTGTTAAAATTGCGAAAATCAGGTTTAAATAATCAGGATGAATCATAATATAAAGGTTGGAACCAAGACAATAGGATATAGTATAGAGTACAGAGAAAGAAAAACCTTAGGAATTAAGGTAATGCCTGATTCAACAGTAATTGTAATTGCGCCTATTAATGCAAAACAATCTGAAATACATAAAAAGGTAAATGATAAAGCCAGGTGGATACTGAAGCAACAATCATTTTTTGATTCATTTCAACCAGGAACACCCCCTAGACAATTCATTAGTGGAGAAACACATTTATATCTTGGCAGACAGTATAAATTAAGGATTGTAGAGGGGGCATTAAATACGGTAAAGTTGCATAGAGGTCAATTAATAGTTAGTTCAACTAATACTAAGCAAGTTCAACAAATATTAAACGAATGGTATAGAGAAAGAGCTAAGTTTGTAATCAATGATTTGTTCTCTCAACTATTATTAAATCATAAAGCATTTTCTAAATATACACCTACCTTAAGGGTACAGAAAATGAATAATCGTTGGGGAAGTTGTACTATAGCAGGTAAGATTATTATCAATAGCGACTTAATAAAGGCACCAAAGGTTTGCATTGAATATATCCTACTTCACGAACTCTGTCATTTGTCCTACCCTAATCACAATAAAAGGTTCTATAGTTACCTTTCAACTTTTATGAGCGATTGGCCTGCAGTTAAGAATAGACTTGAAAAGATCATGTCTTAATATTCTCTTAGTGTAAATATTACATACCACTCCCCCTGGGGCACAGAAAAAAGCCGCATCAAATGATGCGGCTTTTTATTTTGAATGAGTTATTAATCATAACTATACCCAATCAAGATTCAAAGTTGATCACAATACCATTTCGTGAACGGGGAAATGCTTTTGGCATAAAATCTACAGGAATAGTGAGTGGTTTTAGTTTTTTGGGGAAATCATACTCCTCTTTTATCTTCTCAAAATCTACGTTGATCTTCAACTTCTTACCCGTTATATAGTAATGTGTTAAGAAGATCATGTCAATGATGTATTCTTCATGAAACCACTCTTCCAGCTCAAAAGCACTTACATTAAATAGCAACCCTAAACCGTAACAGTTGGCTTGCCACTCATAGTCTTGTAGCTTTTTTAATAGCTTTTCGTCCGGGTTCTTATGTAATACTGAGCCTAATTGATAATACTCCTCATTGATACACCACTGTACGGTATGACCTACCAAATGCAACAGGTTAAACAATTTCTCTTCGTCGTCCAAGGCATCACCTATATATATGGTTTTACCATCAAGGTCGCCTTTAAAGAACGGATCGAGGCTAGGTAAATAGTTCACCTCCATACCTAGCTCTTTTACTAACTTTTCAACTTTTTTTAAAACAGGAGTATACGTACTGTCAGATATCATATCAGGGGCAAATAGATGCTTTTACTTTTTTACATTATGCAGTAAATCCTCAATGTCAGATACTGCACTTTGGAATTTGGGGCTTTTCCTTATAGAATGGTCGCGCTCCGCAGGCAATTCAGGCTTATACCTGTGAATGAAGCGCCCCGGATTGGCATCCATAATATATATGTCAGCACCTAGCATAACTGCCTCACTTGGATCATGGGTAACTAACACAACAGTAGGATTCAGGTTCTTCACCTCACTTTGTTGGAATAGATCTAAAAGAAAAAATTGCATGCTCGATCTGGTCTGTATATCAAGCGCACCAAAAGGCTCATCAAGCATCAACATCTCAGAGTTTGCAATTAAACTTCTAGCTATGGCTACACGCTGTAGCTGACCACCAGACAACTGTGTGTTTTTAGCATACTTATCAGCATGTTCTTCCAGCCCAACAACCTTAAGCATTTGCATTGCTTTTTCTTTTGCTTCACTTTTTGAAACACCTCTAAGTATTAAGGGTAGTGCCACGTTATACCATACACTATACCATTCTAAAGAAGAGTAGCTTTGAAAAACCATCGGGATACTTTGGTTCTTTTCCAGTGGTTTTCCTTTTATCAATACTTCTCCACTTGTGGGCTTTTGTAAATTGGTAAAGTACTTTAGTATGGTACTCTTACCACAACCTGACGGCCCCATGATCACAATAAACTGTCCCATTTGGCTATAATCTTCGAATGCAATATCAAGGTCTTTGAATAGCACAAAAGGAGCACCACTTTTGGTCATATACTCCTGCTGTACATTTCTAAGCTCTAGTATGGGATGTTGGCTGCCGGTTGTCAATTTATTTCTATTTATACTTATGTTTAAATAATAACCTGTCTATTAGTCGGAACAACATATCCTGTAAGATACCAATAGCAATAATGATAAAAATTACTGCGTATACCTTTCCCATGTGATCTTGCTTTTGAGCAAGAAATATTTTACTACCCAAGCCACCTTGCACATTGCTAAGCTCAGCAACAATAATATACGTCCAGCTAATACCTACTAGTATTCTAATATCATCAGACAGTCTTGCCATTACCGATCTCCAATGTACATGCTTTATTGTCTGCCAAAAAGTGGCACCAAGTGTCTTCATCATATCAAGGTGTGTATGACTCACCTCATCTATCCTTTGTACCACCACAGGAACTAAATACACCCAAATACCAAATGCCAGAAAATTCACTTTAGTGGCGATCGTCAACCCACTAATAGCTATAAAGATCCCCATCATAGCCGTAATAGGCACAAACCTTAAAGCATTGACTTGTTGGCTGAATATTTTTCTGGTCGTTTGAAACAAGCCTAGTATGAAACCTACAGGTATGGCTGTGATCACACATTTAAAATATCCGGAAAGATTGATCCTGATAGAAAAAAGTATGTCATTTACCAACTGCTCGCGCGTGAACATCTCCTTTAACCCTTCCCAAGTAAATTGTGGTGTGGGTAATATTCGGTTATTGATCAGGTGTAGATTGGTAATACCAAACCAAACTAATAGTAGTATTAGCCAACCGCTGATCTGTAATAAGAGATCTTTTCTTTGAAGTAAGAACTTACGCATGATAAATAGGTTTCAGCTTTTACTTAATTCCAAATAAACTGAAACTCAGTACGTCTGTTCTTAGCACGGCAAGCCTCGCTTTGATTCCCTTCACAACCTGTTACCGGTTTATTAGGTCCGTTGCCTACCACTATAAATCTATTGGCGTCAAACTGATGCTCTCTAATCATGTAGTCAACCACGGCTTGGGCACGCTGTAAAGAAAGTCTTTTATTTAACGACGCTGTACCCGAGTTGTCCGTATTCCCTTCCACACGTATGCGCGCACCTCCAAATGCTTGTGCTAAGCTGCTAATTTCACGGTTAATGATGTCTTTATCTAACTGATCGAGCGAGGCAGAGTTTAAGTCGAACTCCAGAGTAACTATTTTACTACTCTTAGCTTTAGCACTTCTTTCTTCAGCAGTAGCCGGTGTAAATGCTTTCTTTTCATCAGCAGCTTGTGCATTTGAATTAGCAAATTCACTATCATTCATCAACTCTTCAATGATCGAAGGGTCTGAAACAGATCTCCATGGTTTAGGACCATTCACATAACCTAGCTTCGTGTACTTAACTGCCATGCGTGTGTACATTTTTTCGCCCGTCATTCCACTAAAACCACTGTTCAAACCAAAGAAATTTTTATTGTCACCCAAAGTAGAGAACCTGATCTTACCTGTTGAAATAGCGGCAATGTCCTCAGGAAAGTCAAAGCCTTCCGCAAATAACTTATTAGCAGTAACACGATCAGACTCAGAACTGTTTAACCTTGCATTTCCTTCAAGCCATGCACGACATACATTCATGATATCTTCTCTCTTTTCATTCAACACCGCTTCTCTTACCAAAAGACCATCTGCAATAATGTTGGTTGCTGTAGCAGTGCTTACTAATATTTTAGACCCTTTTACAGCTTGCACACAATCCTCATCATCAGGAGCCCAAACCAAAGCCGCATCACACTGCCCGCTTTTAAAAGCTTGTGCAGCCTCAATACCATCTGATACTTTATATACTGTTATATCCTCATTTTCCATATTAGAGGTTTCGAGCAGCTCTAACAAAAACGTGTGAGAAGCAGTACCAATAGCTACTGCCACAGTACGCCCCTTCAAGTCTGTTACCTGCTCTATACCCGGGCGAACAACTAGTGCATCGGCACCACGACTTTGGTTCACTTGTAATATCTGTACTACTTTATCTTCTACCATACCACTACCTGACCCCATCTCAATAGGCAAGGCATCTGTTGTACAATAAACCATATCTAGATCTCCACTGTGCAAACCCGAACGCGTATTGGCTACCACATCCATTTGTTTGATACGTAGCTTGACGCCATATTTTTTATA
This sequence comes from Flavipsychrobacter sp., assembly GCA_965230595.1. Taxonomy (GTDB): domain Bacteria; phylum Bacteroidota; class Bacteroidia; order Chitinophagales; family Chitinophagaceae; genus UBA5543. Next base: position 654,626 of record OZ246011.1, on the reverse strand, counting down.
CAGCTCACTTTCCGAATTAGGCTCCATACCACCATTCATAAGTAGTATACCTTGCATACCCGGGAAAGTATTGTAAGCCAGCGTGATGTCTGCCTTATTAGCAGAGCCACCGATCTTCATACCTCCTCCACCATTTGAGTCTTTACCTGATATATATGGCCAAGCCAAGTATACACCACCCACTATGGCTACAAAAATCAATGTATTAATAATAAACTTTTTGGTCTTTTGACCCTTCTCTGTAAGTTTTGCCATGTTTATGACTTTTATAAGGTGTTTATATTGTAATGAGAAATTAAGGACGTTTTTTTATTGGAAAGAGCTCTTTGTATTTCTGCGTCATAGATAATACAGTACCCGACTTTTCATTATCATCCAATTGAGATGGTTCCAGCATTTCTTCAGGACTTACCTGGCTGCTATATTGAGCCAGTAATTGTTGCCCTTCTTCATCCATAATATCACTCTTTGCTTCCATCTTTTCTAATATATGCTCATGGTCGGCTATCATATTCATCACAGCCGCTTCATTCTCTGCAATCTTGTTTCTTGTTTCTTCTAAGGTCAAATGTTCAAACTCGGTTACTCCCAATAATGAAGTAGCTCCCTGTGCTGCATCTTTCCATATGCTTGATGTTTTCAACTGGCTGCGCATACGCTCTATCTTATTCGATAAAGAATCTGTTTCGTTAGACAGATTGTTACGTAAACGTTCAAAGAAGTAAAATGTCTTCAACATTTTGTCTTTGTCTTGTTGCATTACATCATGTGCTTTTTTATCTGCTGCAGCCTCTTTAGCATTATGACGCGAGTTGTCTTCCGCTTGAAGGCGCTCATTTTCATTCAAAGAGTTATCTTCCGAACGCTTTTTGTAATGCTCTGCAAGCTTTAAGTGTTCCTCCATCGATTCTTTTCTTTCTTCCATCGACTCGGTATGAGTCTTTATAGCCAGCCTCATCTTTCCTATATCAGATGTGAATTTTCCTAGCTTCACTTTCCTGTTAGCTACTACTAGTTCAAGAAAAGTAGGAAGATCGGTACGAACAATAGCACGGCTAATTTTCTTTAGAATAGCGATATACTTAGCCGCTAAAACACTTCTAAGCATCCATAAGCCATATGCCACTACGATCATCAATAACAACTTGCCTATAGATATACCGAAATCTATCCAGTTGTTGATTGCCTTTGTAATAGTTGGCAAAAAGAAATAACCGACGCCTACAAACACGACGATTATAGCAACGGTAAGTGCCATGCGTACCTGACGTTCTTTTTGAGTTTCTAAAGAGTAAACGTCAGAGGCACCTTTAATAAGTTGGGTCATATGAGTATATTATATCTTTAAGGTAATCAATCCTTGTTATATAGGTTTAGCTAAGCGATGATAATACTTGAATATCATCATTTATAGCTTTTAACATATAATCGCAGGCAGCTTTAAGTTTCAACTCGGCTTTATTAAACTCTTCTATCATTCCATTTCCAGCTGTACTGGCCAAATCCATTTTTGTCTTTTCATCATGTATTTCCAGTTCTATCTCCTGTAGCCTTTTCTGTAATTGTTCCGCTTCAGATCTTTTGGCTGCAATATTCCTTTCATGAGCGGTCATCGTATTTTGACGCTTGGCCAACAACTGCCTTTTTTCATTGGCTGAATCTTGCAAGAACATATTTTTCTTATCTGTAAGAATGCCTTTATAAAAGGCAGCTGACATCAATAAGTCTTTGGCATGCACATCATTGGTCTCAAAGTTGGTCACCACGGCTTGCAATATCACTCTTGGATCGGCATGGGGCATCTTTTGCTGCATAATAGCATATTGCTGCCTGAACTCAAAATAATCAAGCCCGGGAGGATTACGTTCACCCATTTCATCTTCAAAGAATTTGACAAACGCCTCATCCGGCTTTTCAACATTCGCATCAAACACACCGTAATTGGGGCCTAAATTACCACTCGCTGTTTGTGCATGACTTGTATTCGCAGACTGACCATGCACAGGAAAAAAAGCAGGGGTTGTGCCCTGTGTATCTTGTTGTGGTTGCTCTTTTATAGAGTTATCACTTACCTCTTCCTCATTTTCTTCTTTTTCTATGAAGCCGTTATCTTCCAACAATTTCCTGAAAAAACCCATATGGTATACATTTTAATCCTAAAGCAACATGTACAATATATAAGGGTTATGGTAGTGCACGAAAATGTATACCCACCCATTTGTACTGATATACAGACAATAGGATTACCAAAGATAATGGATAGAAACAAAATAATCGATGCGTTGGTATTTTTGCTACATAAAATAATTATTACTAATCCTGTAGCTCATTATGGCTGTATTTTATGTGACTACCCTCAATATAATACAGCTTATACTTGTGCTATCAGAAATGGTCATCTACCCATACACAATTCATGATTGATATTATTCAAACAGGCTGACAGTCAATCATATATAGCTGTAGCTATTAACTAAGAAGGGTAATTCTGATAGCAGGAGCACTTTTAGTACTTGTTGACATAGGGCTGTCACTACCTAAGGTTACATTTGCAAAAATCACATTTAACAATGAAGTACGAATGGAGAAAACAAGAACGGAGCATATATCTACCCAAGGCAAAACCGGAGCTCAATAGCATACCGGAGTATAAATATGTCGTTATTGACGGTCAATGCAACCCTAATAGTGATCTTTTTGGTGAATACATAGGGGTACTATACTCCATATCTTATGCTATAAAAATGACCTTAAAGAAAATGGAAAACTCTCCCAAAGATTATTGTGATTATACCGTATATCCACTGGAGGGGGTATGGGATATTACTGATGATGCTAAGAAAACATATGAAGGCACTATAAATAAAGACGATCTCGTATTTCGCCTAATGATACGTCAGCCCGATTTTGTGAATCAAGACTTTTATGATGAAATGCTTACTAGCACTAAAAAGAAAAAGCCTCATGAATTATTAGCAAATGTGCAATACGAGTCAATAAAAGATGGCAGTTGTGTGCAAATGATGCACATCGGAAGTTTTGACGATGAACCCGCAAGCTTTAAAAAAATGGAAGCCTTCGCAAAAGAAGAAGGGCAGGAAAGGCTTACCAAAACACATAGAGAAATATACTTGAGTGATTTTAGAAAAGTGCCCAAAGAAAAGCTGAAAACCGTATTAAGGTTTCAGGTAAAACAGGCAACTTGACAGCAGCCGCATCACTTGATGCGGCTTTTATTATATGCTACTTAGCGATTGTATAAAAGGTAATGTTATCTCCACTCCAGTTATCTACAGCAGGTATAATATTTGTTTCTGCATTTAATACTTTGAATGAATACTTCTCCACAATTGACTTAATATCACCAGTAGAAAAATGATGTGTCCAGAACCTATAGGTATTAATCCTGTTACCTTCTGAAATAATATGGTGTTGGTACAAGACAACTTTCTCATCAGGGTAGTAAAAACTATTTGAGAGTAACATATATGGATCAGGAGACCAGAACCCTTCTGAAACAACATCCCAATTATGAGAAGTCAACTTAGTCTCTACGCCTTTGTCATTGACAATATCAAAAATAAAAATGCCATTAGGTTTTAGTGCTCGATACACCTTTTGTAGTAGAAGAGACCTTTCTTTAGGCAGTAATACTCCTAGGTCAGTATATATCATTATTGCGAGGTCATATTCATCAGGCACAAGCTCTAATCTGAGGTAGTCTGCATTAACATATTTAATGTCATAAGACAATTCTGCAGCTTTACTTTTTGCATAGTTTATAGATGATTCAGAAAGATCAACTCCAGTTAGGCGATGTCCATGGCTTGACAACTTCTCACAATATAAACCCGGGCCACAACCGAGATCTAATATATTTAGCGAACGATTGGGCACTTGACTTAAGATCCATTCTACCGTTAATTCAATCACAGACTGTTTCCTACTAGCCAAATCAGTATCATTATCTAAATGTATACCTAGTAGTTGTTTAGATATATGTAGGTTTGTCCACATAAATGAGTTACCCTTTTCATACAACAATGGCTTCTCATTTAGTTTCAACATATCATGTATATGCATGCTAATTATTTTGCACAGTACCACTCAATAGAAACAGTACCATAATTATTAAATGAAATAAAAAGTAAACATATGTATGACCTGCCGAGTAGTAGTTACTCAACATCATCCCACAGGATATGGGTTTGAGGCCATATATGTTATTAGATAAACATGACGATACAAAGTTAATACTAAATAATAATATTGCTATTTAGGCGAGTAAGTTAAGCTAAATGAAATTTGAGCAATACAATGACAAAGTGTTTTCAAACTGAGCTAACCAACACTATTTACCAATAAGACTTTTTTGTTATTCCACAGCACATAGACTAATTTGTATAGTACATACAACGATCATGGCAAAGAAAACCTTAGTGAATGCAGAAACGGAAAAAGATGTTATTGCTTTTATAGAAGCTGTAGAGAATACTCAACGCCGTACTGATAGCTTAGCACTGCTAGGCATCATGAAGAAAATAACAGGCAAAGAACCTAAAATGTGGGGGAAAAGCATTATCGGCTTTGGCAAGTATAGCTACCAACGTAAAAATGGCGACGAATTGGAATGGTTTAATGTGGGATTCTCTCCTGCCAAGGCGCATATGAGTGTCTATTTCATGTTCGACCTTACACAAGAAGAGCTTCTTGAAAAATTAGGACCACACAAAAAAGGGAAAGGTTGTTTGTATGTAAAAAAACTAGACGATATTGACCTAAACGTTTTGAAAAAGATGATCAAGAAAAGTGATAAGTGGAAGGCAGCTTAAAAGTCGTCAAGCTCTTCGTTCTTATACAGCTTCTCATAGTTGTTCAACTTCAAGGAAACCGTCAGCATCAACATTGGCCACTGAGGTATGTGTGAATTGTACACACTCACATTTTCCGTATACACATAATTAATACGACGGTCAGAATTAAATGCATTACGTGCATTAAGGTTAACTGTAAGTTTCTTCTTATAAAAACTCTTCTTTAACGAAACATCACCAACAAAACGTGAAAGCGTTTCGCCCTGCGGTCTTACCGAACCACTGGTTAAACGACCATTAACCTGTAAGGCCCAATCTTTATAAGTAAATGTATTGCGCAGATTAATATTGTAGTTAAAGGAACTCGCACTATAATCTTCACCTTTTATAGAGCTGTTCAAGTCAAAGTAGTAAGCGTTTAGCCCTAAGTTTACCTGATACCATTTAGCTACTCTATAATTGATGGCAGCTTCCATACCTGAGTTTTGACCTACACCAATATTATAAGGCTGCCTAATCAATATGCCTGGCTGGTAGGTGGTTTGTACCCACTGCACTTCACCTTCACTTCTTCTATAGTATGCCTCCAAACTCCAAAAGCCTAATCCTTTTAGAGGGTACATGTAGCTAAAGTCTATCACGGTAATATAGGTAGGACTCAGGTCTGGGTTTCCACCTCGCACACTATAAGGACTCTCCCAGGTAACAAAAGGCTCGAAGTACCAACTACGTGGGCGCTCAATTCTTCTAGAGTAACTTAATAATAGTTGTGATTCATTTTTAAAGGAGTACGAAAAATGCGTAGATGGGAAAAGGTCTAACCTGTTAATGGCGGTAGCATCAGGAAAGTTATCAGAGGTTACAGTACGGTGAGTATATTCTGCCCTTAAGCCTAGCTGAAAACCAAACTTATTTACCTGCCCGCCAAAAAGAGAATACGCTGCGTGCACATCTCTCACATAATCTACATCGGAGCTAAACAGTGGTTGATGATCGTATACATCTGTAGCTGTGTTAAACTGAAAGTTATCACCATCATCAAAACTTCTACCAAACTGGGCTTGCAAACCTGTCTCGAATTTATACTTATCCTTTATTGGACGCTTGTAATCAAAATTGAAGCGGTACATGTTTGACGGCCCTACCTCAGTATAAGCATTGCCCCTTACTAACTGACGGTTACCATCGTAAGAGAGTGTTGAATCTGCTTGATCTACATATCGCAAATTGGCGATAGCCATAAAACTGATATAATGGTCTTTATTCTCTTTAAAGTTATGCTGGTACATCATGCTTGAAGAGCTCGACCACATATCCACCTCAGTACGATCATCAGTAAAAAAAGATTCTATTAGTTGGCCATTATTGTAATTATTATAATCCAGCTCTTTAAAGAACCTCATATACCTATTATTATAGTCAGTCTTCAATACCAGTTTGTGCGATTTGTTGGGCGTCCACTGAAAACCTACACCTCCTCCCCAGCCGCTGCTCCTACGCCCTCCAATACCATCAGCATTAAGGTCGTTTACAAGAGTATCGTAAACAGTACGCCTGTTTTCAATTTCATTATTCGGGTTATATCGTTTTTGGTAGTTGGCATTTAGATCGAAAGCGATCTTTTCTTTCTTTAAGCTAAATGCGCCATTCGTGTTATAATTATCAAACGTACCAGCGGATGTGTTTATCAGCGAACTCACACCTTTCAGCTTACTCTTCTTAGTGATCACATTGATCACTCCAGCAGTTCCTTCGGCATTAAATTTTGCTGAAGGGTTCGTAATGATCTCAATATCTTGAATAGAGCCTGCCGGTATTTGCGCTAAAGCATCTCCGGGCTCTAACACAGTAGGTACGCCATCGATTAGTAGTGTAAAACTAGATGAGCCTCTTAAACTCACTGTGCCATCTGCTGTCACTATTATTGAAGGGATATTGGCCAACACTTCCAAAGCACTTTGCCCGGCCGTATTTTGCATATCTTCCACATTCACTACTTTCTTATCTATCTCATAAGTTACCTCGGGTGTTCCTCCGATAATTACAGCTTCTTCCAAACTGTTAGCTGAAGGAGAAATAGCTACGTCTTTTAGTTCAAGAGTGTTTTTCAATAGCGAAACAGATGCTATTGTTTTAGGGTTATAGCCTATAAAACTTATTTCAATGGTATATTTTCCTTTGGTAAGGTCCTTCACTACAAATCCACCTTTTTCATCAGTAGTAGCACCTCCTGCCAGTTGTTTGCTATTGGAGTGCAATACTCTTACTACGGCATATGCTATTGGCTTTTTACTTACAGAGTCTATGACATTACCATATATTTTACCTGCGCCAGCATTATTTTCAGCTTGTGACTGAAAAAATATTAACGACAATAAAAGTGTAAAAACTATAGTAATTGTGCTCCTATAATTGCTCATGTTTGGTGTTTACCTATCAAAATCAGGCCTCAAATATGGCTAGTTTTTTTGGTGTAGAAAAATCCAAGTCTTAATACAGCTATTACCGAAACAAATAACTTGAGTATGAATTATAATATATAAGGCATTTTATTACTTTTGTTTCAACTCAAAAACATACCATGAAAATCAATACAACTACTACATTAGCAATTGCTATTTGCTGTTCCATACTACTGTTTAGCTGTGATTCATCTTCTGATAGTCAATCAAATAAGAACAAACCTCTTCCTGCAATAGGTGTTCCTGCTACAGACTCTCTAGTATACAGCTTTGCCTTTATGGGTTGTAATCGTGTAGACCGTGGAGATAGACATAATAAGAAAGCAACTAATAAATCTACAGCCAACCTCTACGCTTTGAAAAGGATTTACAACGATCTATGTAACCACCCAAACAAACCTGATGCTTTTTTCTTTCTTGGAGACCTAGTGCTAGGAGAAAGCACACTACAACATTTGGATAAGCAACTTGATGCATGGTTGAAACTATATAAAGATCAAAGTTTCAGTAACATCAGTAATTCAGGAATTGAATTAATAGCAGCTCCCGGTAATCATGAAATGCTCACTTATGCTGATCATCACGTTCCGGGCCATGACGAATGGCCATTGAAAGGCGCTGAGGATATTTGGCTAAAATACATGAATCCCTTTATGCCAAAAGACCGTGATAACGTTACAGGGTCTGATAGTATGAATAATCGATCAACATTTTCATTTGTACGTAAGAACATTGGGTTTATCGTCATGAATACGGATACTTATAATCCTCCAACAAAAAAGAACCCTTGGGGCTTAGAAGGGATGATACCTACAAAATGGATCGTTCAGAAAATAAAAGACTACCGCAACAGCCCTAATATAGATCACATATTTGTACTTGGGCACAAGCCTTACTATGTATACAACAAACCCGAAACAGGCCACCAAGGGTTACCCGAAGGACCTGTACTTTGGCCTGAGATGATGCAGAACAAAGTTGCAGCTATGCTATCGGCACATGTACATGATTATCAAAGAATGCAGCCCGATACAAGTGGTAAAGGCACTTACCAGATCATTGCAGGTAACGGCGGTAGTCAAGGGCAAGCCACCTTCTTTGGGTATACTATCATAAATATTTACGCTAGCGGCAAGGTGGAGTTATTATCAAGAGGATATAAGAAAGGAACTCCTTACTACGAAGGCTCTACTCCTGAAGCACCATTTAAAATAGAAGACAGCACTATACTAACATGGGAGGCGAATGCAAACCCATATACACTGTAAAAAGCTCATTACTTATATAACAAGGTGCTGCAGTACACACCGCAGTACCTTGTTGTTTTTACATCATGGAGTCTCTCTTCTATATCTTACTCCTTCTCGTACTAAATAATGCTCCTATAGCGACGTTTAACTTCTACACACTTTGCAAAGAGCACTGTTATCCAAATGACCAATATCCCATCCTTTCAAAATGACTATTGATAATAGTTTAACTAATATTTCATACGCATATCACTAACGTTTTGCGTTACATCACCGTCTAAATTATTGTACCCTTAATCACTGGTTTTCCATGAGCAAAATCACCTACAAGCACGTTATTGTTGCTATTATCTCCACATTTGTACTCACCATATTTATCAATATAGGTGCCAATAAAAAATTTCTTTTCAATCGTACGATCAAAAACTGGAGTAAAATGAAGCCATTATTGATTGTTGATGATTCTACCAAAAGAGTTGCTAGATGGGGGGCTCCTTATTACGCGGCATTGCAGATAAAGCAAATATGTATTGATAGCAACATAAAAAACCCAATATTCTTACTGGAACCAAACAGTTATTACAAGTCGTTAAAAATGGACTATAAGTCGCTAGAGCCAATCACATTTTACTACTTCTCTGGCCATAAGGCAATTTGGATGAACAGTGAAAATGTTTATCATGCCACCCATCTTGTTAAGGTAAACAAACAAACACTGCAGTTACAACCAATAACAGACAGCAATCAAATATCAAAAATATTAGAAGAATACAAACGTTACGAAATTACCCTATGAGCTACTTATTATACATAATACTATTGCTAGTAGAGATTTTTATTGGCTATAGTATACTCACTATGCTTAACATCAAGCGAAGCCGCTTTAGCCAACTTTCTATAAGTGCAATTCTCGGAATAGCAATAGTATCTACAGTACCATTCACATTAGAACTGTTACATATCCCCCTACTTGCCTCAAGCATTTTTTTACCTATCGCGCTAATATGTATCATCTTACTTATTGTAAACCGAAAACATTTCAAGCAATTAAAATTCAATACTAAGTTTCCGAAGCTAGAGCTATATGAGCTACCTTGGCTTATTCTTATAGGGATGCTTTTAGCGATACCTCTAGTATATAGCACATTAATACCACCAGTACCCAGAGACTTACTCAGCGGACCAGAACCAATAGCAGAGTATGCGCTAAAAGAGCATACTTTTATAAACTCTGTTTTTAACCAAGAGATGCCATTCAATAATGGTCCTTTCAAGTCACTATACCTACCATCTCTACAGCTTATATATAAGCTCATAGGTTTCCCATTTGGGAAGATATGGATGCCTACACTAGCTATTGCATTTATTGTATTTCTGTATAGTGAGATCAGGTCTATATCAAGTCCGGTTGTAACAGGGCTACTTATTTCCTTTCTTATGTTCTGCTCTGATCTATACGGGTATACTTACTTGGTATTATACGACTACAGCAACATGATACTATACTTCCTGTCATTATTTTTCCTCTACTCTTATCTTGATACAGACAAGCGCAAATACATTTGGATATCGGCTTTATTTATGGGGTTGGCTACCTATGTACGCCCTGAAACTTTTATCCTATCTGCTTTTATTTGTGGCTTGGCATTATTGTATCAAATAATCAGGAAGAAACGCCAAGTTAAATACCTGCTTCCCATATTATCCATTGGCCTTTTATCAGGCGTTGCTTACCTCTTTAGCTCCTATATTTACCTTAATTATTATGTACCGGTGTTTTATGACGTAGATGGCTTGGTCAATAAAGATATTACTAATTTATCTCCATTTTGGGATAGGCTGAGTGAAATAACAGGAGTACTTATTTTTTCAAAGCTTAGTGCGATCTTTTATAGTTACATTTTCCATTTTTTCCTAATCATGGTTGCAGCCGAACTTATCGTGTACAAAAAGTTTACGAAACAGGGAGGCTTTTGGCTTGCAGTATTCTTAACTACTTATATTGCCATTGCATTTGTTGGCTTCTTACTACCTCTTGCAGATCTCATCAACACTACAAAAAGAGCATTGTTCAAAACATTACCTGTCATAGTAATATACCTTGCTAACAACCAGCTGGTACAATTACTATACCATAAAACACATAAGTACTTAAATCAAGAAAAGCCAACAATAAATGTTAAGGCAAAAAAAGGATATAGTAAAAAATATAAACGTGCCTAAGTTATTGATACGTCTTATATATTAGTTGTAGATCTGCCAATACCATAGCCATTACTGCTTCTACTACTACAGGAGCTCTTAATGCGATACAAAGATCGTGGCGACCTTTCACTTGAAACTTCTCTTGTGATTGTGTCGCTTCATTCCATGTTACTTGCTCCTTAGGTGTGCTACTTGTAGGCTTTATGGCTACTTTAAAGAGTAACTCATTACCATTTGTAATACCACCGTTGATACCACCTGCATGGTTGGTCTTGGTTTTTCCTGTGGCATCTACTATGGCATCGTTATGCTGACTACCTTTCATTTGAGCAGCACCAAAACCGCTGCCAAACTCTATACCTTTTACTGCAGGAATGGAAAACACAGCATGACTGATCAACGATTCTACAGAATCAAAAAACGGCTCACCTAAACCTATTGGCAATCCATTAACGGAGCAAGAAATAATTCCACCGATACTATCTTGGTCTTTTATCGCTTGCTCTATCGCAGCTTCAATATCACTACTACCTCCCGCCTCCATTAGTTGTGTATGTACATTAATACCACTCAATATTTTCTTAGCCACCACACCTGCCGCCACTAACGCAAGCGTTAACCTACCGCTAGAATGTCCACCTCCACGGTAGTCATTATACCCTTTAAACTTTGCTTTTAAAACAAGATCAGCATGTCCTGGTCGAGGGGTATTTTTTAATGCTTCGTAGTCTTTTGACTTGGTATTATTATTCTCGAATAGAATGGTAATGGGGGCGCCGGTAGTTTTATCATTAAAAACACCACTTACAATTTTAGGCATGTCTGCTTCTACCCTGGGTGTTGTTCCCTTTACTCCGGCTTTTCTCCTATTGATATCATCTGAAAAATCATCAATACCTAAGGTAATACCTGCAGGGCAACCGTCTATGGTTACGCCTACTAGCTCACCATGAGATTCTCCAAAAACATGTACTCTAAAAAGTCTTCCAAACGTATTCATTACTATGCTAAATTAACAAGAATCATTAAGGAGTGTTTATGATCGTACAATTGACACCTAATGTGATAAGGTCATCAAAAAATCGAGGGTATGATTTTGCAACGGCCTCTGCATTGATAATTGTTGTTTCACCTTCTGCCTGCAAAGCACCTATAGCTGCCGCCATAGCTATGCGATGGTCGTTGCAACTATCCACTACTCCACCCTTAAGCGGATGGCCACCCTCTATAACTAACACATCGCCTACCACTTCAAATGGCACTTCGAAAATCGCCAACATTTCTTGAATGGTTTCTGCTCTGTTACTTTCTTTTCCTTTCAATCGATGTAACCCCTTTATACTACTCTCACCATTACAGTAAGCTGCATAAATAGATAGTATTGGGAAAAGATCGGGTGCATGGGTAGCATCAAAAGAAAAGCCCTTTTGTTCATTATTGTTAATCACATCTATAACTCTTCTATCAGCCTGAGTCGATTTAAGATACAACCCTTCCACTGCTATATCATTCCCTAACTCATTGGCAACTAACCAATAAGCGGCACTACTCCAATCAGCCTCTACTTCAATAATCACCTCTTTTTTTTCTTCGTGTTTATAAGGGTCGATAATAAACTCCTGATAGTTGTGATGCACAACTTCTTTACCAAAAGAAGATAAGACTTCAAGCGTCAGGTCGATATAAGGTTTGCTGACCAGACCGTTTACACTGATCCTTGTTTTTTCTGTAGCTCTAAATGCAAAAGCTATCAATAGCCCAGTTAAGTACTGAGAGCTCATACTCCCATCTATATTTATATCCTTTATTCGCAACGGTCCTTTCAGCGTTATAGGCAGCGCCCCTTTAAAGTCAATAACTTCTACATCTAACTGTTCAAGGATGGGCTTAAACGGTTGCATAGAACGCTGCAACAAACTTCCCGACCCTGTAATAGTCAGTTCTCTTTCACACAGTGCGGCAATAATGGTAAACATACGTGCAGACAAGCCGCTTTCACCGCAACTCAATTTCCCATTACAAGTGGGTTGCCCATTCGAAATTACTTCATGAGTAGTATCAGAGATCGGCTGCACTTGAGCACCTAGTTGTTCGACAATACTTTTAGCGGCTTTATCATCATCCGAATACCCTACATTTCTGATAACAGTCTTGCCCTGATGCAATAACGCAGCCGCATAGGCTCGTTGCATCATACTTTTTGATGATGGCACACGTACCCTACCTTGCAACTTACTTGGTTTTATTACTACTTGCATACAAAAGATGTAGAACTAAAGTAGGCATTTACAAGAGTATAGAGAAGGAAACATCCTGCATAAAAAATCCCGTAGAAAAGCTACGGGATAAACTTTATGATAAAAAAGTCTTTAGTCTAATCTGTTGAACGGATCACCACCACCATCATTAAAATCATTATTACGATTTATTCTTCTCCTCCTAGGTCTCTGGTTTGAGTCACCACTTTGTTGGCTGTTGTAGTTATTACCTCCGGAGAACCTTCTGTTGTCGCCTCCACTTCTATAACCACCACCTCTGTGACCACCGCCACCTCTATGACCGCCGCCTCTGTGACCACCGCCATTTTTAGGTCTTGATTCTTTTACCGTAATAATTGTTCCTTCGAAATAAGTTTGGTCGATGTTGTCTATCGCGTCAAAACTTTCAAACTTGTCTGCCATCTCTACAAATGCAAAGCCTCTTGGCATACCGGTGGCAGTATCTACCGGTATTTTTACTGAAATGATCTCGCCGAACTCTGAGAAAAGATTTTCTAAACTAGCTTCTGTCGTTTCAGGACTCACATTACCTACAAAAAGGTTCATATCTATCTATTAAAATGTATTCTTTGGTCAAACCTACGGAAATATTGTCATATTCCCCCCTTTTCATGTTAAGGTTTAAATTAATTTAGCGTACAGTACTTAAACCTTTAAACTAAGTAATAAACACATGGGGCAAATAAAACTTTACATCGCTTGTAGTATAGACGGTAAAATAGCCAGAAAGGATGGTAGTGTAGATTGGCTACCCGAACCCGAAAATGGAGAAGATTATGGCTATGGTGAATTTTACAGCAGTATTGATAGCCTCATCATGGGTTATGGCACTTACGAAACCTGTATTAGTTTGGGCGACTGGCCTTATAAAGGCAAAGCCAGCTTTGTGTATAGCAGAGACGGTAGTAAAAAAGTGATTGATGATGCACAGTTAATTACTCATAACCCTATAGCACACGCTCACCAGCTAAAGGAAAATACAGATGGCGATATATGGCTGGTAGGTGGCGGCAACCTGATACAGCAGTTTCACGATGCGGGGCTAATAGATGAATACATCATTGCTTTTATCCCTGTCATTCTGGGAGCAGGAATAGAGCTATTCCCTAACCTACAAAAGGAAGAAAAACTGACACTGGTAAGACACAGAATATACCAAGATGGACTGGCTCTTATGGAATATAAAAAAGGGTAGCCACAAGGCTACCCTTTTACAATGATGAAATTTCATTTACAAATTGAACTTAATACCCTGAGCCAGCGGCAGTTCTTCACTCCAGTTGATCGTATTGGTTTGGCGGCGCATGTAAGCCTTCCAACTATCAGAACCACTTTCTCTACCGCCACCAGTTTCTTTCTCGCCACCAAATGCACCACCTATCTCAGCACCGCTGGTGCCTATATTCACATTAGCAATACCACAGTCACTACCCTTATGCGATAAGAACTGCTCCGCCTCGCGCATATTCAAGGTCATTACAGAAGATGACAACCCTTGCTTCACACCATTTTGCATGGCAATAGCTTCATCAATCGTTTTATACTTCATGATATACAGTATAGGAGCAAAGGTCTCTTCCTGAACAATATCCATATCGTTACTCGCTTCGTAGATACATGGTTTCACATAGCAACCGCTTTCATACCCTTCACCTTTCAATACATTACCGGCTACCACAGCTTTACCACCTTGCTCTTTTACAGCCGCAATGGCATTTTGGTAATTAACCACAGCATCCGTGTCTATCAATGGACCTACATGATTATTTTCATCCAACGGATTACCGATGCTCAACTGTTTATAAGCAGAGGCTAGTTTTTTCTTGATCGGCTCGTACATACTTTCATGTATGATCAGCCTACGGGTAGAAGTACAACGCTGGCCGCAAGTACCCACTGCACCAAACACCGCCGCAGGTATGGCAATATTAGGATCGGCATTTTCTGTGATGATGATGGCATTATTACCACCTAACTCTAACAGCGATTTACCCAAACGAGCACCTACTGCTGCACCTACTGCCTTACCCATACGAGTAGAACCTGTTGCAGAAACAAGAGGTACACGCTCATCGTGACTTAACCATCCTCCCGTATCTCTACCGCCTACAATCAGACCATTAATACCCTCAGGTACTTTATTGGCCTTGAATACATCGGCTACAATATTCATACATGCTATAGCTGATAACGGTGCCTTTTCAGATGGCTTCCACACACAAGTATCACCACACACCCATGCAATAAATGCATTCCAGCTCCATACCGCTACAGGGAAGTTGAAGGCACTGATGATACCTACCACACCTAGCGGATGCCACTGCTCATACATACGGTGCATCGGGCGTTCACTATGTATGGTCAACCCGTATAGTTGGCGAGACAGGCCTACAGCGAAGTCTGCGATATCTATCATCTCCTGTACTTCACCTAAACCTTCTTGCAAGCTCTTACCCATTTCAAAAGACACTAGCCTTCCTAGCGGGTCTTTATACTTGCGCAGTGCTTCTCCTATCTGACGTACCACTTCACCACGCTTTGGTGCAGGCCACATACGCCATTCCTCAAATGCTTCTTGCGCTTTCAAGATCACATCGTCGTAGTTCTTTTTAGTAACAGCGTTTACCGATGCTATGGCTTTACCATCAACAGGAGAATAAGAAGTGATTTTTTCTCCTTTTGCTTTCCTCCATTTTGTGCCGGTAAAAGCACCTTCATTCTCTTTTTGTACACCTAAGGTGGTCAATACTTTTTTATTCAGTTTCATAAACTATTTTCATTTATTAAAACGGACTATTAAAATCTTTTAGTTCAGGGAAAGAAAGGTCTCTTTCAGAGATGATGGGGTTCTCAACATTCCATACATGACCAAAGCTGTTATACAACACACCTGTATCATGCTCCTTACTATACTCTGAAGAGACTAAGTAGTAAGTAATGGCATCATCGGTTAACGACTTAAAACCATGCGCAAAGCCTTTAGGTATATAATAGGCTTTATGATTTTCAGCACTCAATACAGTGGCTGCATACTGACCATAAGTTGGAGAGTCTCTTCTCAAATCAACAATCACATCTTCAATAGCCCCGTGCGGACAAAAAACCACCTTAGCATGATGGTGCGGGGGTAGCTGAAAATGCATGCCACGTATCACATCTTTTTTAGAGAAAGAAAAGTAGCTTTCTTTTAACTGAAAATTGATGCCATGCTCTTTCAATGTAGTGTCATGAAAGGTTTTCACAAAGCTTCCTCTATCATCATAAAAGGCAGGCAGCGTGATGATGTATGCACCGTTTAGTATCGATTCAAATTCCCACATTATGCTATATCTCCAAAGTATTTTTTGATCTGTTCCAAGCACTTGGTATGGGCATCATGTTCTTTATCAGCATACCAATCGGCTGTCCACTCAATAGCTTCTTTTGCTGACAACCTAGGTGTCCACCCCAACGCTCTTTCTGCTTTTGAGCTATCCAGCATCAACAGCTTTGCCTCGTGTAATGCACCCTCTTGTTGCATTACCTCATAGCTTCCTCTTTCGAAACGTTCTAAGAATATTTGCGTCAACTCCTCTACCGTCTTTTTATCATCCACATCAGGACCAAAGTTGAATGCACTATTATATTTAGTAGGCTCTTCACTCATTTTTGCGGCTAACAACAAGTAGGCTCCCAATGGTTCTAATACATGTTGCCAAGGGCGAATGGAATTGGGGTTACGTAACCCTACTTTTTCGTCAAACTCTAATGCTCTTACAATATCAGGTATAATGCGGTCGTCGGCAAAATCGCCACCACCTATCACATTACCCGCTCTCGCTGCAGCAATGGATTTTTTATGTTGGTCGTAATGCTCGTTATTAAAGAACGAACGTATATAAGATTCAATAACAATCTCTGCGGCAGCCTTACTAGCCGAGTATGGATCGTAACCACCTAGCTTATCTTCTTCTTTAAAAGGCACACCACGCTCGGGATTCTCATACACTTTATCTGTAGTGATCATGACACCCACGCATGCATTTTCCAAACTTCTTATAGCATCTAATACATGCGCAGTTCCCTGAGCATTCACCATAAAGGTATCAACAGGCTCGTCATAACTTTTTCTAACCAATGCCTGTGCCGCCAAATGAAAAACGAAATGAGGTTCGAAGCGTATCAACTCACCTTTAAGCTGATGTAAATCTTTTATATCTGCTATTACAGAAGCATAACACTGCTCGTCACCCTCAATGATATTATAGAGGTCTTTATCTTTTTCAGGGGCTAAGGCATAGCCCTTCACATCTGCCCCCAACCACTTTAGTATTTGTATCAGCCAAGAGCCTTTAAAGCCCGTATGGCCGGTTACAAATACACGCTTTCCATTAAAAACAGACTGTAAATAAGATGCTGTTACCATTTCTTCCATTGCGGTTTTGTCTGCCACAGTTTCTCCAACTCTTCTTTATCTCTCAGTGTATCCATACACTTCCAGAAGTCGTTATGTTTATATGCAGCTATTTGCCTTGCCTCTGCCAATTTATCCATCGGGTATCGTTCCCACATAATGTCATCAGCATCATCGGGCAAGTAGTTCTTTATTTCGGGCTCTACTACAAAAAAGCCACCGTTGATCCACGTTCCTGAATCGGCAGGCTTTTCTTCAAAGCTATTGATCGTTCCATCTCCTTCCATTTTGATCACACCAAAACGACTGGTTGCCTGTATGGCAGTCATGGTACACACCTTGCCACTGGCTTTGTGGAATTTCAGTAGTTCATCAATATTCACATCACTCACACCATCGCCATAGGTAAGCATAAACGGTTCATCATTTGTGTAAGGTAGCACACGCTTTAACCTTCCTGCCGTCATGGTATCCAAACCCGTATCGATCATGGATATTTTAAACGGCTCAGCAAAGTTGTTGTGCACCTCCATAGAGTTCTTAGAAAGGTCTACGGTGATATCAGCATTATGCAAGAAATAGTTGGCAAAATATTCCTTGATCATCCAACCCTTGTACCCTAAACAGATGATAAACTCAGTATGACCATATGAAGCATATATCTTCATGATATGCCATAAAATAGGTTTGCCACCTATCTCTATCATAGGTTTAGGTCTTAGTGCAGATTCTTCAGCTATTCTGGTGCCTCTACCGCCTGCAAATATTACTACTTTCATATAGCTGGCAATTTAGGCTTTAAATCAAATAATTAAAAGTTAAGATGCCAAAAAGTGAGGCCGATGTCGTTACAATTATCTTAAAGGAGGATTAAGCTGATAGCTGGATGGAATACGAAAAGGTAATGAAAGCTCTTCATCAAACTCTGCTTTGCTAAAATCCATGCTCATATACAGCAGGTCTCCGTTATTGTTGATGTTAATGGCTCTACCTGATGCAAATCGCTTATTGTTCACTACTTCATAGTTGCCCAAACGTATAAATGCGGCCACACTGCCTTGGCCGTTATTGGTGATCATTTGCAAGGTTTGCAAGGTACTATCTGCCTTACTATAGTTGATCTGTTGTATGGTTCGCGCGTCCATGACATGTAAATTAAACACCGCACCAAAATCTACAGCATCTACCAACATGCCCGAGCGGCTTAAGACATCGCCCATGATGAGGTTCTGCAGAATATCAAAGTCCATTTGTACCGGCAACAGTTGTCCTGCCTGTGCCGCACTCATGGCATAGGCCGTCTTTTGCAAATAGTTGATCAAATAAATACTATCAGGAGTAACCAAGGCTCTGGCCACACTCACCATCCCCCCTAATGCCGTTACTGACACCCATATAGCACTGTCTTTCAACACTCTGAAATTGGCATTGAAATCTTGCTTCTGTCGTGCATCTTCATAGTGCATTTTGGCCTTGCCTGAAAAAGTGCTGTATTGCAATTTGCGCTCCCAAAGAGGCATCACATTGGCGATCATTTTCTGTTTCTCTTTGCCTATAACAGGCTCAGGAAAGTCCCTTTCCGCCTCTATTTGTGGTGTATTTCTTCGCTCAGCCAGTGTATCTACGGCTATAGCAGCCGTATCTATTACTTTAACATCACCCTTACCTTTCTTTTTGCCTTGCTTACAAGCGGTAAACAAGAGCAACAAGCCCAAAGTACATGTATAAAAAATGCTCTTACTCATAAAGGGTCCTATCCTTGATCTTTTTATCTATCAACGTTGCATCAGCGCCTTTCTCTTTGGCTTTTTTCCAGGAAGCAACAGCGCCACTTACATCATTCAACTTATATTGTATATCGCCTAAATGCTCCCATAGCGTAGCATCGGCATTTTCTCCCATAGCTTCAATGGCTTGCTCAATGTAACCTTGAGCCTCACTATACTTGCCTTGCTTATAGAGTATCCACCCGTAGGTATCTAAAAATGTGGGTTGATCAGGGCTGAGCTCCAATGATCGTTTTGACATTTTCTCTGCTTCATCCAATCGTTCTCCTCTCTCTGACAAATAATAACTGTAATTGTTCAGTGCCGTTGCATTATCAGGGGTCAACCTTATTGCCTCATCAAAGTTTTCATCAGATAGCTTGTATTGCTTATCGCTATTATAAGCATCAGCCAGTAGTGCATACATATCTGATAATAGTTGCACGTTATCTTCAGGTTGCATCTCCACGGCTCTTGTACCTGCAGCTATGGCTTTCTTAAAATCTTTTTTGTTCACATATCCCAAAGCATTCATATAATGCAAGATGGCCTGATTGGGAAATATCTTTAACGCACGTTCGCTGTATTTTATCAATGAGTCCGTACCACTGGCATCCGTATATACAAACAGTAAATTTTGCCACACCGTATATTTTGAAGGATCAATATCTACCGATCTCTTATACTGAACTGCAGCTAGCTCTTTTTGCCCATCTTGCGCCAGCATATCTCCATAAACTGATAGTGCTGTTGCGTTATCAGGATGAAGGGTTGCTATTTTCCTCCCATAAGCTATAGCTTCATCTTTAATATCTTCAAACGTAGCGGATGATTGCAGGAAAGTAGCTAATACAGCAATTTGAGTTTCGGCAGAAAGGTCTTCTATCTTAAAGATCTCCGCTATATAAACTTTGTACTTATCCTTATCGCCTTTGCGACGGTAGTATTCTGCAATACTTAGTTTTAAGCTTGGGTCTGAAGGGAATAGCTTTTCTGCTTTTTCGTAAAGCTCCAATGCTTTTTCATGCTCCTCATTATTAGCATACATCTCTGCCAGTTGTATGTAATACTTACCATCTTCAGGATTCAGCTTTATTAGTTGGTCTGCTACTTCTGCAGCTTTGTCCAGCTGGTTGGTCCTTAAAAACAGTTGCTGCTTTCTGAGTAGCAACTCTTCGTCATCACCGTTAAACTCCATCAACTCATCCAACACAGTCATAGCCTCTTCAGGCATATCGGCTGTTTGGTAAAGTTGCACAACTAGTTCCAGATATTTACGATTACGGTTTGTACTGTTGGCTAATTTCTTGAATACATCAGCCGCTTCTACATACTTGTTTTGCTGAATGAGTATTTGGCCATAGCGCTCTTGATACCACTTATTCTCACCATCTACAGCAATGGCTTTTTCGATATACTCTTTAGCTTTAGGTATATTGCTTTTCTGTACTTCAATAAAGGCAAGGTCATAATAAGCGCCTCCTGCATTGGGGTCTAGCTCAATTACCTGGCCCAACAGCACCTCTGCTTCTTCTATGTCTCCTTTGATTTTAGCACGTGTGGCTTGATAGTATACATCCTGCGCCTTTAGTATGGTCACATCGGCATACTCCTCCTCTTCGTGCTGTGCTTGAGCCACACCACAAGCCAGTACAAAAGCTATTATTGTAAATAGGCTGGTTCTCAGAATAACGGTCATCTATTTAGTAGAATAATCCCCCAAGCTCAATACCTGCGGGTTTTCTACGTAATTTACGCATTTCCCTAACATAGTGTTTTCCATACGAGCATTTTTAACAACTGTGTCTGCCTGTATGATACTGTTAGTGATACGTGCATCTTCAACGGTTACACCCGCTTCAAGAGATACATGCGGACCTATTACTGAGTTTTTTATTGTTACATTCTCGCCGATAAAACATGGCTCGATGATCACTGAGTTTTCTAGTGTAGCACTTGCAGCTTTTAGCTCTTCCTTACCGTTTTTGATCTCCAGTATTCTTTGGTTGGTATAAACAGTAGCATTTTTATTACCGCAGTCCAACCACTCTTCTACCTGATCGGTATAGAATTTCACATCATTCTTCAGCATGTTATCCATTGCATCTGTGATCTGAAACTCCCCTTTCTGTTTGATGTCTTCGTCTATCAAACGTTGTAGTTCTTTTTTCAAACGGTCACCATCTCTAAAGTAGTATACACCTATGATGGCTAGATCTGAAACAAACTCGGTTGGTTTTTCTACGAATGCCTCTATTTGATCGTCTCCTGTTAGCTTTACTACACCAAATGCCGATGGATCTTCTACTTTCTGCGTCCATACAATAGCATCTTTATTGGTATCAATACTAAAGCTGGCTTTAAACAGCGTATCAGCAAAGGCGATAAACACATTACCCGTTAAGCTCTCCGAAGCACAAAGAATAGCATGAGCCGTACCCAATGCCTCTTCCTGATAACATATTCTTCCTTTCGCACCAAGGCTCTCTGCCACTTTTACCAAATGAGCTTCAACATCTTTACCAAACGCAGGGTTAATAATAAATGCGATCTCCTCTACCTTTTCGTTACAAGTAGAGATAATGTCTTCTACCAGTCTTTGCACGATCGGCTTCCCTGCTATTGGCAATAATGGTTTTGCTGTTTTCAGCGTATGAGGTCTCATACGTTTACCCATTCCTGCCATTGGTATAATAATGTTCATAATCTAGTATTTCTGTGTTTACTTTATTTATTTCCTGAATGACCAAAACCACCTGCACCTCGTTGCGTTTCGTCAAGGGTTTCAGTAGGTTCCCATTCTATTTGTTCGTATTGAGCAATGATCATTTGTGCTACACGCTCACCATCTTCCAACACTTGCTCTTCTCCTGATAAGTTAATGACTGGTAGCATCACCTCTCCACGATAATCACTATCTATTGTACCGGGAGTGTTTACAAGAGATATCCCCCTTTTGATCGCCATGCCGCTACGTGGTCTTATCTGTGCTTCGTAGCCTTGCGGCAATGCTATATATAGCCCTGTAGGTATCAGCTTACGTTCCATAGGCTTGAGCGTTACCGGCTCAGGCAACCACACCCTGATATCCATACCTGCCGAACCACTGGTTTGGAACTTGGGTAGCTCGTGAGGCGATTTATTGACGATCTGCACTTTAACCATGTTGGGCGCAAAGGTAATAAGCGTAATTCAAAAAAATTAAATAATAAGACTAGGTTAATATGCAGATAACTTGAAGACACATATTTTTTGATAACTTTTGATGCAAAACAAGGTAAAATGTACCTAACTTGCACTGGTTTTCAAGCAAATGGTAGTCATTACCCTGTTTGAATCATATTGATACACATTAAAAGAAAACGTTAAGGCTTATAATGCATACCCATTATATGTCTTAAAAATAAGTACCTTGTTCTGTAATGGCATTGTTGGGTCATCTCATATCGCGCTCCTTACGTATCAGGAAACAGTTCAAACTACCTGTAGCAACTCCTGAAACCTACCAAAGACACACCTTAAATAAATTACTGGAGCATGGACAATATACCGCTTTTGGCAAACATTACGGTTTTTCTGAAATGCTGAGTGAGGAATTTGATTTTGTACAAGCTTTTAGGTCTAAAGTACCCGTACATACCTATAACATCATGCACAGTAAATGGTGGCACAGATGCCACAACGGGGAAGAGAATGTGACATGGCCTGGAAAAGTGAAATACTTTGCCTTAAGCTCGGGCACATCTGAGTCTGCCAGTAAGCATATACCTGTTACGCAAGACATGATCAAGTCGATCAAAAAAGTAGGCTTCAAGCAGCTATATAGCATGACCGACTTTGGCGTACCTACCAAGTCTTTTGAGAAGGGGGTATTGATGCTAGGCGGTACGACCTCCCTTTTTGAAAAAGGAGAATATTATGAAGGTGATATGAGCGGCATTAGTGCCAAGAACATGCCTAAATGGTTATCCTCATTATTCTACAAACCGGGGCAGAAAATATCTAAACGCCCTGATTGGGAAGAGCGTATCAACCTGATCGTGCGTAAGGCCAAGCATTGGGATGTGGCTACCGTATGTGGCGTACCTGCTTGGGTGCAGATCGTTATGGAAGAGGTGATCAGGTATCATAAGGTAGACAACATACACGACATTTGGCCTAACCTAAGCATATATATCCATGGTGGTGTGGCCTTCGACCCTTATAGAGAGAGTTTTAAAAGACTATTGGGCAAGCCCATAACTTATATTGAAACGTATATGGCCTCTGAAGGTTCTTTCGGCTTTCAGGCAAGACCGGGAGGGCATGGCATCAAGTTGGTATTGAACAACGGCATCTTTTATGAGTTTGTGCCTTTCAATAGCGACAACTTTGACGAAGATGGCAACCCCAAGCAACAAGTGGAGTCTTACATGATACACGAGGTGGATGAAAACACCAACTATGCTGTAATGATCAGCACTTGTGCGGGGGCTTGGCGTTATATTATCGGCGATGTCATTCGTTTTACTGATGCTAAGGAATATGAAATAGCTATCGTAGGACGTACGAAGCAATTCCTCAGCCTTTGCGGTGAGCACCTTTCTGTAGACAATATGAATAAGGCGATAGATATCGTTGGTCAACAGTTGGGGTTAGATATTAAAGAATTTACCGTAGCAGGATTTAAATACGAGAACCTATTTGCACACAGATGGTATATAGGCACTGAAGGAGAGGCAGATACAGAACATATCAAACAACTACTAGACGAAGCTTTGTGCAAGCTGAATGATGACTATGCTGTAGAACGCACCTCTGCCCTTAAAGAGATCTTTGTAGAAGTATTACCGAACGAAACCTTTTACGAATACATGCGTGCTATGGGTAAGCATGGCGGCATGAACAAGTTTCCACGTGTACTGAAAGGAGAAGCACTTAAAAAATGGGAAGACTGGCTTGCTGACAACAAAGCCTAATACCTTCGATACTATTCACTTAATATTTTCATAGCCTCTTCTTCCAGTCGAGGCTTATTTATTTTCACTACACCTACAGACTCGCATACCAAACCACCGGCTATATTAGATATAGCAGCCATTAGCTTGGCGTCTTTAGTGAGTGCGTAAACCATGCTCGCCGTTGCGATCACAGTATCGCCCGCACCCGACACATCCGCAATACGTCTGTAGTGTGATGGAATGATCTCTGACATTCCATTGTTGTAATACACCCCATGTTCTGATAGTGTAACAAAGGTCACGTCGTGTTGCAATTCTTCTTGTAGTTGTTCATGCACGCTATTCATCGTTGCCACATTTATTTCATCAATGCTCATGTGCAACCCCTCCCTTACTTCTTTCAAGTTAGGTTTGAATATGTTGACCGATTTATATTCCAAAAAATTCTTCTCTTTAGGATCTACGGATGTAATAGTACCCGTCTCCTTACAATGATCGGTAATTCTCTGAATAACATTAGGCTTGAGCAAGCCTTTATTATAATCTTCAAAGATGAGTACGTCCGGCTTCTCTATCTGTATGTACTTGAGCACTTTTTCTAAGAACGGGTGTTCCTCCTCTATGCTTATATCATTTGTTTGCTCATCATCAAGCCTTATCATTTGTTGACTACGGCTGATGATCCTTGTTTTAGAAGTGGTCACTCTATCTTTACTCAATACCATTAAACTGGTATCAATACCTTCATCTTTAGCCAACTCTTTAAGCAAGTTACCCTCATGGTCATTACCTACAATACTAGCCAAGGCAACCTTTGCACCTAATGCCCTACAATTCAATGCCACATTTGCTGCGCCTCCCAGTCTACTCTCGCGCGACCTTAAAGACACTACCGGCACAGGCGACTCAGGAGAGATACGATCAACATCGCCAACCCAGTAATTATCCAACATTACATCGCCAACCACTACTACACGTAGTTGGTTCATATCATCAAATAGCTTTGTAAGTGCTTCTTTATTCATCAGCTTGCAATCCTCGCTTTTTCAAATAATAGTATATTGGGATACCGATAAGAACGATCAGTAATCCCATGCCTGCTGTTCCCGTTTTATTGATCAGCAACACAATACATATCAGTGATGCCAACACAATATATAAGCCCGGTATAAACGGATAACCAAATGCTTTATAAGGCCTGGGAAGGTCAGGTTGCGTTCTGCGCAGTTTAAATAACCCTGCTATCGTAAGTATATAAAACAGCAATGCCGTAAATATCAAATAATCTAGCAGCTGGCCATAGCTACCACTTAAGCACAATACCGATGCCCAAATAAACTGCATCCATAATGCGCGCGCAGGTACCCCCTTTGTATTGAGCTTACCTGCTGATGGTAAAAACAAACCATCTTTGGCCATGGTATAATACACCCTGGCTCCTGATAATATCAACCCGTTGTTACAACCAAAGGTAGACACCATAAGCAACCCTGCAATAACACCTGCACCAATACCACTGGTAAATATCTTCTCAGCCGCCGCAACCGCTACCCTGTCTGCAGGAGCTGAAGCGATCTCATTCATCGTCAATGTATTCACATACATCAAGTTCATACAGGTATATAAAAAGGTAACTACCAGCGTACCTATAAATAAGCTTAAGGCAATATTTCGTTCCGGCTTTTTGATCTCACCCGCAATAAAAGTCACATTATTCCATGCATCGCTGGAGAATAGTGCCCCTACCATGGCCACACCAATAGCAGCAATTAATCCTGAACTGGTTAATGTCTCCTTAGAGATCATACCTTCTGATATATTCAGCTTCATGGCCGTCCATGCATCTGCCCAATTAATATCCCATATACTGCCTTCTTTAAATAAGAACAACCCGAAAATGATCAGTCCTATTAATGCGGCAACCTTGGTAAAAGTGAAAAAGAACTGTATCCACTTACCATTCTCCACCCCACGACTGTTAATATAGGTCAGTAGCCCTATCATAGCAATACCCACCAACTGTGCTGCAGATATCTCGAATGTACCAATGTGGAACAGCACATTGGTTTCGCCTAACTCAGGGAAGAAATAGCCGGTAAACTTGGCAAAAGCCACACCTACGGCTGCGATCGTACCTGTTTGTATAGCAGCAAAAAATGCCCAACCATACAAGAAGCCAAACAGTTTACCAAAAGCTTCTCGGAGGTACACATACTGCCCTCCTGCTTTGGGGTACATACCACTAAGCTCTCCATAGCTTAGTGCTGCCGATAATGTGATGAAACCAGACAACAGCCAAACGACGATCAGCCATCCGGCACTGCCTACATTTCTGGCAATATCAGAACTAACGATAAAAATACCGGAACCGATCATAGAACCTATGACCAATAACGAACCGTCTAATAAGGTGAGTGAGCGATGAAACGACTGCTTATTATCTTCCAAAACGAGCGATTTTAGAGAAAAATACTATTTATTTTTCTTTGTCTTGCTCGTTTCGTCCTCATCTTTCATTTTATTCAAGCCTTCTACCACATCGTTTGTGATGTCATGACCTTTATCTGCCCATAATATGGTCTTTACAGAGTTGCTGTAAGGTAGTATATAGTCATACTTATGATCCTTATTATACTCCTCGAAGAATTGATCCAACCTGCTTTGAAAACCTTTCTGAAATTTCTCTTGTTCTTTCAAAAGCTCTTCAGTCATTGATGCTTCCCTGCTTTTCAGGCTTTGATCCATTTGGTAGATCTTCTTTTCAGCAGCAGCAGCTTCTGCTTGTGTGGTAAACGCACCTGACTGCGCCTTGCGTTGAAAAGCCACATAGTTGTCCTGTAGCTTCTTTTGAGAGCGACGAAGCTCAGCACTCATATTTTCTTGGTGCTTTTCCAGCTCCTCCATTTTAGTTTTCAGGTATACATCTTTCGACTCAAGGGTGTCGATATTCACAAAAGCGATAGACAATTCGCTTTTCTCTTCCGGTTTTATTTCTGTTTTGCCGCTACCTTCTGAGAACTTCATACCCAGTAATACCACTACACCTAGCAGGGCTAAAACGCTTAATATTGTTGAAAGGTTTTTCATATACAGATAATTATATATAGTGTATCTATGCTTGCACAAAAGTAATATCTATATACTAGCTTATCTATAATAGTTTCTTAAAAGTTTCAGCTGCTATTGCAGCACAAAACTTATAGGCAAAACGAAATATACTCTTACAGGTGTACCGTTTTGTTTACCCGGCTTCCATTTAGGCATGGTCCTTACTACTCTCAAAGCTTCTTCTTCCAAGCCTCCCCCATAGCGTCGCTCACCCTTTACCTCAGCACCTTCTATACTACCATCTTCATTTACAATAAACCTAACGATCACCCTACCTTCAATATTGCTCTCTACAGCCGCACGAGGGTATTTCAGATTCTTACGCAGGTATGCATTAATATCATATGGGGTTTCAGGCATTTGGTCTACATATACAACAGGCTCTTTTGTAGCATTACCACCCGTTAGCCCGTCACCTTTTTTTACATCTACTACATAATCGGTCAAGCTGGCCGAGTCGCCTTCAACATCATTCTTACCTATCACGGCATCTTTTAGTTCATCTTTTGTTGGCGGCATTTCATTTTCTTTTACCACTTCGTCATCTTCTATTTTGGGTTGTGTAAACTTCTTGGCCTTTATCTTTTTTTCAATAGGCTTTTGTTTCGCTACAGGCGGTTTGGGCTTGGGTTGCTCAATAGGTGGTTGCGGTATATTTGTTGGTGCGTATACAATGGCACGTTTCATATCCTTATCCTTATCAGTAGTAGAAATGGCGGAGTAAGTGGTGGTCATCGCTGCCAAGAGTACGATAACCGCTAATGCTCTCATTTGTCGCTTCCCCTGGCTTTTACGCAGTTGGTAGCCGCCATAGGTTTTGTTGCGCCCTTCAAATAGAATGTCTAAATAGTTACTGGTTAGAATTTTCTCTTTATTCATAGCTGTGGTCTTTATAATAAGACGCTCCTATCAGCCGATTTCATATGTATTAATGACATTGTTTTGTCATTTAAAGACACAAAAAAAGAGCTGCATAAGCAGCTCTTAAATATTTAGTATCAAATGATAGATTACTCTAAGCGGAAGGAGATCGGCAAAGTAAAGTATACTTTTACGGCACGACCGTTTTGCTTACCAGGCTTCCATTTAGGCATAGATTTTACTACACGAAGTGCTTCTTCTTCCAAGCCTCCACCTAACCTGCGGTTACCTACTACTTTAGCATCAGATACAGAACCATCTTCGTTCACAACAAACTGTACGATCACACGACCGTCGATGTTGTTTTCTTTAGCCTGCTGTGGGTAGTTAATGTTTTTAGCTAAATAAGCATTTACATTATAAGAAGCTTCCGGCATCTGCTCTACATACTTCAATATCTTCGGCGGCGGCGGCGCAGCAACTACACCATCTCCCTCATCCACAATACCCGGGTCGATCGCATCCGGATCACCCTCAACCGTTTCCAAACCTGCAGAAGCATCGATCAATTCTTCTTGTTCCGGTGGTTTCTCCTCCTCAGCCACTTCTTCATCCTTCTTAATTACAGGAGGAGTGAACTTTACCGTTGGCTTCACCGGTGGTGGTGGCGGCGGCGGTGGCGGTGGTGGTGGTGGTTCGTTAGGATCTATTGGCGGCGGCTCCGCAAGTGTTACCTCTTGGGTCATCGCCACTTTTTGCTTTTTCTCCGGCTTAATGCTGGCAACAACAACACCTGCTGCTGCTAACAGACCTACACCTAAAACCACAAACAAAGAGCGCGTCATCCTTTTAGGATAATTCTTACGTAGCTCATAAGCTCCGTATTTCTTGTTGCGTCCTTCGTAGATGATATCTAGATAGTCGCTGGATAGTATTTTATTGATATCCATTGTTATAAATGTGTTTTATATAAAGATGCAGAAACGAATAGGTTTCCATAAGCCTTTGGCTTACTCTCCACCTGCATTTTCTGTCTCTAAAATAAATTCTCTATCCACATCAGTAATATCTACAATTGCATATACTCTGATGTCGTTAATAGCCATTTCATCTAAGATACTTACCATATCCTCATAAGTACTGTTGGTATCCGGTTTGATAAGTACTGTAGTCTTATCTTTTTCGCCTAATTGCCCCTGACGTCTCAATTT
Organism: Flavipsychrobacter sp.; assembly: GCA_965230595.1. GTDB lineage: Bacteria > Bacteroidota > Bacteroidia > Chitinophagales > Chitinophagaceae > UBA5543. The sequence continues at coordinate 625,337 of OZ246011.1, read as the reverse complement.
CTCTACACTCTCCACCTTATTCATGATCACCTCTCTGATACCTTCATGAGGGTCAAAATTGGTCAACTGTACATTTGGCGGTGTTTCCGGGTCAGTACCCATGCCTTCATAGTAATATACCCTATGTTTTTTACTTAACAGAACCGTGAGAGCGGTACTTTCCTTGATCTTGGTCTGGTCCTCATCTTTTATTTCTTCGTCCTCAAACGGCATATTGATCTGCATGGTCTTTGGCTTAGATAGTGTTGTTGTAAACATGAAGAATGTTATCAACAAGAAACCTAAATCCACCATTGGCGTAAGATCGACACGCGTAGAAAGCTTCTTGGACTTCTTGACCCCGGGACCTTTCTTGCCACCCTTGTCGGCGACTTCCATTTCTGCCATGGAACTAAGTTTTAAGTATTATTAAATAATGTTTTACTAGTGGCCTTCGGCCTCACCGGCATTCTGCTTTTTGAATGCTGCCGTACCCGGAGGTACTGATTTCAAACCAGTAATTAAGTTAAACTTGAATATCTTCCAACCTTTCAAAGTATTGATCACCTTAGCAATATCAGGGTAAGAAGCCTTACCGTCTGCTTTAATAGTGATACGTAACTTAGGGTTAGAATACCTGGCCTCTTTCACCCATAGTGCCAACTCATTCTTATCAGAGTATACAGTAGTATCTGTTGGGATACCTGCTGTAGCATCATCCATTTTGCCCTGCTCATGTCCATCAGCACCTAAATATGATTTAAGCTGATTGAACGGAACGCCTACAGATGCCCCAATAACGAAATTATTGATCTCTACGTCTGTCAGATTCAATTCTTTTTGCTCGTTAAGCTTTTCGATCAAATCTTGACGTATAGGTTTACTATCTATGGTAAAGAAAATACGGCCATCCTGATCTACAGTGATCAGCATGATGTCCTTATCCGGCAACGGGATCTCTGATATAGAGTTCGGCGTAACCACCGTCACAGGCTCATCAGGCTTAAACTGCGTTGCCAACATGAAGAACGTCAATAGCAGGAACGCAACATCACACATGGCGGTCATGTCTACATTCGTACTCTTCCGTGGCATTTTATGCTTTCCCATTGTATATATTTTCTACCTGTTATAAATAATAAGACGCGTTATCGTCTCTTTTCCACAACATTTTTTCAAGAAACTACTATTTGTAGTTTGCTGTGAAGTTTTGAGTTAAAGTGAAACCACTTTCGTCAATACCAAATGTGATGTTATCTATAATAGTAGTGTAGAAGTTATATGCAATGATCGCTATAGCTGAAGTACCAATACCTAATGCAGTGTTGATCAATGCTTCAGAGATACCTGCAGCAAGTGCAGCACCATCAGGAGCACCGGCCTCTGCCATTGCCGAGAATGCACGGATCATACCTAGTACTGTACCGAATAGACCGATAAGTGTTGCAACTGATGCAATTGTAGATAAGAACACCATGTTCTTCTCTAGTATTGGAAGCTCAAGTGCTGTAGCTTCTTCTATTTCTTTTTGGATGTTAGCCACTTTCTGATCTGTATCCAAATCAGTGTTGTCTATCATTTCACCATAAGTTGTAAGACCGTTGCGCATTACATTACCGATAGAACCGGCTTGCTTGTCGCACTCAGCTTTAGCAGCATCAACATTTTTGTTAGCCAGGTGATATTGTACTTTACGTACAAACTCAGCACCATTCATTTTACCTCTTGCTTTGAATACGGTAAGACCACGCTCAATTACGAAATATAAAAGAACTAGGAAAGTAGACATCAAGATAGGTACAACCCATCCACCTTGGTACATTGTACCCATTAAGTTAGCTGGTTCGTGCATTTCAGCATCTTTAAAGTTAGATGCGCTACCAAAACCAATATGGAAAATTGATTCGGCGATTGCGATAAGTAAAACAACCACTAATAGATTTCTTAATAGATCGTTTGCTTTTTTAGGAGCTCCTGCTTTAGAACCTTGAGGTTTCTTTGCGGCTGATTTTGCTTCTGCCATAACTCTGGTTTTATTGTTTTTGGTTTAGTTTAAAATTTACTATATATGATAATATGTGTGCTTGCAAAGATATAAGTCCACTTCAAAAAAACAACCTGGGTATTTAATTTTTCTCATAAAGTTAATAGACGTTTACTTAGCCATGACAAGCCTCTATTTTCCGCTATATATAAGCTACATAGCGGTTTAGCCATAAACCTAATTAAATGTGAATTATTGTCTCGTATTAATGCCTGATTATCGAGTTTATGAAATATTTAAGATTTACCTTTGCTGCCAATGAGCAAAACACATCAATATTTTAACCCCTGGCATACGGTAAGCTACGGAGACAATGTGCCCGATACCGTTAATGCTATTATAGAGATACCGAGACACTCCAGAGCCAAATATGAGTTGGATAAGGAAACCGGCATGCTGAAACTGGATAGAGTACTTTACTCATCTGTCTACTACCCAGCTAATTATGGCTTTATCCCACAAACCTATTGTGACGATAAAGATCCACTGGATATATTGGTATTCTCCCAACTTACCATACAGCCTATGTGTCTGGTAGAAGCAAAGATCATTGGTGTAATGCGTATGCTGGACCAGGGCGAGGCCGATGATAAGCTCATTGCCGTTTGTGCCAATGACGTGAGTGTAGCACATATTAATGATATTAGCGAGCTACCTCCTTATGCCATCAGTGAGATGAAACACTTCTTTGAAGAGTATAAAAAGCTGGAAAACAAGGTGGTGAAGATAGAAGAGTTTCAAGGGCCAAGAATAGCTAAGAAGATATTACAACATAGCATCAACGACTATAAGAATATGTTTGGTGCTGATAAATAAACATTTATGCGTATGAGTACCGGATATATTATAGGTGTGCTGGTGATAGGGCTGGCAGCCGGCTTTTTATCCAGCATGGCTGGTATCGGCGGTGGTGTGGTTATCGTTCCTGCATTAGTATTCCTATTCGGCTTCAACCAAAAACTGGCACAAGGCACATCATTGGCTATGCTGGCCATGCCTGTAGCCTTAGTGGCGGCGTTTAACTATCATAAGGCAGGGCAGGTCAACTGGAAGATCGCCCTTATGCTGGCCACTACCTTTGTGGTTGGCGGCTACTTGGGTAGTAAAGTAGCATTGAGCCTTAGCCCTGCAGTACTCAAAAAAATATTCGGATTGCTTATTATGGCAATTGCGATCAAGTATCTATTTTTCGACAAATAATAATATATAATGGCACGCACAAAGATCAAAGACATCTTACAGAGCGAACAGACAGACTATCAAGTAAATGTAAAGGGGTGGGTACGCTCATTCCGCAACAATCAGTTCATAGCCCTTAACGACGGCTCGTGCATGGATAATGTACAAGTGGTGGTGGATATGAATGATCTTGAAGAGGCTGTATTGAATAACATCACTACAGGTGCTGCCATTAATGTAAATGGAACTGTTATTGCCTCACAAGGTAAAGGACAAAAAGTAGAAGTAAAGGCAGACCTTGTGGAGATATTGGGTGCTTGCGACCCGGAAGAGTATCCGCTACAGCTGAAGAACAGACCTAGCTTGGAATACCTTAGAGAGATCGCTCACTTGCGTTTCCGTACTAACACTTTCGGTGCGGTATTCCGCGTGCGCCATGCTTTATCATATGCCATACATAAATTCTTCAACGACAGAGGTTTCTTATATATGAACACCCCAATCGTTACGGCTAGTGATGCTGAGGGTGCGGGTGAAATGTTTAAAGTGACTACCCTGCCTTTTGACAACACACCACGTAACGAAGATGGCACGGTCAACTTTAAAGAAGATTTCTTTGAGCGCGCTACCAACCTTACGGTAAGTGGTCAGCTGGAAGCTGAGCTTGCTGCCATGGCACTAGGTCAGGTATACACTTTCGGGCCAACCTTCCGTGCAGAGAACTCTAATACCACACGCCACTTAGCAGAGTTTTGGATGATAGAACCCGAGGTAGCCTTCAATGACTTGAAAGATAACGCAGACCTTGCCGAGGATATGTTGAAGTACATCATCAAACACGCTTTGGATAACAACCGTGAGGATCTGGAGTTCTTAACCGAGCGATTGGCGAATGAAGAGAAAAGCAAACCGGCCAACGAGCGCAGCGAGATGGGCTTGATAGAAAAACTGGAGTTTGTTCTCAACAACGACTTTGAACGCATTACCTATACACAAGCGATAGATGTGTTGATGCAATCGAAGCCTTACAAGAAGAAAAAATTCAAATACGAGGTAAAGTGGGGCATCGATCTACAGAGTGAGCACGAACGCTACTTGGTAGAAAAGCACTACAAAAAACCTGTAGTAGTTACCGACTATCCTAAAGATATCAAGGCCTTCTACATGCGCCAAAATGATGACGGTAAAACCGTAGCCGCTATGGACATACTAGCACCTGGCATTGGTGAGATCGTAGGTGGCTCTCAACGTGAGGAGCGCCTAGACAAGCTCACTCAACGTATGGAAGAGATGGACATTCCTACCAAAGAAATGTATTGGTACTTAGATACCCGTAAGTTTGGCACGGCACCGCATGCAGGTTTTGGATTAGGTTTTGAGCGCATTGTGCAATTCGTTACCGGCATGACCAACATCCGCGACGTAATACCTTTCCCACGCACTCCGGGTAATGCAGAATTTTAAATAAGAACAGCATTAATATAAATAAAAGAGGCAGATATACACCGCCTCTTTTATTTTGCTACTTACCTCCGCAACAAACTACCCTGCAATACTTTTCGCATCACCTCGTTTTTATGCTGCTTACTTACAGGTATCTCATGATCCCCAAATAAAAGATGATTGTGTTTGATCTGCTCTACTTTATTGATAGCAATAACAAAGGAGCGGTGTACTTTGATAAACTGGTCGGCGGGTAATTGTTCTAATACATGCTTTAAGGTGAGCCATACCATATACTTCTTTTGCAGTGTATGTATATACACAAAATTGTCTGCAGACTCTATGAAAAGAATATCAGCGTATAAGATACGCTCATAGGCCTCGTCACACTTCACAAACAAGAAGTCGCGCTGCGGGGTGATCCTTTGCTCCAGAAGTCCCATTACTTTATTACAAGCCTTTAAAAAACGGTCGAATGAAATAGGCTTGAGTAGATAATCCGTCACATTCAACTCATATCCATCTAATGCATACTCAGAGAAGGCCGAAGTAATAATTACCTTAGGCTGCCTGACCAATGTTTTCAAAAAATCAATACCATTCATATCCGGCATTTGTATGTCTAAAAACACGAGGTCTACTTCCTCTTCTTGTATCATACTTAACGCCTTCAGCGGGCTATCCGTTTCACCTACCAGCTCTAAATAGCTGACTTCTTCAATATACTCGCGTATTATTTTTCTAGCCAACGGTTCATCATCTATGATCACACATTTCATCATACCACACTTAGTTTTAAGTTTACTTCATAAGAGTGCTCATCATTGTTGATCTCCAACTTCGACAAGTTGGGGTACAACAACTGCAACCTCCTTTTTACATTCTCAATACCTATACCTCCACCTTTTACAACAGACTGCCTCTTACTATTACTTTTAGTATTATAACAGTTGAATACTAACTCATCGTTCTCCTTCTTAAGAGACACCTTTAGTTTATTCTCCTGATCTTCATGATTGCTCACATATTTAAACGCATTTTCTACAAATGGAGATAACAACAATGGTGCAATAGAGCAGCCCTTTACATCTTTCATATCCAGTTCCAGATTCAGGTTTTGGCTCTTACGTATGGATTGCAGATCAATATATCTGGTCAAATAAGACACTTCTTTTGACACATCAATTCTTTCCGTATTACACTCATAGAGTTGATAACGCAATACTTCACCAAATTTTAAAATGGCATCTCTGGCATTTTGATTATCCTTATCTACATAGGCGTAAATAGCATTTAAAGAGTTGAAGATGAAATGCGGATTGATCTGTGCTTTTAGAAAATTCAGCTCCGTGCTGATCTTTTCTTTCTCCAGTCGCTCATACTCTACTTGTTTCGACACATAGCTGTACATCGTATTGAATACGATGCTACCGATGCATCCTGTAAACACAACAACAAAGTTGCAGAAGAATTGATAACTGAACTTATGATATACAATGATCAAATCGGCATTTAAACTACCAATAGCCTGATACCACACCCATACCAGCTCATATACCATAAAACTACAAAGTGCTATGGCTGCACAAGACGACAATACAAAGACCGAAAACCTCTTGGCATTAAGCAAACGTGGCTGCAATACCTTATTAATAAACAGCAATGTGCCTATTACACATACCGTTACAATAGTAGCAATAGCCACACCGCTGGCAGGCACTTCATCATAAGAATACAATGAATAGTAGATGATCAATAAGCCATAAAAGACCAACCAAGACACAACATTGAAAATCTTCGTTTTCATCAAATTCATTTTAAATAGTTAGCAGATTAATTAAGTGTTAAACACTAATACTGCTATCAAATTAGACATAGCATATCACTTTTTAGTTGGCGGTTTTCGGTTTACCATGCAGATTGGGCTACTCACCAAGCATTATGAGTCACTCACGGAAATGTTTTTTTTCAAAGCCTTATAGCGGCTTACTTCAGTAGCAGAAACAATTTCAATCACTAAAAAATATTAACCAAATGAAAATTATTTACTTAACCGGTCTTAAAACGATACTAACCACTGTGCTGGTAAGCTTGTTCCTATCCGGCACTGTTAACGCACAACTTACATTCACTTCAGTAACATCTCCTACTACTGAGAACTTAAAGAAGGTACACTTTATTGATGGCGATAGAGGCTTTGCCTGTGGTGAGAAGGGAGCATTTTTAAAAACCACTGATGGCGGTAGCACATGGGCCAGTGTGAGCACAGGTGTAACCATTACCATATGGGATGTAAAATCAGTACCCGGCACAAACGGCCAAACACTTTTTGCAGTAGGCGACCAAGGCCTTATTATGAAATCTACCGATGGTGGTGATACCTGGACGGGGACTTCCAGCCCCGTAAGCCAAGGCTACATCTTCAGCTTGCAGTGCATTGACCAAAACACGTTCGTAGCCTGCGGCTCTGAAACATCTTCGCTTAAAGCATTTGTATTAGTAAGTACTAATGGCGGCTCTTCTTGGATCAAAAACAACTTTGCCACAGCTCCTATTATGGATAAAGTATTCTTCATTGATGCCAGTACAGGTTTTGCAGTTGGTAACAATGCTAGCTTTGCTGATGGCGGCATATGGAAAACTACTGATGGTGGTAGCACTTGGACTAATGTTCACTCTGCTGCAAAAATATACAATAGCATATGGGCAGTAACAGCTTCACAGTTGATCGCTGTGGGTTCAGATGGGCAAATTGCTACTACAACCGATGGTGGCAACACATGGACAGATGCTAATAGCGGCACAACAAAAGCATTGTATGATGTATACTTCAAAAACAGTAAAGACGGATATGCTTGTGGTGGAGACGGATCATCAAATGTGATATTGGAAACCACAGATGGCGGTAGCACATGGAGCACTGTAAATTATGCAGGCGCTACAGCTCGCCTTAATGGCATGGTGCATGCCGGCACAAACCTGATCGTAGTAGGTAATGGCGGTCATATTGCTAAAGGAGCTGTTGGCTTAGACGTAAACACCATTAGTAATATAAGCAGTAAGGTAACAGTTAGTCCTAACCCTGCACGTGATGAAATTTTGCTACAAACAGAAGCTACCGAAACTCAGCCAATACAATTTTTTATGATTGGTTTGAATGGTAAAGTGGTGAAACAAGTTGTATTAACACAAGGGAATGTATCAATCCAAATAGCCGATGTTCCATCGGGAATTTACACTTACATGTTGTCAGACAGCAATAAGTCTTCAGGAAAGATTGTTGTGGAATAATGTAGGGCTTTCTTTCTACACACGCCATGCGTAAGCATGGCGTTTTTTTTTACTCTTCTTCGTCCTCAAGTTCGTTAATGGTCATCTTTACACGCTGTATTCGCATCTTATCCAAATTCAGCACGGTAAAGTCGTAGTTTTTATAATTGACCACCTCATTTACAGCAGGAAACTTGCCCGACAATTCCAATATTAAACCTGCAACAGAGTCGCTCTCATCTCTTACTTCATCAAAAGTATCTGCTGATATACCTACGAGCTTACAAAGGTCGTTGATCAATGTTTTGCCCTCTACTATATAATTATGGTCGTCGATCTTTTTGTACTGCAGGTCGTCGTCATCAAACTCATCACGAATATCTCCAATGATCTCCTCCATAATGTCTTCAAGCGTTACAATACCTGATGTACCACCAAACTCATCTACTACAATGGCCATGTGCATACGCTTCTGCTGAAAGTCTTTCAGCAGATCTTCTATCAGTTTCCCTTCATGCACAAAGTATGCTGTTCTGATCAACGAGTGCCAATCAAATTCAACATCTTCCCCATAAGGCAAAAAGTCTTTTGTGTGCAGTACACCTACTATTTTATCCAAACTATCTTCATATACAGGCAGGCGGGAGTAGCCCAGTTCAATAGCTCTTTCCTGCACTTCAGGGAAGCTTATATCATATGGTATGCCGCCAACATCCAAACGGGTACGCATTATTTGAGTAACGGTGATGTTACCAAACTTTAATATCCCTTTAAAGATATCCACTTCCTGTTTGGTAGCAGTGTGTCCAACCGTCAACTCAATAGCATGTTCAAAATCTTCGTTACTTAAGTTACTGGCAGGCTTATTACCCAATCTTTTCTCAATATAGTTGGTTGATGAAACCAACATTTTACTGACCGGCTTAAATATGCCTTGCAATATATTAAGAACAGGTGCTGAGAATAGTGCCATACGCATGTTATTCTGCGTAGCATATACTTTGGGCAACACCTCTCCGAAAAGAACTAAGAGAAAGGTAACCGCAACGATCTGAATAGAGAACCATAATATAGGGTTCACATCAGGTGATACCAAATCGCTCACCATCAGGTTTGTCGTGATAACGATGGCGATATTAATAAAGTTATTGGCTACTACTATCGTAGCTAACAGCATCTTAGGCTGCTCTAATAGTCTTATTACCTGGCGTGCAGCACCCTGCTCCTTTGTTTTGAGATAGTTGACATCTTTACCTGTAAGAGAAAAGTAGGCTGTTTCAGCTCCTGCAGTAATAGCCGTCATAAGCAACAGCAAAAGCACTACAATAATAAGGATAGTCATGTTTGAAGCAGAGAACGCTTCAACTGATGCTTGTAATAGTAGATAAGATAAATTCGCCTCACCGTCTGATGGACCTTCCAATATTGTAGATTTTATTTCGTATCAAAAATATTAAAGCAGAATGACAGTAACAATTCCACTTTTGAACATTTTAATATTATTTAAAATGGGAGATCTTTCTCGTCATCATTACTACCTGTATCGTTGGTAGCACCTCCCTGGTCAGAACCACTGTCTCCGTAACTATCCTTGCGCTTATCTAGCATCACCAGGTTATCACCTACTACTTCGGTGCTAAAGCGCTTGTTTTTGTCTTTATCCTCCCAGCTGCGTGTTCTCAGCTTACCCTCTATATATACCAAACTGCCTTTGTGTAAGTATTTTTGTGCCAACTCAGCCAACCCTCGCCATAGCACAACGGTATGCCATTCGGTTTGTGATACTAAATTTCCATTCTTGTCTTTGAAAGTCTCTGTAGTAGCCAGTGGGAATTTGGCTACAGCTATATTTCCTTCAAGATACTGCAATTCGGGGTCACGTCCTAAATTTCCTATCAATACTACTTTATTAACTCCTCTCATTTAAGTTACCTATTTGTTCTTTTTATAATATTTAAACCTATGGCAACTTTAAAAATATAATTTTTTTTCAAAAAATGAAACTACTGTCTTGGGGAAAGAAAGGCTTTTAATATCCTGTTTAAACACCCATTTACCATTACTATTCTCAATATCATGCTGCTCTTTTAGCTTGCAGGTATAAAACTGAAAATGAATAGCCTGATGGGTCAATCGTTGTTTATACTCACCTTCATAATTCAGCACATCAAATGTCAGTTTTTCCTTACGAAGGAGCTGTGTGGTACTTTTTTTATCTAATACCAGGCTTCCTTCAAACAATAATGGCTCGTATAGATTTTGCCATATATCTCCCTCCCCTCTTTTTCTTACCCATATTTTATCATGATACTCTAGTACCACATAATGGAAGTACCGGTTTCTGACTTTCATGCTCTTAGCCTTCACCGGTAGTAACGTTACGAGCTCTTGCTTTAATGCTGTACATTTTTTTGCAAATAAACATTCGTCACAAAGAGGTGCTTTGGGTTTACACACCATAGAGCCATAGTCCATGATAGCTTGATTGTAACTGGCACTCTCCTTCTTTGACAATAATTGTGCAGCAAGAGCAGCAAATTGCTTTTTCCCTTCTGTGCTATCAATAGGTGTATCAATACCCCAATATCTAGACAACACCCTATATACATTGCCATCTACTACCGCCTGTGGCAACCCATAGGCAAATGAAGATATAGCTGCTGCCGTATAAGCGCCTACTCCCTTAAGGCTCAAAATATCTTCATAGCTACTTGGGAATACACCTTTCAGCTCATTTGATATATATCTGGCAGTGCCTAGCATGTTCTTACAGCGGTTATAATAACCCAACCCTTGCCAAAGCTTAAATACTTCATCGTCATCAGCTTCGGCCATATCTTGAATAGTAGGGTAAGCCGCCACAAATCTCAAATAGTAAGGCATACCTTGCTCTACCCTGGTTTGCTGTAATATGATCTCTGATAGCCATATTTTATACGGATCTTGTTCTTCTTTCCAAGGCAATATTCTATCATTATCATGCTTATGCCAGTGTAGTAGCTGCTCTGTAAAATAAGTAGCCTTTTGCTTCGGTACGTTCATCTCCTTTGCAATATACACATGTAATTCACTAGCTTCATTTTCTCCTATAAAAAGTGTGTTATATACCCTACTTTTGCTGCATAATCTTACCAATTATGGAGTTGCAACAGCTAATAGACACAGCATCACAAGTACGTAGAGATATAGTAAGAATGGTACATGCCGTTCAGAGTGGCCACCCGGGTGGCTCTTTGGGCTGTACAGAATACTTAGTAGCACTTTACTTCCACATTATGAAGTACAATAAAGACTTCAATATGGATGGTAAGGGAGAAGATGTATTCTTCCTATCAAATGGTCACATATCTCCTGTATTTTACAGCGTGTTAGCTCGCGCAGGTTACTTCCCAATTGATGAGCTGAACACTTTCCGTAAGATAGATAGCCGTCTGCAAGGCCACCCAACAACACATGAAGGGTTGCCTGGTGTGCGTATTGCCAGTGGTTCGCTAGGCCAAGGTATGAGCGTAGCTGCAGGTGCGGCACTCAGCAAAAAACTGAATAACGACGATAGCCTCGTATTCTCCCTACATGGTGACGGTGAGTTACAAGAGGGTCAAAACTGGGAAGCCATTATGTTTGCTGCTCACCATAAAATAGACAACCTTATTGCTACAGTAGACTGGAACGGCCAGCAAATTGACGGACCTACAGACGACGTAATGGGTCTTGGTAACCTCAAGACCAAGTTTGAAGCCTTTGGTTGGCATGTCATTAGCTTAGAGAAAGGTAATGATATGGCTGAAGTCGTAAAAACGCTTGAAGCTGCCAAAGCTGCTACAGGCAAGGGCAAACCAGTTATGATACTTATGGTAACCGCTATGGGCTCAGGTATCGACTTCATGGAAGGCACACACAAGTGGCATGGTATAGCTCCTAACGATGAGCAACTTACTGATGCACTGAACCAAGTACCGGAAACACTGGGCGACTACTAAATCATTATTTAAAGAACTCTTTATAGAAGCATACCAATTCGGTATGCTTTTTTATTTGTTACTTCTTGGCTGTCTTAATTCAGCTGTGGTTTTATCTACTTTATAAAAATGCACCGTATCAGAGTAGATCTTAGGGTTGTCGATATTATCATTGATAAAACCGTTAAGTTCTTCAGTACGTTTCATCTCAGTTAATGCCTTGTGATCAACGGTTGCTGTAGTGACTTCAGTAAGATCATCATTCATCTCTAGAATTCTTACCAGAAAATAGCCCTTATCGCGCCATGTGTGACCATTTACTTCTATATAAGGCACATTAAGAAATCGTACAGTGTTCGCTCCATAGCCGCCTATTTGAGAAAAGAAGACATTTGCCTCGTAAGTCGGGTTCGTTCCTCCACGATTGAAAAAACGGACATGATAGTTGAACCGATCCACTGTATCTCTTTGCGTGATCTCATAAAAATTATACCCATTTGTATCTTCTTCCATTTTCCAGTTTCCTACAATTCTATCGTCGTTATACGCATTAGAAGGCAGCGATAGAGGAAATGGCGAAGGCGTACCACAAGAGTAGAAGAACAGCACACTAATTGACAAGACCAATATTTGTAAGAACATTCTCATATGATAAAAATACAAATAACTAATAAAGCATTTGCCTACCCATAAAAAAAGCCCCGCAATGCGAGGCTTTTAGTTATTTCAGGATATCTCTTGATATCACCAGTTTCTGTATTTCCGACGTCCCCTCACCGATGGTACACAGCTTGCTATCACGGTAGAATTTCTCTACAGGGAAGTCTTTGGTGTATCCATAACCACCAAATACCTGTACTGCATCGGTAGCGATCTCTACGCATATCTCTGAGGCATAATACTTAGCCATGGCCGACTCCTTAGTCATCTTCACACCACGGTTCTTCATATCAGAAGCTTGGTATATTAAGGCCTCAGCAGCTTCTATCTTTACTTTCATATCAGCTAACTTAAAGGCAATAGCCTGGAAGTTAGATATCGGCTGATCGAACTGATGGCGCTCTTTAGAGTATTTCAATGCTGCCTCATATGAGCCTTTAGCAATACCAAGAGATAATGCAGCTATGGAAATACGACCACCATCCAATACTTGCATGGCTTGGCGGAAACCATCTCCCACTTCACCCATACGCTGCGCATCAGAGATACGGCAGTTATCAAAAACTAACTCCGTAGTTTCTGAAGCACGCATACCCAATTTGTTCTCTTTCTTACCAGCGCTAAAACCCGGTGTTCCTCGCTCTACTATAAATGCGGTAACATTGCTCTTAGCTCTTGGTTCACCCGTACGAGCCAATACTACAGCTACATTACCACTCTTACCATGAGTGATCCAGTTTTTAGTGCCGTTCAATATCCAATCATCACCATCACGCTCGGCTACACATTGCATATTACCGGCATCACTACCTGTATTGGCTTCTGTTAAGCCCCACGCACCTATCCACTCACCGCTAGCCAGCTTAGGCAGGTATTTCTTTTTCTGCTCTTCGTTACCAAAGTATAAGATATGACCTGTACATAGTGAGTTGTGCGCCGCTACCGAAAGGCCAATAGAGCTACATACCTTAGCGATCTCGCTCACTACGGTCACATACTCAAAATAGCTCAAGCCCGAGCCACCATACTCTTCAGGAACTAAAACCCCCATCAAACCCAGTTCACCCATTTTATGGAAAAGCTCGACAGGAAATATTTGGTTCTCATCCCACTCCATCATATCAGGACGGATGTGCTTATTGGCAAAGTCACGGATCATATCCGTGATCTGTACTTGTGTTTCTGTTTGTTTAAAATCCATATTGTTTCTGTATAAAAGGGGTATTACGGCGCAATTTTACGATTTTTTTAGCCTCCAATCAATTTTTGAGGGTGGGCTGTAGTTATATTTTTAAGGATATAACGGTTAAAATATCATGCATTTGCGAGTCAACTAATATAATAAACAAGAGCCAAGTATAGATATTTCCAAGTTGTCATTTTGTTACAAATTGTTACACCTAGGGGTGGGTGTATATGTAACATTTTGGGCTAATTACTGTAGAAACAAGAGTAGGCAAGGCTTTAAGGGCAATGAAAAATGTTACAGAAGCTGACATCTTGTTACAAATTGTTACACCCATAGCCTGGTGAGCAGTAGCAAGCTGATGAGTGCCAGCAAGCCTAATATGCCATAGCGCTCCCTACGCGAGAAGGAGGTAAAGGCTTGTATTAATTTATTCATAGTGTTTGCAATGTTTTATTATTACAAATATACATCAATTTGAATTAAAATGTATAAAGACAAGTATACTTGAACTTTCAGTTAATAAAAAGTTGTATAAAATGAAAATATAATTAAGAATTAGGTACAGATAAAACATAATACTAATTTCAAATATTCAACCTCCTACAATATGAAACATGTCACCTTCATTCTATTCTTACTTCTCTTACCTACTACCTATACAATCGCACAAAACCATGTTCCAAATGGTAATTTTGAAAATTATACAACTTGTCCTTCTGGTGCTTCACAAGTAACTACATGTACAGGGTGGAACAATTTTGTTATTGGCCCTACGCCCGACTATTTCAATGCCTGTCATACGAGTAGTAATGGAGTATCGATACCTACCAACTTTATGGGATATCAACATGCAGCAAATGGTAATGCTTATATGGGCTTTGTCACCTTCAATGCAAGTAATTCCCCTTATAGAGAAATGATAACTCGCAAAATAAGTCCTCTTAATATTGGAGAGCATTATGAGCTTTCATTATCTGTCTCCAAATCTAATATAGCCAAGTATGCAACTGACAATTTAGCCGTATTATTTTATGATTCATTAGGAACAATAAACCAATCCAATTGGCAAAACTTACAACCACAAGTATCTTTTCAAACACTAGGAACAATTACTGACACTACAAACTGGGTGAGACTAACAGCTACTTTTATTGCAGATTCTACATATGACAATATCGCAATTGGAGGGTTCTATCATCACAACCTAATAGACATTGATACTGTATACCCTCTCGGCAATGGCATTTCATATTATTTTGTGGACTCTATTGTACTAGAACGTAAAAATTATATTTCGATTAACAGCTTGGATTCAATACTATGTGCTGGAGATAGCACAGAAGTAACAATAGTCACAAACTTTAAGCTAAATACCAATAACACATTCACTATTCAACTATCTGACAAATCCGGTAGTTTTTCCAACCCAATAAATATTGGCAATCTAAATAGTGATACGAGTGGTATTACTACTATTATTATACCCACGACTGCCAATACAGGTATTGATTATAAAATAAGGCTACTATCCTCCTACCCTAAAGACACAACCATAAGTAATTTAACATTTAGTATAGGCAACCTGGACAGCTCTAATGTTATGACCAATATTTCTAGTAATAGCCCATGTTTGGGAGATACTTTGTTTATTGACAATAATAGTACACCAACTACATTACAGTACGTTTGGAATGGACCTAATAACTTTTACTCCAACCTTTCTTCACCCATTATTACCAATACAACATTAGCAAATTCAGGTAGCTACTACCTTGCCAGCCATCTATATGGTTGTGAAGTATTAGATACACTACAAGTACAAGTAAAACCCCTACCCGTTGCTCCTGTTGCTTCCAGTAACTCGCCTATATGTGAGTATGATACGCTAACATTAAATACATCGAGTACCACAACAGGCGTCACCTACTCCTGGGTAGGACCTGGTGGCTATACCAGCAACCAACAAAACCCGGTTAGGATCAACACACCTCTAAATGCAGGTGGCTTCTACAATGCTATCGCTACACTTAATGGTTGTAGTAGTTACGATACCATTAATGTTACCGTAAAAGATAATCCCGACACCATAAGCGTGAGTAGTAATAGTCCTCTCTGTACTGATGACACTTTGAAGCTCTTCTCCGATACCTCTACAGGTAATGTACTATACACCTGGAGTGGACCTAACAGTTTTACTTCTTCTGCCAATGATACACAGATCGTTAATGCAGGTATCGTGCATACAGGTTGGTACAGTATGACCGTGAACCTCAATGGCTGTACTTATACCGACAGTACTTATGCTTCCGTTTATCAAACACCTTCTGCCCCTACATTGTCTTATAACAACCCACTCTGTGTAGGAGAAACACTCTCCCTCAATGCCAATAGCTTGGTCAGTGGGGTCACCTATAGTTGGGCAGGGCCGGGAAATTTTAATAGTAGTGTGAAGAGTCCTGTTATTAGTAATGCGCAGCTGAGTGATACGGGTAACTATACCGCTACGGTCAACTACAATGGTTGTATCTCTCCGGTAAGTACTTTACCGGTTACCATCAAGCCTACTCCTTTTGTGGTCATCTATGCTTCCCCTTCTGATACCATTTGTGATGGGGACAATATCAACATACTCTCCATTCCTGCTAATGCAGGGAACAACCTGAGCTATGCCTGGCGCATCAATGCTCAGTTGCAAACAGCTACAGGCAGTACTTACTCTTCTACCGCTTTTAAAGACAAGGATGTCATTGTCTGTATGATGACCGATAGTACCAGTTGTAGCGATCCTTATACCGATACCAGTAATGATGTACAGGTCAACGTATTGCCTTGGCTGGCACCTTCGGTGAGTATTGTGGCGAACCCTCCGGGATTATTAAAGCCTTGGGAGTATGTACAGTTTACCGCTACTCCTACCAATGCAGGGAACAGTCCGCTATACCAATGGAAGAGGAACGGACAGGACATCATCGGCGCTACCAGTAATATATGGAGTGCTAACAACCTCAATGATAACGATACCATACATGTAGAACTCATCAGTAGTTACAATTGTCCGCAGCCGGCCAATGCAGCCAGTAACAGCATCGTCGTTCAAATAGCTACAGGTATTAATGAGGTAGCCGGGTTTTACAATCTGACGCTTGCACCTAACCCTAATAACGGACAATTTACCTTAAGGGGTATGGTCAAACAAAATGGTACTGCTACCATTAGTGTGATGAACATGATCGGACAAAGGATCTACCATCAACAGGTAGATATCAACCAACAACAGCTGCAACATGAGGTGGACCTTAATCATGTAGCGAGTGGTTTATATTTACTGCGTTTAGAGATGAATGGTGCGGTCACACATATCAAGTTTGAGGTGAAGTAAGCTTTTTGAACATAAAATAAACTGCGGGTTAATATCCAACAAAGCAACACTGATAAAAGTGTAAAAGAAATAGTTATTCTAAACACATTGCAGTATTTTTAATACTCAACGTATGCCCTATGAAGCAAGTCGCCTTTATCATTGCAGTTTTACTAACATTCAACACTAATGCTCAACCCATAAACCATGTGCCGAATGGGAATTTTGAGTATTATACGCAATGCCCGACAAATCTAAGTCAGGTTACAAATTGTATAGGTTGGAATAGCTTTTTAAGTAACTCGTCACCTGATTACTTCGACTCATGTAATATGGGCATGGTAAGTGTACCTAATAACTTTAGAGGCACTCAATCACCAGCAAGTGGCCATGCATACATGGGTGGGTACTTCTTAACTACTGTACTAAACGGCAATTATAGAGAAATGATAACGCGAGATATTATTCCGCTTACAATTGGTACAATTTACGAGGTATCTATATCAGCTTCATTTAGTGAGGCATCTAATATAGCTACAGATAATATTAATATCTTCTTTTTTGATTCAATAGGACATGCATTGACAACAACCGATTGGCAAGCAATACAACCACAGGTAACATATAACAGCTATGGTATAATTAAAGACACCCTAAACTGGGTGAGACTTAGCACTACTTTTTATGCCGACTCAGCCTATGACAACATTGTTATTGGAGGCTTTCTGCGAGACAGTTTGATCAATACAGATACTGTTTCACAAACGGGTACTTATACTTACTACTATATAGATTCTGTGGTTGTCAAAGAGTACCAAAGTCCACAGGTAGCCATATCTAATTTAGACACGATCATATGTGCAGGAGATAGTATTGAGATACAATTTACTACAACAGGTAAGTTCCATAACAGTAATATTTTTACAGCACAGTTGTCTGATGCTAATGCTAACTTTACCAACCCTATAACTATAGACAGCCTAATATCAGACACTTCAGGAACACTAAAAGGAGTCATACCGCCTAACTTACCTATTGGAACTAATTATCGTATTAGGATATTAACAACCGTACCGTTTGACACCGTAGTTAGCCTACCCATCAAAATAGGCAATATGGACAGTGCCAGTATTTCTATCACTTCCAATAGTCCGGTTTGTGAAGGGGACTCTTTAATCTTTACTAATAATAGCACTCCAACCGGCCTCACTTATTCCTGGACGGGGCCTACAAGCTTTAGCTCCACATTAGCAGCGCCCTTTATTTTTAATAGCATTCCTAATAATAGTGGTAGCTATTACCTTACCTCTAATATTTACGGCTGTGAAAGAAAAGATACTTTGCAGGCATTAATAAAACCTTCACCCAATGCTCCTGTTGCTTCCAGTAACTCGCCTATATGTGAGTATGATACGCTAACATTAAATACATCGAGTACCACAACAGGCGTCACCTACTCCTGGGTAGGACCTGGTGGCTATACCAGCAACCAACAAAACCCGGTTAGGATCAACACACCTCTAAATGCAGGTGGCTTCTACAATGCTATCGCTACACTTAATGGTTGTAGTAGTTACGATACCATTAATGTTACCGTAAAAGATAATCCCGACACCATCAGCGTGAGTAGTAATAGTCCTCTCTGTACTGATGACACTTTAAAGCTCTTCTCCGATACCTCTACAGGTAATGTATTATACACCTGGAGTGGACCTAACAGTTTTACTTCTTCTGCCAATGATACACAGATCGTTAATGCAGGTATCGTGCATACAGGTTGGTACAGTATGACCGTGAACCTCAATGGCTGTACTTATACCGACAGTACTTATGCTTCCGTTTATCAAACACCTTCTGCCCCTACATTGTCTTATAACAACCCACTCTGTGTAGGAGAAACACTCTCCCTCAATGCCAATAGCTTGGTCAGTGGGGTCACCTATAGTTGGGCAGGGCCGGGAAATTTTAATAGTAGTGTGAAGAGTCCTGTTATTAGTAATGCGCAGCTGAGTGATACGGGTAACTATACCGCTACGGTCAACTACAATGGTTGTATCTCTCCGGTAAGTACTTTACCGGTTACCATCAAGCCTACTCCTTTTGTGGTCATCTATGCTTCCCCTTCTGATACCATTTGTGATGGGGACAATATCAACATACTCTCCATTCCTGCTAATGCAGGGAACAACCTGAGCTATGCCTGGCGCATCAATGCTCAGTTGCAAACAGCTACAGGCAGTACTTACTCTTCTACCGCTTTTAAAGACAAGGATGTCATTGTCTGTATGATGACCGATAGTACCAGTTGTAGCGATCCTTATACCGATACCAGTAATGATGTACAGGTCAACGTATTGCCTTGGCTGGCACCTTCGGTGAGTATTGTGGCGAACCCTCCGGGATTATTAAAGCCTTGGGAGTATGTACAGTTTACCGCTACTCCTACCAATGCAGGGAACAGTCCGCTATACCAATGGAAGAGGAACGGACAGGACATCATCGGCGCTACCAGTAATATATGGAGTGCTAACAACCTCAATGATAACGATACCATACATGTAGAACTCATCAGTAGTTACAATTGTCCGCAGCCGGCCAATGCAGCCAGTAACAGCATCGTCGTTCAAATAGCTACAGGTATTAATGAGGTAGCAGGGTTTTACAACCTGACCCTCTCTCCTAACCCCAACAACGGACAGTTTACCTTAAGGGGAATGGTCAAACAAAATGGGACTGCTACTATTAGTGTGATGAACATGATCGGACAAAGGATCTATCATCAACAAGCAAATATCAACCAACAACAGCTGCAACATGAGGTGGATCTTAATCATGTAGCGAGTGGTTTATATTTACTGCGTTTAGAAATGAATGGTGCGGTCACGCATGTTAAGTTTGAGGTGAAGTAAGCACCTATCTCACATATCGTATATTTACAAATGGATGAAGCGCCTCACCTACATACTCTTATTCTTTTTACCCTATACAGTAGGCGCACAGAATCATGTACCCAACGGGGATTTTGAATATTACATTGGCTGTCCAAACGCTTTAACGCAAATTGACAGTGCTACCGGCTGGAGAACATTCTTCAATGGCACAACTCCTGACTATTACAACACATGTGGTACAGGTGTGGGTAAAGTACCCAATATCTTTCTTGGCTACCAATACCCTGTAAGTGGTAATGCCTACGCAGGATTGGTCTTATCAGACTCGTTTAGCTGGCGCGAAATTATTGCACGCGAGATCGTACCGCTATTAAGAGGTGCACGATACGAAGTTTCTCTCTCCGTTTCAAGAGCAGACAGTGGCTACTTTGCTGCCGATAATATGACAGTATTCTTTTACGACACTATATCTGTAAGCAGCATCAACCTATTAAGCATAGAACCTCAGGTAAACTTCCAAAACTATGGCGCTATCACTGATACACTAAACTGGGTAAGAATGGTGGGTGTATTTCAAGCAGACTCTGCTTATGACAACATAGCTATTGGTGGTTTTCTGCACGATACAACTATTAACGTAATAGCAGCTACAAGTAATAACTTTGCCCGTTATGGTTATTATTATATTGACTCTATTGTAGTCAGGCCTATACCTTATATCATTATCAACAGCTACGACACACTACTTTGCACCAACGATACATTTAACCTCAGCTACAGCACTAACTTTAGCCATAGCAGCAATAATACTTTTACGGCACAACTCTCTGACCTGAACGGTAGTTATCAAAACCCGTTAAATATCGGCACAAAAGTTAGCGACACCTCGGGAGTTATTACTTGTATATTGCCGGACACACTCACTACAAGCAATAACTATAAAATACGCATTATATCCTCCAGCCCTGTTGACACTTCTTATGATGTCAACCTCCCTCGCCTGTCCATAGGCAACCCCGATAGTGTTACGATCAACTTCTCCAGTAATAGTCCGGTTTGTGAAGGAGACACGATCTTGTTCAACCAGAATAACACTCCTGATTACTTAACCTACTCTTGGACGGGGCCATCTAATTTCACATCAAATATTGGGAAACCTAAAAGATTGTACGCACAAACAAGCCATCAAGGCAGCTACTATGTGAATACCCATTTATACGGATGTGCTTTTTATGATACAATACAAGTTCAGATCAAACCTATTACCCAACCCGTAGCGACAACTAGTAGCCCAATTTGTGAATATGACACCTTAAACCTTACAGGCAGTAGTACAACAAATGGCGTGAGCTACTCTTGGACAGGACCTGATAATTACAGCAGCAATCAAACTAACCCAACAATAAACAATGTAAGTCTGCTACAACATGGGGCTTACATATTAGCTACAAGTAAAAACGGCTGCACTAGATATGATACTGCCTTAGTCATCATAAAAGATAGCCCTGACTCTGTAGTACTTAGCAGCAATACACCTGTTTGCATCAATGACACACTGCACCTTACGTCTACACAGTCACTAGGGAGTGTGACCTATAACTGGTCGGGGCCTAATAATTTCAGTGCAACTAATTATTATACAGACACTATCATAAACAACATCAACCAAGCCGGTTGGTACGTAATGACGGCAAGCAATAATGGTTGCACTTATACTGACAGTACTCAGGTAGCTATTACTCCTGTTCCTAATCCGCCTGTGATCAATTCAAATAATATTGTGTGTGAGTACGACACATTAGAACTTACTGCCTCGAGTTCAACAAGTGGCGCAACCTACTCTTGGAGTGGGCCCAACAATTATAACAGTAATTCACAAAACATATTTATACCTAACATATCGTTATCAGCCGGTGGACAGTACATTGTTGCAGCTACTAAAAACAACTGCTCCTCTAAAGACACTATCAATATTACTATTAAGGACGCCCCTGATACCATCACTGTTAGTAACAATGGACCATTATGTACCGGTGATACCTTAAGGTTATTCTCTGACACTTCTACAGGGAATGTTACATATGCATGGAGTGGACCTAGCAGCTTTACTTCCTCTGCTAATGATACATACATCGTCAATGCAGGTATCGTGCATACAGGCTGGTATCACATGACGGTGAGCCTGAACGGCTGTACTTACACTGACAGCACACATGCCACCGTATACCAAACACCAGCTAAACCTGTTATAAGTTCTGATACTATAGTGTGCGAGTACGACACCTTACAACTGTCCGCTACCAGTACCACTAATGGGGTGACCTACTCTTGGGTAGGGGTTAATAATTTTAGCAGTAGCTTGCAAAACCCTGCTATTAGTAACACATCACTACTTGCAAGTGGGCAATACATCGTATCAGCAACAAAAAACAACTGTACTTCTAAAGATTCAGTTTCCATAATAATTAGGGACGCTCCCGATACGATCACGGTAAGCAACAATGGACCAATATGTACTGATGACACTTTAAAGCTCTTCTCCGATACCTCTACAGGTAATGTATTATACACCTGGAGTGGACCTAACAGTTTTACTTCTTCTGCCAATGATACACAGATCGTTAATGCAGGTATCGTGCATACAGGTTGGTACAGTATGACCGTGAACCTCAATGGCTGTACTTATACCGACAGTACTTATGCTTCCGTTTATCAAACACCTTCTGCCCCTACATTGTCTTATAACAACCCACTCTGTGTAGGAGAAACACTCTCCCTCAATGCCAATAGCTTGGTCAGTGGGGTCACCTATAGTTGGGCAGGGCCGGGAAATTTTAATAGTAGTGTGAAGAGTCCTGTTATTAGTAATGCGCAGCTGAGTGATACGGGTAACTATACCGCTACGGTCAACTACAATGGTTGTATCTCTCCGGTAAGTACTTTACCGGTTACCATCAAGCCTACTCCTTTTGTGGTCATCTATGCTTCCCCTTCTGATACCATTTGTGATGGGGACAATATCAACATACTCTCCATTCCTGCTAATGCAGGGAACAACCTGAGCTATGCCTGGCGCATCAATGCTCAGTTGCAAACAGCTACAGGCAGTACTTACTCTTCTACCGCTTTTAAAGACAAGGATGTCATTGTCTGTATGATGACCGATAGTACCAGTTGTAGCGATCCTTATACCGATACCAGTAATGATGTACAGGTCAACGTATTGCCTTGGCTGGCACCTTCGGTGAGTATTGTGGCGAACCCTCCGGGATTATTAAAGCCTTGGGAGTATGTACAGTTTACCGCTACTCCTACCAATACAGGGAACAGTCCGCTATACCAATGGAAGAGGAACGGACAGGACATCATCGGCGCTACCAGTAATATATGGAGTGCTAACAACCTCAATGATAACGATACCATACATGTAGAACTCATCAGTAGTTACAATTGTCCGCAGCCAGCCAATGCAGTTAGTAACAGCATCGTCGTTCAAATAGCTACAGGTATTAATGAGGTAGCAGGGTTTTACAACCTGACCCTCTCTCCTAACCCTAATAACGGACAGTTTACCTTAAGGGGAATGGTCAAACAAAATGGTACTGCTACCATTAGTGTGATGAACATGGTCGGACAAAGGATCTATCATCAACAGGTAGATATCAACCAACAACAGCTGCAACATGAGGTGGACCTTAACCATGTAGCGAGTGGTTTATACTTACTGCGCTTAGAAATGAATGGTGCGGTCACACATATCAAGTTTGAGGTGAAATAGACACCTAATTAATACATTGCATATTTTATAAGTAAATGAAACACCTTACCTACATACTCTTATTATTACTACCCTATACAGCAGGTGCGCAGAATATTGTTCAAAATGGTGATTTTGAACAATATAACTCATGCCCTAGCAACTTTAGCCAAATTGATAGTTGTACAGGCTGGAAAAACTTTGTTTTAATAACAGGCGTTGGCTACCCTTATACGTCATCAGATTATTTTAACACTTGTGCTAACGGCATCGTAAAAATACCTACTACTAATTTGGGCTATCAACAACCTAAGAGTGGCAATGCTTACACAGGAGTATTAACGTATGTAAAAGGCTATCCATATTATAGAGAAATCATTACTAGAAATATGTTCCCTATGAACATAGGTGAACAGTACGAAATATCTTTTTTCATTAGTCTAGCCAATGATGCTAATATTAGTACTAATAATATTGGGTTACTATTGTATGACCAAACAGACTCTATATACTTACCAGACTTACAGTATATTCAACCTCAGATCAATTTTTTATCAAGTGGTGTATTTTCTGATACAACTAATTGGGTAAGAATAATAGATACTATTACTGCCGACTCTAGTTATGACAACGTGGCAATAGGTGGTTTTTATAAAGATAGTGTAATAACAATTGATACTACTAATGCCTATAATGCTTTCCAGTCTTATTATTACATAGATTCATTAACAATAAAACCTTTAAGAACTATCTACATTGAAAGTATTAGTGACTCAATACTCTGCATTAATGATAGCTTTGACGTACACATAAGTACTAATATAAATCATAGTAGCAATAATATATTTTACGTTCAACTGTCTGGCATTAATGGCTCTTTTAATAACCCTATTAACATTGGTGTAAAAGCTTTTGACTCGTCGTGTACTATAAGAGCTTCCATACCCTCATATGTATCTACAAGTAGCAATTATCGTATAAGAGTACTTGCATCATCTCCAAATGATAGTATTACTAGTGATAGAACATTTAAAATAGGCAATACTAGTACATCTTTTACTCCTTTTAGTAGTAACAGCCCCGTTTGTATAAATGATACAATAAAATTTACTAACAATATTAATGAGCCTGCATATACTTACAACTGGCATGGTCCTAACAACTTTTCCTCATCTTTAGCTGCGCCATCTATAGCTAATGCATCAAGCTCAAAATCAGGTAACTATTATGTAGAATGCAGGCTTTATGGTTGTATGGTCAGGGATACATTGTTGGTTCAAACAAACTCCAACCCCACCAAACCTTCAGCATTAGCCAACGCACCTCTTTGTGAATATGATGATCTACATCTAAATACTACTAGTTCTACAACAGGAATATCATATTTATGGACTGGTCCTAATAGTTTTTCAAGTAATGTTAAGAGTCCTAGCATCGCTAATATTTCCCAAAACGCTACCGGATTATATATAGTTACCACTTCTTCTTCTAACGGATGTAGCAACAGTGACACGATATATATACTAGTAAAAGATAATCCCGACACCATCACCGTGAGTAGTAATAGTCCGGTTTGTACTGATGACACTTTAAAGCTCTTCTCCGATACCTCTACAGGTAATGTATTATACACCTGGAGTGGACCTAACAGTTTTACTTCTTCTGCCAATGATACTCAGATCGTTAATGCAGGTATCGTGCATACAGGTTGGTACAGCATGACCGTGAACCTCAACGGCTGTACTTATACCGACAGTACTTATGCTTCCGTTTATCAAACACCTTCTGCCCCTACATTGTCTTATAACAACCCACTCTGTGTAGGAGAAACACTCTCCCTCAATGCCAATAGCTTGGTCAGCGGGGTCACTTATAATTGGGCAGGGCCGGGTAGTTTTTCTTCTGCTGCAAAGAGTCCTGTTATTAGTAATGCACAGCTGAGTGATACGGGTAACTATACTGCTACGGTCAACTACAATGGTTGTATCTCTCCGGTAAGTACTTTACCGGTTACCATCAAACCTACTCCTTTTGTGGTCATCTATGCTTCCCCTTCTGATACTATTTGTGATGGGGACAACATCAACATACTCTCTATTCCTGCTAATGCAGGTAACAACCTGAGTTATGCCTGGCGCATCAATGCTCAGTTGCAAACAGCTACAGGCAGTACTTATGCTTCTACCGCTTTTAAAGACAAGGATGTCATTGTCTGTATGATGACCGATAGTACCAGTTGTAGCGATCCTTATACCGATACCAGTAATGATGTACAGGTGAATGTATTGCCTTGGTTGACACCTTCGGTGAGTATTGTGGCGAACCCTCCGGGATTATTAAAGCCTTGGGAGTATGTACAGTTTACCGCTACTCCTACCAATGCAGGGAGCAGTCCGCTATACCAATGGAAGAGGAACGGACAGGACATCATCGGCGCTACAAGCAACATATGGAGTGCTAACAACCTCAATGATAACGATACCATACATGTAGAACTCATCAGTAGTTACAATTGCCCTCAGCCGGCCAATGCAGCCAGTAACAGCATCGTCGTTCAAATAGCTACAGGCATTAATGAGGTAGCAGGGTTTTACAATCTGACCCTCTCTCCTAACCCTAATAACGGGCAGTTTACCTTAAGGGGAATGGTCAAACAAAATGGTACTGCTACCATTAGTGTGATGAACATGGTCGGACAAAGGATCTATCATCAACAAGCAAATATCAACCAACAACAGTTGCAACATGAGGTAGACCTTAACCATGTAGCGAGTGGTTTATATTTACTGCGTTTAGAAATGAATGGTGCGGTCACACATGTTAAGTTTGAGATGAAGTAGATAATTCCTAAAAATTACTTTTCTTGCAGGCATGAAAGGATTTGCCAGTGACAACTATGCAGGTGTGCTACCTGAGGTAATGGAAGCTTTACAACTTGCCAATGAAGGACATGCCAAAGCATACAGCGACGACCACATAACCGAACGTACTAAGAAATTGTTCTGCGAGGTGTTTGAAGCTGATGTAGATGTACACTTTGTATACAATGGCACTTGTGCCAACGTACTAAGCATGAGCAGCGGCACACAGTCGTACAATGCCATTTTATGTGCAGAGACCTCACATATATATTGCGACGAATCTTCAGCTCCTGAAAACTTTACCGGTTGCAGGTTTTTTCCGCTTGCATCAAACGTAGATGGTAAGGTAACACCTGAGGCGATACAGCAAAGGCTCATCAGAAAAGGGGATGTACACTATGCACAAACGCGCATGCTCACCGTAACTCAGAGTACAGAGTATGCCACAGTGTACACACAAGAGGAACTAAGCATGCTAGGTAATATGGCCAAAGAGAATGGATTATATTTCCATGTAGATGGCGCACGTTTTTGTAATGCAGCTGCCAGCTTAGATTGCTCACTAGCAGATATTAGTAAAAATGCAGGCGTAGACATACTCTCGATGGGTGGTACGAAAGCGGGCATGATGTTTGGCGAGGCTGTGGTCGTATTTAACAAAGAGCTTTCAAAACACCTACCCTTTAAGCATAAACAAAGTATGCAACTAGCCTCGAAAAACAGATACATTGCAGCACAGTTTGAGGCTATGCTTAGCAATGAAGTATGGAGAAAACATGCACAACATGCCAATAACATGGCTCAGCTACTATACAACTCAATTAAAGACCTACCTCAGGTACAGGTTACCAAACCCGTACAAGCAAACGGCGTATTTGCCATACACCCCGAAGCATGGAATGAAAAAATGTGGGCGCAATACCCCTACTACGTATGGGATGAGCATACTAACGAAGTGCGATTAATGTGCTCGTGGGATAATACAGCAGAAGAGGTGCAACAGTTTGCGGCACTCATGCAAAGCTTCTCTGACACCACCACTTAAAATGATGCTAAAAGCGCTCAAACACATCACGGCATTTATTATACTCACTATACTCACACAAATAGGAGGTGTAGTTTACCTTATCAGCCTCTTATTATACCGTAAACTAACAATAAGAAATAGTCAACTAAAACATTGGGGAATAAGTACTGCTATGTTCATCATATTATACCTCATTTTTACACTATGGATCGTTCCTCCAATAGCCAACTTAACAGGAAGAACTGCGTTACCAATAAGCTCGAAAAAAAACCACCTAAAACCTTTAACACCTCTCACCTTTCTTTTAAACCGGCATTATGTAAGCAAAGAGTTGAAACAAACATTAATAGATGTAAGTACAAATTTCAACAAGAAACACCGAAACTCGGCAATACAATACTTAGATGCTAACTTTCCTTTTTTTGATGGATTCCCACTAATACCACACCTTAGCCATAACGATGGAAGAAAAGTAGACCTTGCTTTTTTCTACTACGACATTTTAAAACAGGAACCCTCAGGAGAGACACCTTCTTATTGGGGGTATGGCGTTTATGCTTCACCACAAAAAGGAGAGGTAAACACAGCAATAAGATGTAAGGAAAAAGGCTACTGGCAATACGATCTTCTCGGCAAGATATTACCAAAACCTGATTGTTCTTATTTGGTACTTGATGAAAAAAGAACAGCCTCTTTGCTAGAATTATTAGCTAAAGAGGCTGCTATAAATAAGATATTTCTTGAACCTCATTTAAAAACAAGGTTGTTGTTACAAAAGGTCAACAAGATACGTTTTCATGGTTGCCATGCCGTAAGGCACGATGACCATATACATGTGCAACAATAACTATTATTCTTCCTGCCCCAAATCATTCATCATATCTCTTAGCAGTTGATTCTCATGTTTCAAGTGCTCGGGAAACTCTTCCAATACATGCTTTAACTCCGGATGCTTAGCAACACTGCTTTTATTTTGAAACTCTTTTTGCAATAACGTATTGATATGTATGAGTTCCTTAGCCCATGCCTCATCCCATGTCTCACCACTTGCAGGGCTAAGCTTTATGTTTGGCTTATCCTCACTCAGCTTAAGTTTTGACTTTGTCACTTCTCCAAAAACCCTTACCATGTCGCCTAGCCTTTGATGCTCACCTGTAATACCGGCAGCCATATCTTTCCAATCACTCTTGGTACACTTTTCTTCCCCTAGCTTAGCTGTCCACATAAACCTATTATTCAGCTCAAACACTTTTTCAGCCACTTTCGCTTCTTCAGGCGTAGCTTTTTCATGATGTGCTGCCACTATATTATTCTTTTTTGCTTCCTCAGCAGGCATGATGATGTTACCTTCAGGGTCTACTACATTACCTTCATCATCAATACTTCTATCTTCCCCAAGCACCTCTACACCTTGACCATCATCTTCCACTAAAAGTGGACCTGATGACGGTGGAGCCGGTGGTATATATTTAGTAGTATTTTCAACAGCCTCATTTGTTCCTTCTGCACCATCCTCGTTACCTTGTTCATTATTACATGCTGTAATAACAAGTGCTCCTAACAATAGGCTTGATAGTATCTGCTTTGTTTTTTGCATAGAAAAATCATTTATCAAAGGCTACGAATATAAGTAAGAATTCTTCTTTTTCTTATTGCTTCGTAACGATCACCTTTTGTGTGGCTAGCTCACCTTTATACTGAACGTTTAAATAGTAAACTCCTGACGGTATCGTAGCTGTGTTGATCTGGTGCTTACTATCAGTAGCAATTTGTTCATGCATTTTTTTACCGTAAACATCATAAAGTACTACTTGTGCCCCCTTCTGCACACCACTCACATTGATGATATTTGTGGCCGGATTAGGATAAACCTTCCATGCTACTTGCTCTACGTTTGTGATATTTACAGGAAACTTATTGATATGAGCTTCTGACCAAGTGGATGGTACATTTCGGTCTGCCGCAGTAGGCCAAAGATCAAATACATTATTGGTATTGGTGATGCACACTGCCAGCCCCATTCTGTATTGCGTCACGGCATTAAAACCAATTTTACTGTATGGTATCTTCATTTCTACACTATCAGTATACGGTGGGCCAGGAGAAAAGTTAGGCACTCCCTGCCAACCGGGTTGCGTAGCCATGCAGTTGTTGTAAATACCGTATGCTCCATCATTCTCACAATCAGTAGCCGAGACATGAAACCACCATTGTCCGCTAGACCAAGCACTACCTCTTGCATATTGCGGGTCTACCAACACTTCAGGAAACATCTGGCTTAACGAGTTAGACTCCAGCTTGCCAAAGAACGCAAAGTAAAGGTTTTGCATGTCATGTTTGTAGTAAACAGTTATGGTGTCATTAGTACCTAATGGCACACGCAGTGTATCGGCATGCTCCCACTCGGCGAAATTGATCTGACCATCAATAGTAACAGTTGTAAGGTCAAAAGGTATTTTTATTAATGGTTGTGCTTTAAGCGACATCGCCCCTAATATCAGTATAGCAATAGTAATTAACTTTTTCATAGATGGTTTTTATATTTAATATTAGTTTACAAACTTAATGAAATATGATTTGACAAATACATGCTTAATTTAGCACCCAATATGCACAAACCGATCATAGACCACAGCATAGAAGAACTGTTGCAGGAACTAGGTAAAGGTAAGGGTATGCCAGGCGCTGTAGGTAGTACAACGGTTTCAGCTCTTATAGGATTATCAATCCTTGAGTCGGTATGTAAGATCACCATTGGTAGTAAAAATTATGTGAACATTCATAGCAAAGCGATGGTAACGCTCAATAAGCTACATCAGCACCAAAAAGAATTGAAGAGACTTGCACAGCAAGATGTAAATGCCGTCAACAGTATGATCTTAGATAAAAAGATCACCTCTGAACTAAGCACAACACCTTTTGAGATATGCCGTATATGCATCACTGTTTTAGAAGATAGCTTCTTCCTTTACAGAGAAGCTTACCAACGCATGAAGGGAGATACGATCACGGCTTTACTTATGATAAGCAGTGCAGCAACAGCCACGCTGCATATCAGTAAGAGCAATTTGGCAAAGGCAACAATTTCGGGCAATGATGTTTTAGAATTATCGGGCAAGTTATATGATCTGCAACAAGAGCTGAAACAACTAACGGATTAACTACCTACCTTACTTCAAAGTTCCATTTCTGTTCTATTTTATCTTTTTCTATTTCTTTAGCATTTTTTATTTCAAAAGGCCTATTCATACGATTGCCAGCAAAGTCGTACACATCACCTTCTATCACCAGTGTATAGTTACCTTTTCTCCATTTTTCCTTAGGCGTTATTTGGTACACACCATCAGTAACATACTCACGTATGCTACATACCACGATATTGCCCTTCTCATTAACTACGCTTACACCATCTAGCACCGATGCATTATCCATCCCTTCTGAGAAAGAAAGCACAATAGGCTGGCGGGTATTAGCTGAGGACTGTTTGAGTTGATACTTATTCAATTGTGGTATGGCTCGGTCTTCTCCTTTCACAAAAAACTTTTGTGTGTATGGAGCTGAAATGCCATTTCCCAAAGCGTCTTTAATAGTTGCTTCTACTTTTAGCATATAATACTTACCCGAGTCGAATAAAGGGCTCTCATAGTGGATGCCATTTTTTACTCTACCGGGGTGTATCATTAACACGAGCAGTTTTCCGCCATCAAGCCAAAAAGACTTTTGGCGCCACGCTCTTTCGCGCTCCACCCCATGCTCATCTAACATCTTGATGTGCTTATAGGCATATTTATCTTCCAGCATGGGTTGACTAAAACGAATATGGAAATACAATGTATTGTAAGGTATTGTATCCGCTAAAGGATAAGCACATTCTACCACAACACTTTCTTGTGACCGCGGAGACGAAGGCGTACTATATTTTTCAGACTTAAGAATACCATCCCGATAATGATATACAGCTGTAAAAGTTAACCCGTAGCCTAAGGTATACTTGGGCTGGTAATACAAGCGTTTACCCCTTATCTTGTAATTACCTGTTACCGGCAGAGCAGCCCTTTTGCCCTTATTTACCAAGTATAGCCCAAGTATCTCTTTAGCTTGTTCAAGACCTTGTTCTTTTAGTATATTGCTTTGTAACTCTGTCAGCTTTACTGATAAAACAGGGCGCAGCGGCTCAGTTTCATCAATATCGATCCACTCACCTGCGAAACTCTGCAGGTGAATGGATAAAAGAAGACTACATAAAACAAGTACTCTTTTGAAGTGCATCAATTACTTAATAGTTAGTTTTTGAGTATGTTTTGCTCCGTCTTTTGTATTGATAGTTGCGGTATAAACACCTGCTGTTAGTGAGCTGATATCTATTGTAGCACGGCCATTAACTTGTTGTGATAATGCCAGACTACCATTGATGCTTACAATATTTACTGTAGCTTGTTGGCCATTTTTTAAAGAAATATGCAACACATCATTTGCCGGGTTAGGGTATATAGAAATATCAGTACGTGTAGTGATATTATTTACTGATGTAGGCGGTGGTGTTTCAGTTGACATTTGTGATAATTCCAACGCATTATCGCCCGTAGTTTTTAACAATAATAAACGATAGTTATCCCAATAAGCGATCATTCCAAAATTGCCGGTACTCATTTCTTTGATCTCATCAGCCGGTAATGATGCGACTACGTTACCTGCATTATCTCTTAGCATGGTAGCATTATTATCATATTTATTCGCCGTTACCTGACTACCATCTAAATATTTTTTACCAATGCGATAAAGCTTACTGTCATGCAGGTCAAACAACCAGTCTTTACCATCGTGTTGCATGAATACCGCTTTGGTTGATTGCCCCTGATGTATGTTGAAATCTTCAGTAACGGTAAGCACACCAGAACCTGCAAGGTTAGCTACATCAATAGAGAAGCCCGGTGCGCAAGTTGTTACACCCATTAAGCGGCCTTTACCGTCTACATCGCCAAAAGTTAAGGTTTCCAATGGTGCAGTAGTAAAATAGTTACCTCCCCAGTTAGACTTAAACAATGTCGTGTTTCTAGTAGTGATCGTACCATTGTGTTCAAAAGGTGGTGCTACCCAACCTAATTGACCATCAAGCGAAAAGCTACCTGACGATACATATAAGGTACCATTACCGTAAGCCATGTCATTTACACTAAAACCTGCACCCCATGGCAGCTGGCTGTGTGCAATATTACTCAGGTCTACAATAGAAACATTAGCACCTCCATTCTCTACTTTAAAAATGTATTTGTTCGCACCACCTCTACCCAGTACGTATACACTTTTAGAGATCGGGTTCACTTCAATATCCAATACCGTAACCGTTTGGCCCGCTAGAGGATTTAGCTTGTCTGTAATAAAGTTTGGGATAGATGTGATGGTATTGGCAGTAGCCTTACTAGCATCATTATCCGCAATATCCAACGCCCAAAGCGAGGACATGTCGGCCGCAACAAGTACCACATCTGTACCATTAGAGACCATGCAGAGGTCTTCCATGGTATTGGCACTTACCGAACCGGTAGTAGCGTTTTTCAATAAGGCATTTTGTGCCGAAGCAGACATGCTCATGCCAAGCACGCATAGTAGTAATAGTTTTTTCATACTGTTTATGTTATAGATTTAGAAATAAATGGCGGGCAATAGGAAAACTTAAAAATTCTTAAACCTATAAACAGGGAGTTCCTTCAGATAGTTGGGGGGATAAAAAGGGGGATTTGGCTTATAGAGTTTTTTTTAACCACTGAATATCACCCTCAATTAGTGGTCTATAGCGCATTAGCAACTCATGATTAGTATTGTCATGAATTGTAAAACCTGACACAAGAAAGCGGTTTTTACAACACTATGACAAAAGGTATAAGCCTCACTTGGCTTACACCTTTTAGTAATTCTTCATAAGAGAACGAATAATTCCTCTTATCGTAAAACATATGACCTTATGTAATGTCATACTAGCTTTCTATACCTGCTTGTATCTCCGTTACGTTATTCTCCGGCTTTTCCATATCCACGGTTAGGTACACTTCTCTTACCTGGTTAGTTGGCTTTAAGCCTTTACCAAATATGTCTTTGAAGAATTGATCATACGTATTATGAAAGTTGTCCCATGAGCCGTTATGAAGAGTTGATGTGTGTTTGAACTCCGGCAATTCTTGAAACTCATACTTATCAGAACTAGCCACTCCCTGTACCGGTAGGCACATTTGTAATGTGAATTCCTTGTTGGGGTCATCGCTGGCATCAAAATATACCCAGTGTTGCGGGCCTGATGGTTGTAAACCCAATTTTGCAGCTTCTGCATATAGGTCTTCAGGTACTTGACCTACGTCTTGTTTTAAATTGCTGAGTGTTGTTTTCAAAGATTTGTACATCACCTTTACCGGTGCTTGAGTTTTGATCTCCATTGCATTATTGTTTTAAATAGTTAATAATGCAAAGCAACAACTGGGTAGTGACAGCCCTATGTCAACAGCAATTAAAAAATTATTGATAATGCTCCTGAAGCTCTTGTATTAGGGTACGTATCTCTTGTTTTACTTCATCAGGCTTAACGATGGTTGCCCGCTTGCCAAAGCTGACCAACCATTTTGCAATGTAAAATTTTGAAGAGGTAAGGAAGGTCATTTCCACCTTACCATCGCGCTCCTCTTCACTCACATAACCGAAGTACATTTTTTGTTCTTGAATGAAAGACGCCATGTCTTTATCAAATAATACCACTACTTTGATCAGGTCTTCACTTTTCGTATAGCTTTTCATATACTCCTTCAGAGATATTTTCTCTTTGATGAAAGGCTCGTTTGTATTTTGAAACTTCCTGATCCTGTCTAGCCTAAAGTCTCTATAATCTTTTCTGAGTTTGCACCAAGCAACCAAGTGCCAATAGTCGCCAATAAAATATAAGCCTACAGGCTCAACCATCCTTTGCGAGACCTTGCTGTTATAGTTGGCATAATACTCAATAGATACTGCCTTTTCATCACTAATACTCTTTAGCAGCTCATACATATAGCTGGGGCGTTCAGGCCTGGGCATTTTATACACCTGTATCACATCTTCAATATCCTCCAGCATACCTTTCTCATCACTTCTTAATACAGAACGCACCTTGTACAGCGCGTCCCTATAGCGTTGTGCCGTCTTATCATCCGTCATCTTGTCTACCAGCTTTTCCGCCGTAAGAAATGCTGTGGCCTCTTCTCTGCTGAACATAACCGGCGGCAGCCTATACCCCTCCATGATGCTATACCCAACTCCCGCTTCCCCGATAATAGGCACACCACCCTGCTCTAAGGCCTTTATGTCACGATATACGGTACGCAGGCTGATGTCGAACCTATCGGCTATATCTTGTGCTTTAACCACTTTTCGCGACTGTAATTGAATGAGTATGGCTGTAATTCTATCAAGGCGGTTCATGACTGGCAAATGTATATGCAATATTACTTTATAATTGATTTCCCTTTTTAACAAATCAAACAAATTAATAATGGTTAACTTTGCACTCTATTAGAAATACCTATGTCAGTCAATACAGTAGCTAAAGAAGAGAAATTGCGCATTGTGAAGTTTGCCCCTAAAGGGAAAGAAAGCTTTATTGATGCGGTGAAGAGAGAAGTAGAAGCCTATTTTAAAGACCGAGGCATTGCCAAACACGGCAACTGGAAGATGTATTCGAAGACAATAGCCATGCTGGCTATTTACTTCGTACCATACGGGTTGATCATTAGTGGTGTTGCCTCCTCTATCAGTCTATGGTTATTTTATGCCTTATGGGTAGTAATGGGTGTGGGTATTGCCGGTATCGGTTGCTCTGTGATGCACGATTCCAACCACGGGTCATACTCTCCATATAAAGGTTTAAACACCTTCATGGGTGCTTCTCTAAACATTTTAGGTGGCTATGCCCGCAACTGGATCATCCAACATAATATTTTACACCATACTTATACTAACCTTAAAGGGTTAGATGAAGATATTGAAGCCGGAGACCTCATCAGAATGTCTCCGCACAGCAAGTGGAGACCCATGCACAGATACCAGCACCTCTATGCCTGGCTACTGTATGGCATCATGAATATTTACTGGGTAGTGGCTAAAGACTATCTAACCATCTTCCGTTATCATAAAAACGGACTACTTAGAAAGCAAAAGATATCCTTGACCAGAGCCGTGTTAGAACTCAGCATCTACAAAGTGATCTACTTTGGCTACACTATTGCCTTGCCTATCATGCTATTAGACATAGCTTGGTATCATGTAGCACTTGGCTTTGTGGCGATGCACCTGATGGGTGGTTTCTTACTAGCTATCATCTTTCAGGTAGCACACGTGATGGAGGAGTCAGAATTTCCTGAAATGCCTATCGACCGTAGAATGGAAAATAGCTGGGCAATACACCAAGTACTAAATACGGTAAATTTTTCTCCAAGAAGCCCGTTAGTAACCTGGTTTGTTGGTGGCTTGAACTATCAGATAGAACACCACCTCTTCCCACAAATATGCCATGTACATTACCCCGACCTTTCTGATATTGTGAAAGCTAAGGCTGAGGAGTATGATATACCCTACTTTGTTCACCCTACCTTTTGGAAGGCTATAGGCGAGCATAAAAACATGCTCAAGAAACTGGGAACGGGATATACCGGGTAAAACTTACTTCGATTTCTTCTTGTTAGGCTCCAATTGAGCTACATATTGCGCTGCTTGCTTGGCTAATAATGGCCATTTCGCTGCATGCTCAAGTGGTACAGCGGTCCATCCCTTCATAGGCCTATCTCCTTTAGGATTAAATACTTCAGCACCCGATAGCTCCATGGCAGCTGCTTCATCCTGTGGCGCTAGTTTGAAGACCATGTAATCGTGCTTTAAAAGTACAGCAGCCTTGCCATTAGGCATTTTGGCACATAACGCCCCAAACATTTTACTTTCCTTAGCGCCGGGCAAGCCCGCTACAATATCACTAAAAAGTTTTTCTGCTGTGCTCATAACTATGGTTATTAGTACTAGAGGTTTTGAAACTCAATAATAAGACAATTACAAGTAATAATTATGTGAACAATTACTACAAAATCTTTTTGAAATCTTGCGAATAACACTATCTTTGCAATCCCCAAATTGATGGGGATAGTTCTTAAACACAATACCACTGGTGAGGTGGGTGAGTGGCCGAAACCATTAGTTTGCTAAACTGACGTACTCTTAATCGGGTACCGCGGGTTCGAATCCCGCCCTCACCGCTCTTAATAATACGGCGCCAATTTAGTTTGGCAATAAATACTCGGGAAGTAGCGCAGGCCGGTAGCGCATCTGGTTTGGGACCAGGGGGTCGCAGGTTCGAATCCTGTCTTCCCGACATAAGTTTACAAAAGCTCCTTGCATAGCAAGGAGCTTTTTCTTTTACAGTCTTTCCTCTCTTATATAGACTACGATCAAAACTTTTATTGACTTTATCTTATATCTTAGCAAGTCAAAGCCTATAACATGTTGCAGCATTTCAAAAAGAACTACCACCGCTACACCCTAGGAATAATATTTCTGCTGCTGGTTTGGTATATAAAGTACTACTACCCCAATCCCGGAATAGCTTGGGATACTAACTACTATCTGATACATAGCATTACAGGAAAAACAGGGATAAGACCAATTGGTTATTCCGCTTTTCTCAGTTGGGTATATCAATTCACGACATCTCTAAGTGCTATTGTTGCTATTCAGTTCATCACTTTTTTCTTATCAGTGGTGCTATTATTAGAAGCCGTACAACGAACTATAAAATTCCCCAAATGGCTATACATATTCACAGGGATTATTATGTTGATGGAGCCCGTAGGGCTATATTTCAGTAATACCATTTATAGTGATCAACCGTTTTCTGTACTAACCTACTTTTACCTGGCATCGCTACTTCTATTTATTCAGAATAGAAATATATTATTCTTACTACTTCACATCCTTGCATTGTATTGTGCATTAGAGGTGCGGTTTATTGCTTTGTTCTACCCCTTATTTTCAATTCTGGTGCTATTGTTATCAGGCAGAAAAGGATTCTTATTGAAGATCGTAGGCGTTGTGCTCATATTCTTAACATTCAAAAGCTCCTATAACAGAAATGTAGAGATGAACAAAAAGGCTTTTAACGTGCCAATACATTCCGCATTTAGTGGTTGGACACAAGCTAATAACGCCATGTATGCACTACACAGGATCAATACACCGGCAAAGTTCATTAAAGACCCCAAGTTAAGAGACCTCCACTCCTGGTTTATGCACTATTTTGATACCACATCAAAGGTCAATACGAATATTAATACAGACTATTTATGGGATACAAACGGACCTCTAGCTCCATTAGCCAAAAAGACCAATGATAGTTTATGGTCTGTAATGAAGGAAGTACCCATATACATGGACATGTTTGTTATGGCCCCTAAGCTGGAACGTTATGGATTATATATTCAACGTCAGTACCCATATGAATTTCTCATGGGCTATATCTTGCCTAATGCAAAAACAATGCTTCATCCTCATATAGGTGAAATGAGCGATTATTATTACCACCCTGACCTGTCCGAAGAGGTAAAATCTAAGTATGACATTGATGTTAGCTGCCGTCAAGACATATTCAAAGAAAAGATCAATAGCATTAACGACTATTGGTATGGCCGTAGACTTATATTATTTGCAATAGCTATGGCAGTCATGATCCTATTATGGTTCAAAAAAAGGAATATTGTCATCCAACAACGTAACGTCTTCATTCTATTATCTTTCACACTACTGTTTTATGGAGGTATGATCTATAGTAGCTGGTGTATATACCGTTACATCCTCCCTATACTCCCAGTAATGACTCTTGTAACAGTTTCTGCTTTTTACATGATGATTAAAGGTATACTCAACGAGTAATTTTCTTCCTCCATTTTCATTTTTTTTACCTATGTTTGCAAAACATACCAAATAGTATGTTTTATGAGTAAGGCAGAAATTACCAGAGCGAATATATTGCGGCAAGCCTTTGACCTGATCTATAAAAAAGGATATCAGGCTACCAGTGTTGATGATATACTGACCAAAGTTGACGTGACCAAAGGCGCCTTCTACTATCACTTTAAGAATAAAGATGAAATGGGGTTAGCCATGATCAGAGAAGTGATGCACCCCGGCATGATACAAGTACTGGTAACACCATTATTAAACTCGGAGAAACCTATAGAGGACATTTACAACATGATGCATCAGCTGCTGATGAAATCACCATTTTTTGAAGTGCCTTACGGATGTCCGGCCGTAAACCTTATTGAAGAAATGTCGCCCATCAACGCATCTTTTAATCATGCCTTACAATCGCTAATGGTAGAATGGCAAGAGGCCATCCAAAGCAGTATAAAAAACGGCAAGAAGAACGGAATGATCAACAGTAGTGTAAACGAGCAACAAGTAGCCTACTTTATCATGTCGGGCTACTCGGGCATCAGAAATATGGGCAAAATGATGGGCAGGAGCTGCTACAATACCTATTTGAAAGAATTTAAAAATTACCTTAATCAACTTCAATAATTTTTTAACTCAAAACATACTAACTAGTATGTTTTAATGATCTACTTTATGCATTACCTACTTATTGTTATTCACTCTGTGGTTCGTTGGCTGTTATTAGCCGGCTTGCTGTATGCCATATTTCGAGCTTTTAGGGGTTATTATTACAAGCGCAACTTTACTAGCCTTGATAATTCTGTACGTCACTGGACGGCTACAATAGCCCATACACAACTTATAGTAGGCATACTCATATATACAAAAAGCAGTATTGTGATGTCATTTTATAAAGGCCAAGCAGGTAGTGGCATCACTCAGCCGCTCTTTTTCGGGGTGATACACATAATCGTCATGCTGCTATCTGTTACCCTTATTACCATAGGCTCTATTACTACAAAAAGGAAGAAAACAGATGCAGAAAAATTCAAGCAAATGTTACTATGGTTTTCAATAGCTTTGGGGCTCATTTTTATAGCCATACCGTGGCCATTTTCGCCCTTGGCACAAAGACCATTATTCAGATCATTCTAAATAGAAAAAATGTTACGACTATTAAAAACTAATGTAGGCCGATTAAGACTTATTGCTTTTTTTGAAGGGCTATCATTACTGATACTGGTATTCATTACCGTACCTATGAAATATGTTTGGGGCAACCCTATTGGTTCAGAGCTCATAGGGCCAATACACGGTGTACTGTTCATCGTGTATGTAATACTTACTTTTAGTGTGGCAAGCGACCAGCAATGGAAATTCTTTAAAACCACATGGTTGGTGTTACTGGCCAGCTTTATACCATTTGGCACATTTTATATAGACAGTAAGTACCTAAAGCCAATAGACCAATAAAATACGCCCTGAAAAATATCAGGGCGCGTTGTAATACACCATGCAGAATGAGGTTGGCACTATCAACACAAGTTGTGGTTTGCATATCTATCATCATCACATCCTCACCTCCCTTGGTCTACTTAAAGCTACCTACATATACTAGCTGAGAAAAGAATATTCGTCAGGAAGGAATATGTTTTTGGTCATAAAAAAAGCCTTAGCTCATTGCTAAGGCTCTAATATATTGATGGTAAACATCAAGAGGTATTTACTTTATTACATCTTTACAAAGCGAAAGGCTTTCACACCTTTATCATGCTGCACATGCAGTATATACATGCCTGAAGCTAAGCTGCTAACATCTACCGAATGTATGCCACTTTCTAAGCTGCCTGAGATATTCATGCTTGCACCATTAGTACTGATCACTTTATATGCAACACCGGCTTTGCTAGCATTCTTAACCGTAACGGCATTGTGCACACTGTTGGACAATAAACTAATATCAGCGATTGCCTGCTCAACACCTTTAACACTCACAGGCTTAGGTGTAAAACGATATACCGTGCCGGAAGGTGGATAAGCATTGAGCCCTCCGTTAAGCGAAAATATGTTAGTAGCACTATCAATAGTAGGGTTTAATGCGTTACCCGTCAGATAATATATGATGTCCAAGTTGCCTGTTACATCCAGGTCAATATTCCTGATAAAACCCACGATAGGAGAACCTGACAGATAAAAATAATCGCTAGGGTGTGTTATTTTGGAGTCACCAATATGTATCTCTACGATATTAGAAGTTTCGTATAACCATACTTGGTAGTTGATAGAATCATTATTGGTAGAATAAAGATCATACTCATCGTACATACCTGCATTAAAAGCTTCGAGTTTAAATATCCGGTTGGGGGCGCTGCCTGTTACCACATAGCGTATAGGAGACTCAGACACCGAGCTACCTGCATTACCTCTATCATGCAAATCAATATCAGTAATGATAAAACCACTAACGGTACCACCGGTATCAGTTAAACAGTTTTGGGCACTCAAGAGTGAAAAATCGCTTATTGTTTTACCCTCGATCGAAAAGTTGAACCCTAATGGTATTTTGTAATATTCATCATCCCACATGGTGCTGCCATTAACACTTGTACCTGTTGATAATGGCTGGTAGGCTCCTGTCAGCACAGACAGGTCGTAATTGAATTGTGCAAATGAATTGATGCTTGCTGCTGCAAGTGCCAATAATAGTAATAAGGCTTTTTTCATACTGTAGTAGTTTTTTTATGATGTGTAATTTCCGAATAAACTCAATACCAAAATCGTGCCTAATAAAATTTAAGAAAGCTTTGTCTTTTCTATTAAAACGCTATTAATAAACAGGCATAAATATTATACCGCAACAAAAACGCCTTAGCTTCTAGCTAAGGCGTTTTCGCATTATAAAAACTTCAAGCCTTCTAGTGTGCATGACCTTCATGGTCGTCATGCTCTTCTTGAGCCTCATGCTTTTGGTACTTGGCAGGGTTGCCCTCAAATGCAGTCTTACATGTTTCACTGCAGAACCATGTGGTATCACTATCAGCAACGGCATACTGATCCCAAGAGGCATCGTAAGTCATGTTACAAACAGGATCTAAATTAGCAGCTATTACAGGTTGTTCTTCAGTAGTTGTAGTTTCGGTAGTAGCTTCATTTTCAGCAGGTGCTTCTCCATTACAAGCAGCAAGGCTAAACAATAGACCAAATGCTAATATTCTGTACTTCATAATTATCATTTTTACAAAGTTAAGACAAAAAAGCTACAGCAATAAAAAAGCCTCGACAATATCGAGGCTTTTACAAGTACTATTAATGTATTTATATACTGGCTAGCTGCACTTTTTGCTGTAGTTCCAGCACA
Source organism: Flavipsychrobacter sp. (assembly GCA_965230595.1). GTDB lineage: Bacteria > Bacteroidota > Bacteroidia > Chitinophagales > Chitinophagaceae > UBA5543. The sequence continues at coordinate 583,424 of OZ246011.1, read as the reverse complement.
TTCTCTTTATACTCTGTATCTGTATCCATTAGGTTTTCTACCGTTTGGCAGGAGTGTATTACTGTGGTATGGTCAAAGCCGCCAAAATGTTCGCCAATATTCTTTAAAGAACTCTTCGTAAACTTCTTCGCTAAGTACATGGTGATCTGTCTGGCCTGTACTACTTCACGCTTACGTGTCTTCATCAACAATCTATCATATGGCAAGCTAAAGTATTCACATACCATTTTCTGTATGTTCTCGATGGTCAACTCTCGCGCTGAAGTTTTCACAAAGTTCTTCATCATGCGCTTAGCCAACTCCAGGTCTATTTCTTTCTTATTCAACGTAGCTTGAGCAAACAGAGCAATCATAGCACCTTCCAGCTCTCTAACATTGCTTTGTACATTATAAGCCACATACTTCACCACTTCCTCCGGCATCTCCAATCCTTCGCGTCTCATCTTCATTTCTAAGATACGCTGGCGTGTTTCAAACTCAGGTGGCTGAATGTCTGCATTCAAACCCCAACGGAAACGACTCAACAAACGCTCTTGCATACCTTCAAGGTCTTTCGGCGGTGTATCACTGGTTAAGATGATCTGCTTACCGCTTTGATGCAAGTGGTTGAAGATGGCAAAGAACACATCTTGTGTTTTCGTTGCAGGAACGAATAAGTGTATATCATCAACGATCAAAACATCAATCAACTGGTAGAAGTTGATAAAGTCGTTTACTTCGTTGTTCTTAGAATGATCAATAAATTGGTTGATAAATTTCTCAGCACTTACATACAGCACTGTTCTGGTAGGGTGCAACCTTCTTACCTCATTACCTATGGCTTGCACGAGGTGAGTTTTACCCCAACCTACGCCACCAAATACCACTAGTGGATTGAACGCTGTAGCGCCTGGCTTTTGGGCAACATGCATCCCTGCCGAACGAGCCACACGGTTACAGTCACCTTCCACATAATTCTCGAAGGTGTAGTTGCTGTTCAGCTGCGGGTCTATCTGCATACGCTTCAAACCCGGAATTGCATAAGGCGTTTTTATATTATGAGGGTCATCCCATTTCAATGGCATATCCACATAGTTACTATCCTTAGGGGGCATTCTTCTGGTACTGCCCGGTATATTAATAGAAGCAGGGTTGTTTTGCGACTTCTTACCTTCCATTAATATTCTGTACTCCAATCTACCCTCTTTGCCCAATACTCGCTTTATGGTCTTACCCAACAACTCTACATAATGCTCCTCCAACCATTCGTAAAAGAACTGGCTAGGCACTTGCAACGTAAGCACGTTACTGTTGAGTGCTGCGGCGGTAATAGGCTCAAACCATGTCTGGTAAGTTCTCCAGTTTACGTTATCCTTTATAATACCTAAGCAACTGTTCCAAACAGCTTCTGCATCTTTTTGTAAGTCGTTATCGGAGTCGTTGTATATGTTGTTATCCATCTTTGGGCAACTCAATCTTCAAGTTAAACCATTATTTTAACAATTCGGTAATAGTAGGGTGATAATTTCTTAATGCTAAAAATCTACTTTTAGCTTTTAGACAAACTTCACTGTCATCACCATACCATTTTTTTGTTCTACAGCACCAATTTCTATCACCACATTTTTGTAAAATCACATCCCCTATCTTCACTTTAGCAGGAAGACGAAATTGCTAACATTTGGTTGAAAAAAAAAATGACATCCCTATTGTTTCTTTCCTGACGATTACAGATTGGGCATTCATTTTTTTCTATACTCATCTTTAATAATTCTTTAAAATTAGTCAGCCATTGATAACCAATAGTTTGCTATTGGCACAAGCAAAATATCAATACTAAAACGTACTATTGATATACATTTTTTCTTGTCAATTTAACCATATCAATATAAATACGAATTAAATATTTGCTGTAGTCAATGTGTAAATTTTACTACCATGAAGTTACAATTACTCCGGCATGATACCTTTCTATGTTCTTATAAATGAACGTTAACTTTTTATCTGCAAACTGTTATTAGTTATTATGTAATTTTGAGCAATGTCAAAGACATCATCTCCTGCAACATATATCCGCAACCGAATCGTTTCTCCCATTAAGGAATTTATACAAGATAGCCGGGCTGTAGGTATTACACTTATCGTCTGTACTATCGTTTCTTTGGTAATCACTAATAGCCCTTGGGGAGCAGAATATATTGACTTTTGGGAGTATGAGTTGATCATGCCATCGCCACGCTTACACCTGCCACATAGTATACTTCACATTGTTAATGATCTACTCATGGCGGTGTTCTTCTTTCTTGTAGGTATGGAGATCAAGCGCGAGCTGCTTGTAGGTGAGCTAGCCAGTATCAAAAAATCTGCAATGCCGGTTATAGGTGCGTTAGGGGGTATGACTATACCTGCTCTTATATTCTTAATATGGACGGCAGGTTCACCTTTAAGCCGTGGCTGGGGTATACCTATGGCTACGGATATTGCCTTCTCATTAGGAGTGCTTTCTATGTTAGGGAAACGTACACCTTTTGCCTTAAGAGTGTTCTTAATGGCACTGGCCATTATTGACGACCTAGGTGGTATCGTTACCATTGCTATCTTCTATGCCGAGGAGATCAATTGGACCTATTTATTCATGGCCGGTGGTATCTTATTTGTGCTTTCCTTATTCAACATCTTTAAAGTTAAGCGGTATTATATCTATTTCGTATTCGGCATATTTTTATGGTACTTCTTCTTCAACTCAGGGGTACATGCTACCATAGCGGGGGTGCTATTAGCCTTCACCATTCCACTACATAAAATTGAAGACCTGATACACAGTTTACACGATCCTGTAAACTTCATTATACTACCTTTATTTGCTTTGGCTAATACCACTATTCTTTTCCCTTCCGACCTTGCACCTATATATGCCTCTATTGTTCATTGGGGGATATTCACGGGCTTGGTAGTTGGTAAGCCTCTAGGTATATTTTTATTTAGTTGGTTGGCCGTTAAGTTCAAAATTGCAGCTCTGCCGGATGGTATGAACTGGTATCAACTTATAGGTATGGGTATGATAGCGGGTATTGGCTTTACCATGTCAATTTTCATGGCTACACTAGCTTATAAACTACCCGAGGTACAAACCATTGCCAAAGTGGGTATACTGGGTGCATCTTTAGTAGCAGGACTGGCAGGTTACTTATTCATATTTAAGCTCTGCAAAAAGGCACAAGAAAAAACCGAGGCATAAATCATGTCCGAAAAACATATCAGCAATAAAAAAGGAGATGCATTGCATCTCCTTTTTACTTTATTTATATCTATAAATTAGATCGCTCTATTCGGGTCGAATGCTTCCAGTTGGTTAGCTACTTCTGTTAAGAAACTAGCACCTAACGAACCATCAACTATTCTGTGGTCATAACTCATACTTAAGTACATCATATGGCGGATAGCGATCACATCACCATGTTCGGTTTCCATAACCATTGGGCGCTTCTTAATACTACCTACTGCTAGTATAGCTACCTGGGGTTGGTTAATAATAGGCGTACCCATCAAGCTGCCAAATGTACCTACGTTTGTTATTGTAAAAGTACCACCTTGTGTATCGTCTGCTTTTAGTTTGTTGTTACGAGCTGCATTAGCTAAGCCATTTACATCTCTTGCCAAACCAAGCAAGTTCTTACTATCGGCGTTCTTAATTACAGGCACGATCAAGTTACCACTAGGCAATGCTGTTGCCATACCTAAATTAATATCCTTCTTCACAATGATGTTATTACCATCAAGGCTGGCGTTGATCATCGGGTATTTACGAATACTATTAGTGATCGCTTCCATGAAGATCGGCGTGAAGGTGATCTTCTCATCATACTTTTTCTGGAAATCGCCTTTTACTTTGTTTCTCCATTCTACAATGTTCGTCACATCAGCCTCAGTAAAGCTGGTTACGTGCGGAGAAGTTGCTTTACTACGCACCATATGCTCTGCTATCAGCTTACGCATACGATCCATTTCAATGATCTCTACATTGTCACCACCATAAGAGCCGGTGCTAGCAGGTGCTGCTTCTTTCTTAGCCGGTGCAGGAGCTGCAGGCTTAGGAGCAGGCGTACTAGCCGCAGGTGTAGCGGGTGCTGCGGTGGCAGATGCTGCAGGAGCACTACCTCTGTTAGCCACATAGGCTAGAATATCTTTCTTGGTTACACGACCTTCATTACCCGTACCCGGTATCGTTTCCAACTCTGCCATACCTATACCTTCCTTAGCCGCAATATTGAGTACTAAAGGAGAGTAAAAACGAGCACCACCTGTTGCAGGAGCAGCCTCTGCAGCCACGGATGGCGCAGGAGCAGGGGCAGGTTGTGGAGCTGGTGTTGGCTCAGGCGTAGGAGCCGGGGCAGGTGTTGGTTCGGGTGCTGCGGCAGCCGGTGCTGCAGCAACAGCGCCGTTGCCTGCTGTATCTATCTTAGCGATAACCGTACCAACAGGTACAACATCATCTTCATTGAATAGTATCTCCGTAATAGTACCCTCAGCTGTAGAAGGCACTTCACTATCTACTTTATCCGTAGCAATTTCCAATACTGTCTCATCCAAACTCACAGCATCTCCCGGCTGCTTATGCCATTTCAGCACAGTAGCCTCCATAATACTTTCACCCATCTTGGGCATAACTAGATCAACGATAGCCATATATAGCGTTTAATATTATTCAGTTTCTTTAAAAGTGGTACAAAAATAGTTAAATGAGTGTGTATAGCATAATATTACCCCAAACACACAAATAAATATATTTATTCCTAATTCAAGAACTCGTTATAGTTTCTTCTACGTAGTAACTTCAAGTCTTGCAATACCTGAGCCTTTACTCCTAATGTAAATGTGTAGTTCTTTCTCGGGCCAAAAGGCACTGTACTCATTTCCATTCGCCAGCAATGCAGGTCTCTGTATATATTCAGCTGCGTTACCTGTAGTTGCTTCTGCAAGAAGTTGTACCCTGTTGATACCCTTACCTTCCACCTGTCTGTAATATTCAACTCTCCTGAAATACCAACAAAGTGATTGGAAACCGCTAATGAATCAGTCTTTGATACGGGCTGGTAACTATTGCTCAACTGTATGGCATAGTTGATGGATATATTCCACGGTATCTCAAAATCCACATAATCATTATAACCGCCGTAGGCCATTAACCTTTGGTAGTCGGGCGAATTTACAGCAGGGTTGCTATTGCGCTCACCCGTAGCTTTAGAGTTCAACTGGGTAGACAAGCTCAGGTTCGCATTGGAAAACCTGGCAATACCCGTACCGTTACCCAACATGGTACGGTCAATTCTCCTACCTTCTTCATAGCTAAACAGATATGGGTCAAATACTGCACTGGCATTAACATTGACAATATCCAACACATTAGTAGAAAAAGTAAGATTAAGCGTACTCCAGTTAAATGAATCTCTGGCGATATCGTATGAGGTACTGAGGTCAAAGTTATCGATCAAGGTGACGTTCTTAGAACCTATTGAATCGTCTTTGGTACGCACTTTTATTTGTAGGTTGTTGTTCAACCCAAAGTTGACCGAACTACTAAAACGACCAAACTGGTTGAAACCCGGCGTACCTACTACAGCACCCTCGTAAGGCGATAAGTATTGAGGTGTGGTATTGTTAGGATCTATGATGGTTTGATAACCATAACGGAATGGCGGATTGGCAAAATCTGGTGTATACGTATAGTTGACACGAGGAGCCAACACATGCCTGATCCCCATCAAGCTACCTTTCTTAAACTTCTTTAACCCGTAGATACGTGTATTGACACCTATGCTGGCGTTGAAGTCACGTGCTGTGAAAAAACCATTGTTCTTAAAGGTATCTACCTGCTCTTGACTATTGTTATAATATCTGTATTGCTGCTTGGTCAGCCAGTACTCTGTGTATTGGGTTCCCATGGTCAGGTTAATGAACCTAAGCACATTATATGAAGCACTAATGGGTATCTCGTGCTTCATACCATTGTTAAAATCTTCGAAAGCCAGATTGCCAAAATCGAAAGCACTATCGTAGAAAGACAATTGGTTCTCTGCCGTGAAGCGATATTCCGTGGTGATCTTCTCATACCATTTAGTACCTAAGCTGTTCTTACCTTGGAAGGGATTGAACTGCGATACATAAAAGGCCATGGTGGGGAGTGTTACCTGCACTAACCCCGAACCCGTATTTTGGCTATGTCTGGCACCTATGTTCAACGAGTAAGGCTTGCCTGCCCATTGCTTGCTATAAGTAATGTTAGAGTTGAACTGGTTTTGGAGTATCAGGTCGGTATTATAAGCATTATTTTGGTTAAAGGTAGAAGACCCTGCATTCACTGATGCACTAAAGCTCGTACCTGGTCTCGACTTAGGGTCGCTTCGGTGCTGCCATTGCACCTGAAAATCTTTATTGATCTGTGCATCCGGCTCATAAGCCTCCCCTCTTTTGTTGTAACCATAGGAGAATAACAATGAGCCGTTGTATTTATATCGCTTGGTGTAATTACTCACCCCACTTACCAGCCAGCTACCTTTTGAGTAGATGTTGGTCATCATTTTCAGGTCGGTGTACTGGCTGAGCTTAAAGTAGTAGCCACCACCTATTAAGCCCAAACCTAGCTGCTCATCCAATGTATAAGTAGGCAGTATAAACCCTGAGCGTTGCCCCTGCGCTATAGGAAATAATCCAAAAGGTAGATATACAGGAGTAGGCACTTGTTCAATAGTTACATTGGCTGCTCCAGAGGCTACCACCTTGTTAGGTATTACCTTTATCTTTTTGGCCCTGATACCAAAGTGTGGTGTATCCAGCGAACAAGTGGTATATACATTTCCTAAGCCATAAATAGACTGGTCAGGATTTCTTTTTACCTGATTACTATACACAAACCCTTCTCCATATTTTGAGCGGGCATTTAGCACAATCGCCTTTTTCGTTTTGAAATTATACTTCAGCGAGTCGTAGGTGAACTTCTCATTACCTTGTGTGAACGACGGACGGTCTTTGAGCTTTACGGCCGTATCTGCAAGTGGCATTGCCATCACCAAGTTGGCCGATTGATCGTACTGAACCTTACCCGCATTGAGCTGCAGGTCTTCATAATTCACTTTAGCATCTCCATAGAGGTAAAACTTATTGCGCTTCATATCCAACACTGCAGAGTCTACCGCTTCCGAGGTTACAATAGAAGGTAAAGCGTCCGGCGAAATCTTGATGCCCAGCCTTTCTTCCAGCTGCTCTATGCTGCCTGTTGTGTTTAAGCTATCGTTTGCCAGTGAGTCTACAGCTAAACTATCGTTGACTATCAACGCACTATCAGCCGTTGTATCTATTATTCGGTTGGTCCTTATGATGTTTGATACAGCTGTGCTGTCTTGCGTTTGCGCATGTGAATTACATGTTAATATAAATACAAAAAACACCAACAGCCCCCCGAAAAGGCAACGAATGCTTTGTATCTTTGAATAAATTATAACACGTAGGCTCATGAGCGGGCACAAAAATAGCAATAGTTATTGTGATACCTATCCGTTTAATTAGTTTACTCAACGAAGTTTAACAGTCATTGTGCTATGCGATTAAAACTGCTGCTTGTCTTACTAACCATTTGCATCATACCACATACGCTTTTTGCTAACGGCAGAAAAGTAGTGAAAATTGTACTGGATGCAGGTCATGGCGGCAAAGACGGCGGTGCCAGAGGCAGCTTCTCTAATGAAAAAGACCTTGCACTCGCCATTACCATGCGACTGGGAGAGCGACTTAAGAAAGAGTTAAAAGACGTTGAGATCATCTATACCCGTACAACAGATGTGTACCCATCGCTGGTAGCACGCCACGAAATAGCTAATAAAGCCAATGCCGACCTTTTTGTATCTATACATATTAACGCCACAGCAGGTACTAAAAAAAGAGTACGTGCCGGCTACCGTACTATAAAAGGTAAAGACGGTAAAACCTACAAGCGCGCACGCTACCGCACGGTATATAATCGTAATACGGATGCGGCCGGTACCATGTGCTTAGTATTGGGGCTACACCGCAACTCTCAAAAAGAAGATGCCATTGGCGAATATGGCGATAATATAGTGGAAGAGCCGGGGCTATTGAACCCTAATGACCCGCAAACGGCCATCATCATTGCACAATACTCACAGGCATTTTTAGATCGCAGCGTATCTGTAGCCACCAAAATACAAGACAACTTTGTAAAACAAGGCCGCGGCGATTATGGCGTCAAGCAAAAAGGGCTGGAAGTACTGGCAGGTAGTGCTATGCCTGGTGTGCTTGTAGAGGTGGGTTTCATCAACAACCCCAAGGAAGAAACTTACATGAACTCTCCTAAAGGACAGAACGAGATCGTAGATGCCATTTATAGAGGAATTTTGGCCTACAAATCAGAAGTGGAAAGTAAATAATTTTACCACTTTTATAATCTCATTTTAATTCCCTGAAAATACGGCCTACGGGGCATCTCAGCTAAGGAGCATTAGTTTTTATGAGGACTATTGCATTTTCTAATACTTTCATTTATCTTTAAACTTCGTTAAAATCAATAAGAGCTAATGAAAGCCCGTTTCAAAACTCTAGTACTTTCAGCGCTAAGCGCTATTGCAGTATTTACTACTGTAACTTATACATCTTGTAACAGCGACCCTTGTAAGGCAATAGCTTGTGCTTACGGTGGTGTGTGTAAAGATGGTAAGTGTGCCTGCCCTTCGGGTTATGAAGGCATCCACTGTGAAATTGTAACAAGAGATAAGTATGTAGGTACTTGGACTGTTTTTGAAAAAGGAACGTCTACCATGCCTGCGGAATATCCACTGTCTATTGATTATGGTTTGACACCTACTACAGTGAATATCAGAAACTTCTACAATAGATTCAACGATAAGAACCAACCTGTTACTGCTACAGTAAGAGGTGATAGTATCTTCATCAATGTATTTGTTGAGCACTTTAAAGTAGAAGGTAGCGGTAGCCTACAATGGGAGTCTTACTACCCTGATCATGGTGAGCTTACGATGACGTATACTGTACGTGATACCATCACTGGTAAAGTGAACGACTTTGGTGTGAATGATGGTGTTCCTTCCATTTGGAATAGATAATATCTACGACCATAACATATTTACAGCCTGCTGAAAAGCAGGCTTTTTTATTGCGCTCCCATTATCCCTTTACTCTGTTTATCTATCAAAACAAAACTTATACACTGTCACATAACAGGCTAAATAAATACCTGTATATGCAATAACCCTTATGATGCACAATCTATCACAATGAATCCAACACTAATAAAAAAAGCCGCTGACAACTACTTTGCCAACGACTTATAATGTTTTATTGAAAACTATTACGATCTACTTCTTCACCTTTTCTTTCTTGGTGATCCTGCGCCACATGCTGAGCAAAAAGCCTAACACCATAATGATGATGCCCGCCCATAACACATTGATATAAGGAAATACCAATGCTTTTAAGACGATATATTCCTGCTGTGGTATTTGCTCGTTGACCATCACCTCTGCCGCTTCATCTTCAGGTATCACTTTAGCAATATAAGCGTGCAGCTTCATACGCTCCAGCGTATCGGCTACGTGAGTGATGTATTGCTGGTCGCGCAAGATGAACACAGGAGACAACGTATCTACACTACCCTTTAAGTCATAGATATTCAAGATGCCTTCTACCGCTATATCTCCATTCTCCTCTTTATAGTTAGGGTTCTTCACTCTTCTATCAAAACCACCGAATATCATATACCCATTATTGAGGTACACGGTATCACCTTTCTTCATCACATGGCTATCATAGTCTTTATTCACGCCATCTTCATCGGCAGCCAAGTAAGAGTTCACATAGGTAAAGATATCCTTGGTCAGGTAGTGCTTTGATGCAGGGTTAGCACTAAGGCTTCCCTTCTCCATACCCTTAGCATTCACGAAGGCATTGGGGAATAACATAAACTCCTCTTCTACCTGCCCTGTCTTTTCATCCGCCTTCACATAGCTCACCTTAAAGAAGGTACGTGCATCATTCTCAGGAATAGAATCTCCTTTATAGGTCACGGTATAGTCGCCCATCACCACAGGCACATCTTTATACAATAGTACGTTCTCTCTACTCTCTTCGAGGTTCTCTGCTTGTGTACCACCAAAGTTGAAGATCACACCAAGGGTATTGTGTGAGATCACCTCTTTATTGTAAGACGATAATAATATACCCAATAAAGAAAGCCCGAAGCCAAAGTGTGCTAATGCTGCACCCAGTTTTTTGATCTGGCTTTTCTGTATAGCAATAGCATAATATAAATTAGCTACAATAGAGAAGCTAGTAGCGAATAACAATAAGGCATACTGCGGTGCATCTATTTTTTGGCTAAACCCTATGATGAGTGCTAAAACTAACCCCGCAAGGCCTGTTAGCCCTAAGCGCTTCCACACTTGCTTGGCGTTACTCTTCTTAAACTTGAGGTATAATACCGCCGCTGATAGTATCGCTACGATAATCGCTACCCATACTTGCACACTATTATAGTATTGAACAGGATCAATAAAGTTGGCAGGGCGTTTACCTGTAATGGATTCATACAATGGTGACCATACCGGCATAGATGTAGCTACGATGATATGTAGCGCTGATAAGAAGAGTACAATAGAACCCACAAACATCCAAAACTCACGAGAGCTTAACTGCTCTTCGGTCTTCTCACGTGGTAGCCCTCTCCAACGCTTTATCAGCAAACCTATACCTAAGATAGCTAACAAACCAATAACGATGAGTAAATGCCAGTACAACGACTGCCCCTCACCGGTAAAGGAGTGCACAGAGGTTTCGCCCAACACACCTGTACGGGTAAGGAAGGTAGAATACCATATCAATAAATAGGTAACCACAAATAACACGATGGTGATAATAAATGACCTGCCTGTTACTTTGTAAATGATGAGCGTGTGTAAACCCGCTATTAAGGTCAGCCAAGGCACAAGTGAGGCATTCTCTACAGGGTCCCAAGCCCAGTAACCACCAAAGGTAAGCGACTCGTAAGCCCAAGCACCGCCCATCATAATACCGGTACCCAATACTGCTCCTGAGAATAAAGACCAGATGCGTGCAGGCCTTACCCAGCTATTGTATTCTCCTTTCCATAAAGCAGCTATAGCAAAAGCAAATGGTATTAATGTAGAGGCAAAACCTAAGAATAATACCGGCGGGTGGATGACCATCCAATAGTTCTGTAATAATATGTTCAGCCCCTGACCATCTTGTATGCGCTCTAAATAATTAGGCATGGCAAAGATGGGAGCGTCCTGCATCTTATCTCTAAGCAATATAAATGGCGAACTACCGATGTTAAAGTCCGGCAGAAAGTGGAAGCCCAACAACATGGTAGCCAGCAGTACTTGCACTATCGCAATGATACTCATGGTACGGCTCTCCAGTCCTTTGGCAGTAGCCATCACGATCAACCCTAACACACTATGCCATATCGCCCATAGCAAGAAGCTACCTTCCTGTCCTTCCCAAAAACAGGATAATAAGTACTTAGGTGAAAGACTAAGGTCTGAGTGATCCCAAACATAATGATACTCGAAATAGTGATTGGTAATCAAATAAAATAGTGTAATGAATATACCCACAATAGCAGCCGTGTGTAATACAAAGGCGTTTCTTCCCAGTAGCAACCACCACTTGCTATTCTGCTCATCGCTTTCTGTTTGTGCTGCGCGGAAGTAGCTAAATGCACTGAATAGTGCCGCTACAAAAGAAGTGATCACAAAAAAATGACCCAGTTGCCCGGGTCCTAAATGTTCTCCTATATATTGAGTTTCCAATTTACTTGACCTTTTCTGATTAATGGATAATACTGCACCCTAGTTCTCGGCCACAGCTATTTGGTCGTTCTCATATTTCGATGGGCACTTCATCTGTATCTTAGAGCAATGAAAGGTTTCCCCTTCCATATACCCCGTCATCACTATTTGTTCTGACTTTTCTATATCCGTAGGCTTGGCCCCTTTAAATACTACTTTGTTCACATCGCCCGACTTGTCAGCTACATAAAACTCGAAGTGGTTGGGGTCTTTCACCGGGTCGTATTTCATACCCTTATCTTTGGCCAACTCACCGATCACATGATATTGCTTACCCTGCTCTTGCGAAGCTGAAGCAAAGGTCTCATAGGTGCTGAAATCACCAAACATACTCACAATTACAGCTACTGCTGCTACTACCAAAAGCAATAATACAATGTGCGTCTTTTTCATAATCAACTCTTTATTATCTCCTACTAACCGTTGGGGTCACAAATTTACGGCGAAACGGTGATATTCCCTATTAATCAATGTCTATTGTAACATCTCAGTTGCTGATAACAATAGTTTTAACTAAAAAACATTTATATACCCTAACTTTGCCGCCTATTCAGAAAACTAGCATAGATGGCAGACCTGTCTAAATTCGACCCCAATAGTGTGGGTATCAAGTCTAACAATATTTTCGGCCTTCCTTTCAGCGAAGAGGATGCAGAGCTAATATTGCTTCCTATACCTTGGGAAGTAACGATCTCTTACCGCGATGGTACTTCTCGCGGGCCGGAACATATTTTTGATGCCTCTATGCAAATAGATCTGTACGACCCTGATGTCACCAACGGTTGGCAGAAAGGGATCTTCATGCTGCCTATCGACAAAAAAGTTCGTAAAGAAAGCGACTACCTCCGCCAATGCGCACAACTTATCATTGCTCATCTGGAAGATGGCGGTCATGTAAGCGACAATGAGCAGCTAAACGCTAAACTGGAAGAGGTAAACAAAGCCAACTATGAGCTTTGCGACTGGGTTAAAGAGCAAACACTGGCGCAACTAAAGAAAGGCAAGAAAGTCGGTTTGGTGGGTGGAGACCATAGTACCCCTCTAGGATTCATCAAAGCGCTTAGCGAAGTACACAACGACTTTGGCATATTGCAAATAGATGCACACGCCGACCTACGCAAGGCATACGAAGGTTTTAAGTACTCTCATGCTTCCATTATGTACAATGTATTGGAAGAAGTACCACAGGTAAGCAAGCTGGTACAAGTAGGTATTCGCGATTATTGCGACGAGGAGTTGGTCATTATCCAACAAAACCCTGACCGTATTGCCACCTTCTTTGACAAGAACATTAAAGAGCAACAATACGAAGGCAGTACATGGCAGCAGATCTGCCAAAACATCGTTAGCGAGTTACCACAAAAAGTGTACATCAGTTTTGACATAGATGGGCTGGATCCTAAGCTTTGCCCCAACACCGGCACACCGGTACCTGGAGGCTTTGAGCTACAGCAGATCTTCTACCTATTCAAGCAAATACGCCAATCGGGTCGTGAGCTAATAGGGTTTGACCTGAACGAAGTATCTCCCGGCACACATGGTATACATGGTATTGACGGTGTGGTAGGCGCTCGTGCGCTGTACAAGCTGTGCAACTACATGATAGGCTAGATCACATTAAGTTTTAGCAAACAATATGTTTCCTTTCCGAAATGGACTATTTTAGTCCTTATGGAGACGACTGCCAACACCAAAAAAGTACACAGAAGCTGGGCCATGTACGACTGGGCCAACTCGGCCTATAATCTGGTCATTACATCTACCATCTTCCCGATATACTATGCTGCCGTAACATCGGTAACGGAAAATGATGTGATCGTCAACGACAAAGTAGACTTTTTCGGGATGACCTTTACCAACACGGCCTTGTTTGATTACGCGGCAGCGGCAGCCTATTTGGTCATTGCACTCATCTCCCCTATACTATCTTCTATTGCCGATTATAAAGGCAACAAGAAAAGGTTTATGCAGTTCTTTGCCTACTTGGGTGCGGCGGCTTGTGCAGGGTTATATTTCTTTGATGGCAACACTTTGGAATTGGGCATTATCCTCTTTGCAGTAGCGGCTATTGGTTATTGTGGCAGCTTGGTATTTTATAATGCATTCCTACCTGAGATAGCAGTAGAAAAAGACAGAGATCGATTGAGTGCCAAGGGCTTTGCCTATGGATATATCGGTAGTGTACTCTTACAGATCATTTGTTTTGTATTTGTAATGAAGCCTGAACTGTTTGGCATTACCGATGCTACCTTCCCACCGAGGTTATCCTTTTTATTAGTAGGTATATGGTGGTTTATTTTTGCGCAAGTATCGCTTAGGGGTTTACCTAAAGGGCAGCCTTTGGAGCAGCACCCCGAGCATAGTGTATTAACCAACGGTTTTCATGAGCTCAAAAAGGTATGGCAGAAGATCAAGACCATGCCGATACTTAAAACCTATTTAGGCGCTTTTTTCATGTACAGCATGGGCGTGCAAACCGTAATGCTAGCCGCTACTATATTTGGTAGTAAAGAGCTACAGTTAGAAACTAGCCAACTCATCACCACTATACTCATTATACAACTGGTAGCCATAGCCGGTGCTTACCTGATGGCCAAGCTATCCGATCACTTTGGTAACCTTAGGGTATTACTGGGTGTTGTATTTATCTGGATAGGCATCTGCGTATATGCTTATTTTGTACAAACAGCTATGCAGTTTTACATTATTGCCACGCTGGTTGGTTTGGTAATGGGTGGCATCCAGTCGTTGAGCCGCTCTACTTATGCCAAGCTCATGCCTGAGACCAAAGACACAGCCTCTTTCTTTAGCTTTTATGATGTGACGGAAAAGCTAGCCATAGTTGTGGGGATGTTCTCCTTTGGTTATATAGAAGAGCTTACAGGCAGTATGCGCAACTCGATAGTGGCCTTATTTAGTTTCTTCGCTGTAGGTGCAGTACTTTTGTATGTAGCTTACAAAAGAGCTAAAAAAGACCATTTACAAACATCAGTAACGTAAGAACATGAATATATATACAGTCAACGCAGGATATTTTAAACTGGATGGTGGTGCTATGCATGGTGTAGTACCAAAGGTGATGTGGCAAAAAGTAAACCCTGCTGATGACAACAACCTTTGTACATGGGCGATGCGTTGCCTGCTGATAGAACATGGCGATAGAAAGATATTGGTAGACAATGGCATGGGTACTAAACAGGATGAGAAGTTCTTCAGTCACTTTCACCCGCACGGTGAGGATACCATAGAAAAGTCTATCGCGCAACATGGCTACAAGCCTGAAGATATTACAGATGTGTTCTTGACACACTTACACTTCGACCACTGTGGTGGCTCCGTAAAACGTGAGGGCGATCAGTTATTACCTGCTTTCCCTAATGCAAAATATTATACCAACAAAGCACACTGGGATTGGGCCATTACACCCAACCCTCGCGAGAAGGCCAGTTTCTTAAAAGAGAATATTGTACCGTTGCAAGAGGCAGGTGTATTGGAATTCATAGATGTAGCTGATGGCGAAGAGTGGATAGAAGGCACCCGCATACACTATTGTAACGGCCATACCGAGCAGATGATGCTATTACAAATGGAATACAAAGGCCGACAATTACTCTTCTGCGCCGACCTGCTACCTAGCGTAGCCCATATCTCTTTACCGTGGGTAATGGGCTATGATATGCGCCCTTTAGATACACTAGCTGAAAAGGATAAGATGCTCACCAAAGCCGTTGATGAGAACTGGGTACTGGTATTTGAGCACGACCCTAAAAACGAATGTGCTACTCTGCATAGAGACGAACGTGGAAGAATTAGGATGAAAGAAACATTCAAACTGAGCGACCTTTCATAAATAATCCATAATTTCAATGCATCACAAAATATCTTACTATGAGATATCTACTGGTTGCCTGTTTATGGATCACCACCTTTCTTTTTAGCAACAACACACTTGCACAATTAGCGGAGGAACGTACCGCTCCTTTTAGTGGTGTAAAACCTAATTCCGGGAAAATAGAATTACTCGTAGAAGGAAAATGGTATGCTGCACGTTCCATTAATGGTGTGGACATTAATGCTATTGTCAACTACTGTAAAAAGAAAGAGCAAGAAGACTGGTTGGAATACTTTGCAGAAGACATAGTAGAAGTGATGCAGGGGCTAAAAAAGCCTTTAAAAACAACGACCACTCTAAAGCTTATCGATAATGGCAAAGTAATATCTAAAACAGTTAGCGTCACCAAAGAGAAAAGGAGGGCTGCAAGAGATCATCATTACAAAAACTATAAAGAAAAAGGCAATAACGTTACCCGAATTAATAGGGGCGAACATGCAGCTACCAGAAAACGCATAGGCTCTACCCCCGAGCAAGTAGCCAAAACGGTGAACATTGATATGGAGAAACCTTTCCTATTCAAGTCGGCTAAAATAGAGTATAACTACACAGGACATCAGCTATATGCAGGTAAGGAAACCGTTTATATTGATGACTATGGTAAAACAGTGGTTGTGATCACAGACAAACCCGGCATGATGGGACAGAAGGATCATAAAACTACTATTTGGAAAGACAATAAGACCACCATCATAGACCACGTTACCAAAACATGGCAAACCTCACCCATAAGGCCAAAGGCTACGGAGCCACCTATCATTTCTTACTCTACGGAGAAGCAACGACAGCGAGGAGGATATATTAAAAAAGACAATGAAACTATTTTAGGCAAGAACTGCCAAGTATATGAACATAAACAAATGAAAGTGACCTACTGGCTGTATAAAAACCTGGACCTAAAAATGGTCAACTACGCAATGGGTGGCAAAACAGGATACACCAAAAATCCGGTAAGTATCAAAGAAGGTATCAGCATCCCTTCATCTGTACTTCAAATACCATCAGGCTACAAGAAACATTAGTTACTCATACAATATACCTATCCCCATGTGCTTTGGGTTGTGAGATGACCAAAAAATGGAGATCGCTGCTTGTTGATGGGTTTTTAATGCAATGAGGGCGTTTCTTTTCGATATGCACACTATCGCCGGTAAAAACCTCTACTTCTTCACCCTCTATAATAAATATGGCTGTGCCTGATAAAATGTAAAACACCTGCTGTGCATTTTTATGATAGTGATAGACCTCTTCAGTACCAGGGGGCATATATTCTCTGATCACGCTCAACTCATTTGAGTCTACCAAATGCCATCCACCACAGTCATCACCCCAGTTGTAATGCAATGCATTTTGAATATTCTTGATCATAGCGATATAATTTAGGCAAATATTAAAACTTTTTATTGTACATACTTATTGCATCAATGACAATGCTATGACAATAATTATTGCCATTTTAATCACCCTTAAATGTCACAACTATAACTTTGTCGCAAATCTAGAATTGATGAAGAAATATAGCTTATTTGTTGCAACGTTATTATTTGCAGCCTGTGGTGGCGGTGGAGAACACTCACATACACATGGTCATGGAGAAGAAGGACATGGACATGGTCACCATGCCGGTCCTGTACACGAAGTAGACTCTAATACACTTACTTACTCTGACGAAAAGCATTTTAAAAATGTCATCCAACTGACAAACGGCGGTGATAATGCAGAGGCCTATTTTGGCTTTGATGGTAAAACCGTGGTCTTCCAACGTACTAACCCAAAAGAAGGTATTGATTGTGATAGAATATTCTATGGTGAGCTACCAACAACTAAAGAAGATAAATTTGAATACAAACTAGTGAGTACCGGCACGGGAAGAACAACTTGCTCTTACCTGATGCCTGATGGTAAACATGTCATGTATTCTTCTACACACTTAGGTAGTAAAGATTGCCCTCCTGTTCCTAAAAGAGAAGATCATGGTAATAAATATGTATGGCCTATCTACGAGGCATATGACATCTTTATAGCCGACCTTGATGGCAACATTACTAAACAGGTGACTAACACGCCTGGTTATGATGCAGAGCCTGTTATCTCTCCTAAGGGTGATAAAGTGATCTTTACCTCTACCCGTAATGGCGACTTGGATCTTTACACCATGAACCTTGATGGTACTGATGTAAAGCAAATCACCACAGAGCTTGGTTATGACGGTGGAGCTTGGTTCTCACCAGACGGCACTAAGATCGTATGGCGTGCTTCTCGTCCTAAAACAGAGGAAGAAGTAAAAGAATACAAAGAGCTATTGGCTCAAGGCTTAGTGAAGCCAACGAATATGGAAGTATTTGTTGCCAATGTTGATGGTAGTAACGTAAAACAAGTGACCAATCTTGGACAGGCCAACTGGGCACCTAACTGGATGCCTGACGGCGAGCGTATCATCTTCGCTTCTAACCACGAGTATGAGAGAGGTTTCCCATTCAATCTATACATCATCAACCAAGATGGTACAGGCATGGAGAAAATATCTCACGATGGTGGTTTTGATGCCTTCCCGATGTTCTCACCTGATGGTAAACGTATCCTCTTCAGCTCTAACCGTAACAACGGTGGCACCAGAGAGACCAATATGTTCATTGCCGACTGGGTGGAATAAAACAAGATTTAGAAATTTCCTATACAGCGCGTAACTTAGTTTCATGTTACGCGCTTTTTTATTGGTTGGTCTTGGTGGTTTCTTTGGCAGTATTGCCCGCTATGGCATTAGTCATATCATCAATAAATACATCACCAATCCATTTCCTTATGCCACCTTTACCGTTAACATCGTGGGGTGTTTCCTTATAGGGCTGCTCTTTGGCTTGGGCCAGCGCAACGACTGGATGGCTGAGCAAGGTTGGCTGATACTGGCTACTGGCTTCTGCGGGGCGTTCACCACCTTCTCCACTTTTGCACTGGAGAATAACGCCCTCATCAGTGAGCAACGCACCACTACTTCCATCATTTATATAGGTGTAAGTGTGGTCGTCGGTCTGTTACTTTGCCGCTTTGGTATGAATTTGATGAAATAATCTCCGCCTTAGATAGCAATATTTCCCGCCAGCAGTTGTATTTTTGATTTATCAAAGGGTGTTTGCTAATTTAGCAGCCGCAAACGAGATTTTTTCCATGATAGAAATAAAAGTGCCTCCTGTTGGCGAATCGATCAGTGAAGTAACCTTAGTAACCTGGTTAAAAAACGATGGCGACTGGGTAGAAAGAGACGAGTTACTGTGTGAGTTAGAATCAGAGAAGGCCACATTTGAACTCAATGCCGAGCAGGCAGGTATCCTGAAGATAGTTGCTGAAGAAGGTACGGATCTAAATATTGGTGACATTGCTTGCCAAATAGATGAGACTGCTAAAAGACCTGAAGGTGCTACCGCACCTGAAGAGGCTCCCGCTAAAGAAGAAGCACCAGCTCCTGCTAAGGAAGCTCCGAAAAAAGAAAGCGCACCTGCTGCGGTAGCGGCTAATGCTACCCCTGTGGCTAAAAGCATGATGGCTGATAAGAAACTATCTGCCGGTGATGTAAAAGGAAGCGGTGGCAACGGACGCATCTTGAAAAAAGACGTACTGGCTGCTTTAGAAAACCCGGGACGCATTGCTACAGGCGGCACACGTGAAGAGAACAAAAAGAAGATGAGCAATCTTCGTAAAACGGTCTCTCGCCGCTTGGTAGAAGCTAAGAATACAACTGCGATGTTGACTACCTTCAACGAGGTGGACATGACCAATATCATGAACATACGTAAGCAATACAAAGAGAAGTTCAAAGAAACACATGGTGTAAACCTAGGCTTCATGTCTTTCTTCACTAAGGCTTGTTGCTATGCGTTGACGGAATGGCCGTCAGTAAATGCTTATATCGAAGATGACCATATCATCTATCACGACTATTGCGATATCTCTATTGCCGTATCTGCTCCTAAAGGGCTGGTAGTACCGGTGATACGCAATGCTGAAAGCATGGGTATGCATGAGATAGAAGCAGAGGTAAAGAACCTGGCTACAAAAGCTCGTGATAATAAGTTGACCATTGAAGAAATGACAGGTGGTACGTTTACCATCACTAATGGTGGTGTATTTGGGTCGTTAATGTCTACACCGATCATCAACATACCACAAAGTGCTATACTCGGTATGCACAAGATACAAGAGCGCCCGATGGTGATAGACGGCGAGGTGAAGGTACGCCCGATGATGTACTTGGCTTTGAGTTACGATCACCGCATCATCGATGGTCGTGAGTCTGTAGGTTTCTTAGTACGCGTGAAAGAATTACTGGAAAACCCAGAGCTACTGTTGATGGGTAAAGACCCTGTGAAGACTTTATTGGAAATGTAATTCCACAAAAATATCATATACAAAAGCCACCTGTTAGGTGGCTTTTGTACTTTTGCCGCACATGCGATACATCTGGCAACACATAGTGACTATTCTAGAGCAATATAACGGCAGCACACCGCTACCTATTTTCTTGAAAGAGTATTATAAGAACCATAAGAAACTGGGTAGTCGCGACAGACGCATACTCAACGAGATGGTGTATAGCTACTACCGCTGCGCCAAGGGCTTGCCCAAGGATATGCCTATCAATGAACAGGTAGCTACTTGCTTACGCCTATGCGATATACAAAGCAAGCACATCAACTGGCTACTCACAGATATGCCATCGCATGAAGACGTATACCAACCACATCAAAACTTCTCTGAAGAGATACAGCTATCGGAAGGTATCAGTAAACAAGACTGGCTGGATAGTATGCTGCTGCAGCCCGATCTTTTTCTTCGTGTACGACAAGATAATATGGGTAAGCTCACCAACTTTTTCAATGAGAATGAGATCGAGTTTGAGCAGCTGAGTGATACATGCATTGCACTACCTAATGGTACACCTATTGATAAGATGATACCTGAATATATGTACGTAGTTCAGGATGCTTCTTCGCAAGCCATTGGTCAGTTTTTACAACCACAACCTGATGAACATTGGTGGGATGCTTGTTCAGGAG
Source organism: Flavipsychrobacter sp. (assembly GCA_965230595.1). Taxonomy (GTDB): domain Bacteria; phylum Bacteroidota; class Bacteroidia; order Chitinophagales; family Chitinophagaceae; genus UBA5543. The sequence goes on along the minus strand of OZ246011.1, from coordinate 562,602 downwards.
CAGGAGGTAAATCTCTTTTGCTCAAAGACATCGAACCTCTAATAGACCTTACCGTTACTGATGCCAGAAGAACTATACTGAACAACCTGAAAGACCGTTTCAGAACCTACAGTCACATATTACCCCAAGCACACCGTGTAGATGTAACTGACGCTAAACAGCTCAATAGCAAGCTTCAAGACGCGCAGTTTGACAACATCATTTGCGATGTGCCTTGCACAGGTTCAGGCACATGGGCGCGAACACCTGAGCAATATTATTTCTTCGATAAGGCCACCATAAAAGGTTTTACACAAAGGCAAGTGAACATCACTACCAATGCTGCTACTTACCTAAAAGAAGGCGGCCGACTATACTACATCACCTGTTCCGTATTTAAGGAAGAGAACGAAAAAGCTGTAGAACAGATACTACAGAATACTACTCTTGAATTAGAGCATCAAGAACTTATTAACGGTATAGAAAACAGAGCCGATAGTATGTTCATTGCCATACTAAGAAAAGGAGATTAGTACTTCACCACTTTTATGGTCTCTTCATCAGCATCAGTGATCACATGCAAGAAGTATACCCCGCGTGATATTTCGGGAAGATCAAGAGCTATATTTTGAGACCCTTGGTAAGCATTAGTTAGTTTTTTAAACACTATACGTCCGCTTACATCACTTAAAGCAATATCCAGCTTGCCGTTAAAGCTTTGCAGTACTCTTATGTTCAACTGGTTGACAAAAGGGTTAGGACTCACCTGCAACCAACCCGTAGACGGTGCAATAGGTGAATCGACATGCAAATAGTCGAATGCCTTTTTGAAGTCGGGCACACCGTACCCTAGCTGTGCACCGGGCGTATTATATACATGTGCGCTCTGCTCTATAGCCGTACGTATCTTATAAGGTGTGGCCTTACTGGTTGATTGTATCAGACATGCTGCCCAACCTGCCAGCTGTGGCGTAGAAAAAGAAGTACCACTACTTACAAATGGAGTTGCACTATGGCGCATCAAAGCCACATTCACACCCACCACACATACATTGGGCTTGACCCTACCAGCCGAGTTAGGCCCATAACCACTATTAGATGCAGGTTGCTTACCGCTATTTACATTACCTACCGTTAAAGCACTATCAGCATCTCCCGGTGTAAGAATATACTTCCAAGGCCCTGCCCCTTCATTACCTGCAGACTGTACAATAAGCACTCCTCTACTCGTAGCAATATTAGCTCCTTTGGCGGCGAAGGTTGTTTTACCGTCCATTTCAGTAGCATAGTCAAGCTGGTAGTATGTAGGCTGAAAATATTCGTTGTATCCAAGTGATATGCTCACCACATCAGCCCCCAAACTATCGGCACGCTCTACTGCTGCTACCCAATTATCCAGCTCTATCTCTTGTTCAGAGTTACCATCTTCAGTACAGTAAATAGCATACATAGCGCGAGGCGCTGTACCTACATAAGTGCCGGGTATATTACCTGCCATAGCCGAGAGCGCATCAGTACCATGTGCTGAATAGTCGTACACTGTAGTATTGTCCAATACAAAATTGTAGCTATCTATCAATCTGTTCTCTTGACGCATACTGTCAAATGCAGGCCCGGTATTTACATGTTGAAAACCTTCGTCCAATACGGCAATTAATATCCCTTCTCCCTTATAGCCATAATCGTGCAGATAGTCTCCATTGACGGCTTGTGTTTGTGCAAATGTAGCTCCGTAATATGCTGCTGTTCCTGTTGTTTTAGCTTGTGGCTGTTCACTTTTGAACTTGGGGTTATCGCCCGATGGCTTGTGTAAGCCCGTAGGGTAATAAGCTATGTATTTGATGTCTTTTACAAACGGCTTGCCCTGTAGTGTCAGTATCTTGGATGAGTCGTTAAGGAGCACGACAAATGTATTCAACCATTTAGATACCACATGTTTTTTACCACCTGTAAGGGTCAGTACACTATCAATATAATCGGGGGAAACAGGGCGGTCTATCGAGTCTACTGCAATGCTTTGCTCTGTCCTACGGTCGAGCGCCCTTTGTGATAAAAAAACAAGTGGGTTACTCGCTGACGGAGCACCCACTTTATCAGTAAAACTTATTCTAAATGCGTATTGCTGTTGTGCAGTTACGTGACCACCCAACACTATACCTAACACACAAAGCCATACCCAACACCAACGCATTTTTTATTATCTAGTTATGATCTACTGCACGCATGATCACACCATCACCTTTACGGCATCTGGTAGTCTGCGGATCATAGGTCCAGCGGATGTATTCACGATATATCATTCCCACACCTTTGGCATACACCTCTTGGCTATAAGTACGCGAAGCAGGATCGTTAGGGAATACCTCAGGGCTATTCACCGCTCTATCTACATGATTGATGATCACTGCATCTTTATACTCTACTTCACCAGTGCTGTAAGGCACATCTACTTGATCGTAACGGTAATCCCAATCGAAGAAGTAGCTGAACTTAGGATCTTCAGTTGGTATCAAAGAGTTACCCTTCCAAGTATTACCTTCTCTTACCGGGAAAGTCAATTTTATGAAACGTAAGTTGTCGTATACCATTTCCAAAGTAGCCCCTGTATTGGTCACATAGAACACATCTTGCACCTTCCAAGTATCCGTAGGCTTTCTACGTATTCTTGTATTGATGCGGTAAGACAAGCGACCTTGGTTATCTGTAAAGGTATCGGCAACGGTGTACATCACCTGATAAGCACGGGTTACTTTTACGCAAAAAGTATCATCCCATCTGGTTGAATCTACATTGTAAATAACATACTTACCTCTTTCTAAAGGAAAATAGTCTGAAGTAGGCCCTATCGGCGCTGGCACTTCGTCTGCTTTTTTACATGACACATACGCGATGGTCATTAATGCAGCAAACAATATAAAGGAGAGTGACTTTTTACTCATACTATATCAGTGTGCGGTTGTTTCTGTAAATATAATTAAAGAAACGAAAAGTTAATATTTTCTTACCGCAGAACAAAGGATTTTGGTGATAATATGGCTATTATCTGATATTTAATTGATTATCAGTTAAAACCCTCTTTGATAATCCCCCCTCCAAGCACATCTTCACCTTCATAAAATACAGCAGACTGCCCCGGTGCTATGCCTTTTACAGAGTGGTCGAAATGGACTAAAAGGTTACCATCTAGTTGATTATACAACTTACTTTCCGCACCGGTATCTTTATAACGTATTTTGGTCACTGCCTCTATACCTTCGGGTATGCTGTCGTATTTGACCATATTTAAGCCTGTAACCAGCATATCCGTTTGGTTAAGGTCATCAGCCTCACCTAATACTACGGTATTGGTTTCAGGTATGATCTTGGTCACAAACATAGGCTTACCAAAAGCCATGCCTAAGCCTTTACGCTGCCCGATGGTATAGAAAGGATATCCTTTATGACGACCGATCTTTTCACCCGTGACAGATACAAAATCACCACCTTCTACTTTGGCCTCAAGAGCAGGGTCGTTACGTTTCAAGAAGCCTCGATAATCATTATCAGGTACAAAGCATATCTCATAGCTTTCTGCTTTCTTAGATAACTCTTCATAGCCCATATCGTAGGCTATCTGTCTTACCTCTGTCTTCAATAGATCTCCCAATGGGTATATACTTCTGCTCAGGCAGTCTTGCCCCAGCCCCCATAGCACATAGCTTTGGTCTTTGGTCAAGTCCTTAGCACGAGATATCACATGACGCCCGTTTTCTTCACGCACTTTCACATAGTGTCCTGTAGCGATAAACTCACAATCCAAAGCATCTGCACGCTTCAGTAATGCCGACCATTTGATATGTGTGTTACATAACACACAGGGGTTAGGTGTGCGGCCGGCCATGTACTCATCCACAAAGTTGTTGATCACATAATCGCCAAACTCCTCTCTTATATCCAACACATAGTGTGGGAAATTATGTTCTACAGCCGCCTGTCTGGCATCGTTGAACGAGTCCAGGTTACAACAGCCCGTTTCTTTTTTTCCTCCGCCCGAGCTGGCGTAGTCCCATGTTTTCATAGTAATGCCCACTACTTCATAGCCTTGCTCATGAAGCATTAACGCACTGATGGTACTATCAATACCACCACTCATTGCCACTAAAACCTTACCATTCCTACTCATCGGTTCACTTTTTCAGAAAAGGCAAAGTTACAAAGAACCTATAAGTAAACCGTTCTTATCTCATCAATTATGCAAACAGCCTTATCACCAACCGTAATAATGGAATATCTACTACCTTTATCTCCACTATGCAGTATGCTGTTTCATTCCCAACTGGTAAGGTCGATTATTACTTTGGAAGTACTTCTAAGCAATTAGATACACTTCACTATTGGGATAGTATTGCCATCACCGACAGTAATATTGCCGCTTTATACCCCGAGCTATTAAAAAGGTTCAAAGCCGTCATCACCATACCTGCAGGCGAGCAAAGCAAACAGCAAGAAACAGTTACCCATATCATAGACCAACTCATAGCGCACGAAGCGCATCGTAAAACCAGGCTTATCGGCATAGGTGGCGGTGTAGTGACAGACATTACAGGTTATGTGGCCGGTACATACATGAGAGGTGTTCCTTTTGGTTTTATCCCTACCAGTCTTTTGGGCATGGTAGATGCCGCTATTGGCGGTAAAAATGGCATCAACTATAAACAACAAAAAAACCTCATTGGTACTATACGCCAGCCTCAGTTTTTACTTTTTGATACACAATTCTTACAAACGCTACCTGATGCGGAATGGAGTAACGGCTTTGCCGAGATCATTAAATATGCCTGCCTGTTCGACACAGAGTTATTTGAAACAGTAAGCAAGCACAACATCCATCACTACAAAAACAACAGTAACGAACTACAAGAAATAATAAACACCTGTGTACAGTGGAAAAACAAAACGGTGCTTGATGATGAACAGGAAAGCGGTAAAAGAAAACTCCTCAACTTTGGACATACTGTTGGGCATGCCATAGAAGCACAACATAAGCTACCTCACGGGCAAGCCATAAGTTTAGGAATGCTGGTGGCCACTTTACTTTCCATTGAGCAGAGTGAATTAAACAACTCAACCTATGAGCAGTTATCAAAAACACTCAAGCAATACGACTTACCTACAAAGCTTAAAGTAGAGGTAGTACTTATAATGGAAATACTCAAAATGGATAAAAAGCGTTCTGATGAAGGCGTAGACTTTATACTCATCAACAGTATTGGTAATAGCTTAATTAAGACGCTGCCTTTTACATCCATCGAAAAAGCACTGATTCAATTCAACCTGTTAGATTAATCCTCCGTTTCTTCTGTAATATCTCCAACGATGATGTGCATCAGGTGTCTTATTTCTTCGGCCTTTGCATCTTCTCTGTTATAACGGTAACAAAGACTCAACTCTTCCAGCATTTTGAAGATCACTTGCTTGTTGGATAATGAGGTGAAATATTCTTCTTTCTTTTCAGCATTGATCTTACTGAGGTAGGTATCTACATCGTTTTGTGTATACACCATACCACCAATAGGGTCAATGTAAAACTGAATTTGCTGCACCGCTTCATCGTATGGATTATAGAAGTGGTGCAAGGTATCTATATAGGCAAACACCAATTGGCGTGGAATATCAACACAATAAACCGGTATTTCTAACTGCTCACAAAGTGCCAAATACAACACACCTATACCATAGGCATTACCTTGCTTACTCTCCAATACCTGATTAACGAAAAAGTGTTTGGTCTCACGTTCTGTAAGCTCATGACCGGACAGCTTGTAGTAATTGTACAATATACTGTTCATCACATTTACCTTCTCAAGAGGCGTGAGATAGTTATTCAACTCCAACCAAATATTTCTTCTTATTTGCTCAAACTGCTTGAGTACAGACGGGACATTCAGTTCAGGGAATTGATACTTAGCTATAAGTATCGCACCTTTTAATAGTTCGGGAGACTCTTCTTTACTCCACTCAAAAAACTCTTTCTCCAAGTCTTGAAAGTGAACACGGTGTATCAAGTGTTCAATACGCTCTTGTACCGATTGATCGGCTGTAGTCTCCCATAAATGCTCCAGATCTTTAATGATGTCGCTACCGTATAATAGTATCTTTTCGGCTACGGTATCATACACTTCTGTATCGGGGTCATCTATTAATCGTAGTAATGCTGATATTTCTTTCTTTTCAGTCATACGCACCTTTCCACTCCTATTAAATTACAACATTTTTACGACTTCTTTTTCTTTTTACCCCTTGCAGATTTTTTAGGAGGGTTAGCCTTTACTTCCTCAATAATAGCTTTCGCTTCTTCGATCGTAAGGTCTTTTGCTTGCTCTACTTTTTCTTTTGGTATACGATAGTTGCGCAAGCCTTGTTTTATGTAAGGGCCGTAAGGGCCTTTCAATATTTTTATTTTTTCTTCTTCAAATATCTTGATGGTCTTCTCTGCCTGTGCTTTTCTCTTTTCTACGATCAACGGACCTACTTCATCCAGCTCTACCGTATAAGGATCCATCTCTTTTCTTAAAGAATAGAACTTACCCATGTGCTGTGCATAAGGGCCAAACCTACCTATGTTCACCACTACGTCCTCACCCTCAAACAAACCAAGCTTTCTTGGCAGTTGGAATAATACCATTGCTTCTTCAAACGTAATGGTCTCAATGCTTTGGTCTTGTCTTAGCTTGGCAAACCTTGGTTTTTCTTCATCCTCACTACTACCTATCTGCACCATTGGGCCAAACCTACCTAGACGGGCATATACCGGCTTACCGGTTTCAGGATCTTCGCCTAGCAGGCGCTCTCCTTTCACACGCTCGGCATGCTCCAATGTATGTTCTACATTTTTGTGGAAAGGGCTATAAAAGTCATCCAACATTTTATTCCACACTTGCTGGCCTTTAGCTATCTCATCAAAGTCGCCTTCTATCTTAGCCGTAAACCCATAGTCCATCACTTTCTTAAAGTGCTCGCTCAAGAAGTCTATTACAACCATACCAAGATCGGTTGGGAATAGTTTATTCCTTTCTGCACCTACATTTTCCGTTTCTTTCTGTGCTTCTACATTATCGTTTTTAAGCGTAAGTATATTATACTCACGTGGCTTACCGTCTCTATCTCTTTTTTCTACATACCCTCTATTCTGCACCGTACTAATAGTAGGTGCGTAGGTAGATGGTCGTCCAATGCCTAACTCCTCCAGCTTTTTCACCAGCGACGCCTCTGTAAACCTTGGCTGTGGTCTGGTAAACTTTTCTGTAGCCAACATCTCTTGTAAGTCTAATTCCTGACCAACATTTAGTGGTGGCAGCATGCCTTCATTATCATCCTCTTCATCTTCCTCGTCCTTACCTTCACTATATACTTTTAAGAAACCTTCAAACTTCAACACTTCACCCTTAGCGGTAAACTGATCTCCGTTTGTTGATACTTCTATTTTTGCAGTAGTACGCTCTAGCTGTGCATCGGCCATTTGGCAAGCCATAGTACGCTTCCATATCAAATCATACAGGCGACTCATGTCTTTATTATCTACAGATGTCTTACTCATATCCGTAGGCCTGATGGCTTCGTGTGCTTCTTGCGCCGAGTCGTTCTTATTCTTATAATTTCTTTGTTGGTGATATTCAGATCCATACATCTCTGTGATACTCTTTTTAGCGTCTTCCTGTGCGGTTTCCGATAAATTCACAGAGTCGGTACGCATATAAGTAATATGCCCATTCTCATATAGCTTTTGGGCTAGTAGCATAGTTTTAGATACTGAGTATCCTAACTTTCTACTGGCCTCTTGCTGCAATGTAGATGTAGTAAAAGGAGCTGCAGGTGATTTTTTAGCCGGCTTAACTTGTACATCTTTTACCGTATACTTTGCACCGATACATTTTTCAAGGTAAGCCTGTGCATCTCCCAGTTGGTCGAGCTTACTCGGTCCATCAGCCTTGAAGGTGATCTGTTTCTTATTCAAGTCCGGCGCATGAAAGTAACCTTCTACTTTAAAACTACTTACCGGCTCAAATTTTGTAATAGCTCTTTCGCGTTCTACGATAAGTTTTACCGCTACCGATTGTACCCTACCTGCCGATAGGTTGTTACGCATACTGATCTTACGCCATAATATAGGCGATATCTCAAAACCTACTAACCTGTCTAATATTCTTCTGGCTTGCTGTGCATTCACCAAGTCCATATTCACGGTTCTTGGATTATCTACAGCCTTCTTTATTGCCTTTTTGGTGATCTCACTAAAAACAATACGTTTAGTTGTTTCCGGATCAAGGCCTAATACTTCGCACAAATGCCATGATATGGCTTCTCCCTCACGGTCCTCATCCGTTGCTAGCCATACTTCTTTCGATTTCTTAACTAATGATTTCAGCTCTTTAACGACCTTCTGTTTGTCTTCCGAAACTTCGTATGATGGTTGGTAACTATTCTCTACATCTATACCCATCCCCTCTTTCTTCAAATCTCGTATATGTCCATAACAAGACTTAACCTGAAATTCCTCTCCTAGTATCTTCTCAATCGTCTTAGCCTTTGCAGGCGACTCCACTATCAGCAAATTTGTTGCCATTCTCTTTTTTTTACTTTTTTGTATGGTGTATAACCCCGTCAATATATTATGCGGACGTGTGCAATAATAAACTATTGTTTTAAAAAAAAGAAAAGAGGGTAACATTTCTGTTACCCTCTCCTATTATAAAAGATGATATCTCTTAATTAGTTAGCGATCATAACGCGACCTGTGTTGCGTTGACCGTTAGCTTCTACAGTGTAGAAGTAAACGCCATTTGCAAGATCAGTAGTAGAGAAGTGTGCTCTACCTTCTTTCACGTTATTGAAGCTTTGAGTTTTAACCACTTGACCTACTGTGTTAGTCAATGTAACGTTTGCATTAGCAGTTGCGTTCAATGCAAATGGTATATACAACTCACCTTGAGCCGGGTTAGGATATGCTTTAACTGCACTGATCAATGATTGCTTAACATCAGTGATACCTACAGTTTCACAAGAAGCACAAGTTACGTGTGCACCTATGTTAAAGAACTCTTGAGCAAAGTCTGTAGTGTTGAATACCTCAACGTGTACTGAAGGTACGAAACGACCACCGGTAGAGAACATTAAACCAGACATACTTCTACTACGAGTAGGAGAGCTAGCATAGTAAGGCATTGCACTACCAGGAGTTACAGTACCTGCGATAGGCATGAAACGGTGTAAAGCAGTAACAGAGTCAGTATTAGCTACCCAAGTACCACCTGATTTAAATGCCATAGTAACAGCGAAACGATCGCCAGCACCTACTGAAAGACCACCACCTGGTACAGCAAGAACATAAGTTCTAACAGTTACTTGGTTTTGAGCTAGATCCGGAGTATCACCATCAGCAGCAGTTAATGGCTCTTTCCAGTACTGACGTACTTTGTTTACAGCGTTATCTGCAGGTAAAGCAGAACGTGTAGCACTATCAGCGTTAATTGGAGAGTAACCATACAAAGTATCACCATTGATGTAGTTAGATACTGTAGGATAGTTAGCCTTAGTTAAGAACCAAGTAATGTTATCCATAGGGATAACAGAAAGAACTAAAGTATCAACTTGGCTAGCAGGCTGAGTCTTCATTCTTACATATGCACCTCTAATGCTGATAGAATCAACAGTGTATGCATCAAAGTTTTGAATTCTGATCTCGTTAGCGAAAGATGGATCGTTGAACATGTTAGAATCAAGAACATCGATCACCTGACTTACTGCAGAGAAGTTGATTGTACCAAGACCAGTGTTGAATCTTTGTCTTACAGTAGAATCAAACCAAATTGATTGAACGAAAGTATTGTTAGTTAGTGTAGAAGCGAAAATCTCAACGATTTGGAAATGGTTATACCATCTGCTACCACCTGGACCTGTAGTTTTCTTAGCCGAGTTAGATGAAAATCTTTCAAAGTCACTTGGCCCTTCAAATTTAAGATTGTAATTGTCTGCTGGAACTTTATATTGCTCGTGTGCGTTAGTTGTAAGAGGCACTCCAGTCAATTCATTTTTTTGTGCGTTTGCTCCTAGTGTTAGAGCACCACCCAAAATGAATAAAAGTAATTTTTTCATCATTTGATACGTTTTTAATAAATTATGGAATGGTAAAGTTAATAATTATCTAATCAATCAGACAAAAAAATTTGTCTAAATAGTTGGCATTTAGAGCTAAAATGACGAATTTAATACAGTACAGTGACAAATTCAGGATAAATTTCCTCGCATCTAACTTCTAGATTACTTTTGCAGCATATTAATCATATGCTACCGGAGTTCAACAACACAGAAATAGCGTTTCAATACCGTAGTGATAAAGCACTTAAAAACGCACAATATCTATTTGCCGCCATTGGTTCTCCAAATGTTACCAGTCTTGGCATTGCTTTAACTAATATAGCCATCAAATGGAGGCTGCCGATTGAAGGTATCGTCCGTAAAACGATATTCCAGCAGTTTTGCGGTGGCGAGTCTATGGAAGAAGCAGCTACTACAGCCGATCATTTGGCACAATACAAAGTAGGAGTCATCCTTGACTATGGCGTGGAAGGCAAAGCTGTCGAAGAAGAATATGACCGCGCTGTACCCGAGTTTGTCAAAGCCATACAATATGCATCCTCAAAAGACAATATTCCTTTTATATCATTAAAGGTGACCGGCTTTGCTCGTTTTGCTCTGTTAGAGAAGCTACATAGTAATGATACGCTTGATGGTAATCAGCAAGATGAATGGCAACGCGTACAACAGCGCATCCAAACCATATGCCAAGCCGGCGCTGATAATAACGTCATGGTATTAATAGACGCTGAGGAAACCTGGATACAAAAACCAGTGAATGATCTGGCCAATGCCATGATGGAACAATTCAATAAAGAATATGTAGTCGTCTTCAATACCTTCCAATTATATACAACGGGCGCTTTACCTTACCTCAAGCAATCTTTTGAGGAAGCCAAGCGTAAAGGTTATTTACTCGGCGCTAAACTTGTTCGTGGTGCGTATATGGAGAAGGAAAGAGAACGCGCAGAGCGAATGAATTATCCTTCACCAATACAACCTGACAAACCATCTACAGATAAAGACTACGACGAAGCTGCACTTTTCTGCTTACAGCGCTTAGACAAGCTAGCAGTATTCATTGGTACGCACAATGAGCAAAGCTGTATGAAAGCCGCGCAATATCTGGAAGAACATAACTTACCAGCCAATCATGAGCGCGTTTGGTTCTCACAGTTGTATGGCATGAGCGATAATATTTCCTTCAACTTAGGACACAGTAATTACAACGTGGCTAAATACTTGCCTTACGGACCGGTAAAAGATGTGCTGCCTTATTTAATGCGTCGCGCGCAGGAAAACACTTCCGTAGCAGGACAAACTTCCCGCGAGTTAGCACTTATTAATAAAGAATTGAAACGACGAAAAAAATCTAAATAAAAAAGGAATAAAGCCTGAGCAATGCTCAGGCTTTATTTTTAAATATCAAATCGGCTACTCAAAAATGTAGACATCCTCATTATCGCGTTTCATGTGGTAGCGCTCGCGGGCAAATTTTTCCAATGCTTTAGGATCGTTGATGATGGCATCTTTCTCCGTGCGCATTCTTTCGGTCTCTGCCCTGAGGTATACTACATTCTGCTTGAGGTCTTGTAGCTCTCTTTTTTTTCTTTGTTGGGTGATCCAGTCATTCTGATCAAAATACCCTACCCATACTACAAAGGCTATAGCTGAGAGAAAATATTTATTGGTCAGTATGCGGAGTACCTTTTTCACTACTTACCAAATTTAAGATCTTTTCCCGGATAATAAGCACTATCACCCAATTCTTCTTCGATCCTGATTAACTGGTTGTACTTAGCCATACGATCACTACGAGAAGCAGAACCTGTTTTGATCTGTCCGCAGTTCAACGCCACTGCCAAGTCTGCAATAGTAGCATCTTCTGTCTCCCCACTACGGTGACTCATTACGGTGTTGTAACCTGCACGCTGTGCCATAGTTACCGCTTCGATGGTTTCCGTTAATGTACCGATCTGGTTCACCTTCACCAATAAGCCATTGGCTACTCCTTTATCAATACCGTCTTTCAAACGATCAACATTGGTTACAAAAAGATCGTCACCTACCAACTGTACATTCTGACCTACGCTATCCGTCAAGCTCTTCCAACCCTTCCAGTCATCTTCATCCATACCATCTTCAATACTTACGATCGGATATTTCTTACACCACTCGTTCCAGTATTCTACCATTTTAGCACTGCTCACCTTACGGTTGTCGCTCTTGTGGAAGACATATTTCTTGCTCTTCGCGTTGTACAACTCACTGATAGCTGCATCCATAGCGATCACCATATCATCACCCGGCTTGTAGCCTGCTTTCTCTATTGCCATCAATACGGTCTCAATGGCTTCTTCGTTGCTTTGTATATCAGGAGCGAAACCACCTTCGTCACCCACGTTAGTGCTATAACCTTTCGATTTCAACACCTCTTTTAAGCTATGAAACACCTCAACACCCCAACGCAAACCTTCACTGAAAGTAGACGCACCTACAGGCATCACCATAAACTCCTGAAAGTCTATTTTGTTATCCGCATGCGCACCACCGTTCAAGATGTTCATCATGGGTACAGGTAGTGTTTTCGCATTAGCACCACCTATATAACGGTACAAGCTTAAGCCTGTAGCATGTGCCGCCGCCTTAGACGCCGCCAAGCTCACTGCCAACATCGCGTTAGCACCCAGTTTGCTTTTGTTTGGCGTACCGTCCATGTCCAGCATCACTTGATCCAAACCGCGCTGGTCGGTCACATCCCAGCCATAAAGTTCTTCAGCTATCTTATCGTTGATGTTGGCCACGGCCTTGGTCACCCCTTTGCCCATGTATATCTTTTTGGCCTTGTCGCGAAGCTCTACAGCCTCGTGCTTACCTGTAGAAGCGCCCGATGGCACTGCTGCACGTCCCATAATACCATCACTGGTGTATACATCTGCTTCAACTGTAGGGTTGCCACGACTGTCTAGTATCTGGCGGGCAACGATGTTAGCTATAAAACTCATATCTGTAATTTTTCAAATTTGGTGCAAATATAGCACCCCTCTTGCGTAACTACAGCCTGCGGTGTTAAAAATGTTACATTTTGTTACACTAGGGGGTACCCCCTCCACCGTTTTTCGTTCGTTTCATGAGGTTGTCGTAATAATCGGGCCCGTAGTGGTAGCTGCACCAAAAGCGCATAGCCTCCGCATCACCATACTTGGGGAAGGGCAGGGTATTTTTGGCGAACTCTTCTGCACCCATGCCCTCGGGCTTCATCCCATCGTCGTCTAGGGTTATTTCTTCGGCTTGAGTGAGTTGCTCCTGTAATTGTGCCAGCTTGGTGTCCAGCTCTATGGCACGCAACAGGGCATAGTCGCTGATGTCTTCGGTCACCTCCTCTACCCTGTCGCGCAGGTTGATGTAGCGCTTGGTCTGCCACTGCCCGCTCATCATACGGGCGAGAATGGCACGCTTTTGCGCAATGGTGGTGAGCTCCTGCTCCAACACTTCGGCGGTGTGTTCCTGTAGCTGGTCGATGGCTTTGCGCTTAGCCTCCTGTTGGGCTTGCTGTATTTGCTGAGCGATGTGCGGGCGAGCTATGAGCCGTGCCGCCGCCGCTCGTGCGGCTGCTCCCTGTGCGTTGGGGTAGGCGGCCTGATAGGCGCGTAGCTTATCGCCATGTGCGATCATCTCGTTGATGAAGACTTGATGCTTCTGCTGCACGGTGCCAGCGTTGGGCGAAATATCTATGGTTTTCGTGTTCATAGTTTGTGTTTTCAGGGTTTATTTATAATGACAAATATACGTTTTTTTATCCAAATTGTCATCCCGCACCGCGATGCGGGATCTCACGAAATGAGTATCAGTACTACGTGAGATGCTGAAACCAGTTCAGCATGACAAATAATACAAGGACACACCCCTGCTCACTACGTTCACCTCCCCTCTCCAGAGGGAAAGTGTTTGTTACTCCCCTCCTTGGAGGGGGGCTTTAAAACCGATACCTGTCATGGCGGGCTACGACCCGCCATCTCGAGTCAACACAGACACTCATATCGCGAGACCCCGCATCGCGGTGCGGGGTGACAGAATACAACACATATACCTTACAAGGACACACCCCTGCTCACTTAGTGAGCCTCCCCTCTCCAGAGGGGAATGTGTTTGTTACTCCCCTCCTTGGAGGGGTTGGGGGTGGGTTGCTTTAAAACCGAAACATGTCATGGCGGGTAACACACTTGTCATGCTGAGGAGCGCAGCGACGTGAGCATCTCTTTAGTAATTATACTTTATCAGATTTCTCTCTTCGTTCGAAATGACAAATGTTACTTATAAGAGGTAAACCGATGAGCGGTAAATATTTCAATACAACTGAAATAGCTTTGTCGTCCGTACGGATGACATCTTTATCAATACAGCGTAGTAATATTAAGCATGAAGCCAGTCACGCAAAAAGAGTTACAGCAGTTAGGTGCCAAGTTCAGAGCTATGCGTGAGGCCAGAGGATTAACCCAACAACAATTAGCACATCTTATTGACAAAGATGCACAATCTATATACCGATTAGAGAAAGGGCTGGTCAACCCTACCTATAAATACATGAAGCAGGTATGCGAAGGCTTGGGTGTGGAGATGAAAGAGGTGTTGGGGTGATTAATAGAGCTAGGGGGAGGTATATCAAGTGAGTTCCACTAAGCCGTTAAGTGGGTTTATTTTTGTTAAATCATATCCTAAAAAAATCAAATTAACTACATCAGGAATATCAATGCTATAAACCTCTGTATTTTTTATTTTATCTCTCACATCCATTAATAAACGACCAAGAGCATTTGTACCTTCATAATAATCTCCTTTATCTATTGCCCCCCAAATTTTATCTTTTTTAGATACCTCTACAATAGGATGATCTCTTGTATTTATCAGTACTTTTGAAAAACTATCCCAATTTTGAGCTAGTTTAATCTCAATACAGAATCTCATTATTTTAAACCTAACCTGCTCCCAATCCTTCCTAGTTTCTTTAACAAATCCTCTTGCATACCTTTTTGCAATTATAGGACTCGCGTAGTTTATGATTTTAGTCTGTACCTCTGGCATATTTGGATATCTTAAAGACTGATATAGTGCTTCTACATTTTTCAACTTATATCCACCAATAATAACAGGGAACCCTCCCGCCATATTTGACAACCCTCCAAATGCATCTTTAGTCCCCCTGAAAGGAATGCTAACACTTTTATTATATCTTCTTAAACTATACATTAATTACCTCTATTAGCGACTGGAAATAACGGAGTCCAACCATTTGCTTCCCACCAAAAAACTAAAGGGCATGTGTTTGATATATTTCGCCATGTAAATGTATGTGTGCCAGTACCCAGTGTCTTATAGGTGGGGTTGGTAATGCCTAATGGTCTTAAACCTCTAGCTCTTAAGTTAGCTATCCTTGACATTATATCTAGCCCTTTGTCCAATATAATCTCTTCGTACCTATTTCTATTATCTATAGATGAGAAAAAATTTTCCTGTTGTGGGTAATCTGGATTGCGAAAAGCAAAGTTTTCATTCTTTTCAGCATCTAAATTATTTAAATATTGCTTTGCTTTATCATTATTACTATCAATAGGGTACACTAAATTAAAAGTAGGATTAAGGTTATAATAATTAATATTAGGGTTGTTTTTTATTTCATGAACAAAAAAGCACTCAAACCTATCTTTGTCTATTCCAATACTTCTGTGAATAGAATACTTTGCATTACTATATCCCCAATCATGTAAAACAAAAAATATTGAGACTATCTTAATACTCGACTTATTAAAATTTTCAACACCAAACTTTTCAATTTCTTTTAAAAGGTATCTTCTAAAAGTGCCCCCTGAAGCTATAACATCATCAATATAAATCCAATACTTACAATCTTGAGTACCGCAACCACTTAATTCAACTCCATACTTTTCTTTCAACAATTCATCAACCATATTTAATATTACCGTCTGGCTTTTATCTTCACTTTGACATGAAAGAAATTTAGCGCATCTTAAGAAATCATGCTCGCTATTAAATTCATATTTCTCAGCTAATGTTTTAACTAACTTACCTAAAGTTACAAGCACATTTCTCTTTGACAAGTAGCTATTAGGAAGTAAATAACTAAACTCTTCTAACAGAAACTGCCTGTCCCCTTCATTAAACTGGTTAACCCAGTCTACTACCCTACTGTTGGTTATAGTATCACCATCTGAGTTCTTATAGTCACTTAGTTTTGTTACTATTGAATTAATCAACTCTGTCATATATGTAAAATACAAAGCAAAGCATCTTATCGCCACCGTTAAAACACCCTCTTTTTGTTAATACCTACTTTTTATTCCCGATAGAGAAGATGGCCTTTACAGAAACGCCAAAGAATACTTTATTGAAGTAGAGGTCGTTGTTGCTCTCGTCCAGCGCATTAAAAAAGCTATTGCCATTGGGTATGGGTTTGTCCAAGTAGTTGTTGATGTAATAATCTTTCAACTGTCGGTGTCTGATGGCATCGTAAGAAATAGAGAGCTGCATACTCGGGCTAACGAATATGCCCACCCCTATGCCACCGTCAATGGTCTTGTTGAAGGCTACATCATCGGCCGTTACCTCCAGTAGGTTCACGGCAAGGTTCAGCGATAGCCGCTCATGAAACGCTGCCTTTTTACTATCATCCGATGCCAGTAAGTGCCCATCGTCAGACACCTCCAGCTTTGTAAACCGAAACACCAATACCGAGGACACCACAAAGTTACCCGTAGAGAGATCCTGTACCTGTAGCCGGCTCACGGCATCGGTAGTTAAAAATGCTTTTTGGGGTGTTTCAAACAGATAGCTATACCCTGCGCCTATGCCTATCGTTAGGCGTTTTAATTCTCCGCCATCGGCTTGTGCCGTTTTCGCGCTCAATAGCAATAGTGTTATCACAGGGAGCAATACATATTTTTTCATGGTGGTGATATTTATGCTGTAAAATACGACTCTACCCTGCAACACGCCACAGTAAAAACACCCCTCTTTTTGTAAATGCTGCTTTATCCGTAGCTTTAAACTACCCACCAAAACCATTGACTCATGCAATCCGTAGCCGCACAGTTTGGCACTTCGCTCGATCAGGATGATTTTGCCACCACCAAAACATTACTGAGCAACGACTGTACTTACCACATAGGGAGTGAGGTGCTTACAGGTCCTGACGCTATTGCTAACTCTTATGAGCAGAACATGATAGCCGGCCGTAAAAAGTTGGATGTACTGGAATGGGGGCAGAGCCGCATAGAGCCTTTGGGTGACAACGAATTCTATGTTCACTTTACCGACTACCTCACCCACAAGGGCAAGAGCTATACGCACCGTTGCAAACAAAAGCTAACCCTAAACGACAAGGGTAAAATCACCGCTATCGTTCACATACACAATGAGGAAGAACAACAGCAACTGGATGATTATTATCGTCAGGTAGGGTTGAAGTAGTATAAGACTTGCCACTGTTTATTTAACACCACTATAAAACTTCATGCACTAACTTGCCTTACCATGAAGGATAACCGAATGAACAACCCCGCTTTTGATTACGACGCCTCGGGGCACGACTATGCCCAACACCGCCGCACCGATCTGCGTATAGCGGCATATGTGCGCGAAGCGCTAGGCCATGCACAAACCATCCTTAACGTAGGCGCAGGAGCCGGCTCTTACGAGCCTACTGATAAATACGTGGTTGCGGTAGAACCTTTTAAAGCCATGCGTCAACAGCGATTGGGCAAGGTACCCGCCATCATAGGCACAGCAAATGCCCTGCCTTTTGACGATGATGCTTTTGATGCTTCAATGGCCACTATTACTATCCACCATTGGCCGGACATTGCTAAGGGACTACAAGAAATGCGCCGCGTGACCAAAGGCCCTGTGGTCATCCTCACCTTCGACCCTGATGCACTACACGAGTTTTGGAATGCGCATTACTTCCCTGAGTTGATCGCTGTGGAACAAAGCCGCTACCCAAAAATAGATGCTATAGTCGCTGCACTTGGTGGTAACTGTGAAGTGAAGAAAATACCCATCCCGATAGATTGTGTAGACGGTTTTCAAGAGGCCTTTTATGCCAGACCCGAAGCATTTCTGCAAAAAGAAGTGAGGCAAGCACAATCGGCTTGGGGGTTCTTAAAAGAAGGTTTAGAAGAACGCATCGTTGCCGAGCTAAAAAAGGAACTGGATAGTGGTGAATGGGATAAAAAGTATGGTGTACATAGAACCATGTCATCTTTTACGGGTGCACTTAGGTTAGTAATTGCTCAATAGTAGACTACTTCACGACATTCTGCAACAGCCATATGGCAATAAGTGCCAACCATACACCCAGCATGATGAAATACCTTTTCTTACCATCGCGCTTGGTATGCTTTTTATAGAAGAAGAATTCGTAAGCCACCTTGGCTACCAATAGTAATAACACCAACCAATATAGCTTACCCATGAGTAACTTTTTGTCTGAATTTCGTTTGTTTTGCAAAGCTACTAGTCTAATATTAATCATATCTTATATTACCGTTGGTTTTGTATGATGCACTATGCAATGTATCTGTGCCATCCCCCTTTACAGTATACTTTTGGTATAATCTTTGCACCCAATTCTTCCAAACTAGTTAACTATGAAATACTTACCGTTATTATTACTCCCCTTATTCACTACCGTTTCTTGTAAAAAAGCAAAACAAGGCAACTCTTGCGAGGACGTTATTTGTACCATGGAATTCAGAACCGTAAGCGTCAAAGTAAACGATCAGAATAACAACTTTGTAAAGCTGGATGACTACTACACTATAAGAACAGGCACAGGCGATACTATAAGAAACCATACCTCTTCTCTGATCATTCCTGACAACTACATTGTACTAACTGACGGCTATCGAAAGAAGATGGAGAACCAAACTGATGTTTTTCGTTTTGTAGGTGTATTGAATGGCAATATTGTGGTGGATCAACCCATGACTATTTCAGCAGATTGCTGCCATATCACCAGGGAAAGCGGGCCAAGCGAAATCAAGATCAACTAAGCCAAACAGGCAGTTAGCTTTTATTACATAATTTCGAAGAACTAAATTATACATATGAAACAAGCAAGATCTATTTTGCTGGCACTTACTATGGGGTCAATATTCACTCAATGTAAGGAAGCACCTCAGCAAAAAGAGCCGGAATATACCATTGCCAAAAAGCAAGTAGCCGTTTGGGATGTAGCCATTGAGCAAGTATTAGAACTTGCCGATGCCATGCCTGATGAGCTTATGAATTACCGTCCGCATGATAGTATGCGCTCGTTTGCAGAACAGCTGATACACATTGGCCAATCTTCAGAGATCATCACCAATATGTTTTTAAAAGACATACCTCGTCCTGAGCAAGTACCTACTATCAATGCTTCATCTATGAGCAAAGCCGATGTAAAATCGTATGTAAAAGAAAAGCTGGAAATAGCACGTGCTACCATGGCCAGCATGAACAACCAACAACTCTTGGAAGAAGAGGTTACTTCTTTCTCAGGCAATACAATGACCCGGTTGGAGGGCATGCAATTTGTACATGATCACTTAACCAACCACAAGGCCAAGGCCAATTTATACATCCGCTTGGCAGGGCAAATACCTCCTAAGTATAAATACTATTAATCACTCTTTACTGTATCATAAATACAAAAGCAGCGCAATTGCGCTGCTTTTGTATTTGGGTTGGTGCTTCTAAATGATTACCTAGCGGTAATGAATTTCATATAGTGAACACTACCGTTCAAGTGTAGTCGTACCATATGCAGCCCACCATCGGCAATATCGCCAAGGTCTACATGATGGTTAAACTCACCGCGCTGCACTTCTATCTTCCCTTTGTATACTACCGCACCTAATGTGTTGATCACTTCAATATTGATGTCGTCATTCACACGGCTATCCCACAGTTTACCTTTTATGTTGAAGTTACCGTTGTTAGGGTTTGGCGCTAACGTGATCACATCAAACAATTCTCTCTGCACCGTATTCACACTTACAGGGGCAACAGACATTCTTATTCTGTTACTCATTACCGAGCTTACACTTGCACAGCTATCTGTAGTAGAAACACGGCAATAGAAAGTATCCTGATCGGCAATGGCACCTGTTACGAGTGTATTATTCGTAGCGCCGGCTATATTCGTTCCATTTTTCACCCATTGGAAGCTAGCGTTATTCACATTGGTCACTGCGTTGAATATTACATACTGTCCCGGACTGATGTTACTATCCGGTGTAACATATATGGTAGCTACAGGGTTCACTATTGGCGATACTGACAGCGTGATCGTATCAGAATTGCGCGGTGCATTCACACAAATATCACTACCTGTAAATACTGTGGTCACCTCATCACCATCTATTGGCAATGGTATGGTAAACACATTAGCTGTAACACCTATCATTTGCACACCACTCTTATACCATTGGTATTGAGGGTTAGGACCAACGTTGGTAACATTAGCCGTAAACATAGCCGATGTACCTGCACATATCGTATCGCTAGGCGAAACCGAGATGTTTATTGTTGGTACTAATACCGACATTGTTAGCGCGTTACTGGTCACTGTAGCAGGACTCGGGCATAATGCCGTTATTGTTAAGTCGCAAGTGATCACATCACCATTATTCAACGTGTTAGTACTGTAGGAAATGTTTGTAGCACCTGTAATATTATTACCGTTCAGCTTCCATTGGTAGGCTTGTGATGTACCACCGTTGGTAGGTGTTGCCGTAAACACTACCGTACCGCCTTCACAGGTTGTCGTACCTATGTTTGAACTAATAGCTACAGATGGCATTGTAAGTGGGTTTACATGCATGATGATCGAACTACTGGTATCCGTCGTTTTGGTCACACATGCTTCACTACTGGTCAAAACACATCTCACCACATCACCACTGCTTAAACCGTTATTTGAGTAGAAGATGCTACTCGTTCCTACATTAGTACCATTCAACGTCCATTGGAAAGTTGGCATCGTACCACCATTAGTTGCTGTTGCTGTAAAGTCGGCTTGAGTACCTGCACATATCGTATCGTTCGGTGCAACAGATATAGTCACATCAGGAGTCAAGTTTTGATTCACCGTCATGGTGATATTATTACTGGTCACGGTGCTTATGGTCAAGCACGGTGCATTGCTTGTCATCACTACAGATATCACATCACTATTCACCAAAGTATTGGTACTATATGTAGCACTGGTAGCGCCGGTGATATTCGTACCATTCTTTCTCCATTGGTAAGATGGAGCTGTACCGCCGTTGGTAGGCGTAGCCGTAAAGGTTACCATCGTACCATCACAAATCGTATCATTAGGAGATACTGCTATAGTTACCAGCGGTGTGAGTAAAGGATTCACCGTCATGGTGATGTTATTACTTGTAGCCGTTGACGAGGTCACACAAGTTTCACTGCTGGTCATCACACAACTTACTACATCATTATTCGATAGTGTGCTAGTCATATACGTTGTACCGCCTGTACCTACATTAGCACCATTCAACTTCCATTGATAAGTAGGAGTTGTACCGCCATTGGTAGGCGTAGCCGTAAAGGTCACAGATGTACCTGCGCACACTGTATCGTCAGGTGCAACCGAAATGCTCACGGCAGGAGTAAGCAACGGATTGACCGTCATGATAATTTTGTTACTTGTAGCTGTTGACGAGGTTACACATTGTTCGCTACTGGTCATCACACACGATACAGTATCATTATCAGACAACCCTGTTGTCGTATATGTATTACCTGCCGTACTTACGGTAGTACCATTAATGACCCATTGGTAAGTAGGGGTAGCACCACCATTTACAGGCGTGGCTGTAAACATAGTTGACGTACCTGCACAGATCGTATCGTTAGGATTTACTGATATACTTACTGATGGTGTTAGATTAGGCAGAACGGTCATAGTTACCCCGGCACTAATTGCCGTATCAGGCGATACACAAGCCGCATTGCTGAGCATCCATACCGATACTACATCACCATTACTTAATGTACTTGTATTAAATGAAGTACTGGTTTGGCCAGACACGTCTACACCATTAATACGCCATTTGTAGTGTGGCACACCACCATTTGTAGGCGTAGCATAGAAGCCTGCCAACTGACCCGCACATACCGTATCACCAGGGTTGGCAGTTACCGTTACCGATGGTGTAATAGTTGGGTTCACCGTCATCGTTATACTATTACTAGTAACCGTGGCTGCGGTAACGCATAGCAAACTACTACTCATCTCACAAGTCACCACATCACCGTTTGACAACGTACTGGTTGTATATGTAGCTGCTCCGGTACCTACATTAGCACCATTCAATTTCCATTGATATGCAGGCGTTACACCTCCATTAGTAGGCAGAGCCGTAAAGGTCACAGATGTGCCATTACATATGGTATCGTTAGGACTAACAGTGATACTTACAGAAGGCGTAACACTGTTGATCATTGTCATAATAATTTTATTACTTGTAGCTGTAGTAGTGGTAACACATGTAGCATTACTGGTCATCACGCAACTTACAGTGTCACCTGTACTTAATGTACTACTCGCATAGGTATCACCTCCTGTACCCACATTACTACCGTTTAGCTTCCACTGGTATGTAGGGTTAGTACCTCCTACTGTAGGAGTAGCGGTAAAGGTTACCGGGCTACCAATACATCCCGTGCTTCCGGGGTTGGCCGCAATAGATACCGTAGGAGTTAAATTACTACTCACCGTCATGGTAATGCTATTGCTAGACACTGATGCCGGCACAGCACATGTTGCATTACTGGTCATTACACAACTCACCACATCACCGTTTGACAAACCTGCATTAGTATATGACGAACCGCCCGTGCCTACATTAGCACCATTCAACTTCCACTGATATGTTGGCGATGTACCACCATTAGTAGGCGTAGCCGTAAAGGTTACAGATGCTCCTGCACAAATGGTATCTCCCGGATTAGCACTAATAGTTACTAGCGGTATTACTGATGTAGTTACCGTCATGGTCAAGCTATTACTAGTAGCTGTAGTTGGGCTGGCACAAGCAGCATTACTGGTCATCTCACAAGTCACCACATCACCGTTAGCTAAGCTGGTAATGTTGAACATAGGATTGTTCGTACCTACATTACCACCATTCAACTTCCACTGATAAGTAGGGGAAGTTCCTCCATTAGTAGGTGTAGCGGTAAACGTTACAGAAGATCCACTACAAATAGTAGTGCCTTGGTTAGAAGCAATACTTACCGATGGGGTTACCGTTGTACCTGAAACATACACAGGAATCTTCACCGAATCAATATAAGGATTAGCACATAATAAGCTGCTCGTCATGATACAGGTAACCGTATCATTATTAGACCAACTGTATCCGGTATAGATATTACCACTAGTACCCACAATATTTCCATTTAACTTCCATTGGTAAGTTGGGGTTCCACCATTGGTATGCGCTGCTACAAACTGCACTGTATCGTTGGGGCAAATTGGGTTCGTTGGCGAACCACCGCCACTTGATGGTATCGTCCCTACACTAGAAATAGATGCGGGGAAACTACCCATCTGAATGGAATTACTTACCGTAGTAGTAGGCGTTGCACAACTATTACTGGTTGTCATTTCACAGGTGATCACATCTGTTGTTGTAATATTAATTACGGTAAATGTGTCTGCATTCGTACCAACGTTAGCACCATTTCTTTTCCATTGATAAGTTGGTGTACTGCCGCCATTGGTAGGGGTAGCTTTCAGTAATGCATTTTGCGTTCTACAGAATGTACTGGACAAGTTAGAGATCGCTACCGAAGCAGTAACACTAGTGGTCACTGTCATCGTTAGGCTATTACTGGTAGCTGTAGTAGGGGAAGCACAAGTAGCATTACTGGTCATCTCACAGGTCACCACATCATTGTTAGACAATGTAGTATTGGTATAAGTCGTACCACCCGAGCCCACATTAGCACCATTCAACTTCCATTGGTATGTTGGAGATGTACCACCATTAGTAGGCGTAGCTGTAAACATCACTGATGTACCACTACAAATAGTAGTACCCGGGTTAGCTGCTATACTAACTGACGGAGTTACGGATGATGTTACCGACATCGTTATGGTATTACTCGTAGCTGTAGTTGGAGAGGCACAAGCTGCATTACTCGTCATCACACAAGTAACCGCATCGCTGTTGGCTAAGCTGGTTGTTGTATAAGTACCTCCTGTTGCCACATTACTACCGTTCACCTTCCACTGGTATGTTGGTGAGGTACCGCCATTAGTTGGCGTTGGTGTAAATGTTACACTTGTACCACTACATATAGTATTACCGGGGTTGGCAGCAATACTTACAGATGGTGTTACTGTGGTACCACTTACTACTAAGGCTATTGCATTGGTAAATCCACTATCTGCTGCAGAACACAGGTTGGTATAGTTGATCTTACACTGTACATAATAAGTGCCATTGCTTAAACCTGTTGCCGTATACGTACTACTGGTAGCACCCGATACCGGAATAGAATTGCGATACCATTGGTAAGACGGACTGGTTAATGTTTTAGTAGTACTGGCCGTAAACGTCACACTACCACTGGAGCAAGTAGGGTTAGTACCTGATGTAATAGCGTTGATCATCGTTACGGTATCGGCTTCTTTCTTCACATAAACGGTTACATCTTCAGCCTGACCGTAGTCTAACTGACCGCAACCATTAGAGATGTGCGACGATGCATACCAGTCAGACACAACACGCATACGTAGCGGGCCACAAGTATTAATGCCTGAAGTAGGTATCGTGTAGCTGGTAGAGTGTGTTTCATCACCATTTGATGATAATGCAGTATTGTGATCAAATATTTTTTCACTGGTGGCAAATACACCATTGCCGTTTAAATCCAAGTATACCTGTACATCTTGTCGATTGGTTTCTGTGTTTACAGATAAGGTGTAGGTTTTACCTTGCGTTACCGTCGCCCATTGCTCACAGGTTCTGTCCACATAGGCCGTATCACCATCACCACCAAAACCTCTTGAGCTAGAGGTCATATCGTTCAATACGATCTTGGTAGGTCCCATATTAGCCGTTTGGGCAGTAGCAAAATTGGTTGCATTAATTGTGGTTGTACAACTAGCCGAAGCTGTAGTCGTACTAGGTGGCGCCACTCCACCCATTGAGCTCTTTAAACCTGAACGTTGACCATCTAACGCAGCCAACCATCTTGTGCGTTGCCCGGCAGTAAAGCGGTCGCGACAAGATGAGTAATCCATGATGTTGCGCTGTGTTTGGTTAGCCGCCCATGTAGTACCTGTACAAGCATTGGTTGCCGTGTTTGCCGGACAAACACTTGAGTTTCTTTTATGCGGGTCGGTATCACACACCTCATCACCAGTTGTAGAACAGCTACTGGTAGGTGGGCAACTGGCACCGCCATTATCTCCTTCAAAAGTGTGGTAAAGATTAAACGCGTGACCTATCTCGTGTGGTAGTGTCGTATAACCGGCAGCAAACCTGGAAGCTAAAACCACTGTACCATCTACACTGGCACTAGCACCGGGGAAGTAGGCAAAACCTGCAGTAAAGCTACCTGAAGTAGTACCATCATGGCCATCAATTTTGTTTACGATCCATATATTATAGTAATCACCACTGTTCCATTTACTCAATGCTTTTACTGCAGTTTCAGCAGCACCACTACTATTATTCAAGTTCATACCATTGCTGGAGTACCCTGTTAAAGAGCTACCGTTCACACGAATGATACCACCTGTTGTACCACAGGTCTCTGTACGTTTTGCCAATACAAACTTTACAGGAAAACGTACCCCGCCATTATTGGTATCAGGGTAAGAAGCATAAGTAGCTTCATAAGTTTCATTCAAATAAGTAATAGCTGCATTAATGGTGGCATCGCTTGGGTTATATGCCGATCCTACCGAGCCTCCTGTATGAATCACATGCACCACTACAGGTATCTCATACTCTTCACCATACCCGTTGTTAATGATATTTTGATTGCTGTTGCTTTGACTTTGAGCCCACTGTGTTGCGAATCGCTGTACGGAACGAGCATAATTACTGTCAGACTGCATCATACGTTGATGCACAACATCAAAGCCACAATACTCTTGAGCTTGCACCCAATACAATGCAAAAAATGCTGTAAAAAATAAAAGTAGTTTCTTCATACTAAGACATTTAGCTCCACTATTTTATTTATAAAAAATAGTGGCGTATTTCCTTGATTTAGTTGTGTGTGGGGGAGTTTGTATCCAAAATACAAAAAAATGTTAATGACATCTTAATTTTATTGATTAAATAACTGTGTATAAACAATATACTTGATGTAGAGCCCAATTATTATTTTTGTTCGCATGATCTATCATATTGTTGTTGGAGACATGGCTGCAGAGCCATTACAAGAAGCTATCAGGGAAGAAGAAGAGATGACAGGGGAAATACTGGCCCTGAAAGACCTTTTGCATATAGGCCCGCTCCAAAGGGGCGAGCATGACTTTTTTAGTCAGGCACGTAGCGCTTATTGGAACGAAATCATCATCAATGAAAAAGAAGGGCCAATAGAAGTCAACGACCTGGAGCGACTCATGAAAGTATCCACGGCTTTAAGCAATAATGAAGAAGCCAAAGTATGGATATGGATGGCTCCTTGGCCGGCAGATGTTTGCGCTTACTACTGGGTACTCACCCACCTGAAAAAGCACTTGGATAGATTATACTTATTGAATTTAGCAGGGTTGCCTTTCTTAAATGAGGCAGGTCAGGTATACTACCCTAAGAACATTAGTGAGATCGCACCAAAGGAATTAATAAAAGCCAGAAGACTAGCCAGAAATATCACCCCTGCCGAGCTGGAGGTAGATGGCGAAGAATGGGAAAACATTGTGGCACATAATGCCGGCATAAGAGTATTGGAAGGTGGCAAAAAGATCACCAACCACGAGGCCGACCATTACGACAAAGGACTCATCAGCTTCTGCTCGCAACAGTACCAAAAAGCAAATAAGATCGTAGGGCAGGCATTTAAAAAACTAAATATTCCTACTGCTGATACACACTTAGGCTGGCGTTTGAGAAAACTTGCCGAAGCAGGCATACTGGAGCTACAAGGCGATGTTACTAAAACACTGAAAGACTTTTCTGTAAAACTACCGGGCGGCGATATGAATAATAGTACCGAGGAAACACCTACCGAAAAGGAAGCATGACCATCACACCAATAGATATAAAAGGGCAAGATGAGCGTGGCTATACCGCTGAGTATGACCATGCCCGCTCAGGCAAGCAACTGGTAGTACATCGTAAAGCAGGCACGGTTAGTGGCAGGCATTACCATAAAGGGCTTTCAAGCACGAAAGACCCTGAGCTCTTTATACTCTTAAACGGCACTTGCACGCTGAACTGGCGGCATATTGATGAAGAACAAATGCACACCCAACTACTAATTGCTCCTGTGCAACTAGCTATTGCTCCCTACGAGTGGCATGAGGTAATCACTGAAACAGATTGCACTTTTCTGGAACTCAACTCTATTGAGGAACATGCAGCCGACACCTTTTATTTAGACTAGGCTTGGGGTTCTATTAATTAGCTTAATTTTGCAGCATGACTTTCGAACTGCCGTTGAAAGACGAGAGAGTAAAACCACATCAAATAACAGCATTACACCTTATTGTAAGCCTTACTATAATTGGTAGCAGTGCACTCATGCTTGCGGTACACTACCTTATAGGTCAGGCTTTAATGAGAGAAATAGCTGATGCTACCAAAGTAAAACCACATAGTGATACCGAGTGGTATGCTGCTTTAGGGCTGCTCTTCCTTGGTATCTTATTAATGTTGGCTTCCTTATTCAAAAACAAATGGCTGACACAGA
Source organism: Flavipsychrobacter sp. (assembly GCA_965230595.1). GTDB lineage: Bacteria > Bacteroidota > Bacteroidia > Chitinophagales > Chitinophagaceae > UBA5543. The sequence continues at coordinate 534,561 of OZ246011.1, read as the reverse complement.
AGGGCATTAACCGAACAGTAAGGATAGGAGAGCTGATGGTGATACTAGTCATGGCCAGCTATGCAGCTATGAATGATATTCTGATAGCGGCTATCATGTTCGGCATATTAGGTATAGCCTTGTTGTTCGCCATATTTTGGGAGAATAATAATGATGCAAAAAATGCCATCTCCATTGCCGATGATGGCATCAAACTGCCCATTGCTGCCAGACGCAGAAACATCTATTGGCACGAGGTAGACAATGTGATCTACAAGTACAACACGCTTACTGTAAACACACTGGATGGCCGTATGTACCAGTGGACCATTAAGAAAAATGATACCGATAAGGAAGCTTTTGCAACTTTCTGTTTCGCACAAATAAAAGCTGCTGAAAAAAATCGCTCAAAAGGCGATTGGTAGGCCATAAAATCAACGCTTATGTTAGCATCATCACCGTACTTATTGTACTCTGACGGAGAAGGGAATATTTTTGAAGATACCAGCTTGTATGCTGTGGGCAGAAGCGGATGGGATGCCATGCCTATTGACACCGAAGACTGGATAGAACTACCCGATGGCGGCTCACTATACGAGCTACCCGAACGTAGAGCCATAGGCATAGATGTACAAACAGGGGAGATGAGGCTATGTGAGAAAGGCTGGGCTGTGGCTGCCTTCATACCACCTGCACACACTGGGCTATACTTGGCTGCGTTTGAAGCGCTACCCGATGCGGCTACGCTACCACTATTTTGCTACACGGCGGCGGGCTGGCACGATGAAAAATTCTATGTACCTGCGGTAAGGATAGAGCAAGACATCAGACAAGAATGCAGCGGATTTGATGATGCAAAAGTAAAAGAAGGGGTCAGTAATATGTTGGAGACTTATCCGCATAACCGACTGGTGCAACATATTGCCAATAACTGTGCGCTCACCTACCAATGCCCTGCTGCACGCAACTATTTTATGGGACGTTGGGAGTGCCCTATTCCCGCATCACCGGCTTGTAATGCCAACTGTGTCGGTTGTATCTCCTTCCAGCCTGAAACAGAAGAGATCTACTCATCGCAAGACCGCCTCACTTTTAAGCCAACGGCAGAAGAGATCATAGAATACACCGTTCCCCATTTAGAGTCTGCTCCTTATCCCATTGTAAGCTTTGGGCAAGGTTGCGAAGGTGAGCCATTACTGATGTGGGAGACCATAAGAGATGCCATCATAGAAATAAGAAAACATACACAAAGAGGTAGTATCAACATCAATACCAATGGTAGCAAACCCGACGCTGTAGAAGTACTGATGAAAGCAGGGCTAAACAGTATAAGGGTAAGTACCAACTCAATAAGAAAAGAAATATACACGCCCTACTACCTGCCTAACAACTACGAGTTTGAAGATATTATAGAAAGCTTGCGTGTTGCACGCTTGCATGGAGGATGGGCATCTATCAACTACTTTGCCTTCCCGGGTATGACCGACTGTGTAGCGGAGTATGAGGCATTAAGAGAAGTGATCAAATACACCGACCTGAACATGATACAATGGCGCAATTTTAATATTGATCCCGACTGGTATTTGGGTAAAGTAGGTGTAGTAGACAATGGCGAGACCATCGGCATCAAACAAATGATGCAACTGATACAAGAGGAGTTCCCTAAGGTGAAGTTTGGCTATTATAACCCACCTATTGAGCGTATGAAGAACTACGATACCGATTTTGCACATTAACGAAATTCTTGCAATTGATTCGGTAAATTTACGTTTGCAGAAATGAGCACAGAAGAGAACATAGTGAATTATAAAGCCATTGCGTGGACCGTTGGGATACATGCACTCATACTATTGCTTTTCTTCTTTCTTAGCTATAGCGTACCTGCTACACAGCCTGTTGTGGAGATGGGCATGGAGGTAAATATAGGCACCAGTGCCGATGGCTTTGGCACCAACCAGCCATTGGTAGCAGGAGAACCTGCACCTAATGAATCTTCGGTTACATACAGTAGCACCGCCCCTAAAAGTAGTCTGCCTGCAAATATGTTGGAGTCTACCGATGAAGATGCCCCTGTAGTGAACCAAGTGAACAAGCGTAATAAAAACAACCGTAACGACAATACACGTCCTACTAATAGCAACACCACACGTAACAATAGTAACAACACCGCCGATAACAACCGTACCCGCCAGCAAAAACCACGCTATGTATACGATGGTGGTGCAGGCACAGGTGGCAATGGCTCAGCTAATGATGCTGCAGGTGGTAGTGAAGGTAATACCAGCGGCGATGGAGACAGAGGCGTACCCGGCGGAACACCCGGAGCCGGTAATTATGAAGGAACACCCGGTAGTGGCATTAGTCATACTTTAGGTGGCAGGTCTATTGTAGCCTTCCCTGATCGTGATGCAGACTTTAAAGAAGGTGGTAAAGTAGTAGTACGTATTACCGTGAACAGGCAAGGGCAGATCATCAATAAAAGAATTGAGTCGGCCAGTAACTCGGGCTTACGATCTATAGCCTTGAAGAAGGTAGACAAGATAAGGTTTAACAAAAGTGAGACCTCACCCGAAGAACAATTCGGCAAGATCACCTTTGTTTTCAAAACACGCTCTTAATTGCACTTATGGATACATCATCCGCTTATCAGCAAACCATTGACTACTTGTATGAGCAATTGCCTATGTTTTCAAGACAAGGTAAAGCTGCCATCAAAAAAGACCTGACCAATACCATCAAGCTATGCGAAGCGTTGGGTAATCCACACGAGCAATTCAAGTCGATACACATTGCAGGCACTAACGGTAAAGGCAGTGTGAGTCATATGCTGGCTGCCGTGCTGGAAAAATCGGGCTACAAAACAGGGCTATACACATCACCCCACTTGATCGACTTTAGAGAGCGTATCCGCATCAACGGTAGATCTATTAGTAAAGAATGGGTGGTGGATTTTGTACAACAACACAAAGCCATTATAGAAGAGATACAACCTTCTTTTTTTGAAATAACAGTAGCCATGGCCTTTCAAGCATTTGCTGAAGAAGGTGTAGATATTGCCATTATAGAAACAGGCTTGGGCGGCAGATTGGATAGTACCAACGTCATCACCCCTATTGCATCGGTCATCACCAACATCAGCCTCGACCATACAGACATGCTGGGCGACACTTTGGAAAAGATAGCCATAGAGAAAGCAGGCATCATCAAAAAAGGAGTGCCTGTAATTATTGGAGAGCAACAAGAAGAAACTGAACGCGTGTTTTTTGAACAAGCATTACAAAAGCAAAGTGTGCTTTTTCACGCCGATACAATGTGGGACCTAGTAAAAACCGGCAGCGCTCCCGGCATGCAATACTACAAAGCCATCAACCGCAACAAGCAAGAGATGCACGACCTCACCTCTGACCTACCGGGTGCTTATCAAGCCAAAAACATAAGAACCGTGCTGGGTGTATTGGAAGTACTGAACACGATGAAAGCCATCCATACTGAAAAAGATACCATGTTCGACGCCTTTACCAACGTTAAAGGATTAACGGGCTTACATGGTAGGTGGGATGTGCTGCAACATGCGCCCTACATCATTGCAGAGAGTGCGCATAATGCGGCCGGCATTAATACAGCTATGCAGCAATGGGTGGAGATAGAAGCAAACCACAAACACATACTGATAGGCTTTGTGAAGGATAAAGATATAGACGAAGCCTTGAAGCAGTTGCCCAAAGACCAACAGTACTATTTCTGCAATGCACAAATACCAAGAGCATTACCCGCACAGGAGTTACAAACAAAAGCCGAAGCATATGGCTTAAAAGGAGATAGCTACAACACTATTGAAGAAGGGCTGAATGTTGCAAAAGCTAACATGAGTACGGATGATGCGCTATTAATTACAGGAAGCTTCTTTGTAGTAGGTGAGGCGCTACAGCAATATATTACAGAGCTGTAATACTACTTACCTCTGCCTTGAAACAACACGTTGAGCGTGTATATCATGATCTTTACATCCAAGGCTAAAGAGCAGTTCTCAATGTACAGCAGGTCATACTTCATACGCTCTATCATTTGCTCTACATTTTCAGCATAGCCATACTGCACCATACCCCAAGAGGTTAGCCCCGGCTTAACTTTATGCAAGTACTTATAGTGTGGGTGCGTTTTGCAAATGATGTCAATAAAATGTTGACGCTCAGGGCGCGGGCCTACTAAAGACATCTCCCCTTTTAGGATATTGACAAACTGAGGTAACTCATCAATACGCCACTTGCGCATAAAACGCCCCCAAGGAGTGATCCGTGGGTCTTCTTTACTGGATAGTGCAGGGCCATGCGCTTCGGCATCTACATACATAGAACGAAACTTGTATATAGCAAATGGCTTACCATAAAGGCCTATACGCTGTTGCTTATATATAATAGAGCCTTTTGATGACAACCGAACCTTGATCATAGCAAACAAGAGCAGCGGCGATAATATGGTGAGTGCGATCAAGGAAGACAAAATATCTATGGCTCGCTTACATACGCGCTGCCAGTCGGGCATCAATTCAGGGTGAATGTACAGGAGGATAGCATCGTATACGTTGCTTGTTTTCACCGAACCGGAAATGATATCATATAGATCGGGGATGATCTTGATGACTACGGCATGATAACTTAACGCTGTTAATATATTTTCCAGTAAGTGGTGTTCAGAAGAGTCAATGGCAATGATCACCTCTTCTATCTTATGCGCATCGATGATCTCTTCTAACTCTGACAGGTCTCCCAGCTGTGGCAAGTACTTATTCATGCCATTGGTCATCTCATCGTTAGAGTAGATAAACCCTTTGAACACGTTACCTAATACCTTAGGGCTTTCACTCACCTTTTTATAGATCTGTATGGCTTGTTCATTACCACCGATGATGAGTGTATTGAAACCTATCTTACCTTGTACCAATTTTCTTTTTGCCCTGTTCAACACCATCATCCTTAACACCAGTGTGATGGAGGTATGTATCAGCAGATAGCGCCCTGTCATCCTAATGAAATAGGAGTAGTCTTGAGCATCATTAGCAAAAATGAATAGAGATATGATAACACTACCGAGTATACATGAGATAAGCGTTCTATTGATCTCATTCAACCTAGATTTGCGGTAAAGATCAAAATATGTACCTGACAAAAGATACAAAACGAACCAGCCACCGGGGATGAATAACAACCCCATAAAATAGTCTTTAAGGTGGAATATCTCCCAAGCAGAAAAGAAATCGGCCTTGCCCAGTAAAGAATGACGATATGCCCAAAAAATGACCCATGCCACTACCGCAGCGATATAGTCAATGTATATCAGCTGGCGTATCGCACGTTTTTTTGCCGGTTCTAACTGCATGAATATACTAGTAGGTCACCACTTTTATATTATCCAACAGCACATACCCATTACTCTGTCCGTCTTCTAGTTTTGTACCGATCAACACCCTGTACAACCTTCCTTGCAATGTATTGGTATATGTTTCCAATGGCACATAAAGTTTTGACCAACTACTACTAGGGTATACACCCTGGAAGTATTGATAATCTACGGAGCCATCACTTCGCTCAGCAAACAGACCTATTTCAAAAGTAACATTGCAACGGTAATCCAATTCTATATAAGACTCCCCTATAGGTATGGCGAATGAAGTATTATTAACCATCTGCGAAGATGGGTGGTTTTGGTCTAAATAAATGTAACCTGAGCCACCACCTTCAAATACTTTATCAGCGTCACCTGTTCTTACCATAGAGGTATCAGTTGCCTCATCGGGTGCAGCGCGATCAAATTTATTCCCTACTTCAAAATCTTCTTTAAATGGAAAGTTCAAACCGCTGGAGTACCTGGTATTGGCATCAAACACAACTACATTTCCCGGGTCGGGTTTGAGCGTCATGGTATCAAAAGTATAAAACGGGTATAATGCCTGATAGTTTTTCAATCCACTATAGGTTACCCCCGGTGCAATACTCAAACGGCTATCGTTATCTAATAATACAGGAAACTGTGCCGGCATATCAAATACCCCGATAGGCTTACTATTCAAATACACCCATACGGCTGTAATATCGTTGGAGATGCTACCTGTTTTTGATGGATTGGTCTGCTCAAACTTAAAAGAGTCGATCCGCACATAAGTAGGTACTTTTTCTGCAGGATTGATGACATCACAACCTGAAAAAGCACTAGCAAGTAACAAGAGTACTGTTATATGATATATTATTTTCATTTCTACAATAAAAACAGGTGCTTTACGTTAAAGAACGTTTTTTTAAATAAAGTATTGTATTAACTATGGTGCATTTCGTGATGAAGGCTCATTTTCTTCAGTATTTGATGGGCTACATCCATTGCTTGGTAACCATCGTATACACTCACTCTGGTTGGCATGTCATTAATAACGGCTTGTGCAAACTCCGACAATTCAGCACGTATAGCATTAGAAGCCTCTACCTCAGGCATTTGCACTGATATTAATTTCTTCTCTCCATTGCCGGTATCTATCGGAAAATCCATCATACCTTTCTTACCTGCATCTTCATCCTTTAGCCGGATCACTTCCGCTTTTTTGTCCAGAAAATCGATACCTATATAGGCATCACGTTGGAACAAACGCATTTTACGCATCTTTTTCAAAGAGATACGACTGGAAGTAAGATTGGCCACACAGCCATTATCAAACTCTATTCTTGCATTGGCAATATCTGCCGTTTCGCTAATAACAGATACACCACTGGCAGAGATACGCTTTACAGGAGATTTTACCAGGTGCATGATGATATCTATATCGTGTATCATCAGGTCAAGTATCACTGAAACATCAGTACCGCGCGGGTTGAATTGTGCCAAACGGTGTGTCTCAATAAACATCGGCTGTAACGACTCTTCTCCCAAAGCCAAATAAGCGGGATTATAACGCTCTACATGCCCCACCTGGCATTTTACATTGGCTTCTTTTACCAGTTGTACCAGCTCGTTGGCCTCGGTTAAAGTATTGGCCAATGGTTTTTCTATAAATATATGCTTGCTATTGAGCAGGCATTTTTTAGCTATGTCGTAGTGTGTAGTAGTAGGGGCAACAATATCCAGCGCGTCAGCAGCTTCTATTAAAGCCTCCATATCGTCGTAACGCGGCACTTGGTATTGTGCAATGGCCGCAGCGGCTTGCTCGTCATTAGGATCAAAAAAACCGATCAGTTCTATACCATCTACTTCTTTCCACTGTTGTATGTGGATCTTCCCTAGATGACCAGCACCAATTACACCTATTTTTAGCATATGCAGTAAGTAGGTTTACTTATTAATGTGTTACGAGTTGTAAAATGCCGCAATATAGGAATTAATAGTCACTATTGAGGGCATAGGTATGCCATAGTTAAGTAATTAACCAGCCTATATTGCACCAAAAAAAGGCACTACATCAGTAGTACCTCTTCTTATTTACCCAGTTTATCCTTTATTTATCTAACCAATGTTACGTTACCTTGTTGGGTAATATTTCTACCGCCCGGAGTAGTACCTTCTACCGTATAGATGTACACACCCATTGGTTGTGGTTTATCGTTGAAGCGGCCATCCCAGCCTTCGTTGATATCTTTGGTTTCAAACATCTTCGCGCCCCAACGGTTATACACCACAAAACGCTTCAACTCTATTTGGCCTCTACCCACGATCTTGAACACACTGTTTCTCCCATTACCAGGTGCAAACGCATTCGGTAATTTTACATAACTGTCGTCCATCACCAATACATCCACTGAATCGGTCACCGTACAACCTCCTTCCGTATTACCTTTCACTATATAGCGGGTGTTCACCTCAGGTTTTGCGATCGGATGACCACTTCTAGGGTTACTCAACCCTAACTCTGGGAACCAGCTATAGTATAAACAGTTACCTTCCGGATCCATCTCATATTGCTCGCCAGGATAGATACGAACCGTATCCGGTAGGTGTAGGATCGCTTTCGGACGTACCACCACCTTCACATAAGAGGTATCCTTACAGTTGTTCGCATCTTTACCCGCTACCATATAGCGACGGTTAGCCACAGGCCATACATTCGGTGTTAAAGAACCTGTACTACTGATATTTTGGTCAGGATACCAACGATACTCCGTACCTGCAGGTACCGTCAAGGTCAAACGTGCCGTATCACCGGGACAGATAGCCGTATCTGATGACAGATCTACAAACTTAGCAGGGTATACCGATACGGTTACAGAGTCCGTACCCACACATCCTACACCGGTAGATGCTGTAAGTACCAAGGTAGTGGTACCTGTAGCGGTGAACACAGGGGTCAGGATCGCATCATCATCTAATGATGAACCCGGATTCCATTTGTAAGTATAACCGGTGTACGCCGGAGTAACCTCTCCTTTCAAGCCGATCGTATCGCCAAAACATAGAGAAGCATCAGGGCTTACCTGTACCGTTGGTACCGGTTGTACCTCTACGGTTATACTGGTGGTACTATCGTTAGGACATACCGTATGAGAAGCCGCTAAGGTATAAGTATACTTACCATGTGGCATCGGAGTGATCGTAGCGTCTATGATCGTTTTACTATCGAATGAACTATTTACTGATGTATCATTCCACAAGTAGCTGTAACGACTGTCTCCGGTACCTCTGATCACAATACTCTCTCCCAAACAGATCGTCGTATCAGGATTCTCAATACTAAAACCATCCAATACATCGATCTCTACAGTATCCCTTCCGATACATTTATTAACAGAGGAAGTCACTTCCACGTAATAAGTAATATCCACAGGTGTAGTAGCTGTAGGGTCAGCTATTGTGCTAGAGTTTAAATAAGTTGTTGGAGTCCACTTGTATGCATAAGTGGCATTAGCAGGTGGTGTTGGCTTAAGATCTAGCTCTATAGGGTTGCTAGGGCAACCAACCACATCATCCTGTCCTTGAAATTTAGGGCCTTCTAACACCGTGATTTCTACTGTATCTTTATTATTAGGGCAGTAATCCGTTGCTCCCGAAGTCACCACATAAGAGGTTGTCTTCTTTGGTGTAGCGATCGGGTTAGCGATATTTGGATTGTTCAAGCTGTTGGGTGTACCACCCGGTAAGATCGTCCAAGTATAATCACCACCACCGGTCACACCTAAGAATGCAGCTTCATTATTACAGATGTTCGTATCAGGAACGGCAGTAAGAGGTGGCCATACATAGATAGGAATAGTAACATTCTTAACAATTAATATACCCGGAGGGCGACAGGTCGAATCCTTGATGGTTATAATAATATTATTCAAGCCCACATCTGCAACCGTTGGTGTCCACACTAACTTTCCGCTTACAGCATCGGTTTTTTGGTTTTGATAAGTAACCGTTGCCGCAGGCAATGCTGATGCCGTATTATCTTCCAAGATCAAAACCGTGTTCGTATCTGCAGAATTGACATCAAAGTCAAACTCTAACTCTTGATCAATACAAGCGTTTATTTGGTTGTTCAACCATTTTCCACCTTTTATAGAGTTAGCAAGGCTTGGTGTATCCAAACCGTTATATACTGTGGTACACTGCAACACTTGCACTTGCACATCTCGTATAATAGAGCCATGTGGTTGCCCGTTGCGATACTCGGTGGTTCGAATACTTAATGTGGAAGGGCCTACCTGTGTAGGTGTAAATAGCATTTGACCTGAAGACGGGTTTAATGAAAAACTACCGCCTGTTTGCATTGGGTTACCGGGGAAGGTGATAGCAGGGGTTTGTGTCATATTCAACCCAATGTTGGTAGCAGGGTTTTGGCAACTGTTACCAACCAAAGGATTGATCATTTGTGATACTAAAGAGTCTCCATCGGCATCAACAGCACCGTTATTAAAAGAATACTGCTGGTTCAAACATACATACGGTATCGGTTTGATCGAAAAATAAGGAGAAGAGTTGGCGTCAATTACCGAATTATCAAATGTTGTCTCTACATACAATAAACCTCCAACAATATTATTACTCGGATTTCGCGCATTTACCCATGCAGCAAACTTCCAAGAGTTACACTTTGCAGGCAAAGTCTCAATACAGGAATACCACCACTCCTCATAACCGGGTACCGGCGAAGAAGGGCTTTCACAATCTGTTAATGCGTTAGAACAACCTCTGGTAACCAACGAACCATTTTGGCCGCCGTAAGGAGGCAAGGCACCGGTCCATTTGGTCATCAGCTTGGTGTACGATGTGTTAGTACAGCTATTGTAGAAACACAAGTCTACTGTATTGGGCTCTTGTGCTGTGGCGGGGTTACCGGTTATGGGATTTAACGAGCAATCGCGATAGAATTTGAAGAAGAACCTATATGTTCTACCTCCCAGATGCTCGTACACGATCTCAGCTCCTGAGGCATGCGTTGCAGTAACCTCTTTTTGTGTGAAGAACATAGTCATCAAAAACGATAAAAACAGGAGTAAACGGCGGGGACTTTTCATAGAAATATGATTTTACAATTATGATATATGACGCATATAAGCATCAATAATGCTTACTAAAATGTCACGGTTATATCATAAAAGACACAGCAGATCAGCCCGTGGGTTTGGATGTAAAATGAACATTAAAAAAACTTAATGTTGCTACTAACTAATTGTTTAAATTATAGAGATGATATTTTAACAATGGGTTGGACTGACAGTAAAAGAAATTATTCCGTACACGACAATTAATAAATACTAAAACAAATAATTGCCATCTAAAAAATAACCACTGGCTATAGTAAACCTTCATCTGCCAAGCTGGTATAAGTAGTACCGCTAACAATGATGTGGTCTAACAACTGAATATCCATTACTGCTGCAGCCGCTTTTAGTTTGGCTGTTACGTCAATATCAGCCTTACTGGGTTTGAGCTGACCTGAGGGGTGGTTGTGCGCTAAGATGAGCTTGTTGCAATTATAAAGCAGGGCTTGCTTGAGTATCATTCTATTATCAACTACCGTACCCGACAACCCGCCTGAACTCATGATCTCGTGCCGAACCACCTTGTTGGATTGATTGAGGAACAGTACACATAAAGCCTCATGCGATAGGTCGTTGATCAATGGTATGACGATATCGGCAGCATCCTTACTTTGTTTGATAACAGGTCTTTCCAAAGCATTGCCTAATTGCCTTCTTCTACCCAGCTCCAGCGCAGCAGCAATAGTGATAGCTCGAGCCTCTCCTATGCCTTTGGTCTTTTGCAAAGCTTTAATGGACACCTTTCCCAGCTCCTGTAAGTTGTGGTCGCTTGCGGCTAATATCTCTCTCGCCAAATCTAAAGCCGATTTCTCTTTGGTACCACTGGAGATGAGTATAGCCAGCAACTCAGCATCAGATAACGCAACAGGACCTTTTTGCAACATCTTTTCTCTGGGTCGGTCATCTATAGCCCAGTTCTTAATACTTTTCGATTGCTCCAAGTTATGGCGAGGTTTTATGTTGAAGTACAATTTACAGTTTCTATTATTAAAATAGCTTCACCTTCAATTATTAATCAAGCAAAATACAGCTTACAACTACTACGTTATTAAAGCAATCATAGTTAAACTATATTAGTAAAAATGAAGTCAAGCATTACAATTTTCAGAAGTAGCATATTGGTTTTGCTTATCTGTGCTACTGCCCATGCTTATGCCCAAGGTATATATACTATACAAGGCATCCAAAATGGCATTATGGGTAAGAATAAAATGTATAGTTCATACTATAATGAATTAATAGTCTCTTCTTCGGGAAATGATACACTTGTTGATCTTTCATCTCCAAAAGGAGATGTAGACATTCTAAAAAAAAGTGCTACTGTATATCTTATTAGAGCAAAAGGATTGAATAAAACTAGAATTTTAAGATATCTCTATGCAAGTGGAGAGTCAGGCATTACAAATATTGAGGTAGATAGAGATATTCCCAACCCAGTGTTAGATTTTGCAGGCACAAAAAGAGGAGGGGTTGCAAATGCTACCTACAAATTTGATTCTCTTTCTTGTAAATCATATTATCGAGACAGATATAATGCTCAAATAAGATATAGGGTAAGATCATTCATATTAGAACTTAAAATCAAGGGCGCTTTAGTATATAGAGCGTATTGTGCCTCAAACCGAATACCAAAATCTTTTATTGAAGCACATAAAAAAGCTCATTTCAAAGAGGATCATATTTATTTAAAGAATGTAGTAGTAGAAGATGATATAGGTAATGTAATTGTAATTGATGAGAAAAGATTAACTGTAGGTATGTAGTGACGCATACCGCTATTAACGATCTCTATGCCTGTTTTGTCCTTTTTGAATTACTAGTGCTTATTTTTGTTATTCATAAAGCAATAGCCAGTGCCCAGCGACTGTACGTACATACCATATCAAGACACTAACTCTTTTTCGAAATTGGTAGTAGACTACCAAGCAAAGCCCGATAGCTTTACGCCTTTTGTACAGTTTACACCCAACCAAGAAGGCATAAAAAAAGCTATAGCACAAAGGCCATATTTTGAGGTAGACCGTGCTGCTTTGGTAAGTACCCTTAAGAAACAATACAGCGAGTTGGAACCTATTGATGCCGTAAGCCAAAACATCAATAGCTTAGAAGCAAACAATACATACACGGTATGCACGGCGCACCAGCCCAACTTGCTAACCGGCTACCTTTACTTCGTCTACAAGATCATACATGCGATAAAGCTGGCTGAAGAGCTCAACAACACCTACCCCGACCAACATTTTGTACCGGTATACTATATGGGTAGTGAGGATAACGACTTGGACGAGCTTGGTACTTTCAAATACGAAGGCAAGAAATACGTGTGGGATGGTGATGGACAAACAGGTGCTGTAGGCCGTATGGCTACTACTACACTCAAACCTTTACTTACTGAACTGTTTGCAATACTAGGCCCTCCGGGTATTTATACAGACGAGCTAAAAGAACTGCTCATCAAAGCCTACATCAATCAGCCTACCATTGCCAAGGCTACGCAATATCTTGTCCATCAGCTTTTTGGCAAGTATGGGTTGGTCGTAATAGACCCTGATGAAGCCGTATTCAAAAAGAATATCAGCCATATCATTAAAGACGACCTACTTAACCATGCAGCCAAAGGGCTGGTAGAAGACCAGGTAACTGCATTAGAAAGCGCGGGCTACAAAAGTCAAGCCTACCCAAGACCCATCAATTTGTTTTATATGAATGATGGTGTTAGGGAACGAATAGAACAGGAAGGTGACAAATGGCAGGTCATCAATACGGACATTAGTTGGGATGAACAAAGCTTGTTAGCAGAACTGGACAAGCACCCGGAACGTTTTAGCCCCAATGTAATACTGCGCGGATTAATGCAAGAAACTATGCTACCCAATGTAGCCTTTATAGGTGGTGGAGCAGAGGTTGCCTATTGGATGCAGTTAAAACCTGTATTTGACCATTACAAGGTCTTTTATCCTGTAGTGATGCAGCGCCAGTCGGTACTATGGATCACTAGTGAGTATGCCGGGTTAAGAAAGAAAACAGGCCTGTCTATTCAAGACCTGTTCCGACCTGTATTGGAGCTGGAGACAGAACTGGTCAAAGAACATTCAGGCACTAACTGGCAGACACAGGAAGAGCACCGACAACTTGAAGAGCTATTGAAAAGCTTACAGAAAAAAGCCACAAATATTGATAGCACACTAACAGCATCTGCCGAAGCTGCGTTAACTAAAATGAAGAAACAGCTCACCGTTTTGGAGAAAAAGATGCTGAAAGCCGAAAAAAGAAAAAGTGAAGTGATCATTGGCAGAATGCACCGCCTAACACAAGGGTTGCACCCTATGGGTGGCTTGCAAGAACGTACTGAGAATTTCATTAGCTATTACACCCTACATGGCAATAGTTTTTTTGACCGTCTTAAAGAGGCGACACTACCCTACAACGAACAATTTTTAGTGATAGAAGATGAAGAATAAGTTACCAATAACTAATAATTGAACCTTAAATAATACATTTGTACTACCACAATAAAAATTTACTTTATGAAAAATTTAAAAGTATTAGCTGCTGTCTTACTATTTAGTTTTCCATTGTTGGCAGTAGCGCAGCCGGGCTCTCCTGTAAAGGTTGACTTGGGCGTAAAAGTAGGTGCTAACTTCTCTAGCCTTAGCGGCACAGGTTGGGACAACGGACTTAAAGCCGGAATTTTAGGCGGTGTTTATGGTGGTGCGCATGTAGAGAAATTTGGCGGACAAATAGAGCTACTATTCAGCCAGGTAAAATATGACCTAAATACTAAAGAATTTTATAATGCAGGAAAAAATGCGTTGGGAATCAACCCGCAATTCAAAAACCAAGCTGACTCTAATAAAAACGGAAGCGTAGCAGTAAGCTACCTACAGGTTCCGATATTATTCAACATCAAAGTAAAAGGGCCGCTTTGGGTGCAAGTAGGACCTCAATATACCAGCCTAATAGGCCTGAACGATAAGGAAAACATTTTTACTGACGTAAAAACTGTAGTTAATACCGGTGATGTAGCAGGTATTGCGGGTGTGTGGATCAACTTATCTAAGATCAACGTTGGTGCACGTTACATCTTTGGCTTCTCTGACCTCAACAGTTCATCAATAGCTGACTCTTGGAAGCAACGCATGATACAATTACATATTGGATACTCTTTCCTATAGTATCTTTTAAACCATATTAAAAAAGCAGTTGTCTTACAACTGCTTTTTTATTGACCTGTACTGTTCCTAAACTGAAACAAGAATAGGTTGGCAATACATGATTACCAACCTACCAATCACTTTACTCTACTATTTTATACTGAAGTTTTAGCTTCTAGTTTGTTAGGACAACCGTATTTGGATGTAGAGGTGCAAGATGTTGCAAAGGCTAACGCTAGGATAGCAGCTAATGCAATGATGTTACGTGTCTTAAAAAACTTTTGCATAATATATTTTACTTAATAAACTGAAAACGCGATTACATTTGTACGAAGTTAATAAAATAAAAATTAAAGATGTATATACATTTCATAGCCATTGGCGGAGCTATTATGCACCAGTTAGCCTTGGCACTACACCATAAAGGATACCGTGTAACCGGTAGTGACGATGAGATCAATGACCCTGCTAAAAGCAACTTGGCACATGCAGGCATACTACCCGATGCAGAAGGCTGGCACCCTGAACGCATCAATAGTGAGATAGATGCTATAGTGTTGGGCATGCATGCTAAAGCAGATAACCCTGAGCTCCTAAAAGCACAAGAACTAGGACTTAATATATACTCCTTCCCGCAATATGTGTATGAAGTAAGCAAAGACAAAAAGAGAATTGTGGTGGCAGGTAGTCATGGCAAAACTACCATCACATCGATGATCATGCACATCCTACGTCATCAAAATATGGAGTTTGACTATCTGGTGGGTGCTAAAGTGGAAGGTTTTGACCAATCAGTACAGCTTACAGATGCCCCCATTATTATACTGGAAGGTGATGAGTACCCGGCATCGGCCATTGAGAAAAAGCCAAAATTCTTCTTCTATCATCCTCACATTACTGTTTTAAGTGGTATCGCCTGGGATCATATCAACGTTTTTCCTACTTATGATATATACCTAGACCAGTTTGAACATTACTTAACCCATATTGAGGCTAATGCACCCGTATACTTCAACGATGAAGATGAAGAAGTGCACGTGGTCATTAAATCAGCAGCACAACATCTCAATACCATACCTTACCAAACCCCTGAATATACATATGACAATGGTAAAGCTATCATAGAACACAAGGGCCACCAACACACCGTTTCCGTGTTTGGTAAGCACAACCTGCTCAACATGCAAGCAGCTATAGGTGTATGTAAAGAGTTGGGTATATCAGAGGAAGACAGCTACAAGGCCATTGCAGATTTTAAAGGGGCTGCCCGCCGATTGGAGAAAATAGCCGAGAAAGGCGGACTGACCATATTCAGGGATTTTGCACACGCCCCGTCAAAGCTAAAAGCTACACTTAATGCTACCCGTGAGGCCTACCCTAAACATAAACTCATTGCCTGCTTTGAGCTACACACTTATAGTAGTTTGAGTGAACAGTTTTTAAAAGAATACAGCGGGTGTATGGACGCAGCTGATGATGCTATCGTCTACTTCAGCCACCATGCCATTGAGCTAAAGGGGCTGCCACCTATCACTAAGGATCAAGTAAAAGCACACTTTAACAATGATGATCTATTAGCAATAGATCATAAAGAAGAGCTGCAACAAAACGTAGAACACATGCTGAAAAATGCCACACAACCTACTTGTTTATTACTAATGAGTAGTGGCACATTTGATGGAATTGATTGGAATGACGTAAGTTCGCACTATAGCAACTAGATACAATGGCAGAATTAGAACTCAAGAAACCTATCGTATTCTTCGACTTGGAAACCACCGGAACGGACCAAGCAAGAGATAGAATAGTAGAATTGGCTTTTATTAAACTAAAAACCGATGGCACCAGAGACAAGTTTGTAAAAAGGATCAATCCCGGTATACCTATCCCACCGGAAACCACAGCCATACATGGCATAAGCGATGAAGATGTAAAAGACTGTCCTCCTTTCAAGCAGATAGCACACCAGCTATACGACTGGATGAAGAACTGTGACTTGGGTGGCTATAACAGTAGTAAGTTTGATATTCCATTATTAGCTGAAGAATTTTTACGTGTAGGTATCGATGTAGACTTTACCGAACGTAATATGGTAGATGTGCAGCAGATCTTCTTCAAGATGGAAAGCCGTACGCTTAGCGCTGCTTATAAGTTTTACTGCCAAAAAGAGCTGGAAAAGGCGCACAGTGCCGAAGCCGATATTAATGCAACTATCGATGTATTGGAAGCCCAGTTGGATAGGTATGACGGTTTAAAGAATGACGTACCCTCTCTTCATAAATTCACCAGCAATGGCCAAATGGTGGACTATGCTCGTAGAATAATACTAAAAGACGGACACCCCATATTCAACTTCGGTAAGCATAAAGGCAAAAAGGTAGAAGACATCTTCAATGCTGAGCCTAACTATTACGACTGGATGATGAAGGCTGATTTCCCATTACATACCAAGCAAAAGATCTCGGAAATACTGAACCGAATGAAGCTTAAAAACTCAGGATTAAAACTTTAAGCTTTATTTCATAAGTGGTTGCTCATTATTTCTTATTTTCACAGCCCTTTTAATTAATGCCCAATTTGGACAAACTAGTTATCATACCTACATATAACGAAAAAGAGAATATCGAACAGATTCTCTTAAAAGTACTTTCGTTGGCCGGAAGCTACCATGTATTGGTGGTGGATGATGGCTCTCCTGATGGTACGGCTAACATCGTCCGTAAGTTGCAAGGCATATACCCCGACCAAGTACACTTATTGGAACGCACGGGTAAGCTAGGGTTAGGCACGGCTTATATTGCAGGTTTCAAGTGGGCATTAAGAAGAGACTATGAATACATCTTTGAGATGGATGCTGACTTCTCTCACAATCCTGACGATCTTTTAAGGTTACACCAAGCCTGTGTAGCAGGTGCTGATGTAGCTATAGGTTCACGATACATTCGTGGTGGCAAGGTGGTGAACTGGCCTTGGGATAGAATATTCATATCAAAAGGAGGTGCATTGTATACCAAGCTCATCACATGGATGCCGGTGAGCGATCCTACTGCAGGCTTTGTTTGCTACAGAAGAGAAGTACTAAAAACCATACCGCTAAACAAGGTGCAATTCATCGGTTACGCTTTCCAGATAGAAATGAAATACCGAGCTTGGAAGTTGGGCTTCAAGCTTAAAGAAGTGCCTATCACCTTTGTTGACCGTAAAGAAGGTGTTTCTAAGATGACCAAAGGCATTGTTCAAGAGGCCATCTATGGCGTTTGGAAGATGAAAGCATTTGCCAAAGAGCGTAACTAGCTCCCCCACTCCTTTATTACAACTTCATTAGCTTTTATAACATTAACTGCGTTAGGCCCTTCGCACATCAGCAGGTCCAGCATACTCAAGTTAGGTTTAAAACCACCTCTTTCTTCAAATGGCTGATAGTATAAAGACCCTGAATCTTTTTGCTCAATGCCTGGCTTAAAGCCTTTCCTCATATCTATAGTAGCCTCTTCATATTTAGCCTTGTATTGGCCGGCTATCTCTTCTTCATACCTTAAGCCTAGTTGTTTTTTCAAGAAGTCAATGCTGTCTTGATTAAAGTCTGCCAACTTAGTGTATTCTTTTTTAAACAACAGCTCCAGCTCAGGGGCGTAATGCTCATAGTAAGGAGTACGTCTATAGCTGGCCTCTATCCCCCTCCAGTGTTGCGTTTGCCATTGCTCAATGTCTGCTATTGACATATCTTTCATTGCACTTCTTTGATTGCGGCCGCCCGCTAGCGGGATGCTTAATTGTATCACACCATTTGCGCCGGCTATATAATATTTGTTACGATAGGTCATCTTTTCAAAATGCTCTGCGGCATCAAATATCACCTTGCCAGCCTCCATGACTACAGACCACCAATACAAATTAGGAAACGGAATAAACGAACTTATGACTTTTGACATACGGTAAAACGCTGCTATTTCTGTAATTTGCGAAAAATAATAAAAATGAGACGTTGGGGCTGGATCTGTTTTGTTTGCCTTTTATTTTCCTTTGAAACGAGAGCAATTAATGCAATACCTTCTTACACTGTATTTTACCTACCTGCTGTTGACGGGGCTGCACCTGAGCCTTATATTGAAGTACATTGGCAGGTAGAAGCACCTTCTTTGCAATTTCGCTTTACAGCAGATAGTATATACTTAGGTACTATAGCTACATACATAACCATTAGTAATGCATCAGGTATTATCAAAAAAGACAAGTATCTGTTACAAACCACACCTGCAGCAGATATCAGAGCTGCCAAACTCCAAAACATACTAGACCTGCACCGCTATAAAGTGCCACCGGGGCAAGTTAAATTTCAACTGGAGCTTATAGACTATAACGACACAGCTAATAAGTATACATACGAAAAGGAGATCACCGTAGACAGTGCGCAGTCTAAACCTTTTTATAGCGGCATACAGCTTTTGGATACGGCTTACCAGTCGCAAGAGCGTAATATATTTAATAAAAACAACCGTATACAGCTGCCGCTATCTGCTAATTTTCTTGACGATCATCGGAATACTCTACTCTATTACTTAGAGTTGTATCAAAGCCAAAAGGTAAACCCTGAAAGGCTACCCTTGATACAGCAAGCCTATATCACTAAAAAAGGTGGCAGAAATGCCATATTCAACTTAAAGAGTAAGGACACCATTATTGCAGGCAATACTGTTCCTATTTTAGGCAAGTTCAATATATCGGTATTACCATCAGGCAACTACGATCTTCATGTAGTATTATTCGATGCTAATGGCATGACCATAACTGAACAGACGCTGTTTTTCCAAAGTTTTAATACCAACCCTACTAAAGCAACGCAGGGAGCACCTGTAGACTCCAACGGGTTTGAAAGGGTTGAATTGCTAGACTTAGGCAATACATTCTTAAGCAAATATACCTTCCCGCAATTGAAGGCGATTTTGAAAATGTGTTTGCCCATTAGTAGCACTATTGAGCGAGACAATATTAATAACTTCCTAAAGAACCCTGATGAAACTTACATCCGTTACTTCTTATTCAACTTTTGGAAAGAACGTGACCCTGTAGAGCCAAAAAAAGCTTGGGAAAAATATACCGAGAAAGTAAAACTGGTAAACAGAAACTTTGGTTCGCGCGCTACCAGAGGGTATGAAACAGACCGTGGCCGTATTTTCCTTACCTATGGCGAGCCTGACCAACGCGTAGTGGTATCCAGCGAGCTTTCGGCACACCCCTATGAGGTATGGCAATACGATGCTCCTAAAGGGCGAGGCGTGCCGGGTGCATTTTTGTTCTACCAACCACCTTATATTGTAGGCGACTACATACTCCTACATGCTACCGTACAAGGTGAAGTACGAAATAATAACTGGCGACAAATGCTGTACTCCAACGGAAGCAGTACAAATAACTTAAATTCGCGAGCTGAACAGTTTTTTCCGGATAATAATACAAGAAGACGTTAATGAACGTACATTTTTATAAATATCAAGGCACGGGCAACGATTTTATCCTCATTGACAATCGTTCTAAAAGCATACAGCTTAACCAAGAGCAAATAGCACAACTATGTGACAGACGTTTTGGTATAGGTGCCGATGGCCTAATGCTATTAGAAGAGAAGGGTGGCTTTGATTTTAAAATGGTGTATTACAATTCAGATGGAAATGAAAGTACCATGTGTGGTAATGGTGGGCGTTGTATTGCTGCTTTTGCAAAGCATTTAGGCGTAATAGAAGAGCAAGGAGATTTTCTGGCTATTGATGGGGATCATCATGCAATTATCAACAATGACGGTACGGTTAGTTTAAGCATGCAAGATGTCAATGATATTGAACGCCATGATGGCTATATGGTGCTTGATACAGGATCGCCACACTACATCAAGTTTGTAGATGATGTAGCAGCAGTGGATGTAAAAACAGAAGGCAGAGCCATTAGAAACGAAGAACCATTTAAAAAGGAAGGCATCAACATCAACTTTGTACAATCAGATTTCTTCGGTATTCATGTACGTACCTATGAGCGTGGTGTAGAAGACGAGACCTACAGTTGCGGCACCGGGGTAACGGCTGCAGCCATTGCTTTTGCACCTCAGGAAGCAGGCCATTATCGTATTGACATTACGACACCCGGAGGAAAACTAAGAGTAAGTATGGTAAAAGAAGATGCCAACCATATAAAACACATCTTACTTAACGGTCCGGCTACGTATGTGTATGAAGGAGATATAGTAGTATAACTACTTCTTCATGCTTACATAGCTTTCTATAGGCAAGCGTTTGGCTATGGAGCGTGCCAGTGTCATTTCATCAGCATATTCCAGCTCACCGCCAAAGGCGATACCGCGTGCAATAGTGGTAATGTTGACCGGCGTGTTTTTCACTTGTTGGGCAATATAATATACCGTAGTATCTCCTTCTATGGTTGGACTCAATGCCATAATGAGTTCTTCTACTTCGTTTTCTTCTACTCTTTTCTTCAGTGCATCAATGGTCAACTGCTCAGGACCTATACCATCCAAAGGAGAAAGGATACCTCCCAGTAAATGATAAGTACCATTATATTGCTGTGTACTTTCTATGGCTATTACATCTCTTATGTTCTCCACCACACACACTTGTCTTTGATTGCGGCCGGGATTATTACATATCTCACACAGCCGGGTATCCGATACGTTGTGACATACTTCACAGTATTGTATCTCATGCCTCATTTTACCTATTGCATCGGTAAAGGCATCTACTTCTTCCTTTTCCATCTTCATCAGTTGCAGCACCATACGCAAAGCGGTCTTCTTGCCTATGCCCGGTAGTTTGGCAAAGGCCTGCACAGCATCTTCTATTAGCTTTGAGGAGAATATCATGAGTTATTCTTACAGTATTAGACTTGCAAAGTAAATAAAAAAAGGAGCATGTAAACATGCTCCTTTTCAGTTATATAAGTTGTAGTAATTACTTGTTGATCGTCAAGTTGCCTGAAGCAGCATTGCTACCCATTTGTACTTGATAGATATAAGCACCCGGAGTTAATGCAGACAGGTCAACAGGAAGGTTGTAATCTCCTTTCACTTTTTGACCATAGTTTTGAGTTAATACAGTACGACCCGTAACATCGTAAACTCTGATAGTTACTTGACCGGCTCTGTGCATAGTTACAGAAAGGTTAGTAGCAGTTGTAGCCGGGTTAGGATACATGCTAGCTACGTTTCTTGCACCTTCTTGAATAGTAGTTTGAGCGATGCCTGCAGGTTGACCAGCTTTAAATGTCATTGTAGCGCAACCAGAGTTGTTGTTGATTTGTGGGTCACCAATAGTATCGTTACCACCTTTATTAGATTGAGGAAGCGCATTGAAGCAAAGCGTTCTGCTTTGGTCAGTAGCTGCAGAATAGCTGATAGATCTACCAGGGAAGTTAAAATGAACAGTATCACCGATCATTAAACCTCTGTTGTATCTCAACCAAGTAGTACCATTGTTTCCACCTACAGGGAAAGTCATGATACTACCATCTAAAGTAACAAACCATAAAATGCTGTCACCAGCTTGTTTTAAAGAATCAGGACCTGTCAAGTTTTTAACTACTGCTAATATGTCGAATGATTTACCATTCTCAACAGTTGTGCTAGCTGTTGGGCTAACTAATGTAACTTCAAGGTCTATTGAGCGTTGTGCATTTGCACCGATAGCGCATAACAATACAAATACTAAGGAGTAGATTTTTTTCATCTAGGTTATATTTTATAGTTTAAAATTCTTTTGAAGATGGAAAGTTAACAAACCTTTTTCATCTAATAAAGTTTTTTATGCTGTAGTTGTCAGTATTCTGTCAATAAAAAATGACAATAGCCTAGGCATTAACCTTTGGTTTATAACGAATTACAACTTTTCATTATTCTGATGCCGCTCTTTATCCCTTGCTGTTTTCTTCTCAAAGTTCTGCTCAAGAGCTTTTGTTAAGTTAACACCGGTTTGATTCGCCAAACACAACAGCACCCACAGTACATCGGCCATCTCATCCGATAGCTCCTTGCCTTTATCACTTTCTTTAAAAGATTGCTCTCCATATTGACGCACCATCAAGCGGGAAAGCTCACCCACTTCCTCCATAAGTATACCTAAATTTGTCAACTCACTATAGTACCTTATCCCTATTGTTTTGATCCATTCATCCACTTTTTGCTGCGCTTCCTGTATTGTTAGTTCTGCCATATCATAAAATGTTTGCTCATTAGCCTAAAATAATGGAACTTTCTATACTGTATGAAAAGTTAAAACTTTCCAATTCAAGCAGTTGATGGCATCAGTATTCCCATCAACTTTCTATTTTTAGTACTCAGACCATATAAGATATATAATGCAAACATACGCATCGGACAAAGAAGCTGTAGACGCCCTCAAAGAAAAATACACGCACATGCGTGAAGGTATTGGCAAAGTGATCGTAGGACAAGAGGACGTTATCAATAAACTCATCATTGCTATACTCTGCAACGGACACAGCCTACTGGTAGGTGTACCGGGCTTGGCAAAAACACTACTAGTAAAGACCATATCAGAAGTACTGGATCTTTCTTTTAAACGCATTCAGTTCACCCCCGACCTGATGCCGAGTGATATAATAGGTGCTGAGATACTGGATGAGAGCCGACAATTCAAATTCATTAAAGGACCTGTATTTGCCAATATCATTCTGGCAGATGAGATCAACCGTACACCTCCTAAAACACAGGCGGCCTTGCTTGAGGCCATGCAAGAAAGAAATGTAACAGCAGCAGGGCATAAGTATAATTTACCGAAGCCCTTCTTTGTACTCGCTACCCAAAACCCAATAGAGCAAGAAGGTACTTATCCACTGCCAGAAGCACAGCTGGATCGTTTTATGTTTCAGGTGATACTGGACTACCCTTCTTTTGAAGAAGAAGTTTCTATAGTAAGAAATACTACAGGAGAGCAAGACATACAACTCAGCACAGTATTAACAGGCGAAGAGATCAGCTATTTCCAACAGTTGATCAAGCGCGTACCTGTGCCGGATAACGTATTGGAATATGCTGTTGGCTTGGTACATAAAACAAGACCTGGCAGCGATAATGCACCTGAGGTAGCCAAGCAGTACATTGCTTATGGTGCAGGTCCAAGAGCATCGCAGTATTTAATACTGGGTGCTAAGTGCCATGCTGTTCTTAATGGCAAATATTCGCCCGACATTGAAGATGTGCAAGCGGTAGCAGCATCAGTACTACACCATCGTATCGTTCGTAACTATAAGGCTGAAGCTGAGGGTATAGCACAAGAAGCACTCATCAAACAACTATTATAATGAGTACCATAGAACAAAAGGCTGAATTTCTAAGAGACCAACTGCCCCCTTTATTAAGCACACTAACTGCTGATACAGAAAGGGAATGGGGCAAAATGGATGCCCAACAAATGATAGAACACCTCAGCTATTCGCTAAGGCAAGCTAGCGGTAAAGATCTGTATGAATTAACCATACCTGAGGAACATGTACCTAGGGCACAGGCCTTCTTAATGAGCGATAAGAAGTTTAGAGAGAATACACCCAATGTGCTAATAGGAGAAGATACTATTCCCAACAAACGTGCAGATATCAAAGATGCTATTGTTGAGTTAAGGGAAGAGATCGACCATTTCTTTGACGTATTTGGCAATGACCCAAATAAAACATTAATGAACCCCTTCTTTGGTGAGCTGAACTATGAGATGTGGGTATCGCTACTCTACAAACACGTTTGGCATCATTTAAACCAGTTTGGTATTACTGAAGAGCAGGGCTAAGCGTACTATCCGTTCCCGGGCTCTCGAAAATGAAACACTTCACAGGGTAGGTATCTTTCTTCTTTACAAGATTTAAGTGCCATTGCACACGCCCTACTCTTTCGTCAGTTTCTTTCTGAGTAGCGTTGGTAAACACAAAACCAACAGGCTTATCTATACCCCATATATAACGCATATCGTGCGCCAGTAAGTTGTACTGTGTAGACCAATGCAAGGTATCCGACTTTTTGTAGATAGACCATCGTTCCTTATTGGGGTGTATACGTGTATAATACTTCCATGCGGGTACAGAACTATGATATAAAGAGATGGCTTCGGGAGGTATTCCTTGTTCTTCCATATACTCAAGACCTGTTGTGAGCTGTTCATATTGATAAGGCATATCCAAGCTTTGCTTGGCATTACTCCATACACTATAGCCGGCAACTACTAACAGTAGTAACTGCACAGGCCACCACTTCAACGTCAACAATCGATCAAAACCATAGCCAACAACAATCAGTAAAATAGGTATGCTAAATAATACAACTCTTATGATGAGTGAATACTGGTTAAGTGCTGAGGCCAGTAACAGAGCACCAAAAGACATACCGAGCAGAATAGCTTTGGAGGTATCCTTAAGGAACATGATGATAAGCCCACCGAACAGTAAAATTTTATTTATAAAATGAACATACTTGAGCTCGCCCTCAAACTGTTTCATTAAATCATTGAACAATTGCCAATTATGTTCACGCTCCCAATCATTTGCAGGCCAGCCATGTAAGAAATAATACTGATGAAACTTCTGCAAATATTCAGAATTGGCTTGCGGCTCAAGTATCGTGTAATAATATACTGCAAACTGTGCCGCCCAAAGGACAGACACTAATATTAATGGCAATATCTGCTTATACTCTTTTGCTCTTAATGCACGATATCCATAGTAACAGCCCACACCAAAAAGCAAGAACACACTAGGCATGCTCGACCATATAGCTACTGACCCGATAATAAACCATAGCAATACAAACTTCTTCGTAGCTATTTTCTTAAAGTCAATACTCAAGGCCAACCATATGAGTGTAAGCGTAATGAGCACATCGGGCATATATTGCTTTAACTCCGACGAGTAACGCAAAAACATATGCGCGCTTGCAAACAATGCCAATGGAAATAACAATGCCTTTGTAGACATGAACTTCCCCAATACTTTATAGAAAACAAACAATGATGCCAACCCTGCCAACAAGGGGTAAAGACGCAATGCATACTCAGAGAAACCAAATAGTAAAGAGAACAACTCTGTGATCCACAGGAAGAGTACAGGTGCATATTGCTCATAATATAGCGGCTGCATTAACTCTACAAAACCACGTTCAAAAATATTACGGGCTACATTCGACTCATCGATGATCAGGTTACGGTTTTGTAAATAAATACCAACACGCAACACCATACCGGTGAGGATAATGAGCCAGACAAGCAAGTAGGGCCAGTGTTTTTTAAACGATATGGATGAATTACCCGTAGTATTCATTTGTATGAGGTTATAGCACCTATAAAACTACATTTACTTCTAAATATTATAAATTGCAGTCCGCAATGTTAATATAAGTATCTAGTAATTGGAAAAATAATCAACTATGTCTGTAAGACAACTGAAAAACTATGCCGAAGGTAAATGGGTTGCTCCAAAAACCGAAGGCGCTGAATTATATAACGCCCTTACAGGTGAGGTCATCTACACGGCCAGCAGTGAAGGTTTAGACTTTGGTGCTATGATGGATTATGCCCGCAGAGTGGGTGGGCCTGCACTACGTAAAATGACCTTTCAGGAGCGTGGCTTGATGCTTAAGGCACTTGCGCTTTACTTGTTAGAGAAAAAAGAATACTTCTACGAGATCAGCCATTATACGGGCGCTACCCGTGCCGACTCATGGGTAGACATAGAAGGCGGTATTGGCAACTTGTTTGCCAACGCCAGCTTGCGCCGTCAATTTCCTGATGAGCGTTATTATGTAGATGGTGATGCTGTGCCTTTATCAAAAGGAGGCTCTTTCATTGGCCATCACATTATGGTGCCATTGGAAGGTGTGGCCATTCACATCAATGCCTTCAACTTCCCTGTTTGGGGTATGCTGGAGAAAATAGCTGTCAACTTAATGGCAGGTGTACCTGCGATTGTGAAGCCTGCAACACTCACCTCTTACCTTACGGAAGCTGTATTTGAAGAGATCATCAAATCGGGCATTCTACCTGAAGGATCATTACAGTTGATCTGTGGTTCGGCCAGAGGTATTTTAGATACGATACAAAACCAAGACGTGGTCACCTTTACAGGCTCTGCGTATACAGGTCGTAAGCTGAAGTCTCACCCAAGGCTAATAGAAGAAGCCGTGCCTTTCAATTTAGAAGCTGACTCATTAAACTCTTGTATCCTTGGCCCTGACGTTACGCCAGACATGCCTGAGTTTGCTATCTTCATTAAAGAGGTAGCTCGTGAGATCACCACCAAAGCAGGTCAGAAGTGTACAGCCGTACGTCGTGTGATGGTACCTGCCGACAGAGTAGAAGATGTGCAAATAGCTTTAGGCAAACGCCTAGCGGGTTCTACCATTGGTGACCCAAGCGTTGAAGGTGTTCGTATGGGCTCACTTGCCGGGCAAACACAAAGAGAAGAGGTATTAGAACGAGTACAAGAGCTATCAAAATCGCAAGAAATAGTTATTGGTGATATAGAACAATTTGAGGTAGTTGGTGCTGACAAAAAGAAAGGAGCTTTCTTACCGCCATTAGTGTTTTTAAACAACGATCCATTTAAGAGTACGGACGTTCATAATATTGAAGCCTTTGGGCCGGTATCTACCATCATGCCATATAACAGCTTAGATGATGCCATCACTTTGGCCAGAATGGGTAAGGGTTCATTGGTATGCTCTATAGTTACTGCCGATGATGATGTAGCCAGAGATTTTGTATTGGGAGCAGCTAGCATGCACGGGCGTATACTAGTACTTAATGCCGATTGTGCTAAGGAAAGTACAGGACACGGTTCGCCAATGCCGTTACTAACACATGGTGGTCCGGGTCGTGCAGGTGGTGGCGAAGAAATGGGCGGTAAACGTGGTGTACTACACTACATGCAGCGTACGGCTATTCAAGGCTCTCCATCTACTATATCAAGAGTAACTAACATCTACCAACAAGGTGGTAAACAAACCGAAACGGTAGAACACCCGTTCCGCAAGCACTTTGAAGAGCTGAATGTAGGTGATACTCTGATCACTGCTAAGCATACGGTAACCGAAACAGACATCACCAACTTTGCTAACGTTAGTGGCGATAACTTCTATGCACATATGGATGCTACTTCTTTGGAAGGCACCATATTTGAAGGGCGTGTAGCGCATGGGTACTTTATACTATCTAAAGCAGCAGGCTTGTTTGTAGAAGCGAAGAAGAGCCCTGTACTACTGAATTATGGTATCGACGAATGTCGTTTCACTAAGCCGGTGTATCCTGGTGCTACTATTGGCGTGAAGTTTACTTGTAAACAAAAGATCAACCAAGAAAAACGCAGTGAAGATGATGTAGCAAAAGGCATCGTAAAATGGCTGGTAGATGTGTATGACGAAACAGGAGAAACTGTAGCTATTGCTACCATTTTAACTATGGTTAAAAAATTAAATCAAGACTAGTATTTCAGAACAGATAATTATGAGCAATACAGAGGCATATGTAAACAGTACCATCAATGATGGTGTAGCAACAATTGAATTCTTCCACCCGGCGAGTAACTCTTTACCGGGTGCTATACTAAATAAGTTGGCCGAGACCATTACTGAGGTAGGTAATAATGAGGCCGCGTTGGTTATTATTCTAAAAAGTGCAGGCGAGCGTGCATTTTGTGCCGGTGCTTCTTTTGATGAGTTGATCGCGATTGAAGATGCTGCTGGAGGGTTGGAATTCTTCAGCGGCTTTGCCAAAGTGATCAATGCCATGCGTAAATGTCCTAAGTTCATTATTGGACGTATACATGGTAAAGCTGTAGGTGGTGGTGTAGGCCTTGCCTCGTCAGTAGACTATGCTATTGCTACCAAGTTTGCATCGGTAAAGCTAAGTGAGTTGGCCGTAGGTATCGGTCCTTTTGTAGTAGGTCCTGCGGTAGAGCGAAAAGTAGGTTTATCTGCTTTCTCTATGCTATCTATTGATGCTACAGAGTGGCGCACTGCCGAGTGGGCGGAAGGACATGGTCTATATGCCAGCATACATGATACGGCTGAAGAAATGGATCAAGCCATCAACACTTTAGTAGGCAAACTCAAGACCAGTAGCCCTGAAGCTATGGCTGAGTTGAAAAAAGTATTCTGGAAAGACACTGACGACTGGGATCAATTATTAGCAGATCGTGCTGCCATTAGCGGCCGATTGGTACTTAGCGATTTCACTAGAAACGCCATCAATAAATTCAAAGCTAAATAAGTGTTATCGAGCAGCGTCGACTAGCACTTTTTCATATTCGTCTACAATACGCGGCCAATTATACTGGTCGCGTATTTTTCTTAGGTTATTCTGTAAGCGCTGTTCCTCATTTGCCTTTAGTGCAACAGTTCTTATGATGCTGATCAATTCTTCATGATCGGCAAAGTAAAAAGCATCTTCTCCCAAAACGCCTCTATTGAACAAATTATCATTAGCGGCGATCAAAGATTTGCACCCCATAGCTTCCAGTAATGAAGGGTTAGTACCACCAACAGAATGACCATGAAAATATAAATGAGAGAAGTACCGTAAGTTATTGATGAGTACTGTATCGTAAATACCACCTAAGAAACGCACACCAGGCTTCTCACCATAAAGCCCTACCAAATGTTGGCCATATGCGTTTTCAGTTTTACCTACTACAAGCAGCTCCCTACCCGTACCACTCTGCACATGAGCTTTCAATATCATCTCGATATTATTCTCCGGCTCCATACGTGCAATGAGCATGTTATAATTAAACGGCTGCAACCGGTACTTGTCTAATATAGCTTCGAAGGGATCATTGAAAATAGGTGCACCATAAGCAATAAAATGTGCGGGCTTATTATACTCTTCTTTTAAGTACTTTTCTATACCCACGGAATCGGCCACCAACACATCAGCATTCATAGCCGCCCAAGCCTCAGCTTTCTTTAAGAAGCGTTGCACATATTTACTGTACTTGGTACGCTTCCATTCCAGCCCATCCATGTTCACCACATTCTTACAGTGCTTAGGCCATAGTTTATGCCATATACTATTACTGGTATAGCCTAACTGCAGCAGCACATCAAAGTTTCTTTTGCGCGCATCGCGAATACAATTCAGGTCGTAAATAAACTGACCCGCTGTGCCTAATTTCTTCTCCGCATCGTAGCAATGGATAATATGCACACCATTCCACTCCTTCTCCTGATACTCATGATCGTGAGAATTATACACCCAAACCCTGTGGCCTTTTTTTACTAAGCCGGCAGCCAGATATTCAGCACACTGTTCAAAGCCGCCGTAACGGTTAGGAATACCACGTGTACCTAATATACCTATGTTGATGTGTTTTGCCATTACGCTATCTGCTACAAAAGAAACTAATCTTTCAGAACTTTTTTATACCCCGCTAATGTTTCTTCAGCAGCACGACGCCAAGTATACTCCTTTAAAATACGCTCTTTAAAAAGAGGGTCGTAAGGAGCATTAAACGCAGCATCTACTGCTTCTTTGATAGAGTTCAGATCATCAGGGTCGCAATACCAAGCATCATCCTTAAAGTAATCTTTGGTATCTCCCTTCTCAGTCACCACAATATTACAACCCATTACAGCTGCCTCAAGTGAAGACAAACCTGTTGTTTCAAAGTAGCTAGGTAGTATGTGCACCTTTGCAGAGTGATACATTTCGTATAGCTCCTCTTCAGTCAGCCAATCGGAGAAATGTACGTTATCAGCTGCCTCGGCTTTACATTGTTCAAAGTAGCCAATATTGTTAGGTGAGGGCTTACCGTGTATCTGTACATGGTACTTGGTGTTATTCAATGCACGTATTAGATTCAGTTGGTTCTTACGTCCTTCAATGCGCGCCACACAAAGTATCGCATTTTCATATTTGGGATTATGCTTGCTCACTCGCTCTGCCACACTAGTATCGATACCGTTGGGAATAACATGGTAGGCATGCGACATGCCATACTTCCGTTCAAACCTTCTATACTCGTTCTCAGAGTTGGGCAGTAAGATGCCGGAATGTTTGGCCACATACTGTATGGCTTTTCTATGCCCCCAGAGCAAGTATTTATTACTCCCTATCTTTTCACCGTTCTTCACCCATCGGGCAATAGCTTTTATATATTCTATCTGATCTTCAGAGAATATTTTATTCATCCACTTCATCACCCCACCGCGCGTTTTCTTCTCAAACTCGCCGTAATCCAAAAAAATGGTAGATACCACATAAGGCTTTTGAGCACGCTCAATATGACCTAGTATATCAGCTGGGCGGATGATGTTGAAAAAATGCAGCAGATCGTAATCAGCATAATTGATCTCCTGATCCGTAGGATATATATCTACCTCTACGCCCAGCTCTCTAAGGTAATTAGCCGTCATGTCTACCTGCTTGGTATCACCACCGGGTGTACTATACAATGTGGCTCTGGATATAAAAGCTACTTTCATCAACAATCTTTCTTACTGTTTTTTAGCCTTATTATATATTGCGGCTATCCATTTCTTGGGTAAAAACGAAAGCAAATATAGAAGGTATGGCTCGGCTTTGGAAGGCATTATTGAAATTGCCTTGCGTAAATGCGCTCTGGCTTTGGTGGGCTGATGCTGATTCCACAAGAATTTTTTACCAACCATACTGTAATATGCTGCTTCCTTATACTGCTTCAAGTCTTGGGTAACCAGCAGGTTTTTCAAGTTTTCTGCATCTTCGTCTGATACATACCCTTGATGTATCGATCTGTATTTGATCTCTTTATAAACAGGGCCACGCCATTTCTCATCAATGGTTACCGAAGCAGGGTTAAACCGATGTTTGATTAATGGTTTCTCCAAATTGCAGAGTTTACCCTCCTTAAAGAAGAGCGTCCAGTAGAGGTGGTCTTCAAAATGGATAGCACCTTTAGGGTAGCCACCTAGGTTCTTTGCCACATCCCTTCTATACATAATACTAGGATGATCAAAAGGTGAGGTTTCATAGATCACTCTTTGCAATTCCTCGTGTGTATAGGCAGGAGGCTGCCACTCAAATAGATAGTCTCCATCTTTATCAATATAATCTGAGGCACTACCTACCAATACATGATCAGGGTGCTCCTGCATGAAGTCGTACTGTATCTGCAAGCGGTCAGGGTAGCACACATCGTCAGCGTCAAATCGTGCTATTAGTTCTCCTTTAGCCTCGGCCAATCCCGTATTCAATGCACCTATCACCCCTGCATTGTCTTGTGTGATCAACCTTATCCTATCATCATTGTACGATCTAATAATATCCTCTGTATCATCAGTAGAACCATCGTTCACGATTAGGAACTCATAATCCGTATAGGTTTGCACCAGCACACTGTCTATCGCTTCACGTATATACTCTGAAGCATTATAGGCCGGCATCAATACCGTGATCGGAGGCGTATTATTGTTCATTTTTTTTTACTGAAAAGATTTCGCTGAAAACTAACAATTCAAACAATATGGTCAAAGACAATGATTCAAACCAATAGTCCACACCAAAAAACAGCAACATAAAGACGGACAGGAATACTCCTGAGACCATCTTCTTACGGTGCTTCCACAAGAACCCTATATATAATAATACAAATACAATAAGCCCCAGCACACCATACTCCCCTCCTATCTGATTGTAAGTACTATTAGGCAGATTCACGATAGAATGTTCTGCCACATGCTTTGACAGGTAATACAGGGTCGTATAAAAATGGTATTGTAAGAAGTTTTGGTTTACATATACATTCTTTATGGGATAATTGCCTTGTAAGCCCAAGCCTGTCATTTTCACAGCCAGCTTTGAAGAGAAGTTACCCATACCCGCACCTAAGAAAAAGTGCTGCCAGTTACTCCGTAAAAAATATAGGGTTTGATAATAAGCGTATAACTTACCCGGCACGGCTCTACTTTCCAACAACTCAGTATTCTCACCTTCTACATACCATCTTTTAATAGCGGTTTTCGTCAGGTAAGGGTCTAGCATGTGCCCCTCTCCTTCATATATCTTTTCTTCTTTTCTAATGGCATCCACCTCACCACTTACGTTCAGCAAAGTACTTTTCAGTTTCGCCTTATACTTGCCAATATTATCCTCATACTCATGTTTATTAAAAATGGGGTTATCCTTTTCTTCAGCGATGGCGTAGAATGTATTGGCTTTGGTAACAGCACGAATATCCTTTCCTCTTATACGCCCAAACTCATCATCACCTTGTGTGCCTTCAGGCTCTTTAAATAATTTTATTTCCTTATTGAGCTCGGGGATGGTCTCAAGCTTAAGCGTGTAGTTTTCAGTTACCTTTCGCTTATATACAACAGATATATACTTTAAGTTTTGAGGAGACAGGATAGGATAAGTAAATACTGCAATTATCAGCAAAAAGACACCATTCCTTCTTACGGCAACATCTTTTGTAGCGACAACTACTAGTAACAATAAAAGCAAGAACAAGATAAGCGTCAGGTTACTCGTGCATAGTAGCATAACGATCAAGCACAGCAGCGCCCATCTAAATTCTTTTGTCCTTAAAAAATAAATTGCGCCAAGTGTAGAAACCGCGGCATTGACCACTGAAGAGTCATTCAAAACACCATTAACATAATCGCCGGTAGAAACACCATATTTAAACGAATGCGACCAGTAGGGCATCTTAAACCCTAAGTCAACAAAAATAAATATTATCGCACCTATACTAATGATGGCGTTAAGAGCAAAGTAGGCCTTAACCACCTTAGTAATTTCCTGCTGCGACTTGATGCTTGTGGTAATATACAATAAGTAAGAGGCTAGCATTGCTACCATCCATTGTGCAAGACCTATAGAAAAGCCTACCCGGTAATCACCAATATTATAAGCACCATTCACAAAGAAGGTAACCAGTGCCAGCAAAACGATGTATATATAAAACTTGTTTAGTCTATTAGGCTTTAATAATGGATACTTCTTCACTAAAACATATACCAGATAAAAAACAACTGCCGCTATTTTTATGTACAACTTCACATTAGTAAGACCAATGAGAAACAGCAATAATGCCCAATCAATTCTGTATGTACTTTTATTATCAGCCATTAGCTAGCTAAAACCTGCTTATAGTAGTCTGTATGTTTGTCGGCCACTACGCCCATGTCAAAGCTGTCAACAACCCACTGTTTCCCATTCGCAGCCAACTTATCCGTCAGTGCTTTATCTGATAGTAGCTTGATTATTTTTTCTGCTATATCCGCTACATTTCCCGGGTCTACCAATAACCCATTCACCCCCTCATCGACCAACTCAGGCCCTGAAGTGCGGCTGGTATATATCACCGCTGTACCACAAGCCATTGCTTCCATAGGTGCTAACGCAAAACTTTCAGCAAAAGAAGGGAATATAGCTATTGATGCTTCACCTAGGTAGCGAAATAGTTCCTGTCTGTTTACATGCCCCATGAAAGATACCGTTTTGCGGGCTTGCGTTGTCATAAGCGCTTTCACTCTTTCTACCGGTCCTTTACCAAACACTATCAGTTCAGCATCAGGCACTTCTTCTATCACTTTATTCCAGGCTTTTGCTAACTGAGAAATGCCTTTATTCTCATTAAGCGTGCCTGTAAATATCACCCGCTTTTCATTTATTGTTTGGTAGCTGCCAATGGTTGTGGTATCAATACCATTGTACATTACTTTTATCTCCCCGTCATACTCATGATAAGTGTTAGCCATTTCGGCTCTGTATTTACTAACACTACATACCGAGCTGGCTTGCAACAATATATCATGCTCCATATCCTTCATATATTGGGGGATGGGCTTATTATTGTTCTCACCTATATAGGTAAGAGAGCCGTGAAGCTTTGCCACTACTGGTACTGAGAACTTTGGGAAAGGAACATAGCTATTGCAAAACCTGACATAGTCATTATAGTCAGGCATTTCTATAATATCAATATTATATTGTTCTATAAGCTGCTCTATGAATATTTTGTATTTGACCAGACTCTTTTCAATATCTCTTTGAAAAACACCGGAGATCCTACAAAGTTTAAAAAGTGCTCTGCCAAATAAAGAATCTTGCCTTTTGAATAAGCTGTGGCTTAATCGTCTTCTAAACCGATACACCTTCACATCACCATCTAAAAATTCATCTTCTCCACCATACCCCCAATCGTAAAACCCCGCTACTGTTACCTGATGCCCTTTTGCGGACATGGCCTTTGCTAACATCTGTACTACAGTGCCAATGCCACCGTGCCTACCGGGGGGGTATTCATCGCATAGATACAGAATGTTCATTTTTTCAATAATGTTTTAAGCATGGTCACATGACTCTTCTTCACCATTTTGGTAAGCAATGCAATGCCCACATACAATACTACGGCAGCCACAATTTGATAGATGGGCTGATCGGTAATGAAAGTACTCAAATAATAAGCACCTAACCCTAACAATAAGAAAAACACCAACGACCTTAGCGGGAACTTGATGATCTTATTATGCACCACTACATAGTAGCCCAACATTTGTACCACATTAGTAAGCAGGTAGGCTATAGCAGCGCCCAAACCGCCATAGAATGGTATCAATATTAAATTAAGTGCCAGGTTAGACACAGCAGTAATGATCGTAATGGTCGTAACCTTATTATACTTCTTGCTGGCAAAAGTGAGTGTCCATAGTAAGTTGATCGTAAACTGAAATGGAATACATATAGATAGCAGTAAGAACTCCGTAGCATTAACACTACCATACTTGCCATGATACAGCCAGTCGAGCACAGGCCCCCAAATAACGTTTAGCACCAAGGGCATCAGCATCGCCAAAAACATGACCACAGTAAACAACTGTCGTATCACATTTTGTTTTTCCTCATCGGGCTTTTGCCCACTCACCAGCATACGGGAGAAAATATTCAATATAATAGGCGCTATGACCGTAATAGGCAATCGGGACAACTCATAAGCCCTATATGCAAATGCATAGATACCCGTTACGGCATTTGTGCTGATGATACCTAATAAGATCCAGTCGATACGAGAAAGACTGGTATCAAATATCATGGCGATATACTGCGGTGTAGATTCCTTTATGAGCTTACGATAGGCTATCCATTTAAACTTAAAGGAGAAACTCGTTCTTTTCAGCACATAGACCATTAACCCTACCAGCTCTATTACCGCACATATGATCAGGATCACATAAACCAGCTCAACACTCAACAGCTGCTTGTGTATACCCCAATAGGCCAAGCTGATCTTACACACATTACTTACTATAGCAATGACCCCATAGGGAGCAAACTTTTGCTTAGCATTCAAAAACTGCTTTAATGGTGTACCTATATATATAATAGCCTGTGCTACAAAGAACCACGGTAGAAAGTGAAGGGTGTTTTCATTATTGCCCCAAATAGACACAATGACCAATAAAACCAAAAAGGCCAGAACAGACCCTACAAACGTGTGAAACAAATAAGCTGCTGCCGCCCAATCAGAACGTTCAGAAGCAGCAATGCGCCTCACGGCTACCTGGTCGATACCAAAACTTAGTAATGTAGTAAGTAAAATAGAAACCGCATTAGACCAACTTATGATGCCAAATTCACTCTCAGGAAGGTAAAATGAAACTACAAAAAAGAACAACACACCAAGTATCTGTACAGATACAGCTTGCAAGCCAGAAGAGAATATTTTCTTGAGTAAGTTGTTCTTCACCCGAACTTTTAAATTATTATAAAAGCTGTAAAATTAGTATTTAATCATCTACTTTTACACTTATGTCAAAAACAGCTTGGTACAAAGCACTTCCACAAATAAGCTTGTGCTTATTGGCTTTTACCATACCATTCCCATATAAATATGGTGCTATGGCTACTATTGCTGTTATTATAAGCTGGCTGCTACAGTTTAACCTAAAATCTACTTTTACCAACTTATATAATAGAAAAATATTGTGGCTTTGGGTAGCTTTCTTCTTGCTACACGGCATTAGCTACTTCTACAGTATCAACAAAGGGCAGGCGCTTTTTGACCTCGAGTCAAAGCTCAGTATACTCATACTGCCTATAGTCATTGGCTCAGGCCTCTCTATTAACAACAAACAGCTGGAGCAGATCTTTCTTACCTATGTGGTTAGCATGTCGCTCATTAGTGCAGGCTGTCTTACACAAGCATCTGTACTATGGATGCAAGGCGGAGGCATTCACGTATTTTTCTACCACGACCTCATTAACGGGCTGGAAGCCAATGCTGTATACGAAGCATGGTATACGATATTCTCAGTCGGTATTCTTCTGTTCCACAAATGGGAGTTCTATTTTTTAAGAAAAGGGCGGTACCTGAAGATATTTCTTACCGTTTTGCAGATCGTATTTTTCATTCTGCTTTCTTCCAGAATGCTCATCTTGCTCTTTTTCCTATTCCTTATCCCTTTTTACGGAAGAAAAGCCATACAAACCTTCTCAAAGCCCAAGCTTATCATTACCGCGTTGGCGCTACTGCTTCTTGGCTCAGCCGTAATTATTACAGATAATCCTCTTAAATCCCGATACCAAAACCTGGCATCAGGCACAGAGCTAGCTTGGCGCGACGACTATTCTGATGTAAAGGAGGAAGAATTCAACAACCTCACACTCAGACTATTCTTGTGGAGGCAAGGTATAGCCAGCGTTCATGAAAAAGGCCAATGGCTATCGGGTGCAGGTAATGGCGATGCTCAAGACGAGCTAAACGAGAAGATGGCTGATGTAGGCATCAGAAACATGAGGGAGCCAGGCGAATGGGGGTATTCACCTTTCAAAGATGCCAATTTGCACAATATGTACATGCAGGCATTTATGATGTTAGGCCTAACCGGGTTTCTAATTATGCTGCTTATTGCATTTACTCCGTTCTTATACATTAACAAATCCCAAAATATTAATACGTTTTTAATATTCTTTATAGCCTCTTGTATGTTTTTCATTCAAGAAGCAGCCCTGCAAACGCAAGCAGGCATTATATATTACAGTTTCTTCTCCTCCATCTACTGGAATATGGTCTATAAAAAGCTTAATATTTAAATAATACACGCTTCCAAACAAGGTTTTAAGATTTTTTTTATAGAAATTTGCGCCCGAAACAATTTTTGACACGATTTTTGCTGTAAGTACGGATAAGTGTAAAAATTTGGCTTTTTGTAGATGGAACAGCCCTTTGTAGTAAAACTGCCCAAAATTCAACCTTCGCGCCCGGCGGCGCCACAGTCTGATATTACGGAGATCCGTGAGATGTTCCGTGAGATCAACAATAGGTATATGGTGTACCAACCACCGGCCTACTATGCTACGATCAAGCGTATCATGGATGTGGTGGTATCATTGACCTTTATCGTATTGGTCATGTCTTGGTTGTACCCTATTGTAGCATTATTGATCAAGCTTACTTCTAAAGGTCCTGTTTTTTTCATACAGAAGCGTACCGGATATAAAGGAGTAGAATTTGATTGCTTTAAGTTCCGCACTATGCACGTAAATGACGATGCGGATAAAAAGCAAGCCACTACAAATGATAAACGTATTACATCTGTAGGTAAGTTCCTACGTATGACCCATATTGACGAGACGGCTCAATTCTTTAATGTGCTACTTGGCGATATGAGTATTGTAGGCCCACGCCCGCATATGTTATATCATACTGAATACTATTCCCAATTCATTCCTTATTACAACCTTCGTCATGAGTCTGTTCCAGGTATGACCGGCATGGCTCAAATAAAAGGCTATATAGGAGAGATCACTATTGAGCGCGAATTGCGTAAGCGTATTCAGTGGGATATCTACTACCTGAAACACAGGAGTATTTGGATGGATCTACGTATCATCGTTAATACATTCGCCCAGGTATTCATCAAAGCCTTTGAAGGCATTGCTAAACGCGGCAAGAAGTAAATCTTAACTATTTTATCATTACTATACAGGCATAAGTTGCCATATTTTCTGTAATTTTTCGTTGCAAAAAATAGGTTACCTATGTCTGTTATTATTACTGCCACCGATTTTTCCGATATTGCTCAAAATGCCGTGCATTATGCCTGCGCCATGGCACAGGATACTAGCGCTGATGTGGTCATCATGCACTCTTATGTCATTCCCGTTGCCTTTAATGACAACCCCATGCCTGTAATGCCTATAGAGGAGGGTAAAAGCATAGCAGAAGATCAACTTAATAAGTTACTGGAAGAGCTTCGTGCTAAATACAGCGGGTTAAACATTTCAGGATTTATATCATATGGCGATGTAACTGATAGCCTGAAAGAGTATGTAGAAGAAGAACACCCTTGGCTGGTTATCATAGGCAATAGTAGTAGCGAAGATGATAACTTTTGGTTGGGCAGCAACTTGCTTAACGCGCTAAAGCAGATTCAATGCCCGGTAATAGCAGTTCCTAAAGAGGTACGGTATAAAAGCATCAGCAAAATATGCTATGCTTGCGACTATAAGAACGTAGCGGAAAAACTACCTGCCGAGCGCTTGAAGCTTATCGTTAATAAAACGAATAGTAGCCTACACGTGCTTAATGTAGACCACAACGACAAGAATTTTGACGGCGATACTCCATACGAGTCAGAGCAGCTGCATGAGCTACTCAAAGAAGTAAATCCGGAGTACCACTTTATAGATAGCGATAGTATTGATGACGGCATCATTAGCTTTGTAAAAGAAAATAGTATGGATGCATTGGTCATCATCCCGCACAAGCATACATTCTTTGAAAAGATATTTCAGAAGAGCAATACGAATAATATCGTGAGAAAGAGTGAAGTGCCTATCATTGCACTACACGATAAAGCTTAAAGTAGCTCTACTACTTATCGGATTTCTTTTTGGCAGAAGACAGAATGTCTATAGCTGTACTGATAATGATCTCCAACACTTCCCACTTGAAATAACTACCAAGTACTTGTTTGGAAATTGAGAGTATAGAGGCTTTATCCGTTTTTGAAGTAAATACTTTAAAAACTGGCCAACCATACTTGACCACCTTACTAATCAAACTATCATCTTGAAATGTAGTGATCTTATCTAATGAAGCTTCTTCCTCATACTTTTTAAGCTCAGCTTTTAAGGCACGCTTTTCTTTTCGAAGCTCATCTAAGTTATTTAGTCTCTTATGATAAAGCTTCATAATTACACCTCCTCATTTTCGTCGTCATCAGTCAGCAGCTTTATAAATACGTTAGTGAAGAAACGCATCAGCTTCCTGCGAGCGGTATAAATACCAACAAGTATCAAGGTAAAGAACCCGGCTGTGATAAAGTAACCTGCAGCAACAAAGCCTACCCAGTCGCCTATCATTAAGCCCAAGCCTAAACCCAGTTCTATAATGATAACGAGGGAAACAAACATGCACATCATTAAAAACATGCAAAAGCCCATTACTAAAGCAACACGCTCTACAAAGCTT
Organism: Flavipsychrobacter sp.; assembly: GCA_965230595.1. GTDB lineage: Bacteria > Bacteroidota > Bacteroidia > Chitinophagales > Chitinophagaceae > UBA5543. The sequence continues at coordinate 494,471 of OZ246011.1, read as the reverse complement.
AGCTTGAGCACATTGAGCTTAGTTTCAGCATATTTAATGAGTTTGTCAAATAGTTTCCCCATCATAATGGTATCTATTTTTTAGCTGTTGTATATCTCTTCTTCTACGTCTCTGGCTTTTTCTGTTACCTTATTCTTAAGATCATTAAAGCTATCCTTTATTTTATCAATATTTTTCTGACGCTTATCGTCGTCTAAAGCTAAAACATATCCTACCGCAGCACCTACTGCAGCACCGATAAATAATGTTGCTATTGTTTTTCCTGTACTCGCCATAACTGTTTATTTTTGTTTATAATGTATCGTAAAATTACGAATTGTAATGCATAGCTTACTCTATAAGTAATTGATACACTTATAATAAACAAATAATTAACGATACTTTCACTACCATAAGATAATAAAAATGGGAAAGTCATATAATGACGGTATAAGACAAGTACTACTTTTAGGGCTCATTATTGTAGTGGGCGTTACTATTACCTGGCAGCTTTATGCATTTATACCGGGCATGCTGGGTGCTATTACTTTTTACATACTCATGCGTGAGCGCTACTTCAAACTTACGGACAACCGTGGGTGGAAGAAATGGGTAGCAGCAACGGTATTTATATTAGCAGCTATTATCATTTTTGCTATGCCTATTGTGTTGTTAGTACAAATGCTAGTACCAAAATTCAATGCGCTCATTAACAATACAGCACAGCTGGAGGATGGTATAAAAACCGTAACACAACAACTTAAAGACCTAAACTTACCTTTCACCATCAACTCAGAGCAGATCATCAAAATCGTTGAGAATATCACTTCATCCGTACCTCAAGTATTAGGCGCTACTGCCAACATGATTACCAATGGTGTACTGGCCTTCTTTATGTTATACTTTATGCTATCTGAAGGGCACCTTATGGAGAAAAACATTAAAGCCTATACACCACTTAGCGAGAATAATGTAAATAGTATTTGGCAAGCTACGCGCACAATGGTAAAGGCTAATGCCATAGGGATACCTGTATTAGCAGCTAGCCAGGCTATTGCAGCAGCCATTGGCTATCTCATATTCGGTGTCGAGTCTTACATACTTTGGGGGGTGATCACGGGTATTTTCTCGGTTGTACCTATACTGGGTTGTATGATTGTTTGGCTACCCATATGCGTATATTTATACGCCACGGGAGAACCAGGAGCAGCATTAGGGCTGGCCATCTATTCATTTGTCATTACCGGTGGCGTTGATAACGTGCTACGTTTTACCATACTGAAAAAACTAGGTGACATTCACCCGATTACGACTACATTGGGTATCATCGTAGGTGTACCATTATTTGGGTTTATGGGCTTTATATTCGGTCCACTTTTAGTGTCTTATCTATTACTGTTGATAAAAGTGTACCGACTGGAGTTTGTAGACAATGGAGAAGTAGCTGCTGAATAACTATTACTTTTTGAAGTAGTTATTATCATCAATGTATTTCCACACCTTTTCAGGAGTTAGGTAGCGTATTGACCTTCCCTCTTTTATTTCATTTCTAATGAATGATGCTGATATTTCCAGCAATGGAGCATCCAGCATGGTGATATCTGCACCGTGGTCTTGAGTTACTTCAAAGCCCGGCCTTTTATAAATGATGATATCATAGCGATTGACTAATTGCTCATAGTTTTTCCAACGGTGTATGTTTTGGAAGCTATCAGACCCCATGATGACGCTAAACCTTTCCAAAGGAAACTTCTCAGTCAAATAGGTTAATGTATCAATAGTATAAGAAGGCTTAGGCAATTGGAATTCTACGTTACTGGCTCTAAACTTAGAGTTATCCTCAATGGCTAGCTGTACCAAGTGCAAACGGTCATACTCGTTAAGTAAAGAATTAGAATCTTTAAGCGGGTTATGTGGTGATACAACAAACCATAATTTATCGATCTCCGTATGCTCGATAATATGATTGGCTACGATAAGATGCCCAATATGTATAGGATTAAAACTACCGAAATATAAGCCGATGTGCATGGGGGCAAATGTAATTAAAACATGTTGAGGCTGGCAAACATTCGCGTGAATAGTTTATTAGTTTTCCAGAGCTACCCAAATACTCTCTGCATCCTTCTTTCTGAGGCTGAGATGGTAACCCGCTATACGTATAGCTACAGGATCACCCATTGGCGCGACCATCTCTATCCATACCGGCTCGCCGGGTATACAGCCCATTTCCATTAGTGTCAACTGGAAATCTGACTCATCATGACGTTTGATCACCGCCTTTTTACCTTTTGGAAGATCTGATAGTTTGATCAACTGCTCATCAACAACACTCATACAATAACAATAATATGTAACAACAAAGATACAGCTAAAAAACTTTCACGACCTTTGCAGAAATATTTTTCATGGCCGTGCACTATTACGAACAAGAGGTAAATGCCAAACTCACTCAAAGAAGGAAGCTTTCCGCCTACCTGCAAACGCTCTTAAAAAGGCACAGGAAAGTGGAAAAGGTAGACCTGACCTACATATTCTGTGATGATGAGTACCTTCTTAGCATCAACCAGCAGTTTTTAGACCATGATACTTATACCGATATTGTGACCTTTGACCTGAGTGAAAATGATAAAGAAGTAACCGGTGAGCTATACTTGAGTATAGACCGTATTAAAGAAAATGCAGCAAACCACAACACCACATACCTACAAGAACTTCATCGTGTGATATTCCATGGCGCTTTACATCTTTGCGGCTTTAAAGACAAGACCGATAAAGACCAAAAAGAGATGAGACGGATGGAAAATCAATGTTTAGCGGAATACTTTAAAGACCATTAATGAAAATAGAAGTACTATATGAAGATAACGATCTGCTGATCGTAAATAAACCTGCAGGACTACTGGTAATACCCGATAGGTTTGACCAAGACCTGCCAAGTTTGAACAAATTACTGGAAGCACAAAGAAACGAGAAGATATGGGTAGTGCATCGCTTAGATAGGGATACAAGCGGGGCTATATGTTTTGCTAAAAATGAGGATACACACAAGTACCTCTCCAAGCTGTTTCAAGAACACCAAGTAGAGAAATACTATGTAGGATTGGTGAATGGGCATGTTATTAACGAGTCGGATAGAATAGAAGCTCCCATAGCTGAACACCCTTCAAAAAAAGGCAGAATGGTGGTGGCCAAGAAAGGGAAAGAAGCCATAACAGAATACACCATACTGAAACAATGGCCTTTGTACAGCTACCTACAACTACGTATTTATACCGGGCGTACTCACCAGATCAGGGTACACATGCAGTCTATAGGCCATGCCATAGTAGCCGATGAGCTATATGGCGATGGGCAGCCTTTCCTTTTATCAGCCATTAAAAAGAAATACAAACTCTCTACAAAATATGAGCAAGAGAAACCATTACTTGCCCGCTTAGGTTTACATGCTTCTAAACTATCATTTAAGAAAGAGAATGGTGAAACCATAACCGTGGAAGCCCCTGTGCCTAAAGACATTACAGCTTGTGTAAAACAACTGGATAAATGGTGTGCTACATCTTAATTTTTTGAAGCTTATTTTTGCGCAATAGATAACAATAGACATGACAGTAAAATCAAATATCAATATCCAAATAGAGTTGGATGAGGATAAAATGCCGGAAACGATTGAATGGAATGCTCCGGATGGGGGCGTGCAAGGTTTGCAGAAAGCCAAAGGCATGCTTCTTGGCTTGTGGGATGGTGACGAGAAGTCGGCACTACGCATTGACTTGTGGACCAAGAAAATGATGGTAGATGAGATGAACGACTTCTACTACCAAACACTACATGGCATGGCAGATACTTACATCCGCGCTACTAAAAATGCAGAGCTGGCAGAAGAGTTAAAAGCTTTTGCTAAAGACTTCTTGAAAAAAGCCAGCGATGCCTTAGAGCAACAAAACAACCAAGGATAATCATTTTATTACATCGATAAAACCATACACAATGTCACTAGAGCAAAAGGTAATGGAAGAAATAAAGCAAGCTATGCGTGCTAAAGACCAAGCTGCTTTGAGAACTTTGCGTGATATCAAATCTGCAATATTAAAAGAAAAAACTGCTGCCGGAGCAAAAGATGAAATATCAGAAGCTGAAGAAATGAAAATGCTTCAAAAGCTGGCGAAGCAACGCAGAGATTCTTTAGACATATTTGAACAACAAGGCCGCGAAGACCTTGCCGAGAAAGAAAGAGAAGAACTGAGCATCATTGAGCGTTTCTTGCCGCAACCTCTATCTACTGAAGAGTTGGAAGCTCTACTGAAAGAGATCATCACTGAAGTAGGTGCCAGCTCACCGGCTGATATGGGTAAAGTGATGGGTGCTGCAACAAAAAAAGCTGCAGGCCGTGCTGATGGTAAAACCATATCAGAAACAGTAAAAAAACTACTATCGTAGCGTGATACTGGACATTATCGCCATAACGATCATTATTGCATTTTTCATACGCGGCTATATGAAAGGAATCATCATAGCCGCGTTTTCTGTTTTGGCTTTAATACTAGGCACACTAGCCGCATTACGTTTATCAGAGCGTTTGGCTACTTACTTATTGGAGGAGGGCATCGTCACGTCTGCATGGAGCCAAGTCATCAGCTATATCATCCTGTTTGTAGGTGTTATACTTTTAGTACGGCTGATAGCCAAGGCACTCGACTCTACTATGAAGGCAGTGATGCTTGGCTGGCTCAATAAAAGCATTGGTGGATTGCTATATGCTTTTTTAGGCGCTATGATATGGAGTGCATTGCTCTGGTTAGGCGCAGAGATGTCTTTCATAAAACAAGAGCACATCAGCGCATCTGTTACTTATGAGCATATACAACCCCTAGCACCTTGGGTGGCCGACAAGGTGGGCTACTTAATACCAATGATAAAAGATGTGTTTGCTGACCTGGAAGAGTTTTTCTCTAAAGTAAACCAGTACATACCTGACCATGTGGATACTCCTTGATAATTACGATTCCTTCACACACATACTTCACCATTACTTGTTGCAAACGGGTAATGACTGTGTTGTGTATCGTAATGACGAGATCGCTGTATCAGAAATAGAACAACTACAACCGGAGCGCATCATCATTTCTCCCGGGCCTGAAACGCCTAAACAGGCCGGCATTTGTATGCAGGTAATAGAGAGATTTCATGCTACCACACCTATTCTAGGCGTTTGCTTAGGACACCAAGCTATTGGTATGCATTATGGAGCAAAACTTGTACATGCGCCCTACCCTATGCACGGGAAAACAAGTAAGATAACAAGTACCACCCATCCAATATTTGAAAACGTAGATCAAGTATTTGACGTGATGCGCTATCATTCTCTCGCTATTGAGCATCTTGAAAACACGGGCTTAAAAACTATTGCTACCTCTAATGACGACCAGCTGATTATGGCTATTGCTCATGAAGAGCATCCTTGTGTTGGTATACAGTTCCACCCCGAATCAGTAGGAACAACGGTAGGACAGCAACTGCTCAACAACTGGGCAAATATGAAATTTAATTAGTAGCTGTTACACAGCTCGATCAAAGCTTTTTCTGCCATATCAAAACCAAGGTTTCTCGCTTGGTTCAAATCGTGGCAGGGCATAGCCCCTTGCTGGCTTTTTACAATACCCCGCCAATACCAAGCTTCTGCATAATCATTTCTTAGCTCAATAGCTAAACTCAAATCAGTGATGGACTGTTTGTAATTACGCATCCTAGCCGCTGTTAGGCCGCGCCTCATAAAGAATAATGGCTCACGGGGATTATAATCAATGGCTTTATTGTAAAATAGTATGGCTTCTTTCAGGTCACCTTCCTGCTCTTTACAATCACCTTTGATGTAATAAGCCTTGGCATTCCAGGTCTCCACCTTTAGCACCTTTTCTATGTCTCGCAAAGCAAACTTACACTTCCCTGTTTGTTGATAGATCAGCGCACGCGTGAATAATGCTTTAGGATATTCGTGTATCGCAATAGCCTTATCCAAAGCTAATAGCGCTTCTTGGGGCTGATTATTTCTTAATAACAAAGAACCTCTGTTGTACCACGCTTTATAATTGCGCTCGTCAATAGATAAGGCCAAGTCTATGTGCTCTTGGGCAGCTTTATTATTGCCGTTGTTTAAATAAATACCACCTATACTACTTTGTGCAATTGATGACTCAGGGAATTTCTTGATCACTGACTTCCAAAAGTTGAGTTCTGATAACCAAATATCGTTCCTCAAAAAAGAGCTGATAAAAAACACAACAACTAAACCCCCAGTTATTATTGTTGGTAATAAGTTCTTACCAGGCTTTGTCAAATAATAATAGATGTAGTGCACTATAGGATACCATACACCAACACAGGCCACATACAAATACCTGTCAGCCATTAAGGCTTCACCAAACTGAACAAACTGCAAAACGATAGCAATATTCACAGTAAAGAATACAATACCTCCGGCTACTAAATAGCGCTTCTTTTTAAAGGCAATGATACCCGTTACTACTATAGCAATGGCTATGAGTGTGTATATAAAATGTATCGCTCCCAGTTCCTTAGGATATGGATATAAAACAGAAAGTTTAACCGGTACTAATAAATTGATCAGGTACTGTACGTATGCATAACCCGCATATACAATGGTATGTACAGTAGTAAACTCAGGATGTAAATGCAGGAAATCAACCTCATCTTGAGCCTGTAGAGTGATCAACCCTATTGGTACGGCTAAAAGTATCAATGGTATTTTCTCCACCCATATCGTCTTTCCTTTGAAGGGGCGACGCATCCATATATCTATCGCAAATAATGTAAAAGGAAGTGTTACGGCTGATATCTTACATAAGTAGGCCGCTCCAGCTAACAAATAGATCCATATGAGTTTGCGCTTATCATTATCTGTTAGGTAGCCTATGTATATGTATATAGCCCAGAAAAAGAAGAAGCCATTCATCACCTTATTTCTGGCAGCTATCCACGATACACTTTCTGTTTGAACAGGGTGTAGGGCAAATAATAAGGCTACAAAAAATGCTACCCAAATATTGTCTTGCAACCTACGCATCACAGCATACAACATTATTGCTGCACCTATATGCCACACCAGGCTTTGCACATGCCATGCTATAGGTTCCTGTCCACTCAAGGTATAATCCAAAGCATAGGTCATTACCGGTAGCGGCTGATAGTTCCCTAAGTAATAGTCCGTCCACCAATGCTGAAAATGAACCCAGGAAAAGCCGTGAATATCAGGTGTATTAAACACATAATCCATATCATCCCAAGACATGAACCCTGCGTTGAACACTTTCAAATATGCGACCACTATTGTGATCACGATCAGCAAAACATGTAATATGGTATCTCTTGTATGAGTAGTAGTACTATTCATTTACCTTTTCTTTTGAAGAACTGCTACTCCAAACCCAAGTAGCTTCACCATGCCTCAAAAATCTTATATTTTTTTCAGTTAGCATGAGCGCCAGCAAACCATTATCAGAAACCCCCTTTATTATCCCTGATATTACCTGCCCACCATCATTAAATTGCTGTTGTTGGTCTCTTCTATAGAGATACCCATTATACTCATCCATGGTATAATTTACCGGTATTAGACCTGCCGCTTGCCGAATGATTTTATCACGCAATTGTTTTATCAACTCAGGTAACTTTATAGTTTTTTTCGAGCACATATGTAGAGATGTAGCATATGGTAAATCATCGGGCATTTCTTTTTGCAACACATTAATACCTACACCCACAATACTGTATGCCCAGGTTGTTCCTCTCACTACATTTTCTATCAATATCCCCCCTGCCTTTTTGTCATCAACAATAATATCATTAGGCCACTTAATATTCACCTTCCAGTGCTCATAAATATCTGTTAAAACATCGGCCACAGCAGTAGCAACAGCGGCATTAAATGCAAATTGGTGTTCTAAACTGCAATTAGGTTGTATAACAATGCTCATCAACAAGCAAGAATCAGGCTCATCGAACCAGTGTTTTCCATGCTGGCCTTTACCCTTTTCTTGCGAGCGGGTTACTATTGTCATACCGGGTTGTGCCGTATCGGCATCTATTAGCCGCATGGCATAATTGTTGGTACTATCAATAGTATCTAGCTGTATTATTGGGGCATCTAAAGAAGCTTGCAAGTTTACTGCCAAAGATTATTTAATTTTGATTATTTTATAAATATATTGCCAAACATATAACATACAAGTCGCAATTTGGAGAAAATAATAACTGCACTACAAGGTCGCAAAAAACATGACACAAGGCTTACCAAAGAAAGCCCGATATTTTTAGCGATACTAGAGGCCATCAAAGATAAAAAAGGTGAAAAAATAGTATCTCTGGATCTTACTAAAATTGAGGAAGCGGTAGCTGATTTCTTCATACTATGCGAAGCACAATCTAAAACACAAGTTAGAGCCATTGCTGACCATGTAGCGGCAAAACTAAAAGAAGAGTGCAACGAACGTCCCTACCATATTGAAAATGGCGATGAATGGACATTAGTTGATTATGTGAATGTTGTAGTTCATATCTTCCAAAAGCAACACAGAGAGTTTTATGACCTCGAAAGCCTATGGATGGATGCCGAAAAAACAGAACACGAATCACAGTAATTTTATTTAACTGACAAACGGAAGATGGAAGATAATAAACAGAGGCCGGGGCAAACACCGGGTAATGACAAAAATTCTAAGAAACCCAGATTTAACATCTACTGGGTATATGGTATCATATTGGTCCTATTATTAGGACTACAGTTTTTTGGCAACAACTTTAATAGCAATGTCAAAAAAATGAGCTTTCAGGATTTTAAGCGCGAGTACTTAGATGAAGGAAAGGTAGAAAAACTAATAGTCGTTAATAAAGAAGAAGTAGAAGTTTTTCTTAAAAAGGACGCTAAACCTAAAAAGGTTGATGAAAAGTCTCCTTTCGCCGGCTCGTCAGATGACAAGCATGCTTTTACTTTTAGAATAGGGTCTGTTGAGCAATTTAGAGACGACTTAAACGATGCCCAAACTGATGTAGACATCAATAATAGAGTAAGAGTATTTTACGAAGAACGTCGCAGCCTATTGGGCGATATGCTATCGTCTTTCTTGCTTCCAGCTATTTTATTGATCGCTATGTGGTTCTTCATTATGAGGAAAATGAGTGGTGGCGCAGGTGGCCCTGGTGGTGCAGGTGGTATCTTTAACATAGGAAAGTCAAAAGCGCAGCTTTTTGAAAAGGGTACAAAAGTTACCATCACTTTCAACGATGTGGCTGGTCTTGATGAGGCTAAAGTAGAGGTGATGGAGATCGTTGACTTCTTGAAAAACCCTAAAAAATATACAGCACTAGGTGGTAAAATACCTAAGGGAGCATTGCTGGTAGGCCCTCCGGGAACGGGTAAAACACTATTGGCAAAAGCAGTAGCGGGAGAAGCCCAAGTACCTTTCTTCTCCATGTCAGGTTCTGACTTTGTAGAACTATTTGTAGGTGTAGGTGCCAGCAGAGTTAGAGACTTGTTTAAACAAGCCCGAGAAAAAGCACCTTGTATCGTATTTATTGATGAGATAGATGCCATAGGCCGTGCCAGAGGTAAGAATGTAGTGATGAGTAATGACGAGCGCGAGAACACACTAAACCAACTACTAGTAGAAATGGATGGCTTTAGCGGGGATACAGGCATCATAGTACTAGCCGCTACCAACAGACCAGACGTATTAGACACCGCGCTACTACGCCCGGGACGTTTTGACAGACAAATATCCATTGATATACCTGATGTAAAAGGTAGAGCTAAAATATTTGAAGTACACCTTCAGCCGATCAAAGTGTCTAAAAACTTAGACATCAAGAAACTAGCTGCACAAACACCGGGCTTCGCCGGTGCTGACATAGCTAACATCTGTAATGAAGCTGCGCTAATAGCTGCGAGACAGAATAAGGAAGAAGTGGATATGCAAGACTTCAACGATGCTATTGACCGTGTGATAGGTGGCTTAGAAAAGAAAAACAAGATCATATCTCCTGAAGAGAAGAAGATCATTGCTTACCATGAGGCAGGCCATGCTATTTGTGGCTGGTTCTTAGAGCATGCTAACCCATTGATCAAAGTATCTATTGTACCTCGTGGTGTGGCTGCATTAGGTTATGCACAATATTTACCTAAAGAGCAGTATCTATACACTACCGAGCAAATGAATGACCAAATGGTAGCCTTGTTTGGCGGTAGAGCGGCTGAGGAATTGACTTTTGGAAGAATATCAACAGGTGCGCAGAATGACTTGGAACGTGTTACCAAAATGGCTTACTCCATGATCAGCTTATATGGTATGAATGATAAAGTAGGTAACGTATCCTTCCACGATTCTCAACAAGAGTACCCTACCTCAAAACCATATTCTGAAGAAACCGCAAAAATGATAGACGAAGAAGTAAGAGCTATCATTGGCAATGAGTATGATAGAGCTAAACAGTTACTTACCGAGCACATTGACCAACTCAATGTACTAGCAGAAGAGCTGCTTAAGAAGGAGGTACTGTTTAAAGATGACTTGGAACGTCTTATTGGTAAAAGACCTTTTGACGATATGACCCCCAACGAAGGGATACCTCCTGTAGGAACAAGCATCGCCAGCACTGACGGCAACTAATTTCAATCTTATAGATCAAGCGATGGGAAAAAATACCCATCGCTTTTTTTATTTTTGCTCAAGGAACTGACCAACATGTCTACTTTTAAAACGTCAAAGTCGAAAGAGAATATATTAGGAAAGATCAGAAAATCCTTAAATAAGGAGCAGGTAGACATGCCCTACCCTGAAATAGAGAACAGAGCAGGAGAAGAGATATACTCTGCCGACAAAGAAGCTCTGGAAGAAAAGTTTGCTGAAAACTTCAATAGCTTAGGCGGTAAGTTTATCTATTGCGAAAATGAGGATGACCTCATGAATAATATCATCAAGCTGTATGAAAACCTGAACTGGCAACACATGCTATGCTCAGAGCAAGCTTTGATGGATCAATTGAATAAAAACCAATTGAATATAGCCGAGCCTTCGGAATTGCAGATGGAAAATGCAGATGCCTGTATTACAGGCTGTGAATTTGCTATTGCCAGAACGGGGTCAGTAATACTAAGTAGTAAGCAGAATATGGGGCGTACCTCCTCTGTCTTCTACCCTATACATATTATTGTAGCCTATATTGACCAAGTAGTGTTTGATATAAAAGATGCAATAGAGCAGATGCAACAAAAATATGGTAAGGAACTACCATCAATGATCAACCTTAATACAGGGCCTAGCCGTACAGCTGATATTGAAAAAACACTTGTTGTGGGTGTGCACGGCCCGGGTGAGGTATTCTGCTTTTTGGTAAATAGATAGAAAATAAAAAGCCAAATACTGCATATACAATATTTAGCTACTTATTTAGTAATAGTGGTACATATAGTGCACCACTAAACAGGGAAGTATAAGGGCTAACGCTGACGAACGTAATTCTTAGTATAAAGTTCCCATTCTTTTTAAGCACCACAACGGTTTATTCAACGAAATAGCATTTTCGTCCTACGAAAATTCATTCTGATACCACGAACATGCTTTATCAACCTTAGACTTATTAACTTTTAGTTATATAGTCATATTGCTTTAGATTTGCATTACCATGCAAAAAAAGGATATTAGCAATAGAAAAGACATAGAACAACTGGTCAATAGCTTCTACGATGATGTAAAGAAGGACGAGACGATCGGGTGGATATTTCAAGAGATCATCGGTGAAGATTGGTCGCAACACTTACCTATCATGTATCAGTTTTGGGAAACGGTTCTCTTTGGAGTTGCCTCATATAGAGGTAACCCTGTTCAGAAACATGTGCAGTTAGACAAAAAAACTCCTTTACAGAACGAACACTATCAACGCTGGCTGTCTTTATGGATGAATAAAATTGATGAACTATTTGAAGGCACAATTGCCAATAAAGCCAAAGATAAGGCCGGCACTATGCTACAGCTCATAAAAATGAAAGTAGAAGCATCCCGCTCAGGCACTTCGATACTCTAATAACACTTAATTCTAATGTCGGCATTTACCATACAAGGTCAATATGTAGATCTTTTTAACCGAAACATTTTTCCTGCAGAAATAAACATAAATGAAGGGAAAATAAACTCTGTTACACCTCTTGAAACAGCACCCGAACAATATATACTGCCCGGCTTTGTAGATGCACATATACATATAGAAAGTTCAATGCTGGTGCCTACTGCCTTTGCCAATATTGCTGTGACGCATGGCACAGTCGCAACAGTATCTGACCCTCATGAAATAGCTAATGTATGTGGTGTAGATGGCGTGCAGTACATGATAGATAATAGCAAGCAAACACCTTTTAAGTTTTTCTTTGGTGCACCATCTTGCGTTCCTGCCACCGGTTTTGAAACAGCAGGAGCTACTATAAATGCAAAAGACATAGAAGCCCTACTTGACAATCCTGATATATGGTACTTGGCGGAAATGATGAACTTTCCAGGCGTATTATTTGAAGATGAAGAAGTAATGGCAAAGATCGAAGCAGCTAAAAAACGAAATAAGCCTGTAGATGGACATGCACCTGGATTAAAAGGTGCTGATGCAAAAAAATATGCTGCAGCCGGTATTACTACAGATCATGAGTGTTTTACATTTGAAGAAGCTGTGGAGAAGGCGGAGCTAGGCATGAAGATCATCATAAGAGAAGGCAGTGCCGCAAAAAACTTTGAAGCGTTACATCCCATCATAAAGTCTCACCCTGAGCAAGTGATGTTTTGTAGTGACGATAAGCACCCTGACGAGTTAGTCCTTCACCATATTGACCATATTGCAAAAAGAGCAATAGCCAAAGGTTATGATACTTATGATGTATTGAAAGCTGCTTGTGTAAACCCGGTATTGCATTATCATATTCCTGTAGGGCTATTGAGACAGGGGGACGATGCAGACTTTATAGTGGTCAACAACCTTACTGATCTTGAAGTACAACAAACCTACATTAAGGGTGATTTAGTAGCAGAAAATGACGTCTCGAAGCTGAAGAACATAGACGTAACTCCGATCAACAACTTTAATATTTCTAAAAAGCAAGTAAGTGACTTTGTAATACCTACATCATCTGCAACAGCAGACATACGTGTTATAGAAGCGCTTGATGGTCAACTGATCACTAATACATTCACTCACCAAGCCAATATAAAGAATGGTGTTATAGAAAGTGATGTAGCAAATGACATACTGAAAATAGTTGTTGTCAATAGGTATGATGATAACGCTCCTGTAGCTAAAGCATTTATAAAAGGCTTCAATTTAAAAGGTGGAGCTATTGCCTCTACAGTAGCGCACGACTGCCATAACATCATTGCCGTGGGTGTAGATGACGAATGTATTTGCGCAGCAGTAAATGCACTAGTGGATGCCAAGGGAGGGATAGCTGTTGCTACATCGGCAACAGAGACAAACTGCTTACCATTACCCGTAGGTGGTTTAATGACAGATACTGATGGCTATACCATAGCCAAAGCATATGCAACTATTGACAAGGAAGCAAAAGAATTAGGGAGCACCTTACATGCTCCCTTTATGACATTATCTTTTATGGCTTTATTAGTGATACCATCACTGAAACTAAGCGACAAAGGATTATTTGACGGGCAAAAATTTGAATTTACTCCTGTAGAAGTTTAAGCATTATACTGCTTCAAAGCTTCTTCCAAACAATCCATAGCTGCGTTGATATCCTCTTTGTTTAATACATATGCCAAGCGCACTTCTTGCTGCCCCTTACCCGGTGTGGCATAGAAGCCGGCTGCTGGTGCCATCATCAATGTGGCTCCGTTATGAGAGAATTCACTCAACATCCATTGGCAGAACGATTCGCTGTCGTCTACAGGTAACTGTGCTACTGCATAAAAAGCACCTTTAGGCACAGGACAAACCACACCTTCCATTCTACGAAGACGCTCCACTAATAAGTCTCTTCTGGCATTATATTCAGCATGTACTGAGTTAAAATAATCTTCAGGAAGATCTATTGCAGCTTCACCTACTATTTGTGCCAAAGATGGCGGACTCAATCTGGCTTGTGCAAACTTCATTGCTGCATTCAATACACTTTCGTTCTTGGTGACCAAAGCACCGATACGTGCACCACAGGCACTATACCTTTTAGAAATAGTATCAACAAGTATTGCGTGCTGCTCTAAGCCTTCTAATGCTAGTGCTGAGATATGTTTCCAACCATCGTAACAAAACTCACGATACGCTTCATCACTAATTAAGAATAAGTTCTTCTTCAGGCAGATCTCCTTAAGTGTATCCAGCTCCTCTTCACTATATAAATAACCCGTTGGATTGTTAGGGTTGCATATCATGATCGCCTTGGTTTTAGGCGTCACTACTTGTTCAAAATCATCTATTGACGGTAATGCAAAGTTATCCTCTATACCTGAAGGAATAGGTACGATCTTCACACCCGCACTGGTAGCAAAACCATTATAGTTGGCATAGAACGGCTCAGGAATGATAATCTCATCACCCGGATCTAAACAACTCATCACAGCAAATAGTATGGCTTCGGAGCCCCCCGTAGTCACAATGATCTCCTCATGCGTTACATCTATATTATTGCGCTTATAATATTCTACAAGCTTCTTTCTATAGCTTTCTTCACCCGCACTATGACTATAAGAGAGTACCTGTATATCCGTCTTTTTTACAGCGTCAATTATTTCAGGTGGCGTTTCTATATCCGGCTGACCAATATTCATATGGTATACCTTAAGTCCTTTTTCTTTTGCCTTTTCAGCATAAGGTACAAGCTTACGAATCGGCGATGGTGGCATCAATGCGCCACGGTGTGATATTACTGGCATGGCGCAAATTTAGAAAAGAAGTATCAATATTACCTAAATAAAAAAGAGGCTGAATCACCAGCCTCTTTCATTATTGGAATAACGTATTGATTATCCTTTCTTATTCTTTTTGTCGTACTCTTCTTTATGAAGAACGGTACCTTTGATGTGTAGCTCATAACGCTCTTTACCTTCAGGCACTACAGCGTTTGATAAAATGTATATATCCTTGTTAAAAGGTGCTACACGACCTTGAGTATTATACTCAACAGTAATACTTCCTGTTTTACCAGGTAAAATTGGCTCTTTAGGCCAGTTAGGTGTAGTACAACCGCATGATGCAGATGCATTTTGAATAATAAGTGGTTCTTTACCTACATTCTTAAATTCGAATACATGCACAGCTTTAGGCCCTTCAGGAAGTGTACCAAAATCATGGGTATCTCCACCTTTGAATTCAAAACGTGGTGCATTCTTGTTCTCCTGCGCTTGTACACTTACCAAGCTTGCTACAGCTAAGAATAATGTAACTACTAATTGTTTCATATCTATTATTAAAATTTACCTATTTAATTATAATGTCTTCATCATTGAATTGCTCTTAGGCACCGAACCATCAGGCGATTTTTCAACAGTACCTTTGATATACAATACCTTAGTTCCTGCATTTGAGATCACTGTGATCGTTTTGTTAAACGGTGCCGGACGGCCTTGAGTATTATATACCGCTTTGATCGTACCTACCTCACCCGGTTTTACAGGCTCTTTAGAATAAGATGGTGTGGTACAACCGCAAGAGGCTTGCACTTTTTGAATATTGATAGGCTCACTACCTTTATTGGTGAACTTGAATTCATATTCAGCCTTTGGGCCTTCAGGAATCGTTCCAAAATCATGGGTTTCTTTTACAAAAGCCATGTCTGTTGTTTTCAAATTGCTAGCTTCACTATCTTGCACAGTGTTTCCGGGAGGTGTTGCGCTTATGGTGGTGTGGTTATGACCTTCATGGCCACTTTGAGCCACTGCGACACCAGATACAAGGGTTACCAAGCTTAGAGAAAGTAAAATCTTTTTCATTATTCAGCTTTTTATATGTTTACTACAAATATAACACCAAAGACGATTAATACTAACTAAAAGGTTTGTTAACCCCCTGTTAATCATCATCAATTCGTAAAATATATCCTAATAATCATATATAGATAGCGCATTTTCAAACATGAGCAACTTCGAATCAGATATTAAAAAGTGTTGTGAGGTCTTATCAAAAGGCGGTAGCATTCTTTACCCTACTGATACTATTTGGGGTATTGGCTGCGATGCTACTAATGCCGAAGCCATAGAAAAAGTGTACGCCATAAAGCAACGACCTAAGAATAAAAGCTTTATTGTGCTCTTGGCAGAAGCAAAAGATATTCTAACCTATGTGGCTAACCCACACCCCGACATCATCAGTATAGTAGAGAATTTTGACCGACCAACAACAGTTATTTACAACAACGCAGTAGACCTGCCGGACAGCTTAGTACACGAAACCGGCACTATAGCCATACGGGTGACAACAGACACTTTCTGCAAGGCACTCATCAAACGCTTTGGCAAACCCATAGTTTCTACTTCAGCAAACATCAGCAGCGAGTCTAGCCCTGCATCTTTTCATGATATTAATAATGTTATTAAAGAAGAAGTAGACTATGTAGTAGGTTATAGACAGGATGACACCAGTGAAGCTACAGCCTCACAGATCATCCGCATCAACGATGATGATACGATTCAAGTAATTAGGTCTTAATAATTATTTCATACTGCGTAGTTTTGTGCCGAAATGGATATTGCTTGTACTAAAGAAGAGGAGAAGTTGTTTCAGCTTGTAGCAGATGTTGCCACTGAACTACAGTTGCCTACTTATGTGGTTGGAGGTTTTGTAAGAGATAAACTACTGGACAGACCGACAAAAGATATTGACTTGGTATGTATTGGTAGTGGTATTGACCTCGCTCATGCCATAGCCAAAAAGCTATCTCCGCAGCCCAAAGTGAGCTTCTTTAAAAACTTTGGCACCGCACATTTTAGACATAAGGGTTTTGATGTTGAATTTGTGGGTGCTAGAAAAGAGTCTTACCAACACGATTCCAGAAAACCCATTGTATCTGATGGCACTTTGGATGATGATCAAAAACGTCGAGACTTCACCATCAATGCGTTAGCCATTAGCCTTGAAAAAGACAACTATGGGCAATTAATTGACCCTTTTAATGGTGTTGAAGACCTTAAAGCAGGCACGATACGTACACCTTTAGACCCCGATATTACTTTTTCTGACGACCCGCTACGCATGATGCGTGGTATTCGCTTTGCCACACAGCTTGGTTTTAAAATTCACTATGAGACCTACGATGCCATTGCTCGAAATAAAGAACGCATCAAGATCGTATCGAAAGAACGAATTACTGACGAGTTGAATAAGATCGTGCTGGCAAAAAAGCCTTCTATTGGCTTTGACCTATTGTTTAGAACAGGTTTGTTACATCAATTCTTCCCGCAGATGACCGCGCTATCAGGCGTTGAATATATTGATGGTAAGGGACATAAAGACAACTTTTACCACACACTCCAGGTATTAGACAATGTGGCCAATCGCAGCGATAGCTTATGGCTACGTTGGGCAGCCATATTGCACGATATAGGTAAGCCACCTACCAAGCGTTTTGAAAAGAAACATGGCTGGACATTCCACGGGCACGATGCTGTAGGGGAACGAATGACCCCTAAGATATTCAGACAGCTGAAGCTGCCACAAAACGACAAGATGAAATATGTAGCTAAGCTAGTAGCACTACATCTACGACCTATCAGTCTTACTAAAGAGGACATTACCGACTCTGCTATGAGGCGATTGTTATTTGACGCAGGTGATGACTTGGAGGACCTGATGATACTTTGTGAGAGCGATATTACCTCTAAGAATAAGAATAAAGTAAAGCGCTACTTGGAGAACTTTGAAGCAGTAAGAGAAAGGCTTAAAGAAGTAGAGGAAAAAGACCGCATGCGCAACTGGCAGCCACCAATAAGCGGCGAAGAGATCATGAAGATCTTTGACCTTAAGCCATCAAGAGAAGTTGGTGTCATCAAAACAGCTATAAGAGAGGCCATACTGGATGGAGACATAGAGAATGACAAAGATGCAGCTTATGAATTTATGCTGCAAAAGGCTAAAGAGCTAGGCCTTACTCCTGCGTAGTAGCCGTTTTTGTTTCCGTATTATTCTAATGATAACTTTGCCGTGATGGATCAACGCAAGCTTTTTCAGCAACATATAGCACAAACATCTCCTGCCCCGTTGACTTTAGACATTGTTAAAGCAGAAGGTAATTATCTGCACGACCGTAATGGCAAGCAATATCTTGACCTTATAGGCGGCATTAGTGTATGTAACGTGGGGCATGGCAGACAGGAAGTGATACAAGCCATCAAAAAGCAAGCAGAAGAATACCTACACATCATGGTGTATGGTGAGTTGATTCAAAGTCCGCAAACCGAATATGCACAAAAGCTTCAGCAATACCTACCTGATAGCCTGAACTGTGTTTACTTTACCAACTCAGGCTCTGAAGCTACTGAAGGTGCTTTAAAGCTTGCCAAAAGACTCACCGGCAGACCTGAGATCATCGCTTGCAATAACAGCTATCATGGCTCTACCTCAGGAGCATTAAGTATTATGGGTGATGAGTATTGGCGCAATGCCTACCGTCCGTTACTACCGGGCGTATGGCACTATGAGCATAATAGCCAAGAACTTATTGACGCCATTAATGATAAGGTGGCCTGTGTAGTGATAGAGCCCATTCAAGCAGAAGCAGGTGTAAAAACTCCTGACACCTTATGGATAAAAGCCTTGGCGGCTAAATGTAAAGAAACAGGCACATTACTTATTGTTGATGAGATACAATGCGGCTTTGGACGTACAGGCACTATGTGGGGCTTTGAACACTTTAACATCGTTCCCGATATTGTTTTGCTGGGCAAAGCTTTAGGTGGCGGTATGCCTTTGGGGGCTTTTGTCTCTTCTTTTGATAACATGCAAGCCTTTACTGACAACCCTGTTTTGGGCCACATCACTACATTTGGAGGGCATCCTGTTTCCTGTGCTGCAGGTCATGCTGCCATGGATGTGATACTCAATGAGCATATTATTGACACTGTTGCAGAGAAAGAAGCACTATTTCACAAACTGTTGCAGCACCCTAAGATAAAAGCCGTAAGGAGTAAAGGGCTACTAATGGCCATAGAACTGGAAAGTGATACTGCTGTTTTACAATGTATTGATAAGTGCATTACAAAAGGACTATTTACAGACTGGTTCTTATTTGCCTCTCATTGTATTCGGGTAGCACCACCACTCACCATCTCACATGATGAAATAAAAACAGCTTGTGAGATCATCACAAGCTGCCTGTAGAATATTTATTATCAATTTATTCTTTCCCGAAAAGGCCTTTCCAAGTGATGGCTGCTACAACACCACCTACGATAGGAGCTACTATAAATAGCCATAATTGAGACATGGCCTTACCACCTGCCAATACTGCCGGGCCAAAGCTTCGTGCAGGGTTCACAGAAGTACCTGTTATTGGAATAGCTACCATGTGTATCAATACCAAAGTAAGCCCTATAGCCAAGCCCGCCATAGTAGCATTGCCCATTTTTGAAGTAGTGGCAAAAATGACGAATAAGAATAAGAAAGTCATCACAGCTTCGGTAATGAAAGCAGATGTTTGGTTATATTCACCGAGGTAGCCTGTACCCCAACCGTTGGAACCTAAAGCCCACTCTCCCATGGAGAAGCCCGGCATACCTGATAGAATGGTTTTTAACACTAGCGCAGCAATAAGCGCACCTACCATTTGTGCTACGATGTAGCCTATAGTATCTTTCATATTGATCTTGCCGGCTACTAGCATAGAGATGGTTATGGCCGGATTGATGTGACAGCCTGAGATAGGCCCTATAGCATAAGCCATGACCACTACCGCCAAACCAAAAGCCAGTGAAATACCCAATAAGCCTAAGCCACTAGGGCCTGTAGAAGAGATGCCGGCAACAACTGCTGCCCCACAACCAAATAGTACCAGTGAGAAAGTACCGATAAGTTCTGCGATGTATTTTTTCATGTTAGATTCTTTTGTGTGTTCAAAATATAAAAATCTTCATAATTATTATATGAAACTAATTCGTATTGAAGTATTTATTTTCAGTTGTGTTAATTTCAATTAGCCAATAGCTTATCGCAACTATTTAATTATGAATATATTATTACCATTTGCTGGTGTAAACCAATTACGACTCATGTCGTATTTTGCAACGTGACGCTTAGTAACAAATTAATTGGCCATTGCAATAACTAATCACTTATAATGAAAAGGTTTTTATCCGACATATATGAAGTAAATGACACGATACTGGATGACTATCTTTCTCACTGGTCAGAATACTCAGCTCCACGAAAAACGGTCATCTCCGAACCGGAAAAAACAGAGCGTTACTTGTATTTTGTAGTTGACGGAATTCAGAAATCATATTACTTGCATGATGGGAAGCAACATGTCATGTTTTTTGCTTATGCTCCATCATTTAGCGGTGTGGTAGAGTCTTTTCTCACACAAACACCATCCAAGTATTACCTAGAGACAATTACAAACAGCACATTCTTGCGTATTACGTACAAAAAGCATCAAGAGCTACTACAGCAACATAGGGAGCTGGAAACACTTTTCAGGAAGATCACTGAGCTTTTTCTCTTAGGGTTGATAGAAAGACATCATGAGCTATTGGCTTTTAATGTTGAAACCCGTTTTAAAAAATTTATTCAACGAAGTGGTCATTTGCTCAATATGGTTGCTCAAAAAGATATTGCCTCTTATCTACGCATTGATCCCACAAACTTCAGCAAGTTGATCAATTCCATCAGTATCTAAAATCTTGGTTTTTACCAACCGTAAAGGAAAGGACAATACTGACTTTTGCTTCATTATTAACATAAAACATTAATTATGAAGGCAATGAAATATCTATTGGTATTTGCCATGGCTATGGTATCATACAAGTCTTATTCACAACAAAAAAATAGCAACATGACCAATCAAGAAATTGTAAAAAAGTTTTTAAACGGCTTCAACAATCCGTCAAAAATTAAAGCCTCACTAGACCTACTTGCTGATGACTATCATTTTCAAAACCCTACTGTAAAACTCAGCTCCAAAGCAGAATTTATTGCTCTTGCTAAAGATATTGGCGCTGTGATAACAGGCATACAACTGATCAATATATCTGAAAAAGATGACTGGGTTGCTACATTTTATGAGTTCAAGTCATCTGTACCCGGTTTAGAGTCAAACATAGCTTCAGAGTGGTTCAGGCTTGAAAATGGCATGATTAAAGAATCTCACTTGGTTTATGATGCTTCAGGTTGGCGAAAGTTTTATGAGGGAATAAGTAAATAACGACAACTCAACAAACTTTAGTAAAAGTGAACACAACAAAAAAGAGGCTGCCATAGGCAGCCTCTTTTAATATTATTTTTCACCGGAGTAATTATTGCAATGTCATTTCTCTGGATTCTTCATTGATCGTAAGTATGGCTTTGTTGTCACACTCACCCATTCCGTAGTCTACCTGACGGTGTTTAGCTGTTCTTGGTATGATTCTAATCACGCCTTTCGATATCCAGTTACAACCATAAGATACATGTAACGGATCAACTATTTGTGTTGTAAATACTTCTCCATTAGGTCTTGTTAACTCACCTAAGCCTTCCAGTGTAAATACATCGTCAATAATTTGCGGAGTATTGCTACCCGCGATCCATGTACGTGTACGGTTACTTCTTCCTTTTAATACACCACCGCCTTCTTTTAGATCTATTTGACCTTCTATATCTACCTTATAATATATCTGCCCTTTAGGGTTAAGCCCGTGAGCTGTTAAAGTTTTAGATCCTGAAATTTTATGACCATCTACGGTATAGAAGCTAGGCTCTACTTTATGCCAGTAGCCTGCAGTTCTGTAATCTCCACCATATGTTACAACCAGCTTACCTCTTCTAAACCTACCGTCAAATGAGATACAGCCTGTATTACCAAAATCAATGATCATTTTCTTTGGTGTAGCTGCAGTATCATTAATAATAGTGGCACAAACCGCTAATGGGTGATCGCCACCTTTAAGGCCAGCCGCGCCGCGATAGAATGCTTTCATGATCAACACATCCATATCGTCAAAAGACTGCTGTAATAGTGCCATATCCTCTGCATAACCTGTATTTTCAACATTACCGCTATCATCATCCTTTTTACAACTACTGATTACCAGTGCTAAGGATAACATGGCCATAAAGCCTAATTTGTAGACACTTTTGCTTAACATATAATTCTTGATTTTAGTACTTCGTGATCATAAATATAATATATATGTCTGTATATTTTATCAAGAAGTAACATACTAAACCCCGCCTCAAAGAATTTATAATTACATTTGCGCAAAATTATCCTTTTTTATATGCAATTAGCTATCATAGGAACCGGGTATGTAGGTTTAGTAACAGGTACGTGTTTCGCAGAAACCGGCAACGATGTGGTATGTATCGACATCAATGAAGAAAAAGTAAACAAACTCCGCAATGGAGAGACCCCAATTTATGAACCGGGGCTTGATGTGTTGTTGGAACGTAACATAAAAGAGAATAGAATTTCCTTTACTACAGACTTGGTAGACGGCATTAAAAACGCGAAGGTGATATTCTTAGCCTTGCCTACCCCTCCCGGTAAAGATGGTGCGGCAGACTTACAATATGTACTTAACGTAGCTGAAGATCTTAGTAAGATCATTGACAGGTATACAGTTATCGTTAATAAAAGCACTGTTCCCGTTGGCACAGCCGAAAAGGTAGCAGCAGTGTTGAGCAAAAACTTAGACACAGAACTATTTGACGTAGTATCTAACCCTGAGTTTTTAAGAGAAGGTGTAGCTGTTGATGATTTCTTGAAGCCAGACAGAGTTGTTATTGGTACTTCTTCAGAGAAGGCGAAGAAGATCATGAACGAGTTATACCAACCATTTGTTCGTCAGGGCAATCCTATATATTTTATGAATGAGCGCTCTTCGGAGATGACCAAATACGCAGCCAACTCTTACTTAGCTATGCGTATCTCGTTTATGAACGAAATGGCTAACCTGTGTGAACGTGCCGGAGCTGATGTGGATATGGTACGCGTAGGTATGGGTAGTGATAGTAGAATTGGTAAACGTTTCTTATTCCCGGGTGTTGGGTATGGAGGAAGCTGTTTCCCTAAAGACGTACAGGCATTGGCTCGTACAGCTCGTGAGCACGACTACGACTTTAAACTTGTAGAAACTACCATGAGCGTGAACGACAGGCAAAAAACAATGCTTGGTGCTAAAATAAAAGACGTGTTTGGCAACAACCTTAATGGCAAAACCTTTGCCATATGGGGCTTGGCATTCAAACCTGAGACTGATGATATCAGAGAAGCTCCTGCGTTAGAATTGATCAAGGAACTTAAAGAGGCAGGTGCATCGGTAAAAGCATTTGACCCTGAAGCCATGAATAACGTAAAAGCTATTTTTGGTGACGATGTATTCTTTGCAAACGACCAGTATGATGCAGTACAAGGTGCTGATGCACTAGTAATAGCTACGGAGTGGAGTGAGTTCCGCAACCCTAACTTCGGCAGAATAGACGAGGCAATGAACCATCCGTTTATATTTGATGGCAGAAATGTATTTTCTTTGGATAAAATGCAAGAGCTAGGCTTCTATTACGAAAGCATGGGTAGAGCAACGATACATGAAAGCTTAAGAGAAAAACTACCCGTATCACAAGCATAATTTTACAGCATGAGTAATAAAAAAAGAGTATTAGTTACCGGAGCAGCCGGATTCTTAGGTTCTCACCTGTGCGACCGCTTCTTGAAAGAGGGTTGCGAAGTAATAGGTATGGACAACCTGTTGACAGGTAACATCAAAAATATTGAACACCTTTTCCCTAGAGAGGATTTTACTTTTTACCATCATGATGTAACAAAGTTTGTTCACGTACCCGGACATATTGACTACATCATGCACTTTGCATCTCCTGCCAGTCCTATCGACTATTTGAAGATGCCGATACAAACTTTAAAAGTAGGTGCATTAGGCACACACAACTTACTTGGTCTTGCTAAGGCTAAGGGTGCGCGTATATTGGTAGCCTCTACGTCAGAAGTATATGGCGACCCACTTGTACACCCTCAAACCGAGGAATACTGGGGTAACGTGAACCCTATAGGCCCTCGTGGTGTATATGACGAAGCCAAGCGTTTTATGGAAAGCATTACAATGGCTTACCATAACTACCACCAGGTAGAGACCAGAATAGTACGCATATTCAACACATATGGTCCGCGTATGAGGCTGGATGATGGACGTGCGCTGCCTACCTTTATGAGCCAAGCGCTACGTGGTGAAGATGTAACCGTGTTTGGTGACGGTTCTCAAACACGTTCTTTCTGTTATTGTGACGACCTTGTAGATGGTATTTATAGACTACTATTATCAGACTACCACTTACCTGTAAACGTGGGTAACCCTGTTGAGATCAGCTTGAAAGATTTTGCAGAAGAAGTTATTGCACTTACCGGCTCAAAATCAAAGATCATATACGAGCCACTACCACAAGATGATCCGAAACAGCGCAAACCTAACATTACCAAAGCTAAAGAAATACTTGGCTGGGAGCCGAAAGTAGACCGTAGTGAAGGGTTGAGAAAAACACTGGAATACTTTAAGCAGCATATTTAAATACTGCTAATCTTAATTCATATTGCCCTGCTAATGCGGGGCATTTTTTTGTATATTCGATTTATAATGAAAAAAGTTCTATCATCCCAAATAGGAAAAGTGGTTATGACTTTTTCACCTATTGTTGTCAGTCACCTTATCACAAACAACTTAACAATATCATTATTAAATGTGGCTCTTTACCTAGCAGTATCAGCTATTATTGCCTACATAATATGGCCACTGTCAGATAAGTTTTTTGGCTACTTGATCAAGAGGCAAAATTAACCTTCTGTAGGCGCATTTACTGAATCGTCGGCAATACTTCTGATGACCTGGTCTAGCTCATTGGCTGAGTTCAGTATCTTATCATGAATAGACTTAACCTCTTTAGTATCATCGTACTTACCATCTTCAAGCAAATGCACTAAGCCCATAAGGCTGGCCAAAGGAGCACGCACTACGTGAGACTGGGTCCATGCAATTTTATTCAACTTACTGTTTTGCCTCTCAATGGTCTCAATATACTCTAGCTGAGGAGTGATGTTGTTGATCATGGTAATATGCGCATTCACTCCTTTATAGTTAATGACCTTACCTCTTATGTATACATACATCAACTTGCCACACTTTTTCTTATGGCGATGTATACCTGCAGTATGTATCATTTCCTCATGCTTGGGAATGTTTAGCTTCTCCTCTATCTTCTGCACATCAATCGCTTCCTCATCTTCTAGCTGTAGCAACGACATTTTTGAAAATTCGTCAACCGAGTAACCGTAGCTTTCTAAAGCGGCATCATTTACTTTAATGATCTTATCAGACTCAGGATGGTATATGATAATAGGAGTAGGGTTAAACTCAAATAACAAACGGTAGTTCTCTTCCGATTTAGCAAAAGCAGCTTTACTCTGCTCCAGCATGGCCACCTTAAGCGTTAGTTCGTTATTATACTTCTTAACCAAATAATGCAGCAATATTGCTGTCACGCCAACAAAAAAGAAGCCTTTGAAGGTTTGGATCTTTGATAGCTCTAATACATCGTTTGGTATAAAAACACTTAGGACTTTATCGCTACAGTATATCCATAGCAACCCAAAAAAAAGGTAAAGCAAAGTAACCTTCACCACTGTATTTAACCTCAACCCCATATGCACTTCAACAATTTTATAACTGTTGCTTATTATTTATAAAATAACCTCACCAATAAACAGAATGGAACTCTTATATGTCTATATCAGTACCTCTCTCGTAAAAAATCAGTCGCGAAGGTGAGATATTCTAAGCTTTCTACAAAACTTTTTTTAATGCTATTTTAATGCGTTAAAAATGCAATAATTATAGATATAAAAAACCGTCTTATGTAACCAAATAAAGCCAATGCTGTATATTCATACTAGCTATTGCAGAAAATGAATAGAGAGATAATAGACATTAATGACTTTACCATACTCGTAGAAGAGGCCAGTAGTACAACAACTACTATTGATGTCTGCTATTTTGACGAGCCTGTAATTGCAGTAGCATTTTATGGAGCAGGAAATGTAGACCTCTCTGTTAAATACGAAGGTAAGGAACACAACTTTACACATACAAAAGGTCTGGCACTATCATTTTATGCAGATGAAAAAGTAGCTTTTGAGCATACTGTTTCTGAAAATAAGCCCTTAGAGTGTATTGTTATTGCTACAGCACTTCGAAATTTAGAAAAGTTGCCAAACGACGAAGGTGAGATTTTCTCCAGTTTATTACACCAACTGGTCAACCCTGCAGACCATTATGTAGAAGGACCCCATTTTTATATGACACCGGCCATGCATGAGATATTGGACCAAGTGTTTAACATACAATATGAAGGTAAGACCAAGATGATGTTCTTCAGGAGCCAAATGACGATGTTACTCTCTCACTTCTTTGGCTATTTGTCTAACATGAAGGAAGAAATAGTAAGAGAAGATGAGCGGGAGAAACTTTTTCAAGCCAAGGAAATACTGCTCAGCAATTTAGAGTCTCCCCCATCATTGAGCGACCTGTCCAGACAAATAGGACTGAATAGCTTTAAGCTAAAGAAAAACTTCAAAGAGCTTTTCGGCGTACCGGTATTCAAGTATCTACAAAACCAACGGCTTACTAAAGCACATGAGCTTTTAAGAGATGGCAATGTGAGTATACAAGAAGCGGCATGGCAGGTAGGCTACGATAGCTTAAGCTCTTTCTCCAATGCATTTGCCAAGAAATATGGCTTCCGCCCAAGTGAGATAAAACAATAATCCTTTTCGAACAAATCATTATCCCTTTCAAACTAATACCTGACCAGGTATAGCCCCACCTTTGCTTCATCAATTTATTTAAACAATAAACGATGAAGTACTTAAAGAAATTTATTAACGATCTGCTCCTCATTGCAGTGAGCATCATACTGCTTTCGGCATTCAAACCAATAGACAAAAAAGCTGCTGCACTAGCGGTATTGAGAACTAAATGCAACGTATGCCATAAAGTGCAGAATAGAAAAAAAGTATTCACACCAGACAATATGAATACCCTTGCCTCAAAAATAAATGAGCAGGTATTCATTAAAAAAAGAATGCCCAGAGGCAAGAAGATCAAGCTGACACAAGAAGAATATAACACACTTGAAACTTGGCTTCACACCATAAAAAAATAAACAACTGCAACAATGGAACTATTGAAAAACATCACACTTTATACTGCTGTATTACTCACAGGTTTATCTGCCGGCTTTTTTTATACATGGCAAGTGTCAGTAATACAGGGTACAAAGCTTATAACTGACAAAAGCTACTTAGAGACCATGCAATCTATAAACAGGGCAATACTCAACCCTTGGTTTTTCATCATATTCATGGGTAGTCTTTTAGTATTGCTAAGTGCCTCTTATATGCAATACCGATCGGGTAATGCCATATCTCTGGCTTTAATAATAATAGCAACACTTACTTACTTGATAGGAACAATTGGAGTTACTGCATTAGGCAATGTACCTATGAATGATGCTCTTGATAAAGTCAACCTAGCTAACCTTGACAGCTATGCCATGCAAAAAGTAAGGCAGGGTTATGAGTTGAGATGGAACCAGCTACACACCATCCGCACCATTTTTTCTGTAGTAGCATTTGCGCTGAGCTTATTGGTCAGCTTCATTAAACCAACAACAATTCAATAATTATTTATAACAACCAAAAATCAAAAAAAATGAATCAGAACATCTTAGTCATTGGCGGCACAGGAAAAACCGGCAGAAAAATAGTTGACCGCTTAAAGCAACTTGGTCAAAATGTAAGAATAGGATCTCGAAATGCAACACCTGCTTTTGACTGGCAAGACCCGTCAACATGGGCAGCATCGCTACAAGGTATGGATAAGGTCTATATCACTTTCCAGCCCGACCTGGCTGTACCCGGAGCTTTAGAAGCAATAGAGTTACTTATTATTAAAGCAAAAGAACAAGGGGTGAAAAAGCTGGTATTACTATCAGGCAAAGGAGAGCGTGAGGCTGAATTATGCGAGCAAGCCATTATAAATTCAGGCATAGATTACACAATAGTTCGCGCTAGCTGGTTCAACCAAAACTTTAGCGAAAGCTTTTTCCTTGAGCCTATACAAGCAGGGCATGTTGCACTACCCCAAGCTGATGTAAAAATACCGTTTGTAGACACTGATGATATTGCGGATGTTGCGGTAGAAGCGTTAATGCATGATAAGCATAATGGTCAAATATATCAGCTTACAGGATCGCGTTTGCTAACCTTTAAAGAAGTAGTGGCAGAGATCGCTACGGCAAGCGGCAGAACCATCGACTTTACCCCCATTACAATTACGGCGTATACTGATATGCTAAAAGAACATGGTGTGCCTGAAGACTATGTGTGGCTGGTAGGTTATCTTTTCACAGAAGTATTGGGAGACAGCCGAATAACTGAAATGAGCAATGATATTGAAAAGGTACTTGGTAGAAAGCCAAAAGACTTTAGCACATACGCTAAAGAGACAGCTAGTACAGGAATATGGGAACAACCTGTTTCAGCTTAAATATCATATTTGTATCCCTGGTGTCATCACCAGGGATGCCTCTGTCATTTATTAACTTTTAACTATCTAACTATAACATTTCCCATTTCGTATTGCACCCTCTAAAGCTTAAATTTGCCGCATCATTAATCAACCGTAAAATATATAGACTATGGCACATACACTTCCTGCATTAGGATATGCTTTTGACGCTTTAGAGCCGCATATTGATGCACAAACAATGGAAATACACCACGACAGACATCATAACGCATACGTAACTAAGCTAAACGAAGCTATTGCAGGTACTGACGCTGAGAATCTTTCTCTTGAAGACCTTATGGCTAACATCTCTAACTATGGTGCTGGCGTTCGTAACAACGGTGGCGGTCATTACAACCATACCTTATTTTGGGAGATCTTAGGACCAAACGGTGGCGAACCAACCGGTGATCTATTAAATGCCATCAATGATGCTTTTGGGTCATTAGATGCTATGAAAGAAAAAGTAAATGCTGCAGGTGCTACACGCTTTGGTAGTGGCTGGGCTTGGGTGATCGTAAAAGATGGCAAACTAGAGGTTTGCTCTACACCAAACCAAGACAACCCACTTATGGATATTGCTGAAGTAAAAGGCACACCAATACTAGGCATTGATGTATGGGAGCACGCATACTACTTGAAGTATCAAAACAAGCGCCCTGACTATCTTGGTGCAGTATGGAATGTGATCAACTGGGAAGCAGTTGCAGCACGTTATGCAGCCGCGCTATAACGCAACAGATCAGGTTTTAGTATATTAAAAAAAGCCCCTTAAAAGGGGCTTTTTTTAATGCAATAATAGTTTCACAGGTGGCGTTTTAGGCAAAACCAAATACACATACTATGAAATATCTATTGCTGATTTCACTTCTACTGACAATGGTCTCAACCAAGGCTAGAGAAAATGAAAAAACAATCAATATCAAGAAACTAAACCATCTGGGACTAGTTTTTGAACCATCACTAAACCTTGAGCACTATAGTTCGCAAATAGGTTTACAATATAAAAGGTGGGTAAACCCTAATAGTGCTATTAGAGTAAGTGCTAGCAGGGGAACATATTCGTCTTCTACTAGTAATTCTATTTACGAAATCAAGAACGACACTGCCTATTATGTTCAGAAGTTCACAAACATACCTATGTATACCGCAAGTTTGGGTGTAGAGTATCAAAAACAACTGTATAAGATCATTTACCTCTATGGTGCGGCAGATGTATCTGTAACACACGGTACAGGCTACACCAGCGAAATACATAGCAAAACCTACTTTGATACTGACGGCAATAAAAACCACGGGTATATAGATGGCCCGATAAAAAATTCATCTTCGAGAAGAACTGCTATATATACCATGCCTAGTGTAGGCTTCAAGTTATTATTTAAAAGAATATCAGCAGGTATGGAAATAGCCACCCTACAAATAGGAACCACTCAAGTAAGTAGCTCAAAACTTTATAAAAACAGCTATACCATTTTTGACATAGATTATCGTCATTTCAGGCAGCGTTTCTTTCTGAACTATAGGTTTTGACGACTGTTTATCGCACAACACCAAATGAGAAACCTAAACCTACTATAACACCTCCCGGACTAAGTATCCGCATCACAGTTTCACCATCAGTGGTCAATGGCCTGAATGGGCTAGAGCTATATGGCTTGTCATCAAACCTTTGTGACCAACCTACTTGTATATAAAAACGATTACCTCGCTTACCAACATCAAAAAAGCGATAACCTGATAAAAATACTGCAGGTACCGGCTCAAGTGTTACTAGTGCCGAAGGTATGCCTATGTTATTGGGGTCTTGATCTACTTCCAATGCATCGGACAGGCCGGTATTATAAGTTCCTCCTACACCTATGGCCCAGCCACGATTACATTCACCAAAGTAGTACCTGCCTTCAAAGTACGCCTTCCAGCCCCAAGAGCTTAGTCCTCCACCCGCGCCTAATGAAAAAGAAGATGTGATGGGCACATCAAGATTTACTCCTAACAATCCCGCCGGGTTGTTTAATCCGGTACCTAGCCCAATGTAAAACTTAGGACAATCAGAACTTCTACGACCATATTGAGCATATGCCGTTAGGGTTACCGTAGCAACTAATAGAGTTAATAGTAGTTTCTTCATTATTACGTTTTTAGATAGAATTTGATGTGAATATCTACCCTTATTTTTAATAAAGCAAAGAATTTGACTACATATTCAAGTCTGATAACATAGCCTTTGCTTTGGCATTATCAGGATGCTTTTCTAATAACTGACGTAAGCTCTTTGCAGCCTTATCATCTTGTTGCTCAAAATGATACCATACTGCCAAATTGATCAGTGTCTGCTCGTCATCAGGGTTGAGTTCCTGAGCTTTGAGCAAGTGGTTGTAAGCCATAGTAGCATTTCCTAATTGCATATATATGTACCCAAGGTTGGTGTGCGCCTTAGTATAGTTAGGGTTCTCTTTAATGATGAATTGAAAAACCTGCTGTGCTTGCTCTTTCTTATTTACAGCTAACAAGCATGTGCCATATTTATATTGAAAGTCGAGTGCATGCGGCCAAACAGCAACTGCCCTCTGATACCATTTTTCTGCCACTTGTTTTTGCTGTGTCTTATAATAGGCTTCGCCTATACGGTAGCACGTCCATGCATCTTTAACCTCTTCTACTTTCAACTCGGCAGCATAGCGTATTACAGTATTGTAATCATGCAACAGATAGTATGCCCTTATATAATTTTGATTCTGCTTGCTAGCCTCAATCTCTTTGTTTTTATCTAAGTAATATATGGCAGAGTCTATCAACCCATTGTTCGGGTTATAACGCTCATAAAACTCCATGAAGGCTCTAGCCTGAGTTATGCCATCCACACTATCATTATTAAAACATTGCAACCCTAAAAAGGCAGTGATCTCACTCGCTTCTTCTTGAGTTAATGGGCGCTTTCTGATCTGATGATCTGTTACTGCCACGTGCGGTATGTCAATACTACCATTCTTAGGCATGTGGCACTCTATACAATTATCCTTATTCCTTGCTGTTCTTACTGACAACTTTTCACTACAAACTACTTGATTAGCACCTGCATGACAGCTATTACAAGCACTGATGTATTGAGACTGTGGCGTAAACTTCACGCTAACATGCGGATCATGACAGGTAATACAACTCATCTTACCGGAGCTTACATAGCAGTTACTTTTCTTCATGCGCTCTACATGCGATGCCATGATCATCTTATCCTGTGCCCCTTCGTACTGCGGCATAAACACATTCATCACTTCCGACAGGTGCATACCCGGACGAAAATCATCAAAACTCTTACCATCATTCACTACAGCAATACCTTGCAAGTGACAACGCTGGCAAATGTTGTTTTGTAATTCTGTAGACAACCTACGCGGATTGACAATGGTGTAATCAGGCCCTTTAGAAGTATCTACAATATTACCCGCCATCTTTTGT
The DNA here is from genome assembly GCA_965230595.1 of Flavipsychrobacter sp. GTDB lineage: Bacteria > Bacteroidota > Bacteroidia > Chitinophagales > Chitinophagaceae > UBA5543. The sequence continues at coordinate 462,207 of OZ246011.1, read as the reverse complement.
GCTACGTGTATACTACCAGGACCATGACAACGCTCACAGTCTATACCGTGTTTGATACTAGTATATTTATTCTCGCTGTTCTCTACAAAATCAGGCAACCCATTATGGCAACTCATACACTCCAGCTGTATCGTACGGGAGAACCTGGTATTTGATCCATCTTCAAAGCCCGGAGCCAAATCCCACTTCCCTTTTTGTGTATAGAAAGTTATCGGCGCTTGATACAGATAACCGTTGACTTTGTAAATATGAGAGTTGGTGTGCTGACCGGAACCTACTATATAATGTATCTGCTGTATCCTTTTATGGGTAGTATCTTTCCCTTTCAGTCGATACTCCATAATGTATAAACTATCCTCACTCCAATAAGGCTTGTAATAGAAATCCAGATCTTTATCGTAAACCAATGCATGAGAAGGAGAAAAATTTGCAGCGGACTTTTGCTTGGTCGCCTTATCAAAAGACTGTCCCATACCTGTTTGCATAAAGCTTTCATACACCTCTTTATGGCACACCATACACTTATCCATACCCACATAATGTGCTGCTGTATCGTACACATTCTTCCATGCAGAGCTGTGACCAATATCTGTTTGTGGCTTGGTTGGTGAGTTACAATAAAATGCAGGAACAGTTATGGCTAGTAAAGCCATAACTATCAATACTTTTTTAAGCTTACTTGCATACATGCCTTTCAAATTTAGCATAATACGCGCAGTATGTTTTAATTGAAAATTGCTAAAGTATAATCCTTCTTACCTTTTTGAAGCAACAGGTATTTGTCATTCAGTAACTGAGTAGACAATAACTTATGATCAATATCGGTTACTTTTTCTTTGTTGATGCTAAAACCTCCTTGTTGCACCATCTTTCTGGCCTCTCCCTTTGATTTATAAACACCATTTTCCGCCAAGAAAGTAAGCATATCTGCACCTTCTCCATCTAGCATTGTCTTCTCAGCGCTTACTTGAGGCACACCATCCATTACTTCAAGCAGTTGTTTTTCATTGAATGAGCGTAATAACTCAACGGCCTCATTTCCTTTACTGAACAAAATATTAGATGCTTGCTGCGCAAACTTCAAGTCTTCTTCACTGTGTACCAATATGGTTAACTCTTCGGCCAAAGCTTTTTGCAGGCCATATTGATGAGGTGCTTCCCTATGAGCGTCGATTAATGCTTTTATTTCTTCAACCGGTTTGAACGAGAATATATAAGATAGCTTCTCTGCCTCGTCATCAGATAACTTTAACCAGAATTGGTAGAACTGATAAGGAGATGTACGTTTGGGGTCTAGCCACACATTTCCACTCTCTGTTTTACCAAACTTACTGCCATCACTCTTGGTGATCAACGGGCTGGTAAAAGCAAAGGCTTCCTTATCTCCCATACGGCGTGTCAACTCCGTACCTGTGGTCATATTACCCCACTGGTCGGCACCGCCAAACTGTAGTTTTACATTCTTATTGGTATTCAGGTAGTAAAAATCGTAAGCCTGTATCAGCTGATAACTAAATTCTGTAAATGACAGCCCCGTTTCCAAACGCTTCTTCACCGAGTCTTTAGCCATCATATAACCCACAGTAATGTGCTTACCCACATCTCTGATGAAGTTCAAGAAGCTATAATCTTTCAACCAATCGTAATTATTGACCAAAACAGCTGCATTATCCTTCCCTTCATCAAAATCTAAAAACTTTTCCAGCTGCGCACGAACACCTGCAATATTTTGCTCTAACGTATTACTATCTAGCAAGTTACGTTCAGCAGACTTCCCTGATGGGTCGCCGATCATACCCGTAGCACCACCTAGCAGAGCATAGGGCTTATGGCCGGCACGTTGCAGACGCATTAGCAGTGTTATTTGCAATAAGCTACCTACATGTAAGCTATCTGCAGTAGGGTCAAAGCCCACATAGCCCGCAGTCATCTCTTTTTTGAGCTGCTCTTCAGTACCAGGCATGATATCCTGTACCAAATTTCTTTCTTTCAGATCTTTAATTAAATCCATTATTACTGGTTTCAAGCAGCAGCAAAAATAAGATTTACTGGTTTCCCACCTAATACCCTGGATAAATTGACTATCAAGCACATAAAAAACTGATTAAAAGGAGGTTTGGTACTATTTTTGGTTTTAACAGTATCTTTTGTTTTTCAAAAATTGTTTTTATCTTTCGCTATCAACTATCAATTAAAACGAATCGGTCTTGAAACGCATTATACTATCATTAGCGCTATTGATGCCCATGTTATCTATGGGGCAGGCTCACCACGAAATTGGATTGTCTGCTGGTGTAAGTAGCTACTACGGAGATTTACAGGATAAGCTTTTCCCAGATTATGGCATGAAGCCAATGGGTGGTATTATGTACAAATACTTCATGAACCCTAGACTAGGGCTTCGTTTTGGTATTTCATATACCAACATTACTGCGGCCGATAGCTTATCTGACATTCAGGCAAAACGAGAACGTAACTTACGTTTTGCTTCTAACTTATTTGAAATACATGGTGGCTTTGAATTAAACTTATTGCCTATAGAAGTAGACAGAATGAAGTTCACACCTTATGTATTTGCAGGCTTAGCGGTTTTCCAATACAACCCATATACTGACGGACCTCAAGGTGAGAAGATCTATTTGAGACCTTTAAGCACTGAAGGGCAAGGTATTCCAATATATCCTGACCGTACAGAATATAGCTTAGTGAATGTAGCATTCCCATTTGGTGGTGGTCTTAAATGTTTTGTTGGTAAAACATTCATGTTATCTACTGAGATCGGTTTCCGCTATACGAATACCGACTACCTTGATGACGTAAGTAAGTCTTATGTAAACTTTGATACACTACAAGCTTACAGAGGTGGCCAAGCAGTTAACTATGCATTCCGTACGGATGAGCATAAAACTTGGGATGGCAACTACCCTGACTACAAATACCAACGTGGTGATAGTAAGCAATACGACTGGTACTGGTTCGGTACATTTACAGCTACTATTTACTTAAGAGCATTTGGTAACGCTAATGAATACTGGCAAGCACACTGCCCTGCATTCTTAAGAAGCGGTAGAACCAGGTAATAAACTAGAAGGTTAAATTTGAATAATATAAAAGCGGTCAAGATAACTTGACCGCTTTTTCTATGCCCTTTAATTTTATTCTTATTTACTCAATAAAGTGATGATCTCTTCTATACTAAGCTTTTGTTGCTCCCCGGTAGAGAAGTTCTTTAGCGCCAGCTTACCTTCTTTCATCTCATCCTCTCCTGCTATGATCACATAAGGTACATTACGTTTATTGGCGTATTTCATCTGTTTATCAAACTTAACTGCATCAGGGTATACTTCAGCATTAATACCCGCATCTCTTAGCTGTTTTAACTTATCTAAAGAATAGAGCTCACTTTCACCACCAAAATTGATGAGTAATATCTCAATACCTGTACTCAATGCTTCAGGGAAAAGCTCCAGCTCCTCCATCACATCATATATCCTGTCTATACCGAAAGACACACCCACACCCGACATATTCTTCAATCCAAACAAACCCGTCAAGTCGTCATAACGACCACCGCCGCCAATACTACCCATCTTCACCGCACCACAAGTCACTTCTACTATTACTCCTGTATAATAGTTTAGCCCCCTTGCCAAGCTAATATCTACTTCTACCTTACCCGTCCAGCTATTGTCTTTTATTCTATTATAGTAGTTTAAAGTCGTTCTTAACTCTTCCACACCTTGTAGTCCTTGCTCACTAGCGGCCATTACTTTTTGTAACTGACTCAACTTCTCGTCATTACTACCTTGTATCGTAATTACCTCTTTCACTTTATTAATACCCTCATCACTTATACCACGTTCGGATAATTCTATCGCGACTTTTTCCCAACCAATCTTATCCAGTTTATCCAACGCGATGGTCAAGTCCATCATTTTTTCAGGTTCGCCGCTTATTTCTGCTAAGCCTGCTAACAGTTTCCTACTATTGATCTTTACTGAAATCTCAGGCACTTTTAACTGATGGAATGCACCTTGATAGATACACAGCAACTCTGCTTCATTGATCAATGACGTACTACCTACTACATCAGCATCGCACTGCCAAAACTCACGATAACGCCCTTTCTGTGGCCTATCAGCACGCCATACCGGTTGCATTTGATACCTACGGAATGGGAACGCAAGATCATTTTGATTCATCACTACAAAACGAGCAAAAGGAATAGTAAGATCGTAACGCAATGCCCTTTCAGTAACCACAGGTGTTGTGTATGGCTTTTCCAACATTTTAGCCCACTCTTCATCCAACTCCTCTCTTTTCCTATCCTTCTTTTCGTGCAACCCGTTATTCAATACTTTAAATATTAAACGGTCACCCTCTTCGCCATATTTACCGGTAAGCGTGGTCAGGTTTTCCATAGCAGGAGTTTCCAAAGGTTGGAAACCATAACGTTCAAAAATTTCTTTTAGCGTATTTAAAATATACTGACGTTTCCTAACTACTGTAGGAGAAAAATCCCTTGTTCCTTGTGGTATCGATGGTTTTGCAGCCATTACTTATTCCGCTGTTTTATATTTTTGTATGATCTTATTACAAGTACGTTCTATCAACGCGTATACATGCTCGTAGCCATCTTTGCCCCCATAATATGGATCGGGTACCGACTGGCCGGGAGTTTCTTCCAACTCATCTAAAAAAAGAGTGAGCTTATTCAGTTGCTCGCTATGTTTGCCCAGTTGAGCTAAATCGCTATATACACTGTTATCCATAGCGTATATTTTATCAAACTGCTCAAAGTCTGACTCGTCAAACTGTCTTGCGCTTTGGTCTGTTATATCGATGCCTTTACTAGCACATATCTCTTGAGAATACAGATGGGGCTTACTACCAATATGGTAAGACCCTGTGCCTGCCGAATCTACCTCCCAATCAAGCCCATGCTCTGAAGCCTTGTACTTCATTACACCTTCTGCAATAGGAGAACGGCAGATATTACCTAAACAAACCATTAGTATTCTCATAACGACAAATGAAGTTGCAAAGCTATCTAATTTTATGCTTAAAGACTTTCCACACCAGCAGTTTTATAAATATCTGTACGTATATCTTAAAACCATACACTAGGCTAAACAGATAATAGTACAACCCTTTGCCTTTTCTATAAGCCATGATATCCAACTCTCGTTCCAGCATCACATTCAGTAGTTTCATTTGTTTCTTTGACGACGTACTGGCATTGGCAATATGATATACTACAGCATCGGCATAGTAATAATTGATGTAGCCCAACTCTTTAAACTGATAACACCACAGGTGATCTTCGCCATACATAAAGTACCGCTCATCCAGTTTATTACCCTCCAGTTTAGACAGCAGCGCTTTGGGGAACATTAAAAATGCCCCGCTCAGCCAATCACACTCTGTACTGAAATCACCCTTAAAGTATTGGTTCAACATCAACTGTGCGCGCTGCTTATAAGGCATTAAATAAAGTAGAGGGCGAGCCACATCCAATAACTCATTTCGAATACTACGAAACTTCCTGGCCGATTTTTGGTATTGCCCATCAGGGTATAACATGCGTACTCCTAAAGCTCCTAACCGATCATTGTTTTTGTATTGCTCTGCTGCTGCTGAAATACAGTCTTCTTCTACATACGCATCACTATTGAGTAACAATATCAAATCTCCTTTAGCCGCCTCAATTCCCAAATTATTCCCTTTGGCAAAACCTCCATTCTCTCCACTCTTAATGAGTTTTATATTGGGAAACTTTTGCAGAAACAGGTCAGGGTTGTCTTTTGTAGAAGCATTGTCTACCAATATGATCTCATAATCTACACCTTTAGTGTATTGTATAACACTAGAGATACAATCGCATGTAAGCTGAAATGTATTATAGTTGATAATGATGATTGATACTAGCATACAAAAAGGGCATTCGTCCCAATGAGGCGTAAAATAACAAAACTATCCCCTTTCTATAAGTCTGTTATTTATTTATGCTAACAAATTGGTTATTAGTATTTTTAATCGTTTATGACCTCCAAGGATTGTAACATACTATCCATAGCGCCTTACCGCATCATACCCGCCAATAGTGGTGGCAGGGCAGCGATCGTCAACTTGCACCACCACTTGGGCAAACTATGCAACGACCATGTGGTAAGTGCGGTGAATAATGATGACAATAAATATGCTTTTTATCTGCACAAAATATTCTCAGCTAAACCCAAGAAGTATATACCCTACTATGGATTAAAGCAGCTTATTGAATTAGCTAAGGAGAATAGTATCACGCACATTATTTGCGAGCATCCCTATATGGCTATCAATGCACAAGCTATTGCGAAGAAGCTAGGCATTCCTTGGTTTATCAGAAGCCATAATATAGAGTCGGAACGTTTTAGGTCATTAGGCAAAGCTTGGTGGCCTGTACTTCGTCAGTATGAACGTTATGCAATGCATCACTCAGACGGTGTATTCTTCATCACCCCTGAAGACGCAAAATGGGCACAGCAACATTTTGGATTACCTGAAAGTAAATGTCACTTTATACCATTTGGCACCGACCAAAAAAAGATACCCGCTAATAATAATATTAAAGAGACACTTGGCAACAAGTTATCCATTGACATCAAAGCAACATGGTTGTATTTTCTCGGGGCATTGGACTATCCGCCCAATGCTAATGCTGTAAAATATATTGTTCAGGATATTGCGCCGCTACTAGACAACAACTATGAAATATTAATTGCAGGCAAAGGCTTACCTCAAGAATTACAAGATGCTATTGCCCAAAAGAACAACATGCACTATCTAGGGTTTGTTGATGACCTTGGCGAATTCATCAATGCCTGTGACATCATGCTCAACCCCGTATTAACAGGCGGTGGCATAAAGACCAAAGCTGTAGAAGCATTGGGTCATAACAAAACAGTGATCAGTACGCATAGTGGAGCTGCAGGATTATTACCTGAAGTGTGCGGAGATAAGCTCATCATTACAGAGGATAATAATTGGCTGGCTTTTGCCAACGCAATTGCAGAAGCAAAAATAGGTGCTGATATATCTACAAGCTTCTACGACACTTACCACCACGGCAATGTGGCTCAAAAAGTGTTGGATATTTTGCTCAACCACTAAGAGTCTTGCTGTGTAAAGGCATATTGGATGATATTAGCCCCCATCTGCAAAGCTTTTTCGTGATGTTCCTGTGTGTCATTATGTACTTCAGGGTCTTCCCAGCCGTCGCCTAAATCCGTTTCTGTAGAATAGAAACATACAAGCCGACCCTTATAGATCAAGCCGTAACCTTTAGGAGCTTTTTTATCATGCTCATGTATCTTAGGCAGCCCTTGAGGGAAATCAAACTTTTGATGATAAATGGGATGGTTAAAAGGCAATTCTACTAGTTCTAAATCAGGGAACAACTGTTTTAATGCAGGACGCACATACTTGTCCATTCCATAATTATCATCTATATGCAAAAAGCCACCCGATATAAGATAGTTTCTTAAATTCTCCGCTTCTTGCTCACTCATTGCCCAGCGCCCATGCCCAGTCATATGAACAAATGGATAGTTATATAACTCTTGACTACCAATCTCCACTTGCGCTTCTTCTGTTTGAAAACTCGTTCTTAATTGTTCATTACAATATTGCGCTAAGTTCTTTAAGGCAGTTGGGTTGGCATACCAATCGCCACCACCATTATACACCAACAAGCCTAGCTGCATTTGCTGCGCATCGGCATTGTAGCTGAAGGCTAAAAGTAGAAACAGTATATACAAATGCTTACGCATGATTGATCATATTTAAATAACTACAAACCGCAATAGCTGCAGTCTCGGTTCTTAATCGTTGGTTGGCAATTGAAACAGACTGAAAACCGGCTTGTGTAGCTAAAGCTACCTCTTCTTGTGTAAAATCTCCTTCAGGGCCTATAAGTATTAACGTTTCTTTACCCCTTACTGCTATTTCATGAATAGGCTTTCTGTCTAAATCGTTAATGCAGTGTGCTATTAATTTTTGATCCACATTTACATGCTTGAGCAAATCGTCATAAGTTGTCACTTCATGTAGTTGCGGTAAAAAATACTGTTGAGACTGTAATAATGCAGAAGTAATAATATTTAACCAACGCTCGTCTTTTATTCTAACGCGCTCTGTACGCACACTTTGTATAGGTATGATATGTTGCACACCTAACTCAGTGGCTTTTTCGAGTATCCACTCATTCCTACTTGTATTCTTTGTAAACGAAACTGCTAAATGTATGGATGCCTGAGGAGCAAGATGTGTTGTAACGTCTTTTACTATAACAAAACATTTTTTCTTTTCAGCAGTCTTAATAATTACTTCTGCCGAAATACCTTGACCATTTGTAAGGCGAAACATATCTCCCACTTGCATGCGCAACACTTGAAGAATATGTTTACTCGTAGTTTCTGCTAGTTGTATTTCTTGCCCCTGTTCTAGGAGTCCGTCATGAAAAAAGAGTGCATCTTTAACCATAGCAGCAAGATAGATAATCTTGCACTATCAACGCAATACCAAGTTCTTCTCTTCTATCATTTTACGAAGGTTAATTAGGCCATAACGCATACGCCCTAAGGCAGTATTAATGCTTACACCTGTGAGTTTAGCAACATCTTTAAAGCTAAGGTCAGCATATATCCTAAGCACGATCACTTCTCGCTGTTCTTCCGGCAACATCTCTACCAGCTTTCTTACACTGGTATGTGTTTCTCTTCGCTCCATTGTATCAGAAGCACCAAAAGAGCTTGCCGGTAAAATGTCAGTAATATCTGTTCCATCAGGAAGCACTACCGACACGTTATGTTTCACTTTCCTAAAGTGATCCATACACAAGTTGTGAGCTACTCTCATTGCCCAGGGCAAAAACTTACCTTGCTCAGAGTATTTCCCACTTCTTATGGTCTTGATTATTTTAAGAAATGCATCTTGAAATATATCATCTGCAATAAACTCATCTTTCACAAGCATATATACTGTAGTATATATCTTGTCTTTATACTTATTGATGAGCGTTTCTAGTGCTAGTTGATCTCCATGCTTAAAAGCTTGGATCAATTCAGCATCGCTGTGTTGTTGTTGGATTGTGCGCATAACTTCTACATTTATTAGGTATAGGTCTAAACCATTCCAATATGTATGTTTTGTTTAAAGTAGAAGTCTCGCTATAAGAAGAGTATTTAATGTTAATTAACGTTTGATCACACAATATATTATGTGCTATTGATAGCAATATATATCTTTTTTCACAATTACTAATACTGTTATCATTATTTTAACCTTTAAGACGGTCAAAACAATATTAACCGTTGGATAATTACCGCCAAATGATTTTTCCATGACAGAAAATAGGCTGCAACAGTTTGCAGCCTATTTTCATATAAAAAGTTACTTATCTCTATTGAATGATCACTTTATGTATGCCATTATCAACTACTTGCAAGAAGTAAACACCAGGAGTAAGATCACTAACATTTACTGATTGAGCTTCAACAATGTGCTTTACAGTGCGACCACTGTTGTCATACATAATACCACTTATTTTAGCTCCAAAGTTCAATACATCATTAGCAGGGTTAGGATAAACAACTAGCTCTCCTTCTTTTTTGATCTCATTAACTGAGACAACAGGCACATGTGCTTTCACTTCAAATACAGCTACTGTACCACTTACCTCATTTGCAGTTAATACATAGTGTTTTTTATGTATGTTACTATCCTTATGAATAAATAATGCTACTTCAGCACCATTATCACCACCAAACTTTGAAGTATCTCTTGTGTTGATATAATCAACAAATACCGGTTGGTTAGGGTTGCTAATGTCATAAGCCATAACACCACCAATTCTTTCCAGCACGATAAAAGCATATGTAGTATCGTTAATAGTACCCACAGCTACAGCTTCCGGCTCAGGTCCTTTATTATCGCTTCTACCTTTTGCATCGTTCTCATCATTGTTTGCATTAAACATTTTTACAAACTTAGGGTCGTTAGCTATGATGTTCTCAAAATCATCACCGCTATCATATACTAAGCTAAGGTTGTTAGCATCAAATATTGAGAAGCTACGAGTACCGAAAGCGTATATTTCATCAAAGTCGCCGTCGTTATCAGTATCACCCATCGTGTTCGTAACAGTTAAACGACCAATGTTGTGGTCTTCTTTCAATACATCTCCATCAGGGAATGCAACTGGATCAAGTTTAAACTTGCTGCTTTTAACTCTTACTTCTTCTTCTAATGGATCGTATTCACGAGCATCACCCTCGTTAGCAGTAAGTATATATGTCTTACCATTAACAGAATAACTGGCAATACCATCTGGCATGAACATACCCTTTACAGGCCAAGTAGCTATGTGAGGCCCATCGGTTTTATCACTAGCGTCAATACCTGATTTTCTGTGATCAATTGTACCAAGCGGGTAAATGCCCAACACTGTTTTGTTAGCTATATCAATTACTGCTATAGCGTTATTCTCTTGTAGCGATACCCATGCTGTATCAGACGTAGTATTTACTGTAATATATTCAGGCTCTAAATCTTGTGCTACAGTTGGGTTGAACGCACCAAATATGCGCACACCACTTGCTTTTAGTGTAGCTGCCTGGCTATTGAATTGTGTAAATGTTGCAAATGAAACTGTTGCATTTGCAGCACCATTGGTTAAATCAATAATTGAGATAGAACCTTCTGGGTCATTAGTATATTTACCATTTGGCTCACCTTCGTTAGCTACTAACAAATATTTGCCGTCTGGTGTAAATGTTACCATGTCAGGCAACGCGCCTACTTGTACTTGCGATATCGGATTACCATCAGCATGGAAAAATGCCACCTTACCACTATCTTGTTTGCTTGCAGCCTGTACAGCTACTGCAATAAGGCCGTTGTGAGAAGCTACAGATTGAATACCACCACCATACTGCGCCATGTTAAGCTGTGTTAACTGAGACAATGAAGCAGGATTTGAGAAATTTAAGATATGCAGTATGTTTTTCTCAGAGTTAACTACATATATTCTGTTTGAAGCTTTATCGAAAGTGATCACCTCAGCAGAAGAGCCTGAAATACCAATTTCATAACTGCCAACATGCGACAACTGGATATTCTTTCTTGCGATAGGCCCTTTATAATCATTATCCTTTACAAATATTGTCACTTCCTTATCTGAACCTATTGTACCTTTTAATACATTATTTATTTGTATGATAACATATTCTGTTAATTCTAAACGACTATCATCATTGATCAATACTTCTGCATACAATGTATCAGCTGTATTTTTAGTAAATGTTACACTTGAAGTAATCAACTGAACATCTGCACCAAAGCCGGAACCTGCTGTACTACTACCACCTCTTACAAGAAACTGAACTGTAGTTGGCTCATTAACATTCTTGTTTTTGATAATTACAGGAACTTTAACTGAACTAACACCTTCAGAAGTAGATATCATTTTAGTACCAAACTCTACACTTGGTGTTTGTGCCTTCAGACTAAATGCCGCACCTAAAACGCAACATGTTAATAGTAAATATTTTTTCATAAAAGTGATTTTCCGCAAAGATGAGAGATAGCTTGAGTGTTTAAAAGTCCGGTAGCAAATAGTTACTTTTTGGTAGCATAAACATAACCTTACCATAACATTAGAAGAACAAAACATCAATAATATAAAAAAGCCAACCTCTTCAGGTTGGCTACAACACTACTAACTACTTACCTATCTATCTAACTCTACAATTATGTTTTTTTCTATAAATATTTCTACTTGCTGCTCTTTGCGTTCTATTGATCACCATTCTTTCTCTTGGTGTCACTCTGCCATCGGCACGTGCTACACGCTTCATATTTCTTATTGTGGCTTGTTGTGTTCTTAAACGAGCCGCTTCTCTTCTGGTCAATTGACCGGTACGCACGCCATTCCTTATCCTAACCTTTTGCTTAACCTGTTTACCCTTGCCATGGTGAGGATGAGCATCTACACCCTTTGTTGCAAACAATAAACCGATACACATTAATGCAATTATTATTTTTTTCATCTTTTCAAAATTTGGTTCTGTATATAAGACCCGAAAAAGAAAGAATGGTTTAAATGAGGATTGTTAAAGAAAAACAAATAAAAAAACCTCTGTAGAAACAGAGGTCATTATAAATATGAAGCATAATCAGTGTTAACAACTAGTCGGGGCGCTTACCATCTAAAAAGGTATTGATGGTTTGTATATCTCCTTTTTCACCCTCCTTATCATCGTCATTATTACTCACGCTATACCCACTTAAGAAAGTATCAGAAGACGCTACATTATCGTCTATTTCTACATTACGTCTTATGTAAGCAGGTACAGACTCTATATCATCTTTCGACTCTACAGAATCGATATTGAAACTCATTTTTCTTAAGCGTTCTGCTCTTTCTTCCAAAGCTCTCTTCTGCTCTTCAAAGTGCCTCTGCTCTTCTTTCTCTCTTTCTGTCAACTCTCTGCGTGCACTTGGTGCTGTTGGCGTGCTTGACGCCTCCGGCTCCTCATTCTTGATCACCAGCTGTATGCCATCTGCTGGTTCGTTATCATGTTCATCGGCTTGAGTATCCTTTTCGTGAGTAGCCATTGGTTGCTCTTCAACAGTTTGGGTTTCTGTTGCCTCATTATTAGGTTCTTGCTCCTCTGTTTCTGTTTCCGTGTTTAAAAACAGCTGAACTTTGGGTTCTTCACCGCCATTGCCATCTTTAGGAAACGCAGGAGTAGGTTTAAACGCAAAAGGCTTAGCCGGCTCATGCTCAACCAGCTTTGGTGTCATACTATCATCCTCCTCAGACCTTGGCTGCTCATCTACCTTTTTAGTTTCTTCTTTTGGCGACCCGTCTAAAGTGAGTACAATTTTATCTTTCTGCTCTTGCGGAAATTCTACTTCACCACTGATCTCTTTATGGTTAAACCCTGTTGCAATAATGGTTACAGATATATCCTCCCCTAAGTTAGGATCATGGCCCATACCTAATATCACATCGCAATTATCACCGGCTTGCTGCTGTACATATGCTTGTATCGCTTCAGCTTCGTCCATCGTATGTTCATGATCTCCGGCCGCTGAAGTAATATTCAATAATATCCATTTAGCACCTCTGATGTCGTTATCATTCAACAATGGCGAATTCAAGGCTTCTTCTACAGCATGTAATGCACGATTTTCACCAGCTACAGACGAGCTACCTAGTATTGCTACACCACCATTTTTCATCACGGTACATACATCGGCAAAATCGACGTTGATCTGACCCGTTGTCGTGATCACATCTGTGATACACTTAGCAGCAGTAGCTAACACATCATCTGCTTTTGCAAATGCTTGGGTAAACGGAAGGTTACCAAACTGCTGACGCAACTTATCGTTAGAGATGATCAATATCGTATCCACATGGTCTCTCAAACGCTCAATACCCTCTTGCGCCTGTGCCATACGCTTTCTACCCTCATAGGAGAAAGGCGTGGTAACAATACCCACAGTAAGGATACCCAGCTCACGACATATCTTAGCCACTACAGGAGCACTACCTGTTCCGGTACCACCACCCATACCGGCGGTAATGAATGCCATGCGGGTATTCACCTTTAATATTTTAGAGATATCCTCTACACTTTCTTCACCGGCTTGCTTACCTATTTCAGGGTTAGCACCGGCACCAAGACCTTGAGTTAAATGTGGTCCTAGTTGTATCTTATTAGGTATTGGGCTTAATGCAAGTGCTTGCGAATCTGTATTGCAAACCACAAAGTCTACACCATCTATGCCAAGACTATGCATATAGTTAACGGCATTACTACCACCGCCACCTACTCCTATCACCTTAATGATAGAAGATTGGTTTTTGGGAATTTCAAAATGTATCATACGACTAAAATTTCTGGGTTAGTAAAATCTTTATCAGTCCTTTTTTTATTATTAATTGGGTTATTCTATTTCATCATCTTCTACTTCTTCAAACAGGCTCATAAACTTGCCTTTCAAGCCATCAAACAGTTTCTTCAAGTTTTCTGAGCGTTTGGTATTTTTTTGCTCATCAGCTATATCGTCTACCATTTCATCTTCATGGTCTTCCTGCCCTTCCTCGCTTAACGCCACATAGTTTCCACCTTCACCAACAAACCTTAGCTTACCATTTTCAAAATCGTGGTAACCGCGTAGTATCAAACCGATACAGGTGGAGTACATTGGATTCATAAGCGACTCTGCATGCCCGCCTGCCAAGTGTTCATTTGGCATACCTACTCTTGCACCCATACCCGTTACATACTCTGTAAGCTGGATGATGTGCTTCAACTGTGAGCCACCACCTGTAAGTATGATACCTCCGTACAACTTATTATCCAGGTTGATCTGCTTTAAGTGATATACTACATAATCCAATATCTCTTGAGTGCGTGCTTGTATGATATGAGCCAAATTCTTCACTGATATTTCTTTAGGTGGCAAACCTCTTAAGCCCGGTATAGTGATATAGGCGCTACCATTAGCCTCATCAGCCAATGCAGTACCAAATTGCACTTTCATTTGTTCGGCCTGTGCTCTTAATACGCCAAGGCCATTTCTTATATCGTTGGTGATATTAACACCTGCATAAGGTATTACTGCGGTGTGCTTCAATATACCATCGTAGAAAACAGCCATATCAGTAGTACCACCACCTATATCTACTATAGCCACACCTGCTTCCAAATCTTCATCATTCATCACAGCTGCTGCCGATGCTAGTGGCTGAAGTACCAGATCTCTAGTAATTAGGTCTGACTTATCTACACAACGCTTTATATTCCTAATAGCATTTCTATCACCCGTAATGATGTGGAAGTTGGCGCCTATCTTCACGCCACTCATCCCCACTGGGTCAATAACGTTTGGTGTACTATCCACCATAAACTCCTGTGGTATGATATCAATGATCTGATCACCTGCAGGTATATAAGTTTTGTATTGATCTCTTACTAAAAGATCAATATCGGTTTTGTTGATCTCTTCTTCCGTATTCGTACGTACACGGTCGCCACGAGTTTGCAAACTTTTGATATGCTGACCCGCTATACCCACATACACCTCCTTAATATCTAAGTTGGGGTTAGACTCTAAGCACTTTTGCATAGCTTGCTGTATGGATTTGATACATTGTTCAATGTTCATCACCACACCATGACTGACACCGGCAGAGTCTGCACGACCAAAGCCAAGCACTTCCAGCTTGCCATATTCATTTTTCCTTCCGGCGATAGCAACCACCTTAGTGGTTCCAATGTCTAAGCCAACGATTACGGGTTGTTTCTTGCTCATGACTGTTACTTTTTATAACTATTAATGGCCTTGGTATAAATACTTT
This sequence comes from Flavipsychrobacter sp., assembly GCA_965230595.1. Lineage (GTDB taxonomy): Bacteria > Bacteroidota > Bacteroidia > Chitinophagales > Chitinophagaceae > UBA5543. The sequence goes on along the minus strand of OZ246011.1, from coordinate 446,795 downwards.
GGCTCTTTTTTTTCTTTATTAATTTCTTTTTCCTCTTTTAAAGGCTCTGCATTTTCTACAGGAGCAGTTATCTTCTCTTCTTTTACCTCCTGCTCTTTACGCTGCCCATCATTACTTTGCTTCGGCTCGCTAGGTGTTGCCGGCTGCTCTACTACACTTCTAGGCTGTGGTTTTGACACAATTGGTTTTGGCGCTTCTCCTGTAATACTACTTACCCAATTGATCGTATTGCGAATATTATCCTTAGGTACATTCCAAGGTATTGATGGCGAAGCCACCAACTGACCTTTATAGCGCACATCCAACACATCGTACTTATCCCAACCTATTCTGTTCAACACATTCGTATAAAACTTAAAAACCTGACCTAACTTTTCATCCAACCTATCTATATCACCAATTAATATTTTATGGTTGCCCAGTACAGGCATTAATTCAATATCACCATCTTCATTTATGGAGACGTGTGATACCTGTGGGCTCCAAAAACTATCTCTATCAATATGCCTGCTAAGCTTCACCAACTTTTCATATACCAACTGCTGTGCACTATCATGACCCAACACAGGTACATTGACTACCGTTGTCGCATAATGAACATATCTGTCAGACCATGGCACTACTTGAGCAGAGCTGTCTAAATAGTAACTATCACCATTTTCATCAAACACACGTACCACAGGCACTCTTTGTACAACTGACACTTTCATTTCCTTCGTGTTATCCACATACACTTCTGCATGAGCTATCCAAGGGTTTTCCGCTAGTTTACTTTCTACGCTATTTATATCTACCTCACTCAACTTTGTTTTATTTAACTGTACATCTTCTCTTATTATTTGTTCTTTAATGGTTTCATGATTCACAAAACCGTAGTCACTATTTTCTATACTAATACTTACCCCACTCACCTTTCTGTGTTTTTGTAACTTTGTTGTACTCAACACAGCCGTTGCGCAACCGCATAACAACACCAATGTCACAATAGACTGCAACACCTTTCTTGTTGATATTTTGCGCTTTTTACTCACTTTCTTTCCAATACCTTTTTAATAGGTTTTACCAATTTATCTATATCACCTGCTCCTGCTGTTATCAATAGCTCTACAGAAGCTATCTCTGCATATTTCACCAGCCCGTCCATTGACAGAATAGTGCAATTAGGGTTACCCATTTTCTCTTTGATCAATTCTGCGGTCACTCCCACTATCGGCTCTTCTCTGGCTGCATATATATCCAGCAGTATTACCTCATCTGCCAAGTCTAAGCTCGTCGCAAATCCATCGGCTAAGTCTCTTGTTCTGCTATACAAGTGTGGTTGAAATGCCACTACACACTTTTGGTTAGGAAACAACGCTTTCGCACTCTTAATCAAAGAATACAACTCTTCAGGGTGGTGCGCATAATCATCTATGTACACTACATCCTCATTCTTCACTACATATTCAAATCTCCTCTTCACCCCTCTGAAACCCGGTAATACTTCTTTTATCTTTTCATGAGGCACTTCCAGCATATCAGCCACAGCTATAGCCGCAACCATATTCTCTACGTTATGCATACCACCTATATCCAAATGCAACTGTTCTATTCTTTCTCCTTTTATGTTTATATCAAAGAAGTAGCCACCATCTTTCTGCATAATATTCTCTGCATACACATCGGCGGCATCATTTTGCAAGCTATACGTCATCACGTTTGACGCTTTCATATCACCGCTTCTCTTCAGTCCGTGCTTCACTAATAATGTGCCGCCTTCTTTTATATTCTTTGTATAGTCAATGAACGCTTGTTCCATTTCTTCTACTGTTCCATATATATCCAAGTGGTCAGCATCAATGGAAGTCAGCACTGCTATATCAGGGTGTAACTTCAAGAAACTCCTATCATATTCATCGGCTTCTATCACTGCTCTTTGCGTATCACTACTCCAGTAGTTCTTATTATAGTTTACGGACACACCACCTAAGAATGCATTACTACCTGTACCTGCTTCTTTCAATAAGTAGGCGATCATGGTAGAAGTAGTTGTTTTACCATGCGTACCTGCTACTGTGGCTGTGTACATACTATCAGTTATCAGCTGTAAAACATCGCTACGCTTCAACACCGTAAACCCGTTATCTCTATACCAACTCATCTCATCATGATCCTTCGGCACGGCCGGAGTATACACTACCAAGTCAGCATTCTTATCCAACTGTTGCACGTCATCCACATGATGAATGTCCATCCCTTCCTCTACTAATGTTCTCGTTAGCTCAGTAGACATACGGTCATACCCGCTCACCCTCGCACCATGATGGTTGAAGAAGCGTGCCAAAGCGCTCATACCTATCCCTCCTATTCCTATAAAGTATACCCGTTTCAATTTCTGAACGTCCATCTCGCTTTATTTAGTGATCTCAATTACTTTTTTTGCAATGCGCACATCAGCGTCTTTTATGGCCAATGTTTTTAAATTTTCTTTCATCACTTCTTGCTTCGCATCATCAGCAAGTAGTTGTTTTATTTCTTGATATAGTTTTTCTTTTACTTCATCGTTGGGTACCATTGCAGCTGCATCTTTCTCTACCAGCGACATTGCATTGCTGGTTTGATGATCTTCAGCAGCAAATGGATAAGGCACAAAAATCACAGGCTTAGCAACAATGCACAGTTCCGATATAGCCAAAGCTCCGGCTCTTGACACCACCATATCTGCGGCAGCATAAGCATGGTCCATCTCTTTAATAAACTCCATCACTTTCACACGCACTGCATAGCCCTTAGCTCTTTCTTTTGCCTGATCGTAGTAATACTTCCCTGTCTGCCATATCAATTGTACATCATCCTGCATCAGCTGATCTAAACTTTCATCTATTGCCTCATTAATAGCTTTTGCTCCCAAACTGCCACCTACTACTAATATCACCTTCTTATCTTCCGCTAATCCAAACGTTGCTATCCCTTCCGATCTACTCACTGTTGATGCGCTGATCTTTTCACGAACAGGATTACCTGTTTGCGTTATTTTTTCTTTTGGGAAAAAGCGCTCCATACCATTGTAAGCCACGCAAATAGCATCTGCTTTTTTCGATAGTATTTTATTACTCTTTCCTGCAAAAGAGTTTTGTTCTTGTATCAGCGTTGGTATACCCTTTCCTTGTGCGGCATTCAGCATAGGGAAGCTCGCATAGCCTCCTACACCTACCACCACATCGGGCTGAAACGTTTTTAGTATACTTCTCGCTTTCATAAAACTCTTTATGATCTTCAGCGGCAGCAATAAGTTCTTCATCATATTGCTCCTGTTAAAACCCGCAATATCCAACCCTACGATCTCAAAACCTTCTTGCGGTACTTTTTCCATTTCCATTTTACCCTGCGCTCCTACAAATAGCAATTCAGTATCTGCGTTCAGTCTTTGTAGCGCATGCCCTATGGCCACTGCAGGGTATATATGCCCTCCTGTTCCTCCTCCAGCTATAATTACCTTCAACCTGCTCATGCGGGCATTAGTTTATTACCTGTCTGAATATCCGTTACTTCCTGTCTTTTTTCTTTCGCTGCTTTACGCTTCCCTTCATTTTCATCTACATATCTGCTCACACTAAGTATCACCCCAATAGCAATACTGGTAAACCATATAGATGAACCACCCATACTTATGAGAGGTAGTGTTAATCCTGTTACCGGTACTAAGTGTACATTCACCGCCATATTCAACATAGCCTGAAAGACCAATGTGATGCTTAACCCTACAGCTAAAAATGCACCAAATGCATACGGGCACCTTCTGAATATTACTATGCTCCTCCATAAGAAAAGCAGATAGAGTAACATCACAAATGCACCACCTATCAACCCGTACTCCTCTATTATTATCGCGTAGATAAAATCGGAGTAGGAGTGTGGTAAAAAGTTGCGCTGCTTACTATTACCGGGGCCCTCACCTACCAAACCTCCATTTGCAATAGCAATTTTGGCCTGCTTTACCTGATATACATCTTCTTTCCCATCATCACTGGATACAAAATCAGCAATACGTTGCTCCCATGTAGCTGCACGCCCCCAACCTGTTACTTTTGAAATCGTGAACAACACAGTCACACCTACCAACCCGGCCAAAGCCAGTGTGAGAATATGCTTCACTTTTACTCTTCCGATAAAGAAGAGGATACAACAAGTCACTCCCAGCATTAATGCGGTAGACAAGTTAGCCGGTGCGATCAAAGCACATGTGATCATCACAGGAGTAAGTACTGGTAAGAATCCATTTTTAAAATCCTTGATCACTGCTTGCTTGGTACTGAGCACTCTCGCTAAAAACATGAACAAAGCCAGCTTAGCAAATGCCGAAGTTTGGAAAGTGATATTCACAACAGGAATCGTGATCCACCTTGACCCTTCGTTCAATGACGTACCAAAGAATAATGTGTAAGCCAAAAGAGGGATACTCAACATATACATAAGCACCGCTATCTTAGCAAACTTCTTATAGTTGATACGATGCACGAAGTAAATGATCACTAAGCCTAAACCCAACACCAGTACTTGCTTTACCAAGTAGTAAGTAGAGTTCAACTCCTTACGATATGCCAAAGAACCTGTAGAACTATAAACCGCCAACAAGCTTACCAACGATAGCAATAACACTACCGCCCAGATCACCTGATCTCCTTTAGCTTGTTTGATGATTTTTTTCATTCTACTTCTGTTATTATTTTATAAGTTTCTCACTGCCTCTCTAAACTGCGAGCCTCTGTCTTCATAATTTTCAAAAAGATCGAAGCTGGCACATGCAGGAGAAAGCAATACCACATCTCCTTTATCTGCTAATGAGTATGCTGCCTTTACAGCGTCTACCATATTAGCTGTGTCTACTACGTGTTCTACTTCACCGTCAAATGCATTGTGTATCGGTGTATTATCAATACCTAAACAAATAATCGCTTTCACTTTTTCTTTTACCAACTCCATCAATTCATTATAGTCATTACCTTTATCTTGGCCACCAAGTATCAATACAGTTGGTTGTTCCATACTCTCTAGGGCATACCATACAGAGTTCACGTTAGTCGCTTTACTATCATTGATATAGTCCACACCTTTCAAAGTTGCTACTAGTTCTAAGCGATGCTCCAAACCATTAAAGCTGAAAAAGCTTTCTCTTATTTTCTCCTTGCGTATACCTGCTACGCGTGCTGAAATTCCTGCTGCCATACTGTTGTATACATTGTGTCTGCCTTTGATCGATAAGTCGTGAATGGACATATCCATGTCCTGATCATCTATGCGGATGTGCATTTCATTTTTGTTCATAAATCCTCCCTCGTTCATATTATTTTGCTCGCTCATCGTGAAATAGATTAGTTGTGATTGAATTGAATGGGTTAGTAAATAATTAGTTATTGTTTCGTCGTCTTGGTTAGTTATGAAGTAGTTATCCCTTGTTTGATTCTTCGTTATTTTAAATTTTGAGTTTACATAGTTTTCCAGTTTGTTATCATACCGTTCCATATGGTCAGGCGTGATATTCAGCAGCACTGCTATGTCAGGCTTAAAGGTTATTGTATCATCCAGTTGAAAACTGCTCACTTCCATCACATACCATTCGCTCGGCTGTTCTACAATTTGCTTTGCAAAGCTTTTGCCGATATTCCCAACAATACTCACATCATACCCTGCTTCTTTAAGCAGATGATAAGTAAGTGACGCGGCCGTACTTTTTCCATTCGTCCCTGTGATGGCTATCACCTTACTATCCCCTTTATACCTAAAGCCAAACTCTATCTCACTACACACTTCTATGCCTTTAGCTTTCACCTTTTGCATAATGGATACTTTATCACTTACACCAGGGCTTTTCACTAAACAGTCTGCCTCTAATATCTTTTGCTCTGTATGTCCACCTGCCTCGTACTTTATAGCTGCACTATCTAACGCTTCTTTATACTGTACCTTCAAATTCCCTCCATCACTTACAAACACATCCCAACCCTCTCGCTTACCCAGCAAGGCCGCACCGATGCCACTTTCACCGGCACCCAGCACTACAAGTCGTTTTTTTGCGTTTATACCCACTATTGCATTTTTAGCGTAACAATGCTCATGACAGCCAGCATGATGCCTACTATCCAGAACCTGGTTACGATCTTACTTTCGTGATATCCTAATTTTTGATAATGGTGATGCAAAGGCGCCATTAAAAAGACGCGCTTACCTTCTCCATATTTTTTCTTCGTTCTTTTGAAATACCATACCTGTATGATCACCGACAGGTTCTCTACTAAGAAAATGCCGCAGATGATCGGTATCAATAACTCTTTCCTGATTACTAATGCCAGCGTAGCAATAACACCTCCCAGCGCCAAACTACCTGTATCGCCCATAAATACTTGAGCAGGGTAGGCATTATACCATAAGAATCCGATACAAGCTCCTATAAATGCACCAATAAATATGGACAGCTCTCCTAAATGCGGAATGTGCATGATGCCTAAATAATCTGCAAAAATGTAGTTACCCGACACATAAGCAAACACACCTAAACACACACCTATTATTGCAGACACACCTGTGGCTAGCCCGTCTACACCATCGGTAATATTAGCGCCATTTGACACCGCTGTGATGATAAATATGACAAACAGAATGTAGATGATAGGCGTCAACACATTAACCGCACCGTCACCAAAAACGGCTGCTATCTTAGCATAACTTAATTCATGATCTTTCGCAAAAGGGATGGTCGTCGTTACCGACTTCACCCTTACATACTCTCTTGTGTTTCCGTCTCTATCATTTCTGGTAAACACATCCGACTTTATTTGCTCAGCGCTGTTGTACAACATAGGCTGACCATTGGTCACCTCTCTTGTTGTTACCACATGATCATTGAAATACATGGTCAGCCCAACGATAATACCTAAGCCCACCTGCCCTAACACTTTAAACTTACCGGCAAGCCCTTCTTTATTTTTCTTGAACACTTTGATGTAATCATCCAAGAAACCAATAAGCCCCAACCAAACTGTAGATACTAACAACAGGATGATATATACATTAGTTATTCTGGCGAAAAGCAAGGTGGGAATTACAATGGCAGCAATAATAATAAGCCCTCCCATTGTTGGTGTACCACTTTTTTGCTTCTCTCCTTCAAGTCCTAAGTCGCGTACAGTTTCCCCTATTTGCTTACGATGCAGGTATTTTATCAACCCCTTACCAAAGAGCATACTAATAACAAGAGATATAATGATCGCCAAAGCTGCACGGAAAGTGATATAGTAGAATACACCCGCCCCAAACAGTCCAAATTGCTCTCTTAAATATGTAAACAGATAGTATAGCATTACGCTTACTTAGTTTTTTATTTATTTAAAATTTTAAATACTTCCGTTAAAACCTCTCTATCGTCAAAGTGATGTCTCACACCTTGTATCTCTTGATAAGTCTCATGTCCTTTGCCTGCTATCAGTACTATATCTTCAGCTTGCGCTAAAGTGCATGCAGTCTTTATAGCTTCTTTACGGTCTGTTATTCTTAATACTTTTCTTTTGTCCGCCATACTCAACCCTTCTTCCATATCATTCAAGATCGCTTCGGGATCTTCACTTCTCGGGTTATCAGAAGTAAGAATAGCCCTATCGCTATGCTCGGTTGCCACTTCAGCCATTATAGGCCTCTTTGTCTTATCTCTATCGCCACCACAGCCCACCACAGTGATGATCTGCTGTACACCATCTCTTAGCTGATTGATCGTAGCTAATACATTAAGTAAGGCATCAGGTGTATGCGCATAGTCTACAATACCCAGTACCTTTTCATTTTCTGATAAATAAGTTTCAAACCTACCCGGCGCACCTTGTAGTGTGCTTAGTACTGCCAGCACTTCCATTTTATCTTCACCCAACGCCGCTGCTACCCCATAAACAGCCAGCAAATTGTAAGCATTAAATGCTCCTATCATTCTGAAATAGGCCTCATACCCATCCACCGTCATCACAAGACCGGTCAAATTATTTTCCAACACCTTACCCTTTATAGTAGCCGGCGTGCGCAAACTGTAGCCTTGCTTTTCTGCTTTAGTGTTTTGCAACATCACTGCACCACGCTTATCATCCATATTGGTGAGTGCAAATGCAGCTTTAGGCAAGTCGTCAAAAAACTTTTTCTTGACGCTGATGTATTCGTCAAATGTTTTATGATAGTCTAAATGGTCGTGCGAAATATTAGTGAATACACCTCCAGCAAAATGCAAACCAGCGATGCGTTGCTGATGCACAGCATGAGAACTCACCTCCATAAAAGCATGCGTGCACCCGGCTTCTACCATTCTTGCTAATAGCGCATGTATTGATATAGCATCAGGTGTAGTGTGCGTTGCTACTTCTACTTTATCACCTATATAATTCTCTACTGTAGATAACAAGCCGCACTTGTAGCCCAAGCCTTTAAACAAACCATAAAGCAATGTTGCCACTGTAGTCTTACCATTCGTTCCCGTGACACCTATGAGCTTCAACTGCTCCGATGGCTTACCGTAATAAGCATGCGCCATTTGCCCCATAGCTAGTGAGCTATCAGCCACTTGCACGTACACTACTTTCTCATCTTGCGCATTGGGTAGCTGCTCACATACAATAACGCCCGCACCTTTTTCTATGGCTTTATTTATATAATCATGACCATTAACTGTAACACCGTTGATAGCAAAGAACACATCTCCCTTACTCACCTTACGCGAGTCCATACAAAGCGCCTCCACCTCAACGGATAATGAACCGTTGTGCTGTAGCACTTCTACCTCCTCTAATATGTTCTTTAGTATTTGCATTAACCTAGCTTTAATACCACTACTCTTCCGCTTACTATTTCTTCTCCTGAGGTAATGGATTGAGATCGAACTAATCCCTTACCCTCTATTTGCACTCTTAATCCTTTTTGTTCTAATAAATAAACCGCGTCTCTTAAACTCATACCCACAACATCAGGCACTTTACCATGATCTATCATCAGCGTATCTACTACAGCGTAAGCACCCGTTGTATCTGTTACTAATTGAGCTATTGGCTTCTCCTCATTAATAGGAGCAGGAATACCAACTGCGTTTAATAGATCCTTATAACTTTTTGAGATCGCCTTTTGCGCTACCATCACAGGTTGTGTTTCTTCCGCAATACTATCCACAGGCGCCCCCCAGTCTTTGTTCATCGCGAATATCTTATCCGCTATCATTCTGAAAACCGGTGCAGCTATTGTACCCCCATAGTATGCTCTGGCATGCGGCTTAGTGCGCACTACTACAGCAATGGTATACTTAGGATTGTCGGCAGGTATATAGCCCACAAAAGACCCTTGATATACACCATCAGAATATTTAATACCCTTATCAGCCACCTGCGCAGTTCCCGTTTTACCTGCTATACCATAGAAGGGGCTTTTCAATCTTTTCGCTGTTCCGGTCAGCCCTACCTCTTTAACACATTCCTGTAATTGCTTCACTACATCCTCATCTCCAATGGCCGACACTAAAACTTTTGGTTCAAACCGTTCGATTGTTCTACCATATTCTTTTACCTCGCTTACCAGATATGGCTTCATCATCTTGCCATTATTGGCCACTGCGTTATACAACATACAAGTATGCAATGGCGTAATCATTACTTCATAACCTGTAGCCATCCATGGCAAGGTGGTTTTACTCCAGGTTTTGCTTTCTGGATTTTTCACTACCGTTCTCATCTCACCCAGCACATCAATACCGGTTGGCTGATGCAAGCCTAAACGTTTTACATGTTTCACAAACTGTTCAGGATGATCGTTATATTTTTGATAAGCCAGCTTAGCCATCGCCACATTTGAAGAATGAGCGAATGCATCTTTAATGGTCATCACACCTAACCCAAGGTGGGAATCCTTCATGGTCAAATTACCAAACCGGATAGCCCCACCTTCGGCATCTACTTTATCCTCTATATGTATATACTTATCATTAAGCAAAGCCGTAAGTGTCACCAGTTTAAATGTTGACCCCGGCTCTGTTGGCATCATGGCATAATTATAATCTTCCCAATAAGCACCACTCTTCTGCCTGCCCAAATTAGCCAGTGCACGCACCTTACCTGTAGCTACCTCCATTACCACACAAGTACCGTACTGGCAATCATACTTCTCTAAAATGCTTTTCAGTGAATTTTCGGCAATGTCCTGTATCCCTATATCTATAGTGGTTACTATATCTCTTCCATTCTGCGGCTCTATCTCTGTTCCTTCTATCGGCATCCATAAGCCACCGGTTACTTTCTGCTCCAACCTTCTGCCGGAAACACCGTTCAAAACACTATCAAATGTTGCCTCCAGCCCAACCGTCCTCGCATTCTCTCTCCACAAACCCACAGTGCGGTAAGCCAACATGCCATAAGGATTCACCCTGGCACTCTTTGGCTCAATGATCAATCCTCCTCTATTCTTCCCCTTTTCGAAAATGGGGAAACTACGCACCGTTTGGTATTGATAATAAGGCATCCCCTTTACTAACCTCCAATAACGATATTTCTTCTTGTACCCCTTGCGCAATTCGCGCTCATAACTTCTTGCAGACTTATCTTTAAACAAACGCGCCAAACTATCTGCCAACACACCAACGTTCTTTTCAAAAAGCTCTTTATCAATTACCGAGAAATCAACATGCGCATCAAACTCAGGTATGGTAGAACACAATAACTCACCTTGCTCCGTATAAATATTACCGCGTTCAGCAAGAAGTGTTGCATTACGCATATGCATATTTTCAGCAGTAGCCCTCAACTCCTCCCCCTCACTCAGCTGCACCATGGTAGCTTTTACCAAGATGGCCATGCCAAATAAGAACACACACGTGAACGCCACGTATACACGAAACCGTATGTCTTTTTTTACGTTCAACTCCTTTAGTTGATCAAGTTATTTTCTTTACCCTTCTTCACACTGTAGGCCGGCAACTCCAAAGGATGCAAGCCTATCTTATCACCACGCTTTATTATTTTAGATTCTATTTGCACATTCATATATTGAGACTTCACATCCATATACTCCCACCTCAATTCTTTCAACTCTTTATTCAAATCACTGATCTCTCTCTGCGTCTCAACAGCCCTATGCGTATTACTGATATACAACACACACAATAGCGCCACAAAAGCCAAGTAAGGCACATTCTCTACAATGAGATTATATGCCCCTCCCATCATCTTCTGCCAACTCAAGGCATCTTTTTCAGACACCTCTTCCTGCTCGCTATTTTTCAATTTATTCTTGGCCATTATATTCGCTCGGCTATTCTTAACCGCGCACTACGCGCTCGCGGATTTACTTTTACCTCTTCTTCACTCGGCTCTATCGGCTTATTACCCATCGGCTTTAACAATCGCTCCGACACTACCCTGCCAAACACATCCTTTTCCTTTTCCTCTTCTTCCCAACTTCCGCGCTTCATAAACTGCTTTACAATTCTATCTTCTATTGAATGGAAAGTGATCACACACAACCTGCCCCCCACTTTCAAACTCTTGGCCGACTGCTCTAAGAACTCCTTAAGCGCTCCCATCTCATCATTCACTTCTATACGCAACGCCTGAAACACCTGAGCCCAATACCTATTTTCCTTACCCTTCACTATTGGCGAAACCATTGCCTTAAAAGCTTCAGTAGTTTCCAGTGCCACCTTACCTCGCTCTTGCACGATCCTTTTAGCTAGCTGCCTTGCATTTCTCACCTCACCATATTGCTCAAACATCTTATGCAACTCTGTCTCGCTATACGTTTTCACCACATCTGCCGCCGTTATTTCCAACCTATTATCCATCCTCATATCCAGCGGACCGTCAAAACGGATAGAAAACCCTCGATCAGCAGTATCAAATTGATAAGAACTCACGCCCAAATCAGCCAAAATTCCATCCACCCCCACAAAACCATGAAACTTCAAAAACCTACCGATATGCCTGAAGTTCTCTCGCACCTGAACCACCCTTTCATCATCCGGCATATTCTGCCATGCATCCTCATCATGATCAAACACAACCAATCGCCCATCAGCACCTATCAGCTTCAACAACTCCTTGCTATGACCACCACCACCAAAGGTGGCATCCACATACACACCATCAGGTTTCACCGCCATCCCTTCGACAGCTTCTTCCAGCAATACCGACTTGTGGTAAAAAGTGGGGGCACCCATAACTACATGTCATCAAAAGGATTCACAAAATCTCCACCGGCTACCTCCGCCGCCAGATCACTAAAGCCAGCTGCACTGTTATTTATATAATCGTGATACGTCGCCTTATCCCACAACTCTACCTTACTACCCTGCGCCGAAAACACCATTTCCTTTTTAATACCTGCGTATTCCTGTAAAGACTTTGGCACCAATACCCTTCCCGCAGAATCCACATCCACAAACGTAGCACCATTCATAAACAAACGTTTAAACTCTCTTACCTTTGGATTAAAATCATTCAACTTGTTCACTTTCTCCGCCAACTTATTCCAACTATCCAAAGGATACAACGTCAAACACGACTCGAACCCACGGTTGATCACGAACCGCATGGCAGCCTCCGGAGCAAGCTGCTTGCGGAACCCCGAGGGTAGCAAAAAGCGACCCTTGGTATCCAGCGCGATTTCGTATTCACCTAATAGATTCATGAAGTCAGTAATGGCAATTAAATATTACAAATACACTCACAAAATAACACACTTTCCCACAATTCTACACAAAAAGACACACGTATATTTATCCACAGTAATATCAACCCCAAAAGGCCTTACCAGAAAGCAATACAAGAAAAAACCAACTATATCTTGATATCGCATGTTTATAACCCAATTTCCCTGTGGATAACATGTGCGTAAACATTGCTTCCATGTGCATTGCCGCCATTTAACAGAGTTTTATGGCGCTTTATATCTATTTATAAAGTATTTCCTTAACTTTGCGGGCTATCTATAATTATTACACTGCGTGAAGAATTATTCGGCGATCTTCTTATTGGGTCTGATATTGCTAGCTTCTTGCTCGGGTTACGAAAGAGTTTTGAAAAGCAATGACGTGAACTACAAGCTGAAAAAGGCAAACGAGTACTTTGATAAAAAGAAGTATTCTCAAGCTAATCAACTTTATGAGAGCTTGATACCTGTAATGAAGAACACTAGAAACTACGAGCCGCTATATTATAGATATGCTTACTCTTTCTACCATTTGAAAGATTATTTATCAGCATCTTACCACTTCAAGAACTTTATAGACTTCTTCCCTAGTAGTACAGATGCAGAGGAGTGTGAGTTTTTGTACGCCTATTCTTTATATAAGGAATCTCCCAAATACTCTTTGGACCAAACGTACACTATTAAGTCTGTTGAGGCTTTACAGTCATTTATTAATGTACACCCTACATCTAAGCGCGTAAAGCAGGCCAACGATATTATTATCGAATGCCGCTCAAAACTAGAGAAGAAAGATGCTGCAGCGGCTAAGCTGTATTACAATATAGGTCAATACAAAGCATCAGGTGTTGCCTACAAAATGGTAACCAGAAACTACCTCAACTCGAGCAATGCTGACTATTATCAGTTTATGATCGTTAAGTCGTGGTACAACTACGCTAAGGCTAGTGTAAAAAGCAAACAAGAAGAACGATACGCAACCGCTATCGAGGAATATAAAGAGTTGGTAGCCAGCTACCCAAAATCAAAGCACTTGAGTGAGGCCGAAGAGTACTTCACACAGGCAGACAATAACATTAAAAAACTTCGCAATGAGCACAAATAATAGTAAAAAGTTAGCAATGGCAGCCGTTTACCCAATGGCTAGAACACAGGATGTAATTGCCATTAAAGACAAAACAGGCAACATCTACGAGTCTATTGCAATAATTGCAAAGCGCTCTAATCAAATTGCTGTGAACATGAAAGAAGAATTGCACCGCAAGTTAGACGAGTTTACTATACATGCTGACAATCTTGAAGAAATTCATGAGAACAAAGAGCAGATAGAGATATCAAGAATATATGAGCGTATGGCTAACCCTGCATTACAAGCTACTGCAGAGTTTATGGACGATAAGATATACTATCGCAAGAAATAAGGCGTTTATCTATTACATTTATATAAAGCTGCTTCGGTCTCGTTGCAGCTTTTTTCGTTTTACTTGCATAAGCCGTTGAAAACCATAAATTTGCCGCAATGAAAAAACAATACAAACATCTATTCTTTGACTTAGACCATACTTTGTGGGACTTCGACAAAAACTCTGAAGTCACTATAAAACAACTCTACGACGAGTACGAACTGGATAAAAGAGGTATAGATAGTTTTGATGCTTTTTTCAAAAGGTATAATGAGCATAATGACATACTCTGGGATAAATTCAGAAAGGGCCTGATCAAAAGAGATGAACTGAGATGGAAAAGAATATGGCTAACCTTACTGGATTATAAACTAGGAGATACTGCCTTGGCACATGAAATGAGCTCAGCTTATTTAGAGATACTGCCCGTTCAAACCTCGCTTACACCTTATGCTAAAGAAGTGTTGGACCATTGTACCGGCAAATACACCATGCACCTCATTACTAATGGGTTTCACGCAACGCAGAAGCTTAAACTACAGTACTCGGGTATTGCCGGCTATTTTTCAGAGATCATTACTTCTGAAGGCAGTAACAGCATGAAACCACGGCCTGAAATATTTGAATATGCCCTAAAGGCATCGGGTAGCACACCTGATGAGAGCATTATGATAGGCGACGCATTAGAAGTAGATATAAAAGGCGCTGCTAATGTTGGATGGGATCAAGTGTATTACAATCCGCACCAAAAAGAGCATGATGCCAGCCCTACTTATGAAATAAGCTCCCTAAAAGAGTTGTTGGAAATATTCTAAGCTATTTGACGATAATATCACGGATCAAGGTCTCTTCCAGATACTCATTGATGTTATTGATCAGCTGCTCTTTGCCTAATATCAGTTCCTGCTTCAGGGGTGCTACATCGGTATAAATAGTTAACACACCACTATCGTAATACATGTTTCTGGTATACTTGGCTATAGTTTTACCCACTATTTGCTCCCAATCCTGCTTCAATCGTAACTCGGTCACCTTTGGCTTCCAGCCCGACTTTTTCATGAGCATATTTATTGCTTCACCTATACTGTATTGGCTCATAGATGCAAGTTAATCAATAAATAGAAAGCGGCTGAGGTCATCATGAACACTAAAAAGAAATATTTAAAGAAAAAAATTTTAAATGCAGTCTTTTTCTTATCTTTGCACACTGAAAAAGTGTCGTTATATAAAAATTTTGATGTAAATGTCTTATTTAACAGCTGAAAAAAAGGCGAATATTTTTAAAACATTTGGTGGTAGTGAAACCAACACCGGCTCTATCGAGGGTCAAATTGCTATGCTTACAGAGCGTATCAACCACATCTCTGGTCATTTGAAACAGAATAAGAAAGATTATTCTACACACAGAGGTTTAATGAAAATGGTAGGTCGTCGTAAACGCCTACTACAATACCTAAGCCGCACAAACCTTGAGTCTTACCGTGCGCTTATAGAAAAACTTGGTATCCGCAAATAAGGACTTATCTTTATAGCTATTCCCAACTTTTATAGTTGGGAATAGTCTTTTATAAACACATTTAAAAATATCTTATGATTCCCAACCCCATTTCCGTATCCTTCAAAATGGGCGACGGACGTGAAGTGAGCATTGAAACGGGCAGAATGGCTCGTCAAGCCGATGGTGCTGTAGTAGTACGTCAAGGCAACGCAATGCTTCTTGCTACTGTTGTTGCTGCAAAAGAACCTAGACCGGGACAATCGTTTTTCCCGCTTACTGTAGACTATCAAGAAAAATTTGCTTCTGCCGGTCGCATTCCGGGCTCTTTTTTCAAAAGAGAAGGTCGTTTAAGCGACTCTGAAGTATTGATATCTCGTTTAATTGACCGTGCCTTACGTCCGCTTTTTCCTGATGATTATTACTGCGACGTGCAGGTATTAGTATCTCTAATATCTTCTGACGAAAATGTACAACCTGATGCACTGGCTTGTTTAGCAGCATCTGCTGCATTGGCAGTGTCTGATGTACCGGTTCAAGAGATCATATCTGAAGTGCGTGTAGCACGTGTTGATGGCGAATTTGTCATTAACCCGTCTCGTGAGCAAATGAAGTCTGCTGATATGGACTTTATTATTGCCGCTACTGAAAATAACATCATGATGGTGGAAGGTGAGTCGAAAGAGTGCCAGGAAGCTGACATTGTAAAGGCTATTGAGATTGCGCACGAAGCAATTCGTCAACAGATCAATGCACAAAAAGAACTACGTGATAAAATTGGTGGCGCACCAAAACGTGAAGTAGAAGCAGTATATGCCAACGAGGAACTATTAAAACGCATCAACGATTTTGCTGCTGAAAGAGTATTAAAGATCGCTTCTGCGGCACTACCTAAACATGAGCGTAGTGAAGGCCTGAAGCAAATACGTACTGAGTTTGAAGAGTCACTTGGTGAAGATGAGTTGTCAGAAGAAGATGCAGCCCTAGTAAGTAAGTACTTCGGTAAAGTAGAGAAAAAGGTGATCCGTGGTATGGTGTTAGATACGCGCAACCGCTTAGATGGTCGCCAGCTGGACGAGGTTCGCCCACTTACTATTGAGACAGATGTACTTCCTTCTCCTCATGGTTCTGCACTGTTCACTCGCGGTGAAACACAATCATTAACTACAGTTACACTAGGTACTAGCGAAGATGAGTTGCTTGTTGAAACAGCTGCTACATCTAACTACCATAAATTCATCCTACACTACAACTTCCCTCCATTCTCTACCGGTGAAACAAGACCAATGAGAGGACCGGGTCGTCGTGAGGTAGGTCATGGTAACTTGGCTAAACGTTCTTTGGAGCAAATGATGCCAAACGAAGAGCAGTTCCCATACACTACTCGTATCGTATCTGATATATTAGAATCTAACGGTTCTTCTTCAATGGCTACGGTATGTGCCGGCTCACTAGCTATGATGGATGCCGGTGTACCTTACCCTAAACACGTAGGTGGTGTAGCTATGGGTATGATCAGTGAAGGGGATAAATATGCAATTCTTACTGACATCTTAGGCGATGAAGATCACCTGGGTGATATGGACTTTAAAGTCACCGGTACACGCGATGGTATCTGCGGTATCCAAATGGATATTAAAGTGGATGGCTTGAGCATGGCAGTACTTAGTGAAGCGCTAGAGCAAGCACGCAAAGGCCGCTTACACATCTTGGATGCCATGTATAACAACATTCCTGAGCCACGTGCTGAGTTGAAACCACATGCACCACGCATTGAGCAAATGATCATCGACCGTGAGTACATTGGTGCTGTAATCGGACCAGGTGGTAAGATCATCCAAGAGATCCAACGCGAAACCGGCGCTACCATTAATATCGAAGAGGTTGACAATAAAGGTGTCATCAAAATATTCTCTTCTAACAAAGAAACGATCGATAAGGCCGTTCAATGGATCAAAGGCATTGTTGCTGAACCTGAGATAGGTGAAACCTATGAAGGTAAAGTGAAGTCTATTGTTCCATTTGGTGCATTCATCGAGTTTATGCCGGGTAAAGAAGGTTTGCTTCACATCTCTGAGGTAAGCTGGAAACGCTTGGAAACGCTTGAAGGTGTTATGGCAGAAGGTGATACTGTTAAGATCAAATTGATCGGTACAGATCCTAAATCCGGTAAACTTCGTTTGAGCCGTAAGGTGTTGATGGAAAAGCCGGAAGGTTATGTAGAACCTGAGAAGCGTGAACGTCGTGATGATCGTAGAGGTGGTGGTCGCGATGACCGCAGAGGTGGCGGCAATCGCCGCGATGATCGTAGAGGTAGTGGACGTGACGACCGCAGAGGTGGTAACAATAATCGTCGTGATAATAACCGCAACGAAAGACGCCCGCAAAACGATAATAACAATGAACAACCACAGCAAGAAAAACCGCAACAAGACAATAACGATGCGGACATGAAGCTGTAATAAGTTGAACGTGTTTGAATATTTATAAAAGCCTCCCCTTAGTGGAGGCTTTTATATTATAGAGGCAATACCTATAATTATTTACGGGATAAGTATAAATTCGCATTCTATTAATTCTATTATGCTAAAAAAGATCATCGTACATATCATTCTGCTACTTTGTTGTGTTCCGTTATTTTTTCTACACATCTACGATCTTCACTCCTGGGGAGACGACTTTGCACAATACATCAAAGAAGCCCAGAATATTGCCAATGGCATCCCATACTATAAAGTGGGATATGTATTCAACCCTTTAAACCCTGAATACGGACCACATCAATACCCTGCAGGATTCCCTTTGCTCATAGCCCCTATTGTAAAGATATATGGTTTATCCCTCAAGCCATTATATTATTTCATATCTGCCTGTTTAGCAGGTTTGATCATTACTTTATACCACTTCTTCAGACATTATACACGCAACAGCATAACCGCTGTTTGCCTGGCGCTCATTTGTGTGTACTCAAGTGGAGTATTAGAACTCAAAGCCAATATACTATCAGATATACCTTGCTGGCTGTTTACTGCTATCTATATGGCCTTTCGTCAAAGTGATAAGAAAGGTAGGCTTAGAACATCTGCTATGGTCATCTCTATTGCCATGGCCATACTCATCAGGTATCAGGCTATACTCATTCTGGCTGCAGAGGGCCTTTTCTTTTGCTATACCATTATTGGCGCTTATATAAAAACTAAAAAGATTTCCTTTAAAGAAATTACCAACAACCTTTCTTTTAGAATAATACTTGGCGCTTCACTGTTATTCATACTACTCAACTTTGTAGTATTTGCAGCACCTAAAAGCGGTTTTGGTTACTACAGTGAGTTATTACAATATCGAGAAAAGAGTTTTTACGATGCGATGGAAAATAACATATACTACTTATACCAACTTTTCATCAGGCTATTCTTATACTTTCCATGGGATGACGGTTACCTAAAAATATATGCCTCTGTACCATCTTATGGCATCATGATATTTAGTGTATTGGGCTTTATTAAATATGCCAAAAGTGAAATAACCCCCATTACCATATTCTACATACTTAACATTCTACTTTTCATTACGTTCTCTCAACATCAAGGCATACGCTTTATACTAGGGATAGTGCCGATATACTTATTATTCGCTTTTTTATTTTTCAGAAACATATTTGCCCAAAACTCCCGAATCATAGGCGTACTCTTTGCGGTAGTATTCAGCACGCTTTACTTCAAGAGCGGAAAATTTGATTTTAAACTGGCCTCGGGTAATCCTCCAAAAGAGTTCATCCCCACACAAAGTGAACAAAAAGCCTTTGACTATATCAAAACTAACCTTAAAGACAGCGATCTGATCGTTTTTACAAAACCGCGTGCATTATCACTATTCACAGAAAAAAGATCAATAGTTCATGCCCATCAAAGATCATTTGAGGACAATAAGAAACAGTTTGATAAAGAAGAAGCCAACTACATGCTATTTACGGATAAAATTGAGGACGAGTTTTTAAGGAAGTATTTAAAAAAGTATCACCCTGATGCCGACTCTGTAGTAATAGCTGAAGGGTATGTATTGTATAAACTATAGCTACTAAACGAATAGCCAATTAGCATTATTTAGCTTTTAAGGCATGCTAATTACCTTATTTTAGGGCTATAATTCTTTTGCTGTATGAAGTATACTAATGAAGTCGTCATTAACCAACCTATAGATAAGGTAGTTGCGTTATTTAGTGACCCTGAGAACCTAAAGGAGTGGCAGCCGGGTTTTGAAAGCATAGAATTAGTTAGTGGGCAAGAAGGTGCTCCCGGAGCTGTTTCTAGATTAAAGTACAATATGGGCAAACGACATATGGAGCTGCTGGAAACTATAAAGGTTAATGATTTGCCTGAAAACTTTACCGCAACCTTTGAAACAAAAGGTGTTTATTATCATCAAGTAACAAAGTTTCAAAGCATTGGTGAGCAACAAACCCGTTATATTGCCGATAACGAATTTAAATTTAAAGGGATAGCCAAACTATACGGAATATTGATGCCCGGAGCATTTAAGAAACAAACACAGAAATACTTGGATAGCTTCAAAGCATTTGCCGAACGCTCTTAAAATAAAGATTTATATACATTCATCACACTTGCTGCACAAGCTTCGGGGTTAAAGTTTTGTGCATGAGCAAACCCTTTCTCTACCATTTGTTTTGATATATCTTCATGAGTAGCAATGGCATACATGGCATCTGCCATTTCTTGCGCATTCATTGGGTCTATTAATTGAGCTGCATTGCCACCTACTTCTACCAAACTAGACTGGTTGGACGTAACCACAGGTGTACCGCTCCACAACGACTCTAATACCGGCAAACCAAACCCTTCAAATACAGACGGATAAACCATAGCAGTGGCCATTTGGTAAATGGCAGGAAAGTCTGAAGAGTCTTTATAACCTTGCTGATCAGCTGCATATTCTTTTTCAGACAGCAGTATGATCTTATCAGATAGCTGATGTTCCGCAATACATTTCTTTACCTTCTCCAAATAAGCACCTCCGCTACCTATCACTACCAAAGGGATATCTAATTGGTCGGCTAACAAATGCATGGCCTTGCATATGGTCAATAAATTCTTACGTTCTACCACCGAGCCTACATATAAAAAGTATTGCTCAGGAAGATGGTATCGTTTTCTTACCTCATCAAGCTCTTCCTTACTACGCAGCCTTTCAAAATTAGAATTACAAGCTTGATAACATACGGTTATCTTCTCGGGGTTGATCTTATAAAAGTCAACAATATCTTGCTTCGTCTGTTCGCTAATAGCTATTACACGATCTGCGTGCTTGCAGGCATACTTGAATTTCTTCCTATATATAGCTGTATCTATTGCGCCGTCATGGTGGTCGTACCGCTCGAATATGAGGTCATGTATGGTCACTACAGTTTTAATACCTGTGCGTTGTATGCCTAGTGGCAGCTCATTGCTCAAACCATGATAAAGGTCAATATTGAGTTTTTTTAGATCCTTCTTCATACCACTGGTACGCCACACGCCTGATAAACTTGCAGATATACCCTCAGGCTTTACCACATGCACATGATTAAAAGAAGAGACATCAAACTTATCTGTAATCTTAGGCGCCATTAAATAATAGTCATGCTCAGGATATCCTTTGATGATATTACTCAAGAGTGTACGGCTATAGTGCCCTAGTCCGGTATGGTTTTGGAAAGCTCTTTTTGCGTCGAAGGCTATGCGCATATGATATAGCTTAATGACTGATATTTTTCAATTCCTGATTACGAAGCAGGTATTTACCTAAAATATCAAACTCAATATTTACTCTGGTATCAGCTACTAGCTTTTTAAAGTTGGTATGTTCATGCGTGTAAGGGATAATGGTAACCATAAAGCTGTTGTTGGTCACATTAAACAAAGTAAGACTCACCCCGTTAATACACACACTTCCCTTTTCTATGACCAGCCCTGCAAAACCTTCCGGATAATTAAAAGTATATAGCCAGCTTCCATCCAACTGTTCTACTTTGCTACACGCTGCTACCGCATCCACATGTCCTTGAACGAAGTGGCCATCCAGCCGATCTCCCACTTTCAAAGCTCGTTCCAGATTAACGAGATCACCTACTTGCCAATCACCCAAACTTGTTTTTTGTAATGTTTCTGCCACAGCTGTTACCTTATAGGCATCCTCCTCAATAGCTACAACGGTTAGACATACACCATTATGAGCTACAGATTGGTCTATTTTTAGCTCCGGCGTAATGTCGCTTTTCACCCAAACATCTATATTACTTCCGTCTCGTTCAATTCTTGAAATGGTGCCTGTACTTTCTATAATACCAGTAAACATAACCTAATTTTTGTATGCGGTACCTAAGTGATAGTTGAGCCCTGTATCGCTCAATACCGTAATATTGATCTTCAATTTTGTGCTGTCACCCTTATCTTTTATAAAAAAGCCGGCAATGGTATCTACCTGTCTACAAGTAACTTGACCCGGCAATAAGGTTGAGTCTTGCAAAATTGTGGAATCGGCATAGGCTTTATAAAAACGATCGGCCGTAAGCTTTAAAGAATCTGCATTACTACAAAACCCCGTGATCCTCAACTTATTATTAGATATTGCTGTGATGTTCAATGTAATATCTACTACCCTTTTCAACTCAAGATCGCCATTATATATAGAATCAGAAAAAGAGTATTGACCGGCAAAAACATCCTTCGGATAGAAACAAATAGAATTATCAGGCTTACCTGGGAAATTCCAGTTGTAATTCACAGCCTCGGGATCATTACAATATGTGTTAGTCAACTGGCCACTAATATCAGCACCGGTATTATCACCTTTACTACAAGCGGCCAATGCTAACAGAAATACCAACCTTAATAAATACTTTTTTCTCATAAACTATTGCCAATGTGCTATTCTAACGCAATATATCCGCTAAAATTACCCCTAAAAAATTTATAAAGTAAAAAGTTTGTACAAATAATCTAATATCAGTAACTTTGCAGTCCTTAAAATTCAAAAGGAGGTATATAAATATTATGTTGATAATTGACTCTAAGGATTGCGAAAACATTGATAAGGCGCTGAAGAAGTACAAAAAGAAGTACGAAAAATCTCGCACGCTTAATCAACTACGTGCACGTCAGCACTTTACGAAGAAATCTGTAAAAAGACGTCATGAAGTCTTGAAAGCAGTCTATCTACAAGAGATAGAGTGTGGCAAGAGAGAAAGAAAAAGATAAGTACAACTTTAACATAGTTGTAGAACTATACTTATTGCGACTGGTATTGTAAATGATTATATTTACAATACCAGTTTTTTTATGATAGGACAGTGTCTAACGGATTTTTTGCAGTACCTAAGGTTTGAAAAGCGCTACGCACAACATACGCTTACCGCTTATCAAAAAGATATTGAGCAATTCATCACTTACCTATCCGGCGAATTTGAACTAGAGCAACCTGAACAAGTTAAGCATTTTCATATACGAAGTTGGCTGGCCAGTTTGAAAGACGACGACCAAAGAGTCACCACCATCAATCGTAAAATATCCAGCCTTAGTTCCTTTTACAAATATTTGCTGCGTAAAGAGCTGGTAACAGGTAACCCTGTAAAATTATTACACTCCTTAAGGCAAGAAGAAAGACTTCCTTCGTACATGAAAGAGGAAGAAACAGCGCATCTATTAGAAGAAGTTCAATTTGAAGAAGGATTTAAAGGTGCAACAGATAGGTTGATATGCGAACTATTGTACCAAACAGGCATGCGTAGGAGTGAATTAATACAATTGAAAGAAAAGGATATTGAATGGTCGCTAAAGCAAATAAGAATATTAGGTAAAGGCAATAAAGAACGTTTGGTACCTGTTAGTGAAGAGTTGCTGAGTTGCCTTAAACATTATATAGACGAGAAACGCAACTTAGAGACCTATGATAGTGAGCATGTGCTGGTATTAAGGAGTGGGAAACCACTATATGCGGGCTATGTATACAAAACAGTTCAGAAGTATTTGAACATCACGACAACATTATCAAAAAAGAGCCCGCATGTATTGAGACATACATTTGCGACCCACTTGCTGAACAAAGGAGCTAACATACAGGCCATTAAAGAACTTTTAGGGCATAGTAGTCTGGCCGCAACCCAGGTATATACCCATAATAATATTGAGAAACTAAAAGAAATACATAAACAGAGTCACCCTAGAGGATGATTCTATTGTTAACCATAAAAATGTTTTAATATGAACGTGCAAATCCAAACCGTGCACTTCGATGCCGATTCCAAATTGTTAGAACATGTGAACAAGAAAATCGAAAAATTGAGAACATTCCATGACCACATCATTGGTGTAGAGGTATACCTCAAGCTGGACAATGTAGTACACAATATAAAAGACAAGGTGGCTGAAATAAAGGTATACATTCCTAAGCATTCCTTCTTTGTAAAACAGAAATCTAAGGGGTTTGAAGAGTCTTTCGACCATGCATTCAACTCAATGGTCAACCGCATAAAAAAGCAAAAAGAGAAAATGATGGCATAGCTATCTTTAACTAATAAGAATACAAATCGGGCTTTTTATAATAAAAGCCCGATTTATTTTTCAATCATCTTGCAATAAAAGTCTAAAACGCCTATTTTGCATATCTAATAATCAATTTTCGACTCATGCTGCAACGTTGGATAAAAAACATTGTTGTTTTTGCTGCTGCGACTGTATTCTTAACAGCTTGTACAGAAAAAGAATTTAGTAAGGATGAACCTCTGGATGAAACGTACTATGCCTCAATATACATCAGTAGCCAGAATCAAATTCTGTATGCACTTGACCCTAACACAGGACGCAAGTTATGGGAGATCAACATAGGAACTAACCTAAACAACTCTCCGTTAGTATTAAACGATAAATTAATACTAGGTACAGACAAAGGTATGAGGATCGTTGATGCTAAGAAAGGAACTACTATTGCTACTATTCCTGATGTAAAATCAACACAATCTTCTCCTGCAGGAGCAGGTAATATCGTTTACATAGGAACAGACGATAGCAGAGTTGTAGCTGTAGACCTTAACGATAATAGCATTAAGTGGCAATTTGCTGCATCAGGACCTGTAAATACAGCACCGACACTATCTACCGGCCAAGTATTTGTGGCATCTGCAAGTACAGTATATGCACTTGACCAAGCATCAGGTACTAAAGTATGGGAATTCAACCCTGGTACAGGTGGTACTTTTACATCATCTCCTACCCTTGAGCTACCATATGTATACATAGGCTGTAGCGATGGGAACTTATATGCTCTAGAAGTAACTAATGGTAATAAGGCTTGGGAATATGCAACTCAAGGACCGATTAGAAGCTCACCTATTGTTTATGGCGGTAATATCATTTTCGGCAGCGACGATAATAATGTGTATTGTATAGATAGCGCTGCAAAAAAAGAGCGTTGGATATATAAAACTACTGAGCGTGTAGTATCATCTCCTTTTGGCTATAATAACGTAATTTATATAGGTAGTTTTGACTACACCTTCTACGCTATTAATGTAATTGATGGTGAGTTAAAATGGAGATACAACACAAATGCATTAGTTAAATCATCTCCACTGGCGCATGATGGTGTCGTGTATATCGGTAGCTTTGATAAAACATTCTACGCTTTTGATACTTCAGGGGCGCTGAAGTGGTCTCGCGATATTGATGGCGCTATAGAAACAGCACCTGTACTTTACGATCTTGAGAAGGCATTCTACTCATCTATAAGCGGCAACTCAAAAGACTAATTCAAATAACTTCTTTATAAAAAAGGGGGATGACAATGTCATCCCCCTTTTTTATTATAATCCTTTCTACAAATTATTGACCGTTAGCCGCAGAGGCTCTATGCTGCATAATATCTCTATCAAACAAATAAATACCACTCTTATCTTCACCCACAAGCTCTAGTTTATCATTGAGTGTTCTAGCTAAACGCTCCTCCTCTATTTGTTCAGATACGTACCATTGCAAGAAGTTGTGTGTTGAAAAGTCTTTGTGCTCCAACGTAAGCCCTACCAAAGCATTAATACTTTCAGACACACCTATTTCATGCTTTAAAAACTCTTCAAACACTTTGTTGAGCGATGTGAATGTAATAATAGGCTGCTTTAAAGCCGGTACTACGGCAAAACCGCCTCTTTCATTAACATACCTAATGAGCTTTAGCATATGCATACGTTCCTCATCCGACTGCTGGTAGAAAAACTCAGTTACACCATCTAACCCCGGCTGTATCTCAGCCCACGATGCCATGGCCAAATAGGCTTGAGAAGACTCCGCCTCCATAGCCACCTGTTTATTTAATGCCTCTTGTATCGATTTGTCTAACATAATGCTCTAATTTATATCTCCTTAAAATAAAAAAAGTCCTTGTAATAAACTACAAGGACTCGTAATAAATATTGTAAATCAATTATTTACTCAACTCTTTTATTTTTTCAAACACTTCGTGTTCAGCACCTTCTTCATACCCTTGGTGCATATAAGCAATATTACCTTTCTTGTCTACAATAACCGTAAATGGAACAGTTTGGAAGTTAAGTGAACGCTTAAGATCTGAATTGGTATCAATGTAATATGGGAAATCCCAACCTTCAGATTTTGCATAACCTCTTACCAAACCAGCAGCTCTAGCTTCGTCAATAGATACAGTCATGTAATTGAAGTCAACCTCCTTCTTCCATTCAGGAAGCATTTTACGAACATTTTTGATCTCTTTTTTACAAGGCACACACCATGTTGCCCAAAAATTGATCAAAGTAACCTTACCGCTGGTCACTGTTTCGTTGAAAGCGATCTTCTTATTGGTCTTAACATCTTTTATCTCCGTATCTGGTAGTTCCTTTGTTTGTGCAAAAGAGCCGATAGATACTACTAGTGCTAATGCTGCTATAATAATCCTTTTCATGTATTTGTAATTTTTAATCTGTTTTTAAAATTAAGTTGCTAAAACCTTGCCAATTTATACTAAAGGTTCTAAATTCGGAAAATTTTATGTTAAAACAACAGTCTGTTGATGAAAAAAATTATCCTACTGTTAACATTTTCAATTTCTTCCACGTTAGCATTTGCGCAGGGACATTTGTCCGGAGACCTAATGATGAACGTTAACTTTTTCCAAAGAGATTCAGCAATTAATGCCGCGAACAATCCTCTTTATGACAACTTTTTAAGTGGTGGTGAAGGTTGGCTTGGCCTTAGGTATTCTTATAAAGGTTTTACTGCTTCCCTTAGAGCTGATGCTTTCCATAACTCCAACCGATACAACCCTACACAAGCCTTAAATGGATGGGGGCTTGGTGCATGGACGTTAAGTAAAAAAGTAAAAGATCTGACTATTACAGCAGGATATATATACGATCAAATAGGTAGCGGTATCTTATTCCGTGCATATGAAGATCGTGGTCTTCTAATAGATAATGCATTGGTAGGGCTTCACTTAAAATATGACCTTACTGACAACATTATGGTGAAAGGCTTTACCGGTCAAAGCAAGTTTCTTTTTGAGAACTACAAACCGGTAATCAAAGGCTTTAATATTGAAGGAGACTTTGCTCTAGGTAGTGCATACATAGTACCGGGGCTAGGTGCTTTGAATAGAACACTAGACCAAACATCAATGGATCAGGTCGTATCTACCATAAACGGCCAAGATAGTGCCAGTCGTTTTGTTCCTATGTATAATATGTACGGCTTTACGGCTTACAACACTTTAAGCATAGGAAACTTTAACTGGTATGTAGAAGGGTCTTACAAAACACACGAAGCTATTGTAAACTTGGATAATGGCTTATTAGAAGACCATGACGGAAGTGTGCTCTTCACTACATTAAGCTATGCCAGAAAAGGATTTGCCGTAAACTTCACAGGTAAGCGCACTGAGAACTTCGACATGCGTACCTCTCCGAACGAGGTATTGATACGCGGTTTGATGAACTGGCAGCCTATTGTGGCACGTTTGCGTCCACAAAGATTATTGGCTCGTTATTCTCCACCATCGCAAAACTTATCTGAAATTGCAGGAGGTGTAGACGTATTGATATCTCCAAATGATGATATTAGTATTACCCTTAACTATGCGCACCAAAACACGCTGGATGATGTAAAGCTATATCGTGAAGCATATTTTGATGCAGAGTACCGTGGTTGGGATAATATCATCCTAATGGTAGGTACGCAATATATGGAGTACAATCAGGAGATCTATCAAGTAAAACCGGGAGTACCTTTATTAGTATCTATTACTCCGTTCTTTGAGTTGACCTATAAGATCAGTAAAACTAAATCTATCCGTACCGAGTGGGAATACCAACATACAGAGCAGGATTTTGGTTCTTGGATATTTGGTTTGATAGAGTACAACATTGCTCCAAAATGGTCAATATCTATATCAGACATGTATAACTTAAGTGCAGGGCCAATTGCCGTAAGTCAAGGTGCAGCTTCTAAAGTAGGTGACCCGGGTGAGCACTTCTATCAAATATTTGGCGCTTACACTACAGGCCCACACAGGTTCACTTTATCATATGTGAAGCAGGTAGAAGGTATTAACTGTACCGGTGGTGTATGTAGATATGAGCCTGCTTTCAGTGGTGTGAGATTTGGTGTATCAACGACATTCTAAAACTATTTGCTAAAAGTTATAAATTGCTAAGGTTCTCTAATTAGAGAACCTTTTTTCTTAAGTACTCATTATGTTAAAAACAGACTTCCTGGTTATTGGGTCAGGCATTGCAGGACTAACGTTTGCGGTTAAGGTAGCTAAAAAACACCCTGACAAAAAAGTAACTATCGTCACTAAAGTAAATACCGACGAGACCAATACTAAATACGCACAGGGCGGCATAGCTGTAGTAAACGACTTGGAGCAAGACAGTTTTAAAAAGCACATTGAGGACACGAAGATATCAGGCGATGACCTGTGTAATGAAGAGGTAGTAAACTTTGTGATCAAAGAAGGACCTGAAAGATTGAAAGAGATCATCAACTGGGGAGTAAATTTTGATAAAAACCAAGAAGGCGACTACCTTTTAGGTAAGGAAGGTGGACACTCAGAGTCAAGAATATTACATCATAAAGACATTACAGGCTATGAAATAGAAAGAGCATTAATTGCCGAAGCGGAACAATATGATAATATACAAATACACAACCATTGGTTTGTTGTAGATGTTCTTACGCAACATCATCTAGGGCACCTGATTACTAAATCAACACCTGATATAGAATGTTATGGCGTCTACGCCCTCAACTTAGAAACACATGAGATTGAGGAGATCATCGCAAGTGTTACACTCATGGCGGCAGGTGGCGTGGGGCAGGTTTACCGTAGCACTACTAACCCTCGTATTGCTACAGGTGATGGCATAGCCATGTTTTACCGAGCTAAGGGAAGAATTGAGAACATGGAGTTCATCCAATTTCACCCCACCGCATTACACGAGCCTGGTGCCAGTCCTTCTTTCTTAATTACAGAGGCTGTACGTGGAGATGGAGGTATATTGCGCAACAAACATGGAGAAGCATTTATGGAACGTTACGACCCTCGTAAAGATCTTGCTCCTCGTGATATTGTAGCCCGAGCCATAGATAATGAGATGAAGCTGAATGGTACAGAGCATGTTTACTTGGACTGTACACATATGGATCAGGAAAAATTCAAAGCTCACTTCCCTAACATACTGGCCAAATGCCAAAGCATAGGTATTGATGTATTCAAGCAATATATTCCTGTTGCTCCCGCAGCACATTATTGTTGCGGTGGTATTAAAACCAATGAGTATGGACTTACCTCCATCAAGAATTTATATGCTTGTGGCGAGTGTTCCAGCACGGGTCTTCATGGAGCTAACCGTTTAGCCTCCAACTCTCTTTTAGAAGCACTAGTATTTGCACATCGTTGTGCAGAAGATGCATCGAATAAAATCGGCAATGCTGTCTTAAAAGACAACATACCTGACTGGAATGCACTAGGCACTAATGAACCTAAAGAGATGATCTTGATCACGCAAAGCAAAAAAGAACTGCAACAGATCATGAGTGATTATGTAGGTATCGTGCGTAACAATGTACGTCTGGAGCGTGCTATGAACAGGCTCGATCTATTGCACGAAGAAACGGAAGAATTGTATCGTAGCACAACGGTATCTCCTCAACTATGTGAGCTTCGTAACGCCATAACTGTGGCATACCTTATTGTAAAAAGCGCACAGTTTAGAAAAGAAAGCAGAGGCCTGCATTATAATACAGACTATCCTGAAAAGAGTGCTTTGCTACAAAATATCGTGCTATAACGACTAAACTAACACAGGGTCTTTACGTTCACCTATCTGCTGACGCCACATCGCATAGTATAAACCTTTTTCAGCTAGCAAGTCGTCATGCGAACCGGTTTCTACAATATGTCCTTTTTCGAGTACATATATTCTGTCAGCATGCATAATGGTAGATAACCTATGAGCGATCATTACAGCTATATGCTCCCTTTGCTGCGTGATATTTCTAATAGTATGTGATATTTCTTCTTCTGTTAAAGAGTCTAATGCTGAAGTGGCTTCATCAAAAACCATCAACCTTGGGTTGCGTAATAGCGAGCGGGCTATAGACAGACGCTGACGCTCACCACCCGATAACTTCAAGCCACCTTCACCTATCATGGTATTAATGCCATCTTCTGCACGGGCTAGTAGGTTCTGACATGCTGCTTGATCCAATACTTTATTGATCTGCTCATCAGTTGCGTTAGGGCTTACGAAGAGTAAGTTCTCTTTTATAGTGCCTGAAAACAACTGTGTGTCTTGTGTTACAAACCCCAGTTGCTGACGCAGTTCATCAAAATTGATGTCTTTGGCTTTATGCTTATTATAATAGATACTGCCTTGCTTAGGTTGATACAACCCCACTAATAATTTCACCAATGTAGTTTTACCGGAACCTGAAGGTCCTACAAAAGCAACAGTCTCGCC
Organism: Flavipsychrobacter sp.; assembly: GCA_965230595.1. Lineage (GTDB taxonomy): Bacteria > Bacteroidota > Bacteroidia > Chitinophagales > Chitinophagaceae > UBA5543. Next base: position 416,185 of record OZ246011.1, on the reverse strand, counting down.
GAGGTTTACTTCAAAGGAAATATTTTCCAGTGCAGGCTTGGTAGCAGAATTATGCTGGAAGGTTACACCATCAAACTTCATATTATTAATAGCGCCTAGCGTCTCAGGCTGCACAGGTTGCTTTTCTACCTCTTTACTAAATAGCTCTTTTAAATTCCCTAAGGATGCCTGTGCTTCCCTATAGGCTAAAATGATATTCCCGATCTCCTGTAATGGACCAAAGATGAAGAAGGTATAGAACTGCATGGTCACCATCTGCCCTAGTGTCAACTCTTTATGGAAGATGAAGTACAATAAGGAGAACATGATGACTTGCCTTAAGAAATTCACAAACGTTCCCTGTACGAAAGAGATTGTTCTAATACTTCTTACTTTGCGTAGCTCTAAGCCAAGTATCTTAATCGTTGTACTATTCAAACGTTCTACTTCCTGACCGGTTAGGCCTAAACTTTTCACCAACTCGATATTCCTTAGAGATTCTGTAGTAGAACCAGCCAATGCATTGGTTTCTGTAAGGATGCTTTTTTGTATCACCTTGATCTTCTTACTCAATACATTCATCAGCAAGCTTAACACTATAGCTCCTCCCAAATAGATGATCACCAACCAAGAATTTAACGAGAAAGCATAGGTCATCACAAAAACGATACCTACCAATGTGACGAACAATACATTCACAAACGCGCTGATAAACTTCTCGCAGTCAGAACGCACTTTTTGTAATATAGATAAGGTCTCCCCGCTTCTCTGATCTTCAAACTCTTGATAAGGGAGTTGCAAAGCATGCTTCAATCCATCGGTATATAACCTTGCCCCAAACTTCTGGATGATAACATTAACCGTATAATCTTGAAAGGCCTTAGCTATTCTCGATACCATAGCTGTACCTATCAATAAACCCAAACCGAAAATGATGCCTTTAATAAATTCTGACTCGGTATACTTTTCAGGTTGCTTGGCAAAGGGGTCAATGATGTACTGACCAAAAATGTAAGGGTCTAACAAAGAGAATGTTTGGTTAATGGCAGCCAATAAAAGAGCCAATACCATCAACCATTTATGGCGACTTAAATATTGCAATAATAATTTCATATTCGGGTAATGAACTGCAAAGTTAATAGCTTCTGGCAGGCTAGTGCCAATATGGGCTTAAGATATTTCTATAAAGTAACATTCAGGATTTTATTGCTCTTCCTGAGCTTGTCTTATGGCTCGCTTTTCGGCAGGTGTAGGCTTTCTTACCCATGCATTATCGTAGGGGAGAAAATCAGCTTTTTCATGTAGTTGGCTTAACGAATATGCACCACTCATATATTGAGTCAAAGCATTATATATATGCTTCTTTTCTTCCTTAAATATTAGTAATGCAGCGTTAGCACCCGCCTTTGTGGCAATAGGCACACCACCACCTAGCTCAGCCCAGTGGCCACCCAGCAATAGATTTTTAACAGGTGTATAATAGTGGGCTATTTTATTTTGCATGTTCTCTCTGCCTGGCCTTGCCCCCATCATCGTGCCACCCTTATTGTAAGTATAGCGCCAGTGTGTTACAGGTGTGGCTACATCATAGAATAAAATATGTTCTCTTAGTCCGGGGGCTAAGTCTTTATCTACTCTATCTATAATGATCTTTGCTATTTTTTCTTTATTCTTTTTATAGGCCTCACCTCTTATGTAATGACCATTTTCATCTTTCTCTGTATACCACTCCTCGTGTTGGTTCATCAAGGCAGGCATAAATAACGTAAGTGTACCACAACCTTCAGGAGCTAATGTTTTATCCCTGCAAGATGGTGCTAAAATGATCAATTCACTTTTCTCCGGATCACCACCACTATGCTCTTTACGTGGCACATGCTCACTGGCCAAGTGTACCATCTCTTCTCCAAAACCTAGTTCTTCTGTTGGGCAATCCAATGCAATAGATATAGTTACTGAAGACGCATACAACTCTGCCCCTTTCAGCTTTTGTTTTAGCTTATCCGGTATAGTCTCAGCAGGCAACAACTTCTCATAAAGCAGCTCTACATCACAGGCTGCTATCACATACTTGCTATTCACTGTATAAGTGTTGCCTCTATGCTGTAGCTCTACTCCCTTAGCACAACCATCCTCTACAAGTATCTGCTTTACATTACATTTGAAGAACACATCATTATCATAGTACTCCACCACATGTTGTAGCCACTCCGGTATCACTTGGCCACCACCTTCAGGTGGGCTTTGAAAATCTTGATAATAGGCCCAACCTATAGGCACTAAGCAACCTAAGAGCTCTTCCTCAGAACAGAATATATCGTGAATGGCTTCTTCCTTAAAAAACTTACGCAACCCTTTTTTGATACCCTCCTCACCTTTATAAGTAATGTAGGGAATAAATGGCATAGCAAACTTCAGCAGCCTCAATTTATTAGTCATCTTTTGCAGCCCCTTCATGGTCTGCTCTGACCTGAAGATGTGACCAAAGTTTTTAAACGAACTACCGATCTTCTTTGCCGCTTTGAAAAACCTTAGAATACCTTCCTTATCCGAAGGGTATTCTTTGATCAATTGGTCTCTAAGTTCATCAGGATTACTGGTGAGTAGATAATCAAAGTTATCACCCTTATAACGTTTAATTCTTTGCTGCAAGACAGAACGTGGATAGTCGTCACCAATAATGTCAAACACTTTAGTAACCAGTCCATCCTTCCCATATTGGTTCAACCAATGGATGGCAGTATCAAACCTGAAATCCTTACGTCTGAAACCGGCTAAGTAACCGCCTGCATGCGGCTCTTTTTCCAATACACAAACAGAAAGCCCCGCTTTACTTAGTAAAGCTGCTGCTGTCAGTCCGCCTACACCGGCTCCTATCACCACTACATCATAGGATGGTTTTAACTCAAGTTTCTGCATAAGGGTGAAGAAAGATACTAATTATCTGCTAATGAGGACTTTAAAAGAGACACTACTCTTTGATCAATAGGCAAGCTAAACGTATCACTCGTGATATCTGCCAACTTCAACCAGTAAGAATACTCCCCTTCATTCTGATTAACAATATAAGTAACAGGATCAATAGAAGAAACTAAATAATAAATACTGATGACTTGTGAAGAATCGAAGGCGGAAGGCTGATAAAAGTCGGTTGTATAAAAATGAGAATGAATCTCGATATCTATACCCAATTCTTCCTGCCATTCTCTCTTGAGACAATCTACAATTCCTTCGCCTAGCTCTAATCCACCGCCCGGAAATTTCAGAAATTTCTGTCCTTTGATCAGTTCTTCACTCACCAATACTCTACCGTCTTGTACCCATATCCCATATACACGTATATTGAACCGATCGGGTACAGCCATACTAGAACCAGCGTTTTTTATTGAAGTATAAAGTCATCACTATGGAAACAATAACGGATAGGACAATGGGTATCACAAAGCTATACACCCCGCTCTCATACGGTATGTCCACATTCATGCCATAGAAACTGGCGATGAGTGTAGGCAGTGATATTAGTATCGTAATACTGGTCAATCGCTTCATGACCATGTTCATATTATTGTTGATGATGCTGGCAAAAGCATCCATGGTACTACTCAAGATGTTGGTATAGGTATTCGCCATTTCTAGGGCCTGTGAGAACTCAATGATCAAGTCACCCAGAAACTCCAGCTCTTCCTCATCACAATTCAGGAAGTTCGTACGCTCCATCTTCATCAGCAGCAACTCATTGCTTCTTAGTGCGGTGACGAAGTACACCAAGCTTTTTTGCACCCTCATCAAGTAGAGCAACTCCTCGTTTCTGTTGGAGTCGTATAATTTCTGCTCCAAAATATTACGACGATGGTTGATCTCTTTCAACACTTCTATAAAGTCCATGACCACCTTCTCAAATATCTTCAGCACCATCATGTTCGGGCGCTCGGGATGGCGTTTGGCAAAGGTGTTCAGGAAACGACGTATCGCTACATTCTCAAAAGAATTAACTGTAATCACCTGATTGCGCTCGGTGATAATGATAGAAATCGGAATAGTCACATAATCCGCATCACTTTCATTGAGCGATTTATTCTCAACAGGAGTTTTCAAGATCACCAACTTCACCCCATCTTCTTCTTCATAACGAGCACGCTCTTCAATATCTAAGGTATCCGTTAATAGGTCACGCGGGATGTTCAGGTTTTCCGACAACTGGTTGATCTCATTCTCCTGAAAGGGAGGTGTGACGTTGATCCAGTTCGCCCCTTCGGCGTGGTCGATCTCTGATGTTTGTCGGTTGATATTTTTGAAATACTGTACCATATAGGCATCCAGTTGAGCTACGCAAAGGTAGCAGGTATATATTAGAATAGAAACCTTTACAGCATTCTTTAAACAGCAATCTTGGGCAATGTCGTTTTAAACGCCCATCTTTATTACTTTTGCAGGCATATTTAGATCATATATTATGAATCCGGAAAGAAAGTTAATGACCTTGGATGAATTCACTATCCAAGAGACCAGAAAGTTCCCTAACGCTACAGGTGAGCTATCGGCCATATTAAGAGATATTGGTATCGCTTGTAAGATCATCAACCAACAGGTGCTTAAAGCTGGTTTGGTAGATATACTTGGAGCTAAGGGATCAACCAATGTACAAGGCGAAGAACAAATGAAGCTGGACGTGTTTGCTGATGATGCCTTGATCAGTGTATTGCAAAACAGCGCTGACTGTGCAGGTATCGCTTCAGAAGAGAATGATAATTTCATCGCCTTTGATGACGAATACTCTGTGAATAGTAAATATGTTGTGCTTTTCGATCCACTGGACGGCTCTTCTAATATCGATGTCAACGCTTCTATAGGTACCATATTCTCTATATATAAAAGAGTAAGCCCGCTGGGCTCACCTTGTACTGCTGAAGACTTTTTACAGCCGGGCAACAAGCTCATGGCTGCAGGTTATGTGATATATGGCAGTAGTACCATGCTAGTCTACGCTACTAAGTTGGGTGTTAATGGTTTCACATTAGAGCCTTCAATAGGAGAGTTTTGCCTATCTCACAAAAACCTGAAATGTAGTGAGGATGGGAAGATATACTCCATCAACCAAGGTAATAGCTGCAAGTACGACGATAAAATGAAAGGTTATCTGGACTACTGTATGGAAGAAGACAAGGATACCAAACGTCCTTACTCTCATCGCTACATAGGCTCTATGGTGGCTGATATGCATCGTACACTTATTAAGGGTGGTATATTTATGTACCCTGCTGATAAAAAGAATGCCAATGGTAAGCTACGTTTACAATATGAGTGCAACCCTATGAGCTTCTTAATGGAGGCTGCAGGCGGTGTTGCTACTACAGGGAAAGAGCGCATACTAGACATTGAACCAAGTGAGCTTCACCAACGTGTACCGATCTTCATTGGCTCCAAGAACATGGTAGAGAAAGCCGTAGAGATGATCAACTAATAAGACATACAACACATTTATACTAAGCCTCGTTTTGTTAACGAGGTTTATTTTTTTGGTAATATCTTTATATAATTAGATATTTGTCTAAATAACTAATTACTGTGAATACCTTATTCAAAGCACTGAACGACCAAACGAGAAGAGAGATACTGGAGCTGCTCAAAAAGAAAGACATGACGGCAGGTGAAATAGCGGAGCAATTCAATATCTCCAAACCCAGCATTTCTCACCATTTAGATATACTCAAGCAAGCCGAGCTGGTCATAGCTGATAAGCAGGGTCAGTTCATTTATTATTCTTTAAACACAACGGTAGTAGGTGAGATATTAAAATGGGTGATGCAATTACAACCTTCTACTGCTAACAAACATAATTTTAGCAATGCCAAAAAACTTTCTTAAGCACTTACCGGTAATATTCATAGCCTTGTTACCACTGGTATACCTGCTAATCATCTGGACTCAATTACCGGAAGAAATACCCATGCACTATGGCATTAATGGGAATGTAGATCGCTACGGCAATAAGGCAGAGTTAATGATCGTGATGCTATTGATGACAGGTGTAAGTATAGGCACATATGCACTTGTGACCAACATTCACAAAATAGATCCCAAACAAGCCAAGAAAAATCCCATAGACAGGTTTCAGAAAATAGCTAGTGGTGTCGTTTTGTTTATGACCATTATTAACTTAGTTATTGTGATCAACAGTGGTAAACCCGAACTAAAGATCATGGATAAAGTACTGCTGCCCTGTATTGGTTTACTATTCATGTTCTTGGGTAATTATATGTATAACATCAAGCCCAACTACTTTGTTGGCATACGTGTGCCATGGACGTTGGACAACGATGAAATTTGGAAAAAAACACATCAATTAGCAGCGGTGCTATTCTTCATTGGAGGTCTTGTGATGATCATTGTAGCACTTATGTCCAGCTTTATGATCGCTATAATTACTGTATTAGCACTTTCAATAATCGTAAGCATCATACCTATGTTTTATGCTTACTCACTGTTCAAAAAACTTCCTAAAGAAAAATAAGATGATCAAATCGCTTTGTACTGTTTCTCTTTTATTCTTAGCAAGCATATGTTTTGCTCAAAGCCCTTTTGTTGGCGACTGGTATGGCACCATGAATGTAGGGCAGGAACTGTCTATTGTATTTCACATAAGTGAAGAGGATGGCGAACTTACTGCTAAACTGGATGTGCCTAAACAGGGAGCAAAAGGTATTCCTTGTTCTGAGGTAACCACAAAAGGAAGTAACATCTCTATTAAAATGAACATGATCAACAGTACTTATACCGGCACTGTTAGCAATAAAGAAATCAAAGGCAAATGGCACCAGAACGGTCTGGATATAGATATGGTGTTAACACAACAAGCACCTGCTAAAAAAGTAAGAAAACGACCACAAACACCAAAGCCACCTTATAGTTACAACAGCACTGACCTTATTTATCATAGCAGCGACGAGTCCATACAATATGGCGCAACTATTACCACGCCATCAGTAGATAAAAAGCATCCTGCACTCATACTTATTACAGGATCGGGTGCGCAAAACAGAGATGAAGAGATAGAAGAGCATAAACCCTTTGCTGTAATTGCAGACTACCTCACTAAAAATGGGTATGCTGTATTAAGAGTTGACGACAGAGGTGTAGGAAAAACCACAGGGAATACCGACGCCACATCTGCCGACTATGCTTATGATGTAATGGCAGGTATTGCTTACTTGAAAACAAGAGACGATATTGACTTAAAAAAAATAGGGTTGTTAGGACATAGTGAAGGGGGCATGATAGGGCCTATGGTAGCGAATAGAAGTAAAGATGTGAACTTCATTATCCTCATGGCAGGCCCTGGCATAAAGGTCATGGACTTAATGGTAGAGCAGAACTATGAGTCATTATTAAAAATGGGCATCAATGAAGAGATGGCTAAAGAATACACCGTGCTATACAAAAACATCATGTCCATCATTACTACAGCCGAAAGTAAACAAGCTGCTACACTTCAAGTCAACAATGCTATTAACGCTTGGAAAAATAGAACAGATAAAAATACTGTAGCCACCACCACAGGTATTGTTGACGAAACGACTCAAAAGGCTTTTGCTGATCAATTCTTGAAACTTTATGGTAACAAATGGCTGAACTACTTTATCAACTACGACCCACAACCTGAATTGAAAAAGCTGCGTTGCAAAGTACTGGCGCTTAACGGCGAAAAAGATATTCAAGTAGTATCTAAATCTAACCTTGCAGGTATCGAAGCGGCTTTGAAAAAGAGCAAAGTAAAAAGCTATGAGGTGAAAGAAATGAAGGGCATGAACCACCTGTTTCAAAAATGTACTACTTGCACTGCACAAGAATATGGTGAATTAGAAACTACCATCGAGCCTGAAGTATTAGAGACCATCACTGAATGGTTGGACGAAAATGTGAAGTAGTTACAACACTGCTTTTTGACGCTCGCGTTCTACTGCTGTATACAGTTTGTAATACTCCCCTTCTTGTTCAATGAGTTGGTCGTGATTGCCCTGCTCAATGATGAGCCCCTTGTCCATCACCAGTATATCATCCGCTTTACGAATGGTGGATAATCGGTGGGCAATAACAATAGATGTTCTGCCTTTGATCAAAGTATCAATAGCGTGTTGTATCATCTGCTCACTCTCACTATCTACTGACGAAGTGGCTTCGTCCAGTATCAAGATAGAGGGGTTATATAGTAATGCTCTGGCAAAAGATATTAATTGTCTTTGGCCTTGAGATAAAGTATTCCCTCGTTCCATCACATCAAACTGATAGCCACCTGGCAAGCTCATGATAAACTCATGTATACCTAACATCTTAGTGACACGCTGTACATCTTCTAAGCTCACTTCTTCATTCCTCAAGGTAATATTATCAAACACCGTTCCCGAGAATAAGAACACATCTTGCAATACAATACCGATATGCCCTCGCAGCGTATCTATATCATAGTCCTTGATACGTTTACCATCTATTAATATCTCACCATCTTGTATATCATACTGTCTGTTCAGCACATTGATGATGGAAGTTTTACCGGCACCTGTATGCCCTACAACTGCCATGGTCTTACCTGCGCCCAGCTCAAAAGAGATACCTTTCAACACCGGAATACCTTCCTTATAACTAAAGTGTACGTTTTTAAATTCTATCTTACCATCTACTTTTTCAGGCTGATAACTACCATTTTCTTTCAAATGCTCCTCACTGTCCAGCACAGTAAATACACGCTCAGCAGCTACCATACCCATTTGTAATACATTGAACTTATCGGCCAACATACGAAGCGGGCGGAATAGTAAGTTCAGATACATCACAAAAGCGATCACAATACCTGGAGTCACATCATAGTTCAGCATGCTAATGGCTCCCCACCATACCAATAAGCCGAGCGACACAGCGAGTATGATTTCTACTACAGGGAAGAATACAGAGTAAGCGAAAATGGCTCTAATATTGGCCGAGCGGTGGGTTTTATTGATGGTTTCAAAGTTCTTTTGTTCCCTTTTCTCTGCCGCAAAAGCTTGTACGATATACATCCCTACGATATGCTCCTGTACGTAAGAGTTCAGGTTAGAAACTGCTGTGCGTACCATCTGGAAAGACTTGTTCACGCTTTCTTTAAATACATAGGTAGCTAGTATCATGAAAGGGAAAGTTGCTAGACAGATAAGTGTCAGCTTCCAGTCTGTAAATAACATCACACCAATTATGGTGAGTATGGTCAGTACATCTGCAATGATGGAGATCACCCCTTGACCAAATACATCATTTACGGCTTCAATATCATTTACGGTACGAGTAGTTAAAGTACCTATAGGTGTTTTATCGTAGTAGGCAATATTCTGGTTTAGTATCTTTTTGAATACGGTCTTGCGCATATCGTTCACTACCGTTTGCCCCAACCAGTTCATACGATACATGAAGAAGAAACGAATCAGACTTTCTATCAGCAGTACGCCAAGCTGTATCACACTAATTTGTATCAACCCTTGCAGCAAGTTGTTGCTGATATATTTATCTATGGAAAGCTGAATAAGATATGGACGTAATGGTGAAAGCGCAGCAAGAGTGATCGACAGTATTATTGTCAAATAAAGCGTAGCCCTATATGGCTTAGCGAAATGGAATATTCTCTTGAGGAGTTTAAAATCGAATACCTTTTTTATATTGCTTTTTGGTTCAGCCAAAACTATGCTTCTTCTTTTACGGTCATTAAATATGCCTTGATAAATTCATCTATCTCACCATCCATTACCGGTCCCACATTACCTACCTCATAATCCGTTCTATGATCCTTGATCATCTTATATGGGTGAAACACATAAGAACGTATCTGCGAGCCCCACTCTATTTTCTTCTTTGAAGAGTTGGATGCATTTTTCAATTCCTCACGTTTGCGAAGCTCTTCTTCATATAAACGGCTCTTCAACATGGTCATTGCCTTCTCACGGTTCTCCCCTTGCGTACGTGCTTGCTGGCACTCTACTATGATACCCGAAGGTATGTGTTTTAAGCGTACAGCTGTTTCTACTTTGTTCACATTCTGTCCACCTTTACCGCCCGAGCGATAGAACTCCCATTCCACATCTGCAGGGTTCACTTCAATATCAATATTGCTGTTGACCAAAGGGTAAACAAATACCGATGCAAACGAGGTATGCCTACGCGCATTAGAATCAAAAGGAGAGATACGTACCAAGCGATGCACACCACTTTCTGCTTTCAGTAAGCCATAGGAGAAAGCGCCGTCAAATTCTATGGTTGCTTGTTTGATGCCTGCGCCATCACCTTGTTGCAGGTCTATTTCCAATACCTTCCAGCCCTGCTTCTCACCATACATACGGTACATACGTAGTAACATCTCCGCCCAATCCTGACTTTCCGTACCACCCGCACCTGAGTTGATCACCATCACAGCCGGCATCTCATCTTCGGGCTCACTTAATGTTGACCTGAACTCCGCATCTTCTATACTATCCTTAGCTTTTTTATGTGCTTCTTCTACCTCTTCTTCCGAGGTTTCTCCTTCTTTCCAAAACTCAAATAAAATGGCAAAATCCTCCACAGCTGTATTCACCTGCTCATACAGTTCTACCCAAAACTTATTCAGCTGTATCTCTTTAAGAATACCTGTGGCTCGGTCATTATCATCCCAAAAGCCGGGTGCTAATGTGAGTTGCCTGTCATTCTCCATCTTTTCCTGCCTTTCTGCCACTCGTAAAAAACGAGATAAATGCTGCACTTTTTCGCGCATTTCTTTAAGCTGCTCTTGCGTCATAATCGGTGTAAAGTTAAGGCCTTAGCCTTTATCAGTTAGTGGAAATTCTCGTCAAGATTTAGCCACGGCTTCTTTTACCTTAAAGGTAAAGTTGCGTTGCGATACATAGCTAAATACGGCTACCAATGCGGTAGTGACAATTTTAGATGGTGTTGGATACCAATGGAAGTACTCTACGAACAGTTTAAGGAATACATAGTTCAACAGAATACACATACACACTAATAAGGCATAGCGGAATAATTGAACCCTACCCTTTAAATTCGATTCCGGAAAAACAATATACTTTGCCAAGCCAAACCCTAACGGGAAGCTGATACTGAACGAAATGATAAATGCGGCAATGTGCGGTGTGATCGTTAACCCGGACAGTACTACAGCCTGCTTTACCAGTATAAAGTTGTAGGCTATAAAGTAGATCAAAATATCCAACACGGTATTACTCCCGCCACAAGCTATGTAGCGAAACGTCTGCAAATTGATCCATTTTGAAAATGGTTGATGAAAGAAATCAATAACAGAAAGGATAATATTTCTTAATGTTGACAACACTTCTACCGAAAAAGGGGTGTAAAAGTACATTAATTTCCCCTAACGAACTACCTTACATATAGGTATTTACCATTTAGGTTTGCCCAACCGTGTAAAAAAGTCTTTTTCTCGCTCTCCGCAAACGCGCAACATATCACTCAACTCATCAAAAGAAACCAGGTCAGACTTTCTATCCTTCATTTGGCGGGCGGCGTGGTAAGCGAAATTACGCCAGTCGTCACCTATCGAAGTCAGCTCTGTAGACAGCTCTTGAAGGTCATCCCTTTTCAACAACTCGCCTGCTTCTTGTAAAAAGGCAGCATATAAAAATCTAAAGCCTGCTCCGCCTGTACCTATTTCCTCCTGCATACGGATGATGTTACCTAAATACAAGGACGCTCTTCTTGGAGATAGCTTCTTAGGATATTTTTTGATCTGCTTGGCCAAGTGAAATATGGCATTGTTACCAAACCAAGGCAACGGTGGCGAAAGCATGAAAAAGCAAGTTTGTTTGATACCTGCTCTGATCGCCTTTTCAAAGTCCATCTCTTGAGGCGCAGACTTTACATAATACATCAGGCCTTTAGGCTCAGGGAAACCTTTGGCGAAACGTGCCTTAGCCAGATCTTCTGATTTGATACGAGAAACTCCTTCCAGTATAGGGTCACTAACCAAATACTCGTCGCCCTCCTTACCATATACCACTAGATTATGAGCATTAAAATGGAAACGAAAAGCCTCCGGCAAATAAGGCAGATAGTATACACTACTACCCATACCTACAGGCTTACCCGATGCTAATACATCATCTAACGCTTGCATAGCAGCCTCGGGAGTACGAAAGCGTTGTTTGTGCATATCTATATCTAAGCGCTTGGTAATTTGTTTGAATATCGTTCCGGGAAATGTTCTGAAGGTAGAACCCGGTGTGCCACTTACTTTTACAAAAGGTAAATGCGCGAAGAATATACCCGAGCCTATACCAAATACTAGTGGTTCACTTACATCTAGCCCTTCAAATCGTAATAAGTTGGAGGTGACCCCACTTTCGCAGTGGGCATGCTGGTGGTGCTCAAAATTTACTGTGCTCATTATTTGTTTTGCTATACGTTCTTTCCAAAGTTCACCAGCTCCTCTACACTGATCTCAAATACTTCGGCATATTTTTTCAACATGGCCTCATTCAACTTCTTGAAAGCAGATGGCTTAAAGTGACGTTTTACCTGCCAGCCCCACTTCCCTACATATTTCGCTAATAGAGCTAGATCCATCAGGCACTTCTCCATATAATAAGCTATGGGACTTAACTCTCCTTGTTCTACTTTTTTCTTAGTCTCTTCCAAAGCATCATCCACAGCATCCCAAGCCTGCTTGGTAGCGAAGTTCTCCGCTTCCCAGCCCGCAGAATTCACACCTGTGTAGTGCCCTTTATCATCTACGGCATACATCAGCTTTTTGATCTTATCCCCCTCTTTAAACTGTTTAGGTTCTTGAGGCACTTCATTTACCTTCATAAAGCATGATTTTGTACCAGTGAAATTAATAAAAATATTCACTACCTATTTAGACAGTTCAATTAATATAGGGAAGTGGTCGCTATAGCCTTTTATCCAATGCGTACCCTTAAAAGAGCGGTATGGGTAACCTTTGGCACTCTTATAAGTATCTTTTAAAAACTCCTTGTCAAGAATTTCAGCCCTATCAAAACGCCAGCCATTCTTATCCAGCAAACCATCGGACATGATGATCTGATCAAAATGATCCCACTTGCGCATATATACGGAAGTTCCTTCGCCAGAGCGATATTTTCTCGTCCAAGGGTTATATAAGAAGCCTAACTTTTCAATATCCTTATTATCACCTGCTTTAAGCACCTTCGCAATACTATTATCTGTAGGATTATCGTTCATATCACCCATGATGATGATATTGGCATGTATATCCTTACGCCACAGATCATGTACTATATCCTCATTCACACGAGCAGCCGCTGCTCTTTTTGATGCAGACTTTTCCTGCCCTTCTCTTCTAGATGGCCAGTGATTGACCAATACAAAAACCGTATCGCCCTCCAGTATACCTCTTACAAAAAGCACGTCCCTTGCAGATACTTTTCGACCATCATCCATATAGGTAACAGGCTTAGGAGTTGCCTTGAGTAGCTTAAACTGTTTGGGATCGTATAGCATGGCTACATCAATTCCTCTAGGGTCGGGGCTATCATACCATATATATTGGTAATTTCTTTTTTTGATCGCTTCTTGCCTCACCAAGTCGTTCAACACTGTTCTATTCTCTACTTCTGCCAGCCCTATTATAGCCGGGCCATTAGGATAGTCTTTGTCTTCCATACTGGCCAATACACGGGCAATATTGGCTAGCTTAGCCTTATATATCTTATAGCTGTAGCGGTAGGACCCATATGGCGTAAAATCATCATCCATTTTTACAGGGTCATCCTTCGTATCAAAAAGGTTCTCCACATTGTAAAAAGCTATAGCTACTTTTTTGACTGTTGTTTTGCCTTGTTGTGCTACGCAGCTATTAGCCAGCAGTAACAAAAGGGGCAAGTAGTATCTTAATTTCATCATCATTTTTATACGGCTAGTACTCTTATCATTTCCAGCATATCCTCACGTATGGCTGTGTTTTGCTTTACTACTTTTTCTAATGGGGTAAACACCACTTCTCCATTGATAACACCTGCCATTACTTGCGTTTTACCTTCTACCAAAGCTTTTACCGCGGCATAGCCCAGCCTGCTGGACAGTACCCTGTCGGCATATGTGGGTGCGCCGCCTCTTTGTATATGTCCTAATATACAAGTACGTGCATCTATATTCGGGAAGCGTTTTTTCACTTCATCATATACTTCCTTCGACCCGCCAAAATCATCGCCCTCGGCCACTACAAGAATATGTACGGTCTTTTTTCTGAGTTCATCTTCACATATTCTATTCAGCACATCATCCATGTGCGTAACCGTTTCAGGTATCAGAATATCCTCTGCACCACAAGAGATACCACTATTTAGGGCAATATAACCTGCATCTCTACCCATTACTTCTATTATAAATAAACGATCATGCGCCTCAGCGGTATCTCTTATTTTATCAATTGCTTCCACCGCTGTATTCACTGCGGTATCAAACCCAATGGTAAAATCTGTGCCTGCCAAGTCTTTATCAATAGTACCGGGTAAGCCTATAGCCGGTATGGTATACTTTTCAAAAAAGCTCACCGCTCCTCTAAATGTTCCATCGCCCCCTATCAACACCAAGGCTTCTATACCATGTTTTTGCAATTGCTCATAGGCTTTTTGCATGCCTTCTTCCGTTCGAAACTCCTTGCTACGTGCCGACTTTAATATCGTGCCTCCTCTACCAATAATGTTGGAGACATCAGTAGCTTTCATTGGGTAGATATCTCCTTCTATCATGCCCTGATACCCTCTTCGGATGCCATACACTTCCATACCATGATAGATACACGTACGCACTACTGCACGTACTGCCGCATTCATGCCGGGGCTGTCTCCGCCAGAGGTCATCACCCCTACTTTTGTGATCTTAGACATACTGTTACTTAGTGGTTGACACAAAGATGCCAACATTATTCCTATAAATGAAAAGAGTTACGACTCCCGTCATAACTCTTTTCACACAAGTTGCTATTACTTATTTCTTGCCACCAAGTTCATCGATCAACTGTTTATAGTCTCCCGATGTATGATCGCTATCATCTTGATCAAACATATCTGCTTTAAACTGTTCCAGCGGTTGTGTGATCGGCACTTTATACGATTTTTTAAACCCTACCAGCGATATTTCAATGTTTTTACCAGGAGCGTGGCTGTTATGAAACTCATTGATCAAATCCAACACATCAAAATCGATATACTCGGTTTCGCCCGCATCAATGATCACCTTACTATTCTCCGGCAAGTTGTACAATGCTGTTTTTATACCTGCTTTATTTAAGAACGATACTTCCTGTGCCAGTTTTATTTCAACAAACTCATTTTCATTATGCTTCATACGGCGGAAGAAGAAGGGCACACGCATGTTACGATACAGCAAGAAGATAATGCTGATGACCAAACCTAAGCCTACACCTTTAAGCAGATCAAGAGACACTACCGCTACCGCAGTAACTACAAGAGGAATAAACTGCGTCCACCCACCCTCTCTATAGGCATGAATGAATGACTTAGGGTTACATAGCTTATAACCTACAAATATCAATATGGCTGCGAGAGAAGCCTTAGGTATCATATTTAAGATTACCGGTATCGTACCCACGCACACGAGTAATAATGTGCCGTGTATGATGGTAGCCATTTTACTCTTAGCACCTGAATGTATATTGGCAGAGGAACGGACAATTACTGAAGTAATAGGTAATCCCCCTATTAACCCACTCAAAATATTACCAATACCCTGAGCTTTCAACTCTCTATTGGTTGGTGTATATCTTTTTTCAGGATCCATCTTATCTGTGGCTTCTATACACAATAGTGTTTCTATAGATGCAACAGCTGCTATAGTAGCACCAATAATCCACACTTCCTTATTGGCAAAACCGCTAAAATCAGGTAAAGTAAACTGGCCAAAAAAGTCACCAAAACTAGCAGCAATGGGCAGATTCACTAAGTGTATTTGGCCCAAATACAGATCCGGTGCTGCAGATTTGTATATCATATTTATTATGACACCAACAATAACCACAACTAAACCGGATGGCAACATCTTTAATTTTTGAAATGGCTTGGTAGCCCATAAAAACAATAAACCAAGACCCAATATCGAAACTATTACAGCCCCTATCTCCATATGAGTGAAAGAAGAGGTCACATAATCTAACGTAAAACCATCCTCAGCACTCACCATTCTGCTATGACCATCTCCGTCATAGCCCAGTGCTTCTGGTATTTGCTTGATGATAATGGTCAACCCGATACCGGCCAGCATACCTTCTATCACACTATTAGGGAAATAGTTAGCGATAGTACCTGCTTTTAAGAACCCTAATAGTATTTGAATACCCCCTGCCACTATTACTGCGCACAGGAATGCCTCCCAACCTAATGAGCCAATAGCTCCTATCACAATAGCCACAAGGCCTGCAGCCGGACCGGCTACACTAAGTTGAGAACCACTTAAAGCACCTATGACAATACCACCAATAATACCCGCGACCAGGCCGGAAAATAATGGTGCTTCAGATGCTTGCGCGATACCTAAGCAAAGTGGTAATGCTATTAGAAATACAATAATGCCTGATATAGCATCGCTCTTTAAATTTTTAAAAATGCCTTCTTTTTTCATTATAGATTATAGTGTGTAGCGTACCGATAGATACACTAATAACAAGGGAAATAATTTATTTAATTCAGAATTGTGCCTTAACTAACGGATCTAAATACCATTAGGCGGAGGGGTAAGTATGTCAGGAATAAAAGACTTGGGAAGCGTTTCCGCTTCTTGAATAGCTATAGAAACAACTTGACTAAAGTGTCTTGACCAAGCGTCACCAAACGGTATGGTATTGGCTTGTTTTTGATCATCGATCTTCAGTTCATTATTAATGTCATCCATATTTTGCTCTAGCTCCCCTACTTCTTCTACCAGCTGCTTCTTTGACAGAAGTTTCCCGATCTCTAGTACGGGGAACACCTGTAGCGTAAAAAACGCCAATAAGATCAAAGCAGTTAGTTGTTTCACAGCACACAAAATAATACTAAATATTTCATCTAAACTTTAAACGGCAATAAAGAAAATGTTAAAGCACTGAATAGAAATTAAGTAAATATTTAGAATATATGCCTTTAAAAGCTATTTTTCTGAATACCTTTGCGGTGTTTTCTATTGAAAAATGGCTCAAATATTTAGATATATACTCATCATAACCTGCATTGTTGCAAGCACTTCTAAGAGCTATGCACAAACAATATGGCCATCGCCTGAAGTAGAAGACCTATACAAACAGGCAAAAGAATATCACGCGCAAGGCAATGTAAGACAAGCCGTTATACTATATCAGCAAGCGATACAAATAGCACCAAACATTCCCGTTTTGCATAGAGATCTGGCGCACACCTATTACCTAACAGGCCGTTACCAAGATGCTATAGATGTACTGGAGCCATTGATCAAAAGCGACCGCGCCGATGCACAGTCTTACAGCATCATGGCAGCAAGTATGGATGCCACAGGAGAGACAAAAAAAGCTAAAAACCTACTTAAAAAAGCCGTTGAAGCTCACCCCAATTCAGGTGTACTTTATAACGAGCTTGGGAAGATATATAATAGAGAAGGCGAACAAGTATACGCATTGGAGTCTTGGTTAGACGGGATAGAAGCCGACCCCGACTACCATATCAACTATTACGATGCTACGTTGAGCTATATGTATACCAACAAGATGATTTGGGCGATCATATATGGAGAAATGTTTCTGAATATGGAACAAAGTACACCCCGATCTCATGAAGTAAAGAAAATGGTATTAGCTGCCTATAAACGCTTTTTTACTGATTTCAACAGTGGCGCTTTACCAAAATACGGCACCCGAAGAGTAAAAGCCAGTGATTTTGAACAGGCCATGTATGATACTTATATTAAGTTATCTCCTGTTGTGGCTGATGGTATTACTACGGAAAACCTGATCATGCTCCGCTCTAGATTTTTAATGGAATGGACAACCAGATATAGTAGAAGATACCCTCATACACTATTTTCCCGCCATGATAAAATGATACGCATGGGCTTTTTTGACATGTACAACCAGTGGCTATTTGGTTCAGTGGAGAATGCTCAGATGTATGAGGCTTGGAACAAATTTCACCCCAATGCCATGCCTGCCTTTGAAGGCTGGATGAAGCAAAGCAAATACACACCTGTCAAACGCGACTTTTACAACGATAAAGAGGTGGATGGCATCTTCCTTAAGGATAAAGACAAGAATAAACGTTAAAAATTACTTACAACTATCATATGGGTAGCAAATACACTACTTTTGCTATCCTGATATAATATACCAATGGTTACCGAACACATGACATACAAGATTTTTTCACGTCACCTGTTATTCATCCTATTTACTTGTTTACTAGCCATACCGGCAGTAGCACAAGAAAAACAAACGCTGGATAAAATAATAGGTGTGGTAGGTAAAAACCGCATCATACTAAAATCTGAGCTGGACGAGCAAGTAGTACAAATGATGCAGCAGAACCCTAACCTTGGAGAAAATCTGCCTTGTGAGCTACTGGAACAAATGATCTTACAAAAGCTAATGGTAGAGCAAGGTGAGCGTGATAGCGTTGTGGTAACAGAAGAAGAAGTGGAAGCTAACCTGGAAAACAGAGTCCGCTATTTCATAGGCGTATACGGCTCTAAAGAAAAGCTGGAAGAAGTATCGGGCAAAACAGTATTTCAACTGAAAGAAGAATATCGTGAAGTGATCAGAGAAAGCATGATGGCTGAAAGAGTACAGGCAACTATTATGCAAAACGTTAAGGTTACACCAGTTGAAGTACAGCGCTTCTTTGCTCAGATACCTGCAGATAGTTTACCGTTTTTCCCTGCCGCTGTAGAGATAGGTCAGATAGTAATGGACCCGGAAGTGAGCCCTGAGTTGGACGAATACGCTCGCAAAGAGTTGGAGAAAATACGTAAGCAGGTGGTTGACGAAGGTAAAGACTTTGAGATGATGGCGGGGCTATATAGTGACGATCCCGGTAGTAGAGATAATGGCGGTTTGATCGAAGGTGTTACCCGACAAGGTTTTGTACCGGAGTTTGTTACTGCTGCTTTCAAACTACAAAATGACGAAGTATCTCCATTAGTAAAAACAACATTTGGTTACCACATCATTAAGATGATACGCCGCAAAGGAGAAGAAGCTGATGTACGCCACATACTAGTAAAACCTGAGCGCACCAGTGCCGACTTTAAGAAAGCCATGGCTAAGCTCGACAGTATAAAGGCTGATCTTGCTTCAGGTAAGCTATCTTTCTCTAAAGCGGTAAATGAATATTCTACTGATGAGCTGGCCAACCGTACCGGCGGTATGATCGCCAACCCACAAACAGGTAGCACTAGTTTGGAGATAGGCAATTTAGACCCTACTCTGGCATTAATGATAGACACCATGCAAAAAGGCTCTTACTCTGACCCCATGTTGTATGTGAATGAGCGTGGAGAGAAGTCTTGCCGCATTGTATACCTGAAAAGCATTTCTAAACCACACAAAGCGAATCTACAGGAAGACTACAGCCGTATTCAAGCTGCTGCATTACAAAAGAAAAAGAGTGATAAAATGCAGGAGTGGATCTCAGAAAAAGCACCTACCTACTACATTAAAGTAGCTCCTGAATACAGAAAATGTTCATCAGTTAATGACTGGATGTCTAAAAGTAGCCAGTAACACTAACTGAACAGGAAGGCAATATCATCGGTAGACAATTTCTTCAAGAAGGCATTATCATCAGAAACAAGGTCGCTGGCCAATGCACGTTTACGCTCTTGTAGTTGTAGCATCTTCTCTTCAATGGTATCCTTACAAATAAGACGATAAGCGAATATCTTTTTCGTTTGCCCGATACGGTGCGTACGGTCAATAGCTTGTTGTTCCACAGCAGGGTTCCACCAAGGATCTACTATGTATACATAATCAGCCGCAGTAAGGTTCAAACCAATACCACCCGCTTTAAGTGATATCAGGAATACTCTATATTCATCATCTTTCTGGAACTTCTGTATCGCCTTTTCTCTGTCTTTCGACGTAGTGCTACCATCAAAGTATACATAAGGTATACCTTCTTCTTCCAGCTTCTTACGTATCAGCCCAAGCATACCTAAGAACTGTGAGAACACCAGTGCTTTGTGCTGACCTACATTTTCAATGATCTCGCGCGACAATTCATCCAGCTTCACAGAGTGATTAGGATAACGTTCCTCCTCATTCAATATCGCCGGTGAGTCACATATCTGCCTTAGCTTGGTCAGCCCTTGTAGTATATGCAATTTAGAACGTTCCATACCACGCTCTTCTATCATGCCCAATATCTGCGACTTGTAAGAGTTGCGGTAAGCATCGTATACTTTCCGTTGTTCTTTACCCATTTCGCAGAATAGGTATGTTTCTGTTTTTTCAGGAAGATCTTTGGCCACCTGCTCTTTAGTACGTCGTAGTAAGAACGGATAGGTCAACTTCTTCAACTGATCGATCACTTCCTTCTCCTGAAACTTATCAATAGGTGTGGCAAACTCATTCATGAAGAACTCTCTGCTACCCAACATACCTTGATTCAAGAAGTTCATCTGCGCAAACAGATCAAAAGTATTGTTCTGAACAGGTGTACCACTTAAGGCAAACTTGTTTTTAGCGTTCAATAGCAAGGAGGCTCTGGCTACTTGAGACTGCGGGTTTTTGATGGATTGAGATTCATCTAGCACCACATAGTCAAAAGGTATCTCCTTGAACATCTTAATATCACTACGCATGGTGCCGTAAGTAGTGATGACCACATCAAACTCCTGTAAGGTCTCTAAGTGCATTTTACGCTTAGGCCCGTGGTAGATAAAGTGTTTTAACGAAGGGGCAAATTTCTTGATCTCGTTCTCCCAGTTATACATTAGCGTAGTAGGGCATACTACCATGAATTTACCTTCCGGCACTTCATCTTTATAATACAGGAACATGGCCAGCGTTTGCACCGTTTTACCAAGACCCATATCATCCGCCAGTATACCACCCCAGCCGGCTTCTTTTAAAAACACCAACCACTGAAAACCAGTGATCTGATATGGTCTTAATTTAGCCTTTAATCCTTGCGGGGGCTGTAGGCCGCTAAAGTCAGCTTCGTTGATGATCTGATCAAGCTTCTTCTTCTTATCTTCCAGCTCAACAAGTAAGGCCTCTTCATCTACATCTGCCAGTAGCTCATCCAATACGCTGAAGTGGTACTTCTTCAAACGAAGCTTTCCCTGCTTCATCTCACTCATCTTAATGAGTAAGGCGTATTTTTTCAGCCACTCATCGGGCAGCATACCTAGCGAACCATCACTAAGCTTCACGAAATTCTGCTTATGCGACAAGGCCTTCTTTACATCTACTATGGATACCGTCTGATCTCCAAAAGCGAGCTCTACTGTAGTATCAAACCAGTCAATACCGCTGGCTACTTGTAAGCGCGTTTCAGGCTTATTGGTATTGATGCGTAAGTTCTTCAGTCCTTTCAAACCCAGCAGCTCCACCTGACGCTCTTTCATTTCTTCAGCAAAACGGAAGAACCAATTATTAGACAGTACAGCACTAGCCGTTATGTAGAAGAAATGCTCTCTAAGGTTTTGTTGTAAGTCAGTATGCAGGTTGCGCAATACTTGTATAAACTCTTGCTCCGCTTCTTCATTCCTCACGATCACTTTGATCACATCGCCGTTAGGCTCTTTCACATCACCAAAGTAGCCCCATTCTATCTCCGTATCTCCATACAAGAATGCCGGCTTCAATACCAACATTTGCTCACGCTCTCTTAAGTATAGTCTCAGCTGCGGCTTTAAAGCGTCTACCTGCTCTACAATGGTATCCTCAAAGTTTACATGTACTTCTTGACTCCATTTCAGTAGCTTATCTGATAAAAATGTTGACCAG
The DNA here is from genome assembly GCA_965230595.1 of Flavipsychrobacter sp. GTDB lineage: Bacteria > Bacteroidota > Bacteroidia > Chitinophagales > Chitinophagaceae > UBA5543. The sequence continues at coordinate 394,224 of OZ246011.1, read as the reverse complement.
TCAGCCTGTTCAATTCGCATTTTACCATCCGGCATTACAGCTTCTATTATCGTTTGCTCTGCTAGGCTAGCTACCGCATACACTTTAAAATCGTGCACTACAAGACCAGTGTTTAGCTGTTGCACCTCGTTATGTGGCACATAGTTATCTTCAATATTCCAAGACAACTCAAGCGTGTAGTGGTCATCATGCTTATACACACTTAGCTGTGGGTGGGCACGCTTAGTAGCGAACTCAATAGGTGTAATGTTTTTTGAAGTAAGCTTTCCTCCCTCTTGTATGAAACAGAGTGTATGGTCGGCATATCTTTCTAATAGCTTTTGATACTTAGGCAATAAGTATTCCCACACCTGCTCTCTTACATCATGCTCGGGGCTATCACTCAATACCTGTCTGTAATCATCGTAGAACTCACCGAAAGGCGCGTTCTTCTTCAAGTACTTGAGTATCTCTTTAGGTGAGAACTTTCTGATAATAGGCAATAACTCACGCTCCTCTCCATCAAACTGGTGTGGATCAATGAACTGAGACAGATCCAGCTTCTCCAGGTTACTCACAAAATGATGTTTCTCTTCATCCGTTTCCCCTGCTACCAAATGTATGTTTACGTGCGGGTAAAAATCTGCCTTTGCATCAATAACAATACCTATATGCCTTTGCGGCACATCTTCTACTACTTCTTTTTTGCTTTCTTTTTTAGCTACTGTAGGCACTGCAACCTTTTCACGGTTGGATACAGGTGCATTTACCTTTTTTATTGTCTTATCCAGCACTCGTAAAAAAGGCTTACCGTTATCGTAGGTAAACTCAAACTTGCCAGTCAGATCATCATCTAAACTGTAGCCATAAAGCCCCAGTAGTTTGTTCTTCTGCTCATCCCAGTTGCGCATAGTAAGAAAGTACTGCGCACCAAATGTCTTTAATATGTGTATGAATACTGCTGCTTTGTGCAAACATAGCGGATGCTCTTTTTCATTACACTTACAAGAGGTGTCAAAATACTTCTCATCATTCTGTTTGATCTTCACCTTGTAGGTCTGGTCACCATCAGGCACTTCACCCTCAACGCTATCCTTCTGCTTATCGGTGATGATCACCTTACGCCTGTCCGCTATCCGCTCTGCATTTTCTATGATATCTGCCGAAGTGAATACCCTCAGCATTTGCATATTTACTTGGCGCATGCGCACCATAGTGTGTTTTTGATCGTACTCGATATCGGTATTCTCAAAAAAGCCGCTTTGCAGAATATCATTCATCTGAAACAATGCGGCCACTTCATGCCGGCATATCTCTCCCAAATTGTAGGGGCACTGGCATCTTATAGATAAGTTCTTCGGCTCTAAGTATCTGCTTACAGTAACGGTATAATAATTCTTATACAGATCGTTACGTACACGAAAGCGCACCTGCTCCTGTAGATGGTCTACATCAAGCATCTGCACACCCGAAGTGTGAAATATTTTTTTCCCACGTTTGATCACCTCTTCGGTGCCGTGATTATAGATATGTTTGAGTAATGGTGGTAAAGACATTTAACCTGTACACAGTTCAAAAAAGGCAATCTTCAAATATACCAAAAAAAGCGCGTATCAATGTACGCACTTTCAATTAAATATCTGTTAAAGACTCCTTATAAGAATAGTCTGAATATGTAATAGACCAAAGCAGCAAGACCTGCACTTACCGGTATAGTTAATATCCATGCCCAAAGTAAGTTTAGCGTCACACCCCAACGCACTGCCGATAAACGTTTGGTAGCTCCCACACCAATGATAGAACCTGTAATGGTATGTGTACTACTTACAGGTATTTTTAAACCTGCTGTTAAAAACAAAGTGATAGCACCCGCCGTTTCCGCAGCTACACCTTCAAACGGTGTTACTTTGGTAATACGTGTACCCATGGTTTTGATGATCTTCCAACCACCACTCATCGTACCGGCAGATATAGCAGTATAACAAGCCAATGGTACCCATACCGGCATCTGGTCGAAAGAAGTAATGTTGTTGCCCGAGTAGGTAATAAGCGTCACCATAATGATACCCATTACCTTTTGTGCATCGTTACCACCATGGCCAATACTAAATGCTGCAGAAGATACCAACTGTAGTCGCTTCAACCATACTGTAGATCGCGCAACATTCAACGAGTTTAAGAACATGGTAAAGAAGGCCATAATTAAGATCACAAATCCCATCAGCAACCACTTAAAGTTGTGACCGTAAAACATCACCAACCACAGTCTAGCTCTGTAACCGGTATCATATTTTGTCTTCACCTCTTGTGCTTGACCGGCTCTTATTACAGAGTATGTAACTGCATCACCATTATGATAGCTATTAAAGACTTTATCTAACTCTTTTGTATCAGGTATTTTTCTATCTCCAATAGCGGTTATCACATCACCCTTCATCAGCCCCATCTTTTCAGCACCTGACTTGTGGGTCACTTTACTCATAGCCACTCCGTCACCTACATACTCTTTATCAGCCTTCATACCCAGTAACTTGTAGGTATCTGTTTCCAGATTTTTTGAAACCAATAGGACAGACACCGTAATGATAACCACCGCCAGTATCTTAGGTAGTGGCCCTTTCCTAAACGAGTTGATGAACCAAAGTGATATAATGAATGCCATAAGCATGCCCACCAATGGTGCTACAACTATAAATACTACTGTTTTTATTACTGGGTCAGGGTTAATAGACTGCATGCCTGCGTGTGCTACTGCAGCTCCTGTAAAACCACCTATTAGCGTATGAGAAGAGCTGGATGGAATACCAAACCACCATGTGAGCAAGTTCCATGCTATGGCTGCCAACAAGCCTGAAAGTATCACGGGCATAGTGATATATTCTTCCAGCACCGTTTTAGCTATGGTATTAGCTACACCATGATCTTTAAAAATGAAAAAGGCAACAAAGTTGAAGAATGCTGCCCATGCCACTGCCTGAAATGGTGTTAATACTTTAGTAGATACTATCGTTGCGATAGAGTTCGCCGCATCATGAAAACCGTTGATGTAATCAAAAAGAAGCGCGAGTGTAATAATGACTATAAGAAATACCATATCAGTAATTCGTATTCAGCCGCGTGAGCAGCAGATTAAGCATATTTGATAATAATAGATTCGATAACGTTTGCAGCATCTTCACATTTATCTGTTACCATCTCCAGCATCTGATATAGATCTTTTTTCTTGATGATCTCCACAGCATCAACATTAGCAGAGAATAATTGCAACATCCCTTTATCCATAAGGTCATCAGCTTCATTCTCCAAGCTGTTAATGATCACACATGCTTCAGTAATAGAGCGCAGGTCTTTCATATTTCTCAAACCATATACGCCCTTCTTCAATTCTTTTATCGACTTATCAATGATATCAGTAAGTGCTATCACTGTGTCATCCACATCAACGATGTTGTAATTCATCATACGCTTGGCCGAGCCCCACATATAATCAGCAATATCATCTAAAGCAGTAGCCAAGTAATGAATATCCTCTCTGTCGAAAGGTGTAATGAAGTTACTACCTAGTTCAACAAAAGTTCTATGAGTAACCTCATCATTCTTATGCTCAAACTCTTCCAGTTTTTTCAATAACTCAGTGCGCTTAGCAGCATCACTTTCTTCAATCGCCTCTTTGAACACAGAAGACATTTGAATCAAGTTGGCAGCTACTTCTTCAAAAAGACCATAGAATACTCGGTCTTTGGGCATAAAAAGTTTTACAAAAGATGAGAAACTCATAAAGTGAAATTTACGGACAAATATGGCGGCAAAAATATCCCGCTTTATGACCAAGGTGAAACAATAACAGAAACTTAATAATAAGTTAACCTAAATACCCTCATTTGGTATCATTTTGGTTTTGGTAACATAATATTATTTACTGAATAAATAACAACTTTTACCAAGTTAGTCCTATTATGCCCAAAGCCCTACTACTGACAATCACGCTCTTATACTTATTGATGCACTTATCTGCATGCCACTGCAATGGTGTGGATACGTACACTTTATACTATGGCATGGACATCAAATCTGCCGATAGCTTTACTTCAAGAGCTGATGAGTATGAAGCCCTACTAAGAATTAGCTCGAAAACAAAAACAGAAGATGGAGATAGAAAGTGTCACAGAAAAGACCTCGTCTTAGGTATTAAGGAAAGTATCTCCTACTCCTCTACAACCGTTTATTGCAATAGAGATTTTTATCATTACAACCAACTCATTAGCCAAGGTAGAAACCTGCTGACCATACCTACCTTTTTTAGAGATAGCACGCAAATAAAAAATGATGTCTTCTATGGTACAGACATCACCATAGTAATAGACAGCACGGATATAGAAACAGGAGACTATACTTTTTATGTATCAGGCACTACCAGCTTGGGGAATAACTTTATAGATAGTACTACCATCAAACATCCATAAACCATGAAGCAACTCATACTATTCACTGCCTTATTATTACTTATTACAGGCTGTAAAAAGAAAGAAGAGGTAGAATGTACTAGCACAAATGACCAAACCTATGTCAATGATATTGAGTTAACTCCAAGTTCAGACACATTTGCTAATGTAGATAACGACAAATCTCATTTTATTCGATTTCAATTGAGTGCTATTAGTAAAATGGTAGAAGGGAAACGCTGTAAGGCCCAAACCCAAGGGCCTGTTAACCTTGGTCTTAAAACATATTATTATGAATGGTATACAGGAGCTGATATCTCTTTATACTGCAACAGATCTTTGGTCATCGATGAAGACTCTATACCTAAGGGCAATAACCTTTTGAATATTAAAGGTTTCGCAACAGAACAACTTAAAGACGCACTCGAGCCTTTTTCAATGGGTATGGCTTTCATCACTATAGATAGCACTAATTTCCCCAAAGGCTCTTATATATTCTACGCTTCAGGCACTACCAACTTGGGGAATAATTTTATCGATAGTATCACAATAAAACGCTTATAAAAATGAAACAGTTATATATCTTATGCGTCTTCTGTTTGTTAATGGTAAGTTGTAATAAAAGCAAGAATTGTAAAAAAACACTTGACCAACATTATATCAACGGCATTACATTAAAAACCTCAACGCCTATATTTCAAAAAGACCCTTATACCTATAAACTCAAAGCTATTATTGAATTCACCTCAGTAAGCGAAACTATAAAAGGAGAGAAATGTGACGAATTTTATCCCCCAATAGCATATACAAATGCGCATGAAAGCTACCTTGCTTCTGACATATTTTTTTACTGTAATAAACCCTTAACTCTTAATAATGACACTATTAGAGCATACGCTAACCTCATGAACCGAAAAGACATTTATTATCAAGGTTTTGAAGACACGGTAAATCGTTTTATATGGGGATTTGTTACAATAGCAATAGACAGCACCAACCTGCCAAAAGGCGATTATACTTTTTATGCTTCAGGTACTACTAATAGAGGGAATAACTTTACCGATAGTATCACCATTATCCATTAATCCAACTGTACTCTTGGGTCTAACCAACGGTAGAGCATATCAGTCAGCAGGTTCACCACAATAAATATAGAAGCCGTAAGCAATACAGAACCCATCACCATCGGGAAGTCAAATTTATCCAATGCATCTACAGTAAGCTTACCCACTCCTTTCCAGCCAAAGATGTACTCTACAAAGAAAGACCCCGCTAACAACTCTGCCAACCATCCACTGATAGCTGTCACTACTGGGTTCATAGCATTAGGCAGCGCGTGTCTCCATATTACTTGTCTTTTCGATAGACCCTTAGCATACGCTGTACGTATATAATCTTGCGACAATACATCCAGCATGGCACTTCTGGTGAGTTGTGTAATAATAGCCAGCGGACGAACACCTAAGGCTATAGCAGGTAGTATCAGGTTTTGCAAAGCTAAATGCCTCCCTTCAAAAGCATCGTACTCCCAAAGGCTGCCCGTCATGTTCAGTCCTGTAATGTGGTGTAATAAATAGCCAAACACATAAGCAATAATAAGGCCTGCAAAGAAGGACGGCATAGAAATACCCGCCACACTAGCCGCAATGGCAGAGGTGTCCATCCAGGTATCTTTTTTCAGTGCCGCCAACACACCCAAACCTATGCCACCTATAGTAGCTATAATAATAGCCGCCAAGGCTAGTAATATAGTGCCCGGTAATGCTTCAGATAGTACTGCGCTGATCTCGCGTTTGGTTCTGTAAGAGCGACCCAAGTAGGGTGTTTTAAGGGCAAGACTATGCACTCCTACACTAAATATCTTTTTGTAATGGTATTTCTGCTGCTCATCATTACCATGCCAGCCTATAGGAGAAAGATCGTTGAGATACAGACCATAGCGGGTAAGCAAAGGCTTATCCAAATTCATTTCCTTGCGGGCATGCTCTACCGATGCGAGGTCGCTACGCTGCCCCATCACCAACCTCGCTGGGTCGCCGGGCAGTACATTGAACAGGAAGAACACTAACGTGACCACGCCAAATAGCACGAACAGGCTATACCCAATACGCCGTGCCAAAAAGCGTATCACTAATCGTAAGTGATTTTACCGTTCTCTAATCCTATATGTTCAGGGTAGTCTCTAAAGCTCCATTTGCCTTTGATCACACCTTGCTCCAGTAGCATCAAGCCCGGATTAGAACGCATAGCTGTTTTACTCACCGTTTGGTCAAATACCATAAATTCTGCATTTAAACCCCAAGCCTCTTTAAAGACCATGGCCTTATCCTGATTAGCAGAACAAAGTACGTAGAATGGTATGTCATTAGCATTACAGAAGCTGATGATATTGTGTAACTCGTCTTTCTTATCGTCACGGGCTTTGGCTACATCTTTTACAAAAAGCAAGAAGGTATAACCCGGTGTTTCTAATATCTGATCAGTATACTCATTACCATTATAATCGGTAATGATGAAATCTTTGATCTTAGGGTCTGCGTTCCCTTTCTTCACCAATTTATCCTTACGATCCACAAACTTCCAAGTGGTATCCTGCCAAGGGTAGTTTTCCATATTAAATTCTTTCTGCACGCCATCCTTCTCATAGATCATTACCGACTCATACTGGTCAGGTATCGCTCCTTCAGGTATCTTTCTGTCTTCTATAATATTTGCCCCTACTTTATATGGCAGGCAGTCGTAACTTGGCAAGTGCTCCAGCGACCAGAACTGTATACCAAAAGCAAAAAAGGCGGTCAGTATCATAATAGCCGTACCCGGGTAGCCCGACAATACTGGCTTGATTTTCTTACGATATAAGAATAGTATCAAGCCCATTACGAGAAGAACTACATCCTTCCAGAAGGTCTCTTCGTTGGATATTTTGATACAATCACCAAAGCAACCACACTCAGCTATCTTACCTGAGAACAGTACATAAGCCGTCAGGAAGGTAAAAAAGGTGATGAGCGCTAAAAGCAGGAACGAGAATATTCTATAAGCAAAACCCAGCAGCACTGCTACACCGGCTATGATCTCAAAAGCGATCATCACAACAGACAAAGCCAGCGAGTAAGGCATCATCCAATACATATGCCACACTTCGAAGAACTCATTCATTTTATAACTCAACCCAAGCGGGTCATTGGCCTTGATCAAGCCCGAGAAGATAAATAAAGCCCCTACTATGATTCTTAGTGCCCAGATAAAGTATTTCATTACGTTCAGGTTTTTTGCTTTTTATTGACCGTGAATATACATCGCTCGTTAGGAAAAGAAATGTTAACCTTCGGTAGTATTCCTTTTCTTTGCAGTACGAATGAGTTTCAAAAATACAGTTTTACCCATACAAACCACATTGCAGAGCCGGGGGCGGTTGTTAGACCTCTCCAACCCTGTGGTAATGGGCATTCTCAATGCCACCCCCGATAGCTTTTATAATAAAGGTGCAGAAAGCAGCGCCAGCGAATTGGTAGCCAATGCCGCATCTATGTTAGAAGCAGGAGCGACCCTGCTGGATATAGGTGGCGCTTCTACAAGACCGGGGGCGGACATCATTAGCCCCGCCGAGGAGCAAGACCGCATACTACCTGCTATTGAAGCTATTATAAAAGCTCATCCTGATGTATGGATATCTGTAGATACTTATAATAGTGCTACGGCAAAAGCTGCTGTGCAAGCGGGTGCATCTATCATTAATGATGTGAGCAGTGGCGATATGGATAGCGAGATGATACAAACGGTAGGCGAACTGGGCGTACCTTATATAGCCATGCACATGCAAGGCACACCACAAACCATGCAGCAAGACCCGACATACGAAGATGTGGTGTACGAAGTGCGCGATTATTTGAGAAAGAAATGCGACGAATGTCACGAGGCGGGCATTAAAGACATCATCATTGATCCCGGCTTTGGTTTTGGCAAAACCGTAGCACATAATTTTGCCTTACTCAATCATTTGAGCGACTTCCGCATGTTAGGCAAACCCGTATTAGCAGGCTTATCCAGAAAATCTATGATCTGCCGCACATTAAATGTAACACCTGCAGAAGCCCTCAACGGCACCACAGCCTTACATATGGCAGCCCTACAACAAGGAGCCAGCATTTTAAGAGCGCATGATGTGAAGGAGGCTGTGGAAACCATTACACTTTTCAAACAATTCAACCAATGATCGCTCAAACGCCCCCACCGCCTTACTACGCTGTTATCTTCACTTCTATTAAGCATGAAGAGACAGAGGGTTATGCGGTAACGGCCGAAGAGATGGTAAGATTGGCGGCCGACCAAGAGGGTTTTCTGGGCGTAGAGAGTGCCAGAGAAGAGGTAGGCATTACCGTATCTTACTGGGCATCGGAAGAGGCCATCAAAAACTGGAAGAACAATGAGCGTCACTTAGTAGCGCAAAAGCTGGGCTACGATAAATGGTACAAAGCCTACAAAACACGTGTTGCCCTCGTACAGCGCGACTATGGCAAGAACGATTAAAATCTCGTATCTTCGAAAAATTCATTTAACACCCCTACAATATGCACGACCAGTTACGCAAGTTCGTCGGCAGCTTTAATATGCTCACCGACGAAGAAGTAGAGATGATCGTAGATAATGCGAATATCAAGTCATTCAAAAAAGGAACGATACTCCTTCGTGAAGGACAGGTAGCCAAGGAATGCTACTTTGTACTCAAAGGGCTGGTGCGTGAATATTATATTGTAGATGGAGAAGAACGATCTACCAACTTCTTTACCGAGATGGAGCCTGTTAACTCCTTTACCAGTCGCAACTCCAACAAGCCATCAAAACATTTTCTTATCTGTGCAGAAGACACCGTACTAACCATAGGTACCAGCTCTTTGGAGGCAGAAATGTGTGAGCGCATACCCCGACTGGGAGACATTATTAGAGAAGAGGTAGAAAAAGAAACAGGAAAAATGCAAGACGATATGGCCAAGTTCATTACCTCTACACCTGAAGAGCGTTATTTAGAATTAGTCAACGATCGTCCTGACTTGCTCAACCGTGTACCGCAACACCAAATAGCCAGTTATATAGGCGTTAAACCCGAGACACTTAGCCGTATCAGAAAAAAACTCCTTACCGCCAAGTAAGAAGCTCTTTTCTCATTATGATATAGAGAGTACAATATTACCACGCTTTCTACCCGTATCAATATACTCATGCGCTTCGCGTATCTGTTCTAAGTTATACCTACGCTCCAGCACCATGTTATAGTTGGTCACCTTCATCATTTCTAGCAAAGCTGCTATCATCACTTGCACCTCTTTTGTTGGCCTTAAACCCGTTGCATCAAACTTTGCTTTTTGTCCCCCTTTACGCATCCAGTTAGTGAGCATCGGTAATATTATCTTAGCATTGAGCACAGGAGACAAATACAAACCTTGCTTTGTCATTACCTTTTTGGCTTTTCTAAAGCAGCTCAACCCTACCGTATCATACACTACATCGTATTGCCCCTTACCTTCAGTAAATTCTTCTTGTGTATAATCTATTACATGATCAGCCCCCAACGATCTGACCAACGATACATTAGCGGTACTACATACACCTGTCACTTCCGCTCCCATATACTTGGCTATCTGCACTGCGGCCACACCCAAGCTACCCGATGCTCCGTTTATTAATACCTTTTGACCGGGTTGCACATTGGCCAGATTCTTTAAGAAGTTGTAAGAAGTAACGGGGCCATCACACATCACAGCTGCCTCTTCAAAAGACAGATGATCGGGCATGGGTAATAAAGTACCGTTTACAGGCATACTTACATATTCTGCATTCGTACCAAAGCTTGTTGCCGTTTCTCCAAACACACCATCACCTATTTCAAAGCCTTTCACCTCTTTACCCGTAGCAACAACCACACCTGCAAAACCCGTACCCGGTATGGGATGTTTAGGTCGTTTCCAACCCAAAAACAAACGTGCAAACCTCGGTTTACCGGTTCTCATCATAGCCGATGCTCTAGAGAGACAAGCGGCATGTACTTTTATTAATACTTCGTTGTCTTTGGGTGTTGGTGTTTCCACTTCCTGCACCTCTAATACTTCAGGCCCGCCATATTGTTGAATTACTGCTGCTTTCATAACTATACTTTTATACTAATGAGTTACATATACCTCGCAACATGATCGAAGCATACTTGTTAAAGCTCTTTGGTTTTATTGCCGAAAAAATAAAAACGATCAAGTCCATAGTTTTTGATGTTTAAAGAATGCGTTTGCATTCGTTTCAATTTCTATGGGCAAAAGTATAGGCGCACAAAAACCTGTGCATTGACATTTGTCAATAAATCAGAAAAGGGAGAAAAAAAATGAAAAAAACAGCGCTATGCCAGCATACGGTGGCGCTTGAATTCCTTATTTCTATCGAATAAGTATCTGTAGGTGCATAGTTTACGGCTCACGTAAGTACCCAAGCTTTCTGCAATGTTGATCATCTTAGGGTTAAAGTCCCCTATCCATTGCATCTCATACTTTTCGTACATCATATTGTCCTGAATCACCTTAGCGGCTTCCATGATCATAAAAGCATCCACACCTTTACCTTGATGCTCAGGAATGATGCCGAAAGCTAAACCTAAGAAACGATTGCACTTACCAAAGCGCTGCATCCACAGGAAACGTAGTTTTTCTACCAACCCAAACTTGCCGTTCATGTGTTTGAAATATTGGTTGAGATCGGGGATATTCAACCAAAAAGCCACCGGCTCTTCTTTATAGTAGGTAAACCACACAATATTCTCATCGATCACAGGTTTCATTTTCTTAAACATCTTACGCACAGTGCGCACATCCAACTCCTTGCCACCTCCATGACTAGCCCAAGCCTTATTGTAGATAGTAGTGAAATCTTGAGAAAATTTATCAAGTTGCTTTTTATCTACCATTATTGCTTTATAACCCGGGTCTTGAGCTATCTCATCATGGCGCTCATAAAACTTATCCTGTAATCTATCCTTGACATCCAAAGCAAAGCAAAGTTGGTTGAAGTATATTTGAAAGCCATAATGCTCAAACAGCTGCTTATAATATGGTGGATTGTAAGGCATTTTATACAACGGCTCTTGAAAGCCTTCTATTTGTAAGCCCCACCAGCTATCACGTTCACCAAAGTTAATAGGCCCATCCATTGCTTCCATACCTCGCTCTTGCAACCACTGTTTACAGTGATCGAACATGAAATTAGCCGCCTCCTGGTCATCAATACATTCAAAGAATCCTACTCCTCCTGTTGGCTGCTCATTTTTATATTGCTTATTGACAAATGAAGCTATTCTACCGATCACCTTACCGTTATCATTCTTCAATAGCCAACGCGTGCATTCTCCTTTCTTAAAGAACTTATTCTTCTTTGGATCAAATACTTCCTCAATATCCTTATCCAACGGACGGATCCAATTCGGGTCGTTCTTATACAACTCTAAAACCAACTCACGGAACACTTTTTTGTCTTGCTCCGTTTTCACTTCTTGCATGTGCATCATTAGTACCAGATTGAGAGGGTGAAATTACTGTAAATTATACATACCGTTAAAAATTCACAACCTATTTAGTAATAAGCATATAGCTAACATATTTTTCCTTAGTTTGCAAGCTTCATGCAATGGTTTCTCATCATACTGAGCATCGTGATTGCAGCCGCAGTGGGCTGGTGGATGTACCGTGTAGATAAGAAGCGAGACACGCCAATGCCATGGCTTACAGCTTCATTGCGCGGGCTGCTCGTTCTATTAGTATTGATGCTTATTGTAGCACCTGATATTCATACTACAAAGAATGAGACCAAAGAACCCATCATACTTTTCCTGCAAGACAAATCTATTTCCATAGCCCATGCGTTAAAAGATGATTCTACCGCATACCGAAACAGTATTGAAACACTACAAGAAAAACTCAATAAAGAACATCAAGTAGTGAGCTGGAGTTTTGGCGATGCCGTGCAAAGAGATAGCATTTATAACTACACTGACGAAACTACCAACATTGCACAGGCACTGTCAGAAGCTCAAGAGTACTATGGCGGGCAAAACCTTGGCGCAGTTATACTAGCTACCGATGGCAGGTTCAATCAAGGAACAAACCCCGCTTACCAAAACCTCGCTTTAAAAGCCAACTTATATACTATTGGCTTAGGCGATAGCACAGTTCAAAAAGACATCAAGATCGCCAACACTTATTATAATCGCACGGCAACACTCAATAACGACTTTGAGATTCGTGCCGATATCATTGCTACCAAATGTAATGGATATACTGGCAACATCACCTTATCAGAAGACAATCAAGTACTAGCCCGAAAAGCCATTTCTATACAGGGTGATAAATATGATCGCGCTGTATCGTTCACCATTCGTGCTGACCAACCCGGCATTCATCACTACCAACTCCAACTACCTACTTTTGACGGCGAACAGAACGTAACTAATAATAAGCGTGACATCTTTGTAGACGTATTAGACAGCAAGAAGAATATACTCATTGCAGCAGTAGCACCTCACCCCGATGTTGCAGCTATCAAGTTGGCATTAGAAGGGTTAGACAACTATAACATCTCTGTAGAAACCGGCATCAATCTGGATGTTGATGTAAACGAATATGACATATTCATCCTTCACCAAATGCCTTATGCTAACGACTACTTTTTCAAATCAGTAGTAAAAAGTAAAAAGCCAATTTGGTACATATTGGGTGATAGAACCAATCCATCTGTTTTAGCACAAGGACCGAAACCTGTAGCCATCAATGCACGCCAAGGCTTCTTAAGGAATGTAATGGCCACACATAATAGTGGCTTCAACTTATTTACGCTTCCTAAGAACATTAAAGAAGTTATGGCTGAGCTACCACCAATAAGCATTATTAACGGTAGCATGAGTTTGCTACCCAACTCAGAAATGCTGTTCTATGACCAAAGAACCAATGTGCCGATTTGGACACTACAACAAAACACCACACCAACAGCCATGCTAAGCGGTGTTGGGCTTTGGCGCTGGCGTATGTATGAGTATAAAAACTTTGGTACACACAATACTATTGATGAATGTATCAAACAAACGGTTGCTTTCTTAGCCACAAACAGCAACCGAAAACAGTTCGATGTAAAACTGCCCAAACACATATGGAGCAATAGGCAAGCCATCAGCATGAATGCTTACTTACTCAATGCGAATAGCGAGCAAGTAAACACTTCGGATGTGACCATGACCATCATAGATAGTGCAGGTAATAAAAAAGACTTCTCTTTTGAGCGTTCAGGAAGCAGCTACAAACTCAACATTGGCATATGGGCTGAAGGTAGATATACTTATGAAGCTACTACCAAATACAATAACAAAGACCTTACTGCAACAGGCAGCTTCATCGTAGAAAGTCAACCTGTAGAATTACTGGAAACCAGTGCTGACTTTGCGGGCTTATACAACCTATCACAAAAGTATAATGGTGCATTCTTTACCACTGCTACCATGAGCTCTATTTATGATAGCATTCAAAATAATGAAAGCATCAAACCTGTCATTACCACTGAGGTCACTACTATTCCACTCATTGATCGTAAATGGATCTTCTTCCTGATACTCATCATAGCCTTGGTAGAATGGCTATTGCGGAAATACTGGTTAGCGCAATAATTTAGAACGTCACCATTTTTTCAGGATTATCAGCAGCGTGCTTGATGATGAGATTGCGCACATAATCGCTGTCTTGATACGGCTCCAGTTTTTCTTCAAGCTTGCCCAGATCGTCCAGCTCTTTTTCATTTTTCACATAACCCATGCCGTAAAAGTAACCTTGTTTCATGAGGATACAACTCTGCTCATCATCATCAATGCCTATATCGAGTAAAGCGAACGTGGGCAGCTCTTGCAGCATACTATCAATAGCTTCGTCTACTTTCTCATTGTAAACGACTACTTCTTCATCGTAAGTGCATGCACCGTCGCAACTATCAGCATAAATGCTTTCAGTACAATTTTCTGCTTTTACCAAGTTGCATAGTCGCGCGCACAATCCAAACTCTTGTATCAATTCCCTTAATCGGTTATGACCTTCTATCAAGGTATTAAAGGTATATACCGGTTTGAAGTAGTGTTTGTTCTTTTCAATACCCAAGCGTTTATAGCCTTTCTGATCTTCGTATACAAACAACCCGAACTTAGGCAGGTAACCACGCTGGCTACGATTGAAAGCGGGCCACAATCTGCGTATCTCCGAGCTTTCTAAAATATGTGCCATCAGCTCCGTAGCACATTCCTTATAGCTGATGCGATGGATCTCTCTTAAAAAATCCTGCTTCTGACGGCTGGGCTTGTTATTGCTAAAATGGCTACGTACTCGCTTCGCTAAATTCTTCGCCTTACCTACATACACCACCTTGCCTTTTGCATTGTAGAAGTAATATACTCCCGCTGTTTTAGGCAGGCTTTCCACTTGCTCTATCGGCACGTTTGGCGGTATATATTGCTCACTGTTCTTACCCTTGAGCATTTTGTTGATCACACCTTCACTATCCTCACTCACCAGCATGCCGAACAATTCTGCCGTGGCCAGTGCATCTCCACCTGCACGGTGAGCGTTGGTGAGTTTGATACCTACCTGATGGCAGAGCTTCCCTAAGCTATAGCTACGCATGCCCGGAATGATCTTGCGAGCCAGACGAACGGTACACAGCTTTTTAGTATTGAGTTCAAAACCAGCTTCTGCCAAATGATGCTTCACGAAGGAGTAATCAAAATTGACATTGTGGGCAATGAACACTTTGTTTTGCAACAAGCGATACACCTGCTCGGCTACCTCGGGGAAGGATGGTGCATGCTCCACCATTTCTTCGTTAATACCCGTGAGCGACTTGATGAAGTACGGTATCGGGCGGTGGGGATTGACCAGTGTTTCGTAGAAGTCCAACACCTTTTGCCCGTCGTGGATGACTATCGCTATCTCGGTGATGCCATTACCTGCGGCATAACTTCCTGTGGTCTCAATATCTACGATAGCGTATAGCATACAGTAGGTAAAGATAGGGAAATGAGCTATCAGAAACTCATTGCTTTTGTGCTTTAAAAATGTTACATTTTGTTACACTACCCCCTCCCCCTTCTTTGTAACATTTTCACTGTGTTGATAATCAACACAGTAGCTACTTGCTAGCAACAAAAAATGTTACACTGTAACATTTTGCTTGTTGATTATCCTTGAAAAGGATAATATTATCATAACAAATTTACGCATTTTAAAACATTTCAGCAAAACACAGTCCCCTCTTGAGAGGGGATGTTGAACGAAGTGAAACAGAGGTGTGTCTGAATTAATACTAATTTTAAAACACCATGCGAAAAGTCATACCATACAACCCCAAACTAAAAGAATTGGCAAGGCAGCTGCGAAACAACAGTACTAAAAGTGAGATTAAGCTATGGGGTTACCTACGCAACAAACAAATGATGGGATATGACTTTGACAGACAAAAACCTATTGACAACTATATACTGGATTTCTTTTGCTATGATTTATTGCTAGGCATTGAGTTGGACGGCTTTACCCACCAATTTGAAGAGGTACTAGAAAATGATGCTACAAAAGAGAAGCGTCTTAATAAATTGGGAGTGCAGCTATTACGTTTTCAAGATAGTGAGGTAATGAATGATATTGAAAATGTACTACGTGCTATAGAGCAGTATATTGAAACAAAGCAAGACTAACGCAACCCACCCCTAACCCCTCCAAGGAGGGGAATACCAAGTATCGCTTCCAATCTAAAAACTCCCCTCTCGAGTGGGGAAAGCAAATGAAGTGAGCAGAGATGTGTTAATCCTCCCGAGCTGGCAACCCACCACAACACCCCCGAGTAAGAAAATACCCAATAGCACTACCAACCTATAAAACTCCCCTCTTGAGAGGGGAAAGCCGAACTTTGTGAGGCAGGGGTGTGTTAATACTCGTTAGTTAAAACCCCACCCACAACACCTCTGAGCAGGGGAATACCAAATAGCGTTTCCATCCTATAAACTCCCCTCTTGAGAGGGGAAAGCGAACGAAGTGAGCAGGGGTGTGTTAATCCTCGCGAGCTGGCAACCCACCCCTACCCCTCCAAGGAGGGGAATATTCCAATATGGCATACCCAACTATAGATCGTAGCCTTGCGCTATGAACAAGAAACCTAAAATAGACTTAATAGCACTAGGAAACCGCATCAAACAACTGCGTATAGCAAAAGGGTATGAAGACCACAAAACCTTTGCAGAGGAACATGGGTTTGACCCTGATACTTAGGCTAAATACGAGCAAGGCTACAATATGTATTTCACAGAGTTATATAAAGTCTGCGAAGCATTAGAAGTAACCGCAAAAGAGTTTTTTAAGAAGGGGTGGGATGAGGGAAACAGTCTTTAATTATGTTTTTTCTAAGATAACCAGTTACTATAATAGAAATTAATAACACGTGTAAAATACCCTATAGCACATTACTCATTATCATTAATTTCATATAAAACTTATTATCATGAAAAAAGTAATCTTTTTATTAGTATTTCTAAGCTGTTTCTATTCAGGATTTACACAAGTTGTACATGTGTCTTTAGCAACTCCCACTGGCAATGGCAACTTTGAACAATTGGATAATAATATTCCAGACCTTCGTGCTATCAATAGAAATTGTGACAACCTGTTTATCGTTATAAAAAACAACCAGATTATATTAAATGAACTTTGTAACAGATTAATCGTTGCAAAGCTGGATAAAGATGATGCAGAATTTCTATCCCGACAAATCAATAAATTAAGCAAGAGTGATAGGCGAAATGTTATTCTTGGGAATCAGATGTACCTATTCAAACCTTATGGATTGTTTACAGATTCACATAATAACTACTTAGGGTTTTACTTTCACGGCATGCTAGTGGTGGTCTATAATGGTGATGAAACAATAATCAAAGAAGCTGATGATTAAACTTTATTCATAATCCGGTCTACAATTTTTAAAGGCAGCCGATCGACTGTCTTCCAAATATAATTAAGCTTATTGCTTTTAGTTTTGACTGGCGTTGAATTTCTTCACCGCTTCTATCAAGCGAGGTAGTACCTCTGCTTGGTCGCCAACTACACCGTAGTCAGCCGCTTTGAGAGTACTACTTTACCTATGATTTTTCACACATAGCATATGTGTAAAGTCACTTATTTCACGGATAGCCTAATACTTAGTTTTACCTATGACAGATAAATTGTGTGTATGAAAACACACAACTACTCATTTTATCATTTTAAATATAACATCATGGAACTCAACTCAGACTTGTTAAGAAACGTGCTAGACTATGTTATGACGAATAACAGGGTCAAAAAATCTATTGATGCCAGAGATAATGATAAGGCATTAATTATTGAAGGAATCAGAACACGCGTTTACAAAAAAAATAATGACCGCGACAAGGCTATTGTACACGTATTATTTGATTATTGCAGAACCCATCCCGAACTACCTGATAGAGAAGATGTGGTAGTAATAGTTGAATGGGATAAACAAAAGGGGCTTAGAATATTGAAAATAATGGCGGTTAAGGAAGTATAGTAATCCCCTTACGAAACAAAAAAGGCAGCCGATCGGCTGCCTTCCAAATATAATTAAGCTTATTACTTTTAGTTTTGACTGGCGTTGAATTTCTTCACCGCTTCTATCAAGCGAGGGAGTACCTCTGCCTGGTCGCCAACTACACCATAGTCAGCCGCTTTGAAGAATGGCGCTTCAGGATCTTTGTTGATCACCACGATGGTCTTACTACCATTCACACCTGCAAGGTGCTGTATCGCACCGCTGATACCTACAGCAATGTATAGGTTAGGGCGGATGGTACCACCTGTTTGCCCTACGTGCTCGTGGTGCGGACGCCAGTGGCTATCAGCTACAGGGCGGCTACAAGCCAGTGTAGCACCTAGTTCTTTAGCCAGCTCTTCCAGTGGTCCCCAGTTCTCAGGTCCTTTCATACCACGGCCACCGCTCACTACCAGCTCAGCTTCTGCTAATGGCACTTCACCTACTACTTTATCCGTCTCCGTTACTTTGATACCAAAGTCGTTATCTGCGAAAGCTACATCCAGTTTTTCCACTGTTGCGCTGCCTTCTCCTTTAGTTACCTGGAAGGTGTTAGGCATTAGGGTAATTACCTTTACATCGCTGGTGATGTTCACGTTAGCGAATGCCTTACCCGAGAATACACCCTTCTTTACCACAAAGCCATTATCCGTTACCGGAAGTGCTACCGCGCCCGCTACCATACCTGCGCCTAACTTAGCTGCCACACGAGGGGCAACAGCCTTACCTGTAACATCATGTAAGCCTACGATAACCTTTGCTCCCGATTGCTCAGCAGCAGCTACCATAGCTTTCGTATAAGCCTTAGCGTTCATGTTGTTCAAACGCTCATCGGCTACATGTAATACTTTTTGTGCACCGTAAGCACCCAGCTCGGCCATTTGGTCGTCGGCTACAGTCCCCATTACCAAGGCGGTAACGTCACCGGCTGCCATGTTTTTGGCATATTGTACCGCTTCCAATGTTTTCTTCTTGAAAGCTCCTTGTTCTTGTTCTGCTAATACTAGTACAGACATATCTTTTAAAATTCAAAAGTTAAAAAGCAAAAAGTAAAATGCTCGTATTGCTTGTCAACTATATTATGGTTTCAAAAAATTAAATTATAACACTGTTACCTCGCACTTAGATCACTTTAGCCTCGTTGTGCAACAAGCCTACCAGCTCATCCATGTTCTCTGGGTCTACCAATTTCACCCCGCTTTTAGCAGGTGGTAGCTCATAAGAAGCTATGCTGGTTAAAGAATCCACTTCAGCAGCAGGAACTACTTTTAGTGGCTTCGTACGTGCCGCCATGATACCACGCATGTTAGGGATACGCGCCTCGGCCATACCCTTTTGGCAAGATATCACCATTGGTAACGGGCAAGTAGCCGTTTCGCTACCACCCTCTATCTCACGCTTTACCGTAGCCGTACCGTCTGCTACGTCTAAACTTGTCGCGAAACCGATGTAGTTCATATCTAACAACTCGGCCAGCATAGCGCCGGTAGCTGCATTGTTATAATCGATCGATTCTTTACCGCAAAGTACCAGATCGTAGCCTTCGCTCTTAGCATACTCGGCTATTTGAGCGGCTACCACATATGGGTCGCTACTGGCCGTATCGATACGAATGGCCTCATCGCCACCCAGTGCCAATGCTTTACGGATCACAGGCTCGGCAGTTGCCTCGCCTACGGTAATTAAATGTACTGCCGATGCAGTACCTGCTTCTTTCAGTTCCAAAGCACGTACCAAGGCATACCACTCATCGTATGGATTGATGATCCATGTTACACCATCTGTTTTGAATTGGGTATTATCATCGCTGAAAGCGATCTTGGTAGTCGTGTCAGGAGCCTGACTAATACAAACTAAAATCTTCATCAGAAGTGAAATTTGTTACTATTTTTCTACTAAAATGTCTTGTAAATCGTTCTGCAAACCTACGGCAAAAAAGGTGATTTGCCATGTGTGCGTTTACAGTATTGGGAATAAATAAAAAGAGCCATGCGGCTCTCTTTATTCTTTATGTTTACTTCTTCTTCTTGTCTATTTGTACAGCGTCGAACAATTCATTGTCTACCAATACACGACCGCAGTGCTCACAAGCAATGATCTTCTTGTGCTGGCGGATCTCTGACTGGCGCTGTGGCGGTATTACGTTGAAACATCCACCGCAAGAGTCACGTACTATTTGTACAACAGCTAAACCATTGTGGTAGTTGGTGCGGATACGCTCATAAGCTGTAAGTAAACGCGGGTCTACTTTCGCCTTAGCCTTTTCAGACTTAGTTTGTAGCTCATCTTCTTCCTTTACCGTCTCAGCAATTATCTTCTCCAGCTCTTCGCGTTTTGTCTTCAACTCATCTTCTATCACTTTCACTTTGCCTTCAGTCTCCTCACGAGCAGCAGCTCTTTCCTTCAACTCTATGTTCGCATCTTTGATGTGCTTTTCGTTCAGCTTCACTTCCAACTCCTGTAGTTCCAACTCTTTGGTGATCGCTTCAAACTCACGGTTGTTCTTCACGTTGTCTTGTTGCGAAGTGTATTTCTTGATCAGCTCTTCTGCTTCCTTCTTCCCGTCTTTCTTTTGCTGAATGAACTTGTTGATGCTATCTACTTCCGCGTCAATATTGCTGATACGCGTTTGCAAACCTTCGATCTCGTCTTCCAGGTCTTTCACTTCCATAGGTAACTCACCCTTCAAAATTTTGATCTCATCTATCTTAGAATCGATCTTTTGTAGCGTTAGTACCGCGGTTAGCTTCTCCTCAATTGAAAACTCTTTAACAGTAGCCATATATTAATAAAAATAATTTATCGGATTTGTGGATAAATTGGATAAAAGAGTGGCAAAATTAGGAAATTTTTTATTAAGTATTTCCTTAAATATTTCAACGGTAAACTGCTCGCTCTCATAATGCCCGATATCAGCGATGACAATTTTACCTTCCGCATCAAAAAACTGGTGGTATTTATAGTCTCCAGTGATGAAAACATCGGCCCCTACTGCCATAGCGCGGGATAACAGGAAACTACCCGACCCGCCGCAAAGGGCTATTTTCTGCACCTTATCGCCTACCAATGCCGTATGGCGGATGCAATCGGTCTGCATTTTATCTTTCAGATAGCTCAAAAAGGCCTTACTATCCATTGCTTCAGGCAATTCGCCCACCATGCCAGCACCTAATTCCTGATTGCTATTAGCTATCGGTATCAGCTCATATGCTACCTCTTCATAGGGATGCGCAGCAAATAAAGCCTTGATTACCTGCGATTTAACATGCTTTTCTACCAGCACCTCTATTTTTTCCTCAGCTACCAACTCTCTACCCCCTCCTGCTTCTCCGATAGTGGGGTTCGTGCCCTCACCCGGGCGGAAAGTACCCTGCCCCTCTGTGCTGAAGCTACACTCTTGATAATTGCCTATTGCACCAGCCCCTGCGGCAAACAGCGCATTGCGTACCTCTTCGGCGGCGATACCAGGTGCGTAAGTATATAATTTATATATGGTATCACCCATAGGCGCAAGAATAGATGTCTTTTGCAAGCCCAGTTTCTCGGCTATTTTGGCGTTAACGCCTTGGCGTACGTTATCCAGATTGGTATGGCAGGCATAGATGGCAATATCATTCTTAATGGCTTTGGTCACGATGCGCTCTACATAGTTGCGCCCCGTCAGGCTCTTGATACCTGAAAATATCACCGGGTGGTGCGCAATGACCAGATTACAGTTGCGCTCCATCGCCTCGTCGAGGATGGCCTCGGTGACATCGAGGGTGAGTAACGCCCCTGTAGCCTCCGCATTACGATCGCCCACTTGTAGACCGCTATTGTCGTAGCCCTCTTGGTAAACGGGTGGCGCAAAGGCCTCTATAGCCTGAATGATATCTTTTACCTGCATGGTTGTACTGATTGAGACAGGCAAATTACGTAATGAATAGTGGCGGGGCAAATGGGTTTTATATTCCCCTCCTTGGAGGGGTTAGGGGTGGGTTGTACAAGCGTTATATAGCCCCCCCCCCTGCTCACCTCCCCTCTCAAGAGGGACGAGTTTTTTATTTTTTGTCGCTACGAGGAGCAAGGCAGTCTCAAAAAATGTATATCCCTCATAACGTGAGACCCTGAATCAAGTTCAGGGTGACAGGCGTTAAAGCATTTCGTACCTTTAGCACTATGGCAATGGGAATCGCATTTTTAGGAGTAGCCATGATGTTCCTACTGATCAGCATCAGTACTTATAGCAAAGCACAGAAGGCACCCCGTGACACAGAGGCTAACATCAAGGAATATAAGAAACTGAGTAGCGTAGGTGTTTCATTTCTATTCACAGGCATCACTTTTGCCATCTTGGCGATGATGTGGCTGTTTATTCTTTAGTATCTAAAATAGTATTAACCTACCTGTTGACCAGGAACACCAACAGAGGTGGTAAGTTTCTCGATATTGATGTCATTCCAAACTTGATTTGGAATCTCAAGAAATGTATAACACTTATTACGTGAGACCCTGAATCAAGTTCAGGGTGACAAGTGTTGGTGAAGAACACCAACAGAGGCGGGAAAAGACTTAAGCAAGTTAAAATACAGGATGGACTGTGGAGGGGTAAATACAATAATAGAGCGGGATAATTCCCGCTCTTAATACTTAATAGGTTTTTATTTAGCAAATAGCTCTACGAGAGACTTTAATTTGATATTAAGACCTATATATGTTGCATACTGAGGTACAGGAGCGGGAATCTTATTACCTCCACCGTCTTCCAGGTTTAGGTAACCTCTAATGTCTGTGCCTACTGTTACTGTAGCCTCTCCTAATTTTTGCACATAGTATGCTCTTATAAGATAAAAAGTCGCAAAATCTCCTGTTTTTGTCACACTAGAAGGAATTGCAGAACCATTATCTAATAAAATGAAATTATCTACTGTAGTTCTCCCGAAAGTTGGCTGAAAAAAGAATAACCCATTATCACTTATCTCTAATTCACACGTAATACCTGCACCAAAATATCCACTAACTTTTGTAACACTACTTTCAACATTTTCAGGGGTTAGCAATCTATTAGTTCTTTTATTGCTATCTATATCTTTATATGATAGTGTATCCTGTGCAACTGTATTACGTATAGTATTTATTGTCCATTGACTAATAACCAACTCGGCATGTAAATGTGCATATATATTACTCCCAGTTTCTCCTTTACCTGCGATATGAAACATTGGCTGGAAATACAAACTCCAAGACCTATTGTTTACTACCGCTTTGTAATTATTCAACTGTCTTAAGTATTTTGAATTTGTGTCTGAAGTAGATTTAAGAGGTGTAATATTAAATGTCTCTAATGAAGAGCCTGAACTACGACCAGTATCATTTATTCGGTAATTCAATCGCATAATACCGGAATTAATACCTATTCTTTTATTTTTACCACAAGGCCACTTGAAAACTTTAGGTGCATAAATGTTCAAGTGCCCAACATAGTTAGTTTTAAATTTTCCTGAAAAGTCAAAATCTGCTGCTGTAAGTAGCAGAATATTATCTTCCATTATATTTTTTACAGCACTAGTTTTTTGTGGCACGTGTGCTGCCTTATTTACGTTTTCTTTGGTTACCTCCAATGATTTTTCAGCTATTGCTATTTTATTTCGAACTACCCTTTTAGCTGCTCTATATGCCACTTTTCCTGCATCAAGTGTTGCTTTTGCAGCCGCTATATTAGCCGCAATTCCACTTGTCTTAGCTGCTCGGTAGGCTACTTTTGCTGCGTCAAGTGCTGCTTTTTTTCGTGACAAATTTTGTAGTGCCGCCACAACACTATTAGCATCTTGCGATGCATCATCTGCAGACTCTTTTAGCTTTTTAGCAATATCATGTTTTTTAACAGCTTCGTCTACAGTTTCTTGCCCAGAAACATTTTGCGCCAATAAGAGTAAGCACAATAGCGGTAGGAATATGTATCTCATAAGATGCGATTTTTTTATATATAAAATTTGCATTTTATATTGCTGCAGACAAGAGTGAAAACACCCAATTTTACTCCTCCTATTTCCAAACACATCTTTATAAAATTCACACTAAACTCTTGCGTAACCAAATGATTACATTTATATTTGTAACCAAATAGTTACAGATGTACGAAAGAAGAGACGTTTTTCAAGCCATAGCCGATCCTGTGCGCAGGGAGATCATCGGCCTCATTGCCCAAGATGCCATGAACGTAAATGAGGTAGCAGAGCATTTTGAGATCAGCCGCCCGGCTATCTCCAAACACATGAAGATACTGGCAGAGTGCGGGCTGGTGGTAATAGAGAAAAAAGGCAGGGAGCGCATTTGCGAAGCCAAGCTGGAACAGCTGGATGAGGTGAGCGACTGGGTGACGGAGCATAAGAAAATATGGACACAACGTTTCGATAATCTCGAAGCTTATTTAAAGAAAATACAAACCAAAAAGAAATAGCATGGATAAAAACCGTAAGAGCACATTTACCATGAGCAAGGTGTTTAACGCACCTATTGAGCTGATGTTTGAAGTGCACAGCCAAGCCGAACACATTGTTCATTTTTGGGGGCCTAAGGGTTTTACCACCACCATTGTTCATTTTGACTTTAGAGAAGGCGGTATACTACACTATTGCATGACCTCGCCAGAAGGGCATAAAATGTATGGTCGTCAGGATTACCGCGAGATCGTTAAGCCAACACTAATTAATATGGTCACTTCTTTTTGTGATGAGGAGGGCAATAAAATGCGCCATCCCATGAGCCCTACTTGGCCTATTGAAGTGCTGAACAGCATGGAGCTGGAAGCTGTGGATGAACATACTACAAAGCTCACCATATGGGGCATCCCCATTAATGCTACGGAAGAAGAACACGAAACCTTTATACAAGGGCACGACTCTATGCGTGGTGGCTATGGCGGTACGCTACAAATGCTGGAAAACTATTTAAAAACAATCACTACTTAAAAAAACAATACTTATGAGTAACGATCAAGCCAGTCGTACACTAACGATTGAACGCACATTTGACGCACCACGTCAATTGGTGTGGGAAACATGGACACAACCCAAACACCTCGCTGCATGGTGGGGGCGTGGTGCTGATGTGAACATTGAAGAACACGATTTTACCGAAGGGGGTAAATGGCGCTACACGATGCCTATGCCCGGTGGCGGAGAGTTTGTATCAGAAGGGATATATGCAGAGATCATTGAGCCTGAAAAGATCGTCACCTCAGCGGCTTTTAAACCGATGACCGAAGGGGTGATCATGACCATCATCTTAAAAGAAGATGACGACAAAACCCACATGACCTTTAGCATACTACACCCTACACAGGAGTATGCCAAAGCACAAGAACAAATGGGCTTCTTCGACGGATGGGGTTCTGTGTTCGAAGTACAAGCAGGATATATCAGTACATTATAATAGTACCCACCATAATAAAAGCCGGTTGTCTATTACAGCCGGCTTACTTTTTATCTTTATTATCTCTATAGTTCTTCATTGCTTCTTTTATTATTTTCTCTTTGTTTTTGCGTAGCTCTACCGCAAACTTTTTGGCCTTATCATCTATGTGGTCAAAATGTTTTACCCCCCAGATGATGTATTCAGCCATCACCGGTACAAGGTCTAGCCCCTTATCGGTAAGCGTATAAATATTGGTCTTTTTATTGCCTTCCATTTTCCCTTTGTTGAGAATACCCATATCCGTTAGAAACTTGAGCCTGTTGGAAAGGATGTTACTGGCGATCTTTTCATGAGCCGCTGACAATTCACCAAAGGTCTTCTTGCCCAAGAAGGCAATATCCCTAATGATGAGGAAAGACCACTTGTCACCTACCAGATCTAGTGTAGAACTGATAGGGCAAGAGGAACGAAATTGTAAAAAATCTTCATTTTTCACTTGCAAAACGAAAGTAATTTATATTTTTACTTGCAAAATAAAAGTAATAAATAATGGGTAAATTAAATCACAAAGTAACAATTAATGCTCCTGTTGACAAACTATGGGAGGTATTGACCGATCTGGAAAGAGTAGCCGTATACAACCCTATGGTGAAAACTGCACAGTATGTGTCCAACAATAAAACAGGTGTTGGCGCCAGCAGAGAATGTCAATTTAACCCCAAGGGAAAAGTAAGGGAGCGTGTAACAGCCATTGATGAAAAGAAGTCTATCTCTATGGAGATGTATGAAAGCGACTGGCCACTGGAATATATGAGGTGGACCAACTATCTCACACCCAATGGTAATAACAGCACGATACTGGAAACACATACTGAATACAAAGTAAAGTTTGGTGTTCTTGGAACGGTGATGGATTCTTTGATGATGAAACCTAAATTCAACAAAGTATTAAATGACCTGTTTGTGAACATGAAAACATATGTTGAAAACAATAGCTAACCTATTAGCACATCATAATAGATTTTTAAAAACTGAAGTATAGGTTTCTATTTTGCTAAACCTGTAAAGAGTGTTTTCTTTATACAAGGAAACGCTTTTTATATGTCAACTACTATGGAACTACAATTTCAACAACTGGACAGAGCAGGATTAGACACACTCGTCACATGGGCTAAGGAAGAAGGCTGGAACCCCGGCCCTTACGATGCCGATGTGTTTTGGGCTACCGACCCTAATGGCTTTTATGGTTGTTTTAAAGATGGGGAACTGATCGGTGGTGGTTCTATTGTGTCTTACGATGGGGCGTTCGGGTTTATGGGTTTCTTCATCATGAAACCCGAGTACCGTGGGCAAGGCATAGGCAGACGGCTATGGCACAAACGTAGAGATACTTTATTATCTCGCCTGAAAGAAGGAGCAAGTATAGGGATGGACGGAGTATTAGCCATGCAGCCCTTTTACCAAAAAGGTGGTTTTGAAATTGCCTTTAGAGATGAGCGCTACGAGAGAAAAGGTGAAGCATTTGATATTGACCAACATATATCACCTATTACTGATAATGACCTTACTCAAGTGCTGGCTTATGACGAGCAGTGCTACGGTTTCCCTCGTCCACAGTTTATGAAGCCGTGGCTGAACATGCCTGAAAGTAAAGCCTACAAGTATATAAAAGATGACCTACTGAAAGGTTTTGTAATGGTACGCAGACTTCATTCGGGCTATAAAGTAGGGCCGCTTTTTGCTGATAACGAACAGGTAGCTGAAGCATTGTATCAGGCAGCTTTAAATACTGTAGTAGGAGAAACTATATATATGGATATACCAGTAGTGAATGAAGCTGCTGTACAGTTAGTAAAAAAGTATGACGCTGCTTATGCCTCAGAATGTGCGCGAATGTACTATGGTCAAGCAACCGACCTACCGATCGATAAAATATTTGGGATTACCAGTTTTGAGTTGGGGTGATGTATACATATATGCAACATCATAACAAACCTTTTTCAAAACTTACATTAGGATTATCTTCTACTTGCCTTTTCTGGGAAGGGTTTTTATTACTAATATCAGCTTCTACTATAAAATAATTATGCTTCTCCTTTAATTCAAATAGCTTTCCGATAGGTTTAAAATCTGTATGCCTGGAGTCTATAAGTCGGTTTTTCAAATGGCTCCAAGTCCTACCGAAAAAAGCCGAACTACCGTCACTATAGTTTTTACATAAATTGTTGCTATATATATAGTACAGGGAATCATAACTATTAATTACATCACTTAACGCAATATGGTAGGGTTCAGAACTAGATTGAAATGATATAACTATAATAAAGTCCGGAGAATGCTTTAAGCACTCATTTCTAATAAATTGTGCACTTAAGTTATCAGAACAAATCAAAACAAAAAAACTACCTATTGGTGTATCAGAAAAAAAAGTTATTTCACTGCCATTACTAATATTTTGGCTAATAATACCTGTATACTCTAATGGACTAGGAAGTATTTTTTCAGTATAATTTACTTGATTATTATATATAATAGGACACCTAGAAATGGTTTTATTATTTCTAGTATAATAATGAGACCCAGCTATTACAATTAAATCATTTTTAAAATCTGATTTTATCCATTCAATTAATTCATATGGAATAGATAATTCAGGAAAAACCACCATTTGGCAGTTCTCATTTTTTGCCTTTTCCGTTACATCACTTACTATCTTTTTAACCTTATTAATATCTTTTAACTTATAAAAACCATCTTCTTCATACCAATCTTCTTTAAAATCACTTTCAAATTGATATACAAATATTTTAACTTTTTTAATTGTATTACTAAACCCCAAACTAATTGGGTTAATTCTGTATGTATCTACGAATCCTCGATTATTATTATATTCTATTTCTCTAGGAAGTGCAGGGGTATCAATATTAACATAACTACCTACTGACAACTCCTTGTACACATCAAATTTAGACTCTAATACATCTACTTCGTCTTTATTTAGATAAAAGTCAAATAATGACCTTACGTAATCTCTTTTATAACTATTCCTTAGGTAATCATATATTGATTCGACATCAGTAATAAAAACCTTATTATCCTCGTTGTGTAAATACTTGAAACTCTTAATTGAATAAGTAACAACTTTCTTTGTGGAATTAAAAATATTGTGGCTTTCAAATTCATGAGGTTCCCATAATGGCTCTTCAACATCATCTTCATCATTCATCCCACTAATAGTCTGGTATAATAATTCGCCATCTGACAGCAATTCGTTTTTCTTATCTTTTCTATGTAAATCTTGTAAATGATTAATATCTTCAGTTATTGGATCTCTTGCTAGTATAGCACGCCCCCATATCCAGGGTTTTATACCTTCATAAGAGTTTTTATTGTTATAATATGCAAAATAAACTGGCATATCTTTCCTAACATTTTCTCCAAAGGTTCCAAGTTTTATATATACACTATTAATATTATTAACTAAGTTTCCTATGTACTTTTTTACATTAAATTTTATAGGATTTGATATTAAAAGTATTCCTCCCACTTCGTCATATTCTATCCTTCTCTTATTTAACAAACTCCCATCTTTAGCTTTCAACAAATTCATTAAACCTTCACGACCGATAACAATAAACTTTTTGTCTTTTATGAATGTAATATTACCATCAACACTATCTGAATTAACATTTATTACATTTGAAAAGTTGAAAATATAGTTCAAATGAACAGAGTTATCTTCTATTAATAGAAGATCTGTAATATCATAAAGTTTATTTATTACATGTGTATTTTCATGAAGAACTATAACCCTTACCTTTAGATAGAAATCTGCTAACTTTTTATTACCACAATTATAAATTAAACTAGTTAGTGTTGCGTTATTACCATTCTTATCTACTACTTTGACAACCTCTTCTTTTTCAAATTTCCCATTTAACTCCTTTTCAATTATCCATTTTGAAACTCCATAATTATCATATGAATCTAAACCACAAATAGGATTTACTTCTGAGCTTAGTATAACAACTTGGTCGTCTTTAGAATACCTATCAATCCAACTACCTGCAACTTCAAAGTCTTTTTTAAAAAAAACCTTCCTTAACTCTCTATTGTTTTGTCCTTTTTTGGGGATTTCAGTTAATAACCTAGGGTATCCACGAAATTCCGCAAATTTCCTAACATACTGTATTATATCTTGTTGATAATAACGTCTAACATTATGAGGATCGGAGTAAGGGTGTGTATCAAATATTAGTAAATTCTTAATTTCAATATGGGAAGAATATTCTGCCTTCTTCAGTATTGCGGAACAACCCAAAATTGTTTTTCCGCTATAAGGGTCTTCAAAAAAACCTCCTATAGCAATGCGACTACCAACGCCACTTTTAAGTTCTTTTACGACCTTATTAATCCACTCTAAATGGTATGGATATATTTCAAACCATTCATTAGGTAGTTTTCTATTTTCATCTAAAATTTTGTCAAAATACTCATTATCACCTTTTGAAGATTCATTATCAGGATATAGCTTTCTTATTGTGATATTATTATTATATTTCTTTTCATCCATGGTAAATAAGTAAATAGAAATGTGACCATCCTAGTTTTGCTTTTTGAGCTTTATTTTTACTATTCCATTTCTATTAACCATTTGAACATATGGTGTTGGGCAATTTGAATTTGGTATCCTCACAATGCAATTATGCCATATTATTCCAGGTGTAGGCATGTTACGATTTGATTTTTTAACAAGCTCACCAATGAATTCAAATTTACAATCTGCACCAACATTATTACTGTGTTCAACAAGATATTCTGGTACATCAATATCAGGATACCCTGGCACTTCTTGTATTTGTAGTACTTTGATCTTATAATCTGCCATTATATATTTTTTACCTATAAAGATAAGAAAAACATAAAACATTAGTTTTCTTTTTATACCATATATTATTTATTAGTACAACATAATATTCTCCGTCATAACTTTATATTTGCATCTATGCAACTTTTAGACGGTAAGGCTACAGCAGCCCATATTAAGGAACAAATAAAGAAAGATACTGCCGCACACATTGCCGCGGGTGGTAAGCAACCTCACTTAGCAGCCATCATTGTAGGGAACAACCCTGCCAGTGAGGCCTATGTAGGCAGTAAAATTCGCACATGCGATGAGTTGGGTTTCGGTTCTACTTTAAAACGCTTTGAAGAAAATATTTCTGAGGAAGATCTACTAGCGGAGATCCGCCGTATGAATGACGATAAAGAGATAGATGGCATACTGGTACAGTTACCATTACCTAAACATATTTCCGACGACGCGGTGATCAACACCATAGACGCTGGTAAAGATGTGGATGGCTTTCATCCAGTATCTCAAGGGCGCATGCTGTTAGGCCAAAAGTCATATCTGCCTGCTACCCCATATGGTATGTTGTTGATGCTCAAGCATTATAACATTGATACTACAGGCATGCATTGCGTAGTAGTAGGCCGTAGTAACATCGTAGGTACGCCTATGACGGTACTTATGAGCCGCAATGCCAACCCGGGTAATGCTACGGTAACCATCTGTCACAGCCGCACAAAGAACTTAAAAGAAATGTGCCTGCAGGCAGACATCATCGTTGCTGCCATTGGCCGCCCTAAATTCATCACTGAAGATATGGTGAAGGAAGGTGCTATTATTTTAGATGTAGGCATCAACCGTATTGACGACCCAACACGCAAGAGTGGTAAACGCTTGGTGGGCGATGTGGACTTTGATAATGTGAAAGACAAGTGTAGTTACATTACTCCGGTACCGGGTGGCGTTGGTTTAATGACCATCTGCGGGTTGATGATGAACACACTAGAGGCTGCTAAGGAACACTCATAATAAGAACGCAACAACTTGAGTACTACCGATACACATACGGATACTTATCCGCTGATGGAGCAATTCTACACCCTACAGGGTGAAGGCTTCCATAGTGGTAATGCTGCTTACTTCATCCGCCTGGGCGGTTGCGATGTGGGCTGTGTATGGTGCGATGTGAAAGAAAGTTGGGATGCGAATATCCACCCCAACGTAGCGGCAGCTACTATAGCTCAAGATGCCAAAGCCACACCTTCTAAAATTGCAGTCATTACAGGTGGCGAGCCTGCTATGTACGACCTTACCGTTTTGTGCAACGAGCTACACCAATCAGGGCTACAAACACATATCGAAACATCAGGAGCTTACCCTCTATCAGGCAGCTTAGACTGGGTGACCGTCTCCCCCAAAAAGTTCAAAGCACCTATTGCCGAAAGCATGGCTAAGGCCGATGAATTGAAAGTGGTCATCTTCCACAAGTCAGACTTCGACTGGGCGGAAAAGCATGCCACTATGGTGGGTAGTAATTGCAAACTATACTTACAACCCGAATGGGATAAGCGCGAGGAGATGGCACCCCTCATTATCGATTATATCAAACAGCACCCGCAATGGGAGTTGTCATTACAAACACATAAGTACATCAACATTCCATAATGAACCTGATACAGGCTATCATACTAGGCATCATAGAAGGGCTAACCGAGTTCTTACCTGTTTCTTCAACAGGGCACATGATCATTACCAGCTCTTTAATGGGTATACAGTCCAACGATTTTGTAAAACTATTTACCGTAGCCATACAGTTTGGCACTATACTGTCTGTTGTGGTCTTGTACTTCAAAAGGTTCTTTAAGTCCATACAGTTTTACTTAAAGCTATTGGTTGCTTTTATACCTGCTGCTATATTTGGATTACTGTTTAGTGATGTGATTGATGAGCTGTTAGAAAGTCCACAGACAGTAGCTATCATGCTGGTAGTAGGCGGTATATTTCTACTTATTCTTGATAAGATATTCAAGAACCCTCAGGAAGATGATGCTGATAACGTAAAGTACAAGAGTGCTTTTATGATCGGCTTATTCCAATGTATTGCAATGATACCGGGTGTATCTCGTTCGGCAGCAACTATTATTGGTGGTATGCAACAAAAGCTGACCCGTAAGGCAGCAGCAGAATTCTCTTTCTTCTTAGCTGTACCTACTATGTTTGCTGCTACTGCCAAAAAGATGCTCGACTTCTATCAAGACGGGCATACCATTACGCAAAATGAAATGGGGCTACTTGCCGTAGGTAACCTTGTAGGTTTTGTAGTAGCTATCATAGCCATAAAAGGCTTCATCAGTTTTGTTACCAAAAACGGATTTAAAGTGTTTGGTATCTACCGTATTATTGTCGGGGGTATTATTCTAGCATTATTGTGGAGTGGACATAGCTTAGCTGTGATCTAACACACTTAGGCTTCTTCAGGCTTCCATTGCTCGAATAACATATTCAGATAGCGGTTCTCCTCTGGGGTGATTACATCATCAGCCTTGGTAAGCTTTATGGCAAAGTCTAATAAGGCGTTGCGTTCTTCTTCAGTAGCATCGTCATAAAAATCGTCCATCATTTTCAGGAAGTGATTTTCCCATTCCTCCGGCTTCAAGTTACTGATGATCTCCATCTCCTTATCCAAACGTACACGAATAGGGAACTCTTCTACCAAGTACTCCCGGATCACCTTGTCTTCTTTGGCAGACACACTAAAGTCTACAGCAGAAAGTATCATCAATAAATGATATCCTGCAACAGCTTTATTTCTCCTATTATTAGGCATAATGTATGGTTTCTAGCTCTGCGATGTTAACAGCAGGTCTAAATCGGTATATTTTAAATTAAATCTCTTAGCGATAGGTGCGTTGGTCACACAGCCTTTATACAAATACACACCGTTCCTTATCCCACTTTTAGACTGTATGATCCCCTCAATACCACCCGTATCAGCACTTTGTTGCAATATGGGCATCAGTACATTACTAATAGAGCCTGATGCTGTGCGAGACACACTCGACGCTATATTAGGAACGCAATAATGAATGACATCGTATTTCTTATAAATAGGGTTTTCGTGAGAGGTTACTCTTGACGTCTCAAAGCAGCCTCCTCTATCTATGCTCACATCCACTATCACCGAACCAGCTTTCATGTTCTGTACCATCTCTTCACTCACCACAACAGGCGTTACCCCATTAATGGGTTTCAAAGCGCCCAACGCTACATCAGCCGAGCACAACTCTTCTGCCAAAGCTACAGGGTCTAATACAGAAGTAAACATTCGCTGACCAATATTATTCTGCAAACGCATCAAGCGGTAGATAGAATTATCAAATACCTGCACGGATGCACCCAGCCCCATAGCGGTACGCGCTGCAAATTCTCCTACCACACCAGCACCTATAATGAGCACCTTAGCAGGAGGTATACCCGAGATACCACCCAGCAATATCCCCTTACCATTATGAATATTACTCAAATACTTAGCGGCATTCAGTATAGCTGAGCTACCCGCTATCTCGCTCATAGAGCGCACGATAGGATATGTACCGGAATCATCTTTAATGGAATCAAAAGCAATAGCGATGATCTTCTTTTGGATCAACTGCTGTATCATATCCTCTTTTAAGAAAGGTAGATGTATAGGCGATATGATGACCTGATTAGGCTGCAGCAGCTCTATTTCATCTTCTGAGATAGGCGCTGATTTGATAATAGTGGTAGCCTTGTACAGCTCTGTTCTGTCATACACTATTCTAGCACCTGCCTCACTGTAGTCACTATCAAAATAGAAGGACCCTTCGCCGGCATTATGCTCTACCATCACGTCATGACCATCGTTCACTAATACGGAAACAGCACCGGGAGTTAAGGCAATACGATTCTCCTGAAAGGACGTCTCTTTTGGTATCCCAATAAAAAGCTTCTTCTTTTTTGGTAGAATCTCCAGCGTCTCTTCCAGTGGCACATAAGAGAAGGATGGCGAAATATAAGGTCGTTTGCTCATACTTGCACACTTGAATCGTTGAACGAAAAGTACAAAACAAGTTTCGATTATGGAAATAACCGGGTCAGTACAGAATGTTAATTTATTATTTTAACATGGAGAAGCCACTGCCATTGGCTTGTTTTGTATATTTAAGCTCTAATAGCCTCACAGCTTACTATAGAAAGGAATGCTAAGACAATCACAGCAACAGAAATTATTACAGAAACTTTCTCCTCAGCAGATTCAATTGATGAAACTGCTGCAGATTCCTACGGCCAATTTAGAAGAAAGAATAAAAGAAGAAATAGAAGAAAATCCGGCATTGGAATATGGCAATGAAAATGATACCGACGACGAATATCAATTAGATAGCAAAGACGACGACTATAACGAAGAAGGAGAAGATGTAGAATTAAGCAGCGATACTGCTGAGAAAGTTGATCTTGATGATTTCTTGCGTCAGGAAGATGATGAGGGCAGAAGTGATTATTCTGACACTTACTACCATGGTGGCGATCAGGAACGTGCAACAGTACCTGTACGTGTAGAAACCAGTTTCCACGATCAGCTCATCAACCAGCTGGGCATGCTGGAGCTAGACGAGCGTACTCATAAAATAGCAGAACAGATCATAGGCAGTATAGACGAAGATGGCTACTTGAGAAGAGAAGTGGTAGCGCTGGTAGATGACTTAGCTTTCGGGCAAAACGTCAGCACATCAGAAGATGAAGTGAATGACCTGATCAAACAAATACAAAAGTTTGACCCACCGGGTGTATGTGCCACATCTTTACAAGAGTGTTTATCACTACAACTAGACAGGCTTGATGAAGAAGCCGACTTTGTACGCGAGGCCAAAGATGTTATAGACAACCACTACAACGAGTTTATAAAGAAACACTACGATAAAATACAAAGGCAGCTGGGTGTCAATAAGGATGATTTTAAGGAGGTGATCGGTTTGATCATCAAGCTCAACCCTAAGCCCGGTTCCTCTTACGCGATCGTCAACAAAGCAGAAAGCTACATACTGCCTGATTTCTTTGTATTCAATAACAATGGCAAACTAGAGCTATCTCTTAATGCTAAGAATGCACCTGAACTACGCATATCCGACGGTTATAAAGAGATGATGCAAGCCTATGACCGTAGCGATAAAAAAGATAAGCGTCAGAAAGAAGCCCTGCTATTCATCAAGCAGAAGCTAGATGCCGCTAAATGGTTCATTGATGCCATAAAGCAACGCCAACACACTTTGTTGCAAACCATGCAAGCCATCTTAGACTTTCAAGAGAGCTTCTTTAAAACAGGTGATGAAACCACACTTCGCCCAATGATCTTAAAGGACATTGCAGAGGTGACCCACTTGGATGTGTCTACCGTATCACGCGTGGCTAACAGTAAGTTTGTAGAAACAGAATTTGGCACTTATAAGCTGAAATATTTCTTCTCTGAATCTTTGCAAACAGAAAGTGGCGAGGAGGTATCTACCCGCGAGGTAAAAAGTATCTTATCGGGCATCATTGATAATGAGAACAAGCGCAAGCCATACTCTGACGAGAAGCTTACAGAAATGCTACAACAAAAGGGCTATAATATCGCCCGCCGCACAGTAGCTAAATACCGCGAGCAGCTAAACATACCTGTAGCCAGGTTGAGGAAAGAATTATAAAACTAGCGCTCTTCTTTCATATGCTTTGCAGTAGCGTCTAACCGGTCGTAAAAGTCTTGACCATAGTTACGCACCAAAGCATCTTTTAAGAATTGATATACGGGCACTTCCAGCTTTTTGCCCAGCTTACATGCCGGTCGGCAAAGTTGTTTACGAGGCTCGTAATTAACTGCCTCATACTCCGGAAATTTCTTAATTCTTATCGGGTATAAATGGCAAGAGATAGGTTTCTGAAATTCGATCTCTTTATTCTTCCATGCTTGTTCAAAGCCACACTTTACAATGCCCAACTCATCAGTGAAGGCATATACACATATACCACCATTAATGGTAGGTGTTACGTGGCCATACTCATCATCCATATCATGAGTACCATGTTGCTCTACTGCATCAATATGTTCTTGGGGTAAGTATTTTTTGATCTTGGGGTAAGCATCTTTAATGATAGCTGCCTCAACTTCGGTAATAGGTGCACCACAATCTCCCTCCACGCAGCAACCTCCTTTGCAGCTATCCAAGTCGCACACAAAGCGTGCTTCTACCACTTGGTCGCTCAACAACACATTATCTATCGCGATCATAATTCTTGAATTACATATTGATATAGGTCATCAATAAATTATAGCGCTCCATCATATCGTCTTTGTTAGAACGGTCGCCATAAAACTCTTTTACCGCATAGCCATAACGCTCAAAAGCAGATACTAATGTACTAATGTTATTACGATTGGTCTTAATGGTCAATTCCATTTTACCGGTAGCATTATTAGCATGTATTTGAGAGCTCAGTATCACTACTTCTTCACTTTCGCATATGCGCGCTACTTCATAAAGGCTGTAATCTTTTGGCGCTATCTCTAACACTACAATACCACCCGGACCTTCTAAGCCTGTATGTTCTGCTATGTACTTAATAATGGTCTCTCTGGTAATTGACCCTAAATAGTTATTCTCATTATCTACTACAGGTACAATAGAGAGGTTTTGGTCATTGGCTACTTTTATGGCTTCGTAGGGGTGTAGTGCTGCGCGTACTGCGGGACTATATCTTAGAAAATCAGACTTAGCCAATGGCTCATCAGGAGTATCCCAATCCAATACCTCTCCTTCCTGCACCAGCGCCATGTACTTATCATCTGCTACTACAGGTATATGCTCCAGATTATTTTCTTCCATTAGTGCCAATGCCCTGTTGCCGGTATCTTCCGGTAGCAAAGTAGGAACTGCAGGTGATATTAAATTTTGAGATGCCATAATGCGTTATTAGTAGTTACACTATTATGTTTCTACAACAAAGGTGCAGTTATAAGACGGGAACAACAAAAAATTAAAGTAAGATTATGATTATCCTTTATGTCTGTCTAAGAATTCATCCAGTACTTTGTTGAATTCATGAGGCACTTCCATCATAGGTGCATGACCACATTTATCAATCCAATGCAGCTCAGAGTTAGGGATCAGCTTATGAAACTCTTCAGCCACCATAGGTGGTGTGATCGTATCATTTTGTCCCCAGATCAAACATGTAGGCGTTTTGATCTCGTTCAGCTCATCACCTAAATTATGACGTATTGCCGACTTAGCTAGTGATATGATCTTTAATGCTTTCAGCCTGTTGTTCACGATAGAGTATACCTCGTCTACAAGCTCTTTTGTAGCCACATTCGGGTCGTAGAAAGTAAGTTCGGTCTTCTTTTTGATGAAGTCGTAATCTCCACGCTTAGGGTAGGTCTCACCCATACCATTCTCAAATAAGCCTGAGCTACCTGTTAGTGTAATGGTCTTTACTTGCTCCTGATGTTTCAGTGCATACACCAAACCAATATGGCCACCAAGAGAGTTACCTAGCAAATGCACCTTACCATAGCCCATAGCGTCTATGAACTTCTGCACATGCTTAGCCAAGCCACTTACAGTAGTATCCAATAATGTAAGCTCGTATAAAGGCAGCATAGGTATCACCACCTTGTGTGTCAACTTAAAGTGATCTACCAGGTCCATGAAGTTACTCAACGCTCCAAAAAGCCCATGAAGGAGTACCAAAGGTTCTCCCTCGCCTTCCTCTACATATTTGAACTTACCAGATTGTTTGATTTCGTATTTCATCAAGCTCTTCTATTAATTGCTAAAATACTACTGTTTGACAGAAAAACATAGTATTCCTCTAGCAAGGTAACAATTTGTTTTCTTAATGATATAGTAATAGAATATAGTATATGAGCATAGTTTTAACCATTTCTGAAGCATAGGTTTGCTACCTTTGCCCTGCATATCAGTGTATTTATGTTACAACAATATTGCCACTCACTTACGGAATATAAAAGACTAAAAACCAGAGAAGTTCGCATTGGCGACCTACTTATTGGTAATGGCCACCCTATTCGCATACAAACCATGACCACTACGGACACTATGAATGTAGCAGCTACAGTGGCCCAGTGCATTCGTTGTATAGAAGCAGGGGCAGAATTGGTAAGAATAACCGCACCGAGTAAGAAGGAGGCTCAGCAATTACAACTGATAAAAGACGAGCTTAGAGCAGCAGGGTATACTACTCCCTTAGTGGCTGATATACACTTTACCCCTAATGCCGCTGAAATAGCCGCTAAGATTGTGGAGAAAGTACGTGTGAACCCGGGCAACTACGTTGATAAAAAGAAATTTGACTTTATAGAATATACCGACGAAGCTTACCAAGCTGAGATAGAGCGTATCAGAACACGTTTTACTCCATTGGTAAAGATCTGTAAGGAGCATGGTACGGCTATGCGTATAGGCACCAACCACGGCTCGCTCAGCGACCGTATCATGAGCCGCTATGGTGATACGCCTATCGGCATGGTGGAGAGCGCTATGGAGTTCTTGCGTATAGCACGGGATGAGGACTATCATCAGATCATCCTCAGTATGAAATCGAGCAACCCACAGGTAATGGTGCAAGCCTACAGGCTGTTGGTGCAAAAGATGGATGAAGAGTTTGGAGAATGCTACCCGCTACATTTAGGGGTAACAGAAGCGGGTGATGGTGAGGATGGCCGCATTAAAAGTGCGATTGGTATTGGTACATTGCTAGAAGATGGTATCGGTGATACCATCCGTGTATCACTGACGGAAGATCCTGAATTTGAGTTGCCTGTATGTAAAGATATTGTGAGCAGGTATACTGACAGGAGTAACCACGCGCCTATACAAGACCTTAATGCACAACTTCCTTACAGTCCTTTTGAGTATAAAAAAAGAAGTAGCAACACTATAGGTAATATAGGTGGTGAACAAGTGCCTGTAGTAGTGGCCGACTTTATGGATGACGAAGATATCAGTCCTAAAAGCTTAGAGGCCATCGGTTACCAATACAATGCTACCACAGATAAATGGAGCATTGGCGATGCTGCTGCCGATTATATTTATACCGGCGATACCATATTGAATTTCAACCTGCCCGGTACACTAAGGGTGATTTGTAATTACAACATTTGGCAACAAGCCGTTGACAAAGAAAAGTATCATCCATTCTTTACACTGGAAGATTACCTGAATACAACCACTCCCGACACGCTTCATTTTATTCATGTAAATACCAATAGTGATTGGGCGCAGTTGCAAACGCTTATTGAAAAAGTAAAAAACACCAACAACGCTATACTTTGTATTGACAGCAGCAATACACATAGCATGGCTTCAGTGAGGAGGTTTTGTATTGAGCTGATGCATAAAAACGTGAATGCTCCTATCATTTTTTGTGTGGAGAATAAAGACAAGACCATTGATGAGCAGTTGATAGACTTTGCCACCAACAGTGGTGCTTTATTCCTCGATGGCTTTGGCGATGGGGTATGGTTGTGGAATCACAGCACTGAAGTGGAGAACATCAAAGTATCCGGTAGAACATATTTGGAAGTCAAAAACAATCATCAGTTTTTAAACAATACTTCTTTCTCCATACTACAAGCTACTCGTACCCGTATTAGTAAAACGGAGTACATCAGTTGCCCGAGTTGTGGTCGCACACTGTTTGACTTGCAGGACACAACGGCTATGATACGCAATGCCACCAATCATCTTAAGGGGGTAAAAATTGCCATCATGGGTTGTATCGTAAATGGCCCGGGAGAAATGGCAGATGCCGACTTTGGTTATGTAGGTAGCGGTCCGGGTAAGATCACCTTATACAAAGCTCAGGAAGTGGTAAAGCGTAATGTACCCAGCGAAATTGCAGTTGATGAGTTGATACAGCTATTGAAGGATAATGGTGTATGGACAGAGCCTACTGCTGTGGTGCAGTAATGTTTGAATCGTATTCAGGCTGCTTACTAATTCTACTCAGCACCACCAATAAAGCAATACTCAAATAGAAGAGTGCCCCTACTTTATGCGTCTCTAACAACTCAGAGAAGAAGTTATTGATGAACCCTGCACCAAACATCATGGCTACACCAAGCGTTACATTCTTATAAAAACGATCGTTGAACCTGAAGTATATCTTTTGCGCTTGTGCAATGAATACTAATATCAGTGCCGCATACAACAACATAGCAGGCCACCCCTGCTCCGTAAGCATATACAGGAAGTAGTTGTGCGTGGTCGATTGCTCTGTATTTCTACTTACATAAGTTCTGAATGCGGACACCGCATAAGGCTTGTAGTGATAGTAGAACGTGTTAGGTCCATACCCTTTGATAGGCTCATCGGTACTCATACGCACCGCGGCTATCCATCGGTACAAGCGCTCCATCGATGACATATCCTCACCTCTGAACGTAGCCACCATATGCTCCGTAAAACTGGTGTGCATATAAGTACGCTCATAGTTAGGTCTAAAGTCAATGTACTTATTATCGTTGACCATAAAGACCATGAGCAAGGCGATCAAACCATAGAAGATAGGCATGATGAGCTTGGCTAATCTGATACGTATCGCCACACCTAAAATGATAGCAAACAGTACTGCAACAATAGCTGCACGAGCGTAGGTTAAGTATATGGTAAGTAAGAAAATAAGAATAAGTATGATAATAGTTCCCTTCGTTACAAAGCTGCGCTTCTTACACATAGAAAACGCTACGAATAATAATGGCAAGAACATGGATAACACAGTAGAATAATCTACATGATTATAATACAAAATACCAATAGCCTTCTCGATCTTACGAAAGTGGAAACCTTCAGACATATGACGAGCAAAGATGATGAACATGGTGACTACCAATGGTATCAACATGATCAAAAAAGCATTCCTAAAATCTTTTTTCTCTTTAAACACAAAGAATGGTATCAGAAAGAAGGATACTAAGAACCACGTCTTAGCTGCTAAGAACTTAACTGATACAAACAGATCATGTGAATAGATCACGGCTACTATCAGCCATAAATATTGCGCTACTATGATGAATACGAGCGGGTTGCGCCACCAATCCTTTTTAGGAAACATGGTAGGATAGCGTGCCCATATGATCGGGAATATCAGTAGAAACAGCCACATGATAGGCTCATCGGGTAGTGATGTACCCAGCGAGCCACCCATTAGTTGTACATCAATGGATAATGGAATACAAAACAATAGTATCCAAAAGGCGGTCTTCCAGTTCAGCAGAAGTATTTGTAAAAACAAGAAACCCAAAGGCAGCGCCAATAGTAGATAGTTGGACGTATAGATCACCAATGCCACACTTATAAAAAGTACGGCCAGGTTAACACGATGTGCCCATTTCTCTGATAAGAACGCTTGTAGCATTAATGGTTTATCGCTCTACTGAGATCAACATTTTATAATAAGTAGTGATCAAGATGTAGACACTACCAAAGAAGAATCCGAATAAGGCACTGGCAATAACAGTTAATATCAAGCCCAAGCCTGCAGGATCAACCGGAGGTTTAGCCGGTGTCAACACATGCATGTACTCCATACTTCTCATATCAGCTCCAGTGTGGAACTCATTTAAGATAGATATGTTCTTAGCCTTGTCTTGTACTAGCTGATCTTTTACCGCTTCAATATTTTGAATACGCTCTAATGCCAAACCAAAGCCTTGCTTACCATTACTCTTAATTGAACCTGTAATGGTATTACGTGCCGGGTTAACAATGTCGTATATTTTATATTCCTCTCTTAAATGACCTAGTGTATCAGTAAGTGCTACTATAGAGCTATCTAAGTCCGCTATCTTTCTTTCTACTGATGCCGCTACATCTTGTTTCAACTTCAGATAGTATCTTCTAAACACCTCTTCGGTAGCTTTGATAGATTCGTTCACAACAGCGGCAGTTCTTACAGGGTCAGTATCTACAAATGATACTCTTGCCGTAGTATTTTCCGTACGCTTGATCTCATAACGCTTTTTAAATACACCTTTCAGCTTCTCCTGATCTTCAGGGTTAGTTAGGTCTATCTTATAGGCTTCATCCAGCTTCAGTCTTCTGGCTACAATACCACGCACTGTATCAGACATAGCAATGGCCAATACGTGATCCACATCATCTTCACCACCAAAGTAGTCTACGAAGTTCATGTCCGTAGTTCTAAAGATGTTGTTCCTATCAGCATACAAAGGGTTGGAAATAATGACTTCCGCCTCTGCTTTATATTTCTTTTTTCTTACGAAGAATACGGCTGCACCTAGTGCGGCAGTGATCACCATAATGATGGTTAGCATTCTTCTACGATT
The DNA here is from genome assembly GCA_965230595.1 of Flavipsychrobacter sp. Lineage (GTDB taxonomy): Bacteria > Bacteroidota > Bacteroidia > Chitinophagales > Chitinophagaceae > UBA5543. Next base: position 351,548 of record OZ246011.1, on the reverse strand, counting down.
ACGCAACGTTTGCGTTACGTCTACTAGGTCAAAACGAGGTGTGCTCATCTTATCTGTATATTATTACAAAATGAAGTGATAAACTTAGCTATTTTATTGCAAAAACACGGTCTTGCAATTGTTATATTACCGTTTCCCCTGCCTGCATTTTCTCCGCATTCTCGGCAAATTGCAAGGCATCTATCATCTCTTGTATATCTCCATGCATAAACTCGTCTAAGTTATACATGGTCTTATTGATACGGTGGTCGGTAATACGTCCTTGGGGATAGTTATAGGTGCGGATCTTAGCAGAACGGTCACCTGTACTTACCAAGCTCTTTCTCCTACCCGCTATTTCTTCTTCATGCTTCCTTACTTCTTCTTCATAAAGTTTGGTACGCATCATTTGCATGGCCTTCTCACGATTGCCCAGCTGTGTACGTTCTGTTTGGCAGATCACTACCGTACCTGTTGGCACGTGTGTCAACATCACCTTCGTCTCTACCTTGTTCACATTCTGACCACCTGCACCACCACTACGCGAAGTTTCCATCTTTACATCACTTTCTTTCAGCTCAAAATCTATCTCTTCAGCTTCAGGCATGACGACTACTGTTGCTGCTGAGGTATGTAACCTGCCACTTGCTTCAGTAGCCGGTACACGCTGCACGCGATGCACGCCACTCTCAAATTTCAATGTGCCATACACATCATCTCCCTTCACCTCGAGCTGCACATCTTTATAACCACCTACTGTACCTTCTGTCTCTGACAACAGAGCCACCTTCCAGCCTTGCTTTTCGCAATAACGGGTATACATCTCTAGTAAATTACCTGCAAACAGGCTGGCCTCATCACCACCGGTACCTGCTCTTATCTCTAGTATGGCATTCTTCTCATCTTGAGGATCTTTAGGTATCAACAACCTTTTGATCTCTTCTTCCATCTCTTCACGTTCTGCTTCCAACGGTTCAAGATCAGCTTTAGCCAGCTCTTTTAATTCAGCGTCCGACTCTGTTTCTAAAACTTCTTTGGCAAATGCTATCCCGTCTAAACACTTTTTGTATTTATTGTAAGCATTAACGATCCCCTCCAACTTTCGGTATTCTTTACTCGTTTGTGAGAACTTTTTATTGTCGCTCACTACTTCGGGGTTGGTAAGGGCAATACCTAGATCATCAAAACGGGCTTTGATAGCCTCCAGTTTTTCAAGTATTGAACTCATAGATATATGATAGCTACCACAATGATGTGGCCTTATTTTTTTAAAAACAATAGAACGCGGTAACACGTTCTATTATTATCTAAATGATCTCCTTAATATTTATTTAGTGACTATCAGCAATTAGTTGCCGGATAGTGTACGCTTCACTTCCACCTCTTCGAAGCCTTCTATCACGTCACCTACTTTCAGATCGTTGTAGTTTTTGATACTCAAACCACACTCGTAACCTGCACTTACTTCCTTCACATCGTCTTTAAAGCGCTTCAGCGAAGCCAGCTCTCCGGTATAGGTCACAATACCATCGCGTATCAAATTGACCTTCATGTTACGAGCCACTTTACCGTCCATTACATAACAACCGGCAATAGTACCTACGCCACTGATCTTAAATACCTCACGCACCTCAATGTTACAAGCAGTCTTACGTTCGATCTTCGGCTCCAATAGGCCTTCCATCGCGCTCTTGATCTCACCAATAGCATCGTAGATGATGGAGTAGTATCTGATCTCAATATTTTCTTGTTCTGCCAATCTAGCGGCTTGCATAGAAGCACGTACTTGGAAACCAAGTATGATCGCATCTGACGCAGTAGCTAATAGAACATCACTCTCAGATATAGCACCTACACCTTTGTGTACAATATTCACGGCTACCTCTTCGGTAGATAGTTTCTGCAATGCATCGGTCAAGGCCTCTACCGAACCATCAAAGTCAGCCTTGATGATAAGTGATAGCTCTTTAAAGTTACCCAATGCCAAGCGACGGCCGATCTCATCAAGCGTGATGTGCTTACGAGTACGGATACCTTGCTCACGCAATATTTGTGCACGGTGTGTGGCTATGTTCTTAGCTTCATCCTCATCAATATATACCTTACTCTTCTCACCCGACTGCGGTGCACCATTCAGACCCAACACCTGTACCGGCGTTGATGGCCCTGCTGATTCTACACGTTGCCCGCGCTCGTTGAACATGGCCTTCATCTTACCATAGTACTGGCCACAAACTACCATATCACCTATCTTAAGTGTACCTGTTTGTACCAATATAGTGGTTTGGTAACCACGTCCTTTATCTAGCGAAGCTTCAATTACACTACCTACGGCATCTCTGTTAGGGTTAGCCTGTAGTTCCAGCAACTCAGCTTCTAATGTGATCTTTTCTAATAACTCGTCTATATTCAAACCATTCTTGGCAGATATTTCCTGGCTTTGGTATTTACCACCCCAGTCTTCCACCAATATGTTCATAGCCGATAACTGCTCCTTGATCTTCTCAGGGTTAGCACCTTCTTTATCTATCTTGTTGATCGCAAATATCATAGGAAGATTCGCCGCCTGTGCGTGCGATATCGCCTCTTTCGTTTGTGGCATGATCGCATCATCCGCAGCAATTACGATCACCGCTACATCGGCCACCTTAGCACCACGAGCACGCATCGCTGTAAACGCTTCGTGACCCGGAGTATCTAAGAAAGTGATCTGCTTGCCCGACTCGGTAGTTACTCTGTAGGCACCAATGTGCTGGGTAATACCACCGGCTTCGCCCGATACTACGTTAGCTTCACGTATATAATCGAGTAATGAGGTTTTACCATGGTCAACGTGCCCCATGATGGTAACGATCGGTGCACGCGGCTCAAGATCTTTCGGATCATCTTCTTGTTCCTCCTCTTCTTTTTCAGCCTCTTGCTCCAAGTCGATAAATTCAACTTCCGTATCAAACTCACCAGCTACCAGCTCGATCACCTCAGCATCCAACCTTTGGTTGATGGACACCATGATACCTAAGCTCATACACTTGCTGATGACATCAGCAAAGCTTACGTCTAACAAGCTAGCCAATTCACTTACTGAGATAAACTCAGTAACCTGAATTACTTTATCCTCACTAGCCTGCTCAGCAGCTGCACGTTTTTCAGCCATTTCCTCACGCTTGTTACGGCGGTACTTGGCTTTACCTTTATTTCTACCACCACCACCGGCAAGCTTAGCCTGTGTTTGGCGGATCTTATCCTGAATTGCTTTTTCGTCTATCTCTTGTTGTGGCTGTTGTTGTTGACCTCTTCCACCTCTTCTGTCTCCACCGCCTCTTCTATCATTTCTTCTGTCGCGACCACCGCCACCTTTATTATTGCCACCACCGCGATTAGGACCACCGCCTCTGTTATTATTATTGTCGCCACCTTTCTTCTGTAGTGGTATGCGCTTACGGCTTCTCTTCTCTTTGCTATCTTTTTTATTATCAGACTCTTTCTTCGTCTTCAGCTCTATTTTACCAATGATCTTTGGTCCTTCGAGCTTAGGAGCTTTCATTTGTATATGCTCCTTCTCTTCTTCTGAAAGAGTTTCATCCTTCTTTTTAGGAATAACAACTTTACCTGTCGGCTTATCTTCTTTTTTAGCTGTTACTTCTTTAGCGGCCGGCTTTTCTGTTACTTCTTCTTTCTTAGCGACTTTCTTTTGAGCCACCTTTTTAGATGCTGCATCCTCTTCTTTCTTCTCTGCTTTTTTCTTTGCTGCTTTCTTTTTACCCTTATCTATACTATCTAGGTCTATCTTACCTAATACATTGGGACCATTAAGCTTGCCTCCGGTTTTCTTTTCTTCTTCTTTGGGTTTTTCCTCTTCTTTTTCAGCTTTAGGTTCTTCTTTCAGCTCTTCTTCTTTCTTTTCAACCGCTTTCGCCTTCTTAGGTTCTTCTTTTGGCTCTTCCTCTTTCTTTTCAACTACAGGCTCTTCTTTAGGCTTTTCTTCCTTAGGTTCTTCTTTCGGCTCTTCCTTTTTAGCCTTTGTCTTTTTCTCTTCTTTAGCTTCTACAGCCTCAGCTTTTTCAGCAGCTTTTTGCTCTTCTTCTTCTTTTTCACGAGCTGTTATGTCCAGCTCTTCCTTAGACTTATTGATATTGTCTAATAGCGAACCTTTTGGCAAAGCGATCTCCTCACTCTTGCGTTTAGCTGCCTTATCTTGGGCAAACTCTCCTTGCAAGGAGGCATACATCTCCGCTGTTAGCTTAGTATTTGGGTTACTTGCATTTACCTCAAAGCCTTTCTCTGTAAGAAACTCAATCAATGTTTCCTTACCGATATTAAATTCTTTGGCGGCTGCCAATAACCTTGGTGTCTTTTGTGTTGTAGCCATTCGCTATTAACTCAAATATTTTATTTGCTTCTTATTATATCTACTAATGCTATAGCTTAAGAAACAGAGCCTACAAACCTAAGTTTTTTTTGTTGAAAAGCCTTATTTAGCTTGTATTCTCCGCGTTAAGTATCAAGCATTAAGCTTCATCTTTAAACTCTTCTTCCAATACTCTTCTTACGTCTCTTATCGTCTCTTCTTCCAGGTCACTTCTTCTTACCAGGTCTTCTACTGATAATTCCAATACACTTAGTGCCGTATCGCAACCTACTTTCTTCAACTCGTCCAATATCCATGTTTCGATCTCATCTGCAAATTCATCAAGATCAATATCAAACTCCATATCGCTCTCCTGAATATCTCTAAATACATCTATGCTATACTCTGTAAGCTCCTGAGCCAGCTTGATGTTCACCCCCCTTCTACCAATAGCTAGTGATACCTGATCGGGATCTAAGTATACATCCACATGCTTGTTATCATTGTCCATATCCATTCTATTGATACGTGCAGGCGTAAGCGAACGCTGTATCAATAATTGCAGATTGGCAGTAAAGTTGATGATATCTATATTCTCATTTCTCAACTCACGTACGATACCGTGTATACGACTACCTTTCATACCCACACAAGCACCTACCGGGTCAATACGGTCATCATAGCTTTCTACAGCTACTTTGGCACGCTCACCAGGCTCACGAACAATCTTACGGATCACGATCAAGCCATCCATGATCTCCGGCACTTCAATTTCAAGCAGTTGCTCTAAGAAAGTAGAGTGTGTACGGCTTAAAATGATAATTGGTGTGTTGTTCCTCATTTCCACTTTCTTCACCACAGCTCTTACAGACTCACCTTTTTTGAAGAAGTCGGTAGGTATTTGCTCCGATTTAGGTAATATCAACTCATTACCCTCATCGTCCAATAATAATATCTCCTTCTTCCATATTTGATATACTTCACCTGCGATGATCTCACCTACACGCTCCGCATATTTTTTCAATAGGTTGTTCTTCTTTAGGTCGCCTATTCTTGCAGCTAGAGTTTGCTTAGCCGCTAAAATGGCACGACGGCCAAAATCACGAACATCTACCTCTTCATATACTTCCTCACCCACGCTATAATCAGGCTCTATCAAAATAGCTTCTGAGAGGCCAATTTGCATGTTATCATCTTCAATATCAGCATCTTCTACGATCTCTCTTCTACGAAATATCTCCAAGTCACCAGTTTGGTCATTCACGATCACATCAAAGTTCTCATCATCACCATATTTCTTTCTTAGCAAGGTTTTGAATACATCTTCAAGTACCTTCATCAGGGTAGGCCTGTCAATATTCTCGGCATCTTTAAACTCCTGAAATGAATCGATCAAATTAATACTTGCCATGTGCTATCATATTTGCCCCCATTGGGATTTATTATTTAAAAGATATTTGTATTGTTGTCTTCTTAATATTATCAAAAGGTACTTCTACCAGTTGTTTTTCTTTTTTCTTACCTACTGTTATTTCTAGCAGCAGATGCGTGTCGTGCACTTCCTTCATCATACCCAGTTGCTCCGTATCATCTGTTAGCTCTACTAACACTTTTCGTCCTACATTCTTTTTGTATTGTCTATCAGACGTCAGCGGCTCATCAATACCCGGGCTAGACACCTCTAATGAGAAGTCTCCGTCGGGGAAAATGGCCTCCTCTTCAATAAGCTTATACAGCTTACGGTTCACATCAGCACTTTTTTTAATAGACAGACCCGAATCTGCATCAATATATAGCTTAATATTATTGGTAGGCTTGTTCTTTATATTGACAATAAACATGTCAGTCCCCTCCAATAAAGGCCCTGCTAATAATTTGATTTTATCTAATACGTCTGTCATAGGTAAAAAACAAGGGGACGATCACGTCCCCTTTTGATTCATTTTCCGATGCGAAATTAATATAAATATGTGATACAGCAAAAAAGAACAGCTTATGTAATTATGTTTTCATTAACGGTAACGGAATAAATTGTTTTAGTACCTTTGGTAGACTATGTTATTTAAAGTCATCCTTTGGGTTGTCATATTATTCTTTATCATACGATTCGTACTTCGTTTCGTAACTCCACTGTTACAAATATCCCGCATTACTCAGGATAGGCTAAAGCAAATGCAGCAGCAGATGGATGATATGCACCAAAACAACAATCGTACTCGCTCACAAGAAAGCACTAAGGCTAAAAAGGGTGAATATATCGACTACGAAGAAGTTTAACTGCCCGTTTTAGGCTTGAATATATCTTTCTCAATGGTCATGCTCTTGGCCAAGTGAATGGCTCTTATGCCCGCTTTCTGAGCTCCTTCTACATGTTGAGGGCTGTCATCTATAAATAAGGTATGCTCTGGCCGCAACTCATTATCATTCAGTATTTTTTCAAATATAACGACATCAGGCTTTCTCATCCCTACTTTATGAGATAAGTACACCTTATCGAAGAAAGTACCTATATGAGGTATACCATGCTGCTCCAGCAGTATTTTATTAAAGGCCTGCTCATGAATATGATTAGTATTACTTAATAGTAATAGGTCGTAGTAATTCCTGAGCTGTTGTAGTATTTGTAACCTTCTTAGTGGAAAGTCTCCCAGCATAGCATTCCACGCGCCTGTTATCTGTTTTGCTGTTAATGGCACAGAAGATTTTTCCTGCATTGCCTTAACAAAGTCCTCTGTGCTTATCTTTCCTGTCTCATAATCGTCAAACAGGCTTGTTTGCTGCAGTTGAGAGTATAGCTCAGGAAAATCAGTAATGCCCAGGTCAACAAATGCCTGTTCTGTTCGGTTGTAATCTATATTTAATAATACACCTCCCAGATCGAATATGATGTGTTTGATACCTTCTATCATGTTCACAAAAATACTTCACTAATGATTTTATTTTTCAAAAAAACCGCAATACCTTTGCAATCCCTTTTTGGCAAATTAGCCAGGGCCTATAGCTCAGTTGGTTAGAGCACCTGACTCATAATCAGGTGGTCCCAGGTTCAAGTCCTGGTGGGCCCACAGCATAAAAGCCTTCAAGCAGTAATGTTTGAAGGCTTTTTCATGTATATATACTTTTTAAAACAAAAAACAGCCGCCGGAATACCCGGCGGCTGTTACTATTTTATACCTAAATACTATTATTTAAACTTATGACTTATGCCTAAGCTAAACGTAGTACCGGGGTTCATACTATCAAATATTTGCTTACTAGCATTGTACGATTGATAGAATTTCTCTGTACGATCGTTCAGCAAGTTATCCACTTTAAAGTCGATCGCTGTTCTACCATCTTTACCAAACGCTTTGTTGACGCTTAAATTAACACCATGGAATGGCTCGGTATAAACATCAGGGTAAAGACCAACACCTACGATATAAAGAGTAGGTCCTTTCACATTATAGAACACACCGGCGTTCAAGCCTATATCGTTGTTAGAGTAAGTAAACCCGGCATTGATCACGTAAGGAGACTGACCAGCCATGTCTCTTGTATCAGTAATATTCTGACCACCTTTCTCAAACGATTTTCTTGAGTTGAACTCAATACTTGTCATTTGAATACGAGACCTAACTAGAGTTACGTTACCTGAGAATAATATCTTAGAAAGTGCAGGTGTAATAAAACCAAGCTCTTTCCTCACCTCAAACTCAGCACCATATACTTGACCTAAACCAACATTACGGGCTTGGAACTCTGTACTGGTTTGTGCAGCAGGTATTCTTACCAACTCAATAGCATTGTCAAATGACTTATAGAAAGCACTAACTGAGATCAACTCACCACGCTCCATAAACATTTCCCAACGTAGATCGAAGTTGTTAATTCTTGTAGGCACTAATGTTCCGTTCCAGTTAGGGTATTTAAACAAACTACCGTTGAATATCCTGTTTGTGATCGGATCAAGTATCTGTGCAAATGACAACTCTTTAAATGAAGGTCTTGCGATCGTTCTACCGTAAGTAAATCTTAAGTTCTGCTTTTCTTTAAGCGAGTAGATCAAGTTTAATGAAGGGAACCAATCTAATGCTGAAAGCACTTCTTCATTATCCAAGTAAGTACCGTTAATAGTATCACCTGCAGCATAAGCCTGATCAGCACCTGTATACTTCTGAACATAGTTTTCTGCTCTTACACCAACTACTGACTTTAACTTAGGAAGTAAAGACATTTCGTTAGACACGTAGAAAGCTGTATTGTTCACATTAGAAGAGTATGCGTTCGGGTTCAATGCCAAGTTACCAGACTGGTAGTAGATGTTATTACCTGTAGTAGATGGGTAAATGTTCTCCGGTTGCAACACTTGGTTAGCAGTAGGGTTAGGCCAGCTTTGAGTACCACCAAAGAATTGAACATCAAAGAAAAGTATTTCATAATCTCTCTTCTTATAAGTATGACTTGCACCTACCATCAACTTCGCATCTCTGTCCATCAACTTATAGTTTCTCTTTACATCAACCTTAGCCGATGCATTTATCTCATCCAAATAACGCCAGATTCTGCTTGGGTTACCACCCGCACCGGCGCTAAAGAAAGTATCTTGACTATTATAAGTAAATGCTGTTTTGCGAATATCCGGATCGTTTGAAGTAGACCATGTAGGAGACAATTTCCAGTCTAGTTCCCACTTATCCTTATCAAAAGAGTGATCACCGGCAAGTAAAACGTTAGTTAAAGAACGCTCGTTGTACTCCAAGTTGTCAGAGTATGCTAAATAACCAGATTGGCCAACTGCTGCACCGTCATTATCAATATTAAATCTACCGGCTCTGCTTGTACCACTTTGAAGACGTAAAGCTGTCAATCTGAATTTAGACTTTTGTGTTTTGTATGCTAAACCTGCCATACCACCTACCAAAGCCATATTTTCTGCCACCTCACCTTCTTGTATAGTAGCGTAGCGTAGCTCATTCTGCGTAGGGTCTTGGTATCTTTGATACTCACTATAAGTTACATCGTTATAGTACTTAAACGATCTTTGATATGATAGTGAGAAGATATAACCTATTGTACGTTTTTTCTCCCCTTTAAGTAAGAATTGGTCACCAAGCGTAACACTCGCACCAAAATCTACAGGGCTAGTTGCTCTTTCAGCACCCAACTGCGGATCGAAGCTTTGTACAAAAGCTTTTGATTGAGCACCTGATGAATTTAATGGCGTAGGAATGTTTACAGGATCAGTTCCTTTCGGAAGATCTCTTGTACCATCATCCATACCCAAAAAGTCAGTACCACCACCATCATACTTCAGGTAGTTAGAGTTTAGGTGCATGCTAGGGTTGTAGCTAGTACTTAATGAAACCTTGAATATTTTCTTTTCAGGGAAAGCTTTGGTTTCGATGTTTACCAAACCACCTGTAAAGTCTGCAGGAAGTTCTGCAGAGAAGTTTTTACTGGCAATGATATTATCGATCAAGTTAGTAGGGAAAATATCCATTTGAAGACTATTCTTATCAGGATCCAAACCAGGAATCTGAATGCCATTCAAAGTAGTTCTGGTATATCTATCACCTAAACCTCTTACGTAGATGTATTTACCATCTTCGATACTTACACCTGTTACCCTTTTTGATGCTTCAATAGCTGTACCATCACCTACTAGTTTCATTTGAGCAGATGAGATACCATCCATGATCGAGCTTGACCTCATCTTCATGGCTATCAAGGCACTCTCAGATGTTCTTATCGCTTCGGCCTTTACCACAACTGTTTCCAACTGTGAGCTTTTAGGCTTTAACTGTACTTCGTTTATTAATTTAACTTCTCCTTCTTTTACTGTAACTCCTTCAATGCTCATTGGCTGAAAACCAATGCTTGTAATGTCTATATTGTATGTACCGGGATCAACAGAAAGCGTAAACTCTCCGTCAAGATCGGTAACACCACCTAATGTAGTTCCTTGTACTTTAACAATAGCTGATATAACAGGATAGCCTTCGTGGTCTATCACAGAGCCTCTAATTGTTCCTTTACCAAAAGCTGAAAAACTTACTAAACAGCTAAGGATGAAAATTAAAGAATATCTCATTTGAGTAATCGTTTGAAAATGAGAATTTGGGAAGAGGTATTACCGCTTCCCAAATCTCCTTATTTAGAATATGTTATGTATTGACCTAATTGGTTAATATTTTAATTAAAGACCAGCTGTTGCACCAGCTTTAGCAGCCCAAGTCCAACCGTTGAACGCAGCAGCATTAGCTTTGTTAGCAGAAGATGAACCTTTAGTGATACCTGCAGGAGCAGTACCATCTTTAATTGCATCATCAATGCTACCAGAAGTATTGATAACGATGCCTGTGAAAGACACGTCAGGGTTATCAGTAGTTCTATTCACTTGCTGACCCGCTTTAGTTTCAGCGAAGAAGATGTTCATTAGAGCAACTCTTGAGTTTTTATCAGTATTGATTAGATCTTCAGCAGCTCTGCTACCTTTGCTTGCTACAACTGTACCGTTTTTGATAGTGTGGCTAGCGTTGTAAGTACCTTCAGGACCATCAAGCTCGAAGCAGTGACCTGCAGGAGTGATGATGATGAAGTTGTCAAGAGTACCACCCCAAGATTGGTCAGTATCAATTGCATCATCACCGTTGTTCATTACTAATACGTTAGTAGCATTTACTGTACCACCAAACCACTCGATACCATCATCTTGGTTACCGATGATCTCGATGTTCTCAACTGTAGTACCGTTACCAACACCAGCAAAAGTGATACCGTTGATCTCGTTACCAGAACCGATGTTAGTACCACCGTGACGAACAGATACATATTTTAAAGAACCAGAGTTGTCAGCATCTTCAGTACCACCATAAAGACCGTTTTGATCAGAAGTTGGGATACCTTCGATTTGCGTTTCAGCAACATCAGAACCACTGCTTGATGCAGAGATCTTAGCTTTACCACAAACTAGGATACCACCCCAAAGACCGTTAACTGTAGACTCAAGGTTAGGGCTAGCGAAGTTACCAGCAGTAATGTCAGAAGGCATGATCTCATCAGCAACTGAAGTGAAGATGATCGGCTTAGTAGCAGTACCTTCAGCCATTATTTTACCACCTCTAGCAATAAGAAGAGCTGTAGCGTTTGCACCCGTACCAGCTTCACCTTTAATGATAGTACCCGGCTCGATAGTTAAAGTAGCACCTGCAAGTACAGTAATTCTACCACCTAGTTGGTATACTTTATCAGCAGTCCAAGTAGTGTTAGAAGAAATGTTTGAAGTAATTACCTCGTTAGTGTCACCACCACCGTTAACTGGAGTAGTGTTGTTGTTGTCATCCTTTTTACATGCGAAAAGGGCAACTGATGCGAAAAGCACCATTGAAGATTTTAAGAAGAAGTTTCTCATTTTCATAAAGTTTTTTACAATTTCGGTAGCAAAAGAACAACGCCAATGTTAAGGCAATGTTACCCCACGTTTAACTTTAAATGAATAACTCGTAATATGGAACAAATAGGCAATTAATGCAACCAAAATAAATTCTATAACACATTGACAAACAGCGCTTTGTTATATTTCAGCGATTATACATGACACCCATTGAGATAACTATTTGATAACATTGAACGCAATAATGCTTCTAAGCATTACAACTAAGGGAATGTAATATGCAATAAAGGACTATTTATACCCTTTTCAGCCACCCTGTAATACTTAGTCTAGTTCTATGTGCTAGTAACACTTCATGTTCCAGATCGTCACTCTTAAAGAATACTGACTTGCGGTAGGTAGGCAACTCGCATTGAGCTTGGCCATTTTTATGATAGAGTACTATTTGCCCACCGTCGGCTTCCGTCCAGTCATCGTTCAAATAGCTGACTAAAGAAAACTTACGAGCGTCACTATCCTTAAATCTATCTCTATGTCTCTTGTAAAAGCTACCGGCTTCATAAACCGCGTAATGAAACTCATAGGCATTGATACCTGTATAGCAGGTACGGTTCATATAAGTGATAAAGGCTTCTATCAATTCTATAAACTCTTTTTCAGCAGCATTGGTCGTATCAGGATATATCCAGTATATCTTATCCCTTCTTATACTTGATTCAAGCATTTTATGCTGTGCACTACCAATACCTGCATCAGCAGTTTTACCTTCCCGATAAAATTGTTCGATATTGTTTTTTAAAGCTGCTGCTAAATGCTGAGGAATAAACTGGTGGGAGACACCCACTTCGTTTTGCACAAAACCATCAATAAGCTGTTCAAATTGCTCAATCATCACTACCCTTTTTCTCACTGCAATTAATAAGTGGCTATAGCCTTGATATTTTCACCAAAAGTAGGTACAAGTTTCCATATTGTACCAAATATTTTTTGTAGTCAAAAAAGGGGGAAATGTGGTTGCTACAACTTATAAGCTCATCTTCTTGAATATACTTTCAGGTATCATTTTGATGAGTAGCATGATCCATCGCCACATCCATTTTACGTACAAAACATTCTTACCCTTTTGCTGCGCTATATATATAGCTTGAGCTACATGCTCAGGCTTAGCAGTCAACAGCGGCGATAGGTCTAAATGTGCTGTCATTTTAGTAGCCACAAAGCCCGGCTTTACGGTGAGCACTTTCACATTCGACTGGTTAAGCCTATTTCTTAAACCGGAAAGATATGCTGTAAACCCTGCCTTTGCTGCACCATAATGATAATTACTTTGCCGGCCTCGCTCACCCGCAACAGAGCTGACGCCTATAATAAAGCCTGCTTTTCGTTCTTCCATGTCAGCAGCAACTACTTCCAACACACTTACGGGGCCTGTATAATTAATATCCACTACCTTTTGGGCTTCAGTTACATTTCTTTCTGCCAGTTTCTGGTCCCCTAGATATCCGGCAAACATCAATACGCCTGTGGGTGATTCTTTCAAGGCGGTATACTTTGCTTGATGATTGTCGTAATCCAGCACATCCCATTCGATCAATTCAACTGTGGTTTCGTGCCTAATATTTAGGTCAGCAGCTAATGGCTCTAACTGGTTAATGTTTCTGCCCGCCAGGTACAAACCATAGCCTTTTGCAGCATACAGCTTTGCAGTGGCTATTGCCATATCACTTTTTGCACCTACTATAAGTATATATGCCATATTATAAACCTAACCTTTTTGATTGCAATGACTGAAACATCTTATCCATTCCATATTTTTTCCTCAGTGCTCTAAACTCTTCTATCATCGGGTAGCCTTTTTCAAATACTTCTTTTGATACCCTTACATCCTTTGTAAGATAGATACGCCCACCATGTTTTAGTATGATCTTGTCCAGCTCTTCTAACATATCAAACAAGCCGGGTTCTATCTTAAAATCAAGTGTTAGGGTATACCCTTCCATAGGGAAGGACAGATAGTTAGCATTTCCCTTACCAAAAAGTTTTAGTACGGAAAGAAAAGACCCTTTACCAAAGGCCGCAATTTTTTGCAATACTTCTTGCAGCCCTTCAAAGCTGTTTGCTAATGGTAGCACAAACTGATATTGTGTAAAACCGTTCTTGCCATAAATTTTATTCCATCCATTTAGTACATCTAAGGGGTAGAAATAATTACCAATAGGTACAGTATTATTTGTTTCTTTCCTCCTCACCTTATGATAATAAAGGGTATTAAATGCTTTTATGGTCCACTTGTTTAAAGTGAATGTAGGCAACACCATAGGCACGGTTAACTTAGGTGAACTTAAAGGCTTAATGCCTCCATCAAGGCTGTGCTCACCAAGTATCAATAAGCTTCTTCCTAATGCCTTTCCTTTGGCTAAGCAATCTATCCAAGCAACGGAATAGGTATACTGTTTGTATCGCTCAAAAGCTTCGAAGGTTTCTTGAAGATTCTTGGTCTTAATTACTTTCTGATCGATGTATGAAGAGTTAACAGAAACAAGTTGTATATGCGCATCAAGTATGATACCTGTTAACCCCATACCACCACATGTAGCTTGAAACAGATCAGCATGCTCCGTATTAGAACAACTAACCACGTTACCATCAGGCAATAGCAATCTAAAAGAATGAACGAAGTTGCTAAACGCTCCCGCTACATGATGATTTTTACCATGAATATCACTCGCAATAGCACCTCCTACAGTAACATACTTCGTTCCAGGAGACACACCTAAAAACCAACCCTTGGGCAGAAACACATCAATAAGATCTGACAACAATACACCCGACTGGCAATGCACAACACCGTTCTCTTCATCAAAACCTAACAAGTAGTTGTTGTTACGCATATCTACTACCTGTTCATTCAATGCACTATCACCATAGCTGCGACCATTACCATACGCAATAACACTGTCAATATCTTCTTGCTGATCGTGCATCTTATTCATGAAGGCAGTATTTCTATATAGTTCTGCTTCAATAAAAGGATGCCTGCCCCAGCCTGATATGTTTGACTTTTTCAACTAATACTAATTATTGCAATGACGATGTGATCATGAATACATAAATGGCGATCATAAGCAATACAACCACGATCAAAGAAGCAGAAGAAAGAAATGTTTGTGTGGGGTCTTCTTTTATCCGCTCCCTATCTAAAAATCTAAAAATGAGATATAACGCCAAAATGTTTGTGGTGAGTAACAGTAGTATATTCTCTGTTTTCAAAAACAATATGGTATGCAAATTGAGAAAAACCAAACTCACAAATGCCGACACGTACGACAACACATTTAGCATCGCGCCATCAGCAACAGCATAACCTCTTCTTGCCACTTTCTCTTCTTTAGTGCTATAGGTTTCCATCTCTCGTTTTTTTACTGATATAGCTAAAAAGCCAAAGAACGAAGTGATGAAGAACCAAGTAGTGATCTTGATATCAAACAACATACCACCTGCCATGATACGTAACATATAAAAGCTGGTAAGCACCAAAATGTCTACAAACCTTAAGGTTTTCAAATACACCGAATAGGCAATATTCAAAACCAAATATGCACCATATACATATAACAACAATGGATTGAAGAGTGCAAGTAACACTACAGCTACAAGTATTAACAACACAGCAATGATCATGGCTTGAGATACCGGTATCGCTCCCGATGCTATGGGTCTGTGCTGTTTTCTTATATGTTTTTTATCGTTTTCCGCATCAAGAATATCATTAATGATATAACCTGCAGATGCCACCAAACTCCAACAAAGTACTGCAACTAATAACACACCTATATTGCCTACCGACCATAGTGATGGTGTAAAGATGAAAGGCAACGCAATGAGTCCGTTCTTCACCCAGTTATTAACTCTTATTAATTGCAGGTATTTATTCATTTACTATCAACCGGTTGTTACTTACTCTATAATATTTTTCAGCAGCGTCAAATATAACCTTATCTGCTTTTGAGTCTCCAATATACTCAAAGGGTACAAATCCATTTTCTCTTATAAATTGAAGTTTGGACGCTCCTTTTAAGTTTTGATGTTTAGTACCATATGCAGCGTCAAACACCCCGATCTGTGCTGCAACATACGTAACAAACTCATGACTAGTAGCTGATATTAACAACACTGAGGTATAACGGTCTTTATGCCGCTTAATGAAGTCCAGCACCTCTCTATTGATCTTATCATTCACATCAGGCTTATAGCCCTCCATAATATAATGCTTTAAATACACTAACCCTTTTAAGGTGGCTTGAAGTACTTTCAAGGGTTTATAAAAAGACATTCTTATCAACCTTTCCTTAAAATGATCGTTGACCAGCAATGTACCATCCATATCACAGATAAGATATACTCCTGCTTTTTCCGAACTGTTATAAGGTTGCCCCATGTACCAAAAGTAATTAATAGCATAAAAAAAGAGGAGCAATGCTCCTCTTTGTATTTTTTGCTGTAGTGAACTTACTTCTCTACAGTAAATCTTTGCGACTTAATATCATTGGCACTTGTAGCCGTCATAATGTAAGCACCTGTAGGCAAATCAGCCACAGAAACATTCATCTTAGGATTAGAAACCGAAGTCCATCTTTTGATGATACGACCAGACATATCAGTAACTGTGAAGTGTACCGGCTGACCATAGTTAGTTCCCTTCAATGCTATATTAACAGAATTAACAGCCGGAGAAGGATAAACGCTAAATGCATCTTCAATAGCTGTTGTATTACCAACACTTGTAGGCCAGAAATAGTAGAAACGATTCATAGAATCCATGTTACTGGTTTTCTTATAAGCGCTTACACCATCCCATGATTCTGTACGCTCTTCAGTCATCATACCACCGCCATTGTGTTGGTAGTAGTACTTAGTGTTTTTAACGTAGAATTTGTTGATCTCATCATAACGCTCTCTTTCCATTTCAGTAGGGAAATTGCCACTACCATAAGTGTACGTATTTCTGAAAGAACCGATCCAGTTTCCATTAAATTCAAATTCGCTTTCGATCTTATCAAGCTTACCACCGGCATAAGTGTACTTATCTCTATCGTTTAGTTTCCAAGCACCATTATCCCAAACATAGTTGTTGATAAGTATTACTTGATTAGAGCCGTTATAAGAAGTCTCAACTTTAGTTTTGTTCTCCCATACTTTAGATGAGTTATTCCACTCCTCATGAGTCAAAGAAGTAATATTACCTGAACTATAAGTACGGGTATTTCTATACTCATTTCTCCAACCACTGTTTTGACCAGTATAGTATCTAATAGAAGTTTCAGTAACTAGGTTAGCACCGCTAAATACATAACCGATCTTACGGCGGCTTCTCCAACTACCAGAACCCCAAGTGCTCCAATAGTATTGACGCATTGTATCAGGATGACTGCCTTGATATTCTACAACGAATCTATCTTCATTATCCCAGTTAGAACCGCCATCTGTAGTACTCTCTACTATATGCTCAGTAAGATTACCACCTGTAAAAGTATTGGTTGTTCTACCTGTTAATGACGAATTACCTGATGCAATGGCAAATTTATACGCCTTGTCAAACTGATTTTGAAAAATACCTATAGGGTATTGAGGGGTTGCCATACCACTACCATAGTGGTCGTACTTATTACTGTCTTTTGCAACATAATTAGTACCATCGCAAGTGTAATGTGCATCGGCAAGAAGCCTCATTTGTGCATTTGCTTGCATACCCAGGGTAAGGCATACAGCCGTTGTAAGTATAACTTTTAATTTCATATAGTGTTGTTTTGCTGTAATTTAATTAAAAATTAATGAAAAATTTAACTATGTGACATGATTATTCCGACTTGTGCCAAAAATTAATATTTAAATACCTTTTTGATAACTCATTGTTTAATAAGCCAATAGAAACATATATATATTATCCATAATTTTTTTCTCCTTATAAATAAACTTACTGTGCAATTTTAATGTCATATTGCGAAACTGAAACAACTGATAATATTTCAGTATTAATATTTTGTAACGATTTTAGCATTTCAGAAAAAATATGAATAATTACACCTCATTTTATGGCCGTTTTACCTTTATTGCATAACATGGAATTACTAGAGCAATTAAAAGAAGCGAAACAATACTTAACACAAAAAGGCATGACCAATGCCGATGTTGGCGTTGTGCTTGGTACAGGCTTAGGGCAATTTGTCGATCATATCAATATCATCTCATCAATACCTTATACTGATATACCACACTTTGTAGCCTCAACGGTAGAATCTCACTCGGGCAAGCTGATATATGGCACTATAAATGGCAAACAGGTTTTGGCCATGCAAGGTCGCTTTCATTATTATGAAGGTTACGATATGCAGCAGATCACATTCCCTGTAAGAGTGATGTATGCACTAGGTATTAAAAAGCTATTGCTGAGTAATGCTGCAGGGGGCATCAACTTAAACTATAAAAAGGGAGAGTTGGTACTTATAGAAGATCATATAAATCTTCAAGTAGGCAACCCGCTAAGAGGGCTAAACAAACCCGAATATGGCACACGATTCCCTGATATGAGCCAGCCGTACGACAAGGAAATTTCCAACCAACTTATAGCAAAGGCAAAAGAGCAAAACCTAACACTTCATCAAGGTGTTTATGTTTCCGTTATGGGTCCTAACTTGGAAACACGTGCGGAGTATCGCTTCCTAAAAATAATAGGTGCTGATATGGTAGGCATGAGTACCGTACCCGAAGTAATAGTAGCCAATCAAATTGGCTTGCCTTGTGCAGCTGTAAGCGTTATTACTGATGAGTGCGACCCGGACAATTTACATCCTGTAAATATTGAAGAGATCATTGCAGTAGCTAATACTGCTGATGGAAAATTGAGTCAGCTGTTCGCTAGTGTTATTTAGCAGCGCGCAGCATTTCTCTTTTGCGTGGCGGGCCAGGTAGTTGTTCTGTTTTAAAACCTGCGGATTGCATATTGCGACGCACTTGCCCTTTAGCGCAATAGGTAACAAGGGTACCTCTATCTTTTAAGCGCTCATACAGTTTTTGAAAAACCTCAACTGTCCATAGTTCAGGCTGTGCTGTTGGCGCAAAAGCATCGTAGTAGATAATATCAAAAAGTTGATCGCTGTGATAGTCTAATAGATCTTCCTGCACTTTTTTAAAAGTGAAAAACTCATTTATAGAAACTGTTTGAGAGAAGGCTGTGCTGTGTATCGTATTAAGCATTGCGCCAGCACCTTCGATCAGTTGAGCATAGTTCAGTTGCGCTAATTCTTCCTTGGTGAGCGGATACTTTTCTATAGCCTCATAATATATTGGCACTTTATGATCAATAGCATATTGGCAAGTGAGTAGCGCGTTCAAGCCTGTACCTAAGCCCATCTCTAGTATCGCTACTTCACCGTTATAGCTCTTCAAATAGTCTTTTAACCCTGCTTGTAAAAACACATGCTTACTCTCTTGCAACGCACCATGTATACTATGGTAGGTCACGTCTAGCTCTTCCACACTTATAGTAGCTGAACCATCGGCTGTTATTTTCACTTCCCGCTTCATGATCTTTCGAGTATGCGTTTAAATCTGCTTATATCAGCCAGCTCATTAATCGGAGTCCCATCTATTAATGATACTGCAAATTCATCGGCAAAATAAGGTGCAAGGGAACAGCCTTTTGTCCCCATACCATTGAAGATGCCTATCTGCTGATGCACAGGATGCAATCCTACAAAAGGCCTGCGCTCAATAGTGCCCGCACGTTCTGATGCAATGTGATCAACTATCTTATAAGGTAGCTTTAGCCATTTATTTAATTGTGTTGTAACCGCTTCTTTGAAAGACGATGACGGTAATAGGTCTTCATACTCTCTGTCAAAAGAAGACCCTATCCAGAACATATTATCTTTCCAAGGCACAATATTATATCCTTGTTTGTAGATGTTTGTTGGGGAAAGATCGGGAATACTTGCAATGATCGCTTCGCCTTTGGTCATTGCAAAAGGCAACCGTTTAAAATAAGGATCGTTCTGCCCTTGCACCCCATCACACAATATGATCTTTTGCGCTGTGATGTTTTCATACCGTATTCCGTCATCACCTACAATACAATCATCCCAGTTAAAATTTGCTTCCAATAATAAACTATGCTCTTGCAAGTAGTTACGCCAAGCAGTAAGCAGGTTAGCTAAGTCAATAAGGTAAACAGGTGTAACCAACCCTATACCATGTTGAAAATGGAATAACTGTTCATAATACTTTTCATCACTAACAGTCGCAACATATTCCCCATTCTCCACCATCTTATCACAAAAGGCTCGCTGCATTTGATCGGAGGCATGAAAGGACAAAATGTCTTTTTGTGAAATGATAGTTACTCCTAACTCTTCTTCCAGTTCTTTATAACAATCCCAAGCAAAAGGCAGTAGTTCATCTATCATCCATGTGCTTACAATACGCCTGCCGGTTACAGGATTGATAACACCACTGGCGACTCTACTGGCCGATGTTTCTCGAAACTCGTCCACTACCATAACTTTCTTACCACGTTTCAGTAAATGGTAGCTCAGCATGGTACCTGAGATACCTTGCCCTACTATGATATAATCTACTTGCACCTTGCAAAGAAAATATATTAGCGCGAACCTGCTATCTTTAAGTTATGAGAATATGGCTTTGGCTATTACCATTTTTACTACTTCCTATTGTAACTATTGCACAGGAGCAGCCTTATATACAAGTGCTGGGCACGGCACAAGATGGTGGCTACCCTCATTTAGGTTGCCAAAAGCAATGCTGTGAAAAAGCTTGGGAAAGTGAGATACCCAAAAACTATGTAGTGAGTTTGGCACTGGTAGACCCTATAGAAAAGAAATGGTGGCTGTTTGAAGCTACACCCGATATTAAAGAGCAGCTGCATTACTTTCAAAAGCTTACGAACAACAAATACAACTACTTACCCGATGGCATATTCATCACCCATGCACACATTGGACATTATACGGGATTAATGCAACTAGGCAGAGAAGTATTGGGGGCAAAAGATGTACCTGTATATGCCCTACCCAGGCTTCAGTATTTTTTATTGAACAACGGTCCATGGAGTCAACTGTGTCGGTTAGACAATATCTTGATACAAGACTTAGACACCAATAAATTTATTGGTATAAGTAAAAACATATCCGTAAAAGCATTTACCGTACCGCATAGAGATGAATATTCTGAAACGGCAGGGTTTCGCATACATACATCCGCTAAGAAATACCTTTTCATCCCTGACATTGATAAATGGGAGAAATGGTCTACGAGTATTAAAGACGTAGTAGCATCAGTAGACATCGCCTTGGTAGATGCAACCTTTTATAACGATGGCGAGCTGCCCAACCGTGCAATGAGTGAAGTACCGCACCCTTTCATAAAAGAAACTATACAACTTTTTAATAACAGCCCACTAAGATCAAAAGTACACTTCATCCACTTCAACCATACCAATCCGGCTTTGTGGGATGAGCAGGTACAACAAAACATTAAAAAAGCCGGCTTTCATATTAGCCGGCTTGGAGAAAAGTTATAACGGAAGTATTAACCTCCGAAAGCATCTTTTATCTTATCAAAAAAGCTTCTGTCTTCTTTTTCATCGCTGGCAGTAGTTACTGCGTCAGCATTAGGTTTGAAGTTAGGAGAGTTCTTCAACTTCTCCATCATTGCTTTTTCTTCATCAGTAAGATTTTGTGGTGTCCATACATTTACCTCTACCAGTTGATCTCCTTTCTCATAAGATTGGAAAGCTGGGAATCCTTTACCTCTTAACCTAAATATCTTACCACTCTGTGTACCTGCCGGAATCTTGATCTTGGCTTTACCTTCTATAGTAGGCACTTCTGCTTGCACACCCTCTACTAATTCAGGGAAAGATAGGTGTAGCTTATACAATACATCCAGCTCATTCCGTCTTAGTGTTTTGTGCTTTTCTTCTTCTATCAGTATCAACAAGTCTCCACTCGGGCCACCACGTTCACCTGCATTACCTGCGCCACTCATGCTTAGCTGCATACCATCATGTACACCAGCAGGTATGTCTATAGTAATTGTTTCTTCACCATATACCCTACCATCACCTTTACAGGTATTACACTTGGCTGTGATCTGCGTTCCTTGTCCGTTACATGAAGGGCAGGTCGTCACTGTTTGCATTTGTCCCAGGAAGGTACTTTGTACTTTACGCACTTGACCGGAGCCTTGGCATGTGCTACAGGTTTGTACCGAACCACTATCTTTTGCACCGCTACCATTACAGGTTTGGCAGCTGATGTGTTTCTTAACTTTTATCTTTTTAGTAGCACCGTTTAGAATATCAGCATAGGTCAATTTCAATTTCACACGCAGGTTGGCACCTCTGGTACCTTGCCCTCTTCTTCTGCCACCTTGCTGGCCACCGAAACCACCAAAGCCGCCGCCGCCACCAAACATATCACCAAAGATATCGCCGAAGTTCTCAAAGATATCTTCCATGCGCATGCCGCCCTGGCCACCACCGCCAAAACCACCTGCGCCACCCATACCTGCGTGACCAAACTGGTCGTATCTCGACTTCTTCTGAGCATCACTTAGCACATCATAGGCCTCTGCAGCTTCCTTGAATTTCTCCTCGGCTTCCGCATTACCCTCATTTCTATCCGGGTGATACTTTAATGCTATTTTACGGTAGGCTTTTTTGATCTCATCTGCACTGGCAGATTTTGATACACCTAATACCTCGTAATAATCTCTTTTTGACATAATTCTTTTGTCGCCCGATAAGGGCTATGTTTTATTATTTCCCAACCACTACTTTGGCGAACCTGATCAATTTATCATTCAGGTAGTAGCCTTCTTCTATCACATCCAACACCTTACCTTGCAGGTCTTCACTTGGTGCAGGAATTTCTGTTATGGCTTCATGATAGTCTGCATCAAACTCTTTGTTTAACACTTCCATCTTCTTCAGCCCTCTTTGTTGTAGTTTGTTCTGCAATTTATTCAATACCAACAACACTCCTTCTTTGATCACCGTAGCATCATCGGTCTCTTCCATTTGCTTCATCGCCCTATCGCTATCATCCAACACTTCAAGTAGTGGAATAATAGTATCCTTACCAGCTACAGCTGTTAGCTCCATACGCTCTTTAGCCGTACGCTTTTTATAGTTGTCAAACTCGGCTACCAAACGCACATATTTATCTTTCATTTCCTCCAGCTCTTTCTTCAAAGCATCTTCTTCATCCCCGTCAGTTACCTCATCGTTCAGGTGTTGCATACCGCTCACACTGCTATCTGCGTTAATTTGTTCTCCTAATGCATCTTCAGTGGTTTTGTTTTCTTGCTGCTCCGTAGCATTTTCAGCAGTTTCATTTTGTGCTTGTTGCTCTTTCTCTGCAGTATTGTCACTCATTTTTACTATTATTTTTCAATTCTTTAGATCACAAAAATAACGTCAATTATTTTGCCACAATGAGATATGGGACAAAATGTCTCATTTAACAGTTTTTTGATGTCAATATGAATTAAAACCTGACCTATTTGTGTAATTTGCAATACGAGCCACAAAATTTCAACCATGCGTAGTACTGCAGCAGCCATCATAGGTATCGCACTTATTTGTGCCACATTGATCATTGGTAGAGCTTATAATTATAAATTCAAAAAGCAAGAAACCATTAGCGTAATAGGTGGGGCGGAACATAATTTCACCTCAGACCTCATCGTTTGGACGGCTGACTATGGCAGAGTGAATTACAACCTAAAGGAGGCATATGCGGCTCTAAAAAGTGACGAAACCACTGTACGTGCCTATTTAAGTAAAAAAGGTCTTTCAGATTCTGAAATGGTATTCTCATCTATCACTATTGACAAGCTATACAGCTACCAATATGATGAACGTGGCCGTCAAACAGGTAGGTTATTCAACGGCTACAAACTGATGCAGAAAGTAAAAGTACAATCGCAACGCATTGAAGAAGTAGAGAAAACCTCAAGGGAGATCACAGAATTACTACAGTCAGGCATCGAGTTAAGTTCACAACAACCACTGTATTACTACACCAAACTATCTGATCTTAAAATAGAATTGTTGAAGAAGGCTACTGAAGATGCGTATACAAGAGCGAAGACCATTGCAGACAATGCAGATAGCGAGATAGACGACCTTAAAACAGCTTCGATGGGGGTATTCCAAATAACGGGGCAATATAACGATGAAGCTTACTCCTACGGAGGTGCTTTTAATACCACCAGCAAGAATAAAACAGCCAGCATTACGGTAAGATTGGTGTATACTCTAGAAGACTAACGAAGCGCCTCTTTCAACTTCCAAAGCAGTGCATTGTTTTTCTTAACCGTTAAATAAAGTTCCTTATCTGCCCCAAAGTTTCGGAAGAATTTTTCTACTCCACTATCCATACTACCTTCAAAATCAAAGTATTGATGCCCTAAATTATGCGCCTTCTTGATGGCATGCCACAACAGTGTGGTCATGGCCATGTTATCATTAGCTTGGGGGTTCTTAGCACCCATAAGGTAGTAAGAGCGTTGATCGTCCCATACCTGCCATACGATAGCTTGTATATCATCTTCTTTTCTAGCTACCCATAAAGCCGAGCTACCTTGCTCGCGACAGCTTTTAAACAACGATTGAACCTGCTCTTGTGTATATGGTACAGCTACCTCTTTGTCGGATAAAGTGCTATTATGATAAGTCCATAACTTGTCAATCAGTTCAGGCTCATCTGCAATACTCAGCTCTTTATCAGCCTTCTTTATTTTACGTCTATGTCCTTCATGTAGCTGTGAGAATAAAGCCTTTTCATCTCCTTCAAGATACATGAGGTAGGTTTGACGGGCAGATACCTCAAAGTCATGTGCATTCAATATGCCTACCTGTTTGTAACCCGGCGATATGGCCAAGTGCCATACTTTAGCCTCCGGCATTTGCGCTAATAGTTGTGCTGTGGTTTCATACTCAAAGCTGTCTCTTTTGCCCTGCTTTAAGTCGGGCGGAAAGAAAATATGTGGGCCTAAATAAGGCGTCAACATAGGTGTGCGTAATAACCTAACCCCCATCTTCTGTTCTATGGGGTATGCCCATACGCCTGATATTTGATCTCCGTTTTGCACTATGGCTACATTCCAATCTGTACATACCTGATCGAGCCACCAATCCTTCATGAAGATGGGCAGCCCTACAAATGAGGAGCATAGTTGTCTATATGATTCCTTATTGGTCAAACCTGGCATTATTTGAACTGTAGCACCCTAGCAGGGTTAATACGGTGAAGATACAACGAAGGCAACCACATAAAAAGTATACACAACGCTAAAGTAACTATATCCAATACTGCTATTTGCCACCAAACGATATGCACGGGTACGGTCTTCATAAAATAGCCCGTCTCCGATAGCTTCATAAATCCGGTCTTTATTTGTAAAAAACACAGCCCAAGCCCTATAATGTTCCCTAATAACACCCCTACACCACCAATAATAGCCGCGTGGTATAAAAACACTTTTCGCAACATAGCATTAGGCATGCCCTGAGCTTTTAACACCCCCACCATTTTAGCTTGTTCTACTATCAGTATGAGTAATGCTGCAGCCATATTAATGATCGCAACAATAGCCATAATGAGTAGTACTACACCTGCTGTCATGTTTTGGATCTTTAACCAATCATAGATGCCTGCAAATATTTCTTTCATCGTGTAGGTGGTCAGGCGCGATGTAGGTGGTATGATCTCACTAAATATTTTATTGGCAACTGTATCAGCATCTTTATCATCGTGTAAGGATAATTGATAGCCATTGATCTCGTTGAGTGTCCACCTGTTGATCTTTTGCAAAAGCCTGATGTCACAAATGGCGTAGTTCTTATCAATATCCTCCAACCCTGTATGATACAAGCCCTGTACCTTCACCTTTCTTATTCTGGGGTACTCTGCTCCCTGTTCTAAAAAATAGAGTAACAGGTCATCGCCTATCTTAAGTTTTAAACGATTGGCCAAGTTATCTGACAAAACGATCTGCTTAGCATAATTACTGTCGCTGTAGTCTATCCGTTCACCAGTAAGCTCTACTTTATCAGGAAAAGTATAATCAGCATCCACACCTTTTAGCTGTACACCTTCTATCAATTCATTAGCATGCAAGATCACTGACCTGATCACATAGGGTGCTACCTGCTGCACTTCGGGCAATGCTTTTATTTGCTGATGTAGTTGGGTATCTACCACAAAAGGATCGGGCGTGACAATAGAGTTACTACCCGAATAAGGTGCTACCTGCACATGACCCCAAAAGCTAAAAATCCGTCCTCTGATCTCATGCTTAAAGCCTATGACCACAGCCATAGATACTACCATAGCCGCCACACTTAACGCTGTAGCCACCACTGCCAAGCGAATGATAAAGGAAGAGAACCGCCCTCTTTGACGTGTCATGTATCGCTTCGCTATTAATAATGGTAAATTCAATGTTATCGGCTACTGTTAACGGTCTCAAATATAGCCTATTACCTTTAGCAGATGAAATGGCTCTTAAAAAAGAAAGCCGCAAGCAATGCTTGCGGCTTTAATATATTGGGTATTGCCTTATAGTACTTTTGCACCTTCTATCAATACACTTGCTTTATTGTTCAACACCTCTACAAAACCACCGGTGATCTCATATAGCTCGTTAGTGTTCTTATCTTTCAACACTTTCATTTTACCCTTGCCCAATGTAGCTACAATAGGTGCGTGGTTTTCCAATATCTCAAAAGAACCTTCTATACCCGGCAACTGTATACCATACACGTCACCACTATAGATCTTTTGTTCCGGTGTTAATATATCCAGTTGCATCTATGATTAGTTTTTAGCTTGTTCCATTAGTTTCTTACCCTTAGCAATAGCATCATCAATAGTACCTACAAGGTTAAATGCTGCCTCAGGATACTCATCTACTTCACCATCCATGATCATGTTAAAGCCACGGATCGTTTCTTCGATCGGTACTAACACCCCAGTAAGACCAGTGAACTGCTCTGCCACGTGGAATGGTTGTGATAAGAAACGCTGTACACGACGAGCACGAGATACCACTAGTTTATCTTCTTCACTCAACTCATCCATACCCAGGATAGCGATGATATCTTGTAACTCTTTATAACGTTGTAAGATCAACTTCACACGGTTAGCTGTGTTGTAGTGCGCATCACCAACGATAGCCGGAGTAAGGATACGAGAAGTTGAGTCTAACGGGTCAACCGCAGGGTAGATACCCAAATCGGCGATCTTACGACTCAATACCGTAGTAGCATCCAAGTGGGCAAATGTTGTTGCCGGAGCCGGATCGGTCAAGTCATCCGCAGGTACATATACCGCCTGTACTGATGTAATTGAACCGTTCTTAGTAGAAGTAATACGCTCTTGCATCAGACCCATCTCAGTAGCCAATGTTGGTTGATAACCCACCGCCGACGGCATACGGCCAAGTAGTGCTGATACCTCAGAACCTGCCTGAGTGAAACGGAAGATGTTATCTACGAAGAAAAGGATATCCTTTCCTTTACCTGTACCATCACCGTCACGGAAATACTCAGCCATAGTCAAACCAGACAAAGCCACACGAGCACGTGCACCAGGAGGTTCGTTCATCTGACCGAATACGAATGTTGCTTTAGAATCTTTAAGTTGTTCTTGATCCACTGTGCTTAGGTCCCATCCACCTTCTTCCATGCTCTCTTGGAACTTGTCACCATACTTCACGATACCTGCCTCGATCATCTCACGCATTAAGTCGTTACCCTCACGAGTACGCTCACCTACACCGGCAAATACTGATAGACCGCTATATGCTTTTGCGATATTGTTGATCAGCTCCTGGATCAATACTGTTTTACCCACACCGGCACCACCGAAAAGACCGATCTTACCACCTTTTGCATAAGGCTCGATCAAGTCAATTACTTTAATACCTGTATATAATATCTCAGATGCTGTACTTAGATCTTCAAACTTTGGAGGCTTTGCGTGTATCGGGCGACCATTCTCTTTAGAAGGTTGAGGAAGACCATCAATAGCATCACCTGTTACATTGAAAAGACGACCATTGATCTGATCTCCTATTGGCATAGCGATTGCTTTACCTGTATCTATTACTTCCGCACCACGTACAAGACCTTCAGAGCTATCCATCGCTACGCAACGAACGCTATCCTCACCAAGGTGCTGTTGTACTTCCAATACTAGCTTTTCGCCACTCTCACGAGTTAGTTCTAGCGCGTTATAGATCTCAGGAAGCTTGTTGTCTCCGCTG
The DNA here is from genome assembly GCA_965230595.1 of Flavipsychrobacter sp. Classification (GTDB taxonomy): domain Bacteria; phylum Bacteroidota; class Bacteroidia; order Chitinophagales; family Chitinophagaceae; genus UBA5543. The sequence goes on along the minus strand of OZ246011.1, from coordinate 323,496 downwards.
AAGTATACGTCCACTACAGGACCGATTACTTGCTTTACTTTACCAACGTTTGGCATACTGTATATTTATAAAGAATAAAATGCTTACAAATAACTTAAAACCAATGCTTTAGCATTAAGGTTAAAAAAAACCGAACAGAACTGGTCTATTCAATTTTGCGCAAAGGTAAGGTTCATGAGGTAAAAAGTCAAAAAGAAGGCTATAGTATTTGATAAATAAATTACCATTCTGTGATAATATCAGTTATTGGCAATAAATAAAAGTGCCTGCTACTAGTAGCAGGCACTTAACATACAAAATAGTATATATGAAACAATCTTATCTTATGCGTTGAAACTCAAAGGAAGGAGCACCTTTTACACCTGTTTTACTGTAATAATCCAGGAAATGTAATTTCCAATAAGCATCATTCCTATTTTTAATGATGTAGTTTCTACTAGAACGTACTTTATATACCCCTTGCTCTATGTTATAATACTTCCAATCAAACCCGATAACATTTCTATGGTTCAGATATTTACCATCAGCAGCCACAGCTTCGTTTACATCTTTAAATGAATATGTAGTATCCATAAAGGCACTTGTATTGTATGGGTTTAACATAGCACCAGTTACGATATAAGGGAAGTTGTCTAAATCGTAATATATATGGCGGTAACGTGTAAATACAATATCCCATGTTTTCTTTGGAGGTGCAGGGTTAACGATTACTCCCCCTTCTGCTAAAGACACATAGGTATAGTTATAATTATCGTCCTTTGGAATAACCATCTTGGTCGCCATCTTACTTCTTAAGTTGGCATGCTGTATTACATATTCCGATCCATCTACCGATATCAGCTGTATCTTTTTGAATGTATCAGGATATATGGAGGGGTTCAGCTTAAGGATGTATACTTCATTTTTAGAAATACCATTAGCCTCAGCCCACCCATTCATATAGGTAGAGTCAGGCAAGCCTGTAGGAGAATCAAAACCCCAATCTTCAGCTAAGATGGCAGGTGGCTCAATAACATCAGCCATGTTTTTCTCATCTGTTCTATAAATACTCACATCTGCCCCGCCATTAATAAAAACGTTTCTACCATTAGCACCCGTTTCAAATGCAAGGTCCCAACTATTTATCTTACTGGTGTATACGATCTTATTAGTCTCAAAGTCGAAGAAGATCTGATCCTCATAGTCCTCACCCATATCTACTGTGGCATAAACTGCATCACCTTGCTCAGGTAGTTTAATAGGATTTTCCTTCCGCTCACACGACACCAAAAACATTCCTGAAATGATACATAACAGGCCTAAGAGTCTATTTATCTTCATCTTATCACAAATATCTATCACAAACTGTCAGCTAATGTCAAAGGATTGTCATTAAGTGGCTAGTTGTTAAAAATTTCCCGATTATACAAGTGATAATTACATAGTAACTGATATAAACTGAATATTATTTAGGTTTGTAGTGAAAATAATCGCAAGAATGCAGAAACTTTTTACTTTTTTATCTATTACCACCTTATCGCTACTTACAGCATGTAGTGGCAATAAAAATAAACTACACATCAGTGGGCATATTAATAGCATGCCTGAGCAGCTAGTTATTTTAGAACAACTTGAAATACAAGGCACTGCCACTACAATTGACTCAGCACACTCTAATGCTCAAGGTAAGTTTGAACTGAAAGGCACCGCTACAGAGTCGGGCTTATACAGGATAAGGTTTACTGCAGACGAAAAGTTCGCCCTACTCTCTTTAGACAAAGGCAGCTTAGAGCTAAAAGGCGACTGGAACATGCTTGAGAATTATCAAGTAGCCGGCTCTCCACCTTCTGAAAGTTTAGTTGCCTTTTTCAAAACCTTCAGAGAGTATATCAGAGATATTAGAACAGTAGACATGATACTGTCAAGGCCTGAAACACAAGCAAACGATAGCCTTTTAGGTAAAGCCATGACAGACCAAAGGCAAATGCAAATAGAGTTAACACGCTTTATTGAACAATATGCTGACACAACTCTGTTTTTACCTAATGCTATTTTTGCCGCACAAATGTTAAACCCTATGAGCGAGCAAGCATTCATGCAGCCATTCATAGCAGGTTTAGAGACCCGTTTCCCGGGTGCTAAGATGGTGGATGATTTTATACAAAAACACGAAGAACAGCTAGCACTGATCAACCAACAACAGCAAACTAATGATCGCACTCCTGCTATTGGCAGTAAAGCACCTACACTAAAATTACCCGGCATTAATGGCAAAGAGATATCGCTTAGTGACTACAAAGGCAAATATGTATTAGTAGATTTTTGGGCATCGTGGTGTGGCCCGTGCCGCCAAGAGAACCCTAATGTGGTAGCAGCGTACAACCAATACAGCAATAAGAACTTCACCGTGCTTGGTGTATCACTAGACGACAATAAAAGCAAATGGCAGCAGGCAGTACAAAAAGACGGCTTGTCTTGGGATCATATCAGTGATTTGAAACGCTGGGAGTCTATAGTGGTAAGAGACTTTGGCATAGTTGCTATACCATCGAACATCTTGGTTGACCCCAATGGTGTGATCATAGCAAGAGACTTAAGAGGCCCTGCGCTGCATAATAAACTAAAAGAAGTACTTAACTAACCGAAGTATCATACATAAAAAAGGCAGCTCAATGAGCTGCCTTTTTTACATCGTTCCTACCGCGTCTTTTTTCTTCTTCTTAAATGTCTTAGTGTTCGATTTATAATGTATATCGAAACCTATTGAGAACAATAATAAGTTTACATCGTAGTTTGCGTAAGGCCTTGTAAGAGCAACAGGCAATATGACTAAATTGCTGTTTTGTGTAGTATAATCAGGGTTCATGAAATTTGTAGGATAATACTGCACTTTGAATACAATACCGGGATCGACAGATATCCCAGCAAACACATAAGGCATAAACCTTGCCGTTCTGTCACTAAACCACTCATTGAACTTGTCCTTATCACCTCTTTTTACAAAACCCTTCTCACGATAATTGAAAGGCAAGTCTATACCGCCTCCCACTACAGCAAAATTCCGTCTCTTCATATTACCGATCTTTATACCAATAGGAAGCCCTACAGTATATACTCTTCTTTTGATCGTACTGTCTCTAACCACGCCGGTCAATGCATTAACACTATTGGTCTTCTCAATAAAACCAATATTTTTTATTCCCAGCCCTGTATACAAACCTATTGTATTGCTGAGATCTACGTGCATATTGAAGCCCAAATGAAAAAAGTAGGTAAACCTTGGTGTTCCTAATGACGGGTTGCCTAAACTATTGTTCTGGATAGCTGTAGAGATGAGAGCACCTTCGTAATTATTACCAAAGTACACTTGTTTCTTTTTACCTACATCGTGGGTAAAAAGAAAGTTATCATTGCTGTTTTGAGCTTCAGTAGTAACTGTGCAAAATATTGCGGCAGTTAACAAGGTGGCGAATTTAGTACGAATATTCACTTTCAGTTAATTTGTACAAATATACTAAGGTATACTGCAATATTTACAGTCATTTATGCTTTGGCACAGCTATTGACTACTATATTTACCATATTATTAATGTAGAATAGAAGACTAATTGTCAGAATGTCGGAAATGAAATCAATGATAGATAAATTATTCGCAAGCGGGTCAGAGCAGGAAATGGAGTTTATGCCTATTGTACCGCTTGGCGAAGACGAGATGGATGATTTTGAGAAAGGAGATCTACCCACAGATATACCTGTTATTGCCCTTCGCAATACCGTTCTCTTCCCTAATGTAGTATTACCTATAACAGTAGCTAGAGAAAAATCTGTAAAAGCCATAACTGAAGCTCAGAAAAATGGGAAATGGATAGGTGTGGTTGCTCAAAAGGATACCGAAAATGATGATCCTAGTACCGCTGAGATATATCACACAGGTACCATGGCTAAGATCGTTAAGGAGATCAAAATGCCTGATGGCAACACCACCATCTTCATCATGGGGCGTATACGCTTTAATGTAGAGGAGTTTACACAATCAGCCCCATTCTTTTCAGCTAAGGTTAACTACTTGGACGATAGCTTCCCTGAAGGAGACAATGAGTTTGACGCTCTAGTAGCTTCTTTAAAAGATTATTCGGAGCAAATTGCCAACAACTCTCCTAACATGCCCAACGAAACCAGCCTGGTGTTGCGCAATGTGGAGCATAAACCTTTCTTAGTACATTTCATTGCTTCAAACCTAAATGCAGGCTTGAACGACAAGCAAATATTACTAGAAGAGAATGACGTAAAAGTACGTGCTGAAAAGCTACTACACCTTTTGCAATCTGAGCTACAATTACTGGAGCTTAAAAATGAGATCACCAACAAGACACGAGCTGATATTGATAAACAACAGCGTGAATACTTCCTGCAACAGCAGATGAAGTCTATTAAAGAAGAGTTGGGTGGCGAGCCTAATGATCGTGAGATAAGAGATCTGCAAAAACGTGCAGAAGGTGTTAAATGGACCAAAGATGCTCAGGAGATGTTCCAAAAGAATATCGAAAAGCTGGAACGTATGCACCCTAGCACGCCTGACTATTCAGTGGTATACAACCACCTTGACTTCATGCTCGATCTTCCTTGGGGCACTTTTACAGAAGACAGCTATGACCTAAGGAAGGCGCAAAAAGTATTGGATAGCGACCATTATGGCATGGATAAGATCAAGGATCGTATACTGGAATACCTAGCCGTATTAAAACTAAAAGGCGACATGAAATCGCCAATATTGTGTTTTGTAGGCCCTCCGGGTATTGGTAAAACATCTTTGGGTAGAAGTATCGGTAATGCTATCAACCGCAAGTACGTTCGTTTAAGTTTGGGCGGTCTACATGACGAAAGTGAATTGCGTGGCCACCGTAAAACATATATAGGTGCTATGCCGGGCCGTATCATGCAGTCGCTACGTAAAGTAAAGGCGTCGAACCCTGTATTTATTTTAGACGAGATAGATAAAGTGGGCAATGACTTTAGAGGAGACCCAAGCTCTGCACTATTGGAGATCTTAGACCCTGAGCAAAACAATACTTTCTATGACAACTACTTAGAGTTGGAGTACGACCTCTCTAAAGTACTGTTCATTGCTACAGCAAACAGCTTGGCAGATATACAACCTGCCTTAAGGGACAGGCTGGAGATCATACACCTAACCGGTTACTCTCTGGAAGAGAAAATAGAAATAGCCAAACGCCACCTCATTCCTAAGCAAAAGGATATGCATGGGCTGAAGAAGCAAAAGATCAAGTTCAACAACAAAGTCTTGGGCGCTATCATTCAAGGCTATACAAGAGAAAGCGGTGTTCGTGAACTGGACAGAACCATTGCATCTATCATGCGCGCTATAGCCAAGCGCATAGCTATGGAGGAAAAAGTAGACCTTGGCATTACAGTAGAGTTTGTTGAAGAAGTATTAGGCAAGCCCAAGTTCAATAACGATATCTACACCAAAGGTCATCCGGCAGGAGTAGCAGTAGGCTTGGCATGGACAGCTGTTGGTGGTGATATATTATTTATAGAAACTGCCATTTCAAAAGGCAAAGGCAACTTGACCTTGACAGGCAACTTGGGCAATGTGATGAAAGAAAGCGCTACTACAGCTTTATCTTTCTTAAAAGCCAATGCTGAAGATTATGGCATAGACCCTAAGGTATTTACTGATTACAATGTGCACATACACGTACCTGAGGGTGCTACTCCTAAAGACGGGCCAAGTGCCGGCATTACTATACTTAGTGCACTTACATCGGTATTCACAGGTCGTAAGTTGAGGTCGTATCTTGCCATGACAGGTGAGATCACCTTACGTGGACAAGTATTACCTGTAGGTGGTATTAAAGAAAAGATACTAGCTGCAAAACGTGCAGGCATTAAAGAGATCATTCTCTGCCAACAAAACCAGAAAGACGTAGAAGAAATAGATGCCGCTTATGTAAGAGGATTAAAGTTCCACTATGTAACTGAAATGAGTGAGGTAATTGACCTCGCGCTTATGAAGCGATAAATTATAGATAAAACCAGTATACTAAATAGCAGCCCAAGCAGGCTGCTATTTTTTTGCTACCTTACATACATTATAAACCTTTTTATATTATGCGTTCATTATTCCTCATTACTTTTCTATTGCTTACCGGTATATCTATTGCCAGAGAGGGCAACAAAACTGCCGGTGGTGAAACCATTACAACATTTACTGGCGACAAGCTTACATTTAGCGTTGTCAAAGAAAGACCTGTAAACATCAAAGGGAAAAAGACGGTACACTTAATAGTAGATAAACCCGTACCTGTATTACTGAACGGGAATAAGATATACTATCACTTTTGGGATGATAATGACGGCGTATATGATACAAAGGCACAAAAGAATGCTATTGAAGAGCATAGTAAGTATAATATGATGATGGACAAAGCAGTTGAACCATATAAAAAGGGACTGCGTAAAGGTGACTATGTAATACACTTAAAAAATATGGTAGTGAGCAAGCAAGGCAACATCGTATATTATGAAACCGAAGGGCTACAACGCTTCGATAATAAATATAACTCTTTGACCAACCCTGTACTTTTCAGAGTCAAAGGAAAACTTTCAGAAAACATCAACACAGTTATTACATTACCTATACCCAAAATGCAGTTTACCCCGCTAATACTTGATGGTAAAAACATGGCTTATCTCTCCGGTTTCAGCTACTATTTCTCTATAGATTAGCATTTCACCCACACCATACATTATCAATATTTTGTTTTATCATTTTAATAACGTAAATTTACGTTATGAAACGTAATAAGCAGATAAATGCCCTTACCAAAGCAGAGGATGAGATCATGCAGATCATATGGCAGATAGAACCCTGCCTGGTAAGAGATATCATAGAGCACTTAGGAGACCCTGACATTCCACATAGTACTGTATCCTCTGTAGTACGCATACTAGAAAAGAAAGGTTTTGTAGATCATAAGGCTTATGGGAAAACCTATGAATACTTTTCTATAATCTCAAAAGAAGAGTATGCACAATATGGCGTAAAGCGCTTGATGGAAAAATACTTTGGGGGCTCCCCAAAAAAGCTGGTGAGTTTCTTGGTAAAAAATGAAGACATGGATCTAAAAGAACTGAACGAGTTACTAAAGTCTATTGACCAACCTAAAAATAAATAGTCATGCTACAATACATTATTAACCTAACAGGTATATGGCTGATAAGTCTTATTGCATTTGATCTATTACTCAAACGTGATACTTATCATACTTACAACAGACTGTTTCTAAACGGTTCGCTACTATTAGGAGCCTTACTTCCTTTGTGGCAGCTGCAACAAAACTCTATTATATATGCCACGGATGTAGGCAAAACCGTAAGCCAACAAGCGGTAACAATTCGTGAGCAGGTAGTAACCAGTGCATCGCCAACATTTGCCGGCATAGAACCATGGCTTTGGGGAATTTATGCCGTTGGAGCAATAGTCATGTTTGCATTTTTATTAAAAGAAGCCTTTTATATTTATCAACTGGTCCGGTCAGGCACCAAAACATCAATAGGTCAGTGGACTGTTCTTGAGATCAATAAAGACATCTCTCCTTTTTCTGCCTTTGGCCATGTATTTATCAGTAGCACTAAAAACTATACAACAGAGGAGCTCAACCTGATACTCGTACATGAGCAACAACACATTAACTCTTTGCATTTTATTGACTTACTTCTTATCAATATTCTCAAAATTGTCTTTTGGTTTAATCCACTGGTTTATGTGTTTGAGAAGCGTCTCTTGATGATACATGAGTACCAAGCAGATAAGGCAATAAAAGAGGACACACAAAAATACGGTCAGTTTTTAGTAGAACAGTCCATGCTGCAAACAGCCCCTGTACTCTCTCATTCATTTATTCGCTCACCTTTAAAAACCCGTTTAAAAATGCTTACCAAACAATCTAAAAAAATTGCACACATCAAGCAACTTATTATAGCACCACTACTAGTGTTTGCCGTATTATGCTTTACACAAGGCAGTATGCTTTACGGACAAGAAAGAAAAGTAGAGGGCAATAAGATAACTTACAAAGGAAATGTGTTTGAAAAGAGGGCAAGCCCTACTGATACTGTATTTGTGGTAGACCCTATTACGGAAGATGAAACCATGGTATTGACTCGTAGAGAGGGCCCAATTATTAAATTAAATGGCGAAGACATTGTATATAAATATTATGGCAGTGAAACTATACCGGTGGAGCTAACCAACACTGTTAATAAAATAAAAGCCGAAATAAGTGAGGACATCAAAGATGATATTAGTTATATAGAGAAAAGAGAGAATAGCGTTTTTAACTATCGCGTTGACCAAATGGTTGTTGACCGGGAAGGGAATATTATTTACTACGAGTTAGCCGGAACAAAGTATATCCGGTCAAAAGACAGAAGAAGTGAATACGTAATACCTGAAGATCTTAGAAAAAGCATTTCAAAAAAGATCACCAATGTGCTTGAAGACATTAAGGCTGCTATTTTATATGAAAATGGTGAACCTACGCCTTATGTTATTCGCTTGTCTGATGATTTTGTTATTCAATAAATTATTACAATTAATAAATAAAAGGCGCTGCATGTGCAGCGCCTTTTCTATTATAAACAGTTTTCTATATTCTAATTCTCAACCGGCAAGTAAGCATAGTTCTTACCATACTCCATCATCTGCCCAAAGAAGCTCGCAGGATATTCTACCTTAACATCAGTTACTTTATCACCATCCATTACAGGCACAAGCTTAGGCTGTATAAACCCACTGTAAGGTTTAGCATCAAGTGTGGCATAACGCTCCAATACTTCTTTGTGTAACTCAAGATCTACTTTTACACCATAAGTTTCTACTAGGTTCTTACCAGCTTCGTAATCACCTTCTGATTTTATACGTTGTATCTCACGAAGTAATTGACCAAACAGCTCACGAAGTTTATCGTAATCATTTACTTGTACATAAGTCTTACCGTCTCTTCTTACGAATTCCACTACATTATCAGCTTTACCTTTTTCGTACACCCAGTAAGCGTTCAATGCACGGTTACGCATGTGTGCCTCTTCTATTACATCGCCTAGTTTCAAACGGGTCAACTGAGTCATCAAGCCATTCATCATATAGCTATCGTATTCAGCTTTACCGGTTTCTTTCGTTTCCATTACGCCTATCTCTATTAGCTTATCGTCCATCGCATAGTAAAGACCTACTAAGTCGGCTCTTGCTTCTTCTAGTGTAGAGGCATAAGTCTTCAGTGTTTTATCAGTTGTTTCAACACCCGGGTTTATCTGACCTGATGCGTGACCGATACACTCGTGCATATCAGTATGCAGGTTAGATGAAAGATTACCATGCTCCTTAATTCTTGCTTTCACTTCATCACTTACAGCAAATTCGTCTAAGAAACCACCTTTTGACTTTGCTAGGTTATAGGCACCTATTATGTTGCTTAAAGAAACTGATTTAGAACCGTGGTTCTTACGAATCCAATCCGCATTAGGCAGGTTGATACCAATTGGTGTACTTGGTGCTGCATCTCCACTTTCTACAATGGCTGTAATTGCTTTGGCAGTAATACCTTTTACTTTTTTCTTCTTATGCTCTTCCATTAGTGGAGAGTTATCTTCAAACCACTGTGCTTGTTGCGCTATAGCATTGATACGTTTAGTAGCTTCTAAGTCTTTTAGCGATACAACACTTTCAAAACTACCTTTCTTACCTATTGCATCAAGATACACTTCGATAAATCCATTTACTACATCAAGACGAGAAGCTGTATCATTTGCCCAAGCAATGCTATAGTCGTCAAATGTTTTCAGGTCTCCGGTTTTGTAATACTCTACTAATAGTTCTAAAGATTTTCTTTGCTGGTCATTCTCTGCTACCGGGATAGCCTTTTCTAGCCAATACACTATTTTTTCGATGGCCGGAGAATACATACCACCAATCTTCCAAACTTTCTCTACTATCTTACCATCCACCTTCATCAGCTTAGAGTTTAAACCCCATGATGGCGCCTCGCCCTCTCCGCTAAACTGCGCATAGTATTCCTCTACCTCTTTTTGAGTTACCCCTTCATAAAAGTTATTTGACGACATCACAACATTATCTACATCAGCACGTAGGTCTACTACCTTTGGCTCTATTGACATATCGTATACTAATGGAGAGACACGTGCAATAAATGCATCTACATCTTCACCCTCATTTGTAGGCAACATAGAAGCATCACTGTTTTTGATCACTTCAGCGAAGTAAGCTTCCGAGCATTCAGGAGCAAATTTTTCGTTACCATAATGGTGGTGATTACCATTGCTAAACCAGAAACGACCGCAATATTCTTCAAACTTTTTCCAGTCGTCGGTATTCTTATCGCCACTATAAGTGCCATACCCTGCTTCTAAAGTCTTACGTAATAAAATGCCATTTTTACTTTTCTGGTCGTATATAATGTCACGACCGCAAAGTGCTGCTTCGTACAAGTAGTAGGCCAGCTCTTTTTGCTGTGCACTTAATGTCTCCCAACCGGGAATCTGGTAGCGCAATATTTTGAGGTCAGCAAAACGTTCTGCCTCTACTGTAAATTCTTTTTTTGCTTCTTCTTGAGGTTCACCGGTATTACATGCGGTAAACGTCAGTTGAGCACCTAATAATGCCATACAAGCGTAGGTCCACTTTTTCATATTATATAATAAGGATTGTTAACTGCCCGAAAGTAGCGTATTATCAGCACTCATTAAAACAAATAGCTGAAAAATCACCCTTTATTCAACTACTTAAGCATAAATATCACAGCTATGTACACTATTTTTGCTCGCAATGAAAAAACTCCTACTGATCATACCTTCACTCCTACTAATGGCTTGTGCCAATGAGCCACAAACAAAACAGAAAAAAAACACCAAGTCTTATATAGAACCGAACCAGCTGATAGTGGTAGACAGCATGCGTCTAACGGGCCCTAACATCAATAACTTTTACTATAAAGTGGCCATCTACACTACAGAATTCAGCAATGAGGATCAATATCTTATCAAGGCAGCTTTTGGCCATAATATAGGGCAAACAGAAACTATACTACCTGACCTGAATCAAGAGTTACGTTTGGCAATTAGAAAGAATAACGACACTCCGTACAGCTATATCATAGGTTTCTACATGGAGGAGGATGATTTTAAGATCTTCCATGACTACATGGAAGCCACTGCTAAAAGCGATGAAATAAAATTCAAGTACTTGAAATCTTATTATTTAGACTAATGAAAAAGCCTCTGCAATGCAGAGGCTTTAATATGATGTGAACTTATATTCTTATTTGAACTGAGGAATCAAGTCATTAGCTAACTTGGTCATTTTCTCCAAACTATCTTCGTTCAACTTACCACTCTTAAATTCAGCCAATACTTCAGGAAGTTTAGATTCCATATCGTTAAGGAATGCTTCTTCAAACTCCTTCACTTTATTTACAGGCACTTTAGAGATCAGGTTGTTCGTACCTAAGTAAATGATAGCTACTTGCTTCTCTACGCTGAACGGAGCATACTGTGCTTGCTTCAATATTTCCACATTACGGCTACCTTTATCTAGTACCACTTTAGTAGCAGCATCAAGGTCACCACCAAATTTAGAGAAGGCTTCCATCTCACGGTAAAGTGCTTGGTCAAGCTTCAATGTACCGGCAACTTTCTTCATTGATTTGATCTGCGCACTACCACCCACACGGCTTACTGAGATACCCACGTTGATCGCAGGACGTACACCTGAGTTGAATAGATCAGACTCTAGGAATATCTGACCATCAGTAATAGAGATCACGTTTGTTGGGATATATGCTGATACGTCACCCGCTTGTGTTTCAATGATCGGCAATGCCGTAAGAGAACCACCACCTTTCACTTTATCTTTCAAGCTTTCCGGTAGATCGTTCATATCTTTTGCGATGCTATCATCGTTGATCACCTTGGCAGCACGCTCAAGTAAACGACTGTGTAGGTAGAATACATCACCAGGATATGCCTCACGACCCGGAGGACGACGAAGTAGTAGAGATACCTCACGGTAAGCTACCGCTTGTTTAGAAAGATCATCATATACCACAAGTGCAGGACGACCGGTATCACGGAAGTACTCACCAATAGCAGCACCCGCAAACGGAGCATAGAACTGAAGCGGTGCAGGATCAGAAGCAGAAGCTGTAACAATAGTCGTATAAGCCATCGCTCCGTTTTCTTCCAACGTCTTCATTACACCGGCAACGGTAGATGCTTTCTGCCCGATAGCCACATATATACAATAAACAGGCTGACCTGCTTCGTAAAATTCTTTTTGGTTGATGATGGTATCGATACAGATCGCTGTTTTACCTGTTTGGCGGTCACCAATTACAAGCTCACGCTGTCCACGACCGATCGGAATCATCGCATCAATAGCCTTGATACCAGTTTGTAGTGGCTCTTTTACAGGCTCACGATAGATAACACCCGGTGCTTTACGCTCTAGTGGCATCTCATACAAGTCGCCGCTAATAGGACCTTTACCATCAACAGGCTCACCAAGAGTGTTTACCACACGGCCTACCATACCTTCACCTACTTTAATAGAGGCGATCTGGCCGGTACGACGTACTTGAGCACCTTCTTTGATGTCACCACTTTCCCCCATCAATACCACACCTACATTGTCTTCTTCAAGGTTCAAAGCGATCGCTTTTACACCGTTTTCGAATTCAACAAGCTCACCTTGACGTACACTGTTCAAACCATATACACGAGCAATACCGTCACCTACCTGCAATACGGTACCTACTTCTTCAAGATCAGCAGATGCGTTAAAGTTGGTTAACTGTTGGCGTAATATCGCCGAGATCTCATCCGGTTTTATCTCAACCATGATATTTTGTATTTAATAAACGTTTTAAATTTACTTACTTATATAATAAAGGGCTTACCTCATGTCAGCTTCATACAAGTTCTTCATGAACTGAGCTTTAACATCATTTAGATCGCGACGGATGCTGAAATCAAACATTTTATCATCCATCTGTACGATCAAGCCGCCTAAAATATCTTCATTTACTGATTCTACTAACTCAATAGTAGCATCAGGGTGTGTAGCAGCGATCTTATCACTTACTACTTTTCTCAAATCATCATTAGCAGGCACAGCAGTGGTCAACTTCACAGTCTTAATATTCTTCATCTCCTTATACTGCTCAATGAAAGACGTAGCGATCTCCGGCATATAAGGCTCACGACCTTTATTTACCAATAGTTGTATGAACGCTTTAGCCAGCTCGTGCAACTGACCGCCAACTACTTCGTTGATGATGCTTTGCTTCTTATCAGACTTCAGTATCGGGCTACGCAACACATTCACCATCTCAGGGCTTTGGTTGCATATATTTGCCACCAGTTGCATATCTTTCAACGCATCTTCCAAAACATTTTGCTCAACCGAAAGATCTAGCAATGATTTGGCATAACGAGAAGCAAGACGAGGATTCTGCATAATACTAACTCTTCTTTAATTAATTCATTTTGATCTCTTCAGCCAACATCTTAGCATATTCTTGCTGAGAATCGGCAGAAGCCAATTGTTTACGCAACACTTTCTCTGCTACTTCAAGAGATAGCTTACCTACTTCGTTCTTCACTTCAGTAAGTGCTGCCATTTTTTGTTGTTGGATCTGCTGCTGTGCATCAGCGATCATCTTATCGGCAATTACTTTAGTGTCTTCTTTAGCCTTGTTGATGATGCGCTCTTGCTCTACTTTAGCTTCCTTCAGCATTTGCGATCTTTCTTCGCGAGCTTTTACTAGTAGTTGCTCATTCTCACTTTTGATGTTAGCCATCTCTGCTTTCACCTTCTCAGCAGAAGCAATAGAATCAGCGATACCGGTTTCACGCTCATTAAGAGCGTTCAAGATCGGCTTCCACGCAAATTTGCGAAGGATGAACAATACCACAAGAAATGCCAGTAGCGTCCAAAAAAACAAACCAAATTCCGGGGTTAACAACTCCATATTTTGATATTTATATAGCTTTTATTCTTTTTTTAATCATGATAATTGATCTACACCTTAGGCCCTCTGCTTCAGGTGCAGATCAAAAGTTTGTTCGAAAGACTATGCGAAGATAGCCAATACACCTGCAATTACACCGAAAAGAGCAACACCCTCTACGAATGCAGCAGTCAGGATCATGTTCGAACGAATGTCACCTGCAGCTTCTGGTTGGCGAGCGATAGCTTCAACTGCACCTTTACCGATTTGACCGATACCAACACCAGCACCTACTGCTGCGATACCTGCACCGATAGCACCAAGACCTGCGGCACTAGCTTCCATTAAAATTGTGTTCAATAACGACATGTTATATATGGATTTTGATTAAAAAAACTCTTTATTATAATTCAAATATCTTTCTTCAATTAATGATGTGGCTCTTCTACTGCCTGCCCGATGAATACAGCGGTTAGGTTTGTGAAGATGAACGCCTGGATAGCTGCAACCAGCAACTCCAACATGAACATAAAGATCGCAAACGCCAAAGACACAATACTAAACCCTGCACCTGCACCCGCGCTCATGGCTGCGAAAATAAATATCATGGCTACTACACTTAATATTACGATGTGACCTGCCAACATGTTAGCAAACAAACGTATCATTAAGGCTGTAGGCTTAATAAATAATGAGATAAACTCAATAGGTACTAATAATAGCTTAATACCAAATGGTACACCCGGAGGGTTGAATAAGTGACCCCAAAAGTGCTTGTTACCACTAAATAGGATAACAATAAAAGAGATCAACGCTAAACATGCTGTAACAGCAATGTTACCCGTAAAGTTGGCACCACCAGGTAATAGCCCTAATAGGTTATTTATCCATATAAAGAAGAACACAGTTAATAATAACGGCATATAGCGCATATACTTCTTACCCAGGTTGGGTTTAGCCACTTCGTCGCGCATGAACATGATCACCGGCTCCAATGCATTTTGGAAACCTGATGGCGCCTTCATGGCTCCATTCTTCTTATATTTCTTAGCTACACTTAGCATGATCCATAGTAATAATACTACAGATATAAGCATAGATAATACATTTTTAGTAATAGATAAATCGTAGATCTTAGCACCATTCTCAGCCTCGATCACTTCTTTCATACCGGTAAAGCGAATACTATAGCCTGCATGTGGCTTATGACCATGCTCAAACTTAGCAGAAGAGAATATGTCTAACTTTCCTGATTCCGTGTTATATATAACAATAGGTAACGGCATGCTTACCGCTTTATCACCTATATCAAAAAAGTGCCAGCTGTGTGCATCAGAAACGTGACCGAATATCAGCTCAGACATATTAATGCCCTCTTCCTTCTCACCATGCCCTTCAGCACCTTCGTGGTGCTCTGTTTTTGCATGTGCTTCTTCATGCTGTGCTACAACCGGATTGATCGCACTAAAAAGTGCGAAAATCAATGCTACTAATGGTAAGAAACGCTTAATATTCATTACTCGATCCTGATATCAGACTAAACAATGCTGCTGTAGACAAACCTACTGCAGGTAAATTTTGCGCAAAGATACTCGTTTTTGGTTCATAAAAAAGTTAGTGAACGTTTTTCTCAGAAGAGTTTTTGTATCCGTTTGAATCTTAATGGATTTTGTTTCACATTGTCATTAATTCAGATGCGTCTGAAGTATATTAATTATATAAGCACCTTTTAATGTAAAAGATGAAAATTAATGCCCCCTAAAAGTTTTTAAATAGTATTTTTGCCCTCTAATTGTATCTAAAAACACTTATATGCAGGAATATGGTAAGAAAAACCCATCAGCTAATCTAGCAGATATGGGTCTTAACGTAGCAACGGCACACTGGAATCTTTCTCCTCAAGAATTAACAAAGAAAACTCAAGAATTAGGCCAAGGAGTTCTTAGCGACTCAGGCGCTTTAAGTGTGAGCACTGGCAAGTTTACAGGTCGCTCTCCAAAAGACAAATTCACAGTAAAAGATGCATATACTGAAAACAGCGTAGACTGGGGTAGCATCAACATCCCTATTGCTGCTGATGTTTTTGACAAACTTTACGACAAGGTATGTGCTTACTTAGAAGGTAAGGAAGTATGGGTACGCGATGCATATGCATGTGCTGACCCTAAATACAGATTGAACATTAGAGTAGTGAACGAAACGCCTTGGGCAAACCTTTTTTGCTACGACCTTTTTCTTCGCCCTACTGAAGAAGATGTACAATCTCAAAATCCTGACTGGCTAATATTACAAGTACCAAGTTTTCAAGCAGACCCTGAAATTGATGGTACCCGTCAAGGCAACTTCACTATAGTAAACTTCACTCGTAAGATCATCTTAATCGGTGGCTCTGCATATACAGGTGAAATGAAGAAGGGTATCTTCGGCGTGTTGAACTTCTTGTTACCGCACGAGCACAATGTATTAAGCATGCACTGCTCTGCTAATGAAGGTAAAGAAGGTGATGTAGCACTATTCTTTGGCCTTTCAGGTACCGGTAAAACTACCCTAAGTG
Organism: Flavipsychrobacter sp.; assembly: GCA_965230595.1. Lineage (GTDB taxonomy): Bacteria > Bacteroidota > Bacteroidia > Chitinophagales > Chitinophagaceae > UBA5543. Next base: position 306,915 of record OZ246011.1, on the reverse strand, counting down.
CTGATGTAAACCGTTCTTTGATCGGTGATGATGAGCATGGATGGGCTGACGGCTCTGTTTTTAACTTCGAAGGTGGTTGTTACGCTAAAGTGATAGACCTAAGTGAAGAAAAAGAACCTCAAATATTTAAAGCCATCAAAGACGAGGCTTTACTAGAGAATATCGTATTCCAAGACGGTACTAATGTACCTGATTATGCTGACGGTAGCATCACGGAAAATACTCGTGCTGCATACCCGATACACAATATACCTAACGTAAAACAGCCATCGTTTGGCGGAGATCCTAAAAACATCTTCTTCCTAACTTGTGATGCATTTGGTATTCTTCCTCCAATCAGTAAGTTAAATACCGGTCAAGCAATGTATCACTTCATCAGTGGTTATACAGCAAAAGTTGCCGGTACTGAGGTGGGTATTACTGAGCCACAAACTACATTCTCAGCATGTTTTGGTCGTGTATTCTTGCCACTACACCCTGCTAAATATGCAGAGTTACTAGGTAAGAAACTAGACGAGCATAAAGATGTAAATGTATGGCTAGTGAACACCGGCTGGAGTGGTGGCCCTTATGGCGTTGGTAGCCGTATGAGTCTTAAATACACTCGTGCCATGATCACTGCTGCCATGAATGGTGAGCTGGACAACGTAGAATACAAAGCACACAATGTATTTGGCGTAAGCATTCCACAAACTTGCCCTAACGTTCCTGACGAGGTATTGAACCCTCGCGAAACTTGGGCTGATAAAGAAGCTTATGATAAGCAAGCTAATGAGTTAGCTAAGCTTTTCATTGAGAACTTTGAACAATTTGCGGATCAAGCGAACGAAGAGATTCGCAATGCTGCTCCTGTAGTGATGCAAGGCGCATAATTGATCGAGTCAATATAATTTTAGTATATGCCCTGACAGTTTCTGTCAGGGCTTGTTTTATTTATCAGGTTCGTAGTTTCAACTACGAAAGATTATCTTTGCCCGCATTAACATCATAAATATGAAGAATACTCCATTCACTAATAAGCATACCGCACTAGGTGCAAAAATGGCTGAGTTTGCCGGATACAACATGCCTATATCATATGCAGGCATCAAAGAAGAACATGCTACTGTGCGTAACAACGCGGGTGTGTTTGATGTAAGCCACATGGGTGAGTTTATCCTAAAAGGAGAAAATGCCCTTGACCTGATACAGCGCGTAACTAGCAATGATGCATCTAAGCTTACTGATGGTAAAGCTCAATACTCGTGCCTGCCTAATGACAACGGAGGTATTGTTGATGATCTATTAGTGTATTGCATTGAGCAAAACAAAGTGTATATGCTGGTAGTGAATGCTTCTAACATTGAGAAGGATTGGGAGTGGATCAGTAAGCATAACACCAACAATGTAGAGATGCACAACATTTCTGACAAAACAGGTTTATTAGCAGTACAAGGGCCTAAAGCCGTTGAGTATATGCAAGAGTTGACAGAAATGGACCTAACCAACTTGAAATACTACACTTTTGTAAAAGGCACTTTTGCTGGAGTAGAAAACGTACTGGTAAGTGCTACAGGATACACCGGAGCAGGTGGGGTAGAGATATATTTTGAAGACGAGAATGGTGCAGGAGAAAAAATATGGGATGAAGTATTTAGAGTAGGTGGCTCTAAAGGCATGCAACCTATTGGCTTAGGCGCACGTGATACCCTACGTCTTGAAATGGGATTCTGTTTGTATGGCAATGACATAGATGACACCACCTCTCCTCTTGAAGCAGGGCTTGGTTGGATCACAAAATTGAAAAAGGAAAGTGACTTCAACTCTAAAGAGCTATTTATCGCTCAAAAAGCTGAAGGCATCAAACGTAAGCTGGTAGGTATTGAGATGATAGACAAGGGTATCCCAAGGCACGGGTACAAACTAAATAACATGGAAGGTGAAGAAGTAGGATATGTAACATCAGGTACACAATCACCAAGCTTGTCTAAGGCTGTTGGCATGGGTTATGTAAGAAAAGACCTTGCCGAGATAGGTACTGAGATCAATGTAATGATACGAGACAAAGCAATTAAAGCTAAAGTGGTAAAAATGCCATTTGAATAACTGATCTAACTATATAAAAAAGGGAGCTACGATCGTAGCTCCCTTTTTTATATCCATCAATTAGAATGAGCATTTGATATTCTAATACATACAGTTGCCACAAGCACAGTAGATAGATACAGCATTGGAATATAGTAGTACCGATATGCTAATGGACTAAACAAGTAAAATAGTAGCATAAACAGGAAAAGGAAACCTAAGCTAAATTCATAATGGTTAACACGATGCTTCCACTTTCTGTATAACAACACGCCTAAAACATTTAACCCTATCATAAATAAGGCCTGTACCGCACGCATTAGAGTAACTCTATATGAAGCACTACTGTTAATTAGTGCTTTAAAGTGAGGTGCAAAATATATTCCTGATTCATGTGTCCACGACACAGGAGGGTCTCCATAACCCGCCATATCTGCAACAGCGCAGTTATTGTGATATATTAACCCATCAATAAGGCTATCCGGGTGTTCTACAAAAAATGGCGTTAACGCTGATACCATGCATATTAAAACAACAGACCACGATATAATAGAATACTTCTTAGGTACGTTTATCCACAGTAAATATGCAAATAACGGAAGCCAGAATACTAATGTATATCTTGACAATAAGCATAGTATAACCCCAAGAATGGTTAGCGGTAAGTTTTTAGAGGCCAAGCCTACCGCAAGCACTAAATAGTAGGCAGCAATCATTGTTTCCAATGTAACTGCAAAGCCAGGTTTTAAGGGTAAAATATTTGCCCATATTATTAGACTTGGCAACAGAATCAATAATATCTTTATCCACCTTTTGCTATTATGCCTATAAACATACGCCCCATATAACCCAACCGGAATCACTAACAATAATATACCAACCCAGCGCACATCAAAATGAAAGTACCTGGCAATACCTATAGGGAGCCAATTAATTGGTAAATAGACTGGAAAAGGTGAGTGAGTTGGTAATACTACAGGATAATATGGGTGCTCACCATTTGCAAAACGATCGTATAGAGCTTCTAATTGAGGGATAACATCCGAAAACTTTTTAGGATCGTCGTACATTAAAAACAGCTTTCGCAGCTCTTCATATGGTAGTATGAAAAAGAATATTGCCAAAAGTGCACCCAATAAATTGTATAGCAGCTTATTATCACCGGCAACCAGCTTATTCTCTAAACTCCTTATTGAATTAAAGTAAGATACAGCTACAAAAAGTGACGTGATGAGAACAAAAAAAGGGTTTACAAACTTTATATAATCATTCATTCCATTCTCTGCTACTACGTTTAGCTGCAAAAGGAAAAGGAATATCACTCCAAATATTAGATGACGTTTATTGATTGCAATCATAACAATAGCAAGTTAATCTAGATTTTTAACATCTAAATTATTATGCACAAATATGTCTAATTTTCGGTAACAGATTTTTTTCAAGCAAAACTTTTTCTTTCTTTGCATGCAGTAATAATCTCATCCACATGCTTCCTAAATATAACCGCGTTCTACTAAAGCTATCTGGCGAATCTCTAATGGGCGACCGTAATTACGGTATCGACTCTCAAATGCTTGAGCAATATGCTCAAGACATAAAAGCCATTACAGATATTGGCGTCGAGGTGGCAGTGGTAATAGGTGGTGGTAATATATACCGCGGCATGAATGAAAAAGAGACAGGTATTGAGCGCGCCCAAGGCGACTACATGGGTATGTTGGCCACAGTAATCAATGGTATGGCCCTACAAGCTGCACTAGAAAAAGCAGGTGTAAAAACAAGGCTACAGAGTGCCATAAAAATGGAGCAAGTAGCTGAGCCTTACATCCGCCGTCGTGCTATGAGACACTTAGAGAAAGGACGTGTAGTAATATTTGGTGCCGGCACAGGTAATCCATATTTTACTACGGATACTGCCGGTTCACTTAGGGCTATAGAGATCAATGCAAACGTTATTCTAAAAGGCACTCGTGTTGATGGCATCTACACTGCCGATCCTGAAAAAGACAGCTCTGCTAAAAAATATGATACTGTGTCGTTCGACGAGGTGATCAGTAAAGGATTGAAAGTGATGGATATGACAGCCTTCACTCTTTGCCAAGAGAATAAGCTTCCTATTATTGTATTTGACATGAACACGCCTGGTAATTTATTAAACGTTATTAGCGGCAAAAAAGTGGGTACATTAGTTAAGTAGCTTATTATACTTTATAAAAAAAAGGGAGCATTAAGTGCTCCCTTTTTTTATTTATTTACAACTAACCGTTGCCTGTAAACACCCATTTCCGTCTTCATCAGCAGTATGTAAACACCACTAGGTTGGCTTGATATATCTATTCGGCCATCGAGTGATTCTGTTTTATAAATCACCTTCCCTTCAACATTTATTACTTCTGCATAAGTGCCTTTAAAAGCTTGGTCTTTTATATTAAACACACCCGTACTTGAAGGGTTAGGATAACATAGCAATTCATCTTCACTTATACCATTAGAGGTTGTAGCAGGAATATTTTTCCCGGGTTTCCTTAATGCAACTGCGGTATTAGGTGCACATTCTGTTATTACTTCACAAGGCTCATAAGTAAAATACCTAAGATGTTTTTGATGATCATACGGCAATAATGCATTAGCTGGCGGGTTAGCTGTATCAGCCTTATAGCTGTTTGAACCATCATAGTTGTAATTCCCGATATAATAAGTACGATCAAAGTTTTCGTCGTGAATTATTGATGGGTAGTCATCAGTATTTTGATCATTAAAGGAAGAGAACCCAAGGGTATTCCAATAATCATCTCTATAGCTGTGATACCAATTGCCATTATCTAAACCAAAATATTGTATTCTACCATCATTACCTACATACAGCACTCTTCTATTTACCTTATCGTAAGTAATCCCATTCCTTGCATAATCCCCATTAGGATAACCAACAGAATTATAGCTATAACCTGCACTATTGGCAAGGTCTTCATGAACCCATCCAGTAGCAGTAAAATAGTAGCGTTGTATTCTGTTATCTATACCTATATAAAACACCTCTCCTAGCTCACCAAGAGTCATACAACCAGGGTCTGACTTAACTTTCCAACTTGTAATACCACTATTATCTATATATGCATGCTGATACTGCGGCGGATTTTGACTAATATCCACCCAAAATATCTGCATTCTGTCATCATTACCTTTATATATAACATTGGTATAATTACCAAGGTCTTCTAATATGACATCATTTTTTACATAATGATTTTGACTACTATTAGCTACATAATTATGGCCTATCCAAGCATGAGCACTACCATTCCCATTAGCAAAGTAATGTATCTTATCATCCGTCCCTTTGTAGAAAATAGATCCGTTTAGTTTTGATACACCTATACTCGCTTTAGAAGACGAAACCAGGAACTGACTTGTTGACCAGTTATTATCAATATATCCATGTATCCAGCCACCTGTTGTATATAAATAATATTGTATTCTACCATCATTACCCCTATAAAGGAACTTACTGGATGTCTCGTCAAATATAAGATCACCATCTATTTCTTCAGCTGGGAAATTTGGCGTATGATTCATACCAATTTTCTTTAACGTTGGCCATTTTTGATCACCAGCAACATCAATTACATCATACAAACGACCATCTTCTCCTGCATAAAATACCTGAGTAGGGTCTTGACCGTCAAATGCTATTGAGCGAGGATTTGTCTTTACCTTAGTCAGACCAGTAGTGTTAGTATAGGTCTTTATATCCCCCATAGTGTTATGATTAACAAAATCATGATCGTTTTTAAATGGCGTTACTATATAATCACCAACCGTAAGGTCAGTACCATTACCATGTGGGCCTTTAGGCTTATACACTTTGATATAGTCTATTTCCCATGATATTACAGCACCTTCAGATAACGTGTTTGCACTTGGGAAAATTTGTAAATCTGCAATAATATTTGCAGGACAATCCGGCAAACTTACTGTAGCAGCAGGTACTGTATATATTTCTCTTCCATCAAAAAAGAAAGTCACTTTTTCAGGAGTCCATACAGCTGTGTAAGTATGGAACTCATTCGCTAAATTTCTAAAATGGCTATACGAAAACATACCGCAGGTATTTCCTGCTGTATTGTTCTGTGCTCGAAACGATACTTTCCAACCATTAGGGTCAGCAGGATCATTTGGTTGAACTCTATCTCCGTTATTATATGAATTAGAAATATCGTAAACTTGATCTGCAGGGTTATATGGCACTTGTACCCAATCAGTATTACCAGGAAACCAAGGCTGGCCCCTCCAGTCTATCATACCAGATTGCCAGTAATCTCTATGATCATTTGTGATGTTGTCAATAATGTCAATTTCTGCACCTATATTAATAGTCCAAAAGGCAGGCCAAGCATCCCATAAAGGACTAGTCCCATTCATATTACCAGAATGTGGCATTTTACATCTTATTTCAAACATACCATATGCATACCCTCTAGTTGGCTGACAGGCAAGAGTCACAGGGTCACCTACGAAATCATCTTTTAATGTTAGCATTCCTGATTCATATGCTACATCTTCCAAATAAGAATTTCCATTAGCATCTGTTAAAGTTCTTTGAAGTGAATAGGGACCAGGCTGTTTTGTAGCTGTTAAAAGTAAACGGTGTCCTCCATTACCATCAGGTATTAGCGAAACTTGGTTAGGATTATAAATTTCAACGCCCTTACCCCAATTGGGTTCATTAGGGATAGTGCCTCTCCAAGGGCCGGTTGCAAACATTGTTGATGCAGAACCTCCATAATTATCGAACTCTTCATCCAATACAACAACATACTCTGAATAATCTAATTTGCATTGTGCATATGCTTGTTGCACATACATTAGCATTACAATTAATAATATCTTTTTCATAATACATGTTTTAGTATTACAATGATACCTTATAGCATATTACGAGAGATACTTTATCCTCTTAAACAACCATTTTGTTTATTTAACTGTTGTTTATATACAATTATGTAGGGTGAGATACTACTTCTTTACAAGTAGTAATATTAAATTACATAGATGAAAAAAATAAGAGATTACCAAAAAACTCAACTAAAAAGACTATGTTTCATTTGTTACTAACGCACATTCTTGCGTTTATTACGTTCATAATCTTCAAATACAAAGTCTCCTAAGCCGTCTAAAGAAGAGTAAAACGCCTTTCCGTTATTTACTTCGGTAAAGTTGCGCACAAAAGATTGTAAATAAGGGTCTTGCGCGATCATAAAGGTGATAACCGGTATTTTTAGTTTTCTTAACTGCCCTGCGAGGTTCAAGGTTCGGTTCAATATTTTACTATCAATGCCGAAACTGTTTTTATAGTACTTGCCATTCACTTTTAAGCAAGTAGGCTTGCCGTCAGTGATCATGAATATCTGCTTATTAGGGTTTTTACGACGACGCAGTATATCCATAGCTAGCTCTAACCCTGCCACGGTATTAGTATGATATGGCCCTACTTGCAAGTAAGGCAAGTCTTTCATTTCTATCTGCCATGCATCATTACCAAACACAACAATATCTAAAGTATCTTTAGGATAGCGCGTAGTGATTAGTTCGCTCAATGCCATCGCCACTTTTTTGGCAGGTGTAATCCTATCCTCACCATAAAGTATCATGGAGTGTGAGATATCTATCATGAGTACTGTGGAGGTCTGTGCTTTGAAATCTGTCTCGTAAATCTCAAAATCATCCTGCCTCATCACAAAATCATCAATGCCATTGTTGACCAAGGCATTTTTCAAACTTCCTGAATAGTCTATCGCATCTAGGGAGTCCCCAAACTCATATGGCCGGGTTTCGGGATTGCGTTCATCCCCCTTACCTGTTTTAAACGTATTATGGTTTCCTTTCTTAGCTTTTTTAAGCTTACCAAATATCTCGTCTAAAGAGCGTTTCCTAATTGATTGTTCTGACTTTGAGGTAATCTCGTATGCTCCATTTCTTTCATTTTCCTGAAGGTAGCCTTGTTCCTTTAAGTCTTCAATAAAGTCACCTATTCCATATTCATCATTAGTCAGCCCATGCTCTCTATCGAGTTGTGTTAGCCAATCTAAAGCCTCTGTAGGATCACCGCTTGTATATTGCAGCAACTCCATAAACAGATCTAGCAGCCTTTCAAATGGCGGCTTATTATTCTGCTCTAAATATTTAGTAAATAACAACCCTTTCATTGTATACTAAGTTACACCCTTTAGCAGATACAATGGCTATAGGTTTTATTGATTAGTATATCTGTAAGATTACTGGAACTCGTAGCAACCTATATCGATAGGGGCTGTTCTTGAGCGGTCATCGAGGTCTTTATTGATGACAATAGGAGCCGGTGGAGTAGCACCTTTATCAATTGCGGGAGATCCCGAGCTCAATCTAAAATTCCAATTTTCTCGATCTACAAATTGAGGATCATCGTTGAAGATATTGTTATTGCTATTTACAGCAGCAGGAAGGTCTTCTTTTAACCTTATCAAACAGTTGGTTAATGTAACATCATAATCCCCATTACCTTTTGATCGTGTAAACAATTCATCTTCTAAAGAACCCCATACAATACAATTGGTCATGCTTGCTCTCAAAGGCCCGCTTACAAAAGAAGTATTATCAATATCACGATAGTTCAGCAATGCTACTGTTGGATTATCTACATGGCTTATTTTATTATCTCCATATATGATAAAATCGCAGTTAAAGAAGTCATACCCTCCACCCTCAAAAGCCGCAAACGCTTGTGCACCGCAAGAGTTGATCAAACAATTTTCAGCATATACAGTACTTGCAAATGCCAGCACACCATACCCAATTGAGTTTTCTATTATGGTGTTGTACATTCTTAGCTGATAGTTATTATCGTTTATGGTATCAATGTTTACCTGAATAGCTGCGGGCGTGAAGCTCCCCTCTCCTAGACTGGTACTATTACCACAGTTTCTCAGTATGGCATAATGTAGCTCATTGTCGCGGCTGTTGGAGGTAAAATAAAAACCGCCCCACTCTCCCGGGTAACCTTCATTTCCAAAATAGTCCCTATCCAAACGATCTCCTTGAAAAACAACACTGTCTGTTTTTGTACCGTTTACCTTCAACGTTCCTTCAACAAATAATCTTGAATTTGCATTAAGGTATACTCTACACCCGGCCGGAATAGTAAGCGTATTACCCTCGTCTACAAGCGCGTTATTGATAATCACATATGGTTTATCTATCAACCAAGTTTGTGTCTTCAAAACACTATCTACTATATAATGAGCATTTTGTCCGAATGCGATAAACGGCAACTTAAAATCTCTGCCATTTAAGTTGGCTATTAATTCATCTTTTACGATGAATGGGTTATTGTCATTAGTAGGATCTATTGTTACAGTAGCAAATACATATATACTATCCTTTGCGCCTATCTCTACATCTTGTACTACATTGCCTGGTGTTCCGTTAACATTAATATCAAAAAACGAGCTATTACCTTTGCTTAACCTTACACTTGAAAGCTTTACAACTTGATTCTGCGGGTTGTATATTTTTACGCTTGCAGTGAAGTTCCCTTTAGCTGTAAAGACGGTATCAAATGTGAGTGTATCCAAAGAAAAGGTTAGCTCGCCACCAGACGTAAGTAATGTTTCTTTTTTACAACCATACATGGTAGCTATGCCTAGTATGGCTATGATGATATATATTGTAGACCGAGACATTTTATCCGTTTATTGGAAGTAGTAAAGTTAATCAAGTATATGTATAACGACCTATTTACTTAAATATTTCACTTTAACCAATTACAACTTACTTTTGTAACCGTATGAGTTGCATCACATTATTATCAGACCTTGGACACCAAGACGCCTCTTTGGCCTCTGTTAAAGGTATTTTGATGCAACAAATGCCCCAGACTATCATAATTGACATATCTAATACCATAGAGCCCTTTCATCTCCAACAGGCAGCTTATTTACTGCAAGCTTCTTACAAGCATTTCGGCGCTAATACTTTTCATCTCGTACTATTTGACGTATTTGCAGGCAAAGCGCCAAGAATGATACTAACAAAAGTAGATGAACAATATATTATTGCTCCGGACAATGGTATCCTACCACTAGCATTTGGTGAAAACATCGAGCATATCTGGGAATGCTTTAAAAAGCAAGAAAAAGATTTTCTGACGGATTGGATAACGCAGTCTGCTGCTATAATGAAGCAAATAGAAAAGTACCATTCTGTAAAACTACCTGTTACTGAACTTGATATCATTCCTAGAAACTTAAAAGCCAAGATAGAAACAGATAGCATAGAAGGCCAAGTAATACACGTGGATCGTTTTGAGAACGTTGTACTCAATATTAGAGAAGAAGAATTTGAAACTGTTCGAAATGGCAGGGATTTCAAAGTACACTTTATGCGCAATGAAGAGATATCAAAATTGAGTCACCATTATAGTAGTGTAAAAGATGGTGAAAAGCTATGCAGGTTTAATGCTGCCGGATATCTTGAGATTGCCATAAACAGAGGTAAAGCGGCAAGTCTCTTTGGGCTAAAGCTTCAAAGAGAACAAAAGCTATTATACAATACTATTAAGATACACTTTGAATGATCATAAGAATTGTACAAATGACCTTTAGGTCAGAAGAAGTGAACAACTTTATTAATCTATTTGAAGAGCGAAAAACATTAATACGCTCTTTTGAAGGGTGTCGTCACTTAGAGCTATGGCAAGATGCTAAAAATGAAAACATCTTCTTTACCTACAGTATTTGGGATAGTGAAGAACATTTAGATCGCTATAGATTCTCAGAATTATTTAAAGACACGTGGAGTAAAACCAAGGCACTTTTTGATGCGAAACCTAAAGCATGGAGTGTAAATAAAAGAATGGAAGTTGCTCCAAAATAAAAGAGCGGCGATCGCCGCTCTTACTACATATTACTGATTATTTTTTCTTGTATCGCTTTCAGCTGTTCTTGGTCAAGCTTAAGCTTCTCTTTGCTGAAATTCATATCATCTACTGAATTGATAGGCATCAGGTGCATATGTGCATGCGGCACTTCTAACCCCACAACACTTATACCACACCTATTGCAGACAAATGATTTTTCAATAGACTTGGCAATAGGTTTAGCAAATACTAACCAATCAGACAAATAACTATCATCTACATCAAATATTTTATCTACTTCTACCTTAGGTATCACTAATACATGACCTTCTACTAATGGAAAAATATCTAGAAAAGCGTAAAATTTATCATTCTCAGCTATTTTATAAGAAGGTATCTCTCCAGCAATGATCTTAGAAAATATTGATGCCATGCTTTAGATAGTAATATTATCTATTTTAAGTTTAATTGTACCACCAGGTGTTTGCACCTCTGCAACATCTCCTACCGACTTTCCTAATACACCCTTGCCTATTGGCGAGCTGACAGATATTTTTTTAGCCTTAAGGTCAGCTTCTGATTCTGACACTATCTGATACTCCATACTCTTCTTAGTAGCTATATTGGTTACAGTTACCTTACTTAATATCGATACTTTGCTAGTATCCAAATCTTTAGCATCTATAACTCTTGCCGTAGCAATAGCTGTCTCTAGCTGTGCCACCTTAGCCTCATGATGACCTTGTGCTTCTTTTGCAGCATCATATTCAGCATTCTCTTTCAAGTCACCTTTCTCCCTAGCCTCAGCTATTTGTCTAGCAATTTCTGCCCTTCCGGTTGTTTTTAAAACATTCAGCTCTTCTTTCATTTGCTGTAATGTCTCCTTCGTTACATAATTCACGTCAGACATAATTTCTTCACTTTTAGTATCAGCGGTAAAAAATGCAACGCTTCTGACAGTATCAGAAGCGTTGCTACACAAAATTAATAATTATTTATCATTAACGGATAAAACGCAATGAGAATACGTGTACGCCGTTACTTGGTCTTTGCGTTGGACGATAAGAATAATCTAATGCTAGCATAGGGCCCTTCTCACTGATTTTCTTTTGTACCGTAGCACCAGCACTAAAACCTGTATAGAAGGTTGTGCTGTTTTCAGTATCTAAAATATCATTCTCGTATCTGAAAGCACCGCGTACCATAAACATTTCTTGGAATGCATACTCTACGCCTAGACCAAAAAAGTCGTTATTAAATGAGTTTGAAGTAAAGTTAGCCATAACCGTTGCTCTATGCTTTGGTACAAACTCTTCTGTACTTTGTACATCTTCAGCTCTTACACCCTTATTCTCATCTAAGTAGAAATCGTAAGATGCACCGAAGTTAAGATAAGTAGGCATCTCAAATTTCTCAGATGGAGTAAGTCTGTTTAATGTATATCCTTGATTTTCAGGAGCTTCGCTATTGATGGCAAAACCACTACCACTAAACTTCATATTAGTACCAATGTTACGTAATGTGATACCGAAATGGAAGTTATCTCTTTGACCTGTAACATATTGTATACCAGCTTCAAAAGTAGCTCCGCTAGCACGTATCGTAGATATTTGCTCTGATATGAATGTTACGCCGGCACCCGCTTGTATGCTATTAGAAAACTCCTTAGCAAAGCCTATCATAACATTGAAAAACTGAGGAGAATATGTACCTATGTTCCCCTCCGGATTGTTGTAATCTGTAATAGCGATCTCGCCAAAGCTCATGGTCATAATGTTGGCACCAATAACACCAAAGTCGCCCAACCTTTGAGCAAAACCAAGATTATTAACCCCAACATTAGAGCCTCTTAGGTAAGCACTATATGATACACCTATTTCAGTACTTTCCACCGTAGCTAAACCAGCAACATTAGTTTTTAGGGCATCAATACCACTCACGTGTGGTGTATTAAGACCAAAAACACCTGTACTTTTCCCCCAAGGGTTAATCAGCATTTCCGATGCACCTGCTTGACCACTACGGTCTTTATTACCGGCAAATGATGCAGTAGAAAAACCTAAAACACATAGAGCAAGTACTGCTTTTATAGTAATGTTTCTCATAATTATATTGTAATAAATTATAAAGAGGAGTTGGCAAATAACATTGCCAACTCCGGCAATCAAAATATTAAAAACTAGTTATATCAATCGGACGCATTGCACCAAACCAACGTAATACTTTCTCTCCAATACCGTCAGCATTAATATGTATCAAGTACATACCACTTGCAATAGGCAATCCTTTTGTATTACGAATATCCCAATCAATGAATGATGTATTTGCATTGTCTTTTTGTAATTGTCTAATCAAAGCACCATCCAAAGAGTAGATACTAATAGTAGCCTTCTTAGGTAAGTTAATGATACGTACACGAGAGTCTAGTCTGTTCTGCTCGTAACCAGTGTAACCATAATAAGGGTTAGGTACTGCATGTATCCTGTTCAATAATGCATCTCTATCAGCACTAGGATTATCCGCTAATGGCATTGGTGCCAGGTCTTTAGTGCTAAACGAGTACAACGGATAACCAGCATTCATTTGTGCTGAATCTGTTGCAGGCTTATTAAAGTTAGTAGCATATTGTGCGTATGGACGAATTACTCTGATTCTAATTCTAGTCTCAGTTGGGATAAGGCCATCAGCCAATGATTTATATGGTATAGCCTGGTTACGCAAAGGTACCCCAACGTACATCATATGGTTTTCAAAAGCACGTTTTTTAGCTAATACACCCGGCAAGTTATAATCTGCAATAAAGCTTCTACAAGAGTCATAACGAGAAGATAATACATATACATAGTGCTTACCACCATAAACAGGATCAATACCTGAAAGACTTGCCAATAGCGCTACTGTAGACGGATTCCATATCATATCGTTACCACCATGCGTTTTCAACCATGAATCTTCACCAAATATGATATTAAGACGTTCACCTGTTTCTTGGTTGATTGCATAACCAGGGAACATAGACATACCAGAATCAGCACCTGAAGTAGAATATACTGGTCTACCTGAGTCGTCGAGGTCTCCATTCCAACCAGGGTGTAACCTAGGTTCAAACTTCACAGCACCACCTTCTGCAAAAGCAGGATCTTGTTGCATTTCTAACACAAGGCTTCTTGTCCATTTACTCTTGTCGTCAGTGAATATGATATCAACACTGTTAAGTCTTCCTAAACCAATACTCGTATTTGGTCTTGCTACACCAATACCACATCTGATAGCAGGTGCTCCGTCTTGAGCATTTGCAAGCGCATATGGTGCCCAAGTACCTCTGGTTAGCGTATTATTAGATAATAGCTGCTCATAAAACTGGCCTACTGTGTCAAAACGTGGACCATCATCAAATACACATATGGTATCATCAGCAACAGTATTATTACCACTGCGTATCCAGTTACGTAAGTCTGAAGACTCACCATCTTGAACACCGGATAACCATGGAAGACCTTGATCTTTGAAAGTCACACCTGAAGTAATAAGACCATTACCGTTAACTTGATCGTCACCAGGTCTACCCACTTGGCTTACGTCAACCGAAATACCGTAATTTTCAAGAATTTGCTCGTTCACTGATGCAAGACCGTCAGCTTTTTCGCTATAGATCACTTCACCTGTTGTAACGTTTACAAGCTTCCAACTTGATCTGCTAGAATCTAACCCCTTAACAGCATCACTATTAGTAGCACCTGTAATGTAAAGTTCCCAATCGTGAGGTTTTACTTTTAGAGGATCAATTACCTTAATATCAACTGGGCCTTGCCCGGCCTTATATGTTGGATTTATCGCTTGGTGAATAATTCTGCTAGGGCTATCAATATGTCTAACCCCAGTTATTGCTTCCAACTCAGAAGAGTCACTCAGTTGTATAGAATTGCCACCATTACCTGTACCTTCAATTCTTTTAATAATAACACCTGAACCGTAATCTGAATTGATCACAGTACCCATATCACCATTGGCAGGGTTAGGCATCGCGGCAACCACTTTAATTACAGAACCACCAGCACCTTTAGAACTCTCTAGATATGAAACATCTTGTGTGGAATCAGCATGCTCAGGATCAAATGGAGCAAACTCATTATATGCATATGCTAAGGCAACAAAATAATAGTTTCTGTAGTTAACTAATCTTTTGTCATCACCTGATGCAAACTGGTCAATGCTAACCTCAAAACTGTGTCTAATACCACTATCAGTACCTACAACCTTAATTACCGGAACATAGGTTGAATCACTTACTTCAGTATTTCTATCATAGTTGATAATTCTAGACACTCCATTTTGAATATCACACTGGAATACTTCAATTGCTACAGTGTTATCAACCGTACCATCTTCTTGGAAAATTTGTGCCGGTTGTATTTCAGAATTTTTCAATTGGAACACACGGTAACCTTCAAACTTGTAAGCGAATCCGGGTGTTTGACATACTGTGCTGCTTTAAGAGAAACTATTCTGTGTTTCTTAGCAGTATCTCTACCGTACTTTTCTTGATAGTTATTACTAGCAGGGTCGTTAATCAAGTAGAATACAAGCTTTCTGTCCATTTCACGTGCAACCATTCTAGGCGCTTCCGGACCTTCGATAGTCTCAAAGTTATTATCAAATAATGCTTGTGCCTGGTCATCGGCAATTCTGATCTTTCTAAAAGAAGTATTAGGACAACCACCTGCATCTGATACCCATACAGCACCTATAGTAATATCATTAACAACACCCGGCTCTAGTTTAAACGGACCTGCAGAGTGTACAAAACGACGGTCACCAGCAGGGTTGTTACACGTACATTCCGACCACTCATCTTTCTTACCAGGGTCACCAAAGAATACATATCTTGATATTGGACCATCACCATAACCTCTCGATTGCGTATTAGGGCCTTTAAAGTCATTACTAAAACGCTGACCGTTTCTGATAGAGCCAGTCATATAGTTATAGATGTGTGTACCCGTTTGCGGGTTACCAATAACTGTGAAGTCATTATTATAATAAGTAAATGCCTCCATTGACAAACGCTTACTTACTGTAAGGCCAGCAGAGTCATAAGTCTTAATTGGACCTTGGAAGAAATCAATACCTACCATTGGGATGTCAGTACCATAACTGTTTACCTGTCCTTGACCATCTTCACTAGTACCATTGTATAGAATACCTAAACCACGATTAGTATCACAACCGATATAGTCATCACGATAATAACCAAGGTCAGCATCTGTCCATGTAGCTATATAAGTACTATCTAATGACAAACCACCTCTATTGATCAATCTGTAATTATAGAAAGTAGCATCATTTAAATAATCTTTAGTAGAGTAAGCAAAAGCACTAGCTTGTACCTCTATACCAATTCCTTCAGTATTTGATTGTTGTTTTACGTTACCCTTATCGTTAAACACCCACCATATATATTGGTCACCAAAAATATCAGGATAATCACCTTGCTCAGGATCATAATCACCACTGTTATCAACATCCACAAACGGTGCGTAATCGTATTGTGTTGAGATGTTTAATGGGGTTTGGTTTCTACCTACGGCATTTTTGTTACCTTTTGCAGGCCATTGAATAATAGCTTCATACTGTGCATCGTTTATTGCTGAACTTTTGTCTTGCAACTCACGGAAACTATTGATATCCTCTCTGTTCACTTTCCAGAATCTATCCCACTCTGAACAGTTTGCAGCTGTAATATCAGCAGTTTGTGGATCAAGTGGGCCAGGCCAGTAATCATTACCATCCTGACGATAAGTTTGAGCAGCAACCTTCAGCTGGCCTTCATCATCAAAACCACCAATCCAAACAGAACCTGCAAATAGAGAGTTCTTGTTTGACCCTTTAGGTATCTCATAACGTGCAGAAGCAGCACCAATATCCCACCACATGTCACCACCCGTCATCAATCTCGCTCTTACGTTGTTGATATCTAAGTCAATTCTACCTTCAGCAGGCTTACAATCAACGGTGGTTTTCAATTGCCCTCTTTTCAAGCCGCTAGTGCCATTATTCTTTTCGTAATGGCGAGCAGATGCCTGAGACACTATTCCCACAATTGCAAATAGCGACAGGATGAGGCTTAATTTATTATTATTCTTACGCATCATAACTTATTTAAAAAGTTATTATTCAATTATTTATTAAAAGAAAAAGTTAAGACCAATGTTTACACGTCTCGGCAGATTAAGGTTATAAGGATTAATCTGGTTGATCGTATAAAGATCAACAAAAGACAATGGGTCTATTTGGTTTCTTGTTTGTTGTATACCAATTGGAGAAGCCAAATAACCGTTATCATCAGGTCTGTTCGTATATCCATTAACACCTAGCACATCTCTTCTGTTCAAGAGGTTTTGTACAAGTACATATGCATTCATCATTAACCTTCTATTAGGTCCTTTTGAATCGTCTTTTTTCTTGAATAATGCTGTAAGATCAAAGTCTTTATCAGCTCTCAAGTTGATCATATAGTGCCATGGCAAACGAGAACCTTGTATTGAACCGGCAACTGTATTAGATGCCGCCTCAATATATCTAGTGTAAGGCTCACCACTTCTTGCTCTAAAGATCATGTTCAAACCAGCATTCTGGAAAATATGCTTGTTAGCAACAACAGGCCCTTTACCTTGTGCAAATCTATAGTCAACTGTTGTTACGATCATATGACGAGAGTCAACACTCAATGGCATGGTAAACCTTAAGTTAGGCTTAGATGCTGCACTGAACTGTTGTAACAAACCGTTTGAACTAATAGTGCTAGAGCTACCACCATTTGCTGTTGCTGTACCAGAACCTGTACCATCAGCAAATTGTAACGTATAAGAAACATCCATACGAAGGTTACCTACACGACGAAGGTCATACCTTAATGTCAAACCTTTAGTGGTAGAGAAGTCTCTGTTACCAAAAGTGTAATATGTAGTAGGCCATGCATACAAGTAAGGTCTTACCTGTATCATATCCTTACGCTCCTTATAGAAACCTGATAAAGTGATCGCAGACTGTCTGGTCAACTGTTGTGTAAAACCAACCTCATAGTCAAACATCTTTTGCGGTTTCAAACCAGGGTTGTTGATGATATCCTGTGTATTTGTAGTTAAATAGTAGTAAGTACTTGGAGCTGCAAATACGTTTGATGGTCTTTGTACCAACACATCATAGTGTGCATAGAACAATGCAACATCAGATATCGGGAACTGGAATGAGATACGTGGCATCACATTAACCTGTGGCTTATAATCTGTAAATGAGTTATTCGGATTGAAGTTACTATCCTGTATTCTTACATTCTGATCAACCAAGTAAGGCTGAGGATCACGACCGCCACTAAATTCTTTTAACACTGCAGGGTCTTCGATATAGTTACCGTACGGATCGTACCAGTCATCTCCATTTCTATAACCAATGATGCTTGGGCTAGAAGATTCGTTGTTGTTTACATATACAACATAGTCATCTCCAATGTTACCCGGGTCAACACCACCATTTACTAAGTTTTTAGCAATACGCTCACCTGTAGTAGGGTCAGTTATATTTCTAGCTTCACTTAGTGAGTTTACCGCATATAGAGAGTATGGATCTTTCAACACTTTAGTATTGGCATCAAAACGTTCGATACGCACACCTAGGTTAAACCTAATATCCTTGAATTGGAATCTATCCAAAATGTAACCCGCTATGTAGTTAGGCCTGTAAGCACCTATATCACGTGTATAGTTACCATTAGCATCTTTCTTAGTAAAGAAGTCATTAAAGTTTACTTGACCTTTTTGCTTTTCACCAGTGTATGTGTACCCTTGATAAGAAACAAATGGAGCGCCACTATTCAACAACTCATCAGCTGAGAACATGTCAATCGCGAATGTTGAAGGATCTAGTTCATCAACATCAACATAATCTGTACTGCTAAGACCCAACTTATTTCTCAAGTTAGCACCAAACGTTGATTGTGACTCGGCATTAGCAATACGGTTATATAATATAGTATCCAAAGGTGAAGGTGATATGCCTTGAGATTTCAATTCATCGTAAGTATATCTCTGACCATTCACTAGGAATATTGGGTTAGTTCTATCTAAACTAATATGACCGTTTGACAGCTGACGCATGTACTGCCATAAACCACCAACACCAGCGGCATAACCTCTAGTTGCTCTTTGTTGATAATACAAACCAAACTCTATGGCATGTCTTGGTTTGTTTGGCAATTGGAAGTCAAACGAAGCGTCAACACTCACACCAAACTGGTCTAACTCTGAATAAGAGTAACTACCTACGGAAGCACCTACATTTGTAGCCAAACCGTATGTAGAAGCAGGGAACTCTCCATTTACAGGAATATTACCTACACCTCTTACAAATTGTATATTACTTGGAGAAACACCTCCTATAATGTCAAAATATTGTGTTGTATAGTTAGCTAACACTGGGTTCAACTCAGAACGCTCGTATGTTGTTTGAGTAGCAAATCTATCAACAAGAAGCGTTGTACCAGGCAAGTTACTTACACTATCCACACCTGTACCATATATCTGCTGATAGTCAGTGTAGAATTTACCTACATAACCATATTTAAATACATCTCTGCCATGGTCAGGGTGCTGGCTACTAGTATAATCTTTCTGATAATCTGCCTGAATAGTATAGAATGCGTTAGTAATGATCGGTGGCTTTACAGGGTTACCATCTTCGTCGGTTTTACCTATGTAAGATTGCGGCTTACCAAAACGCTGTGTTAAACGCAAGTAACCTCTACCTGTATAGTTATCAGTGATCGGGTTGGCTTCTGGAGCAAAGATAGCTGCGCCTCTAATAAACCCTTTATCTCTAATATAGTTAAACGAACCTCCTGCTGTAAGGTTAAGGTTGTCTGCTAACTGAAAATCTAATTTAGCATTCAAACGACCTTCAAGTCTTTCTGTATTCGCTCTTTTCTTTTCTAGATGTAAATCTTCCTTACGCACAAACTCAGATGCGTTTCTGAACGTTGGTGTACCGTTAGGGTTAGGCACTAATACTAAAGGCGTCTGTTTTAAATCAGCCAAGACATCATCATTAGCTACATAAGTACCAGTATAAAATGGACGGTCATCTTCGTCATACCAAAGATCACCCGCTATTAAGAAACCAACAATAGGCTTTTTAGTACCCATAGTGTCGATCTTTTTGCTATATAGAGGACCTGAAACATTGAAGTTCAATAGATTGTGGCCATAACCATCTACAGAACGCTCTAACAAAATACTACCTCTTGTTTTTCTAGAGATACCTCTTGTTGTAATGTTTACGATACCACCAAGAGCATCTCCATATTTTGCAGGAACACCAGAAGTCAATACCTGCACCTGGTCAATAACACCTTGCGACATGTTAATACCACGTCCGCCAACTACCTGCACACCATCAACATAGTACAAAGTACCACTACCACGCGCACCGGCAATACTCAAACCACCACCATCGGCAGCCTGATACACACCTGGAGCTGTAGATGCAACTGAAGAAGTACTACGCGTAGGCATCTTATCGATCTCTTCACCGGTAATTACTTTCTTACCACCTGGTTGGTCCACATCGATCAATGGCACCTTATACTCAGTTACCACCACTTCTTCTATCTCTGTAGCACTACTTTCCAGTTTTGCATTTAATGTGGTTAGCTTGTTTGAACTAACGATAACATTTTGGGTAGAAGAGGTTTTTTTACCTGTGTAAGATATCCTCACTTCGTAACGTCCAGGGGCTAGAGGCTTTATGATGTAATTACCATCGTAATCGGTAATTGTACCACCTTTTATGATACCACCTTCAATAGCTTGAACGGCTGCGTTAATTAACGGCTCTCCTTTATCATCAACAACCTTACCTCCTATTTCACCACTTTGCCCTTGAGCAAAAGCAGTTCCTGTCATAGCCGTAAAAAGCAACACGAGTAAATAACGTAATGTACGTGCCATATTCTGCATTAATAAATTATTAACCAAATGAACGGTAAAGATAAAAACTTCTGTTAAAAGTACTACGCCAAGTAGTATTTTTTGTCAGCCAACTGTTTGTTTTGTTTATATAGTTTTTTTTAGCCTGTATTATTACGCTATTGTGGCAATTTTATTTAGCAATGTTTTGCTCATTTTATATAGCGCTTCTACCGTATAACCGGCTATATGAGGAGTTACTATAACATTGTGTAAGCCCATAATTTTATGAAGCAGATCTTTCTGTTTCGCGTCCATGTTATCTAACGGCTCACCTTCCACAACATCAATACAGGCAGCACTTACAGCCTTATTTTGCAAGCCTTTCCATAGTGCATTTGTGTCTACTACATCACCTCTTGAAGTATTAATAAGCACAAATGGCTTTGCCATATTACTGACAAATGCATGATTAAAATAGTGATATGTATCATCCCCCAGCGGAACATGAAAACTAACAATGTCAGCTCGCTCATAAATCATATTTAGATTTTCGCACTGGGTAATATTTATGGCATTTATCTTTTTAGGCTGGCTGTCATATGTTAAAATATCTACATCAAACCCTTGTAGCTTCTGGGCAAATGCCTGGCCTGTATTCCCAAAGCCAATAATACCTACTGTTTTCCCATCTAGCTCTACCCCACGGTTTTCTTCACGCAGCCATGCTCCATTTACAACTTCGTTATGAGACTTAACAATTCTTTTATTTAAGCTCAATAGTGCCCCCAAAGCATGCTCTGCTACTGCATTCCTATTCCCTTCAGGGCTGCTAAAGCACTGCACTCCTTTAATTGTGGCATATGCTATATCAATAATCTCCATACCGGAGCCCATTCTGCCTATCCATTTCAATAGTGGCGCCGCATTAAGCAGCTCTTTGTCTATCAAAAGCCTGGTAGACGTTACAATCCCCACACAATCCTTTACTATTGTTAGTGCTTCATCTTGAGTGATTTTTTCTTTCAGTACCAGTTCATAACCATTACCGGTAAGCCAGTCGGTCAATACACGATGTACAGGGGCTGCTATTAGTACTTTACTCATGTATGAACTCTTTGTATAATGAAACAAAATCTTCTATTGACAACTGTTCGGCCCTTTTGCCCATAAATGGATGACCTGCTAAGGCATCTTTAGGCAGCACTGAGGCCAATGCATTTCTGAGGGTTTTGCGCCTTTGATTGAACGCTGCTTTTACCAACACCTTAAACCTTCTTTTGTTTTCAATACCGTATGGGTTATTCGTATTCGTTAACCTGATCACACCGCTTTTAACCTTTGGTGGCGGGGTAAAACAATTCTCATGCACATCAAACAAATATTCTACTTTAAAGAACGCTCCTATTAGAACACTCAATATACCATACTGTTTTGTACCAGGGCCGGAAGCAATACGCAAGGCTACTTCTTTTTGAAACATGCCAATCACTTCTTCTACCTGCTCTTCCCAATCCAGCACTTTGAAAAGGATAGGCGAGGAGATGTTGTACGGGAAGTTGCCAATCACTGAAAACTTATCTTTAAAAGGAACATCAGCTTTTAGCACATCTTGAAAAATGATCTTATCCTTTAAGACCTCATAAGTTTGTTGTAGAAACTGCACTTTCTCTTCGTCTACCTCTATGGCTTTGTAGTTAACCTCGCTCCACTCTATAAGATATTTCGTCAAAGCTCCTCCTCCCGGACCGATCTCCACTAAGCTCATACCATCTTTTCGGGTAACGGCATCTACAATCTTCATGCACATTTGCTCATCATGCAAAAAATGCTGTCCTAAACTCTTCTTTAAAGTATACGGTCGTGCCAAATATTTTATAATTTTCTGATGTTGTGTATCTACAAGAAACTGCAAAGTTAGGTTTAAACTTTGCAACCTATTACCTTGCAACATATTTTTCAGGATACAAAACTTAGTGATCGATGAATTTTAAACTACTACAGAAAGCTACAAAAAAACATCACCTATATATCATAGGCAATATCAATGAGCTTTCTGATGCGACAGACTTAGACGAAAAAGAAGTTAAGTTCTGTAAAAAGAATACAAAAGCCGGAGCGCTGACAACAATCAACCAATTAGGGAAATACATACTTGTATACCTACATAATAGTGATGATGAAGTAAAAGGTAAAGAAGCATGCAGAAGTAAGGGTGCAGAAGTACAGCTTATATGTAACCAATTACAGCTCAACGAGATCACTATTACCAACCTATCAAAGTTCGCTTACGCTGCATACGCTCTTGCTGAGGGTGCAGGACTAGCCAACTATACTTTTTTAAAGTATAAAGCTAACGCAGAACAGCTTAAAAGTTCTTTAACCACCATATCATTTTCAAAAGGCTCTATCTCGCCAAAAGAACTAAAACAGTTAAGCACCATTTGCGATGCTGTTTATCATATGCGCAACCTGATCAATGAGCCACTTAGCTACCTAACAGCACCACAACTGGCCAAGGAGATCGCAGCACTGGGTAAAGAATCAGGTTTCAAGGTTAAAACCTTACAAAAAGCACAAATAGCAAAAGAAAAAATGGGAGGTTTACTAGCGGTAAACCGCGGTAGCCTAACACCACCTACTTTTTCTATAATGGAGCATAAGCCTGCTAAGGCAGTGAATAAAAAACCTATTGTTTTAGTAGGTAAAGGTGTGGTATATGATACGGGTGGCTTATCACTAAAGCCTACAGCAAACTCTATGGATAAAATGAAGAGTGACATGAGTGGCTCTGCACTAGTTACAGCTGCTATGTATGCTGTGGCAAAACTACAACTACCCATTCATGTAATTGCATTAGTACCTGCTACGGACAACCGTCCCGGGCAGGATGCATATGTACCCGGCGACGTAATAACAATGCATAGCGGCTCAACAGTTGAAGTGCTCAATACGGACGCTGAAGGCAGAATGCTTTTAGCAGACGCTTTGCATTATGCTAAAAAATACGACCCTGAATTGGTAGTAGACTTTGCAACGCTTACCGGAGCTGCTGCTGTTGCGGTGGGTAGCCACGGTATCGTATGTATGGGCACTGCTGATGACACAACCAAAGATGCATTTAAAGCCAGTGGTAACAACCAGTACGAACGCTTGGTAGAGTACCCGCTTTGGGATGAGTATGGCGATATGTTGAAATCTGATATCGCAGATCTTAAAAACATTGGAGGCAGATACGCCGGTGCTATTACGGCAGGTAAATTCCTTGAACATTTTACAGGTTATCCTTGGATGCACTTTGACATCGCCGGCGTTTCTTTCCACGACGGTAAGGTTGGATACAAAACAACAGGGGCGACAGGATACGGATTAAGAATGCTATTAGACTTTTTAACTAATTACGGCAATAACTAATTGCACCATTACTAGAAGATACGCTCATGCGAACAAATGACGAAAGACCAGTAATTGGTATTACAACAGGAGACCTGAATGGTATCGGGCTAGAAGTGATCATCAAGACTTTTTCTGACAACAGAATGTTGGACCTATGTACACCTGTGATCTTTGCTTCTAACAAAGCAGTGAATTTTTATAGAAAAATGGTAGACAACCAGCATTTCAACTTCACCAGCACAAAAGACTTGAGCAAGCTCAACAAAAAGCAAGTCAATGTATTTACCTGTTGGGACGAAGAGGTGCCTATACAGCCTGGTGAACTTACAGAACACGGAGGTAAATATGCCATTCGATCACTTATGGTGGCCTCTCAGTGTTTGAAAGACGGTGAGCTGGACGGGATCGTTACTGCACCAATACACAAAAGCAATACACAAACTCAAGACTTTAACTATACAGGGCACACCCCTTTCTTTAAAGACAAGTTTGAGGCGAAAGAGATACTAATGCTACTATATGACAAAAACCTTAAAGTAGCATTAACCACTGAACATATACCCATTGCCAAAGTAGCGGATACCATTACCAAGGAGTTACTAACCAGCAAGATCAACCTATTGTCTGCTACATTAACTAAGGACTTTGGTATAGACAAACCTAAAATTGCTGTATTAGGGTTGAACCCTCATGCCGGCGACGATGGTAAGATCGGCAATGAAGAAGAAACAACCATTAAACCGGTAATAGAAAGCTGCAAGCAAAAAGGGCAATTGGTTTTCGGCCCATACAGTGCTGATGCTTTTTTTGCGCACCAGCTCTATAAAGAGTTCGATGCTGTTTTAGCTATGTATCACGATCAAGGGCTGGTAGGGCTTAAAACCATTGCACATGAAGGTGGCGTTAACTACACAGCAGGGCTATCCGTTATTCGCACATCGCCCGACCACGGTACAGCCTTTGACATAGCAGGCAAAAACGTAGCCAATGAATCATCAATGCGCGAAGCTGTTTTCCAATGTATCAGCCTATTAAAGCAACGAGCGGAATATGAAGAAAACACCGCCAATCCGCTACAAAGAGGCAGCTATCATAAAGAAAAAGACACCAAAAAATAATCAAATAAAGCACACTGTAGTGTGCTTTATTTATTTGAAGTAGTACATGGGAATCCATTAACTTTGAACCCCATTTTACACAGTAAGGATATATGTTACAATTTGAAAAATTTACTTTAGACAACGGACTAAGAGTGATCGTACATCAGGATAAAACAACACCTATGGTAGCTGTTAATGTGCTGTATGATGTTGGTGCCAGAGATGAAGATCCTAAAAAAACCGGCTTTGCACACTTATTCGAACACTTAATGTTTGGCGGGTCAGAAAATATACCTGAATATGATGGGCCATTACAAATGGCTGGTGGAGAGAACAACGCATATACAACTAACGATATTACCAACTATTACTTACAGTTGCCTGTACAAAACATTGAGACCGCATTCTGGTTGGAAAGCGACCGAATGAATGCACTGGCCTTTGGCGAAAAGAGTCTGGATGTGCAACGTAAGGTAGTATGCGAAGAGTTTAAAGAAAACTACATCAATAAACCTTATGGCAATGCATGGGAAAACTTACGTTCGCTTACCTATAAAAAGCACCCTTACCAATGGATGACCATTGGTAAAAAGCTGGCACATATTGAAGAGGCTACGCTTGACGATGTAAAGAACTTCTTTTACAAACACTATCGCCCTGTGAATGCTATACTTTGTGTAGCCGGCGATGTTACGGTTGCGCAAGTAAAAGAACTGGCCGAAAAATGGTTTGGGCATATCCCTTCAGGAGACAAATATGTTCGTCAACTAGAGCAAGAGCCTGCCCAACAAGAAGAAAGACAACAAGAAGTAGAAGCAGCAGTACCGCTAAACGCCTTATACAAGACATGGCATATTGCGGGAAGGATGTCACCATCTTATTACGCCAATGATCTGATCACGGAGATCATGGGCAATGGCTATGCTTCCAGGTTATATCAATCATTAGTAAAGGAGCAACAACTGTTTAGCAGCATCAGCTGTTATCATCTTGGCAGTATCGACCCTGGTGTACTGGTGATAGAAGGAAAGGTTGTAGAAGGAAAAACATTAGAAGAAGCGAATGCGGCAGTAGAACAAGAAATAGAAAAACTACTCGCAAATGGTGTTTCAGAAGACGAGCTGGCAAAAGCAAAAAACAAAATAGAATCGGTAATGTCTTTTGAAGATATGAGCTTATTGTCCCGAGCTAACAACCTCGCTTTTTACGAATTGATGGGCGATGCAGCACTCATCAATGACGAATGGGAAAAATATAATGCTGTCACTACAGATACATTACTAGAAGCTGCAAAACAAACATTCAGAAAAGAGAACAGTAATACACTCTATTACAGAAAGAAAAAATAAGTTGACTATGTTTCAAGGCACTGTAAGTGTAGACACTAATTTTGAAAATAGGATCACCCAACTATTTGGAATTAAGTATCCTATTATACAAGCAGGCATGATATGGGCATCGGGCTGGCGTTTAGCCAGTACGGTGAGCAACGCAGGTGGCTTAGGTATCATTGGTGCTGGTAGCATGTATCCTGAAGTATTGAAGGAGCATATTCAAAAATGTAAGGCTGCCACTGATAAACCGTTTGCCGTTAACCTACCATTACTCTACCCTTCAATAGACGAGCATATACAAACGATCATTGAAGAGAAAGTACCTATTGTTTTCACTTCGGCAGGCAACCCAAAAACATGGACAGGCAAACTAAAAGAACATGGCATAATAGTAGTGCATGTAGTTTCGAGTGCCAAGTTTGCACAAAAAAGTGAAGCTGCCGGTGTAGACGCAGTAGTGGCTGAAGGCTTTGAGGCGGGCGGGCATAATGGTAGAGAAGAAACAACTACACTATGCTTGATACCATCAGTTAGAAAAGCTATATCAATACCACTTATTGCTGCCGG
Organism: Flavipsychrobacter sp.; assembly: GCA_965230595.1. Lineage (GTDB taxonomy): Bacteria > Bacteroidota > Bacteroidia > Chitinophagales > Chitinophagaceae > UBA5543. The sequence continues at coordinate 279,602 of OZ246011.1, read as the reverse complement.
AGGTATTGCCTCAGGCAGAAGCATGTTTGCGGTAATGGCCTTAGGTGCTGAAGGTGTACAAGTAGGGAGTCGGTTTATTTGCTCTCCCGAAGCATCGAGTCATGAGTCCTTTAAAGAAGCAGTAGTCAATGCCAAAGAGGGAGACACTATTCTTTCTTTAAAAAGACTAACACCCGTTAGGCTACTAAAAAACGATTTCTACAACCAAGTGCAAGAAGCAGAAAGCAGCTGCGTATCAGATGAAGAACTTAAAAACCTACTAGGTAGAGCACGTGCCAAAAAGGGTATGTTTGAGGGCGATATGCAAGAAGGCGAATTGGAAGTTGGTCAAGTAAGTGGCTATATTGATGACATTAAGCCTGCTGCTGATATCGTAAAAGAGCTCTGGGGAGATTTTTGCTCTACTATACAACAACCTTTCATACAATAAGTATTAGATATTTTTTAAAAATGTATTAACTTGTTGCCTCACTATTAAGCCAATTGACATGCGTTACTTATTTATCCTATTATGTTTGATATCTTTTCAAGCATCTGCACAAATAAATAGCCCTGATACTGCATGTATCAATACACAGGTAAATTTCACAGCCGCCAACTTTGATGGTGCGCATACCTGGGTAATGGACACTACTGATATTTCACAATACAATAATGCCAATGCAACTGCATCAAGTAGTTTTGGCCCTGTGAGTAACCCCGTATTCTCCAGCATGACCAATGATAATGGCAACTGGTACTCTTTTACTACCAACTACAGTAATAAAAGGATCATACGCTTTGATTACGGTGGCAACCCCAACAATACGCCTACAGCAACAGATATGGGCACTTTTGGTTTCCCTGGTATTAGAAACGAAGGCATCCAAATATTAAAGGACTCTGTTTCAGGTAATTGGTATGGTTTCGTAGTCAATTATCAAAGAATGATGCGTTTAGATTTTGGTACTTCCTTAGGTAACACTCCAACACCAACATTCTTTAACTTCCCGGGAGATTTTGCATGGGCGCACCAAATAGGAATTGCTAAATATGGCAACGAATGGATAGGTTTTGTGGCAAATAGAAATGGCAATATCACCCGCTTAGAATTTGGTGCTAGCATCACTAACAACACCCCGACCCTTACAGTTTTACCCAAAGTAGGTTCTTATAATACTCCTTGTGGGTTTGCTCTACACCAGCAAGGCGGCAATTGGTATATGCTGGTTACCAACTTAATTGACGGAACAATTTCAAGATTGAATTTTGGTATTAATATTAAAAATAACACTCCTACAGGAACTTTGCTAGGTGCCGTAGGGTCACTGCCTAGAACTGTAGCTATTTTCAAAGACTGTAACCAATTGATAGCTTATGTGATTAATGAAGGTGGTATATTAAGGCAGCTTGATTTTCATAATGACATTACCACTGCTCCTACTTTTACCAGTATGGGTAATATAGGTGTTAGTAGTGTCAATAGTTTTGTGCCATACGTTTATAATGGCACACAGTACTTACATCTTACTTCATTTGCAAGTCAAGGCTACCATCGCAAAACATTGTTCACCTACCCTACATTCAATACTACCGCATTTTATAACCCTGCGATCAACTACACATTCACTACAGGCGGCACTAAAAACGTTACAGTATTGCACAACCCTGGTGAGTTTATGGGATCATACACTCATTGTAAATCTATATATATTGCTACCAACGCTACCGTTGATGTAATAAAAGACACAGCTTTATGTCAAGGCGATAGTGTTATTTTAGACGCAAGTGCATCAGGTGCTACTACTTATCAGTGGAACACTACAGCAACCTCAAGCAGTATCAAAGTTGGCCAAGCTGGCAAATACTGGGTAACACTTAGTGGGGGTGCTGTATGCGGCTCTACTACCGATACCGCAGAACTAACCACCAAAACCAAACCAAGTGTTGACCTTGATAGTTTTGTTAAATGTGCAGGTACTTTGATAAAACTAGAGAACAAAAACAATAACCCCGCAGGTGCTACTTACTTGTGGAGTAATAGCAGCACTGGTGAGAGTATCTCATTTCTAGGCACACCAAACATGTCTGGTAAATACTGGCTAGAAGTAAGTGACGGAGGGTGTAAAGGGTCGGATACAGCTACCGTACAGGTTAACCCTGTACCTGCAGTTTATTTAGGACCTGACACTACAGTTTGTACACAAGTTAGCTATACTTTAGATGCATCTCCACAAGCTAATGGAACTTCTTACTTATGGAGTAACAACAGTACAGATTCAACCTTGAATATCAATAGCAGTGGCACTTACTCTGTTACTGTTACTAATACATTCAACTGTACAGCAGCTGATACTGTGACCGTAACAAAAATTCAAGGCCCTAATGTAAACTTAGGCAATGACACCACACTCTGCTATGGTGAGTCTGTTACGCTATACGCTGGCATTACAAACATACCTGTAACTTATGTATGGTCTGACAGTAGCACTAAAGACAGATTAAAAGTGAGTACACCAGGCGTTTATACCTTGTATGCATTTAGTGAGTGTGGGTTATTAAGAGATGATGTAGCCATTGATTTTAGAAGTTGTGAATTACACTTCCCAAGTGCATTTACACCAAATGGTGATGGTAGAAATGATATTGCTAAAGTACTTGGCGACTTGGCATTAGTAACCAACTTTGAACTGGGAATTTTCAACCGTTGGGGCAATAGAGTATTCTACACAACTAATCCTTACGAGGGTTGGGATGGTAAGTATAAGGGTACAGAACAAGACATGAATGTCTTCTACTATTACATCAAGTACAAGTTTGAAGGTAAGGACAGGATCATGGAGGGCAGCATTACCTTATTAAGGTAGCCTATTCGATCAAATCATTATCATGGCCATCAAGTAGTTGCATGTCTATGCTTTCTGCACCGGCTATGCCTTGTATAGAGCCACTTATATGATTGGCGTTAAGCAGTATTTTTTCTAACTGCTTCTCTCTAGCCTTCCATATGCGTTCCATTTGGTCACGCTCTTTCTGTATCAAAGCTTTCATACGGGCAAATCCTTCCCGCATAGCTTTCCATTGCTCGGAGAACTCAGAGCCTGTGAGATAGTTGTAAAGCAAGGTCATTTTATCACCTTTATTTTCTTGACTTTTAGTAGCATTGTATATACGCAATATAGATTCTCGCAAGAGCGTTGTCACAGCTTTTACCTCACTAAACGAACATATCCAAACTCCATCTTTTTCTCCAAACATATCTAAGTCTTTAGGCATGGCCTGTGTTACTATAACCGCTATATCGGCACCTTGGTTACGCATGTCTGCCTTTAGCTTTTCTATCCATTCATTACTAAAGTCTTTCGTACGTTTACTCTCATAAATAATCGTTCCGCACTCATTACCTAGATTATTCCTTACAGTTTGCATACAATCAGCCCCTCTTATTCCTTTTCCTACTTCTTCTATCACATCAAAAGGGAAACTTGTTTTTAGCAACTCTTCCAAAGCCAACTCCTGCACCTCTCCTTGCAACTGCATAGAAGCTTGTTCGGCCTTCCTTACAGCATCCTCTGCTATCTTCTTTTGGTCTTCCAGTTGTTTTTCCAGTTGTTTAAACTTCATGAAGTTTTTTTCCTCTTCCTGCTTTCTTATACTCTCCTCCAATTTCAATTTCTCATCTCGCAACATTTGCTGCAGCTGCAACTGCAACTCTTCTTCTTTCCTTTTTAATTCTTGCTCCTGCTTCATAAAAGCCAACTCTTTTTCTCTAGCCTGTTTTAGCTTTTCTTCATTCTGCTCATTAGCTTCTTTTAAGAACTTCATTTGCACTTCATAATCTCCAACCACCTGTTTGCGGATATTTTCCTCAATTTGAGTACTTAATTTCTCTTTTTCCTGAGCAAATTGCTGGGCTACCTCCTGCTCTTTTTGTTGCATTTGCTGGTCAAACTCAGCCTCTTTTTTCTTTTGCCAATCCACCATTTGGGAGCGTAATTGCTTCTCCACCTCAGTTCTGATAGCGTCAGTTGGTTGAAATTCGTGGTCACAGTTGGGGCAAATTATTGTTGTGTTCATACTAATAATCTTCAGTATTGTGGAAAATACAAAGTTCGGTTTTATGAATGAACCAATCAGGTTATTATTTTTATGCTCATTCATGAGCAAGATCTCATCATACCTTATAGCTATTTGTGCCATAGCACTTACCACTACCACGTATGGGCAGGTGGTATTAAATGCTGACAAGCTGTACAACGAAGCCTTAAAGCTGAAAGCAAAAAAGCAGCATAAAGCGGCCTACCAACGTATGAATGATGCGATAAGGGCAAACTCAGGTTTTAAAGATGCCTATAGTAAGCTTGGCGAATGGTATTATACCGACCATAACTACAACAAAGCTATTGAAGTATTTACAAGTGCTTCTCAAAAATGTAAAAACGGGTATAACACCTTTGCCCTGCCTCTTGCAAAGGCTTACTTAGGCAATTATCAACCCACACAAGCACTACAGCTTATTGTGTCGCGTAGTATAGGCACTGATAAAAATAGCATATGGCATAAACTAAAAGCTAATGGCAGGTTCATGCAGCAAGCCATGAACAATAGGTGGAAAGATACTGCAAGAAATATGGGTATCAGGATCAATACTCCTTATCCTGAAATGTACCCATCCATATCTGCTGATACGCAAACGCTGTATTTCACACGCAGTGTCAATAATATTGATGAAGACTTTTTCCGCTCAACCATTGATAGCTGTGGTGGTTGGTTTACTGCGAAGAATTTAGGCACACCTGCCAATACACTAGACCAAGAAGCGTCACAGTTTATTTCTGCCGATGAGCATTATTTATTTTTCATGCGATGTGAGAACCGCAGTGAGAATGGCTGGGAAAGAGGCGGCTGCGACCTGTATATGGCTTATACCGTTCATAAAGACAGCAACTGGTCGGTACCACAAAGCTTCGGTGCTACTATTAACACACCTGCTTATGAAGGCATGCCTTGTCTCTCTGCTGACAACAGAGAACTTTTTTTTGTGAGTAATAAAGAAGGTGGTTACGGCGGATTGGATATTTGGGTATCTACTTTCGAGAATGGGCTATGGCAAGAGCCTCGTAATCTAGGCCCTGAAATAAACACAGCAGGTAATGAGACCTCACCCTTTCTTCATATTGATAACAATACCTTATACTTTGCCAGTGATGGGCATGTAGGGCTTGGAGGTATCGACTTATATACAGCCCAAAGAGTAAAAGATACGATATGGTCTTCAGTTAAAAACTTGGGTATCCCTTTCAATTCTCCTGCTGATGATAACAGCATATGCATTACTGTAGACGGTCAACGAGCCTTATGGGCTTCAGATCGTGATAGCGTCACAGGAAACTTTGACCTTTATGAAATGAAGATGCCTGAAGCGTTACGCCCTACACCTGTAGTAAAGATAAAAGGCATTGCCTATGATAGTTTAACTAAAGACAAGTTGAATTATGCCAGTATTTATATCAGAGACCCTTTAACGGGGAATGACATTTACCACTTTACCTCCAACAGGGGAGATGCCAGCTATATGATCACACTCCCTAAGGGGAAACAATATGGCTACTATGCTGACAGAATAGGCTACTTAGCGATGGAAGGCACTATTACAGTACCTGACGCAGACAGTATCAATGAAATGGCATATAACATTGCTTTACTGCCACAAGATTATCAAGCACCTATCAACGACAGCTTGATATTAACACTTAACTTCCCAATCAATAGTAAAGACCTTACTGATTCTGCCAAATCATTCATATCAGATGCCATTGCCCCTTGGTTAATGGACAGTGGTTTTCAGATCATTGTCAATAGCTATACTGACAATACAGGAACGCCTATCATAAATGAAGAATTATCATATACCCGTGCCAGACTAGTGGCAGAATCCATAGCTGATTGTGGCATATTACCGGAGTATATACGATATGCCGGCTGGGGAGAAGCCGCACCTGTAGCCTCAAATGACAGTGAAGAAGGAAGATTTGCCAACAGGCGGGTTGAAGTGATCATTAGAAGATGAGCATAATCAACACAAAACCATGACGAAAGCTTAGCAGTTTTTTCTACTTTTACCTAAATAAAAATACATTCATGGCTCACCAATTGTTAAAAGGAAAGAAAGGAATCATTTTTGGAGCACTAGATGAGCGCTCAATAGCATGGCAGACTGCAAAGAAAGTAGTAGAACAGGGCGGTGAAATAGTACTGACCAATGCACCTATTGCACTGCGCATGGGTAAGATCAATGAATTGGCAAAAGAGTGTAACAACGCCCCTGTAATAGGTGCTGACGCTACAAAGCCAGAAGATCTGGAACAACTGATCAATCAAAGCATGGAGCATTTTGGTGGTAAAATGGATTTTGTTTTACACTCAATTGGCATGTCTCCAAACGTTCGTAAGAACATCTCTTATACTGATACTAACTACGACTTTTTTCAAAAAACATTAGATATATCAGCATTATCACTTCACAAAGTGCTACAGTCTTGCATGAAGTTGGATGCACTGAATGAGTGGTCGTCTGTAGTTGCTCTTACTTACATTGCAGCACAACGCACCTTCCCTGGTTATAATGACATGGCTGAAGCAAAAGCGTTGATGGAAGGTATTGCCAGAAGCTTTGGCTACCACTATGGCTTTGCTAAGAAAGTCCGTGTCAATACAGTTTCTCAGTCTCCTACGGTTACTACTGCGGGTTCTGGTGTATCGGGCTTTGATGTGTTCTTCGATTATGCGGATAAAATGTCGCCATTGGGCAATGCTACGGCAGAGCAATGTGCTGATTATTGCATCAGTTTATTCAGCGATTATACGAAGATGGTGACCATGCAAAACCTTTTCCATGATGGTGGATTCTCCAGCACTGGTGTAAGCCAGCCAATTGTAGAGCAAATGACCGCTGCGGCTGAAAAATCTGATAGCTAAAAAACAGGTATATTACAGCTGCAATAATTTCATTTATGTACCGTTCTAACCTTATGCAAATAAGAGCTTATATCGTAGCAGCATTATGTTTATTGAGCATCAATAGCGTGGCGCAAGTTACAGGTGGGCAACGTACTATGGAGTTTTTGCGGCTGCCTAATTCACCCCACATATCTGCGCTAGGTGGGTTTAATGTGGCTAATGCTGATGATGATATTGCTCTTGCCATGCAAAACCCCTCACTGATGCGCCCTGAGCTGCATAACAATTTGGGGTTGAACTACAACGCTTTCTTTTCAGGCATCAGCATTGCTAATATGCAATATGGCTATCATGTACCAAAAGTAAATACTTCATTTGCACTGGGCATACAATATCTGAATTACGGCAACTTCACACAAACTGATGTTATAGGGAATCAATTAGGCTCTTTCAAAGCAAATGAGTTTGCCATTACTCTAGCAGCATCACGAGAATATAAGAACCGTTGGCGTTATGGGGCTGCTCTTAAATGGGCTAATTCTAAATTATACAACAGTAGTTCATCAGCACTATTATTAGATATTGGCATTACCTATTACGATACCAATTCATTATGGATGGTAGGCGTTGTAGCTAAAAATATGGGGGTGGTGCTAAAGAAGTATAACCCTAATAATATTGCCGAACCATTACCATTTGACTTACAAATAGGTATCTCTAAACGTTTAAAATATGTACCGCTTCGTTTAATGGCTACGATGCACCACTTGTATGAGTGGGATATTCGCTATGACAACCCTGCTGATGCCAGTAGCAACCTATTTGGCGGTCAGGATACTACAGCACAAGAAAAATCATACTTTTCTGATAAACTATTCCGCCACTTTGTATTTGGTGCTGAGCTGATCATTGGCAAACGCATTTTGGCCACTGTCGCCTACAACCATCTTCGACGTAGCGAATTGGTGGTAGAAGACAAACCTGGCTTAGCCGGTTTCTCTTTTGGGCTAGGCGTTAATCTTAATAAATTTCAGGTACGCTATGCACGCTCTTACTACCATATAGCCGGTGCATATAATGAGTTTGGCATTACTATGTCGCTCAATAAATTAATAGGCATTGGCGACCTAGGAGATAAGATCAACTGGAGTGACACCTACCCGGGTTGGGAATTTACAGCTCCTAAACGTCCTACTCCTGCGGCCCCTTCTTCCGGGGGTTAAATATCATGGAATAAAGAACCGGCAGTAGAAATATACTCACACTCAGAACAGACGTGATAATATCTCCCCAAACCATTGGGTGCTCTCCCATAGGTATAACCTCTCCATGATGCTCCATACATGCTTGCAGCCCTTCAATGAACTTTGACAAGGCAGCGCATGGGTTGAAGTGTGTATATACTGATATAGTAAGTTTAAGACCAAGTAATGCAATTACAGAGTAGGCACATATATCTAAAAATGGATAGCGCTCCATCAACTTTACAAAACCCTGTGCTACAAAACGCATAGCTAATATCCCAATAAACACACCTACGCATATCAGTATAATATTATCAGTATATGCATTAGCCGCAATTACGTTATCAATAGAAAAAGCCAGATCCATGATCTCAACCAAAACCACAGTAGCCCATAACGGACCTAGTGCGCCAAGTGTTACCTTATACAACCAACTCCTACTCTTGTCTTTTACTTCAACTGATTCTGCATCATCAGGCACATGTTTTATACGAGATATAAAGTGCTTAATGGCCAAAAACAATAAGTAGATTCCGCCAACAGGTTTAAACCACCATATCTCTATTAAGTATGCGGCGAAAATGAGGCTTAAGCCCCTAAATACATAAGCACCGAGTATACCGTAACGTAATGCCTTTACACGCTGTTTTTCAGGAAGGTCAATAACCATAGTGGCTAACACAGCAGCATTATCTACTGATAGGATGCTCTCTATCAATATCAGATTTAATATAATAGTGGCTGAAGGTACGGGGTTATCTACGATCTGCTGAAAGAGTTCCTGCCAGTGGGTCATTTAATATTACAGCTAGTTTGGTAATCAACAATAAGTGACAAAGGTATCACATATTTTACCTGCTTCCTTAAAATATTTCTATTTAGTTAATTTGAAATATTGCTTCTCTCCACTACTATGATCTGTAACCTGAAGTATATAAGTGCCGCTGGGTAGGTTTTCAGCAGGCACTATACCTGTGTTGTTAGACGACCATATTTTTTTACCCTGCATGTCTGACAATATTAGCATTGCATGATGCTTTAAACCTTCAATATGCCATGCTCCAAGCGCGGGGTTAGGATAAATCTTTACTATAGTTTTAGCCGTTTCCTTCACACTTAATATGCTTTGATCTTGTGTGACTGCACCATTCCAGTTAACAATGTGGTCGTCAGGATCGATATCAATGCCGGTAACAGTACTACTCCAATTAACCACATAGTTTTGTGAAGCTTCGGTATTCATTAGCTGCACAACAGTATCTCCACTAGCAGATTTCAACCTCAATTCTACAGGCATATGAAATGCAGGCACACTACCAAAGAAGGTTGTAGATTGGTTGATCTGGATATGTACATCATTACCTGATTGATAATACTTAATACTATAACGTGGATACCCTTGGCCATACACCCATTGGCGAAAAAAGGAATCTAAGTCCTTACTATAAACCTGTTCAAACACTTGCTTCAAGTCGTCTGTTACAGCATTACCATAAGCATACTGTTGCTGGAAATCTCTCAACCCTTTAAAGAACAAACTATCATGAGGGGCCAAATAGCGTAACATATGCGCTACTGCAGCACCCTTATTATAGGTTAAACGGCTATCAAATATCCTGCTGATACTGGTTGTGTCATCTACATAAACGCTGCCAAATATCTTAGTCATTACCGAGCCAAACACAGCTTTTCGCTCTGCTAATGCCGCTGCCTTGCCATGAAATTGTTCCAAGTACAACTGCTCAGTATAAGTTGCTAAACCTTCACTCAACCAAATATCTTTCCAAGACCCATAAGTAACATTATTACCCCACCATTGGTGTCCCATCTCATGCGCTATAAGTTGCGTATTCACCGGTCCTAGTGTAGTCATGGTTTGATGCTCCATACCGCCACCTAAAGCGCCAACTAAACAATGGCCGTACTTTTCCTTGTAGAAAGGGTACTTCCCGTATAGTTCTGACAAATAGTTGACCAAAACACCTGTAGAGTCTAATGCGCCTTTCACTGTTGGTGTCATTACCATAGCTGAATCATAAACAAAATTTTGTATCAGCATAGAATCGTTACTACCATCATTGAAATGCATGTAATAGTTATATTCTGAATAAGGAGCAACAGCTAATGTGATGAGGTAGTAATCAATGGGGTAGTTTGTCTTCCACTCATAACGTACTCTGCTAGCAGCCAACGCTGTTGTGTTGACCAACAATCCGTTTGTACCTACTTTCAATGAATCAGGTACGGTCACCCACATATCTACCGAATCTATTTTATCTTTTAAAGATTGCTTACATGGCCACCATTCGTCCGTCCTATCAGGGTCGCTAATAGTGTATAGTATATTAGTACCTGATGGTCGTTGTATTTTGTGCAACCCGCCTGTGAAGAATTGCCCTGAACCACTGGTGGGCTGGCCATGATAATACACCTCTGCTTTAAAACTTGTATTGTTGGCTAAGGGCGAGAGTAAACTTACTTTCCTTACAGCTCCGGTAGTTTGCACCGGTAGCTTATTGCCATCAATTTTTACAGAGTCTATAGTAAGTTGCCCATCCAACTCGAAGGTATATACACTAAAGTTGGAAATAACAGTAGTTGCCGTTGTAGTTACCACTCCCTTTATATTAGTAGATGTATTACCTACTTCAATGTCAAAAGATACATGCTTCACATCATAATTATCCTCATCGGGATCTGCAACGGTTGTTTTCTCTGTACGATGTTCATGCAATATTCCATACCCACATCTTGACATACTTTCTTGAGCAATAACTACATGTGTAGTCAATAAAAATGCCGCCAAATACAAAGTCCTTACCATATCTCAATTTTCTTTCATTAAAAATACTTTTATTCTACTTATTGCAGTATAATGCCATAAGATTGCATAATTTTATATCCCCCTAAAAGGGGGATATATACTATAAGTTAATAATGTATTTTTATTGATAACTTCATTATAAAACTATTATGCTATGAGGGAAGCATATATAAAGAAGATCATTTTCATCACTAAATCATTGCTTTGGTCTGTGGTATTATATACCACAATCATACTTGCACTTGACTGGAAAGAGCTAAAAAATAACAACGATACAGTAGCCGTTCATGAGCAACATAGCGTTACTTCTGCTGAGCAAGTGAGTGCTACCGAAGACTTTAAGCGCAAAGTGAAATCTGCACCAACACTACTATTTATTATTACAAAAGTGGGTTACTACCTAACTGATTAAACAGCTATTGCTCTAGTTGCTTCACAGCGCTCAATGAACTGTTTATAGTCATCTCCAACGATTTGAAGTGCCAGGTTTTTAATAGAAGGGAACAACATCTCATATACATTTTTCTTACTCACAGGCACATCGCTATCCTGCATAGCCAATATATATATAACTGCTTCCGGCACTTCTAACACCTCACATACTTTTTTTATAGTACGGTTACTAGGCCTTTTAATTTCATTCTCTATTTGTGAAAGGGAAGTTTGGGATATACCGCAACGCTCTGCTAACTCATATTGAGTAATTCCAATTTGCCTTCTTACAGATTTTATAGCAATTCCTAAGTTCATTCTAATATTTTTTACATGTTGACAATAAGCAACGGCGTAATCATCCTTTAACTTTAAGACATACTCTAACTACAAAATGGTTGGCATGCAATACCATAAAATCTAATATTTTCATCCTTTGAAGATCATGTAAGGTCTTATTGATCAACTATTAATACTCCTTTTATGCTACTTTTGCACCATGCGAAACAATTTTTCAAGCAGAGTTATATATAACAATGAATCGCATTTAGTGGTCATCGTTCCTGAGCACCGGAAGGATGGTATCTATTATGAAGTGAACATTCCTAGTTTCCCACGTTTTTATATGACATGGTCAGCCTCAGACAGATATGATGTTGTAAATAATGACTCCCTTCCGTATGAGTTAGTTTTGGCTGTTAGTGATATTATAGAAAACGAAGTAACTACTTAGTTTTTTAACTGTCAATTATTAGCATACTTACAATTTAGTTTTTGTTAACCTTGTTTAGGTTTTTTTAGGTGGTTTTCTCTTAACCATTGAATTGTCATGGTAGTCTGTCTGAAACAGAAAAAGAAAGACTACTATGACAAAAATTAAACTTTTTAAAACATTAGCGATCATGCTAGCCTTAGGGTATGCAACCTTAACGCAAGCACAATGGACCAAAAAAGACTCAGTACCACTATTCAACACTGGCACATGGGGAGGCATGGCCTTTGCGGTAAATGGTAAAGCATACTTTGGAGGAGGTTATGTTGGCAATAACACCAACCTCAACGAAATGTATGAGTACGACCCTGCTACCGGCATATGGGCGGCTAAAAATGATTTGCCCGGCAGTGTTGCCAACAGGTCAGGAGGTATTACTTTCACTATTGACGGGAAGGCATATTTAGGTCTAGGTATTGTTGACTTCAATAGTTTCACAACACCTACATGGACTTTCCTTACCGACTTATGGCAGTACAACCCATCATCTGACACATGGACGAAGAAAGCAGATTTCCCTGGAGCCGGAAGAGGTTACTGTGGCGTTTTCGTGGTCAATAACAAAGCATATGTTGTGGGTGGTAATACAGGAAAATTAACAGCAGATGCGATAAATGATGTTTATGAATATGACCCCGCATCAGACAAATGGACAAAGAAAGCAGACTATCCGAATGGGAATTATATTAAAAATCAACCATTCGCATTTGGCCTCAATAACAAAGGATATATTGTTGGTGGTCAAACCAGTAATGGCATTACAAATGCCAATTACCAATACGACCCTGCAACCGACACATGGACAGCAAAGAAGGCGATCCCACTTCCTAAAGCCAGCGGTGGTGTATCCTTTATTGCAAATGGGAAAGGGTATTGTACACTAGGCAGTCAGGGTAACGGTCAATACAACCCAACTACTTATGCGTATCATCCTGATATTGATGATTGGGAATATGTAAGCGGCGGCGAATTTATTGGCGCACCCAGAATGTTTGGTCGAGCTGTTGTGATCAACAACAAAGCCTATATAGGAGCAGGATGGAGAATTGACGGTAGCAATCAAACATGGTACAAAGACTGGTACGAGTTTGACCCACAAGGAGTATTATCAGTACCTAATACCAACCGTATAAAAAATACTAGTGTATACCCTAACCCGGCAACTGATATAGTACATATACAAGGTGCCGATGACAATGCCGCATATACAATATATAATAAGCTAGGTCAACAAGTTTTAAAAGGTACTATTTCAAATAGTCACTCCATTAACACTAGCACACTTGTAACAGGACAATATTTCATCATCATTCAAAACAGAAGCAATGTAGAGCAGCATGCTGTAACTGTACAGTAATATTCGTCTTCAACTAAACAGATTTAATAATGAAACAATTAAAACTAACTATACTAATAACTATAATAGCTAACATGCTATTGATCAATACCCATGCGCAAACATGGAATAAGAAAGCAGACTTTACCGGCGCTGACAGACATGGCGCTTACTGCTTTGCACTAGATGGAAAAGTCTACTTAGGAGGTGGTGAAGTAGGTGGCAACCCTTCATCTGATCTTTACGAATATGACCCGGCAAATGACTCATGGACTGCCAAAAACGGTATGCCACAGGGCATGACAGAGGGCATCGCATTTAGCATAAATGGCAAAGGTTATGTGGGTCTTGGAAAGTCTACTAGCAGCACATCATATTTAAAAGGTTTGTGGGAATATGATACTGCTAACGACTCCTGGACACCAAAAGCTGAATTACCGTTTCCCTCGGGAGTGTTTAGAAGTCGTGTGTTTGTGGTGAACAATAAAGCCTATGTACTAGTTGGTACATCCTCAAACTTTGTAGCACAAAATGAGATGTTTGAATACGATCCGGCCACGGATAAGTGGGCACAAAAAGCAAATTACCCTGGCAATGTACGTCCTGATCTACCTTTTACATTTGCAATAGGTAGTAAAGGATATGTATCGTGTGGCGAAGTTTTGCAAGGTGGCACTAGAAAGGTTATTAATAAGACGTATGAGTATGACCCTGCTGCTGATTCATGGATACCAAAGGCAGACTTTCCTGGGGATGCAAGACATATGGGTTCTTCTTTTGTTTACAACGGTAAGGCTTATTGTGGTTTAGGTACTTATAGAGATGCAAGTTGGCAAAGTGTATACTTAGATGACTTTTATGCTTACGATGCCTCAACTGATACTTGGTCGCCAATACCAGCATTCCCGTCCGGTAAAATAAGAAGAGGTGCTGTGGCTACAACAAGCACAAATGCATATTTAGGAACAGGTGAAGGCCCCGGCACATCAAAAAGCTGGTATGAATTTGGCTTCCCGCTAAGTATCAATAACATTTACACGAAGAAAGAAATAAACACATTACAGGTCCACCCTAACCCAAGTAAAAACATAATAACTGTAAACTTGGATAATGCACATGGAAGCAAGTATGCAATTTATAACTCAACGGGGCAGGTTATAACAAAGGGCAGTATTAGTAATAATACGATTAATGTTTCTGCACTTGCTGATGGCATGTACCTATTAGAAGTACAAAAAGGAGAGCTATTACTTAAGTCTCATATAGCCATTCATAAGTAGGCGTTTAGTTCGGAGACCTGTGAGTAGACCGTCCGCATTATTGCGGGCGGTTTTTTATAAATAATGCCATGCTAACCTTACAGCCTGCTTGTCCTTTTCTTCACCAATGATAGTTTCTAGTATAAGGCTGGCAAATACTTTTCTTTGCTCATCAAAGTCAGCTCCTTCTATTAAGCATGATCTTCTTGTATGCTCATCAGGCACTTTGCCATATAGCATATACTTTGTTGCTACTCCTTTACTATTTACCACTGTATATTGTGCTTCTACTTTCGAACTATTATATACAGTATCCTTACCGTTCTTAAAGTTTTCTGCATGATCGTTATACATGATATATAGTGACCTCCCCTTGCTGAAAGAATAGAATGATGCATATTGATTAGCATAGTCTACTTCAGGCTCCTCTCCGCGAAACATACTTTTCCAAGTACGTCTATTATATACTTCTTTGGCTGATAAAAAGTCCCGCGTCATTTGCTTTTTAGGTATCATCACCCCCCATACCTCCTTTCCATCGCCGAGTATTTTTGTAACACTAATATTACCAAGCAAAGAGTAAGTGCGGTTATCCTTTTCAACAGGCAGCCTGTTTATATGCTCTTCAGATACTACTAATGTTCCTCCATAGTCGTCAGAGTAAAATTTGAGTGGTGCTAATTCTATCTTAACATCTGCTCCCGGCCTGACCTTTAAATATGCCTGACCGGCTTTTACATTTTCAATAAACTTGTATGATGATGCAGAAGTAGCCTCTGGCGTATATATCATCATCAAGTTTGCATACATACTCACAGGCAACACTCCCAACCCGTTTTGGTATTGGCCATCAAAAGCATTTACTAGAAATAATTGGTTCTTACTATCAAACGTATTGTAAGTAAACCCACAATAGTAAGGGTTTAGCTCGCTATTCATTAACGATTTGATGGTTGACACACTGCTGGCTCCTTTTGTATGGCTACAGCTAATAAAGTATCTGGAAAACGTTTTAGGGTACTCAATGTACTTAACCGTCTCGAACGATATATTAACTGTACCATTCTTAGACATCTGCGCATCCGTCCAGTTAACTACATCATATTCTTTATTGTTAATATCAACAACTACTTCTTTAACGATGTTATGCTCTTCATCAAAACGTATTAGTGTCATTACTTCATCGGGATATAAGTCTAGTTTTTTCATGCAAAAAACTGCATAGCCCGGCACTTTGCGATGGCGAAGAACTTGACATGTTGTTCTATTTTGAAAACTTTTAGAGCGTACTACTCGCTCTTCTTTTATCATTTTTCCGGTAGAGCTATTAAAGTGAACCCTAACCAAAGTTTCCTTATTGGCGACGTCTCCCGATAAGAACAAAACGGCTTCCCCGTTTATTTCAAATAAACCTTTAAACATAGAGCGTTCAAAGTCTCTTGGCCTTACTTGTTCGGTAAAATATCTTTTGCTGGCTATCTCTTTGCCTGATGTGTCATATACTTTCACTTTTATAGCATCACGTGGCTCTATATGAAAGAGCATAGTGTTACCGTTAGGCATGATCAAAACTCTACTCATACCTACTGTAGAAATATCAATAGGTTCACTTAACTTATAATCTTTAAACTGAGCATCTGCAGTTGAGAGTATTGCTATAAAGGCTAAGAATAGGATAAGGTATCTCATTTATTTGTTGTTTCGAGCACAATATTAGCATATATACTATAACCTACAAGAAAAAAGCGCCTGCATTTATCATACAGGCACTTTAAAGTTTATGAATAGCATTTAAGCTTCTTCCATATATGCTGAAACCGGCTCACAAGTACAGATCAAGTTTCTATCACCGTGTGTATTATTTACACGACCTACACTCGGCCAAAACTTGTTGTCTTTCACCCACTCCAATGGATAAGCAGCTTCCGCTCTTGTATAACCTCTTTCCCAAGCATCTGCAGCTACAACAAATTGTGTATGTGGTGCATTTTTCAATGGATTATCCTTAGCATCAGCTTTACCATCTTCTATCGCTTGTATCTCAGCTCTTATTTGTAATAAGGCATCACAAAAACGATCCAGCTCAGCCTTATCTTCACTTTCCGTTGGCTCTATCATAATAGTACCCGGTACAGGGAAACTCATTGTTGGTGCATGGAAACCATAATCCATTAAGCGTTTTGCTACATCTTCAGCTTCTACTCCAGCTGTTTTCTTAAACGGACGAAGGTCAACGATAAACTCATGTGCACAAGTACCACCACTACCGGTATATAATATATCAAAGTCATTCTTCAAACGGGCGCGCATGTAGTTAGCATTCAATATCGCATACTCTGTAGAGGCTTTCAAACCACGAGTACCCAACAATCTGATATACGCATAAGAGATCAATAAAATACTAGCTGAACCATAAGGTGCTGCAGAAACAGCATTGGTGCTTTCTTTATCAGAATTCAATACATGACCCGGGAGGAATGGTGCTAAGTGCTCTTTCACACAAATAGGCCCCATACCCGGTCCACCTCCACCATGTGGGATAGAGAATGTTTTATGTAAGTTCAAGTGACAAACGTCTGCACCTATCAAACCCGGTGCTGTAAGCCCTACCTGAGCATTCATATTTGCACCGTCCATATATACTTGGCCACCATGTTGGTGTACAATATCAGTGATCTGCTTAATGGTCTCTTCGTATACACCATATGTAGACGGATAAGTAACCATGATACCAGCCAAGTTATCAGCGTGTTGTTCTGCTTTAGCTTTCAGGTCATCCATATCGATGTAACCATTCTCTAAAGCTTTTACTACTACCACCTTGTAACCGGTCATCACTGCGGATGCAGGGTTAGTACCATGTGCTGATATAGGGATCAACATCACATCTCTATGTCCTTCACCTCTGCTTTCATGATAACCACGTATGCTTAACAAACCGGCATACTCGCCTTGAGCACCACTATTTGGCTGCAAGCTACAAGCATCAAATGCAGTGATCTCACATAGGTAATCAGATAGTTCATTTACTATTTGATGATAACCACCTGCTTGATCGTTTGGAACAAACGGATGTACACTGCTCCAGTGCGACCAACTCAATGGCATCATTTGAGTAGCTGCGTTCAACTTCATTGTACAAGACCCCAATGAGATCATGCTTGTGTTCAAGCTAAGATCCTTATTCTCCAGCATCTTCATGTAACGCATCATTTGCGTTTCACTATGGTGACTATTGAATACAGGGTGCGTTAAGAATGATGAAGTACGGGTAACTGATGTACCTATGTTAGTTAATGGTTGCTCATGATCTATAGCAAAGCTCACTTCATCTTTATCATCAGTAAATACATGAATAATATCAAACAGGTCTGATGTAGATGTGGTCTCGTCTAAAGAGATACCTACTAATGTAGTATCGTTAAAATATCTAAAGTTGATCTGCGCATCTTCAGCTTTTTTCTTGATCGCCTCAGCATCACTCACCTTAACTACGATGGTATCGAAATAAGAATCATTTAACACACTAACACCATGTTCTTTAAGCTGGGTTGCTAAAGTTTGTGTCAACAAAGTAACGCGCTTAGCAATATCTTTCAACCCATCAGGGCCGTGATATACTGCATACATAGCAGCCATATTAGCTAATAATGCCTGTGCCGTACAAATATTAGAAGTAGCCTTCTCACGCTTGATGTGCTGCTCACGCGTTTGCAAAGCCATACGCAAGGCTCTGTTACCATTAACATCTACACTCACACCAATGATTCTACCCGGCATTTGACGTTTAAAGTCTTCACTAGAAGCAAAGAAGGCGGCATGTGGGCCACCGTAGCCTAAAGGCACACCAAAACGTTGCGCCGAACCGAAAGCCACATCAGCACCTAGCTCTCCCGGAGGAGTTAACAAGGTAAGTGCCAATAGGTCTGTAGCCATAGCCATATAAGCACCTGCGTTGTGCACTTGTTCAGCAAATACTCTGTAATCTTCAACCGATCCTTTATCGTTAGGGTACTGTACTACAGCTCCAAAATATGTATCATCTATTGTTGCAGATTTATAATCACCAAATACTACCTCTATGCCTATAGGTGTAGCACGTGTGATGATCACGTCTTTTGTTTGCGGGAATATCTCGTTATCTACAAAGAACTTAGGTCTTGTAATATTAGCCCCTCTGTTTAACGCACTAAAGAACATTGACATCGCCTCTGCCGCCGCTGTAGCCTCATCTAATAGAGATGCGTTGGCAAGTGGTAAAGCTGTAAGATCGCTCACCATGGTTTGATAGTTCAATAAGCTCTCTAAACGACCTTGAGATATCTCAGCCTGGTACGGAGTATAGGACGTATACCATCCCGGGTTCTCAAATATGTTACGTAATATAGTGCTTGGTGTATACGTGTTGTAATACCCCTGCCCTATATATGTTTTGTATACTTTATTCTTTAGTGATATTTCCTTCAACATCTGTAAGAAGTCAGCCTCACTTTGTGCATCGGGCACGCTTAGCGGACTATCCATTCTTATGGCATCAGGTACTGTACGTGCTATCAGATCGTCCATGTTAGAAATACCGATC
Organism: Flavipsychrobacter sp.; assembly: GCA_965230595.1. Classification (GTDB taxonomy): domain Bacteria; phylum Bacteroidota; class Bacteroidia; order Chitinophagales; family Chitinophagaceae; genus UBA5543. The sequence continues at coordinate 260,214 of OZ246011.1, read as the reverse complement.
GTGTTTAGCATTTGCTGTGTTTCGTGCTCATCAGGACCTATATGCCTTGGCACGAATGCTCTGTTTTGTTGAGAAAATATGTTCATGTTATACCTTAGAAAATAAAAAGAATATGCAAAGTTAGCTTGATAGTAGCTAATTGCAAAACATCTGATTTTTTTACCCTATGACCTCATAGGCGGGCAAACATATGACAATTTTAGCAGGAACGGATGTTTGAGAAGACTATTCTAGAACCCCTTCTTTGATCTCGCCCCACAATGCCCTGTAACAAAGTGCTGCATAGCTGGACGGAGCAAACACCTCAATAGGTGCGCTGTGTACCCCCATACGCTCTACATCAGAAAGGTTGGGGATGTAATGCTCAAAGAAATGATTGTCTTTCAATAGCTCATGCATAACATCTTTATGCATATTTTTTCTAACATCTACCATACTGAAAAAGCACATCAGCTTCTCTACACCAAACTTCTTGTCCTCAAAATAGTCTTTTACTATTTCGTAGGTTCTTAGCGATAGTGTTGTAGGTATCACCGGCATGATCACCGCATCAGATGCGTAGAATATATTATTAGCTAATGAAGAAAAGCCCGGAGGACAATCAATGAACACAAAATCATAATCCTCTGCCACACTTTTCAATAGTGCCTTCATTTGCTTTTTAGTGCCTTTCTGATCTTCTAAGAATATATCGAGCTTTCTGGAAGACAGATCAGCAGGAATGATGTCTAAACTATGGTAATTAGTCGTCATGATGGCCTTTTCAAGGCGCATGTCTCTATTGATCAGTTTCTTTGATGTATTCTTTGACTTGGGCTCTACATTGTAATAAAAACTAGCTGCACCCTGTGGGTCAAGGTCCCATATAAGTGTATTATAACCGTCTTTTGAAGCTAAATAGGCCAGGTTAACGCATGATGATGTTTTACCAACCCCTCCTTTCAAATTATATAATGATGTTACAAACATATGCTCTTATTAATACAAGAATTAAAACTAGCATATAGTATAGTTTTTCGCAATCTTTTGACGTTAAGTTTCCCTTTCTTCTGTTAATTGCGGCTTATTACCAATATTAAATAACTTATAGGCCAGTTCTATAGCCGCTTTAGACGGGTCGTCATACGAGAAGGTCGCTTCATCTACTAATGTCTTACCTTCTGCTGAAATTACCTTGTAAGTAACTTTTGTTTTATCCTTTGTTTTAGAAAAAACGAGTGATGCTAGTGGCGCAACGGCATGCTCTACCCAATTAATATTGCATGATTTAAGGCGCTCAACAAGTTCTGCGTCTATATCTCCGCTAATGCTTAAGCTCATGTCACATTTTAAACCGCTGGCAGGTATTAACTGCGGGTAGGTCTTATACATTTTATTCATCCATACACGATACCCAACATTATCTTCCTTAGCCTTGGCGCAAGTTGCTTGTGCTTCAAAAACTCTGGCCAAGAACAACTGCTCATAAGGCATATCTATATTTTGGTCTTGCAATACTTCATCCAATATCTGCCGTGCTTCTTTATATTCTTCTTTCTCTATTTTTAGCTTAGCCACAAAAAGTTTGAAGTATTTTTTGATATAACGCCTTTCATCATCTTCTATCTCTTGGCTAAATTTCTTTAAGAAATAATCTGTACTGAAATCTTTGATCAGATACCACACCTCATCCCAACTGATCGTACTCTCAGTAGAGAATAGTTTATACACTACATTATCTCTTTCGGGGTTTTGTGCAAATTGATTGATGATCAAAAACTGTTGCGTATATAATTCTGTTTTTAACCCTGCAAGGTTGAGCAATACCACAGGGTTATACCACCAGTTGCTATGCTCAAATTTCAACTGCTCTATCTCGGCTTGCTTGTTGAGTAGCTTCAGCATCTGCACGCTAAAATCGTAATGCGACTGACTCAATGTTGTACCGATATGAAGCTCTTTAAACTCTGCAGCCTTATCTGCATACCTCGCTGACTCTTTAAGCTGACCATCATAGTGCATTAAACGCCCCAAAGCTATATTGTACCAACCAAAGCCTGGTGTAGAACCGTTAGCTCTTATCATATCTTTTATCAGGTCGATACCGCTAGCTTGCTGCCCTTTGTATATGCTTAATATTGAGCGGTAGTAGGCCCACTCTTTTAATCTCTTATCACCCGCATCTTGCACTACGGCCTTTTTATACTCTTGCTCGGCTTCTCTAAAATCACCACAAACGGTTCTAAATGTAGCATAGTTATTATGTGGAAATATACCGCCATGCCTCATTTTATTGTAATAATAAGAAGCAGAATCAATATTCATAGCATAGCTATGTATAATTGACTTGTAGTGATAAACAGACATTTTCTCCTGTGTTTCGTACCCCGATTGAAATATCTCTCGGTTCACCCATTTATTGACCTGTATGCGTCTTAAACCTGAGTCTAAATATTTATTGGCCAATGCCTCATTCTCCTCAATAGAGTTTTTGAGGAAAGGATATTTTTCACTGGTATAGTACCTATTGCGGTGTACGATCCACCCTAAGTAGTTGTACACATCCATATAGTAATCTCTCTGAAAACGCCACTTCAACACTCTTCTTAATAATGAATAAGTTTGTTCTGTTGCCTCCATATTCTCATAGCAGTTCTTCAAGTAGAGGGCTATCATGGTATAGTCTAAATGGAAGCGATAAACAGGGTAGTACTTCATAAGGTCTGAAGTACGTGTAGCCAGTTCTCTGCGATAATCGCGCTCCATCAATCGCAAAGCACGTTCTAACGGTACTGATGCGTTTTTGTAACCAATGTAATCGGCAGCATGATTGTACTTGTATACCCCTTCATACATCCACCCAACATAATAGGTACTATCTATTCTTTTAAATTCACGAGAACGAGGCAGGGCATCTTCGCTGTTGATATCTGAGCCTATGCGCTTCGCTTCTATTTCATATCGCTTAGCAGCCTTGCGCTCAGCAAGGGACTGTGCTATTGCATGCTGGTGAGACAATAACATAATACTTGTGACAACTACTGTTAACCATCTATATGTCTTGAAGATGCTCATAGATGAATACTACTGATCGTATAGTTTCAATTTGGCTAACCTTTCTCTTTCTTTATTGATAATGCTATTCAAGGCATTTTGCTTACCGTCCTTGTTACGATACATCAAACGATGTTCTAATATACGATGGGCAATATCGCTTACATCATCTTCTATTACAAAACTTCTGCCTTTTACCATGGCATAAGCTTTTAAGCATTTTAAGAATGCTATACCACTACGTGTAGAGCAACCCAACGTTATATCCTGATGCTCGCGAGTACCTCTTACAATATTGCTCACTGCTTTTACGATCTCATCATGCACAAATACTTGCTCAGCTTCTTCGCGTAATTTGATGATGTCTTGCATGCTCAATACCTGTTCCAATGTGGTCAGGTTTTGAGCGATGTTCAGGTAATCCTTATATATATCTATTTCAGTGGCTTCATCTACATAGCCAAAATATATCTTCATGTAGAAACGATCCAACTGTGCAGCAGGCAAAGGATAAGTGCCTTCCATTTCCACAGGGTTCTGCGTAGCTATGGTGAAGAACATATCCTCTAGCTTCAAAGTAGTATCTCCTGCTGTGATCTGATGCTCTGCCATAGCTTCCAGCAAGGCACTCTGCACTTTAGGTGAAGCACGGTTGATCTCGTCGGCCAGTAATACATTACAGAATAATGGTCCTTTCTTAAACAGGAACTCTTTATTGTTATCGTCAAACACATAAGTACCTATCAAGTCCATAGGTAATAGGTCCGGCGTAAACTGTATCCGCTTGAATAGCACATGATGCTCGGCCTTATCTCCGCTAATGCACTGTGCCAATGTACGAGCTAGTACTGTTTTACCAGTACCGGGATTATCTTCCATAAGCACATGACCACCGGCAAGCAAACAGGTAACAACACTTTCTACCTGAGGCCTTTTACCTCGTATCACCTTTTCTATTTGTGTGATGAGATTACTGATCTGTTCAGTAGTATTAGTAGCGTTTTGCTCTTGTGGTGTTTCTATTTCCATTGGTTCCATATGCTCAATAGACTTTTTACAAGTTTAGCGATTTATCGCGCTCGTATAGCAGATATGCTCTATAATTTTTTGTGAAAAGACTTCAATAATAAGCCTACTTACTCTCTAGCCTGATCACAGGCACTACCATCTCTTCTAAAGACACACCACCATGTTGGAAAGTGTCTCTATAATAGTTTACATAATGGTTATAGTTATTAGGGTAACACAGAAATACATCTTCTTTAGCGAATATGAACGTAGAGCTAATATTAGGTTTCGGCAGCCCTACTGTTTTAGGATCTCTAAATGCCAGTACATCTTTCTTTTCATATTGCAGGTTCTTACCTAACTTATAGCGTAGGTTGGTGGTGGTATGTCTATCACCAATGCATTTGCTCGGTGTCTTCACCCTCACTGTACCATGGTCTGTGGTTACGATTACTTGTATATCCTTATCTGCTATTTTCTTTAATGCTCTGAATAATGGCGAGTGTTCAAACCAGCTTACCGTTAGCGAACGGTAAGACACTTCGTCGCCGGCCAACTCTTTCAGTACTTCCATCTCGGTACGAGCATGCGATAGCATATCTACAAAGTTGTACACCACAACGGTAAGGTCATTATTCAAGTAGTTATGAATGTCGTCTTCCAAATGTTTCCCATTCTCATTATTGGTGATCTTTATGTACTGAGTCTTTAGATCATCAAGCCCCAATGCCAACATTTGATGCTTTAAGAACACATCTTCATAAAGGTTCTTACCACCTTCATCATCATCGTTCTTCCACTCATTCTTAAAGTTCTTTTCTATATCAACAGGCATCATACCGGCAAAAAGCGCATTGCGTGCATACTGTGTTGCTGTTGGTAATATGCTGTAAAACAGATCTTCCTCCAGCACTTTAAAAAAGCTGGTCAAAATAGGCTCAAAGGCTTTCCACTGGTCTAAACGCAGGTTATCAATTACGATAAGAAATGTTGGTTTCTCTTTAGATAAATGAGGGGCAACCTTTTTACTGAACAGTTGGTGAGATAGTATCGGTCCATCTTCATTCTGTATCCAGCCTTCATAGTTTTTGGCTACGTACTTGAAGAACTCCGTATTCGCCTCTGCTTTTTGTGACTGTAGTACTTCCATCATACCCTCACTATCACTCCTACTCATTTCCAGTTCCCAATACACCAGCTTTTTATAAAGCTCCTTCCACTCCTCGTAGTCAGGATTAGAAGACAATGCCATAAAAAGATTACGAAACTCTTGCTGATAAGCAGTGGTGGTCTTCTCTGATACCAAACGTTTGGTATCTATTATTTTTTTAAGCGCCAGTAATACTTGGTTGGGATTAACAGGCTTGATAAGATAATCCGTGATCTGTCCTCCAATGGCCTCATCCATAATATTTTCCGCCTCATTTTTGGTGATCATCACAACAGGTAAGCTTGGCTTTATCTCTTTGATCTTAGCCAGTGTTTCCAAGCCTGTGATACCCGGCATACTTTCATCCAGCAATACAACATCTACCGTATTTTCTTTCAAATACTCTATGGCATCATATCCATTGGTAAGCGGTGTAACCTCATAGTCTTTGTTCTTTAAAAATAGAATTTGAGACTTTAAAGACTCTATCTCATCGTCTACCCATAGTATGGCTCCGTGTGTTGTACTCATGTGCTATATAATTCTGTGCTAATGATTAGCTATACTGTTTCAACTAAAAATACACTTCTATATTGTTATCCCTATTGTTTTAACGCAAGTTTTACAACTATATTTAAAGTCAAATACCACAATAAGCATGGCAATAACAATAAGAGCAGCAGTAGAAGCCGACTGCCCCGATATGATGAACCTGATCAACGAATTGGCGGTTTATGAGAAAGCACCTAACGAGGTCACTGTTAGTATGGAGCACTTTATAGAAAGTGGCTTTGGCACTAACCCTGTATGGTGGGCACTGGTAGCAGAAGAGGAGGGCAATGTGTTGGGATGCGCTATTTATTACATTAGATACTCTACCTGGAAAGGGCAACGCATGTATTTGGAGGACCTTGTTGTTTCAGAAGAATACAGAGGTAAAGGTATCGGGAAACAACTATTAGACGGGCTTATTGACATTGCAAAAAGCAAAGGGTTTCATGGTATTCAATGGCAGGTTTTAGACTGGAATGAGCCAGCTATTAACTTCTACAAAAAGTACAACGCAAACTTTGATGAAGAGTGGATCAACGTAGGCATCGACCTCTAATACATGTAGTAATTCTCCTTAATGTAAGAAGGACACTTATATACTTTCATTTGGAAGGAAAGCGTGATCATAAAGGTCATATACTGGTCTTTACTGGCACTATTACCTCTCTGCTTACCTTCGCGACCCAATGGTTGATCGGTCACCTGGATAGAACGATCCTGTAAAATATAAGCAGGACTTGGATTAGTTTGATCTGTTGGGAAGTGTTGTGCACCTGCATAATTCGTACTTACATCATCAATATAATCTGTCAATGTCAGTCTGTTCGCAATTTCAAAACCCAGATTCACACCGGGACGCAACCAATATTTAACACCTGCACCTACAGGGAAGCAAAAGTTTATTTTTTTATAGGTAGATGCCTTACCTACAAACTGCCCCTCTGTACCCAATGGCCTCAAATTATGCCTAACACCATTTAAGAAAGTGTAAGGGTTAGAGTAAAAAACACCTACACCACCCGTAAGGTATGGGGTAAACCTACCTTTTTCATTACCGGTGAAAAACTTAAAGAAATTAAACTCCGCCTGAAAAGCTGCTTCTATAATATCACTTTGAAAATTCAGATTTCTAGTTCTATTGTGTTGGTTGCTGGAAAACTTATCATTGTATCCTACTTTGGTATATGCTGCACCTAAACGAACAGCGATGAATGGATTCATGTGGAAACGGGTGAACACACCACCTGCAGGACGCACGTAACGAAAACCATGATTCTCATTCAGGTCGCCGAAATATTGCGAACCACCTAATGCGATACCATACTCTTTACCAGAGTAAAACGATTGTGCATAGGAGCTAAACGTTGCTCCTAACAATACGATCAATATGACAACAAACTGTTTCCGAATCATGTTATTGAAATAGTATAACTATTAATTACTGGTAATATTGCCTGTTAGTTCCTTCTATCAACACCCCAATATAGCTTTTGCCTTAGTGTTTTCAAAAAGTTATGTTCATCAGGCCTTACCAAAGATATAGTAAAGGCTTCTTTTTTCACAGCCAGTTGTATGTTACTGTCTATAGTCTCCGTTCTGGCATCCAGTGTACACAAGAACTGCTCGGCGCGGCCTTCTATCTCAAAAGAGATCACATTATCATCAGGTACAATAATAGGCCTAGTATTCAGGTTATGCGGTGCAACAGGTGTGATCACAAAACTGGATGCTTGCGGAAACACCACAGGACCACCACAACTTAATGAGTAACCTGTAGAACCCGTAGGTGTAGAAACGATCAACCCATCGGCCCAATAGGTATTTAAGAACTCACCATTTAAGTAGGTGTGTATCTTGATCATAGACGAAGAATCTTTGCGGTGTAATGTAAACTCATTCAATGCAAAAGTATCTCCATCAAACAAAGGCAGGTTGGAATCTAGATGCAACAAAGTTCTTTGCTCCAACGTGTAAGACCCTCTAACAAGTGATAATATCGCTTGCTCCACTTCTTCTTCAGGTATCACGGCTAAAAAGCCTAATCTACCTAAGTTAATGCCGATAAGTGGGATATTGGAAGAACCCACAAAGCTTACGGTATCCAACATAGTACCATCACCTCCCAAGCTAAAAAGCATATCGGTATTCTTAGGCAGATCGTATTTACTACTAAAAAGCTTTGGTGTTTCTTTTAATTGTAAGTGTGGCTCAGCACGCTCGTAAAAGTCTTTGTAGAAAACCATTTGCAAACCATGCTCTTGCAATAGTTTTACAATATGTTGTATGATCAATACGTCCTGCTCTTCAAAAGTGCGGTTGTATAATGCTACGAGCATAGTTCAGATTGCTTTTTTTGAATGTGCTTATTCGCTACTCAGGTGCAAAAATAGCCCTTTTTCGCCCAAATGGTTAAAGGAATACTCCAACCTGAGCTTAAAGTCGTATGCAGACACGATATCCATACCAAACCCTGCTGCGTAAAGCATCCTATTATTTAGAGTGCTATTGCCCGGAAATTTATTCCTACCATAACCTACATCTACATATACTTTGGGGTAAAGTCTCACAGGTAGTACTGAGATGTACCTTATCGGTATCTTCCTTATTGCCGTGTTCAGTAATTCATACTTCAGGTTATGCCTCAGTATCCCATACTGAGAGCCGTCGATCACGTAATATTCATACCCCCTCACATACTCATCATCTACACCCATAGCACTGCGGTAGGCATAGGGCTGATCTTCAGGGAAAGTTACTCTACCTCTAAAAATCGTAGAGACCAACCATTTTTTAGTGAGCTTCTTAAAATACCCCAGCTCAGACATTAAGTAGGCTTGAAACCGCACCCCTTTCCAACCTATTCTTATATCCGAGTTGACTACAGCTTTAAACCCTTCTAAAGGGTAGTTCCAGTTGTCTACTAAGTTCAGATCGTATCGATACCCTAGTTCTATTAGCTTGAGCGTATTACCTCCATCTTCATAATACTCAGGGTTCAATAATGTTATCGTATCGCTTATACGATGGTCACGATAGCGCAATTCAAATAAATGTCGTGATGCATAACGAGGACGGTAAACGTAGTTAATAGCACCCTCAAACTCCCTTATCACGTAGTTACCCGGTGTTCTGGCAAACTTCCATTTGTTACTATCTGTGATATAAAACTTCTCCTCATTTTGTGCCATGAATACAGAGACCCCAAAACCATGTTTCTGTTGCTTATCTACATACGGCCGATAATACTCTATGCCAAAACGCTGTGTATAACCTATCTGCGCGGTTACACTCAACTGTTCTAAATTACCTCTGAAGTTTCTATCCTTAATGGTTAATCCGATATTCGCCCTTCGAATGTCATGATTTTGTTCTACCCACCACACATTAAAGTTTCTATCTGCCAGCTTAAAAGTAACCTCAGGGAATAAATACCACTGCTCTTTAACTACTATCGTCCAGTCAACTGTGTTGGCGTCTACAGTATCTGTTTTGATGACCACTTCAGTAAATAAAGATAGATTGAACACCCTCTTCCTGTTCAGTTCTGTTACTGCTGCTAACTCTTTACGCTCTACATAGCTATCAGGAGTGATACTCAGCTCTCTATATATGATACGAGATCTCGTCTTTCTATTACCATCTATATTGATAAAGCGAACCAAAACTTTATCGGCACTAAGACTTGTACTTTCTTTCTTTGATGTAGCATCCCCTTTCCCTTGACCCAATAACGTCAAAGGGCATAGTAAAACCCATATAGTCAGGAAATGTATTTTGCTCATCAAATTGGCTGCAAGATAATACCCTTTGGCTACTAGCGAAACCTATTTACAGCTTTAGCATCAACCTTACAACGTTTGCAGCTTGGTATTAGTATCCTACCCCAATCAGTAATAAGCATATGTTGTTATCAGTTTGCTTTAGTATTTTTAAGCATGCTCACAGTTTCCCTGCATAATATTAAGATCATAGCACCCAGAGGTTTATATAAAGAAGAACATCAACTGGCTAACCATTTTGAGGTAGATGTAGATATATCTACTCCTGTGCATGACCCTGCTACTATGCCATTCATTGATTATACATTGATAAGAGCAACCGTAGCCAAAGCCTTTGAACAGCCACACGATCTTTTGGAGAATTTCATTCAGGAAATACATGCCGAGATGAAAGCAGCCTTTCAAACAGCCGACCATATCAAGATATGTATTCGCAAACTACACCCACCCATGCCCGGTGAAGTAGGCTATGCACAAGTTTGCTACGAGGGATGATTAGCTTAACTTCATGACTGTTTTGCTACGACACGTATATATATTACTCTTTGCTACACTACTCATAGTTAGTTGTAAGCACGAGCCTGGTGAGGTAATCCCTACTAACTCTGTAGCCCATAACTATCCTGAGCCTATCAGAAAGATATTAGTTGAGAAATGTGCTACAGCGGGCTGCCATAATGATAAAAGTTATAAGGCAGCAGGCAGCCTAAGGATGGATAGCTGGCAATACCTATTTGACGGCAGTACCAATGGTGCCGTAGTCGTTCCTTACAATGCTGATAATAGTTCGCTACTCTACTTTGTCAACACCGATGAATCTTTAGGCACTACAGCTGCTCCTACCATGCCTTACAATGCCGACCCTTTGACCAAAGAAGAATACACTACACTAAGAGATTGGATCAACAGCGGAGCACCTGATGCTGATGGCAATATTGCTTTTGCGGGCAACCCCGAAACCAGACAAAAAATATATACTGTACAACAAGGCTGTGACCTGGTGGCCGTAGTAGATGCAGAACGGAACGTGGTGATGAGATACATCACAGTAGGAAAATCGCATGGAACAGAAAACCCGAATAACATTGTGATGTCTCCCGACGGGCGTTATGCTTATGTGAACTTTTGGAATGCCGACTACATACAAAAGATAGACACCAAAACAGATAGTGTAATAGCAGAATTGAACACCGGCAAATCTTTTCAAAAAGCATTACAGATCAGTAAGGATGGCACTAAACTTTGGGCATGTAATTGGTTCACCCAAGACTTCCTATTAATAGATGCAAACAGCATGCAAATTGTGAAGAATTATGGCACAACTTTAAAGTTCCTTGCAGGCTTTGCTGATGATGGAAAGGGGAATGTCTACGCCACTTCACAGTTTGGCAATACCGTATACAAAGTTGCCAACGATGGTTCTTATAACACGATAAGCGTAGACGGACAAGCCCCTACTACAACACATACTGCCACTACGCCTGACCCGTTTGATATCGTAATGAGTAATAGTCAGTACTTCATCACCTGCACCAATACAAATGAGGTACGAGTCATCAATTCCGCTAACGACCAACTCCTTAAAACGATATCTGTAGGCTACAACCCACAACGCATGGCTGTGTCTACCACCCAGCCCTACCTATTCGTCACGTGTATGAATGACACACTCACTAAAATAGAAGTAGGCAGCGTATACGTCATCAATTACAACACACTAGAGGTAGTTAAGAAGATCACCAATAAATTTTTCCAGCCTTATGGTATCAGTGTAGATGACCGTACAGGTCGTGTATATATATTCAGTAGAAATGAAGATAAGAACGGACCTCCGCCACACCACAGTTCTCCTTGCAACGGGCGTAATGGTTTTTATCAAGTGTACGACCTCAACACATTAGAGCCGCATATTAATAGACGCTACGAGGTAACGGTAGATCCTTATGCTTCGGTAGTGAGGTTCAAGTAGTTTATCTGGCCGCAGCAGCATGTGGATTCACAGCTACTTCTGATCTATTCACCTTAACAAGTTCTAAAGTATTCAGATCAATAAAGGTCACGTTACCATTTCTGCCATCACAGTCAGAACTATGGTGTGGTTCGTCGCCATCGGGGCTAAGGTTAGCATTTACTACAGCTACCATACCGCGTTTATCGTGCACAGCAATACCATAGGGTTGGTAACCTGTATATACCCATTTCTGTAACTTGTCTTGCCTGGTATCAATTACCGCTACTGAACCTCTATTATCATCAAAGGTGTTTACATCATCAGGGCAGGTTACAAATAGCTTTTGCTTTGTGGCAGAATAGCTCATATAAGCGGGGTTGGTATCTAGCGCTATTCGTTTCAATACACTGTCCTTTTGCATATCCATAACTACAACCTCATGCGATTTTTGGCAAGCCAAATAACACTTACCGGTTTCGGCTACCGCTACTACTTCTACAGGATCATTAATAGATTGATGCTTAACCACATCTGTACCATCAATAGGTATTTCTTTTATGGTGGGTTGTAAAGGGTTGGTAATATCTATACTATAAATGTAATTACCATAAGCTGTGCCAATGTATAGCTTATTGATAGACTCATTAAGTGCCATACCCGATAGATAACTAAGCTGACCATTAAAGTTATAAGTAGCTAGTACTTTACGTTGCTCTAAGTCTACATACACCACTTTTCCCTTGTCTGTATTATCAGCAAAGAAACCATACCTGGAGTTACCGGTGATGACCATATTAGTCCACGAGCCTAAACCTAATTCTATATTTGCCACCCAACTATCATCAACAGCACTGAACTGTTGTACAACATTGCTTTGTGAGAAGAACCCCACATACCAATGCTTCTTACCCGGTGATACTTTGACTACATGAGGAAACTCTTCCACTGCTTTCAAACCTACATCTATATACCTCATTTGCAAGTAAGACTGTGCATCAAATACCGTCACCACGTCGCATAGCCTATTGGTGACATATACTTTATCTCTCGTTGGGTTGTCCGCAAATTTCACCTCACCGTTTATATTAGGAGCACCTTCGGCTACCCAATTCCTAATTGTCAAATACTCTTCTTTGGTCAATGGTTCGTTATTGACCGGCATGGTAGGTATCAGTGTAACACCTAGTGTTGTATCAACGTTGGTGTAGTAACAAAGTGTACTAAAATCCGGTCGGTATGGAATGACCGGGTTACCAATGCTTCCTCCTTCAAATAGTTTATCCCAAGTAGTCATGTTAAGTCCACCTGCAGCCCTATAGCTTTTATCGTTATGGCAGCCTGTTACCGCACAGCTGCTTAGTATGATCTTACCTACTGCTTCAGGATAGCCGCTAATACGTCCGTCATAACCCGGCTCATGCTTACAAGAGAGGGCAAATAGAAGCGTTATTACAACAATATATTTAGCTTTCAGGCGCACCATTATCCAACCAACATTTTATGGTCTCTTTTTCTTCATCAGTCAACTGTGTTGCACTGGCAGGAGGCATGATCTTTAGTTCAAATACATGTGATTTGATACGCCCCGCATCAGCCTTAGCCTTTATACCTGCATAGGTAGTAAAGTCTCCCATAGAAGCGCCACTTACATGGCAGCCACTAATAGCACACTTAGCATCTACAATTACTTTTACATGTGCATTGTAGGTATTCTTACACGAGGTATCAGGCGTTGGTGTTTCTTCCTTTTTATTACATGCAGCTACCAGCCATAATAGTAACAACGGAAGTATTACTTTCTTCATAATGAGCATTTAAAAAGAAAAGGGCACACGAAGCTGTGTACCCTTATCAACCTTTAGTAGTTATTAATTCACCTTTACGACTCTTTGGTAAGCGCTATTGCTACCTGACGATACTTTGATGAAGAACACCCCTGTAGTAGCTACATGGTCGTTCAACTGAATATTATATGTAGTAGCACCGCTATTATCATTTATCATATTGCTGATCAGTCTGCCTGTTACATCATACAAGTCTATGGTAACCGCTTTATTAATCTCATTCAAAACAACAGTAACATCATTACTAGTTGGGTTAGGATATACAGCAGCCACTAGCTTAGTATTTGTTACCTGAGTTATTGATGTAGTACCACCATCTGTGATGGTCACATCGTAGTCTTCCATCTCACCATGATAGTCTAACGGATCTTTTGGCATATCACACGGTGTAGGTACAGTATGGCCTGCATCAGAACTCATCTTTGCGGTCACTCTTAACTTGGTAGTACCCAATGGTGCATTTGCCGGTATAGTGATAGAACCGGTATAAGTACCTGCTGCTTCAAAATCAGTAGTCAAAACTGTTTCTCCTGCATCAGAAAAGTCTTTATTGCCGTCAAAGTCTATCCACATGCGTATGTTATTTCTAGCAGTAGGAAAGAATACATTGTCTTTTGAGTGCGTGATGGATACGGTATAAGTCTGCCCTCTTTCTAAGGTAGTAGACTCACCGGTAATGACTAACGATGGTTGTGTTAGTGGTTTCTCTACATTACCCGAAGTACGGTCTATAGTATTGAGCTTAAAGTTGGTAATGCCCGGTTGGTTGGCACTATATATAGTACGCCCCTGTAACATACAGTATTGAGCCTGTACTGTGCTACCCAGCATCATTAGCATGGTGAAGAAAAGTAGTTGTGTAATAGTTTTCATCATCAGATATTTTTTTAAATAGTTAAAAGGATGATTGAAAGTAACAGTAACATTGTCAGGAACTTTATAACAAACCCTAACAATTCTTAACAACTCTTAAATGGCGTTTTATAGCTATTAAAGATTAACTATTGGCTATCAAATACTTGTAGAAGGACGTTGCTAACTATTTACAGGTACATGACATAAGGACATGGCATAAATAAGCTCGCTAATAATTAGATAGTTAATAATAAGGTGGTACAGCTTTTATATATTTACCACTTACCACTATAATCTTGTAAGATGACCTTTAGAACTCATTTCATTATTACTATTCTGCTACTTGTCAGTGCTATTTCTTACGGGCAAAACAAATTACAACTCAACCTAAATGTTGGTGATGTGTATACTATGGACACAAAGTCAACCATGTCTATTACACAAACTTTATCAGGTGAAGAAATCGAAAATGAAGTAATCCTAAGAGGGAGTATGACCTTTAAAGTAAATTCATTTTCCGACAATATTTATGACATGGAGGTTCGCTATAAGCGTATGTACTACAATATGAAAACCCCGCTTGTTACTATAACAATGGACTCTCATGCTATTGACGAGGAACAAGATAAATTTCAAGAGCTGTTAAACAGTTTGGCATCCAGCATCATGGATAAACCATTCACTGTAAGGATGAATGTATTGGGCAAGATCGATACCATTATCGGATATGATAAAATGATATTTCTTGGGTTTACTTCAGCAGCTAATAGTGAGAGTTTTACAGATGAACAAAAGATAAAGTTCTCCAGTGTAGTAACTAATGTCTATAAATATTTTGGCTCAAAATCTATCAAGGGTGAATTTGAAAGAATGTTCAATATCTACACAGAAAACGATATTCAAAAAAGCGGCACTTGGACCGCTACTATATCTTTGCAAGGGGCATCGAACTCTATATACATCGTAAAATATACATTGGACCATGTATCCGAAGATGGCATCTATCTTACATCAAATGGGCAACTATCAACATCTAAAACAGGTGACGGTATAGAAATGAGTGGGTATAAAATGAAGTATGATATGGACGGCACTTATACCAGTACATATAAACTCGACCCGAAAACAATGTGGATCATTGAAGCAAATATTACTCATGAGAATGAAGGTGTTGTTCATATAGAAAAGAATGATGATCTTCCTGAAGGAATGACCATCCCGATGACGACCAAAGGTGTTACTATATTCAAGTCAGAATAAAAAGAGCCACACTTTTGTGCAGCTCTTTTTTATTAATATAAACGGGGTGTTACTACCCTTCCACCAGATTCTCAATAGCAGAATCGTAAGCGTTTTTCCATTCGGCAATATTGCCCCATTCGTCGCCACCTACAGTAATGCTACCATCAGCCTTCACAGTGCCGATCTCTGTTATCGGGTGTCCTTCTACAGCCGACAAGAAGTCTTGCTTAACCTCACGGCCTACACTTACTACCACACGGCTTTGCGACTCGCCAAATAACCATGCATCTCGACGTACATTAGGATTGAAGATGATATCAAAGCCCATATTCTTTTGGAAAGAACTTTCCAACAAGTTCACGATCAAACCACCTTCTGATATATCGTGCGCACTATGTACTTTCTTTGTTCTTACCAGTTGTAATACCAACTGTTGTAGTGCATACTCTTCTTCCATGTCGAAACTAGGGGCAGGACTATACTCTATATTGCACAGCTTGTGTAAGTATTCAGAACTGTTAATGTCGTTTCGGTTATGACCTAATACATAAATGATGTCGCCCTCGTTCTTGAAATACATAGTCATCTTTTGGTTCAGGTCGTCCAGCACACCCACCATACCAATAGTAGGGGTAGGATATACAGGCCCGTCATCGCTGCTCTGGTTGTAGAAACTCACATTACCACCCGTAACAGGCGTGTTCAATTTTCTACAAGCATCTCCCATACCTTTTATAGCCTGCTCAAACTGGTAATACACTTCAGGGTTATATGGGTTACCAAAATTCAAACAGTTGGTGATCGCCACAGGCTCGCCACCACTACATACAATGTTGCGTGCTGCCTCACTCACGGCCATCATACCACCTTTGTAAGGGTCGGCAAATACATAGCGGCTGTTACAATCGGTAGTTACTGCCAAGGCTTTTTTACTACCATGTACCCGCACTACAGGTGCACTGCTCGGCTCATTGGTATGCGTATTACCTGTGCCCACCATGCTATCGTACTGATCGTATACCCAGCGTTTAGAGGCAATAGTAGGTAAGGTCACTAATTGCTTCGCTACTGCTTTCAGGTCAGTAGGTTCGGCAATGCTATCTACATTAAATTCTTTGATCTTATCAAAATATTTCGGCACGGCTGTTTCTCTGGTATATACAGGAGCGCCACCACCCAAGCACAGGCTTGCAGCAGGCACGTCAGCTACCAGCTCACCATTCATGTAGTATTTTAGGTTGGTATCGTTAGTTACAGTACCGATCTGCTCACAGTGGATGTCCCACTTCTTAAAGATGTCCAATACTTCTTGCTCACGGCCTTTCTTCACTACAATCAGCATACGTTCCTGGCTCTCGCTCAGTAGCATCTCCCATGGTAGCATATTGTCCTGACGGGTAGGCACTTTGTCCAAATGTATCTCCATACCATGCTCACCCTTCTCACTCATCTCGGCACAAGAGCAGGTAATACCCGCAGCACCCATATCTTGCATGCCTATCAATGCACCCGTTGGTATTACCTCCAAACACGCTTCTAATAGTTTCTTCTCTTCAAAAGGATCACCCACCTGTACGGCAGGTAGGTCGTTGGCACTATCCTCAGTAATATCTGCCGATGCGAAAGACGCGCCACCAATACCATCTTTACCTGTAGAAGCCCCTACGATGAATACACTATTGCCCGCACCGTGAGAGGTAGCAGACACCATAAACTTAGGGTCTATCACCCCTACACTCATGGCGTTCACCAGCGGATTGGTTTGGTAGCAACTCTCGAAGTAAATCTCACCACCTACAGTAGGTACACCAAAGCAGTTGCCGTAATGGCCAATACCCTTCACCACACCTTTAAGCAACCACTTTGTCTTAGGGTTCTCCAAACGACCGAAGCGTAGGGAGTTGAGCGCAGCGATAGGACGTGCACCCATGGTAAATATATCGCGGTGGATACCGCCTACACCCGTAGCCGCCCCTTGGAAAGGCTCAATGGCTGATGGGTGATTATGACTTTCTATCTTGAACACACAGCCCAATCCGTCGCCTATGTCTACCAATCCTGCATTTTCTTCACCCGCCTTTACGAGTAGTTTATCGCCCTCGCGCGGGAGGGTTTTGAGTAGATTGATGGAGTTCTTATAACTACAGTGCTCGCTCCACATTACGGAGTACATAGCCGTCTCGTTGAAGTTGGGGGTACGTCCCAATACCTCTTTGATCTGTTCAAACTCTTCTTCTAAAAGGCCCAGCTGTTTGGCCTGTTCTAATGTTGCTTCCTGCATAGGTGCAGCAAATTTACGTGTTGAAGTATAAATTGAGCAGCAAAACTACGGCTTTTTTGGGTGGTATCATAGGTGGTGATGAGGGTGTCCACAACTGTCCATGCCGTCCATCTCTCCATATGTGTGGACAGGCGGACAGTACACACACAACGCTTGTCATGCCAGACCGCTATCTGGCATCTCACGGAATGTTTCGCAGTTACCTCTTAAGACCCCAAATCAAGTTTGGGGGTGACACTTATATCACCTTGTGTTCTAATGTTCCATTTGTACTATAACACTGCCTACTGGAACAAAGTTGAAACATTCCATTTTTCCAAACTTCTGTAGTACGGAAAATGGGAAATATGGAAAATGCTACTTCATCAGTTGCTCAATGGTTGTGACTAGTTCGGGAGACTTGGGTATAGCCACTACTTTTTTATTACTATCGAGTATATAGTAGGTAGGGTAAGAGCTTATGGGTACTACATCATGGTAGCCACCTTTATCACCATTATGTAGGTTTACCCACTTATCGATATAGTGTTTATTGCTTAGGTAATCTACCATGCTTTTCATTTCCGTATCGGTAGATATAGCTACTATTTCCAATTGACCTTTATATTTATCCTTCAGCTCCGGAAACTTTTTCATACCACGCTTACAAGGGCTGCACCATGTCGCCCAAAAGTCTATTAATATATAAGGTGTAGTTACCTGGTCAATACTGTATGCTTTATTCTCATTATCGTTTAATAATACTATCGGGAAAGCATCACCCACGCCTACTTTGTTATGATGCTTTATTACTAAGTCCATATACCTTTTATAAACAGGTATGGTCATTTTATTTTTCAACTCTACAGCTCTTTCATTAGCTGTACTAATGCTATCATACCAAGTATGGCCGTATATAATATTCATACCTAATACTTGTATCAGCGCCTTTAGGCTATCGTTACTAAAGCTATTTGCTTCTCTCACTAATCTATTATATACAGGCTCTTTCTTACGCACTCTTAAAAACTTTGTAGCATTCATTCTGTAACGCACATAGTTTTCTAAAAAACTAATGTAAAAGGGACTATTAGCCGCCACAGGTTTATTGACTAGCATATCCTCAATAAGCTTGTTGAAAAGACGATGTGCCTCTACCGAGTCTGACTTTACATAGCTATATACTATATAATACATAGACTTACCAGCAAGGCTATATTCATAACATGCTCTATACCTATCAGTAATTATGTTGGATTTGATCGTATCTAGCTTCCGTAGTATTCTTTCAGGCTTATCAATGGCAACAAACCGTCTATCCTTTACCCACATATCATATACAGTATTCCAATCGGCTAGTGCATATTTAAGTTTATCGTTGATATTCTCCTTATTGTCATCAGTACTTATACTGCACTCGCTATTCTTTTTAGACAATGTGTAGTTAATATCATTAGAGGCATACAGCCTTAGTATATCATCCCCAATATTAATGCTTAATCGTTCTAGCTCACCTATTGATATATTGATACTAAACTTGCCGGTAGCGTCGGTAGTAGTCTCCGCTATAGGTATTTTATTATACACGATGTAGTCAGTGTATTGATATATAGTGATCACCGTATTAGGTTCGATCTTGCCATGCAGGGTACTTGCAAAAGAAGAATAAATAAAGATAATAGAGGTGAGTAGTATCAGTAGAAATTTCATAAGTATAAAAATAGAAAGATATCGTAGTGGTCAACAACTAGTTTCCGTTTTCCATCTTTCCACATAAGTAGTAGTTGGAAAATTGGAATAAATAAACCCCGTTCCAGCGTTCCACCAATATAGTACTTGAACAAATGGAACAAAAGCTCGCACGCACTGTCCGCCTGTCCACGCTACCGTAGTAAAGGACCATGCGGACACTTATTCACTACCATTATTGTCATACCAATATCAGTAATGGTAGCTTTCGTCTACCCACTGTCACAACACCCTTAACAATCCTTAAAGCCCTGTCTACACTGCTTTTAGAAGGTTTTTATTTGTGAAATACTAAACGTTCTAAAACAGATTTAATAATGAAAACTACATTTCTACAACACAGACCTTCTTTACTCCTCACCGTGCTGTTGGCACTATTTCACTTTACCGGCACCGCACAAACATGGGCTGAACTTGCTAACAATCAGGGCTTCGACAATCAGGTACTTTCTCTTTATGTTGATGATGCCACCAACACGCTTTATGCCGGTGGGCAGTTCACCAAAGTAGATGGCGTTACAGTAAACGGTATTGCCAAATGGGATGGCACACAGTGGAGTGCTATGGGTGATGGCTTTGGCGGTACATCTCCTTACGTGTACGGCATCACTAAATACAAAAATGATATTTACGCTACGGGACACTTTACCTCATCGGGTGGCACAACGCTAAATGGTATTGCCCGCTGGGATGGCACTAAATGGCAGCCATTGGATGGCGGATTGGAATTGCTCACACAATACGATTATGGCGTGGCACTACATGAGTTCAACAACGAGCTATATGTGGGCGGAAAGTTTCAAAAGGTTGGCACCGCACCTATACAGGTATCTAACATTGCTAAATGGGATGGTACTAAATGGAGTGCTGTAGGCGGCGCTGTAAATGATCTAGTACTCACCATGCATACTCATAACAACGAACTATACATTGGTGGCAGTTTTGTTTTTGCGCAGCAAGTAGGCACAGGGTTACAGTATCGTATTGCCAAATTATCGGGCAACGACTTTGTGGCCGTTGGTACTACGGGCTTAGGAGATGCCACAGCTGCTTGGTCGGTAGAGTACATCAATACTTATAAAGGCAAACTTTATGCAGGAGGCAACTTTAATGTATTAGAGTCGGGTGCTACGGTTGCTAACCACATTGCTACTTGGGATGGCGCACAATGGGCTACCGTAGGCACACCGGTTGGGGTGAGCACTACTTCTACTAACCCCGTACGTTCCTTAATTGTATACAACGATAAACTCTATGCGGGCGGACAATTTACCAGTGCGGGCATGTCGGGCAACACAGGCAATCTTGCTTACTGGGATGGCAGTACATGGACGGGTATTGGCACAGGTACTAACGATATGATCAACGCCATGGTGGTATATGGTGGTAAACTCATGGTTGCCGGACGCTACACCATAGCAGGCGGGCAAAACATAAAATACCTGGCCAGCTATAGCGAACAACCTACAACGGTTGAGGGCATTGCCCAAGAAATGAAAGTGACCGCTGCTCCAAATCCTTTCAGCCAAATGGCAACTATAACCATACAATCTGACCGACCATTGCAAAATACTTCACTATCGGTGTACGATGTAACGGGTAGAAACGTAAGAACGTATCACAATATAAGCCGTACCGTAACGGTGCAAAGAGCACAACTAGTCGCAGGTACTTATTACTACACCATTAAAAATGAAAATGAGGTATTGCACAAAGGGCAACTTATTATCAAATAACATCACCTAACACTAAGTAAACTTAAGGCCTTTCTTTTTAGAAAGGCTTTATTTATTTACTTCGCGAGGATCGCCCATTCTACCCGCTTGATAATCGGCATAAGCACGGTGTATCTGTGCTTCATTGTTCATCACAAACGGGCCATAGGCAAACACAGGCTCATTCAAAGGTTGACCTCCCATAAGAAACACCTCTGCACCTTCTTCACTATACAGGTTAATATTGTTACCTCCACGCTGGTACAGTACTAGTTGGTTAGGTTCCAGTTCATGACGGTCTTCTATCTCCGTTTTGCCACTTACCTGATACATGAAGGCATTGTGTGTAGTCTCTACAGGTATATCTACACGTGCTTGTTTGTTCAGTTTAATGTAGTAGTAGAATGTTGGTGTGTATGTTTCTATCTCAGAATTAAAACCCATCAGTTCGCCTAATACCACCTTTGCTGTAAAGTCTTTTTTTACAATGGTAGGCATCTGCTTGTCTTTATAAACGATGGTCGATGGATCGTCGTACTTATGCTGTGCAGGCATATTCAACCATATCTGAAAACCATGTAGGTTACCACCTTCTTTCTTCAGCTTCTCCCCCGATTCTTCCATATGTATAGCACCACGTCCTGAGCTGAACATCATATATTCTCCTGTGCTGATCTGGAAATCGTAATTCAAACTATCCTTATGATGGCCACTCCCTGACAGGAAGTAAGTAGTTGGTATCACCCCCGCATGAGGGTGAGCATCGACCCTTAAGGCATCTTGCCCGGGTGTAATATCCACAGGCCCAAATTCATCGAACAACACAAATGGAGACACATGGTCTAAATGATTACCGGCAAAGGCACGCATCACGGGTAATGTGCCCACATTTACCTTATCAGCGGTGAGTACCTGATGCACCTTACGGTTGTCTTTACCTGAAAACATGCCTGACTTAGCGGTAAGTACACTAGGCACTGCCATGCTTGCCCCTATTATTGCCGAACCTTTTATGAATTTACGTCTGCTCATCATGATTTAAAGGTAGGACTTTCTCCTTTACACATGATTATATTTAAATAACTAATGTTTATACACTAATTAGTGTTTTGTGTGTTAAATTCTCCTCTTAAAAAACGGCTCACATCGTACATGGAATAGGTATCTCCATACACCTTGCCGCTTTTATCCATCATGAGCACTACGGGTACTTTATTTTGAAAACTCACTCCTGATATACGCTTGATGATCTTATTCATCTTCATTTTATCACCCAATGCATTATCAAAACTATAATCGTTCACCACATAAGTTGTTTGGGTAATACCCGCTTGGTCTATGATCTTTTGTGTCAACTCAGGCTTTTTACTAATAGCCACTACCAACACCTGAAAGTCATCTCGTTTCAAAGAGTCCATCATAGGCTGTATTGACTTCTTTAAGGTTGTACGGCAAGGGCCACACCAGGTAGCCCAAAAGTATACTGCAGTATATTGCTTTTCTTTCACCATGCTGCCTACTTCATCTCCATCTATTACTTTTAAAGTGG
Source organism: Flavipsychrobacter sp. (assembly GCA_965230595.1). GTDB lineage: Bacteria > Bacteroidota > Bacteroidia > Chitinophagales > Chitinophagaceae > UBA5543. The sequence continues at coordinate 237,527 of OZ246011.1, read as the reverse complement.
TTAAGTTTTCATAGGTATTATCATCTTGCGCACTACATGAGGTTATGAATAATGCCAACAATATTATAGCTAAGTATTTCATACAAGGGAATGTTTTAGGATGTTTAATCAAAAAGCCACCCCTTAGAGTGGCTTTGTATTTCTTATGTTATTCTATTTATACTAATTGGGTGGTACTAGTACTCACTAACTCACGTACAGCTATCATAATGCCTTCCACATCGTAACCACACTCATGATGTAACTGCGCCGGCTTACCATGCTCTACTATACGATCAGGTATACCCAGCATCTTCACTTCGGGTGTATAATTGTTAGCCGCCATAAATTCTAAAACAGCACTACCAAAACCACCAACTACAGTTCCATCTTCTACGGTAATGATCTTATTATAGCGTTGTGCTACTTCGTGCAGCATAGCTTCATCAAGCGGCTTCACAAAACGCATATCGTAGTGTGCGGGATCTAACCCTTCGGTAACAAGTTCCTTACATGCCTTTACGGCAAAGTTACCCGGATGACCTATCGTGAGTATGGCTACATCTTTACCATCTTTTATCTTACGTCCTGTACCTACTTTTATTTGTTGCATTGGTGTTCTCCACTCCGGCATCACGCCTTGCCCACGTGGGTAGCGTATCACAAAAGGTGATTGGTTATCCTCATGTTGAGCTGTGTACATCAGATTACGTAGTTCCGCCTCATTCATCGGTGCACTCACTACAATGTTGGGCACACAACGCATAAACGGTATATCGTATGCGCCATGGTGAGTAGGTCCATCATCTCCTACCAGCCCTGCTCTGTCTAAACACATGATCACAGGTAGTTTCTGTATAGCCACATCATGTACCACCATATCATAACCACGCTGCATAAAGGAGCTATATATGTTACAAAACACACGCATACCTTGCGTCGCTAAGCCAGCACTTACCGTTACAGCATGTTGCTCGGCAATACCTACATCTATGGCACGGTCAGGCATTTCTGCCATCATATATTTTAAGGAGCAGCCTGAAGGCATAGCGGGGGTAATACCCATGATCTTCTCATTCTCCTTAGCCAGTTCTATAATGGTATGCCCAAACACATCCTGATACTTCGGAGGCTGCGGCATGGCAGGCTTTACTTTATTGATCTTACCGGTCACTTTATCAAAAGTACCAGGCGCATGCCATAGCGTTTGGTCTTGCTCAGCGAGATCATACCCTTTACCCTTTACAGTTTTAATGTGTAATAGTTTAGGGCCGGGTAAATCTTTCAAATGCTTCAGCGTTTCTACCAGCTTCAATACATTATGCCCGTCAATAGGCCCGAAGTATCTTAAACCTAATGCCTCAAATAAATTACTAGACTTAGATACCATACCTTTCAAACCCGCCTCTATCTTCGATGCCAGCCTTTGCTGTGCTTTACCCTTCGGTAGTTTACCTAGTATATTCCATACCTCATCACGCAGTTTATTGTATGTGTGTGAGGTGGTAATGTCAGTTAAGTATTCTTTCAATGCCCCTACATTCGGGTCAATGGACATGTTGTTATCATTCAATATGATGAGCACATTGCTGTTGCTCACACCAGCATGGTTTAGAGCTTCAAAAGGCAAACCTGCTGTCATAGCACCATCGCCTATTACAGCTACATGTTGCTTTTCCGTTTCTCCTTTTAGCTTAGAAGCTATTGCCATACCCAATGCTGCCGATATAGAAGTGGAGGAGTGTCCTACACCAAAGGCATCGTATTCACTCTCACTGCGCTTAGGGAAACCACTAAGCCCGCCATACTTTCTATTAGTGTGAAACACCTTACGACGACCTGTAAGTATCTTATGGCCATAGGCTTGGTGACCAACATCCCACACCAGCTGATCGTCAGGGGTATTCAGTACATAATGTAAAGCTACCGTTAGTTCTACCACACCCAGGCTGGCACCAAAGTGGCCACCGTGCACACTCACACAATCAATAATGAATTGACGTAGTTCGTTACAAACCTCTTGAAGTTGAGCCTTATCTAGTTTCTTCAGATCCTCTGGGGTATCTATGCCGCTTAGTAGCGGACCGGCAGCTATTTCTTCCATGTGCAGTACTGAAGGTATTTAAATATAATGTGTCAAAAATAGTCAAACTATCACAAAAGCGATGCCATAGTACATAAATGCATTTTGATGTGAACAATTTTAACGCAATAACAGGTTTTAGCCGGTAATATCTTAAAGAAGTGTCAACAATATACAGAACCTCTTACCTTTGCGTTGCAACAATACAGCATATGTTCAATAAGCGTTGGCGAGAATACCCTTACACATTACAGCTTTTTTTATTACTGGCGATGATATTTACCATGATGTCGGCAGCATTTGTAATAGGTGCCACTATTACGCCTATGCTTACAGGAGTGGAAGCTACAGAGATACTCTCTATATCAGAAGATAGTAGTAGAAATATAGTGGATGCGGCCATGCTCTATCAATTCATCACCAGCGCATGGGTGTTTATCGGCACGGGGCTGTTATATGCATTTGCCAGCAACCCCAAGCCGGCCAGCTATTTAGGCTTGAAGAAAGGAGTTAACACCTCACAATTATTGTTTGCCTCTATTATTGCCCTAGCAGCCGTACCGTTGATATTACAACTAGGCGGGCTTATTAGAATGATAGACTTTGGCACCTATGCTAACGAATTACAGGAAAAAGCAGATAAAAGCGTCAAGGCATTTTTGCAAATGGAAACTGTTACGCAGCTATTATTTGCTTTACTGGTCTTTGCTATTACACCTGCACTGGGTGAGGAGCTATTGTTTAGAGGTGTGGTCATGCGATTTATTCATAAGCGCACAAAAAATGTTCACCATTCGGTACTCATTACTGCATTGCTATTTGCCATGATTCACTTTCAACCCTACAACCTCATACCTATATTTATAATGGGTGTGCTGTTAGGATATTTATACTACTATACGGGTAGTTTATGGATCAGCATAATCGTACACATGGTATATAATGGTGCACAAGTATACTTAAGCTATTTGGCCAGTATAGGAAGCATTCCAAAAGAAACGGCGGAGCAAGATAGCTTTCCCATATTTATTATATTGATAGCACTTGGTATCGCAGCGGGTGCATTTATAATGTTCAGAAAGACTGTTACACCCATGCCAACAAGTTGGAGCGACGACTTTACTCCACAAGAGCTTGAAGAAAGAGCAAACAAAAATAAACCATACTAATGGCATTACATTGGCCCACATTTTTTACCCGTTTAGGTAGCGCTATCATCTTCGCTATTATCATGATGGCAGGGCTATTGTGGAACGATTATGCTTTTGGCGGGCTATGCGTACTTATAGAAGTATTGTGCCTACGAGAGTACTTTAAGCTGGTAAAAAAAATATCGCCTGATGTGTATTGGCCTGAATGGCTACCCGTTGTCATGCAATTAATGGCATTAGCATTGCTTGCAACATATTACTTCGCACTCTTCAATGTATTTCTACTACTCATTGCCATATTTCCTATAACGATCGTACTCACAACCACATTATCTAAAAAAACTGCTTGGAGTGCTACCATGACCTCTTTTGGCGGATGGCTCTATATTACACTTCCTGCTTTGTTGTTTATATCACTTCGGGATATCAGTATCGTTATTCCTCTTGCTTTGGTATTGATGATATGGATGAACGATACTATGGCTTATCTAGTGGGTTCTTTTATAGGAAAAACTCCTTTTTCTAAAATATCTCCTAAGAAAACATGGGAAGGTACAGTCGGTGGTGCTTTACTCACCATAGTTGGTGCAGGTATATGGGGCTACTACTCACCTTACTATGCCATGATGGACTGGATGGCCTTGGCAGCATGTGCCGCCTTTGCAGGCACAGCAGGCGACCTATTAGAATCTAAACTCAAACGCTTGGCCGGTGTAAAAGATTCAGGGGCTATTATGCCAGGGCATGGAGGAGCACTGGATAGGTTTGACTCTTTACTAGTCGCTATACCTTTTGCCTATGCTTATGCAACGCTATTGATGCCTCCAATAGCACTCGTTATATTTTAGCTGTATTTGTTAAAATTTTGACGTTCCGTAACATATGTGCGTGTAGAATAGAAAATAATCCTAAATTCGTAGTTCATATAATACTAAAACAAAATACAATCGGATATTATGAAAAAAGTTACACTATTCCTTGCCGCTCTAATGATCGCAGGTGCTTCTTTCGCTTGTGAAGGTGATAAGAAAGGAGATAAAAAATGTTGCAAGCAAAAAACTGAATGTAAAAAAGGTGATAAGAAAGCTTGCGCCAAAAAAGGTAATTCTAAAAAAGCATGTTGCAAAAAAGGTGCTAAGAAAGACGCTTAATACCTTTTCTTACATAATTTAAAATAGGCGCTGTATATACAGCGCCTATTTTATGTCCAATATCTTATTGATGATATTATCTTCATCTGCTCTTAACCAGTTGTATTCTTTATCCTTACGCAGCCAAGTGAGCTGGCGCTTAGCATAATTGCGTGAGTGTTGCTTGACTTTATCTATGGCTTCCTCCAAAGTACAGTTACCCTCCATGTATTCAAATAGTTCTTGGTAACCTACCGTTTGCAAGTTCTTTAAAAACCTTCTGGGATAGAGTCCTTCTGCTTCCTGTAATAAGCCTTGTTCCATCATCATGTCTACACGTTGATTAATACGTTCGTATAATACTTCGCGCGGCAGGTCAAGAGCGATCTTTTTGATATTGAATGGTCTGCTTTTCTTTTCTCCTGTACGATACTGCGTAATGCTTTGACCTACTGAACGTACAAATACTAATGCACGTAATAACCTGACCGGGTTTTGTATCTCGCCTTGCTCATAAAAATCAGGATCTTCTGTTCGTACTTTATTTTGCAGCCATTCTATGCCTTTCTCCTCATAGCTTTGTTGCACCTCTTGTTTTATCTGCTCATCCACATTAGGCATATCATCTATTCCCTCACATAAGGCTTTGATGTAAAGCCCAGTTCCTCCACATACCACCGCAGCATTGGTTTTTGTGAATATTTCTTCGAGGTATTTTAATGATAGTCGCTCAAAGTCAGCAGTAGTAAGATGCTCTGTTATTGAGTGGCTGTCGATGAAATAATGAGGCACTTGTGCTTGTTCTTCCTCAGTAGGCTTAGCAGTACCTATACTCATTTCTCTATAGCACTGCCTACTATCAGCTGATATGATAGATGTACCCAGCTGCTTGGCCAAAGCTATGGCTACAGAGGTTTTACCTATAGCCGTAGGACCAGCTATAACATAAACTGTATTTTTATAAGTAGTTGACAAACGCGAATTGATTACCCTAGCAGTCCTCCTGTATCATCAAAGGCATCACCACCACTTGAGTCTCCTTCTTGCCCAAAGCCCTCTGCATCTGAGCCAAGGTCATATTTATCCTCTATCTCAGTCAGCTTGTCCATCTTTACTCCTTTGATACCATATTGAGCAGGAGCAACCCCTTCCTTCCTAAAGACATTAGGGTAGGTCATGTTTGGGTCTTCTTCAGACTTAATGCCGATCATTGTGATCAAAAAGGTCCACGTTTTCTTAGCACGATATTCGTAAATGAACTTATGGTCGGGCTTGGCCACTAATGCAGATACGGGTGTACGCATCATAGATAATGCGGGTGCACCCTTTTTATTCACAAGCACCTCAGAATCAATAGCTAAACCTCTATCCCACTTTTCATCACTCTCAAAAAAAGTAGCCGGATGTTTCGCATCAAACTCAAAAGCTACATTGATGATCTTGTGGAATTCCAAAAAAGATTGACCTGTTTTCAGCTCAATATCTCTATATATTTGGTCGTCATCTTCCCAAGCAACCCTAAAACGTAGTAATGGCATGTATAAATATCACTTTCGTATGGGGTAAAAATAGGCATTATTTTATAGTCTGATAAGCGTAATATTGCAGCATTAAACCCATCCTTTCCACATACGGGCAATAGGCAATAAATAATAATGTGATTTATTTTGGGGGAGTTTAAAAATATGTTACCTTTGCCATCCCAAAATTGAGACCATGCCGAAGGTAAAGACTAACTCTCGTGCTAAAAAAACGTTTAAAATAACAGGCACAGGGAAGATTCGCAGGTTTAAGGCAAATAAGAGCCACCTGTTGACTAAAAAGAGTAAAAAACGTAAACGTCATTTACGTCATACTGCTACTGTTCATCCTAGTCAGGAGAACTTAGTGAAACGTATGTTACGTCTACGCTAATCAACATTTAATATTAACATTAAGTAACACATTAAGATATGCCACGTTCAGTTAATACGGTAGCAGCACACGCTAGAAGAAAGAAGATACTGAAGCAAGCCAAAGGCTACTACGGTAAGCGTAAGAATGTTTATACCGTTGCCAAAAACATAGTTGAAAAAGGGCACACCTATAGATATGTAGGTCGTAAATTGAAGAAGCGTGAGTACCGTGCACTATGGATCGCACGTATCAACGCTGCCGTTCGTGAAGAAGGCATGAGCTACTCTCAATTCATGGGTAAGCTTAGCGCTAAAGGCCTTGAGCTTAACCGTAAGGTTTTGGCTGACCTAGCTATGAACGAACCTGCGAGCTTCAAAAAGCTTGTAGCTGAAGTAAAATAAGAGCATCTTATCATATTTTATAGCCGCTGTATCTCACAGCGGCTATTTGTATTTTCAGTAATATCGCAGCATGAAGTATTTCTTCTCCTTAATAATTTTAGCAGTAGCATTTACAGCTTGCAAAACAACTGTAGAAAACCAATACCAGCTACAAGTTGGTGATATCCTATTTCAAGACTTGGACTGTGGTGATGCCTGTGATGCTATTGAAAGCGTGACAGAAGGCGTTAATGGATGGGACTTTTCTCACTGTGGTATTGTGGTAAAAAAAGATGGTGAGCTTCAAGTAATCGAAGCTTATGGGGCTGTGCAGGCAGTATCTATAGATACCTTCATGAACAGGTATGTAGATAGCAATGGTAAGCCCAAAGTGGTTATAGGTCGCCCTAAGAATAAAGATATCGCTCAAAAAAGTGCCTCATTGGCCAGTAGTTACTTAGGAAAAGACTACGACAAAGCTTTTCAACTTAATGACGACAGCTACTACTGCTCAGAGCTGGTGTATGAATGTTATAAGAAAGGGAACAACGGTCAGGAATACTTTCCTCTTAACCTCATGACCTTTAAAGACCCTGCTACGGATAGTATGATGCCATTTTGGGTAAAATACTATGATGAATTGAATCAACCTATCCCAGAAGGGGAGAAGGGTATCAATCCGGGTGCTATCTCAAGAAGTGACAAACTGGATATCATATATCTTAATTAGTATAGTGTTCCTTATACTTTAATGGTGTTTCTATAACCGCCTTTTGCCCTTTCTCAAATATGCCATAAATAGTACTGCCGCTACCGCTCATGGCTGCATAAATAGCTCCTTGTGCATACATTACCCTTTTTATTGCAGCTAAATCAGCATGTTGCATAAATATGGCATCTTCAAAGTCGTTATGGATATGATCTTTCCACTTACTGATAGGCAGATCTGCAAGCGTTCTCAAATCATACAACGCAGCTCTTGGTGTGATCATACTAAAGGCCTCTTTAGTGCTTATATGTACCTCAGGACAAATTAATTGTATGCTATAGCCAGAGAGGTCTAACATAGGCATTGGCGACAACTGCTCTCCTCTACCTTTGGCAAACTGTGGGGTATTGTGAATGAAGAAGGGACAATCACTACCTAATTGTAATGCCAATTCTGCCAATAGGTCTTTTTCTAAACCCAGTTTGCAATAATCATTCAATAATTGCAACATAAATGCCCCATCTGCAGAGCCACCTCCTAAACCTGCTCCCATAGGCAGTGCTTTCCTAAGATATATATCTAAGTTCTTCACCTTAGCAGGGAAACGTTGATGTAGTAGCTCATAAGCCTTCCAAACCAAGTTTTGTTCATGATCTCCTTCTACTTCTATGCCGGATACATGCAGTTTGGTTTCCTGCTCCGATGCCATCACCTCCAAGGCATCATGAAAGCCTTTTATGGGATAAAAGACAGTCTCCAGATCATGATAACCATCATTTCTCCTATTCGTGATGTATAAACCGATGTTGATCTTACAGTTTGGGAAGCAAAGCATAGTGCAATATAAATGAGGAAAACGGAAGCGTAAAATAATCAGTACTTTTGATACCTCATTGATTTTATGAAAGATATCATCAGTCTCAAGGAGATACACAAGAGCTATTACCTTGGTAAGCAAGAGCTTCCGGTGCTTAAAGGCATTGACTTAACTATTTTGGAGAACGAATATGTATCTCTAATGGGCCCATCAGGTTCAGGTAAGTCTACTCTAATGAACATTATAGGATGTTTAGATACTGCCACAAAAGGTCAGTACATACTCAACGGTAATGATGTAAGCCGTATGACTGACGATGAACTTGCTGACGTAAGAAATGTAGAGATCGGGTTTGTCTTTCAGCAGTTCAACCTACTTCCGCGACTCTCAGCATGGGAAAATGTAGCCCTACCACTTATATACGCACGTGTACCGAAGCAAGAACGTGAGGATAGAGCTAAAGCCATGTTAGAAAAAGTAGGACTAGCAGACCGTGCTACTCACAAGCCTAATGAGCTATCAGGTGGACAGAGCCAACGTGTGGCTATAGCCAGAGCATTGATCAATAATCCCGCTATTATACTAGCAGATGAGCCAACCGGAAACCTTGATAGTAAAACTTCTTACGAGATCATGGAACTGTTTGATCAAATACATAAAAACGGCAATACGGTGATGCTTGTAACCCATGAAGAAGATATCGCGGAACATACAAAACGCATCATTAGAATTAAAGATGGCGTAGTGGAAAAAGATACATCTACAGAAGCAGCAACAAACTAACGACAATGGCATTTAAGATATATACTAAGACAGGAGATAAGGGAAGTACCAGCCTGATAGGCGGTGTACGTGTTCCCAAAAGTCATATACGCATAGAAAGTTACGGCACTGTTGATGAACTCAACTCTTACATTGGCATGGTGAGTGATGCAGCAAAAGATTCTAGTATCACTGAATGGCTAAGAGAAGTGCAAGACCGCTTATTTACAATAGGTTCTGTATTAGCTACCAACCCCGTAAAGGAAGTAAAAATGAAACTCCCCGATGTGCATGACACGGATGTTACTTGGTTGGAAAGCTGTATTGACAAGATGAACGAAGAGCTTCCTGAAATGAAATCTTTTGTTCTTCCCGGTGGACATATAGCATCTTCTACTTGCCATGTAGCTAGATGCGTATGCCGCAGAGCAGAGCGCATTTGTGTAGCCATGCAGGAACAAGAAGAATTTATTCCTCAGCTCATCATCCAATACCTGAACCGCCTATCTGATTTCTTATTTGTTATGGCCAGATATATTGCTCACAAAAACGGCGCTGAAGATATTCCTTGGCGCGCAAGAGTATAAATCATGAAAAAGCTACTTCCAATACTATTGCTACTGCTCACTGCCTGTCAGCAAAAAGAAAAGCGAGACCTAAGGCTCGACCAACTTTCTTGGTTAGAAGGTGAATGGCAGATGGACATGAACGAGGCTACTTTTTATGAGTCTTGGCAAAGGTTATCTGACACGTCGATGGGAGGCGTAGGTTTATTAGTGGCAAGTAATGGAGATACACTCTTTGGCGAAGAGCTTTACCTAATACAAAAAGGTAACACGCTATTTTATGAGCCTGCAGTGAGCAACCAAAACGATGGCACGAGTATCAGCTTCATTGAAACTGCACTCACCGATTCTTCTATGCGTTTTGAGAACCCGACACATGATTTCCCACAGATCATTCATTATACCTGTACTGATGAGCAATCAATACATGCCTACGTATCAGGTATGCAAAATGGTAAGGAAAGACAAGACGATTTCTACTTCAAGAAAAAAGTGAAGTAATATTCTACTTTTTCTGCTCCTCGGGCATAAACATCATTTTAAGCATTGCATATAGCTGTGGATGGTGTGCTTTTAACTGAAACGGCCGCTCAAAGAAATATTCTGACACTACAGCTAAAAACTCCGCTGGGCTGGTTGTTGCATAAGGGTTAATATCAGAATACCCGTTACGAATGTTATTGATCTCTTGATGCATATATTGCAACCAGGGTGCCACGTATGGCTTATCTAATAAATACTGTGGCACGCCGTCAGTAGCACCATCAGCCTTGTCTATTAGATGTACAAACTCGTGTATGGCAGTATTATGAGCATCACGAGGCTCTGCAAAACCTGCTCTTAATGCCTTTTGTGATAGTATCATTTCCCTTTGCATAGCCCCCGAGCCTACCATGCCCAACAGGTCTTGGTAAGACCCGTCTATGTTCAGGTCTCCTTTATTAAATGTACCTTCTACAAGTAATACTTCATTAAGATTATTATATCGCCAATCAGGGAAAGAGAATATTGGAATAATGGCGCTTGCTCCTATCAGCAGCCGATCCATATCAGTGACCACTGTATCTCCCACACCTGTTATTTTAGTACGTGCTAAGAAGTCTCTTACCCGCTCTCGAAAAGTCTCTTTTTGCTCTTTGGTTAACAACCTATAAAAAGCTACCATACTGGTCAATATGGCATCAGCACGATCAGGTAATAGGTAATTCTTGATCTTTTTTCTATTCTTTCTATTGTTGTAGTACAGCACGAATAGTATCACTGCAATGATACCTACAACTATCATTAGGCCCCACATAAGCTAAAATTAAGACAAAGACACACATGATACTGTTAACGAACCGATAACAAAAAAAACGTGAAAACACGGTCCTCAATTTCCTATTATTCTCCTATTTTTACATTCCCCTCTTGAACATAAGTAGTTGTTAACTACTATCATATATAAGGATTTTTATAACAACAATATTATCTGGCAGGCACGCACCTGCACCTTTCATCATGGGAGCACGCATATAAGGATAAGCTCCAAAACATGCAAAAGACCTGCAATATGCAGGTCTTTTATTATATAACTAATGTGTGTTGTACTTACTTCTTCTTTAGCCTACTGAGTATATATAAGAATAACACAGAACCCAATACGGCGATAAGCATACTTTTAATATTAAACCCATCAACACCTCCAAAACCCAGCAGCTTACCTATCCACCCACCTAGCATAGCACCTACTATACCTATAACAATAGTCATGATCCAACCACCGGGATCTTTACCGGGACGAATTGCCTTTGCAATAATACCAGCTATCAAACCAAAAACGATCCATGCTAAGAAACCCATATATAACAATTTTGATTAAAGTAAATCTATAAAATATCTACTGCAAATAAAAAGGCCTGCACCTTTGGTACAAGCCTTTCTTATTATCTAATTATTGTATTTCTAGTGAGCATGCTCATGAGCATGTGCTTGTTGTTGCTGGAAGAACTCTTCTTCTGATAGCTCTTCGTCTTTTATCTTAAACTTGGTCAACAACTCGCCAAATAATTTGTCATACAACAAACGACGGTATGTTTCATCCATTGTTTTTTCATCCTTGGTCACCTTAGCCATATAGTCGTCCAACCACGGTGTATCTTCAGCTACTTGCATGCCAAAGTAAGACAATACACGTCCTTTAATATCATCCAGCACCTCTTGTTCTGTTACGTTAACACCAAGATCTTGTATCAACTTATCAGATATTAACGTCCAACGTAGCTGGTGATCAAACTTAGGAAACTCTAATTCAACCTCTTGCTCGGTTTTAGGCTTTTCACCACCTTCTTTCATCCAACGCTTTAAGAAATCAACAGGTAGCTCCATTTTAGTGTTATGCACCAATACTTCATAGATATCATTCTGCAACTGCTCGTTACTCATTCTATCATACTCTTTGCTCAACTCTGCGCGAAGCATATCACGGAAAGCAGTTTCATCAGCTACCTCAGCATTAGGGAATACTTGTTTGTATAGCTCCTCGCCCAACTCCATAGGTATCAACTGTGCTACCTTAGTAAGCGTCATTTTATAATGATTTTCGGCAGCAGTTTCGTCAAGCTTCATTGAGTCTTTTAAGAACACTGGTAGTTCTTCTTCTGTACACACTTCTTTAGGACTGATGATGAATGTATCTTCAGCTTTCTTACCCATGATCATCTCTTGCAACTTGGCAGGTAGCTTGTCCATCAACTCTGTATCTTCTATAGCATCTACACCTTCTACTAAGTTACCTTCTGCATCACACTGTTCAAACTTGCTGTATATGATGTTCTCTTTGTCAAATACTTTTTCTTGAGGCTCTGGCTTACCAAAACGGCGTTGGATGCGTGTTACTTCGTCATCCAGCATTTTATCATTTACAACGATCTTCTTGCGAGACAACTTCTCCTTACCATTTAATGCCGTTACTTCAAACTCCGGCTTTAAACCTATCTCAAATGCAAAATCTGCTTCAGTAGGGTTATTCATATCCAACTTAGTTGGTACACCTTCAGGCATCACCATAGGTTGCGCAAATATCTGTAGCTTTTCTTGCTGCATATATTTTTCCATCTCACCACCGGCAGTACGCATGATCTCTTCATTGAACAAAGCAGGACCATACATTTTACGTATCATACCCGTTGGCACCATACCTTTTCTAAAACCCGGCATATTCACACTCTTAGCATATTGTTTCAATGCTTTTTCAAAAGAAGGCATATAGTCTTCCTTTTCCAATTTCACTACTACCTTATCATGCAATAGGCCGATGTTTTCTCTTGTTACCGTTGCCATTTTTCAGCACTTTTTTGATTTAAAAAAAGCCGATACAACGATCGGCTATTATTTCTGTTGGTGCGGGTGGAGGGACTCGAACCCCCATGCCGTGAAGCACTAGATCCTAAGTCTAGCGTGTCTACCAATTTCACCACACCCGCAATAAGGACGGCAAAGGTAGGGAATTTTCTGAATTTGACAACAACTGAAAAAACATTTTTTATTACCTACTATAATAAATGCTTTTGTCATGCGAATACCATATTTAATGCCTCTGTTAGAGGGCATAAAGAATTGTCATTATTTTTATGTTTAGAAACTAAAAGCCTTGCAATTATGACAAATCAAAACACAAAAGCCAGCATATTAGTAGTTGAAGATGAAGAAAGCTTAAGGGAAGCCTTAAAACTCAATTTAGAGCTAGAAAATTACGAGGTGACAGTAGCCGACAATGGTCCTGATGCACTTAAAACAGTAAAAAACGAATACTTTGACCTCATCATACTAGATATTATGCTCCCAGACATGGACGGCTTGACCGTTTGTGAAACTATTAGAATGCAGCATAATGATGTGCCTATCATGTTCCTATCAGCACGCAATACGGGTACTGACAAGATCGAAGGGCTGAAAAAAGGTGGTGATGATTATATGACCAAACCTTTTAACCTTGAAGAGTTATTATTAAGAACAGATATACTCATCAAAAAGAACCGCAAGATCAAAGACCCCCATTCCGTATCTGAAGTATTTGAATTTGGCAACTGTAAGATCGATTTTGCAGCACATGAATGTATTGACTTGAAAGGCAATAAGCAGGAGTTAAGTAAAAAAGAGGCTGCTTTATTAAAACTATTAGTAGAGCATAACGGTGAGGTAGTAAGCCGTGAACATATCTTACAGATCGTTTGGGGATACAATGTATACCCTACCACACGCACTATCGACAACTTTATACTCAACTTCCGCAAGTACTTTGAGGAAGACAGTCGTAACCCAAAACACTTCCATTCAGTAAGGGGTATTGGATATAAGTTTACTGCATGATTGTAGCTTAAAAAGTTTTTATTATTTTCATAGCTCAATTTAACGTTTACAAATATCCCGACATGCGTAAATATTTACTAGGAGCTGCTATGTTATTAGTTGTAGCAGCAGGTTGTAAAAAGGATAAGGACCTTAAAAATGCTACTGTGATTGACTCTGGAGACATTGCATCAACAGGTTGCGGGTATTTACTACAACTTGAAGATGGTGGTGATCCTTTACGCCCTTTGAATATTCCATCCAACTTTATGCACAACGGGTTGAAGGTGAAGGTAAAATATGACACGAATGGCGACTGTGAGATTTGCCAACTACAAAGCGAATACAGATGCCTGGAGGAAGTAAACCTTACCATTATCAAGCGTAATACAGACTAACTACATAGCTAGTTATTTACTTCGTGGAAACGTTCATCTTTAATAAAATCTTCGTCATTCAACGTATTTAAGAAGGCTAGAAGATCGCTTCGCGCTTGCGTGGTCAGTTGTATACCATTCTGCAATTGCGGGTCGAGGCTTGGTGTGGCATATATACCACTGGCGTAATGATCTAGCACTGCTTCTAAAGTAGTTAACCTTCCATCATGCATGTATGGGGCTGAATACGCCAGATTTCTTAATGATGGTATTTTAAACTTGTATAGATCACTTACTTGCTGTGTAATGATCATCCTGCCACTATCTGCACTACTACCGCTATAGGGTTTCAGGCCATTGTATCGAAAAGAAAAATCAGTAAACAGTGGTTCTGTATGACAGCCGGCACATTTATCTTTATAAATATTATAGCCATTCTGTTCAGCAGCTGTATAGCTTACACCTGCTTCACCTCGTTGTATCTTATCATACTTCGAATTGTCTGACACCATTACCGCCATAAATTGTGCTATAGACTTAAATAGTCTTTGCGAATTGATCAAATCACTTCCCCATGCCTCGTTAAACATTTTTCTGTAAGTAGCATCAGCATTCAACTTGTCAATAATGTTACCTAACGTTTCATCCATCTCTACAGGGTTCTGTATCGGATTTATCGGTTGGCTCTCAATGTGGTTAACACCACCATCCCAAAAGAAGCTGGTATGCCATGCCAAATTGAAAATTGTAGGTGAGTTACGAGTACCTAGTAGCCCGTCTACACCATGACTCAAGTCATGTTCAGCATGAGCAAAAGCCGCCGATGCCTGGTGGCAACTACCGCAGGATACAGAGTTGTCTCGAGACAACCTTCCGTCGTAAAATAGCCTCCTACCTAAAACAAAGCGCTCTTGAGTAAGTGTATTATTCTCAAAATTGAAAAAAGGCTGTGGCCAGCCTTGTGGTACAGAAAAAGATATAGGCTCTTCGCCAACTACAGCAGGTGCATCAAAGTTTGGGTCTGGCTGGCAAGCAACAACGGTAATCAATAATAATAGTATAAAACCTACAACACGCTTCATAATCAGCTAATAATAAGATTATTTCAATAAATAAACGGTAGCTAAAGTTACAGAAAACCCAAAGGCCTTACCAATCAAGGTCTTTATCTTTAGAATTTTTAGCATTTCTATGATATTGCCTGCTCTTATACTTTTGCACCTGACGGTCATAGATCATATTTGCTATCTCCTCAGTAGCTATAACGCCACTCATAGCCTGGTGTAGCTTTTGTTCAGATATATCTAGACGGTACATGAGCTGGAAGAACTCCTCAGGGCTTTTGTCAATTAGCTCTCCTAAACGTTTAGCTAGAAGTAATAATAGCTCCTCTTTAGTGATCGTATCTGCTAATACTACACCCCAATCCCTTCGCAGCGCTTGGCTGATATATTCCTGTTCTTCCATACTATAAAAAAAGCCGTACATGTGTACGGCTTATATTTAATAATTATTGATCGCTTTAAGCACGATGTCTTTCACATCTTTTAAAGGCACTCTCTCTTGCTCCATACTATCACGATAGCGAATGGTTACTGTTCCGTCCTCTTTAGTTTGATGATCTATAGTAACACAGAAAGGAGTACCTACAGCATCTTGCCTGCGGTAGCGCTTACCAATAGAGGTATTTTGCTCGTATGTACATTTAAAGTGCGGGCGGCATTCATCCATTAGCTCTTGCGCTATTTCAGGTAAGTCATCTTTTTTAGTGAGTGGTAGTACCGCCAATTTCACAGGTGCAATATGTGGGGCAAAATGCAACACGACACGACTATCTTTCTTCTCATCAGTACTTAAGTCCTGATCTTCATAAGCATGGCTTAGTACCATCATAATAGTACGATCAAGCCCAATAGAAGTTTCTATTACATAGGGCACATAGTGCTGGTTGAGTTCTGTATCAAAATACGTCAGTTTCTTTTTGCTAAACTCTTGGTGGCGCGTAAGGTCAAAATCAGTACGGCTATGGATACCCTCTACTTCCTTAAAGCCCCAACCAGGGAAGTTATATTCAATATCGCAAGCCATATCAGCATAGTGTGCCAGCTTTACATGATCATGATAATGATATTGTTCTTGAGGTATACCCAAACTTAAATGCCATTTCATACGTGTCTCCTTCCAATAGTTATACCATTGCTCCTGCTCACCCGGTCGCACGAAGAACTGCATCTCCATTTGCTCAAACTCACGCATGCGGAAGATAAAACCACGTGCTACGATCTCGTTACGAAATGCCTTACCTATTTGTGCAATGCCGAAAGGCACTTTCATACGGCCGGTCTTTTGCACATTCAGGTAGTTCACAAATATACCTTGTGCCGTTTCAGGGCGTAGATATACCGTATCTGCCTCACCTGCTACGGAACCCATTTGTGTACCAAACATCAAGTTGAATTGACGTATATCCGTCCAGTTAGCAGTACCACCTACCGGGCATTTTATGCCTAGATCTTCTATCAATTCTTTTAACCCTGCAAAATCTTCTTCAGCCAACATAGCCTCCATCTTATCTACCAATGCCTTCCCTTCTTCCGCCTCCAAAGTAGCTGCATGCGCTTCTATGAGATGATCTACTCTATAACGTTTCTTACTATCCTTATTATCTATCATTGGGTCGTTGAAATTATCAACGTGCCCACTGGCCTTCCATGTTGTAGGGTGCATGAATATAGCAGCATCTATGCCTACAATGTTATCATGCATGCGCGTCATACTGTTCCACCAATAGTCTTTGATATTCTTTTTCAGCTCTGCACCATTCTGGCCATAGTCGTATACTGCTTGCAAACCATCATATATTTCACTGCTTTGAAATACAAAACCATACTCCTTGCAATGGGCAATGATATCTTGTAATTTATTCTCGTTTGTCATATTGGGGGCAAAAATAGTTGTTTCATATCATGCTGCACAAAAAAGTACCAATTTATCCTACGGTAACACCTATTATTCTTTTATAACGCAACATAGTCCATCGAATCAAATTTTTGCTTGGTAGAACCAAATCCTCCTTTCGTAGGATAGCCCTTTAATAACCAAAGATTTAGCTATTACTTTATATCACCTTAAACCCAATACCTATAAACCCACACTATAAACCCTATCGGGCAACCAGCCCCTATATTCAACTATTGGCAGCTGTTCCCCTAACAGTTGCCTTTTTTGTATTTTGAAGCAATGAAATACTTGTTAGCATTTATCATAGCTGTTACTCTATCAGCCTGCTCTACCACACCTAATAATGAAGGACAAATACGCCAAATACTAGATGAGCAAGCAAAAGGTTGGAACAGTGGCGATATAGATGCTTATATGCAGGCCGGCTATTGGCAGCATGATAGTTTACTCTTTATAGGTAGTAAAGGTCCTACCTATGGCTACGACAACACACTTAATAATTATAAACGCGCCTACCCCAATAAAGCTAAAATGGGGCAGCTCACCTTTAGCCAACTACAAATAAGACCCATTGACGTATCACACTATTTTGTAGTTGGCAAATGGTATTTAGCACGTACTGAGGACGAAGACCTTAACGGGCACTTTACATTACTATTCAAAAAAATAGACGGGCAGTGGCGTATCATAGCAGATCATAGTAGCTGACAACTTGTTAAAATAAATACAACTATGATTTAATATGTATTACATAACGTATATTTACGTTACATTAAACCTCTGATAAAATGAAAAAGCTACCTATCCTTTTTCTTTTAGCCTTACTATGCTATACACATGCATGGTCGCAAAAAAGAAATATTGACCTACAAGCTACCCTTACCTCTCCTACTACTAATGAAGTAGTGCATGCCGGACAACAATTCAACATCACAACTTGGATCAAAAACTTAGGACCTGATACGTTAACCCAAAGTGATACAATAGAAATGAGACTAAGTTTCAATGGCAACACCATTCATTTTGGCAACCCTCCCGAATCATATTTAAATATTGCCGCTCCTGATCTTTTGCCGGGAGATTCTGCACGTTCTAGTTTTCAGTTTACCATCAGTAACACTTGGCCTACAGGTATGGCAATAGTTTGCACTAAAATGCTGGCAAAGAATGCTGCGGATAATATAATAGATAATGATACGCTCAACAACAAAAGTTGTGCCACAGTAGAGATCAAAGACCCACTGAGTGTAAATGCATTCAATAAAGACAAACAACAAGTAAAATTATATCCCAATCCGGCTCAAGACTATATTACTTTTGACCTGAGCTTAAACAAACGTAGCAATGCAAGTATTTCTATAATCAATACCAATGGGCAACTTATTAGTACTCACCAGCACCTTGGGCTAGATGCCGGCAACCACACTATTAAGATAAATATCGCCACATTCCCTACCGGACAATACATGTACCGCCTAACAACAGATAAAGATGTAAATACAGGTAAGTTTTACAAAGAGTAATAACTATAATAGTTACGAATAAAGGGAGGGTGAGCACACTCTCCCTTTATATTTAATGCACTGTTTTCTCTACTATCTCGTGAATCTTATCGTCTAGCTGATGAGCAGCTTGTTCTAACATTTTTAGTTTTTCTTTATCAGCCTTGTAACCATCTTCTTTAAACATATTGACTAAACCCATAATAGAAGTAAGTGGCTGACGCACCTCATGCGATTGCACATGTGCTATTTGTTGAAACTTTTTATTTTTATATTCTATTTCCTCAAGATGTTCTTGTAATATCTTTTGACTCAACTGCAACTCCATGATATATGTAGCCTGCCTTGCTAGCACTTCTAACGCACGCTGTTGAAACTCATCTAAGTCGTTAGGCTGAACATCGAATAAGCAAAGATTCCCTAACCGTATACTCCCCTTTACCATAATAGGTGCACCTGCATAAAACCGCACACTTGGCGGCTCATGAACTAATGGGTTATTGTCAAACCTATTATCCAGAGTAGCGTCTTTGATAATAAGTGTATCCTTTTCGCTAATAGCATACTGACAAAAAGATGTTTCTCTCGGCATTGCAGGAGGTAATTGAAAACCACTAACTGCTTTCACCCAATTTTCATTTTTGTCTAATAGCGTTATAAGAGCTACCGGTGTTTTACCTAATGCCGCTGCAAGATCAACAATATCTTGATATTCCTTTGATTGATCGAACTGAAGCTGTAAAAAACGATGCACTTCTTCTAATCTTTTCTCTTCTTGCTCTGCAGTAAGTTTTGCCATAGTTTATTTTTAGTATGTAAGAAACGTAACCCAACACGGTTCGCTCAAATAACTAATATAATATACATATCAATAAAGTAGCTTACCATTAATTTATAGGGCTATTATTCTGACAGTATTTTACACTTACTGACTATTTTTGACCTATGATACAAACCTTCATAGATTACATTGAACAACGCATAGAGCTTACTGATGAAGACAAAATATTTTTAAACAAAACACTTAAAAAAAAGACCTACAAAAAAGGCAGCTACCTTCTTCGTGAAGGTGATGTATCAGACACCTTCTTCTTTAATGTTAATGGTTTTGTCAGGCTTTATTATAATAATGATGGCATTGAACACACTGCTTATTTTTATACAGAAGATCAGTTCATCAGCGCCTATGAAAGCTACCTACACATGAAACCTGCTACTCAAAATTTTCAAGCTATTGAAGATACTGATGTGGTAGCTATAGACCGTGAGGCTGCACAGGCATTACTTGCTTATAGCCCAAAATTCATCACACTGGCAATGACAGCTCTTGAAGAAGAACTCATTACCTGCCAGCAAGTCATTGCCAACCTTTTAACCAGAACACCCGAGCAACGATACGCCTATATGCTTGAAGAACATGAAGACTACTTCAAACGTATACCACAACACTATATCGCATCCTTTATTGGCATAAAGCCTGAGTCTCTTAGTCGAATTAAGAAGAGATACCTGGAACAAAAAAAATCATAACTTAAGTCAATGGATGATGGCTCACTCTGTCTGTAGTTTTGCTGCAAAACATCATTCAAATGAAGAATATATATCTTATACTCGCAGTTCTAGGCTTTATTGCCCCTAATATTTTTGTGACCATGGTATCGATAGAAACCGGCAACTTTCTATTATGGCTACACCCTTTGGAAACTATCGAAGGCATGTTTGCCAACAAGATCGCAACAGCACTTATCGTAGATCTGCTGTTTGTTGTAGTGGTATTTATGGTATGGAGTTATAGGGAAGCTCGAAAGTATGACATAAAAAATGTAGGAATGATATGGTTGCTTACTTTCCTATTTGGGTTGGCAGGATGCTTGCCTTTGTTTTTATACCTAAAAGAGAAGAAAACAGACGCATAGAATATTCAAACCTTCTGCTGGAGCGAGTATCCTATTTTTTTCGTATATTAAGTGAAAACGATTCATCATGGTTATACTACTCATAATAGGTATTATAGCTATTGTAGCGGGGGTGTTCTTATTCAAAATGGCAGCTTCCTACAGTAGCCAAGCAACTGATACACTAAAGGACAGAACGAAAGACAGAGCGCAATTACAAGCATTGCATAACGCAGAAACAAATTTGCTAATTTATGCGACAGGTGCTGCTCTTGCCGGTATTGCACTTATTGTTTTCTACTTACAGTCAGTATAAGTTAAATACCCCTAATGGGGTGATAGATGCTGAAGCATGAATAGTTAAATTCAGCTATGTACATTACTATATTATACATGCTGTTTGCAGGTGTTTTTGTGGCTTTCTATTATACCGGCAAGCGCAATGTTAAGTAGTAAGTAAGCCACTTTTAATAGAGTGGCAAGAGTGTTATATGAAACAATAGCTTACGAAGAGCGTAGCGTACACTTCACTGTACCTGTGCCACCGGTGGCAGTAAGATTAGCTCTCGTATTATTTTCAGTGTTCTTACATTGTTGTTCCGCATCTTTTTTCTTAGCTCTAATAGTTTCAGAGGTAAAGCTGGTAACATTACCCAACACAGGTACATCAATAGTAATATCACAGTCACAAGTGTAGTTCTTCTTGCATGAGGTAGCTGTAGTGGCTACTAATACACCAGCTATCAATAAGGCTTTCTTCATTTTTGGGGCTTTTGATCAAAAGTAATAGATATTATTATACAATGGTATGGCATACATAAAAAACCACCTCTCATAAGGTGGTTTTCATATAATGATAATATTTTAGTCTTATCTACCCATTTGTATCAAGAACTCTTCATTGCTTTCGGTTCCTTTCATTTGGCCTAACAAGAAGTTCATAGCCTCATCTGTATGCATATCTGCAATATGATTGCGAAGTATCCACATCTTGTTCATCACTTCTTTACCTAATAGTAAGTCGTCACGACGGGTAGATGATGAAGTAATATCAATAGCCGGGAAAATGCGCTTGTTAGCCAAACGACGGTCAAGCTGTAGTTCCATATTACCGGTACCTTTAAATTCTTCAAAGATCACCTCATCCATTTTACTACCGGTGTCTATCAACGCTGTTGCTAGTATCGTAAGGGAACCTCCATTCTCAATTTTACGAGCAGCACCAAAGAACTGTTTAGGCTTCTGCATAGCATTAGCTTCTACACCACCACTTAGCACTTTACCTGACGCCGGAGCTACAGTATTATGTGCACGTGCTAAACGGGTGATAGAATCTAACAATATCACTACATCGTGTCCTACTTCTACCAAGCGTTTTGCTTTTTGCAATGCGATAGTAGATACTTTCACGTGTTTATCAGCCGGCTCATCAAATGTTGAAGCGATCACCTCAGCATTTACACTACGTTGCATATCAGTTACCTCCTCAGGACGCTCATCTACAAGTACGATCATAAGGTAACACTCAGGGTGATTAGCCGCTATAGCATTAGCTACTTCTTTCAGCAGCATGGTTTTACCTGTTTTAGGTTGTGCTACTATCAGTCCACGTTGCCCCTTACCGATCGGGGTAAAAAGATCCATGATACGAGTACCATAATTATTCTTTTTAGTATATAAACTCAACTGCTCATGCGGGAAGAGTGGTGTTAAATAATCGAAAGGTACACGGTCTCTTATCTCATCAGGTAGCTTACCGTTGATGGTCTCCACTTTCAATAAGGCAAAGTATTTTTCACCTTCCTTAGGAGGGCGAATACTACCTTTAACCGTATCACCTGTTTTCAAGCCAAATAGTTTGATCTGTGATGGTGATACATATATATCATCGGGAGAACTCAAATAATTATAGTCACTACTGCGTAAGAAACCATAACCGTCAGGCATCATTTCCAATACGCCTTCACTACTGATCACTCCGTCAAACTCAGCACTAATGATCGACTGTTGTTGCTCACGACGGCCGCCATTGTTGCGCCCCCCTTGCTGGTGGCGTTGACCTCTTCCTCTATTATTATCTTGTTGCTTCTCTTTTTGTTCTTCTTTAGCAGGCGACTCTTCTTTTACTTCAGGTGCACTTTCTGCTGTGCCTTCTGCCGGTGGCATGGTAATACCAGAGTCTTCGGCTGTTTCTTTTGCTTGGGGTGCTTCTTTAGCTTCTTTTTTCGCTTCCTTGGCAGGAGCTTCTTCTTTTTGCTCTTCTTCAGCTTTGGGCTTGCGACTACGGCGCGCCTTTGGCTTTTCTTCAGTAGTTTCTTTAGCTGCTGTTTTTGCTTCTTTGGCAGGAGCTTCTTCTTTTTGTTCTTCTTCAGCTTTTGGCTTGCGTCCGCGGCGCGCCTTTGGCTTTTTCTCTTCACTATCAGACTTTTCAGACTCGTTAAGTGCCTGCTGGTCTAATATCTTATAGATAAGCTCTTGCTTGTCCAGCTTCTTCACGTTCTTGATCTTCATATTGCTGGCGATATCTACCAACTCAGGAACGAGCATATCGTTCAATTGCAAAATGTCGTAAGGCATGTAAATCTTTTATGACAGATGTTAACTATGATTGTCTCTTAATACATCAACCCTTTTATCACAGATGATCTTTTATTTTCTATCGATCAGTAAAAAAAAGAATTGGGAAAAATGATTCAGTATTCTGAAATAGAATTGAGGATGTGGATACCTCTCTCTGATGCAAGAATACAAATGTTTTTTATAATAAACTAAACTTTTTTGCTATTTGTTGGCTTTCTCTAGCATGTAAGCCTTTGCCATACGGGTTATTGTATCTTCTATAGGCATATACTCAAACTCGGGTAAACACTTTAGTAACTTGCGGTTATTATAGTAGGTTTTACGCTGAGCCGTAGCTGCTGTTTCTCGAGTTACCGTATGTTCTTTACCCGTAAAAAATGCTTGCACTGCCTTCCATCTCCATACCAACTCCGTCAGCCATTTGGCGGCATGAATATGTGGTGGTCGTACACCAAGCTCATGCGCCATAAGCGTGAATATTCTTTTATAAGGAAAGTTGCCGGCACTAAGTATAAAGCGTTCGTCTACTATATCACTTTCCATAAGCAGGTACATAGCTTTTACCACATCCTGTACATCTACAAAAGAGTTAATACCATCAGTGTAAAAAGGAAACTCTTCATCCACCACTTTGATAAGGTTGGCAGAGCCTTCTTCCCAATCACCCTCACCTAGTATCACACCCGGACAAACAATATTAGCATGCATCCCTTCACCTACACCACGCCATACCTGCATTTCTGCTCGGTGTTTGCTGTATGCATAAGTAGAGTTGTACTTACTCTCTTCCCATTGTTCTTCTTCATCTATCTCTTTATGCTCAGTATTTCTTCCCAGTGCTGCAATAGAGCTTACATACACCATTTTCTCTACCCCACGCTCAAGGCACTCGTTTACTACATGTTTGGTAGCTTCTATATTAAAATGTAATAGTTTGGATTTATCCTTAGGGCTAAATGATACGATTGCGGCACAATGATACACTTTGGTAATACCTTCCATAGCTCGCTCCACATCATATACATCCAACAGGTCGGCTTGTTGCCATTCCACACCTCTTAGCAGCTTCAACTCATCATTAGGTATAGTGCTATTGTATAAAGCTCTTACGGCACAACCTTTAGCAGATAGATAACGCACCAGATGGCTACCTAAAAAGCCGCTAGCTCCGGTAACAAGTATGTTATGTGCCGTATCACTTAACACTTATAAGGACTGGAATTGCTTAAGAAATCGGACATCATTTTGCGAGTACAGTCGTAGATCGTTCACTTGGTATTTGATCTGTGTAATACGTTCTACCCCCATGCCAAATGCAAAGCCTGTATACACTTCAGGATCGATACCAAAGTTGCGCAACATATTAGGATGTACCATGCCACAACCCAATATCTCTACCCAACCGGTATGTTTACATAAACTACAACCATCTCCTCCACAAACGGTGCAAGAAATATCCATCTCTGCACTAGGCTCTGTAAACGGAAAGTATGAAGGGCGGAAACGCACTTTGGTCTTCTCGCCAAACAACTCTGTCACGAAGTAGTATAACGTCTGCTTCAAATCAGCAAACGATACATTTTTATCTACATACAAGCCTTCTATCTGATGGAAGAAGCAATGCGCACGAGCAGATATGGTCTCGTTACGGTATACACGCCCCGGACATATCACTCTAATAGGTAGATCATTTTCTTCAAGCACTCTAGCCTGAACACTGGAAGTATGAGTGCGTAGTACCCAATCAGGGTTCTGCTGTACGTAAAACGTATCTTGCATATCACGAGCCGTATGATGCTCGGGCATGTTCAAGGAAGTAAAATTATGCCAGTCATCTTCCACCTCAGGACCTGTAGCTACGCTAAAACCTATCTTCTCCAGGATGGCGACCATCTCATTCTCCACCATACGCAACGGATGGCGGCCACCCAACGGTTGTGGTGTACCCGGTAGGGTAATATCAGTATCAGCTTCTTTCTTACTGCCTGCATGCTGTAAGTATTTAAACTCTTCAAACTTAGCTTCAGCAGCCTGTTTAAAAGCATTGAGCATTTGCCCCGCCTCTTTTTTCATCTCTTTAGGCACGTTCTTCATCTCACCAAATATCTCTTTCACAATACCTTTAGTTCCTAAGAATTTGATACGGTATTTTTCCAACTCGGTAGCATCAGCAGGAGTAGTAGCAACTATCTCCGCTTTAAGCGCGTCTATTTTTTCCTTCAAGGATTGCATAGCGGCAAAGATAGAGAATTGAAGGATAGATGGTATTGATGCAAAAAATTAAGTATAAATAAAAAATGACCATGATGTGATATAAATAGCCCTATATTCACCGTTACTTATACGAAACTACTATCATGCTATCTCGATTTGCCATAGCTATTGCCACCGCTGTTCTACTATATACCTCGTTTATGTTCTTTCCTAGGTGGAGTAGGGATATTGGTGGTGGTTCCATAATTGAGTATGATGTTTGTGGCTATTACTGGTACTTACCTGCTCTTTTTATTTATAATGACATTAAGGGCACAAAACCTATAGAACCCGATGCTTCAAAAGGGTATCAAATCACTAAAGACATGTTGTTCAAGCATGATAAAAGTGGTAATTACCTCACTACCTACACTTCGGGCATGGCTGTAGTATACCTCCCGTTTTTTGTAGTGGCACATATTGCTGCACCTCATTTAGGTTACCCTCCCGATGGCTATTCACCACCATATCAACTAGCATTACAATTAGGTGCTATAATAATAGCTGTCATAGGCCTATTCTATTATAGAAAATTATTACTGAGATTGTTTAATGACAAGGTGGCCGCCATAATGATACTACTACTCGTCATTGGCACTAACTATCTAAACTATACTGCTATTGATGGTGCGTTATCACACGTGTGGCTGTTTACTATTTACGTACTGCTATTGTTGAACACCCAAAACTTTTATAACAGCCCTAGCAGAAAATATGCAGTTAGAATAGGTTTGTTGGTGGGGTTAGCCATACTGATCAGACCAACTGAATTCATCTCTATGCTCATCCCGTTACTATGGGGTGTAGAGTCCATTAGCATAAAAAGTATCAAAGAGCGACTACGCTATCTAGCCCAGCAGAAACGTTACTTAACCATCACTACCATCATAGTCATATTGCTTGGAAGCATACAGATATTATACTGGTATTATGTTTCAGGTCAGCCACTGGTATATAGCTATGAAGAAAAAGGCTTTTCATGGCTAAAGCCGCATTTATACAATTACATTTTCAGCGCCAGAAGTGGATGGCTATCTTATACACCTTTACTTATTTTCTCATTTATTGGGCTTATTCCTTTTATGAAATATGGGAAAAGTAAAATAATGGTGGTGGTAATATTCGCGATAAGCCTTTATATCACTTCAGCATGGGATATATGGTGGTATGGCGGCACGGGAGGTAGGGCTATGATACAAGTATATCCGGTTATATTATTGCCTTTTGCCGCATTGATAAAATATGTCATAGAAAGAAGCATCAAATGGGTGGTACTACCTTTCTTATTATTATTTACCTATGTCAACATTTGGTTTACCTACAATGCGCATGCACAAGGAGGGTTATATGATGCTACCGGTATGTCCGCGGCTTATTACTGGCATGTTATAGGCAGGTTTAAAGTACCGGAACACACATTGATCTATAAAGACACCGATGAGTATTTTGATGGCGAACCTATTGGCCTGAAATTGATATATTTTAATGATTTTGAACAGGATACTAATGCAAACCTTGAGCATATCATCACAGGCCAACGTTCAGCATATATTGATGGTAATATAGAATACGGACCAGAGATGAAAATACCTTTTAACAATAAGGGTAACGCCGATTGGCTAAGAGCTGAAATTGATGTACATATTCATGGCATAGAGTGGGAAGCGTGGAAAATGCCTCAGTTTATTGTAAGCTTTAGCTCCAAAGAAAAACGCAACTTTAAGAATAATATGATCAGGATCAATAGGCATGTTGAACCATTTAGCCGACAACATGCTTATTTTGATGTCAAAATACCCAAAGAGGAATTTGATACTGTAACTATTTCACTATGGAACCCGGGCAGCCATATCCCAATTGTTATAGATAACGTAGCCTTATCCACCTTCCAAGAATAAGCAATTAGCTATACCGCCAAATACCCATTGTTAAGATTTATAAAAGCATAACCAAGTGCAGCATAATTTTAAGTAAATTGTATGTACTAAGAAAAGGGTTAGATTAAATATGAACAGAGCCATCAAAAAAGTTGCCATTATCGGTAGTGGTGTGATGGGTAGCCGCATAGCGGCGCTCTTTGCAGGTATAGGTGTAGAGGTGCTACTACTCGACATTCTACCAAGAGAATTATCAGATGCTGATAAAGCTAAAGGTATAACTGAAGAAAACCCTAAATGGCGCAATAGTGTAGTCAATACTGCTATGGCAGCTATGCTCAAGTCTAAGCCAAGTGCTGTATATACAAAAGATGTTGCCCGACTGATACAAACAGGCAACCTTACGGATGATCTACCCAAAATAGCGGACTGTGACTGGGTAATGGAAGTAGTGATTGAAAGACTGGATATTAAACAAAAAGTATTTGAACAGATTGAGCAATATCGTAAGCCCGGGACGATGGTTACATCTAACACATCGGGCATACCCATACATATGATGAGCGAAGGGCGTAGTGAGGATTTCCGCAAACACTTTTGCGGTACACACTTCTTCAACCCACCTCGTTACTTAAGATTGCTTGAGATCATACCTGCACCTGATACGGACACCGAGATCATCAATTTCCTGATGACGTATGGAGATAAACACTTAGGTAAAACCACGGTGCTGTGTAAAGACACACCTGCTTTCATTGCCAACCGTGTGGGTGTATTCGGGTTCATGGCAGTTTTCCATGCCATGCAAGAACTGGGCATGACAGTAGATGAGATAGATAAACTCACTGGCCCTGTGATGGGCAGACCAAAGTCGGCTACATTCCGCACAGGTGATGTAGTAGGATTGGACACACTAGTGCACGTTGCCAAAGAGCTACCAAAGAATGTGCCCAACGATGAGGCCAAAGACATCTTTAAGATGCCTCCGTTCCTAGACAAGATGGTAGAAAATAGCTGGCTTGGCGATAAAACAGGGCAAGGTTTTTACAAGAAAGTCAAAGGTGATGATGGCAAGTCGCAGATACTGACGCTGGACTTGAAGACCATGGAGTATGCGCCAAAGAAAAAGGTGTCCTTCCCAACATTGGAAGCCACTAAACCTATCGATGATCTCAACCAAAGGCTAAAAGTACTCTACACCGGTAAGGATAAAGCAGGTGAGTTTTACCGCATGTTCCACCACATGATATTTGCCTATGCGAGTAACCGTATACCGGAAATAGCAGATGAACTATACAAGATAGACGATGCTCTAAAAGCAGGTTTTGGCTGGGAGATAGGAGCGTTTGAAAGTTGGGATACTCTAGGTGTGGCTAAGGTGTTAGAACAAATGGAAGCTGCGGGCATTAAAGCAGCCGATTGGGTGAAAGAAATGCTAGACAAGGGCTGTACTACCTTCTACAAAACAGAGAACGGGCAAAAGAAATACTACAATATACCAAGCCAATCTTATAAAGCCATACCGGGCACTGAGGCCTTTATTATACTGGAACATTACAATGATAATGTTGTATGGCAGAACCCTGCATGTAAGCTTTATGATATAGGTGATGAGGTAGTAGCACTTAGCTGGAATACTAAGATGAATAGCATAGGTGGTGAGGTATTAGCAGGGATACAAAAAGCTGTAGCCATTGCTGAAGAACAATACAAAGGTTTAGTGATAGCAAACGGTAGTGATAAGTTTAGTGCAGGTGCTAATGTGGGTTTGATCTTTATGTTTGCAGCCGAGCAAGAGTATGATGAGTTGGACATGGCAGTACGTCAATTCCAGAACAGCACCATGCGCTTGCGCTATAGCAGTGTACCTGTTGTAGTAGCACCTCACGGCATGGCTTTAGGAGGCGGTTGTGAAATGTGCTTACATGCCGATGCCGTACAAGCTGCAGCTGAAACTTATATAGGTTTAGTGGAACTGGGGGTTGGTTTGATACCCGGTGGTGGAGGTACTAAGGAGCTCGTACTACGTGCTGCCGACCGCAACATTAAAGAAGATGTAGAACTTAACTATTTACAACAACTATTTATCAATATAGGTACTGCTAAAGTAGCTACCTCTGCTCATGAAGCATTTGAGATGTCTATTTTCCGCAAAGGTATTGATAGTATTTCCATGAATATGGACAGACGTATTGCAGACGCAAAACGTAAGGTATTATGGATGCATGAGTTGGGGTATACACAACCTGTTCAGCGTACAGATATAAAAGTGCAAGGACGCTCAGGATTGGGTGCACTTATGGCTGGTATACACGGCATGTGGCGCGGTAATTATATCAGCGATTATGATAAATTCATCGCTGAAAAATTAGCACATGTGATGTGCGGTGGAGACCTTTCCCAACCTGCAATGGTGAGTGAACAATACTTGTTGGATCTGGAACGTGAAGCCTTCCTTAGCTTATGCGGCCAACGCAAAACTTTAGAGCGCTTGCAAAGCATTTTACAAACCGGCAAACCGCTAAGAAACTAGCATGCGGCATTCTATATTTTATAACCTAGTAGCATTAATGCTCATAGTCTCTTCTTGTGGCTCACAAGAGATGAGAGAACAACATAACGAACTACAAACTGAAGTTGATAACACTCATGAACACAAAGAAGACCTATCTGCTATTTTGCAGCCAATAGTTAGTTATGCAAAAGCCATACAATATTGGGGTTACAGCTACAATGACGACAACGAAGAAATAGACAGGTACGACTCACTAGATCATTACAATAAAAAACTACGCACTCAGCTTATTAATATCGCAAATACCCAACCTGAAATTCTCAATGCAGATCTAAGTTTGCTCAAAGACTCTACTGATCTAATTATTGCCACGTCTCCTGATAGAAAGTTCAACATTTATAGTTGGGATGAAGAAACAGGTGGCACAATGCACAACTATGACTATGTGATACAGTACCCTATAACAAACGGCACAAAAGCATTTCCAAAACAACAAGAAGAAGAATACGACCCGGGCGTTTTTTTTGGCCATGTTCATGTTATAAAGAACAATGTTGGAAAAACATACTACTTAGCCACTTATACAGGTATATATTCTACAAATGACATGGGTGCAGGCGTAAAGGCCTTTACCATTGAAAACGATAAATTAATTGATGCGCCTATATTTGTTACCCCAAACAAAACCTATAGTAATATTAGCTACAACTATAATTACTTTTTAAGTAGCAACCTCGAAACAGGAGAAGCAAACAATTACATTCACTTAAGTGATGACAATAAAAAACTCTATATACCTGTTGTAATAAGTAAAGATAAAGGAGACGCTGTTACTAACAGGTCTTTGGTTTATGTGTTTGATGGAGAAAAATATGTGTTTGATAAAAATGCGAAATAAGTACAATCTATATATAAAACTCTTGGTGCCCGTACTACTTATGGGAGTGCTGCTATTGTGCTCTAACACATCTTTTGCACAAAAGGGGCAATTGGATAAAGCTAAACTACATGTACTTTCAAAAGAATATAAAGAAGCTGAGAAAATCTATAAAAAACTGTACCGAAAAAACCCCGTAGATCAAGAAATTTACAATGGATATTTTGAGCTACTGCTGGAAACAAAGGATTATAAAAAAGCAGAAAAGCTTATTGCCGAACAAATGGCTATTCGCCCTAATTATTCGCTCAACACAATAGACCTTGGGGTGCTGTTTCAAAAACAAGGCAAAAAGAAAAAAGCAAAAGAATTATATGAACGGGCTGTGACCGAACTCAGTGGCGATGACATACTCACCCAACAGGTAGCAGAACGTTTTTTAGCAATGGGTGAAAAAGAATTAGCCCTAAGCACCTATATACGTGGCAGGGATATGCTACACAACAACTATATCTATAGCGCACCTATAGCTAAACTATATGCAGAAAATGGCGAAATAGAAGAAGCTGTATATACCATTATTGATGCAGGATCTGGGTATTACAATGGCGGTATTAAAGAAATAAAAGCAAGTTTAATGGACTTGCTTGGCGACAATAGAAAGAAGCAAGTAAAAGCACAAAAAGCCGTCATCAAACGTATTAATGAACACCCTGACAACTTGGACTATTCAGAAATACTTGTTTGGTTATATACACAAAAAGGAGACTGGGATGGCGCCTACATGCAAATAGAAGCTTTAGATCTTCGTCTTAAAGATGGTGGAGAACGCATCCTTAGTTTTGCCCGATATGCCGTAAAAGAAAAACAGTATGCTCATGCTATAAAAGGCTATGAAGAAGTAATGAGTCGTGGTGATGATTATTCATTTTACACTTCTGTAGTCAACGAATACCTTTCTGTTAAGTTCAACATACTACAAGAGCAACCCGATTATACACAGGAAGAAGCCCTGGCTCTAAAAAACGAATACCAAGAGTTCTTAATCAAGAACCCTTTATACAAAGCACAATTAGTATCCCTTGACTTTGCCAAACTATTGGCTCAATATTTAGACAGTGTTGACAAGTCCGTATCCGTATTAGAAGAAGCTATTGAGCAGCCTAATGCTTCACGTCTCTTTGTAGCACAAGGCAAACTGCAATTGGGAGACTATTACATACTACAAGGTAGAATCTGGGAAGCCTCACTGTTATACAGCCAGGTAGATAAAGACTTTAGAGAAGATATGCAAGGCGAAGAGGCTCGTTTCCGCAATGCTAAGCTTGCTTATTACCGTGGCGATTTTGAGTGGGCAGAAGATCAACTATCTGTGTTAAAAGCATCAACCACAGAACTCATTGCTAACGATGCTTTATATCTATCTGTACTTATTACTGAAAACGTAACGGCTGATAGCAACTATGTACCTCTTGAACGTTTTGCCAAAGCTGACTTGTTACAGTTTCAAAACAAAGACAAAGAAGCTTCTGCTTTACTTGACAGTATCAGCACTCACTTCCCCAAGCACCCTTTGAAAGATGATATACTAATGCAAAGAGCCTCAATAGCACAAAAACATAAACAATATAAAGAAGCTATTACTTACCTGACCCAAGTATATGAAGAACATGGTGATGATGTATTGGGTGACGATGCCTTATTCAAAATGGCAACTTTACACGAAACACAATTCAACGACACTAAAAAAGCAGGTGAGCTTTACGAACAATTAATACTACAATACCCTGGCAGTACTTATGTACAGACAGCTCGCATCAAGGTAAAAGAGTTAAATACCACAACAACTATTAGCCCTTAATTAATTACTTTCATAGCTGCATACTGCTATGAAACGCTGGCCTACTCATGAAGCATACTTTTGGGAAAGAGCACCTTTCTTTCGACTACTCTTTCCACTTATCGTAGGTATAATATTATACAAATACACTTGGCTGCAAGACTATGTATTATGGGCCACCATACTATTTATAATAAGTGCTATTTCCTATACATTAGTATTTAAACGCTCAAAAGTTTTCTCTTTTGTTCTCACTCAGCTTTCCTTATTAGTTACGGGTTGGTTATGCTGCTACCAAACAGACATAAAGAATAATAAAAACTGGTTGGGGCATCATTTGAAAGATGACCATCAATACTTAGCACGTATTACACATGATGCAGAGGAGAAGAACAGAACTTGGAAGTATGATGCAGCAGTTACACATGTAATAAATGGAACAGATACTATTCCTGCTGTAGGGAAAGCTTCCCTATACATTTACAAGTACAGTGGTGGTAATTTTAAAGAAGGTGACATTGTATACCTACCCAATAAATGGCAAGGTATCACCAATGCAGGCAATCCACATGAGTTTGATTACGCAGGCTTTTGTGCCAACAAAAATATTTATCATCAACAATTCTTATCAGGGAGAGACGTTGTTATATACAAGTATGCCGACCAATACAATCTTTCATGGGTAAGACGTGTACACCACTGGTGTATCGATCAGCTCGAATATTACATTCATGACCACGCCACATTAGGTTTGCTAGAAGCTATATTGGTAGGCGAAAGAAGTACACTTGATACTAGCACCAAACAATCGTTTGCCAATACAGGCATCATCCATGTCATTGCTATTTCGGGAGCACATATATCAATCTTCTTTGTCTTGGTGGTCTTTCTATTAGGTTTTATCAAGCACAGAAAGTATCGTTGGGTCAAGTACCTTTCTGCTGTACCTCTGATATGGCTCTATGTATTGGTAGCGGGTGCGCCACCATCTGCTGTTAGGGCAGCGCTTATGTTCTCCTTATTAGCCATTGGCTTTGCTTTTCAAAAACAGCAGAATGGCATTAATCAATTACTGGCTACTGCATTTTTCTTACTACTCATAGAACCGAACTGGTTATTTACCGTAGGCTTTCAATTATCATTTCTGGCGGTGCTATCCTTACTCTTATTCTATAAACGAATATACCGGCTACTAAAACCTACTAACAAAATTATAAAACTATTATGGGGAACAATTGCGGCTAGCATAGCAGCCGAAATATTGATAGCTCCATTGGTCATTTATTACTTTCATTTATTTCCTGCTCAATTTATCGTGGCTAATATTTTGGCATATGTATTCATGAGTAGTGTATTGGTTTTAGGAATGGGTATCGTCATCCTCAGTCCTATACAACCACTGGCAGCTATGCTAGGGAAACTTACCATTTACTTGGTTACACAGTTCAACATCCTAATACAACTCTTAGAGCCTTTTAACCCTACATCATTTCAACACTTACAAATTGGAGTTACAGAACTGACGCTTACTTACATGGTCATCACCGGCATTACACTATTTATTACTAAAAAGAAGAAAGCAGCATTACTCACAGGGGTAATCTCATTTGCCTTACTACTCACCATGTTGGCTGTAAATGATATGAAAGCCAGAAAAGCAGAACGACTGGTAATTTATAATATCAACCGAACAGGCTATATAGAATACATCACCAATAAAAAATATCAAGTAGTTGCCAGTACTAAAGAGCTGGATGAAGCTACTCCATTCTACACCCTACGTCCTGCACATATACAATGGTATTCTTGGAGGCAAGACAGCACAGCTAATACAAAGCGGCTGTTTACTATTGATAATAATAACATACTCATCATCAATAGTAAAAAAGACAACTTACCCAACACGCTCATTCATACGCTTGTGGTTAACTATAATATAAAAGAGGCTGACTTTCTTTTACTGATAGAAAGATACTCACCTCAACAGTTAGTCTTTACGAGTAGGTTCAGCAGAAAGAAAACTAAGTACTGGGATGATAAACGAGCTTCTTTTGATGTCCCCATTCATATTACAGGCATAGACGGGGCTTATATTATAGCTAAGAAGTAAGCTATTCTTAGTATCTTCGCGCCTCATTCAACACTTATTAAACGTTTTCAATATGAGCAGCAAGATCAAATCTGCATTGGTATCGGTATTTTACAAAGACGGCTTAGAGCCAATAGTGCGTAAACTACATGATCTGGGTGTTACCATATACTCTACAGGTGGCACACAGAGTTTCATTGAAGGATTGGATATACCATGCACTGCTGTTGAAGATGTAACCAGCTACCCATCTATATTAGGAGGTCGTGTAAAAACACTACACCCTAAAGTATTCGGTGGCATACTAGCTCGTCGCGACTTGGCTGCCGACCAAGAGCATATCAATGAATATAACATCCCATTATTTGACTTAGTGATCGTTGATCTTTACCCTTTTGAAGAAACAGTAAAGAATACTGCTGAAGAGTCTGCCATCATTGAGAAAGTAGATATAGGTGGTGTATCATTGATACGTGCTGCGGGCAAGAACTACAAAGACGTTAATATCATTTCATCTCGTAATCAATACGACTACCTGTTGAACCTGTTGAATGAAAAAGAAGGGGAAACAGATTTAGAAGATCGCCGTAAAATGGCTAATGAGGCCTTTACAGAGTGCGCACATTACGATGTGGCCATAGCTCATTATTTCAACCAAAATGCTGACCGTAATGCTTTCCAACTGTCTATAAATAATAAGAAAGCCTTGAGGTATGGAGAAAACCCACATCAAAACGGCGCATTCTACGGAGACCTTGACGTACTGTTCGATCAACTGAACGGCAAAGAGTTGTCCTATAATAACCTAGTAGATGTAGACGCTGCTTGTGGTATCATTGCCGAGTTTGACGAGCCTACATTTGCGGTCATTAAACACACTAACGTTTGTGGTTTGGCTGTACGTGGCGATGTAGTTACCGCATGGGATGCTGCCTTGGCAGGTGACCCTGAAAGTGCTTTTGGCGGCGTACTGGCTACCAACCAAGCCATCACTCTAGCAGCAGCAGAAAAGATCAATGAGTTATTCTTTGAAATACTGATCGCTCCTGCTTTTGATGAAGAGGCGCTGCACTTACTAAAAGGTAAGAAGAACAGAATACTACTGCTGCAGAAAGAGAAATTTGTACCACAAGGTGAATACAAACGTATACTTAACGGTGTTTTAGTACAAGACTCTGATAATGATAACTACATCGAGTGGACCAATGCCGGAGAAAGAGCGGCTACGGAAGCAGAAAATGCTGATCTGCTTTTTGCTAATATTGCCTGTAAGCATTTAAAGTCTAATGCTATTGCCTTAGTGAAGAATAGGCAATTGATCGGTAAAGGTTGTGGGCAAACCAGTCGTATCGATGCCTTGAGGCAGTCTATTGAAAAAGCTAAGCAGTTTGGCTTCTCTCTTGAAGGTGCAGTGATGGCTTCTGATGCCTTCTTCCCGTTTGATGATTGTGCACGTATGGCGCACGAAGTTGGGGTAACAGCTATTGTACAACCGGGTGGTTCTATTAGAGATAAAGACACGATACAATACTGTAAAGACAATAATATGGCACTTGTGATGACAAAAATGCGTCACTTTAAGCACTAATTGCTTAAATTGAGTATCCTATGGTGTCTATACTTATAGACGATAATATATTACT
Organism: Flavipsychrobacter sp.; assembly: GCA_965230595.1. Lineage (GTDB taxonomy): Bacteria > Bacteroidota > Bacteroidia > Chitinophagales > Chitinophagaceae > UBA5543. Next base: position 201,316 of record OZ246011.1, on the reverse strand, counting down.
ACGCTCCTATGAACTGGATGATGCAGCAGCACTCTTTAAAGCTGTAGATGCATCGCGCCCGCATTTGCGCAAGTGGTTGTCATGGGTAGATAGTACTACTAAACCTGAGCATTCTGTTCAGTTCCTCCAACAATACATTAGCCACCAAAATAAGCAAGAAGCATTAGCTCTCGGCATCTTTCATAAGCGTAAGATCATTGGTGGTATTGGTATGCACGACTGGGATCATACACTTAAGAAAGCACAAATAGGTTACTGGATCAGTAAGGAGTATGAGGGGAAAGGTATTATTTCCGCTTGTTTGTTACGCTTTGTCGATTTCTTGTTTCAGAAAGTAGGGCTGAATAAAATAGAGATACAGTTCATCCCTCAAAATGAAAGAAGTGCTAAAGTAGCTGATAGGCTAGGCTGCAAGGTAGAAGGTGTTATAAGAGACGGCGCATTGGTTAATGGCAAGTTTGAAGACTTAGTAATAACAGGGCTACTAAAAAAAGAATGGAAAAAGCTACCTGAAAACCCTAAAAAGGAATTCAAAGCTACTTAACTACCGCCGTTAGCTTCTCCCATATTTCAGGTATTCTTTTTATCCAATTCAGCTCCTTCATTTTAGTTCTGGCATCTTCTACAGGGCTGCCAAAATACACCTTACCTCCTTCTATGGATTGCGCTACACCACTTTGGGCATATACGATAGCACCTTTACCAATGGTCAGATCTTTACTTACGCCTACCTGCCCCCATAGTATTACCTCATCTTCTATTATAGCTTTGCCGCCAATACCTACTTGGGCAGCAAAAAGACAGTTCTTACCAATTACAGCTCCATGACCAATATGGATATGATTATCCAGTTTAGTACCCTCACCAATGATCGTATCTCCACTCACCCCCTTATCTATAGTACATCCGGCACCTATCTCCACATCATTATGAATGATCACTCTACCACAGCTTTCCATTTTATCATATTGTATCGCTCTTTCTTTCCTTCGTTTAAAGTAAAAAGCATCTGCTCCTAAAATGGTACCTGCGTGTATGATCACATTATCACCAATCTCTGTATGATCGTATATGGTTACATTAGGATGTATCAAACAGTTTTTACCAATGGTTACATGATTGCCAACAAATACGCCCGGCTGTAGGTGCGTTCCTTCCCCAATGGTTGCCGTATCACTCACCATGCTATTAGCAGGCTCAAAAGGTCTGAAATGGGTAACTATCTTCACATATGCAGCAAATGGGTCGTCACAAACAAGTAAAGTTTTGCCTTCGGGGCAATCAACTTCTTTGTTTATGATTATTATTGTTGCAGCTGACGTTAAACATGCATTAAAATACTTTTCAAAGTCTACAAAAGATACATCTCCCTGAGTAACTTTATGTATCTCGTTAATGCCTGTAGCAAGGTTTGATGTATTGCCCAAAAGCTTTGCACCAGTAAAATCAGCTAACCATTCTACCGAAACAGGTTGTTTAAACTGCATGACGATCGTTTTGGTAAATGTACAAACTTGATTGTTTTAAGTATTATACTTTTAATAGAAACCCCTAGAATTGAGATACATAAACATAAATGGCCAACTGATCAAAGAAACTGCAGCTGCAGTGCCTTACAACAATAGGGCATTTAGGTTTGGCTATGGTTTATTTGAAACCATGCTCATTAGGGGAGGCGTTATTCAATTAAAAGAATATCATTGGGACAGACTGTTTTCAGGTGTAAAAGAGTTAGGACTAGTGATGCCTGAGATCATGGATAGAAATTGGATAGAGAGTGAGGTCATTAAAACAGTTAAGAAAAATAAACTGACCAAGTTTTGCCGTGTCAGATTGCAAGTCTACGCCGGCAGAGGTGGCCTATATGATGGGCATAGTATGTGGTCAGAATTTATTATTGAGGCCATACCTGAGAAACAAGATATCACCGAATTAAACGATAAAGGAGTAACGATGCTTATATCTAAAGGCATCGTAAAAAGTAACGACACACTATCGCACCTTAAGTCAAACAATGCATTGGTTTACTCCATAGCAGCAAGACAAGCCGAAGAGGGCAACTGTGACGATGCCTTTGTTTGTAATGCCTCCGGCAACATTCTTGAGAGTACAATTGCCAATGTGTTCTGGATAAAAGATGGTAACCTATACACACCGCCACTTAGCGAGGGCTGCATAGCGGGTGTTATGCGACGCTACCTGATGGAACAATTACCTATACTAGGTATTGATGTGGTTGAAAAACCACTAACACTCTCGGAACTCAAAGCAGCTGAGGCTGTATTTCTTACCAACGCAATACGCAAAATAAAATGGGTCAGTAGCATTAATGATAATATGACCTATACAGTTGACAAACTACTACCCATATACGAGCAACTATCGCTATAATATCATTTAGTAAAACGTTGTCAAAACTTGGATAAAGGTTACTTTTGCAGCCTATGAGTAACAACGTTAGAGTAAGATTTGCGCCAAGCCCTACAGGTGGGCTTCACTTAGGAGGCGTACGTACTGTATTATACAACTACCTTTTTGCGAAGCATCATAACGGCACTTTCGTACTTCGTATTGAAGATACCGACCAGTCTAGGTTTGTGGCAGGTGCTGAAGATTATATATTCAACTGCCTAGCATGGTGTGGCCTTACCCCTGACGAAAGTGTACGACACGGAGGAGACTACGGTCCTTACAAACAAAGCGAAAGGAAACATCTCTATAAGCAATATGCTGAGCAGCTTATTGCCTCGGGGCATGCCTATTACGCTTTTGATACACCTGAAGAGTTGGAAGCTATGCGTAATAACCTACGCAGCAAAGAAAACCCAAGCCCACAATACGATAGAAGTACTCGCATGCAAATGCGCAACTCTCTAACATTACCTGCTGATGAAGTAGCAAAACTAATTGATAACGGTACGCCATACGTTGTAAGGATACTAATGCCTGAAAATGAGGCCGTACATTTCTCTGATATGATCAGAGGAGATATTAAACATGATACCAATACCGTTGACGATAAAGTACTGCTTAAAGCAGATGGTATGCCTACCTATCACTTAGCCGTAGTGGTAGATGACTATTTAATGAAGATCACTCACGCCTTTAGGGGTGAAGAATGGTTGCCAAGTGCACCGGTACACATATTATTGTGGAAATATCTTGGCTGGGAAGAACATATGCCTACCTGGGCACACTTACCATTAATATTAAAACCTGACGGCAATGGCAAGTTGAGCAAAAGAGACGGAGAGCGCCTAGGCTTTCCTGTGTTTGCGATGAACTGGCAAGACCCAACTACAAATGAACTTACTGAAGGCTTTAAAGAAAAAGGATTCTTACCTGAAGCTTTTGTAAATATGCTGGCCGTATTGGGATGGAACGATGGTACCGAACAGGAGATATTCAGCATGGACGAGCTCATAGAAAAGTTCAGTACAGATCGCATACACAAAGGAGGTGCGAAATTTGACTATGAAAAAGCCAAATGGTATAATCAACAGTATATATTAAAGAAAGATAACAATGAACTTCTTCCTCTAATAAAGCCTTACTTCTTAGAAAAAGGTATCAACACCGATGATGAACTACTACTAACAGTAATAGGTTTAGTAAAAGAACGTTGTCATTTACTAAGTGACTTTTGGCTACAAGGGCATTTTTTCTTTAAAACACCTACAGAGGTAGACATAGATGCTATCAAAGGCAAATGGGATGAGGAGAAAACCAATTTTTTTAAAACTTGGGCTGATAAGCTAGATGATATTACAGAGTGGAATGCTGAAAATATAGAAGAAAACTTTGTAAATGCTACACAAGAAGCAGGTATCAAAAAAGGTACTGTAATGTTGCCATTTAGGGTAATGCTGGTTGGTGGCAAGTATGGACCGGGCATTTTTGACATTTCTGCCCTAATAGGAAGGGAAGAAACCGTTAATAGAGTACTGAATACCATTAACTTATTATAAATATTCCGTATTTTTTTTTGAAATCTAATATTTTTTCAGGTATCTCATTAAAAGTTTGTTATATTTGGTAACTAACTACTAAAGTATTTTATCAAATTCTAAAAACTATAAAGCATGAAAAAATTAGCTTTACTTTTTATTGCGGCATTTGCTACTGTTAGCACTATCGCACAAATCAATGTTCCTGAAAAGAACAAAACTATAGTAATTAAGTTTACTGCTGACTGGTGTGGCCCATGTGGCGCTGGCGGATGGGTAGCTATGAATGGTTTTGTTACTGCTGCTAATTCTGGTAGCCTTAACGCTATTCCTTTAGCTATGCATGGTAGTAGTAGTACAACTACTTCTTTGAATGTACCAGCTACTTTTAGATCAGCTATGAACGGTAACGTTGATGATCCTGTTACTACTATTCCTTCTTTTGTTGCAGGACGTAAAAACTTTAAACAAAGTACTGGTTCCGTAACAAGTGAAGTTGCAACACAAACTGCGGGAGCCGTTGAAGCAAATGCAGGGTTCATGGCTACTTATGATAAAACTAAAAAAGAGATCAAAGTAGACGTTAAAACTAAATTCTTCGCTGCTGCTTCTGGTGAATACTATGTAGCTGTTTATGCTTACGAAGATGGTATTAAAGCTTACCAAAACGGTTATTCAGATCCTAACAATGCCGTACACGGTCACATTTGGAGAGTTGATCCTGCTTTAGGCAACTTTGGTACTAAACTTAGCGGTAGCTCATTTACTGCTAACCAAGAGATCAACAACTCATTCACTATGAAAGTGGACAACGCTTGGAACATGGATGATCTTCACGTATTCACTGTTATTTGGAAGAAAAATGGTTCTAACTATGAAGTAGTTAACGCTAACAAACAAGGTACTTTCCCTACAAGCGTAGCTAATGTATCTAACGTAGCTAACCTAAGAGTATATCCTAACCCAGCTACTTCTTACATTAAAGTAGCGGCTAAGCTTAAAACTGCAGGTGCTACTAAAGTTACTTTGAACAACGTTGTTGGTCAAACAGTATACAGCAACGTATTTAACACTACTAGCACTGATTTTAACAAAGCTATCTCTGTTGAAAACTTAGCTAACGGTGTATATGTATTGAACGTAACAGTTGAAGGTGTTACTACATCAGAAAGAGTATTGATCAATAAATAATTGATTCAAAATATTTCTATATAAAAGGCTTCCATTGGGAAGCCTTTTATTTTGCCTATATACCATTACAATATTGTTTGTATCCCTTCTGCATCTCTTTCTCCTTTACATCATAACGGCGACTTGTTTAAACCATTGAGGTAACTCTAGACATAGTAGATTTTGCATATGTACGAATGACTATTATGTACTAAAAATGAGCAATATAAAACTCCTTTGCTCCCTTGGTTTAAACAAGACCTTACCAACTCTCATCCTCCATTGCCTCTCACTCGAATATATTATAACTCTGTAAACACCCTATTATATTGCCGTTTATCAACAAGGTAAAGTAACAGGAACATGGATATTTGAAAACTGTTTTTTATAGGTCTAATCTCTTTAGTATAAACACCATAAGCACTAGCTCTATATGCAAAAAGGTAATAGTTAACTACCTATGCGACACCCATGACATATTTAAGCCCACTATCATTAATAGTATTAACCTTATCAAGCCTTGTGAAAAGTAGCTGTAAGAGATAGTTTGCCCATATAAAAGCTATTATTAATGCCTGCTCACTTACCTTTCAATATATTCCTAGTATACCTAAACTTCTATAAGTATTGGGCGGGTGCTAGCTATAAACAATGGTCATATTATTAAAGTAAAAAGGCATGCTATTACAGCATGCCTATAAAATATTTTATGTTTTAGATCTTACATGTGTGTAAATCTACGAGTAGTAACGATATTACCGCTTTTATCAGATAATCTAATAAAGTAAACACCAGTAGGTATTTTCTCTATATTAAGCTTAGCACTATTGCCTGATACATTGTAGTTACCTACATTCTTTCCAACTAAATTGTAAATAGATACTTTGTTTATGTTATCATATTTACCAAAGTCAACATTGATATAGTTATTAGCAGGATTAGGATATACTGCCACTCTATCAGCAGACTGATGTACATTACCTACGTTAGTAGCCCACTTAGTAAAGATGAAGGTCACATTCTTATCGTAAGAGCCACCTTGTTCTTTTAGATTTACTGTAATATAATAACTGCCATCAGCGATAGTAGAAGCATCATAACCTATCATCAGTACGTGAAAATCTCCTTTTACATTAGGAGCATAGTCACCTGAAGTGAATACTGTACCATTCAAAAGTTGATTACCGATATTTTGACGACATAATGCATTATCACAAATACCTAGATTTATATCGGACGACCATGATGACGGAAAATTGTGTCCTACTACCTTCCACTCGATCTTAATATCAGCTGAAGACTTGTTTGTGATATTGTTATGGAGTTCCATATTCTTATATATCACTGCTCTTACGGTATCACCACCGTCAGTCTCAAAAGTTTGAGCTTGCAGAGTAGAAGCACTTGATAATGCTCCTGCTAAAAACAATAGAGAGTATATGTGTTTTTTCATAGACACTATTTTGTATGCAATATAACTAAAAAATCAGAGTTTGTCAAAATAGATTTGTGTCATCATTTTGTCTCCTTTTTGTTGATAATCAATAGCTTTTAATCACAACAAAAAGAGGCACTTTATAAAAAGTGCCTCTAATATATGAATATCTAGATTTTCTAGTGTGCTTCCTCGCCTTCTTTTAATGGCTCTGTCTGTGGAATGAAATCATTACCATTACCATCATCTTTATAGTCATATGCCCAACGATGAACTTCCGGAATCTCTCCAGGCCAGTTACCATGACCAGGATTGATAGGTGTTGTCCACTCAAGTGTAGGAGAACCCCATGGGTTTTTAACCGTTACCTTGCGACCTCTCCATATACTTACAAAGAAGTTCACAACAAATAGTAATTGCGCTAAGAATACGATTATAACAACGATACTGATAAATCCATTTAAGCTATCAAATTGTTTAAACGACTCCCAAGCACTGTAATCGTAGTAACGACGTGGCATACCAGCTACACCTTCGTAGTGCATAGGCCAAAATATCAAGTAAGCACCTGCAAATGTGATGAAGAAGTGAATATAACCTAGCGTTCTATTCATGAACCTTCCAAACATTTTAGGATACCAGTGATAGATACCTGCAAACATTCCAAAGAAAGCAGATACACCCATTACAATATGGAAGTGAGCCACCACAAAGTAGGTATCGTGTAAGTGTATATCTAAAGCAGAGTTACCTAAGAAAAGACCGGTAAGACCACCTGATATGAATAGTGAAACGAAACCAAGTGAGAATAACATTGGGTTGGTAAACCTGATGTTACCTTTCCATATAGTGGTGAGCCAGTTAAATACTTTTACAGCTGAAGGCACCGCGATCAATAATGTTAAGAGTACGAATATGTTACCTAAGAACGGACTCATACCTGTTACAAACATGTGGTGTGCCCATACTAAGAAGGCTAACACCGTAATACCGATCATTGAAATAACCATCGCCAAGTAACCAAAAATTGGCTTACGAGAGTGGTTAGATAATATCTCCGATGCCATACCCATACCAGGTAGCATAATGATATATACCTCAGGGTGACCTAAGAACCAGAATAAGTGTTGATATAATATCGCCGAACCACCTACATGAGGTAGTGCTTTACCCGCGATGAAGATCTCAGACAAGTAGAAGCTGGTACCAAAGTTGCGGTCAAATATTAGTAATACAAAACCTGATAATAGAACAGGGAATGACAATACACCTAACACAGCAGTGAAGAACAATGCCCATATAGTCAAAGGCATACGAGTCATTGTCATACCTTTAGTACGCATATTCAGAATGGTAGAAATATAATTCAAACCACCTAGTAGAGACGACACAACGAACAATGCCATACTTGTCAACCATAAGTCCATACCAAGGCCTGAACCTAAAGATGCTTCTTTAAGTGCACTTAGCGGAGGATAAGTTGTCCAACCACCTGATGCCGGACCTGTTTGCACGAACAAAGAGATAAACATGATCACACCTGCCAAGAAGAAGAACCAATAAGATAGCATGTTCATGAAAGGTGATGCCATATCACGAGCACCTACTTGAAGTGGAATAAGCAAGTTGGCAAATGTACCACTTAAGCCTGCTGTAAGTACAAAGAATACAAGTATAGTACCGTGCATGGTTACTAATGCATAGTAGAATTCCGGATCTAACTTACCGCCTTGAGCCCACTTACCTAAAAACTGTTCCATAATAGGGAAAGTCTGGTCAGGGAAACCAAGTTGTAAACGGAAGAACACAGACATTAAAGCACCAATAATGGCCCATATAATACCTGTCACCAAGAATTGTTTAGCAATGATCTTGTGGTCTTGGCTAAAAATGTACTTCATGATGAAGTGCTGCTCATGGTGCTCATGACCATGATGCTCTGAATGCGCGTCTTGTGTATGCGCTGTACTAGTTCCTTGAATGATAACGTCGCTCATTGTTTGCACTTTTGTGGCCTGCTCCTTTTAGGCCGATTTACTTCATCGTTATTGCGTTAACACTATCAGTTTTTTCTTCGTTGCTTTCTGCTGCATCAGCATTGTTTAATGCGTGATAGCTTTTTTGCTCTGCCAGCCACGCATCATACTCCTCTTGCGTATGCACTATTACTATACCTCTCATAGAGTAGTGACCCTTACCACACATCTGGTCGCACGATATTTCGTATACGAAATTAGGGTTACCTGTTTTCTCGATCATTTCTTGAGTAGTATACTGAGGAGTAAACCACATGGTAGTAATGATACCGGGTACCGCATCCATCTTCATACGGAAGTGTGGCAGACCTACATCATGTATCACATCTCTTGAACCAATGATCAATTTTACAGGGACGCCTTTTACCAGGTGTAACTCATTTTGAATAACAATGTCATCCATGTTATTCTCATCTTCCCAATCAAGACCTAATATATTGTTAGCTTCATTGATCTTTCTAAAGTCTCTTTTACCTAGCACACCGTCTGCACCAGGGTAACGCATGATCCAGTTAAATTGCTTACCTATCACCTCTACTACTTGCGCATCTTTAGGTGCTTCATCGGTCATTGCCATCCAGTTCTTCAAACCAAACGCTACTAGTATTGCCATGGCAATAGCCGGTATTGTTGTCCATACCAACTCCAATTTGTTGTTGTGCGGGTAGAAGAATGATGATTTATTCTTCTCGCTGCTCTGGTATTTCCAAGCAAACCAAAACAATAACGCTTGTGTGATGAAGAATACAATACCTGTCACCCAAAGTGTGATCTCAAACATTTGGTCATATTTCACACCATGTTCTGATGCTGACACAGGCAGCATCTTGTCGATCAACATTTCATGACACTCCCATATACCCCACATACCTAGGATGAAAAAGGCCACCAAAAGTATCGCCATAATACGGTTGGTTTTATTCTTCACTTTCTCTTCACCGCGTAGTACTGCAGTATATTCACTTGCTTGCGCAATCTGGTATATGATGATAAATACCAGCGCTACCAATAATGTTAAAATAAGTCCCGACATAGTCAGTATATCTTGTATTTACTTATTAATGTTGTTCAATTTATAAGTCTCAACTGCGCTATTAACTTTCGTGCAATATCGCTTCTTTCATCAATGGGTTGTTTTGTGGTACTAATGATGCTTTAGTAAGCGTGCGGCTAACACTAAATATCAATACACCTGCAAAACCTGCAAATATACCCAGCTCATACCAACCTAAGTGCCAGTTAGCACCCAGCGGGCCAGGCATAGTCATTATATAGAAATCAAGCCAGTGACCAAATATGATCATCATAGCCATAAAGGTTACTGTAAAATAGTTACGCTTACTTGGGCGCGACATCAATATCAATATCGGCATGATAAAGTTGATGATGAATACAGAGTACCATATCAAACTATAAGGCCCTTGCTGACGCATTTTAAAGTAAGTAGTTTCCTCAGGTATGTTACTATACCAGATCAACATATACTGTGCAAACCATACATAAGTCCAAAATACGCTAAAGGCGAACATAAATTTACCAAGGTCATGTATGTGCTCCTTGTTCACTACTTCCATGTAGCCATTGTTCTTCAACATCACTACAAACAAGAAGATTACAGCCATACCACTAACAAATGCACTCGCAAATGTATACCAGCTAAACATGGTAGAGTACCAGTGTGCATCAATACTCATGATCCACAACCAAGGTGTCGTACTCATTTGTGTCAATGCATATACAAGTAAGAAACCTGCAGACCATTTCATGATCGTGAAATAGATCTTAGTGCTATTAGTAGGCGCTTTTTCTAATGATAGAGAAAGCGTACGGAACTTGATACCGAAGTAAGACCACAAACCAATGGTAGCAACAGTAAATATGGTAAACATTGTAGGATTAAGGAAAGCCGACTTACCTTCCAACACCTCATCTCCGTGTGGGTGTACCCAGTGATAAATAGGGTTATGACCACCTACATTTACGCCAAATACTGAAAGTAATAAGATGATACCCGCTATAACACCAAATAGCCATACATTAGCACCAATAGCTTCCGGCACTCTCTTATAAGCAACTATCCAAGCACCTTGTGCCAGCGATGCAGCAGCTTGTATAAATACACTAGCTACGGTGATCAATAAGAAGAATACGCTATTGTGCAAAAGCACGATCCAAAAACGAGTTTGAGCAGCATGAGCTAGCTCTGTATCAGCATTACCATTATTCAGTAGTGCTACGGCTCCGGCTATAAGCGTGACGATACCTATCAACATCAATACCAAACTGGTATTTTTTAATCTTGCCGGTATCTCAAAACGTTCGTTCATTGTATTATTATTAGAAGTACGTTTACTAATTGCTTTTATTCATTATTAATGTGCACTGTTTTCACTGTGCTCGTCATTCATTGCGGTCTTAGGCTCTTCTGTTCTTCCCAAAGTAAATGGGTTGCCACCGTCTTCAGCTTGTACCTTTTTGATATAAGCGATCACCATCCAACGCTGTTTTTGATTTAGCTGGCTAGCGTATGAGCCCATCATATTCTTACCATACTTAATGGCAGCATACATAGTACCTACTGGCATATCCTTATACTTACCATCTTTTAGGTTAGCAGGCATTGAAGAAAACTTTCCGCTAGTATATAATGGTCCTTGACCATCTAGCTTATTACCATGGCAAATACCACAATAAATGTTATACAAACGTCCACCTTCTGCCACTTCATCATCTGTAAAACGCAGGTGTGTAGTATAAGCTTTGTATGCTTCTTCATCACCTTCTACTAAATGATCCGGTAACTCATGACCACGTGCTACTGTACCCATTACCGGCGGACGGCTGGTTTGGCTATCTGCAAAGTTTGGGTTCTCCGTATAAGCATCATAAGCACGTGAGTAGGTCATATCCGGTGCATAGATCTTCCCGGGATTACGGCGTGTACTACCACTGTTACAAGCCGTTAGACCTAATCCTAACACTAGAATTGCAATTACTATGCTTTGGCTCTTGTTCATAAATATTTTAATATTCAATGTTCAACAACTGTTATCGGTCAATAACTTAAGTTGCCGGATTTAATTTTTCGTATTCTTCTTCTTTATCAAAACGGCCATACCACCACTCACTCTCAGCATATTGTACTGATGTTTCCATCGCACCTGTGGTTTTTAAGAAATTAATAGCTTCATCACCATTATCCTCATCATCTATCTCCAATGCTATTACAAACAGATCGTCTGTTTGACGAGGGTGGAAAACATGCTTCTTTACACCCGGCATGATCTGGTTTAGGTAGCAGAAAGTAAGCACCATACCTACAGCAGCAAAAAGTACTGTAAGCTCAAACGTAATAGGGATGAAAGCAGGCAGCGAAAATTGTGGCTTACCGCCAAAATTGATCGGCCAGTCGCTGGTAAATATCCACGACATAAAACCTACGGCAGTACAAGTACCTGTGATACCGTATATAAAACCGGCAACGTGCAGGTCAGTTTCTTTTTGGCCTAGCGCTTTGTCTAAACCGTGTACAGGAAACGGTGTATACACATCGTGCAGCTTATGCCCGCTGTTGCGCACCTTATCAACTGCGGGAAACAATACCGCCTCATCATCGTAACACCCTACTGCAAATTTCTTTATAGCCATTGTTAAATAATTCTCTTTATTACTTAAAAAGCTGTTTTACTTATTAATGATGCTGTTGTTCTTGATAAAACTCAGCTGTATCTTTCTCTTCAATGCTCTGCATATCCCTCTTATAGTTATCACCCGATGTCTTCAATACAAACTTGATCTCTGCCACTGCAATTACAGGGAAGTATTTAGCAAATAAGAAGTAACAAGTGAAGAACAATCCAAACGTACCCAGATAGAAACCAAGCTCCGGCCATGTTGGGCTATAATAAGTCCAACTACCAGGTAAATAATCGCGATACAATGAAGTAACGATGATCACAAAACGCTCGAACCACATACCAATGTTCACGATAATAGACATGAAGAAGGTGAATGGAATATTACGGCGTAGTTTCTTGAACCAGAACAACTGAGGAGATACCACGTTACAGGTCATCATTGCCCAGTAGCTCCACCAATATGGTCCGAAGATTCTCCAGTGAAATGCTGATTGCTCATATAACACACCACTATACCATGCCATGAATAGCTCAGTAAGATAAGCCACACCTACTATCGAACCCGTCAGCACGATTACTTTGTTCATCGCCTCAATGTGACCAATAGTGATATACTCTTCAAGACCTAATATCTTACGAGTGATAATTAATAGTGTTTGTACCATGGCAAACCCTGAGAAGATCGCACCCGCAACGAAATATGGCGGGAAGATCGTGGTATGCCAACCTGGTATTACTGACGTAGCGAAGTCAAACGATACGATCGTGTGTACAGAAAGTACAAGTGGTGTACTCAAACCTGCTAATACTAGCGCTAATGCTTCTTGACGTTGCCAGTTCTTTGCAGTACCCGTCCAGCCAAAAGAAGCCAAACCATACATACGCTTACGGAACTTGGTTTTAGCACGGTCACGCACTGTAGCAAAGTCAGGTATTAAACCGGAGTACCAGAATAATAAGGATACCGTGAAGTAAGTAGAGATCGCAAATACGTCCCAAAGTAGTGCCGAGTTAAAGTTAGGCCATAAAGGACCACGACCATTCGGGTAAGGTAATACGAAGAAACCATCCCATACACGACCCATGTGGAAGATCGGAAACTGGCCGGCACACATTACCGCAAATATCGTCATCGCCTCTGCAGCACGGTTTACACCCGTACGCCATCCTTGACGGAATAGTAAAAGGATCGCTGATATCAGTGTACCGGCGTGACCGATACCTACCCACCATACGAAGTTGGTGATATCCCAACCCCATCCTACAGTGCGGTTGATACCCCAAACACCAATACCATAGTAAACCTCCCAGAATACTGAGAACACTCCGAAACCAAGGAGAATCAACGAGAAGAAGAAACCGACATACCACATACGGCCCGGTTTTTTCTCAATCGGGCTGATGATATCTTCAGTTACCTGGCTGTAGGTCTTATCACCGTCTACCAGTGGTTCTCTTACAAATGATTCGTACTTTAAATGCATAGCACGTTATTAGAATAGTTCTTTTAAATTATTTATTTGCTATCGCTCACCCTTAGTATTCTTAGAATACGATCGGGTTCATCATTTTATCTTTTTCCTCATCACCTGCTATCACTTCATCCGTATTGCGGATCTTAGATAGATAGTTGATGTTTGGTAAAGTGTGTATCTCTTCTAATACATAGAATACACGCTCTTCGTCTTGCTTTCTTCTTAGTTTGTATATCTCGCTGTTCTTATCGTTCACGTTACCAAATACAATACTATCAGTAGGACATGCTTGCTGACAAGCAGTTCTTGCTTCACCATCCTTCATTGGACGACCGGCTTTCTTAGCAGTCAACTTAGCATCTTGAAGACGTTGTACGCAGAAGCTACATTTCTCCATCACACCACGGCTACGAACGGTTACGTCTGGGTTCAACACCATACGAGTTAAGTCATCGTTCATGCCATCACGACGGTAGTCTTCATATAAGTTATCATCGAAGCAATCTGCACCGTTCCAGTCCATCCAGTTGAAGTGACGTACTTTATAAGGACAGTTGTTCGCACAGTATTTAGTACCGATACAACGGTTATAAGCCATTTGGTTCAAGCCCTCACTACTGTGGTTGGTAGCCGATACTGGACATACATTCTCACAAGGAGCGTTGTCACAGTGCTGGCACATCATTGGCTGGAACACGGTTTGGATGCTATCCGGATCTTCTGGAGAACCGCTAAAATAACGGTCAATACGAATCCAGTGCATTTCCTGCGCTTTCATCACGTGATGCTTACCTACAACAGATACGTTGTTCTCTGCCTGGCAACCGATCACACATGCACCACAACCGATACAGCTGTTCAAGTCAATAGACATACCCCAGTGGATACCAGGAGAGGTGTATACAGGATATAATGTACCGTTCTTGCGGAAATCATCTTCCCAATATGTTGCACTATGGTCAGCCATTGGTGCTTTAGCATGAGTATTCTTACCATGCTCTTCACCGTGGCCACCTTCACCATGATGCTCCCATGGTAAAGAAGTATAGTGTTCTAGTTTCTCTTTACGAGATTCCAGTAATTCTTTCGGATTTTCAGCAAACTCATCTAAAGTATACTCATGAATGATCGGACGACCTTCATAGCTATGGTGCGTTTGCGTAATAGCTACATCGTATGTCTTACCGGCATCTTCCATTTCGATACCGGAGTTGTAATCAAATGTAGTACCATTGTAAGTCACAAAAGGATAAGCATTTTTACCGCCTATCTCCTTGTTGAATTTATCCATACCGCTACGTGCAGCCATACCCACACCCTCACTACGGCCATAACCTACAGCTACTGCTATCACATCGTTATGCATACCCGGTACAACTACTATTGGTAGCTCTACCTCATAACCTTTAGCTTTTACTTTTACTACTTTCTTAGCATGGTCTACCTCAGTGATACTGGTTAATTCAGCATCAAGGTCTTTAGCTGTTTGAGGAGATACACATGCGTAGTTATCCCAAGTAGCTTTAGTGATCGGGTCAGGCATTTCCTGCAACCATGGGTTGTTACTCCATGCGCCACCGTAACCGATAGATATTTTTTGATAAACTACTAATTCTTTATTGCCTTGAGGTGCTTTTCTTGACTGTATGTTACTGATCGCTCCATCAACATTGCCGGAGAAGCTAGCTCCTGCAAAAGACATACCACTAGCAGGCTCTATTACACCATCTTGTAATGCTTTATCAAAGTTAGTTTCACCACCTAGCTTGTTCTTCCAGTAGTTTTTCCAAAGATCACCATAGGTAGTAGAAGCTCCCGCCCATACTAATAAGCTGTCTTGGAAAGCACGTGTTTTAAACAATGGCGCGATACCCGGCTGCATCAAGCTATAAAAGCCTGTTTTGGGCTCAGCGTCACCCCAGCTTTCTAAGAAGTTGTGATCCGGTACAATATATCTACATGCAGTAGCCGTTTCGTCCATACGATCAGCAAACGATACTGATACTTGTACTTTCTTTAGGCCAGCTGCAAATTTTTCACTATCGCAATAGTCATATACAGGGTTTACACCGTGCATCATCAAAGCACCTACCTTACCTGCATTCATTGCGTCAGTTAAGGCCTTCATGTCAGAGTCGATACCTTGCTTGTAGTTACTGGTCACAGCCCAGTTTACAGTTGTGCCATTAGCACCTATCTTATCGTTGATCGCGTTGATCACCGTTTGAATATGCACATCATTAGAACCACATACTACTAAGCCATTACCTTTCTTAAGGTCGGCAGCAGCTTTGCTAACCAGCTCATTTAGCTTAGCACTTGCCAATGAAGGCGTAGCACCATTAGCAATTGCTTGGTAAAGCGCTACAGCTACAGCACCCATTTCAGATGGCTTACAGGTAGCTCTGCTGTCAGCAGCAGCACCCGATATAGTATGTGTAGGCTCTACTTGGTAATGTTTAGACATGGTAGGGTTGCTAGCATTCACCTTACGGCCCTTACCATACTGCTTTGAAAACTCAACAGGCGACAACCATGTACCTAGGAAATCAGCACCAAGACTAACAATGGTATTCGCTTTGTCAAAATGGTACGATGGCAATGCACGCTTACCGTAGCAAGCTTCATTAGCCAATAACATACCTGAATAAGACATAGCATCGTACGTGATGTGCTTCGCATTAGGATACTTAGCAACAAAACGATTGATTACTTCTTTTGTAGTAGGACTAAGAATAGTAGAAGTAAGTATATACGCCTCTCCACTATTACCTGCCAGCCCTTCTTTAATTCTATTATCTATTGCTTCGAAAGTAGCTTCCTTACCATCAGCATATGGCTGGCGGATACGTGCCTTATCATAAAGGTTCAACACTGCTGCTTGTACTCTCGCAGAGGTAGCACCTTCAGTGATAGAAGACAACTCATTACCTTCTAGCTTTATAGGACGTCCATCACGCGTTTTAATTACTACAGGGCAGTAGTCGCCGCCATCAACAAAAGTTGATGCGTAGTAGTTAGGAACGCCCGGAACGATCTCCTCAGGTTTAATTGCGTAAGGGATAGCCTTACGAACAGGCATCTCACAGCTGGCAGCCAATGCAGCAGCAGCAGTACTGAAGCCTAAGAACTTTAAAAAGTCGCGACGAGGGGTGTTGGCACCTAGTAAGTCGTCACTAAGATCAAAAGGAAGCTCCTCTTTAAACTCATTATCGACGATCTCTTTATGGCCTGCAGTATCCTGCAGCTCTTCCAAACCCTTCCAATATTTTTTCTGACTCATATTGTTCAACTCGGTATGTTAAGTTTCCGAATATATTTTTCTGATTATCAAGAATTAGTAGTGGCATTTCTGACACTCCGTTCCACCAATATCATTTACTGTTACACTAGTACGCTCGCCTGATTTCATTTCCTCGTGATACTTCTCATATATAGAGTAGTAATCATTATCAGCAAACTGCACCTCTGTTTGGCGGTGACAGTTGATACACCAACCCATAGATAGTGGAGCAAATTGCTTCACCTCATCCATATCCTGTATAGGACCGTGACAACGCTGACAAGCGATCTTACCTACAGCTACGTGCTGTGAGTGGTTGAAGTATACGTGATCAGGCAAGTTGTGAATCTTAGTCCACTTAATAGGTGTAGCTAAGATATTGCCGGCTTCATCTCTTTTATAAGATTTAGTAGTCGGATCCCAACCTGCGTATTGATATAGTTTTTGAATTTCTGCAGTACCGTCTATCTCTTCACCTTCCCATGTCATTAACGGATGCTCTTCAGCACCGGTGTATTCTTTGATCTGCTTGTGACAGTTCATACACACGTTAGTAGAAGGAATCATTGCATGCTTACTCTTCTCAGCACCTGCGTGACAGTATTGACAGTTGATCTGATTGATACCTGCGTGCACTTTGTGCGAGTAGAAGATAGGCTGCTCAGGCATATAGTTTTGCTGGCGACCCATTTCCAATGCACCATTCACCATCCAGTAGCCTGCTGCGATAAACACGATCACAAGACCAATGGCAATGAATACTTTATTGCGGTAGAATGGAATTTCTTTTTGTACGGGGATACCCTCTTTCTCATGAGCTACACGACGCAAGCCGCTGTTTACACGCCACAAGATCACCATCAATAGCAATAACACGATAGTGATCAACGAGTACATCCAAGTATTACTACCTGTTTCAACAGGCTCAGCACCTGCAGCTGGTGTAGCGGCCACCTTAGGCTCTACACTGTTTACATAAGTTACGATGGCATCGATATCCTCATTCGACAATTCAGGGAAACCGGTCATATCTGTTTTACCCCAAGTATTGTAGATATCTACAGCATACTTATCACCACTGTTACGAAGTTTAGCTGAATTGTTAACCCAAGCGTACAACCACTCTTTGCTTGGCACACGTTCATCCACACCTTTAAGTGCCGGACCTGTTGCATCGTTCAACGGATGGTGACAAGTCGCACACTTCGATTGGAAGAGCGCTTTACCGTCAGGCTGGGCTACAGCCGTTAGGGTACAAGCAAAAAACGCAATAACTACTGCTATTGTGCTATGGGCAATTTTCCGGAAAGTCGGCTTAATTGTTTTTGACACAGGAATAAATTTGAAAATTAACGTTCCTTTTAGACAAAGCGTTCGCAAAACTACAACACAAAGCTCAAAATTAATAGCGCTTTGTAAAAAAATGTTTCTCAATACTGACGCGGCTTTCAAAGGATATTTTTAAAAAATTAATGTTTCAATGTCATTTAACTGTCATTCTTTCTTAGTGGGCTTTAACCTCATGTTAATCCACAACCATGGTCACAAATATGGTTATATTTTTTTATAACCTTATATAGAGCCAGTTCTACCACCATCAACAGGTATGCTCACCCCATTGATATACCCTGCTGCAGGTGCTGCCAAAAAGGCAACCATAGCAGCGATCTCCTCAGGCTTACCAAATCTTTTTGCCGGTATTTCGGCCAACATATTTTTTTCGATCTCCTCTGTACCTGCACCCGTTTTTGCAGCTTTATTATCAATTATTGACGATAACCTACCGGTAAGGGTAGCTCCGGGCAATACATTATTGACTGTTATACCATACTGAGCCAGCTCGTTGGCCATGGTTTTTGACCATGATGCTACAGCCCCACGAATAGTGTTGGACACGCCCAGCCCTTTCAACGGTATTTTTACTGAAGTAGAGATAATATTGATCACACGTCCATACCCTGCTGATTTCATACCTTCTACTACAGAAGTTGTAAGAATATGATTACATACTAGATGTTGTTGAAAAGCAGCATGAAAAGCTACCACCTCGGCTGCTGCTATAGGCCCTGCAGGAGGCCCCCCGCTGTTATTTACCAGTATATGTATCGGATTTTTTGCCACATACCCTGTAACAACTTCTTTTACTTGATCGGGGTTTGAAAAGTCAGCTACTAAGTAGTCATGTTGCTGGCCATTTTCAGTACTTAATGTGGTTACCGCCTCTTTCAAGGCCGCTTCATTTCTGGCTATTAAGGTACAAGTGGCCCCCAGCTCTGCTAATTCTTTAGCACATGCCAAACCAATGCCTTGCGTACTACCGGCAACCAGTGCATGTTTATCCTTCAAGCTTAATGCTAACATTCCTGAATTTTAGACGAGCAAGATAATAAAGCTACCTTAAGCCACATAGCCTAATTGATTAAAAATGAACACTATTGAATAATTATTCCTGCTTTACTTATATATCGGTATATTTGTAGCAGCTACAGGTAAGTGTACCTCGATAATATTTCCTACCTCCCTTCTTTTTTTAGGAAAAACTTATCATCGTTAATTCTGATAACACACACTTACTCGTTAATTTTCATTTACATTTTTTTTGACAACCAATACTTATGGAATATAATACTACGCGTAGTAAGATGTTGATGCCTGAATATGGGCGTAATGTGCAACGAATGATCGAGCACTTAATGACGATCGAAGAGCGTGATAAAAGGCTCAAAAGTGCTGAGGCTATTATTGAATTAATGGGCACGCTTAACCCGCAACTAAAGACTGTTGAGGACTATGAGCATAAGCTATGGGATCACCTTTACCTGATCACTGATTTTAAGCTGGATGTAGACGGGCCTTACCCTATGCCTTCTCGTGAGCAGATGACCAAAAGGCCAGAGCCGCTATCTTACCCGCAAACTAAAATAGAACGCAGACACTTTGGTAAAAACCTGATGGGCTTTATTAAAGTAGCCATGAAGGAAGAAGATGAAGAGAAGAGACAAGCCATGACACAGATCATAGGCTACTACATGAAGCTGGCCTACATCAACTACCATAGAGAGCCTGTGCATGATGATATGATCAAAAACGAACTTTCTGTACTTACGGAAGGCAAGTTGATATACGAACCGGGCGGCTACAAGGTATACTTTGATAACAACAACAATAGAAACTATAAGCAACGTCGCAACAAAGGCGGCGGCAACAACCGTAACAATAACTACGGTAACAATAAGAATAGGAAGTATAACAAAAACAGAAAATAAGCCAATTCATTACCCATGAGTGCTTTCGAGATCATAGGCGGACAACCACTTAACGGAACCATAACACCACAAGGTGCAAAGAATGAAGCATTGCAAGTACTATGTGCTGCTTTACTCACCACCGAACCCATTACATTTACCAACGTACCAGACATACATGATGTAAATACATTGATAGATGTGCTTGACGATATGGGTGTAAAAATATCAAGACCTGACAGGAACACTTTAACCTTACAGGCTGAAGATATCAATGCTGACTACTTCAACAACCCCAACTTTAAGGATAAGGCAGGTAGGTTACGTGGTGCCGTAATGCTGGCCGGGCCTATGCTGGCCAGAAACAAGAAAGCACACATACCACAACCCGGCGGCGATAAGATAGGTAGACGCAGGCTAGACACACATATACGTGGTTTTGAAAAATTGGGTGTGAAGTTTAGCTATGATACAGAGCAAAGCCTCTTTGCTTTAGACGGTGCAAATACAAAAGGCAATGATATATTATTGGCTGAACCTTCAGTAACGGGTACTGCTAATATTGTGATGGCTGCAGTACTTACGCCGGGCACTACTAAAATATACAACGCCGCTTGCGAACCTTACCTGCAACAGCTTTGCCGCATGCTCAATAAAATGGGTGCAAGCATTGATGGTATTGGCTCTAACTTACTTATTATTGAAGGGGTAGATCAATTAAAAGGTTGCGAACACCGTATGCTGGCCGACATGATCGAGGTAGGCTCTTTCATTGGCCTGGCTGCTATGACACAAAGCGAGCTGACCATTAAAGATGCTGACGTAGAACACTTGGGCATCATCCCTGATACGTTTGAAACACTGGGTATACAATTAGAGATACATGGCAACGACATACACATACCTAAACAAGATCACTACAGAATAAAAACCTTCATTGATGGTTCTGTACTTACCATATACGACCATCCGTGGCCAGGCTTTACACCCGATCTATTGAGTATCGTATTAGTAGTGGCTACTCAAGCAAAAGGCACTGTTCTAGTACACCAAAAAATGTTTGAGAGCAGGCTATTCTTCGTAGATAAGTTGATAGACATGGGCGCTCAAATTGTACTCTGCGATCCACACCGTGCTGTTGTTATTGGGCTAGATCGTCAAGTACCACTAAGAGGCATCAATATGGTATCGCCTGATATACGTGCGGGTGTGGCCCTTTTGATAGCTGCACTATCTGCCAAAGGTAAAAGTACGATACAGAACATCCTGCAAATAGACCGTGGTTACGAGCGTATTGATGAAAGACTCAATGCACTGGGTGCTAATATCAAACGTGTGAGTTAGCCTTCCCACTTCTTCAACACTAACATGGCATTATGCCCGCCAAAACCTGAAGTATTATTCAGGCAGATCTTCATGTCTTTTTGCTGCGCTTGATTCGCTATGATGTTGATATTTACAGGTATTTGCTCATCAGGGTCTTTTAAGTTGATAGTTGGCGGTATGACACCTTCCTCTAAAGCCTTGATACAGGCTATGGATTCTATCGCGCCTGCAGCCCCTAATAAATGGCCGGTCATGGACTTGGTAGCACTTACATCCAGCACTTTATCACTACCTTCCAACAGTTTAGCCATAGCATTCAACTCACTGGAGTCGCCTACCGATGTAGAAGTAGCGTGTGCATTCACATAATCGATATCCTCTACACTAACGCCTGCATCTTCCAATGCGAGCTTTATTGCTCTATAAGCACCATCACCATCAGGGTGCGTAGCCGTAAGGTGATAGGCATCTGAGGTCATAGAAGCACCTAGTATCTCTCCATATATGGGCGCATTGCGAGCTATGGCATGTTCATACTCCTCCAATACCAATGCTCCGGCACCTTCACCCAATACAAAACCATCTCTGTTTTTATCAAATGGTCGCGAGGCCTCAGCAGGTGCATCATTATTGGTGGATAATGCTTTCATGGAATTAAACCCACCAATAGAAGAGGTGGTCACAGCTGCTTCCGCTCCACCTGTTACCATCACGTCGGCCTTATTCCACCTGATATAGTTGAAAGCATCCATAATGGCATTATTTGATGCCGTACAAGCCGATACAGTAGCAAAGTTCACCCCTTTAAAACCATACTTGATAGAGATCAATCCTGCTGCAATATTGATGATCATCTTAGGTACTAAAAAAGGATTGAATCGAGGTGTACCATCACCATTGGCATACTCCATGATCTCGTTTTCCAAAGTACCAATGCCTCCATTGCCTGATGCCCATATCACGCCTACGCGTTCAGCATTATAGTCACTATCCAATAGCTTAGATTGTTCTACAGCTTCTGTTGAGCTTACCAACGCCAGTTGCGTAAAGCGGTCATACTTTCTCGCCTCCGACCTATTGAAGTGCTCCATTGGGTCAAAACCTTTTACCTCACAAGCAAAACGGGTTTTGAACTTAGTAGCATCAAACTGCGTGATGGGCCCTGCACCACTTTTACCACCTTTCAAGGCTTCCCAATAATCTACTACATTATTGGCTAATGGATTAATAGTTCCTATACCTGTGATCACTACTCTTCTCATAATGTATATTTATGCTATTTCAGCCCTTCTATTACTGCTTTTTCTATTGTTCTGTAATCTTGCTGCCCTGTCACTCTTGCTACTTGCAAGGCTGCTATCATATTGGTAATAACCAATAGTGCTTTTGTTCTGGGCTTTTCTTTAAAGTTGAATTCACCTTTCTTTTTACCCTCTTTTAATATCCCTATTATGGTTGTGAGAATATCATTAATAATGAGTTTCAGTTCTTCACTAACATCATCATCCAATGTGCTATAATCGGTGATCAATGCACCTACCAGGCATACCTTATTTTGCTCACTACTACGCTTATAGATGTCGAAGAAAGCCCTCATTTTTTCTGTGGCTGTACTGCTCTTATGCTCTTCTATTAGCCGATCAAAATTATCTCTGGCATCGCGCAGCACCTCAACAGCTAATGCCGACTTTTTAGGGAAGTGATAATGCACTGCTGCATTCTTTATAGACAGCTTTCCAGATATATCCTGATAGCTGAAAGCATTATAGCCCTTGTTCCTTATCAAGGACTCACCAAGCCGTAGTATTTTGTCTTTAGTATCCGACACCGCACAAACTTACTTACTAGTAAGTAAGTAAACAAATTAAAAATTAAGAGCAGCTCAAATACTGCTCTTAATGATATGATTCTAGAATAAAATAGCGGTATTGTTGTTGGCAAAGAAGTAAGTAAGTCTTGGCATGAATACCCAAGCTCTACCCAAGCCATCAGGCTTAGCATCACGCTCTACAATAGGCACAGCACAGGTAACATCAATTTTGTAAGAGCCATAACGGCCAAATCTGACATAAGCATTACCCATAACATTTACAGTAAGACCATCTGAACCGGCTACTTCTCTTACATAGCCAGCCCTGTCCGTGTATAGATCGTTAGCTAAATGATAAAAAGCTAAACCACCACCTGATACACCGGCACGTTTGCCACCATAGTGACCTTCTAAACGTAGCATAACATCACCTTGACGGTGCAACTTGCTAGATACTAAGTATTCGTCTCTACTGTAGCTCAAATCATTGATCGGGTCGCTACCTTGAAAACCATTTTCATTATATCTGAATACAGGTTGTTGATAACCTGCGGCAATGGTAATGTAATCTTTCCATGTTGCACTTAACCCAACGATCGCATCTGTGCTACCCAAACTATTTTGATAGCTCATAGGTAAAGAACGTGTTTGACCGTCATTAAGATCACCGGTACTTAAACCTAGCCTTGTACCTAGCGTTGTTTGTATGGTCCAGTCTTGTATACCTTGGAACATATGTGTGTACGAAACAAATAGATCACCTATACCCCAAGCATCCCAAAGCTCACCTTTAGAAGAGTGTATCGGTAGTTTTATATCAAAATAGCCATCTGAAACCCACCCTTTAAGCGGCACTCTTACCTCAACTTGTGGAATATTATATACGATATCTCTTTCACCCTTTGCAAAGGTGTGCCCTAAGCCAAAGTGCGCACGTGTATTTTCATAATCTTCAGAACCGATCATCAAAGTCGGGTTATTGCGCATAGCACCAAGTGTAGACATACCCGGATCAGAGTCGCCTTGAGCCATAACGGTTACACTTGAAGCCACAGTTAGGGCTAGAGAGAAACCAATAGCAGAAAGATATCTCATGTTCAAATTTTAATAGATGTGTCTCAAATATACTTTTATAAACGTAAAAATGCATATAGAATGCACACTTTTTTAAGCAAAAAGCCCCTCTTTTCAGAGGGGCTATATCATATTACTCTTAAATGCTCTATGCTTTTTCAACTTTAGGGTAGGCAATAGGCACTCCATCTAATTCTTTGATCTGACCAAAACCTCCTAACACGTTACGTAAATTATGATAACCCTGACGCTTCAATAGAGAAGCCGCTATTACAGAGCGGTAACCACCGGCACAATGCACGTACAAATTACGTTCACTATCAATTAATGCAACGCTTATCGGGTCTGTCAGTGAATCTAAAGGGGCATTATAGGCTCCTTGCACATGGCCCGCTTCATACTCAGAGGTTTTACGCACATCCAATACTTCTATATTTTGATCATGCGGCAAGTCCATAGCTAGTTCATCCGGCTCTATATCAATGATCATATCCAGCTGCTCCCCTTCTGCCTGCCAAGTATTAACGCCGCCTTTCAAGTAACCTACTACTTTATCTAAACCTACACGTGCGAGCCTTGTTACTGACTCTTCAACTTTATCATCATCTGCAACTAATACTAAAGGCTGATCAAACGGCAATAAGCTGCCCGCCCATTCTGCAAACCTTCCTTCCAGCCCTATGTTGATGGATTCGGGCACAAAACCAGTAGTAAACTCTGTAGCTTTACGCGTATCAATGATCCATGCTCCTTTTTCTGCCTGCTCTTTAAACTGCGTTACCGTCAATGCGGTTAAAGCCTTGTCCTTCACTTCATCCAAACTTTGGTATCCTTCACTGTTGATCTTAGCATTGATTGGGAAATAAGCGGGAGGAGTAGACAAACCTTCAGTAACTACCTGTATAAACTCTCCCTTACGCATTTCCTGTAAAGCGTAGTTGCTCTCCTTTTGTGCACCAATGGTACTAAAGGTTTCGGCACCTAAGTTTTTACCACAAGACGAACCCGGACCATGAGCAGGGTATACTATCGTTGTATCGGCAAGAGGTTTGATCTTGTTGTTCAAAGAGTCGTACATCATACAGGCCAGCTCTTCTTTGGTCATATTACCACTAAACAAGTCAGGGCGACCTACATCACCTACAAATAGTGTATCCCCTGTAAACACTGCATGCTCTTTCCCTTCTACATCATATAATAAGTAACAGGTACTCTCTAAAGTATGCCCCGGTGTATGTAATGCTTTCAACTTAAGTTGACCAACGGTAAACTCCCCACCATCTTCAGCTACATGTACTTTAAATCTTGTTTTGGTTTGCGGTCCGTATACGATCTGTGCTCCTGTTTTCTTTGCCAGCTCCAAATGCCCACTCACAAAATCGGCATGGAAATGCGTTTCAAAAATGTACTTGATCTTCGTACCTGTTTCCTCAGCTTTCTTGATGTACTCATCTACATCACGAAGTGGATCGATCACTGCGGCTTCACCTTCGTGTGCGATAAAGTAAGCTGCTTCGCTCAAGCATTTGGTATATAATTGTTCTACTATCATTCTGTAATTAATAAATAATCAAACATTGTGTATTGCTCTACCATTAACCCATCAAAAGGCTTACCAATGTAAAAATGGCAGAATGCAAAGATATTTTATTACACACAACTGCCCTTTATGCAGCTATAAGCAAAAACGCTACCCCATTTGGAGTAGCGTTTTGACAATTAAACTAAAACAATTAGAATTTCAGGCTCAACCCAAATAACCAGTTAAAGCCTGCCTGAGGGTAATAGTAATTTACTGTTGTATTGGCACCACCAAATCTGTAACTATAGGTGTAACCATTACTTTCATATTTTTTATCTAAAATGTTGTTCAGCATTACATTCACACCTAGCTCTTTAATGATCTTTGTGCGAATAGTATAACGTATTCTGGCATCCATCAATCCATAATCGCTGATACTTCGGGCATCATTACTGGTATTATCTAAATATTGCTTACCAATATGTCTGCCTAATAGGTCTATCTCCAGTTGCTGCTTTTTAGTAAGGTGTTTTATGGGTATCACTGTAACACCACCCGCAGCTACTAAATTGGGAGAAAAGGCAATATCTGTATTGCTGTGCGCTATAGATACCTGAGTACCACTTGGATCATCATAGTTATCATAGTACTCTACAAAGTTGTTGATCTTGTTTTGAGAGAAGGTAGCATTTGCAAATACTTTCAACCAGCTTAATGGCAACACAGCTGCTTCTAGCTCCAAACCTGTTCTATAGCTCTCTGCCACATTGGTACGTGTATAAGCACCCACATCATTGATCTGTCCGGTAAGTACCAGTTGATCGTTATATAACATGTAATAGTAGTTGGCACTAGCACTCCACTTAGCACGGTTCACTTCATAACCTGCCTCTATATCATATAGCTGCTCTGCTTCAG
Source organism: Flavipsychrobacter sp. (assembly GCA_965230595.1). GTDB lineage: Bacteria > Bacteroidota > Bacteroidia > Chitinophagales > Chitinophagaceae > UBA5543. The sequence goes on along the minus strand of OZ246011.1, from coordinate 174,437 downwards.
GAAGATTATTTCTACCGGCTTCAAAGTCATTTCTGTTCGGCTCTTTATTGGCTACAGCAATAGAAGCATACACCTTCTGTTTTTGGATCACATCATCACGCAACAAATAAGTAATACCTGCTTTAGGATTGAAGAAGCTATAGTTTACAGAAGGTCCTAATGCGGGGTTATCTCTGAAACCGCTGATGTCGTACTGCACATTTCTGTACTGTAGGTCTCCAAACAATATCAAACTACTTTTGATCGTATGTTGTGCTTTGGCATAAATGTTCACGTCATTCTTTTGTGCAACATTATAGTACCAACGGTGGTCATAAGGAATGTTGTTTTGTGCCCATTTCACATAACCGTAGTGGTCGCCTTCATATCTGTTAAAACCACCACCAAAGGTGAGTTGCGTATTCTTCTTATCATATAACAAAGAGAACACACCGCCATAATAGTAATTATCCAACCATAGCTGACGGATAAGATCCGTAGAAGTGATGGTGTCATTTTTAGGTGTAATGAAGTTAGACAGTCCGTAATTACTATAAGCCTGTCCAAGTCTGTACTCTTCGTAGTAGCCTCTACCTCTCGTCAAGAAACCTGCTACGTGGCCAGACAAATGTTTCGAGAACTGATGATCTAAAAACAACTGATAGTAGTCTTGTTGGTAATTATCGGTTTGGTTATCGTAATAAGTACCATCTGCTTTTACTCCTAACTCATTATAGGTTCTATTGGTCAATAGAGAATCTTCGGGCACACCATTCCATGCCTGCTGTGTTTTTTCCTTACCTGTCATGAGCATAAAGCGCAAGGAAGTTTTATCACTGGCTTGCCAACCTGCAATAAATTGCATGGATTTCATATCGCTCGACGAACGGTCAATATACCCGTCAGAACTGATCTTGGACAAGCGCACATCAAATGAAAAACCATTTTTCATCACACCTGTTCCTGCCTTCACCGTGTGTCTCAATGTGTTGAAAGAACCTATACTATTGATGATCTCTGCCCCTGCTTTTTCAAACTGTTGTAGGTTGCTGATACTCATGGTAGCACCAAATGCTCCTGAGCCATTAGTAGATGTACCCACACCTCTCTGTAGCTGTATAGACCCTGTAGAAGAAGCCAGATCAGTAAAGTTTACAAAGAATGTCCCTTGGCTCTCGGCATCATTCACCGGTATACCGTTCAGCGTTACATTGATACGTGTACCATCTGTACCGCGCACACGCAAGCCGGTATAGCCCACACCGGCACCCGCATCGGAAGTCACCACGGTAGAAGGGGTGTACTGCAACAAGTAAGGTATATCCTGACCGTTATTGGCTCTGTCAATATCCTTTTTGTTCAACTCCGTTTTTGCAAATGGCGCGTTAGAAGTAGCTCTCAATGAGCGCACCTCTATAGGTTCCATCTTTTGAGGTTTAAATAATGTGGTCGTGTCTTTGGTTTTGGTTTGCCCCACTGCCGTAACAGAAAGCGCACCCATTAGCCCTGTTAATACTATTAATCGATTAAGTCGCATAGCTTAAAATTCATTTGTTAAATAAATGAGGGGGAGATCTATGCTTTTACCACTGGTTACACCGTAACATACGCAGGCCTTAACGCAAGTTATTAGGTACAAACAGAGGTATGATCGTGCTGATGTTCTTATCCCTAACCAACATTACTTGGTCTAGGTTCAGCGGGTATGATCTCAGCCTGGATTATTAGGCACCCCGTTTTCTTAAGCGCGAAGGTATGTCATTTAGTGGCCTATTGCAATAGGCCACTAAATGAATCAATAATAAAAGTCGATGATTACACTATATTACCGTTTATGTCCATGGATGCTACCAGCAGGTTACTCACACCGGTAACATGGGTATGTAAGCCTACATCTCTTAAAAAGTTATTGGAAAACACCTCTGTCATTTCTTGAGTAAGTAGGGCGGTACGGTAGTTCATCCATTCATCTTTTTTAGCACCATACATATGGTCTACCAGTCCGTTATGTTTCCAGTTGGTATTCTTACCCCAATGGATGGTAAAGTTGATACCTGAGTTCTTAAACTCGATTAACAGCTTCTCATAAAACTCATCCATGCTGATCAGGTTATTAGTTTTCCTCCATTGTAATCCATCCATCTCCAAAACGCAGGTAACCGGAAACTTGGTAAACGCCAATGTAGCTTCTGAAGCCTTAACAAACCTAATGGCAATAGCTCCGGGTACAGGCCCATGCGTGTTGATGAAGTTGGTAAACAAGTTGAGCGCCGCAGACGTCTGCGTATGGTCAATGCCCATGGTAATAGCAAATGCCTTTCCCTTATGTTGCGCATCCCAAAATATCTCACCAAGCGTACCTGTTATATCTGCATCTAAACTCGGGAATACCCTATCACCTAAAAACTTTATCACTTTTGGTATAGAGTTATTGCAATGCGATGCGATCCATATCAATGTTTCCAACAACTCTCTATTCAGCGAAGTTCTGATAGTAGGTATGGGATTAGGGTAGCCGGGCTGGTAAGGTTTCTTATATATGATCTCTGTGATATATTCTGCATCGTTCGGGCGGTATGGATTCACATATAGCTTATAATGATAAGGGCGCAAAGGATTGCCGTTAGCGTCCACCTCTCCCGGTACACTAAATTGAGATTGCTCAAAATTCATGTTTTCTGCCAACTCTATAGCTTGTGCTTTGGGTATTTTTTCTATGTACCTTTTCAATAGGTACAACTCTTCTGTTTCTATCACTACACCGTGTATAAATCCGAATGAGCCCAAGCCTACTAAAGCGGCATTAAAGAGCCCGTCATTGCGGATCACTCTTGCTTTGATCTTTGCAGCAAAAGCATCGTTAAGAGCAGGTCGGGTATGCCTTTCCAAGTAAACCACATCAGTAGGCTTAGGCCCTATTATAAGGTTGATACCTACAATAGAATCATGCACTGCACCCGTATCAAAAGCCGAACCGTGCACACCTGTTGACATGACCCCTGCAATGGTTTGTCCGTTACTGGCACCACTGGCCTTTAACGATCTGTTTTTATCAAAAAGATAGTTAGATATCCATTTGATAAGATTACCACATTGAAACAAGAAAAGGTCACTATGGTCGTATGGCGATTGTGCATGCATATCCTGCTGAGCGATATCTATTTTGATATTCATCTGCGTATTATGCTGCATACGGTCTTGGTGATGTGGGATGTGGTTGAGCGACCAAGACGAACCGTATGCCCTGAACCCCTTTTTATTATCCACTGCCTCCTGCAATAATGAACGTACATGATTGGCACAATCATTATATCGTTCTATATGGTCAGGTATCCGATGCCTCGATTCAGGCATGGTATCATAAAGTATCTTGGTGCGGTGTAACCCGTTTTGATGTAGTGTTTCCCAACGTGCATTGTTGATGATTGGTGATGTAGCCATAAGGTTAGTTTTGAGATTGTATACAATTACATTTCACTTTTACTTTTTTGACCTTACCCAACGTCACGGCATTGAGTAGTACATACCCCATGGTGACCTTATACTCCACCATATAAAAACCATCTTCGCAATAACCATAAAGCGTAAAGTCTCCCTTAGTTACAGTGGTATCAATAGTGGTGATCTTTTTCCCACGCCAATCGCCGTATCCTTCAGGCGTTAATGATGGCGTATAATTACCATATGGTGCGGCAAAACGTACAGAATAGCAGGACTGAAATGCAAACAGCAGAAATAATGCGCTAATAGCAAGGCTGAAATGCCTGATTGAAAATGGTGATCTCATCGGGTAATGTTTTTGTTGATACTTACAAGTTAAACACTTTCCGATGCAAAAAACACGTGAAAAACACCTAAACAACGTATAGGCGATTGCAACAAACTGTGCCCTAGCTACTTACAGTTCAAAATATTCTATCACACATTCTTTTAGTAGCCTTTCCTGACTGAAAAACTCTTCAGCTTCCACATCTTTTACCTTGTTATAATGCGGCCAACCTTCATCATCAAGACCCGTCATTTCAAAATAACCCCTACTGGTTAGTAATGAGCATACCGCTATATGCATCAGGTCTTGCTTCTGCTCTTTAGTGAAATTTTTCTCAGAGGGCCATCTACCTAATTCATTGATCCCTATCAGATAAAGTATCCCTTCCATATCGGGTATTTTCCCAAAACGTTCCCTCATCAGGAATTCTACATCTATCCAGCGTTGTTCAAAATTTTCCATATCCATTTCGTGCCTGCAAATGTAGGAGAAAATTGGTTTAACGCAGTTTTAACAGCCTCTGTAAGCTCTTCATAATATTTTTGGGGTGAAAGAAAACTTTAATGTTTCGGTTTTAGTAAATTGGAACCTTAGTATATGACTAGTATGGAAACACCAACATCTACATCGGTTGACATTCGTGAATTGAATGAACGTATTCATCAGAACAGTGCTTTTATTGAGCTCATGAACATGGAGCTAGGCAAAGTGGTTGTCGGGCAGAAACACATGGTGGAACGACTTCTTATTGGCTTACTGGCGAATGGACACGTATTACTGGAAGGCGTACCGGGCTTGGCTAAAACATTAGCCATTAAGTCATTAGCCTCTGCTATTCAGGCAGACTTTGCCCGTATACAGTTTACACCAGACCTGTTACCAGCTGATGTTTTGGGTACAATGATCTACAACCCGCAAGAACATAAGTTTGAGGTGCGTAAAGGGCCTATCTTCGCCAACTTTATTTTGGCGGATGAGATCAACCGTGCTCCTGCTAAAGTGCAGAGTGCCTTGCTGGAAGGAATGCAGGAACGTCAGGTAACCATTGGTGACCAAACATACAAGCTGGAAGAGCCCTTCTTAGTATTGGCGACACAAAACCCGATTGAGCAAGAAGGTACCTATGAGTTACCTGAAGCGCAGGTAGACCGTTTTATGCTGAAAGTGGTGATCACCTACCCTGAACAAGAAGAAGAAAGACATATTATACGTACCAACCTCAATCCTGACGGTATGGCGAAGATCAATCAGGTGGTAAACCCTGAGGATATCTTAAAGGCTCGCCACTTGGTACGTGAGGTATATATGGACGAGAAGATTGAGCAATACATCTTGGATATTGTATTTGCCACTCGTTTCCCTGAGAAATACAACCTGAGCAAACTAAAACCACTTATCGCTTATGGTGGTTCGCCTCGTGCGAGTATCAACTTAGCGCTGGCATCTAAGGCTTATGCCTTCATCAAGCGCCGTGGTTATGTGATACCTGAAGACGTACGTGCCGTTTGCCATGATGTAATGCGCCACCGTATTGGCATTACCTACGAGGCAGAAGCAGAGAACATCACCAGCGAGCAAATACTCAATGAGATATTGAATGTGGTAGAAGTACCTTAGTGGAAATTATTTACAATGTAGAAAGAGCCAGCTAGCTGCTGGCTCTTTTAATTACCATACATCTTCGTCATTATCAAACTGTGATGCATATTCCTTAAAATCCTTTTCTATTGTTGACATTAAGTTTTTCATCCCTCCTCCAAAGCTCCATATTATATCCTTGCATTTTTTAGATCGCAGAATAATATCAATGTTCCCCTGTTTTGGCCCATCAACCGTAGCATTTGAATAAATATAATTCAGGTTTCTAATTTCAACTTTAACCCTATTCTCTCTAGCCTTAATAGATACTTCCCCATACACAACTAAATCTTCGTAACACAAGTCAGCGATATCACCCTTCCATATTATGCCTTTTACAACATACCCTTCCTGAACAACTTCAATTTTATTATCAAAATAACCTTTTGGGATCTCATTTTGATACTCTTTAAGATTTAGAAAAACCTTACTCCTACTTATATCTAAATAGTCATGAGCATATTTATTCAACTGGTCTACACTTCTTCTGTAAATATTAATAACATTCCTCTTATAAATACGGTTTTGTGCAAAACCAGAGGAGGAGCTTAATAATATAAGGAGAGAGATTGTTAGTATTCTTTTCATGGTCGAAGATTTCATAGTTTAAAACTACACATTTCCGTCATCTCTCCATTATACTCCTAGCGGTTCACTATATTTGCCCCAACAAATAAGAATTATGCTGCCGATACAATTATTTAGGGAACAGAAAGACCTGATACTTGCGGGATTAGACAAGAAGAACTTTAAAGAACCTGAACTGGTAGATGCTATCATCGGACTGGATGAGCAGGTAAGAGCTGCCAAAGCAGAGAACGACCAACTACTGGCATCCATCAACTCCGCATCTAAAAGCATCGGGCAGCTAATGGCCAAAGGGGAGAAAGAAGAGGCCGAAAAAGCCAAAGCAGAGGTAGCCAAGTATAAAGAGCAAACTAAAGAGCTTACAGCCAAACTCCACGAACTGGAGCAGGAGCTGCAAGACAATATCGTTAAGCTGCCTAACCTACCGCACGAGAGTGTGCCTGCGGGTAAAACACCTGAGGACAATGAGGTGGTGCGCATGGATGGCGAAGCACCACAGCTTACCGACCAGAAGAAACCGCACTGGGAGCTAATGGAGCAGTACAAGCTGGTAGACTTTGAGCTGGGTAATAAAATAACAGGTAGTGGCTTTCCTGTATATACAGGGCAGGGCGCTAAGTTACAGCGCGCTTTGATCAACTACTTTTTGAACTATAACATTGACGCCGGCTACCACGAGTACTACCCGCCTTATATGGTGAATGAGGAGAGTGCTTATGGTACGGGTCAGCTGCCTGATAAAGAAGGGCAGATGTACCATGTAACGGCTGATGGGCTATACCTAATACCTACAGCAGAAGTACCACTAACCAATGTTTACCGTGGTGAGATCATTCCTGAGCAATCACTACCTGTGAAGATGACAGGCTTCACACCTTGCTTCCGTAGAGAAGCAGGGTCTTATGGTAAAGACGTTCGTGGGTTGAACCGTGTACACCAGTTTGATAAAGTAGAGATCGTACAGATCGTAAAGCCGGAGCAGAGCTATGAGGTACTGGATGACATGGTCTCTCATGTAGAAAAGCTATTGCAATCACTAGGCCTACACTACCGTATACTAAGACTATGTGGTGGCGACATGAGCTTTACAGCTGCCATCACTTACGACTTTGAAGTGTACAGCGCAGCGCAAGAGCGTTGGCTAGAGGTAAGCTCGGTATCTAACTTCGAGATGTTCCAAACAAACAGAATGAAGATCCGCTATAAAGATGAGAACAAGAAAACACATTTGTTGCATTCTTTGAACGGTAGCTCTTTAGCCTTACCAAGAATTATGGCTTGCTTATTGGAGAATAACCAAACAGCCGATGGCATTAAAATGCCGGAAGTACTACACCCATACTTAGGTACAGACATCATCAACTAACTTTTTAAATCTAACAACTCATGATACAGAGGATACAAACCGTATGGCTACTTTTAGCCGCCGTGGCCAATGCCTTACTTTTTCATTTCGCTTACTACAAGGCTATATTTATGGCCAATGGTGCCGAAAGAATAGAGTACCTAAGAGCTACCAATCATGTGCCGTCATTATTGGTTTTAGTAGTAGTGGTATTACTACCGCTCGTAGCCATCTTCAGCTTTAAAAACAGAAAAAGACAAAACCGCATGGCAGTATTGAGCATGGTGGCCAACATCGGTTTCCACGCCTTAATGATCATGCGTGTATCTAATATTAAAAACGGTACAACAATACCTGCTGATGGTGCTTATCAAATAGGTTTCTTTTTCCCTACTGTAGCTATCCTCTTTTTATTCTTAGCTATAAAAGGCATTAAGAAAGATGAAAAACTCATCAAGTCGCTAGACCGTTTGAGGTAGGCTAATAATATTTACGCAATGAGAAAAGGGGAGCTGATCGCTCCCCTTTTTAAATATCAATGAGACGTCTTTACATTTCTAAGATCACTCCCACATTAAAACCAAAGCTGCTGAACGGCAGCGCATAGCTCACTTCAGTACCTGCTACATTAGCCTCATCAGCATACTTGGTCACACGCACCGATGGTGGTACATTATTAATGACACTGGCACCGGTTTGGTCTTGTAAGTTTACCAGTTCCGTCTCTTTCATGTATAGCGACATAGATTGCAATGCAGCTTCGGTAAACACACCAAACTTCTTAGCCACTTTCATGTGCATGCCCAGTGCTCCATTAAAACCTACACCAAATTTTGTCCTTACCTCCACAGTACCTGTATAGATGTCTCTGGCACCTGAAAGCAGTTCTGTATAAGTATCTGTAAAGTCTTCTCTTATAGGTGTATTGACGGGTAGAATAATACCACCTCTCATATAGGCATAAGCCTTACCTTCTTTGTTAGAACGTATCACAATAGACGGTGTAATGAATATTGGGTTTTTAGTATAAATGGTTGACACTACTTTTAAGTTCAACATACTGCCCGACGTGGTGGTATACGGCACACTTCTTTCAGAAGTATGTTTTTTATTACTCGCACCGATGACCATGTTCAACTCAAGGCCGATATTCTTAGTAATGAAGTACCCAAAACCTAAAGTAGCCGGCACACCCTGCGCAAAAGACACACGCTTTGACTCGAAGCTGGAGAAAGTACTACCGCTGTTATATAACGCACTACCTGTATAAGGAAAACCATTAGCGTCAATACTTTGCCCTGCATGAGTAAAGCCATAACCTAATGCGCCTTTTATATAAATATCCTGCGCTATAGCCGTATGCACAAGTAGGGATAAGGTCAATAAAGCGGTCAATATCTTTTTCATCATTATAGTTGGTTAGGTCACAAATATAAAAGCAATTAGGCGTTACAAAACTGCAACGCCTAATAATTCATGTATTTATAACCGTTGGTTATTTTTTCTTCATGTGTGCTTCAATTTCTTCTACTGTTATCGGGAAGTCTTTGAACAGATCGATATGTCCCGTCTTGGTCAGCCATATATTGTTTTCAATACGAATGCCTATTTGCTCTTCTTCAATATACAAGCCCGGCTCTACGGTAAACAGCATGCCCGCTTGTACAGGTGCTGTTCTTGTACCCAGGTCATGCACGTCAATACCCATATGGTGCGAGATACCGTGATACAAATACTTACGGTAAGCAGGGTTGGCAGGGTCTTGGTTCTTAATGTCACTCTTGGTGATCAAGCCCAGCTTCACACATTGCTTCTCGGTGTACTTACCTACCTTATCGGTATAGTCTACTACTGATATGCCCGGCTTTAAAATGCTCTTGGCATAGTCGTGTGTGGCTAGTACGGCATTGTATACTTCTTTTTGGCGCTTGGTGAATTTACCATTTACAGGTATGGTACGCGTCATGTCCGATGCGTAGTTGCCATACAATGCACCAAAGTCCATCAGTACCAGGTCTCCGTCTTTACACTCTTGGTTACGATCAATATAGTGTAGCACACGTGCACTATCTCCCGATGCTATGATACAATCGTAAGCATGGCGGGTAGCTCTGTTGCGCAAGAACTCATGTGTCACCTCTGCTTCTATCTCATACTCCATTACACCCGGCTCTATAAATTGCATCACCCTTAAAAAGGCCTGACGTGTAATATCCACCGCTTGTTTGACTACATCTATTTCTTCTTTGGTCTTAATGCCTCTTAGCTCTTTCATGATGCGTGCCGCACGCTCATAATTGTGCATCGGGAAACGCGCCATCAAGTCTTTGGCAAATAAAAGATCAGTTCTTATTAATGAAGTGTCCAGTCTGTCGTTCTCGTTCGAGTTCAGGTACACATTATCCGCATGGTGCATCATCACCTGTAGCATGGCATCAAAGCTATCTACCCATTGCACATTCTTAATGCCTGATATCTCTGTGGCTTCTTCTTTACGTAGTTTGTGCCCTTCCCACTTTTCCAAATGCTCGTTGGGGCGTAGCAATACCAATACCTCACGTGCCTCTTTATCCGGGTTGTCAGGATAAAGCACTACCATAGATTTCTCTTGTATGATACCTGATAGCCATACCACATCAGAGTTGGGCTGGTAAGTATATACTGCATCTCCATTGGTAGGCAATACAGGATTGCCCGGGAAGATGGCTACTGAATTAGGCTTCATCTTTTTCACAAAACGCTTACGGTTGTTGGTGAACAACTTCGAAGGGATTGGTAAATATTTCATCTTGATTCGTCTTTAATTGTGTAAGAATGGTGAAGGTAAGGAGTATTCTACAAAACAAAAATCACCTTTTTACTACCACTTCATACAAAAAACCAAGGAAAAAAAACAGGGTGTTTTCACGGTTGCGTAGCATTTTGTATCTCATATCTTTACGGACTTCTATACATAGTAGACTCTTCACCATACATTTATTAACTACTTTAAAAAACTTTTTAACATGTCTACAATTGGAGGAGAGATTACAGTTACCAATGCAAACAATTACATTGAAGACTTTATTGACAATTATTACGACACCAACAAGTTCCCTACAAAATCATTCATTTTTGATGCGGGTTTATTACGCGACTACCTAAACGATAATACCAACATCGTGAACATGAAGTTCATGTTAGGGGAAAGACAATTTGATGATGATGGTACAATGAAAACATTACCTACATTGATCATCGTTGGTTATGATTCTAATGGTAATTATATCAAATCATCTACCAATATGGTATTGGATGGATCTAAGCCATGTCCACCTTTCTGCCCAACAGTAGGTAATGCCGCAAATGATACGATTAGCTAATGGACTATTGGTGGTTCCATAGTACAACAATTGGAGTAACATCCTTTATTGCTTCAACAATTTGCCTTATCCGGTACAAACAACTGGATAAGGCATCAAAGTATTTAGTACTATCTATTTGCTTATTCTTTCTTGTAGAACAAATAGCTACTTGGGCCTCCGTTAGATATCGTCAAAGTAATATAGTTTATAATATCCACGGACCTATAGACTTACTCATTACTTCTGTCTACTTTAATACTATTATAGAAAGCTTCAGAAAAAAGAACGTTGGAATAAAAATCGCTTTAGTAGGTTTTATTTTTGCGCTAATAAATGTCCTGTTCTTTCAGAATTATAAAATATTAAATACCTATTTTCTACTACTACAATCACTTTTAGTGGTTTTCATGTGCCTATATTATTATTACGACTTTTTAAAAAAAGATACCTATAAAAAACAATTACCGATACACTTTTGGTTTACGGCCATATTGTTTGTGTATTGGAGTTTCACAAACTTTCACTGGAGTATTGGTCTAAAGTTGATGTACTCTAAAGGCAGTATTGCAATGTGGCCAAATTATATCATTCTATTTATTACGACATGTAGCTATTTAGGCTTTAGTGTATTGTTTTGGAATTATAATAAATTTGGCACTAGTGAACGAGGTTAATTCATTTATTACGCTCATGTCAGGCTCATTGCTATTTATGCTTTTTGCCGTTTTTGTGATACTCTATATCATCGTGCAAAAACGTAAACAAGTCACTCACTTTCTGGAAAAACGAGAGCTGGAACACCAACACGAATTGGACAAGCAGGAGATGGAGCACCAGTTTAGCAGTGAGCTGTTACAAAGTAAGCTGGAGGTGCAGGAGCAAACCACCCAAAACATATCGCAAGAGCTGCACGATAATGTAGGCCAGATACTTAGCCTAGCTAAACTGAACATCAATAAAGTAACCAAAGGGGTAGAAGACAGTAAAGCACTCAGCCATGCTGAGAAAAGTAAAGAGCTCATTACCAATGCCATTAAAGACCTGCGCACCATTAGCCATACCCTTAACGGCGCTTACGTGCTACAAAAAGGGCTGGAAGAAAGCATAGAAAAAGAAGTGAACTATGTGAGTGCAGCTAAAGAAATAAATTGTATTTTTAATACTGATGGAACATCGTTTCCATTGGGAGAGGATAAGGAACTACTTATATTCCGTATCGTACAAGAGTCGATAGCGAATGCTATCAAACATGGAGACCCTGAAAATATTTCAATAGTGCTGAACTATGAACCGACTATGCTTACAGTAACTATTGAAGACGACGGTAGTGGTTTCGATACCAAAGTACTTAAAGAGGACAGTGGTATCGGCTTGAACAACATACTAGTACGAACGGAGCTTTTAAAAGGTAAAGTGGATATATCTTCTACCATCGATAAAGGAACCTTAATTAAGCTCAGCATACCTGTTGCTCATGAAAAAGAAAATTAAAGTAGCTTTAGCAGACGACCACTCTCTTTTTAGAAAAGGCCTGATCGAGATCTTATCAGATTTTGATGATATAGAGGTTTTATTTGAAGCCAAGAACGGCAAACTTTTCGTCGAAAAATTATCTTCCATCCATTCTGCCGAAAGACCTGATGTATGTATACTGGACATCAACATGCCGGTGATGAATGGTTATGATGTGGCCAAACACCTCACTAGTTACTACCCCAAACTTAAGATACTGGCACTATCCATGTACGACGAGGATAACATCGTCATCAAGATGTTGAAATCGGGTGCACATGGCTATGTATTAAAAGACGCCGAAGCAGAAGAATTGGTCAATGCCATAAAGTCTGTTTACCAGTCTGGTACTTACCACTCTGATGTAATGACCAATAAGGTGCTGCGTAAATTGAAACAAGCAGAAGATGAAAAAACCAGCTTCACTACCAAAGAGCTCAACTTTCTCAGGTACTGCTGCTCAGAAATGACCTATAAGGAAATAGCCGAACAAATGGGCGTGAGCCACCGTACCGTAGATGGTTATAGAGACAATCTTTTCTCTAAACTGCATTTAAAGTCGAGAACAGGCTTGGTAATGTATGCCATTAAAACAGGCATGGTAGCTGTATACGACTAAGCTTATACGTTAAAACGGAAGTGCATCACATCGCCGTCTTTCACTACATATTCTTTACCCTCTATGCGTAGCTTACCATTTTCGCGGCAAGCAGCTTCGCTGCCTAGTGCTACAAAGTCGTCGTAGGCAATGGTCTCTGCTTTAATAAAGCCTTTCTCAAAATCAGTATGTATCACACCGGCTGCCTGTGGTGCTTTCCAGCCCTCCATGATCGTCCATGCACGCACCTCCTGCACACCGGCAGTAAAGTAGGTGATCAGGTTCAACAATTTATAAGCAGCGCGTATCAGTCTGTTCAGTCCCGGCTCTTTCAGTCCGTACTCTTCTAAGAACATGGCTTTATCATCCTCATCGTCCATCTCAGAGATCTGTGCCTCTATAGAGTTATTCATCACGATCACCTGCGCGCCTTCCTCAGCACCTGCTTTCTGCAAAGCTTCAGAGTATTTATTCCCAGTGTGCATCGATGACTCGTCTACATTAGCTACATACAGCACAGGTTTTTCAGTAAGCAGAAACAGGTCGGCTACCGCTTCGCGCTCGTCGCTTTCCAGTTCCAAACCTCTCATGTTCTTACCTTCCGACAAATGGTCTTTACACTTCAGCAAAGTATCGTGTACGGCTTTAGCCTTAGGGTCGTTCTTCGCTATTTTATGTACGCGTTGTATTTTCTTTTCAATACTATCCAAGTCTTTTAGCTGTAGCTCCGTATCTATGATCTCCTTGTCACTTACCGGATTGATCTCTCCTTCCTCACGCAATACATTCTCGTCTTCAAAGCAACGGATCACATGCACAATAGCATCTACCTCACGTATGTTGGCCAAAAACTTATTACCCAATCCTTCGCCTTGGCTGGCACCTTTTACCAAGCCTGCAATATCTACAAACTCAATAGTAGTAGGCATCACTCTTTCAGGCTGCACCAGCTCTGCCAATTTATCTATACGCTCATCCGGTACATCTACCTGACCCACATTGGGCTCAATAGTACAGAAACGATAGTTAGAGGCTTGAGCCTGCGCATTATTACTTACCGCGTTGAAGAGTGTTGACTTACCCACATTAGGAAGACCAACGATACCTACTTGTAATGCCATATCAACAAGAAAATTTGCGCAAAGGTAACTTCTATTTGCGACTTATCCTTTAAGAATTACCACTATGTGTTATCAATGCCTCCTCCATACGCTGATACACTTTGTCTTTTAGCGTCTGCAGGTCATCGATGGTCATACCCTTTACATCTACAGGCTCTAAGAAATACACCCTGTTTCTGCCCGGGCTCATCTTCCACCAAGCACTATAATGCCAACGGTGTACTGTATCGGTCATCACAAAAGGTACAATAGCTGTTTGTGTGTTAATAGCCAATCGAAATGCCCCACTATAAAAATCTTTTAAGGGCTGATCGGTCTCGTTAAATGTTCCTTCAGGGAATACAGCGATGTTAGACTCATTTCTTAATACCCGGTACATAATACGCATACTACGCGCTCTGCTATGCTCACTACTACGATCAACCAACACAGCCAGCTGCTTATATACATACCCGAATATCGGGATCTTTACCATCTCCTTTTTAGCCAGCGTTCTGAAATAGCCTTTTATAGCTGCATAGATCACTACAGTATCCATATAAGAGATATGGTTGCCTACATATACATACTTACCTTCTTTGGGTTGCTTGCCGTATCTGCGCAAAGGCATACCTATTAAGAACAACCATCCTACAGACCAATGATGCACTATGGCAAAGATGATCTTGCGCGCTTGCGGCTTATCCCAAAGGCCAATGACAAATAGAAAAGGGAATGCTAATAGCAGACTACATAAAAATGTAACCAATACCCAAGCTGTATAAAAAGGCTGTAGCAGCTTTCTGAGCATAAGCAATTACATACCCGGGAATAATGGACGGCCTACCAACTCACGGAATGGCCAAGGAATCGTAGCCAGTATGATGATAAAACCTATTAATGTATACCAAAACACCTTCTTGAATTTGGCCTGGTCAGAGATATTCTTTTTAATAGCGCTATAACCCACATGTATGAGAATAATACCGATAAGCATACCTACCATATGCTCCATAGCCCAAAAGCGTTGCGCAGCATTCTTCATAAAGCCACCGCCTGTAAGCACTTTTAGCCAACCCTTGTTGATATATAAATACAGGCCTAACAGTAATTGTACATCTGCACTGATGAGTAAAAACAATGCTGGTCTTTTATCAGCTTTAGTGAACGACCTGCTGCCGCTCATACCGCCCATCATTTTTAAGATCGTCCATAGTGCAAACAGCACTACCAGCCAGCGCATGAAATTATGTAAGTGTAACATTCCTGTTGCCATATCTTCTAGTTTTTAGTGGTACTAAAGTACATCTCAAATGCCAAACCTCCACATCATTGTATATAGAAAAAAGATTACCAGCCCATACGTTCTCTCAATTGGCGCACGTGCTCCATATGGTGCCTGCTATGCCAAGCATACATACTGGTCATCACCCATATAGGTACATCTTCTTTATCTTCAGGGTGGTAATATTCTCTTAACCAATCTTCAGGCTTTAGGTTTTGCAATACTACTACCCATCGCCTGTGCAAAGCATGTATCAATGTTATGGACACGTTCACCGGCGTGTTAGCCACATCAGGCAAGTTGGCCCACAGTGCTTCTTTGTATGGCAGTATGGTAGGCTTATCTTCAGTAAGTGCCAGCTTGAGCCTCACCATAGCATTGATATGGCTATCGGCTATATGGTGTATCACTTGGTTTACCGTCCACCCATCAGGGCGGTAAGGTGTTTCCAGTTGTGCAGCATCTAAGTTTTCTATACAATGATCCAACCATTCGGGCAAAGCACCGAGTACTGATATCCACTCATTAAGATCTTTTGTAGTATAGCTATCAGGTCTTACATGCCTGCCAATAGGATATCTTAACTGTTCCAGTTCTTCACTCATGAGTTAGGTGGGTTCATTTGCATTCTTTCTTTAAATGCAGGTGTTAACAAGTCCATTATTTTATTGAAGGGAATAAAGACCAATACTTCGCCATCAGCATAAGAGGCGATCTCATAAGGTGTATATGATAAGGTGATGCCTTTATGCGTCAGAAAAAAGTTATCTGTGATCTCCAATTCGTCTACTAAAAGCCTGCTATCCAGCGAATGACCTTTGGGTATATCAAACTGCTTACGTATATCCTTTTCAGCAACAGCTAATAGCGCATTTTTGTCGCCTACTATATCTTCCAGTTTCCATACCTTTTTGTCTTGAAGGTCTATACAAGTAAAGCCGCTACCGTAGTTGCCATGTGCTCCTCCTGTATAAGTCCAATCTGACTCACATAGAGACAGCCAACCATGAGCATTATAGTATATAAACTGATTAGTATTCAAAGCATAGTTGAACGAGTAGCTTTTTTCTATACCTCCCTGCTCCTCCATGTCTTTGAGATCTAAATTGTAAGTATCAAAATAGCTTGACCTGCTATTATCCATACATTTTATCAGCATCTGCCTATCCTCTATTTTACAGCCAGACTTCTTGCTAATAACCGTGTAATAGTACTTTCCATTTTCATCACCTTTTTGTGGAAATAGCGCTTGCTGCTCATAAGTAGCATAAGGCATTGAGGTGTCGCCTTTGTAATGCCTTTTTTCATTCTTGTAAATAACACCCAGCTGCTGTGCATTGGTGTAATCTTCAGTTAGTACTATTTCATATACCTTATCCGCGTTCTCTTTACTTACCCACTCTCCTTTCATTGTGCCATCATGTATGGATACATGCCAGCTAGCACCTGTCTTATCCGCCTTGTTTTTTTCTGTATCAACAGCTTCATTAAAAGTAATTCTACCCACTTCATCAATTTTGCCCGACCCAAAAAGGGTGATCACATTTCCTATTTTATCGTAGTAATATGCCCCTCTTATAATACTATCTCCATACTGTACCAGATTTACAGTGACCGGAATATTGGCAATAGTACCGGTATACCTTTTGTAAAAACCACCTATGTTATTATCGGCATCTTCAACATGCTCCACAGTATCTTCTGCTATTGCACTATCAGTAGCAGCCTCTTCATTGCCACAACTAATTAATACAACCGATAATAGTAATGGGATAATATATTTCTTCATGAATATTATTTAGCATCCAGAATAACAGAGCCGCCTTTTCCACTACCCATCAATACGATCTTTGCATTGTTGGATTGAGCCAGTTCGCGCAAGGCTTTAATTTGCTCATATTGTAGTTGCTTCGGTGTTAAGTTCAAACTTATGATGCGTTGGTAGTCTGCTATACCCTGTGCTTCTACACGTTTACGCTCTGCTTCTTGCTTTTCCTTCTGCAATACAAACTGCATTTTTTGTGCTTCCTGCTCAGCGTTTATCTTTTGCTCAATAGCTTCTTTTACTGATGCAGGTAGTGTAATGTTTCTGATCAAAAGATTCTCTACCAAAAGCCCTCTCTTTTTAAACTCTTCTTCTATACTTTTATAAATAAGCGCTTGGAATTCGTCGCGCTTACTCGAATATAAGGCCACAGCATTGTAGGCTACAGCATTATCACGAATCTTGGTTCGTGCTATCGGTCTTACTATTTTATCTTCGTAGTCTAAGCCTATCTCATTGATGAGCTGCGGAGCATCTGATGCTATTACACGATATAGTACCGTAAGATCGATGATCACCTCCAAACCATCGGCTGATAACGTACGTATGGCATCGTCTCCCGACTGGCGACCTTCGTTATGGATACCACTCATGGTATAATTCATGGTACGAACATCCACTTCTATCACCTCTACCAATGGGTTGATGACGTGTAAACCACTCTTTAAAACCGTTTTCTGCACCTTACCAAATAGCTTCTGCACACCAATATAACCTGCATCTATTTGCACGATACTGGCTGTAAGCGCACCTAGTAATATCACAATAACGCCTAGTGCTCTTGCTCCTTTAGAAAAGCTACGCAAACGCTGATCCGGCGCTTTGGCGATAACAAAAGAAACGACCAAAAAAATGATACCCAATACAACAAAACCCATGTCTTAAAAATTTAATTATATCAAATGTATGAATAAGAATGCCAATTATTAGCACCTGCAACATTATGATTCCCTAAAATGTTACATTTTGTTACACAGGAGGGGGGGTAACCAACAATTTTGTAAATCATTGATAATCAAACAAAATACATGCCTTCAATGGTTAAAAATGTTACAAGTGTAACAAAATGGATGTGTACCATTTGCCAGCACTTACTTATAATAACAAATATACAATATTTAAAGGCAATATCAAACTACTTCATTATGCCCAACGGTTAATAGTGTTCCGGCTGTCTATATCACTACAACCAAACCCTCTTAAAACGATGAATATAAACAACTCTTACACTAAGTTACTGGCACTCTTATTACTTACATGTTCACATACTGTATTTGCACAACAATATTATAGAGTAGACCATATCACTACCAGCCTTGTGAGCAATGGGGCAATTACACAACACATGGATACCAACCAAGTCTACTATTCCAACGGTAGAGGTGGCGCAGCCGAACCGGGAAACATACAACACTTTACGCAACAACCACTTTTATACGACTCTATAAAAAACGTGAATGCTCAAAAGTCTCAAGAGAAATACCAGCAAACCTACGATGCAAACAATAACATACTAAGTGCCACATGGCTTGGTGGCCCGCCATACCATCATGGCAGCAGAACACTATATACTTATGATGCAAATAACAGGCTTATTAGCAGTGTAAGGCAAAGCCATAATAATAATGTGTGGATCAACTATTTCAAAGACTCAACTGTATATAATAGCTCGGGGCAGATACTGGGCATTTTCAAAGCTTCGTGGTCTCAACAAAACAATTGGCATATTAACCAGGTTTATGACTATACTTATACCGGCACTAACTTAACAGAAAGAAAAAGGTATGGCTGGGATAATACCACCCAAACCTTAACGCTAATAGAAACCATACGATACTATTACAATACCGCAAACACACTAGATAGTGAACACCTGATCAGGCAAAACACAATACTGTCTAAAACCTATTATAGCTACCCTACAAATAAGGTAGTAAAAGAGCCGTATAGTTACGTGAGCAGCCAAAACACTTATAGAAAAAGCAGTAAAGAAATACTTACTTATAATACCAATGGTCAGCTTATAGAAAAAGAGACGATATATGTTGACGTGGCCAACAATGTATGGTATGCGGGTGGTTATAGATATCATTACCACTACAATAGTGTGAGTAACAACTGGGATGAGGTATACACCTCTAGCTACGACAACAATAACAGCGTGTATGTGAACCAATACAAAACCAAATACATTCACAACAGCAATAACTTGTATACACACCATGTGCGTGAGCAATGGGATACACAAACTAATGCTTGGCAGCCTAGTGCAGGGCCAGACTCTACAGTTGCTTATCACTATGCTGCTTATACACCTAATAACATTGGTAACACCGCAGTTGCTAGCAATATAGACGTTTCACTATACCCCAACCCTGCCAGCAGCTTTATTAATTTAAACATCGAACTGAAAGAACACAAAGACATCACTATAGCTATTTACAATACTCAAGGGCAGCTCATGATGCAATTGGGCGAAAAGGCAGTGAAACACTATAACAAACAAATACCAACAGGTACATTACCTAACGGGAATTACTTGATCAATGTGCGCAGCAAAGAAGGCAGTACGACCAAGCAGTTTAACATCAACAGATAATACGATTTTTCATTTTCATACTACAACGAACGCCCCCTCAGTTGAGGGGGCGTTTACTTTGTGTGTTATATAAAAAACGGTTAGTGAGTATTAACTACAACCTGTTGTTGTACCACAGTTAGGACACATATAACATGTACCGTTTCTCAAGGTGATGTTACCACAGTTGCGGCATGCCGGAGCATCGGCACTGGTACCCATCATTTTCTTAACGTCCGCCTCGCTCTGTGCTGATACTTTTACAGCCTTAGGGGCCACAGGCTTCCCCTCAGGCTTATTGGCCTTTGGGGCGGTTACGCGTACTTGAGATAGTTCTTGAGGTGTATCATCTTCTGTGCGCTCAGGGTCTAGTACATGTACCAAGTCATTTCTGTCTAAGTATTCGTAAGCCAACATGCGGAACATAAAGTCAAGTACCGAAGTAGCACGCTTGATGTTCGGGTGTTCTACCACGCCAGACGGGTCGAAACGCGTAAATGTGAACTTGTCTACATATTCCTCTAAAGGCACACCATATTGTAACCCTACTGATACTGCAATAGCAAAGCTGTTCATCAAGCTACGCATGGT
This sequence comes from Flavipsychrobacter sp., assembly GCA_965230595.1. Lineage (GTDB taxonomy): Bacteria > Bacteroidota > Bacteroidia > Chitinophagales > Chitinophagaceae > UBA5543. Next base: position 154,285 of record OZ246011.1, on the reverse strand, counting down.
AGCACCTTCTTTAGCCATATCTACAAATATCTCACCCAGCGTACCATCGTTGTATTCACCTGTGCGTACAAATATCGGCTGCCCACCAACTTTGGCTTTGTAAGTATACCCTCTACGTTTAGCCGGTAGCTGCTTACGCTCTACGATTCGGCTCAGCTCTCTTTTCAGCTGTGTATCAGGGCTTTCTTGTACACGTTTGTTCATTTCAGCCAGTAGCTCGTCAATGGTTAGTTTACCCATGTCTACTATTTGGCTGTCTTCAGCTTGTTCCGTTTCAGCGGTTACATCCGCATCATCAGTTTTCTTTTTCTTCTTATCACTCTTATTGCTCAATGGCTGACTAAGTTTAGAGCCATCACGGTAAAGCGCACATGCTTTAATGCCTAGCTCCCAGCTTAGTTGGTAGCAATCTTTGATCTCATCAACAGTAGCCTCGTTTGGTAGGTTAATGGTTTTAGATATTGCACCACTGATGAACGGCTGTGTAGCACCCATCATACGAATGTGACCATGTGCATGGATATAGCGCTCACCCTTCTTACCGCACTTGTTAGCACAGTCGAATATTGGAAGATGCTCATCTTTAAGGTGTGGAGCTCCTTCTACAGTCATCGTACCACACACATAGTCGTTAGCAGCATCTATCTCTTCATCGCTAAAGCCTAGCTCATGTAACAGGCTGAAGTCTGCATCGAAATACTGCTCAGATGTGAAACCTAAACGCTTCAAACACTCTTCACCTAATGTATATGCATTGAATACAAAACCTATTTCAAATGCACTTTCTACAGCAGCATCCAGTTTTTTCAACTCTTCACCCATCAAGCCTTTTTCACTCAACGACTCGTGGTTGATATACGGAGCACCCGCAAATGTAGCATGCCCTTTAGCATACTTCACAATAGCATCAGATTGTTCAGGTGTGTAACCTAGTTTATCCAATGCTTTAGGTATAGATTGGTTGATGATCTTAAAGTAACCACCACCTGATAGTTTCTTGAACTTCACCAATGCAAAGTCAGGCTCAATACCTGTGGTATCACAGTCCATCACCAGGCCAATAGTACCTGTTGGCGCGATCACTGTAGCCTGTGCGTTGCGGTAGCCATGTTTCTCACCCAGCTGTACTGCTTCATCCCATGCTTTAGTCGCAGACTTCAATAAATAATCAGGGCAGTATTTAGCATTAATACCCATTGGTTTGATCTCAAGGTCTTCATAAGCATCTGTAGCATCGTAAGCCGCTGCTCTGTGATTGCGCATTACACGTAGCATGTGCTCACGGTTCTCTTTAAAGCGTGGGAACGCACCAAGTGCTTCAGCCATCTCTGCTGATGTGCGGTAAGCTACACCATTCAATATGGCAGTGATCGCTCCTGCAACCGCACGCGCTTCATCACTATCGTAAGGGATACCGCTTACCATTAGCATTGAGCCAAGGTTAGCATAACCCAAACCTAGCGTACGATACTCATAGCTTAGCTTAGCTACTTCAGGAGATGGGAACTGGGCCATCAGTACCGATATCTCCAGAACTACGGTCCACAAACGCACACCGTACTCAAAGCCTTCAACATCAAACATGCTGGTCTCTTCGTTGAAGAAGCGACGCAAGTTCAACGATGCCAAGTTACAAGCCGTATTGTCTAAGAACATATATTCAGAACATGGGTTAGATGCTCTGATGGCACCACCCTCAGGGCAGGTGTGCCACTCATTAATAGTAGAGTCGTATTGTGTACCGGGATCAGCACAACGCCAAGCTGCATAAGCTATCTTTTCCCAAAGTGCTTTCGCAGGTATTTTCTTCATGGTCTCACCATTGGTACGGCTGGTCATTTCCCAGTCTTCATTATTTGCCAAGCGGTGGAAGAATGCGTTTGGTATACGTACAGAGTTGTTAGAGTTTTGACCGGAAACCGTACGGTAAGCCTCACCTTCATAGTCTGATGCATATCCGGCTGCGATCAAAGCACCTACTTTCTTTTCTTCTTCTACTTTCCAATCTATAAAGTCTACTACCTCAGGGTGATCTAGATCTAAACACACCATTTTAGCTGCACGACGTGTAGTACCACCACTCTTAATAGCACCGGCTGCACGGTCGCCTATTTTTAAGAAGCTCATCAAACCACTTGATGTACCGCCACCACTTAAAGTTTCTCCTGCTGCGCGTATGTTAGAATAGTTAGTACCTACACCCGAACCATATTTAAAGATACGTGCTTCACGTACCCATAGATCCATAATTCCACCTTCGTTTACCAAGTCATCATCTACACTTAAAATGAAACAAGCGTGCGGCTGAGGACGCTCGTAGGCATTTTTAGAACGCTCTACTTCTCCTGTAATCGGGTCAACATAATAGTGCCCCTGTGCCTTACCATCTATACCATAGCTATTATATAAACCTGTGTTAAACCATTGTGGTGAGTTAGGCGCACAACTTTGGTTCAATATGAAATAGATCAATTCATCATAAAATACCTGAGCATCTTTTTTAGTAGCGAAGTAGTTATACTTTACCCCCCATGTTCTCCAACAGTCAGCTAATCTATGTGCTACTTGTTTAATTGTTGTTTCACGACCTGTAGTACCATCTTTTTGTGGTACACCAGCCTTACGGAAATATTTTTGTGCTAATATATCTGTAGCTATTTGCGACCAATGTTTAGGCACTTCTACATCTGTCATCTCAAATACCTTCTCACCATTCGGGTTACGAATTACAGATGTACGATAGTCGTACTCAAACATGTCAAAAGGGTCAACACCGTCTTTAGTGAAGTGACGAGTGAAGGAGAGCCCTTTACCATTTGTCTTGGTTTTACTTGCAGCCATGGGTAAAATATTTTATGGAATTAAAAACGATTATTTTCTCTCGAGGAGTGTGTATACGAAAGTATTTAAATCCAGGGTTATGTTAAAAAGAAGAAATCAACCCGCTGTGGAAAAAGAAAGTGTCAATACTCAAAAAAGTCTTAATGATTGATTTACAATAGGTTTGAGTTTTGCATCTTATTTTCTGCTCTAAACTGATTTGGTTATGTCATTTTTTCTGCTATATTATTAGGTTGCCTTATTTATAGCAACAAAAAAAAGGGCGGCTCGTGGCCACCCTTTTTATATGAGAAACTAGATTTTCTATTCTTAGTCTAATATCAGCTTACGCATCAACTTCTGACCATCAGCTTGTAGTTCTACAAAGTATACACCACTTGGTTGCCCTTCTAAGCTTAGAGACTTATCGAACATACCACCATCGTGCTTGTAAGTATTTGTAAATACTTGCTGACCTGTTACGTTAGTAATACGAAGTTGGATATCGTTTACTTTATTAGGTGTATTGAATTGTACATGGAACTTACCTGTAGTTGGGTTAGGATATAATCCGAAACCGTCAAGCTTACCATTAACACTGCCAATAGCAGTAGGGAAGTTTCTACGGAAGATCACCATGATATCTTCAGTTTCACCTGATGTATAACCACCACATGCCTCATCACTTGGCACGTTAGGGCCTACGTTGTTATTCAATACAAAACGCATACCTGTAGGCACATCTGTGATCACATTGTAAGGTATCACAAGCTTGTCTACCAATGTGTGTGTACTTACGTTAGTAAAGCCGGTGAAGATACGCTCACTAGGGATATCGTACTCTTTGTTGTTATTAAAGTCAACAAACACTGTGATCTTAGCATCACCATGTTGTATTACAGGTAGTGTATGATATACAGTAAACTCATAAACACTATCAGTAAATAGTTCAGTTGGTTGGTTATCTGTGTAATCTTGACGTGGACTATGTGCTTTAGGGTTTAACAAGTGAGCACCACCACTGTTGGTTACAAAACCACCTATTGTAATACCACCTATATCACTACTATCTACACCTAAGCCACCTTCAGCTTTACTGTAGCAATAGCATTTATATCCATCCTTAGCATTTACAAATGCAGTTTGAGAATATGTTGTATCGTCAGTAGACGGACATACGGTACGCATGCGGTAGTATAAAGGCTGACCGGTGAAGACACGTTGTACGGTATCTTTGTTAGCTGAGTTTGGTATGCTGAACCAAGAGATATTATCGCCTGATAACTGCCACTCACGGTAGAAACCAGAACGTGTTTTCTCGTAAGTAGTATCAGTAACTACATAATCATAGCTTTTACACATAGACGTATCAGTAGATACAGCCAAACCGGCATTAGTAGGGCCATCACAAGGGCGATAATCTATCTTAACGATATAATCTTCAACTTCACCATCTACCACTACAGTATCACATGGGTCAATAGCTTGGTTTTTACCTAAGATGATACGCATGCCCGTATAACCGATCTTAGCATTTGAAGGCACAGTCATAGTTGCAGTACCTAGCTCAGGAGGATTGTTTGTTCCTAAAATAGACTCAGTAAAGATGCGCTCGCCACTTGCTACTGAAGTGTCAAACTTACCATCTCTGTTGAAGTCAATAAATGCCGTCATTACACCTGCTTCAAATGTAGAGCCGGATGTAATTTCTTTAATTAAGTATTCGTAAGAGCTATCTCTATATATAGAGAAGTGTGGTGCGGTGTAATTATATTCTGTGTAAGCATTATCAGCAGTATTGTTATTCACTGCAGGTGTTGCGTTACCATTATTTAATAATGTATCGCCTGATTGAGCACTTATTACAGTTACGTTACCTATATCCAATCCTTTAGTGTTCTTAGCAAAAGAAACACAATAACAATAGTAGAATGGAGCAATACCCACTCTATGAGGAGGTGTTGTAAAAGACAAACCACTGTTATCACAAGTGATGATACAACGATACCATCTTGGAGATGTGATCGAATCAACAATAGCATCTGTATTATAACCTACACCTGCAAAGTTGAACCAGGTGCTGGCATTATCAGAATATTGCCACTGGTGAGATAAGTTAGAAAGTGTAGGGCCTTGAAGTTTAAGACCAAATTTTCTGTTAGGGCATACTTGGTAAGGGCCATCTACAGTAAAACCTGAAGGCACACCTGTACAAGGAGCAGCCCATGAGAAGATCACGTTAGAACGTCTTGTTAAAGTATAACCGGAAGTGGTGTTACACTGACTACCATTACAGTCTCTTTGATAGTATCTACAACTAACGAAAGAAGTAGACGTATAAGGTACCGAACAGTTACGCGTATAACGATAACAAGGGTTAGCCACACCATGACAAGTTTCTATCACAATGTTATCTGTACCATTCCACACAAGAGGTGTTGCTAAAGTAAATGTATTAATACCTACAGAAGCGGTATAAGTAGCCGGGCCAAATACAGTTGTAGTTGCAGCGGTAGACCATCCGGTACTCAAGTCAGAAGCTGTAGTAGTACCTATCTTCACTTGATAGCCAGGCACAGCACCTTGACCGTTTTTATTCTTTACATCCCACTTAATTGCTGTAATAATACCGGGTCCCATACCAGCAGCTACCATCTCTGATGCCCTATATATGAATTGGTGTCTGTCACCATCATACCAATCATGTATTGGTGTAGGTGCACCTGTACTTGTGTTTGTAGTAGTACCGTTACCTATAGTAAAATCTATTTGAGCGAACGATGACATCGATAAACTCATCAAGATTGTTAACACAGTAACTAGTTTACTATACTTGTGTAGAAAACGTAGTCTCATTTTATCAGTTTTTATGCTTACCTAATGTATGATTTTTGTTCCCGTAAATTCATACGGGCAATAAATATAAGTCTATTATGTTAAAATAATATATTCAATATACTGATTTTTTACTAATACTAAGACTATTTTAATGGAAAAGGGGGCAAAAGTGAACTTTTGCCCCCTTCTATTAACTATTAATTAAATAACTACTGTAATAATAGCTTTCTCTGTAGTTTTTGACCATCCATTTGCAATTCTACAAAGTATACGCCTGAAGGCTGGTTTTCTAAACTCAAAGATTGGTCAAACAGCCCACCATCGTGCATATAGCTATTGGACAACACTTGCTGGCCGGTAACGTTGGTCACACGTATTTGCACATCATTTACACGGTTTGGAGTGTTGAACTGAACATGGAACTTACCTGTAGTAGGATTAGGGTACAAACCAAAGCCAGTAAGAGCACTATTAGTGTTGCTAATAGTTACCGGGTATTTTCTGCGGAAGATCACCATAATGTCTTCTGTCTCACCCGATGTATAGCCGCCACAGGCCTCATCACTAGGTACATTCGGGCCTACATTGTTATTAAGTATAAAACGCATACCTGTAGGCACGTCAGTGATCACATTATATGGTATTTGAAGATTGTCTACCAATGTATGTGAACCTACAGTGGTAAAGCCTGTAAATATTCTTTCATCAGGCGTATCGTACTCCTTATTATTGTTAAAATCTACAAACACTGTTACTCTGGCATCACCATGTTGTACAACAGGCAATGTGTGGAAGACCGTGAACTTGTAAACGCTATCTGTAAACAACTCTATAGGCTTATCATCAGTACGATCTGTACGTGGTAGTATTGCTTTAGGGTTCAACAAGTGTGCCCCCCCATCATTAGCGGAATAACCTGCTATCGTGATGCCTCCGATATCACTGGTATCAACGCCTTTGCCACCTTCTGCTTGGCTGTAACAATAGCATTTATATCCTGCTTTTGCTTTGACAAACGTTGACGTAGAGTAGGTTGTATCATCACTTACAGGACAAATAGTGCGCAAACGATAGTACAATGGCTGCCCTACAAAATAACGTTGAATACTGTCTTTATTACTACTATTAGCAATGTCTTGCCAGTTAATATTATCGCCAGACACTTCCCATCTACGCTCTATGCCCGATAGCATATTTTCATATGTAGTATTGCTAATAATATAATTGTAATCTTTACACATTGAGGTATCACTGGATAGTACAGTACCTGTATTTACAGGTCCATCACAAGGGCGGTAGTCTATCTTCACAATATAATCTTCTATCTCACCATTAGAAACATTAGTACCACATGGGTCTACTTCTTGCTTGCCAAGAATGATGCGCATACCCGTCAACCCTATATTAGCACTGCTAGGCACTTCCATCATGGCAGATATCATTTCTGCAGGATTGTTTGTACCCAATATTGGCCCTGCAAATATCTTTTCACCTGAAGCCTTAGCGGTATCATATATACCATCTCTATTAAAGTCGATGTAAGCCGTTACATATCCTGTTTCAAAATTCGGACCTGAGTTGATCTCTGTTATTCTAAACTCATAAGTACTATCTCTATAAAAAGTTACAGGTGGTACTGAGAAACTGTATTCGGTATACGAATTATTGGCCGCTGGGTTATTCACTCTAGGAGTAGCGTTACCATTATTCATCAGTACCTTCTTACTTTGGTTGCTGATGATGGTTACATTACCAATATCCAAACTGCCCGGGCTGCTCGTATTGGTTATACAATAGCAATAGTAAAATGGTGCAATGGTTACTTTTTGCGCTGTAGTGGTGTAAGAAAGCCCGCTATTAGTACATGTTACCACACATCTATACCATCTCATAGCTGTAATAGAGTCTGTAATCGCACTGGTGGTAGCACCTATACCGCTAAAGTTGCTCCAGTTAGTACCATCGTCAGTGTACTGCCATTGATAGGTCAGCCCTGAAATGATATTCACTCCCGCTAATGTTTGTGTAAATAGCCTGTTAGGACATACTTGTGTTGGCCCTACTACATGTGTACTTGGTGTGCCCGAGCATGGTATTTGTCCAAAACGGTATACCTGCCCATCTACAGGTTTAGCATTAATATTAGTAGTAAATGTACCTGCACTGGCAACTGCTGTAGGTGAGGAATTATTAAGTATTAAGAAATCGCTGCTATTACGTGCGATACCAATGGTTGCAGACGGAGCTACAACATTTCCGGACTCTCGCTTGTAGGTCAGGTCTATAACACCACCTTCGTATAGTTTTACTTGAAAAGAAATAACCTTTGTACCGGCTGTGAAACGCCATTCCCAGTCTTTCCATTCAAAAATAAATATGCGGTTAGGCGCTGTACCTATCGTTCTATATGATGCAAATGATGAACCACTACGTCCATCCAGATCATCCCATAATGGCATCACAGCAGGGAAGATATTACTAGTGGGTCTATTACTTAAGAAACTGTTGGTCTGATTTATGAAAGACATCCAACCATTGGAGGATACCGTTACTGTGGAGTAGGTTTGCCCACAAAAAACAAAGTTAAACCCTATAGGAATGTTTTGTGCAACACGATCATCTGCTTCTATAGCAGTAACTCTCGTTCCTCCCGTCAGATAAGTATAAGGATCGTTAAATGCAGTGTAAGGATAGGATGCTGCTGTGGTTTGTGCGTGCGAGGCACTGTTCATGGCCAGGCAGAAAACTGCCAGAGCTATGAAACGCATAAGGCTTTTCATAGAAGAGATGCTTTTTTGTTTACCCATTATTATAATAACACTAGGTGTTAATAAATATGACGGCGATATTAACTAAAAAGTTGGATTAAATTGTGATTAAGTGCTGAATATAACCATATAATAAAAACATCTATTCTTTATAATCATTGGCTTTTTTCTCTATTTTTATGCGCAAATAATTATGCTATGCAATTTCCAGAAAATTTAAAATACACTAAGGATCACGAGTGGATAAAGTTAGAAGGTGATATAGCCACTATTGGCATTACCGATTTCGCACAACAAGAGTTGGGTGATATCGTATTCGTTGACGTAGATACTGATGGTCAAGAACTAAATGCAAATGATGTATTTGGTACTGTTGAGGCGGTTAAAACTGTATCTGACTTGTTTTTACCGGTAGCAGGTACTGTTATGGAAGTGAATAGCGCTCTTGAAGGTGCTCCTGAAAGTGTAAACAGCGATCCTTATGGCGAAGGCTGGATGATAAAAATGAAAGTGAATAACACTGCTGATGTAGATGCACTAATGGATGCAGCTGCATACCAAGACTTGGTAGCCTAATTCAGTAGAAAATATAATTAATTATATGTGGCGGTTATTTACCATAAACTCCCCATATAAACAAAAAGCAAGGTGGGCAGCAGTGCTGTGGACCTTGCTTATTTTTTTCCTCTGCTTTTTGCCTGGTAGAGACATCCCTAACGTAAGTATACCTCTGGCCGACAAATGGGCTCATATGGTGCTCTTTGGTGTATTCTCTTTTTTATGGCTTTGTGCCACACCTACCCGAAGCGGCACTTATGCTTTTATCCTTTTAGTCATTTCCATATTCTTAGGTTGGTTGGTAGAGTATATTCAGGGGCATTATATCGAAGGCAGGTTTCAAGACCAGATGGATACCTTGGCCGATAGTGTAGGTGCATTGTTAGGCATCTTATTATTTCATATCGGTGCATCTATTGCAGCAAAAAAATAGCCTTTTAATTAATACCTAGAACTTACTTACTTTTAAGGCTCAAGTTTTAATCATTACAACATCAGATGATATACAGAAGTAAAGCACCGCTACGTTTAGGGTTAGCGGGTGGCGGAACAGACGTAAGCCCTTATTGTGATATGTACGGTGGCAACATCCTGAACGCTACCATATCACTATATGCACATGCCAGCATTGAGCTAACAGATGACAACAAAATTACCATTGAAGCTACAGACAGGGGAGAAAGCTTTACCTACGATAAGCAAGATGAGCTGCCTATTGATGGTAACTTAGACTTAGCCAAGGGGGTATATAATAATTTGGTGAAAACCTACGGTCCTATGGATAGTGGTTTTAAGCTCACTACCTTTGTAGACGCCCCTGCGGGGTCGGGGTTGGGTAGTTCATCAACATTAATGGTGGCCATACTGGGTGCTTTTGTAGAATGGTTACAACTGCCATTAGGGGAATATGATATTGCGCACCTCTCCTATAAAATAGAGCGCGAAGAGCTAGGCATGGCAGGCGGTAAGCAAGACCAATACGCAGCTACTTTCGGTGGGGTAAACTTTATGGAATTTTATGAGGGTAACCGTGTTATCGTTAACCCGTTAAGAATAAAAAGACGTTACTTATTCGAGTTAGAAAACAACTTGCTTTTATACTTTACTTCTACCAGCCGCTTGTCTTCTACCATTATTGAAGCACAAACCAAGAACGTAAAGGAGAAGAATGAAAAATCAATCGAAGCCATGCACCAACTTAAAGAGCAGGCTAAGATGATGAAAGAGGCTTTACTAAAAGGGGAGATCGATAAGATAGGTTCGATATTGGACTATGGATTCAAATTCAAAAAGCAGATGGCTAGTGGCATCTCTAACGAAGTGATCGATAACATTTACAATACTGCTATTGAAGCAGGTGCCACCGGTGGTAAGATCAGTGGTGCAGGCGGCGGCGGTTTTATGATGTTCTACTGCCCTGCTAATACACGCTACGAGGTAAAAGCAGCACTAAGCCAATTTGGGGGTGAGTTTAAAAATTATCAATTTACCGAACACGGACTATATAGCTGGAGTATATAACTATGGAATGTATTATACTGGCAGGCGGACTAGGCACACGTTTACAAAGCGTCATTGGGGCATACCCCAAGTGCATGGCAGAGGTGAACGGGCAACCTTTTCTTCATTATTTATTTCAATACTTAGCGCAACAAAACTGCACGCGTATCATACTCTCTTTAGGGTTTAAATATGAGGTGATCTTAGATTGGCTGAAAGGGCAAGAGCTTCCCTTTGCAGTAGACCATGTGATAGAAGAAGAGCCACTGGGTACAGGTGGTGGTATTAGCTTAGCCATGAGCAAAGCAACAGAAGATAATGTAGTGGTATTGAATGGTGACACTATGTTTCAAGCTCCATTAAATGAAATGATGCAAGCACATCAAACCAATAAAGCAGGTGCTATTTTGGCTTTAAAGAAAATGTACGACTTTGACCGCTACGGTGTGGTGCGTTTTAATGAGGAGCATATCATTACTTCTTTTGAAGAGAAGCAGCATAGAGCAGAAGGCTATATCAACGGCGGCGTGTACATCATCAATAAAAACTACCTTCAAAACAAACAGCTGCGTGAAAAATACTCTTTCGAGAAGGATTTTTTAGAGCGATATGTTAGCGAAGGCAAGATGCACAGCTTCACGAGCGATGCCTATTTTATAGATATAGGCATACCTACTGATTACGAAAAAGCACAAACAGATTTTAAAACGTTATTTGAAGCATGAGAGTAGCCATTATCGGCCCTGCACACCCACTACGTGGTGGCCTTGCCACTTACGATGAACGACTGGCTCGTGAACTGATACAGCAAGGGCATGAGGCCATCAACTACTCTTTTTCCTTACAATATCCTTCCTTTTTATTCCCAGGCACTACTCAGTATACTGACGAGCCTGCACCTGAAGACCTCACTATACGCACAGTCATTAACTCGGTTAATCCACTGAACTGGATCAAAGTAGGTAACGATTTAAAAAAGGAAAAGTTCGACCTCATCATCGTACGTTACTGGTTACCCTTTATGGGGCCATGCTTAGGAACAATACTCAGACGTGTGCGCCAAAACAACCACACTCGTATTTTGTGTATTGCCGATAACATCAACCCGCATGAGAAAAGACCGGGTGACAAACAATTTACCAACTACTTTGTAAAACCCGTGCACTCTTTCATTACCATGAGCAAGCAGGTATTGAAAGACTTAGATGCAGTAGCTGATAATAAACCCAAAGCTTTTCACCCACACCCTACTTACGACAACTTTGGAGACCCTGTTGCAAAAGAAGAAGCTTGCCAAAAAATAAATCTGCCTGCTGATAAAAAATATGTTCTATTCTTTGGCTTCATCAGAAAATACAAAGGGCTGGACATACTACTGGAAGCTATGAATGATGAACGCATTAAAGCTGCAGGAATAGAACTGATAGTAGCAGGGGAATACTATAGTGATAAAGAATTGTACACTGACATTATTGATAAGCACCAGCTGAAGAATGTACATATGCTTACGGAGTTTATCCCTAATAGTGATGTGCGTTACTACTTCAGTGCATCCGACTTGGTGGTACAACCTTACCGCACGGCTACCCAGAGCGGCATTACACAAGTAGCTTATCATTTTGAGAAACCTATGGTGGTGACTAATGTAGGCGGCTTACCCGAAATAGTGCCTGATGGCAAAGTAGGTTTTGTGACTGAAATTAGTCCTACTGCTATTGCGGATGCTATCATCAAATTCTACAACAAAGGCATCCCTAACTTGGAACAAAACTTAGCCGGAGAGAAAAAGAAATATAGTTGGCACGCTTTTGTAGAGACACTTTTAGCTACTGCCTTCTCAGAATAAAGTATCATTGCCTTTCCTGAAACCGCTACGGCCCAAATGTTTATAGGCCTTCTCCGTAGCCTCTCGCCCGCGTGGTGTACGTACTAAGTACCCCTCTTGTATTAAGAATGGCTCATATACTTCCTCAATGGTTCCTGCTTCTTCACCCACGGCAGCTGCAATATTATTGATACCTGCCGGGCCACCTTTGAATTTCTCAATGAGTGTAGACAGTATCTTATTATCCATATCATCCAACCCGCTCTCATCTACATTAAGTGCTTTCAAGCCATGTTCTACAATACCCATATCGATCACCCCATTGCCCAGCACTTGTGCAAAGTCTCTCATCCTACGCAGTAGACCGTTGGCAATACGTGGTGTACCTCTACTTCTGCTGGCAATACCTAGTGCAGCATCAGAGGTGATCTTTACATTAAGCAAAGTAGCAGAGCGCATGACGATACGTTGCAGCACTTCTGAGTTATAATATTCTAAACGGGATTTGATACCAAAACGGCTCAATAATGGTGAGGTCAATAACCCTGAACGTGTGGTGGCACCTACTAAAGTAAACGGACTTAGATTGATCTCTACCGAACGAGCAGCAGGACCACTATCGATCATAATGTCGATCTTGAAATCTTCCATGGCTGCATAGAGATACTCTTCTACTACATTACTTAAGCGGTGTATCTCATCGATAAACAAGACATCTCTATCTTCAAGACTAGTTAATAAACCTGCAAGATCTGCCGGTTTTTCGATTACCGGCCCACTGGTCTCTTTGATATTCACGCCTAGCTCGTTGGCTACTATGCGCGACAAGGTGGTTTTACCCAAACCCGGAGGGCCATGAAATAATATATGATCTAAGGCTTCTCCTCTAAGGTTGGCGGCCTTAACGAATATGCGGATATTCTCAATAAGCTTAGGCTGACCCGCAAAGTCGTCAATTGACTGCGGCCTTATACTATTCTCATAGTCACGATCCTGCGGACTCAAGTTATCATCCGGTCTTACATGCGAATTATCCATCACTCAAATTTAGTTAATCTGCTTGCCATAATGCACTTATAAATGCAATACAAATATATCGGCAGTCTCAAGTTTGTAAATCTATTACAAATAATACCTTTGCACACGGCAAAAGATATACAAATGGACAACAAAAATCACAAAATAGGCACTAAACTCATTCACGCCGGCGTAGAACCAGATCCGGCTACAGGTGCTATCATGACACCAATTTACCAAACCTCTACTTACATACAGTCAGAGCCCGGTGTACACAAAGGTTATGAGTACTCTCGTACACAAAACCCTACACGACATGCTTTGGAGAAAGCCTTGGCTGCTTGTGAGAACGGTAAGCATGGCTTATGCTTTGGTAGTGGTATGGCTGCTACTGATGCGGCTATCAAGCTGCTGGCACCTGGCGATGAGGTGATCGTATCTAACGACTTATACGGTGGTACTTACCGTATCATGACCAAGGTATTTACCGGTTATGGTATCAAGTTCCACTTCATTGATATGAGTGATACGGAGAACATCCGCAACTACATCAATGAAAATACTAAGATGGTATGGACAGAAACGCCGACCAACCCTATGTTGAACGTAGTAGACATTGCAGGTTGTTCTAAGATCGCAAAGGAGCACAACTTACTATTAGTAGTAGACAACACCTTCGCTTCTCCATACTTGCAAAACCCTATAGACTTTGGTGCAGACATTGTGTTACACTCTGCTACTAAATACTTGGGCGGCCACTCTGATGTGGTATTGGGTGCGTTGATCGTTAATGATGATGACCTGAACGAGCGTTTGGCTTTCATACAAAATAGCTGTGGTGCTGTACCCGGGCCACACGATAGCTGGTTGGTACTACGTGGGCTTAAAACACTACATGTGCGTATGCAACGCCACTGTGAGAATGGTAAAGCCATCGCAGAATGGTTGAAGACCAATGATAAGGTTGCTAAAGTATTATGGCATGGTTTTGAAGACCACCCGAACCACGATGTGGCTAAGAAGCAAATGCGCGACTTTGGCGGTATGATCTCTTTTGTATTGAAAGAAGATACTACGGAAGCAGCCAATGAGATATTGAAGAAAACTGAACTATTCTCTTTAGCAGAATCGCTCGGTGGTGTGGAGTCTCTTATAGGCCACCCTGCCAGCATGACCCATGCGGCTATACCAAGAGAAGAGCGCATCAAGAACGGATTGGCAGATTCATTGATCAGACTAAGTGTAGGTATTGAGGACGTGAACGACCTCATTGAAGACTTGAAACAAGCTATTGGTTAATACAACCATATAACTATAAATAAAGAGCGCTGACAAATGTCAGCGCTCTTTATTTATAACATCGACCACCAGACGACCTTGTGCGCATAATCTCCCCAGCGCTCCAGGCTTTGGCTGAGTATCTTATTCATTTCCTCTTGTGTTACTTCCTTGCCTTTTTTAGGCACTTTAAATTCACGTTCGTCCGGACTGTTTACATTCACATTAGTTGCTATCCATGTAGTATGCAACCTTGGCACGGCTATTTCCAATATCATGCCCGGTAAGCCGCCAAACATTTCAGGGCCACCACTGGCAATAATATCATCGGTATAAAAGGCTACTATATATACAGAGTCGCACATTACTCCCACAGCCTTTCTACACTTATAGTTGGCTATCATGCGTATCTCATCCATGATCTTCCACTCTATCTGCCTCATGCTATCCTTTACTAAAAATTTCTCTTCATAGATGTGCTTCTTTGCCGTTACTCTTTTAGTAGCAAAGTCAGTATACACGATATTATCATTAGCCGGCGAGCGCCCTACCCAGCTAAAACGGTTATCCTCGGGCTCTTTACCTTCTTGATAGTAGCTGTGTTTATTGGTAAATGCTAAATTATAATAGCGGATGTTATGCTTTGGCAGTTTCGATCTTATTCTATCGATCCACTCTCGGTTCTCTTCATCCATATCGTCTATCACACGCTTGAGGTTGGTCTTACGTTCGTACTCAATAGTACCTTGATAGGTATGCTGCGCTACTGCAGATATACTCAGCAGCATTACGATCAATATGTTTATAGTACGTATCATGTGTTACATTTTGTTGATGATAGTGGCTGCATCATTTTCCGGTGCTGCACCGCCTGCTGTTTTAGTAAAGTTCCAAGTAAGGGTAAGCATACCATACCTACGGATGGTGTTGTAGTTCTGCTCGGTTACAATATTATTACTCGCATTACGAGTGAACCCTAAGTTTTGATTTAGGATATCAAATACTGATGCTCTTAACTCCAACTGATCGTTCTTCAAGAAACGCTGGCTAATAAAGGCATTCCAGCGGAACACATTATTATTTCTATCAAATACTGCCGTTTGCTCCCTTACCGACCAGTTGAAGTCTGAACCCACACGTAGTTTGAAAGGGAACTCATATGAAGCGTCGAAATTATAATTCACTGACCAGTAGCTGGTCACATTCGCACTTATTGAAGAAGAATTGTCGTTGTAAGTAGGCCCTACACCCATTGAAAGCGCTATGGTCTCATCTTTATTTTCATAATTGGCATATACATTACCTGAGTAAGAGTTATAGTTGCTGACATTCTTTTCATCATTTACAATATTATTGGTTTTTGAGAGGCTCACACTAGCTCTACCACCTACTTGTGTATTCAGCTTTCTAATACGTTTACCAATACTAACACTGGTATACCCATTGTAGTTACCATCAATGTTTACATACTGGTAAACGCTATTAGCAAGTGAGTCTATCGTTTGTGCTCGAGTAATAGCATTATCTACAATATTGAAGTAGCCATACATCCAAATATGCCTGCCTGAAAGCACTTTATAGTCAGAGAAGTTGACATTGAAGCTATGTCTAAACTCCTGTGTCAAACCAGGGTTACCTATAGATTGGTTTAGTGGATTGATGTTATTCTGTATCGGCTGTATCTGCTCTAATGAAGGCTGACGTGTCCTACCATTATAGCCAAATCGTATACGTGTTTGCTTTTGTATTTTATAGCTAATGCTTGCTGAAGGGAAGAAGTTAATAAAGGAATACTTGTAAGAAGTATCTACCATCAGGTTCTGTTGCAAAAAATCTGCATTAGCTACCGAGCCGCCAACGGATATGTTCCACTTTTTCTTATCACTATACCTCAAAAAGGTAGTACCGGTGTGCGTGGTGATATTGAAAGCAAAATTGCTACTGAAAAGAGAATCTAATTGATCGTAGGAGTCTGACAATGGCACCGACTTACTAAAAGTATTACGTTCTGAAGTGTTGTTATTAACATTCAGCCTATAGCTTACACTTAATGATAAATGCTTTGCTATTGGCTCTGTATAACTAATGCTACCGGTCAACGATAAGTTATTATCATTATTATCTTTCTTAAGATCTAAGGTGTCATTTAAACCCGGCTGCTTAGCATAATTGATCAACGACCTTTGCAATATATCCCCAGTTCTTTCCTGATAGTTCTCAGACAAACTAACGATAAGTGACCGCCTGTCTTTCTTAAACTTCTTACGGTACATGATAGAGCTGTTGATCTGCATCGCCAACCCTTCACTGGTTATTTTGGTGTAGTTGCTATTGATGTCGTTGCCCAAAACATCTCTTGTGTTATTATTAGTTTCAGCACTTCTTATATTCTCTGTTCTATTCACCATCGCTGAAACTCTTATTTCAGACAGGCTGTCTACCTTAAAATCGTAACGACCGTTTACTCTATGCCTTTCTCCAGTTTTATAAGAGTTGTCGGTCTCTGTTTCGTAAATGGCTGAATCCCTAATGGCTCTTTCGGTGATCTCGTTTTTCACCGTCTCAATATCTTGTTTTGCGTATCTATAGTTTCCCGCAAGATGGTGTTTATCCTCATTCCATTTGTTAGAATAGTGTATACCGCCCGTCCATGCTCTCGGGTATCCTCTACCATTATATTGGCCATCCCAGCTTTCAAAATCGTCGCTGCTGTAATAGGTGGTAATAGAACCATCATCGCCCACAGAGGTGTTACCTGAGCTGGCATTGAAACGATCCTGATCTTCCCATCCTAAACCTATTGTTCCCGTATTGGCCATGATACCAAAGGCTGATATTTTTCTTTTGCCTTTAAAGGAGTTGATCATAGCCTGATTCTCAAAGTAGTTCTGCTGATCGCCCTTACCGCCACCGGCTACTACTTTACCAAAGTACCCCTTCTTCATATCCTCTTTCAGCTCCAGGTTAATGGTCTTAGTACGTTCGCCATCATCAATACCTGTAAACTCCGCCTCGTCACTTTTCTTATCAAACACCTGTACTTTATCTACAGCTTTGGCTTGTAAACTTTTAGATACTACAGCCGGGTCATCTGTAAAAAACTCTTCACCATCTACCAGTACTTTTTGCACTTCCGTTCCCTGCGCCATGATCTTTCCGTCTTTATCTACTTGTATACCCGGCAGCTTTTTTAGCAAAGATTCTACTGTTGCATTGTCTCTTACTTTAAAGCTATCAGCTACATACTCTATCGTATCACCTTTCACCTTTATCGCGGCATACTGATCGGTAAGTACAAACTCTTTCAATAAGTGTGTGCGTGATACCAATGGCAACTCTCCTACACTGGTGAGCGAACTCTCCACATTGATGATCTCAATATAATCAGCAAAGCTGGGGAAGGTGACCATCATCAGGTACTTGTCTTTCTTGGGCACTTCCAAGGAGAATGTCCCATCACGGTTAGATCGGGCAAAGGTGGTCAACACCGAGTCTTTAGCACGAAGAATAGTTATGGAAGCATTTTCAAGAGGATTACTGTTGACGGTATCAGTCACCGAACCATTGATGACAAAGGGTTGTGCATATACAGCACCAAGGGGTATGACCATGAATAACAGGGCCAATAGTATCTTTTGCATAGAGACGGTGTTACATTAGTATGACAAATATGCTTTTATTAAATGTCATTCTAAAGAAAGAAATGTTAAAAAAGACTAAACAAGAACAGTATGTTATTTAATAGATAGCTGTTTTCTCATCACTTCTCTTCTATCATAATTGATAGGCAGCCCTAGCGATTCGTAGATGTAATCTTGCGTTTTGGTACGTATGCTCTGGCGGTTGATCTTCCAGTTATCTGCCGAAGGGTTTACTCTGTTGGATAAGAACACAAATACCACACCAGTAGCAGGGTCGGCCCAAGCACACGTGCCCGTAAAACCTTGGTGACCGTAGGCATAACCACTCACTCTATCACCTGTTGGGCCGGCATCATTACGCTCGGGTTTTGGTTTATCAAAACCCAAACCTCTACGACTAAGGCTGGTATTATAGGCAGTGAAATAATCAATAGTACTTTTCTGAAAGAAACGTACTCCATTATACTGGCCACCATTTAGTAGCATTTGAAAAACCGCTGCTACTTCCTCTGCATTGGCGAATAAACCTGCATGCCCCGCCACACCGCCAAACATGGCAGCTCCTGGGTCGTGCACAAAACCGTGTACTGTTTGCTTACGAAAAAAGATGTCGTTCTCCGTAGGTGCAATGCGGTCTTTGCTGATCGTTTTTAAAGGGCGGTAGGTCATCTTCTGCAGACCCATAGGAGTGTAAAAATTTTGCGCTACGTATTCATCCAATTGTTTACGAGTTATACGTTCTACGATCTTTGCTAGAAAATAAAAATCAAGATCGCTATATACATACCTGCCTTTATTCTCTAATGGTGTGGTCAGTATCCTGCTCCAAATCGTATCAGCATAATCACTTCTTAGATAGAGGTCTTTGGCAACCAGAATACCGTAGGTAGCATCTCCTTTATTACGATATAGCTCTTTCTGCAAGTTGCCATCTTCATCCAGTGTTTCTTTATAGAATGGTATCCAGCTTTTGAGACCGGCTTGGTGTAGCAATAGGTTCTTGATCCTGATGTTTTCTTTATCAGTCCCTTTGACCCACGGTAGGTAATCTATTAGTTTTTTGTTGAGGTCAAGCTGTCCAGTTTCATACAGTCGCATTACTGCTAGTGTGGTAGACAATACTTTGGTTAATGATGCTACATCATACACCGTACCCGTATCTACTCTCTTCCGCTTATACATATCGTAATAACCATAAGCACGGTTGAAAAATACCTTCCCATCCTTTGCAGCTATTACTTGACAACCCGGGAAAGCACCATCTACAACTGCTCGCTGCAAGAACAAGCTCATCTTGTCCAAGGCATCGGAATTTACAACACCTGCCTCTTCTACAAAAAGCGTCTTGTCTATCAGGTTGCCCTTAGCTCCTACCTTTTTTTTTTGCCCGGTTTTTGCCGGTACCGTTATGATTCGGGGTTGCTTTCCTGCTCGTATAGTAAGACATGGAGATACCGGTAGCTGACCCGAAGGATTGGTGATCTTCAGTAGTGTGGTGGCTGCTACTTGCTCTGTACTTTTATTGTCTTCGTATGTGACCAATACGTTATTGTAATCGCAGAAATGCTGTAACAGATATGGATTGCCTAATATCACCAGCACTACGTTCTTATTACGTTGTATCTCTTTTAAGAAAGCCATCTGCCTGCTATCCAAACCATAGTCATTACCTCGGGTAGGGTAAAAGCTCATGTGATGTACCGCTACTATAGTAATATCATGTGTATTGATCAGTTGCGTAGCTTTAGCAGTCACTGTGCTGCTGCTACCCTTTGGTATATATACACTTTTTATGCTGCCCAACTCTGCTTGTATTTGCTCATGCAAGGTTGTTTTATTACTAGCGTTAATGCCCACATATGCGACACGCTCTGTTTTGCGCGCCAAGCGTTTGAGCATCTCCTGCCTGTCTCTTACCAACGTGATGGATGATAACGCAATTTGATATTCTAAATCGGCTGTATAGCGATTTAGGTCTTCTGTTACGTTCTCTACGGCTACAGGTTCCCATTGATATAAACCTGCATCATATTTAGCAGCGAGTATTTTCTTTACTCTATTCGCCAGTTCTTCTTCTGTAGCTTGCCCACCATTAATAGCACCTTTTATTTTACTAATGGCCGTTGGCACATCTTGAGAGAACAATAACACATCATTACCTGCCAAGAATGCTTTTAGATCAACATCACCCGGCTGAAAATATTTGGCTACACCCTGCATATTCAAAGCATCGGTAAACACCAAACCTTTAAATCCGAAACGTTCCTTCAGTAAGCTGGTAATCGTATTCTTTGATAGTGTAGTAGGGATATGCTCTTCTGTTTCTAAAGCAGGCACGTCCAAGTGTGCTACCATGATGGATTGCACACCTACATCTATCAACTTACGGAATGGGAATAGTTCCAGTGCCTCCAATTCAGTAATAGATTTCTTTATCGTTGGCAGGTCTTTATGAGAGTCTGTTTCCGTATCACCATGACCTGGGAAGTGTTTAGCACAGGCCATCACACCATAGTCTTGCAACCCTCTCATATAGGCGATACCCATACGGGCTACTTTTACTTTGTCTTCTCCGTAAGAGCGTGCATTGATAATGGGATTCTTAGGGTTATTATTCACATCTACTACAGGGCCAAAGTTGATGTGCACCCCTAAGCGTTTGCATTGATATGCAATAGCAGCTCCTACTCTGTAGGCCAGTGCCGTATCTTCTGTAGCACCTATCATCATCTGCTTCGACATGTCCTTCACACCAGTCAAACGCATGCCTAAGCCCCACTCTGCATCCATACCGATCAGTAAGGGCACTTTGGCCATTCTTTGGTAGGCATTGTTCTGTATAGCTTGTGCTTTGGGCGTACCCTGCATGAATATCAAACCACCCACTTGGTTATTAGCCACCAGCTTTTTAATGCTGGCTTCATTATAGCTTTTACCACCTGAATAGGCTGCTACCATGAAGAGCTGACCAATACGCTCCTCCAAACTCAAGCTGTTGTACACACTATCTACCCATTGTGTTTTGTGCAGGGCATTTTGAATAGCATCTTGCCCGCTTACCGAGGCAGGAGTAAAAAATGATAAAACCAATAATATTACCAGAGGTGTGCGTATGGTCATGTACACAAATATAATTGAATGTAGGATAAGGCTGAAAACATTTGTGCTAATAGAATGTTTAATATAAAAACATCTTTTATTTCACTGAACCAATAATAAGGCAATTTGCTACCTTCGCCATGAGGAACAATCATAGGATCAGTGCCAGACGTTATACAATTATTATCAGACCATATTGCAAACCAAATTGCAGCGGGAGAGGTGATACAACGCCCATCCTCAGCTGTAAAAGAGCTATTGGAGAACGCTATTGATGCCGGAGCTACAGACATACAACTCATCATTAAAGATGCAGGTAAAGAGCTCATTCAAATAGTAGATAATGGTAGCGGCATGAGCCCAACCGATGCACGCATGGCCTTTGAACGCCACGCCACCTCAAAGATCAAAAACATCAACGATCTGTTTTCTATCCGCACGATGGGCTTTAGGGGTGAAGCTCTGGCTTCTATAGCAGCTGTTGCCCAAGTAGAGTTAAAAACCAAAAAACAAGACAGTGAGGTAGGCAGCCGCATCGTGATAGAAGGAACGGAAGTGAAATCGCAAGAACCCTGCGCTACTGCTGACGGTACGAGTATATTAGTAAAGAACTTGTTCTTTAACGTACCCGCCAGAAGACATTTCTTAAAAAGCAATACGACTGAGTTCAGGCACATAGTTGATGAGTTTACCCGCGTAGCTTTGGCGCACCCTGATGTGGGCTTCAAGCTATTCCATAATGATAAAGAGCAATACCATTTAGAAGCAGGCAATTTAAAAACTAGGATAGTAGGACTGTTGGGTAATACCTATCAGAAGAACTTAGTACCGCTTGAAGAGCAGACCGACTTTTTGAACATCAAAGGGTTTATTGGTAAACCCGAAGCTGCTACACGTACCAGAGGTATGCAGTTCTTCTTTATTAACGACCGTTTTATCCGTAGCCCGTATCTGCATCATGCTGTTGTGAATGCTTATGAAGGGCTGATCGAAAAAGAGTCTTTCCCTTTTTATGTACTCTTTTTAGAAGTAGACCCTGCCCGAGTGGATGTGAACGTGCATCCTACCAAGCAGGAAGTGAAGTTTGAAGACGACCGTATGATGTATTCGTATCTGAATGCGGCGGTAAAGCATTCATTAGCTAAATATAATATAGCACCATCATTAGACTTTACACTCAACCCCGAGATACAAGGCCTTTCTTCGGTACAGCTACCGAAAACAGAGGAGCAAAAGCAAGAGACGGAAAAGGGTTATTTATATAATACCTTTACAAATAAAGGGCAGGCTCACTTTATAGAAAAGAAAGACAGCCTGAAACAGTGGAAGAACTTATACCAAGTAGCACAGGAATCAACCCGAGAGCAAACACCTGAACCTACTCAAGAGCCCACACAAGGCAGCCTGGAAGAAACCACCGCGCAACCTGTAAATAAAGAACATAACATATTACTGGTGCAAGGCTCAATGTTGGTGACCACGGTCAAGTCGGGCTTGATGGTGATACACATCCGCAGGGCGCAGGAACGTATATGGTACGAGCGACTGTTGGAAGAATGGAATGAAGGGGACACCCCTTCTCAACAACTATTATTTCCCATATCGCACGAGCTACCACCACAGGATGCTATATTACTCAACGAAGTATTACCCGACCTCGCCAAGATCGGTTTCGACATCTCCCCATTCAGTAAAAACACTTTTGTGGTACAAGGCGTACCGACAGGACTACCATCCGGTGAAGAGAAAAATGTATTGGATGAAGTGATCGACCAACTCAAACACGAGTCGGACGATGCCGTAGGCAAACGTCAAGATATGCTGTTAGCCAATATGGCCAGAAGACTGTCTCGCAATAAGCACGCCATACAGCAACCCGAAGGGCAGCAGCTACTCATTGATGAGCTGTTTGCCTGCAGCCAGCCTGAGTACACACCCGATGGCAAAAAGGTATTTACCATGATACGCAAGGAGGAGTTAGACAACATGTTATAAAAACTAACCTTTGTCATAAAATGGATACCTTATTTTATTTAGCTTTACCCCACATTTTTAATTTTTGAAGATAGATGGCAGTACCAAAATTTCACGAATTAAGCGTTTTAGATATCAGAAGAGAAACCGAAGATTGTGTTTCCGTTGCTTTTCAAATCAGTGATGACCTATCATCCGCTTTCCAATATACTCCGGGTCAGTACCTGACGTTTAAGAAAGAGATCAATGGTGAGGAAGTACGCCGTTCTTATTCTATATGCTCAGGCCCTAACGATGGTGAGCTTAGAGTGGCTATCAAAAAAGTACCAAATGGACGTTTCTCTACTTACGCAAATGAAGAGTTGAAAGTAGGAGACAAGCTGGATACGATGCCGCCAATGGGCAATTTCTCTCCTAAAAAAGAACTGGAGCAAAAAAACTATTTGGCCTTTGCAGCAGGTAGTGGCATCACGCCTATCATGAGTATCATGAAGGCTACTTTGGAAAATGACGACAAGAGTACTTTCACTTTAGTATATGGTAATAAGAGCAAGGGCACCATCATCTTTAGAGAAGAGGTAGAAGCCTTGAAGAATAAGTACATGCACCGCCTACGTGTATATCATGTACTAAGTAGAGAACTGATGGATGTGCCTTTATTTAACGGGCGTATCACTGCCGAGAAATGTGCAGAGTTTTGTGATACTTTGATTGATGTCAACAGAGTTGATGAAGCTTTCATCTGCGGACCTGAAGACATGCTCCTTTCTGTGCGCAAGCAGCTAAACGATCTTGGTATGGAAGAAGGAGATGTACACATCGAGTTATTTACCTCACCGGACCAGCCTAAAGCCACGCACGAGCAGTGGGTGAAAGACCATAAGAAAGATGATGGTAAGATGAGCAAGGTGCGTGTAAGGCTAGACGGTAATACTTTTGAAATGGACTTGGCCTACAATGGTGATAGCATACTGGATGCTGCATTGAAAAATGGTGCAGACCTACCATATGCTTGTAAAGGTGGTGTGTGCTGTACCTGCCGTGCTAAGGTAACACAGGGTAGTGTAGATATGGAGGTAAACTATGCTTTGGAAAAAGATGAGATAGAAAATGGATTTGTGCTGACTTGCCAGAGCCACCCTACCTGCGACGAGGTGACCATCGACTTTGACGAACGATAATTTACCAATCGTCTTTACGACGCATTTGTTTTTTTAGTGATTTTTGGCGCTTGTATTCCAAGCGCTTTTCTTTTGCCGCTTTAGATATTTTAGTGGGCTTGCGCTTCTTAGGAACGATCAAACTTTTGTCTACCAAAGCCAACATCTTGATCTTAGCTTTTTCTTTATTGTCCAGCTGCGAGCGGCTTTCGGTACTCTTCACGATCAGGTAGCCTTCTTTATTGATACGGTTCTGCAGCTTGGTATTGATCAAAGCTTTCTCTTCATCGGAAAAAAACTGAGACGCCTCTACCAGCCACCAAGCTTCAGCAGCGGTCTCCACTTTATTGACATTCTGACCGCCTTTGCCACCACTACGAGAGGTTTTATAAAATATTTCTGAAGAAAAGTCTTTCATCTCGACACAAAAATAGCGATGAATTTTCATCGCTATCCTTTTATTTATCAATAGTGGTGTAATTAGTATTCTTCTTCATTATCAAAGTTGATGTTCATCATGCTTCCTAATATATCTCCAAAATTATAACCGCCGCCTTCAACACCTTTTTTGCTAATAAGCGAGAACTCTGATAAACCGTGTAACATAAACTCCATCAACAACAGTACTTCTTCTTTTGAAGTATCAGAGTAGAATTGCTTCACTGCACTGTAAAGCCCATCTACTTTGTAAAGACTATCTCTATAACTATCATCATTTTCATCTTGCAGCATCAGTAAGTCATTCCCTTTACCAAACCAATCTATTACCGGCTGGTATGGATTAGGTTTTGGTTTCGCCGTTTCCGGTGAGCGCCCCGCTTTTTTGAACGACTGTGGGTCTGGGAAGTATTTAATGAATAAAGAACGTATGGCTTGCCCCAACATTCTGTAAGCTACATTCATAGCTCCTTCCTGTTCCCCTTCATACACGAGCTCTACCTTACCGGTAATGGAAGGTACTACACCCATAAAGTCGGCGATGCGTGTCCATGTATATTTTGCTCCATGCTTCAATGCTCTGCGTTCTGCCGTACTCACTAAGTTTTCATAAGCAGAGATGGTCAACCTGGCCGACACCCCGCTTTTCTGATCCACATACTCACTCTGACGAGCTTCCATAGCCAGCTGCTCAATCAACATACTGCATAGCTTCGGCACATACACCATCTCCTTCTGTTCTTCCAGTACATTAGCTTCTTGCTGTGTAATGGCTTGAGAAAGCTCTACCGTTTTAGGGTAGTGGGTGATGATCTGACTCTCGATACGATCTTTCAGAGGTGTAACAATACTACCTCTGTTAGTATAATCCTCAGGATTGGCCGTGAAAACAAATAATATATCTAAGGGCATACGCAGCTTAAACCCACGTATCTGAATATCGCCTTCTTGCAGAATATTAAATAACGATACTTGTATGCGTGCTTGTAGATCGGGCAACTCATTGATGACAAATATACCTCTGTGCGAACGTGGTATAATACCATAGTGGATCACTTCTTCATCAGCAAAACTCAACTTGAGATTAGCCGCTTTTATAGGGTCTACATCTCCTATCAGGTCAGCTACAGACACATCTGGCGTAGCTAACTTTTCCCCATAGCGCTCACTACGATGCAACCATGCTATTGGTGTATCATCACCCTTTTCTGCAATCAGCTTCTTACCATGAGAAGATATGGGATTGAATGGATCGTCGTTAATATCACTACCCGCAATTACAGGCACCCACTCGTCCAACAGGTTTACCATATCACGCGCCATACGTGTTTTTGCCTGCCCGCGCAAGCCTAAGAATAGTATATTATGACGTGAGAGCAGCGCGCGCTCCACATCAGGTATTACGGTATCTTCATAACCAATGATACCCTCAAAAGGTGTTTCTTTTTGCTGAATGCTTTTGATGAGGTTTTGCCTCACTTCCTCTTTTACCGTTTTGGGTTGATAACCTGACTCCCTCAACTCACCAAGTGTTTTTATAGTTGGCTGCATATGCTTACTATCATCTATGATTTAATAACTAAAGATACATGATGTAGCTATGCTGACCATAACACATTGACAATAGCGGTATAAGGAATTTCTTTGGCTACTGTTTCAGCAGTTTCCCTGACCAGAGCAACACACCACCCTTTCCTTTTAAGTAGACGATGTAAGTAGCAGGTGGTAGCTGAGCTGTTGGTAGCTTGATACTGTTTTTACCTGCTGCATACTGTTGAGGAGGTGTTTGTACTATAACTTTTCCCGTAACATCAGTGATGGCTACAGCAACAGATATAGCATTATCCAATGATAAGTTGATATTTGCATTACCCGTAGTTGGGTTAGGGTAAAGCTGCACGTCAGCATCGAAAGCCACATTTTGTACTGACAAAGACACCAAAGTATCTTTGAGACGTAACATATAATAGACAGAATCGAAATAGCCTGATACATACATTTCGTTTTTATATGCTGCCGATGATATGGGGCGAAAATCCATAGGCAATACTGTATGCGTTTTATTTCCATTAAACCAGCTTAGCTTTTGTTTATGCCTATAAAGTATATTACCGTTGTTTATTAATAATATGCCCAATCTTGGGTACGGGTCATCAAGAACCGGCGGGAAATTTGTTACTGTTGCTACACTACCCGATAAAGTATCATATGTTTTGAGCGTATACTTATAATTATTGTCGTTGTGCCAATAATATATTTTACCGTTATGCGTATATACAGGTCTTGTATCATTTGACGAATAACCACCGACCAGCCCATACAGGCCTGAAGTGTTATTGGCAATTATAGCATTGCTTCCACCGTCATAAACATAGAGATCACCAACACCGGTTTTTGTAAAATATAGCTTACTTCCATATGGCGTGAAATTGGCAAATCCGTTCACTGCACTTGCTATTATTTTAGTGTTAGTTGACACAGGGTCATACTCCACCAAATCTGAGCCATTAATGGGTGACATATAATACACTTTACCATTATAGCTGGTAAAAGGAGTTTCGCTTTTTACGCCTGACTTTATCATCTTCAACTGTTTGCTCGTAAGATCATACTCATATACATCTTTATGGAAAGCAGCAGTTGTTGGGTCTGCCAAGAAGAATAGTTTTCCGTTTGATACTGAAAAACCTGAAGGCTCACTATTCCCTGCACCTGTAACAATATCGGATAATAATTGCGGTGGCGTGCTGGTACCGTCCCATACAAATGGCTCATTACCATGAGTAGGGTCTACGCCCGAATAGTATATCTTATTATCATGGACAATATGAAAGCTATTATAGTATGGAGTATTAGTTTTGATCCCGTTAGGTTTCCCGGGATACAGCTCCGGCCCTGCGGTTGCATTTATGCCATCATACATCCACCACTCTGCACCTGTAGTAGCTACATTTCCAGCAGTAAAAACCAACTTATTCCATATTAAAGTAAAGTGGTTACAACCCAATGCCTTAGCCGCAACTACAGGTTGTACGATCAGTGGAGTGTCAATGTATTGTTGTGCTTGTGCGCCTACATTAATTAGTAACGCAGTTAATAGTAGTTTATAAGTCTTCATTTTGAGTGTTTGTACACACAATATAAGCTAACTACTACAAATACTTATAAAAATGCAATATAACTATGCCCTACAAATGTATTACTCCCCCCAAAGCCACTCATCCATTTTCTTATCCAGCTTCATGAGTGTACGACCACGTACGGCTTCTTTTTCTGTAAGGCGGGCTTCATATTCTGTATTATCTCTGAATGATATCCACGCACCGTTGAACTGTTTTCCCATATGCTTTAGCTCCATCACCCCAACATCTTCCTCTTCAAAAGCCCAAGTACCATCAGGCTTGCGAGAAACGGTAAGAATAAGATATTCATCCAAGTCGCCAAACTTATAGATGGCCTCCCATGCACAAGCTTGCTCGGGACAGCTACCTTTCAATCCTCTTACATAGAGTACCACATCTATCTCATTATCCAGCTTACCTACATATAGCTTGCGCTCTGTAACCTCCTTAAATATTTTTATTGAATCGTTAGCATCCTCTTCCTCATCATCGTAAGAAACGGTCATGTTACTCTTCTCCAGGCTATCCTTTGCCGCTATAATACTATCCAACTCTCCGTTTCTAAGCGCCGTCCACAGTTGGTCCATTACTTTATCTTCGGCGCGTTGTTTCCTATGATACTCTTCCACACTAGAAGCCTCCAGTACGTTTAGTACTTCACCACCATACCAATTATCTTCTATTAAGAATATATTGGTCATCGCTATGCCGAATTTCTTTCTGGTAAGCATATCCTTTACAAACAGGATGCCTTGTAACCTTATTGGCGCTATAACCTCAAAACCTCTCATCGTATGCGTCATGGGTATTTTATCCAGCTCATACCCCGCCACTAATAGATCGCCCCAATGGATATTGGAATCCCTGCCTTTTTCATATACATTTTCAAAGGTCTTGATGATCCGTTCATTAAATGAGGGGTCAAACTTTCTTATTAGTTCAGGGTGCGCACGCATATTGGCTACTCTGCGCATACGCCAATCATTGGTGTCTTGAAAACGCATGAGTTGCGCCCACATTAAGTTGAACTTAGGGAAAAGAGTACCGTAAGTGGAATCGTCATTAGTTTGCAAAGCTACCAACACTTCGTTCACCAGCTCTTTCTCTGTTTTTATTTGTGCTACACATAGTTGTGTGGTCATTAGAAAAACTAAACAGAAAAAGGGTAACCGCATTAACATGTAGCCATTTTGTGAACTAACTAATATAGAAAAACATTCACAAAATATTTAATACAGATATCGCTGAAGGCTAAAGCAACTCCAATATATTTTCTATAGGGCGACCTACTACTGCCTTATCACCTCTGATGACTATTGGACGTTCTATCAGTATAGGATTTTTTGACAAGACGCGTATCCAATCTGCCTGCGTCATCTGTTTATCTTTATACTCTTCTTTATACAGGCGTTCTTTCTTACGAACTATATCTTCAGCCTTTAAACCCAACTTTTTAAGTAGTGCCTTTAACTCTACTTGCGTAGGTGCATCATCAGTATACAACCTGATCTTAGGCATTACCTTATTTTCCATCAAGAGCGTTAAGGCTTTCTTGCTGGTAGAACAGGTGGTCTTATGCCATATGGTCACATCATTTATCATAACGCTATCTCTTTTACATCGTCAGCTATCACCAACCTGCCTGCTGTTTTTTCTTTGATCTCTTCAATAGTTACACCAGGTGCATATTCTATACAACGGAATCCTTCATTAGTGATCTCAAACACACCAAGGTTGGTCACCACTTTTGTAATACATTTTACACCTGTAAGTGGCAAAGTACATTCTGACAGCAACTTACTTTCTCCTGCTCTGTTGGTATGTTGCATGGCCACGATAATATTCTTAGCAGAGGCTACCAAGTCCATAGCGCCACCCATGCCTTTTACCATCTTACCTGGTATTTTCCAGTTGGCAATATCACCTGTATCCGTTACTTCCATCGCACCTAATACCGTAAGGTCTACCTTACCTGCTCTGATCATACCAAAGCTGGTAGCACTATCAAAAAATACCGACCCCGGTACTGTAGTAATGGTTTGTTTACCTGCATTGATCAAATCAGCATCCTCATCACCTTCGTAAGGGAAAGGCCCCATACCTAATAGCCCGTTCTCACTTTGTAATACCACGCTTACCCCATCAGGAATATAATTGGCCACCAATGTTGGAATACCAATACCCAGGTTTACATAATACCCGTCTTGCAATTCTCTGGCTATACGCTGTGCTATTTGTTCTTTTGTCAATCCCATGATTAGTTTCTTTGTCTTACAGTGCGTTGTTCAATACGTTTTTCATAATCCACTCCTTGGAAGATACGATGGACATAAATACCCGGTGTGTGGATGTAGTTAGGATCTAACTCACCTGCAGGAACCAGCTCTTCTACCTCAGCAATAGTGACCTTGCCGGCCATAGCCATCAATGGATTGAAATTGCGTGCCGTATCTTTAAATATGAGGTTACCATGTGTATCGCCTTTCCATGCTTTTACGATAGCAAAGTCTGCATCAAAGGCCATTTCCATTAAATACTCTTTACCATTAAATACACGTGACTCTTTCCCTTCTGCTACTTCTGTACCTACACCTGCCGGAGTGAATACCGCAGGCATGCCATAACCCGCTGCCATACACCTTGTAGCTAGTGTACCTTGAGGAATAAGATCTACTTCCAGTTCGCCACTTAGTAGTTGTCTTTCAAACTCCTCATTTTCTCCCACATAGGAAGAGATCATTTTTTTTACTTGCTTGCCTTGTAGCATCAGTCCGATACCAAAATCATCTACACCGGCATTATTAGAAATACAGGTTAATTGATCTATTCCTTTTTTTACAATGGCTGCTATGCAGTTCTCAGGGATACCGCATAAACCGAAACCTCCCAGCATCAGGGTCATACCCGACTCTATATCTTTTACTGCCTCCTCTGCGTTGGCTACTACTTTGTTCATGAATTATGAAAGTTTGCGCTAAAATAAGCAATACAATGATTTATACCTTCACACATCTACTCAAATAATATATCAACTACCATATCGTAGATCACAGTCTTTCCTGTATATTCATTAAAATTGAAACTTAGCTCCCTTACGGCCATTTTCACCTTTAAATCACCAGTTCCAACAAGTGTCATTTCTTCCAACGGTACTCTTTTCCTATCTCCTTTTTCTTTCATACGGTCAGTAAGTTGCTTTAGGTTAATTGTAGCTACTATTTGCTCTTCGTTCAAGAATTTTAGTGTTGAGTAGTCGTCTGCTACTTCAATACTTAAAACCATACTATCAGCAAGTACTACGTGTTTATTCTCACCATCATGTCTCGGATAAGACGATGCAAAAACATCACTTGTATATACTTGAGAGTAGCCTTCTGTTACGAGTGTTTTGGTTTCCGCATATACATTGTAGTAATCCATACTCGACGAGTTGGTCCAATCAGCACTTACTGCTGCCATACTCATTAGTGTGTCTACCATTTTATCTTTCACGCGCCACCTTGCACTGTATTT
Organism: Flavipsychrobacter sp.; assembly: GCA_965230595.1. Taxonomy (GTDB): domain Bacteria; phylum Bacteroidota; class Bacteroidia; order Chitinophagales; family Chitinophagaceae; genus UBA5543. The sequence goes on along the minus strand of OZ246011.1, from coordinate 122,734 downwards.
ATCACTTATCTTATCTCTTAATTCAGAGATGTCGGTATCATATATACTACTTAATGCTCTGTCACTTTTTCTTTCTACTAAATAGTTCAGGATGCTATGTACCTGCTTTGCATCTTCTTTTTGCTCTTCATTTTTAAGGCTTTGTAATGACTTTTTCTCCCCAAACACTTCATGTTTGGTATATATCTTTTTCAAGCGGTTAGCTTGACTTCTTTCTGATACTTTAAACGTATTCCATGGGCCAAATAGAGAAGCTAAACCAAAGAGCAACAAAGAAATTGGTATGAGTTTAATATTCTTCTTTTTAGAGAAGGTATAATACAGTGCGATTAATGTGAGCCAGCTACCTAACAATATCAAATAATACCTGGGCTCTGTAATACCGTAATCGCTCACCCTTGCGTAAATGGCTACAAACAAAAGTACCAGTAAGGGTATAAGCGCAATAAAGAAAAACTTTGCAAATAACCTTACCCATGCATGCTGTGCTTGCTCTCTTAACGGGTAGACTAATAAAACTGCTAACACACCGACTAAGGAATAGAACATGATAAGCGCACTCACCCATCCCCTTGGCAACGACCATTGCGCTACGATCTTCAATCCATATGCATATAAAATGGTTAAGTAGATTATAGCCAATGGTATCAATATATATTGTGTAAACACCTTTAGTCCTTTAGGGAAAGGTTGCTCTTCATTATTTGCTGCATAGTCTTTTGGTATGCCCGATAAAAAGAACCAAGTATTGAACACGCCGCCAATGAATAAGAATAGCTTTAAATAAATCTTTCCATCTATAGGCATTCCAAAAAGTTCGTCTAACGAAACTATTGCCAAACATAAACCTCCATATAGCGCCCCTGAGAATATTACCGCCAGTATGATCCTTATAAAAAGCACATCATTGAAATGCCAAAAACCATAAGACTCTTTCTTATTGATAAATGCGGCTACTGCCACCCATAAGTGCATACATATGTTCAACACGAAGAAGAGCAACATTTTGTCTCTATCCAGCTCATGATCTTTAGGCGCTAATAACAAACCATATAATACTACTAACACCAGACCTAATAGTATTGCAACCCACTTTCGTGTTTTATGTTCCAACCTTTCTGCGTACAAGTGCGTCCCCAACATGGCGGGCAAGCCAATAAAGCAGATGAATAATATTTGTATCACCCATGTAGGCGGATCTCCATCTACATCTACTATATAGATAAATAGAGCAGTACCAATAAATGCAATAATGAGTGGAAGCGGAAAACGTCTTAAGGTAGCAGATGCACTTTCTGTAACTGTTTTAAAAGAGGGCAGTCTCATATACATAGTTTTAGCTATGTCAAGTTACTACAATATCTGCGCCACGTTGTCATGCACATTGTTAAAAGAAAAAGAATCGTTTAACGCTTTACCTATCAACTCTTTACCTATGGGAGAGGAGGAGGAAATAACAAAAAACGCTTCTTCATCAACTTTTATTTTACCCAAGCTCACAGCTATGTAGTAGTTGCCTCTATTTGTTTTTACTAATGAACCAAGTCCTATTTTTTTTGAATAAGCAGTGGTGCTAATACCATTTAATACTTCTAGATCAGCTTTTACCTTTTGCAACCGCTGCATGTTCATATTAATATCTTGTTGCAGCATTTCACGGGTGGTTTCATACTTATCCCCCATGCTGCTTTTGGTCTCATTACTGATGGCTTCTCGCCTGTCTGCAATAGCCGCTTCTATTTCTTTGATCTTTGTTCCCAACTGCTCTTTGCAGTGGTGGTGTAGTTTTTCTTTTAGCTCGCTCATAAATTATATCACTAATATAGTTTGAGATACTATATTTACTTCTCAACTTTTCAATTATGTACCAAAAACCTATTTATGCCCTTCTATTCGCATTGGTTATTATTAGCACTCCTTCATGTGTAAAGATACATGACTGTGCCTGCCATATTATTGATGACACAATACCTCATATGGTCGAAGAAAGAGATGAGGTTTACGAAATGCCGGGCACTAGAAAATTTGCCGAAACAGAATGTGGCCGTAAGCAAGACCGCCTTAGAGAGCTATATGCAGAAGGCTCTACTTGCCAGTTAAAGTAAGCATATTATTTATTCTAGTCTAACACATCAATACGTTTTGGAAGCTCAACTTTGTTATAATCTCCAAGTTGTTTCTGAAACCATTTGACGCTATGCCATTGGTTATTTTTATAACCAATGTTTTTGAACACACCTATCTCTTCAAAGCCACAAGACAGGTGTAAGGCTTCACTCTTTTCATTAGGCAAGGTCATACCTGCAAATGCCGTGCAGTAGCCCTGTTGCTTTAACAGTTCAAATAGCTGGTGGTATAGTTGCTTCCCAATTCCTTTACCTCTATAATCCTTGGCCATATATATCGCTACTTCTACCGACCATTGGTATGCTGTTCTGGCTCTATGGGTTGTGCCATATGCGTAGCCGATCACATTACCATGCTCTTTAGCCACTAACCAAGGATATTGCTTAGTTATAGCGTGCACTCTACCTATAAACTCTTCTAACGTAGGTACTTCATATTCAAAACTGATAGCTGTTTCTTCAATGTATGGAGCATATACTTTTAATACACCTTCGATGTCATTATTAGTAATCAGGTTAATTGTTACTTCGCTCATATTAGTGGATTAAAAAAGCCCTGCATTGCAGGGCTCTGTATATTTTATCTTAAGAATAACATTTCGCGATATTTAGGTAGCGGCCATAGTTTATCTTCTACGATCAACTCCAACTTATCTATGTGGTAACGTATGGTCTCAAAGTGTGGCTTTACTTTGTTACAATACATATCCGCCATTTTGTGAGAGTCTTTCAACTTATTAGCTTTCTTACGTGCTTCTATCATCGACTCTACTTCTTTATTGATCACCTGTATGTGTCCGTTGATCACCTCTATGGTTTTCAACTGTGCGCTACAAGCTTTTTTATCAATACCTACATCCATTAAACCTTTCACGTTTTGTGTCATCGTGTTTTGATAGTTCATCGCTGCAGGTAAAATGTGACTCGATGCAATGTAACCTAACATACGTGCTTCAATTTGTATACGCTTCACATAGTCTTCTAACATGATCTCAACACGTGCTGCCAGTTCTTTTTCAGAGTAGATGTTGTTATCAAAGAATAGCTTCTTAGCACGCTCGCTATCGTAAGCACTTAATGCTTCAGGTGTAGTTTTCAAGTTACTCAAACCGCGCTTCTTCGCTTCTTTCTCCCAAGCCTCACTATAGTTATCTCCTTCAAAACGTATGGCTTTAGATTCAGAGATATATCTTCTCAACACTTGCATAATAGCGATCTCTTTCTTGTCGCCATTCTTGATCAACTCATCCACATCAGCCTTAAACTGTTTTAAAGTATCTGCCATGATGGTGTTCATCACCGTCATAGGAGAAGCACAGTTGGCTTGTGAACCTACCGCACGGAACTCGAACTTATTACCCGTAAAGGCAAACGGACTGGTACGGTTACGGTCTGTATTATCTAATAGTAGTTCAGGTATTTGTTTATGGATATCCAACTTCAAAATCACTTCATCTTGTTCGTTGAACTTTTCTTTCACGCGCTCTTCTACCTCATCCAATACTTGGGTAAGGTATTTACCAATATATACAGAGATGATTGCCGGAGGTGCTTCATTAGCTCCTAACCTGTGATCGTTACCCGCTGATGCAATAGCTGCCCTCATCAAGTCTGCATGATCGTGTACTGCCTTAATAGTGTTCACAAAGAAGGTTAAGAACATTAAGTTAGTACGTGGTGTTTTGCCCGGTGAAAGTAGGTTAACACCGGTATCTGTCGCTAAACTCCAGTTGTTGTGTTTACCGCTACCATTTACTCCTTCAAATGGTTTTTCATGTAGTAATGCTTGTAACTGATGACGCTTCGCTACTTTATTCATCAAGTCCATCAACATAGAGTTGTGGTCTACGGCGATGTTCACTTCTTCAAATATCGGCGCACACTCAAACTGACCCGGAGCTACCTCGTTGTGGCGGGTACGTAATGGTATACCTAGCTTGTAAGCCTCTTGCTCAAAGTCCTGCATGAACTCGAACACACGCTCAGGGATAGAACCGAAATAGTGGTCTTCCATTTGCTGGCCTTTTGCCGGTGCATGACCTACCAGTGTACGACCACAAAGCACAACGTCAGGACGGGCATTCGCCATCTTCTCATCAATTACAAAATACTCTTGCTCCCAACCTAGCGTAGCTGTTACCTTGGTCACATTCTTATCAAAGTAATGACATACATCTACTGCTGCCTTGTCCAACTCGTGTACTGATTTCAACAATGGTGCTTTATAATCCAGCGACTCACCATTGTAGGCAATGAATATAGTAGGGATACAAAGTGTTTTACCATATCCGCTTTCTATAATAAATGCGGGAGAAGAAGGATCCCAAGCTGTATAACCACGTGCTTCAAACGTAGCACGGATACCACCGTTAGGAAAACTGGATGCATCAGGCTCTTGTTGTATCAACGCATCACCATCAAACACTTCAATGGCGGTACCATCACTTTTAATCGTAAAGAAAGAATCGTGCTTCTCAGCCGTACCACCTGTTAGGGGTTGAAACCAGTGGGTAAAGTGTGTTACACCCATCGTCTCTGCCCATGCCTTCATACCCGATGCTACCTGATCGGCAATAGCGCGATCGATCTTTTCACCTGCTTTGATCGAGTTGCTTAAACTTTTATAAGCCTCATCACTCAAGTAAGTGCGCATGGCATTCTCACCAAATACATGGCTGCCAAAAATCTCTGTAATACGTTTGCCGGAATAGTGTTTTACTTTTTTGTTTTCTATCAATAGATCTTGTAGAGCGGTATGACGTTGTGTGGACATTAAATTATATTTTTTGCAAATTTATAATATTCAACAGTAAAAACGCAAAAAATATAGTTTTAACCGAAAATAATTTATATTATTAATTATTATAATTTATAAGAAAGTAGGACTTTTTACTTCTTCATGCACGATATAAGCACATGCAAAGTCTTGACGAACAATGCCTTGCGAAGAAATAAGCATCTTTGGTGTAGTCAGCTGCAGCTCTATGTCAATATGGTAGTAGTACTCGGTTTCTGAATATTTTTTGATCGGGAGGTGATCAATAAACTCCACACCTCTTCTGCCTTGCCACTTATAAGCAGCCTCTTTCGCACTCCATGCCAAGGTGATCAGCCGGGTATCATTATTAAAATATTGTTGCTCATCGGGGGAGAGAAATTTGTTCTGCAACACTTGCATACGGGGGTGCCAACATTGTATATCGATGCCACACTCTACATAAGGGCTGACTACCACTGCTACGTACGGCCAGGAGTGGGAAATGGAAAAATAATAGTCGTTATTGGCCACACGAGGCTTGTCGTGCTCATCCGATTGGATGTCCAACAGCGGAAAATCATTCTTTAAATATTTGAGTAAAAACCTGCCCGCGAGTCTTTCTATCCTGCGCTTATCGCTCTTGATGTCTGAGCTCACACCCGTTCTCTTGATGAAAAAAGACTCCGGCTCTTCTATCTTCCATATAGCCGCCAAGCTATAGTCATCGCTACTCCATTCTCTAAATAAAGGCATATCGCAAAAGGTTATTCACAAAATACAAACATTGCCCGACACCAAGGTCATCATCTATGCTAATACCTATTATATTTGCAGACATGATATTATCCGACAAGCGTATACTCGAAGAAATGGAAAAGGGAACGATCAAAATTGAACCTTACGATCGTGCCGACTTAGGTAGTAATAGCTATGATGTACACTTAGGCAAAACACTAGCCACTTACCATGAGCATATATTGGATGCTAAGAAGCATAATACCATTGACTACTTTGAGATACCTGAAGAAGGATTTGTTTTATACCCGCACGTGTTCTACTTAGGCGTAACGATGGAATACACCGAGACCCATGCACACGTACCTTTCTTGGAAGGTAAATCATCAACAGGCCGTTTAGGGATAGATATTCATGCTACTGCAGGTAAGGGTGATGTAGGTTTCTGCGGTAACTGGACTTTGGAAATATCGGTAAAGCAACCCGTAAAAGTATATGCAGGTATGCCTATCGGTCAGCTCATCTACTTCCCGGTAGAGGGTGACATTGAGGTGAAATACAACCAGAAGAAAAATGCTAAATACGGCAACCAACCCAACAAGCCGATCGAGAGTATGATGTGGAAGAATAAGTTTTAAAACCCAACATCCAACTTCTGCTTGCCTTTATAGCGTATGGGTATGGGCACAAAAACACCTCTGCCTGCTTTTACCGTTCCTTTGAGCTGTACTTCTACTTCTTTATTCACGAGCAGTGCCAATGCATTGGGGAGAATGCTTTTCAAATCGGTCTTCATAGTTACGGGTAGTATAAAGGTATCCAAGCCCGGTACGTCATAGCTTTCTATCAATCGAGCTTTACCTACTTTTTCATTGTTGATATATAGGTCGATATTGGCATCTTTCATGGTCATGCCACTTTTGTTAGGATTGTAGAACTGTACCCCCAACTCCACCTCCGGCGTCATGCTGATCTCCTTGATCTTGATGTGCTTTACATCCAAGTACTGTAAGTCTTGCGGATTGGAACAAGACAGCACCATCATACTCGCTACCACTATTGCCACTAAGGCTGATAAAAACTTCATGCCACTAAGTTACGCATAGATGATATTGGTAATGGTATATTAATAGATATTAGACTATTTTTAAGATATGACTAACATACACCGCCTGCTGCTTTTGTGTAGCATCATATTCATCGTTTCCTGCAACAACACACCGGAAGAAACCACTGACCAAACAGATAGCACTACTGCTCCACAAGAGGAGGTAGTAACCGATGAAGCCATGGCTGATGACATACCTGATGAGATAGACGAAAACCCGTATGAAGGTTTTGTGCCTAGTGGCTATACCTTGTACAATGCTTTTCGTGGTGACTTGAATCGTGATGATTATGAAGATGCGCTCATCGTACTCGAACCTATTGACGACCCCGATAATATGACCAGTAGAGCGGTAGCTTTACTATTAGGCGATGCTGAAGGTAAGCTTACCCAAGCTGCCTATTGCAAAAATGCCATGCTGTGTAAAGAATGCGGCGGTACGTTTGGCGATCCCTTCTCTGATGTGGTCATTAAGAACGGCTACTTCACCTTAGAGCATTATGGTGGCTCCAGCTATAGGTGGACGCACGATCCTACGTTTAAATATGTAAAGGCTAAGAAGAATTGGTACTTACACCAAGTGAGTGTACAAGAGCATACTACCTTCGACCCGGAGAACTCTCATAAGTCGACCATCACTACACCAAAAGACTTTGGAGAGGTGGCCTTTGAAGATTTTATGATCGTTAATTAGGGTTATTTTATCGTAAAAATTGCAGGGTAAGCATGCGGTTGAACCTTACCTTTTCTTATAATTTCTACATCATAAATAAATATTTTATCCCCTGGCATTAGACTTTTAGTAACCTCTTTGAAATTACTAGTGAAATAAGGTTCTTCAACCTTTACAAAGAATAGTCTATTTCCTTCTCTTAGAATTGACAAAGTATAACTGTGAACTTTAAATCCATGATCATAGTCAAAACCCGGTATTTCTACAATTATACCTGGTATTATTGCTAATTCTTTTTTTGTTATTGCTTGACCTGATTTATACCTTCCAATAGTTAATACAAGATCTGGGACATATTTTGCCCTCTGCCTTTCCTCTCCTAATAGCTCACCTGTTTTCTTAGAAAACAATTTTATTGATACAACTCCGGGCTTATCAACATTTACAATGTACTCACAATCTTTTGATGACTTTGTTGCTTCTGCACCATCTATTTGCAACCTAATATCATTACAAGGCCTGTTTCCTACTACAACTTTTACAGGGTTAGGCACACCTATGTACAAAATATTAAGTTTCAAACGTGATATAGCAAACTCTTGCGCATTACTATGAAAATTTTGGAGTAGTATTATTATGCATAATATCTTTTTCATTCTATAGATTTAACACAGAGGAAATTACAATCTTTTTCAAGGGTAGCGAGTAGGATGTAGTATACATAAACACATTGTAAGTGTACTATTAATAATATGTTATGACATATTACATTACAAAAATATTGTGTAATTTAATATAAATACACCCCCGCCATGTTAATATTAAAGCCTGAAAAGCTTGATAATCATCTAATACGTTACTATTCTACATTTCGTTCTGTAGACAGATTTAGCAACATTAGACTATATGACATTCACGCCGAGGACTTGGTAGTACCTTATACACAGGAATATCTATACAATCCTACTTTAGGAAAAGTACCCCCTATAAAAACAACAATAGTTGCTCTCTGCTCTACCATACACTTACCTACCAATGCTGCTATTGCTTTTGCCAAAAGTCAGTTAAGAAAATACTCCAACAACCAAATCAATATTGAGATTCAATACTATAAGAATAGTGGCGAGATCATAAATCTTCTTAAGTTGTACAATGCGTGCAACATACCTGTGATAGCTACTTTTTCAGAAGGGAGCTCCAAAAAAGTTCAAGCCGGCTATCATGCTTATCAATGCAAGCGTGCAATAGAATGTACTCCGGGCTATTTAAGATTTACTAATCCAAATTACGTTTTAGGAAATGATAAAAAGCAGCTCAACAACATCACCTTATTAAGATATGACCACCCCTCAGATAAAGAAGCTACAGCAGAGTTTATCAGAGAAATCGGAACTTCTAACCTGATCGCCAACCCTGGCAACCAAATAGTGGTATATAAGGAAATGCCGGAGATCCCTGATCAATACCAAACGCTTAAAAAAGATCAAGTTTCGCTTACTGCAGAATTTCTTGACACCATACAACACTCAAAAAGTAGTGTACCCAGCTTGTTTGACTGGCATCACAAAGAACGTAGATACCTCCATTTTAATGACGCCTTAATAAAAAGCCTATATAGCATTAAAGGGTTTTCAGGCTTATTCCTTGCAAAATGGTTTCAGCGTTATTTGGTAAACATTATGCGCAAGATAGCCACAGGCAACTTAAGCTTCTGGCAACATATTATAGCCGATAAAAACTACGATTATTCACTAAAAACATACTTTAAGTAAAATGCCCAACACCATAAACGTGTTTATCGCCATGCCTTTTAGCCCTGAGCTAAGAGTAGCTTATGATCTAATTATCAAACCTGCATGTGAAGAAGCCTGCACAGATGAAAAAAGTATTATTCCATGGCGTGGAGATGATGAATTTTTCTCTGATACGATATCCAAAAAAGCTATAGAACAAATGAGAACATGCGACTGTTTTATAGCTGACCTAACTAGCCTTAACCTAAATGTGATATTTGAGATCGGATATCTACATGCGTTGAATAAAGAAGGTATATGCATATCTCATCATACCTACAATGAGGAATCAGTACCAATTTACCTTAAAAACTTTCCTACTTATCACTATGATGAAGACCCTGAAGATTTTGAAAAGCTGAAAAGCAATCTAATTAATTTTCTAAAAGAGATATAACAAGTAATTATGAGTGACGCGAATAGTAAAAACGATAGCTTAGCGCTTGAACATCAAAAAATGATACTTGAAGAGTATAAACTGTACGTTGAAATGTCAGACCGTGTCGCAACAAAACGCGCACAATCTAACAGGTATTACATCACAATTATTTCAGGGTTGCTAATAGTCACTGCAACAATTATAAAAGAGAAAGCACTTTTTTCTATAAAAGACTACTATATACATGTTATAATATCAGTCTTAGGCTTAGCAGTATGTTTTTTGTGGTACAATACAATTACATCCTATAAAAAGCTGAATGAAGCCAAGTTTAAGGTAATAGATGAATTAGAAAAAAAACTCCCCTACGCTTGTTACAATTCGGAATGGAAGTTCATGAAAGAAATAAAGTATAAACCACTTACCTTTTTTGAAAAAACAGTTGTATTTACATTAGTACTACCCTTTATAGGGCTTCTCATCTTTAGCTCATATAGGATTTTGGTGAGTATATAGAAATCTTTTTTTCACAAAGCCGCCCCAAGCAATGCTTGGGGCGGTAACTATTAATTTGCCAAACTGTAATTTCTTATTTTCTTTTCATTGCCTTTTCTACTGCGGCAATGATGTTGTCTTTACCTAAACCATATTTCTTCAACAGGTCTACCGGCTTACCGCTTTCACCAAAGCTGTCGTTCACGGCTATGTACTCTTGAGGGGCAGGGTTGTTCTGCGCCAGCACTTGCGCTACAGCATCGCCCAAGCCACCATTACGCTGGTGCTCTTCCGCAGTTACCACACAACCTGTCTTACCTACAGATTTTATGATCGCTTCTTCATCCAATGGCTTAATGGTATGCATGTTGATCAACTCAACAGACACGCCTTTCTCTGCTAACTCCTTAGCCGCCTCTACAGCCGTCCACACTAAGTGACCGCAAGCAATGATGGTCACATCAGTACCTTCTGCCATCACCTGTGCCTTACCTATTTGGAAGTCCTGATCTTCGGTAGTGAATACCGGCCATCCCGGGCGGCCAAAACGTAAGTATACAGCACCTTCTTCCTCAGCTATAGCCATAGTCGCCAGCTTGGTTTGTGTAAAGTCGCATGGCACGATCACCTTCATACCCGGTAGCATACGCATCATACCTATGTCTTCCAGCACTTGGTGGGTAGCACCATCTTCACCCAAAGTAAGCCCTGCGTGTGAGGCACATATTTTTACATTCTTACCGCTATAAGCTATCGACTGGCGTATCTGGTCGTACACGCGAGAGGTAGAGAAGTTAGCGAATGTTGTAGTAAAAGGGATCTTACCCCCAATGGTCAAGCCCGCAGCTACTCCCATCATGTTCGCCTCAGCAATACCGCATTGTATATAGCGCTCAGGAAATTCTTTCATGAATTGCCCCAACTTCAGTGAGCCTGCCAAGTCAGCAGTAAGCGCTACTACGTTAGGGTTTTTACGAGCCGCTTCTACGATGCCTTCTCCAAAGCCCGAGCGGGTGTCTTTCTTGTCTAGTTGTTGTATATCTTGTAACATGTGCAAAAAGTCAACGCAAAAATAAGTTTATCATTTGGTTAATACATACCCCCAGTCCTTCAACCACGTTATTATTTTGTTTTTATAATCTCCTTGGATGATGATCTCACCATCTTTCACGCTACCACCCGTGCCACACTTGGTTTTCAGCTCTTTGCCCAGTGCCTTCATATCTTCATCAGTACCCATAAAATTGGCTACAATAGTTACCACTTTACCCCCACGGTGCTTGGTTTCTATACGCACACGTAGTTTCTGCTCATTTTTAGGCAGGGTGTCTTCACTCTGCTCCTCGTCAAAATCGTCAAAGTAATCCTGATTGGTAGAATACACGAGCCCGTCAGCACGGCCTTTGTTTTTCTTAGACATTATTCAGTTCCTTTTTCTTTCTTCTGATGCCAAAGTTAACAAGATACACACCAATAAATAATAATACTGTTGCGGCAATTTTTGGCATGGTGATTTCCTCACCCATAAATATCACCGAAATGACTCCGGCAAAGAAAGGCTGCGAATAGATATACCCTCCTGCAATGGTTGGGCTTAGGTGTTTCAGTGCATAGGTATTCCATAAATATGCAAAAAAGGTAACGCCCAAAACAATAAAGGCCAGCCATACCCAGTCCCATCCATAGAACAAAGACCAATCTACCGCTGCAAAATCGCGCCAACCAAAGGGTGTAACAAACAGTAACCCAAAAAGGAACACCCAGCGTATGACAATAATGGGGCGATAGCGTGTCATTAACCTTTTGATGATGACCAGGTATATCGCATAACTGGTAGCGTTGAGGAACACCAAAAAATCACCCCAAGCTGTGTCTTTTCCTAATGCTGTCACCTCCTTACCGGCACTCATGAGCAAGGCAGCACCAGCTATACCCAATACCAAACCTAATGCTTTATCCCAACCGATACGCTCTTTTAACACAAAAAGTGCAATAATAGTAATGAGAATCGGCGTGCTGAGCATCACCAGTGATGCGTGTATGGGCATGGTATTATTGAGTCCGAGGAAAAATAACATTTGGTTCATGGCTACTCCAAACAAGCCGCCCAATATTAATATAGGCCAGTCTTTTCTCTCGATCTTAGTTCTGTACTTACTACCCAAAAACCAACTGAGCCAGAATAATACGACCACTACGCTTACTCTAATGAAGATAAAACCAAGTGGTTGTATCAGCCTCGGCATGATGAGCTTAGCCACCGTAAAGCCACCACCGTAAAGAATATTAGTGGCCAGCAATGCCATATGTGCTTTGAAGGTACTATTCACGAGGGGCAAAGGTAATACCTGCTCTTGTTATATATTATTGAATTAGTTGAAGGGTATATTACTTTTCTCCCAACCATTTTGCATATTTGATGGTATATTACTGGTACAACATGCGCTTTCATACACCTACACTTCTTCTCGTAATATGTTTACTGGCATTCAACCTATGTGGTGCTCAGAATAAAATAGACACAGACACGGGTATTGTTCGTGAGTTACTATTGATATCAGACAATATTGCTTTCTCTCACCCCGACAGCGCTATTCAATATTGTGAAGAAGCATTGGAACAAGCCGAACAGCTCAACTACGACTATGGAAAAATTTGGGCATATAATAATCTAGGGTCTGCCTATTGGGTAAAAGGCAATTATGTTTCTTCGCTGGAGTACTTTCAAAAGATCATTGACTTTGCAGAACAAAAAGGTGATACCGCATATGCCGCCAAAGGGCTGGGTAATATAGCTGTAATATATATTGACCTGGACGACCTTGACCTGGCCTATGATTATACACACAAGGCATTACGGTCTTATTATACTGTTAAAGACACAGCAGGCATAGCCGTTAGTACTAACAACCTGGGCATCATATTTGAAAAAAGAGAATACTACGACTCCGCACTATATTACTTTGACATTGCTGCTACGTACTGGGGCTACCAAAACGATAAAAACTGGCTTACACTTGTAGAAAGTAATCGTAGCAACATCTATGCAAAAAAGGGTTCTATTAATAAAGCCCTCCGTCATGCTATGAAGGCCGGCAACTATGCGCAAAAGATCAACAACGAAAAAAGCAAAGGGCACGCTTACCTCAGCTTGGCCAATGCCATGTACTTGAAAAAGCACTATAAAGAGGCCGTTTTTTATGCTCGAAAAGCACTCACCTTATCTAAGCCGCAAGGTATAATTGAGATCACGCGCGATGCACACCAGCAGTTATATAAAATATACAAGCAGCAGCGTGGCAAAACACAAGCGGCGCTATACCACCATGAGCAATATGCAGCTTTAAAAGATAGCATGCTAAGTGCCAGTAAGGTCAACCTTATTAACCACCTGAAGCATAAGGTGAAATTGGAGCAAAAAAATAAAAGGATCGCAGAACAAGAAAAACAGCTTATTGAAACAGAACAAGGCAAACAACGCAACCTATATTTGCTTTTAATAGCAGGCGTTGTCATATTACTACTCATCAGCTTCTTCTACAGCTTATACAGACGTCAAAAACTAAAAATAAAGACACGTACACAACAACTTAAAGTAGAACAACAGGAACATGAACTATCTGAACTCAACCTTAAAAATCAACAATTAGCCAATAAAGAGCTAGAAACGCAACTTGATTTTAAAAAGCAAGAATTGCTTTCTTATGCATTGTCTATGACGCATAAGAACCAAATATTGCAGGAATTAAATGAGCAGGTAGACACATTGAATACAGAAGGGCAAGAAAAAGAGATAAGAAAGATCAAGAATAATATAAATGCAGCCATGGGCTCTCAAGAAAATTGGGAAGAATTCAAAACGCGATTTGAGCAAGTACACCATTCCTTCTTCGATACATTAAAGGCTTTATACCCACAGCTTTCTCCTAACGATCTTCGCATGTGTGCTTTCATCAAGCTTAACTTAAGCTCTAAACAAATAGCCTCCTTATTAAATATCGCACCTGCTAGCGTTGACATGGGCAAATACAGACTCAAAAAGAAGTTTGGCATGGAGAATGACGAAAGTTTATCAGAACTTATTGAGAGAATACAACATTCTTAATGCACTGACAGTCATCCAATTAAATATTTGTAGAGATTTTGTAGGGGTGGTTTTTTCAACCAAATTGATGTTGTGAGCAGTCATTACCAACCAATGCGACAAACCTTTTTCGCAGAAGTAACAATGAATTTCTCTGTTCACATTTTAAATCAAAATTCTTATGAAAAAACTACTATTACTTTCATTGCTAACCTTGCTACTAGGCGGAACTGCAAATGCTCAATGGACAACATTGGCTTCTGACGGTTCAGGAGATGGTAGCAATGCCTCATTACTTGACGGTGCAAAGCTGGAATACCGTTACGATGATATGACCGATAGTGTATGGTTTCGCGTAACTGTAAACAATTACAAAGCCTATGGTTATGGTATAAACATTGTACTAAATGTTACCGGAGCCGGAGCTACCGGCACATGGTGGGGTAATCAAAACTCATCATTCCAATACAACAGACTCATCACAGCGTGGATCAGCACACCACCTATGGGAACAGTTGGTATCACAGACCCGGCAGGTGCAGCAGCCAGCAACTATACAAAAATAGCAGGTGCCTCTAAGATCAGTATTGTAGGAGACCCTTCCGGCAAAACATACACACTTGGCATGAAACGTACTGATATTTACAATAGTACATCTCTTACTGCCAACGTTATTGCGGCAGTAGGTAGCAATATGTCTTGGAATGATGACCTGCCTAATACCAACTATGGAACGATGACGCTCACACCAAATACAACATCTGTTACAACAATAAGCAACACGCAACAATTTGCCATCTGCCCCAACCCTTCTAATGGCGTTTTTACCATAGAACGTAAAGTGGAAAGCGAAGCCGACATCGCAGTATACAACGTAGCAGGTGTAAAAGTGTTCACTAGCTCGACTGGCAATAAGCAAGTAAACCTTGACCTATCGCACTTAAATGCAGGTATGTATTTCGTACAACTAACTGATGAGCGTAGTACTACTACAAGAACTATAACGATACAGTAATTGAGCACTACTTACAAAACTACCATATCATTAATATGCCTCTATATTATTATTGGCATTATCACATTATTGGTATGAGTTAAACTCGTTCCGACTAAGAGCAAAGGAACAGAGGGCAAACAGAGGGGGCTAGGGCAGCCTCCTCTATATTTTTTCCAGCCACTCGTCTACTACACTTTTATACTGAGTGAAGATACTTTCATCAGTTACTGTTGGCCGTTCTAACTTTTGTTTTACCATCTCTTTCAATCTAAAATTTTTCTGCCCGGCTGCTGTAAATTCGGGCCTCTGAGATAGATACGCTGCCAAGTACTCTTGTTCTGTCTGTCCCGGTGTAGGAATGAATATGGCCTTTTTCCCCAGTTTCACCAGATCCATTACTGTAGAGTAGCCACTACGGCAAACTACTACTGATGCTTGCTGCACCAACTTATCCAATACTGTTTTGGTTACCCTACCATAGTATTTTATATGTGTTGGTATTACTTCTGGCTTGAGGTATTCATCACTACCTGACACAAAAACCACTTCGCCTTCATGATCTTGCACCTGCTCCCAAAGCTTGTCTGCTATTATAGTTCTTTGTGGTTCGGGGCCTGATAAGAGTACCAACATATAGTCTTTTTGCTCCAACCCTCTCTGCAACTGAGAGAGTAACCCCATGTAGGTGGCATTATCAGGCAACTCCTCGGGGTGAGATAACTTGCCCGCCCAGCCGTTCTCTTCTGTGTCTACCACCCAGCAATCTCTAAAACGCTGTAAATATTTATAATGTTGCGGCCTTAATGCGCTATCTATTATGTTGCCCATACCACTCATGGGTTGTAGCTGGTGGGTCATCATCACAGTAGGAATATCAGGATGGTTCAACCCATATCTATTATCTGAAATAACGGCATCTACTACACCATTACTCACTAAACCTTTTAGCCATTCATGTTCTTTTTTGATCACTTTGTTCAACCTTGGCATTTGCCCTAATAGCTTTGGCATCAAACCCATACCCGTATTGGCGTACTCTACATTATAACCTTCAAGGTCTATATACTCAATATTGGGAAACGTTTGCGACACATAACTTCTTTGGCTCTCCTTCCCGGCAAATAACACCTGACAATTACGATCAACTAAATGCTGAATGATAGGCATACAGCGAGTAGTATGACCCAACCCCCAATCCAGTGGAGCTACTAATATTTTCTTCTGTTTTTCCAATTGGCATTAATCATTAACTTTACAAAAGTAGATTAGTATAGGATGAGCCAAAACAAATTCTTTGTTTTTTTGATTGCCATAAGTGTAGGGATGCTTTTTTTAGGAGCTTGCAAAACATCAAAAAAAGGGTGCGGTTGTGGTACCGATATCAACCGAGCCTATAAAGTTCCTAAACGTCATCGTTAAACAAAACAGTCAGATTCATGTGGGGTAAACAAAATAAAGTATGGATACAATATAGAGACAACATCATAGCACATGATGTGAGTACTGCTATATTCCTATCCTCTTTTTTGAGACATACCAATATCCACAAGACATATGTGAAGACTTATGAGGTAGTAGACCTACAACGCTATAAACACATCAAGCAGCATAGAAAAGTAAGAGCTTCTATGAATGACAACAAGGGCATACCCTTCGTATTTCCGGTTAATTTAAATTAACCTATTCCGCTTCAACATATTATTTGCATCTTAATTTATTGTAAGATTTGAGCTATAAATGGCTTAGGAGATAATTTTCATAATGAAATGTTATGAAAAGCAGATTTCATATATTAGATTTACTTACTGCTTTTTGTATTTTGGTCTCAGCAAATCAGCCATGATATGGTGGAGGAATTGTTGTCGCTAAAACAAAACGACATTAATAAATAGCTATTTATGAAAAAAGCAATGAAGAACAATGCCGTTGAACAACGTGCTGAAACTTCTGCGGGCTTATCTAGAAGAAAGTTTTTGACCTACGCAAGTGGCGTTATTGGTGCTAGTGCATTGATAGCAGCTTGTGATAAAGATGATGATAGCACGCCCGGCCCTACAGGTGATGGTAGTACTGACTTGGGAACTAATGATACCGGCCTGCTAAACCTGATCTTTGTTCTGCAGCAAATAGAGGCTCGTTTTTATGAGGAAATGTTCTATAATAAGTTTATTGGCATGACCACTGAAGAGCAGAACAGGCTGTCTGAAATACGTAATCACGAAATAACACATAGGGAGTTTTTAAGAAGACTATTAGGAGATAAAGGTGTTGAAGTTGAACCTGAATTCCCTGCAGTAAAATTCACTGACAAAAACAGTGTGCTGGAAAATGCTAAACTGCTTGAAGATCTTACGGTAAGTGCATTAAACGGCATTGCTCCATTAGTAACTACACCGCAATATTTGGTGATGGTGGGTAAAATGGCATCAGTAGAAGCCAGACATGCAGCATATGTAAGTGAGCTTCGCTCTGCTAACTCTTTTGACGCCACTACCGACCTTAACGGAATGGAACCCGGCACTGCTCCTAACAATGTGATAGCAGTAGCTAACAACTTCCTAAAAAATAATGTTTCAGGCAAAAACTTGCCCTCTTAATTAAATGAATGCTATGAACTTCAAGAAGATACTTGACGATATCAATAATACAGAGGCAGACTTTTATGTGAAAGAAAGTCCGAGAAGAAGCATTTTGAAAAACTTTGGGGCTAAAGTAGCGTTGGCTACATTGCCTATAGCTTTAAGTTCTGTTTTCAACAAATCTTACGGTCAAACTAAAGACACCTTAATTGAGATATTAAACCGCCTGCTTAAGTTAGAGTATGTGCAGGTACAGTTTTATAATGAAGCGCTTAATGCAAATGGTCTGATCAATGCCGATACACGAAGTGCTTTTGAGCGTATCAGCGAAGATAACAAGAGCCATCTCAACCTTTTAATAGATGCCATAACTGAGCTAGGTGGTACACCTGTTGCTCAGCCTAGTGCCGACCTGACTGGTGGCGGTGGTAACGGTAACGGACCTTATAAAAATGCCTTAGCGCTTAACCCTGACTTCTTGATTTTAGCACAGGTATTGGCTGATACAGCCGTACGTGCTTACAAAGGAGCTATGGAGCGCATGATCATCAGCAAGCCTGCATTAAACAGACTTATTGGTATACATGCTGTAGAAGCAAAACATGCTGCATATGTAAGAAACCTAAGAGGCATTCCTGCATGGAGCGCTATGTCTAACAACCTAACACCGGTTGCACAAGCACAGAAGACATACGACGATGAAAATGAAAAAGTGCAAAATGGCGTGAACCTAGTAGATATTCATGGCTTTAACCTTACTGAAAATGCAATTACAGAAGCATTTGATGAGCCATTGCAAGATGCCAATATTGATGGCATTCTACTTTACTTCGGTATACTATAGTAAACACGATCTTTATTTATAACTAAGGGCTTCAAAAGAAGCCCTTTTATTATGTTATCGGGTCAACGTCAAATTGTATTTGTATGGCTGAGTTGCCCCTTTGCCCTGTGATACTTTGACGCTCACTAATGATCAGTGATTTAATATCTCCTATTACCTGGCTATCTCTCGGGCATTTTACCCATATCTCCTGTATGTACTGGTTTCGGATTCTTGGTATTAAAGCCGCTACAGGACCTTGTATCATTATAGCATCTTGTTCATTGAGTGTCTTAGCCATGTCTGCCGCGGCAGCTATTACTTTAGATTCATCTCTATGCTTAAACACTATTTTGATCAACCTTACAAAGGGCGGGTAATGAAAATGCCTGCGATACTGTATCTCATGATTGTAAAATGCACTCACATCATGCGCTTTCACCCACGACAATACCGGATGCTCTAAATTGTATGCCTGTATCAACACTACACCTTCTCCATCCGTTCTTCCGGCACGCCCGCTTACCTGCTCCATTAGTTGAAATGCACGCTCATTCACTCTAAAATCGGGGTAGCTTAACAGGCTATCGGCACTGAGTATACCCACCAGCGATACATTAGAGAAATCCAGTCCTTTTACTACCATTTGCGTCCCTATCAGTACATCTATCTTATGTTTAGCCATCTCCTCCATCAGCCTGCTAAAGTTGTTTTTGCCACGCATGGTGTCAATATCCATTCTGGCTACTTTAGCTTTAGGGAATAGCTGCTGTACTTCTTCTTCTATTTTCTCAGTTCCATAGGTTTTACTCTGCAACCTATTGCTACCGCAAGAGGGGCAATGTTGTACAACAGCATATTTCAACCCACAATAATGACAATGTAACTTATCAGTACTCTTATGGTAGGTAAGCGAAACGGCACAGTTTTTACACTGCGGCACCCAGCCGCATACCGTGCATAGCTGGAAAGGGGCATAGCCTCTTCTGTTTTGAAATAATATGACCTGTTTACCTGCATCCAGTGTTTTGCTAACTGCTTGAAACAACTCGGGAGTAATAAGCTGTATCCCTTGCTTGCGATAAGCTTGTATCGACTTGGCATTGATCATTTCAATAACAGGCAGCTGTACACCTTGATACCTTTCTTGAAGTGTCACATAACCATACTTGCCCATTTTGGCATTATATAGCGTTTCTACTGCGGGAGTAGCTGTACCTAATAATACTTTCGCTTGGTGCAGTGCCGCTAAGTATATAGCAGCATCCCTCGCATGAAAACGTGGCGAAGGGTCTTTTTGCTTGTAAGAAATATCATGCTCTTCATCCACAATGATTAGTCCCAAATCATCATAAGGCAACCACAATGCAGACCTTGGCCCTACAATAACTTTATATGTTCCTTTGCGCACCTTTTCCCATATCTCTACACGCTCGTTATTACTAAAGCGGGAGTGGTACACTCCAAGCTCTTCACCAAAGTAGGCATAGAGCCTTGTCATGAGTTGTGTGGTGAGCCCTATTTCAGGCAACAAGAGTAGTGCTTGCTTCCCTTGCTCAATTAGCGACCTGATCTTATTAATATACAAGAGTGTTTTACCACTACCCGTTACCCCTTCCAACAACACAGCGTTTTTATCCTGAAACTCTTTTTCTATTTTCTCAAATGCTGCTTGCTGTGCCGGAGTAAATTCAATAGCCTTTGCTTCTTGCTGCTTTTGCACGCCAAGTCGATCTACTTCCACTTCTGATATAATAAAGACACCTTTATCAGCCAGTGCCTTTACCTGTGCAGCTGAAGCGCCTGAACGTTCAATTAGCTCCTGTTGCCTTACGGCCCCATATTTTAAGGAAAGCTCCGTATACGCCATCAATAACTGTAACTGCTTAGGGGCGCGCTGCGTCTGATCAAACAGTTCGTGCAATTTATCATCTGAGCGATATTCGGGAGATAAGGTTACAATACGTTCCGTCTTGGGTTTATATACCTCCTCCAGCTCATCTCTAATGATGATGGTCTCTTGCTCTATTAACTCAGATAGTACTTTAGTAAAATGTCTTGCCCCAACCATGGCACGTAGCTCACTAATAGTGATCTCCATTTTTTCTTCCAGCTCCTGTACCACAGCATATGCTTCATCACTCCATTCATATACCACATCTCTATCTTGAGGAGACCAGACGATGCGTGTCTCGTTCATGAGTTTTAGGTGAGCCGGTAGTGCGGCCTGCATGACATCACCCGGTGCTGCCATATAGTAATCGCCTACCCATTGCCAAAAGCTTAGTTGCTTCTCATTAACTATGGGCTCTTCATCTATGCTACTTCTAATCGGTTTTACCTCATAGCCTTCAGGTTGGTCGTTATGCAATCTCTTTACAATACCGGCATATAGCTTATTTCTGCCCAGGGCTACCTCTACACGCATACCATTAACTATGGTACCCTGCAGCTCTATTGGTATACCATAAGTAAGCACTTTGGGTAAACTCAAGGGCAGGATCACATCAGCAAAACGTAATTTTCTGTCGGAAGATGTGCCTATTAATTGAGACATGTGTCTGCAAGATACATAATTGGGCATCAGTGCACTACCCATGTTTACTTAAATAAACAAAGGCTATTACTCTCAATCTTCGTACATTTGCAGTCTACATTTTTTGAACTAGTATATGGCTAAACAAAATGAGCGAAAATGTTCCTTTTGCGATCGTGTAGAAAGCGATGTAAACATCCTGTTTACCGGTATTAAAGGCAACATTTGCGACCAGTGTATTGAGAATGCCCATCATTTGCTTCATGAAACCATGAATGAAGGGCAGCAAAAGAAGAGCAGCAAGAGCGACCTTAAAAAACACAAAGTATTGAAGCCCAAAGAAATGAAAGCATTTCTGGATCAATACATTATAGGGCAAGACGATGCTAAGAAAGTAATGTCTGTTGCCATTTACAACCACTACAAACGTTTACTTCAACCCAAACAAGATGATGTGGAGATAGAAAAGTCGAACATCATCATGGTAGGTGAAACAGGTACAGGTAAAACACTTATTGCCAAGACCATCGCCAGAATGCTGGAAGTACCTTTTGCCATTGTAGATGCTACCATTTTTACAGAAGCCGGTTATGTAGGTGAAGATGTGGAAAGTATTCTATCCAGATTATTACAAAGCTGCAACTACGATGTGGAAGCAGCACAACATGGTATTGTTTACATTGATGAGATAGATAAAATTGGCCGTAAGAATGACAACCCATCTATTACCAGAGATGTAAGTGGTGAGGGCGTACAACAAGCCATGCTGAAGCTATTAGAAGGTTCTGAAGTGCTGGTACCACCACAAGGCGGACGTAAGCACCCGGAGCAGAAAATGGTTAAGGTAAACACCCATAATATTCTATTCATCTGTGGTGGTGCTTTTGAGGGTATTGATAAGATGATTGCTCGTCGTGTACAAACATCAGCTATAGGTTACAATGCCATAAAAGCTACCAAAGAGCTGGACAGAAGCAATCTGTTACAATATGTAAACGCGCAGGACCTTCGCACTTTTGGTTTGATACCTGAGTTGCTTGGTCGTTTACCGATCGTTACTTACTTGAATCCGCTTGACCCAACTGCATTGAAGCGTATTCTTACAGAGCCGAAGAATGCACTTATCAAGCAATACAAAAAACTGTTTGAATACGAGGGTGTAACACTGGAAGTAGAAGAAGAGGCGCTGGAATACATGGTAGAAAAAGCCATTCAGTATAAACTAGGTGGCCGTGGCTTACGTGCCATATGTGAGATGATACTTACAGATGCTATGTACGACCTGCCATCTCAAGAAGACAAAGAAGAAGTATTCCATCTTACACTAGCCTATGCTAAAGAAATGTTGGAACATTCTAACAAATTGGATTATTTAAAAGCCGCATAAAAAATTAAATAATGCAACAACTTATAGATCAACTTAAGAATGAAGTAGGGCTTACTGAAGAACAAGCCCATAAATCTATAACCACCATCAAGGAGTTTATACAATCAAAACTACCTCCTATGATGCACGAAGTGGTAGACAACTTCCTAAAAGATAGTGGTGATGATGGCGACGATCCGCTTGGTGATATGATGAAAAGCTTTGGAAGCTAAAAAAAATTAAAAGCCCTGTCGTACGATAGGGCTTTTTTAATATGGATACTTCAAGGTATAGTGCTTCTTTTCTACAAAATCTCCCCTGTACAGTAAGAGCCCATGTTTATATAGGTCTATACTCATTCTCACTTCCGATCTGTTTCTTAACCTATTCCAAGCCTGTGTGTGGTGCACCGACTTATGTATTTGAGGAATAATGATGACCGTTCTTTGGTGCATATCTTTTAGTAATACGCCGTAGGCCTCTTCCCAGTGGGCAGGGTATTTTTCAGTGAGGGTCAATACATTGTCTTCATCAAAAAAATCATTCAACCGATCGGTAAGCGACTTGGATGATTTACCCCTTAATACATTTTCAATAAAGCTATACAAGAATGGTGAGTGCACCCCCTGCCTTACTTTTGACTGGCGTCTGTACTTTAAAAATTCTTGTATAGAATGTAAGCCCATGACTTAAAACTATTTTATTCTTTCCAATTGTTGAAATGTAAACGCATATTGGTGTCTTTCGTCAGCTTCGTGCTCTTCCTGCCAAGTCAGCTTCCAATCCTCTTCATTTATTTCAGGAAAGTATACTGCCGCATCGTCAATAGTGGTATGTACCCTGGTAACATACAACCTGTCTAACAAATGAAAAGATTGTTCATACACCTTACCACCACCAATGATAAAAGCCTCTTCCACGTCTTCTTCTTTTAATCTGGCCAAACCATCTTCCAGATCATGATATAATACCACACCCTCAGGCAGTTCTAAACTCTTTTGCCTTGACAGTACAATATTCAACCTTCCTTTTAAGGGTTTACCCAAAGAGTCAAAAGTATTCCTACCCATCAATACAGGCTTGCCCATAGTGGTGCGCATAAAGAACTTCAGGTCGTTGGGCAGGTGCCAAGGTAAATCGTTATCTCTCCCAATGGCGTTATTTTCAGCTACAGCTACTATTGCAGATAATATCATGCTTACTCTATTATATCGCTACAGGCGCTTTTATATGAGGGTGGCTTTCGTAATTCTCCAGTGTAAAGTCGTCAAACTTAAACCCAAATATATCTTTCACATCAGGGTTCATCTTCATCGTAGGCAATGGTAGTGGCTTTCTAGTGAGTTGTAGCTGGGCTTGCTCTATATGATTGCTATATAAATGCACATCACCAAAGGTGTGTACAAAATCTCCATATTCTAGTCCGCACACTTGCGCCATCATCATCGTGAGTAAAGCGTATGATGCGATATTGAAAGGCACGCCTAAAAACACATCAGCACTGCGTTGATACAGTTGGCAACTAAGCTTACCATCTGCCACATAAAACTGAAACATGGCATGGCATGGACTTAATGCCATTTTAGGCAAGTCACCTACATTCCATGCATTAATGATGATTCTCCTGCTATCAGGATTGTTTTTGATCAGGTCTACTGCTTGCTTAACCTGATCGTAGGTTTGACCGTCAGCCCCTGTCCAGCTACGCCATTGATGACCATATACAGGACCAAGGTTACCTTCTTCATCAGCCCACTCATCCCATATACGCACACCGTTCTCTTTTAAGTACTTGATGTTCGTGTCTCCGTTCAAAAACCACAACAACTCATGTATAATAGACTTCAAGTGCAGTTTCTTTGTCGTCAACATAGGGAAACCCTCTTGCAGGTCAAACCTCATTTGGTAACCAAAGCAACTAATAGTACCCGTGCCGGTACGGTCATCTTTTTGAGTTCCCTTATCTAAAATATGTTGTAAAAGGTCGAGATATGCTTGCATATTATCCTATTTCTACGTGAACAATCGGCATCAATAATGCGCATAACAAAGTTATGATACATGCACTTTAAATAATAGGGATGAAAACCAAATGGGGAAAACAAGTGTATAGTTGCATAAATCATTGTATTTTGCACCCTTAATCTTACTATAAATGAGTAAAACGCTATCCATAGTCATACCGGCCTACAATGAAGGACCTACCATACACCATATATTGAATAAGGTGAAGGAAGTTAATTTGATCAACGATATCAAAAAAGAGGTCATCATTGTTAACGATTGCTCAAAAGATAATACCGAAGAGGCAATTATGGCTTATAAAGAAGCTAACCCTGAACTACCTATTAGCTACTACAAGCATGAGGTAAACCAAGGGAAAGGAGCAGCCTTACACACCGGTATTGAAAAGGCAAAAGGTGACTATGTGATCATTCAAGATGCTGATTTGGAGTACGATCCTCAAGAGTATAACATCCTATTGAAACCTATGGAGAATGGCTTTGCTGATGTGGTATATGGCTCTAGATTTATGGGGGGCAATCCGCACCGTATCTTATTTTTCTGGCACTCAATAGGTAATGGTATGCTTACCTTCCTTTCCAACATGTTTACCAATCTGAACCTGACGGATATGGAAACCTGCTACAAACTCTTCAAAAGAGAGACGGTACAAAGCCTGGAGTTGAAAGAAAAACGATTTGGCTTTGAGCCTGAAGTTACAGCAAAAGTAGCTCGCATTCCTAAAGTACGTGTGTATGAGGTAGGTATCTCTTATTATGGCCGTACTTATGAGGAAGGGAAGAAAATAGGTTGGAAAGATGGCTTCAGAGCTATTTATTGCATTTTGAAGTATAATCTTTTCAGTAAATAAATTTTCATGCCCGTTATACTACCCGTAAAGGGCGTTACGCCTGAGATTCCTGAAGATTGTTTTATTGCTCCTAATGCTACTATAGTAGGCGATGTGGTAATGGGCACAGAATGTAGTGTATGGTTCAATGCTGTGGTAAGGGGTGACGTGAACAGTATAAGAATAGGAAATAAGGTCAATATTCAAGACGGCGCTTGTATACACTGTACTTACGAAAAAACAAAGGTGGTATTGGGCAATAACGTTTCTATTGGCCACAATGCCATAGTACATGGCTGTACTGTAGAAGACAATGTACTCATAGGTATGGGCGCTATTGTAATGGATAACGTGACTATAGGTAGCGGTAGTATTATAGCTGCCGGTGCAGTGGTTTTAGAGCATACAATAGTGCCGCCAGGTAGTATATATGCAGGTGTACCGGCCAAGAAAGTAAAGGATATTAGCCCTGAACTCTTTAAAGGAGAGGTGGAACGCATTGCTAATAATTATCTTATGTATAGCTCCTGGTTTAAATAATATACACTTTTTTTATCTTGTATAACTATTGCATTTAATAAGATTAGACTATACATTTGTTCTACAATTAAACTTAAACGCACGATTTATATGAAAAAGTTGATCTTGGCTTTATTGGCTGTAGCAACCGTTTACACTGCCGAAGCACAAAAAGGAACTATTCTTACTTACGGTACTGCCGGTTTGCATACGATGAAGAATGACAACGGCGGTGGTAATGACACAAAAGATTTTAACTGGAACATCAACCCGGGTGTTGGTTACCAATTTACTGATAACATCACTGTAGGTTTGCAGGGTGGTTATATGAGTATGAGAAATACTGCAAATACTCAAACTAATCCTTTAGCAAATACTACGGTAAATGCGGAAAGAATCCGCAAGTCTAACGAATGGCAAGCAGGTGTTTTCTTCCGTTATGGCATGAGAATTAGCAAACTATTTACGCTATACGATCAAATAGATGCTAACTACTTAGCCGGTAGAACAACTACTGACATCACTACTACGACTACTACCACTAATCCAGCTACTACGACTACAGTAACTGCTCCTCAGGTAGTAAATGGAGACTATACCGGTTTCCAAGCTCGTTTGTTCCCTGCGTTGATGGTGCATGTTAAAGATGGAATGGCATTAAACTTCTCTTTTGGTGGTCTTCAATACCGTACTGTTTCAACTGATGTTCCTGGTGGTAGCACTACTACTACAAGCAGCTTTGACTTAACGCTTTGGCAACAAATGAACTTTGGTATCTCTTACAACTTTGGTAAGGGTTGTTGCAAAGGTAAAGGGCCAGGCAACCCTAATGACGACCTTCGCCCAATGAAGATGGATGCTGACCAAGATGATGATGATGAGTAATATTCTCACTTAAGATATATTTAAATTAAAGCCTCGCAATGCGAGGCTTTAATTTTTTATGGATTTCTCTGTATATATAACTGTTGCTTGGTACCGTTATCATCCTGCCACAAGTAATAGATCATATCATCTCTCACTTTTATCTTTTGTGCAAAAGGTTTTTCTAACCTGATCAGTCCATCTTTTAAGAATTTCCCGTTTTCAATATCAACAGTGTATAGGTTTTGCACGGTATGTTTATTGTCTAAAGCATATATTATTTCAGTTACGGGGTCTTGTATCAGTGTTTGTGCTACAATACCATCTGTATTAAAATCAACATCTTGCTCTTTGGTCAATACCCCTTCTTTGGTATAGAAAAATGCATTACCACTGTCCATATCTATTACTAGCAAACTACCCTCATAACTAAATAGTGGGACGTTGATCTTTTTAAAAGCATTTTTATCCAACATGTCTCCCACTCTTTTTATATGTGCTGCACCTTTTCTATCCCCTTTCGCCAATAGCTTTTGAATAAGCCTTTTATCGTCCATGCTTGCTAAATAAATATCTTCTTGGGTAAGTTGCCTGAAAGGGATAAGCGTGTTAGCTCCTTTTTTAGAAAGACAAAAAGAGACGGTAAACGCTTCCTTGTTCAGCAGTTTATAGTAATAAGTGCTATCCTTATACAACACACATTCCTGCAACAATTGTAATACAGACAATGGCCTTGGCCTGTCTATGTCAATACCCTTTGAAATGAGATTAACAGATATACGGTGTAAGCTACTATTGCTCACTAAGTAGCACTCTCCTACACTACTTTGATATAAGGACTCCGTTATTTCATTTATAGGTTGGTCTATCAATATATCACCACTATAATTGATCACATACAGCCTGTGTTGTCTGCCATCTTTAGCCGCTACTAATATATTGTCGCCTATAAATGTATAATCTATAACAAACTGGCGGCTACGCTTGAGGAGTACCCGCGACTGCTTACTGGAAATAATGGTTTCTTGTAGCATCTGTCGCAATGGATATAGATATAACTTTTGAGGAATACTTTTTACCAATAAGGTATCGGGCTGATAGCCTGTTTTATAAACTATCAACTCATAATTGTTGACAATGATATCATTAGGTAGTATTAGATAACCCTTACTGTCGCTTACAAAGCTTTTTTGACTTCGTGTCATTACTTGCACCTTACCGATCGGTGCATTCGTGATCCCATCTAAAAACTGAACTTTTAAGCCATCTTGCCCAAATAGTACTAATGGTAAACAAACCAGTGTACAAGCAATAATAAAGAGACGCTTAGCAATATTTAATGCTATTGTGACCATAGTAACAGATTAAACACGTGAAAAAGCAAGGCATTGTCGTTCATTTCGTAACTTTACAGCCTGCTTTTCTTTATTGTAAAGGCGTTATTATATAAAATAAATATATGTCATATACCCCGAAGAATAAAGTTCGTATTGTAACAGCAGCGTCACTTTTCGATGGTCATGATGCAGCTATTAACATTATGCGCCGTGTGATGCAGAGTAGTGGTGCAGAGGTTATCCATCTTGGTCACGACAGAAGTGTGCAGGAAATAGTTGACTGTGCTGTGCAGGAAGATGCCAATGCTATAGCCATTACATCCTATCAGGGTGGGCACGTTGAGTATTTCAAGTACATGTATGACCTGTTAAAAGAGCGTGGTTGTGGGCATATTAAATTATTTGGCGGCGGCGGCGGTGTAATACTGCCTGAAGAAATAAAAGAACTCCATGACTACGGTATCACACGTATCTACTCTCCTGATGATGGTAGAGAGATGGGCCTGCAGGGTATGATAGACGATCTCATTAAAACCAGCGACTTCCCAACGGGCAACCAACTTAATGGTGAAGTAGGACATATTACTGATAAAACACCAAGTGCTATTGGTCGCCTGATATCTGCGGCAGAAAATTTTCATGACTTGCCGGAAACGCAAGCCATGCTCAACAAGATAGAAGAAGAGGCCAACAAATCTACTACGCCAATACTGGGTATCACAGGTACAGGTGGTGCAGGTAAAAGCTCTTTGGTAGATGAATTGGTTCGTCGCTTTTTGCTCGACTTTGAAGATAAACACATCGGCATCATATCGGTAGACCCATCTAAGCGTAAAACAGGTGGTGCACTACTGGGCGATCGTATACGAATGAATGCCATCCGTAACGAGCGTGTATATATGCGCTCTATGGCTACGCGTCAGAGCAACCTCGCGGTATCTAAGCACATTATGGATGCTGTAAATGTGCTTAAAGCTGCACAATACGACCTTATCATACTAGAAACTTCGGGTATTGGACAAAGCGATACACAAATCACCGACTATTGCGACTTGAGCATGTATGTAATGACACCTGAATATGGTGCGGCAACACAGCTGGAGAAAATAGACATGCTCGACTTTGCAGACATTGTTGTTATCAACAAGTTTGACAAGCGTGGCGCCATGGATGCACTACGTGATGTGAAAAAACAATACCAACGTAACCATCAGCTATTTGACCAAAAGCCTGATGACATGCCTGTATTCGGCACGATCGCTTCACAGTTCAACGATCCGGGTACAAATACCATGTACAAGTCGTTGATGGACATTGTTGCTGAGAAAACAAAAGCTGAGCTTAACTCTACTTTCGAGATCAGTAATGAGATGAGTGAGAAGATCTACATCATTCCGCCAAACCGAACTCGTTACTTGAGCGAAATATCAGAGAACAATCGCAATTACGACAAGTGGGCCAAAGACCAGTCTGCTATTGCGCAAAAGTTATTTGGTCTACAGAAAACGATAGATACATTACAAAGCAGTGATGTAGAAGATAAGGACCGCTTGATAAAGACACTACAAGAGGTTTACAGCAAAACAGAGATAGAGCTTGATCCAAAGAACAAGATACTACTTGAGGGCTGGGACGAGAAGAAGAAGAAGTATCAAGACGAGTTCTACACATTCAAGGTGCGTAACAAAGAACTGAAGATCAAAACACATAGTGAGTCGCTTTCTCATACACAAGTACCAAAAGTTGCCGTACCTAAGTTTGAGGCTTGGGGCGAGATACTACAATGGGCATTGAGTGAGAACTTCCCGGGAGAATTCCCTTATGCAGCAGGTATTTACCCATTCAAGCGTGAGGGTGAAGACCCAACACGAATGTTTGCGGGTGAGGGTGGACCGGAACGTACCAACAAACGCTTCCACTATGTATCGCTTGGTATGCCGGCTAAACGTTTGAGTACGGCTTTTGATAGCGTGACGCTGTATGGTCAAGATCCTGATCACCGCCCTGATATATACGGTAAAATCGGTAATTCGGGTGTGAGTATCTGTTGCTTAGACGATGCCAAGAAACTATACAGTGGTTTCCGTTTGGCAGACCCTAAGACTTCTGTATCTATGACCATCAATGGTCCTGCACCGACGATCACGGCTTTCTTCATGAATGCTGCCATCGACCAGGAGTGTGAGATCTACATTAAAGAGAATGGTCTTGAAGATGAAGTAAACAAGAAGATCGAAGCGATATATAAAGAAAAAGGACTTGAGCGCCCTACCTATAGTGCCGCTACTTTTAGTGATGCCAAAGTAGGCACTCTTCCTGAAGGTAATGACGGCCTTGGCTTGATGCTACTGGGTGTAACAGGTGACCAAGTATTACCTGCTGATGTCTACAACAAGATCAAAGAAGAGACGCTCAAGCAAGTACGTGGTACGGTACAGGCAGACATCTTAAAAGAAGATCAGGCACAGAACACTTGTATCTTCTCTACAGAGTTTAGCCTGCGCGTGATGGGCGATGTACAACAATACTTCATCAACGAAGGGGTGCGCAACTTCTACTCTGTATCTATCAGTGGTTACCACATAGCAGAGGCTGGCGCTAATCCTATATCACAGTTGGCCTTCACGTTGAGTAATGGCTTCACCTTTGTGGAATACTACCTCAGCCGCGGCATGAACATTGACGAGTTTGCGCCTAACCTATCGTTCTTCTTTAGTAACGGTATAGACCCTGAATACAGTGTCATCGGTCGTGTGGCGCGCCGCATATGGGCTAAGGCCATGAAGAATAAATATGGCGGTAACCAACGTTCTCAAATGTTGAAGTACCACATCCAAACTTCGGGCCGCTCACTACACGCACAGGAGATAGACTTCAACGATATACGCACCACACTACAAGCACTATACGCGATATACGACAACTGTAACTCGCTACACACCAACGCTTACGATGAGGCCATCACTACGCCTACGGAAGAGAGTGTTCGCCGTGCTATGGCCATACAGCTCATCATCAACAAAGAGCTGGGACTGGCTAAGAATGAGAACCCGCTGCAAGGCTCGTTCATCATAGAAGAGCTGACCGACCTTGTGGAAGAGGCCGTGCTGACCGAGTTTGACCGCATTACAGAACGTGGCGGCGTATTGGGCGCTATGGAAACCATGTACCAACGCGGTAAGATACAGGAAGAAAGCTTGTATTATGAAACGCTGAAACATACGGGTGAATTTCCAATTATCGGGGTAAATACCTTCTTGAGCAGTAAGGGATCGCCTACGGTGATACCGGGTGAGGTGATACGCTCTACTACGGAGGAAAAAGAATTCCAGATCAACACGGTGCAAAACCTATGGAAGCGCAGTGGCGACCAAGGCGAAGAGCAACTGAAAAAGCTACAGGAAGTAGCCATCAATAACGGTAACATCTTTGCCGAGCTGATGAACACGGTAAAGTATTGCTCACTGGGGCAAATAACCAAAGCCCTGTTTGACGTGGGCGGACAGTACCGCAGAAATATGTAAGACAACAACCCCATTTTATACAATCCCTGCCCTTGCGGCGGGGATTTTTTTCTTCATTTTTTGAATACATCAGAATCTTATGTATCTTTACCTTAGGTATAAAGCAAAAAGGCTATGATATTTTCATCAGAACTCATCAAGGGTACGCTTAAAACCATCATCCTCAAATTGCTCAACGAGCAAGACAGGATGTATGGATACGAGATCACCCAAAAGGTGAAAGAACTCACTAAAGATAGAATACAGATCACCGAAGGGGCCTTGTACCCCACACTCCACGCCTTGGAGAAGGACGGGCTGGTGACCACCGAAAAGGTACACATAGGCAAGCGGGTGCGTAAGTACTACGCTATCACCCCTACGGGCAAAACCAAGACCAAAGAAAAAGTGAGCGAGTTTGGCGACTTTATGGAGACGATGACCTTTTTGCTGGACCTTAAACCCTCTGTATAAGTATGTATACGTTGACCGATGAGCAAATAGATTATATCGCTAACGACATTAGACGTAATGGCGTTAGTATGGAGGAGCTGCAGTTAAACCTCCTAGATCATATCTGTTGCATCATTGAGCATGACTATAACGATGGGGACGACTTTGAAACGATCTATCAACAAACCGTAGAACAGTTTTATACAACTGAGTTGAAAGAGATAGAAGAGGAGACCATCAATTTATTAACCATCAAAAACTATTATGCAATGAAACGATCAATGATCATAAGCGGTGCTATTGCCGTAAGTATACTCGTCATTGGCGCCATATTTAAAATAGCTCACTGGCCGGGGGCGGGTATACTCATTTTCTCGGGCATGGTGGTATTTAGCTTAGTGTTTCTGCCACTGGTGTTTCTGTTAAAAACCAAAGAAGTAGATACCAGTCGCGAGAAGGTGATACTGGGTATAGGTACACTGGCAGGCATACTCTATTTTATATCAGCCTTATTTTTAATTATGCACTGGCCCGGCGCAAGAGTGATATGGATACTTACACTATGCCTGTCCTTTTTCGTGCTACTACCCTTATACTTTTTTAATGGTATACGCAAGCCCGAGACCAAACTCAATACTATTGTAACTACCATAATACTCATCGGGGTACTGGTATTGCAGTTTGCCTTAACACCGGTTGGTGTATCAAAGGCTAAAAAGGAAGCACTTAAGACGGCTCAAAGCAGATAATACCGGTAAGAGCAGGCTAATGTTGCCTGCTCTTATTTAATTATTTCTAGTCTTTCTTATTAAACATTTGATGCGGGTTTTGCACCTTGATACCAAAATTAGCATGTGCACCACCTGTAAAAAGATCACTGCCACTATCTCCTATACGAAACCCTAAGCCATATTGCATAGTGAATTTCAAATGCTCACCACCAATTTCTAAGTTAACGAATGGTTCGGCAAGCGTATAAGTAAATGATGTGATAGCTGCTGATTCTGCGGCACCAATATCATAATACCTATCTGTGATATAATGCTTCACCAGTGGATCGTTACTGGTAAAGTTGTAATACTTCTGTACAGCAAAACGCACGCCCCACATTACAGAGAAACGCTCTCTTACAAAAAAGCCTGCCGCGGGTTGTACAAAGTATCTGAAATAGTCCGTATTGTAGTCCAGCTGTGGAGTAGTAGACCCCCTTCTTCTCATATTACCTATTCCGCCACCCATATATACTTCGAATAGCCCTTTTGTTCCCAGCTTAGAAAAGAAACCAAGACCAAGATCGAAACGATTACCGTTGAACACGCCACCAAACTCGTCGTTGTCGTATACATAATTACCGGGCTGTCGCGAATTTCTATTGATCAATGATCTATAGGAGGCAATAACACCAAAGTTGTCTGTAAAAGCGTAATTGACATCTACAGCGGGAGCAAATAGATCATACCCGCTAAATGTAGTATCACTACCGGGTGTTTGAAACTTTCCTGCGATAATAATATTTCCATCTCCTTTTTCTCTAAGTCCGGGCGTGTTTACCCTATCTGGGAAATAGACACGAGGTGCCGCACAAGAGGCAAAGATCATAACAGTAGCGAGGAATAGCAGTAAATGACGATTCATAGTATTTAGTTTATTAGTGTGTATTTGCTATTAAAACAACATACATGCCAAAACAAACCAGTTAACAATTCGGTAATATTAGGATTAACTATTAGTAATAAAATATTCACCTCTGATATCAGCCTATTTACCTACGCTCATCTCTGCCTTACCGAAATATTTTTTCGTCATAAGAATGTCATGCTTAGATTTGCAACTATTATCATACATATATACTACACTACTTTTTAATATGAAGGCTAGATACAGTTACAAATTCTCACTTCTTCTATTTGCATTTGCCGCACTGGTTAGTATACCAACTCTGGCGCAGCATACTATTAGTGGTAAAGTAATTGGGAAGGGTGGTGCACCAATTAAAGGTGCCAGTGTGTATTTGGACAATACTTTGGATGGAGGCACTTCAGACAGCTCGGGTAATTTCAAATTTGAAACAACAGAAACGGGCGCACAAACTTTAATAGCTACAGAAGTAGCACACTTAGATGCGGGTATGCCTGTTACTATCAATGGTGATGTGAGCGGGCTGGTATTGAAAATGAAGGTGAATACCAATATGCTGGATGCCGTGACTGTAACAGCAGGTTCTTTTGAGGCATCTAGCGGAAAACAAGCCGAATTAAAACCTTTGGATATTGTAACTACTGCAGGTGCACAGGCAGATATAGCGCGCGCCATACAAACCTTACCGGGCACACAGCAGCAAGGCGACCAAACGGGCCTTTTTGTGCGCGGAGGTGATGCCAGTGAAGCCGCTGTGGTGATAGACGGGCTGACCGCGCAAAATGCCTTCTTAAGCACAGCACCAGGTGTGGCAGCACGTAGCCGTTTCAGCGCTTTCCAATTCAAGGGGGTGTCTTTCAGTAGTGGTGGTTATAGTGCCCGCTATGGTCAGGCCTTATCATCAGTACTAGAACTCAACAGTAATGACATGCCGGATAAAAGCACCGTAAACTTAGGTCTTCATATGGCAGGGTTATATGCATCGGGCTCTAAAGTGTTTAAAAAATCCAGCATAGAAGGTACTGCTTCTTACATCAACGTAGCACCGTTCTACAGCATAGCAAAAACAAACTTCGACTTTTACGATCAACCTCAAGGAGTAGGTGGCTCGGCCAAGTTTACCTACAAGCCCAAAAAGGATGGTATCATCAAAGCATTGGTCAACTATCAGCGCTTCCAAAGTGGCACTCGCCTACCCGACCCTGCCGATGGCAGCAAAACGCTAGACTTTGGCTTAACCAACAGTACGGTGTACAGCACGGTTTCGTACAAGCAAAAGCTGAATAAAAAATGGGACTCTTACTTTGCTGTAGGTTATAGCTTTAATGAAGATGATGCTAAGTTTGATACCATACCTAGCTTATCACAAGATTATCGTGCGCAGGCAAGGGCTGAGGTGCGTTATTATCCATCTACACGTTTAAGTTTCTTATTAGGTGGCGAGTTTCAAAACTTCAACTACGACAGAACATTCAGCATCTTCAATACCAACTTTACAGAAACACAACTGGCCGGCTACTTAGAAATGAACTGGACGCCGATCAACTGGCTAGCAATAAAGCCGGGTGTAAGGGCAACCAACAGCCAACTAATAGGGGAAACATCTGTAGCACCAAGGTTGGCCATGGCCATACGCGCAGGCTTACACGGGCAGTTCTCCGTGGCTAGTGGTATCTTTTACCAACTGGCCGACCCACAGTATTATCTTTCAGGATATAAACCAGGTTTTCAACAATCGATACACTACATAGCCAACTATCAGTACATGCATAAAGATCGTACGCTAAGACTGGAGGCTTATTATAAAGATTATGACCAACTGATTAGAGAGCAAATAGCAGGGCCTTTTAACGCTAACAATTTCCGCTTCCCGTCTGGTATTATTAATAATACCGGTTATGGATATGCGCAGGGTGCTGAGCTATTCTTCAGAGATAGAAAAACAGTGAAGAATGGTGACTACTGGATATCGTATAGCTATATTGATACCAGACGTTTATTTAAAAACTATGTAGCTGAGGCACAGCCTACTTTCATTGCCACACACAACTTGAATGTAGTGACCAAATACTTTATTGAAAAGCTGCAAACACAAGTAAACGTTACTTATAACTACGCCAGTGGCAGACCTTACTACAACCCGACCAATACTGATTTCTTAGGCGATCGTACACCTGATTTTCATAACTTGAGCATGACACTCAATTATCTTACTTCAGTCAATAAGTGGTTTGTAGTAGTATATGCCGGAGTAGATAATATCACGAATCAAAAAAATATTTTCGGCTATAGATATGCTAATGGAACGCGCTACCCGATACAGCCTGCGGTATACCGCTCAGTATTTGTTGGTGCTAACTTCTCATTATCAGCCTTTAGTCTCGACGAACTATAATATTCATAAAAACAATAAAAAGATCATGACACGCTTTTTAATTACACTATTAACAGCATCATTGTTTACAGTCAGCAGCATGGCTCAAGACATGAAAAAAGTGCTGAAAAACGAATTCACCAAGTTCGATACCACCCAGTACGATAATGTAGAGGCCAAAACAGCTATTAGCAACCGCATGGGCTTAATAGCTAAAAAATGGAAAGATGAATGGGCAACACATTACTACAATGCTTATGCAAAAGGGCAAATGTCTTACCTGTTTAAAGAAATGGAGAAAAGAGATGCTCTGGTAGATGAGGCAGAGACGGAACTGCAAGAAGCTATTGCCTTACTAGGCGAAGAGAATGATGAGACATTTGTGATGAAAGCATTTTTAGCACAAGCACGTATGGTGGTAGATGGTAAGAATCGCTGGCAGAAATACGGCAAGATATTTAACGAAAATCTTAAAAAAGCTAAAGAGATCAATGAGAATAATCCTCGCATTTACCACCTAAAAGGCACATCCGTTTTCTATACGCCTAAAATGTTTGGTGGCGGTGCTAAAAATGCAAAACCAATATTTGAAAAAGCCGAAGAGCTTTATGCACAAGAAAACGATAATGACATCACTAAGCCGTATTGGGGCCATAGAGCCAATAAGTGGTTTTTAATGCAGGTAGAAGAGCAAATGAAAAAGAAGAAGGATAAAGACAATGATAACGAGGAAACAACCGAAAAATAGTTATAGAATATCCGATACCTTTCAACAGGTAGTTTAGTATATAGTAGCAGCCTTTTTCAAAGGGCTGCTTTTTTATTTTTATACCAAACCCTAATTGAGTATTTTCCAGTCATAAGGATTATATATGCAGCGAAGATTACAACAACTCCCTTATGCACTCTGCTATTTGATAGCTATTGTTTTCGGACTAAAGCAGCTACGCGAGCCCGATATTTGGTGGCAGCTACTAACCGGCCGTTGGATGCTAGAAAGTGGAAACGTAACGCGAACTGATACATTTTCATACACCATGGAAGGTACGTCTTGGGTGAATGTGAAGTGGCTTTACGAAGTGGTCATTGCTACGTTAGAAAAGCTTGGTGGCCCACATATGGTATTGCTATTACAGGTAGGAGTGAACGTTGCCATTGCTTACCTGCTGCTAAAAACCATGAAGCTGCTATATGGTCAGTTATCCATAAAAAAATCAGCCTTCTTTAGTGTCATCGCTGTTTACTTATTCTTTGCTCTATCAGAATACCGTATGGCAGGCAGACCCGAAATGGTCAGTCACTTCATGACGGCATTATACCTCTATCTATTCATTAAGCATAAAGATCTGCAATGGAAAAACATTTTCTGGTTAATACCATTGCAATGCCTTTGGGCAAATATGCATGAAGGCTATCCTATAGGTATTGTGATCATAAGCGTATTTACGCTTAATAGTTTTATAGACTACTTGTATACTAAAAACAAAGAAGCGCTACAACGTAGTATTAGGATCAGTGCCATAGCTGCAGCTGCTGTGGTGGCTATTTTGATCAACCCAAATGGGGTTCAGCTCTGGAAACAGCCCTTTGAGATATTCAGGCAGCTAGGTGCAAATAAATACACCATCGAACTATTTAACTATACCGACCCTCGATACTGGACATTACAAGCGCAAGTACATATTGCTACATTGATATTGGCTGGCGTGTTTTGGTTGGGCTATATCATTACTGCCCGTAGAAAAAAGCAATCACTGCCACATCAAACTATTGCCTATGCCGTACTGGCCTTATTGCTAGGCTACCTTTCTTTAAAAGCTAACAGGAACATACCATTTGCGCAAATAGCCATAGCACCTACATTAGCCATAGCTTTCCCTTGGCTACTACAAACACTAAACATCAACCAAAAAGGCATTTATAAAACAGTTGCCAAACGTGCGGCTATCATCGCAACACTTGTTGGCGCATTACTATACACCAGCGTAGTAAGTGATGCATTTTATGAATACACAGAGTCGCCAAATAAATATGGCGCTCACGTGAGCCTGCTGAAAAACCCGATAGGTGCTGCCAATTTTATACGCAGACATCAATTAAAAGGACCTGCATTTTCTGACTATTTTATTTCATCCTACTTGCTGTGGGACTTATACCCTGACTTTAAATCATACATCGACCTACGAGACCTTGATGTATTCCCTGCCTCTTTTTTTGATGATTATTTTGAACTGAATACCAACCCAAATAAGTTCGATTCACTCATTAAGAAATACGATTTCAACTATATTGTATTAAGTAACTCACAATTAAAATCATTACACAAAAAACTATACTGGGGTCATGGTTACAACCTTATATATGTTGACCCTGTTTCCATTATTTTTTTGAAAGAGAATGATGAAAATGATGCTTTAAATCATGACCTAAGTGTACAGCGCCTTATGAGCTGGCCTGAGAGTTATGAAGACCCCGTATGGGCGACACTATTATCAAAGTTACTTAACCCTACATTCGACTATTCCCAAGAGGAAGATCCGGTACAAGCACCTACCTATGGTGCTATCTATTACAACTCGGTGAACAACTATCGTGTGGCCAGAAAAGTACTCTTACCTGCACTCTACCGCACTGACCTAATAAAAGACCCTCTAGCCTACAGCACATTAGGCAACACTTATATTGACTATAGTAACTATGCCCCTGATGAAGCTGCCCAAAATGCACGCTTAGATAGTGCACGCATGTACTTGGAGCAAGCTATTTATTTAGACGATAAAACCGCTAGTGCCTATAATGGGTTGGCCAACCTGGCCTTGATGAAAGGCGACCCCGGCACAGCTGCTACTTATCTAAACACATACATCAAGCTAAAGCCCAAAGACGACTTTGGCTACTACCTGCGTGGCATTAGTTATCACTTCTTATACAAAAGGAATAATAATATAGAAGATGCTGAGCAGATGATCAAAGACATGAAACTATCTCTGAAGTATAATGAATTTAGTAAGAAGGCCAACCTGTACGTAGCTGAAGGCTATTACGCTAAAAATGATAAAGACAACTGTAGAAAATACTTGAAGGCTGCTGTTGGCTCTGACGAATACTGGCTGGAAACAGAGAAAACACTAATAGATAAACTAAAGACTTGGACGGGTATCAAATAATACCCGCCCAAGTAGATATGAATTTAAAACAATCTTACTGATACTGTTAGCCCCGACCATACCTGATTGTCTTGCCCCTTGATATCCAATAGGTATAAGTTACCTGTAATGCGAATAGCAGGAGATACGCCATAGTGGAAGAACATACGATAACCATTGTGCGGCTCAAGAGATGGATGGTTACTGAACATATACCCAAAACCTACCGAAGTAGTATATATAGGCACTCTAGTATTCTTTTTATTAATGATCGTTCCTATTTCTACGTTTGCAAAGTTGGTATTATAAAAATCAAATCTGGCTTGTGTTACTTTCTCAAACTGTGGCATGGCTACCAACGATGTTCTGATGTACGTAAATATGTTTTTAGTATCAGGGAACTTATAAGAAGCACCCATCTCAAAGGCCGGTGTTACCGTATTTCTAAAGATGGTAGCCCCTATATAATAATCCACATCAAGACCTTTAAATATACCAGGTGAACCAATGTTCTTCACACTCAACTTTTCATTTTGATCGGTTTCCAAGGGTTTGTAAAAGATGCCTATTCTATGATACCATACATCCTCCTTCTTCCATTTACTTCTTTTGTAAGCCACCACACTATCAATAGTATGGGCTATATCTGCCATAAGTGTTTTGTTGTTGGCCAGTGTAGCCATATAGCTTAGGTCTTTAAGTATAAAAGTGTATTGTATCCTGGAAGGGTCTTCATCCTTTTCGGTTTTATAAGTCTTTAATATTCTTATGGTATCCATGCCTACTTTGATAGGTGTCGGTTTGCCTTCATCCATCACCAGCATATCTGTACCATCATCATTATCAGTCAACCTTACCGTTACCGGTCGGTCCTTTATAGGCACATGAATATTAATCTTCTTAGAAGTGTAAGGATTAGTGAACTTGCCGGATACTTTTTCGGCTGTGTTCGCGCCTATATCTGTAATATTTTGCAAGTCTGATGGTGTAGGCCAATAGCTCATTCTGTAAAAGTCGATCAACAAAAAGTTGTCATCAGGCAATGTGATCTTAAACACATGGTTTTGCTCATTTTTATCAATAGTGAATAGCTCCTTTTTGATGACACGCTCGTCTTTTACAGGTGTTTCTATGTATGTGTAGTATAGGTCATCTGCATCGTCTAACGGTATAGCATATCCAAACTGTGCATGCATATATAATGGGGTACAAATTGTAATAAGTAATATGATCAGTGTAAAACGTTTCATTATTATTTGTTTAGCATGTTTCTTAATAAAATAGGTTGATGACTGGCATTAGGACTCATGGCATGAGTGTAAGTAGACTGCCTGATGATCACATCTACGGCCGATGGGCTAGTCTCTTTTTCATTCAGTACCGTTTGCCTGTCTTCATTATTAATGTCTAATAGGTGCAGCACTTTAGGTTTCAATGGCGGCACGTCTGCTACCATAACTTCTTTTTTTTCAGGCTGCTCGAGCACAACTGTATCTATTATTTTTTCAGTAGCCACAACTACATCAATTGTCTTATCCAACACTTTGTCAGCAATAGAAGTATTACGATGAGGTGGCTTTTTGTCTTGATGCTTTATATGCTCTTTTGAAGGTTTCTTCTGTACTGTAGCAATAGCTTTTGTCTCATTTACGATTGGTTTATTAATAATAATTGGCTCTTGAGATGCAGGTATTTGTTTTACTATTGTTGGCGTTGTCTTATCAGGTGCACCCAACCATAGTTTCATGCCAACACTACCCATGAGTAAGACGATTACTGCTGCAGCGGCATACTTGATCCATAGTGGTACTACTCTCCTCCTATCTTGCTCCTCTAATCTTCCTTCTAGTTGCGCCCAACCATCATTCTTATCAAAAGAAGGACTGATATCCTTTATATCAGCTTCTTCCAACTTTCTATTCAACCGTTCAAAATCTCTATCCATCACAGTACATTTTTATTCATTACAGTTATTTTTTCTTTTAGCATAGCCTTTGCCTTATGCAGTTGCGACTTTGACGTATTCACAGATATATCCAACATTTCCGCTATTTCTTTATGGGTCTTCCCTTCCAAAACATATAAGTTGAACACCGTTCTGTACCCCACCGGCAACTCTTGTATCAAGGCTATGATCTCTCTAGCCGCCATATCGTCCAATGCAGTTATATCTACACTAACACCTTCATACACATACATGTCATCAGTAGAGATAATCAGGTCTTTCTTTTTTCTCAAATGCATCAAACATTGGTTCACCACTATTTTCTTCAGCCATGCACTCACACTACCTTCTCCTTGCCACTCAAATTTTTTGATGTTTTTAAAGAAGTTGAAAAACGCATCGAGCAATACTTCCTGTGCATCTTCTTTGTCTTTCACATACCTGATACAGAGTAGCATCATACCATCCGCATATCGGTCGTAAAAGTGCTTCTGAGCCATACGATCCCCTCTTTGGCAGGCTGCCAAAACACTTTGCTCATCACTATTATGTGTCGTTCGTGTTGCCAACTATCTTTCTACGTTATTCGCGAACAATTATATAAATGCCATTAGGTCTAAAAAGGTTGCTTGAGGGATAAAAATATCTTAACCAACCTGCCCTTTAGCTTTTGTAGGTCAATTTGTAACTTTAGGTATAATAAACATACGAATATGAAAAAAGCATTCCTATTCAGCACAATCATCTTACTTTTCACAGCACTGGCATTACCTGTACAGGCTCAGAACTTTAAAGCCAAACTGAAAGAGCAGGAAAAAGCTATTAAGTATGCTTATAAGAAAAAGAAGATCACCAAGTTGGAATACGAAAAGCTGATGAAAGAGCAAGAAATCATCAAAAATGTTCTTGCTGACTATAACATTGATGGCGTACTGACCTCCAAAGAAAAGAATGCTATACACGGCAAGCTACTTCGTGCTCAAAAAAGATTGAGACGATACAAGAACAATAGTGAGGTGTATTAGACTTATGTATGTGAAACCTGAGGTATAAATAGTTTAAACCTTAGTTACTGTCAACTTATTAGCTAAGGCTTGACCAATAGTCTTTCGTTATTCTGAACATATTGTACTTTTCTCCTCTAAACAGAGCATCCTTCTTATATAAGGTCATACCATTTCTCTTGGCAACTCTCTTAGAGGGTTCATTGCCAGGATCTATTAAGGAGACTATAGAATTAGCAAAGTTATGTTCAAAACCATAGTCTCTAAAAAGTTGTGCCGCTTCTGTAGCATAACCATTACCCCAATACTTCATTAGAAAATGGTAGCCTATCTCTATTACCTCTTTTTCATCTACTTCTTGCACTAATAAACCACATGTCCCAACTAGCTCATTTCTGTCTTTTAACAATATAGCCTGTAACCCAAGTTTATCATTATTATACCGAGATAGTTGCCAATGAATAAACTGTTCTGCTCTTTTGTCATTGGATAAGTTGTCAGGGTTTAACATGAACTTACAATTCGCAGGGTGTTCAAAGTAAGGCTTCCAAAGTATTATGTCATCTTCAGTTAGAAATCTTGTTGTTAGCCTTTCGCTATGTAATTGGTCTTGATAATCCACGTTCCAAGTA
This sequence comes from Flavipsychrobacter sp., assembly GCA_965230595.1. Lineage (GTDB taxonomy): Bacteria > Bacteroidota > Bacteroidia > Chitinophagales > Chitinophagaceae > UBA5543. The sequence goes on along the minus strand of OZ246011.1, from coordinate 80,013 downwards.
TATTAAAACGCTAATATAAAACCAATGGTAGGTATCACTACAGGATCAGAACCTCTAATGATATAAGGTATAGCATTACTACCATCTGCTTTTAATGGCTGGCCATCAGTAGTAGCAAATGCAGTATTATCCGTAGTGCGTTCAAAAGTGTACCTAGGGTATTGTGGCTGATTGCTGCCATATACGTTGGTCACATCCAAGTACACATCCAATGCCCATTTGTTGAAGTTCCACTTCTTATCAATACGTATATCCATGGCATGAAAGCCTGCCAATCTTTGTGTATTAAAACGACTATAATCTAATATACCTGTGCCTGTTGTAGCATAATTCAATTGAGAAGCGGCCCCGTCAAATGGTGTATATGGCGCTCCACCTTGATAGCGGAACTTCACCCCTAACTCATAATTGCGCTTGAACTTATATCCGCCAATAAACGATAGTAAGTGTCCGTTATCCCAAGAGGCCGGGTAGTACTTTCCATCTAAGTTGGTAAACTCACTCTTGAAGTAGGTATAGGAGAGTATGGCAAACACTTTCTTAGTAAACTTCTGCTGGAATTGAAACTCTACACCATAGCTTCTACCTTCGCCCACAGTAGTCACTGGTTCGTTACCCAACACATTAAAGTCGCCACCCTTATTAGCTAATGATATACTATCTATTAATGCCACAGGGTAATTTTCATACAGCTTGTAAAACCCTTCTAAGGTAAAACGTGCCCCTTCCCAAGGCAGATACTCTACACCTGCTACATAGTGGTCGCTCTGTGTATAATCAGCAGACTGGTTGGCATAGACACCATTATTCTGATAGCCCAACACCGTATAAGTAGGTATTTTATAGTATCTACCCACCGATGCGTTCAACTTCACACTTTCTGTCAACAATAGCGATGCTGCCAAACGTGGTGAGATGGTCTTACCAAGATCATTACCTGTTGTGGTAAAAGTATTACCGTCTGTACGTAGACCCAGTGACAGGTTCAGCCTTTCTTTAAACAATTTTCTGGCTACTTGTGCAAAGGCTCCATATCGCCAAAAGTTCAAATTGGTGTTGCCTTGCACAATAATGGCAGGCTGTACTATTTGATTGTTGCCGTCTCTGATCTCTGAACGGATACGATTGTAAATATTATTGTTGAACTGATCGTACTGTGCCATCACGCCAAAGGAGTAACTCCACTGACTGTAAAACTTATTCCACTCAAACCTTAGTTTATTCTCCGCCTCTTGCGATGCTATCTTTAATATCCGTTGTGCCTCTATAGGGTTTTGGTTGTCTTCATATTTGTTCAGCTCATTGTTGAGCATGTTTCTGCTGAAAGTCAAATTCCAATATCCTTTCTTCGTCAACCCTTTCAGTCCATAACCGTTTGTATAACTCCACTGGTCTATGAGTGGGTTACTTCTTAAGATGTATACGTTCTCAGGACTTAATTCATCAGGCTCGTTGAAACGGAACTTATCTAAGGCACCTATACCCAAAGTGTAAAAGCGTAGCTTGTTATTGATCTTATAGTCTATCTTATACTGAAAATCCCAGTACGACGGGCTAATAGGTACTTGTAAAGCACTGAATAATAACTGCAAATATGACCTACGTGCCGAAGCCATGAAGGTGAGCTTGTCTTTTTTAATAGGCCCGTCTAATGTATAGGCCAGCTCCGTAGCACTAAGCCTTACATTATGCTGTACTTTATCAGGGTTGGCTCTGCGTTGCTTTAGTTGTAATACGCCCGAAAGCGGATTATCATACTTAGCAGGGAAGGCACTGGTGTATAAGCTTACATCGTCTATAAATGATATATTGATGATACCCGTTGGTCCACCCGCGCTACCCTGTGTAGCAAAGTGATTGATGACGGGCACTTCTATTCCATCCAGATAATAGACGTTCTCATTAGGCGCACCACCACGAATGATGAGGTCGTTACGATAGCCACCTACCGAACCCGAAGTACCACCCACACCAGGGAAGGCTTGTATCACACGAGACACATCAAAGTTACCGCCGGGGTTGCTCTTGATCTCTTGAGATGAAAGTGATTGTATGGATAATGGTGTTTCTGCTCTTTTCTGGAAAGGCTTGCTGCGTATCACCACAGTGTTCAAGCTTACGCTATTTGGCTCCAGTTCTATGGTCAACACTTCACTATTACCTGTGGTCACTACCACATTATATATGGTTCTATTCTTATGATCTATGGATTGTGCTGTAATATTGTAGGTCTTAGGTGGTATGTTACTAATTGTAAACTTCCCGTCAATATCGGTTACTGTACCTATCTGTGTTCCCTCGAGCTTGACCGTAACGCTGATTAACGGTTCTTGTGTTTTGGAGTCTATTACTATACCCGTCAATGTACCAACAGGACCAAGGCGTTGTGCCAAAGAAGTAAAGCTGACCAATACCAACGTAACAAATGCTAATAGTTTTTTCATACCTATATTTAGCTAGTAATATCGCTTGATAAGATACAAGCAAAGTTGCATATATATATCTTTGAAAGCTATTAGCAGTATTAATGACCTTATAGGAATATAAAATCAATGAACTGGGCAGGACTATACAGTGCAAGAAGAAGTGGCGATACCGAAGAAAAAGCCAAACGGTCAGATCAGACCAGAACATCGTTTCAGCGGGATTATGATCGGCTTATTTTCTCTTCTGCATTCAGGAGGTTGCAAAACAAAACGCAGGTATTTCCGCTACCGGGGGCTGTGTTTGTACACAACCGTTTGACGCATAGCTTAGAGGTAGCCTCTGTTGGCCGCTCTTTAGGTAAAGCTGTGGGCGATGCTATAGCAGCCAAGTTCCTTCAAGAGTCAGAAACGTTCAAAGATTTTTATAGATACGAGTTACCATCTGTAATAGCGGCGGCTTGCTTGGCGCATGATATTGGCAACCCGCCTTTTGGTCATTCGGGTGAAGATGCCATTCGCACCTATTTCAAAGAGCTGGAAGGCAACACCAAAGAACGCATACATAAAGCACTTACAGAGAACCAGCTTGAAGACTTTGAATGTTTTGAGGGCAATGCCAATGCACTAAGAACACTGACCAACAACTTTAACGAAGCTACTGAAGGAGGTTACAGGCTCACTTATACCACACTAGCTTCTATCGTAAAATATCCTTGCAGCTCTAAAGAAGGATTTAATAAACAAACAAAACTCATCTCTACTAAGAAGTCAGGCTTCTTTGACAGTGAGTTGAGCATATTTACTTCCATAGCAGAGACATTAGGTCTACCTAAAAAAGAAGGCTTTGAGCAGGTATATGCCCGCCATCCTTTTGTATACCTTACAGAAGCGGCTGATGATATTTGCTACCGCATTATAGATATGGAAGATGCCCACAGATTAGGCATCGTGAGTTTAGAAGAAATAAAAGAGCTTTTCCTGCCTTTCTTTAACTACTCCAACGATTACAGAACAGTAGCCTATATCTCCGATAAAATGGAGCAGCTACGTGATGCCAATCAGCAGGTGCAGTACTTACGCGCAGTGTGGATAGGCTTGATGGTAGATAAGCTCTCCCAAGCCTTTATGGAGCATGAGGAAGAACTATTGGCAGGAACTTTAGAAAAGGATCTTTTGAGCTGCTTACCCAAAGAGGAGCAGGAACTCATTGATAAGATCAACGATTTTTCAGTAAAATACATTTATAACTACAAGTCGGTAGTAGAAATAGAGATCGCTGGTTATAACCTGATAGGCGGACTGCTGAAGGAGTTTATCCATGCTGTGTTACACCCTGATACGAGCAAATCGAAAAAGGTACTACAGCTGATACCGCAACAGTTTCCCATCACTAAAGATGCGAAGCAGCTTTATGCAGACATACAGTCGGTAGTAGATTTTATTGCCGGCATGACCGACCTTTACGCCATTGACCTTTATCGTAAAATAACCGGTATCTCCATACCAGAAATAAGATAAGCAGTGATGTTGCATCCACGTGAATTAAGAATAGAAGACTACACTTACGAGTTACCCGACGAGCGCATTGCCAAATATCCGCTGGAGCAACGCGATGCTTCTAAGCTACTGGTATTGGAGCAAGGTAATACTCAGGAAGATAGCTACAGCAACATTGCCCAACATATACCTGAAGGCACACTCATGGTCTTTAACGAGACCAAAGTGGTGCATGCCCGCTTACTTTTTAAGAAAGAAACCGGAGGTGTTATAGAAGTGTTTTGTTTAGAGCCTCACACTAACTATGGTGATGTACAAACCGCCATGTTGCAAAAAAACAAAGTATGGTGGCAGTGTATGATAGGCGGCGCCAGCAAATGGAAGCATGGCATGATACTTACCTTGAGTTGTGAGGAGTGTACCATCTCCGCCGCTATAGTAGATAGAGGTAAGGGAGCATTTACTCTGGAGCTGACATGGGAGGAAGATCTCAGCTTTGCTGAAGTATTGCATTATGCAGGCAAAGTACCTTTACCGCCATATCTACACCGCCAGGCAGAGCAAAGCGACGAAGAGCGCTACCAAACCATCTATGCCAAGCATGAAGGCAGTGTTGCGGCACCAACAGCAGGGCTACACTTTACGGATAAAGTAATGGACAACCTCAAGGCTAGAAACATCAGTAGTGGTTTTGTGACCCTACATGTGGGGGCAGGCACTTTTAAGCCTGTGAAGAGTGAGACTATGGAAGAGCATGATATGCATGCGGAGTGGATCGATGTCAACAAGGAAACCATAGAACAGCTAATTGCTCACATTGAAAAAGGCATTGTATCGGTAGGTACTACCTCTATGCGCACACTAGAAAGCTTATACTGGATAGGCGGTAAACTCCACCAAGGCATGACTATTGATTTCTCACAGATAGCCGTAACCCAATGGGAGCCTTACGAGCTGACAGAACAACCAAGCACAGCAGTAGCGCTTAATGCCATTCTTGATTACTTAAAAGCAAAGGGGCTAGACAGGTTGTTAACGCGCACACAGATACTTATTGCACCACCCTATCAGCCAAAAGTGATCAAAGGATTGGTTACCAATTTTCATCAACCACAGTCAACACTATTGCTATTAGTAGCTGCAATGATAGGAGACAAGTGGCATAAGGTGTACGATCATGCCCTAGCTAACGACTTTCGCTTTTTAAGCTATGGAGACGGTTGCCTGCTGTGGTATACTAATTCTTAACGTTAATTCCTCTATCTATTTAGTAGTTTTGCCAAAATAAAAATTGTTTGTGGTGAATAGCAAAGCATTTATTGAGGCTGCATTAGCGGAAGACATCGGTAACGGAGATCACTCCACATTAGCATCTATCCCTGCTAATTCTGAAGGCAAAGCAATTTTAAAGATCAAAGAAGACGGTATCATCGCAGGTATTGATCTGGCACAAAAGATCTTCAAGTTTATAGAACCCGGTGCGCGATTTGAACTCAATAAAAAAGATGGCGACAAGGTCATCAAAGGAGAAACGGCTTTTGAGGTTTCCGCCAAAGTACACACCATATTACAAGCTGAAAGACTGGCACTCAACTGCATGCAACGCATGAGCGGTATTGCTACCCTTACCCGCAAGTATGCCGACAAGATAAAGAGCTACAATACCAAAGTACTGGACACACGTAAGACCACACCGCTATTTCGTGCACATGAGAAAGAAGCCGTGCGCATAGGTGGGGGGTACAACCACCGTATGGGTTTGTATGATATGGTCATGTTGAAGGATAATCACATTGACTTTTGTGGCGGTATTGCCAAAGCCATCGACAGAACTAATGAATACCTGCGCACCAATGCACTCCATCTGAAAATTGAGATAGAGACCCGCAACATAGATGATGTAAAGCAAGTAGTGGAGCATGGTGGAGTACACCGCATCATGCTGGATAATTACACACCTGAACAAATAGATGAAGCTCTAAAAATTATTGATGGCAAGTATGAAACAGAAGCTTCGGGTGGAATTACACTAGAGACAATTGAGTCGTATGCACGTACAGGAGTTGACTTTATTTCTGTGGGGGCTATCATACACCATGCCGTGAGCATGGACCTAAGCTTAAAAGCACAACACTAATGAACAAGAAACACTTGGTCTTTATCATCAACCCCAACTCTGGTGTAGACCGCCAGAAGGCAATACAAAACGCTATTGACACCCGTTTAGACCAAGACCAGTTTTCATACGAGATACAACATACCCAATACGCACAACATGGAACAGAGCTGGCCAGAGTGGCGGCTCAAAATGGTGCCTATGCCGTAGTAGCCGTTGGTGGAGATGGCTCGGTAAACGATATAATGGTAGGGCTGATCGGCACAGATACTGCCATGGCCATATTACCTAAAGGTTCAGGCAATGGTATGGCGCGCACGATGGAGATACCATTAAATGAATTAGAAGCGATCGATATCATTAATCGTGGTAAAACAGAGCATATAGACATCGGTTATGCTAATGACCGTCCATTTATCAGTAATGCAGGCGTAGCCTTTGATGCCTTGATCTCCAAAAAGTTTGCCAGTAGTAAACGTCGTGGTTTTGCCATATACAGTTGGTTGGTCACCCGATATATGTGGACCTACAAAGAGTGGGATTGGCAAATGACTATCGATGGTCAAAAGCTGAAAGAGAAGGCTTTTATGATCAATGTGGCCAATGGTAAACAATTTGGTTATAACTTTCAAATAGCCCCAAATGCCAACTGGACGGATGGCCTTTTTGATGTGATCATTGTACGAAAATTCCCTAAACTATTGGGTGGAGAATTAGTACTACGCGCTATGAATGGCACAATTACTGATAGTAGTTATGTAGAACACTACCGCGCTAAAGAAGTAACCATATATCACCCGCAACTCAAGTGGATGCAAACCGATGGTGACGCTCACAAATGTGAGAACACCATCAACTTCAAAATAGAGAAAGGTGCACAGAAGGTTATTGTTCCTTAGTGTGCTTCCAACGCTTGTGTGTCCACAGCCAGTTTTCAGGCTGCTCTTGTAACTGCCTTTCCATGAAAGCAATGTAGCGGTTGGTCAACTCATATTGCGGTAATACAGAAGCATCATCTACAATACGTTGTAAAGTGATCTCATAGTATCCTCTTTTCACTTTCTTGATACCGGCAAACACTACAGCTGCTTTATTTCTTCTGGCTATTTGCTCAGTACCTCTAAAAAATGGTACTTCTCTATTCATAAAACTATGCCAGTAAACAGAGTTTAAGTTAGCAGGATTTTGGTCGGCCATTAAGCCCACTATGTAATGCACATTGTCTAATCTGGAGAATGCTTTTTTTGCTTTCATTGATATTTGCCAGGCTCCACTACGCGTTCTTATTCTTTGCATTAGCTTATCGAAAGTTGCATTCTTTAAAGGCATATACACACCTGCAAACTGCTGCTCACAATTATATTGGCAAACGACATTGGCCCATTCCCAGTTGAAAGTATGCCCTAGCATGGCATAGCAGTTCAACCCATCTTTATGTAATTGATGAAAAACCTCCCAGTTTCCTTTAATGCGTTTGTTCAGTTCTTTTTTAGAGATAGATAGCAACTTCAAAGTTTCTATCCATTGGTCGCAAAAATTGTGATAGAATTGTTTACGAATGGCCTGCAATTCTTCTTGTGTCTTATCAGGAAAAGCGTAACCCAAATTTTTCAGCACTAGCTCTTTTCGATACCCTGTTGTATAATACAGTACAACATACATCATATCAGATAAGATGTATAATACCCTTAATGGCAGTAAGGAGAGTGGGTATAAAATAAAAAGCAGCAGATAATACATCTGCTGCAAAAATACTTATTTGAGTCGTTAGAACGTCTATTGCCCTGTAAGGTTGTATACCTTTTGTATTCTTTTTAACATGCCTTCAAAGTCTATTTTCAAGTCTTTCAGCAAGCCTGTTTTTAGGTCAAACACCCAGCCATGCACTTCAGGATACTTATTTTCTAAGTAGCCTTTTTGTACCACTGCTGTTTTGATCACGTTGAAGCACTGTTCTTCTACATTCAGTTCCACCAATCTGCTGTAACGCTCATCTTCATCGGCAATAGCATCTAGTTCATCCTGATGTAAACGATACACATCACGGATATTACGCAACCAAGGATTAAGTATACCCAGATCTTGTGGGGTCATTGCTGCCTTTACCCCACCACAGCCATAGTGCCCACATACTACTACATGTTTTACTTTAAGATGTCCTACCGCATAGTTCAGGCAAGACATGACATTCAGGTCAATGTTATTCACCAAGTTGGCCACATTACGGTGTACAAACACATCACCGGGGTTTAAGCCCATGATCTCATTAGCCGGCACACGGCTATCCGCACAGCCTATATAGAAATAGTCGGGTGACTGGCCTTTAGCCAATTCATCAAAGAAATTAGCGTCTTGGCCTTTATGGTCTTCAACCCATTGTTTATTGTTCTCAAATACTTGATCGTATGATGCAGCCATAATGTGTATTGTTTTTGGTTATTACAATAATAGTTAACGGGACTCAAAAAACCTGAAATACGATAAGATTTAATATCCCGCGTATAATCTGTTATTTTTGCACTCTCAAAACGACTATATATATGAAACTGGTAACTTATTCCAAAGAAGGGAAAGAGCAATTAGCCTACTATATCAACGATAACCTTTATGATGTCAACGCAGCTAACGACCGCTTGCCAAGTACTATGAAGGAGCTTTTAGACAACTGGGAGCAACACATAGACTTAGCACGCGAAACGGAAGCAGACATCAAAAGCGGTAAAAATACAAGCGCACAACCTGTATCATTTTCAGGTGCTGAAGTATTAGCTCCTGTGACACAGCCTACCTCTTGCCGTGACGCCTATGCATTTCGTCAGCACGTAGCCGCTGCCCGCCGCAACCGTAAGGTGGATATGATACCGGAGTTTGACCAATATCCTATATGGTATTTCACCAATCACAATGCAGTTCAAGGTCCGGGTGCTATTGAATGTATGCCTGATCACTTCCATAAGCTGGACTTTGAGTTGGAAGCAGCTATCGTGATCGGTAAGAAAGGACGTAACATCAAAGCTGCTGAAGCAGATAATTACATAGCCGGCTACATGATCATGAATGACATGAGTGCACGCCTGTTGCAAATGGAAGAAATGAAACTGAACCTTGGTCCTGCTAAGGGCAAAGACTTTAGCACAGCTATTGGGCCAATGCTAGTAACACCTGATGAGTTAGAAAAATCACGTGTACCGGCTAAGGAAGGTCATACAGGTAACAACTACGACCTGAAGATGACTTGTAAAGTAAATGGCGTTCAAGTGAGTGAAGGAAGTATGGGTGACATGGACTGGACATTCGCTGAGATCGTAGAGCGCTGCGCTTATGGTGCTGATATTTTCCCCGGTGATGTAATTGGTAGCGGTACAGTAGGTACAGGTTGCTTCCTAGAGCTAAATGGTACAGGCTTGTTAAACGATCCTAACTATCCGGTACAATGGCTAAAAGATGGCGATGTGGTAGAAATGGAGATCGAAGGCTTGGGCATATTGAGCAATACCATTAAAGCAGTAGATAGCGATTGGAGCATCTTAGCGCAAAAGAAAAATGTGTAAGTAATATTATTAAATAAATGAAGAGCGAGCCTGTTGGGCTCGCTCTTTTTGTTAGCCGATCATCTTGCCACTATTTCATATCCTTCACTCCTCTTACCAATAGCAATATAGAGAAAGAGAACTCACCTACTACGGCAAAACCTAGTAATACCATATTAACTATTGAGATAGTTGGGCTGCTTATAAGCGTAAAGTTCACTATACTCTCGTGTAGGTAGCCAATACCACCGATCATCATGATGATGCCCATTAACTTAGGTGCGTAGCCTGATTTCTTAGCCATATAGCCCAGTGCTAATAGGTGAATACCAAAAAATATCTGCCAGCCAAACTCACCATACTTATGCGCTTTTAAGAATAGATACATGATGGCTTCCAATTCAGATTGGCTAAACGCGCCCAGATAATCAGGGTGGTGGATAATGACTATCGGGATCATATAGTTAATAAGATTCAAACCCATGATAATAGCCATGGCCAACCTTGAGAAGGTAGCGATAAGTGATACCGTACTACTTACAGGCTTGAACAAACGATACAACATCACAGTGATCACCGTTTCTAAAATGATAACTGCTACATCGGCAGCAATGGTCCATCTAAACAATGTCATATTGGTTACCAACGATTGATAGGTAGCCGTAGCGTCGTCTGCTACGATCAGTTGGCTTGGGGCAAAGCCCATACTAAAGCCTGCAATAATAGCGATCATCAAATAGAGTAAACCGATGATGCGTGCATATTTTTTTGTGGTCATTATAGATCTCATTTTGATTTATTTTTTAAGATGATGATGCAAAAGTATAGGGCGCCATATGCATGGACATTGACATTAGTCAATAAATAATTGAAGCATGATTTTCTCCATAAATTTGCGTAGTTAAATAACTACATATATATTTGTAGCCAAATAGCTACATAATGAAAACAAGAAGGGATGTATTTCAGGCCATAGCAGACCCAACAAGGAGAGCGATACTCTTATTGGTGGCTTCACAGTCAATGACAGCCGGGGCTATTGCCTCCAACTTTGATACTGCAAGGCCTACTGTTTCCAAACACTTACAAATACTAACCGAGTGTGAACTACTGCAGCCTGAACAGAACGGAAGAGAAATACACTATCACTTAAACCCTAATAAAATGAAAGAGATAGCTGACTTTATAGAACCCTTCCGTCAAATGTGGGATAACCGATTCAATAAACTAGAAGTGGTCATGAAAGCATACCGATCAAAAAAATAAACCTATATGGAATATAAAACCCAAGTACAAGCCGAAGAGGGCAAACATGATATAGTGATTACCCGAGAATTTGACCTGCCGGTAGAGCTATTGTATAAGGCTTATTCAGACCCCAAACTTCTATCACAATGGATGGGTACTAAAGTATTGAAACTGGAACAGAAGCAGCACGGAGGGTATCAGTTTGAAACTTGCGACCACGAAGGCAATATCGTTTTTACAGCACATGGTACGATACACAGCGTTATTCCCAATAAAAAAATAGTTAGAACCTTTGAGATGAACAGTACAGGTTTTGAAGCACAGTTAGAGTTCTTAGCGTTTGAATCTCTGAATGAAGAAACCAGTAAGCTGAACATGCATATCATTTATCGGTCAGTAGCTGATAGAGACAACCAGCTCAAGTTACCATTTGCTTACGGACTCAATATGGCTCACGATAAACTTCAAGAGATTGCTCACCACTTAAAACAACAACAATGAGAAAGATCAGGAATATCATTTATTGGGTATCAACTATATGGCTGGCATTAGGAATGTTGTCAACTGGTGTTGTTCAACTGATGCATGTAAAAGCCGAAGTAGATATGTTTTCAGCATTGGGCTACCCGGGGTACTTGCTCAACATCATCGGCATATGGAAGTTGCTGGGTGTTGTTGTGATATTGATCCGCCGTTATGCTTTAGTAAAAGAATGGGCCTATTCAGGGTTTTTCTTTGTGATGACAGGGGCTGTCATTTCCCACGTATTGGTAGGAGACCCTGTGAGAGAACTATTTGGCCCTGTACTATTGATCATCTTAACTGTTGTATCTTGGTATTCAAGACCCCCAAGTAGAAAGATCACACTTAGCTCACTGATCAATTAATATCATGATCACAGATATAGAAACCTATTTTATAGAAGGCTGCGGACGTTGCTCCCTGTTCGGCACACCCGAGTGTAAGGTGAATACATGGCGCAAGGAACTATTAGCACTCAGAAAGATAGTGCAAGACTGTGGCTTGACCGAAGAAGTGAAGTGGGGGCAACCTTGTTATACTCATGGAGGCAAAAATGTATTACTGGTTACCTGTTTTAAAAACTTTGCCTGCATTAGTTTCTTAAAAGGGGTATTGCTGAATGATACGGGTAACCTGCTCACTGCACCGGGAGAAAACTCCCAATCAGGGCGATTCATGAAGTTTACTAATGTAAAGGATATCGTTAGGCTGGAAGCCATTATCAAGGCCTACATCTACGAAGCCATAGAAGTAGAAAGAGCAGGACTGAAGGTGGCTTTTAAAAAGAACCCTGAACCCATACCCGAAGAGCTGCAAGATATGATGGACAAAAACGCTGAACTCAAAGCCGCCTTTGCAGCTTTAACGCCGGGTAAGCAAAGAAGTTATATCCTACATATTTCCTCTTCTAAACAACCTAAAACCCGCATCTCCAGAATAGAAAAATGCCTCCCTAAAATATTAACGGGTAAGGGGTTTCATGATAGGTGAGTGTGTTTATTTATACGAGAAAAATTTATTCTGAGAAGTAAGTAATAATTCAACCGATTTTTATTCGCTAAGAGTACAAATCAAAATAAGCTAGAAGAGGCAGGTTCTGCTATATTTTTTTTATTGTAGCTAGCCATTTACATAAAACTGCCTCAATAGACTTTTCATTATTGCTAATGAATGCCTGTTCATCGTTTGCAAAACTCGGTGAAACTAGCCCACTAATATTAGTAAACTTGGACAAGGAACCCCTACAGCTTTCTTCTACAAGAATAAGTACTGGCTTACCTTGTCCTTGTAAAAATCCAGCTTCATGTGCTAGATTAATGCCTAAGGCATCTTCCTTATTTCCTGCTACCAAAACAATTCCTGCTTTTGAAAGCCACATTTTTGATGTGATTTGAATAATTGAAGTCATGAATTGCTCAGGCTCTGGAATTGCTTCAACAATTTGAAACCCATTTTCATCTAACACACTTTTTACTGTTTCAACGATCTTGTCTCTACGTTCACCTGATAAAAATCTTCTTGATAAAAAAATTGGTATTTTACTTGGTTGTAGTTCCTTAAGATATGTTTTAATATGTGGAATTAGGCCTGATGGCACTCTAGCCACAAAATCATCTGGATGTTTGGGGTATATTAAATATTTCAAACTGTCTCCTTCTCGAATTTTCCACTTTGGCCTTATTGTTTGATCAAGTTGATTTAAATTTTCTTGCAATAGTAACTTGTGTTTTTCTATTGTTGTTTCTTCAGAAGGTTCACATATAGCAATTATTATTGCATCTTTAGGCCCTGCACCCCCTCTCCTCAAAAGTGATGAAAGAATATTAGAATTTGATTTCGATATCTTATCAGTAATCTTACTGAGAGCACCAGGGATATCAGAATGTTGAACCCTTAATGAAACTGCTCCCTTTATTGGGAAAACATATCTAATAAATCGTTTACTTGTATCAGCTGAAATAACAACCCTTTTTAAATCTACTTGTTTTAGCGTTTCATGAAACAACTCTTCAAACTTTTCTTTCCATGATATTGAATTTATCCATCCATAATTTATAGGCAAACAATCATGCCATAATATTTCTGGAGTATGCTGATAAAAAGGTTTAATTTTACAATCTGTTATACCAGATTCTTTCAATCTATTTTTTAAAGTATTAAAATCTATTTTTTCATTGCCAAAAGGTTCACATATTAAAGTAATATGATGGCTTTTCCCAGACTCAACAGTAGCTGTCTCTGCTATAGCTATATTCATAGGTAAAACTGCATCAAAAACTTTTTTTATTATGCCTGGCTTATCATCATCATAACAATCAATTCTAAACATATTCTGCCACTGGAAAGGATTTAAAACGGATAAAATAATATCTCCAACAGGCCGAGTTTCGCTTTTAATTATTGCTATATACACATATGTATTATGTAGCAAACCTAATGGGGCCCGATGCCACCACGGTATCGGCAAAGTTGTTCCAGACTTCAACTTGGCAAGGCTACCTAATACTTCCATTCTAGTTTTATTTAATTGCTTGCTAATATATAATATTCATTTAATCTACGATAGGGTAAAAACACCCGAAGTGTGATATATTCAAGGACTAAATTCCCTATTTTCGCGGCATCATGAGTCAATTTTCAAAAGATAGTATAGTAGGGGTTATTGGTGCAGGCGCTATGGGTAGTGGCATTGCACAAGTAGCGGCTATGGCGGGCCATCAGGTCGTTTTATTTGATACCAACAGCGCAGCATTAGACACTTCAAAAGCCAAACTGGAGAAAGTATTGAACCGCTTGGTAGAAAAAGGTAAGATAGACAGTGTAGAAAGCATCACGTCTAAATACACCTATGCCGGCGATATGGCTGCCTTTAAAGATTGTGGCTTGGTCATCGAGGCTATTATCGAGAACCTGGACATCAAGAAAAAAGTATTTGCCGAGGTAGAGGGTATCGTGAGTGATAACTGTGTATTGGCGACCAATACATCGTCTTTATCTGTTACGTCTATCGCAGCAGCTTGTAACAAAGCAGAGCGCGTATTGGGCTTGCACTTCTTCAACCCTGCACCTTTAATGGCGTTGGTAGAAGTTGTACCTGCCGTACAAACTGATGCTAATCTGGTAGCCGAGTGCAGAGCCTTGATGAGCGACTGGAAGAAAGTGCCTGTAGTGGCTAAAGATACTCCGGGCTTTATTGTGAACCGTGTGGCGCGCCCGTTTTATGGTGAGGCCATCAGAATATACGAAGAGGGTATTGCAGATATTCCAACTATCGACTGGGCATTGACCGAGCTGGGTGGTTTCCGTATGGGGCCGTTTACTTTAACGGATTATATCGGTCATGATGTAAACTATGTAGTGACCGAAACTGTGTTCCAATCTTTCTTCTACGACCCTCGTTACAAACCATCTTTCTCACAAAAGCGTTTGTTGGAAGCAGGCTGGTTAGGTAGAAAATCAGGACGTGGTTTTTACAACTATGCTGAAGGCATTACACAACCTGAAGCGAATAAGGACGAAGCGTTAGGACAACAAATAGTAGAGCGCGTAGTAGCCATGCTCATCAACGAAGCGGTAGATGCACTACACTTAAACATTGCCAGTGCAGGAGATCTGGAACTGGCTATGACCAAAGGGGTCAACTACCCTAAAGGGCTATTGGCTTGGTGTGATGAATGGACGGCTACGAAGGCTTTAAACATACTGGACGAGCTTTACCAAAACTACGGTGAAGACCGCTACCGTGCCAGCATACTATTAAGAAAAGCAGCCAAGAACAATACTTCGTTCATAAGCTAAAGCATTATAGCGTGGGCGTGTGGGTGGAGTTATTCGGCTTCGCCCTCACATTCTTTCAACTCAGGGTCACTCATTACTTCTATTACATTCTCCATCGCCTCATTAAAGTTGGGGTATTTCTCTATCACCTTATCCGTACGGCAGTCGCATATTTTTTTTGCCTTTGCTTCGCTTATACCGTCTTCCATTTCTTCCTCCATACAAGCTTGGTGAAACAGATCTCTATACTCACTAGGCCAAGTATTTTTACAAGCACTAAAAGCAACTACGGTCAATAATAAGAGGATATACTTTTTCATTACGGTAAGTTTAATATTCCCAAAACAGATAGCGGGCTAAAAATCTTTAACTTAGTAACAAAGCTAACCAACATGTACAAAATAACCATTTTATACGGTGCTATTCGTGAAGGTAGATTAAGCATTCGTGCTGCCATAGCATTGGAAAGAGCTTTAGTTGCATCAGGTAAGGCCGATGTTACGCTCATTGACATCAAAGACTTTGACCTGCCAGTTATGGAAAAAAGGTTGAAGAACATGGATACTCCACCCGAAGGGTTGCTAACTATCAGTAAAGCGCTTAACGATGCCGATGGTATTATATTCGCCAGTCCTGAGTATAACGGTAGCTACAGTGGTGCTTTTAAAAACACAGTAGATTACTTCACTAAAGAATGGGCTAAGAAACCTATTGGGGTTTGTTGTAGTTCCAGCGGCAGGCTAGGCGGCATTAATGCTTCTCATAAACTACAAGCTTTGATTCTGGCTATTGGTGCTTTCCCCATGCCTTATAAATTATTGGTCAACAACTTGGCAGAAACTTTAGATGAAGATGGCAACCCACAGGACGAACACTTGACACATAGCTTAGAGAAGTTCGTCGATGAGTACCTTTGGTTTGTGAGCGCCATCTCCGGTAGTAAGTAAGCAGTTAAGTTTGGTTTACAATGGTCACCTTCTTGGTGATGTATACCTGATTCTCGTCGTCATGCATTTTCACATAATAAGTGCCATCAGCATATTCATTGGGTAAGAATGTCACCCTTACTGTATGACCTTGGCTGGTGATCAGCTCATTATCGGTCACTTCTTTTATCAGCCCACCTGTTCCGTCGTAAATACTAATGTGTGTATTCCTTCTGGGCGATACTTTCCAATGCATATCAACATATGTTGTGTCGGGCCCCGGTGGGTATACGGGCTGGCCCACCATGCATCCTCTTATCTGTCTCCTCACATGAAAATCAGGCATTTCCCTGTTTGTTCTTTTACAGATATATTTTACAAATTTTCGGGATTGGTCAGGGTTGCTATAACTATACACATTATGTACTCTATGGTTATTGGTAAACATCCATACCGCACTTTGAATAAGCCCCTTCCCTACAGCTTTTCTTCTGGCATATGTAAGCACATCTATCATGGCACTATCACCTTGTTTCCAGTAATTATATATCAGTCCTTGCCCGGGTGCTCTGGCATAACTTTTACCACAAAAAGTTTGGAATTTGAAGTTTTTTTGTGCCCTTCCTTTTAACACGATCTGTTCATCTCCTAATAGTACCAGATTTTGGTATCTGCCGTCTTTTGGCACGAAGGTCATTCCGGGATCAACGTAGATGTATAAAGAACGGCTAGTATGATTGGTCAGCGACAACTCAATGCCTTTTCCTTTATATCCACCATCGGTTGATGTGGCATTAATACTTACTTTTTTTGACTTCAAAGCTTTGATCAAGCTTATATGCTCATAGGCATGCGATGATATGGATAACAACATAGTTGTTATGATAATGGGTAACGATCTCATAACTCAAATAGATTGGAATTACAGAATTGCTATAGATAATTCGATACCAAGCGCGGATGAGTAGCGAACAAATATTTGTATGGGTCTAACAGTCTTAAGACGTTCATTCTAGTTCTAATATTATAACTGTACGAATGTAATTTTATTGTCATCTAATTAATATTTACATAAAATATAAATGCGTGCCGTTCGCTCGGTTTACCTTATTTTTGCCACCCGATGAATTTGCAGGTGTTGCAAGGTTTGTATCAGAATGATATCCGCTTAAAACAAATAGCGGGCGGCATCTCATTGTCTGAACCCAAGCTCAGAGCCTATATGGATAACCTTCGTGGTTCTTCCATCAACTTCATCACCACAGCTGTATGGCAACTTTCTGATGCCAACCATGTCTTCATCCTCAACGATAAAGAAGAGGCGGCTTACTTTCATAATGATATAGAACACCTCACGGGTGCATTAGATATTTGCTTCTTTCCTGATTCTTTTAAACGTGAAGGTTATTACAAGGAGCTGAACAGCAGCCATGTGATGCTGCGCACGGAAGCGTTGACCAAATTCAGCAAGGCAGACTGCCATAAGAAAGTATTGGTCACATACCCCGAGGCATTGTTTGAAAAGGTGGTGAACCCTAATACGCTATCCGACAATATTATCAATATTAAAGTAGGGGAAAACCTAAAGGTGGATGAACTGCTGGATGGCTTTGTGAAGCTGGGCTTCAAACGGGAAGACTTTGTTTATGAGCCGGGGCAGTTTGCTATGCGAGGTGGTATTTTAGATATCTACTCTTTTGGCAATGAGCATCCTTACCGTATAGAGTTGTTTGGCGACGAGGTAGATAGTATCAGAATCTTCAACCCCGAAACGCAGCTATCGGAACGTAAACTACTACAGGTATCTATACTACCTAATGTAGAGACCAATATAGATGAAACAGAAAAAGTATCACTTTTAGAATTCTTACCAGAGAACACCGTGATATGGGCAAAGGATTTCCATTTTATGCTCAGCCGCATTGGGCATATGGAAGAGGAGCTACCGGAACAGATAGAAGTAAGTGATGTAGCAGTGGATAGGGAAGAGTCTTGGCTGAAGCAACTTTCTAAAGCTGATTTTGAAACGCAAGAGAACTGGAGTAGGCTTTTACAAGACAGACATTTAATAGAGTGGTACAACCATTCCTTAGAAAAGCTTACAGGTGATGAGCCAACCGCTACCATTCAGTTTGCTACTGAGGAGCAGCCGGTCTTCAACCGTCAGTTTGAACTACTGATAAAGGATCTGCAAAAGCGTATTGGTGAAAAATATACGGCTTACATATTTGCAGAAAACCCAAAACAAACTGAACGTTTACGCAGCATATTTGAAGACCTGAATGCACAGATCAACTTTGTGCCAATACCAACAGCTATCAGTCATGGTTTTATCGATCATGAACGCAAGGTGTTGTGTTATACCGATCATCAGATATTCCAGCGTTATCATAAATACAAGGTTAAACAAGCTTACACCAAAGGCAAGGCGCTTACCATGCGTGCATTGCGCGAGTTGCAGCCGGGAGATTTTGTGACACACATCGATCATGGTGTAGGTAAATACAGCGGACTACAAAAAATAGATGTGAATGGTAGCATGCAAGAGGCGGTGCGTATCATCTACCGTGATAATGATGTGCTGTATGTGAACATCAATTCCCTACATAAGATCAGTAAATACACGGGTAAGGAAGGGACAAAGCCTAAGGTAAACAAGCTGGGTAGTGAGGCGTGGACCAAGCTGAAGAATAAGACCAAGAAACAGGTTAAAGAAATTGCCACTGACCTTATTAAGCTTTATGCCAAGCGTAAAGCATCTGAAGGTTTTGCTTTTACGCCAGATAGCTATATGCAAACGGAGTTGGAAGCTTCTTTCTTTTATGAAGATACTCCAGACCAAAGCAAGGCTACGGAAGATGTAAAACGAGATATGGAAAAGCCATCACCGATGGATAGACTGGTGTGTGGCGATGTGGGCTTTGGTAAAACAGAGGTGGCCATACGCGCCGCGTTTAAAGCTGTGGCTGATAGTAAGCAAGTAGCGGTATTAGTACCTACTACTATATTAGCCTTTCAGCACTATCAAACTTTTAAAGAACGTTTACAGGACTTTCCTTGCACGGTAGATTATGTAAACCGTTTTAAATCGGCTAAGCAAAAGAAGGAAACACTTAAGAGACTGGAAGATGGCGAAGTAGACATCATCATAGGCACACATGCCTTACTGGGCAAGTCCGTTAAATTTAAAGATATTGGGCTACTCATCATTGATGAGGAACAAAAATTTGGTGTAGCTGCCAAGGAAAAGATCAGAGAGTTACGTGCTAACGTAGATACGCTAACACTTACTGCCACACCAATACCAAGAACATTACAGTTCTCACTCATGAGCGCACGCGACCTGAGTATTATCAACACACCACCTCCTAACCGTCAACCGGTACAAACAGAAGTGTTGGTGTTTGACGAGTATACCATCCGTGATGCCATCTATTACGAA
This sequence comes from Flavipsychrobacter sp., assembly GCA_965230595.1. Lineage (GTDB taxonomy): Bacteria > Bacteroidota > Bacteroidia > Chitinophagales > Chitinophagaceae > UBA5543. The sequence continues at coordinate 60,529 of OZ246011.1, read as the reverse complement.
ACAGAACGTGGCGGGCAAGTCTACTTCATACATAACCGTGTACAAAGCCTTCCTGAAATGGTGACCCTACTGCGTAACCTTTGCCCTGACTTGGAGATAGGCATGGCACATGGTCAATTGGAAGGGCATAAACTCGAAGAAGCACTTTTCGACTTTATTGATCATAAATACGATGTATTGTGCTGTACTAATATCGTAGAAAGCGGTGTAGACATTCCAAATGCCAATACCATCATTATCAATAATGCCCACCAGTTTGGGCTGAGCGATCTACACCAGCTTCGAGGTCGTGTAGGGCGTAGCAATAAAAAAGCCTTCTGTTACCTGATGGCTCCGTCAATGAGCACTTTGCCTAGCGATAGCCGTAAGCGCTTAGAAACACTGGAGCAATTCAACGAGCTAGGCAGTGGCTTTCAAATAGCCATGCGCGACCTGGATATACGCGGTGCGGGTAATCTACTTGGTGGAGAGCAGAGTGGCTTTATTACTGAGATCGGTTTTGAGATGTATCAAAAGATACTAAGCGAAGCTATTAGAGAGCTGAAAAGTACAGACTTCAAGGATGTATTTGCGGAAGACATGGAGCGCAAGAATGAGTTTGTGAACGACTGCACCATAGATACCGACTTAGAGATACTCATACCTGAAAGCTATGTAGAAAGTATTACGGAACGTCTTTCGTTGTACACGCAACTAGATAATATAGAAGACGAAAAAGCCCTTACCTCTTTTGCAGAAGAGTTGAAAGACCGTTTTGGTACTGTACCACAACAAGTAGAAGAATTATTTACCACCATCCGCTGCCGTAGTATAGCTATAGAGTTAGGTTTTGAAAAACTAATACTTAAGAAAGAGCAGCTAAGGCTATATTTTATCAGCGATCCTGATTCTGCCTACTTTCAGTCTGATATCTTCAATCATATCCTCAATTACATACAAACCCGAACCAATAATGCCCGACTCAAACAAGTGGGTAAGAACTTTATGTTGATCGTATCGGGCGTTAAGTCTATGAGTGAAGTACACTGGTTTTTAGATGGCATATTATCTGCTGTGCCAGAAGCCATTACAGACTAAAACAACCCTTTAATTTCCATATTTTTTACATTATCTTAGTAATGAACGCGCCCCACGCTTTTATGAGCGAAATAAAAATAGTTATTGCAGATGACCACCATATCCTGTTGGATGGGTTGAAGGTGATGCTTCAAAAGCAGAAAGACATTGAAGTAGTAGCTACATACGACAATGGGCAAGACCTATTTGATAATCTACCCAAAACCACCCCTCATATTGCATTGGTAGACATTAACATGCCAGGCTTAAATGGTAAGGAAGTCACTCAAAAGATCAAAGAGTTTTACCCTAACATACATGTGATTACCCTATCTATGTACGATGATGCAGGCCACATCATGGAGATGATAGAAGCCGGTGTGTCAGGCTACTTACTCAAAAATGTTAATGATAAAGAGTTGATAGAAGCTATAAAAACTGTCAACCAAGGGAAGCTTTATTTTTCATCAGAAGTTTCTGAGCGCATTACTACCATGGCTATCCAGCAACAAAAAAAGTTGGAAGAGCCCGAAGAGCCAAAACTTACCGCCAGAGAGCTTGAAGTTCTTAAACTTATTGCCGACGAATATAGCAATGCTCAAATAGCTGAAGCACTGTTCATTAGCGAACGCACGGTAGAAACCCACAGAAAGAACATGCTGCGCAAAACAGGCAATAAAACTATTGTAGGTCTTATCAAATATGCCATCAACAAGCAGCTAATACAATAAGCTGTTACTAATTTATCCATTCATATCCGTGCTAGTACGTAGAAAAAAATACACATATATGTGTATTTATGCGATTGTTATTGCTTGGTAGCTTTGCATTATAAAAACAATGTTTCCGTAAAAAGGACAATTCTCGTTAATAAAAACTTTATGAAAATGAAAAAGCTATTCTATTTATTCGTTCCGGTATTGGGTGCTGCACTGATGGCATCTTGCGATACCAGCAAAAATGATGTTATACCCACAACGACTACACCTACAACAACAACTCCTAGCACAGGGCCTACACCACAAGTGCCTACACAAAGTAATGTAGATGGCGCTTTAGCTGCTATCAAAATGAAATTTAAGATAGAGCAAGCAGGTTTTACCGTAGATGTAAACTCTGATGTTGGTGTGGCAAGCTTCTACTCCAGCACCGGCTCTAGCACAATAGTTGACGGCGGCACAGTGAAACTTAACACTAACGAGCTGGAGAAGCAATCTAATAACTCTTATTTCAAACAAGCAAGTACAGGACAAACTCCTAGCGACTTGGGTTTAACCGGCGGTGCTAGTTGGGATGTTTCAGGTAACGGTAGCGTACCTGCATTTACTTATAGCCACGGTTCTACCTTCCCTTCTTTTTCAGGAACATTACCAAAAACTATCACAAAGGCTAATGGTGTTTCATTTACGTTCAGCTCTTCTACTGTAAAGAATGCTGACTCCGTTTATGTATTCATCGCTTCAGGTAGCAATACATTTATTAAAGGTTATGCAGCTAATGCAGGTACTATTAAAGTAACATCTGCTGAGTTAAGCAACTTGGCAAAAGTATCTGACAACACCGCGATACTTGAGGTTCTTCCTGTTAAGATCAACGTAGTAACGAAAAATGGTAAGAAGTACGCGTTTATTAAAGAAGAAGCTATCGTACGTTACATCAATATTGACTAATACCCCTAACAATAATGGTAATAAAAAAAGCCCTGCGTTTGCAGGGCTTTTTTTATGAGTTATATCTTGATCACTTCTTCGGTTTTACCATCGTAGAATTGATATTGTGTAATAGGTGCATTATTATCCAACTCTATCTTCAGCTTGGTTTTATACTTCCTGTTCCATTTCGATCGGATAGATTTAAAGTAACCACCCTTAGTTAAATAAGCTTCCATAATAGGATGTACATGTAGTACCAAGTTCCTGTGTCCTTGGTCTATTAAATACTTCAAGTCTTTCTCTATATCGTCTGTAATGAGTATAGATGGACCTATCTTACCTGTACCATTACAAGAAGGACAAAGCTCTGATGTGGTAATGTTTAGCTCAGGGCGAAGGCGCTGGCGGGTGATCTGCATCAACCCAAATTTGGAGATAGGCAGAATCGTATGTCTGGCTCTATCGTTCGCCATATTCTTTTCTATGGCCTCAAGTACTTTTTTCTTATTATCGCTCAACTTCATATCAATGAAGTCGATGATGACAATACCGCCAAGGTCGCGCAGGCGCATCTGGCGGGCTATTTCTTCAGCAGCTTCCAAGTTAGTGATCAAGGCATTTTGCTCTTGCCCATGCTCTGCACTTCTTGTGCCGCTATTGACGTCTATTACATGCAATGCCTCTGTATGCTCAATGATCAGGTATGCACCACTCTTCAAGTTCACTGTTTTACCAAACGAGGCCTTTACCTGCTTGGTAATACCGTATTGATCAAATAGTGAGTTATTACCACCATGGAAAGAAACGATCTTTTCCTGCTCAGGAGCTATGCGTGCTACATAGTCCTTCGTTTCATTCATCAGCTTCTTGTCATTCACTACTATCCCCTGAAAGCTGTCGCTTAAAAGGTCTCTTAGGATAGAAGTGGCTTTGTCCTGCTCACTTTGTATGATCTTGGGTGCCTTAGCTCCCTTTAAGTTCTCTTGTATGCTTTGCCACATTTTGGCTAGTTCCAGCATATCGGTATGCAGCTCAGCAGTATTTTTACCCTGTGCTGCAGTACGCACGATCACACCAAAATTCTTAGGCTTGATGGCCTCTACGATTTTGTGCAATCTTTTACGCTCGTCAGCCGAATGTATCTTTCTTGATATGGCCACCACATCGTTAAATGGCGTCATTACCACAAACCTACCCGGCAACGATATCTCACAACTCAACCTTGGCCCTTTGGCCGAAATTGGTTCTTTCAATATCTGCACCAGTACTTCAGGCTTCTGTTGAAATACATCAGTGATCTTACCTGTCTTGAGTATCTCGGGCTCATTTCTAAAACCACCAAACTGGCTACCCCATGGGGTATTACCATCTAAGGATAGCTTAGTGAATTTTAGTAGTGACCTGAAATAAGGACTAAGATCAGTATAGTGGAGAAATGCATCTTTCTCATAGCCTACATCTACAAATGCGGCATTGAGTCCGGGCATTAGCTTTTTCACTTTGCCCAGGTATAAGTCACCTACAGCAAAGTTGCTTTGGCCTTGCTCAAAATGAAGCTCGACCAATTTTTTATCTTCCAACAGTGCTATTTCAACACCGTCGTCAGAGGTATTAATAATAAGTTCTTTGTTCATACTACCGTCAGTTTTCCTTCCCTACCCTCATACAATATTTGGTGTAATAGCATGTACCAAATCAGAGCAACAAACATTCAGGTATGCTAACAACAAACCCTTATACCTGTATACAGTATATAAGATACCATACAATAGATATAAGGATTGCTATATAGAAGTTGGAATAAGATATCTGTAACACGCTAAATATTAGCCGTTTACAGTTTATTTCTTCTTCTTATGACGGTTCTTTCTAAGACGTTTTTTACGCTTATGCGTCGCTATTTTATGTCTTTTTCTTTTCTTACCACAAGGCATAGCTAAAAATTTATTTAAGTTATTTGAATGTTTTTATAAATGCGTCAATGTCTTTCGAGAACTCAGGATTATCAACTTTGGCCTTACACTTCTCTAATAGTTCTATCGCTTTTTCCTTTTGTCCTAACTCTTTATATACAACGGCTAATAAATACATAGCCTCTGTATTTTCCGGATCTTTCTTCAACACCGTTTCAAACCTGCCTAAAGCTTTCTGATACTGTGCAGAACGGATGGACATCTTACCCAACATTAAGTTGGCAGGTATATTATCAGGTTCTTCTCTTGTGATGCCTAATAATAACTGTATCCCCTTCATGGGTTGTGCTGTACCATCCACATATCCTGATGCTAATGCCATTTTAGTGGTATCGTTATCAGGGTTAATTTCTAAAGATCTTTCTAAACAACTAATTCCTTGCTCTGCTGCCCACACTTGCATAGACGGGTCTTGCATGTTGTGCATGAGGCTCAAAAATAATTGGCCTGCAAAGTTGAGCTTTTTTTCTGAATTTTCCAATTTAGCTTGCTCAGCCATATAATAAGCTGCTAAAGGCACTTGTTTGTGCTCTTGCCATATGGTAGCAATACTACCATAATACTCAGCTTTCTTCTCTTCGCTAGCTTGCTCAGCCTCCTTTTTAAGTTGGTTGATCTCTTCAGCAGCATGTGCCGGTAGTAACTGTGTTGATGATTTGATTATCGAGTCTAATGATGCAGGTTGTACTGCACCACCTGCAGCTGCTTGTGCGCCTGCAGCAGGTTTTTTTTGATCAGGGTCGGCAATGGGCTTGGTATTCACGCCCCAGTACAATGCAGCTATTAAAGCTACAGCGGCTATAATGGATATATAATGACTTCTACGCAATAGTTAAATTTTAGTTGCGCAAAGGTAAGGAATATGTATGGTAAGGGGAGCTATTGATCACTACTAGCCTCACTATTCTTCTCTTTTTCTAAGAGTTGATCTGTTGAGTCTTTCACTGCCTGTACAAACTCTTTAGCAGGCTTAAAAGCAGGAATGTAGTGTTCCGGTATTTCTACTGCTATGTTCTTTTTAATATTTCTACCCACCTTTGCAGCTCTTTTCTTTAAAATAAAACTTCCAAAGCCTCTAACATAAACAGGCTCTCCTTCTATAAGAGAGGTTTTTACTTCTTTAAAAAAGGCTTCAAGAGCCACAAGAATATCAACTTTAGGTATTCCTGTTTTTTCAGCTATGCTACTAACAACATCAGCTTTTCTCATAACAGATTGTTTTTTTCATTTACGATAGAAGAGTCACCTCTCCTGTTAGTTTAAACGTTTTTCTATACTATACCGTTTTAGTTGTGAACATTGCAACGAGTAAATCAAATTGAAACCACTCGCCACATCTACCTCATCTATTTGCACTAAGTTATATAAGCGCATTTTTTACATGTGTAAAAATTACACTTTTTTTCTTAGGAAGTGAAATTGATACAATGTAGTTACAATATAATACATAATTACTAATCTTAATAGCTTTACGCCTCTTGAACGGTAAAAAATAGTACTGTACCGTTTTTGTGCCTTACTTTTGGAGAAAATTAGCCGCGTGGAGGAGCAAAAGAAGAAAAAAATAGTTGCCTACTGGTTATTAACAGGCGTTTTCATGATCATAGTACAGGTACTCCTTGGGGGCATTACCAGACTAACAGGGTCAGGACTTTCCATCACCGAGTGGAAACCCATTATGGGAGCGCTACCTCCAATGGATGAACAAGGCTGGCAAAAGGCATTTGAGGGATACAAACAAATTGCACAGTATAAATACATGAATAGCCACTTCCAACTGGATGATTTTAAGTTTATCTTCTTTTGGGAATGGTTTCACCGCTTATGGGCTAGGCTGTTAGGCGTTGTATTTGCCATTGGTTTCATTTACTTCCTCATCAAACGCTACTTTGCTAAGGATATGGTGATTCCACTCGTTATCTTATTCTTATTAGGTGCAGCTCAAGGGCTCATAGGGTGGATCATGGTGGCCAGCGGTTTGAATGATACGGACCTATATGTGAACCATATCAAGCTGGCGCTGCACTTCATGGCCGCTCTACTTCTTTTATGTTATACCTTGTGGTTTGCCTTAAAGCTACTCATCCCTGAAAGCAAGATCGTCTACAATAACAAGGTGCGCAATTTTACTATGGTTTCCCTAATAGTGTTGTGCATACAGTTGGTATATGGTGCGTTTATGGCAGGCCTTAAGGCGGGCATTAGCGCACCTACCTGGCCTACTATTAATGGCATGTGGATACCCGATAACCTCATGGTCAATAGCTGGATCAGCAATCACATCAATGTTCAGTTTTTACACAGGCAGTTAGCATATTTACTGTTTACACTACTTATGTTTTGGTTTGGCACGGCTACACAAGCAGCTTGGAAAAACAGAGATAGCAAATTATACACTGCTCGATGGTGGCCTTTTATATTGGTATGGCTACAAGTAATACTGGGTATCGTTACCGTATTAAGTGCGCCGAAGATCAACTTTGGTAAGTTTGGACAGTATGAAATGTTGGCTGAGGCACATCAGTTGGTAGCCATGTTCTTACTCATGTCGTTAGTAGTAGTACTCTATGTGGTAAGGCCGGCAAAAAAGTAACTTATCATATTGATAATATACTGACAATAAAGAGCGATTATTTTCGTAAATTATAAGAAGGACTATTAATAATCGCCAATGCGCAGCAAACTAAGAGTAATATATCGCTTTCTACCGGTGCAGTTGTTACTACTGCATTTTAGAAAATATCAATTACTCTTACTCTTTTGGCTACTGCTTATTGGTACGATTACTGGCGGCTTCGCAGCTTCTTTTGGTGCAGAAACCATCTTCTTATCTCCTGAGTACTTAGGCAAAACCAGCTTTTTAAGTATGTCACTAATGGGTGGCGCAATGGGTGTATTCATTATGGCATGGCATATTACCACCTTCATCATCCACAGCCATCGTATCCCTTTTATGGGGGCAATACGTTACTCCTTTATTAAATATAGTATCAACAATTCAATACTACCTGTTTCTTTCCTCTTATATTACTCCGTTACCGGCATACGTTTCATGCTTAAAAATGAGAATGCCTCTGCGTTTGAGATCGTGAAATACCAAACCGGTTTCTACTTAGGGCTGGTCATCATCATCCTCATATCGTTCGCTTATTTCTTTAGGGTGAGCCGCGACTTATTAAAAACAGTCTTATCCCGCATTACCAACCCTGCAAGAATAAGAGATATCATACCATACGATACGCTGGACTATGAAATGGATATCATAAGGGCGGATAGTTTTTTAACGGGATCGTTGCGAATAAAAAAACTCACTGAGCTGGAGACCTACCACCCACGTCTATTAAATACAGTATTGCGAAAGCATCACCGCAATGCCATCACAGCTACCATATTTGCCATTGCTGCACTATTGCTCTTTGGCATATTTATGGAAGACCCAAGGTTTAGAGTACCCGCCAGTGCTAGTTTTCTTTTACTCTTCTCTGTTATCATGGGGTTAGTTGGATCTATGAAATACTTCCTGCGCAGCTGGGAGGTACTTGGCTGGATTACTCTAGCTTTTATGATCTCTTTTATGGTCAAAAAAAATGTGTTTGATCTGAGGAGTAGGGCTTACGGTTTGGACTATACTACTAAGCAAGCCCCGTTGCCGCAATACGATTATGAGCATTTGCAGAAGGTATTCTCTAGCAAAAAATATGAGCAAGACAAAGACCAGGAATTTCAAAGGTTAAATAATTGGAAGTCATCCATTGTTAACGAAGAAAGTAAAAAGCCTCCGCTTGTCGTTATTAGTGTTAGTGGTGGCGGTTCACGTTCCGCCTATTGGACATTCCGTACCTTACAATATATTGATAGCCTTACTCATGGGCAGCTCTTCTCCAACACGGTGCTACTCACCGGCGCTTCCGGTGGTATGATAGGCGCTTCGTATTGGAGAGAATTACACCGCGCAAAACAAGAAGGCAGAATAAAAGATGTATACCGCCCCGAATATCAATCAGCCATAGGAGACGACTTGCTCAACGCTATCGTTTTTTCTTTTGCCAGTGTTGACCTCATTTCGCCATTTAATAAAATATCTCTTGCCGGATACTCTTACACTAAGGATAGGGGGTATGCTATGGAGCAAGAGCTGATACATAATACTAATGGCGTATTGGATGTGAAGCTGGGTGACTATAAAGCTCAAGAAGCCTCGGGTGTCATCCCCATGATGATCGTTAATGGTACTATCACAAACGACGGCCGTAAACTGATGATGGGCGCACAACCTATCTCTTATTTAACCCAAGCTAACTACGCACATCTCACAAGTGAACAGCCACCTATAGATGCTGTAGATTTTACGACTTTCTTTCAGGGCAGAGACCCCTATAACTTAAGGCTGACTTCTGCTTTGAGAATGAATGCAACCTTCCCAATAATACTACCTGTGGTCAAATTACCTTCTCAACCATACATGAACATTATGGATATCGGGTTGAGAGATAATTTTGGTATGGAGCTCGTCAGCCGGTACTTGTATACTATGCGCGACTGGATGAAGGATAATGTTGGTGATGTGATCTATCTACAAATAAGGGATACCAGAGATCATGAAATATTTCCACCCACTTCCATGAACACTCTAGGCAAAATGGTTGCCGACCCTATATTCACCATTGAGAATAAATGGGAATCTTTCCAATCTTACTATCATGAGTATATAAAAGACTATGCCCCACACTACATGTCTAATAAGTTGCACTATATAACCCTACAATACATACCAAAAGATAAAAGCAAAATGGCAGCTTTAAACTTTCACCTGACCACAAGAGAGAGAGAAGATATTCTACAAAGTATGTACCACCCACAAAATAAAAGGGAGGTCAGCCGTTTGCTACAGCTGGTCCAATAAGCTATCCCAATCAGGCGTTTTGGGTATCCACTTCTTATTGAATAAATGATGCACTATGTTTCTGTATTCTAAGTAGTTGCTCTTCACTTGCATTTCAGCGGGTATCTGTATCAGTTTTCTATACTGTATTAGTTCATCCCAAGAGGCCTCTTTAAAATGCTCAAAGAAAGAATTAAGCAATAACCTCAAGCCTTTAAAGTTCCAGTAATGCAAACAATACGGGGCCGCCGTTTTTATAGCTACACTCTGTTGGAAATAATAAGAAAAAGCAAACTGCTCTACTATGTGTCTTTTATACACTTTGTAAAAGTCATCGGTAAATGTAAGTACCTCGTATAAGTCAATATCGCCTATTCTAAAACCCAGCACACCTGCGTTCCACATTTGTGTGTTTAATGGTACAGGCCATTCTTTACCTCCTGCATGGATCGTGCTTTTTTGCTTTAAATAGTTATGGAGTTTTTGTAGCACAACATTGTTGTCACTTTCAATACTCCCCTCCATGATGTGCATGTAGCGCTTGCCTTCAGATAAACCTTTGAATATATCATGTATCGGCAATAAGAAGGCTATATCTGTATCTAAGTACAGTACGTTACCGTCTCTGTCTTTTGTAAAATCTTTGAGTACTTCTATCTTAACACGGTGTACAAAATCAATAGCACCACGCCATTGCTTTATTTGCTCCTGATCAATTGTTCTGAAATTTAGTGGCAGCCAGCAATCATTGAGCGATTGAAAATAAGATGGATTATCAGTATAGATCCATATCTCTACATCATCTAGATCTTCCTTTTTATGAAAGGCTGAAAAGGTAAGCAATGCAAATAAACACTCATCAAATATTTCCTTGATACCATAACATTGGAAAACCAGATACGTCTTATCGGCTACACCCATTTTTACTTTCTTCCTTTTTCCAGTTTACGATCTAAAAATGCTTCTGCTTTTTTCATATCATCATGCAATAGCCTGTCTTCTCCCATAAAGCTCACCTCTTTTCTAAAGTCTGCATAGAACGACTCAATGATCGGTGATGACTTTTTCGGGCGGCGCAGGTCAATAGCCTGCATAGCTGTAAGTAACTCAATAGCCAATACACGTTGTACATTCTCTACTACCTTGTAAAGCTTTGTTGCCGCATTAGCGCCCATACTCACATGATCTTCTTGTCCGTTACTGCTTACAATACTATCTACAGACGCAGGGGTACACAGTTGCTTGTTTTGGCTCACGATAGCTGCGGCTGCATATTGCGCGATCATAAACCCACTATTCAAACCTGCTTTAGGGGCTAAGAAATGTGGCAGGTCGCGCTGACCACTAATGAGTAGATACGTTCTTCGTTCTGATATATTCGCCAGTTCTGAAAGAGCAATAGCCAGGAAATCCATATTCAAAGCCAATGGCTGCCCGTGGAAATTACCACCGCTGTATATAGCATCCTCATCATGAAAAACGATAGGATTGTCCGTAACCGAGTTGATCTCCGTATCTACAACACGTGCCACATTATTGATCACATCTTTTGTTGCGCCATGTACTTGTGGCATACAGCGGAAAGAGTATGGATCTTGTACTTGCTTTTTAGGCAATGTTTGCAACTCACTATCTCTTAAGATAGCTAATAAGTTCTTTGCCGTATCTATCTGCCCTTGATGAGGCCTTACATTATGTATCGGTAAATTGAAGGGTTCTTGCTTGGCTAAAAATGCATCAGCGGATATACCTCCGATCAAGTCTGCCCATCTGGAAAGTTGCTTAGCGCGCACCAGCGACCATGTAGCATAACTACTCATGAACTGTGTGCCGTTAAGCAGCGCTAACCCTTCTTTAGCTGTTAATGCCAAAGGCTCTAAACCTACTTCTTGTAACACTTCTACTGAAGGTCTTACTTCACATTTATACCTCACTTTACCCTCACCAAATATAGGTAAAGACAAGTGCGCTAAAGGCGCCAGATCTCCCGAAGCACCTAAAGAACCTAACTGATAAACAACAGGGTATATCTTTAAGTTATAGAAGTCTATTAAACGTTGTACCAGCTCTTTGCGCACACCGCTATAACCACGGCTTAGTCCATGCACTTTTAATAATAGCATGAGCTTTACCACCTCTTCCGGCACTTCATCGCCCATACCTGTAGCATGAGATCGCACAAGGTTTTGCTGCAACAGTTCCAGCTCGTCATCACCAATGCGCACATCGCATAACGAACCAAAACCCGTATTGATACCGTAGTAAGTATCTCCTTTGGCAAGGATATTATTTAAATAATTTCTATTAGTAACTATTCTTTCTGATGCTGCTTTAGATAAGTCCAACTGGTCTATTTCCAACTGGCTAAACATATCTATAGAAATATGCTCCGGTAATTCCATACTGGTGATTTATATAACGTATTATGAGTTGTTTTTATGATCCAGAATGATCTTCTTCAGATCCATTTCCAGACTTTCGGTCACGGCTTCTGTTATCCTACCCACTTCCTTACCATCACTTAGTAAAATAACAGTAGGCACTTGCTCAATATTATAACGCTCATGTTCATCAGCATAGCCCACCTTATCCATATCCAAACCATACATGGTGTATTGCTTCATAGGGTAGCTGGTTAAACGAAGTAACTTATATACCTGTGGCAATAACTTATGCGAATCGTCGCACCATGTACCCATAAAAACCACCATGTTATAGTCTTTTAGGTTACTACTCAGGTAGCTTACCGTGGCTCTATTAGGGTTGTAATGCCCTACACCTGTGCGCAACCAAGTAAAGGTTTGTTCACTACTCAAATCTTTAAAGGTGCACTGACCTACATAGATCATATTGCCGGTCTCATTATCCATCGATACGTCCAAATTATATTGTGCTGATGCGCTCATGGCTAATAACACGGTTAATACTGTTACTACAATTCTCATTATTTTTATAAGTTTTTCTTTAGTTGTACGAGCTTCTGTCTTATTTGTTGCAACGAGGTTTTAAGATCGGTAGCTGCAGTATCAACAGGCTTTTTAGACTTCAGCCTCGCTTTAGCCCCGCTGATGGTGTACTTCTGCTCTTTTACCAAGTGATATATGGTTCTTATTTCCTTGATCTGTGCAGGTGTGTATAGCCTATCCCCTTTTCTGGTGGTACGCACCTTCATGGCAAACTCCTTTGTCCAAAAGCGGATATTCGAGGTACGAACTTTGAATAATTTGGCTACTTCGCCTATAGTGTAATACTGCTTATCACCTGCCCACCCGTCCAGTATATCCGACATTGTTTCCTGTGGCTTTTTCTTTGGTGCAGGGGCTTTCTTTGCTACAGGTTTCTTCTGTGGCACCACCTCTTCACCAAACAATGTCAGGATCTTCGTCTCCATATGGTGGCAAAGTAAAGAAAAAAACGAAATGAATAGGTAGCTCTTAGTTTTTCTTATGATATACTACTTATTGATACAACCATAAAAAGCTATGTAGGGCAGTTGATTTGCGTTAATTTTGTTGGTTAGAACAGATTAGTAGACGATGCAATTATCCCAGTTATACGACCGTGCCTTGCAATTTGACGCTTTGAGTGCAGAAGAAGGTGTATTCTTATTTGAACATGCTCCCTTAACAGAGCTGATGTTCATTGCCAATGAGTTGAGGAAAAAGCAAGTACCACACAATAAGGTTACTTGGATCATTGACCGTAATATGAATACTACCAATGTTTGTATTGCGAACTGTAAGTTTTGCAACTTCTACCGCATACCGGGGCACGAAGAGGCTTATGTTACTGACATTGAGACTTACAAAGAGAAAATAGAAGAGACCTTCCGCTATGGTGGGGAGCAACTACTGCTACAAGGTGGCCACCACCCTGAACTCGGACTAGAATACTATGTAGATCTGTTCAAGCAACTAAAAGATATCTTCCCTGACCTGAAGCTGCACGCTTTAGGCCCGCCAGAAGTAGCTCATATCTGTAAAGTATCTAACGTAGATTATACAACTGCTCTCACTGCTCTGAAACAAGCGGGCATGGATAGTATGCCTGGCCCGGGTGCTGAGATACTGGACGACCGTGTACGCCGACTTATATCAAAAGGTAAATGTGGCGCACAAGAGTGGTTGGACATTATGCACGAAGCGCATAAGGTAGGGCTAACTACCAGTGCTACGATGATGTTTGGGCATGTAGAAACGGTACTGGAACGCTTTGAGCACCTAGTGAAAATACGCGAGGTACAAGCTAAAAAGCCTGAAGATGCCAAAGGCTTTATTGCCTTCATCCCTTGGACCTTCCAAGATGTAGACACACTGCTACAACGCATACGTGGCACTAAGAACCTGACTACGGGCGAGGAGTACATCAGAATGATCGCCATGAGTCGTATCATGCTGCCTAATGTGAAAAACATTCAAGCCTCTTGGCTAACGGTGGGTAAAGAGATCGCGCAGATGTGTTTACATGCAGGCGCTAACGATTTTGGCTCTATCATGATAGAAGAGAATGTAGTGAGCGCAGCAGGTGCACCACACAGGTTTACTTACAAAGGCATTCAGGAAGCTATTAACGAAGCAGGCTTTGTAGCACAGCTGCGCAATCAACAATACGAGTTCCGCAAGCTACCTGAAAATATCGAAGAGCAAACTATTACGTATTAAGGCATGATGCTGGCAGCTCTATGCATCTTTGCATTTCTAGCGGGCTTTGTAGAAGCTGTAGTAGGCGGGGGTGGTTTGATACAGCTACCTGCTATGTTTTTATTAATGCCTGAGCTAAGTTTATTGCAGACATTAGCCACTAATAAAACGGCTAACTTTTTAGGCACCGCAGTATCTGCCGTTCAGTACAAAAAGAAGACCAATGTCAGCATCAAATTTCTAATGCCCGCTATCATAGCAGCATTTATCAGTTCTTTCTGCGGTGCTTATTTGGTTAGTTACATACATAAGGAAGATTTTATCCCTATACTTATAATAGCACTCACCATTATATTATTATATACGCTGTTCAAAAAAGAGTTGGGGAAGGTGAGCAAAACCCGCCAACTATCTAAACCTGTATATTATATATATACTATTAGTATTGGCGCTATCATCGGTTTATACGACGGACTGATAGGACCTGGTACGGGTAGCTTTTTAGTATTTGGTTTTATTTTGCTGTTTGGTTTTAACTTCTTGCAAGCATCTGCTCATGCCAAGCTTATCAACGTTGTTACCAATATTGCCGCCATTAGTTTTTTCTTGATAAGAGGAGCAGTAGTGTGGTCGGTAGCACTGCCTATAGCAGCCAGTAACATGCTGGGCAACTACATTGGCTCACATATGGCTATAAAAAGGGGGAGTACTTTTGTGCGGGTATTCTTTATTATCGTAGTTACTGCTTTGATCGCGAAGTTATCTTACGACTACTTTTTACAAGGAACGTAACTTATCTACAGCTGCGTCTAATGTTGCCTCTTGCTTGGCAAAACAAAAACGAATGATCTTATCGTCTTGCTTATTCTTATAAAAAGCACTGACAGGAATAGTAGCCACGCCATGCTCTTCCGTCAACCATTGCGCAAACTCCATATCACCTTTATCGCTGATCTTTTCGTACGATACCGTTTGGAAGTAACTACCACCTGCAGGCTGGTGCACGGTAAATGGTGTATCCTTCAACAGGTTCAGAAAATAATCGCGCTTAGCTTTCATCATGCCGTTTACATCAGGCAAGTTACCTGCTGATAAATATTGTGCAATGGCATATTGTGCAGGTGTGTTCACCGAAAAGCACAGGAACTGATGAATGCTTCTAAAAGACTTAGTCAACTCGAGAGGAGCTACGACATAGCCCATCTTCCAACCCGTATTGTTAAACACCTTCCCGAAAGAATAGATAGCAAAACTTCTGGCTCTAAGCTCTTCGTGCTGCAATACGGAGTAATGATGTTGGTCAAAGCTCAACTGCTCATACACCTCATCAGACAAGACGATGATATCCGTACCTCGAACCACATCGGCCAAGCTATCCCAGTCTGTTTTTGTCCATGTAGCACCAGTAGGATTATGAGGTGTATTGACTATAATGGCTTTGGTCTTGTCAGTTATGGCTGCGCTTACCCTATCCCAATCCACCGTGAATGTTGGTGCTGTAAGTGGTACGGTAATCGCTTTCGCTCCGCAAGTTTCTATATTAGGTATATAGCTATCGTATGCAGGTTCTAATACAACCACCTCATCGCCTTGATTCAATATGGTGGCAAATGAAGTGTAGATACCATAGGTAGCTCCGGGTGTTACGGTCACTTCAGTATCTGCATCAACAATTACTTGATACCTGTTCTGTATATCTGCTGCTATAGCTTGCCTCAACATCGGTAGACCCGGCATAGGTGCATATTGGTTGAACCCTTTTTGAGTGGCTTCAAAAAGTAAGTGCCCTAACTGATCATCAATAGGAAAATCAGGAAACCCTTGAGATAGATTAATAGCATCATGCTTTGCAGCCAAAGCACTCATGACACTAAAAATAGTAGTACCCGTTATAGAATGTTTAGGTGGTATATTGATCATAGAAACTTGTCTCCTTTATTACGTTTCACTTCAGCTACATATTCTTTGATCTGCTGCTCTCTATTGCGTTCGCATATCAATAATACGTCTTCCGTATCTACAATAATAAAGTTTTCCAAGCCTTGAGCTACTACGAGTTTATCTTTTGGTGCTTTGATCATACACTCCGAAGCATCAATGATCATCACATTATCACCATGAACAGCGTTGCCCAAATAATCTTTGTCAGAATTCTCATAAGCCGACTCCCAAGTACCCAGATCGCACCATCCAAAATAAGATGGTATCACATATACATTCTTAGCCTTTTCCATGATACCATAATCGATAGAGATATTGGTACATTGAGAATACAAACCACTCAATATGGTAAACTCCGATGGTGTATTGTAAGCATCTTTTGCTTGTAGAAACACGTCATGCATTTCAGGCATAAAGGTCTCCAGCGCATTCATAATGGTCTTTACATTCCACACAAAAATGCCTGAGTTCCATAAGAAATCACCACTCTTTAAGAATGTTCTGGCTAACTCTAAAGATGGTTTTTCAGTAAAGGTCTTAACACGGTATACCTTATCTATGGAGTCATCTTCATTGTATTGTATATAGCCGTACCCCGTGTCAGGCCTTGTTGGCTTAATGCCTAAGGTCAACAGAGCATCGTTCTTCGATACAAATTCCAAAGCATCAGCAGCAGTTTGTTCAAAGGCACGTTCGTCTACGATCAGGTGATCGGCAGGTGACATGATGATGTTCGCATCAGGGTTCAGCGCCATCATTTTATGCGCGAAGTAAGCGGCACAAGGTGCAGTGTTCTTTCGCGAAGGCTCACTGATAATATTAGCATCATTCACCTCAGGTATTTGCTCCTTTAAAGTCTCTATATAGCTCTGGTTGGTAATAAAATAGATATTCTCCTGTGGACAGATATGCTTAAAACGCTGATACGTCCATTGTATCAACGACTTGCCTGTACCCAAAATATCTATAAATTGTTTAGGATATGATGTTCTACTAATAGGCCAAAAACGGCTTCCTATACCGCCTGCCATTATCGCCACGTAATTATTCTTATTGCTCATGTTTCTCTGAATGCGTTAAAAATAGTACAAATACCCTATTAAATAAAAAAAGAGCGCTCTTGAACGGAGCACTCTGTAAAACTTCATTTATTGATAATAATTGCTATGCTATTCTGCCTCTGCTACTACTTCCTTCACTTCAGGTATCATACGCTTCATCATACCCTCAATTCCCGATTTCAACGTAATCATTGAAGAAGGGCAACCTGAACATGAACCTTGCATCATTAGCGTTACCACACCATCTTCATAACCCTTAAAACCTATCGCGCCACCGTCCATCTCTACAGCCGGCTTCACATAGTTTTCCAACAATTCTTTAATACGCTTTACGATATCGCTATCGTCTTCGTTAATGGTATTGGCTGCTTTCTTCTCAGGCACTTGGTCTTCGTTCACTACTACCTTACCCTCTTCCAAGTATTGCTTTAGGAAATCTCTTACAGCAGGAATCACCTCATCCCACTGCGTATCAGATGTTTTTGTCAGCGTTACAAAGTTGCTGGCAATAAACACACTACGTATAAATGGGAATGCAAATAACTCCTTTGCTAAAGGCGAAGGTGCCGCACTTGCCTCATCAGGTATATCAATACTCTTGCCCGGGTACAATAGTTTGTTCGCTACAAACTTCATCGTCTCCGGATTAGGCGTCATCTCCGTATATATACTCACGATCGTATTTCCTGTCTTCAACATGTTGTTTCTATTTGTTACAAAAGTACTTAATAATGTGTTTTGATATATTAATTATACAGCAAAGCTCTCTCCACAACCACAGCTTCTGCTGGCATTAGGGTTAATAAAGTGAAAACCTTTACCATTCAACCCATCAGAAAAGTCTAGCGTGGTATCACACAAGTACAAAAAGCTTTTAAGGTCTGTCACCAGTTTTACGCCCTTATCTTCAAACACCTGATCGTTGGGTTGTTCTTCGTTATCAAAGTCTAACTTATAAGAAAGACCGGAACAACCACCACCTACAACACCTACTCTTAAAAAATAGGTTCCGTCTAGCTCAGCGCTACTTTTTAGTTCTTTTACTTTTTCAACCGCCTTGTCACTTATATATATCATAATCACATGGTTTTGAGGCCACTCAGCAAGTCGCCTACTCCACTCTTGCAGTTATTATTAATGTTTCTTTTCGTCTAGCTCTAGTTCAGGTAAACCGTTTTTCACACGATAATCGTTGATCGCTGCTTTGATCGCATCTTCAGCCAATACAGAGCAGTGGATCTTCACGGGAGGAAGGTTCAGCTCCTCAACAATAGTCATGTTGTCAATAGCTAGTGCTTCGTCTACTGATTTACCTTTCAACCACTCTGTAGCCAATGAAGAAGAGGCTATTGCTGAACCACAACCAAAGGTTTTGAATTTAGCATCTTTGATCTTACCCGACTCTTTGTCTACTTCTATTTGTAAACGCATCACATCGCCACACTCCGGTGCACCTACAAGGCCCGTACCTACTTCGTCTTTGCTCTTATCAAGCGTACCTACGTTTTTAGGATTTTGGTAGTGATCGATTACTTTATCAGAATATGCCATTGTTATTATTTTATAAGTTTTAAAAAGTTAATTAGTGATGTGCCCATTCAATAGTATCAAGGTCTATGCCGTCTTTGAACATTTCCCAAAGCGGGCTCATCTCACGTAGTTTCAATACCGTATCAGATATTGCTTTTATTGTATAGTCTATTTGCTCGTCTGTAGTAAAACGACCTAAGCCAAAACGTAAAGAGCTATGTGCCAAGTCGTCGCCCAAACCTAATGCCTTCAATACATAAGATGGCTCTAATGATGCTGATGTACATGCTGAACCACTAGACAACGCGATGTCTTTGTTGAAGCCCATCATCAAGCCTTCACCTTCTACATATTTGAAAGAGATATTAGACACATGTGGCAATCTATGCTCCACACTACCATTCACATAAGCTTCTTCCAATTCTAATAAACCTTTCTCCAAACGGTCTCTCATCACACTCAGGCGCTTAGCCTCCTCTTCCATCTCATTCATTGCTATCTCACAAGCCTTACCAAAGCCTACAATACCAGGTACATTCATTGTACCACTACGCATACCACGCTCGTGGCCACCGCCATCCATTTGAGCAGTTACCTTTACACGAGGATTTTTACGACGTACATATAAAGCACCTACGCCTTTAGGGCCATACATCTTGTGCGCACTAAACGCCATTAGGTCAATACCATCAGCTTGTACGTCAACAGGTATTTTACCTACAGCCTGTGTAGCATCTGTAAAGAATAATACACCGTGCTTACGAGCGATCTGGCTGATCTCCCTGATTGGCTGCACTACACCGATCTCATTATTACCAAACATAATAGAGATCAAAATGGTTTTATCTGTAATGGCTTTTTCTAACTCTGCAAGATCTACCAAACCATTTTCCTGGACAGGCAAGTAAGTTACCTCGCCGCCTAGTTTTTCAATATGCTTACAAGTATCTAGTACTGCTTTGTGTTCTGTAGTGCAGGTAATGATGTGATTACCTTTAGATGCATACATTTCGTACACACCTTTTATTGCCAAGTTATCTGCTTCAGTAGCGCCTGATGTAAAGATGATCTCTTTAGGAGATGCGTTCACCAACTTGGCCACCTGCTCGCGAGCATAATCTACAGCCTCTTCAGCTACCCAACCAAAAGAGTGGCTACGGCTAGCTGCATTACCAAACTTTTCGTAAAAATATGGTACCATTTCATCTACTACACGCGGATCGCAAGGGGTAGTAGCATTGTTGTCTAAATATATCGGCAATTTTAATTCCATAAAAACTAATTACAATGCGTTTTTTAGCAACTACAAAGTTACGTCAATTGTACTACTTTAGGGCAAATAATGCATTGTAGCTTTATATATCACTATATGTAAAACTTATTAGAGATGAATAAAATTGAACATTTAGGCATAGCGGTTAAAGATCTGAAGGTTTCCATACCCATTTTTGAGCAATTATTGAATAGCAAATGCTATAAAACCGAGGAAGTGATGAGCGAAGGTGTCAACACCGCATTTTTTAAAACCGGTGAGTCAAAAATTGAGCTTTTAGAAGCTACAAATGAAACCAGCGCCATACATAAGTACTTGGAAAAGAAGGGAGAAGGTATTCATCACATCGCTTTTGATGTGACCGATATCCGTGCTGAAATGAAGCGTTTGTCGGATGAAGGCTTCATTATCCTCAATGAGGAGCCCAAAAAAGGTGCTGATAATAAGCTCGTATGCTTCCTACACCCCAAAAGTACTAATGGGGTACTAATTGAATTATGCCAAGAAGCTCCTTAGCAGACGTTATTTATTCAGCTTGTACGCAGGTATAATTAAATAGTAGATGAACGTGTACAACAGTATGCCTAGTATAACCCCTATCGCTAACAACATAGGGTAAGACCTGTTTGATGGCACTGGTACAATAGCATCGTCAATAACATTAAGGTTATCAGCCATGGTACGCTCTCTCATCAGCTCTTGCTTCTTTTTATATAGGGAGTAAGACAACTCGTAGATACTACCAAGATCCACTTGCTCCTGCTGCTTATTACCTACATTCATAGTACGCATTTTGTTATACTTTCTCTTTAGCGTATCCATCATAGCCAGTTGCTCGGAGATAAATTGTAACTCATCTTCTGTCTCCTGAATTTTCAACTTCTTTTTGTCTACCAAATAGTCGTTGCCATTTTCTAAGAAGCCTAAAATACCCTCCTGTATTTGAGGTATATACAAGGTATCTATAAAGTATAGCTCAACAATGAAAGGTATCTTATCTGTATTCAGATCTTCAGACAGGTCTTCGCCTAAAATATTCTTACCCTTGATGCTAACAATAGTCTTTGCAGCCTCTTCATCAATATTTAGTAACTGGCTAAGCTTAGCAGTTTCCTCGCTTTGCACCAACACATCAAGTTTTACCAATCTGTCACCATATATCTTTTTTACCAACTCTTTATAGATTACGGTAAATGAAGATTTGTAAACATTTGAAGATTTGTAGTTATATGCAAATAACATCCCTGTGATCACGGCAATACATAGCACTAATAGAACTATGTTTTTGCGTATACCAACAAAATAGTCGTGTATCAACTTGATCAGCTTTACATACATTCCTTCTTTCTCTATGTTATTGCCAGTCATAATATCAAAATAATAATGCGTAAAAGTAATACCAATTCAATGATTTGGGAAATAATTAGTTTTCTAATCAAATTTTAAGTACTTGAGTACAAACCTTTAGTAACTTGCTGCATGTCTATATAGACGCCCACCTAACTCCTTATCAGTTGCCGTACCATATTGTTTACTTGCTATAAACTCACATTTCGTTTTTTATAAATGTGCGCCCTTATTTTATGCAAGTCGTAACTAATTACAATTACCTGGAAAAAAAGGTAATTGATGTATTGAAATATTTTCATGTTTTCAAGCACCCATTACTGCTGGAAGATATACACCATTATGTGCCTGCTAAAAGCTGTGTTCATGAGTTGAGAAAAACGCTGGAGGTAATGGTTAACAAGCAAGTCATCTATAAGCACGATGACATGTATATGTTGGAAGATGATAAAAAGCTGGTTGAGAAACGTAACAACGGTGCTGCAAAAGCAGCTTCTATTATGCCTGAGGCAATGAAGTCTGCCAAGTTGATCTCACAGTTTCCATTCGTAAGCGGTATTTGCATTTCCGGTTCATTATCCAAAGGTTATGCTGACGACCATTCAGATATTGACTTTTTCATTATTACCAAACCACACCGTTTGTGGATTTGCCGAACATTGCTCCATGTATTCAAAAAATTCACTTTTTTGATCAACAAGCAGCACTCCTTTTGTATGAACTATTTTATTGATGAATCGAAACTGGAGCTGGAAGAGCAAAATAGGTTTACCGCTACCGAACTGGCTACGCTTATACCTATATATAATAGTGCAGTAGCTGACAAACTATTTGCGGGTAACAAACACTGGATAACAGAACAGTTACCCAATGTAGCGTGGAGGAAAGAGCATACAGAAGTACCGGGTGGAGATACATGGTTCAAGTCTTTACAAGAAGGCATATTTAATATACTATGGCCTAAAAAGCTCAACTTGTTTTTGATGAAACTCACCGATTGGAAATGGCGTAAAAAATGGGCAAAAAGAAATTATCCCATGGAAGACTACGACTTGGCTATGAAAACCAAATGGTATGTATCAAAACATCATCCCACCAACTATCAAAAGAAAGTATTAAACGCCAGCAGCTGTTAAGTCTCTACTGCTTATTAGTATATTTATCACATGCGCATCCTCATTATTGGTTCGGCAGGCTACGTGGGTAGCCAACTGTTACAATACCTAAGCACTATTAATGGCTTGGAGCTGGATGCCCTTGTGCATACAAAAACACCTCAAGTAAAATATGCTAATGTCACTTACTATCGCATGTCTTTTGAAGATATAGACAATACTTTTTTAGCTAAAGGGAATTATGATTATATCTTTCATTTAGCACGTATCTCTGTTAAGAAGTATGGCAACTTGGGTAGAAAGTATGCTGAGTATAAAGGAGCAAAGGCCAACAAAAAGCTTTTAGATAATATCAAAAAACTGGAGCGCTCTCCTAAGCTCATTTATTTATCAGGCTCTTTAATGTATGGAGATCATGGCGCAACTGCTATAGATGAACAAACACCTTTAAACCCCTGTGGTTTTGCAGCGTATTATGCACAGGGAGAGCAACCTTTTGTAGAGGCCGTACAACAAAAGACACACGACGTCACTATGTTACGCGCACCATGGATACTAGGCAAGGGTTCATGGTTTGATTTTTTATATGCGCAGCCAATATTAACAGCTCATAAAATACCTGTATATGGTAATGAAGATCGTTGCATGTCTTTCATTACTGTAGAAGACTGTGCTGCCGTGCTGTGGCACTACGCCACCCATGCTTCTAGTGGTATATATAATATATATACCTTTCAGAGCATCTCTGTACAAGATTTCACCACGGCACTTGTAAAGTGCCGTAACGCAGCTGAAAAACAACATTACACTAAAGGGGATATGCTCGACATTATGGATAGAACAACAATGAGGTCTACCTTATGCGAAGTGGTGCTGAAAACAAAACACCAAGAGCTACTCGATAGCTATACCCCAATACATAATAACTTTGAGCATTACATTGCTTACCTAATAAAACAATATGACACAGAAGCAGACGGAACAGTATTATGATCAAGTAGGCGAGTACTTCGACCTGTTTGCCGAAAAACAT
This sequence comes from Flavipsychrobacter sp., assembly GCA_965230595.1. Lineage (GTDB taxonomy): Bacteria > Bacteroidota > Bacteroidia > Chitinophagales > Chitinophagaceae > UBA5543. The sequence goes on along the minus strand of OZ246011.1, from coordinate 37,026 downwards.
TACAACAAGAGTGTGCACAACCCCATACTTACCGGTATGCGTCATTCTTTCCGTAGCCATGTGCAGCACAACAACCCCAAATACATATTGGACATAGGCTGCGGGCCTGGCGAAGACGTTACTTACTTTGCTGAAAAATATCCGGAAGCTACTGTATATGGTATTGATGTATCAGCCAAGATGATAGAATGTGCTGCAGAAATGGCCAAAGAGAAGGGGCTACAAAATGTAAAGCTCATCAACACAGGCATCGAAAAGCTTTCAGAACATTTAGATAGCAATATCCATTTTGATGTGATCTATGTTTTCTTTGGTGCGTTGAATACCGTATCGTCTCTAAAGGATGCTGCTCAAATAATAAACGGTCTTTTACAACCGGGTGGACAAGCCGTACTTACTTTTGTCAACAAATATTACTTGTCAGAGTTCTTCATCAATGCACTTAAAGGCCGCTTGAAAAAAGCCACTGCCCGTTGGGGCGAGGAATGGGAAGGCTATTCTCCCGAAGTGGCGCTATCCAGCAAAACCTATACACCATCACAAATAAGAGCCGCCTTCAAACATATGAAACTGATGAACCAAGAAGGCTATTCTATATTTTACCCTGCGTGGTATCAAGCGGATAAGATAGCATCACGAAGGTCGCTTGGCAAATTGCTTTTCAAAATGGATAAGTTGGCTAACAAAACACTACTCTGGAAAAATGGGGAGTATACGTTGTTTGTCTACGAAAAGAACAGCTAGAACCAGCCCTTCCTTTTAAAGTAAAACAGCATTAGTAAAGGTATTGCCAACATCAAGATCACCGTGATGTAGAAACCGTCTTTTTGGTGGGATAATGGTATCACATCAAAGTTCATCCCGAAGATGCCGCCAATAAGTGTGGCCGGTGCCATGAGTGTGGCTAGTAGTGTAAACACCTTCATCACCTCGTTCATCCGCAGGTTAATCTGGCTCATAGCCAGGTCTTGCAGGTTCATCACCATGTCCCTATGGTTCTCTATATATTCATTGGCTTGCGTACTGTGGTCCAGTACATCTTTATAATATCGCTCATGTTCTTCTTCCAGCAAATCGCTATCACTTTTTATCATGCCGTATACCAGCTCTTTTACAGGTCCTACTGCTCTTCTTAATACCATTACTTCTCTCCTAAGTATACTTATTTTCGCTAATGCCTCCTGCTCACTTTGTTGTAACAGTAGCCTGTCTTCCATGGTTTCAATACGATCGTTGATCTTTTCCAACACGCCAAAATAGCTATCTACTATAACATCGATCAAAGCATAACATAAGTAGTCGGCCGTACCTTTCCTGATACGTGTGCCATCTTTTCTAATACGCTCTCTTATGGGGTTAAATACATCTCTGTGCGGGTCTTCCTGAAAAGAGATCACAAAACCTTCGCCCAATACTATACTCACCTGCTCTGTTTCCACAGCATTGCTTTCGGCATTATAATAGATCATGGGTAATAGGCAAAGTATCACATTCTCCGAGTCATCCATCTTAGCACGTTGCCCAACGCTTAAAATATCCTCTGCAAGTAGGTGGTGTATCTTATAGTGCGAGCAAAGCGACTCCACCTCATCTTTCTTCAACCCATCTACGTTTATCCACGTAATGCGCCCACTATGTAAATAGTCCCGACAATCATGTGCCGGCAAACCTTTCTTTTCTTCATAGCCGGCTTCATTGTAATCAAACACCGAATATACAGCTTCACTCACCTCTACACTTTTATCAGGTAGATGTGCCGGATTAAAAGAAGTTATAGGCTTTCTTTTAGCATAATTCCAAGTCCACTCGGGCATGAGCTTGGCCAGTCTTCTTGCTTGTAGTTTTCTGATCATTATGCTAAATTGATAGTTAACAGCTAAATTAGCTTTTTGCGCTAAATATATTTTGTAACACTCCGTGTTATTGATAACTTTCAATTAAGATAATAAATATGAAAAAGATACTACTAACCACACTATGTCTATTGGCACTTACGCCGGTATTTGCTAAAAAGAAGATCGTTATCTATACCGAGTATGGTAACATTGAAATGGTACTGTTTGACAACACACCTAAACACAGCAACAACATGCTGAAGTTGGTGAAAGAAAAATTTTACGATAGCACCTTATTTCACCGTGTGATACCTGAGTTTATGATACAAGGTGGCGACCCCGACTCAAAGACCGCTAAAAAAGGAACAACACTTGGCAATGGTGATGTAGGCTACCGTGTAGATGCCGAGATCAATGATGTGAACTACCATAGATACGGAGCGTTGGCTATGGCCAGAGATAACAACCCTGAAAAAGCCTCTTCGGGCTGCCAGTTCTATATCGTTGTTGGTAAAAAGTTCGACGAGAAACAGCTCGACCAAATGGCACAGCGCACGGGCAGAAAATACACTAAAGAACAAAAAGAAGTATATGCTACAGAAGGTGGCACACCTCACTTGGATGGCAACTACACTGTATTCGGGCAAGTAACCAAAGGCATGGATGTGGTAGAAAAGATCATCGATGAAACGCGTGATGCCCGAGACCGCCCGATGAAAGACATGCGTATGATCAAGGTGAGAGTAAAGAAAAAGTTTGGACTGTTTTAATGAACAAAGAACAACTCAAAAAATTATTGGATAGTAAAGTAAGGCTGTATCATCAGCCTTCTTTTATTAAAGACGATCCTATATCTGTTCCGCATCAGTTCACCAAACAGCAGGACATTGAAATAGCAGGGCTTTTTGCCGCTGTATTGGCATGGGGCAACCGCACCACTATCATCAACAATTGCAATAAGCTGATGGGCTGGATGGATAATGCCCCTCATGATTTTATCGTCAATCACAAAGAAGATGAGCTGAAGAAGTTTATTCATTTTGTGCATCGCACCTTTAATGCAACTGACCTTTTATATTTCATCCACTTTCTTCAATATCACTACACGCAACACGACTCACTGGAAGACGCTTTTGTACCTGAACAAAAATATAAGGAGGCTAATGTTGAACAGGCACTGATTCATTTCCACAATTACTTTTTCTCCATCGAGCACCCTGAGCGTACCCGAAAACATATTGCCACACCCGCACGTAAAAGTGCCTGCAAGCGCATCAATATGTACCTGCGCTGGATGGTGCGAAAAGACAAACAGGGTGTGGACTTCGGACTTTGGCAAAAGATAAGCCCACACCAGTTAGTTTGCCCTTTAGATGTTCATGTAGCACGCGTTGCGCACCGATTAGAGTTGATAGACAACACGACATCGAATTGGAAGAATGCGGTAAAACTCACTGAAGAATTAAAAGCACTCCAACCCAATGACCCCACTGTATATGACTACGCTCTATTTAGTTTAGGAATAACAGAAAGGTTTTAAACCAACTCTAATTCTGCGACGGATTTTTTCTTTGAGACTTCCTTCTCAATAGCCTCAGGCAATAGTATCAACGACACCCCTTCTGCTTTCCACCAGCCTGTATCTTTCAACTCATTGTGATGTATAGTACCTATGATGTAATGTCCCTCTGCACTACTGCTCCATGTATGTATGGTTGCAAACTTACTTTTATCCACTTTGTTCAGCTCATCAAAACTCACATATACATTCAAGTAGTAATCGCTTTGCAATTCAGGAATGTTTGCTCTGTTCTTCTTTTTATATTCGTATCGGTAATCATAGCTCAAGGCCGATATATCACTTAACACTGCCGATGCTGTAGGGAAACTGCCCGCACCCTTACCATAGAAAAATTGTTCTTCTGCCAATCCGCTCTTAATAGCTACACCATTAAACTCATTGCGAACACCATACAGCTGACTATCCCGTTTTACAAACTGTGGCAACACAAATGCTGCAATACTATCCGCATCCGTTTTATAGGCTTGCGCTATTAGTTTTATTTGATAGCCCTTCTCTTGCGCATATACTGCATCTGTAGCTTTAATGCTTTCAATACCATTATAGAGTAGCTCGTTAGGATGTGCAATGACCCCATAGGCATGTGCTAACACAATAGCCAGTTTATTAACTGCATCAATACCGGCAATATCCAGTGTTGGGTCACTCTCTGCAAAACCAGCCTCCTGCGCTTCTTTCAAAGCTTCAGCAAATGTTTTTTGTTCCTCAAATATCTTGGTGAGAATATAGTTTGTCGAGCCATTCAATATACCGCTCACTCCTTGTAGCAGGTCGTTATCGTAATACTCTTCCAAGTTTCTGATCACTGGGATACTGGCACAGCAAGCTGCTTCATATAGCAATGGTGTATTGTATTGTTCTTGCAAAGCTATCAGTTCAGGTAGGTTTTCCGCTACCAGTTTTTTATTGGCACTCACTACTGCCTTGCCCGCTTGCAATGCATTTCTTGCAATACTTAGTGCCGCATCTGCATCATCTATCAACTCTACGATCAGGTTGATGCTATCGTCTTTCAATAGTTCATTAGCATTAGTGGTAAACAGTTCCGCGGGTGCATTGCGTTTTTTATCAGGATGTTTGATACACACTTTCTTGATCTGTGCATTCAGTGTTTTTGTTTGGTTCAATACTTGGTAAAGACCTTCGCCCACTACCCCAAAGCCAAAGAGGCCAATCGTTAATTGTTTCTTTTGTATAGACATATTGTTTCTTTTTTAAAAGATGAAGAATTGTATAAACAGTATTTAATGATGTAATTAATCCATTCATTGGAAGGCAGCGATACTTACATTCGCTACAGATTTTTTAGTCGCATTAAGCGCCTCGTCTATATCTTGTATCAAGTCGTTGACATCTTCCAGTCCTACGCTTAAACGCACTAAGCTATCTACCACACCCGAGCTTCTTCTCTTTTCAGCAGGTATAGTTTTGTGCGTCATGGTAGCGGGGTGGCACAGCAAGCTCTTCACACCACCTAAGCTTTCTGCCAGCTTGAACAGCTTGGTACCGCACACTACTTTTTTAGCAGCATACTCACTATCATTTTTCAGCGTAAAGGAAACGATACCACCATATGCTTTTTGTTGCTGCGTGGCGATGTCATGGTTTTTGTGTGTGCTCAAACCTGGATAGTACACCTTATCTACTAGCGGGTGTGTTTGTAAAAACTCCGCTACTTGTTGTGCATTCTTACTGTGTTGCAGCACACGTAGTTCCAGTGTTTCAATACCGCGTATCACCAGCCAGCTATCGTGTGGAGAGAGAATAGCGCCACTCGCGTTTTGTATGAACTTAATTTGCTCGCCCAGCTCTTTTTCGGCACACACTACCAACCCTGCTATCAAGTCGCTATGCCCGCCTAGGTATTTAGTGGCACTATGCACTACGATGTCAACACCGTGTGCTATTGGTGTTTGTAAAACAGGCGATGCGAATGTATTGTCTACACACAGCAATACATCATGCTCTTTGGCCACTTTGGCAATGGCACTAATATCGCTGATCTTAAGCGTGGGGTTGGTAGGTGTCTCCAACCATATCAGTTTTGTAGCAGGGGTGATGGCATCTATTACATTCAGCACATCGGTTGTATCCACATAGTTGATCTTGATACCAAATTTTTGGTAAATGTGCGTAAACTGTCTGAAGGCCCCTCCGTAAATATCATCTACTGCTAGTATCTCATCACCACTCTTCAGCAATTTTACTACGGCATCAATGGCTGCCAGTCCACTACCAAATGCAGCAGCTGATGCACCACCTTCTATCGTGGCTATCAACTCTTCGAGCGTAGCTCTGGTTGGGTTGCCACTACGGGCATAGTCGTAGCCTTTGTTCTCCCCCGGTGCTTCTTGCACAAAGGTGGAGGTTTGATAAATGGGTACGGAAATTGAACCGGTTAATGGGTCGACGGGGATACTGTGAATGATCTTTGTTGCGTTACTCATGTTCCTAAATTTTTTAAAAGTGAATAATGATCGTTCACACAATCCACCTATCAGGAACCTACCGAAGGAGCTTTTTCTATACGTGACGTACACGCATAAAAAAAGCTCCTCCGATAAATCAGAAGAGCTTGTAGTTATGTCCACAGCGGCATGCGCTGAAATGATTAACTATTTGCAACTGACTTATCTGCCTCGCATTTGCGAGATGGAAGTAGCACCTTTTCCAACTTTCATCGGAATGGTTGCTAAGGCTTCATCGGGCCATATCCCTCTGCCTTTCTTGATAAGCATCTTGTAAAGAACTGGTGCAAAGATATGCGCGCGGTTTTCAATTTTCCAAATTAAAAATGAAAGAACATACTTTTCGTGTCATTAAAACGTTTAGCTTATTTCTGCTAACTTGCGCTCTATTAGCGACTATCAATGGATCTTCCTCAAGGAAAAAAAATATATTTCGCATCCGATTTTCATTTCGGTATTCCCAACCGCGAGAGCAGTTTGGAACGTGAGCGACGTCTGTGTCGTTGGTTGGATGAGATCAGTGAAGATGCGGGACAACTTTTCTTAGTGGGCGATCTTTTTGACGCTTGGTTTGAGTATGCTAAAGTTGTACCCAAAGGTTATACACGCTTCCTTGGCAAGCTGGCAGAACTTAGTGATAATGGCTTACACATTGAAGCTTTTACGGGCAACCATGACTTGTGGATGCGTAATTATTTTATGGAAGAGTTTGGCATCCCTGTACATCATGAGCCTATTGAAAGAATATTCAATGGTAAGAAGTTTTTCATCGGTCATGGGGATGGCTTAGGCCCCGGCGACCATGGTTATAAGCTATTAAAAAAAGTACTCCGCAATCCCTTCTGTCAATGGCTCTACCGCCGCATACACCCTGACACAGGCGTGCGTATGGCAGAGTGGTTTAGCCAACTGGGACCGAAGCATGTAGCGGGTGAAGAGGATAGTTTTCAAGGCCCTGAAAAAGAATATTTAGTACAATTTTGCAACGATAAATTGAAGGAAGAACACTTCGATTATTTTATATTTGGACACCGCCATCTGGCTATTGAATACCCATTACCCGACAATAGTTTGTATATCAATTTAGGCGACTGGATCAAGTTTGACAGCTATGCTGTTTTCGACGGCGAGCAGTTGCGATTAAAATACTACAAAGAAGATGAGTGACCCCGAACATAGAAAGCGGATATTGATCGTCCGCCATGCCAAATCCAGCTGGGCGAATATGGGTATGAAAGATTTTGACCGCCCGCTGAATGATAGAGGTAAAAGAGATGCTCCTATCATGGGAGCACGATTAAAAGAATTGGGCATTCAGCCCGACCTTATCATTAGCAGCACGGCAAAGAGAGCACAAAAAACAGCACAGAAAATAGCCAAGGCTTTAGATTATAATAAAGAGCGAATCCTACTACTGGATAAGCTATACCATTGCATGCCCGATACTTTTGAAGAAGTGATCTATGGTATTGATGATGATATGAATACCGCCATAATCGTGGCACACAACCCCGGCATTACCATGTTTGTCAATAGTTTATCACACAGCTTTGGTATCGACAATATGCCTACAAGCGGCATAGTTGGCGCAGAATTTGTGGCAGAAAGTTGGGCTGATTTTAGCCGTGTTGATAAACAAGTGTTTATATTTGAATACCCCAAAAAATTACAATGAGTTCTAGTACAGACACCGCACAGAACATAGATATTTTAGCCGATCTTTTTGAAGAGCATTTTGGAACGAAACCTGATAGCGTAGTACCACTGCCTATCTCAGGTTCTGACAGACGATATTATAGACTACAGAACAGCGAACATACTGCTGTGGGCACTTACAACGCCAATGTATCAGAAAACAACAGCTTCTTCTACTTTGCAGAGCTGTTGAGAAAGCATGAGGTGAATGTACCCGAGGTATACATCGTAGGTAAAGAGCGCAAGTTCTACCTGCAGCAAGACCTTGGAGATACTTCTCTTTTCGACCTACTGGCACAAGAAGGGCATACGGATGAAGTAAAGGAATATTACCTCAAATCGGTAGAACAGCTAGTAAAGGCTCAGTGGCTGGCTGGTGTGGAGTGCAACTTCGATCAGTGTTTCTCTTCTAAAAGCTTTGATGAGAAAGCCATCATGGCCGATCTTATGTACTTCAAATACTACTTTGCCGACCTGCAAAAGATACCTTACGACAAGAACCAGCTCATGGAAGAAATGGAGCAGCTGAGTAGGGAGCTGGGTAGAATACAACCACAAATACTCATGTACCGCGACTTCCAAAGCCGTAACATCATGGTACATGAGGGTAAGGTATTCTTCATCGATTTTCAAGGCGCAATGCAAGGGCCCCCACAATACGATCTGGCCTCTTTGCTATGGCAAGCCAAAGCCAAACTGCCTGACAACTGGAAGGAAGAGCTGATGAACAAATATGTATCAGCTATGGACGATGTGAAGATCGCGCGTATTGATGAGATACATTTTAGAAAAGGCTATCTACAGTTTGTACTGCTACGCATGATGCAGGTATTGGGTGCTTATGGTTTCAAAGGATTATTAGAGCATAAGCCACACTTCATTAGTAGTATCAGTCCTGCACTGGCAAGCATTAAGGGTTACCTTTCTGACAATCCACACCTGCCGGCTTATCAAGAGTTACGTTCTTTGTTGGAAAACGTGTGTAGCGAAGAAGTACAGGAACGTTACAAACAACCCGAGCAGTCTGACGATGTGAAACTTACCGTACACATCTCCAGCTTTTCTTACAAAAAGAATGGTGTGCCTAAAGATAGTTCAGAACATGGTGGTGGCTATGTGTTTGACTGTCGCGGTTTGAAAAACCCGGGTAGGTATAAAGCTTATAAACACCTGGCGGGCGTTGATGCATCAGTACAAAACTTCTTAGATAAAGAAAGCCGTATGTCTGAGTTTATGAACCATGTGTATGGCTTGGTATCGGTAAATGTGGAGAGCTATATGTCACGCGGGTTTGAACACTTGAGTGTAGCCTTTGGCTGTACGGGTGGGCAGCACCGATCGGTATATGCTGCTGAGCAACTGGCCGCTTACCTGAAAGGGAAGTACAATGTGCCCATCACCATAGCACACATCAATAAAAACAACTGGGTAACAGAACCGGAATAACATAAAAAAGCCTCGCAAATTGCGAGGCTTCATTTTTATCAACTAATTACTATTTCTTATCGTCGTCTCCACCCGCTTCTTTTCTAGGGTTGCGTACCAACACCTCATCTATCATTCCATAATCTTTCGCTTCCTGTGCCGTCATCCAGTAATCACGGTCACTGTCTTTTTCTACCTTGGTTACCTTCTGTCCTGAATGCTCTGCTATGATCTCATATAGCTCCTTCTTCAACTTACCGATCTCACGCGCTGTAATTTCGATATCACTTGCCTGACCTTCAGCACCACCTAATGGTTGGTGTATCATAATGCGGCTATGCTTCAACGCTGTACGCTTACCTTCCGTACCTGCACACATCAATACCGCTGCCATAGAAGCACCGATACCCGTACATATAGTAGATACATCAGGGTTGATGATCTGCATGGTATCGTAAATACCTAAACCGGCATACACACTACCACCCGGACTGTTGATATACATCTGCACATCGCGGTTACGGTCTGTACTTTCTAAGAAGAGTAGCTGCGCTGTAACGATGTTGGCCACATAGTCGTTAATAGGCTCACCTAGGAATATGATCCTATCCATCATCAAACGAGAGAATACATCCATAGAAGCCACGTTCAACGGACGCTCTTCAATAATATATGGTGTTAATGCGTTTGGTCCTTTAGTTAGTGCAGAAGAATAGCTATCGTATGTCAGGCTACTGATGCCGTGGTGTTTGATAGCATATTTTCTAAATTCATTTGGATTCATAAAATCGTATTTTTGAAAAGCTCTGTTTTAAAAATTCTTTGAATTGAGTAAAACAATTATCAATCCATACTCAATATAGTGTCATTACGGCACTTATCCTGATAAAGCTGTCATAAAATAAATGTCATATAAAGTATTTGTAAAATATCAACACGCAGAATATGCCGAAACTTACACAAAATGAACTGCTCACGATCTTCAAAGCTTTGAAAAAGGAAGTAAAGCCCTACCATAAAGGCAACCTGAAACCCCGTATAGACATAGAGGGCAAGTACGACCTATGGGTAGAGAAACCTGTAATGGTGGCCGGCAAACAAAAAGATGATATATACTTTGTGGGGCTACTCGTGCAAAGCAACTATGTGGGCTTTTACTTCTTCCCTGTATATACCAACCCTGACCTGAAAGACGATCTTGCGCCTGGCCTAGCAAAATCCTTAAAGGGAAAATCCTGCTTCCACATCAAAAAAATAGACGATACTGTACTTGAAGAGGTGCGCCATGCCTTAAAGGTGGGTATTGAATATTATAAAGAGCAGGGGTGGTATTGATGCTCCTCGTCAACATATAAATGTAACGCCTTACCATATCCGTTATCTAAATATCACCTCCGCTATAAAGCAATGACCATAAAATATTATTCTAATATACTTCTTAGCATCGCATTGATTTCTTGTGTAATGCCTAGTTGTTCTGTAAAAGAAAAAGAAACGGACATTTACCAAACAGGTAGGGAATGGGTATACAAGGTCTATTTTTATGAGCGTGATCAACTTACTGATAGTTGTAGCCTTAAACTTGCCATGGATAACAAACAAAGTTGGGTCACTAATATTTTCTTATCAGGTCAAAAGAAATTAAACTATTACTATCAAGATTGTTACACTGACTCAATAATAGAGCCGGCAGGTGTTGTGGAAACCGACCATGTTTTCTTACACCCTCCGCGCATGAGCTGTTTCTCCTTTACTCATGCTTCCCCAATGCCTGACATAAGCTTTCCAATTAAAGTGGGTAATCAAAGTGACATTGAGCTATATGTTCAAAAATCTCAATTTTCTGAATTAAACCTGAAAACTATCAAACAATTCAAACAAGTAACAGGTACAGAATCTTTCATCATTAATGACACAGCTATTAACTGTTATGTTTCTGAAGGTAAAAATGTAAACTATATTGAAGAAATTGGTGAATACAAGAATCGAATACTATTCAATAAGTATTATGGCTTTGTATCACTAACCTACCTTAACCCAAATGAAACCAAAGTTGAATTTGTTTTAACTAGTACTAACTTTTAGCTATTCTGCCTTTCCTGCCTTTGTTGGTGTTCCTCACCAACTACCAAAACAGAAATACAGTACCTTACTACAACCATGACCAAATACCTATTCATAACAATAGTCTTATCACTTATGCTTTCATGCAACGCTGATGATAAACCTAGCAACAAGATTTTTGATGCGATTGAAAGAGCGAATAGTGACACCTGCTACGTGGACATGAAAACGATCTTTGGAAACGATGTTGACCATTTCATTATAATCCCTCCATATACAAATACTGACAAGCTAACAAAGAAGTCTGGCATAGACTTTTCAACTATTCGTAATTCAAACATAGAGCGTAGAGATAATATCTTTATCATCTGCCTACTTAAAGACAATAAGGTTCAGCAGTACATAATAATCGATAGAGGAGATATGAATTTTACAGATTCAATAACTCTAAATAAGTACAAGGCTGATAGCAGAATGATGATATACCCATATGATGGGAGGCACTTTATTGGAAATGTAGATGATAATGGTGTTGATTGAAACTAAAATGATTTAATTCTTTAAATGAAGAATCCCAACAAATACATGAAAATAAATAATCAAAATAACGTATATTTGTAATAATAAAATTGTTACATATTGTTACAATGTTGCCAATAGGGGGAGGGGGTAAGTGTAACAAATTGTAACATTTTTCGGCAAGTTTATTTACCTTATACCATGCATCAGCTGGAGCTACATATCAATCCTTTACCACAGCCCATCCGCCATACGGATAAGGTGATGCTCATGGGCTCTTGCTTCACGGAGAATATCGGCGGTTTGTTGAGTCATTACAAGTTCGACACACTGGTCAATCCGCATGGTATCATTTATAGTCCGCTTAGTGTAGCCGATAGCTTGAGTAGTTACATTGCTAATAAGGCTTATGTACCGGATGATCTCTTCTTCATGAATGAGTTATGGAGCAGTTGGGAGCATCATTCCCGCTTCTCGCACACCTTGCAAGAGAGCGCTCTGGAAGCCATGAACCGCTCACAAGAGCAGGCACACCGTTTCATCTCATCAGCTGACCATCTCATCATCAGCTTAGGAACGGCCTACCAGCACTACCGTAATGACACAGGCATGCCGGTAGCCAACAATCATAAAGCCCCATCGCAGGAGTTTGAGAAAATATTGCTACCTGTTGAGGAGATCGTGAGTGCGTTGTCGGAAGCTATTGAAGCCATCAGAGAGGTGAACCCTAAATTGCAGGTCATCTTAACGGTAAGCCCGGTAAGGCATATCAGGGAAGGGTTGGTGAATAATAACAGAAGCAAATCCCGCCTCATCAATGCAGTACATACCTTAGTGGCAGAGCATGACCATATATATTACTTCCCTGCTTATGAGTTGTTAATAGACGTGTTGCGCGACTACCGTTATTATGACGAGGACTGGGCGCACCCCAACAAAACGGCTGTTGATTTTATTTGGCAACGTTTTATGCTAGCCTGTATTGATAAAGAAGCGATACAAGTGATGGAAGAACTCACCGATATACTTACTGCCTATCAGCATCGCCCACGCTTTCCTGAAACAGAGCAACACAAAAAATTCTTGACCGCCTATGCCAAAAAAACAAGGACACTTCTGGAGAAATGCCCTTATCTAAACTTATCAAATGAGTATCAGTATTTTACTGATGATGAATCCTAAGATTGTAATGCAGCTACTTCTTCTGAAGTTTTAGAAACACTGCCGTTTTTAGAAGGTGTTACCACTTCTTGTCCTGATGTCATTTTACACTGACCATTGAACACTGCATTAGGCTCTATTTGCAACCTTTGGGTAGACAAGTTGCCGTTGATGGTGCAATTAGCCTTCAGGCAAGATAGATCTTTCGTTTGCAGGTTGCCATTGATGGTACCAAACACATCTACATTTTCAGCATGTAAGTCGCCCTGCACAATGGCAGACGGACCTAAAACAACTTTAGCCCTACAATACACATTACCAACAATGTTACCATCTATACGCATATCCGAGTCAGACTCCAGATCACCATTGATGGTTGTTCCTTCAGCAATAGTACTGATAGAGCCTGCACCGTGGCCGGCTGAGCGAGCATTATTAGCGCTTTTCTTTACAAACATAGTATCGGTTTTAAACGACTTGGGTAATAAATTCTTTAATCATGCAAAATACTACACATAGCAAAGCAGGGCGAGTATTTTAGTTAAAATACATGTTAATTCTCACGGCGCGGGAATAGCAGATACCTAAGATAATACATAGAATATCGAATTCATAATCTCTCACCAGTTATTAAACGAAAAACTAACATGTTCCATAATTGCCGTCCAACGCTTTTTATATACCTTTGCAACCTTATTTTCTGATACATGGATCGTAATTCAGTCATAGGCTTTTCCTTATTAGTCGCTTTACTTATAGGTTATGTAGCCTACAACAACTACTCGCAGAAACAGTTTAAAGATCAGAAGATCGCTGATTCAATAGCTCAGGCCAAGGTGCACCCTATGCCGGCACCTGTTGATACTGTAGCTAGCACAATGGCTACAACCGAGCAGCAAGCAGTAGCAGACACTACTGTAGATAACAGACCAGCGGCTTACCACGGTGAAGCAAAAGAGGTCGTATTAGAGAATGGTGATGTTGCCATTACTTTCAATACAAAAGGAGCGCATCCTAAAGCTGCACTACTAAAGCAATATAAAACATACTCCGGTCAGCCGCTATACTTGTTTGACGGTGACTATAATAAGCTGAGCGCTATATTACCGATCAATAATGGCGCAGTTGCAACAGGAGACCTATACTATGATGCAACAACCAATACTGATGAGAATGGCACACAGATGGTGTCTTTCGTGGCAGACCTTGGTAGTGGTAAGAAAGTGCAGATCAACTATGCATTACCCAAAGAGGGGTATATGCTGCAATATAGCATTGCACTGAATGGTATGCCTATAAACGGTAGCTTACCACTTACTTGGCAAAATGAAGCCTTACACACAGAGAACGATATTAAGAACGAGCGCTTAAACAGCCAGTTATATTACCGCTTAAAGAACGAAGATCAAGACTATTACACTATTAGCCGTAAAGAGGGTGAAAAAGAAGAACTGGAGAGCAAAGCCAGCTGGGTAGGTTATAGGCAGCACTTCTTCGCTACGGTACTTATTTCTGATGAAGGGCTGAGTAACCCGGTACTATATGGTAAGTCAGAATTAGAAACTGAAGAGATCGTATCGCAAAACAGAAACACCTTTGACTTACCTATCGACGCAACTACACAGTCTGCAAAGTTGCGCATGTACATAGGGCCTAACCACTACAAAACACTACGCTCTTATAAAATAGGTTTAGAAGAAATGGTTCCATTGGGTTATGGTCCTATGTTCTTCGTGAAGTACATCAACAAATGGTTGATCATTCCAATATTCAATGTACTCAGTAGTTTCATTGGTAACTATGGTGTCATCATTATGTTGATGACCATCATCATCAGGTTACTGTTATCTTTCTTTACTTATAAGAGCTACTTATCTGCAGCTAAAATGAGGGTATTGAAGCCTGAGATGGATGAACTACGTGCAAAATACGGCGACGATCAGAAGCAATTTGGTATGGAGCAAATGAAGCTCTACCGTGAGGCAGGTGTTAACCCATTAGGTGGTTGTTTACCAACACTCTTTCAGCTGCCGATACTTTTTGCCATGTATTACTTCTTCCCTTCTTCTATTGAGTTGAGGCAAGAATCATTCTTATGGGCAAAAGACCTTTCTACTTACGATAGCATTGCCAGCTGGACTACGAATGTACCTTTACTAAGTTCGGTATATGGCAACCATATCAGTTTGTTTACCATTTTGATGACGATATCCAGCTTATTCTTAGCATTGTACAACCGTAACATGACGGCGCAAGATCCTAACAACCCTATGTTGAAATGGATGCCGTTCATCTTCCCTATATTCTTACTAGGTATCTTCAATAAGATGGCTGCAGCACTAACGTTCTATTACTTCTTCAGTAACATGATCAGTATTGCTCAGCAATTTATTATCCAGAAGTATATCATCAATGAGGATGCGATACACGCTAAGATCCAGGAGAATAAAAACAAACCTGCTAAAGAGTCTAAATGGCAGCAACGTTTACAAGAAATGCAAAAAGCACAAATGGAACGTGCAAAACAGCAACAACAGAAAAAGAAATAAATTAAAGGCGGGTATTTTTCCCGCCTTTATAAATAGAGGTATAAAAAAACTTGTATATTGGCAATCCTGAAAATAGACTTGTCCGTATACTCGACATAAATTTTTTCGTTTCAATAGGGGTAAAGTTCATTGCTTTCCAGCAATAGAACGAAATGAAAAAAGCCTTACAGTTTTGTAAGGCTTTCTTTATTTACCACATTATGAAATTCTTATTTATACATCTACACGCGCATATTTAGCATGTGTTTCTATAAACTCACGTCTTGGTGCTACCTCATCACCCATCAGCATAGAGAATACTCTATCTGCTTCTGCAGCGCTTTCAATAGTTACTTGTTTTAGTAAGCGTCTTGCAGGGTCCATTGTAGTTTCCCATAGCTGGTCTGCATTCATCTCACCAAGACCTTTGTAACGCTGTACATTCACACTATCTTCTTTACCATTGCCCATTCTTTGCACTGCTCCCTTACGTTGATCTTCATTCCAAGCATATTCTTGATCCTTCCCTTTCTTCACTAAGTATAGTGGTGGCTGAGCCAGATAAACATACCCTTGCTCTACCAACTCTTTCATATAGCGGAAGAAGAACGTAAGTATCAATGTAGCAATGTGCGAACCATCAACATCGGCATCGGTCATGATGATGATCTTATGATAACGAAGCTTTTCTATATTCAATGCTTTAGGGTCATCTTCTGTACCTACAGAAACACCAAGTGCCGTGAACATATTCTTGATCTCTTCATTCTCGTATATCTTATGCTCTTGCGCTTTTTCTACGTTCAGTATTTTACCTCTTAATGGTAGTATGGCTTGATAGCTACGGTCTCTACCTTGCTTTGCTGTTCCACCTGCCGAGTCACCCTCCACAAGATATAGCTCGCAACGCTCAGGGTCTCTATCAGAGCAGTCGGCCAGTTTGCCCGGCATACCGCCACCTGAAAGTACATTTTTACGTTGCACCAGCTCACGGGCTTTACGTGCTGCAGCACGAGCCTGCGCGGCAATGATCACTTTGTCAATGATCAGTTTTGCCTCTTTCGGGTGCTCTTCAAGATAAGTTTCCAACACACGGCTTACCGTACTATCTACTACACCTATCACCTCTTTGTTACCGAGCTTGGTTTTAGTTTGACCCTCAAACTGAGGCTCAGGTACTTTTACAGATATGATGGCACTTAACCCTTCACGGAAGTCATCACCCAATATATCTACTTTGGCTTTTGAGAACAGGTTGTTCTTATCACCGTATGATTTAAATACTCTTGTGATAGCACGACGGAAGCCTGATACATGCGTACCACCTTCTATCGTGTTAATGTTATTGACATAAGAGAAGATATGCTCACTGTAAGAAGTATTGTAGTTCATCGCTACTTCCACAGCTACGTTAGATGGTTCATCATGACCTTCCATGTATACAGGCGCTTCCAATAAGGCATTACGCTTACCGGCAGCATCCAGCATTTGTACAAACTCTACAATACCACCCTCACTATAAAATTTCTCTTGAATATTATTCCCTTCATCATCCTGCTCACGCTCGTCTACTAAAATGATATTGATGCCTTTGTTCAAATAGCTCAACTCACGCAAACGGCCGGCTAATATCTCACGGCTGTATATGTTCTCTTTAAAAATAGTTTGATCAGGTACGAAATGTACATGTGTACCCGTAATATCAGTTGTACCTGTTTCCTTTACAGAGTACTGTGGCACACCCATAGCATATTCTTGCTCAAATACCTTACCTTCTCTATGGATAGTAGCTTTCAGATGCGAGCTTAATGCATTCACACAACTCACACCCACACCGTGCAAACCACCGGATACCTTATAGGTATTCTTATCAAACTTACCACCTGCGTGTAGTACCGTCATTACTACTTCAAGTGCCGAGCGGCCTTCTTTTTCATGCATTCCTGTAGGTATACCCCTACCATCATCCTGCACGCTTATAGAATTATCTTCGTGAATAGTAACTGTGATATTGTTACAATATCCTGCCAATGCCTCATCTATGGAGTTATCTACCACCTCGTATACCAAATGGTGTAAACCCTTCACACCAATATCACCAATATACATGGCAGGGCGCTTACGCACGGCTTCCAACCCTTCTAATACTTGAATGCTACCGGCGTCATACCCGGGATTATTAGGCACATTAGCCTCGTTTTCTGTACTCATAAAGCAATAAAAAAATCACTGATCAAAAAGAAGTGCGATCTATATCATTGATGCCATGAATATGGCGCTAAAATCACCTTACAAAGGTAACAAAAACATTACGTAAGCACAAGAAAAATAAATGTTTTTAACATATATCAAAACCCTTTACAGGAAGGGCATACGGGCAATTTTTACATCATATTTTATCCACATATTTTATTGCCGATGGGTATAATTTTTGTCACGGTAATTTTTAGCCTGATTCTTCCTCAATATCATTTTTATTTATCCATTGTATCAACACGAGTAATTTGGCGCAAATAACCCTACCTTTGCCTTCGTGGCCAGAGTAAAAAACATAACTAGAACTGCTAAACCGGATGTGCCTATTGAGCGTATTCTCGGTCAGGCAGCACAGATAGTGGACCGAAATGTTATTTACTCAAGTAATACATTATACTCTGAACAGCTGGAAGTAGATTTCCACGATGACTCTTGGCCCGAAGAGTATGCAAAACTCAATTTATTCCCCATAGCTGACGATCAGTTTTGTCTACAGCTTTTATACCTTAAGCACAGCAAAAAGCCTGAAACGGCTACTATATATTGGATAGAGTTTCAACCTGCATTTTTTGAGCAGTACCCGCTCGACATGCTTTTGGCGGAACAACCGTTTAATGGCAGTGAGGTTACCGAAAGACAATTCACCATCTGCAAGCAAACAGAGGTGCTTATCGAACAGCTGGAAGATATTCAGGATACTGCCTCATTTACCAAGGCATTGCAATACAATGAGGTGTTACTTCACTTGCTTCGCAGAGCGTTAGAGTGCATCCACGTACCTTTTACTGCATGCCCTGTACCTGCCTGTCGTTTCTTGGCCTATGAAACCGAGCGTGACAAGGTAGTAGCTGCCAAAGAGATCATAGAGGAGAATCTGGACAACCCGCTAACCATTAAAGACCTTTCCCGAAAAGTAGCTATGAATGAATGTTACTTGAAGAAAGGGTTTAAAGCATTGGTAGGCAAAACCATACATGAGTATACCAAGAGCTTAAGGATAGCTAAGGCGAAGGAATTACTACAAGAAGGCACTTCCGTATCTGACGTGGCTAATGAGCTGGGCTATAGCAGTATCTCGCATTTCAGTACTGCATTTAAGAAGGCAACGGGCACCAAACCTTGTGAATTGTTGCGCTAGACTACTTCACAAATTTTCCGATAATCGGCATACTTTTTACTTCTTCACGCTCTGAGCGAACGACTAATACAATAAACAGGAGGAAGAATAGCACACCTATTGATAATCTTGCCCAAAGCATTGAAGACAATACGGTGCTATTTAACCCTCGACTGACAAAGTATAACATTAAAGCGGCAATCAAATATTTACCTATAGTAGCAAGGTTGTAAGGAATATGGTAATGCTTTTGACCCCACAAGTAAGAGAGCAGCATCATCACTCCATAACAAGCCAGCATACCCCATGCACAAGCCGCGTAGCCCCATACAGGTATCAAGGCAAAGTTGAATGCTACGGTTACCGATGTTCCAATAATGGTAATATATGTACCGTAGATGGTTTTATCTGTCAACTTAAACCATACATTCAGATTGTAATAAATACCGAGAAAAATATAAGACATGAGCAATACAGGCACTAAGTCTAATGCCACTCGATACTGCTCGGCAATAAAGTATTGCCATACATCTAAAAACAAGGTGACGTTCAGGAACATTAGGGCCATCACTACCACAAACCATTTCATCACACGTGCATATGTTTGCTTAGCATCTTTATTTTTTGAAATGGAAAAGAAGAAGGGTTCTCCTGCCAACTTAAAGGCCTGTATAGCCAAGTTGATCATGATAGCCAGCTTCACGGTAGCCCCAAAATAACCTAGCTGCTTCAGTGTCTCTTCATTATCTGCTTTGTAAATATTTTTGAAGATGACCATATTGAGCCTGTCATTTGCCGTACCAGCCAGCCCTGTAATTAATATAGGCAACCCATACTTCAACACTCTTTTGTATACCTCTTTATTGATAACAGGTTTAAACTTCAAGAGCTCTTTCAGCAATAGTAATGTGGTTAGTACCGACTGCAATACATTGGCAAAAAGAATGAATCCCAGACCCCAATACTTATGATACAGTGTTGCGAATGTACTGTCAGGATTACCCTCAGCTATATTCTTCCCAACGCTGAACAAAAACAGTATTACACCTACATATAAAATAATGCCTGCTACCTTGGTAAAAGCATATACCCTTGGTCGGTTCTCCTGCCTTAGTCTAGCGTAAGGCAGTGCACACAAGGCATCTAAACCTAGTATGATGGCTATCCAACCGATATACTCTAAGTGGTTCTGCAAGCCTAGAAAGTCGGCAATAGGTACACGTAAGAGTAATATGGCACCTGTAAATATACCGGTAGTGATGAGTAGCGAGGTCACCTGTGTGCTGTAGAGCTGCTGCTTATCTTCGGTATTACTGAAACGGAAAAAAGTAGTTTCCATACCGTAGGCAAAAACTATATTCAGGAAAGGGATGATGGAATAGACGTATGTATATAGTCCATATTCTATCTCGCCGGCCTCGCCTATTAAAGTGTAGGTAAAGTATGGTGTAAGCAAATAAGTGAGTAACCGTGCCGCTATGTTACTGACACCGTACCAAACAGTTTGGCTGGCTAGTTGTTTTAGTGATCCCAAGCGTTCGTTTTCAGCTTATTCAATCACCCAAGTCTCTTTACCCTTCAATAATTTATCAAGATCACCTTCGCCTTTTGTTGCCGATGCATGCTCTAACTGTAGCGACATGGCATCTTCATATGTAGGGCGCTCTACTGCATAGAACACTCCTACCGGACGAGGGAAGTGTCCTTCTATTGAAGGATCGTCAAAGAAACGAGTGAGTATTTGTGCTTTGTAAAAATCTTGTTCGTCGTGCACCCAAAGGTCGTCTACACTGTAAGTACCTTCATCAAGGTTCACCAACTCGGGTTTATGACCGTTCAGTCTAATACCTTTGTTCTTCTCAGCACCGTACACCAATGGCTGCCCTTGCTCCAAATACAACACCTCTTCAGGCCTGCTGGCTTTTTCAGTGAAGGTAAAGAAGGCACCATCATTAAAGATGTTACAGTTCTGATAGATCTCTAAGAAAGATGCACCGTGATGATCATGCGAGCGCTTCAGCATCGCTTGTAAATGCTTCGGATCACGATCCATACTACGAGCAATGAAAGTAGCATCTGCTCCCATAGCTAAGGCCAATGGATTGAACGGATGATCGATACTACCAAAAGGTGTAGACTTGGTGACTTTAGACGCCTCTGACGTAGGCGAGTATTGCCCTTTGGTCAAACCATATATCTGATTGTTGAAGAGCAACACATTCACATCAAAGTTTCTACGTAATAAGTGTATCGTATGATTACCACCTATACTCAAGCCATCGCCATCACCCGTTACGATCCATACGCTCAACTCAGGTCTGGTAGCTTTTAAACCCGACGCTATTGCCGTAGCTCTACCGTGAATGGAGTGCATGCCATAAGTATTCATGTAGTAAGGGAACCTTGAACTACAACCAATACCTGATATGATCACAATATTTTCTTTCGGTATACCTGTTTGCGGTAGTACCGTTTGTACTTGTTTCAGTATCGAATAATCTCCACATCCCGGGCACCAACGCACTTCCTGATCGGTAGCAAAGTCTTTTGCTGTAAGTGCGGGTTGTTGTGGTGTTGCAACGTCACTCATAAGTAAAATATCATGTAAAATTACTGTATTCAGCGCAGTATTTAAAACATCTACACCGCTGTGACCTTTATTTAGGAAAACCTTAGTAGGTTGGGCGTTGATAACGCGGTATTGATAATTTTTCAGAGCATCGGTCTTTACCGGTGCTTTTCTCTTATATCTTTGTGTCATGCCAAAAGCTCCAATAGGTATATTCGATTCCGGCTACGGCGGGCTTACCGTCTTCAAAGCTATTCAGGAAAAAATGCCTGAGTACGATTATATCTATTTAGGAGACAACGCCCGCGCCCCGTATGGCGACCGCTCTTTTGAGGCGGTATACCAGTTTACTTTAGAGGCTGTGGACTGGCTGTTTCAGCAGGGCTGCCCGCTTATCATACTAGCTTGCAATACAGCTTCGGCCAAGGCATTGAAAACCATACAGGTAAAAGATCTTTCAAGATTTGGTGACGAAAAGCGTGTATTGGGTGTTATCCGACCAACGGCTGAAATCATCGGGCAATATTCTAAAACCAATGCTGTGGGTGTATTGGGCACACGTGGTACTACTCTATCAGATACCTACCCTAAAGAGATCAGCAAGTTTTACCCCAACATAAATATCTACCAGCATGCCTGCCCACTATGGGTGCCTCTTATAGAGAATAACCTGCACCAAACCAAAGAGGCCGAACCTATCGTGCAAATGGATCTGCAAAAACTACTCTACCAATCGGAAGACATTGACACGATTCTATTGGGCTGTACACATTATCCCTTGTTGCTGGATACCATCAAGCAGTTTGTATCAGAGGATATTACCATTATCTCACAGGCTGATATTGTAGCGGATAGTTTACAGGACTATCTAAGCAGGCACACCGATATTAATGATAAGATAAGCAAAGGTGGCAGTGCTACTTTCTACACTACCGATGCTACAACTGATTTTAATGAGCATGCCACTACCTTTTTTGGCAAAGCCGTTCAGTCAAAAACAGTTCACGTTGCTAAGCCTTAAGCAGGTTGCTTCTCTAATACCTTTTTAGGGCCTCCGTTTCTTTTTTGTGCTTCCTTTGCTGCTTGTATAAAGGCGACAAATAATGGATGTGGGTTTTCTACCGTGCTCTTATACTCCGGGTGGAACTGTACCGCTACAAAGTAGGGGTGGTCTTTCAGCTCCATGATCTCAACAAGTTGAGTTTTAGGGTTTTTACCCACTGGTATCATGCCGGCTTTTTCAAAAGCCTCTAAATACTCATTATTAAACTCATAACGGTGTCTGTGGCGTTCAGAGATATTAGTAGTACCATAGATCTCTGCTACTTTTGAGCCTTTTTTCAACTCACAATCGTAAGCACCGAGCCTCATGGTGCCCCCCATTTGGGTAATATCCTTTTGCTCTTCCATAATGGAGATCACCGCGTCATTGGTATCCTCATTCACCTCCGTTGTATGGGCATTTGGCATTTTCAATACATTTCTGGCAAACTCTACACAAGCCATTTGCATACCTAAGCAGATACCAAAGAATGGAATGTTATTTTCTCTGGCATGTCTTATAGCATCTATCTTTCCTTCAATGCCACGGCTACCAAAACCAGGCGCTACCAAAATAGCATCCAGGTTTTTCAATTTGTCCTCAGCATTTTCTGTCGTCAGGTATTCAGAATGGATATTGCGCACCTCAACCTTACACTCGTTAATAGCTCCTGCATGGATGAATGCCTCCAATATAGATTTATAAGCATCTTGCAGCTCTACATATTTACCAATAAGACCAACGGTTACTGTTGACTTAGGGTATCTTAATTTATTCAGGAATTCTTTCCATCTGTCCAGATTAGGCTCTTTACCAAAATCCAGCTCTAATTTTTCCAAACATATCTCGTCCAATCTTTCACGCATCATTTCCAACGGCACACTATAGATGGTATCTGCGTCCATCGCTTCTATTACCGCATCTTGCGTTACGTTACAAAATAGGGCGATCTTTCTTTTGATGTCTTTATAAAGTGGCTCTTCCGTACGGCAAACTAATATGTCTGGGTTCAAGCCATTCTCACTCATCAGCTTTACGGAGTGCTGTGTTGGCTTTGTCTTTAGCTCTTTGGCCGCTTTTAAATAAGGTACTAATGTTAGATGCACCACAATACAGTTCTCTTCTCCCAACTCCCACTTCAACTGACGAACAGCCTCTATATATGGTAACGATTCAATGTCACCAACCGTTCCGCCCAACTCTGTGATCACGATATCATACTTATCACCCTCACCCAGTAGCATAATGCGGCGCTTGATCTCATCGGTAATGTGTGGTATCACCTGAACCGTTTTACCTAGATATGCACCTTCACGCTCTTTATTGATCACGTATTGGTAAACACGACCTGTGGTCACATTATTAGCCTGCGAGGTATAAGTATTCAAAAAGCGCTCATAGTGGCCTAAGTCCAAGTCCGTCTCTGCACCATCTTCAGTTACATAGCACTCCCCGTGCTCATATGGGTTTAGCGTACCCGGGTCTACATTAATGTAGGGGTCAAACTTTTGTATAGTAGTGGTATAGCCTCTTGTTTGCAATAGCTTTGCTAAAGATGCAGCTATAATACCTTTACCCAATGATGAGGTAACACCTCCTGTTACAAAAATGTACTTAGTCATAACGCTCCTGTTTTGCAGACCGGTGCGCAGCTGAAAATCCGATAATTAAGGGGAATTGCTGTTGCGGTCGCACAAAGTTAACAAACATCGAGATAAGCTAAAACTAATGTGGAAATGTTATATACAAATCGTGGATTTCATGGGCGGCATGAAGAATCTAATATCATGCATTAAGAAATGTGTTATTCCTATAGGTTTAACTAAGGAAGGGTTTATTTTTGTTACAAACTGTGCCACATGCATTTTGACAGAAGTGGGTTGGATGACAATCTGCTATTAGACTTATATAGAGAATTGGTCAGGCCTCGGATGATAGAGGAGCGTATGCTCATATTATTAAGGCAGGGACGTATCAGTAAATGGTTCAGCGGTATAGGGCAAGAAGCCATTGCTGTGGGTACTACTTTAGCTCTTGACGAAGATGAATACATTATGCCGATGCACAGAAACTTGGGCGTATTCACTTCAAGAAAACTTCCATTCGATAAGCTCTTTATGCAGTGGCAAGGTAAGAAAGGCGGATATAGTAAAGGTAGAGAGCGGTCTTTCCATTTTGGCACCAATGAGCATCACATCTGCGGTATGATCTCTCACCTTGGCCCTCAACTGGCCATTGCTGATGGTATAGCATTAGCACACAAGCTAAAAGGGGAGCAAAAAGTTGCCGTGGCCTTTACAGGAGAAGGCGGCACGAGTGAGGGCGATTTTCATGAAGCCTTGAACGTAGCGGCTGTATGGGGGTTACCTGTGATCTTCATTATTGAGAATAATGGTTATGGGCTCAGTACACCTACCGACGAACAATATGCCTGCGAGCAATTGGCAGACCGTGCTAAGGGGTACGGCATGAAAGGCCTTACCATAGATGGGAATAATATACTTGAAGTATATAAAACCATTAGAGATGCACGTCAATATTGCATCACAGAGCAGAAACCTATACTTATAGAGTGTATGACCTTTAGAATGCGTGGGCATGAAGAGGCCAGTGGTGTGAAGTATGTACCCAAACATCTTTTTGAAGAATGGAAACAGAAAGACCCGTTAGTGAACTATGAGAACTGGCTCTTAAAAAAAGGTGTGTTATCTAAAGGCGTAGCTCATGCTGTAAAAACTCAAATACAAGACTACATCACCGAAGGGGTGAGCAGAGGTTTTGAGGCTGAAGATGTACAACCTGATACCGAAGAGGAGATGAATGACCTTTTTGCACCATTTGATAACGCAGCCATCGTTCCTCAAACCTCAAAAAAGTCGGAGAAGAAATTCTTCCAAGCCATCAGCGATGCTCTGAGGCAATGCATGGAAAAATATCCTAACATGGTGATCATGGGTCAAGACATTGCAGAGTATGGCGGTGCTTTCAAGATCACACAAAACTTTATAGAGCAGTTTGGCAAATATCGTGTGCGTAACACGCCTATATGTGAGAGTGCTATTGTAGGTGCTGCACTCGGTTTGTCTATTAAGAAGCACAAGTCTGTGATGGAAATGCAGTTTGCTGATTTTGTGAGTGTAGGCTTCAACCAGATCATCAACAACCTAGCCAAGATACACTACCGCTGGGGGCAAAATGCCGATGTGGTCATCCGTATGCCAACGGGTGGTGGTGTAGGAGCAGGCCCTTTTCACTCTCAGAGTAATGAAGCATGGTTTACCCATACGCCCGGCTTAAAAGTAGTATACCCTGCTACACCTCAAGATGCCAAAGGCTTACTCATAGCCGCTATAGAAGACCCTAACCCGGTACTATACTTCGAGCATAAAGCACTGTATAGAAGCTTGACAGAAGAAGTACATGACGGCTACTACAGCACAGAGATAGGCAAGGCCAGACAAGTAACAGAAGGGGAAGACCTCAGTATCATTACCTATGGTATGGGTGTGGTGTGGGCGCAAGATTATGCCAAAGAGCATCAGGATATTTCCTTCGATATACTCGACTTACGCACCTTATCACCCCTAGACTACGATGCCATTAAAGCATCCGTAGCACGTACGGGGAAAGTCTTGATACTTCATGAGGATACTTTATTTGGTGGTATCGGTGGGGAGATAAGTGCTTGGATATCGCAGCATTGTTTTGAACTATTAGATGCACCAATAGTTAGGTGCGGTAGCTTAGATACACCCGTGCCGTTTGCCAAAGAGCTGGAAAATAATTTTATGGCCAAATCGCGACTGGATGACGCGGTGCAACAGGTGATGAGCTACTAAAATCCTGTTAATAATCAGATTAATTATATTATCGCCCTGCTTTAGTCAGGGCGTTTATTATTTTCGTACTGTTTTTAGTCTATGAAAGGTCTTAACTACATCGCATTATTGAGCATTGTGTTTCTCACCATTGTGTCCTGCACGGGAGATAAAGACTATGGACCTATTGTGCTGGGAGACTCTGCAACGATCGTAACGGAAAAAGATCCTGTGTACTTAGAGGACCTTGTTCTAGACCTTGACTTTACTCCTGTAAAGCAGGAAGAAGAGATTTCTGATTCGCAACGTATCGCACAGGCCAGCAAGCATGCTACAGTTAATAAAGAGATGATGCTCAGTGGTGGTGGTTTGAAAGTACCTTTCCCACAGGTGACCATGTTCATACCTAGCATCACTACCCGTACCTTCCAAGAGCAGGACCTGAAAAAAGCCTATGGTGCCAGCTATCAAATTACCAGTGGCGCTCTGGACAATAACTACTTAATACTGCAAGGGGCAACAATTACTTCTGTAGAGATGCGCTACCAAACCGTCATCATGCTGAAGAATGAACTTGGTATGATGGAGCTAGCTTCTCTACGTAAGCTTACTGACTGGATGGAAATAGACGGTAAAAATGGCATGTACAAAATACCTGACCTCAGCATCAAACACCTGAAGTATACTAAGGTATCTAACCGTGGTATTGTTAATGCAGTGAATCGTGCCACGAAAAGCAAACGCATGCGCAGATCGTCAAGAGTACGCTGGGAGAATAGTGTGAAAGGTGTAAACGCTACTAATCAAAAACCACTATACCCTGTACTTAGGGCTGTAATGTGGAAAGTAAGAGGGAAGGACAAAGACGGTACAGTTTTCCAACGCACACTCCGTATCGACCTTCCCGTAAGAATACCTTAATCTACAGTAGCAATGCACTTTAGCTCTATAGCTATTGGTGTAGGCAATGAGCTGATCTCAACAGTAGTACGGCAAGGTTGATTATCCTTAAAGTACTCTGCATATATCTTGTTGTAAGTTTGGAAGTCGCGCTTCATATTCACTAAGAATACTGTGACGTCTATTAGTTTATCCCAGCTGCTACCACACTCTTCCAATACTGTTCTTACATTATCAAACACATTGCGGCACTGTGCCTCAAAGTCAAACTCTAAAAAGTTACCGTTCTTATCCAGCTTTAAGCCCGGTACTACGGTATCGTTTTCACCGGCGTTACGCGGACCAATACCTGATAAGAATAATAAATTACCTGCCTTACGCGCATGCGGATATAACCCTACAGGCTTAGGCGCTTTATCTGTTGAAAGTTTTTCTGACATATGATTTGATCAATACTTTTTTATAATTCTATACAAACATTCTTAGGCTCGGTGAAGAAACGCATGGCCTCCCAGCCTCCTTCACGCCCTACACCTGAGTTCTTCATACCACCAAATGGTGTTCTCAGGTCGCGCAGCAACCAACAGTTGACCCATACGATACCACTATCCACTTTTGCTGCTACGCGGTTAGCTCTGGTCACGTCTTGTGTCCATATAGTAGCAGCCAAACCATAATCACTGGTATTAGCTAACTGCAAAGCTTCATCTTCATCTTTAAACGATTGTAAGGTCACTACTGGTCCAAATATCTCTTCCATATTGGTGCGGCAATTCGCTCCTAGCCCTTCAATAATAGTAGGCTCAATGAAGTAGCCATTTTCACAACGCCCTTCAGGTTTTACAGTGTTGCCGCCTAGTAGTATCTTACCTCCTTCTTCTTTGGCCAGCTCAATACATCCTAATACTTTTTCGTAATGCATCTTGCTCACAATAGCCCCCTGCTTGCTCTTTTCGTCCAGTGGGTCGCCCACGGTCAAGCGCTTGGCTCTTTCTACAAACTCAGCTTTGAATTTCTCATAGATGCTTTCATGTATCAACACCCTACTGCCACATAAACATATCTGCCCCATATTGGCAAAAGAAGATTGTAAAGTTGTGCGCATGGCTTTATCCCAATCGCAATCTTCAAATATGATGTTAGGGTTTTTACCGCCTAGTTCTAAAGACAACTTCTTAAACATTGGTGCTGCTACACTGGCAATGTGCTTACCTGCACGTGTGCTACCTGTAAAGGAAATAGCTTTGATCTGCGGATGTGCTACTATAGCACTACCGCAGCTTGGCCCATTGCCATGTACGATATTCAATACCCCATCAGGCAGCCCGGCCTCTTTACAGATCACGCTTAACAAATAACCCGTCATAGGTGTAACCTCGCTCGGCTTAGCAATAACACAATTCCCTGCCGCCAATGCAGGCGCAATCTTCCAGCTAAAAAGATATAGTGGTAAGTTCCATGGAGAAATACAACCCACTACACCTACGGGCTGGCGCAGCGTATAATTGATCGCTCTACCTTCCATACTATGGCTATCCGTGCTAAAGTGCATCAGTGCCGTCGCAAAGAACCTGAAGTTGCTAGACGCACGAGGGATGTCCACTTTCTTACTTAGCCAAAGTGGCTTTCCATTATCATTACTTTCAGCTAAGGCTAATGCGTCTAAGTTTTCATCTATCAGCTCAGCTATCTTGTTCAGTATCTTAAACCTGCTTTCCGCGGGTGTGGTACTCCATTCAGGAAAGGCCTTCTTGGCTGCTACTACTGCCGCGTCAATATCTTTCTCAGTACTATTAGGTGTATGGCTATACACTTCACCCGTTGCAGGGTTTACATTATCAATATAATTGCCTTCAAGAGGTGCTACTAATTCACCACCTATATAGTTGGCTATCTTCTCGGGAGCTTTTAGATCCATAACCACAAAAGTAGCATATCGGCGGCTTAATTTTCACCTGCCAATCCATAAACTAAAAAAAGCGACACTCGTAAGTGTCGCTTTAAATTTTGAGATAGTACAAGAAGTGCTAGTTATCGCCTTGCCTTTCTTGTTTCACTATCTTCATCGTCTCCGTCTTCGCATTGATCTCTTTAATGACTTTATCCAGTGTTTCAGCCGCCTCTGATATGCCATCCAACACCTCACCGTTCATCGGGTCTTGAGGGTTCTCTTTATTAAAGAGTTGTATCAAACCCATAATTGATGCCACCGGGGCACGCACCTTGTGCGACTGTATCCAAGCAATGTCTTTTAGCTTTTGGTTTTGTAGCTGTATCTTCTGAACATATAAACGCTGCTGGGTAACGTCTTGTATCGTTCCTTTTACCACAGTGATCACACCAGACTCGTTTAGTATGACTTGACCACGTACTAAGATGTGCTTTACTTCTTTGGTAGGTGTAATGATCCTGCAATAAAAATCAGGAAAGAACTTTTTGATAAATATGGTGTCAATAACTTTTTCTAAATGTTTCAGGTCATCTTCATGTATGATCTTGGAGAAGTTAGCATAGCTAATGCCATCTTTCAAGTCTATCTCCAGTATTTCTTCAGCCGACTCCGATAGCTCCACCTGCTCTTGCATCACATCCCACTTGATGTATCCTATCTTGGCTATCTTTTCTGCTTCTTGTAGTTGTTCATTTTTCTGTTTTAATTCCTTTTCTACCTCTTTTCTGGTATCTATCTCTTGCTGCATCTCTTCGCCCGATCGCATAGAAAATGCCTTAGGTAATATCTTCACCACATAGAATACGGTTATCCAGCTAACTACACCTGTAATAAATCGGATCAATGCACTGACACGGTATAAAGGCACCCAGAACATGAGCGCATCTACAAAATAAGTAGCGCCGCAAAGCAATATAAAAGAGGCAAAAAGAAGGTATAAGCTATTGAAACCTAAAGGCTTTCTCTTTTTTACAATGTAGAAAAGTATGAGTACCGGTATAATAAAGTATGCCGACCAAACGAGCAGGTCGCTGATGATATAAAACCACCCATGAAATGAGGTCCAACTTCCGCTTTCCCAAAAGGAACGGAAATCTTTGTATTCAAAGAGGTTTTTAAAGAAGTTGATGACTTCCTTCATAGATAATGTTTGTTTATACAAACACTCCTAACGGTGTGTTTTTTGTTTTGTGTTTTTGTTTTGATGTCAATGCATATAATGCACCAACTATACAAAAGTAGGGTGTACTTTCGTTTTCCCGTTAAAAAATGAGCTCGTTAACTAATCATTATGAAAAAACAACATGTCATAATACTTAAAGTTATCGGATTAACGGCACAAACAATGTGAAATAAGGATAAAATCTAAAAGATATTATACACTAACAATGCACCCAGATAAGCTATTGCAAACATATAGAGGAACTGATAAATAGGGTACTTCCAGCTGCCTGTCTCTCTTTTTACGATCACCATCGTACTCATGCATTGCATGGCAAAAACATAGAATATCAATAAGGATAGTCCTGTTCTTAACGTATATACCGGAGAGCCATCGGATCTTTTAGCTACGCTCATTTTCTGCTTTAAAGTATTACCGGCTTCGTCGCTACCTACACTATATAACGTAGCCATGGTACTTACAAACACTTCTCTGGCTGCAAAAGAGGTGACTAAGGCTATACCAATTTTCCAATCGTAACCTAAAGGTTGTATCACAGGCTCTAAGGCATGTCCTAAAATACCAGCATAAGAGTTACCAAGCTTTTCAGAGCGCATAGCGTTTTTTAAGCTATCAGCATGTTGTGGTTGCTCGTTAATGAGCGCTGTATATTTTACTTCAACGGCATTCATACGTTTTGACGGACCAAAGCTAGCTAAGCCCCACAACAAAACGGAAATGATCAATATAACCTTCCCGGCATCCGTTACAAAAACCTTAGCCTTTTGCACCATGGTCACTACTATGTTCTTCCACCTAGGCATGCGGTATACCGGCAGCTCCATAAGGAAGTAAGTGCGTTCTTTTGCTTTCATCGCCCAGTTCATCACTTTTGAAACGATCATGGCCATTGCAAAACCCAGTAAATACAAGCCCATCATTACCAGCCCCTGTAAGTTGAAAATGCCTAATTTTTCATCCGGTATTACCAGCCCTATCAAAATAGTATATACCGGCAACCTGGCTGAGCAACTCATGAGCGGTGTCACCATAATGGTAATGAGCCTTTCCTTTTTATTCTGTATAGTACGTGCCGACATGATGGCTGGCACGGCACAAGCCATACCACTAATAAGCGGCATCACAGACTTACCATTCAACCCTACACTGCGCATCAAACGATCGGTCAAGAAGCTAATACGCGCCATATAGCCACTATCTTCCAGCAAGGTGATAAAGCCGAATAGGATCATGATCTGCGGTATAAAAATGACGATACCGCCTATACCTGCTAACAGCCCATTGATCAAAAAGTCTTTGACGTATCCCTCCGGCAGAAGCGTATCCATTTGCCCACTGATCCAGGCAAAACCTTCGTCAACCCAATTCATGGGATACTCTGCCAACCAAAAGATACTTTGAAACAGTGTGAATAGTACCAGCAATAATATGATATTGCCCCAAAGCGGATGCAGGAGTACTCTATCTAACCTTTCACTACGTAATGATTTCTTTAAGGGAGTATCTTCTACCACACACTTTTTGATAATACCATCGATCTTCTGATAACGTTGTAGTATCTCCTCAGCCTGTACTTGCGCTTTATGAAAGCCTACTTGATCGAGCAATGCACCTATACGTATACGATGTGCTGCAGGCAAATAACTCAACTCCAAATAACCGCAAGCAGTATGAAGTGCTGTATAATCTTCTTCTATTGCACAGAGTGATTTGATCTCGTCTATCCAATCTCCTGTAATATTATTTATCTCAATAAAGCTCTTTTCATGACCTGTCCATAAGTTTTTCAGTGATACTATCGATCTTCTCAGTTCGCTTATACCTTTGTTCTTCCTGGGGTTGATCAATACCACCGGCACGCCTATAAGTCGTTCCAGCTCTTTGGTGTCAATAGCTATACCATTACGCTTAGCAATATCATTCATCGTCAATGCCAACACTACAGGTATACCAAGATCCATGATCTGTGAGCAGAAAAGGAGATTACGTTTTAGGTTAGCCGCATCGGCCACTACAACGATCATGTCAGGATAGTCCTTTCCTTTGTTGTTGAGCAATACCTCGTAGGTTACTTGCTCATCAGCACTTTTAGGATAAAGACTATAGGAGCCGGGAAGATCAATGATGGTTGCGGAAACATGAGCACTAATACGTGCCTTACCTGTTTTTTTATCAACAGTAACACCCGGAAAGTTGCCCACCTTCTGGTTCAAACCTGTTAGTGCATTGAAAAGAGAACTTTTCCCACTATTCGGGTTTCCTACTAACGCTATCTTATACTCGCTCCGCATGGGTAAGAGCGCGAATTTACCAATACTATACCTTCTATGCTAAAAAATGGTACTGTTAGATCAAATATTTTCCCGATTGTATAAGTACTGCTTAGCGCAGTAGTGTTACATTTCCTTTGAGGAATTTCCCATTTCGGGTAGCTTGGGCTCTATATTCTATGATGTACAAATAAGTACCATTATTAACAGGTACGCCATCGTGCGTGCCTCGCCATCCTGCCTTTTGATCGTTAGTTCTATATATCAGCTGCCCCCATCTATTATAGATGCTCATAGTATACTCTGTTATCGGGCAAGTAATAATAGGGGTGAATACATCATTCTGCCCATCTCCATTAGGCGTAAATGCATTGGCCATACTGATACAATCATCACAAAGCGATAAGTTAACATGTACAGTATCTATATATTGTCCACATTCGTTTCTTACTGACCTTTTATATACACCCTCTCTATTGGGTGTGATGCAGCATGCAATATCTCCGGTATTCCATTTATATATTACGTCTGATGGTAGCTCATTACCTATCATCTGCAAGTTGTTCCTACACATTACTACATCATCGTCCAGCTCTTCATGAGGTTGATATTTTACATTGATACGAACCTTCCTTTTAGGGCTTTCGCACATGCCTATCGTTTGTGTTACATATAGGTCGTAATACCCTGTTTTTTGTGTAATAACGGGGGGCTGCTGCGTGCTACCTATTACGCCTGCAGCATTGGCATACCATTGAATGTTTTGACCTTTAACGTTTAACACAGGCTGAGAAAATTGGCAAACAGTTGTGTCATCTGCTAGGGGCTGCGGTGTAGGAGGTTGTATAAAAACATGCACCGAGTCGGTTTGAGTACCACATCTATTAGTAGCTGTAAGCGTGTATACGCCCGACTCAGTAACGACGATCTTTTCAGATGTCGCACCGTTGCTCCATAGATAGTTATCAAACTTCAATGACGTTTTTATAGTGACGGGAACATTATTGCAGTTGACTATCTGATTGCCAAGTGATAATTTCTCCGGATGCCTGTATTGAACATTAAACGTGTCTATATATACGTGACAGTTGGCATAGGCTCTACACCAATACTGTCCACTACTATTGATCGTAATACTTGACGATGTTGCGCCATTACTCCATACATACTCGCCGGCAACTCCTTGGCTTTTTAATACCATCGGTAGTTGGTCTTGCACACAATAGCTAGAATCGTGTGTAGCATAAGTAGTATCAGATGCTTTTAGTTTCACCACACTTACATCGTCTATATACAAATATGCTCTTGTGTTGTTTTGCGGATCGGGGATAGCCGGATATATCGGTTGGGAGTTAGGGTTATTGGCTTGTTTAAACCTGCCAATGGTCAACCACTCTTCACCTCCGCTTGCGATATAAATACCTTCTATGCGTTTCCAACTATTAGTATCACCGATATACTGACCCGATGGGCTGATTACATGATATGGTAAACTTAATGTATAGCCTGTAGGTTGGGCAATATTGGTTTTACCAAAGTTTACACCCACCTCATCAATAGCTACGTTATTAAATGGCTTGGCTAGGTTAGCTGAAGGGCTGACATAAAAAGTCACGCAATAGCGTTCTCCGGCCTGTAGTGGTTGTAATAGTTTACATTGTATATACTCACTATAATCCAGCGTTTGTGTGCCACCTTGATATTTTGCTTCCCAAGCTATAATGCCTGCATAACCATTGCCCGACCTTGCCTGCTGCATACCAAAAGCGTTTTGAGGTGTGCTGGCTCCTGAGTTGATTGATGCACATGCGTTAAAGTAATCAGGTGAGGCATCCTTTAACGGGTTGACCCATGCCTTGGCCGACGGAAAATCAAAATAATTGGGAGAATAAGCCAATCCTGATAATGAGGACGGGCAAGAGTTATAATCTTCAAAGTGAGGATTGGGCACCAAATTTTGCCCCAGAGCAGTAGTACTGCCTAAGCAAAATAAGAATAGCGCACATAACGGCAAGTGCTTCATAGTAGTAATGACCAAGTTTGGTCATTAATTAGACGGTAATAATTCAATTACTGTTGGAGAAACAGGAAAGAAACATGACTTTTTAATGGAATATTTAACCCCAACAGCTTATTTCTTGAATAAAATTAGCTATTGGTTAATAAACTAACTCAGATCTGTTAGCGGAGCAAGGTAATATCACCCTTCTCCAGTTTGATAATCCCTGTATTGTAGTCCTGATATTTTAACTGATAGAAATAAGTACCAATAGATGCAGGCTTTCCATTATAAGTGCCATCCCATGGTTTTGTAATATCATCCGTTCTAAAAACTAACTCGCCCCACCTGTTAAATACTCTGAAATCGTACCTGCTGATACGACACAAAGCATAGGCTCTCAGCCCGTCATTCTTACCATCTTTATTAGGGCTAAAAGCTGTAGGTAGCATGATACATTTACTACAGTCTTGAAATTTAATATTTATAGTATCATCTATTGTCTTACATCCATCTGTTATTTTTAGCTGATAATACCCTTCCTCTTTAGGAGTGATACAACAACTTCTTGCCCCTGTATTCCACTCATATTGTATGATCGAATGTTGTAGGTCTATACCCAAAGTATAGCTCTTATCCTTATCACATATTACGGTATCATTGCCCAGCTCAATGTGATATGGAAATTGTTGCTCTGTAACCTTCACCACTTCTCTGTATAGCGTACAACCCTTCTTAACCAAGCAGGTGTAAGTACCTGTATCTCCTATAGTAATACTATTAGTAGTACCTCCTGTATTCCAAGAATAACTTGCACCACTAACACTTGCACTTATCACAATGGTTGTATTGTTAGCCAAGCAAATAACTGTATCGGAATTGATATTGACCGTATCTTGATAATGACCTACAAAAAATGAATCAATATAATAGTCGCAACTATCCTTTACTGCGCCACACCAATATAAACCGGGTGTATCAATAGAAATATTCATGGCATTGCTACCAGTGCTCCATATATAACTATTTGCATTGCTTGCAGAAGAGCTCAACATAATGTTGTTATTAGTACAAAGCAATGTATCTGTGCGGGTATAAAATGTATCGCAACCTTGTTTCACAGGGGTAACTGAAACATCATCAATATAATAATAACACATAAACCCATTGAATAGAGTGGTATCCTCATACTTTCTGATACTTAAATAGCTGGTGTCCATCAGGTTGCCCAACACCATATATTCTTCGCCTCCTGTTGCAATGTATTGACCTGACACTTCTACCCAGTTGGTCGTATCATTGAGAATAATACCCTTTGTGCTTCGTACATGATAGTCTTGCCATATAGTTTGTAAGTGATTACCATAATTGATCGTATCCGAAAAGCGAACACCTATCCTATCCACTGCTCCGTAAGGCAAGTAACTTTTACTCACATTGGTAGCACTCACATAAAAAGAAACATCGTATACCTCTCCTGCTACTAACGGAGACAAAAGCTTACAATAAACATACTCTGCATATTCAGGTTGAGACCAGTTAACCTTGCCATAGGCAATAATGCCTACATACCCGTTACCCGTTCTAGCCGGTTGGTATCCATTATTATTACTGGGTATGCTTACGTTTGTAGTAGCACAGGCATTATAGTAATCCGGCGTACTCAACTTAACAGGGTTAGACCATGCTTTTACTGTTTTGAAGTTAGAGTAGTTGTTAGAGTACAGTATTTCCGAGAGTTTTTGAGGACATTCATTATAGTCTTCAAAACTAGGGTTGGGCACTAAATTTTGTGCTTGAGTATTCACGCATAGGCATAGCGATAGTATTAGTAACGATAGACGCAACATATGACAAATCTATCTATTTTACATAAACTATATATAACCCCTTATGGGGCATATTATGGTCAATAAACGCTATAATATTTCCTGCCGGTTAATATTTCATATGTAACTTTAGTTGTATGAATGTGCGAATAGTTGTAAAAAGTATTATTGTAATATTTATTTCCAGTACTTTTTTATCCTGTAGTATGAAGAAACTTGAAACAGTAGCTAATGTAGATATAGAAAAATATATGGGTAAGTGGTATGAGATAGCTGCCTTCCCTCAAAGCTTTCAAAAAGGCTGCTCCTGCACTACTGCTGAATACAGCGTTAATAAAAATGGTAGTGTAAAGGTGGTCAACTCCTGCAATGTATCAGGCGAAAGGAAAGTAACTACAGGAAAAGCATTTATTAAGGATAAGAAGACTAATGCCAAACTAGCGGTGCAATTCTTTTGGCCCTTTAGAGGTAAGTACTGGATCATAGAGTTGGCAGATGATTATTCTTACAGTGTAGTGGGTCACCCAAACAGGAAGTACCTGTGGATACTATCTCGAACTCCACAAATGGATCAAGACACTTATGATACTTTAGTGCGAAAAATAGCCTCCAAAGGTTTTGATACCTCTAAGCTGGTAACTACTGATCAAAATTGTTGGGAATAAAAAACGGGTGGCATAAATATGACCACCCGTTCGTTTGAGTTATTTAATAAAGAATTAGTCTTCTTCAGTAGAGGCCTCTTCATTCTTTTTTGAAGATGACTTCTTGATCGTGAATTTGATCTTTTCTTCTTTCTCATCAAAGTCAGCATG